>CAWFNN010000019.1:0-12657 GCA_963817185.1 uncultured Alphaproteobacteria bacterium | reverse complement strand
GGCTAACGCGTCAGGCGGCGGAGAGTTTGCTGATCATTCCTATTGCTGCTGCGGCTCGTCGCGGCCCGAAGGTGACAATACTTCGAGCGGGCCGCTAAGACCCTTTGCACCCGGCCAAACCGCCTCTGGTCCGCCGGATTGGGAGGAACGCCCGTGACGTGGACGCGAGTTACCGATGTCGACGAGGCCGCCACCTTGTTGCCGGCTTGGCTCGGGAGACGTCTAGTCGGCTTGCACGGCAGGTTTGGGCTTCTGCTCACAACCGGTGATGTAATGCGGATCACGTCGATCGGTGCCGTGCATCACTCATCGGACGGGGTAATCCTGCTTGATGTCTCACTCGACAACGCGGGCGTGCCAGAAGGCGCTGACCTGGCCTGGCGGTCGAAACACTTTCTCGGAATGCCCGTGCCGGGAGCGACCATGGCGACGGTTAACCTTGCCCACGTCGTGGCTATGGTGGAGTTCCTCGCAAGCCTGACGGTTGATTTACCCGACGACAGTGACGCGCCAACGTCCGCCGAGGTCGTACGTGAGATGTCCCGTATAGCGGATGAGGTAAGCGATGCGACGCCGGCATCGTCCGCGGCGTCCCTTCCCTCCAACGTGGGTGGTAGCGTGGCTCAACTCGCCGAACCCTTTCCGCCAATTGAGAGGATCGCTCCGGCCAGCAGCGGGGAGCCGGTCAAGAAGGCGAAAAAGGATAAAAAGCGGAAGAAGTAACGGAGGGCCTTCTGATGAGGAGCGGTTCTCAGTACCTGCGTCAGCCCCTCAGCTGCTCCCCGCTCGTCGTCCTCGCTCACATGGGTGAGCGAGGATTGTCCGTCATGGTCGATCAGCACAATCTGACCGGTTGCGATTTGACTCGCTACGGCATCGACCGGCTGGCGGACCCCCTGCTTGTCGTGACGCGCCGGCCTTCGGAGTCCAGCTACGGCCGCGCCGGGCCGGAACTGGCTTGCGGCAGCAATGGCTCGGGCGCGGGCAGGCCGCTCTCCGGCTCGTCGGCCGCGAGATCGTTCTCCTGGTCCAACCGGGCCTGCATCCGCGCGATATCCAGCGTCCCTTCCCACCTTGCGACCACGACGGTCGCCACGCCGTTGCCGATCAGGTTGGTCAGCGCCCGCGCCTCGGACATGAAGCGGTCAACGCCCAAGATCAGCGCGATGCTGGCAATCGGAATGGCACCGGTCGAGCCCAACGTCGCGGCGAGCACGATGAACCCACTGCCGGTGACCCCCGCCGCTCCCTTCGAGGTGAGTAGCAGCACACCGAGAATGCCGATCTGGTCGCCCAGGGTGAGCGCCGTGTCCGTCGCCTGCCCCAGGAACAGCACCGCCATTGTCAGATAGATGCAGGTACCGTCGAGATTGAAGGAGTAACCGGCGGGTATGACGAGACCGACCACGGATTCCTCGCAGCCCAGATTCTCCATCTTGGCCATCATCCGCGGCATCACCGATTCCGAGGAGGAGGTGCCGAGCACGATCAGGAGCTCTTCCTTGATGTAGCGGATGAACTTCAAAATGCTAAAGCCGCAGACCCAGCAAACGGCGCCCAGCACGAGGAAGATGAAGATCAGGCATGTTGCATAGACACTCGCCATAAGCTGACCGAGTTCGACCAGCGTGCCGATGCCAAAGCGGCCGATGGTGAAGGCCATCGCGCCGAAGGCACCCAGCGGCGCCGCCCGCATGACGATCGCGATGATGCCGAACAGCACATGCGAGGCGATATCGATCAGCCGCAGCAGGGGCTTGCCCGTCTCGCCCATCAGCGAGAGGGCGAAGGCGAACAGAATGGCGAAGAACAGGACCTGGATGATCTCGCCCTCGGCGAAGGCGCCGATCGCACTGACCGGAATGATGTGCAGCAGATAGTCAACCGCACCTGTTTTCTGCGCCGCGGTCGTGAAGGTCTGGATCGATTTGGTGTCGATCGCCCCCAGATTGGCGTGCACGCCGGCACCGGGCTGCCACACATTGGCGATGACGAGGCCGATGGCCAGCGCCACCGTCGTCATGACCTCGAAATAGATCAGCGCCTTCAGCCCGACCCGGCCGACCTTCCTCATGTCTTTCATGCTGGCGATGCCGTGCACGACGGTGCAGAAGATGATCGGCGCGATCACCATCCGGATCGCGGCGATGAAGGCGTCGCCAAGCGGTTTCATCGCGGCGCCGTAGCTCGGATAAAAAAATCCGAGCAGAGCACCGATCACGATCGCGGTCAGTACCTGCACATAGAGGTGGTGATACCATTTCCGTTTGTGAACCACTGCCGCGCTGCCTGACTTAACCGACATAGCCGTTTCCCTTATTTCTTATACGGACCGCATCCTTTCTGCCCGCATCTAATACTGCCCCCAGCGCACACCCGCCTTCGACGGCGGTGAGCGCCGTCATATTCACTTGGTCTTGACCGGGGTCACCGAGATCTAGCCTTGTGTCGTCATAGCGGTGGCACCGATGGCAGCCACGGTGAGCTGGTCCCGCAGATCCTCAGCCAATTTCGTTTCCGTCCGGGGTTTGTTTCCCTGTTTACTTCTTCTTCGGTGCGATCAGGTCGGTGATCGTTCCCTCGTACATCTCCGCCGCCATCCCGATTGTCTCGGAGAGGGTGGGATGCGGGTGGATCGTGAGGCCGATATCCGCGGCATCCGCGCCCATCTCGATGGCAAGCGTGGCTTCGGCGATCAGATCGCCGGCATTGGGGCCGACGATGCCACAGCCGATCAGGCGATGTGTCGCCTCGTCGAACAACACCTTCGTCACGCCCTCGTCACGGCCGATCGACAGCGAGCGGCCACTGGCGGCCCAGGGGAACACGCCCTTGCCGAACTTGATTCCCTTGGCGCGGGCCTCGTTCTCGGTCAGCCCCACCCAGGCGACCTCCGGGTCGGTATAGGCAACTGAGGGAATCGCCTTGGCATCGAAGAAGCTCGGCTGGCCGGCGGCGGCCTCGGCGGCGACATGGCCTTCATGCGTGGCCTTATGGGCCAGCATCGGCTGGCCGACGATGTCGCCGATGGCGAAGATATGCGCCACGTTGGTGCGCATCTGTTTGTCCACCGCGATGAAGCCACGCTCATCCACCGCCACGCCGGCTTTCTCGGCGGCGATCTGCTTGCCGTTCGGCCGGCGCCCCACCGCGACCAGGATCTTGTCGAAGATATCGGTAGGCGGGGCCTTGCCGCCCTCGAAGTGCGCCACCAGGCCCGCTTCGGTGGCCTCCACCTTCGTCACTTTGGTCTTGAGGTGGATCGCCTCGTACTGCTTCTCGATGCGCTTCATCAACGGCGTGACGATGTCCTTGTCCACACCCGGGATGATCTGGTCCATCAGTTCCACGACCGTGATCTTCGACCCGAGCGCCTGATAGACGGTGGCCATCTCCAACCCGATGATGCCGCCGCCCAGCACCAGCAGCCGTTTGGGGATGCCGTCCAGTTCCAAGGCGCCCGTGCTGTCGATGACACGCGGGTCGTCATGCGGGATAAACGGCAGGGTGACCGGCTCCGATCCCGCGGCAATGATCGCCTGATCGAAGCTGACGGTCTTGGTCGCGCCGTCCGTGCCGGTCACTTCGATCTGGTTGGGCGAAACGAACCTGCCGGTGCCCTCGACCACCGTCACCTTGCGTGCCTTGGCCAGACCCGCCAACCCGCCGGTCAGGCGCTTCACCACGCCGTCCTTCCAGCCGCGCAGCTTGTCGATGTCGATGGCAGGCGCGCTGAAGCTGATGCCGCTCGTCGCCATCTCGTGCGATTCGGCGATCACCTTCGCCACGTGCAGCAGCGCCTTCGAAGGGATGCAGCCGACATTGAGGCACACCCCGCCAAGCGTCGGCCAGCGATCGACCAGCACGACCCGCTTGCCGAGATCGGCGGCGCGGAAGGCGGCGCTGTAACCGCCCGGTCCGGCGCCCAGCACCAGCACCTCGGCGTGAAGGTCGCCGCGCGGTTCGGCGGAAGGGGCCGGTGTCGCGGCCGACACCGGGGTCACGGCCGCCGGCGCTTCGGCGCCTGGGTCGAGGCGAAGGATCGCGGTGCCCGCACTGACCCGGTCGCCGATCTTGACCAGCACCTCGGCGACCGTCCCGGCCTGCGGCACGGGCACGTCCATCGTCGCCTTGTCGGATTCGAGCGTCACCACCGGATCCTCGGCGTTGACCTGGTCGCCGGGTTTCACATGCACTTCGATGATCGGGACGTCCTTGAAGTCGCCGATATCGGGAACCCTGATGTCGATCGTTGCCATTGGCTTTGCCCCGTCCCGCTCAGAGTACCAGCCGCCGCACGTCCTCAAGGACGTAGCAGAGCTGACGCGCGAAGCGTGCGCCGAGGGCGCCGTCAATGACGCGATGATCGTAAGAAAGCGACAGCGGCAGCATCAGCCGCGGCCGGAACTCCGTGCCATCCCAGACGGGCGCCATCTTCGACCGCACGACACCGAGGATCGCCACCTCGGGCGCATTCACGATGGGCGTGAAGCCGGTGCCGCCGATCCCGCCGAGCGACGAGATCGTGAAGGTGGCGCCCTGCATGTCGGTGGGCGCCAGTTTTCCGTCGCGCGCCTTCTTGGAGATCGCGCCCATTTCCTGGCTGAGTTCGGTGATGCCCTTGCGATCGACATCGCGGATCACCGGCACCACCAGTCCGTCCGGCGTGTCGACGGCGATGCCGAGGTGGTAGTAGCGCTTGTAGATCAGCGCGTCCTTCTCCGGTGACAGCGACGCATTGAACTCCGGGAACTGTTTGAGGCAGGAAACGCTGGCCTTCAGCAGGAAAGCAAGCAGCGTCACGCGGTAGCCCGCGTCCTTCGCCGCCCCATCCAGCTCCTTGCGGTATTTTTCAAGCTCGGTGATGTCCGCTTCGTCGTTCTGCGTGACATGCGGGATGTTGAGCCAGGCGCGATGCAGGAACGGCCCGGACAGGCGCTTGATGCGCGACAGCGGCTTGATTTCGATCGGACCGAATTTCGAGAAATCCTGCGCCGGGATCTCGGGAATACCCGCCCCGGCGGAAGGTGCGGCAGACGCTGCCGGAATCGCCGGGCCGCGCAGAAAGGTCAGCACGTCCTCGCGGGTGATGCGTCCCTTCTCGCCGGTGCCCGTCACCTTGCCGAGATCGACGCCCAATTCGCGCGCCGCGCGGCGCACGCCAGGGCTTGCATGCACCTGGCTGAAATCCGCCGCGCCAGATGCCGGCGTGCCCAATGCCGGCGTGCCCAATGCCGGCGTGCCCAATGCCGGCGTCGCCGGCTCCGCGACAGCCTGCCGCGCACCGGGCGGCGGCTCCTGCTGCGACAGCAGCGACGGCGGTTGGCTCAGCGCGCCCTCCTCGCTGCCTTTCAGCCGCAGAATGGGCGTGCCTTCACCGACCCGATCGCCAATCTTCACCAGCACCGCTTCGACCGTGCCGCCTCGCGGCGCCGGCACATCCATTGTCGCCTTGTCGGATTCCAGCGTCAGCAAGGGGTCTTCGGCGTTGACCGTGTCCCCTGCCTTCACGTGAATCTCGATAATGGGCACGTCCTTGAAATCCCCGATGTCGGGCACTTTGACTTCCGTGGCCGCCACGTTGCTCTCCCCTGTCTGCGCGCGCGGCCATCGCCTCTGCGCTGCTTGTTGTTTTTCGCGAACGGATGCCGTCAGACCTTGGTCGGGTCGGGCTTTTCCGGATCGATCTCGAATGTCCGCAGCGCTTGCGCCACCACCGCGGCCGCCAACTTGCCGTCGTCCGCCAGCGCCTTCAGCGCCGCCAGCGCGACATAGCGCCGGTCCACCTCGAAGAAGGCGCGCAGCTTCCGTCGATAATCCGAACGCCCGAAACCGTCGGTTCCCAGCACGTGGTAGCGGCGCCCGACGAAAGGCCGGATCTGCTCGGCGAACGACTTCATATAGTCGGTGGCGGCAACCGCCGGGCCCTCGCGCCCGTCCAGGCAGTGCTCGACATGGGATTTGCGCGCGGGCTGGTCGGGATGCAGCAGGTTCCAACGCTCCGCCGCCAGCCCGTCACGGCGCAACTCGGTAAAGCTTGGGCAGCTCCAGATATCGGCCGAAACGCCGAACTCGGCCAGCAACGCGGCGGCCGCGATCACTTCGCGCAGAATCGTGCCGCTGCCCAGCAATTGCACCCGCAAGCCGCTCGCCGCGCCGGCGTCATGCAGCAGGTACATCCCCTTCAGGATGCCGTCCTGTGCGTCCTCCGGCATCGCCGGATGCTCGTAGTTCTCATTCATCAGGGTGATGTAATAAAAGACATCCTCCTGTTCGGCGTACATCCGCCGCAGGCCGTCCTGAACGATCACCGCCACCTCGTAGCTGAAGGTGGGATCGTACGAGATGCAATTCGGGATGGTGGCGGAGATGATGTGGCTGTGGCCGTCCTCGTGCTGCAGCCCCTCGCCGTTCAGCGTGGTGCGCCCGGCGGTTGCCCCCAGCAGGAAGCCACGCGCCCGCATGTCGCCGGCAGCCCAGGTGAAGTCGCCGACGCGCTGGAAGCCGAACATCGAATAGTAGATGTAGAACGGGATCATCGGCGTGTTGTTGCTGCTGTAGGACGTCGCCGCGGCGATCCAGGAACAGATCGCGCCAGGCTCGTTCAGGCCCTCCTGGAGAATCTGTCCCTTCTGGTCCTCCTTGTAATACATCAACTGGTTGGCATCCTCCGGCCGGTAGAGCTGACCGACCTGGCTGAAGATGCCGAATTGCCGGAACATGCCCTCCATACCGAAGGTGCGGCTTTCGTCGGGCACGATCGGCACGATGCGCTTGCCGATCGCCTTGTCGCGCAGCAGCGTGTTGAGGATCCGCACGAATGCCATCGTGGTGGAGATCGTTCGTCCTTCGCTGCTTTTCAGTTGCGCCTCGAAGGCAGAGAGCGGCGGCACCGGCAGCGCGTCCGACGTGCGCCGGCGCGCCGGCAGAAAACCGCCGAGCGCCGCGCGCCGCTCGCGCAGATAGCGCGCCTCGGGGCTGTCCTCGGGCGGGCGGATGAAGGGGATGTCCTTGAGCTGTTCATCGGAGATCGGCAGGCCGAAGCGGTCGCGGAACTCGTGCAGGGCGTGTTCGCCCATCTTCTTCTGCTGATGGGTGATATTCTGCCCTTCGCCGGCCTCGCCCATGCCGTAGCCCTTGATCGTCTTGGCCAGAATGACGGTCGGACGGCCCTTGGTGTTCACCGCCGCGTGGTAGGCGGCATAGACCTTGCTTGGATCGTGCCCGCCGCGCGCCAGGGCCCAGATCTCGTCGTCGGACATGTCCGCGACCATCGCCCGCAGTTCGGGATACTTGCCGAAGAAATGTTCGCGCACATAGGCGCCGTTCTTCGACTTGAAATCCTGGTATTCGCCGTCGACGCACTCCTCCATCCGGCGCAGCAGGATCCCGCTGGTGTCGCGCGCCAGCAGGCGGTCCCAGCCGCTGCCCCAGATCACCTTGATGACGTTCCAGCCGGCGCCGCGGAACGTGCCTTCCAACTCCTGGATGATCTTGCCGTTGCCGCGCACCGGCCCGTCCAGCCGCTGCAGGTTGCAGTTGATGACGAAGATCAGGTTATCGAGTCTCTCCCGCGAGGCCATCCCGATCGCGCCCAGGCTCTCCGGCTCGTCCGTCTCGCCGTCGCCCAGGAAGGCCCAGACCTTGCGACCCTCGGTCTCGGCCAGGCCGCGGCAATGGAGATACTTCAGGAACCGCGCCTGGTAGATCGCCATCAACGGGCCGAGGCCCATCGACACGGTGGGGAACTGCCAGAACGCCGGCATCAGCCAGGGATGCGGATAGGAGGAGATGCCCGTGCCGTCCGCTTCCTGGCGGAAGGCCAGCAATTGCGCCTCCGAAAGCCGCCCTTCGACGAAGGCGCGCGCATAGAAGCCCGGCGAGGAGTGGCCCTGCATGTAGATCAGGTCGCCGCCATGCGTCTCGCTCTCGCCATGCCAGAAATGCATCATGCCGATGTCGTAGAGCAGCGCCGCCGACTGGAAGCTCGCGATATGGCCGCCCAACTCACTGGAGGTCTTGTTCGCCCGCAACACGATCGCCATCGCGTTCCAGCGCACCAGGGAACGGATGCGATGCTCGATGTCGCGGTCGCCCGGATAATGCGGCTCCTGAGCCGGCGCTATCGTGTTCAGATACGGTGTGGTGGCGGAGAATGGGATGGGCGCGCCTTGCCGCTGCGCCTCATCCATCAGTTCGCCGAGAAGATGATGAACCCGTTGCGACCCTTCGAACGCCAGCACCGACCCGAGTGCGTCACGCCACTCCCGCGTTTCGACCGGATCTTGATCGCGGACCATATCCATCGCTTCCCCTCCCGTCCCCCCGGCGAGCGGGAGGTGTTTTGTTGCTTCTTTGGCTGGCAGAGCCATCCGAGGGGCCTCGCCATGTTGATATCCGGCTGGGTTGCCGGCTTCAGCAGGCTGCCACGGCGGGCATCACACCACAAATCCGCATTGATCCACGGGCGTTCGCGTATCCATGTTTCTGCCGCGATTGAGATGATCGTCGATCTCGGCGGCGGCACCGATCATACGGCCATACAGGAACACGTTGAACGCCGCTGTTTCCAGATTTTTGTCGGTCAGCGTTCCGGTCCTGTAGTCGTTCCACAGGAGAGCGAGAAGCATCGCCGCGATGACCGCATCGACATTCACGCAAAATACGTAACGCGAGGCGCCGGTCGCATACAGCGCCTGGACAAGCTCCCGATAGTAGGCGTGGAACACATTGTAGTCGCCACGCTTGGCCATGAACGCGGCGATGAATTGCTCGCGCGGGTCGTAGTTGACTGGTTTGCCTCTGAAAACGGGATGATGCACGCCAGGCAACGCGCGCGGCCCGCTAAGACCCTCCTCCGTCGACTGGCTTTTCTCCGCCTTGTATTGTTCGGCGAACGCGGTCGCCATCGATTTGAGATCGAGGCCATGATTCGGATCGGTCGGATCCTTCAGGTCGATGCCCTTGAACCGTTCCAGCAGGAAAGACATGCCTTCAAAACCATTGCCCCCGTGGCTGTAGCCGCTGTGGGTCAGGAAGCCGATCATGGCCTTGTTGATCTGAACCCGGCCGGGCGTCTGCGGGCCGTCGGCGGCAACCGCGCCCTTGGCGCCCTGGGACGTGATCGCGCCGGGGCCGTTCGAGATCAAAAGCCCGATCAGGATCTGCAGCGGCAGTGCCTCGGCAGCGCTCGGTTTCTTGCCGGTGAGGGCGAGGAACAGGAAATCCGCCATGCTCCAGCGGCCGAAGCGCTCTTCGCGCGGGATGCCGCGGAGACTGCCGTGCTGATGGTAATGTCCGGGAATGGAGGCGCCGATCATCACCCCATAGAGCCGCAGATACCACGGCAGTGTTTCCGCCGTGATCCGCGAGATCCGTTTGCGCATCAGCGGGCCCCACGCCAGGGTGGTGGCGATCGCCGCCAGGATCGCATCACGCGACGGACGGCCACCGAGCGACTCCACGAATTTCAGGAACAGCGACTTGCCGCCCCGTTGCCGCACCGCCTGCAGCATTGCCTCAGGTCGTGGATCGTCGGCGTCGGCAGAAGTCGCCAGGAACAGGTCCCGGGTCGTCCTATCGATCTCGATCGAGCTGAAATCAAAGCTCTCATCCCGGCTGTCGCGCAGCCCGGACAACGCGAACAGATCGATCAAGGCCTTCAGAACAGCGATGCCGCCGCGTTGCCGTACCGCCTGCAGCATTGCCTCAGGTCGTGGATCGTCGGCGTCGGCAGCCGTCGCCAGGAACAGATCCCTGGTCGTCCCATCGATCTTGATCGAACTGAAATCAAAGCCCTCATCCCGGCTGTCGCGCAGCCCGGAAAACGCGAACAGATCGATCAAGGTCTTGGTACATACCAGCGCCCGTTCGATGCGTTTCGGACCGATGATGGACGCGGCGGCTGCCATGACGGTATTGGGCGAATTTCCGGCGTCGCGCGCCGCGTCGGCGGCCAAGAGCGCCGGGTCGCCAACCAGATTCATTTCGGCCGCGACCGCTATATCGAGCATGGCCCGGTCATTTTCACCGGCGGACTCGTGAACCAGCGGCAGCGCGAAGTTTGCCTCCAGCGGCTCCAGCGCGAGGTCGAGGACCGAGTGCCCGTGGACGCTTGTGACCTGCGTCTTGGGATCCATGACCGACGCCCCGGATTTGTCCTTCATCGACTGCCGCGGAATCACCGCGCCGACCTGCAGGGCCAGCGCCTTGATCTGCTCATTGTAGGGAGCGACAGCCTCGACGGTCGGGATCGCGAGGTACTGCGGCAGCCGCAGCCCCTGGTCGTTGGCGATCCAGGGCTTCAGCAACAGGGTGCCGCGCGCCGGAAAATCCGGTGTGATGTCGTTGCATTTCATCACCGCGGTCAGCGCCAGCGGAATATGCGAGATGTTGGTGACGACAGCCCCCCGCGCGGAGACGACAGGCCGTTCCGGCGTGAAGATCGCGTCGACGCCGAAAGCCTCCATGAACCAACGCTCCTTGTCCTCGGCCCTGTCGCCGGAGCCGGCCATCGCGCCGGCGTGGCCGACGGCACGCGTGAGCTTCGACTTCCAGCGGCCCACCACGCAGGCGACGACGGGCTTGTGAAACTCAAGGCCATACTCATAGTAGCCGCCCGGTTCGGCATAGAGCACCGCGGCCTTGGTCCTCGGATCGTTGGATAGCGCGTGATTGAAGTCGGGGGCGGCATAATGGATGTAGACGTCCTTGCCCGAGGATATCAGCGTGGTCGTGCCCCAGCCTTCGGTCGTGAGGTACTGAGCGATGGTCGTGGTAAAGCCACCCGAATTGGAGAAGATGGCGATCGAACCCTTGAGCAGGACCTCTTCGGGGTTGTCACCCCCGAGGGCACCGCCGATGCGCACGCGGTTCCAGGAATCCGCCACGCCGAGGCAATTCGCGCCGAAGATATCGATGCCGTTCGCCTGTCCCAGGGCACGGACTTCCCGAGCGTCATGCACCGCGATCTTCTCGGTGATCATCACGATCTTCTTCAGCTCCGGATTGACGCGGATCAGCTCCGCCACCCCGTCGCGAACGCCGGACGGCGGCAGATAGACCACGCCGGTATCGAACGTCAGGCCATCATCGAGACCCTCCCGGACGTTGTCATAGACCGGGATCTCGCCAATCGGCGTCGGCAACGTCTGTCCCCGCCTTCCCGGCGACGTGCCGAACACGACGTTGCCGCCGGAAAACGCGTGGCTCACGGGCGTGACCTGCCGCAATTCGCCGCCCAGGATATTCAGCACGCACACCCGGTCCGCTCGGGTCGCGACCTGTTCGAGCGAGTTGACGCCGAGGTAATACGGAAATCCAGCGATGCCTGCCTTGAACATGTCTGTCTCCGATCAAAAAGTCAGAAGGACTTCAAGCCGAGGCTCGCGGCGATCTGGGCGCGGCCTTCAGCGCGCATCCATTCGTCGACCTTCTTTGCGTAGTTGACGACCTCGGAAATCGCGCTGTCGAAGCCGAAAAGTCGATACGGAATGCCGAGGGAGTCGCAGGTCTCGGCCAGGGAGCCCATGCCGCGAACCAGATTGGGCCCGCCGCGTCCGACAACAACGTAGAGTGGTGTGGGACCATACTGGCTGAAATGCTCCCGCAACGCATCGCCCATTGAGCGAAACGTCTCGTAGATGTCCGTGTTGTTCGACTTTCCCCCGATGATGAACAGCACGTTGGTCTGCTTGAGCCAGTGCTTATAACAGATCCCGGCGACCGCCTTCATCTTCCCATAGGGCGGATTGCCGCCGAAGTCGGACGAAATGATCGCGGCCTCGCCCAGCACCTCGGTGACCAGCGAATTCGCCCCCCCGCCGAAGGTCGGGGCCAGGATCGTGCCTTTGTCGTTGATGACGAAGACGTCCGACTGACCCTGGTGCGTTCGCAACTGATTGATTTCATGCTCGAAATCGGAGGTATCGGCCGTGAACAGGTGGTTGGGTAGATCGAGTCGCATCCACCGCGGGTCGTCCCGGTCGAAGCCGCATTTGAAGTCACAGGCGACCGGCGTAAGGCGGCCGTCACCGGCCGGCCGCATGCGGATCGGGTTCAATTCCAGCGTCGTCATGCCGTAGTGGTGGACCAGTTCCCACAGCTTCGGCAAATGCTGGACCAGTGGCGAAATGATCTCCTTCGGCGCGCCGATATCGGTCAACGCATTGGCGACGACGAAGGCTTTGAGACCGGTCAGGGCCTCGAACGGGACCCGCGCGATCTGCCCCTTGTCGAGCTCCTCGATGTCGATGCCTCCCACATGGGTCAAAGTCATGGCGGGAGCGCGGAATTCGGTCGAATCGCTGATCGCGAAATAGACTTCACGCTCGGCCGGGACGCCGGCCTCGAAGGTCACGCCGTTGGCCTTCGCGACGACATTGCCGTGGCGATGGGTGGCGAAATACAGACGCTCCTTCTCCTGCAATGCCGTCTTGAGGTCACGGGCCTGGCCGATCAGGCCGGACTTTCCCTTCTTGCCGACGCCGCCCTTGAACAATGGTTTGATGAAGATCAGCTTGTGACGGGCAATGAGATCCTGGATGTCGTCTTCGCTTGCATCCGGTCCCAGCACTTCGGAGCTTGGGAAATCGACGTGGCTGAGAAGCCTGGATCCATACAGCATTCCGGTCATCTGCATGTCTACCTCCTAAAAGG
>CAWFNN010000018.1:0-309366 GCA_963817185.1 uncultured Alphaproteobacteria bacterium | reverse complement strand
GATGAAGCGGGGAAGATCTGCGGTAACGTCCTCGAAGGTTTCATAGGCTGCCAAGTAAACTGCCTCAACCTTCAGGGTCTTCATGAAGCTCTCGGCCTTGGCGTTATCATAAGGGTTCCCGCGACGGCATGGATTTTAGTCCGAACTTTGCGCGGTTTTGATCTCAAATATTGATTTAACACATTTATGATAAAGTTTGCAGTCATGTAATATGCCAAAAGATACTTGACACGACGCGAATCGGTATGATGCTCTTCGCGCATGTATGTGGCAACCATTCCCAACCGAGGCTCCCCGCCCGCCGTCCTGCTGCGCGAAAGCTACCGCGAAGCCGGCAAGACCAAGAACCGCACATTGGCCAATCTATCCGATTGGCCCAGCGAACGGATCGAGCTGTTCCGCGCCGTGCTGCGTGGCGACAAGCTGGCCCCGGTCGGCAGCAACGGCTTCGAAATCCGCCGCTCCCTCCCGCATGGCCACGTGCTGGCGGCCTTAACCACCGCCCGGCGCATCGGCCTCGACGATCTGCTGCCCCGCCGTGCCCCCCAGCGCAGGCGCGATCTGGCGTTGGCTCTTATCGTCGCCAGGCTGCTCGACCCGGCGGCGAAACTGGCGACAGCGCGGATGCTCGACACCGCCACCGCCAGCCACCCGCTGGGCGAGACGCTTGGCCTCGGCAGCGTCACCGCGCGCGAGGTCTACACCACCCTCGACTGGCTCGGCAGCGAGCAGAGCTTCATCGAAAACAGCCTCGCCCGCCGTCATCTCAAGAACGGCATGCTGGTGCTCTACGATGTCACTTCCACCTACCTCGAGGGACGCTGCTGTCCACTGGCCCGCCACGGCTACAGCCGCGACAGCCGCGGTGACCGGCCGCAGCTGGTGATCGGCCTGATGTGTGCGGCGGACGGTTGTCCGGTCGCGGTCGAGGTGTTCGAGGGCAACACTGCCGATCCGGCCACCGTCGCGGCTCAGGTCGCCAAGCTGAAGCAGCGCTTCCGGCTGCGCCACGTCGTCCTGGTCGGTGACCGCGGCATGCTCACCACCGCACGGATCGAGCAAACCCTGCGCCCGGCCGGTCTCGACTGGATCACGGCGCTGCGTGGGCCGGCGATCCAGCAACTGGCAGAAGCCGGCGCGCTGCAATTCTCCCTGTTCGACACACGTGATATGGCGGAGATCAGCAGCCCGGACTATCCGGATGAGCGGCTGGTGGTGTGCAAGAACCCGCTGCTGGCCGAGGAACGACGGCGCAAGCGCGACGAACCGCTGGCGCTCACCGAGGCGGACCTGAGCAAGGTCCAGGCCCGGGTGGAGCGCGAGAAGAACCCGCTGCGCGGGGCCGGCGCGATTGGCAAGGCGGTCGGCGCGGTCATGGGCAAGCGGAAAATGGCCAAGCATTTCGCGCTGACCATCACCGACGATGCGTTCAGCTTTACCCGCAAAACCGAGGCGATCGCCGATGAGGCCCGGCTCGACGGGTTCTACGTGCTGCGCACCAGCCTTCCGCCACAGCAGGCGGATGCCGCCGCCACGGTGCGGGCCTACAAGAGCCTCGCCCAGGTGGAGCGCGCGTTCCGCTGCATCAAGACCGTCGATCTGGAGCTGCGGCCGGTGTTTCACTGGACCGCGCCACGGGTGCGGGCGCATGTCCTGCTGTGCATGCTGGCGTATTATCTGGAATGGCACATGCGCCAGCCGTTGGCACCGATGCTGTTCGACGACCATGACCGTGCCTCCGCCGAGACCGGGCGGACGTCGCCGGTGGCAAAGGCCGAGGTCTCGAAGGCGGCTCACCGGAAGGCGTCCACCCAGCGCAGCGAGCTCGGCAACGCCGACGTCCAGCCGGTGCACAGCTTCCGCACCCTGCTGGACGATCTGGCAACCCTGACCCGCAACACCGTCTGCTTCGGAGAACACAAAACGCTGACCATTCACGCCACACCCACGCCGGTGCAGCGACGGGCGTTCAGCTTGCTGGAGGTGGAATTGGCGGCAGCGTAGACAGAGCGCGGTTTGGGTTTAGAGTCGTATCAATGGCTTGCGTCGAAAAGGCGGTAAAGTTCGGGCTAAACTATGCCGAATGGAACGGAGCCAACGGCCACGTGACAGCCCACAGCATCTCGACAACCGTGCACCATTCCAAAACCGTTCGGCATAGTTCGGCGGGCGGCATAAACGGCACTATGCCGTATGCGGCATAGTGCCGTCTGGATCAGCGTCAGGGCAACGGCCCAATGAACCGCTCCGCCATCGTTGCCCGCAAATAACGCATTCTTGCGGTTCAACGTGATCGGCCGAATCGCCCGTTCGACGGAGTTGGTGTCCATCTCGACCCGGCCATCGTCAAGGAACACCAGCAGGCCGGACCAATGCCGCAGCGCATAGCGGATCGCCTCCGCCAGGTCCGAGGCGGCAGACACGCGCCCGACGTGGTCCTCAAGCCAGGCGTGCAGGGCATCCACGATGGGACGACTTCGCTCTTGCCGTACTTGCCTTCGATAGTCGGCGGGATGGCCGCGGATCTCGGCCTCGATCTCGTAGAGTGAGCGAATGCGCGCCAGCACCTCGGCTGCGAGCGGCGACTTGGTAGAGGCATGGAAGTCGTAGAATTTCCGCCGCATGTGCGTCCAGCAAAACGCCAGCGACACCGAGGCATCCGCACGAACCCCGGCCAGCCGCTTGAATTCGGCATAGCCATCGACCTGAAGCACGCCGCGGAACCCGGCCAGGTGCTCGGCCGGATGCGCGCCTTTGCGATCCTGGGAGTAGACGTAGACGGCAATTGGATGGGTGGCTCCGGCCCACGGCCGATCATCGACCGCGTAGCACCACAGCCGCCCGGTCTTGGTCCGGCCACGGCCGGGATCAAGCACCGGCAGCGTGGTGTCGTCGGCGAACAGTTTGGGGCACGACAGCGCGGTGCCGAGCATGAGGTCATAGAGCGGGGTCAACCACCAGCAGGCGCGGCCCACCCAGTTGCTCAAGGTGGAACGGTCTAAGGTGATGCCCTGGCGCTGCAGCATCTTCGACTGCCGATACAGCGGCAGCGAATCACAGAACTTGCTGACCAGCACATGCGCGATCATCGCCTCGGTGGCCATGCCGCCGTCGATTGGTCGCTCCGGAGCAGGCGCGACCACCACGGTGCCTTCGCAGGTCCGGCAGGCGTAGCGCGGACGGCGGGTTGACGCGCACCCGCAGTTGCGCGGGCACGATGTCAAGTTGCTCGCTGCGCACTTCGTCGATCACGTGCAGGGCACCACCGCAGCAGGGGCAGTCGCGGTGCTCGACATCGATCAGCACCTCGTAACGCGGCAGGTGCGAGGGCAGCGCGCCGTGGTTGCGGTTGGGTTTGGCGCCGGACCGCCGCTGTTGTTTCTTCTCCGTAGGGTCCGCCGCGTCCTGCTCGGCCTCCTGGGCGGCGATGCTCTGTTCCAGATCCTCGATCCCGAGCTGTAACTGATCGGGGGTCAATTGCTCGGAGCGGCGGCCGAACTGGTGGCGCAACAGACGCTTGATCAGCAGTTGCAGCTTGTCGATCTCGGCATCGCGCTGCTGCACGGCGTTCTGCAAGACGCTGTGCTGCTGGTCTGCCGCAGCGATCACCTGGCGCAGTATAAGCTGCAACGTTGCTGGATCGTCGGGCAGTGCGGCGAGATCGATTTGCACGCGGGCATCATGAGCAACGCCGCCGAATCGGCGCCAATGACTCCGGCGTGATCAGCCCATCAGTTCTGGCATCCGCCGTGGCGGTGGTGCACGCCATTCACAGCCATCGAGCAGTGCGGCGAGTTGCGCCGCAGACAAGGCAATTCGTCCGGTCGTGCTGGTCGAGGGCGAGACGAACTGGCCGCGCTCCAGTTTCTTCGTCAGCATGCAAAGACCGGTGCCGTCATGCCAAATCAGCTTAATCAGCCCGGCGCGACGGCCTCGAAACGCGTAAAGCGCACCGCTTAACGGATCGTCGGCCAGGTTCTGCTGCACCAGCATCGCCAAACCCACCATCCCCTTCCTCATGTCCGTAGTCCCGCAGGCCAGATAGACCCGCACCCCTGGCGGCAGCGCGATCATCGGGCCGCCAGCGCGGCCAGCACCCGGCGCAGGGCTTGGCTATCCACACCCGCGTCCACCCGCAGCGTCACACCGCCGGGCAGCACGATCTCGATCAGCCCGTCCGAGCGTGACGGCACCGCGGGTTCGGACGACGCCGTCTCTTGCCCGGGAGTTGCATCGGGCGCCTCCAATTGCTGAAGCGCTGGCGTGATTTCCACCCGTGCAAAGCTCGGTGTCGAACGGGCAAGCCGCGGCCCGGGTCCACCGAGGACTTGACCTCGCCATTTGTAAAGCTGCCCGCTGCTGATCGCGTATTTGCGGGCGACTTCGGTCGGTGTCAGGTCGGGACCGAGGCTCTCGGCAACGATCTCGCGCTTCTGCTCGGGCGTCCAGCTTCGGCGCCGCTCGCCGCGCGTGATCAGCTCAACACGCGGACTGCGTGCGCTCTCAAGACCTATCGTATGAGCGTCGTCAGCGTCGGGAATGGTAGAGGGCGGGGTCAGGGGCGATGTCGTTTCCATGCCCAATGTGCATCACAGCGGGGCCCCGCGCCGCAACGTGCTACCGCCGAATTGCTTTCTCAGAATTCGATAGCAGAGCTACTGGTGCTGGTTGGAGGCGCCGTGGCATCCGGCAAGCGTACCGTCACCCGGGATGGGGTTGGCGATAGGCACGGTTTCGGCCGCTACCATGAAGTGCTCGACCGGACACGCTGGTATCCCCGCGACGTGGCGCGTCGATTGTCGCTCCATCTCCTCGCGGTGCTGTCGCCTAGCCCGTCTTCGCGGATTCGACCCCTCAGAATGCGATTTTGGTGTTGGTCGGCACGAGTAAGCATCTGATAAGGCTGAGGCATTTTTTGTGTGGGCGGCCAGAATCGGCTGTAGTGAAGACCTACCCCATTCCCGGCGCGGCGGCCCGGTCGGTAGACTCGGGCCGTTATGTTCCTGCGCAAGACCCAACGGAAGAAAGACGGCAAAACGCACACCTATTGGAGTGTGGTCGAGAACCAGCGCGTGGGGTGTGGCCGCGTGGTGCAGCGCCATTTGCTGTATCCGGGCGAAATAAACGCGTCCCAGGCAGCGGCCTGGCGTCGCGCCGTCGAGATTGTCGATGCCGAGACAGGGCATTCTCAGACAGTTTCGTTGTTCCCAGAGGAATGCTGCGATGCGGTGGCACCCGATGCGTCGGTGGTGCAGTTGCGCCTGTCGCAGATGCGGCTTTGCCGGCCGCGGCAATGGGGGCGTGCTGGCTGGCCGGGCTACTCTGGCGTGAGCTGGAGCTGGACCGGTTCTGGGCCGAACGGCTGGCGCCAAGCCGCAAGGGCACACAATGGGATCAGGTTTTGCAGGTTCTGGTCTCGTATCGGCTGATCGCCGGGCAGCGAGTGGAAATTGCACCGCGCATGGTTTGGCCAAACTACCACGGCCGATCTGCTAGGTGCCGATGCGGGCCTCGCCGATCCGCACAAGCTGTACGCGTGCCACGATCTTCTGCTCAAGCACAAGGCCGATCTGTGCCGCCATCTGGTGGCGCGCTGGCGCGACCTGTTCAATGCGAATTTTGATGTGTTGCTCTACGATTTTACCAGCACCTATTTTGAAATCAACGCTGCGGACGTGCCGGAGGGGGATAAGCGCCGGCACGGCTACAGCCGCGACAAGCGGCCGGATTGCCCACAAATGGTGATCGCCCTTGTGGTGACACCCGACGGCCTGCCGATGGCCTACGAGGTGCTGCCTGGAAATACCGCGGATTGCACGACGCTGCGGATGTTTCTGAATAAGATCCAGGAGCTTTACGGCCGCGCCCGGCGCATCTGGGTGATGGATCGCGGCATCCCGACCGAAGCGGTGCTGGCGGAGATGCGCGCCAGTGACCCGCCGGTGCAGTATCTGGTGGGCACGCCGAAAGGCCGCCTCTCGCGGCTGGAAAAGCAGCTGGTTGACAAACCCCGGGCCCTCGCCCGCGAGGGCGTGCAGGTGAAGCTGCTGCCCCAGGACGGCGAAGTTTACGTGTTTGCCGAAAGTGTCGATCGCGTGGCCAAGGAACGCGCGATGCGCAGGCGGCAACTGAAATGGCTGTGGAAGCGGTTGCACGAACTGGCGGCGATGGAAATATCGCGCGAGGAAATGCTGATGAAGCTGGGTGCCGCGCGATCCCGCGCCCCCGGTGCCTGGCGCCTGATCGACATCGAGATGGACTGCGAAAGCTCGATGTTCCTCTATACGCTCAATCGCGCTCGCCTGTGGCGCACCCGGCGGCGCGAAGGGCGCTATCTGCCGCGCACCAATCTCAGCGAGAGCGACCCCGCTTTGCTGTGGCAATACTACATCCAGCTTGTTGCCGTGGAAGAAGCGTTCAAGAACCTGAAAGGGGATTTGGCGATCCGTCCAGTGTTCCACCAGGACGAGCAACGGATCGAAGCGCACATCTTCATCGCCTTTCTGGCCTACTGCCTGCAGGTCACCTTGCAGCGTCGCCTGCACGCGCTGGCCCCGGGCCTGACCGCGCGCCGCGCTTTGGACAAATTCGCCGCCGTTCAGATGATCGACGTCCATCTGCCAACAACCGACGGACGCGAGTTGCTTCTGAGCCGCTACACCCAGCCCGAACCCGAACTCCAACTGCTGTTGGCCCAACTCAAGCTCAGCCTGCCGCCCCAACCCCCACCCAAAATCAGCACCACCGCCAGCGCCCAGATCAGCTGATGTAGTGAAGACCTTTTACGCTAACCTGTTGATCTAAACGGGTGGGGACCTCAAAAAGCCGCCAATCCGCGAAGACGGGCTAGTGTTCTGAGTCGCTCACATTGCGGGGTATAGCCTTTTGAGCTTGACGCGGGCGTCGGCGGTGGTGAACTGCCAGTCTGCCTTGGTGTGATGCTTGTTTCGGCTGTCTTGCCAAGCAGCGACTTCCTCGATGAGAGTTTGCTTGTCGGGGATGCGCCGATCGAGGCATTGGCGCGACAGAACGCTGAGTTCAGCTTCCGCCATATCCAGCCAACTGCCGTGCTTGGGGGTATAGTGCCACTCGAACCGCTCGACGAGGCGACGTGCCTCGGGGGCGGGGAAGGCCTCATAGAGTGATGCCGGCTTGTGGGTGCTGAGATTGTCCTGCACGAGCACGATCTTGCTGGCGTCGGGGAAATGCGTGTCGGACAGCTCCTTCAGCGCCTGGGCATAGTCCACGGCGGCATGGTGGTCCGTCACCTTGACGTGCCGCCAGCCTTCCAGAGGGGCGAACAGCATGAACAGGTTGGCAGTGCCGTTACGCTCGTACTCGTAATCGTGCCGGGCTGGCTGGCCGGGCTTTGCCGGGAACGGTGTGCGGGTTTCCTTGATGAGCTGCTTCGAGGTCTCGTCCAGGCAGACCACCGGGCAGGCCGGATCATGCGGGCGTTGATAGACTTCCAGTACGTCTTCCATGTTGGCCACGAAAGCGGCGTTGGCGTCCGGCGGGATCACCCATTGTTTCTGCAGGTGGGGCTTGAGTGTGTTTTTTTAGCGTCCGCTCGATTGTGTTGTCACTGGCGCGATCGACGATGTTCAGTTCCACCACAGCGGTTTCCAGCAGCGTCAAGGTCCACCGCTTGCGCCCCTTGGGCGGCAGAGAACAGGCAAGCGCGATCAGCTCGGCCTCGGCTTTGCCGTCGAAGATGCGCGGCCTCGCCGAGTTCGGCGAGTGCTTGTGGGTCAGGGCGGCGTCGATGCCTCCCTCCACCAGTTGCTGGCGCGTGCGAGCGATGGTGTCGATGCTGGTATCCAATGCCTCGGCGATCTGGCCATCGCTCCAGGCTTCGCCGGCCTCCGAGGCATCGGCCTTCAGCAAGATACGTGCCTTCAGCACCTGCCGGGCGGGGCTCTTACCCTTTTGGATCAACCCGTGAGCCGCTCGCGCTCCTCTCCGCTGAGCTTGACGATGTACTTCTTCACGGCAGGTTGTTGCGCGGTCACGATGCATCTCCGATGTTGCCGGAGGCATCGATTCAGAGATCCACCGCAGAATCAACGACATGCTGCACTAGCGGCGTGGTGGTAATCGGCGTCGACGATACCGTCGAGCGACGCCTGGGCGGGAAAATCAAGGCGCGCGACATATAGATATACATATGTGTATCGCGACGCTGTGTCCCGCTCACAGGGCCACTTCGTCAATACCAGCGGTTTATATTAGCTGTCGCTGGCGGTGACGCTGCCGATCCCGTTCGCGGGTCGACGCTGGGCACTGCCTTTTCCACCTGTGCTGCCGCCATCGGCACGCTGCTGGAGCGAGGCGGGCGGGACAAGCCCCCACCGACTGGGCGAGGCTGGCGAAGGTTCCGCCGGCGCAACCGGTGGAATGGCAGACGAGGTGAGGCTGGAGATAACTGCAGACCGTAAGCCGGCAGAGCCGCAACCAACAGGTCTGATGTGGCATCCCGCGTGAGACTGTCACCAGCGGACGATGCCAATGATGAGCCAAATCGCTGATGGAGCGGTATGACGACCGGATAGCATGCTACGACCGGGTGGTGATCACCGGGACGCTGCCCCGGTTTGCTATGCGGAGCAAGATTCGCATCTTCGATCACCCGACGTTTGCTCAGACGCTGCGTGATCGGCTCCGCGACGGGGCGGCAGCGCTGGCAGCGACTGGGACACGATCGAGCACCTTGCGAAGAGCCATATCCGAAAGGAGGAGATTGTTCGTCGGGTTCTGAAGCAGCGCGGCGATCACCTTGGCTTGGTGCACATCATCTCGGCCGCGGAATCCTGTGACGCTAAGCCCTGGCACGGCAAGCAGACACACAAGACCCTTCATGCGGCCGCGCAGCGGAAAATGCCTGCATTACTACTGGATTTTTCCGCTGGCGTGCGGGCGTTGGACCGATTGAGCAAACCGCGCGTCGTAGATGGCAAGACGGTCAAGGGGTCAACTTTTTTGGATCGATGGACCAGCCATTAAAATTTGTGTCGGCGAGATCGCAGCCGTTGAGCGCGCCAAAAGCCGAAGGGTGTGATCAGGCATTGGCTTGCGGCATCAGGCTCCTGGCCTCTCTGGCTGGCAATCAACCCAAGACGTTGGCTGGCATCATCGAAGGCGACGAGACATTCATTCTGGGATCGTTCAAGGGCAAACGATCGGATCTGCCGCGAAGGTCGCGCAAGAGAGGCGGTAAAACAACCAAACGCGGTTTGTCCGCCGAACAGATACGTGCCATCGCTGCGCGCAACTGTTAAGGCGCCATCACCGATGCAATGGCTGCCGCGACTGAACCGTGTGTCCATTGCCGCGCTACGGGGCGCTTCCGCTCCGCAAACGACGCGTGGCAACCGCAGCAGTGGCATATCAACCCGACTGGCTCGACTGCTCCGCTCTAATCGTCGTCACGTGATCGCCAGCGGCTGCCTGTCGACGCAGGATCGTCAGAAGGTGCCAGCGCCTCATCCCGCACGCTGCGCGATCAGTTGCTTAATGGCGCCGATCGCTTGCGCCGGGTTGAGGCCCTTGGGGCAGGTGTCGGTGCAATTTAAAATCGTGTGGCAGCGATACAGCTTGAACGGGTCTTCCAGTTCATCTAAGCGTTGACCAGTTGCTTCGTCGCGCGAATCGACGATCCAGCGATAGGCCTGCAACAACACGGCCGGGCCAAGATAACGATCACCATTCCACCAGTAGCTAGGGCAGGAGGTCGAGCAGCAGAAGCACAAGATACATTCCCACATCCCGTCGAGCCTAGCGCGCTCTTCCTTGCTTTGCAGGCGCTCACCATCGGGTGGCGCGGGGGTATCGGCCTGCATCCAAGGCTTTACAGAACTGTATTGGGCGTAGATCTGTGATAGATCTGGAACTAGATCCTTCACCACGGGCATATGGGGCAAAGGGGTGATCCTAACAGCGCCCTTCACTTCCTCGATCGGCTTGAGGCAAGCAAGGGTGTTGCCGCCATCAATGTTCATCGCACAGGAGCCGCAGATTCCCTCTCGGCAGGAGCGGCGGAAGGTAAGTGTCGAGTCAATCTCATTCTTGATTTTAATTAGTGCGTCCAGGACCATGGGTCCACAGGCATCCAACTCGATCTCATACGAATCAGTTCGTGGATTTTTCCCATCGTCCGGGCTCCAGCGATAGACCTTGAATTCTCGGATTCGCTTCGTGCCGGCTGGCGCCTTGAAGGTTTCGCCCCGGTCGATACGGCTGTTCCGGGGAAGACTGAAAGTAACCATCGTCTTACGATCCTGACCAATAACTACGGGCGCTCACTAGTAAACGCGCTTACTTGGCGGAAACACAGAGACTTCATTGGTCAGCGTCCGCATCTTCACCGGCCGATAATCGAGGCTGACATCGCCGCTGTCGTCACACCATGCCAATGTATGTTTTAACCAGTTCTGATCGTCGCGGTCAGGAAAGTCGTCATGTGCGTGGGCGCCGCGGCTCTCGGTTCGGGCTTCAGCGCTGACAATTGTCGTCATCGCATTACTGAGAAGATTTTGAAGCTCCAATGCTTCCATCAGATCGCTGTTCCAGACCAGACTGCGATCGGAAACGCACATGTCGCTCATTCCACTCCAGACCATTTTCATCCTTTCTACGCCCTCGGTGAGGGTCTTCGCGGTACGGAAGACGGCGGCATGGCCCTGCATCGAGCGCTGCATGCTCAGTCGCAGGTCCGCAACCTTGGTCTGGCCCTTCGCATTCCGGGCGCGATCGAACCGGTCCAGCGACGCAAGTCCCGCATCCGGCGGGAGAGGCGATTGGTCGGCATGCGGTTTGAGGGTTTCCGCTGCACGGCGTGCCGCGGCGCGCCCGAAGACCACGATGTCCAACAGAGAATTGGTGCCCAATCGATTGGCACCATGCACAGATACGCAGGCTGCCTCGCCCACCGCCATCAGGCCCCGCACCACTGCATCCGGATCATCCCTGGTTGGACGCAAGACCTCCGCATGCACATTCGTAGGAATGCCTCCCATGTTGTAGTGCACCGTCGGCAACACCGGGATCGGTTCCTTCGTCACGTCGATGCCCGCGAACACCTTCGCGGTTTCGGAGATTCCGGGTAAGCGTTCATGCAGCAGGCCTGCGCCGAGGTGTTCCAAATGAAGCAATATGTGATCCTTCGCCGGGCCGCATCCTCGGCTGGCATTGATCTCCATGGTCATCGATCGAGAGACAACGTCGCGGCTGGCGAGATCCTTGGCAGTCGGGGCGTAACGTTCCATGAAGCGCTCGCCTTCAGCATTGGTCAAGTAACCGCCTTCGCCGCGGGCGCCCTCGGTTATAAGGCAGCCCGCCGGGAAGATACCAGTTGGGTGGAACTGCACAAATTCCATGTCCTGGACGGGTAGTCCCGCGCGCAAGACCATCCCGGTCCCATCGCCAGTGCAGGTATGCGCAGATGTGCACGACAGGTAAGCTCGACCATAGCCGCCGGTGGCCAATACCACTGTCTGAGCACGGAAACGATGGATGCTGCCATCTGTCAAATTCCAGGCCATCACGCCACGGCAATCGCCCTCCTGGTCCATTATCAAGTCGAGCGCGAAATATTCATTGAAGAATTCCGCGTCGTGCTTCAGGCTTTGCTGATAAAGCGTGTGCAAGATTGCGTGTCCTGTACGGTCGGCGGCCGCGCAGGCTCGCATTGCAGGTGCTTTTCCGTAATCCTTCATATGCCCGCCGAAGGGACGTTGGTAAATACGTCCATCTGCGGTTCGGCTGAACGGCACGCCGTAATGTTCCAGTTCATAGACGGCCGAAATCGCCTCACGGCACATATACTCGATAGCGTCCTGGTCGCCCAGCCAGTCGGATCCCTTGACCGTATCGTACATATGCCATCTCCAGTCGTCCTCGCCCATGTTGCCCAGCGCGGCGCCGATGCCGCCCTGAGCCGCAACCGTGTGGCTGCGGGTCGGGAAGACCTTGGTGATGCACGCGGTTTTCAAGCCAGCCGCCCCCATACCGAAGGTAGCACGCAGGCCTGAACCACCGGCGCCGACCACGACCACATCGTAAGTATGATCCACCACGTCATAGGCCTTCGACGATGGCATCGCGACCGCCATTACATGGGTCCCTCAGATATGTGGAACCCTATCTTCAACACCGAAATGATGCATGTCAGGGCCAGCAGGAGGCATATCGCCTTTACAGCAAGTACCGCCGGAAGCCGGAGCCATTCGCTACGCACATAGTCGATAAGGACTGACTGCAAGCCTAGCTGCAAATGATGGAACGTTGACGCGATCAGGATGAGCATCAGAACCATGGTGAGTGGGGACGCCAACCAAACGATAACCGCCTGATGGGACGCTCCAGCGAGACGGACCACCGAGAAAATGAACCATACCGTCAGCGGCACCAGCGCAATGGCAGTCATGCGCTCCGTGACCCAATGGTGCGAACCTCCGTGCGACGATCCCAAGCCGCGGGCGCGGCCAAGGGGGGACCGCATGATTTCAAGATGACGCGTCTCAGCCATGATGATCCTCACCAAACCACCAGGCCGATGACCCAGACCAGCACCGAGCAGACCGCTGTCGCGGCTAACACGCCCCAGGAGGAAATATAGTAGGTCTGCTTGTCAAATCCAATTCCGGTATCCCAAAGCAAATGACGCACACCATTAAAGAAATGGTAGATGAGCGCCACTGTCCACCCGAATAGAAGCAACAGCCCAACGGTCGAACCGATGAACCACTGCGCGGTGTTGAACGCTGGATCGGATGAGGCAGCCGCGACGAGCCACCAAGTCAACAGCAGCGTGCCAACGCCGAGCGCGATACCGGTCACGCGGTGCAGGATAGAAGTTGCCATACTGACCGGCCATCGATAGATCTGTAAGTGTGGCGAGAGCGGGCGGCGCACTAACCTGCCTCCTGAGTTGCGGCCAAACATCAAAGCGTCGCGAACGTCTCTCAACCCATTGCTCCAATTTTATCGGTACCGGCTTAAGATTCAATGGCGGCGTCGGCCCACTGCTCAGTTAAATAAACCGCGCAGACCAAAGGGTCAACGCGGGATAGCACGCGGGATAGTGCGGCTTCGAGTGGAATCGCACGCGGAAACGGCTCGTCATCTCCATCGGCGATTGCCGACCGAGAGAGGATTGATTCTGCCCGACATCGCGAGAAACGCGAGGAGAAGATGCCTTGGGAATCGCGCTTTAGCAGGGCTTCGGCGATCTATGGATGATCGCCCTCTCCATGGTCGCTTGTCCGAGCGGTCTGCGCCAACTCCTCAGGCCGCGAAGCAGGGTCTTCGCGAAGCAATTAAATGACTGTTCGCACACTTTCCTCAGCCCATTTGGTCTAATACCAACAGCCCTACGCGATGACCGCTTTTGCCCATTCTCTGGACGCGATGGAGGTGATCCTTTCCGGGGTCGCGATGAGCGCGTTCCAGGCCTCGCAACAGGCATCGACGAGTGCTGCATAGGTCTCGAAGACACGGTTTGCGAGGTAGTTCTGGCGCAGGAACTGCCAGATGTTTTCCTGCGGGTTCAATTCCGGCGAGTAGGGCGGTAGCGGCAAGAGGCTGATGTTGGCGGGCACCCGCAACTGGCCGCCCTGTTGATGCCAGCCAGCGCCGTCGAGCGTGATCACGGCATGCGCGCCGGGTGCGATCTGCGTGCTGATCTCCGCGAGATGCAGGTTCATCGCCTCGACGTTGACGTGTGGCAGGATCAGTGCCGCACCAACCCCGCGGGCGGGACAGACGGCGCCAAAGATGTAGGTCCATTTGTATCGCTGATCTCGCGGCTTGCGGGGGCGACAGCCCGTCTCCGCCCAGACATAAGTCAGGCTGCCTTGCTGGCCGACCCTGGCTTCGTCCTGCCACCAGAGCTCGATCGGCTTGCCGCGGGCGTGCTCGGGAATGGCCGCCGCGACGAGGGCGGCGAAGTTTTTTTATGCGCCTGCTGCGCCGCCGCCTCCTGCGCAGGATGGCGTGGGCGTGTCGAAACGTGGCTGAAGTTCAGACGAGCCAGCAGTTTGCCCACCGACCGCTCGTGCATGTGCACGTCGAATTCGGCCGCAATCTCGTCACGCAAATCGATCAACCGCCAGCGCACGACCTTGTGGCGGTCCGCATCCGGCCCCTGGCGCACCCACTCGGCCACCTGCTGTTCCTGCTCGGCGGTCAACTTACGGGGCGGCGCACCCGGGTTGGGACGGTTCTTCAGACCGTCGAAGCCATTTTCATTGTAGCGGTGCACCCAATCGCGCAGCGTCTGCCGGTCCATCCCGGCGCTGCGCGCCGCCTCGGACCGGCTCTTGCCTTCCATCACCAGAGCTAGAGACAGCGCACGCCGCGCCTGCGCGCTGTCTCCGCAGCGTGCTGCCGCCTGGCGCAACTCAGAGGCCGAGAGATCGTCCCGCGTAATCGCAACCGCCATGTTCAGGTCTCCATGCCTGAACAGGTCTTCAATCGCATGTCTCCGCGTCGCTCCAAATCACAGGCGAGTCAACGCGTCGGGCGGCTGGTATAATACATAGCATGAACATCGGCGTACGGTAGGGGTGCAGCTATGGCTTGCAATGGAGAAGGCGTACTTAGTCACGGGCCAGGATACGCACCGCGTAGGCGTGCTTACACCGTGCTGACTTTTCGTGGATGGCGGCGGCCCATTCGCGGGCATGGCGGAAGTTGTCGGCGAAACATGTGAGAGCCACCCTCAGGTTTTTCTTGCAAGCCCATCGGAAGACGACGCCGCGTCTTTCGCTGGAAGCGCGGGTGACCGGGCAGACACCGGCCCCGGCGGCGAGCTTATTCTCGGTCGGAAAGCGTTCGCGCACGTCGCCAAGCTAGGCCAGGATCTGTGCGGCATTGACGCGTCGGGCGGCGGAACGACATGACTATCCTGTCATCCGGCAGTTGAGGGACGGCTTGTTCAATGCGCGAAGACAGCTTGGCGGTTGCGAGGATGAGGCGTTCAAGGACACCAACCAAGCGCACGGACGATCTCGCCCCTGGCCTCGGTTTCGGCGTTACTGGCGAGATCAGGGGGAGCGGCGCGCAGGCGGGCCAGCAAGTCTGCAGCCGAACGACGCCCGCTGTTTAACGTGCTGGACCAGGAAGCTGGCGAGGCGCTTCTCGCCGAGACGACGGGCGCTGTCGGGGCGGGATAACGGCCGAGGAAGGCGAGCGCGATTGAGCTGTCGAGGGCGGCGAAGATAGCGGCGGCGCCAGGCTCCGGACTCAATTAGATCCACCGTTTGAGACAATGGCGAGGATGACATTGGCGCGAAAATTTCTCGCCATTTTGTGGTCTCGCGTTGCGACGCGGCCCCAGTCCTTCAGGTGCGAGAAGGCTCGTTCGATGACGTTGCGTCCCTTATAGGCGGTCTTGTCGAACGGCAAAACGTTCTTGCGGGTCGATTGGGTTTGATGACCGGGATCGAGCCCCGTTCGACCAGGAATTCACGAAATTTATCAATGTCGTAGGCGGTGTCAGCCACTACGCGCGCGGCTGGCGGTAGCTTGTCGATCAAGCCATCGCCGCACGAACATCGCCCATCTGACCGGGCGTGAGATCGCAGCCGATTAGGCCGCCAGAAGTGTCGGCAACGGCATGGATCTTGGTCGTCCGCCCGCCGCGGCTGCGCCCGATCGCCAGACCCAGCGGCGCCGGATTTTAGACAACGTCAATGCCTACCAGGCCCCCGCTGAACGATTGGCTGCGCCGCTTCTTCGGGCGAGCGAGCAAAGCCGTCCAGACGTCGCCAAGGCGCGCATCGAATGGCGTGAGAAGCAGCCGAACCTGAACCCTGGCAAGCTGGTCTTCATCGACGAAACCTGGACCAAGACGAACATGACCCGGCTCTACGGTCGAGCACCGCGCGGTCACCGTGTCGTTGATGCTGTACCGCATGGGCACTGGAAGACCTAGTGCAGCATGTCGTTGATTCTGCGGTGGATCTCTGAATCGATGCCTCCGGCAACATCGGAGATGCATCGTGACCGCGCAACAACCTGCCGTGAAGAAGTACATCGTCAAGCTCAGCGGAGAGGAGCGCGAGCGGCTCAAACGGGTTGATCCAAAAGGGTAAGAGCCCCGCCCGGCAGGTGCTGAAGGCACGTATCTTGCTGAAGGCCGATGCCTCGGAGGCCGGCGAAGCCTGGAGCGATGGCCAGATCGCCGAGGCATTGGATACCAGCATCGACACCATCGCTCGCACGCGCCAGCAACTGGTGGAGGGAGGCATCGACGCCGCCCTGACCCACAAGCACTCGCCGAACTCGGCGAGGCCGCGCATCTTCGACGGCAAAGCCGAGGCCAAGCTGATCGCGCTTGCCTGTTCTCTGCCGCCCAAGGGGCGCAAGCGGTGGACCTTGACGCTGCTGGAAACCGCTGTGGTGGAACTGAACATCGTCGATCGCGCCAGTGACAACACAAATCGGGCGGACGCTAAAAAACACACTCAAGCCCCACCTGCAGAAACAATGGGTGATCCCGCCGGACGCCAACGCCGCTTTCGTGGCCAACATGGAAGACGTACTGGAAGTCTATCAACGCCCGCATGATCCGGCCTGCCCGGTGGTCTGCCTGGACGAGACCTCGAAGCAGCTCATCAAGGAAACCCGCACACCGTTCCCGGCAAAGCCCGGCCAGCCAGCCCGGCACGATTACGAGTACGAGCGTAACGGCACTGCCAACCTGTTCATGCTGTTCGCCCCTCTGGAAGGCTGGCGGCACGTCAAGGTGACGGACCACCATGCCGCCGTGGACTATGCCCAGGCGCTGAAGGAGCTGTCCGACACGCATTTCCCCGACGCCAGCAAGATCGTGCTCGTGCAGGACAATCTCAGCACCCACAAGCCGGCATCACTCTATGAGGCCTTCCCCGCCCCCGAGGCACGTCGCCTCGTCGAGCGGTTCGAGTGGCACTATACCCCCAAGCACGGCAGTTGGCTGGATATGGCGGAAGCTGAACTCAGCGTTCTGTCGCGCCAATGCCTCGATCGGCGCATCCCCGACAAGCAGAACTCTCATCGAGGAAGTCGCTGCTTGGCAAGACAGCCGAAACAAGCATCACACCAAGGCAGACTGGCAGTTCACCACCGCCGACGCCCGCGTCAAGCTCAAAAGGCTATACCCCGCAATGTGAGCGACTCAGAACACTAGGAGCACTTTCATGGTGACTGGAAATAACCGTCATGGCGGAAGAAGTTGGCACACTCGGCGGGGGTAAAGCAGCCGGCGAGGCTGCCGAGAGCGTTCCAGAGTGCCTCGACGGTTCGGATTGCCTTGGCTCGTAGCAGGGCCTTGAGCTTGGCGAACGCCATTTCGATTGGGTTCAGGTCGGGGCTGTAAGCTGGAATGAACAGCAACGTGGCGCCAGCGGCCTCGATCGCCTCGCGCACACCGGCGACTTTATGCGCGCGGAGGTTATCCATGATGGCGATTTCGCCCTGCTTCAACGTCGGGACGAAATCTGCTGGACGTAAGCCAGGAACAATTCGCCATTGATTGCGCCATCGAACACGCCGGGCGCGGTCAGACCGTCGCAACGGAGCGCCCCGATGAAAGTCTCTAGTGTTCTGAGTCGCTCACATTGCGGGGTATAGCCTTTTGAGCTTGACGCGGGCGTCGGCGGTGGTGAACTGCCAGTCTGCCTTGGTGTGATGCTTGTTTCGGCTGTCTTGCCAAGCAGCGACTTCCTCGATGAGAGTCTGCTTGTCGGGGATGCGCCGATCGAGGCATTGGCGCGACAGAACGCTGAGTTCAGCTTCCGCCATATCCAGCCAACTGCCGTGCTTGGGGGTATAGTGCCACTCGAACCGCTCGACGAGGCGACGTGCCTCGGGGGCGGGGAAGGCCTCATAGAGTGATGCCGGCTTGTGGGTGCTGAGATTGTCCTGCACGAGCACGATCTTGCTGGCGTCGGGGAAATGCGTGTCGGACAGCTCCTTCAGCGCCTGGGCATAGTCCACGGCGGCATGGTGGTCCGTCACCTTGACGTGCCGCCAGCCTTCCAGAGGGGCGAACAGCATGAACAGGTTGGCAGTGCCGTTACGCTCGTACTCGTAATCGTGCCGGGCTGGCTGGCCGGGCTTTGCCGGGAACGGTGTGCGGGTTTCCTTGATGAGCTGCTTCGAGGTCTCGTCCAGGCAGACCACCGGGCAGGCCGGATCATGCGGGCGTTGATAGACTTCCAGTACGTCTTCCATGTTGGCCACGAAAGCGGCGTTGGCGTCCGGCGGGATCACCCATTGTTTCTGCAGGTGGGGCTTGAGTGTGTTTTTTTTAGCGTCCGCCCGATTTGTGTTGTCACTGGCGCGATCGACGATGTTCAGTTCCACCACAGCGGTTTCCAGCAGCGTCAAGGTCCACCGCTTGCGCCCCTTGGGCGGCAGAGAACAGGCAAGCGCGATCAGCTTGGCCTCGGCTTTGCCGTCGAAGATGCGCGGCCTCGCCGAGTTCGGCGAGTGCTTGTGGGTCAGGGCGGCGTCGATGCCTCCCTCCACCAGTTGCTGGCGCGTGCGAGCGATGGTGTCGATGCTGGTATCCAATGCCTCGGCGATCTGGCCATCGCTCCAGGCTTCGCCGGCCTCCGAGGCATCGGCCTTCAGCAAGATACGTGCCTTCAGCACCTGCCGGGCGGGGCTCTTACCCTTTTGGATCAACCCGTTTGAGCCGCTCGCGCTCCTCTCCGCTGAGCTTGACGATGTACTTCTTCACGGCAGGTTGTTGCGCGGTCACGATGCATCTCCGATGTTGCCGGAGGCATCGATTCAGAGATCCACCGCAGAATCAACGACATGCTGCACTAGCAGATCGGCCATGGCAGTTTGGCCAAACCATGCGCGGTGCAATTTCCACTCGCTGCCCGGCGCGATCAGCCGATACGAGACCAGAACCTGCAAAACCTGATCCCATTGTGTGCCCTTGCGGCTTGGCGCCAGCCGTTCGGCCCAGAACCGGTCCAGCTCCAGCTCACGCCAGAGTAGCCCGGCCAGCCAGCACGCCCCCATTGCCGCGGCCGGCAAAGCCGCATCTGCGACAGGCGCAACTGCACCACCGACGCATCGGGTGCCACCGCATCGCAGCATTCCTCTGGGAACAACGAAACTGTCTGAGAATGCCCTGTCTCGGCATCGACAATCTCGACGGCGCGACGCCAGGCCGCTGCCTGGGATGCGTTTATTTCGCCCGGATACAGCAAATGGCGCTGCACCACGCGGCCACACCCCACGCGCTGGTTCTCGACCACACTCCAATAGGTGTGCGTTTTGCCGTCTTTCTTCCGTTGGGTCTTGCGCAGGAACATAACGGCCCGAGTTTACCGACCGGGCCGCCGCGCCGGGAATGGGGTAGGCCTTTACTACAGCCGATTCTGGCCGTCCACACCAAAAATGCCTCAGCCTTATCAGATACTTACTCGTGCCGACCAACACCAAAATCGCATTCTGAGGGGTCGAATCCGCGAAGACGGGTTACCGACTTTGGTCTGCAAGCGATGAACCATCGCCTCGAGCGGCGTCGGGTTTTCCGGTTCAGGTGGATCGGCGGCGGTGCGCTCCACAAGCGGCGGGTAAATGGCTCTGCCGGCCCTGCACGATCGGCGGACCGATCCCCGCGGCAGCGCACGCGTTGACGTTTGTCTCGCTGAAATATCCAGTATCCGCCAACAAAGTGGTGGCGGCCTTGCCAGGTTCGCCGGGCAGTGCGGCAAGCTGGCCCAGCATCGGCTGCACTTGCTGCTTGTCGTTGGGCGCCTGCACCACGTCGGCGGCGAACCATCAGCAAGCTGCCGGCGACGCCACCGCCTGCGCATTATAGCACCTGCTCGAACCCGCCGGTCGCCACCGGCATGATCCTCAATTCTTCGCCCGTCAGTTTGACCTGATCCGCAGCGCCCGGCGCTTCAACCTGAGGTGCCGGCAGGCGGCCTCCCGGCTTCTTGCCGGTCTTTGCGCTCTTGGCCGCCCGCTGTTTTTGCCGCATGCCCGGCCCGCTCGCGCCCCAGCGTTCCTTCCCCCACGCCTCAATGATCGCGCGCCAGGGCGGTCTCGGCCAAGCGCTTCTCACGCGCGCGAGCTCTTCGGGGATCGACATCCCATCCGCCCCATCGGCCTGATCAGCCGCTTCCGCCATCGCGGTGAGCTCGCCGACCTCCTCGCGCAGTTGCATCTCGATTCTCGGTCTAGCCGGCACGCTCATACGACAGCGCGCTGTGGAGGTTGGCGTTGGCGTAGTGTGTGGACGGCGCCCGCCTGGCAAGAACTTTCTGACGATTCGGGTCCGGTCGGGTTGCAGTCGTGTGTCCGGCCTTTGAGTTGCGGCACACAGCCGCTGGCCCTGATGGAATCCGCGAGCTCGGTCCCTAAGGATTTTCGCACTCGAAGTGCCGCACGTTAATCGGGCTTCCCAAGCTCCGGTCTCAACCGTTCGCCATCACGTCATCGCTTCTTGCCAATCCGTTGCGCAGGCGCCCCTTTCGTTCCGGTTGCCCTTTCCTGTCGTCAGGCCGCAGTCGGCAGGTTCCGCCGGAAGCTCTCCCCGCGGCTCTCACGGCCCCGGGCGATTCGCGCCAGCTTGTTGGCACCGCTACCGTCACCACCCGCGCCGGCCGGCGGGCGAGCAAGGCCGCGACCAGGGTGCCTTCTCGGGATTGATCCGTGCCTGGCGCACCAGACTGGTCGCCCCCAAGACAAGCAGCCGCGGCAGATTGCGATCCCCCGCCTTAGTGATCCGCCCCAACTGAACCTTCCCCCCCGTGCCGTTCAGCCTTGGCGTCAATCCCAGCCAGGCGGCGAACTGTCGAGCCGACTAGTACATCGTTCTCGAATTGCCGAAATCGATCATGCGGCGATCGGCTGCGGTTCGCGGCTGATGCCATAGGACCATTTCGGCACGAGCGGCACATCGTTGCACATCTCGATGTAGCGTTTGATCCGTTCGGTCAATTCGTCTTTGCTGGCGACGCGGATCCGGCGCAACACCGAACGCGCCATCTTCGAGAAGAACATCTCCACCCAGTTCAGCCAGGACGCATGCGTTGGGGTGAAGACCAACTCATAACGGCCGGGCTTGCTGTCGAGGAAGCGCTGGGTCTCACGCGAGCGGTGGGCTGAGTGATTGTCAAGCAGGATGCAGATCAACGAGCCCGCCGGATAAGCGGCATCGAGTTGGCGAAGGAAGTCGACGAACTCGCGCGAGCGGTGTCGCTGAGTGACGGCATGGTGGACAAACCCGGTAACGAGGTCGACGGCTGCCGAAAGCGTGACTGTGCCAAGCCGTTTGTATTCGTGGTCGCGCTGGACAGTGGCGTGCTTGCCCGATCGAGGCGGCAAATCAGGCGCCGTGGTGGCGATCGCCTGAATGCCGGGCTTCTCATCGTAGGAGACAACGGCAACGGGCCGTTCCGCTTGCGGCAGTGCCCGTAGCATTTCCGCTGCTGCATAGACTTCCAGAACTTCGGCCTTGCGTTCGTCGAAGGCCGGGTCACGGCGTTCCAGGTAGTAACGCACCTTGTGCGGCTTGACTGGCCGGCGGTTCAGGATGTCGTGGACCGTGCTGGCGGCGAGCTCGGCCAGACAATCATGACCCACGCCGCACCCGTGGCTGCGGGCATGCGCCGCCAACAGGCGTAACGTCCAAAGCTCGTGCGGATACCCGCGATCTTTTGGTTTGGCACAGGCCTCGCCGATCAGCCAGGTCCGCGCCGCTTCGGTGATATCCGGCTTGCGTCCCGAACGCGGCAGGTCGTCGATGGCCTTGAGCGGTCCCACAGCCGTCACCCGGCGGACGCACCGGGTGACCCGCTGGCGGTCGATGCCGAGGGTGGCCGCGATCTCGCTGGTATCACAGCGGTCGGCAAGGTGCAGGATGATGGCCGATCGCTCGACATGGTGCGCCGGGGCAGTGCGCGAGCGGGCGAGCGCGGCCAGGGTGGAACGGGCTTCTTCAGTCAGGGACAGCGCCATCGTGGTGGCTTTGCGCGGCATACAGCGTCTTCCGGGATGGTAACCAAACGCTGTTGGATGGCGCGGCGTGCGTGGTCGGGTCAACACGGCTCGAAATGCGGCTCGCTTTCGATCAGGTGCAAGGCTTCGGCCAGCGACTGGCGCTGGAACAGACAAAACCACTCGCCGGTGTGGCGGTGCCAGGAGAGGTCGAAGCAATCGCGACTGATGTATTCCAGGCGGGCGAACGGGGCTTCGAACTCCGGTTCGGATGAACGAGGGTCGTCGGAGCGGTAGCGAGTGAGGAACCGATACTTGTTGCCATGCCATTTGCCGTTGATGGCGACCGGATAGTTGAACGCAGTGGGGCGGATCTCCGGGAGAAACCGCGGCCTCAGCACTTCCGTAATAAACTTCTCGCACGCGGCGGTGATGGCTACTTTCTCGGCCGGCGGCGGTTTGTTCCCAGCCCGTCCGCCGACATAGACCCATCTGCCCCGCGCCAAAGCCCCACTCCCTGAAAATCTCTCTCGGTTGGTACTATTCCACCACCTCCGCCAGCCGCAATTTCCGGGCAAGTGCTCACAGGCCGATTATGATCGGCAATTCGGAATTGATGTACTAGAAGACACCAATGTCGGTCACGAACGCTGCGACCGCGCTCGCGGTGATCACGCCGATGCCGGGGATCGTTTCGAGACGCCGTTACGCCTCGTTCTGGCGATGCCAGGCGTGGATTGCCCGTTCAGCGGCGACCATCCGCTCCGCCAGCGTTTCCAGTTGCGCAACGATCAAGCCAATGCATCCTGGGCCAAACTCGGCAGCTGCAACTCTGGCGTCGATCGGGCCATCGCTACCAGGCTCCAGCTGCCACAGCCCACTCGCCCCGACAATGCCAAATTCGGCGAGATGCTCACGCAGGGTGTTGGCAAGCATGGTGCGCTGACGGACAAGGAGATCGCGGGTTCGGTGCAGCATCACGATCGCCTGCTGATCCGCGCTCTTCGCTGGCACCGCATGGTCGGACGCGTCACCGCCTCACAGATCGCCTCGGCGTCAATTGCGTCGCTTTTGCCGCGTTTGGCGTAGGGTTTGACATAGGCTGCGGGCATCAGGCGGACGATGTAACCCAGGGCGGCCAGCTCCCGTGCCCAATTGTGGGCGCTGGCGCAGGCCTCCATCCCGACCAGGCACGGCTCTCGCTTGGTGAAGAATCTCCGCAACTCGGACCGGCGAAGTTTGCGGCGATAGACGACGGTTCCGTCCGCGGCGATGGCATGGACCTGGAAGACGTTCTTGGCAAGGTCGAGACCGATCGTTGTTGGCTGCATGGGATGGCTCCGCTCGTGGTTGCGCTTGACGCTCGCCAGCTTCGCATTTCCCCCGTGTCGGGAAGCGGGTGCCGTCCCATTAATCTTGGTGCCATCCAGCGCCACCATGCCCAGCCGCAGCTTGCCCATCTCGCGCGCCATCGCCAGCACCTGCACTAAAAGCGCTTCGATCGGCTTAAGGAAACGTCGATGGGAAAGTGGCGATCGTCTCGTGGTCGGGGTGCTGGTTGGCGGCGATAAACGGGAAGACAACAGAATCGTCGGACGCCCGCTTCAGTTTGCGGCGGGAAAACATCCCGCTCGCGTAACCCGTGGACGAGAAGTCCCAGCAGAATGCTCGGGTGATAGGATGCCTCTCCAGAGCTGCGGTAGTTGCCGGTCATCGCACGCAGATCGAGGCCCTCGATCACCTCCACGGCGATCCTGGCCAGATGCCGCTCCGGCAGCCATTCTCATCCGCCGATGGCGGCATCAGGAGGCCGGTGCCGCGGGCGGCGGGGCGAAAATTGCTCATGGAAGAGCGGAAACGGGCGACAGACGAAGCGAAGCAGTGCCACGAGCCTGCACATTCTCTTCGCCGAGCCGCGTTAAGTTCGACACGTTGCAAGAACGCTGAGACGCGATGATGTCGCTGCTGTCGCCCTGTAATTTTGATGCAAGCTTATCGGTCTCTTTGAAGGCATAATCTCGAAAACGACCGCATTTCAACAACGTTTGACGTGAAGCCCCTGTTTTAAGGAGGAAAATTAATCGGCTCGAACATTAACATACGCCCGGTCCCGGTCTCGATGGAACGGACGCGATTTGATCGGCGATCAGCCATGGAATTTTCTTCTCTCTCAAAAACTATCCAGGACAAACCCCCAATGACTACCCTGCATCCGAATGGGACTATCGATCGCCTGAAATTTCACCCAATTTCGCCGGATTTTAGTCCACCAAGTTGGCATATTCTGTTCCAGTGAGGCTCCGAGACAGGCATGACCGAAAGCCGGGACTGCTGCAGCAGTGGCAGACCGGCGAGGCTCGGGTCAGCTTTCATCTCGACGAGCGTGACCGGTTTCGGCAAAGGGCGTACTGCTTCCATATCCACGCAGACCCAATCGCCGATTTTAGCTGTCGGATCGGGATAGGCTTCGCGCACCACTTTCACGATGCCCACTATCTGCTTACCGACATTAGAGTGATAGAAAAACACAAGGTCTCCCGTTCGCATTGCCTTGAGGTTGTTGCTTGCCAAGTGGCTGCGTACGCCGGTCCACGGCTCGACGCGGTGCGCAAGCTGTTGTTCCCAGGAAAATGCGCCCGGTTCCGACTTCACCAGCCAGTAGCCAGTCATATCTCCTCCCGTACACCTTGTCCCGGCGCGGGGCATCCCGCTCGATCATGTCACCGCAAGCCTTGATAGGCTTGATTGTTCAAAGCCCCGGCCCCATGCTCTTTTGGCGGCACGGACCTGGGTCGAGATGGTGTCACGAACTCGGGGTATACACAATGCTTTTACAGATCCGGCCAGTCGGGTAGGGATCGCCAATGCACGCGCGCTTATTGGTTGCACCAGTTCGTGTGGGAAAGATGCTTCATCGCTTTGCGAACCCCGGGCGGTTCGTTCGGCTCTCGGGCAAGGTTTTGCCGTGGTTGTTTTGGGCGGGCGGTTTGCTGACTGCTGCGAGTCTCATCTGGGGTCTGTTCTTCGCCCCGGACGATTGGCAGCAGGGCGATATGGTCCGGATCATGTATGTTCACGTGCCATTCGCTTGGCTCGCATCAGCCGGATATCTGTGCCTAGCCATCTGCAGTTTCGTGTCGCTGGTGTGGCGGCACCCACTGGCCGATCTTGCAGCGGCGGAGATCGGGCCGGTCGGTGCTGGTTTCACTGCGGTATGTCTTGCGACAGGGAGTCTCTGGGGCAAGCCGACCTGGGGCGCTTGGTGGGTTTGGGACGCGCGTCTCACGTCGGTGTTCGTCTTATTTTTGTTGTATCTCGGCCACATGGCGCTGGTACGCGCTTTCGACGAGCCAACGCGCGGCTATCGCGCAGGGGCGATTCTTGCTCTAGTTGGTGTCGTTAATTTGCCTATCATTAAGTTTAGTGTCGATTGGTGGAATACTCTGCATCAGCCGGCGTCGATCGGGCTGACGGGCGCTCCGACGATAGCGGCGAGCATGCTGTGGCCGCTGCTATTCTCCGCCGTCGGGTTTACTCTCCTATTTGTCGCGATTGCCATGGCTCGCATCCAGGCGGCAGTGATGGAACGTAGACTTCGCTCGCTGCTGATGGCAAAGGCATCATCAGCGAACTGCAAAAAGGTGCTTTCGTGACTCACCTGCCGTATATAGTGGCGGCATACGTCATCGCAGTTGGTGTGCCGTTGGCATTTTCTGTCGAAGTGCTGTTTCGGATCCGATCAGCCTCCTGCCGGCTTGATGTAGTCGACACTCGTCGTGATCGAGGACGGACGTGACCCGCAAAAAGCGGCGACTGCTTATCCTTTTGATCTGCGGCGTCGGCCTGGGGTCCGGGACCGCGCTCATCTTGTCGGCATTTAGTGACAATTTAGTATTTTTCATGTCACCGACCGATTTGGCGAAATCTGGTTTCAGCGGGCGGCAAATCCGTCTCGGCGGGCTGGTCGAGCAGGGGACAGTTCAGAAATCATCAGATGGCCGGGCTGGCGTGCGGTTTAAGGTAACCGACGGCCACACCAGTGTTGCGGTCGTCTACAAAGGCATCCTCCCAGATCTGTTCCGTGAGGGGCAGGGGGTAGTGGTGATGGGTGTCGAGCAATCGAACGGCGTTTTTAGGGCTTCCGAGGTGTTGGCCAAACACGATGAAACCTATATGCCCAAGGAGGTGGCTGACGGGTTGAAGAGATCTGGTCGATGGGATCCCGCCGCCGGCCCGCCGCCGCCGGCGTCTACTTGGAACCGAGCGGCGACCCAGCCACCAGGGTGACATGACGGACACTCTGTCGGTGCAGGTCTGCGTCGTGGGCGCTGGCCCAATTGGTGGAACGCTTGCCTGCTATCTTGCGCAAGCGGGCATCACGGTGGCGTTGATTGACCGGGCCGCGCTGCCGCCCATGGAGAATCCGGCATTCGATGGCCGAGCGTATGCGATCGCAGCGGGGTCTCGGACGTTTCTCGAGGGCGCGGGTCTGTGGAATGCCTTGGACGTACGACCGCAGCCCATCCGTGACATTCGCGTTAGCGATGGGCGGACTGGCCGCGCGCCCTCGTGCTTGCATTTACACTTCGATTACCGGGAGGCTAACGACAATCCTCGACCGTTCGGCTGGATGGTGGAGGCTCGATCGTTACGTAAGGCGCTAAATGCTCGGTTTGCGGGACAGCTCGGGCTGCATTTGTTCGCGCCAGCGACGGCCGCGATGGAACGCACAAATGATCGCGCAGTAGTTTGTCTGCAAAATGGCCCTGTTATCGAATGCGAACTCATTGTCGCATCGGAGGGTCGAAATTCGCCGCTGCGGGACCGAGCTGCAATCCAGGTTTGCAAGATTCCCTATCGTCAGACGGCGATCATTTGCGCAATCGCCCACGGGCGGCCACATCGTGATGTGGCGCTGGAGCATTTTCTCCCGGGCGGACCGTTCGCTGTTCTTCCGATGGGGCCAAGTGTCGACGCCCAGCCCGGAGGATCCTCGCATCTCTCGGCTGTCGTCTGGACCGACCTCACGAACAATGCAAACCGCCTCATGGCCCTTGATGATGAAAGATTTGCACGGGAAGTGGGCCGGCGTTTAGGAACGCATTTGGGTGTGGTCCTCGCGGTGGGGAGACGCTGGAGCTATCCGTTGTCGGCGATGATCGCGCATCGGTACATCAGCGCGAGATTGGCTTTGGCGGGCGACTCGGCACATGGGATCCACCCGATCGCGGGTCAGGGACTGAACCTTGGCTTGCGAGACGCGATCGCGTTGGCAAATCTAATTATCGAAGCCGCTCGGACAGGCGAGGACATCGGTGGAAGAACGCTTTTGGCGCGGTATCAGCGCGCAAGGCAGCCCGATAATCTGCTGATGTTCGCGATGACTGACGCGATTGACCGGCTGTTTAGCTCCGATTTTGGGTTAGTTCGTACACTCCGAGATTTTGGCATAAACGCGGTCAATCGTATGGATCCAGTGAAACGCGTGTTCATGCTGCGGGCAATGGGCGTCACTGCGGCTGGGGGCCAACAGAGATGCGTGGTCAGCCAATGGAAGCACCGAGCATTCTGCAATTAATTTAGGCTCTTACAGTCTACTCTCGGGGTCGGCTAGCGGAGACACCTACGACGGGGGGACACAATGGATGAGCGGTCTGGAGGCGCACGTGCATGCCTTCGATATGCGTTGAGCGCGTTGCTACTGAGCGGTTCCCGCGCGGACGAGGCGCGGGTGCTGGCGGGGCGCCGACGTCGGCACCGCGCTAGCTGAGGAGCGGGGCCATCTGCTGTTGCGCGTGGCGGAAGGCTTTGACCTGACTGACGTCTAGGTGATGACGGTGAAGAGCAACTTCTATTCCGTGCCAACCCGCGCGGGCACTCAGGTGGAAGCGCGGGTCCATCGGCTGTATGTCGAGGTTTGGCACGGAGGCCGTCTGATCCCATGTCGGCTAGCTTGCGGCGTTGCTGGCGGCCGAAATGGACGAGCGCGAGAAGCGCGCGCGATCACCCGCCTGCTGCATGAGGCGAAACTGCCGCGAATGAAGACGCTGGATGCATTCGAATTTGATCGTTCCAGCGTGTCGGTCGCCCGACTGCGCACGCTGGTCGAGCCTCCAGGGATCGTGCGAGGTAGTGGCAAAGCACGGCCTGTGCTGCTCGCTCTATATCGACCGCGGCAGCCACTATTTCTTCACGCCCCGAGGCAGGCGGCACGGTGTCGAAGACGGTGGCGACGCAGGGACGGGCTTTGAGCCAGCTTGGCATCGACCATATTCCGGCCTACTCACCGCAGGCAGCGGGCTCGTTTTGCCGCACGCCAACATCGAAGCCATGAACCTGCATCTGCAACAAATCAGCAGCCAGGTCAGCCAGGGCGCCTTTGCCGTGCTGACGTTGGACGGCGCTGGATGGCACCGGATCGGTAAACGGCTGGTGCTGCCTGACAATGTCGGGCTGCTGCATTTACCGCCCTACTCACCCGAACTGAACCCCGTCGAGAACATCTGGGAATTCCTCAGACAGAACGAACTCAGCAATCGCGTCTTCGAGACATACGAGGCTATCGTCGATGCCTGTTGCGTCGCCTGGAACAAACTCATCGCCGCACCCGAGCGGATCCGATCCATCGCCATGCGCGACTATGCCAAAACGGTCGGCACATGAGTCGATTGGTATTATTCTTCCAGGAACCTGTCCAAACGACCGGGACCACCGCATTTCACCGACCGCCAAAAGGCGCTCGACAAAAACGTTCTCCCGCGCCAAGCGCCGCGGCCATCCATGCTGATAGCAATCGCGTTCGCCAGCAGCAGCCCGGTGAAGGCTGCGGCCGCCCATATTGGGCGAGTGCTTCTTCCACAGCTTCGAGGCAGAAATCGACGTCCATCGTGATCGACAGCCGCCACCGGCTGAACCAATCGACCACAGCCGCCAGATAGACGAATCCGCGCGCCATCGGGATAGACGTAATATCCATTACCCACACCTGGTTGGGCCGTTCGATCGCCAGTCCCCGCAGCAGATAAGGGTGGATTTTGTGACCCAGCGCCGCCTTCGATGTGTTCGGCTTGCGGTAGATCGCTTCGATATCCGTCGCATCATCGTGGCAACCAGTTCGCGGCCGATCAACACGCCTTCGCCGCGCAACAGGTCACGCAGCATCCGACTGCCCGCGAACGGGTAGTTCAGATGCAGCTGGTCGATCCGATGCATGATCGCAAGCTCCGCCACCGGAACCGGCCGAGGCTCTTAGTATAATACCAACAGCCCTACGCGATGACCGCTTTTGCCCATTCTCTGGACGCGATGGAGGTGATCCTTTCCGGGGTCGCGATGAGCGCGTTCCAGGCCTCGCAACAGGCATCGACGAGTGCTGCATAGGTCTCGAAGACACGGTTTGCGAGGTAGTTCTGGCGCAGGAACTGCCAGATGTTTTCCTGCGGGTTCAATTCCGGCGAGTAGGGCGGTAGCGGCAAGAGGCTGATGTTGGCGGGCACCCGCAACTTGCCGCCCTGTTGATGCCAGCCAGCGGCCGTCGAGCGTGATCACGGCATGCGCGCCGGGTGCGATCTGCGTGCTGATCTCCGCGAGATGCAGGTTCATCGCCTCGACGTTGACGTGTGGCAGGATCAGTGCCGCACCAACCCCGCGGGCGGGACAGACGGCGCCAAAGATGTAGGTCCATTTGTATCGCTGATCTCGCGGCTTGCGGGGGCGACAGCCCGTCTCCGCCCAGACATAAGTCAGGCTGCCTTGCTGGCCGACCCTGGCTTCGTCCTGCCACCAGAGCTCGATCGGCTTGCCGCGGGCGTGCTCGGGAATGGCCGCCGCGACGAGGGCGGCGAAGTTTTTTATGCGCCTGCTGCGCCGCCGCCTCCTGCGCAGGATGGCGTGGGCGTGTCGAAACGCAGCTGAAGTTCAGACGAGCCAGCAGTTTGCCCACCGACCGCTCGTGCATGTGCACGTCGAATTCGGCCGCAATCTCGTCACGCAAATCGATCAACCGCCAGCGCACGACCTTGTGGCGGTCCGCATCCGGCCCCCTGGCGCACCCACTCGGCCACCTGCTGTTCCTGCTCGGCCGTCAGCTTACGGGGCGGCGCACCCGGGTTGGGACGGTTCTTCAGACCGTCGAAGCCATTTTCATTGTAGCGGTGCACCCAATCGCGCAGCGTCTGCCGGTCCATCCCGGCGCTGCGCGCCGCCTCGGACCGGCTCTTGCCTTCCATCACCAGAGCTAGAGACAGCGCACGCCGCGCCTGCGCGCTGTCTCCGCAGCGTGCTGCCGCCTGGCGCAACTCAGAGGCCGAGAGATCGTCCCGCGTAATCGCAACCGCCATGTTCAGGTCTCCATGCCTGAACAGGTCTTCAATCGCATGTCTCCGCGTCGCTCCAAATCACAGGCGAGTCAACGCGTCGGGCGGCTGGTATGAGTAACCATTTCACCATCATCCGCCGCCGCGAAAAGACGTTCCCGCAAGTCCTGCGAGTACGACTTCCCACGCCGCCAAAGCATCCCAGCCTCCGGTTCGCTATCACCGGAATCCCAGAATCACGGATGGCACCCGATTCGCAAGCCTCCGCCGATTCCGGTCACCATGAAGGTGCTCTAGGCTCCGAACCCAATTTCCGTTTGCCCCGGCTCGAAGGGATCGGATTCAAGCTCCTTGGTTGATAGGAGCAGGATAATTGGCCAACGAATTCTGGATGAGCGACGGCAATGGGCGGCGTTGGAACCACTCATTCCGATGAACCGGCGCGGTGTAAAACCGGAGCGCAACCGAGAGGTTATCAGGGTCGTGTCCCACGGAGTGGTGTAGGAGCTGTGGATGAGTGGCCCGCCGTAGCGAACCGTCCCGAGTTTGGCGGAGGCGGGCCACTTCTCCACAGCGGCGGTCATTGCGGATCATCGGTAAGGTTTGGTTGCGACACACAACCCGCACCAAGGACCCAACAATGACCATGACGAGCATGGACCTGAAGGAGCTGTTGGAGAAGACCGCCGATCCAGACTTCCTGCGCGAGATGATCGGCTTCACCGCGCAGCGGCTGATGGAACTCGAGGTGGAAACTCTGACCGGAGCCGCCCATGGCGCCACCGATCCCGAACGCCTGACCCACCGCAATGGCTACCGTGCTCGGGAATGGTCTTGCTCGAGCAGAACGATGAATGGTCGGTCCAACGAGCCCGCTACATGACCCTGGAAACCATGGCCCCTCTGAGCGATACTGACACCGTCAGCCTGCCCGGCGGGGCACTCTGATCGAACCGGCCAAACCGCCGGAGAGCGTAATGAAGCCGCAGGCTCTTACACCACGCCAAGGGGCACGATCGTTATCAGCGGCATCGTGCATGTTTTGCGGGTTGGATGCCGTTGGCGCGATTGTCCGGAGGTGTATGGTCCACACACCACCATCTACAATCGGTTCAATCGATGGTCGGCGGCCGGTATCTGGCAGAAGATGCTGGAAACGTTGGTAGATGCCGAAGCATCCGGATCCCAGAGCATCGACAGCACCACCTCCAAGGCCCATCGCTGTGCGGCCGGCGGAACAGGGGGGGCTCAGACGCAGGCGATCGGCCGCAGCCGCGGCGGGCGGACGACTAAAATCCATGCCGTCGCCGACACTTCTGGCCGCCTGATCGGCTTCGATCTCACACCCGGTCAGATGGGTGATGGCCGTTCGGCGAAAGGCCTGATCGACAAGCTACCGCCGGCCGCGCGGGTGATGGCCGACACCGCCTACGACAGCGATAAATTCCGTGAATTTCTGGTCGAACGGGGCTCGACCCCGGTCATCAAACCCAATCCGACCCGCAAGAACGTTCCGCCCTTCGACAAGACCGCCTACAAGGGGCGCAACGTCATCGAACGAGCCTTCTCGCACCTGAAGGACTGGCGCCGCGTCGCAACGCGATACGACAAACTGGCGAGGAATTTTCGCGCCACTGTCACCCTCGCCATTGTCTTCAAATGGTGGATCTAATTGAGTCCGGAGCCTAGCGCCCTCGATGTGGATAACCACGGCGTGGTGAAGCAGTAGTGCGGTCGCGACGACCGGATCGCCGAAGACCCTCCCCCATTCGGCAAATCCGCGATTGGAGGTCAGGATCATGGCGCCGCGCTCGTAGCGCGCGTTGACCAACTGAAAGAACAGATGCCAGCACCGGCGCCGACGCTCAGGTAGCCGATCTCGTCGATAATCAGCAACGACGCGCGGCAGAGAAAGCGGATCCGCTCGCGCAGGCGGCCCTCGCGCTCAGCACGGGTGAGACTGTCGATGATATCGGCAAGTGGGGAGAAGTAGACGCTGCGCCCGGCCCGCACCGCCTCAACCCCCAGCGCAATCGCCAGGTGCGATTTTCCGGTGCCGGACTGGCCAATGAAATGAACCACCTCATGGTGATCGATGAAGTCGAGCGCGGCCAGCGCCATGACCTGGCTGCGCTCCAGCGATGGTTGGAACAAGAAATCAAACCCGGACAGCGTCTTGATCGGCGTCAGACGCGCCATCCGCAGAGCTGCCTTGATGCGACGGCCTTCGCGGATGGTGAGTTCTTCGGCGAGCAGCGTCTCGATGGCCTCGATCGCGGTAGCCTGACCGCGCTCGAGGTGCTGGACGACGTGATCGAGCGCCTCCAGGGCCCGCGGCATGCGCAGGCTGACCAGGTGGTGGCGGATCCGTTCGATCGGTGCGGCGGGGGGCAGAGGATCCTTCATGCCGCGGTATCATTTGCGGCGAGGCGTTTGCCAACGGCGTCATAGAACGCCAGTGACCGCAGTGCGACGATATCGCCCGGGCGTGCGGCCGCGGATCGGTCGTCGCGCAGGGTCTGACTGTTGGCCGGTGGCGGCAGCGTCCGGTGTCCGGCGATGATGCGACGCTGGCCGCGGCCATCCAGGACGGGATGAACGGCAATGACGGCGCCATCCTCGAGGATGCGGACTTCGTTGGCCGTGCTGTGCACTTCCACCATCCGCCGACGCGCGCTGTTCGGCACGCTGTAGAGATTGCCGTCGACGGAAACCATACCGTCACGGGTAATGCGTCGCTCGAGCCGCAGCACAGCCTGGAATGCTCCCGCTGTCAGCGGCTGAAGCGCTGGGCGCTCCGCGGCGAAATGCCTCGGCGACAATGCGCCTGGTCGTGGCATGGGTGCGCGCATTGGCGACCTGATCGAGCCATTGGCGGAATTGCGCGTTGAGATCGTCCAGGTTGCGAAAGCTCCGACCAAGGAAGAAGTCCTCGCGGATGTAGCGGAACGGGCGCTCGACCTTGCCCTTCGTCTTGGCCCGATACGCCTTGCAGGCCTTGGGCAGGTAGCCGTAGTGGCGGGCGAACGCGAGCAGTATGCGATTGTAGACGATGTGGCTGGTCTCGGGATCCTCGCGATTGAACACCGTGCGCATGCGGTCATAGAGGATCTGTTCCGGCACGCCCCCGAGCGCCTCGAAGGCGGCGGCGTGACAGCGCAGCAGCGTCTGCAGGTCCTGATGCAGCACAAAGCGGCCCCACAGCATGCGGCTATGGTCCAGCACCATCGAGAACCGCCAGATGATCCGCTCGACGCCGGGCTCGTCGGCGAAAACTGTACGGAAATGCGCGAAATCCACCTGCGCCTGACGGCCGGGCGGGGTCTCGAAGCGGACCTCGAACGGTGACACCTCACTGGGCCGGATCTCGCGCAGCAAATCGGTGAGCATAGTGTAACCGCCGCTGTAGCCGAGATCGCGCAGTTCGCGATGCAGCCGCCGGCCGGTCAATTGGGGAAACGCCGCCAGACGTTGGCGCAGATAGGGCTCAAAACCCCGCAGTTGCGATATCTGCGGTTGACGCGGGGCAGTAGCTCGGCGGCTCCAGGCCTCGTGCGATGTAGCGACGCACTGTCTTACGGTCGAGCTCCCCCCGGCGCGCGATGGCCGAGATGCTGACGCCCTGGCGGTGCAGTTCAAGGATCATGACGATCTCCCCAAGTCGGACCAACGATGCATCCCCCGAAGCAGAAAGGGGACATCATCGCGCATCAGCACCGGCTACTCGCCAGGATCCTGAGGTTCAGGCCGGGAATTTTCAACCGGCACTTCTGGGGATTATTCGACCGGCTCTCACACCAATCAAGGAAGGTCGAATCCCATCCCTTCGAGCCGGGGCAAGCGGAAATGGGTTCGGAGCCCAGAGCTTCTGCGATGCGGATCAGCGGATCGCTGAACGCGTGTTCCATCGGTGTGCGAGTCGGGGTACTTGACGCAAGAAGGGCGGAAACTATGGTCCGGCCCGCCTCACCGGAAGGACCTGTGTAGTCATGAACCCCCTAACGCTCATTTCTCCGGCCTATGCACAGGACAATTCGGGCATTTTGGGCAGCGCAACGCAGTTCGCCCCGCTGGTCCTGATTTTCGCTGTCTTTTATTTCCTGTTGATACGGCCGCAACAGCAGAAGCAAAAGGAGATGCGCGTCATGCTCGCGGCGTTAAAGCGTGGCGACAAGGTGGTCACCGGCGGCGGCATAGTTGGTACAGTGCAGCGCGTGCCAATGAACCAGAACAAAGATGGGAAACCGATCGGGTCAAGTGAGATTGAGGTGGAAATTGCCCCAAATCTGCGCGTGACCGTGCTGCGTGAGACGATCACGAGTATTATCAAGCCAGCGGCGGCGACCGACGCCAAGTCCGTGAAAGAAAAGACCTGCTGACAGCCCGGCGGGGCCAAGACGTCGATCCAATTACCGGCGAGCCGCAGCGGCGAAGGGCGTGGCAGGCATTGGCTTTTGTCCGAGGCCGCGGGTTCCGGAGAGGTCGAGATGCATGGCGTCATCGAGCGAAACCCTTCGGGTGTTGAGCATACGGCGGCCGAACCGCTGCCCGCTTGCCAGGCATCGTGCATTACACAACAGCGTTTCGCTGGCCAGCGACTCTCATTCTGATTTAGCAAGAGACTCAATCCGTCCGGGGTCTTGGTGAAGCCGAACGGCCACACCGACCGAAAGTCCGCCAGCGGCGCAATTTCCTGGTTCGCAACGGCAGCGCTTCCTCGCCCACCGGGGCCACCTGAAGACCGCGCGCGGGCTATCCAACTGCCAGACTTTGTCCGACATCGACACGATTCCTTGCCACAGCCACGTCCATGTTCATGATCGATCCCGATCGAGCCCAGGACGGGGTCTTCCCCGTTTTTGCCGACGTCGGCGCCCCGCCAGGAATCTTACGCCGGCATCGTTGGACGAGCCGGTTGAGCGCGTTCGCGGCGGCGAATAAACGGCGACACACCGCTACCGCGCTGGTAATGCGACATGCCACTGCGCGGCGGCGCCGAGGCGATAACCGTCAATTGGCTGGAAATTGAGATCACCAACTCGAGGGGCACGATCGCATACCGTAACAGCTTCGTCACCGACCTGCCGGTGCATCGCGACAACATCCCCGAACTGGCCGCATGCCTACGCGCCCGCTGGAAGATCGAGAACGAGACGTCCAACGCTCTCAAGACCAAAGGCTACAACCTAACTTTGGGCAGGGTAAACGCCACCCTACTAGCATTCTGGCCACTCTGAACCTGCTAGCTGTCCCGCGACAGCTCTGATGGCCGGCCATCACTCTTGTCGCGCTACATGCTAACGTTCGTCTTTCATACAGTCTGCGACCGCGGCGACAACCCGATGGAGCCTCTTTCAGATGCTCTCGGCGCTCACCGCCTATCTCATTTTCGCCTGCTGGTGCGGCTTTGTCGAAGCCATGGCTTCCGCCAGACCCATGCCGCAAGGACCATAACCATCTCGCACCTCATACTATCCAAATGCATCATCCCAAATCGACAACCGCTGTACGCTGCTGCCACAGGTCGCTGCCCTCTCTGGCTGGCGACAAACTAGACCAGATGTTCGCCTGAGGCCGGGGTGACCCGTCTCACAGTATGCAGGTTCGAGGGTTGTGCTGGATGGTCCGGCGCAGAGCCTCATGCATAGGAGACGGGTCATGGAACAGTGTATCACCTACGTCGGCCTTGACGTGCACAAGGATACGATTGTGGTAGCGTTGGCCGAAGCGGGCTTGCGGGAAGAAGTGCGCCAGCACGGAACCATCCCCAATACCCCTGCGGCCTTGAAGGCGCTGACAGCGAAGCTGACTGGCAAGAAGAGAGAGCTGCGGTTTTGCTACGAGGCCGGGCCGTGCGGTTATAGCATCCAACGCCATCTGAGCGCGAGCGGGCACGACTGTGCCGTGGTCGCTCCGTCGTTGATCCCGCGCAAACCGGGCGATCGGATCAAAACGGACCGGCGCGATGCGATCAACCTCGCCAAGCTGCACCGCGCGGGCGAACTGACCGCGGTTTGGGTGCCCGATCAGGCGCATGAAGCGATCCGTGATCTGGTCCGTGCGCGTCAGGCGGCGGTGCGCAGCCTGCGCCGAGCCCGCCAGCAACTGTCAGGCTTTTTGCTGCGTCACGGCCATCATTATCATCGCCCGGCCTGGACGTTGCTGCACCGGCGCTGGCTGAGCAGCCTGAAGTTCGATCAGCCGAATCATCACATCGTGCTGGAGGATTGTATCGCGGCCATCGAGGCGGCGACGGCTCGGCGCGATCGGCTGGAGGGCCACATCGAAGCCGCCTTGCCGGAGTGGTCTCTCGCACCGGTTGTCGAAGCGCTGCAAGCGCTGCGCGGCGTGGGCCTGGTGGCCGCGGCCACATTGATGGCGGAGCTTGGCGACATTACCCGCTTCAGCAATCCACGCCAACTCATGGCCTATCTTGGCCTGGTGCCATCCGAACACTCCAGCGGCCGCACACGCCGCCAGGGTGGGATCACCAAGGCCGGTAACGGCGCGGCGCGACGGATGCTGATCGAGGCGGCATGGAGCTATCGCTTTCCGGCACGGATCAGCCGCGAACAACTGTTGCGCCAGGAGCGTCTGGCCAAACCGATCCGTGACATCGCATGGAAGGCGCAGGAGCGGTTGTGCCGGCGCTACCGCACGCTCGCCCGCGCCGGAAAGCTGCCGACGGTGATCACGGCCGCGATCGCGCGCGAGCTGGTGGGCTTCATCTGGGCAATTGCGAAACAAATACAGTCCGCGGCTTCGTGAACGCGATGCTCGATATCGATCCATTCCAAGGGAGGCGCCACACGTCACAGTACATCCAATTCTGAGCATGGCTGGGGGCATGGTCACGGCAGGAGAACCCTCGAAGGTACTATCAGCCGGATTTCATCCGACGCTGGCCACTAGACCGAGGACGCTCCGCGACGCATCACAGGTCCGGCGGTATCCAACCCGCGCATCAGAGCATGATCAACCGTCGTTTCATGATCGTGCCTCCTGCCTTGCTCAGAGGCGGCCATGCGGAACAGCTTGAAGGACGGGCAAGGAATTTCCGTACCTGCTACTTGAAACGGCGAACATGAGAGTACCCCGTCACAGTGATTTTGACTCTTTCGCGGTGTCCGGATAGGCGCGGCCCAATTTGACCCGCGCCTTCTGTGTCGTGAACTTCCATTTGATGCGCGCCCCCGACGCATTGCGCTGGTGCTGCCATGCTGCAACTTCGGTGTTGAGGACCGCTCGCTCACCGATGCGGCGGTCCAGACACTGACCGCGCAAGACGCCGATCTCGATCTCCACCATGTTCAGCCAGCTGGCGTGCTTGGGCGTGTAATGGAACTCCAGGCGTTGAAGAATGCGGTGTGCCTCGGGTGCCGGGAAGGTTTCGTAGAGCGCCCCGGCGGTGTGGGTCGAAAGATTGTCCAGCACGACCCGGATCTGGTCCGCATCCGGATAGTGGATATCGGCCAGATCGCGCATGCAGGCGGCAAAATCCTGCGCGGTTCGCTGATCTGTCACCTTCACATGACGCCACGACCGGTGGGCATCGAGAAACACGAACAAGTTGGCCGTGCCATTACGGTGGTATTCACAATCATAGCGCTCCGGCTGGCCCGGCTCGGCGGGGATCGGCTCGCGCACCTCGCGGATCAACTGTGTCGGACTTTCGTCAAAGCAAACCACCGGGCGCTTCGGATCCGCCGCTTCGGCGTAAAGATCGAGCACATCCTCCATCCGCGCGACATAGGTGCCATCGACCTGCGGAATGCACCACATGTCCCGTTGCCACGGCTTCAGATCGTCCTCGGCGAGGCGCCGTCGCACCGTTTCACGCGACAGCCCCTCATGTTCGGTCAATCGGATCATCGCGCCAGCCAACAGATCCAGCGTCCATCGCTTGCGTCCCTCAGGCGGGTTGGAGCAGGCGGTGGCGATCAGCAACGCCGTCTCCTTGCCCGAGAGCTTGCGGGCCGCCCCAGGACGGGCCTCCTCGCTGAGTGCCAGGTCCAGGTTGCCTTGCACGAAGCGGTGCTTGGTTCGGTAGACCGTCGATCCGCCAACCGAGAGGCTGCTGGCGATCATCTCGTCGCTGACCCCGGCGTCGGCAGCCAGCAGGATCTGCGCCCGCTTGATTTTGCGCGCCGCATGTTTGCCGCCATTGAGTAACGCCGTGAGTTCGGCGCGCTCCGCCTCGCTCAGATCGACCCGGTATCGTATGTTCATCACTGATCCCCCGCTGATGAGGACCACGATGAATCGAGCCGCTAATTCGCGACGAGATTTCACCCCGAAGCAGGGCCAGTATCTGGCGTTTATTCACGCCTACACGCTGGTGAACGGACGCCCGCCGGCGGAGGCGGACATGATCCGATTCTTCCGGGTCACACCGCCGAGCGTTCACCAGATCGTGCTGAGCCTCGAAAAGGCGGCGCTGATTTCACGCAGGCCGGGCATCCCCGAAGCATTGTCGTCCTGATCGAACACTCCCTCTTGCCCGAGCTGCATCCGGGATACGCTCAACCGGTCAAAACCACTGTGACGAGGTACTAGTCGTTGGGTGGGATCGTAGGAGGTTACGAGACATTCAGTTTTAAGTCGTTCAAGGGTGGGCAGGCGGTCGCGCATCCCGCGAGCGCCGCGCAAGAAAGGCGGCAAATTAACCAAACTCGGTTCGTCCACCAGATATCGCTGATCGTTGCCAACACCGCGCCCTATAGCACTATGCGCAATTAGGTTGACATAGCTTGAACCGTGGAGGCTATTTGATCTTGGCTTCCTTGAACGCGACATGCTTGCGAATGACAGGATCGTACTTGCTAAACTCCAACTTTGTGGTCTGGGCGCGGGCGTTCTTCCTTGTGACATAGAAAAAGCCCGTATTGGCCGTCGATGCCAGTTTGATTTGAATGGTATTCGATTTAGCCATGAGCCTAATCCTTCGCTGGGCGCGGAACCTACGGACACTGTGCTTGTCAGGGTACTAGATGGGTCCGTCATGGTCAAGCCATTGAGCGGTCTTCCATTGAGCGGTCTTCAATGCACTTGAGTTGCACCCGCTGCAACGGCAGTGAGTCCGAAATGCAACATGTAAGATAAACGGTCTCTCCCCATCAAAAAGCGGATTCGTCAGGAACGCCCACGATCGGATTCGGGCGCGTAAGCCCGCTCGAGTCGCCGCTGGGATCGTTGCGAGGCTGCTTGGACCGATTTCCCGGACAAGCGTCGGGGCGCGAACACCGCCTACAGCATCGGCGACATCGGCATGGCGGCCTTCTCGGTGTTCTTCATGCAGAGCGCCTCGTTCTGTCCCATCAGGGTACTTTCGAGCAGGGCCACGGCCGCTCTAAGTGCTCTCAGCCTGTTCGGCATCGCTCAAGTCCCCAGCGACAATCGCATTCGCGACTTGCTTCAGCCTCCTTGGCGCTCCTGCTCCCGGTGTTCGGCGCGACTGTCGCGCGGCCCGGCTGGGTTCGGCAGTGGTCTCGACGTGTTCCGCCGCCTCGGCGGACACGTGCTGATCGCGCTTGACGGCACCGAGTATCACCGCTTGCGGGAAATCCATTGACATCATTGCTGGACGCGGGTCAGAGGCCAGAGCGGCACGGGATATTACCATGCCATGCGGGCGGCGATGCTGGTCGCACCGAGGCACGACAAGGTCGTTCCGCTGGAACCGGAATTCATCGTCCCGCGGGACGGAGCAGAGAAGCAAGACTGCGAAAACGGGGCCCCTAAGGGCTGGCTGGCCGAGCACAGCCAGCGCTACGACCACCGCTGTGGATAAGTGGCCCGCCTCCGCCAGAACTCTGGACGGTCGGTCCGGCGCGCCACTTACCCACAGCTCTTACACCACCACCTGGGACACACCCGGGAAATGCGCCACCGATCCCGATGCCATAGCCGTGGCAATCCGCCAGCATGCGCCCCATGTCGTTCGAGCTGGGCTGGAGACCGGGTTGCTGTCGAACTTTCTGACCCGGGCCCTGCGCACTCGCCATGTGCCAATCGTTTGCCTCGATGCGCGACACGCCAAGGCTGCTCTGCGCGTGCAGATCAACAAGACTGATGCCAACGACGCGCACGGCTTGGCGCAGGTGGTGCGAACCGGCTGGTTCCGCGAGATCGCGATCAAGAGCATGGACGCGCAGTCGTTACGGCTGGTACTGGTTGCTCGTGCGCAACTGGTTTCGCAGCGCCAGGCGATTGCCAACACATTGCGTGGCCTGCTGAAGGCGTTCGGGCACGTGGTCCGCAAAGGCGCCGGTGGGCTGTTCGCCTCCCGCGTTCGAGAGGTCTGCGGCGACAACCCGGCCCTGTGCGCCATCGCCGCACCGATGCTTGCGGTCTGGCAAAGTCTGCGCGAGCAGATCCTTATCCTTGACCGGCAGCTTCTCACGCGTGCCAAGGCTGAACCTGCCGCACAGAGGCTGATGAGCATCCCGGCGGTCGGTGTGATCGTTGCGCTGGCCTATGTAGCCGTCATCGATGACCCGGAACGGTTCAGACGATCCAGCACAGTCGGCGCCTACCTCGGCTTGACCCCACGGCGCTACCAATCCGGTGATGTCGATTGCGCTGGGCGCATCTCCAAATGCGGAGACGGACTTCTGCGCGCCTATCTGTTCCAGGCGGCGAATGCCATTCTGACGCGCAAGGTGACCGACAGCGCGCTGCGAGACTGGGGACGCGCTCTGGTAGCGCGGGTCGGCCTGCGTCGGGCCACCGTGGCCGTGGCTCGCAAGCTCGCCGTCATCATGCATGCCGTCTGGAAGAATGATCGCGACTTCGAGTGCGCCGGGCTTCCCGCCCGCGCCTGAGCCGCCAATAGTTCCGCCCTGCTGAGGGGCGGGAGGGTGTCCCTGCCGGGACGAGGCTCGGTGGCTCCGCTTTTTTCGCGGCGGCCCGCATCACAGCGGTGACCGCGCCCGGGACATTAGGAGCACCGGCCAGCCGGATCACCATGTTGCGGCTGCCTGCGCGCTGCGCTGGGCGCATCTCCAATGCGGAGACGGACTTCTGCGCGCCTATCTTCCAGGCGGCGAATGCCATTCTGACGCGCAAGGTGACCGACAGCGCGCTGCGAGACTGGGGACGCGCTCTGGTAGCGCGGGTCGGCCTGCGTCGGGCCACCGTGGCCGTGGCTCGCAAGCTCGCCGTCATCATGCATGCCGTCTGGAAGAATGATCGCGACTTCGAGTGCGCCGGGCTTCCCGCCCGCGCCTGAGCCGCCAATAGTTCCGCCCTGCTGAGGGGCGGGAGGGTGTCCCTGCCGGGACGAGGCTCGGTGGCTCCGCTTTTTTCGCGGCGGCCCGCATCACAGCGGTGACCGCGCCCGGGACATTAGGAGCACCGGCCAGCCGGATCACCATGTTGCGGCTGCCTGCGCGCTGTGCGGGCAGACCGCGGAAAGAACCATGATCCGGCAGCGATGCCGCCCGACCTGACCTCAGCCTCGCGCCGTGCTCGCTTGCGTCAAGACCGCTACGCGCCGCTGCGCGGGGGCCTGCGGCCCGTCTTGACCCAATCTCCGCGCGACGCGAACACAACGCGCATGGGCCGGGACGAAAAGCGGGGCTTCAAGCCGAACAAAAAAGCAGCATTTTTGGCTTGCAAACATCTCAGCGATTAAAGAACGAGGAAACGCCGTTCAACCGAACAAGGAAACATCATTCCGCAAACCGATTGCCGCTTTTGCATAACTTGACGCACACAACTCAGCGCCAAGCCAGTCCGCATGCCCTCGCTGCATACCGCGACACCCTACGGCGGCGGCTGGTGTTCGCGTCGGCGAGACAAAAGATGGCGCCATCAAAAGTGGACACCGACGACCTCGATGCCCAGCTCGTCGGCGCGTTCCTCGATCATCTGAAGCATCAGCAGGAAAATGGTGTGCGCACCCGTAACGCTCGGCTCCCCGCAATTCGCTCGCTGTTCCGATACGCGGCACTTCGTCACCCTGAGCATCCCGCTGTGACGAGCAGGTGCTCGCCATTGCTCCTAAACGTTTCGACTGCCGGCTTGTGACTTTCCTGACCGAGGGCGGAAGTCGACGCACTGCTCACTGATCCAGCCGGGACAACCTGGACGGGTCGGCGCGATTACTCGGGGCTTGCCGCACAGACAGGCCTGCAGGCGTCCGAGTTGATCGGCCTTCGGCACGCCGATGTCCATCTTGGGGCCGGACCGCATGTGAGTTGCTTAGGCCAGACCGAATTTTGCGCGGTTTTGAGATCAAAATACTGATTTAACACATTTATGATAAAGTTAGCAGTCATGTAATATGCCAAAAGATACTTGACACGACGCGAATCGGTCTGATGCTCTTCGCGCATGTATGTGGCAACCATTCCCAACCGAGGCTCCCCGCCCGCCGTCCTGCTGCGCGAAAGCTACCGCGAAGCCGGCAAGACCAAGAACCGCACATTGGCCAATCTATCCGATTGGCCCAGCGAACGGATCGAGCTGTTCCGCGCCGTGCTGCGTGGCGACAAGCTGGCCCCGATCGGCAGCAACGGCTTCGAAATCCGCCGCTCCCTCCCGCATGGCCACGTGCTGGCGGCCTTAACCACCGCCCGGCGCATCGGCCTCGACCATCTGCTGCCCCGCCGTGCCCCCCAGCGCAGGCGCGATCTGGCATTGGCTCTCATCGTCGCCAGGCTGCTCGACCCGGCGGCGAAACTGGCAACAGCGCGGATGCTCGACACCGCCACCGCCAGCCACTCGCTGGGCGAGACGCTTGGCCTCGGCAGCGTCACCGCGCGCGAGATCTACACCACCCTCGACTGGCTCGGCAGCGAGCAGGCGTTCATCGAAAACAGCCTCGCCCGCCGTCATCTCAGGAACGGCATGCTGGTGCTCTACGATGTCACTTCCACCTACCTCGAGGGACGCTGCTGTCCTCTGGCCCGCCACGGCTACAGCCGCGACAGCCGCGGTGACCGGCCGCAGCTGGTGATCGGCCTGATGTGTGCGGCGGACGGCGAGCGAGCACGCGAGCGAGGTTGTCCGGTCGCGGTCGAGGTGTTCGAGGGCAACACTGCCGATCCGGCCACCGTCGCGGCTCAGGTTGCCAAGCTGAAGCAGCGCTTCCGGCTGCGCCACGTCGTCCTGGTCGGTGACCGCGGCATGCTCACCACCGCACGGATCGAGCAAACCCTGCGCCCGGCCGGTCTCGACTGGATCACCGCGCTGCGTGGTCCGGCGATCCAGCAACTGGCAGAAGCCGGCGCGCTGCAATTCTCCCTGTTCGACACACGTGATATGGCGGAGATCAGCAGCCCGGACTATCCGGACGAGCGGCTGGTGGTGTGCAAGAACCCGCTGCTGGCCGAGGAACGACGGCGCAAGCGCGACGAACTGCTGGCGCTCACCGAGGCGGACCTGAGCAAGGTCCAGGCCCGGGTGGAGCGCGAGAAGAACCCGCTGCGCGGGGCCGGCGCGATTGGCAAGGCGGTCGGCGCGGTCATGGGCAAGCGGAAAATGGCCAAGCATTTCGCGCTGACCATCACCGACGATGCGTTCAGCTTTACCCGCAAAACCGAGGCGATCGCCGATGAGGCCCGGCTCGACGGGTTCTACGTGCTGCGCACCAGCCTTCCGCCACAGCAGGCGGATGCCGCCGCCACGGTGCGGGCCTACAAGAGCCTCGCCCAGGTGGAGCGCGCGTTCCGACAGCGCACGCCGCGCCTGCGTGCTGTCACCGTAGCGTGCTGCCGCCTGGCGCAATTCAGAGGCCGAGAGATCGTCCCGCGTAATCGCAACCGCCATGTTCAGGTCTCCATGCCTAAACAGGTCCAAATCGCATGTCTCCGCGTCGCTCCAAATCAGAGGCGAGTCAACGCGTCGGGCGGCTGGTATTATAACCACCTCATGGAGCTGTGCCTGGTGTTGTCCCTGCGCGCATACGGGAGCATTCCCGAGAAGGTGTTAGCTGGCATTATCGCCCATCGTAACGAGTTGCGCGGTCTCTACCGCAGGGCCCACATCGAGTACGCCACCGGTCTTGGCGCGCCACTCCCCGTCATGGCCGAAGGGCGGTCCGAGTTCGAGCTGAAGGGGGTCTACGTGGACCTGCGGATCCGAGTTGGCAGCGGCAGGGTGACCGAGCCAGGCCGTCCGAGGCTCGTCTCTCCGTTCGAAGCGCTGCGGGTGTACGCGTTCAACCCTCGCCGTCGCACTCGTCCGGCAGGTCCAGATGGCACCCTGAACGATACTGAAATCTCCTGGTAAGCCATGAGCCACGCAGCCGCCGGGCCGAGGTCCGCGGCCTGTGCGGTACACTCCCCCCAGGTGGTCAGTAACGGTGGTCAGTAGCGCATGAGCACCGGAAGGTCCGCGTGCTGCAGCATGAACCGAGTCACCCCGCCATAAACCAGATTATGCAACGGGCCGTTTGCGTAGGCTCCCATGACCAGCATGTCGGCGCTTAGCTCATGGGCCTTCGCCAACAGCGCCGCTCCGAATGCCCCTGGCCCTATGCCCATCACATGAAGTTCAGCGCGCACTTCATGTGACGTCAGGACTTCCGGCACGTTTGGCGCCCCGTCCTTGCGCATTCCAGCCAGCAGGAACACCCGTTCAGCACGCGCGATGTAGCGCAGGGCCGGCAGAACCGCCTTGGCCGTGTGCTCGTCCTGCCGCCACGCAATCGCCACCCGGCGGCCGAAATCGTGTCGCGCCAGCCTGCGGGGCGGCACCACCAGGACCGGGCGGGCGGTTTTGAGCAGTGCCGCGCGGAAGATCTGCCGGATGCCGTGGTCGTCATCCTCGGCAGGCCGAGCGATCACGATGAGGTCGGCGCGGGTGCCTCGTTCCTCCACCGCGCTGGTAGCGTCTCCCACAACAGGGTTCCACTTGGCTGCGACGGCCGCAGCATGCGGACCAGCAAGCCAGTCCTTGTAGCATGCCTCCAGCGCGGGAGATGCCTCGTCCGTCACCGGCGTGACATTCAGGCGGGCGCCATCGGCCAACGCCGCGAACCGCTCGGCCGCCAGCAGCAGGTCGGTGGCGGTGTCGGGGCGTTGTAGCACAACGAGGATCACCTCAGACATGGTCGTGGCCTCCCTCAATGGCGCATCAGCATGGGAAGGTCGGCATGCGAGAGCATAAAACGTGTGACGCCGCCGAGGATCAGTTCCCGCATCGGGCTATGCTGATATGCGCCCAGGACCAGCAGGTCGGCACCCAGTTCGTGCGCCTTCGCAAGCAGGACCTCACCGAACACCCCGCCGCCGACCGGCAGTACATGCAGTTCGGCCTGGACGCCATGCTCCAGCAGGATGTCAGGCATCGTTGGGGGTGGTGCGCCTTGGCGCGCGCCCGCCAGTACGAAGACCCGATCCGGCCTGGCGCGGCTGCGCAGGGCGGAGAGCACGGCCCTGGTCGCGGGCCGGTCATTGCGCCAGGCGATGGCCACGCGGTGGCCAAGTGGGGCTGAGGAATTGGGAGGTACCACAAGAACCGGCCGATCGGTCTCAAACAGGGCGGTCAGAATCTCCTGCCGGGCCGGAAGACGGCCGGTTTCGGTCGGGCGCCGCAGGACGATGACGTCCGACCGGCTGCCCCGTTTCTTCAGGACAGCATCGACCGGGCCCTCCAACTCGCACCAGTTGGCCGCAATGACGTTGCTGCCGGTCCTGGCGGCCCAGAGATCGAAATCCCTGCGCAGGGCCGCGGTGCGCACTTGCTCACGCGCCCTGAGATCAGCGGCCCGGCGTTCAGTAAGGACCTCCTCGCTGGGCAGGATGGTCGCTTCAGGGGGCACGCGCACGGCCAGGACGTCGATGCTTGCACCGCCGAACAGATCTGCAAGACATTCGGAGGCAGCCACCAAGCCAGGAGACATGCCCGGATGCTCAAGCAAGGTGAGGATCACCCCAGGCACCGCACCGCCTCCTTCGCACAACGCCCCTCGGGCCGGAGCGCGGGGAAAGTAACCCAGCGCGCATTCGGCAGGCCGATGATGTTGCACGAAATTGCGCCAGCCGGAATCATCTCCACCACCACAATGACTGCCATCCGGATGGGCCGCATAAGGCGTGCAGCGAGAGACCACTCCAAAAGGTGGGAGCCAGCCAGGCTTTCTCCATGTGTCCCGCCGCCGCCGAATATCGCGAATGCGGAGGATAAGGAAGCATCCCACCGCATCCCTCACGGCAGGAGTTATCAGCCCTGGCGGGCGGTTTTGGGGAACTCCATCCCCAACCAGCACGCATCAAGTCCCGCCCAACGGCAACGCTATCCTCGGGCGGACTTATCTGTCCAACCCGCTTAGGGTCAACACAGCATTATGACCCGGGCAATCAACCTGTTACCTGGTCGCCGAAAGGCACTGCGCGCCCCCTCACACCGATTTAGCGCAGCGCTGGTCCCATCCGCTTCCCTTCACCGTCCGACATCAACCATCTAACATCCAAGGAGGCGTTATCCATCAGCAGGCCGTGATCGGTAAGTTCCGGCGCGAAGATCCGCAATCTGGAGGATTGCGCCAAACGTCTGACCATGCTCACACATATGCTGCAACACACCGCGCCCTCCGTAAATCTCGCTGTCGCTCGTGGGAAGCACTCACGCCGGAACCCGCCGGTCTGTTCACGGAGCACGGCGATGCACCTGTCTCCCATCCCGATACCGCTTCTCGACCCTCACCACACCTCGGCGCGCCATCCCTGCGGTGACTGACGAGTAAGGACTTGGTTTGGCTGCTCTCGTCGAAGTTCCCGTGTTTTCCGGAAATCTTCCCCGGAAGGACGGCGCTACCACAAGCGTGACGCTGCCTGCGATAGGCTATAGAGCGGACATAGTGCCCACCGTCGTCAGTCGTCGCCCCAGCCCCGCGCTTTTCAGTGATTTCCGCAATTCACGGCTCTCGTGCTTGGTCCCTATTCGAGCGCCGTTCGCCCAACGGCTGGGATCGATGATTCCGTCCGGCCACCACTACCGCCTATCCAGGCGCCGCCGAGGGTTCGTTCGCATGGCTCTGCCAGCATGCGCGCCACTCTCCCCTGTGCGGCAACGGAACCAACACTCAGCTCCGTGACGACCCTCTGGGATACCCAGACCGCAGGCGTTGGCATAGCGTTTGCTGACCAGGACGAAACCAGCCAGGTAGGGGGAGAGACGTTGATATGACGAAGTGGATGTTGGCAGCGCTTGCGCTGACTGCCGCGGTGCTGACCTTTGGCTCCGCCCGAGCCGATGGATTGAGCTACTTCAAGGCTCAGCTCAAGCCCTTCACCGAGAAGCCGAGCTTCGTGGCCCCGGGGCCGGCCTTCGACGCCAAGGCCTGCATGGCCGGCAAGTCCATCTTCAGCATTCCGGTCTCCTCGGCCAACCCGTTCACCGCCAACATCGAGAAAGCGATGGGCGCGGCCGCCGCGAAGGTCGGGTTCAAGTTCACGGTGTGGGAGAACCAGGGTCAAAGCTCGCAGTGGGTGCAGGGCATGAACGCCGCCATAAACCAGAAGGCTAGCCTGATCGACCTGCTGGCCGGAACGGATCCCCGCGTGCTGGTGCCCCAGGTCCGCGCGGCCCGCGCCGCCGGCATTCCCGTCGTGCCCTCCCACTACAACGGCAAGGAACAATCCGCCGAGGTGCGGAAATATGCAGCCGCCGACATCCCGATCGACTATTTCAAGGCGGGCTCTTTGCTCGTCGATTGGGCAGTTGTCCAGACCAAGGGCAACATGAACGCGCTCGTGCTGATCTCCAGCGGCCCGCTTTCCACCGAGAGCATGGTCGCCGGTATCAATGCCGAACTGACACACTGTGACCACTGCAAAACCAAGGTGATGAACTTCCCGGTCGTGGATTGGGGCACCCGCATCACGCCCAACGTGCAGTCGGCGCTGCTGAGCGATCCCACCGTGAACTACATCATCGTTATCTATGACAGCATGTCGCAGTTCGTGGTTCCCGCCGTCATCGCCGCGAACGCGACCCATCGCGTCAAGATCGACGCCTTCAACGGCACCCCCTTCGTCCTCGGGTTGATCCAAGACGGCCGGGTCCAGATGGACATTGGCGAGAACCTCGACTGGATCGGCGATGCCATCATCGACGCGGAGATGCGCATCCTTTGCAAGCTGCCGGAGATTCACGATCCCAAGATCCCGTTCTACATCTTCGACAGTCACAACGCGGATGACGCGGGCAAGCCGCCGCAATTGTCCCAGGGATATGGAAAGGCGTATATCGGCGGATACGAGAAGCTTTGGAAGCTGAAGTGATCGCTCCGGCGCTCGAATTCACCGGCCTGTCGAAGACTTTTGGCGGACAACAGGCGCTGCGCGATGTGGCGTTCTCGGTGGCACCCGGGGAGGTGCACGGCCTGCTTGGCCAGAACGGCTCGGGCAAGTCGACGCTGATAAAAATCCTCGCCGCGTTCCACGCGCCTGATCCCGGAGCAACGCTGCGGATCGCCGGGCACGATGTGCCGCTTCCACTTCCGCCGGGCGGCGTCCGGCCATTCGGTGTTGCCTTCGTGCATCAGCATCTCGGTCTCATCCCGCCAGTCACCGTCCTCGAAAACCTGCTGCTGACGCGCCTGTCCGGGCACGGCGGCCTCGCCCATCCCTGGGCGATCAATTGGGCGCAGGAGCGAGCCGCTGCCCGCCGCCTGTTCGAACGATACGGGCTCGATATCGATCCCGGTGTGCCCCTGTCCCGCCTGTCGTCGGTCGAACGCGCGCTGGTGGCGATCGTCCGTGCCGTCGAGGAAATCGCGGCCGGTCATGCCAGGGTCGGCCACGGCGTGCTGGTGCTGGACGAGCCCACGCCGTTTCTTCCTCGTACCGATGTCGATCGTTTGTTCACCCTGGTTCGCCGCGTAGTCGCTAACGGCGCAAGCGTGATCTTCGTATCCCACGATATCGATGAGGTGTTGGAAATCACCGACCGTGCGACGGTGCTGCGCGACGGTCAGGTCGCGGGTGTGCTGACCACAGCGGGCGCAACCCGCGAGACCTTGGTCGGCATGATCGTCGGCCGCCAGTTAACAACGCAGCCGTCGCGATCAGCGGCAGCCAGCAGCGTCCCGGTCGCGACCACGATCACGAATCTCGCCGGTGGCCAGGTCGCGGAGATATCGCTGGCCCTACGCGCCGGAGAGATTGTCGGCCTGACCGGCCTGCTGGGCTCCGGCTACGAGCAAGTGCCCTATCTCGTCTACGGTGCACTGAAGGCAACGAGCGGTAGACTGGTCCTCGACTCGGCGCCGATCGATCTGACGGCGCTGACACCCGCGGCCGCCATCAAGGCAGGGCTGGTCCTCATCCCCGGCGACCGGCCGGTGGCTGGCGGTGTCGGTGTCTTGCCGATCGTGGATAACATGACCTTGCCCGCGCTGGTCAGTCGGTTCCGCCCGTTCCTGCTGCGCCGCCGCGCCATGCTGGCCGCAAGCCGCTCGCTGGGTGAGCGTTTCGGCGTCGTTCCCAACCGGCCAACGCTGCCGCTCGCGTCCCTGAGCGGCGGCAACCAGCAGAAAGTCATCCTGGCTAAATGGTTGCAGTTGAGCCCGAAACTGATCCTGCTCGACGAACCGACCCAGGGCGTCGACGTCGGCGCTCGGCAGACCGTTTATCAGGCCATTCGCGACGCCGCGGCGACCGGCGCATGCGTGCTCTGCGCGAGTTCCGACGCCGAGCAACTGGCGCAGATCTGCGATCGTGTGATCGTCCTGGGGCGCGGCCGGATTGCCGCCGAACTGTCTCCTCCCACGCTCTCGAAGCACGCCATCACCGAGTGCTGTTATGGACTTGCCGCATGACACAGAGTTCCGCCGCCGCTGCCAAGGTCGCCACCGAGGGCAACGCGACGCCGTCGCACGGGCCGCGCTTCATCGATCTGGCCGAACGCTACGGGCTGATCGTGGCGTTGCTCGTCCTGGTGGTCGTCTTCAGCATACTACGTCCCGAAACGTTCTTCACCTGGTCTAATCTGTCGACAATTCTTGGCTCGCAGGCCGTGCTCGTGGTGGTTACGCTGGGCCTGATCGTGCCGCTGACCGCGAACGACTTCGACGTCTCGATCGCCTACGTGATGACGCTGTCGGCTATGATGGTTGCGTTGCTGAACGGACAGGACGGCTGGCCGATCGGTCTGGCCGTGCTGGCTGCACTCACCATGGGAATCGTGGTCGGCGCGGTCAACGCGTTCTTCATCACCGTGTTTCGCATCCATTCCCTCATCGTGACGCTCGGTGTCGGCACGTTCCTGCATGGTGTGACGCTGTACGTCAGCGATTCGATGACGATCAGCGGGATATCCGACCGGCTGATGAACCTGGTGATCGTCGATCGGCTGTTCGGCATTCCGCTCGAGTTTTACTACGCCCTGCTGTTGTGCATCCTGGTCTGGTACGTGTTCGAATTTACCGCCATCGGCCGCGGCATGTTGTTCGTCGGTCGAGGGCGTGAAGTGGCCCGGCTGTCCGGCATCAACACCGACCGTGTCCGCCGCGGGTGCCTCGTCGTCTCCAGCTTCATGGGCGCGCTTGCTGGCGTGCTGTATGCCGGGACACAAGGCGCGGCGGACCCGGTTTCCGGCGTTTCGTACCTGCTCCCGGCCTTCGCCGCCGCCTTTCTCGGTTCCACTAGCATCACCCCAGGGCGCTTCAACGCGTGGGGTTCGGCGATCGCTGTCTACTTCCTGGTCGTAGGCATCACCGGCCTTGTGTTCATGGGCGGCAGCAGCTTCGTCCAGGACATGTTCTATGGCGGAGCCCTGGTCCTGGCGGTCACCCTGTCGCAGATGGTCCGCGGCCGGGAGGAACAGCAGTTCTAGCGTGCCTCATGAGAAGCCCGTCGGGCGATGGACTTTTGACAGGTCAGCGCTCTGAAAACAAAATAGATAGTGATCCGAGACCGAGGTTCGCCCGACAGCCTTCAGACTAGGAACACTCGCAACCAGCAAGGAGGCTGGGCATGTATCCAGCAAATGGTGTTCGCGACTTGGCAGGCTACGGCCGTACCCCGCCCGACCCAAAGTGGCCCGCCGGCGCTCGTCTGGCCCTCAACTTCGTGCTGAACATCGAGGAAAGCTCCGAATATTCGATCGAAAACGGCGACGGATTCTCGGAGGCGTCGCTGACGGAAATGAGCGACAGCCCCGTGCCGCACGGCGAACGGGATCTGGCGGCCGAGTCAATGTTCGAATACGGCAGCCGTGTCGGCATCTGGCGCATCCTCGAACTGTTCGCCCGGCGCAAGCTGCCCTTGACGGCCTTCGCCTGCGCGATGGTGCTCGAACGCCTGCCCGATATCGCATCCGCGCTTCGCGAAGCCGGGCACGACGTCTGTTGTCATGGCTGGCGCTGGGTCGAGCATTTCCGCCTGTCCGAGGACGAAGAACGCCGGCACATCGCGATGGCTGTTGCCAGTCTCAAGCGCATCATGGGTGGGCCGCCCGCAGGCTGGTATTGCCGTTACGGGCCCAGCGTGAACACGCGGCGTCTGCTGCACGAGCATGGCGGATTCCTGTACGACAGCGATACCTATAACGACGAACTGCCGTATTACGTGACCGTCGCCGGCAAGCCGCACCTCGTGGTGCCGTATTCACTGTCCACCAACGACGTCAAGTTCCACCGCGGAAACGTCGGCACGGCGACGGAATTCACGACCCTGCTGAAGGATGCCTTCGACCAACTCTACGAAGAGGGCGACCACGCTCCGAAAATGATGTCGGTCGGCATGCATGCGCGCCTGCTCGGTCACCCGGCCCGAGCGCGGGCTCTGGCGCGTTTTCTGGATTATGCCCAGGGACACGAAGGCGTATGGATCTGCCGCCGCGAGGAGATTGCCCGCCACTGGCTGGTCGTACACAAGCCCTCGGTCGCCTGATCCCTGGGACGCTCCCTCCGATCCGCCGGCCGCCGTCGTTGCGGCCGGCGTCTTCCAGTCGAAATGATGACCCGGCCGCACTGCCGGCGTCAGCGCTCGCCTGTCGCGGCTTCCTCAACGGGTGGTCGGGTTTGGCCGGCCCGGAGAAGCAAGCACGGGCGCCAGTAGCGGCTCGCGGCGCGAAGATGTCCGCGGCCCCGCACACGACAGCAAAAGCTGACGGCGGCGCTCCAGCATATGAGCACCGAAGGCATCACCACCGAGGAACGTCGCCTCCCACCGGACCCTAAACCTCCGCCCCGAACCTCCGCTCATGTTCGCGAGCCAAATTAGCTCTCGTAATCGAGCCTCTGTTCGCATAACGTTCTGTGAACGTAGATGGAACATCCATCGGCACCCCACGCCGGGGTCCCACCCCAAAACAGCCCCAGGTCCGCCATGCCTTGTTCAACCGTCATTACCCCAGCCATCCTCGATAAGGTCCTCAGTCTTCTCGTGCCGCTGTTCCTGACGGACACCGACCCTGATCTTCTGGCCGCGCGCCACGCCGCAAGCCGCTTGCTCGCCGCCTACAACGCTGAGACCGAGGAGGAACTCCGTCTCGCCGCCGAGATCATCAGCTTCGGCTTTGGCGCACTGGATGCACTGGCCAAGTCAATGGCACCCGGACTGACGATGAGCACCGTCCTGCGCCTGAGGGGAAGCGCCAACGCTCAGCATCGCAGCGCCAATCAGTGCCAGCGCACCTTCGACAAGGTCCGCAAGGAACGCCGTATCGGCGCCGCGGGAGCAAGCCGCCAGGCACGGGAGGTCGCCCCGGAACAGCCTGTATCAGCCGATCCCCTTATGTCAGGCGACGATGCGCAACCGACGCGCCAACCGATCCCGGTCGTCAGCCAGTCGCGCCAGCAACGCCGGGCAGCCGAACGGAAGGCCGAGAAGACGCACCGCAAACAGCTCGGACTCGCCCGCAGGGAGGCCATGCGGACGTTGAGGTCTGCCCCCGGCGCCACAGCAGGAATGTGCCGATGCGCGCAATCGCCGGGCCAGACCCTCGCGGCCTGATGCCCCGCGATGTCCGCTACCGCCAGGACGGTCCCGGCCGCCGCTCCGGGGACCTTTATCTCAAACCCGCGGTACCGCCTGCCGCGGCTATTCCAGGCGCCCGGCCAGCGACTGGACCTGCCGCGACGCCGTGAAACCAGCCGGAAACCGTTCGCCTAGGCCGCTTTCGCTAACCCGATCGCACGCCACACACGCTCCGGCGTCGCCGGCATGTCGATATGCGTCACTCCCTCCCCGCGCAATGCATCGATGATCGCATTGATCACCGCCGGCGGGCTTCCGACTGCCCCCGCCTCGCCCGCTCCTTTCACGCCGAGCGGGTTGGACGCGCAGGGAATCTCCAGCAACTCGACTTCGATATCGGGAAACTCGTTCGCCCGCGGCAGCGCGTAATCCATGAAGCTGCCGGACAGCAACTGGCCGGAGTCTGGATCATAAACCGTGTGCTCCAGCACCGCCTGCCCGAATCCCTGCGCCACGCCGCCCGCCACCTGTCCGCGCACGATCAGCGGGTTCACCGTCTTCCCGAAATCGTCGCACACGACTGTAGCGCACCAGTTCGACTATCGCCGGTTTCCGGATCGATCTCGACCTCCGCCATGTGGCAGCCATTCGGGAAGGTATGGGCGTCGATCGGCGCGACCTCGGCCGCGTCCAGCAACGTCGTCGGCTGACCCGCCGCGGCCTTCTTCCGCTGCGCCGCCGCCAGCGTCATGATGTCGATGCCGCGGTCGGTGCCGACGATCGAGAACCGCCCCTCGGCGAACGCGATATCGGCCACCGCTGCCTCCAGTTCCTCCGCCGCCGCCTGCTTGCCCTTCCTGATCACCGACTCCGACGTCAACAGGATCGCCTGACCCTCGGAATACAAGCTGCGCGCGCCGCCGGTTCCGCCGCCCACCGGGATGGTATCGGTGTCGCCCTTGCTGGATGCGGATCTTGTCGCCGTCGATGCCCAACTGGTCAGCGGTCAACTGGACATATGCCGTCTCGTGCCCCTGCCCGGTGGACTGTGTCCCAACATACACATCCACGAATCCATCATCGGCGAACCGGATCTCGGCGCGCTCGGTCGGATCGCCGCCGGTCGCTTCCAGATAGTACGCCAGCCCGAGCCCCCGCCGCTTGCCCCGTGCTGCCGCTGCCGCCTGCCGCGCCGCGAACCCGGCGTAATCCATCCGGACCACGGCCGCGTCCAGCACGATTCGGAAATCCCCGCTGTCGTAGCTCTTCCCCACCGGCGTCGCGTGCGGCATCGCGCTCGGCGGCACCATGTTGCGCCGCCGCAACTCGACCTTGTCGACACCCAGTTCCCGCGCCGCGGCATCGACCAGTCGCTCGACCAGATAGTTGCTCTCGGGCCGGCCCGCGCCGCGATAGGCATCGACCGGCACGGTGTTGGTGAACACGCCCAGCACGTTGGCGTAGATCGCCTTGAACCCGTACACGCTCGCCAGCACCCCGGTGCCGGCATAGGTCGGAATATACGGCGCGAAGTTCGAAAGATACGCACCCATGTTGGCGATGTTGCGCGTCCGCAGCGCCAGGAACTTGCCGTCCGCGTCGATCGCCAGTTCACCCAGCGTGAGGTTGTCGCGACCCTGCGTATCGCACAGGAACGCCTCGCCGCGCTCCGCCGCCCATTTCACCGGCCGGCCCAGCTTGCGCGCCGCGTAACAGGTCAACACATGTTCGGCATACAGAAAAAGCTTCATGCCGAAGCCGCCGCCGACATCCGGCGTGATGACACGGAACCTGTCCGGATCGGTGCCGAACAGCGGGGCCATCAGGTTCTTCACCAGCCAGCCGCCCTGGGTATTCGCATACAGCGTCCACCGGCCGGTCGCCGGATCGAAATCCGCCAGCGCCGCCCGCGCCTCCATCGAGTTCACAACGATCCGGTTGTTGACGATCGTCAGCCGGGTGACATGCGCGGCCTTGGCGAATTCGGCCTCGGTCGCCGCCTTGTCCCCGATCTCCCAGTCGAATGCCAGATTGTGCTTCACCTCGGGCCACACCAGCGTCACGCCCTTGTCCATCGCCGTGGCCAGGTCGGTGATGGAGGGCAGAATGTCGTAATCGACCTCGATCGCCTCGGCCGCATCACGGGCCTGCTTGATCGACGCGGCGACGACGAAGGCGACCGGATCGCCGACATGACGCACCATTCCCTCCGCCAGCACCGGATGCGGCGGCGCGGCCTGCGGTGTTCCGTCACGGTTTTCGACCAGGGCAGCGCAGGGCAGCGGGCCGATCCCATCGGCAGACAGATCCGCCGCGGTATAGATCCCGGCAACCCCGGGAAGCTTCGCCGCCGCGATCTCCAGCCGGGTGATCTTCGCCGCCGCATGCGGGACTGCGCAACACGACGCCGAACAGCATCCCCGGCAGCACGATATCATCGGTATAGCGTCCGGCGCCCTTCAACAGCCGAGGATCCTCCACACGGCGGATGGGCTGTGCGATGCCAAACTTCGTCGTGGTCATGATCCTGTCCTCCCGAGGGATGCTGTCGCGGTCAGCCCGCAGCATGTACTCTCCGGGCGGGTCAGGCCAAGGGGGCGAATCATGGCGGCAACCGGGGGCCGCACTGTCGTGCTGAACGAAGCCACCGCACCAGTTGCTCGCGCATCGGCGCTTTCGTCCTCCCGACCGAAGAGGGCCAGATGATCGTCCGGAAAGCGCTTGCTTTCGTCCCGCAGCCTGGAGAATAGACTTGGGACATTATGTCGGCTTCGGGCACAGCCACCTGGCATGTATCACCTGGGCGTTCGAAGAACTGGTGCTGCTGGAGCCCGGCAGATCCCTGTATTCGTCCGTGAATTTCCTCCTGCCGCCCTATTTTCCCGAGGTTGTGACCGGGGATGGGATTGCCGTCTTGAACGAGGCCTGGGTCACCGCGATGCGGCGCGAACTGCTCGACCCGGGCGTCATCGTCTTCCTGTGCGTCAGCGGATCGGAATGGTGGCGATGGAGCCTGACCCCCGGACCGCTTCCGTTCGATTTCATCGATCCTGTCGCCGATGACGGTCTCGCCCCGATCTGCCAGCTTGTCCCCTACGACCTGTTCATGCACCAGGCACGGTCGGCATTCCAGTCCATCAGGTTCGTCGCCGATGTGGTTCGACGCTACACGTCGTCGCCCCTGCTCCAGTTTGCTCCCGCGCCACCGGCCCGTGACGTCGCCACTATCCTCGCCTGCGATACCGAACGCCGCCACTTCGTTGGAGAACATGGCGTCAGCCCGGCCCGCTTTCGGCTCAAGGTCTGGCGTGCCTGCGCCCGCGCCATGGCCGAAATATGCGCCGAACTCGAGGTCGGCTTCCTGATGCCGCCACCTCGGAGCCTCGACGAGGATGGCTTTCTCAGGCCGCACCTTATTGGCGACGCCATTCACGGCAACACAGCCTTTGGCCGCCTGCAGATCGAACAACTTTGCGCGCACGAGACTCGCCGCAATGGCGCGGCATGATGTCCCAATCCTTACGCATCGTTGCCGGATCATTGCTTCTGGCGCCGAGCGGTCAGTCAGGTGCCCGCGCAGGATGTCGATCCGGTTGTAAGAGGCCGATTCCGTATCGGCCGCAACGACCGCATAGCAACCGCCGGCAGCTGTTTTGCCCAGCATATCGCGCGGCATCTGTCGCAAGCAGGATTCAACTACTTCGTCACGGAACCGCTTAACCCGGTCATCGAGCCATCGCTTGCCGCCGGCTACAACTATGGCATCTTCACCGCACGGTATGGCAACATCTACACGGCCCGTCAGTTCGTGCAGCTGCTGTGGCGCGCCTACGGCCTGCTCATGCCGGCAGACGACCTCTGGCAAATGCCGGATGGGCGCATATGCGACCCGTATCGGCCGCTTATCCAGCCCGGCGGCTTCGCGTCCGAACGGGAATACCACGCCGACCGCATCCAGCACTTTGCGGCGCTACGCCGCGCGGTCGAGGAGTGCGATGTGCTGGTATTCACACTCGGCCTGACCGAAGCGTGGATGAATGCGCGGGATGGCACGGTCTACTCGCTTTGCCCCGGCATCGCGGCCGGCAGATTCGACCCGGGCCAGCATCGATTTGTCAACTTCCGCATGGGTGATGTGCTGAACGACATGCGCGATGCGTTCGACTTCATTCGGAGCCGCAATCCGCGCATTCGCTTCATCATTACGGTTTCGCCGGTGCCGCTGATCGCCACTGCGGTCGATCAGCATGTGCTGGTATCGACCACTTACTCGAAATCCGTGCTGCGAGCGGTATGCGGCGAGCTCCAGGCACAATTCGACGACATTGCCTACTTCCCGTCCTTCGAGATCATCACCGGCTGTTTCAACGGCGGCACCTACTACCAGCCCGACATGCGCGAGGTCGCCGAACTCGGCGTCGAGCACGTGATGCGCCTGTTCATGCGGCACTACGCCGATCCCGACGCACGTCCCGGAGCGGGACCAAGGGCGACACAGGCGGCAGGAGCCGCTGCGCTGCGGCAGACGCTGAATGAGGTGGCGAACGTCGTCTGCGACGAATATGTCCTCGATCAGCCGCCGGGCTGACCTGCATCACGCGACCGGACCAGGACCTTCGATGCCAGCCGCGACGATCCGATTGTCCTTGAGCGCAACGCCGGTCAGCTTGCGACGACAAGCCTCGGTCATCAGCCAGGCCAGCGTGTCCGCCGCCGCCTCACAGGAGAGCCCGTCGGCATGAATGTTGGAGATGCAATTTCGGTCCGAATCCCGCCGCCCGATCCGCGGCTGATATGTCAGATAGACGCCAAGGCTGTTGGCAACGCTCAGGCCAGGCCGTTCTCCAATGAGAACGACGGACAGATCTGCCCCCAGCGACGCGCCGATCTCGTCGCTGAGGGCAACCCGCGCCTGGCTGGCGATGACGACCGGTGCCACCGGCCATCCGGGCAGCCTATCGAGGCACGCCCGCAACACACCTGGTGCGTGAAGCGCCACTCCGGCCGGCGACAGCCCGTCGGCGATCACGAACACCGTATCCCAGCAGCCGGTCAACGCGGACTGGCACGCCGGATCAAGTTGCCGTCCAAGATCTGGCCGGCGCAGATAGGTTTCGCGATCAGCCGCCCTGCTGCGCACCATCACGCTCGGCAGTGGGGCAACGGCGCCAGCGATCGCGGCCGTATCAAATGGCGCATGGACAGCGTCACGTGCCCGGGCGTGGGCAAGCTGGAACTCCAGCACCTCCTTGATCGGCAGCGCGTCGCCGGTGCGGCCAAGGCCAATCCGCGCCCGGGTCGCTCGGCGTAGCGCGGTCCAGGCGTCAGACATCGCGCAACAGGCGTAAACCCTGAGGGTGGACCGATCGAATCCGCCCCAACCGGTCCTTCATATCCATTCGCTCCAGCCAGTCCTCGAACTCCGGCGCGGCACGCAGATTCGAACTGCGATCGCAGATATAGGATGTCATGAAACGAAGTGCTCTGATAGTTCAGCATCACATCGTCCGAACCGGGCACAGCGATCAGGAACGTGACACCGGCCACGGCGAGCAGCGTCATCAGCGTATCCATGTCATCCTGGTCCGCTTCGGCGTGGTTGGTGTAGCAGACGTCGACACCCATCGGCAAACCCATCAATTTTCCACAGAAATGATCTTCCAGTCCTGCCCGGATGATCTGTTTGCCGTCATAGAGATACTCCGGGCCGATGAAGCCGACCACCGTGTTGACCAGCAGCGGCGAAAATGCACGGGCGACGGCATAGGCGCGCGCCTCCACCGTCTGCTGGTCCACACCTTGATGCGCGCCGGCGGACAGGGCCGACCCCTGCCCGGTCTCGAAATACATGACGTTGTGGCCGATCGTGCCGCGCTTCAAGACCAGCGCCGCGTCCTGGGCTTCCCGCAGGATACTCAGGTTCACGCCAAATCCCGCATTGGCAGCCTCTGTTCCCGCGATCGACTGAAAGACCAGATCGACCGGTGCACCGCGCCGCATGATCTCCAGCGCGTTGGTGACGTGCGTCAACACGCAGGTCTGTGTCGGTATATCATGCCGTAATCGCAGCGATTCGAGCATGTCCAGCAGCGCGATGCCGTTCGCTACACTGTCGGTCGCCGGGTTCACCCCGATGACGGCATCGCCGCAGCCCAGCAGAAGGCCGTCGATCGTTGCCGCCCCAATCCCGCGCAGGTCGTCCGTTGGGTGGTTCGGCTGCAGCCGGGACCCACCCAAGCGCCCAGGCAGACCCTGGGTGTTGCGAAACGCGGTAACGACCCGGCAACGGCTGGCGACGGTGATGAGGTCCTGATTGCGCATCAGCCTCGTCACCGCGGCGGCCATCTCCGGCGTCACCCCGGCCGCGATTCCGGTGAGCCGTTCGGACGTAGCCTCATAGGACAGCAGCCAGTCGCGGAAACCGCCCACGGTCAGATGGGAAACGGGTCCGAAAGCCGCCGCGTCGTGGCTGTCGAGGATCAGCCGGCTAACCTCATCGGTCTCGTACGGGATGACGGATTCGTTCAGAAAAGTGGACAGAGGCAGGTTGGCCAGGACCGCTCGGGCGGCGACTCGCTGAGCGTCCGACACGGCAGCCAAGCCCGCGAGTTCATCCCCCGAACGGCAGTGGGATGCCTTGGCGAGCACGTCCTTCAGATCGGAAAAGCGATGGCGTTCGCCGTGGAAATCACTGATGTAATTCGGCATTCATGTCATCCGCGGCTGCGCGCGGCTGCCGTCCGCCGCTGAAACGCATAGGCTTGGCCGGATCACCATCCTGGATCCTGGAACGGGAGGTTGCTGAGTGACTTTAGAGACCTTGGCGGGATTAGCCATAATTCTGATGGTTGCCGCACTCGTGGGGAGCTGGTTGGGCAGCCGGCAAAGATCCACCCACACCGAGCTGGCATACCAGTTCGAGACGCTGTTGACCCTGATCGAACAAACCGGGAAAGCAGCCCGGGAGGATATCGAGACACTCCGCAAGACCATGATGGACACGGAACGGGTGCTTGGGAGCAAGGTCGATGACGGCCTGCGATTCGGCTTTGACCGATCGCTGGCCACGGTCGCCGAGGGAGCGAAGGTCCAATCCACGCAGATCGACAGTTTCCGAGCTGAGATCACGGCTGTCTCCAGTACCTTGACCCGCTTGGGAACCGAGGTACCGGCCGCACTCGAAGCTGCCGGAACCAGGGCAAAACTCGATGCGATCGAGGCGAACAGGCTTCTGCTGGACGGACTTCGGGCCGGTCTGCATGAGCAAGACCTCAGGATCGAGGCCTTTGGTGCCAAGATGGAAGCTTCGGGCGTGGCCGTCGTCAAGGCCCTCGGCGAATTTCAGACATTGCTTGTCGAACGGCTGGCGAGGTCCGTACCGCGGTGGCGCGCATCGGCGGTGAGATGACCACCACGCTGGCGGAGACCCAGAGCAAGACAGAAAAGGCCCTCACTGAGGATTTTTCGAAGTTGACGTTACAGGTCGACACCCGGATCACCGAAATGCGCGAAGGCAACGAGGCCAGGCTGCTGCAGATCCAGGGTGTCGTTGATCAGAAAACGGATGACTGAAAGCTTCGCCAGGATCACCTCGCAGTTCGCGGAGGTTCAGCAGGCGGTCGGCGAGGTCAAGACCGTGGCCAGCCAGGTCGGCGACCTGAAGCGCCTGTTCTCGAACGTGAAGTCCCGCGGCGGATGGGGTGAGGCCCAGGTCAAGGCGACCCTGGACGACATCTTGCCACCCGGATCATACGAAACCAACATGCAGGTCAATCCTGCGACCGCCGACACGGTCGAGTTCGCCCTGAAATTGCCGATGCAGGGTGGCTCGCCAGTCTATCTCGCAATCGATGCGAAATTTCCGGTGGAGGATTACGCGAGGTTTCTCGAGGCGATCGAGGCCGCCGATCCGGCTGCCGAAAAAGCCGCCAAGTCGGCACTGGAAAGCCAAATCCGCCCGGAGGCGCGCAAAATCCAGACGAAGTACATCGCTCCGCCCCACACCGCAGAATGGGCGATCCTCTACCTGCCCAGCGAGGGCCTGTATGCTGAGGTGACTCGCAACGGGGAACTGATGGAGACGATCCACCGCGATCATCGCGTCATCATCCTGGGACCATCACTGCTCGCGGTGATGTTGCGCACGATCCAGCTTGGCCACTATACGCTGGCAATCAGTCGAAAGGTGGACATCATCGGCAAGATCCTGGGCGCCGTGAAACATGACATGGTAAATTTCGGGAACCAGTTTCGCCTGCTTGAAAAGAACGTCCAAGTGCTGGGCAATAACATCAGGAGGGGGCGTACGCGCGCAAAGGTCATTACACGCCGCCTGAAAGACGTCGCGGCCCTGGAAAGCCCCGCCGCCGAAGCACTGCCGGAGATCCCGCAGAATACTGAGGACGCGGACGCGGAAGGCGATGAAGACGCCGATCTGGAGACCGCGGAGTAATCTTCCGGCGGCCGGTGGCTGTGCATCCTGCACAGCCGCGAAGCCACTTGTGCCTTGGAAGCCAGCGCTCGGTCCCAGATCATCCCTGGCAACTCAGACGCCACATCGCTTGACGAGCGATACCGCCATTGAATAAGTCTGACAAAGCGGCGGTTTTGGAATCGGACCGTGGATTTCACGTTCCCGTGGGAACAATCCTTGAGTGGCAGGCATTCTAGGGGCAAAGTTCCCCGCCTTCTTGATGCACCTTCATTCCTCTCGGGGAGCCGTCCTTGATGCAGCGTATCGCCTCGCTTACCCTGGCGCTGATGCTTAGCGGCTGCGGCTACAAGACCTGGTGGAATCCGCCGCTTACCGCAGGTTACAACCCTAATATACCTGCTGGCGACAGCGAAAATATGCGCCGCGTGGAGGGGCAGGAGCCCTCGGTGCCGATACTGACAACCGAACCGGGCGATATCTGGCCGGGCCCACTGGCCCCGCCGCCAACGCTCGAGGATCTGGAAGCGACCGGAGGTCTGACGCCGCAATCGGAAGCACCAGTGCCCGGTTCCCCGCTGAGCCGAGGCTTGCAGATGCCTTTGCCATCGACAAACCCCAGCGCCGGCAGTTCCACCCCGCCGTCCGGAAACGGCCAGCCCGGCCTCGCGACCCCCGAACCCGCACCGCCGCTGTCGAGTTATGCTTCCCCTCCGGCGGCTCCTCCGGCGCATGGACCGGGGGGTGAGGTCCTTCAGACGCCTGGCACACCAACGGTCACAACGGGGGGCGGCCAAGGGTACCAGACGACCGTAACCCCGCAGGGCGGGCAATCCATCGTCGTGCCCAACGGCAATGGCACCAGTACGGTCATCCATGCCGATGGTCGGATTGAAACCATCCCGACGCCCAAGTGATCAGAACACAGGCAACCATGAGTAAACCCCTGATAATCCTTTACTTCGCTTGGCTGCGCGAGAAAATTGGTTCAGGGCAGGAGACGTTGGTGCTCCCCGTTGGTGTCACGACAGTCGGTCAATTGGTGGATCACCTGTCGGAATGCGATACAAGCCATGCGGCGGCATTCCGCAACCGCAAATCGATTCGCTGCGCAGTCAACCAGGAGTTCGCCGATGCGTCATCTCCGGTTCGACCGGGGGATGAAGTGGCATTCTTCCCGCCCGTGACCGGCGGATAGATACTCCCTGCCTAGCGTCCGGCGGTTAGGACAATCAGGTCCAGCAAGCTAGGCGAAGAGTTCCACCTCTCGATCCGATCGAAGACATAGCCTTTGAAATCCGTTCAGTCATGGTCGCTCGCCTGCCCTGACCTGCTCCCCGCACACGATGACCCTGGATTGCGGTGATCGGACGCTGACGCGACGCCCATTGGCGTGTTGCGCTCAAGCTTCGCGGGGCTGGAGGGTGAAACCGTGATCGCATTGTAGATAGGAGCGACTTTACCCAGGTGTCGGGATCTCGGGCTGCGGTCTTCAAGCAGGTTGGGCACGTAACCCAACTTATCCACCCATTTCACAAGGGGCGAGAACGATCCGAAACAGCCTTTTGGAAGCGCGGCCGTGCCCGATTGCATGCTGCCGCGGGCCGTTGATGGTGAAGGTCCGATTCTTGTCGCACCCGGCGGACTGGCTTGCGTCTTCCCCGGTTGTCCGCGGGCCGATGGAACAATGGATTTACCCATGCTCATCAGGCGAGCAGAGCAGTCTTCAGAGCGTTGGCGAATAGATTCCTTCAAGCGATGGGTTGTTATATCATGTAGTGGCCGTGGATAAGTGCGAGCCCTGGCGGTCGGTGCACGGCCGAGGGACAACTGAGGAAATCGGGACAAGCGGCGTTTTGCCGACCGGCGATGAAATGGCCAAAGCGATATCGGCCGCGTCGGCGTCGATATTCGGTATGCCTAGATGGCGCGACTGCTTCGGATGGGTGGTCCGACTCGGGTGAACGATTTAGCGGCTTGCGAGCCGCACCGGCCGCTGCCTATCGTCTTAGATAAACGTTGGAGCGGTCGGGTGAATCAGGACAGCCGCCATATCGTGATCGCCGGCGCCGGCCATGCGGGTGGGTCCGCGGCCGGTATGTTGAGGCAACTCGGCTGGCAGGGTGCGATCACGCTGATTGGCGAGGAACCCATCCCGCCGTATCAGCGTCCGCCATTGTCGAAGGCTTGGCTGAAGGGAGAGGCGACGGCGGAGAGCCTGGCACTTCGGCCAGCGAAATTTTACCCGGACGCGATGATCGGTCTGCGGCTCGAAACGCGTGTGACCGGGATCGACCGGGCTGCGCAAAGAGTAACGCTCTCCAGCGGCGAAACGCTTTCATACGATTATCTGGTCCTTGCGTTGGGCGCACGCGCGCGGCGACTGGCGTTGCCGGGGGTTGGCCTGAATGGTGTGCTGGAATTACGGTCGATGGCGGATGCGGACCGCTTGAAAGGGGTGTTACGCCCGGACGCTCGCCTGGCCGTGATCGGCGGGGGCTATATTGGCTTGGAGGCTGCTGCCTCAGCGCGAGCGCTGGGTGCTGCGGCAACCGTCATCGAGCGCGAAAGCCGTGTTCTGGCCCGAGTCGCTTGTTCGATCCTGTCCGATTTCTTCCAGGCATATCATCGGGGCCAGGGTGTGGTGATCGAGGTCGGCGCTGACGTGGCGCTGCTCGAGGGTTCGGCGGGACGCGTGAGCGGTGTTCGGCTCGGGGATGGGCGGCTCCTTGCCTGCGATGCCGCTTTGATCGGGGTCGGGGCGGTGGCCAACGACGAACTGGCACGCGAAGCGGGCCTTGCGTGCCATAACGGGATCGCGGTCGACCTGGCGGCACGGACCGACGACCCCGCGATCTTCGCCATCGGCGACTGCACCAGCCGTCCCCTGCCTCTGTACGATCGGATGGGCCGATTGGAGAGTGTGCCCAATGCGCTCGAACAGGCCAAGCAGGCTGCGTCCATAATCTGCGGGAAGCCTGCGCCAACGCCTGAGGTGCCCTGGTTCTGGTCCGACCAATACGACCTGCGACTGCAGATTGCAGGCATACCGTTCGATGTCGCCGAAATCGCAATCCGTGGCGACGTGGACGCAGGAAAATTCGCGCTGTTCCACCTTACCTCTGACGGTTTGGTTCAGGCGGTCGAAGCGGTCAACGCCTCGACCGAATTCATGGGCGGACGGCGGATCATCGCCCGGCGGAAACGTCTCTCTCGCGCGAAAATCGAAGATATGTCAATCTCGATGCAGGAACTCGCGGCCTGACGAGCCGCCGCCAACAGGGAATGTTCAATGCCGAAAATAACCTATATCGAGCACAATGGGATGGAACACGCGGTCGAAGTCCCGGTTGGCACCTCGGTGATGCGGGGAGCAGTGGACAACAACGTGCCTGGCATCGATGCCGATTGTGGCGGCGAGTGCGCCTGCGCCACCTGCCATGTCTACGTTGATGCGGCTTGGCTGGACCGGATCGGTCTGCCGGTGCCGGGCTCACAGGAAGCCAGCATGCTCAGTTTCGCCGCAGTTACCCAGCCGGATTCGCGCCTGTCCTGTCAGATCACGGTGACCGACGACCTGGATGGCCTGGTGGTGAGGATGCCTGAGGGACAGCACTGAAAACACGAGGAAGGATTCCATCATGAATGCGCCGGTGCATTTCGATCCTGCTGCGGATGCCTGTTCGACGCCGCTCGACCAGATCGATGTCAGCGATCCGCGGCTGTACCAGGAGGATATCTACTATCCGTACTTCGAGCGCCTGCGGCGCGAGGACCCGGTGCACTATCGCAGGGACGGCATGTATGGCTCCTTCTGGTCGGTGACCAGGTTCAAGGACATCATGACGGTGGAAACGCACCCGGAGATCTATTCCTCCGAGGCGAAGCTGGGCGGCATCAGCATCACCGACCGGCCGATGGAGTTTCGCCGTTCCAGCTTCATCTCCATGGACCCGCCACGGCACGACGAACAGCGCAAGGTCGTGAGCCCGATCGTTGCCCCCGCCAACCTCAACAATATGTCGGGGGTTATCCGCGAGCGCGTCTGCAAGGTGCTGGATGAACTGCCGCGCGGCGAGACCTTCGACTGGGTGCAGCGTGTGTCGATCGAGTTGACCACACTCATGCTCACGACCCTGTTCGACTTTCCGATCGAGGAACGCCGCAATCTGACATACTGGTCCGACTGCGCGGTACAGGACGTGAGCGCCGGCGGAATTGTGGATTCCGAGGAAAAGCGGCTCGAGATTCTGACCGATGCGCTGCGCACCTTTACCGCCATGTGGCACGAACGTGCTGCCCGCCCGCCTGGCTTCGACCTGATCTCCATGCTTGCCCACGGCGAGGCGACGAAGGATCTGGTCAACGACCCAGCGGAATTCCTTGGCAACCTTACGCTGCTGATCGTGGGGGGCAACGACACGACCCGCAATTCCATGAGCGGCGGCTTGTGGGCATTGTGCAAGCACCCGTCGCAATACCAGAAATTGCGCGAGAATCCGGCCCTCATTCCCGCCATGGTACCGGAAATCATTCGCTGGGTTACGCCGATCGTGCACATGCGGCGGACGGCCTTGGCGAACACCGAACTTGGCGGCAAGGCGATCAAGGCCGGTGACAAGGTCGTGATGTGGTACGTCTCGGGCAATCGTGACGAGAATTCGATCGACAACCCGAACGATTTCATCATCGACCGGCCACGAGCGCGGAATCACCTGTCCTTTGGCTTCGGCGTGCACCGCTGCGTCGGCAATCGCCTGGCCGAGATGCAGCTCATGATCTTGTGGGAAGAAATCATGAAACGCTTTCCTGTGATTGAACTGATCGAGGAGCCAAAGCGTATCTACTCCAACTTCATTCACGGCATCTCGGAAATGAAAGTACGCATTCCGGCATGATTTCGGCTCTCGGGAGTGACATCCTTCCAGTTGGCATTCGAGCCCGGTTTATCGATGACGTGAACGGCCTTCGGGTCCATCTGCTGGAGGCTGGCAATCCCGAGCATCCGGGGGTTTTGCTGCTGCACGGATTTCCGGAGCTGGCCTATTCGTGGCGCAAGGTAATGCCGGCCCTGGCCGAGGCCGGCTACCACGTCTTTGCGCCGGATCAGCGCGGTTACGGCCGCACGACCGGATGGGATCCCGATTATGACGGTGACTTGGCGTCCTTCCGGCCGATGAACCTGGTGTGCGATGTCATCAGGCTGCTGTCGGCGCTTGGACGCGCGTCTGTGCGGTCGGTTGTCGGGCATGACTTCGGCGCCTCTGTCGCCGCCTGGTGCGCACTCCTGCGGCCGGACATCTTCCATTCGGTAGCGTTGATGAGCGCGCCATTCGCTGGCCCGCCCGGTCTGCTTCGGGTGCCCGTTGTTGATATCCAGAAGGCACTGGCGGCGCTGGACCGGCCCCGTAAGCACTACCAGTGGTATTATTCGACGCGTGAGGCCAACGTGGACATGTGGCGCAGCCGGCAGGGCATGCACGCCTTCCTCCGAGCCTATTACCATCACAAGAGCGCTGATTGGCCCGGCAATCAGCCGATTCGCCTGACTGGAATGACGGCGGCGGAACTCGCGCGGATGCCGACCTACTACATCATGGACATGGCGATGGGTATGCCGGAGACGGTAGCCGCGGAGATGCCTTCACCTGAGGCGATCGGCGCATGCCGCTGGCTCCCCGATGCGGAATTGCGTATTTACAGCCGTGAATATGAACGGACCGGCTTCCAGGGCGGGCTACAATGGTATCGTTGCCGCACCCAGGGTGTCGGCAACAGTGAACTCCAGGTGTTCAATGGGCGGACGATCGATGTTCCGGCGATGTTCATCGCTGGGGCACAGGATTGGGGTATCTATCAAACCCCTGGCGCGATCGAGTGCATGCAAGGGAGCGCTTGCACGCGAATGATGGGCTGTCACCTGCTGAACGGTTCGGGCCATTGGGTCCAGCAAGAGAACCCGGCCGACGTCATCTCGTTGTTGCTGACGCATTTGTGTTGGTGATTGTAGGTTCCTTGCAGCGTCTGGCTCGCGCTGTATAGCGTCAGGCATCGAAGCGGTCGCCGCACTTATTGCGGATGGAGCGATATCGTTCTACTTTTGGCAATATAGTGCGATGGTTCATCATTATCGGAGATATTGCTGCACTTTCTGGCAATTTTCGTCGCATATCAGTGATCAAAAGGAACATATGCAGGATTTTGTCAGAAATATGACAGAAACATGTCATAGTTTATGTCGTTTTATGCCGGCCGATCTTCACGATAGCGCTTAATCCGAAACGTTTCACGTGATCGCGGTACACGCAGAGTTTGGTTTCGTACGATGTCCGCAGCGCGATAGCGTCCCGCTGTCCGGTCGGTCTCTTCACTCGTCCCGGACCCTGAAGTGCGTTGATAGACGAAGGCCAATCGAAATCTATCGCGAAATACGCCTGCTTCGATCGGCCTCGGTTCAAGCCGCGGGGCGGGAGGTGCATGGCGTTTTTGCAACGGATGCCGGTCGTCTGAAACAGGAACAGGAACAGGCTGATGCCAGGCTTGGCTGAACCGGATATAGCCATCGACATCGTCTCACCGGCCTCCTCCATGTCGGGGAGCCTTGACAAACATCACCATCTGTTCACACCGCGTCCTCGTTTGGCGGGTCTTACTCTCGGCCTGATTGGACTCGATGTCGCAGCGACAGCCTGCGCGGCGTTCATCTGTTATGCGCTGTTCAATCCAGTGCGCCAGCTTACTTCGTCCGCGGTCGTCATCCCGATGGCTTGCCTGACCGCGTGCCTGAGCCTGAGCTTTTTCGAGCGAGGTCTTTACGCGCCGCCGGAAATCGTGAGTCGTGAATTGCCGTGGCGCAGGATTATTCTTGGGTGGTTACAAGCGGTCGCGATCGGTACACTGGCGACGCTCTGCCTGTCTGCGGTGTCGGGCTATCAAGACGCGGCATTTGGACCCAATGGGATGGGAGCCACATTGCGCGGTGCTTGGCTGCCGACATTCCTGGTCCTCGGCTTTGCTGCATTGTCCGGCGCTCGGCTATTGCGCCTGCGCTTTCACGCCGGCCCTAAGCCGCTGAACCGCACGGTCATCATTGGCGAGCGAGAGCCGATCAACGATTTGCTACTTCGTGTTACCACCGGCGCCCGCCGGAGGTTTGATGTGATCGGCATTGTTGAACACGCGGCGGATCCGCCGGTGCGGCGTAGCTTCATGGGATTGCCGGCGTTGGCCGATCTCGACGTGCTGGAGCAGATGATCCGCAAGGATGCCGTCGATACCGTGCTGGTGGCGCTTCCGTGGTCTGCGGGCGAGCAGATGCGGACGATCATCCAGCGCATCTCCATGGCGCCCGTCGATGTTTATATCTACCCGGGGATGAACGGGCTGGGCCTGCCGCTGTGCCGCGCCGATCATGCCTTTGACCTGCCACTGCTGATGGCGTGCACACGTCCTATCGGCGGTTGGCGCGCCTTCATCAAGCGAGCTGAGGACATCGCCCTTGCGCTCGGACTGCTGGCGTTCATTTCGCCAGCGATGGTCACAATCGCTCTGGCAATCAAGCTCACGTCAAAGGGACCGGTTTTCTTTCGTCAGCGCAGGCTGGGCTATAACAACCGCGTGATCGAGGTGTTGAAATTTCGTTCGATGTACTTCCACCTTTCGGACGCCGACGCGAATCAGCAAGTATCTCGCGGCGACAAGCGGGTGACGCCGGTCGGGGCGTGGCTGCGGAGAACCAGCCTCGACGAGTTGCCCCAGTTGCTGAATGTCCTTAAGGGGGAAATGTCGCTCGTTGGCCCGCGCCCACACGCGCTCGCGACGACTGCCGGCGGTTTGGCGCTGGAAGAGGCGGTTCCGGTATATCCGTCGCGCCACCGTGTCAAACCGGGAATCACCGGCTGGGCGCAGATCAATGGCTATCGTGGCGCGCTTGACAGCGTCGACAAGATAGTCCTCCGAGTCAACCACGACCTTTACTATATCGAGAATTGGTCACTCACTCTTGACCTCAAGATTTTGTGGCGAACCGCGAGGTTGGTTTTCGCCGATGACAATGCGTTTTGATTTCGCCCGGCGTTCGCCGGGTTCTAGGTTTGCTTCTGGCAGAGGCCCGGTCACTTCGATTGAAGCCACAATCCGGATTTGGAGAAGCCCCACGTGAACAGGCTATCGAACCCCGAGCTTACGATTCTACGCAAATCGACGCCAGCAGTACCACCGTCTGAGGAGCACGCCGTAGCGCCGGTGCGGATTGGCATCGGAGCGATTTCGCGGCACCATCCGTCGTTCGTCCAACTGTATTATGCGATCGAGGCGCGCCGAACCAGCGCGATGCCCCTGGTCGTGCAGTTCATTTCGCCAACGGCGGGAACCGGCTCCAGCACGATAGCATCGGGCTACGCCCGGGTAGCTGCCGATGATTGCGCGCAGCCGGTGCTATATATCGACTGCAACGCCAGCCCGGCGAAGCCACGCCGTGGAACGAGCGAACTTCAAGCGCCCGCGCTTTCCGATGCCCTGCGCCGTGGTCTCCCGCTGAGCGAAGCCATGACGGCAGTTCGCGATTCTAAGAACCTGCAGTGGGCCCGGCTGGGGCTGGGCGAGCGTCCGCTACTGGCCCTCGGCGGGGATCGGTTGCAATCGTTGCTGGACATGCTGCGGGCCAGCCATCCCGTGATTGTGCTGGACACCCCGCCGACCGATTCACCGGAATCTGCCGCGGTGTCGCGTTACTGCGACGGTTCTGTGCTGGTAGTGGCCGCCGGGCGAACGAGGCAGTGGGAAATTGACAACGCCAAATCGTTGCTGGAGCGCCTGGGGGGCCAGACGGTCGGTGTGGTTCTCAACCGCGAACGGAGCGTGATGCCGCGCTGGCTGGGCCGGTTCTGACATGCGTACCGCGCCGAGCCTGTTTGCTTGCTGGCCGGACACGAATCCTTGGTGCGTCGAACGCAGGTCGCCGTTTGTCGCTGTGCTTGCCGGGCTGGATGCTTCCAGGATCATCGACGCGGCGCTCGCCGACACCGCGCTGACAGAGGCCGCGATGCTGCGGTTCGAACCGCTGTGCGTGCCCCCCTGCAATGCGCTGCTGTGGCGACTGGAAACAGCGGCAGGCGATGGACTGAACCATCCCGGGCTGCTTCGCCGCTGCTGGCACAGGCCGCCCTACGCTATGACGCTTCGACTGGTACAATATCAGCCTGGATCCACGGCGCCGCAGATCCTCGATGAGGGAACGCTGGGCACGCGTGGTCCGTATGCGGCGTTCAAAGCCTCGGTTGACCGTTTGGCATCGCGCTTCGTGCGCGACGCGGCGCTGGGCCGCGCGCGTGGCCCCGCCGGATCGATCCCGGCGGCCGCCGCCCATGGGCTGTCCGGCTGGTTGGATGCATTGCGTGAAAAATGGCGTGACCGCCTCATGGCGGAGTGGTGGAGCGTCGGCACCGCGACCGCTCCGTTGGAGCAGGTATTGCGAGGCGCGGGGCTCGGCAAGGTTACCTGGTACCACCCACAAACCGGTTCGCGCTACCTTGCCGATCCGTTCCCTTGGCCTGGAACGGGCCGGATCCTTTGCGAGGAGATGCCACTGGCCGGCGGTTTTGGCCGCATTGTTTCGATCACCGCGACTAACGGGACCGTGACCGCGCCGACGGTGCTGCTGGACGATGGCGATCATCACTCGTACCCATGTACATTTCGCGATGGCGACAGCGTATATTGCGTACCGGAATCGACAGAGCGTGGGGCCACTTGTATCTACCAGCTGGGCGGCGACGGCCAACTGGTGCCGATCTGCGAGGTTGCTCCCCTCGCCAGGCTGGCCGATCCCACACTGTTCCGGTGGAATGGACGCCATTGGCTCGCCTGCACCGATCTGGACCTGGGGGAACACGACAATCTTTGCCTGTTCCACGCCTCCGCTGTCACTGGCCCCTGGGTGCCGCACGCCCGGTGGCCGGTGAAAACCGATGTGCGAGGAGCTCGTCCCGCCGGCGCCGTGTTTAATGCAGGAGGCCGGCTGTACCGCCCGGGCCAGGATTGCGCCGCGACCTACGGTGCTGCGGTCGCGATCCATGAGATCGTCACGCTGAACGAAGGCCAGTTCGTGGAATCGCTTGTAACGGTGTTGCGACCGGACCCGACTGGGCCGTTTCCACATGGGCTGCACACGCTTGTCCATGACGGGGAGCGGTTCTGGCTGGACGGAAAACGTTTTGTTCGTAATCTGGGGCTGTTCCGGCAGAAGCTTCTTAGCAGGGCATCTCGGGTATTTTCCGGAATGGGGGTAAACTGACCATGTCCCTGTCGGTTGCCGCCTCCGCTGCCAAACGTTTGGCAGCCGATTCGGGCCCATCCCGAACCACGGGTGCGTTGCGGACGTTATCGGTGGCGATCTATCTGCACGACCTGGCCGGCGGCGGTGTGGAGCGTCAGAGCCTGATCATTGCCGAGGAATTCCGGCGCCACGGCGCCGACGTCACGCTGGTGCTGCACCGTCTACGCGGACAGTTGCTCGACCATGTTCCGGCTGGATTGCGAATCGTGGACCTGAAGAGTTCGCGTACACTGAAGGATGTCCCGCGCTTGGCACGTTTCCTGCGCAGGGAAAATCCGGACATCCTGATGTCCAATGTCGATCTGAACAACGTGGCGGCTTTGCTGGCGAAAGGCATCAGCTTCCGTGGCACCAAAGTGGTCATCTGCCAGCACAACCCGCTCTCTCGCAGCCTTGTTACGGACGAGAATTGGCTGTATCGCTACATCGCGTTGTCCTATCGGGTGCTGTCACCATTGATCAGCCGAGCCGTGGGTGTTTCTGGGGGGGTGGCGGCCGAATTGTCGACGATAGCGCGAGTGCCCGCGGAACGGATCGTGACGATCAACAATCCGGTGGTGGGACCGGACTTCCGGGCTCGCTCCGAGGAATGTGCTGACCATCCCTGGCTTCATCAGTCTGGCGGACCGGTGTTCGTGACCGCCGGTCGCCTTGTTCCGCAGAAGGACCATGAAACCATGATCCGTGCGCTGGCGATTCATCGCCGGCGCGTGGATGGCCGTCTGATTGTTCTTGGCAGCGGTCCTCGGCGCGATGCGCTGGCGGACCTGGCGGCTCGGTTGAACCTGAGCGACGCGGTGGATTTCGTTGGATTCCGTCCTAACGCGTTGCCGTTCTTTCGGCAGGCGGATGCATTCGTGCTGAGCTCCCGCTGCGAAGGGTTTGGCAATGTGATCGTCGAGGCGATGGCCTGCGGCACGCCCGTGATCTCCACGCGCTGCATGCATGGACCGTCGGAGATATTAGACGACGGCCGTTACGGCGTGCTGGTGGAGCCAGAGAATCCGGCTGCCTTGGCGGACGCCATGGATCAGTTCGCGACCTTACGGCAGCGATTCCCGCCGGACATGCTGCGCCAGCGGGCCGGGGACTTCAGCTACGCCGCTTGTGCGTCCCGATACATGGCCATGTTCAAGGTCCTGGCACCTCATCGGGCCTGGGCGAAGTCGGCATGACCTTGGTACGTCCGTTCGGCCTGAGCCTTAGCACAGACTCGGCGCGCGACATCGTCAATACGGCAATCCAGCGGCCACCGGCTGATGGTGTCGCGCTCGTCCTGACCCCAAACATCGACCACATCGCGACGATCCGGCGTTCACCTGCGCTGGCGCGGGCCTATCGGAAAGCGGCGTGTATTGTCTGCGACGGATGGCCGGTACAGCTTTACGCACGCCTCTGTGGTCTTTCGGTTGCTCGGGTGACCGGCTGCGAGATTACCTCTGAACTGATGCGCTTGGCACCGTACCCCAATCCGCAACGACTGTTCTTTGTTGTGGACAGTATCGCCACTGAGCGCGCCGTCGAGGTCTGGGGCGAGCGTAATTGCGTTCGCACCAACGTGGCGGTTCCGCCTTTCGGGTTTGAACGCAACACGGAATATTGCGCCTGGCTGGCGAGATGGATCAAGACGTCCGGCACGACCGTTCTCATCATGGCGGTTGGTGCGCCTCGCAGCGAGGTATTTGTCGATACCTACCGTGCCCTGCTTCCGCCATGCTGGGCGTTCTGCGTTGGCCAGGCCGTGAAGATCGAACTCGGATTGGTTCGCCGTGCATCGTCCGCGTGGCAGTCCGTTGGCCTGGAATGGCTGTGGCGCGTATTTCAGGAGCCGTCGAGACTGACAAAACGTTACGCAACCGCCTCTATCGGCTTCGGCCTCGCCGTCATCGAGGATCAGGTCCGCGGTCTGCGAAAGGGCGGCCGATGAAGGTGCTTCGTAACCTGGAACGTGTTTGCCTGACGCATGAGCGGCAAGCCGGCGTGTGTCGGCGCACGGATATCAACCCGGTTGCTGGCGAATTGTGGGCGTCATCAGGGGCGCCCGCGGTCCACGGCGTTGCTCTCGGTCTGGCGCAAAGGCACGGGCGTCTGCGTCGAATTGCAGCAGGATGGAACGCCCGCCCGTCATATGGGAATTTGGCAGGATTAAGATCATGAACGAGACCCTCGCCCTTCCGCCCCGCCTGGTGATGCGCGATCTGTTACTGACCGCGTTCGCGCAGAAGGGGCGGCTGTTTCTTATGTTCTTCTGCATCATGGCGATCAGCGTCGCGATCGCGGCGCATATACAACCGAATTACAAGGCCAAGTCCAGCTTGCTCGTTCTGATGGGCACGGAGCATGCGTTCCGGCCGCCGGCCGGGCAACAGTTCATGAACAGCGGCACCGGCGTGGATGCGGAGGAAATTTTACGAACCGAGTCGAGCATCCTCAGCAGCGATGACCTGCACCGTACCGTAATACGAGAGATCGGCATCGCGAGGATGTACCCGAAACTGCTGCAAAAACCGGGGCCGGTTGAGCAGTGGATCACCGATGCGCGCCGGTTCGTCACCGATACGCTGGGGATGACCGAGAGCTCAAACGGATCGGGGTCGGTCGATCCGATGGCGCGTGCCGTCGATCTGTTCGCGCGGAACCTTACGATCACGGTGGACAAGAAATCCACAGTGATTGGCTTGGCATTTACTAATCCGGACAAGTATGTGGCGGCGGACGCATTGCACACTCTGGAAACCCAGTATCTCGTGCTGCGGAAAAAGCTGTACGGCGATATCCAGGCCCCAATCGTGCAAGTCCAGCAGGACGCGGTGGGCAAGCAGCTTGCCGATGCTGACGCGGCGCTCCAGACATTCAAGCAGCAGCACGACATCAGCAACTTTGCAGAACGGCGGGCGATCCTGCTCAAGGAGCAGGGGGATGAGGAAGTCGCGTTGTCGAAATCCGAGGCTACGATCGCCGAACAGTCCGCCCGCCTGACGCAGCTTAACCAACAGCTCAGCCTGGTGGCCGGCAGCAGGAAGGGTGGCCATCCGAATGCGGCTGCGGCACTGCAGGGCATGGTGTCGGCCTATCAGCGTCGGGAGCAGGATGCACAGACCCATTATCGAGGCTCGCCCGCGGTCGACGAGGCGCGCCGTCAGATGCTGGAGCGCGAAACCGACATCGCCCGGATGCAGGCCACGGAAGCGTATGGGGTGCAGACCGACCGCAACAAGACAGAAGCCGATCTGCGGGCCAGCCTGGCGGGTCATGACGCCATCGCGGCGCAACTGGCGGCGATCAATCAGGGCGTTAATTCCCTGGATGCCGACGAATTGCAGTTACATAAGCTGGAGCGCAACCGGGCGATTCTGGAGGACGATTACAGAGCCGTCGCGAAGATCCTCGACGAGCGGCAAACGGTGGAGGCCGTGGCGGCGCACCGCGAATCATCGGTGCGGGTGATCCAGCCCCCGAGCGTGCCGGTGCTGCCGGAGGCGACGCGCCGGCTCATTCTGATGGCCGGTGTCGTGCTCACCATGCTGTTTTCGATCGGGTCGATCCTGATGTCGCACTTCTTCCGCGCCATTTATCTGCGGCCGGAGGCCTTGGAGATCGACACCGGGCTGACGGTCCTTGCTTCGGTGCCCGAGATGCGATCGATCGGCGGCCCATTGTCGTCCGTGCTGGTCGTTCCTGGCTGAACATGCTCCTGCGAGGCCGGAGCGATCTCGCGGTGGTTCGATATCGCTCCATGGCGGCAGCTTACTGGGCGGCGGAGCACGACGTCGCCAGCACCTGGATAAATCATGCCTGATTCCATTGATTTCTCGCGGCGTCCGGTGCTGGTTCTTGGGGCATCGGGCTATATCGGGTCACGACTGGTTGCCGCACTGTCTCGCAGCGCGAAGTTCAGACCGCTGGCGGCATCACGACGATCGGACCCGGTGGTTGATGCCACCAATCCAGACAACGTACGGATCGCGCTGCGTGATGTTGACTGCGTTGTCAACTGTATCGCCGGCAGCAACCGCACGATGGTGCGTTCGACCGAAGTGTTGTTCGACGTGGCCCGCACCAACCCGCCACGCAGGATCATCCACCTGAGCAGCATGGCGGTCTATGGAGCGGCCGCTGGAACGGTGGACGAGGATCAGGTTCCGGTTGCACCAATCAGCGGATATGGCCAAGCAAAGATCGAGAGTGAACGGATCGTGCGGAAATATGTCGACGACGGCGGCAATGCTGTCATCTTGCGGCCAACTTGCGTGTTCGGTCCGGGCAGCACCCAATGGACTACCCGACTAGCCCGGTTGTTGATGGCGCACCGGATCGGCGATCTGGGTAGCGCCGGCGATGGCTGTTGCAACCTTGCGTTCATCGATGATGTCGTCACGGGCATCGTTGCGGCGTTGGATGCGCCAGATATTTCGGGCAGGGCTTTCAACGTTTCGAGTTCCGACACGTTCACCTGGAACGAATTTCTGATGGCCTTTGCCAAGGCGTTGGGTGCTACCCCGGTTCGGCGGGTCGCCCCGCGCATGTTAAGGATCGAGACGAAGCTGTTGGCGCCAGTTCGGCGGATTGCCGCCATGATGGTGCGCTCGCCGGCGACCGAGGCGATCACGCCGTCATTGGTTGCGCTGTGGGGGCAGGATATCAGGATCGACTGTTCGGCGGCGCAGGCGGCCCTGGCATTGCCGCGCACACAAGTGGACCGGATGATCGCGGCGGCCGTGCGACATGAGCGTGGGTCGATGGAGCCGACGCTGTCATGAGCAACCGTCAGACAGTTTTTCTCGCTTGCCCTTACGGGCAGGTCGGCGGTGGGATGGGTAGTATCATGGCGTACCTCGCCGCGATGCGGCGCGACCCTTCAGGCCGTTTCGACCTCAAACGACTGGAATCGCGTGGGGGCGGGCATATCGCGCTATCGCCGCTGTTTCTGCTGCTTGCGGTCGGGCGAATTTTTTTGGAAGCCTCGCGAGGACGCTTGGGGGTGGTCCACCTCAACCTGGCCGAGCGTGGCAGCGTATATCGAAAGGCGGTATTGCTGGCCGCGACCAAGCTGGTCGGCGGTCGCGTGCTGCTGCATCTCCATGCTGCACAGATCGTCCAGTTTCACGGCTCGATGGGTGCGGTCGGCCGGTCGCTGCTGCAGTGGATGTTCCGCAGCGCTGATCACTGCGTCGTGCTGGGCGAGAGCTGGCGACGCTGGGTGATCGACACCTTCGCGATACGGCCGAATCGGGTCGGCGTTATCTATAACGGCGTGCCGGCTACGATGCCGATGGCGCGCACCGTCCCGTACGATGGGCATTTCCGGTTGCTGTTCGTCGGCAATCTGCTGGAACGGAAGGGCGTGAAAGATCTGCTGCGTGCCTTCGCGACGCCGGCTGTCGCGGCGCGCCGGATCCATCTGACCATGGCAGGCGGCGGCCCGGTTGATGCCTATCGCGCGATGGCCGCCGATCTTGGGATCGCCGAACGGGTGACGTTCACGGGATGGGTCAGCCAGGGGGATGCGAGGGCACTCATGGTCAATTCTGATGCCCTGATCCTGCCTGCCTATGACGAGGGATTGCCGCTGGTGATCCTGGAGGCGCTGGCGTCGCGGACGCCGGTCATTTGCACGCCCGTCGGCTCAATACCAGAGGTGCTGCGAAATGGGCACACGGCCCTGTTCGTTACGACAGGCGACCACGATGATATCGCTCGCGCGATCGCAATGCTCATGGATAGGCCCGATCTCGGCGCCGAACTTTGTGCCGCCGGCGAGGCGTTGTATCATCGGCTGTTCACGATGGAGGCATTCGCTGCCGCGGTTGGGTCGTTGTATGCTGCCTTGACGCCGCGAGACCGAAACGTGAATTCGCCGGTCTGGCCACCGGTTCCGGAGGCGACCGATGATCCAGGACGCTGACGAAATCGTCCGCGATACGATTATCTCAGCCAGCATCTGCATCGTTGGCGGAGGTCCCGCCGGAATTACGTTGGCGATGGCGCTGGCCAAGACCGGCAGAAGCATCCTGTTGCTGGAATCGGGCGATCTGGACCCCACCGACGAGGCTCAGGCTTTGAACGCGGGCGAGGTGGCGGACGATTCGCTGCACAGTCCCCCTGACCGATACCGGCAGCGATGTCTGGGAGGGGGAACCTCGATCTGGGGCGGCCGTTGCGTACCGTTCGATCCCATCGATTTCGAGACCCGGCCTTGGATAGAGTATTCCGGCTGGCCGGTCAGTTACGACGAGGTCGAGCGCTATTACGCCGCGGCGAACGCATTGTGCGAGGCCGGCGAATACGAATACGACGCCCGTCTTGCGGTTCCTGGTGGCATGCGACCCCTGTTGCGAGGTTTCGCGCCCCGGCACTTCGACGTGAACCGGATCGAGCGGTTCAGTTGTCCCACCAATTTCGGCAAACGCTATCAGGCTCGGTTGCATGCGGCGCCGAACGTCAGGATCTTGCTGCGCGCAACGGTGACTTACCTGCGAGCATCCAGTGACGGAAGCCGAATCGAAACGCTGAACGTCCGCAATAGCAAGGATCTGGATTTTTCAGTCGTCGCCGATCAGGTCGTGCTGGCGATGGGTGGTCTCGAGACGGCGCGGCTACTGCTGACCTCGGACGACGTGCATGCCGCTGGAATTGGTAATGCGAACGATCTGGTCGGCCGGTTCTACATGTGCCACGTTGCCGGAACGATCGGCGTCCTGCAGGTCGACGGAACGGCCGATTCGGTGTGGCACGGATATGACGTGGCACCGGACGGGACTTTTTGCCGCCGGCGGATATCCTTGCGGCCCGATGTGCAGGCGAACCTGGGCGTGGGCAACGTGGTGTTCCGGTTGCATCATCCCCGCATCACCGATCCTCGGCATCGTACGGGACCGCTTTCGGCGATCTTCCTGGCGCAGAGCTTCATTCGATACGAGTACGCCAAACGGCTTGTGAGTGACACACCGCCGTCGGTGACAACCTGGCTGCGCCATGGGCTGAACGCGGTCGCCGACTCTTCCTCCACCGTACGTTTTTTGAATCATTGGCTGCGGGATCGCACGCTGGCGGAGCGGAAATTTCCGTCAGTGATCATTCGGCCGCGGAGCAATCTGTTCAGTCTGGACTTTCATGGCGAGCAAACACCCAACCGGGAAAGCCGGGTAGGGCTGGCCAGCGAGACGGATCGTTTCGGCAACCGGCAGATGCGGATCGACTGGCGCTACAGCCGTCAGGATGTGGCGACGGTCGCCCGGTCGTTTGACGCGTTGCGCATCGACATGGCCGAGCAGGGGATCGGCGATCTGAAGCTGGCGCCGGACGAAGCGGATATCGAAACGGCTGTGCGGCGTGACGGGGCCTACGGTGGCCATCACATCGGGACTGTCCGGATGGCGACCCGCGCTTCCTCGGGCGTTGTCGACAGTGATGGAAAAGTGTTTGGCGTCAATAATCTGCATGTGGCAGGAAGTGCGGTGTTCCCGACCTCCAGTCAGGCAAACCCGACGCTGACCATCGTTGCGCTTGCGCTGCGGCTTGCTGACCGTGTGGGCAGGATCGCCGAAAGCGTTCCGCGGGTCGCGACGGTCAAAAAATCGGCCAGGGTGGACTAAGATGATGGACGCCGGATCGAGCATTCATCGCCTCGAGCAACTCGCCTGGCGCCATCTTTCGGGCGCGAACGGGGTCACGATCCTGCTGCTGTGGGCGACCGTGCTCTTCGCCGGTGTCGTTACCTATATTCGCGCCAATCCCAGCCGCTGGTCGGTGCGAGAGTTCATCCGCCACCTGCTGCCCGCCGAGATATTCCGTCACCCTTCGGCGCGAGCGGATCTCCTGTTCTGGCTGTCGCGACGGATCTTCATGCCGCTGCTCGTACTGCCCCTGGTGATTTCGACTGTTGTAGCGGGACATTTCTCCTACTGGGTGTTGAGCAATATTATCGGGGTGCCCGAGCATCAGGTCGCGCCAGCGGGCCCGATGATGCTGGTTGCGTTCACCGTCACGATGCTGCTCGCTTACGACCTGTCGTATTACATTTATCACTATATGCAGCATAAGATCCCGATTTTGTGGGAACTGCACAAGGTCCACCACTCCGCCCAGGTGATGATCGGCGTGACGAAGGATCGAGTCCACCCGATCGATGAGATCATGAACCGCTGGTGGGACGGCCTCATCCCGGGTTTGTGCTATGGTATCTGGCTGTTCTTCGCACTGGATCCGGTGGAGGTGACGGTCTTCGGCATCAACGTATATGCTCTGCGCAACATCATCCTGATGATGGATTTCGTGCGCCACACCCATCTCAAACTACCCTACGGAAGGCATTTGAGCGCAATTCTGCTGAGCCCGCACTATCATCAGCTTCACCACAGCACCGCGGAAAAGCATTGGGACAAGAATTTTGGCTTGGCCCTTACGATTTGGGATCGGATGTTCGGCACTCTGGTGGTTCCAGAACCCGACGAAGATTTCGTTTTCGGCCTGGCCGAAAATGAACACGAGGAATATCAGTCGCTGTACAAGCTGCACATTGTTCCACTGAAGAAGATCGCCGGCCGGCTTGGACTGACCGGCGCTGGCCACAAAAGCGTACCTCCGCAGCGCCATGCCGGAGAGACGGTGTGACGGTCCGAGTCGAAATCGTGACCGGCTTAGAGCGGTTTGCCGCCCTTCAGGGCCCGTGGCGGCAGCTTTGGGAGCGTTCGGGTGGCTACATTTTCCAAAGCCACGACTGGATCATCGGATGGCTGGCCGGCGTGCGAGACCGCAAGGATGTGAGGCTTCGTACCGCTCTCGCGTGGGATGGTGAGCGCCTTTGCGGGGCGATCCCCTGCGCGGTGCATCGTCGCTCCGGCATGAGGGTATTGACCTGGGTAGCACAGGCCTTCAGTGATTATTGCGACTGTTTGGTGGATTCGGAGTACGAAAGTGCGGGTTTGTTGCCTCTGCTTTGGGTTGGCCTGAATCGGTTCGGTGGATTTGATCTCGTCAATCTGCTGCAAGTACGGCCCGACGCCAGATGCCGGGCGTTTCTGGAGCAGCTTACCAGGAGCGGGAACCGGCTTCAGAGTGGTGATCGGGAGGAGCGGTGCATGCGCATCGAGAACCGGTGGCCGGACGGCGAGGCATTTTTCCGATCGCTCAACAAGAAGGCGCGAAACAATCACACGCGTGGCAAGCGGATCCTCAGCGAACTCGGCGGAGACGTCAGCTTTCGATTTGTCGATTCGTTCGAACACGGCGGCGCGCTGATTGACGAGATCATAGGTCTCAAGCGGATATGGCTCCACGCCAACGACCCCGCTTCCCCTCTTCTCGGTGGCGACAGCCTTGTTCTGCGGGCAATACTGGAGAAAGTCTGGCATAGCGGGCTGGCCAAGATTTTCCTGCTGGAGTGCGGCGGCCGGATCGCGGCAGGTTCGATCAATTTCGTTTACGGCGATCGCATGGAAGCCTACTTCACAGCCTATGATCCCGCGTTCGAGCGTGCCTCGCCGGGAACGTTGTTGATCGTGGACTACGCGCGGTGGTCGTTTGACCGAGGTTTGGCGCTTGTCGATTTTCTCCGTGGAGAGGAGGCATTCAAGTTCCGGATGGCTAATGCGGCAACGGTGCTCAGCGGCTTTTCCGGTGCCCGCACCTTCATGGGGCAGGTTGCCGTGTCCGGTCATCGGTGGCTCTCGCGTCGTCGGCAGCAGCGACAGGAAGCTGTAGGCGCGGGCATCAGGGAAGAGTTGGAAACGGTCGATTGAGCGCGTCGGTGAAGGGTGGCCGACGCCGATCCACTCGCGGCCCGCGGTCGAGGCAACACGTTCGGCATAGATGGTCATTTCTTCACCACTATGAACTCGAGATACCATGGATCCGTCGCCGCAAGGAACCAATGGGTTGCCTCAGCGCGCGCCGCATCCCTGTCATGTCATGTTCGAGTGCGTGCGGAAGGTGGGTCAGAGATTATAGGTGATCCACCGTCCGAGAGGCGCTCCGGTGGAGCGTAATCAGAGTTGGCCGCCGCCGGCGATCCATGCCGAGCGACCAGTGTTTCGATATCGCCCAGACAAGGCACGTATGCGCGGATAAAGTGATAGCGTCCGGTTACCAACCCTCTTTCTGCGGCGGCGCGAAGCGTTTCTTTGTTGCGGCTCCCTATTCTGCGATTGTATGCTTCGGACTGGAGCGTTTCTGCCATGAGTGTAACCGCTCTGGCTGATATATGTCGACCAGTTTCATTAGCCTGAGGTCGCTTCGCGATTCGACCCAGGGCTGGTGTTGCTCCGGAAGTCCGGAATCACTTGTGAATCCCCACGGTCCGAGCAACCGTCCTTCAGTGTGGGAGCACAGCCTGGGTAGCGCACGTTTGATGTAGGGCCCCGGGTTTCCGCTCCATGGCTTCGAGCGCGGTGGCGTGCCGCGTGTTCGTCGGTTGCCTGAACGATTGCGCCCGCAAAGGCCAATGCGTTGATATGGCTGGAGAGAGGGGTCATAATGCGCAACATTGATGGTCGCCAGGAGGGCCGTTGACGTTTAGGTCTGGTGTGGCGTTGGCTGTGATGCCAACGGCCTCATCACAACTGTCTCATCGCTCGCCAAATCGCTTTGCTTGCCGTTCCGCTTATGGTTTCCTGACACATGGGCAACATATACTCTTGATCACAAATGGACCTCCTCTTGTCCAGTAACTCACTCATAAATAACGGCAAGGACATGCGTATAGCCCCCGGGGTATCCGCAGCCGACCTCCAATCGGTACCTTTCGTACCAGAGATTGTGCGGCCTGCCGCAGGCGTCGCGATCGTGGATCGCAAATCTGACCACAATCCGCACATCCTGTTGGCGACGACAGGTCAGTTGCCCTCAACCGCGCGTCTTGCGATGGAATTGCATGAGGCCGGCGCGCGCGTGAGCCTGATCGCGCCGAGCAATCACCCGGGCAGGGCACTCGATTTCGTCTCGAACCGAGCGACCTATCGAGCGTTTGCCCCGCGGCATAGTTTACAAGCAGCCATGCTTCGGCTTTTACCCGACATGGTCATCCCCTGCGACGAGCGGACGGTGCGCGATCTGCACGCAATTCGAAGGGAAACGCGTCACGAGCATCTGAAACTGCTGATCGAGAGGTCCACGGCCCCCGAGAGAAGCTTTGCAACAATCACATCCCGCGACGCTTTGCTCTCACTCGCCCGCAGGCAAGGTGCGCGCGTTCCGGCCTCGATGCCGCTACCGGACCTGAGAGGACTGGAACGCTGGATGACCGAGAAAGAGGCGCCGTTCGTGCTCAAGGCCGATGGAAGTTGGGCAGGCTTCGGTGTGCGCATCATATCGAACGCGGCCGCGGCCGAAGACGCGTATCTGCGCATGACCCAGCGGGCCAGCGGACGCCTGGCGCTTCGCGAATTAATGCTGGAAGGGGACTACTTTGGCATTCGCTCCTGGCTGCGGCGAGAACGGCCCGCCATGTCCGTGCAGAGCTATATTGATGGCTGGCCGGCCAATGTTGGCGTAGCATGCTGGCAAGGCGAGGTCCTCGCGGCTGTCTGCGCGGAGTTGGTGGCGACGACGTCGGCAACCGGCCCGTCGACCGTCGCGCGCATTATCCACAATGCCGAGATGATTGACACCGCGAAGCGGGTCGCGATGGCACTTGGCCTGTCGGGGATGATCGGCTTCGACTTCATGATCGAAGCTGCGACGGGTAATGCGTATCTGATTGAGATGAACCCCCGGAACACGCCGATCTGTGCGGTGCGCCTCGGCCCCGGTCGCGATCTCGCCGAAGCCCTTGTCGCTCGGCTTGCGTCCAGGCCGGTGCGTGAGCGGCCGCCGCACACAGAACGCGATATCGTGGTGTTCTTTCCCGATACGTGGCGTGAGGATCCGGCCAATCATTTTCTGCATACCGGGTATCACGACGTGCCCTGGGAGCAGCCAGCCTTGGTGCGTGTTCTGATGCAACCGGAGCGGCGCGACCGTTATGTGATCCTGCGGCTGCTGCGCCGCGCCTGGCTGGCGATGAACGAGGAAGGTGACCGTTCCCGGTGACGGCGGTTGCAGCAGGTCTGCACGGTATCTTTCGGCGACGCACGAGTTTGTGACAGAAGCTCCGTTGCGTCATCGATGTCAACAAGCTGGCACGGGTCCATTCGTATCCCACGCGGGACAGGATTGCGGGGCAAACCACCTTATGTCGACCTCGGAGGCACCAGCAAGATTTGCCAGATGTTTTCTTTCGATTTATTTAGATGTATGAGATGCGGGTGATGTAACCGAGACCCACATATGTCCCGGGTAATATATTGGCGGCCCGCTGCTTGTTGCTATCAGGCATCAAAGCTGCCCTGGCATGGCCTACCCGAGTGATCATCGGCTGGCGTGACATTTCGGCTGAACTGACACCTTCCTCGGATGTATATGCTGGCACAGCGACGCCACTTTCGTGGATTCCGAGATGCGCCGGCCACCCAACCTGATGAAGAGTGTGACGGCGCCGGTGACGGTGCAGGCCGAAGCCAAACCGCCTCCGCCGGCGAACTACCTGGACCTTTATGGACTGTCGAAGCCCCCCTTCGACGGCGGAGCGAACAACGCGGGCTATATCCTGTTCGGGTCGCACCGGCGGCCGTTCGAACTGCTGATCGATCACGTCGTGAATGGCACCGGCGTGATCGTGCTGCAGGGAGGCGAAGGCATCGGCAAGACCGAGACGCTACGGTCCCTGGCCGATCTTGCGGCTGAATCGGGCCAGCCCACCATCATGATAACGCGACCGCCGAATGACCGCATCAGCCTCGAGCAGTTTATCTCCAAACTTCGGGGCGACTCCACCAATGATGGGGCGACGATCGACGACGTGATCGCTGATTTCGTGGCGCCGCCGCGGAAGGCGCTATTGGTCGATGACGTCGACCTGATGCCGGGCGATTGCGTACGGCTGCTGTCGGCACTTGTGCAGCAGATGCCGAACGATCCAGGTGGCCCGGCCATTGTGCTGAGCAGTTCGGCCGTGTTGCCCACGGATCCAATGCGGCCGGATCTGTCGCAACTCGTCGATCATGTCCGAAACACTGTTCGCCTTCTGCCGCTTGGTTCCGCCGAGGTGCAGCAATACATTGAGAGGTCGTTATGGATAGCCGGCGGCACGACCCGTCGTCTGATCGCCGCGGACGCCATGAGACTGCTCATTGCGCGCTCAGGCGGCGTGCCCGGCGCGACCAATCGCCTGATGGAAGCCGTGCTTACAGCAGGATTCGCCCGAGGCGATTCAATGATCACGGCGAAGACCGTCGCGGCCGTGACGGGACCGACCACGCCGCGACCTCAGCCGCGTCCCCGGTCGGGCGGGCCGCCTTCGGGCATCGGCCGAGCGTGCGATGCAAATTGTCGCGATCGGATTGCTGGTCCTGGGGGTCTCGGCGTTTCTGTACAAAGGTTTCAACGGCCAAGTCGATCATCACTCCGCCGTGTCGGCAAAGCCTGTTGCGCCAGAGGCGCATTTGGCGCAACCGGTCACGATACCGCCGGTACAGCCACGACCGCCGCCGGCGAAGCCGGCCGAAACATTGCCGCCCGAATTGATGGCAGCACTCATGAAACGCGGTGATGAATCGCTGGGTCTGGGGGATATCGCGGCCGCTCGCATGCTGTACCAGCGCGCCGCCGAGGCGGGGAACGCAGCGGCCGCTACGGCGTTGGGAAAGACTTACGATCCGAACTTCGTCGTGCCCGGAGGCCCGTCCGATCCGGCACGTGCGGCGGAATGGTACAAGAAGGCGATCACACTGGGAGATCGCCGCGCCGTCGATCTACTCAGGCATCTTGCCGGCCGTTCGTGACTCGAACCGAAACGCGGCGGAGGCTCGAGAGCGCGTGAATTTTGGTCGGGCGTGGCACCGGTCGAGTCCCGTGACGTGCGTCGGGCGGCCATGTCTGCTGTGAAGCCGCCGGTGGCTATTCACGGCTCTTAAACTCGATGGTCTGGGCGCCGTGCCACAATACCATCTTGCCGAGAGCGGCCAGGTTTTCGTTTCCCTGGACCACCGTCAGGAAGTGATTGCCCGCCAACTGGCCCATTTTGCTGGCGAACCGGACGCCGCCATAGGCAAGCAGGATTTCCGTCTCCGAAATCGCGCCCGGATACAGCAGAAACTGGCCAGGCGCCGGATAGCTGGTGTGGTTTTCGAACGACAATCCCAGATCGAGGTCGCCCAGCGGGATCCAGCAACCCTCACCGCTCCAGCGAACATGAATGATGCGCTCCCGGTATGGCAGCAACGACCGGAATCTTGCACACGTCTTCGGTGCATTCTCGTCCTCGAACCGAGCCTTGAAGCTGTACGGGCCCGCGATGACGTCGATCAGGTCCATGGTTTTCCGCCTCAGACCAGGAAGGCACTTGCGTCGAAGCCAAACGGTACGTTACCGGTCGGTTTGATCATGTCATAGGGCCCACGCGCCAGGAACTGACCGCTCCCGGGTTCGGCCTGCACGATGCCGTCCTGCATCACGACGTCCCCGCGACGAATGGTGGAAACGGGCCAACCCGTCACCTCCATGCCTTCGTAAGGCGTGTAGTCGATGACATGCTGCATCCGCTCGTTCGTTATTGTAACCGTCTTTTTGGCATCCCACAGCACCAGATCCGCGTCAGCGCCGGGAGCAATGGTGCCCTTGCGCGGATACAAGCCAAAAAGCCGAGCCGGGTTGGCTGCCGTCAGCCGAACGAAGGTGCAAGGGTCGATGCGTCCCTTCGACACGCCCTCGCTGAACAGGATCGGCAATCGCGAGCCGAGCCCCGGCACCCCATTTGGAATGTCCCTGAACGACGCATCAACGCCATGCACGCGCTTGCCGACGGGCGTGTCATAACTCCAGCCGCTGTGATCGGATGAAACCACATCCAGAACGCCGTCACGGACCATTTTCCATAGGCCTTCGCTCGCCACGGCATCACGCGGCGCGGGACTGCACATGAACTTGGCGCCCTCGAACCCGGGCCGATCCATATGATCGGCTGAAAGAACGAAATACTGCGGGCAGGTCTCGCCCCAGACCTTCAGGCCGCGTGCCCGGGCGCGAGCGATCTCTTCGGCGACCTCGGGACAGGAGACGTGGAAAATCTGGATCGGCTGGTCAACCATCTCGGCCAGGGCAATCGCGCGATGCGTCGCCTCCCGCTCGATCACGCTCGGGCGCGACCATGCATGGTACTTCGGCGCCGTTCGTTCGTCGGCCAGCAGCGCCGCCGTGCGCCAACGAATCGCCTCATAGTTCTCGCAATGGACCGTGACGAAAGCGCCGGTGCGCCGCGCCGCGGCCAGCACGCGCAGGAACTGGCGGTCATCCAGATGCAACGGATCGTAGGTCAGAAAAACCTTCAGGCTGCGCACCCCTGATGCGACGACCTGGGGCACCTGGTCGAAGATCACCTCATCGGTTGCGTCGGTAATGATCTGGTGGAACGTGTAATCAACCATCGCCTTCGCGGCCCGGCGGCGATATTCCGCCAGCGGCTCAAGAATGCCGTGGCCCTTGAACTGGGTCGAGAACGTAATGACGCTTGTGGTGCCGCCGGCCAGCGCGGAGGTGCTGCCACTGACAAAGTTCTCCTCATCCGCGCCGCCGCCGGCCTGCAACTGCTCGATATGGCAGTGGGAGTCGATGCCGCCCGGCATGACCAGAAGCCCGTGGGCGTCAAGAGTGCGCTGACCGCGCAGGTTCAAACCAACGGCTGCGATTCGCCCGTCGGCGATCCCGATATCGGCCTGAAACATGTCAGCCGGCGTGACCACCGTCCCGCCGGCGACCACCAGATCATAATCAGCCATGACTGAGCGCCCCCTATTCCGCGTGCAGAGCCTTCGCAGCAGCATTGTGTCGCCGAACCAGGGCCGCCATGTCCAGCCCCGGGATCGCGCCGTCCCCCACGACTCAGTTTCCGCCCACCATCAAGCGGTTGGCTCGGTGGGCGCCACAGAGGGAAAGACTTAGTGGTAATCCGTCGTGGTGGTGCAGCCGGACAGCAGAGGCTCTGCCATCGCCACGGTCGCCGCGACATCGAGCGAATCCGGCGTCAGACGGGCCGAGATCGGATACAGCGCCCGCAGCCACGGAAACAGTGTTCGATCCAGCGCGGCTGGTGTGGCTCGGGTCATAGTCTGGTAAAAGTGGTGGTGTGTGTTGATGAGGCCGGGCAGCACTGTACGCCGCCCGGCATCGAAGACCGCGGTATCAGGGGTGGTGGGTTCCGCGCCGCGAGGCACCACCTCGATGACACGCCCGCCGCCGACCCCGCGCTCCGCGCGGTGGCCAGGATGCCCAGCGGGTCTCTGATCCAAAGCAGGGTCAAGACGCGTCAATGACACTCACATGGGCGGCGACGACCCGCCAGCCCTGCGGCGTTCGCACCCAGGTCTGCATCTGCCGGCCGACCTTGCCGGGGGCCGTCGCGCGAAGGAACAAGGTAGAGGCAGTGGCGTGGTCGCGCCCGAAAGTGGTGATGACGGTGCGCGACGTCGTGCGCTCCAGTCCGATCGGCGAACGTGCCGCGCGAAACGCGCCGATCTCGTCATAGCCGTAAAGGTTCTCGCCAATACCGTAGCGGATGGTGTGCGGACTGTCCCAAAAGAGCACCTGCAGCGCATCCACATCGTTGCTGACCAGCGCCGCTTCGTACCGGCTGAAGGCGGCTTCGACCTCGGCTTTGACATCGGGCAGATTGACGTCCATCGCTCAGCCCTCCGGGTTCGGCCGCGGCGCACGGGCGACACCGCGAGCTTCCAACGTGTGCGCGATGCGGAATGCTAGATCCTCGCGCCACGGTGCGGTAATGATCTGCACACCGATCGGCAAACCGGCGGCCGTGGGCACCGGAACGACCACGACCGGCAATCCGATGAACGAGATCGGTTGCGTGTAAACACCGATATTCGGCCGCAGTGGCATCTCCTCGCCGTTCAGCACAAACGTCTTCTGGCCGATCGGCGGCGCGACGCACGGCGTGGCGGGAGCCAGGATGGCGTCGACGTGCTGGAACAGTTTCAGCGTCTCCTGCTGATACCAGCGGCGGAATTTCTGCGCCTGCACGACTGCCGCAGCCGGGACCAGCGCGCCGGCGATCAGCCTGTCGCGGACGTCGGCATCGAACTCGTCCGGCCGTATGCGCAAGCGCTCCAGGTGTAATGCGGCGCCCTCTGTCGTGGTGATGACATAGGCGGCGCTGCGGGCACGCCGAGCATCCGGGATCGTCACTCTCTCGGCGGCACCGAGCGCATTGGCGGCGGCGTTGAGCGCGGCAAGGGCCTCGGGCGAAGCGCCGGCACGAAAGTAGCCATCCGCCGAAGCGATGCGCAGGCCGCCAATGCCCCGGTCCAGCAGGGAGGCCACCGGATCGGCGGGGCGATCGGCGCAGACCGGATCGGCCGGATCGTAACCCTGCATCGCGTCGTAGGCCGTGGCGAGGTCCGGAGTAGTCCGCGCGAGTGGCCCCACGTGATCCAGGCTGGATACGAACGGAAAGGAACCCGCCCGCGTCAGGCGTCCATAGGTCGGCTTCAGCCCGAACAGCCCGCAGAACGAGGCCGGCACGCGGATCGACCCGTTGGTGTCAGATCCAAGCGCCAGAGGTACCAGTCCGCCGCCGACCGCGCTGCCGGACCCGCCGGAAGACCCTCCCGTCATGCGCGTCCTGTCGTGAGGATTGCGTGACGGCCCGTCATGGGCGTTCTCGCCAGTGAAGTCGTAGGCGTATTCGCCCATGTTCAGGGCACCGACCAGGATCGCTCCGGCGGCTTCCAGACGCACAATCACCGGTGCATCCGCCGTCGCGGGCGGTTGATCGCGGTTGATCTTCGACCCGGCGCGCGTCGGCAGCCCGACGACATCAAACAGGTTCTTCACCGCGAATGGCACGCCGGCCAGCGGCCCAGATTTCGTCTTCGCGGCGTCGATGGCGGCCGCCTTCGCACGGGCGCGGTCCGCGGTGACAGTGGTGAAGGCATTCAGAACCGGGTTCAGTCGTTCGATCCGCTCCAGGCATGCGGTCACCACCGCGGTAGTGCTGGTGCGGCCGGATGCAACGGCAGCGGCGATCTCGGTTGCCGTCAGAAAACCGCTCATGCGCGGAACACCGGTGCGGGGTCGAGATCGTCGGGCAGCTCCGTTTCCAGCACGGACTCGGCGTGGCGCAGCGAAATCGCCAGATGCACACGCACGGCTTGTCGCCAACCAGGCTTCATATCGATACCGAGCAACGTCGTGCCTGCCTCGATCAAGGCGTCCAAAGCGGCTTCATCCATATTCAGTCCTCGGATTTAGTCCGCAGCCAGGCTCGCCAGCTGCCGAGATGGGTGATATCGGGTGCGTCCGCTATGGCGGCGGCTTCTGCCAGAAAGCCGAGGCAAGGGCCGTCGGTCAACCTGACCGTGCCGAAGCCAAGCGGCGGTGGCACCTGCGCGAGCAACGTGCCGATAGCGGATGTCGGCAGCGCCCAGACCTCACCGCCGATCGAGGCCCCTTCGGTTGCGCGCACCAACCCTGGGCGGTTGCCGAGGGCGAACAGGCGGTATTCGGGGTCGGTGGTTGCCTCGCGGAGGAAGCGGCCGCCCAATGACGTGATCTGATGGTTCAGCGGCAAACCGGCCATATGCGCGCCGATGCAGAACAGGGCGGTCTCATCTGGCCCCAACGCATCCGGTGCGGCGGTTGGCGGCAGAGATGTTCCCGTTGCGCCGACCGTCGTCGCGAACTGGCGGTGCAGTGCGTCGGCCAGAGGAGCGAGCCGACCCTCGGACCAGGCTGGACCGAGCAGGACGCCGCCGATCGGGATGCGGCGGGGTGTGAACCCGATAGGGACGGCGTATCCCGCCAGATCGCACAGATTGGCGAAGTTGGTGAAGGTGCCCAGGCGGCTGTTGGGGCCGATCGGGTCGACGTCCACCTCGGCAAGGGTTGGACAGAACGGGGCGACCGGCAGCAGCAGGGCGTCGTATTGCGCGAACAGCACCGCTGCGTGGCGGCGCGCTTGTCGCAACAGATGGAAGGCATCGAATGCGTCGACGGCCAGCCGGGTCAGACCGGCTTCCAGTATCGTCCGCGTCGCGGGATACATCACGTCCGATTTGGAATCGATGACCTCTCGCAGCGCAGCGGTTCGTTCCGCGACCCACGGACCTTCGTAGAGCAACCGGGCGATCTTCAGGAACAGTTCGATATTGATCGGGACCGCCTTCAGGAAGGTGCCGGCCTGGCGATACGCGGTTGCGACCTCGGGTTCGCACAGCGCAGCGACGTCGGCCGTTGCCACCCGTCCCAGCACGGAACCGCGGCGCAGGTGGGGAAAGGGGGCCTGTCGGGAATACGGGTCCTCGGCGTCGAAGCCTGCGATCACACGCTGGACGGCGAGAGCCTCGTCCACCGATCGCGCGAACACCGAAATGGTATCGATCGAGCGGCAGGCGGGCACCATGCCGCGCGCGGACACGCTCCCCACCGTCGGTTTCAGTCCGACGATGTTGCCGAAGCCCGCCGGCACTCGGCCCGAACCGGCGGTGTCGGTGCCGAGGGCGAAGGGAACGATCCCGGCAGCAACGGCGCAGGCCGAGCCTGAAGATGATCCACCGGGAACCGACGCCGGATCGAACAGGTTGCGCGGAGTACCGTAGGGGCTGCGTGTGCCGACCAGGCCGGTGGCGAACTGATCGAGATTGGTCTTGCCGATCAGGATCGCACCGGCATCCAGCAGGCGGCGCACTGCCGGCGCATCGGTTTCAGGTGTATAGGCGAAAGGGGGACAGGCAGCGGTCGTCGGCATCCCGGCCACGTCGATATTGTCCTTCACGGCGAAAGGCACGCCCCACAGCGAGTGACCGCGTGGCCCCTTGGCTTCCAGGGCGCGTGCATTCGCCAAAATAGCTTCGTCCGGGCGCCGAAGGATCCAGATCGCGGGATCAGCGTGGGCGCGGTCAGCGGCGATCGCCGCTTCCGCCATCTGCACAGGCGTCACGCGGCCTCCTGCGAATGGTTGGTGACCACTGCGCACCAAGTCGCTGCCGTTTGCACCACATCGTATCGCCCTGCCAAGGGCGCCCCCCGTTTGCCGGGCAAAAGACGACGCTGAGACACAAGTCCTTCCACGCGCGTGACCTATCCCTTTGCCGATTCAATACCAGTTACCTGCGTGCACCGAATGGGCCGAAGCGGCGCGATGAAGGCCCTTTGTGAGGATGTGCTTAAATACGAAGCCCCCGACGCGGTGTTGGCGGATCGTCTGCACGACGGATATTCCTCCCACCTTCAATATGCCACCTTGCCCGGCTTGCGGTCCCGCTCGTCAAACGCCGCCCATCCTTCGACTTGCAACAACCGCACCATCGGGATCGCCCGCTGATCGAGCGGGAGGCAGGTTTCGTGATACAAGTAATCGTCCCGGAACCCGATCCTCGCGGCATCACGCCGGTCGTTCGCGTAGTAGATACGCTCCAGCCGAGCCCAGTAGATCGCGCCGAGACACATAGGGCAGGGCTCACAACTGGTATAGACCTCGCACCCGGTCAGGTCGAACGTCCCCAGCGCCTGGCACGCCAGGCGGATCGCGACCATCTCGGCGTGCGCCGTGGGGTCATTGGTGGAGGTCACCTGGTTAAAGCCCTCGGCGATGATGGCACCATCCTTGACGATCAGCGCACCAAAGGGTCCGCCGCGGCCTGAGCGCATCATCTCCAGCGACAGCTCGATCGCTCGGTGCATATGGTCCACCTCGGACATCAACATCGCACCCAGGCGGTCCCAAAGGGGGCGATCATCGCTGGGCACACGCAGTCGCCCCAGCTTTTCTTAGGTGTCCACATCGTCTCTACATTCCTTTCGACGGCCGAAGTGGCAGGATCTGTGCCGCGACCAAGACTGCGACGACCGCCGGTTAGGCAGCACGACGGTGCACGCGCCGCAGTCACCCTCCACCTCCTCCCTGCTTTTGTGCCGCACAGATAGCGCGGCCCGCGCGGGTATCCAGGAACGTCATGGTCGGGTTTCCATTGCGCAGACTGCGGTGCTCCGAGCCCTGCTGGAAGTGCATAGTCCCCCGCATCGTGTGGGCCGCTCCTTCGTCACGGCGCCCAGGGCGTGAATGGAGCTAAGGACAGGATGGGCGAACGGGTCAACGAAGAAGCGGCACCTAAAATCGACAAGCGTGCGCCCAGATGCAAATCGTTACCACGAAATAGGCGACCGAAAGGTCATATGATAACACCTTGGGCAACGTTCTTCCGACTGCGCATCGCCGTATCCATGTCCGTCTTTTCGAACGATGGACTGTGATGGCTGAACGGGAGAGCATGCGGTCAGACCGCCAGCAATCCGACCAGATCGTCCTCCAGCACCGCGCAAGTGAGTCTGCCGCCAATGCCCGCACCGGTATCGAGGCCGATGCGATTGGAGAGGATCGGAACGGATGGACTGGACGAATGTCCATGCACGACAATCACCCCCAGATCCTGCTCGGTCGACAGGAACGGCTGGCGCATCGTGGTGAGATCGTCGCGAGATTGCTCTGCCAACGGAATGCCAGGTCGGATGCCGGCGTGGACGAAGAGGTAGTTGGCCTCGCGATGGGTCAATACCAGTCGCCGCAGCCACGCCACGTGAGCGGCCGGCAGCGCGGCCTGCCAGGCCTCGCGCGGCAATTCAGGGTCGAGCCCCCAGCTTGCAAGCGCGTCCCTCCCGCCAGCCCACAGCCAATCTGTCGCGGCAGCGCGGTCGCCATCCAAGGCATTGACCAGCATCCGCTCGTGGTCGCCCAGCAAGTTGACGACCCCGATGCCCGGGATGGGGGGGCTGGTGGAAAGCAGCGCCAGCACGCCGGCACTGTCCGGTCCCTGGTCGATATAATCGCCCAGGTGCACAAGAACGGCCGAACCCGTTGGCCGCGCTGAAAAGTCGCTTGCGATCAAGGCGTGCAGGGTAGTCAGTTTGTCGCGGCAGCCATGGATGTCGCCGATTGCGTAAACCCGGCGCCCGCGCGGAAGCCGGCCGGGTGCGTGCAGGAATCGGATGGTTTCGGGTGACTGTGCCATCTCCCGCGGACCGCTGAACGTCGGGGTCGCTGTGGCTTCCAGCGCGGCACGCATAGCAGGACGGCGGAGCGGACGTCTCATCGCCTTCGGCGCCTGTTTCTTCTTTCGCGAAGCCTGCTAACGTGTCCGGGTCTAAGCAATCGGAGGGAACCCTTGGCCAAAATCACATTTCCCGTGGAAGCGAGCCACATCATGATGTTCGCCAACGCGATCGGCGACACCAATCCTGTGTATCACGACGCGGCGGCGGCGAAAGATACCGAAGCCGGCGGCATCATCGCCCCCCCCAGTTTTGCGCAGGCGGTCGCCCAGTTCGATCCGGACTATTTCCTGCGGCCGAAGCCGGGCGAGAAGTGGTTCGGATCGGCCAAGGGTCCCACTGGGATCGAGGGTAAGCCGACCTCATCCGGAGGCCTGCATGCGGAGCAGCATTATGAATATCACCGCCACCTCCGGCCTGGTGACGTTCTGACCGTGGAGACCAAACCGGGGAAGACCTGGGAGAAGGAGAGCAAGCGCGCGGGAAAGCTGACGTTCCGGGAGCGGATCACCGAGTACCGCGATCAGAACGGCGAACTGGTGGTCACAGCGCGCGGTGTCGGGGTCACGACCGAACGTCCCGTCGACCAGGGCTAAACGGAGGACAAGATCATGGCATTGAAAGCATCCACCCTGAAGGTCGGTGACACCCATAGCGAGCGCGTGGTGGAAAATCTGTCCCGCACCCAGATCGTCCAGTACGCCGGTGCGTCGGGCGACTATAATCCCCTGCACACGGACGAGGTCTATACGACCCAGGTCGCCGGCTACCCCAGCGTCTTCGCGCACGGGATGCTGACGATGGGGCTGACAGGCAAAATGCTGACAAACTATGTTGGTGACGGAACGTTGACGAAATTCGGTGTGCGGTTCACCAACCAGGTGTGGCCCGGCGACACGCTCGACTCGAAGGCGACGGTTGTGAGTCTGCGCGAAGAAGGTGGTCAGCACTACGTCGATCTGGCGCTATCCACGACGAATCAGGATGGCAAGGAGGTTGTCTCCGGATCGGCCACCGCACGGATCAGTCCGTAGCGAACGGTGATTTAAAGGTCTGACCGGCACTCACCGCTGTTGCTTACGTCACGGCGGGTCACGGCTTGTCGTGACGCGACGGAGCCGGGCGGCTGTCGATGTCGGCCTCTGCGGTTATGATCCGGGCATCAGCGTTGGGCACGGCGGTCGCCTGCGCGACCCGGCCGTCACTTCAACAGGAATTGCCGCTCATGTACCTGACTGGTGATCAGTGCCATGCCATCCTGGACCGTGGCGAGATTGGCCAGGATCCAGTCGTGGTCTTTGTTTTCAAGGGTTTGACGTAGCGCCTCGGCTAGACCGATCAGTCGCTGGTCGCACGCGCCAAGCGCCATCAGGGTCTGCGCCTCCTGACGATATCGCTGTGTCATGCGATCGTTTTCCGGCACGGGCAGCGCGCGGATGGTTCCCTCCAACTGACCGATACCGTTGCAAAGGTCTTCCAGTGTGCGAGCCGCTTCGACCGCGTCCGCGTCGGGTAACGGCTTGGCGCGAGATGGCGGTGGCAGATATTTGCGCCGGTAGGCACTCTGCGCGGCCTCCACGATGGCGCGCGACTGACCCAGCAGCCAACCAATTCGCTCGCGTACGATAAGGTCATCGGCGCGAACCTGATTTTCCAGACGGTAGAAATTGTAGCCCCAACCATAGAACAGATTGATGGCAATCTTATCCAGCCTGGCAACGTCATAGAACAGCGACCCTGACATCAGGCCTGACTCCAGGGCCCCGCCGGCGGGGGCGGCGCCTGCGACGGTGGCTGAAGAGCAATCGGGAAGGTACCAAGGGGCTGACCGCCGATGTTGAATGGAACGCCGGCCGCGGCGTTGGGAGCAGAGATCAAGCCATGTTCCGCCATGCGCAGGGCGAGATAGTATCGTACGGCCTCGATCGGCGACAGGCCGATGGCCTGCAGCGAAATCAGCTCCCTCATTCTTTGATCTTTCGGGAGGACCAGAATCTTCAGATCATTCAGCATGATGCCATAGATGGCCAGGAAACTGGCCAGATGCTCTTTGACGACCTCCCGCAACTGGCTGATGTGCTCGTTGATTTCCTCGAGCCTGGTAACCTGTACGACCTGATTGATCGCCTGCTCGATGGCAGGCCCGGCATAGGCCGCGATTTCCGCAGTGTCGATGACGATGCCGCTGAACGGCATGTGGGTGATCAGCTTGAGCGCGGCTTCGGCCGTATCGACGTGGATGTAATAGTCCACCTGGTAGGATACCTCGGCCATTTCCCGGCTGGTGGCGATTCCCTCACTGCGCACCAAAAGTTTGGCACGGTTAATGTAGATGATCTCGTATTGCCAAGGCGAGCTGCCGCCCCAGAAACCCTGCACCAAGGAACCAATGAGCGGCTTGTCCGGCGTGATCAGCGTGTACTGCCCGGTTTCATAAACCTGCAAAACAGCCCCGCGTGACTTCACGATGCAGAAATGATTGCTCTCCACCGTGAGCAGCGAACCGGAGACGATGCTTTCATCCGCCTGCTTCAGCGCCACGTTCTTCATGCCAAGCATGTCGGTTCCATCGCGGTTGAGCGCGGTGATGACCTGTCTGTTCATCGCCATGAGGACACCTTTATTCTGCAACGGCAACATCGCTGAAGGACGGCAATATGTCAAGTATCGCATCGTTCAGGCTTGAGTTCAAAGGAGGACGCTGGCGGCTTTTGACTGCCCTGAGGAGATGCCATAGCTCATCTTGATTTTTACTTCACAGTGTCCGCCCGGTTGGTCTAAATCATCCGCAAAAGGCGCATGTGTGGCACCGACAGCCAAGCAGGCTCCTACCTTTCTGCGGCTTCGGCGATCCCGCCTTTTCCTCTGTCGGGAAAACGACGCGGGGATTGGTTCGCACGAGCCATGCGGGACATCATCACGCGCCATCGGAAGCAAGAAAGGTCGGCTGCCGATGCAGGCGGATAAGGCGGAGTGGCTTGACGGGGCCGCGGGCTGATGACGGCAAGTCCATCAGAGTTCGCCAATCCGTTGACCGAGTTGGCACACGCGACGTCCGTTCACTCCGTCGGTGACGCCGGTCCAGCGTTCTCATCAGGTCGTCATCCTGGTGGGAATTGCGATGCGCGCCGCTTTTGCCGCCCCGCTCCCGATGCTTGCGGTCTTTCCGGTTCTTGCGCAGCCTGAGCCGGCACCCACGGTTCGGCTCCCCTCGACGTCAGCGAAGCGCAATGGCCGAATGGGAGGTGAAGTCGCGCATCTACAATGGCGACTGTGTAGTCCAAGCTGAACGCAGGTCCAAAGCAGCCGTTGGGAGCGGAAGCGGCGGGGGATGCCGCCCCGTTCTCCAAAACCCAAGCAAGCCGGACCCGACGCAAGCCGGCCGACGTGAAACATCAGACGTGTCCAGCCGTCAGTCCGCCGCCTCCTTCGGATTGACCGGATCAAAGCGGCCCGCTTCTTCTCTGGGGGTCTGACGAGGCGGTTCGAATCCGGTCCGCGGCGGGAAAGCAAGCGCAACGTCACTTGCGTGAAGCGATAGATTGGGATTTCCGCACGGGTCACGATCCAGCACATGACCCCAGCGCTGGCGCATGACCGCGACCTCGCGCTTGAACCGAGCCGCCTTCTCGCCCACGAGGTCCGAGCCCCGAGACGATGATTCATGGTGATACAGTTCAGCGTACGGAGTCCAAACGTTGCGATAACCTCGCTCGACCAGCTTGAGGCACAAATCAACGTCGTTGAACGCCACCGGGAGCGAGACTTCGTCCAGGCCGTCAACCTCCAGGAAGGCGTCCCGGCGCACCAACAGGCATGCCCCAGTCACAGCGCTCACGTTCCGCACCAGCGCCAGTTGGCCGAAATAGCCCAGGTCGCCCCGCGACCTGTGCAGATATTGGTGACCCGCAACGCCTCCCGCTCCTAAGCTGACACCGCCGTGCTGGATCGTCCCGTTGGGATACAGCAGCTTGGCGCCGACCGCGCCGATACCTGGACGGACGGCGTGTGACACCATCTCCCGCAGCCAGCCCGCGTCGATCACGTCGATATCGTTGTTCAGCAGCAGGATCAGTTCGCCGGCGGATTCCCGTACTGCGCGGTTGTTCAACACAGAGTAGTTGAACGGCCCGGGATGGCGCAGCACCCGGATCCGACTGTCGCGCTCCAGTTGTGCCAGTAATTTCAATGCCGCTGGTTCGTCCGTGTCGTTGTCAACGATCACGATCTCCATCGCCGCATAGTCCGTGCGGACGAGGAGGCCATTCACCACACGGGCGAGCAGGTTGGCGTGGTTGCGCGTCGGTATGATGACGGAAACCAAAGGTTCGGGGTGCGGCAGGGGGTAGATGACGCGGTTCCATGATGGGCCAGTCGCCGGTTGAACCTTCACGTCGGGCATCTTGGGTGCCAGGAACGCCGAAACAGCCCGCCTTCCGTTCTCCGCACATCGCTCGAGCGCCTGTTCGGAAAATGAACGCGCCCGGCTGGCTTGTCGCCAATGATAAAGAATGCGTGGTATGTGCATGATGCGGTCCGGCTTGGTTTCCGCAACTACGCGCAGGGCCAAATCGTAGTCCTGACTACCCTCCATTCCAATCTGAAAGCCACCAACGCGTTCGACCAGGCTGCGGCGATAGACGCCCAGATGGTTGATCAGGTTCTGTCCCAACATCAGCTCCGGGTTCCAGTCGGGCTTGAAATACGGACAGGAACGCCGGCCCTCGTCGTCGATATGATCTTCATCCGTATAGATGAGGTCGACGTTCGGTTGTGCCACGATCGCCGACGCGACCTCAAAGAGTGTGTGGGCCGGCAAGACGTCGTCGTGATCGAGCAGCGCGACGAACGACCCGGTCGCCAACCCAAGCGCAGAATTGGAAGCTGCGGAAATATGGCCGTTCCGCTCCCGCCGCAGCAGCTTGACCCGCTGCTCGCGTGTGGCGGCCTCGCCCAGGATGTCGATGACCGCCGGGGCGGTGGATGCGTCATCGGCGATGCACAATTCCCACAGTGGATAGACCTGATCCTCCACTGAACGAATCGCAGCCCGCAGATGCTCCGGGTCCGGATCGAAGACCGGCATCAGTATGGAGATCAGCGGCGGATGCGACATCCTGGCGATCTCCGTCATGATGGCGCGACGGCGATCTGCGTCGACGCGGTCATACAACTCGATCCAGGCAGGATAATCGCGCTCGATCTCGCCCACGGGACCCATTAGTCCCAGAAGGTGGTGCAAGCGGTACCGAAGGGCGTGGGGCATATGCGCCGATGCCTCTGCCAGGCAACGCCGTGCTGCCGCCACCCAACGCGGCGGCAGCACCGATCTGATCCCGCGAAGCATGCTGATGGCGGACGATCTCAGCCCAGAAACCCGGCCTCGTCCGCCGCCATTGACATCCATCTGGGTTCTGGCCCGCGCGTCGTTCTCCACCGGGAATTCGTCCAAGTGATGCTCCTTGCAGCTTCCTAAAAGGTGCGATCGAACCAAGCCGAAACCAGTTGCTTCAGCAATACGACTAAAAGGGCCAGATAACATTACCGTGAATAGTGCGGAACAACCCCTCCGCCTGCCCAGTCATTTGTGCCATCCGCATGGCATCGGAAAGCACAAAAAGTGGCGAGTTCGTGGTCTTGCGGTCCCTGATGTGGAAGAATCACGCCAGCCCCCATCACAGATCGAAGGGATTGCAAAACCAGAGGTCTAGCGATCCTTCGCCCAGGCCTCGTAACGAGCCTTGTTCTCCGCATTGGGTGGATACAGGCCCGGAAGCGAAGCGCCCTCGCGGACCTGTGTCATGATCCAATCTTCGAGGCGTTCCTGATCGGTTGCCAGGACGGCGACGTCCGCAACGAGTTTCTGCGGAATGACGACCGCGCCGTCGTCGTCGACCATGACCACGTCATCCGGAAACACCGCGACGCCGCCGCAGCCGATCGGTTCCTGCCAGTTCACGAATGTGAGTCCGGTGACCGACGCAGGGGCAGCGGCGCCCTGGCACCAGACGGGAAGCCCGGTTCCCAACACGCCCGCGAGATCCCGAACCACGCCATCAGTCACCAGGCCCGCTACCCCTTTCCTGGCCATCCGCGCGCAGAGGATATCGCCAAAGATGCCAGCGTCGGTAACACCCATGGCGTCAACGACGGTGATGCAGCCTTCCGGCATGGCTTCGATGGCGGCGCGCGTGGAGATTGGCGACGCCCAGGACTTCTGGCGTCGCCAGGTCTTCGCGGGCGGGCACGAACCGCAGCGTGAAGGCGCGACCGATCAGGCGCGGCTGGCCCGATCGAATCGGCTTGGTGCCGCGCATCCACACATTTCGAAGTCCCTTTTTCAGCAGGACCGTGGTGATTGTGGCGGTCGAAACCCCGGAGAGGGCGGCGAGGGTGGCGGAGCCGATCGTCATGAAGAGTTCCGATCTCTTTGGTTGGGCGGCGAATTCGCTGGGCATTTGGCGCTATTGGCCGACGCGCGCAAGATGCCTCGCCGTACGCTGGTGTCAGACTTTTCGCCTTGGGCGATCACCTGCCTTTGGTGCGCTTATCCCAATCGTTCGCAGCCAGGCGCGATGCACGAAGAGAGATGTGACGCCACCCGATCAGCCTTACGTACGCCCGGTTCCGGCAAGGATTGCGCGCGTGTGCTCGTTAAGCTTGCCGAGTGCCTTGTGCAGGGTGTTCCATTCAGCCTTGGTCAGACCCGATGCAAGCGCGGCCTCGATATTCCGCGCTGTTGGACCGACGGTCGTATAGATCGTTACGCCTTTCCGGGTCAGGCGCAACAGCCGGCCTCGGCCGTCGTCCGGATCCTGGGTCTGCCGCAGCAGCCCGCGTGCCACCAGGCTTGCGGCGGCTCGGCTGACCTTGACCTTGTCCATCGATGTCCTATCGCCGGCAGCCGTGGGCGACAGGACGCCGTATCGGCCAATCGCAGCAAGCAGGCGCCATTCAGACATCGCCAAGCCCGATTGTGCAAGATGATCCCGAGCAATCAGATGAGACACGAATTCGGCGGCAATGGACAACCGGTAAGGTAAGAAATCTTCGAGGCGAAACCCCTCGTCATGGTTGCTTACATCTGCGTCCGATGGTTCTTTCACTTGAGACTACCCCGAATCGTCGTTTAAGTATGATCTTTAAGTCGCCGCGTAACAACTGACATCGCGCATCTGTGTGTACATTTCGACGGTTGTTCCACCTTTCGCGCGATCGTTGTTGGAAATGTGGGAAATGGGCGTTAGCGTGTGCTATCATGGTCCGCCGACCAGTCGTCAACGGACAGTACGAGAACCATACCAGATTAAGAACCGTCCACCGTGACCCTGGCGTGATTCGGTACTTGGAGCAGTACAATAATGGATCTACGGACCGAGCGTCGCGGCCCAGCCGTCGCGCGGGTATTCGCAAACAGAAACACAACCCCAGGGAGCAATAAATGGGAATGCATTCGCTAGTGGCGCGAAGTATAGGCGAAATGCCACACCTTTCTTGCGACGGGTTCGCCTTCCACCACAAAGCCAGTGTCCCGATTCGGAAGTTTCGCCATGCCTGGATCAGCCGCCTTACGAACTTCCGAATCGATGAGGACACTAGCAAAGCATTGTTTTCTAGTGTGGTTTGTGGTTCCGAAGTCCGCTCCGGGGATGATCCACAGTATGGCGGACTTCGGAACCACCACACTAGGATGTATTTCGTCCGAAGCAAGCCCCGACCCGTCCACAGCGGAGGGGATCTCCTCCTCCGACGAGATGGAGCCGCGATCTATAATCAGGAGGAAATCAGATATATATAGATATGAGATTGAGCCCGTCTGGACGGAATTGACAATTGTCACAGCGGGTCGAACGGCCTGCTCGGGTGACCGACGATCGGCATCGTCAACGAGCATCTCGGCCTGGATACAATACCGGTTCGCGTGTGGCAACGTGTCAAGGTCGAAACGCCCGAGGCGGTGGGGGTAGCCAACGCAGGGCCTCGTACGGACCCGCACGTGCTCTGTGGCGTGTTGGAATACCCGTCGGTTCAAGATGACCTTGAGAACCGACACTCTGTCGACGGGGGAGGTCTTCGGGTTCCGTTCACCAGATGGGATCAGTCGGTCATCGGCGGTCTGGATGCCACCGTGCACTTCGCCGCGGGCTGGAATATCAGTTTCAAGATTTCCGTGGGAGGTGCGATGGGGCCCGCTTCAGGCGGCGTCGTTGTGTGCAGGTCATGGGCAGTCACGTGCAACGTTGGATCGTTGAGCCGGCAGGACGACGGACATGCGCCTGGTGTTTCTGGCGTTGAGGGTTTGCCTGCCGCGATCATGCTTGCCTGTCGCCGCGACCGCGGCTATATCCCCGCCCTGTCTGCGAGACCGGGCCTGAAGGGGCATGCCCGGCCGCGGCTGCTTGCCCTACCATCTGTCGTGGATGGGCATCCGATCCGGGTGGACAAGCCCGAACCAGAAGGAGACCAAAATGCCCAAAATGAAGACCAAGTCGTCGGTCAAAAAGCGGTTCAAGATCACCGCGACCGGCAAGGTCCTGGCCGGACCCGGCAGAAAGCGCCATTGCCTGATGGCCCGCACCCAGAAGGCCAAGCGGACCAACCGCGGCAGCCAGGTGCTGACCCATGCTGACGGCCTGACCGTCAAGCAGTGGGCCCCTTACGGCATCGCCTGAGGGGAAAGACAGAGAATGGCACGCATCAAACGGGGTACCACCACTCATGCCCGCCATAAGAAGGTCCTTGAGCAGTCCAAGGGCTTCGTCGGCCGGTCGTCCACCAATTACCGCATCGCTCGGGAGCGACTGGAGAAGTCCCTCCAATACGCCTACCGCGATCGCCGAGTGAAGAAGCGTGAGTTCCGAGGTCTCTGGATCCAGCGCATCAATGCGGCGGTGCGTGAGCACGGCATCACCTACTCACAGTTTATCTGCGGGTTGAAGAAGGCCGGGATCGAGATGGACCGAAAGGTCCTAGCCGCCATCGCCTACGATGATGCCGCCTCTTTCGCGGCCATCGTGCGGAAAGTTCAGGCCGCTCTGGCCTAGCGCCTACTGTCGGCCCTCTCCCGTGGTGGCCGGGCAACCGAACACAGGGGGGCGGGTGTCGCGGCTATCCCGCGCGTCAGCAGTGGGGCAAATGGTTGAGACACATCCGGCCGTGACGATATGGAGACGGGCCGCCTGCGCAGGGCGGCCCTTGCGCGTACGGGACACATCGATGAACGACGACCTGGAAGCCCTCAAGATCTCCACTGACGAAGCACTGGCGCGCGCTGCCGATCTGCGTGCCTGGGACGCCGTGCGCATCGCGGTGCTGGGCCGCAATGGCAGCCTGACCGGCATGCTGCGCGACCTGGGAAAAACACCTCCTGAACAGCGCAAGGATCGGGGCGCCGCGCTGAACCGTTTGAAGGACACGCTGACCGCGGCGATAGAGGCGCGGAAGGTCGCGCTCGAAGACACCGCTCTGGACGCCCGACTGCTGTCGGAGCGGATCGACCCCACTTTGCCCCCCCGACCGCGCGAGATTGGACTGATCCATCCGATTGCCCGCACCATGGAGGAGATCGCCGCGATATTCGGCGCGATGGGCTGCACCGTCGTGGACGGACCGGACGTCGAGAGCGACTGGTTCAACTTCGGCGCCCTGAACATCCCGGCGCACCACCCCGCGCGCGCCGATCACGACACCTTCTATTTACCGCCCCGCGATGGCGGTGCGCCGCCGGTGCTCCGCACGCACACGTCACCGGGCCAGATCCGCACCATGCTGTCGCAGGAACCGCCGATCCGGGTCATCGTCACTGGCCGCACCTATCGCGCTGACCACGACGCGACCCACTCGCCGATGTTCCATCAGTGCGAGGGGTTGGTGATCGATCGCGACCTGACCCTTGGCCATTTGAAAGGTTGTCTCATCGACTTCCTGCGAACCTTCTTCGCGATTGCCGATCTGCCGGTTCGTTTCCGGGCGTCCTATTTCCCGTTCACCGAACCCTCGATGGAAGTGGACATCGGCTGGGACCGTCGCACCGGTGAACTCGGCCGTGGCGGCGACTGGTTGGAGATCCTGGGGAGCGGCATGGTCCACGCTCGCGTGCTGGCCAACTGCGGCATCGATCCGCGCGAATGGCAGGGTTTCGCCTGGGGTATGGGCGTTGAGCGCATCACGATGCTGAAGCATGGTATGGCCGACCTGCGCCCCTTCTACGAGTCCGATTTGCGGTGGCTTCGGTACTATGGGTTCAACCCGCTGGCACCCACGATGCTGCACGAGGGGATTTGAACGTTGAAATTCACCCTCTCCTGGCTGAAGTCACATCTGTTGACCGAGGCTTCGCTCGAGCAGATCACCGACGCCCTGACCCGGATCGGCCTGGAACTGGAGGCCGTCGAGAACCGCGGTGCCTCCCTCGCCTCTTTCCGGATTGCGCACGTGATCGAGGCCACGCAGCATCCGAACGCTGACCGCTTGCGAGCCTGCAAGGTGGACACAGGGGACGGGATCGTTTCCGTCGTATGCGGTGCCCCGAACGCCCATACCGGCATGAAGGCCGTGTTCGCAGCTCCGGGCGCCTTCATCCCTGGCACCAACATGACCCTGAAAGTGGGCGAGATCCGCGGCGTCCAAAGTGCCGGCATGCTCCTGTCCGCTCGGGAAATGGGGCTCGGTGACGACCATTCCGGGATTATAGAGCTGCCGCACGATGCTCCCGTTGGGATGGCGTACCCGGCCTACGCGGGATTGGACGATCCGATCATCGAGATCAGTGTTACCCCCAATCGCGGCGACTGCTTTTCGGTCCGTGGCGTCGCTCGCGACCTCGCCGCGGCCGGTCTCGGCGCCTTGAAACCGTTTGCCCCCCCAACCATCCCGCCAATGTTCGACGGCGGCCCGCGCTGGGAGATCGCGTTCCCTGAAGCCTGCCCCTGGATCATCGGCCGCACGATCCGTGGCCTGAAGAACTCTCCAAGCCCGAAATGGCTGCAGGACCGACTGACCTTCATCGGGCTGCGGCCGATCAACGCCCTCGTCGATATCACCAATTTCTTCACCTTTGACCTCGGTCGCCCACTGCATGTGTTTGACATTGCGAAGCTATCCGGTGATGTGCTGACCCTGAGGCGCGGCGCCGGCGAAACGATGCGTGCCCTGAACGGCAAGGACTATGTCCTCGATGTCGAGGACTGTGCCATCTGCGACGCTGCCGGTACGCAATCCATCGCGGGCGTGATCGGCGGCGAGGCGACGGGCTGTGACGAAACCACCACGGCGGTCTTCGTCGAGTGCGCGCTGTTTGACCCGATCCGGATCGCTTTGACCGGCCGCCGCCATCAGATCGTGTCCGACGCGCGCCAGCGGTTCGAACGCGGCCTTGATCCCGCCCTGATGCCCGATGCCATTCAGGCAGCGACCGCGATGATCCTGGAACTGTGCGGCGGAGAGCCTGGCACGGTGACCGCGGCCGGCCGTGAACCGGTCTGGGAGCGCGACGCGACGATGCGGTTTGCCCGGATATCGACGTTCGGTGGATCGGATATTTCACCAAGTGAAGCGATCGAGTCGCTGGAGCGTCTGGGCTTCACGCGGCGTCGTCTCGATCCGGCGAGCCTGACCGTTGCGGTGCCATCCTGGCGCAACGATATCGCCGCGCCGATCAGCCTGGATCAGTCGCCTTCCCTCGACCCGGCCAGGGCCGCCAAGACTGCCGCGGGTTGCGCCGCGGTCGAGGCCGAAAACGATCTGATTGAAGAAGTCCTCCGCCTGAGGGGCCTTGACGCCGTCCGCCCGGTTTCTTTGCCACGTGACAGCCCTGTCCCCACCACCACCCTGACCCCACGCCAGCAGCGCACCGCCCTCGCCCGCCGGACCCTGGCGGCGTCCGGTCTGATGGAGTGCGTCACGTTCAGCTTCATGGCTCGTGCCGAGGCGGAATGGTTCGGCCCGGTGCCAGACGCCTTGCGGTTGAGCAATCCGATCGCCGCCGATCTGGATCAGTTGCGACCGACCCCCCTGGCGACGCTGGCGCTTGCCGCGAAACGGAACGCGGCACGCGGCTACGCCGATGTCGCTCTTTTCGAAATTGGGCCTGCCTTCGCGATGGACGCCCCGGATGGGCAAAAGCTGGTCGCCTCCGGGCTTCGCGCAGGGCAAACGCCGCGGAGCTGGCTTGCGACACAGAGGCCGGTCGATGCCATGGATGCGAAGGCCGATCTCTGGACGCTGCTGACGGCGGTTGGCGTCCCGCTGGACGCGTTGCAGGTAACAACGGAGACACCGCCGATTCTGCACCCCGGCCGGTCGGGTATGGTGCATCAGGGGCCCAAGACGGTGATGGGATACTTCGGCGAAATCCATCCCCGCCTGGTGACGGCGCTGGGCCTGCCGAGCCCGATGGTGGTCTTCGAACTGAACCTCGATGTCGTGGCCGATCCGAAACGTCGTAAGAAGGCTGCCCCCGATCTGCCGGCGTTCCAGCCGGTGCGCCGCGATTTTGCCTTCCTGGCAGACAGCACGGTTCCGGCCGATAGTGTTCTGCGTGCTGCCAGGGGCGCTGAACGGGCAGTGATAACCGCAGTATCCATTTTCGACGTCTACGAAGGCGACACGCTGGCAGACGGCAAAAAATCCATCGGCGTCGAGGTGACGTTTCGGCCGCGCGACCATACCCTCACCGATATTGAGATCGAGGCCGTCTGCCAGAAGGTCGTCGCCGCAGTGGCGAAGGCGACCGGCGCTGTGCTGCGCTGACCCCGGAGGAAATCGAATGGCCCGCGTACGCGGCATAAGCTCTGATGCGCTGCCACCCGATCAGGCCGCGATCTACGAGGAATTCGCCACCGGCTACGGACCGTTCCGCAATCAGGTCGCGGTTTTCGCCCATGTGCCCGCGGCGCTGCGCCATCTGATGCCGATGCTGATGGAACTGCGCGAAGCCGCGACACTGCCGAAACGGTACCTTGAGATCGCCATCGTTGTCGTTTCGAAGTTGAACGAGTGCCATTACTGTGTGGCACACCACAAGCCGTTCCTTGCGGTGGAAGGACTCTCGCTCGAAGGCATCGACCGCTTGCTGGAGGATGACAATCCAGAATTGGACGATGTGGACCGCCTGGTTGTTGAGTATGCGCGTGTCGCCTGGGAGACGCCAAACCGCATCCGTCACAGTCTGTTCGAGCGGCTGCGCCAGCATTTTTCAGAGCCGCAAATCGTCGAACTGACACTGCGGATCACCTTGTGCGGCTTCTTCAACCGCTTCAACGACGCGCTGCAAATCGAAGAAGAGGACGAGGTACGGGCGCCGGAGCCCGCTCTGTCGCAGGGCAACGGCGAGTAACGATCAGTGTTCCCGGAAGCGCAGCCGCCGGGCGCCACGGTTGACGCCTGGCCCGAGGCGATTTGCGCCGCATTTGTCGCGTCGCCGATAGCCGGCTAACATCAGGATTAGCGGACACAAGCAGGGGAGCAGGCGGTATGACGACCACGACGTTCAAGGTCGGCGACATGATCGTCCACCGGATCATCGAAATGGAGTGCGGCTTCACGCCGGCATTGGAGTTCCTGCCGAAGCTGACGCCGCAGATGCTGGAGGAAAGCCGGCCATGGATGAAGACACCGATGGCGCTGGACGATCAGGATCGGCTGGTGCTGTGCTTCCAGGCCTATATCGTTCGCACCGGCCGCCACATCGTCCTGGTGGATAGTTGCGTCGGAAACGACAAGGACCGCCCGGCACGGCCGATCTGGCATATGAAGAATGACAACGTGTTCATGCAGGGCCTGGCGGATGTCGGGCTTACGGTGAACGACATCGATTTCGTTCTTTGCACTCACCTTCATGTCGATCATGTCGGCTGGAACACACGCCTGCAAAACGGCCGCTGGGTCCCGACCTTCCCGAAGGCGCGCTACCTTTTCTCGAAAACCGAGCTCGATTTCTGGCTGGCGGAGAACGACAAGGCGACGGTGCCTCCAATCGCCGACAGCGTCATTCCCATCGTCGAGGCGAAACGGCACGATCTGGTGACCAGCGACTATGCTGTGAGCGATCTGGTGAAACTGATCCCGACGCCCGGACACACGATCGACCATTACGCTGTGACGCTCGGCCGGAGCGGCAGGGACGCGGTGATCACCGGCGATCTGATCCACACGCCGCTGCAGGCAAAGTGGCCTGATCTGGCGATGCGGATCGACTACGACCCGATCCAGAGTTGCGCGACCCGCCGGAAGTTCCTGGAGACGTATTGCGATACTGACACGCAATGCTGCTTCGCGCATTTCCCATCGCCGTCCCGCGGCTATGTCAAGCGGTGGGGCGATGGGTTCAAATGCGAGTATATCGCCGGCTGATCAGACGCCCTCGACCAGCCTGATGTCGCGTTCGGCCCCATCGCCGAGTGCGGCGAGGGCCGCTTGGTACGCGGGGCTGTCGTGGGTCTCGGTTGCCTGCGCCAGGCTCTCGAATTCGACCACGACAGTGCGCTGGTTGAGCCCGGCCTCATAGGTTTTGGCCGGCGTGCCGCGGACCAGGAACGTGCCGCCGCCGGCCGTGATCGCCGGGCCGGCAAGCTGGGCGTAGGCTGCGAGCTTGTCCGGATTTGTTACCGCACGGTAGGTGGTGATCCAGTATGTCTTGGCCATGGCTGCTCCTCGTGAGTGGCGTGGTCTATCTCTTTGTTTGATCGCATGATTCACGCGCCGGGGACGTTCCGCTCAGCGCGATCATGCTCTAGCATCTCGCGCGGACGGGCGACAATCAGTCCTCCACATGCCATGTTCACCCGCATGAGCGTCGCCCTTCGCCAACCCAGGACGATTACGGAGTGATCGTGCCCCTAGCCGTGGTGTAAGAACCTGCGGCTTCATTACGCTCTCCGGCGGTCTGGCCGGGTCATGTCAGTCGGCCATTGCGGGCAGGCTGACAGTGGCATCATCGCTCAGGGTTGCGATAGTTTCCAGCGTCATGTAGCGGGCGCGCTGAACCGACCATTCATCGTTCTGCTCCAGCAAGATGGCACCGACCAGGCGATAGATGGCGTCTTCATTGGGGAAGATGCCAACGACGTCAGTTCGGCGCTTGACCTCGCCATTGAGCCGCTCCAGCGAATTCGTGGAATGCAGCTTGGTCCGGTGTGCGGCGGGGAAGTCCATGTAGGCCAGCACGTCGGTCTCTACTTCGTTCATCGCTGCGGCGAGTTTCGGCAGTTTGGGCCGGAGTTGATCGGCGACTTTGCGCCATTGTGCCTTGGCCGCGGCCGCATCGTCCTGGGCAAATGCGGTGGCGATGAAGGCGGCGGCGACACCGCGTCCCTGGCGTCCAGCGTGGGCCAACAGGTTGCGCATGGTGTGTACTCGGCAGCGCTGCCAGGTGGCGTGCAGCACCTTGGCGACGGCGGCTTTCAGTCCCTCGTGCGCATCCGAGATTGCCAGCTTGACACCGCGCAGCCCGCGCCGCGCCAGGGAGCGCAGGAACTCGGTCCAGAAGGTCTCGGCCTCCGAGGCACCGACCGTCATCCCCAGCACCTCGCGGCGGCCGTCGTCGTTGACACCGACAGCGATGATCACGGCAACCGAGACAATGCGCCCGGCCTGGCGGACTTTGACGTAGGTGGCGTCGAGCCAAAGATAGGGCCATTCGCCCTCCAGCGGACGGTTGAGGAAGGTGTTCACCCGCTCGTCGATCTCGCCGCACAGGCGGCTGACCTGAACTCTTGGAGATGCCCGTCATCCCCATGGCTTGGACAAGGTCATCGACAGACCGAGTGGAGACCCCTTGGATGTAGGCCTCCTGGATGACGGCGGTCAGTGCTTTCTCGCCCATTCGCCGCGGCTCGAGGAAACCGGGGAAGTAACTGCCCTTGCGGATCTTCGGTATGTGCAACTCAACCGTTCCGGCGCGGGTGTCCCACTCGCGCGAACGGTAGCCGTTGCGATGGGTGAGACGATCGGCGTTGCGGCTACCATGCGGGGCTCCAGTCAGGGTCTCGACTTCGAGTTCCATTAGTCGTTGCGCGGTGAAGCCGATCATCTCACGCAGGAAGTCGGTGTCGGCAGTCTTCTCCAGCAGCTCTCTCAGGTCCATGGTGGTCGCGGTCATTGTCGGGTCCTTGGTTCGCGTTGGGGTTCGCAACCAAACCTTACCGAAGAGTTGCAATGACCACCGCTGTGGATAAGTGGCCCGCCTCCGCCAGACTCTGGACGGTCGCTCCGGCGGGCCACTTACCCACAGCTCTTACACCACCACCTGGGACACAACCTACGGAGTTCCCCGCCTGGGAGGAGCGGCAGGAATCGCGCTGGGAATTCGATGGGTTCGAACCCGTCGCGATGACCGGAGGCACATACGCACACGGGACAACTGGCGGGAACATACGCTTTGCCGTGCGGAGTCGTCTGCGCAAAGGCCCATGCCGTGTTCAAGGTCCGACGTTGAAGATCGAAGTTGCCGGCCGTATCCGCTATCCGGACGCGTTCGTGGTTTGCTCATCCTGTCCAGCCTCGGGCCACCGTAGTTCACGACCTGATCGTCGTGTTCGAGGTCCTCAGTGAAGGCACCTCCCGCACCGACCGCATCGAGAAGCCGCGCGAATACGGCGCCACGTCCTCGATTCAGCGCTATGCGATCCTCGAACAGGACACAATTGCCGATGGTTTTCGTCCGCAAGGGCGGCGACCTCGTGGCGGAGGCGCTTACGGCGGACGACACCCTGCGCATGCCGGAAATCGATATCGAGGTGCGGATGGCCGAATTCTACACCGGCATCGACCTGACCGCAGAACGGGCCGAACAGGCCGTCTAGCCCGTCTCCAGCCGGATGTTTCCAAAATCGTCTACCCGCGCGGTCATCCCCTGCGGCACGAGGCAGGTTGCGTCGTATTCCTGCACGATCAACGGTCCGCCAACCGTACCCGTCAGCCCCGCCCGGTCCGTGACCGGCGTCTCCACCCATCCAAGCCCCGGAAACCACGCGCGACGCCAGTCGGGCACCGGCTGAGCGAACGGCGGAATCCGCTCCGGCAGCCGAGGCCGGTCCGGCAGCCCGCGTGCCATCACCGACAGTCCGACCAGCTCCACGGCTTCGCCCTCCGGCGCCCGAAACCCATAGGTCTTCTCGTGTTCAGCCGCGAACAGCACAGCAATCGTCGCCGGGGTGATCGCCCCATCCGGCAACGCGACCTCGATCTCACTCGATTGGCCCAAGTAACGGGCTGACGCGGCCCGCTGAAACACCTGCCGCGCCGGCGGAAACCCATCCCGGCCGAGCCGTCGCGTCCCCGCTTCTGTCAGGTCGGCGATAATGTGCGCGATCCGATCCGGGTCGGCAACATCCAGCCTTGTGCGGAAGCTCTGCCGGCCATGATGTTCGGTATCCGCGACCAGCAGGCCGAACGCGCTGAAGACACCCGGCAGTGGCGGCACGACGATACGGGAGATTCCCAGCTCGCCAGCGATCCCGGCGGCGAACAGAGGACCATTGCCGCCGAACGCCAGCATGACGAACTGCCGGGGATCGCGTCCTCGCTCCACCGATATCGCCCGTATCGCCCGCATCATCGTTGCCGAGGCGAGCCGCAACATCCCGTGCGCGGCCGCTTCGACAGAAAGCCCAAGCGGCACAGCCAGATCTCGATCGATCGCTGCTCGGGCTGCATCCAGATCCAGTCGCATGCTGCCGCCGGTCAGTCCTCCCGGATCCAGATATCCCAGTGTCAGACTGCAATCGGTGATGGTGGGCGCGACGCCGCCGCGGCCGTAGCAAACCGGTCCCGGTGCGGCGCCCGCACTCTCAGGTCCCACCTTTGGCGCCCCCGCGCTGTCAAGCCGGCAGATCGATCCGCCACCGGCCCCAACCTCAGCCAGATCGATCGCTGGCAGCTTCAACATATACCCGGCGCCAACCAGCAATCGCGAGCCGGACATGACTCCGCCGCCGACTTCGATCGCCTCGGTGCGCAGAACCTCGCCGTTCTCGACCAACCCGGCCTTCGCCGTCGTTCCGCCCATGTCGAACGTAATGATCCGCGGTTCGCCCAATCTCCGCGCCAGGGCGGCACCACCAACCACACCCGCTGCTGGACCGGATTCGATGATGTGGGCAGGCGAGTCCGCTGCGAAGGATGCGGACGCCAGTCCACCGTTGGATTGCATCAATTGCAGCGGTGCCTCGATCCCGATTGCACGAAGACGAGCATCCAGCGAGGTGATATAAGCCCGAACGACAGGTTGCACATAGGCATTGATGACCGTTGTGCTGATGCGCGGATACTCCTTGATTTCCGGCAGGATGTCGCTGCTGACCGAGATCGCCGCCGCCGGAAGGGCATCGCGGACAGCTTGCGCAACGGCTTGTTCGTGGGCCGGGTTGGCATAGCTGTGCAGCAGGCAGATCGCGACGCTGACGACGGCCTCACGGCGCAGCACCTCGAGCACCGGCGCCAAACTCGCAACATCCAGCGGGACGGCTATCGATCCGTCCGGACGGATCTTTTCCGTCACTTCCAGGCGCAAACGGCGCTCGACCAGCGCACGAGGCTTGGTCCAGCCGATGTCGTAAAGCACCGGCATGCGAAGGTCGCGGATTTCCAGGATGTCGCGAAAACCCCGTGTGGTGATCAGAGCTGTCTTCGCGCCGCTGGCTTCCAGAATCGTGTTCGATCCGACCGTCGTGGCATGCAGCACGTCAGTCACCGGGCCGGGTCGGTCAGCAAGCAACGCATGCAGCCCCTCGATGATGCCCTCCCCATAGTCGTGCGGGGTCGACGCCGTCTTCTGAGTCGTTACGCTCCCATCTGCGGACATCGCGACCAGATCGGTGAAGGTGCCGCCTATATCGATGCCGATCCGCAAACTCATGCCGCCGGCTCCCACGCCACGGGAGGCAGCGGCTTTCGTTCCATACGCAAACGGGCGCGCAACATCTCGGTTGCGTCAACATCGATCAGTGGCGGATCGCCGGTCGCGACAACACCGTAATCCCTCCTCGCAGCCTCCACACTCACCAATCCGTCCCGCAGATCCCTGGCGACCAGATCGAGGTCGCGGTCCAATGCCGGACCCCACCCCCCGGCGCCAGGAAGTTCATGCCTGAACACGTCGCCCCGCTGCAGATTCATTGTCACCTTCGCGTGCAGTTTCGTTTCGGATGGCAGGCCCGGATTCATCAGGTTCCGCCCGTATGCGCCCGGCCCGCCACCCTGCAGCCCATACGGCCGATGAGTCTGGCGGTCGGCTCGGACCTGGAGGACCCCCTCGTCCGCCAGCATCCGCCACGTCTTGCGCTGTGCCATCCCACCGCGGAACCGGCCAGCACCGCCGGTATCAGGCACAAATTCGTAGTCCAGGACTTCAAGCGGGTTCTCTGCCTCGATCACCTCGACCGAGAAGCTGGCCATGTTGGCGAACATGCAGGTGTTGCCGTCCAGCCCGTCCGCCCATGGCCGCCCGCCCCAGGCGCCAGAGATGAAATCGACATAGATGAACGGGTTGAGCGACTTGTCGTAGCCGCCGATCGTCAGACCGGTGTTCCCCCCATCGGAGGCGGCATAGACCTTGTCTGGATAGAGCTGTGCCAATGCACCAAACGCGCAGTCCACGCCGCGGAACCCGGTCAGCCCGCGGGCCGCGCAAGCCGCCGGCAGCTTCCCATGGGTAATCGTCCCGGCCGGCGCGATGATCTTGATCGGGCGGAACACACCATCATTGTTCGGCATATTCACCGACAGCACGGACTTCACTGCGGTGAAACTCATTGCGGCGGTATAGCTCAATGTATTGTTGATCGCGCCCTTGACCTGAGGTGCGCTGCCCGTCCAGTCCACCTCCATGGTGTCGCCGCGCTTGCGGATGGTGCACACCAGGGGAATCGGAATACCGGCATCGATCTGATCGTCGTCGATCCAGTCAGTGAACGTCGCCTCGCCGTCCGCCAGCTCGAGCAGGCACCGCCGCGTCAGCCGCTCCGAGTAATCCATCATCGTACCCATCAGGGTCGTGACGCCATCCGCGCCATACCGTCCGATCAGATCGGCCATCCCCCGGGCCGCGATCTCACAGGCCGCCAACTGGGACCGGATGTCTCCAAAAACTCGTCCCGGCAGCCGCACATTCCGGTCGATCATGCGAAACAGAGTGCCATTGGCCACCCCCCGCTCATACAGCTTCAGCGGCGGAATCCTCAATCCCTCCGCATAGATCTCCAGACTGTCGGACGCGTTCGAACCCGGCACCCGCCCACCCACATCCGTGTGGTGACAGATCGTCGCGGCGTACCCGATTACCCGCCCTGTCGCGAACAGCGGGCGAAAGATAAAGATGTCCGGCAGATGCATGCCGCCGTCGTAGGGGTCGTTGTTGACGAAAATATCGCCCTCATGCACGTCGTCGCCGAAGTGCGCCAGCACCGCCTGCAGCGCAACCGGGATCGAGCAAAGGTGGCCCGGCAGCGACAATCCCTGTGCGACCAGCCGCCCTTGGGCGTCGCAGATCGCCGCACTGTAATCCATGATGTTCTTCAGGACGCCGGAATAGGCGGTCCGGTAGATCGTCAGTACCATCTCATCGCCGATGGCGGAGATCGCATTTCGGAAAAGCTCTTCAGTAATCGGATCGGACATCGCGCCTTATCTCAATCGTGACGGCGCATCCGATCACCGATGCGGTTTCGTGGCAACCGGGGCTACGGTGTGGCAGGATGCGCGGATAAGTCGTTGACCAAAGGTCCCTTTTTCATGCCCCCCCGAGCACTGATTTCCATGGTTCTGATGCTTCTGGCGGGCTGCGAGGCGGCGCCAAAGTTTAATTGCAACCTGACACTGGTCGCGCAAGTGCCATTGCAGGTTCAGGATCATCTGCTTGTGGTCCCAACCGGCATCGACGGCAAATGGGCACACCTCGTCGTTGATAGTGGAGCGGAACGAACCACCATCAGCGCGGCGGCGTTGAGCCGGTTAAGGTTACGACACGATTCGCGTTACGTCAACCATGCGACGGGTATCGGCGGCGCCACGACCACGACCGATGTGTCCATTGACCGCCTCGTGCTGGGCGGCGTGCACTTCCCGGTCAACCGAATTGCCGTCGGAACTTTCACATTGCAGACCCAGCGCGGGCTCAACGCGGACGGTCTGCTTGGGGCGGATATTCTGCTGGCATTCGACCTCGACATCGACGTGCCGGATGGCAGACTGACGCTTTACCGCAGCCGAATGTGTCCCGACACGCGTCCGCCCTGGACCGAACCAGCGATCGAGATCGCCGGCGTCAGGGCGCGCAAGGACCGGCTGTTGATACCGATTGAACTGGATCATGTCCTCGGCATGGCGATTCTCGATACCGGGGCGCAAGGAAACGTCGTCGGCGTGGCCATGGCGCGCCGGATGGGCTTGGACGAGGAGGTGCTGGCGAAGGACCAGCCTGTCCGTCAGCACGGAGTCGGACCAACCGAGACGATTTCTCATATGCACCAATTTAGATTGTTGCGTATTGGACCGGTCATGGAATTGTCCCCGAGGATCGCCGTCCTGCAATCGGATTTCGGCGTTGGCGACGCGTTGATCGGTGAAGAGTTCCTGCAGGGCCGGCGGGTTTGGCTGTCGTTCCGCAACCGGCAGATTTTCGTGTCACCCCGATCGGATGAATGGCGGACGAACGAACGCCGGACGGACGCCCGATGATCGACAAGCTGGAGATGCTGCTGGCGTTGGCTCAGGAGCAGCATTTCGGACGCGCCGCGGAGGCCTGCGGGGTGACTCAGCCGACGCTGTCCGCTGGGTTGAAGCAACTGGAGGAGAGCTTTGGTGTTCTGTTAGTGCAACGTCAGTCGCGCTTCATCGGCTTTACGCCCGAAGGCCTGCGTGTGCTCGATTGGGCACGCCGCATCGTCGGCGATTATCGCGCGATGCGGGAGGAGATCAGGGCATTGAAGCGTGGCTTGGCCGGGCATCTTCGGATCGCGGCAATACCGACCGCGCTGCCGATCGTCTCGGCGTTGACGACCCCCCTCCATACCGCGCATCCCGACGTGATATTCACGGTCCTGTCGCGCAACTCGATCGAGATGCTGGCCCTGCTGGACAATCTGGAAGTCGATGCCGGCCTGTCCTATGTGGGTAACGAACCGCTGGGACGCGCGCGGGCGGTCCCGCTATATCAGGAGCGCTACCGCCTGTTGATCGCCGCGGACCGGCCGCTCGGAGACCGGCAGGCGGTCACCTGGGCCCAGGTCGCGAGCGTGCCGCTGTGTCTGTTGACACCTGACATGCAGAACCGCCGCATTATCGACCGAAGATTGCGCGATGCCGGCGTGGAACCGGCGCCGACGTTGCAGTCAAATTCGATGATGCTGCTGTTCTCCCATGTGCGGACCGGGCAATGGGCAAGCGTGATGCCGGCGGTGCTGGCCGAGACGATGGGGTTACCGGCCCCGATTCGCGCAATCCCGATCGACGATCCGGTTCCACCGCCGACGGTTGGTCTGATCTATCCCCAGCGGGAGCCACTGACGCCGCTGACCGCAGCACTGGTTACTGAGGCGAGGCGGGTGGGACCGGGGTGGATGGAGAGGTTATGAAGTCCTCACCCCCGCCGGAACGTCACCACCAGCACATCGCGGAAACCCGGCTCCGCCGGATCAAGCGGTTCCACCGGCGTTACGCCATGCATGACCCGCGCATCGTCGACCAGTGCGGCATCGAACGGTGCCGTCAGAGTGAAATGGCCTAGCGCATGCCCCGCCAGATCGTGCACCGAGGTCATACCGCTGGCGATGTTCACCCGGCTCACCAGCAGCACCAAGACATAGTCCACCCCGTCGCGATGCATGCCCTCGGGGGTCGGCCGGCCCTCAGCCCCGGGGCGCGCCTCGATGCGGAACTGGTGCACCTCCACGTGCCAGCCATCATGAGAGCTCACCTTCCCGAACAAATCCCGGCAGAACGTGAGGATCGTCATCATCGTTGGACCGGCACCGATCGGGCCGCTTACCGGCTCGAACCACCGTTCGATCCCGCCGTTCAGCGTATTGTAGTCGCGGCTCTGGTAATGAGGCTGCGCCGGCTGACGCACCATCGCCTCCGCGTTCACCGAGAACACCGCGTGACGGCGCTTTCGGTACCGGCCCCCATCGGCCATGTAGGTGTCCGGCCCCAGATTGTCCCAACTCGCCGCGAACCCAGACCAATCGGACAGTGGTCCGGCCTGCTCCAGCAATCCGCGCATATCGGACGCCCGCACGAAGGCATAGCCGTCGGTCCGGATCGGATCAGTTAGCTGCCTGAGCATGTCCACGGCTGTCCCCCTTTTCAGCAGGGGTCTGGACCTGCGCGGGCGAGGCGGGTAAGGCCAAGGCGATCGTCTGCACCGGGTTGAAGATCCTGATCCCAAGCTCCTGAAACCGCCGCTTCATGCGCCGGTTGAATTCGCGTTGCACGGCCCAACGCCCGGAATCCGTGCAGACCACCTGACCGGCTATCGTCACCTCGGCGCCGTCCACCTTGTCCACGCCCCAAAGCTGCAGGTCGCTCAGCATCATGGCCGACATCGTGGGATCGGTCCGCATATCCGCAACGATCGCCGTAAGCTCGCCCGCGACCCGATCGGTATCCTCGTCGTAGGCAACGCTCACCACCACCGAGGCGTTGCCCAGGCCGCGGTTGGTATTCGTGACGCTGGTGACCGAACTGAACGGGATGATATGGACCGACCCGTCGCCGGCACGCAACCGGATGGTGCGCACCGACAGGTTCTCCACCACGCCGGTCAACCCTGATACCGTCACCGTGTCCCCGACCTGCATCGCATTCTCCAGCAGCAGGAAGATGCCGGTGATCAGGTCCTGCACCAGCTTCTGGGAGCCGAAGCCGATGGCCACGCCGATGATGCCGGCACCAGCCAGCAGCGGGGCGATGTTGATCCCAATCTGGCTCAGGATCATGAGCCCGGCGATCACCGCGATGGTGATCAGCAGCGTGGTCCGCAGCAACGGCAACAGGGTACGTAACCGCGCAGACTTGGCCAGTTGCGCCTCGCGCTGCAACCGGTCGAGGTGCTGCTGAACCCCTCCGTTGATCGCTTCCCAGGCGGCGAACGCCAGGACGATGGTCGCCACCAGTGTTCCTGTCGCCGACAGGATGCGCACGCCAAGTGTGCTCTCGACCAGCCAGAAAAAGGTGTTCAACCCATAAAGTTGTAGCAGGCCGAGAATACAAAGCACGTACACCGTCAGCCGCAACGCGACAGTAACCGCGGGGTGATAGACCACCAGCCTGGCCTGCATGCCTGAAGGCAAGTGCATGGACTGCGGCCCGGGCCGCATCACTCGGTCCACCAAGCCCAGCAGCAACAGCAACACGAAGCGCGCAGCGATCAATACAAGCGCGGTGACCACGAAATAATGCACCACCGCCGCGTAGCCGTGAGGCACCTCCACCGCCCAGATCAGCCACCCCGCGATCAGGAAGAACAGCGCAACCCAGTGCCAGACGCGGGCAAACTGGTTCCGCAGGGTGGCGACCGGGCCTGTCGCCCCCGGCGGAGCGCGCAGCACACGACGTACCGCGCGCCGTTTATCGACGACAATGTACGCCAGGCAGACATGCAACGCGAAGCCGACGCATTTCTCGAAGGCGTCGTGGCCAATGTCGGACAAGCCCAGCAGCAGCCCGACCTCGCCTATGGCGTAGCCGAACACCGCAATCGGGATCAGCCGCTGGCTCCAGCGCATTAGGTAGGCGGCCGCACTGTCGTGCAGATGGAACAGGCGGAGGCGGGGTTCGCTTGGCGAAAGGAGCATGCGCGCTATGCATAATAAGGCGATGCACATGGCGAACGCGTCGACAACCGCCAGGATGATCAGCCGGCTGACCGTCTGGCCACCCAGACTGGATCCGGCGATCAAGTGCCCGATCACAACAAGACCAAAGACAGGCACCAGTTCGAGCAGAAGGCGGGCGATTACCAGCGGGACGCGTCTGAGCAGGGTCCAGGCGGAGGGCTTTGTGTGCCGTTTGGGCGCAGTTTCGGCTTCGCCGCCTTCGGTCTGGGCGACCCCATCGCCGTGTTCGTGGTCGGGTTGCGCGGGTAATTCGTCGGAGCCGTTGAGGCGGCTGGCCGACGCCAGGCTCTCCAGGCTCCGAATCGGACGACGCACGGCACGTCGGAGCCCGTATTCGCCGGCGGCTGCACAGGCAAGCGTAAGGGCCAGTCGCCAGGATACATCCTCCAGGATGTTGTGCGCTACCGGGTTGGTCGTGATCATCACGGCCCAGCCGTAGAGCAAGGGCAGGCTTTGCACCGTCTTCAGCGCGTCCATCGCCTGGTTGCCGAGATGGCTGACGAAGGCGGAGGCTGACAGCAGGACCTGCGCACCCAGGCTGTCGGGCGCGAGCGGAATGGTCAGGCCCTGGACCTTGGTTTCGGTTTCAGGCTTGGTGGGGCCGGCCGGCGCGGCGCCGTGGTTCGCGCCGACAGCCGCGGCCGGGGTTGCCGGCTGGGCCTTGATAATCGCGCTGAGGGTCGCGGCGAAGGCGGCGCGCTTGGCTGGATCGTTCAACACCTCCAGCACCGCCTGCGCCTGGCTGGCGGAGATTGCCGGCGCCGCCGCGGCCGGGCTAGCGGCTTTTTGCGCTGACGAAGGGGCTGGCACGCCGAGAATGGCGGCGCACAGCAGGATGAGGATAACGCGCATCATCGAACGCGTACGACCACAAATGGTGCCGACGGGTCAACGCAATTCCGGGCATGCCATGCTTGCTCCGCCGCCGGTCGGGGCGTCCACGCGTCTTCGCATGAGCGCAACTTAAAGCGTTGGGCCCGTGGAAATCCGCCATTTCGTCGTATGCGTCCGGACTTCGCTGGCAACGAACGATCGAACTTGACCTGGCCATTGTTGTGGTCTGCAATCGAGGGAAGCGCGCCAATGCGCAGGACAGGAGGATCGTAGTGGAACTCGGATATTTCTCGATGCCGTCGCACCCGCCGGAGCGCAGCCTGAAGGCTGGCGTGGAATGGGATTTGCAGACGATGCGCTGGCTGGATGAACTCGGCTTCTCCGAAGCCTGGATCGGCGAGCATCACACCGCGCCGTGGGAACCCAACCCGTCGCCGGATCTGCTGATCGCTCAGGCGCTGTTGCAGACAAAGCGCCTGCGTATCGGCCCAGGCGGGTTCCTGCTGCCGTACCACCATCCGGCGGAGTTGGCGAATCGGGTGGCAATGCTTGATCACATGTCGGACGGGCGCCTGATGTTCGGGGTTGCCGCCTCGGGATTGCCGACCGACTGGTCGATGTTCAACGTCGATGGGATGTCAGGCGTCAACCGGGAGATGACCCGCGAGGCGCTGGACATCATCCTCCGCATGTGGAGCGACGAGCCGTCGTTCCAGTATCGTGGCAAGTTCTGGAATGTCGACAAGCCCGAGGCGCTGTTTGGATTCCTGCGGCCACATGTCAAGCCGTTGCAACAGCCGCACCCACCGATCGGGGTCGCGGGATTCTCGCAAAGTTCCGATACGTTGAAGATGGCGGGCGAGCACGGGTTCCTGCCGCTGAGCCTCAACCTCAATCCGGCCTATGTGGGGTCGCATTGGGCAGCGGTCGAGGAAGGCGCCAGGCGTACCGGCCGCACGCCGCACCGTCGCGACTGGCGCATGGTGCGGGAAGTTTTCGTCGCCGACACGGACGCCGAAGCGATGCGCCTGTCTGTCGGCGGCATGATGGGGCGGATGATGCGGGAATACTTCCTGCCGCTCTTGGGAAACTTTGGCTTTTTGGAATTCCTCAAGCACGATCCAACAGTGCCGGATTCAGACGTGACGCCGGAATACTGTGCGGAGCACAACTGGCTGATTGGCTCTCCGGCGACGGTAGCTGACAAGCTGGAGCGGGTTTATCGCGAGGTCGGCGGGTTCGGGAACCTGTTGGTATTCGGCTTCGACTACTCGGAAAACCCGGAGGCATGGCATCATTCTCTGCGGTTGCTGGCGCAGGAGGTGGCACCGCGGATCACGCACCTGACCCCGGAATAGGCGCTGTTTCAACCGGCAGTGGTTCTCATCAGAGAGCCGAAGGATGGGCCGACAGACGCGCGGCTTCGTTGCGGCACGTAAGGATATGTGTCGGCCGCGCCTCTTTTCAGCGTCCTGAGCATGATCGCGCTGAGCGGAACGTCCCCGGCGCGTAATCATGCGATCAGACAAAGAGATAGACCATTTTTGGCCTGCACAGTCAGGCTGAAAATTGTCAGTGTAAGGTCCGCGATCTGATCGTCGAGCCTTGCATATGTCCCGCGTCTCCCGCTCTGACAGAGGTCAGGACCCATAGATAGGTAAGAGGTCGTTCTACCAACCCTTCCGGACCCCGTGAGCGCACCAACGGTGGCGCGAATCGTATCAACTGCTGCCGATCAGGATCCCAACGCCGAAGACCAGCGCTCCGCCAAAGGCCACTTGCAAAGCCGCCGAAACCGGCGGCGTGTCCATGTATTTCCAGCGGACCCAGGAGATGGTCGCCAGTTCCACGATCACGACGGCGATTGCTACCGCCATAGCGGTCCAGAAATAGGGGATCAGGAACGGCAGCGTGTGCCCGATCCCGCCAGCCGTCGTCATCAATCCGCAGATGCCGCCGCGTATCAAGGGAGCGCCGCGACCGGTGAGGCTGCCGTTGTCCGACAGTGCCTCGGCGAAGCCCATCGAGATGCCGGCGCCCACCGATGCGGCCAATCCGACCAGGAAGGTTTGCCACGTGTTGCCGGAGGCGAACGCAGCGGCGAACACCGGCGCCAGGGTTGACACCGATCCGTCCATCAACCCGGCGAGACCCGGCTGGATGACCCGCAGCACGAAGGACTGACGGGCGTGTGCGTCCTCCGCGCGCCGCACGTTGGCGGGCAGGTTTTCCACGACCAACTGATCAGCGCGATGTTCATGCTCGACTTCGGCGTCGGCCAGGTCACCGAGCAGCTTGCGGATGGTGACGTCCTCGCTGCGGGCGGCGGCACGGCGATAGAAGGCCTGGGTCTCGGTCTCCATGTCCTCGGCGAGCAGGCGTACGGCCTTCAGGTTCATCGGGTACATCTGCCAGACCGGCTTGTGCTGGATGAACCCGCGCACGTCGTGGCGCCGGATCAACGGGATGTGTTCGCCGAACTTTGCCCGGTATACATCCAGCAACCGGCGGCGATGCTCGCCCTCCTCGCCCGCCATCTCGGTGAAGACGTTGGCGCTGCCAGGATACTCCTCGCGGAGGCCCTCGGCGATGTCGAGGTAGATGCGGCCGTCTTCTTCCTCATTGGCGATGGCGAGGGCGAGGATTTCCCGCTCGGTCAGGTCGGAGAAATTGCGCATGGCGCGCAATGTGGCCGGGATGGCCGTTCCGTCAAGTGGTGAGCGTAATGATGAGAATGCTTCTCATAGTATCCTTCAACTCCGCCGGCCACTTCGGGCTTTCAAGGGCGTCGGTGTACTGCCAGATGGAAGTTGAGATAGCCTCTGACCCGAACTTCCTATGGGATGACTGCGGACGGACGTCGGACGTCCAGCCGCCAGCATCCGGTTCAGGCACGCCGATCGCAGCCTCGGCCTGCTGAGCAGCGAAGCCGCGGTTCGTTCGCGGGGTGCGATCAGGCCCTTCTAGCGGTCGATCGTCGTTTCGATCAGCGCTCGTTGGCCGTAGTCAGCGGCTACCTGCCAATCATCTTCAAATAGCCGTCTCGCGGTGTGGGCGATCCCAAGTCTTCACTGGGAATAGCCATCGACCGTGGCGGTATCGCTACTGCGATGCCATCGCCGTGCGCTGCGATCGTCTCGCAGGTGGGGGCGCCATCATACGAACCATCGGCCGTGACCCGACCATTCCGGCCATCAATCTGGTCGACCAACGGCGCCACCTGGAGGGGATCGTCGGCATCCTGATCCACCAGGGTCTGCGCCACGACCATGCTGGCGGCATTGACACCCAAATGCAACTTGCGCCACTTCCGTCGCGCCTTTGTCCCATGTTTCGCCTCCAGCCACTCAGCGGCGGCGCAAACCTGAGGGCCGGTGCTGTCGATCAGAACGTGCGGCGGACCCTGCGGCAGGGCGCCGCGGGCATTGGCTGGACCACTGCCAACTTCTCCGCTCGACGGCTGACCGTGGTGTGGTCGGGCGCCGAGATCGTCACGTCCATCAACGCGAGAACCAATGTCATCAAACCTTCAGCGTGCCGCCACGCCAGAGATCATACTACCATTCCCTCTGGACCCCGTGATTGCACCAACGCCTATCTCGCCTTCCATCTGTCGAGCGCACCAACACCGCGTCGGGTTGAACGAGATCGCGGGCGAGTTGCGTGGCGACGCTATACATAAGCGTTCTGCATCAAGGCCTGATAGCGTTCGTCGACCTGACCGGAACCCCCGGCCGGCTCGTCCACCCGTTGCACTGCGATGCCGAGACTCCGAGCCCAGTCCGCGCCGCGGGACCGACAGGTGCACCGCCGACATAGGCCAGGCGCAGCTTGTTCAGGCCGAACTCCCGCGGACGGCATGCAGCACGAGCAGATCGGCCAATCGCGCCTGCGGTCCGCCCAGGCGGCCGGCGCGTAACGCCCACTCGTAAGCGAACCGCTGGGTGCGCGTTGCGTTTTTCACGCGTGCCGCCGCCAGGGTGTGCAGATGATCCCAAACTGACGGCATCGGCGCCGAAGACTGTCGGCTGCAGTTCCTGAAGGTTTTCGATCGCGGTGTCGGGGCCCTCGGGGTAGTTGCTGATGCAACGTGCCTCCAGCGCCAGATACAGACCCCAAACTCGTTCGGTGATGTCGGACAAGCGCAGCACGGCCAGACGATCGTCATTCGGCCGATCGAGCCAGCCTCGCGTGGGCGGCGCTAACCATGTGCATCAGATCGCCATGCGTCAGCGTCCGGCCCGTGCTGAGGTCGTCGCGGGGAAATTGAATGACGGCGGGCTGATCCGCCTCGATGGACCCGGACGGCGGCGGCCCAATCCGCCGCGCCACCGGTCTCGACGAAGCGCGACAGGCCAATGCAATTCGCATCGGTGAAATCACGCAAACCCTTCATGTCGAACACCACGATCCGGGACAACGCCGGGCAGCGATCGCGGATCGTCAGGATCTTGTCGAGTTGCTCTTCATTCTCGACGAAGGCCAGGCGGCTGCCGCTGGACGACAGCTTGTGGCATACGCGGTCAGAATCGTCATCAGGATCGATCGGCGACACTGGCGGCGCCACAGCCGAGGATTGCCAGGTCGGCATAGACCGCTTCGGGCCGGATTCCGACAGGATCGCCACGACATCGCCACGGGCGAAATCCGCTCGCCAGTAATGCCGTCCCGATCCCCTTGACTCGTTCGGCGAGTTGCGCCCAGGTGACCGTCTTCCAGATTCCGCGATTCTTATTGCGCAGAATCGTTTCGCCGCCGTGCGATGCGGCCCGTTGCGAGACGAGGGCGGAAATGGAGGTGAGCGGCTGGTCCATCGTCAGTTCCACAATCGTTTCTTCTTCCAGCGCCGCGTGCCACGCGCACCAGCTTCCTTCTGGCCCAGATAGAACTCCTCTGATATCGGCGCGCTGCATCAGGCTCTTGCAATCGTCGGCCGCGACGATTCGGCCGACCTCCAGGACATAGCCGAAATCCGCCGTTTGCAACGCGATATGGGCGTTCTGCTCCACCAGCAGGATGGAGACGTTCTGTTCCCGGTTGATGCGGCGGATGATGCCGAAAGATCTGCTGCACCAGCAGCGGCGACAGACCCAGCGAAGGCTCGTCCAGCAGCAGCAGCTTTGGGCTGCCCATCAAGGCTCGGCTGATCGCCAGCATCTGCTGCTCGCCGCCCGACAAAAGGCCGGCACGCTGGTCCTCGCGTTCCTTCAACCGGGGGAAGTAATCGAAACAAAGTTCGATGTCGCGGGCGACCCCGCTGCATCGCGGCGTGTGTAGGCACCCATGTTGAGATTTTCGCGCACGGTCAGGAAGGGAAAAATCTCACGGCCTTCGGGCACATGGCAAATGCCCAGACGCATGACCTGATCGGGCGGCATGTGGGCGATGTCGTGCCCCTCGAAACATGACCTGACCCCGTTCCGGATCCAGAACGCCCGAGATGGTCCGCAGCACGCTGGTCTTCCCTGCGCCATTGGCACCGAGGACCGTCACGATCTGGCCCTGATCCACATCCAGCGACACGCCGCGAATGGCCTGGATTGGGCCGTAGAACGTTTCGATGGAATTGACCCGCAGCAACGGTTCGGTCATGCTGCGACTTCGCCACCCAGATAGGCCTTCACCACCTCCGGATGGGTCTGCACCTCCTGCGGGGTTCCCATCGCCAGGACCTTGCCGTAGTTCAGCGCCATCACCCGGTCGGACACCTGGTTGACCAGCGCCATGTCGTGCTCGACCATGATGACCGTGATTCCGAGGTCCTTCTTGATGTCCTCGATCCAAAACCCCATGCCTTCGGTCTCTTCGACGTTCAGTCCCGGACGAAGGCTCATCCAGCAGCAGCAACTTTGGTTCGATGCACAGGGCGCGTCCCAGTTCCACGACCTTGCGGACGCCATAGGGCAGGTTGGCGATCAGCGCGTCGCGATAGCGCTGCAGGCCGAGGAACGCGATGACGTCCTCGACCTTTTCGCGGTGACGTAGTTCCGCTCTGCGGACCGACGGCAGGAACGCGAGTTCCGCGACGAAACCCACCCGGGAATGGCAATGCCGGCCGATCAGCAGATTCTGCAACAGCGTGGCATTCGGGAACAATTCGATATTCTGGAATGTCCGGGCGATGCCCAGGCCGGCGATCTGCCAGGCCGGGGTGCGGGTGAAATCCTTGTCCTCGAAAATCAGTCTGCCGGATGTCGAATTGTAGATACGGCTGATCAGATTGAAGATCGTTGTCTTTCCGGCGCCGTTCGGGCCGATGATGGAGAAGACCTCGCCCTGGTGCACGTCGAAGCTGACCGAGTCCACGGCTCGGATTCCGCCGAAGCGAACCGAGATATCCTCGGCCTGGAACAGGATCATCGCAGGCGCTCCGACTTCGCGTAGGATTTCTGCCGGCGATAACTGGTTTGCCGTTTGAACGGAAACGCCTGAAACCACTGCTTCGTCTTCAGCCACATACCGTTCAGGCCGCCCGGCTGGAACAGGATCACCAGCACCAGGACCAGGCCGAACAACGACGGCTCCAGTCCCGGAAGCCGGCCGATGCCGAACGGCAGATCGTCGCGCACGATGGCGATGAACTGCGGCAGCAGCCGAACGAACATCGCCCCCAGGATCGCGCCGCGCAACGACCCGAGGCCGCCGACGAATACGATGGTCACGAACTGCACCGACAGCAGCACGTCGAACGCGTCGGGTGCAAGGTAGCGGACATAATGCGCGAACAGCGCCCCGGCCAACCCGGTCATTCCCGCACTGACGGCGAATACAAGCGTTTTGTACCGGGCAAGATGAATGCCCATGCTTTGGGCTGACACTTCGCTGTCCCGGATCGCGACCATGGCACGACCGGTCGGGGATCGCAGCAGGTTCGCTGAAATCCATAAAACAAACACGAGCACCACGAGGGAGACGTAATAAATCCCGGTCGCACCCTCGATGGCGATACCGAAGACATAGGGTGTCGGCACGGCGAAGCCGTCGAAGCCGCCGGTGACGGCAGTCCATTTCTGGAAGACGGTGCCCACGATACTGCCGAAGGCCAGGGTCGCGATTGCCAGATACAGCCCGCTCATGCGCAGTGTCGGGCGGCCGATGGCGGCGCCGCACAGCGCGGTGAACAGACCTGCCAGCGGCAGGGTCACCAGAAACGGCACCCCATGTGCCAGCAGAACCGCGTTGACATACGCGCCGATGCCGAGGAAGGCCGCATGGCCCAGGCTGATCAGTCCGGTGTAGCCCACCAGCAGCATCAGCCCGACGCCGGCGATGGCGAAGATGAACACCGCGCCGAGTTCGCCGATGTAGAACTCGCCGAGGACGGCCGGAGCGATAAGGACCAGCACTGCCAGCAGGCCATACCAGAAACGGTCGCCGTTATGCCGCCATAGCGCAAGATCCTGTCGATACTGTGTCCGGAACAGATAGCGCATCGATCAGACTCGCTTTCCCATGCGTTCCGCGAACAGGCCCTGCGGCCGGATGAACAGCATCAGCAGCAACACGACGTTGGATGTGACTTCCTGGAATCCGGCGGGAAGCTTGTAGCCCGCGAATTGTTCGACGATGCCGACGATGACGCCGCCGACCAGCGAGCCAGGGATGCTGCCGAAGCCGCCGATCACGGCCGCGGCAAAGGCCTTGATGCCGAGGAAGCCCATATTCACGTCGATCATCGACACCGGCGAAAGCAGGATCCCGGCGAGGCAGGCCACGCCGGCGCTGATCGCCCAGATCAACGAGAAAATCGTGCGGACCGGGATGCCCATGTAATACGCCGCGAGCTGGTTTTGCGAGGCGGCCTGCATGGCGACACCGACACGTGTCTTGCTGAAGAAGAGATACAGGACCCCACACAGCAGGACCGTGCCGACGATGATCGACAGATTGTCCTCACCCAGAATCAGTCCGCCGATATTCACGGTCTTGTTGGTAAACGGCGTGTCGAAGCCAACGGAGTCGTAGCCCCAGGTGATTCCGGCAGCGGCGCGAAAGATGAAGCCCAGCCCGAGTGTCAGCATCACGACGGCGAATTGCGGCTGTCCGATCACGCGTCGCAAGACCAACGCATCCAGTGCGTAGCCGAATGCGGCGGTGATCAGGATCGCCAGCAGGCCGCCGAGCCAGTAGGGCAGATGAAAATTCGCGATCAGACTGAACGCGACAAAGCCGCCGAGCATCATGATGTCGCCCTGGGCGAAGTTCACCATCTCGGTGGCTTTGTAGATCAGCACGAAACCAAGCGCGATCAGCCCGTAGATACACCCTGAGGCTGCACCGTTGACGACAAGCTGCAATATTCGCGCAGCGTCTTGCACTGGAGTCTGGCCTCCTGCCCCTGGGCCGGCAGGCCCTTGGTTGTTCTAAAGCGTTCCCACCTTCAGCGAAACCGCTCCAGACCATATTTGGCGAGCAATCTTATCAGCCTGACGTCGCTTCAAAATTCAAGTCATGCTAATGTCGCTCTTGGCAAAGAGGATAGGTTGGCAGTTGAAGCCGCGTCAATCGCCGCTCTGATCTTCGGTGGCGGTGGCGGCTCAGAACAGCGACATCTGACTGGGTGCGGCAGTCGCCACGCTGGCGGGCACGGCGAACCTGTCACAAGCCAGCTGGGTCCGCGCTTCGCCGAAGCCGAACTGACGCGTCGCCCGCGCGAAGCGTCGCATCAGCAGATCGGCATAGACTCCCTGACCTGAGAAGCGATGGTGGAACCGGGAGTCGTTCAGATCGCCCGCCCTCGTTTGCCTGATCAGACTGAGGACATGGCGCGCCCGGTCCGGGAAATGGGTGTTCAGCCACTCCTCGAACATCTGCCGCAGCTCCAGCGGCAGCCGCAGCAGCACGTAGCCGGCGTGGCGGGCGCCGGCCCTGGCGGAGGCTTCGAGAATCTTCTCCATCTCGGCGTCGTTCAGTGCCGGGATCATCGGTGCGCACGAGCACGCCGGTCGGCACGCCGGCCCGGGTCAGTTCGGCGATGGCGTGCAGGCGGCGGGCCGGTGTCGCTGCCCGTGGCTCCATCACCCGGGCGAGGCGGGGATCGAGCGTCGTGACAGAGATGTGGACCCGCGCCAGGTTTCGCTTTGCCATCGACGACAGGATGTCGAGGTCGCGCAGCACGCCGGACGACTTGGTGACAATCCCGACCGGGTGGTTGAAGCGATCCAGCACCTCCAGCACCGATCGGGTGAGCTTCAGCGTGCGCTCCACCGGCTGATACGGATCGGTGTTCGACCCCAAGGCCAGGGTGCGGGGAACGTAGCCGGGCTTGCGCAGTTCCTTCTCCAGCAGCTCGGCGACGTCGGGCTTGAAAACCAGCTTGGTCTCGAAATCGAGGCCGGGCGAGTAGCCGAGATAGGCGTGCGTCGGGCGAGCATAGCAATAGATGCAGCCATGCTCGCAGCCTCGATAGGGATTGACCGCGCGATCGAAGCCGATGTCAGGGGACGTGTTCCAGCTTATCGCCGACCGGGTCGAATCGCGGGTTAGCGTTGTGTCGAGGCGCGGCAGTTCGCCGACGTCCTGCGACAGCGTTTCCCAACCGTCGTCGAACGGCGAGGCCGCGTGGGCTTCGAACCGGACGCCAGGATTACTGACAGCGCCGCGGCCGGCGGCTCGGAGGGAAGGAAACCGTTGGATCGGTCCGTCGTCCGGTAGACCGGCGTTGTCCATGGCGGCGATGGCGTCCCGATCGATCTGCGCTTCCATATCAACCCCTCGAGACCGAGTCGTCGGCGTCCAAATGTGTTCGTGCTATGTTCGAGGCGTTTAAGTCGCACAGCCGAACAACGGTAGTCAAGAACATAGATGAGAACGGATGTCGAGCCGCCTCGCCACGAAAGTGATCGGTCCGACGTCCGCGTCATAAACGCTTGACAACGTCGCGCGCGCATCCTTTCTAGCGCCTTCGTCGCGTCCGATCCGAACGGATGGAGCGCCGGCCCACTGAAGGGGTGTAGCTCAATTGGCTAGAGCGCCGGTCTCCAAAACCGGAGGCTGGGGGTTCGAGACCCTCCACCCCTGCCAGTCTCGCGGGCTGCGGCAAGGGGATCTGGCCGGCGATCATCGAAGGATTTGACGAACGTGGCGTTCCAACCGGCAAAATTCGTGCGTGAAGTGAGAGCGGAGATGGCCAAGGTGACCTGGCCGAGCCGCAAGGAGACATTGGTGACGACGGGCCTGGTGTTCGCCATGGCCGCGGTCGCCGCCGTCTTCTTCTTCGTCGTCGATCAGGTGATCGGCCTTGGGGTGCGCGCGTTGTTCAATGTGGGCATCTGAAAGGGACTCGGGGAAATGGCCAAGAATTGGTACGTCGTCCACGTCTACTCCGGGTTCGAGAAAAAGATCGCCCAGCAGATCGCGGAGCAGGCCGCTCAAAAGGGCTTGGCTGACCAGTTCGAGGCCGTGCTTGGTCCCGTCGGAGAATGTCGTCGAGGTCAAGCGCGGCCGAAAGATCAACAGCGAGCACAAGTTCTTCCCCGGTTACGTGCTGGTGAAGATGGACCTGACCGACGACGCCTGGCACCTGGTCAAGAACACGCCGAAGGTGACCGGGTTCCTGGGGAGCAAGACCAAACCGAGCCCGATCAGCGAAGCCGAGGCTGAGCGGATCCTCAAACAGAGCCAGGAAGGCGTGGATCGGCCGCGGCCCGCAGTGCTTTACGAGATCGGCGAGCAGGTGCGGGTAGCCGATGGTCCGTTCACCAGCTTCAACGGCACGGTCGAGGAAGTCGACGAAGAAAAGGGTCGCGTGAAGGTGAGCGTCTCGATCTTCGGCCGTTCGACGCCGGTCGAACTGGAATACTCGCAGGTGGAGAAGCTTTGAGGACGGCTATGCTCCTTGAGGCAAAAAAGCCCTCGCGAGAGGGCTTTTTCGTATCCAGGCTTCAGGCTCGGTCAGGCGTGCAGTGCAGCCGGGACGCGGCCGGCGGGAATGCCCTCCGGATCGAGCCGGTAACCCCCACCCTCGGTGACCAGCAAGCGCGCATTGGCCGGATCGGGCTCGATCTTCTGCCGCAGGCGATAGATATGGGTTTCCAGCGTATGCGTCGTGACGGCGGCATTGTAGCCCCAGACCTCGTTCAGCAAGACCTGCCGAGCGACCGAGCGTGTGCCGGCGCGATAGAGGAACTTCAGGATCGCCGCTTCCTTCTCCGTCAGACGAATGCGACGGTTCTTCGCGGGCTCCTGCAGCAGCTTCGCCGCGGGGCGGAAGGTGTAGGGGCCGATGGTGAAGACCGCATCCTCGCTGTTTTCGAAAATCCGCAGCTGCGCACGCAGGCGGGCCAGCAGGACGGCGAGCTTGAACGGCTTGGCGATATAGTCGTTCGCGCCGCAATCCAGCCCCTTGACCACGTCGGTTTCGCTGTCGAACCCGGTCAGCATGATGATGGGCATGCGGTGGCCCTGTTTGCGCAACTCTGGCGCACAGGTCGCGGCCATCACCGTCAGGCAGGCCCACATCGAGGATGACCGCGTCGAAGCGTGCATCCTTGGCCGTGAGGCAATCCTCCGCAGCCTTGACCGAGGCGGCCTCGGTCGCGACGAATTCACCATCCACGGCGAGCTGATCAACCAAAGTCTCACGCAGGGCGTCGTCGTCATCGACGATCAGGACCGGGCGTTCTGCCGACATAATCGAGTTCCTCTTGCCAGTGTTGGAGATGGCTTGCTACCGCTGCCACATTTCTGATTCGCTATAAGGACGTCCAAATCACCATATATGTTCCCGAATTGGGACGAAATCAGTTCCGTAGGCCTTATGAACCATCAGCTATTCACAAGATTGCGCGCACCAAGGGCAATCGGTAGGGTCAAACCCCGACGGTCGCCCCGTATCCTCACCTATATGGTTTCGGGCGCCACGTCGTCACCTCTTGCTGATGCGAATTGTGGCTTGAAGGGCAATAGTGACGAAATTTGGTTATCCAATGTTCCAAAGTTTTGCGAGGGCTTTTGCGGTGAGGCATCAGGGGGCGTGTGGCAGGTGACGGATGTCCGTTGATTCCACTCCTGTCGAGTGACCAGGCAAGGCTGCGCCTGAGGCAGGTTCATCGCGCTGCGTCCGACCTTGCGGCGCGGCGTTCCAGTGGTCCTGCGGGGCGACACACCCCTGCTTATCCTGGCCGCCGAGACGGCGGGTGCCGACGGGTTGGCTGGAGTTGGAGGCGATCGCGGGCGCCCGTCCGGTGCTGATCCTCGCCCCGGCCCGGGCGGCCGCGATACTGCGCGCTCCGATGTCGGCCGACGCGGCGGCGGTCGCCGTCACGCTGCCGGATTCGTTCGGCAACGTCGAGGTTTATCAATCGCTTGCCGATCCCTTGGCGGTCCAGCCAGCGGTTCGGGAGCTGCTGCGGGCGGTGCCCGCGCCGCGCTCTTTCCGATGCCGCGATCGAGCCTCGCCAAGATCGGCCGCCTGCTGCCGGCGATCCTCGCGGTTCCGCTGCCGAGCGGTGCGACCGCTGCGATCGCCGGTCATGGCCTGGTTCGAGGTCGCGGCCGCCGACGTACTCGCATATGCTGAGACGGAGGTGGCCGGCCTGCGGCGGATCGTCTCGGCCGATGTGCCACTCAACTGGGTCGCCCGACAGCCGGGTCGTGGCGTTTCGCAGCCATGGTTCGGCGCATCGAACATCTCGCGATTGTGATCGGCCGGCCCGAGACACACCGACGCCCCGCTGGTCCGAATCCACTCGGAATGTTTCACCGGTGACCTGCTCGGCAGCATGCGCTGCGACTGCGGCGAACAGCTTCGGGGCGCGATTCGGCCGGATGGCGGAGGACGGTTCGGGGGTCCTGCTGTATCTGGCGCAGGAAGGCCGCGGGATCGGGCTGGTGAACAAGCTGCGGGCCTATGGGCTGCAGGATCGCGGCCTGGATACCATGGATGCCAACCGAGGCCCTGGGGTGGGGCGGCCGATGAGCGTAACTTCCTGATTGGCGCGACGATGCTGCGCATCATGGGGATCAACCGTGTACGGCTGCTGACCAACAATCCCGACAAGCTGGATGCGATGACAGCGTGCGGAATCGAGGTTGTCGGGCCGCGAGCCGCATTTGTTCGCCCCCAACGGCGTGAACGATGAATACCTCGCGACCAAGGCCGCGCGCTTCGGTCACATGTTGGATTAAGCCGCGTCAGGCGACGTGGCGCCCTGGACCGCGAGGCCACACTCAAGGGTAAAGGGCTATCTCCTTTCGCATGAGACTCGTATGACACCGTCGGAAATCGAACGTCTTCAAACCTATCTGCGCAAGCTGTTCGGCAGCGAGCGGATCAAGATCGTGCCGCCGCCGCGCCGGGGTCTGTCGATCGAACTGGCGGTCAATGACGAGACGATCGGCACCGTCCACAAGGATGTCGATGACGGTGAGACTTCGTATTCGATCCATCTGACGGTGCTGGAGGAGGATCTGCCTGCGCCTCGTGTGGTCGCAGTGAAGCCAGCAACCGGCTCTTCCAACCGACGGTAGTTACCGTGCTTCGCGGCTGTTCCGCGGCCGTGCCAGCGATCTGCGTTTTGCTCCGCTTCGCGCTTCTGTAAACTCGTACGTGCCGCGGTTGACCACGTTTCGCCCGAACCGATCAGCTCCTGGCCGCCGGGGTGGTGTTCGCCAACGCACGCTTGGTGGACGCCGAATCGGTCCGGCCACCGCATCAGCTCCAGATCGCAGTCGAGACAAGCCGAGCGGTTCACGTTCATCGGATTATGGGGCGGTCAAGGAGGCGCCGTGACGAGGGCGGATGCGAGAGATGGCGGGCATCCGCGGAGAAGACGATCCGTACAGTAATGGCGGAGGGGCGTTCTTGCGAGCGCCGCATCACGATGCGGGGAGACGCCCTGGCTCGCATTTACGTGCAATTTCATGAGCCTGCGCTGCCTGGCGATCGCCCGGCAGGCTGATATTCCTTTAGGGTGGAGGCAGAAGCCACCGACCGCGCAAGACGGTTATTGTCCTTAGGACCCTTCCCCCAGGCGTACCGAGGTTCCGGGCAAAGCCTGTATCGAGCGAAACCATCGTGTTGCCGGTGCGGCCGGGTCAACCAACAGGAGCAGCACGTCCCGGCCGGTGAATTCTCTCAGCGGGTGGGCGAAGCCGAACTGACGCGAAGTCCGGGTTGAGGCATAACATTGTCGTGTCCGGCCCGAGAGCGTAGCCAATCTTGCCGGCATCTCGCCAGTTGAGCGTCGCCACCAACGCACCGGGCGGCAGTAACCCGCGCGCCGGCAAGATCTTCGCGGACTGACGTCCAGTCCACTCCTTCCGCGGTCGGGTCGGTGCGCATCACCGCGGCAAGGGTGCCACCGAGCCAGTCGAACCGGACCTGCGTCGCGATGACCGTCACGGATGCCAGCACCAAGCCAGCCGAACCGGCGACGAGCCCTCGTACCCAGGCACGGTCCAGGCGACGGGCGAGTGCTTCGCCGAGCAGGGGAAACAGCATGAGATAGCCGGGCGCCGCCCAATGATAGAGGACCCGCTGATTCGACCAGGCCGAGATAAGGGCGAAGCCCACGATGGGGGGCGCTGCCAGCCAAACCAGCAGTTGGTGAAATGAGGCCGCGCCGCGCCGGAAGCCGTGCACGAACAGGATCATCATCGGCACCCAGATCCAGGGCAGGACGAACAGCGCCTCGCCGGCCAGCGTCTGGATGGGCATCAATGGCCGGAATCGCAGCACCCTCTGCCCGATCACCCTGGAACGCGAAGGACGCCCAGCCGTGCGTCGCGTTCCAGATCAGAACAGGGGAAAATACCGTCAGCGCGAGAGTGGCCGCGACATAGGGTTCGGGGCGTAGCCAGCCAGTGCCGATGCGAGCGGCTGGTCAGCAGATACAGAAATGCCCCGCCGATCGTCAGGACGGCCGAGTATTTGGAAAACAACGCCAGTCCGGCACAGAGTCCGGTCGCTGCCCACCAGCCCAGGGCTCTGCCTGCCGGTCGCCGGCAGTGCGTGCAGCAGACAGAGCGCGGCCGCGAGCAGGGCCGCGTCCAACGGTCCGTCGGGCAGCACCCAGGTTCCCGTGGTCACGCCGAACACCGGTGAGAGGTTCAAGGCCACAACCGCCCAGAAGCCCGCCCGCTGGCCTGCCACCAGGCAAGTGATCCGCCACAGCAGAATCTGCGACAGCGCGAACAGCAGGATGAACGGCAGGCGTACCGCCCAAGGTGCCTCGGTGCCGAACAGATGGGCGGCGCCCCAGGAGAGCCACCAACTCGCCGGCGGATGATCGAAATAGCCGAGACTCAAGACGCGCCCGGCTGTCACCATATAGCTCTCGTCCACCCCAAGCCCGGTTGTCGCCGCGAATCGCCAGCCGGATCAGTGTTGTTCCGGCGATCGAGCCAGGAACGATCGGAGAAAGTCTCATGGAGTGCGGCTGCTTCTGCTGCCTTCAGACCTTCGCGGCGTCGGAGGTGATTGACTGGATCGACGACGGCGACACGCCGCTCTGCCCGCATTGCGGCATTGCCGCGGTACTGCCGGGCGTGACCGATCTGGTTGAACTGTTTCGGCTGCGCGAACGTCGCTTCGGCGCCACGCGGGCGTGCCGCTGTCGGATGAGGAGTTATAGCCTCGGCAGAAGTCCGCACTGCGGCGATGGGATGACCGAGCCGCTTATCGATTGCCATGACCCGGCAAGTCTCCGCCATGCGCTTTGCGAATGAATGGCCGGGACGAGCCGGGGATGGCCGACGGGCAGCGAACGTCATCCCGAAACGGACGCTCCGCCTAGGCGGCGACAACCCGTTGGGTCTGGATGCCCAGACCCTCGATGCCGAGCCGCATGACGTCGCCGGCCTTCAGGAACACCGGCTCCGGCTTCACGCCGACGCCGACACCGGGCGGCGTGCCGGTGGCGATAACGTCGCCGGGGTGTAACGTGATGAAGTGGCTGACGTAGCTGACCAGCTTCGCCACGCCGAAGATCATCGTCTGGGTCGAGCCGTCCTGGAAGCGCTTGCCATTCACCTCGGTCCACAGCGGCAGGTCCTGCGGGTCGCTGACCTCATCCTTTGTCACCATCCATGGGCCGGTCGGGCCGAACGTTTCGCAGCCCTTGCCTTTGTCCCAGGTGCCGCCGCGCTCCAGCTGGTATTCGCGCTCGCTCACGTCGTTGCAGACGCAATAGCCGGCGACGTGGTCCATCGCCTCATGCTCCGGCACGTAGCGCGCGGTCTTGCCGATCACCACGCCCAGTTCGACTTCCCAGTCCAGCTTCTTGGAACCACGCGGCAGTTTCACGTCGTCGTTCGGCCCGGTGAAGGCGCTGAGTGACTTCAGGAACACGATCGGCTCCTTCGGGATCGGGTTGCCGGTTTCGGCGGCATGGTCGGCGTAGTTCAGGCCGATACAGACATAGTTGACCGGGCGGACGACGCAGGGGCCGATCCGCGGATTGCCCTCGACCTTGGGCAGTTTCGTCGGATCGACGCTGGCAATCATCTTCAAGCGATGCCTCGGACAGTGCGTACCCATCGATGTCGCGGACGATGCTGCTCAAGTCGCGGATCGTGCCGTCATTGGCGAACAGGCCAGGTTTTTCGGCCCCGGCCGGACCGTAGCGCAACAACTTCATAACGTTCTCCCCTCAGTCTGCTTACAGTGTCAGACCGCCATCTATAACGATCGCCTGGCCGGTGATGAACTGGGCATCGTCGCTGGACAGATAGACCGCCAATGCCGCGATCTCCTCCGGCGTGCCAAGTCGGCCCATCGGTTGTCGGGCAACGAAAGCGGCCCGCGCGGCCTCGATGGAACCGGCCGCGGCGGCATTTGTGGCGATACGCTCGTCCAGGCTGGGCGTCTCGACCGTGCCGGGGCACAGGCAGTTGCAGCGGATTCCCTTGGTCACGTAGTCGGTGGCGACCGATCGGCGTCATGCCGATCACCGCCGCTTTGGTTGCACTGTAGATGAAGCGGTTGGGCACGCCTTTGAGGCTGGATGCGACCGACGCCATGTTGATGATGGCGCCTCGGCCGCGCGCCAGCATGCCGGGCAGGAAGGCCTGCATGGTGCGGAACATCGATCGGCAATTCAGTTCGAACGCGAAGGACCAGTCGGCTTCGCTCGCCTCCAGCAGAGTGCCCTGGTGGACCACGCCGGCGCAGTTGAACAGGATGTCGATCGGCACCGGCCTCTTCGGCGGTCCGCGCTATCGCCGCCGCGTCGAGCACATCCAGCCCCAGGGTGCGGATCGAACCAGATTCCAAGCCGGCGAGCTTCGCCGTATCGACATCCGTAGCGATGACCTGGGCGCCGGCGGCTGCGAAGGCCGTGGCCGTCGGCACGCCCGATCCCCTGGCCCGCCGCGGTTACAAACGCTGTCTTCCCTGTCAACGATGACATTGCAGCTACCCCCTTACCGCACCTATTGAAACGGCGAGGGGAGCGGTTTAGGCGATTTCGCGTGGCGGGTCACCATCGTGTCGTGGAGGTCAGTCTCCCAGCGTGAACCCGACTTTCATCGTCACCTGGCAATGTCGGACCTCAACGTCTTCGATTTCGCCGCGCCGCTGGGTCACTTCGAACCAACGCCCGTTGCGGGCCGCTTTGGATGCCGGAGCAATGGCATTCTCGAACGCGTCGGTGTGACTGATCCCGGGCCCGCAAGCCCGCGTCTGGACAAGTCCCCTGTTGTTTTGGCAGGTCCGTCGCACTCGCGGAAGCGTGCTGCGTTTGGGGTTTAGTTGGGGAACGACAATGCTTACGTCTCGTTTCATCTCGGACCAGATTGGCAAGGAGACATGTCATGGCCTTCACGAGTGACGCCCACGGCAAACTTGAAGATGCGCAGACCCAGATAGCTCGGCTGCGCGAACAGGTGGAAGCCCTGATGAAAGACCGGGTTACGCCGGCCGTGGCCGAATTCGCCGGCCGGGCCGAAAATGCCGTCCACAGTGCGAGCGACGTCGTGCGTGATCAGGCGCAGGCCATGTCAGGCCGCGTGAAGGACCAACCTCTGATCGCGATCATGATTGCTGCCGGCGTGGGTTGGATTATAGGCCGCATGATGCGCTGATTCATGCATCCTTTTCGGCTGGCGCGAATCGCGGGGGAGGCCGAGGTCGTCCGCCTGCGGGCTCTCACGAGTCGCATGGTCATGCGCGTCATGTTCGGCGCGGTGGCTCTGCTGTTCGTTTTGGGCGCCCTCGCGTTCGCTCATGTCGCGGCATGGTATTGGGTGCGCGCGGGATTGAATCAGACGTTTCTGGCTGCAACCGGCATCCTCGGCGGCGCGGACCTGTTGGTGGCGGTCATTCTTGGACTTCTTGCCGTCCGGTCGGCACCAAGCCGGGTCGAAGTGGAGGCGCTTGACGTGCGCCGCCAAGCGATACAGGCCATGGGCAGTTCGCTCAGTCTGGCGCGTATGGCGATCCCGGTCCTGCGGATGGCAGCCAACCTGTGGCGGCGACGGCGCACCTGAACAATCGGGCGGATAGCGGGCGTATGCGCACTCAGATATGTCATACCGCCTAACAAAGCGTGTGCGGCTGCCGGTTGGCGAAGTCGGCCATCGCGCGCGGCCAGACGACGATTGATCTGTCGTGAGGGCAGCCACCAGGCGGACAGGCTGCCCATCGCCATAGAGCACCCGATTGTCGGCGCAGCCACCCCAGGCGGAACCGCCATCGCCGGCTGCTCGGGGGCATCTCGGCGCGGGCGACGGATTACCGTGGCGACGCGCAGGGTCTTCAATTCCCTGCTTCATCCGCCCATAGTGCGGCAATCACGCTGAAGGAAACGCCAGCATGCCGGTGCCGCTATCGTCTCCACCGCCCGCCCACCGTTCGGCGACGCCTGCGGAGGCGTGTCCGCCGAGACACGGAGCCAAACGCTCGGCGGCATCCGTTACGCAGCACATTCGATGAGGTGCGCAGGCACCGGCCTGTCGACAGTCGCGGACGTCAGTCCGGGCGCCGCCGGCTTGTTGGAGGTCGTCTGAGCCATGCCGGTCGATCCTCAGATTCGGATGCTGCTCGACTTGCGCGCCGCGCTGCCGGAGCTGCACACCTTATCGGTTGCCGACGCCCGTGCCCAGTTTGCCGCTCGGGACTTTCCCGGCTTGCGCAGGCCGGAAATCGCGGCAGTGACCGACCGCGATATGCAGGGGCCGGGAGGATCGCTGGGCTTGCGCATCTATACGCCGTTGGGCGAAGGGCCATTTCCGCTGATCGTGTTCTTTCACGGCAGCGGTTTCGTGGTGTGCAGTCTTGATACGCATGACGGCATGTGCCGCAACCTGTGCGCCGGAACCGGCTGTGTCGTGGTTTCGGTGGATTACCGTCTGGCCCCCGAGCACAAGTTTCCGGCGGGGCCGGATGACTGTCTGGCCGCGACACGGTGGGCGGTGGCGAACGCCGCTGTGCTGGGCGCCGACCCCGACAGGGTGTTCGTGGCCGGCGACAGCGCGGGCGGCAATCTCGCGGCCGTTACCGCCCTGCGGATCCGCGACGAGGGTGGCCCGAAATTGCTCGGCCAGCTATTGATCTATCCGGTGACCGATTACCACGACGCCGGCACTCCCTCGATGACGGAGAACGCCGACGGTTATGGCCTGACACGCGCGGGCATGATCTGGTTCTGGAACCATTACCTGGCGGACCCGTCGGACGGGGCGAACCCGCACGTCAGCCCGTTCCGCGCCGCGGATCTGAGCGGTCTGCCGCCGGCATTGGTGGTGACCGCGGAGTACGATCCTTTGCGCGACGAAGGCGAGTACTATGCCGACCGGCTGCGACAGGCTGGCGTGCCGACCGTCGCGAAGCGCTGGGACGGCATGAACCATGGGTTCTTTTTCTGGCCAGGGGTTGTCGACAAAGCAACCATGGCGATGGACGAGGCGTGCGCCTGGGTGAGATCGCAGCTTGATCGATAAAGAGGGCGGTAGTTGCTTTGGCCGCGTGTCTCCTGCCGCGAATTGCGTCAGGCTGATATGACTCGCGGCCGACGATCGTGCATCGACGGTCGTCCGCGACGCTCGCCAGTCGGGCCATGATCTTTGGGGGCGTCAGCGAAGCATGTGAAGCGTTCACGCAGGCCAACGGCTCATCGCAGCCGTTGCCCGGCAGGGACGTCTTGTTCTCGACACATGCTCAATCGCCATGGTGACTGGTTTGACCGCTACGGCCCGACGAACGCTCCGCCATTCACGTCGAGGATCGCGCCGGACAAATAGCTCGCGGCGGAGGTGCACAAAAATGCGATCGGCCAGGCCAGCTCTTCGGGCCGTCCGATCCGTCCCATTGGCAGCGTCGGTCCCAGGGCGAACCCGCGAGTCATTGGGGTTTCCACCGGCCCGGGCGCGACTGCGTTGACCAGCACGCCGCGTCCTACTGCGTTGCGTGAAAGCCACTTCACCAGCGTATGCAGCGCGCCCTTCGACGCCGCGTAATCCGGTGGTGTGGTCGGCGATGTTCCGCCCGTCTTTCCGGCCACGGAACCGACCAGCGCAATGCGTCCCCCGCCGCCGGCGGCCATGTGATCGATCGCCGTCGCGGCAAGCTGCAGCGGAACCCGCACGTTGATGTCCATGACCCGCTGGAACCGCTGATGCCAAGCCTTGTCTTCGTGCCACGGCCCCCCTTCCAGGATGCCGGCACAGTGCGCCACGGCGTGGACACGATCACCGCCGAACAACGAGGCGATGAACGCGTCATCGGTAAGGTCGCCCTGCGCTACGACGCAAACGCCGCCGGCGGCCTGGACCTCATCCCGCGCCGCATCCATCGGCGCGCGATCGGAGATCACCAGATCCGTGCCAAGCTGTGCCAACACCAGTGCTGTCGCTTTGCCAATGCCGCTCGCGGCACCGGTTACCAGAGTACGCTTTCCTTGCATCGACAGCGGAGCGGGCAAGGGAATAGTTGGCATTTCGGTTTCCTCCAGGTAGTTGACCGCGATGATTCCGCGAGGATGAATTTCTGTCCATTGGCGGGGAGATTCGTGGTTCCGATTGACCTGACGCAGCCCGGTCCATAGCTTCCGACCATGTCTGATACAGTTCGCAATAGCCTGTCCGATAGCCCGAGGGCCTGGCCGTTCGAGGAGGCGCAGAAAGTTGCCCGTCGCCTTGCTGCCTCCGGCAAGAAAAGCGCGTTATTCGAAACCGGTTACGGCCCATCCGGTCTGCCACATATCGGTACCTTCGGAGAAGTCGTGCGGACGACCTGGGTCCGCCGCGCATTCACGGAACTGACGGGGCTGCCGTCGAAGCTGCTGGCGTTCAGCGATGACATGGACGGTCTCCGCAAGGTGCCGGACAACATCCCCAACAAAGACTTGCTGACGCCGCACCTCGGCAAGCCGCTGACGCAAATTCCCGATCCATTTGGCACCCACCACAGCTTCGGCGCCCACAACAATGCCAGGCTGCGCGCGTTCCTGGATTCGTTCGGATTCGAGTACGAGTTCGCCTCCGCCACCGAATACTACAAGCTGGGCCGCTTCGATGCCGCCCTGTTGCGTGTTTTGGAATGCTACGATGCGGTCATGGCCGCCACCCTGCCGACCCTTCGGGCGGAACGGCAGGCGACCTACTCACCGATCCTGCCATTGCATCCGCATACGGGCATCGTCATGCAGGTGCCGATGGAGCGGATCGATCCGGTCGCCGGCACGGTGACCTGGACCGACCCGGCAGACCGGCGAGACATTCGAGACCTCGGTCAAGGGGGGCGCTTGCAAGCTGCAGTGGAAGGCCGATTGGGCCATGCGTTGGTATGCGCTGTCGGTCGATTACGAGATGTCCGGCAAGGACCTGATCGATTCGGTGAAACTGTCGAGCCGGATTTGCCGCATCCTGGGCGGACACCCGCCCGAGGGCATGACCTACGAGCTGTTCCTCGATCAGCATGGACAGAAGATCAGCAAGTCCAAGGGCAACGGACTGTCGGTCGATGAATGGCTGACGTATGCGCCGCCCGAGTCGCTGTCCCAGTTCATGTACAACAAACCGCAGAGCGCCAAGCGGCTGTACTTCGATGTCATCCCGCGCGCCGTGGACGAATACGTCAGTAATCTGGACAAGCTGCGCGCGCAGGCGGAACCGACCAACCCGGCCTGGCATATTCATGGCGGACGCCTGCCGAACCATGCCGGCAGCCCGATCTCCTTCGCCATGCTGCTGAATCTGGCCAGTGTGGTGAATGCGGACTCGCCCGACATTCTGTGGGGCTTCATCAAGCGCTACGTCGCCGGGGCCAGCCCGGAGACGCAGCCGCTGCTGGCCCGGCTCGCGGATCACGCGGTAGCCTACTACCGGGACTTCGTCCGCCCGGAAAAGCGCTACCGCCAGCCCACCGATATGGAGCGTGCCGCGCTGGAGGATCTCGCGCTCACGCTGGCCGCGCTTCCGGACAGTTCGTCCGAGACGATCCAGAACGCGGTGTTCGAGGTCGGCAAGCGCCACCCGTTCCCCGACCTGCGAAGCTGGTTCGGCTGCCTGTACCAGATTCTGCTCGGCCAGCAGGAAGGCCCCCGCTTCGGCGGCTTCGTCGCTCTCTACGGCATCCCCGAGACGATCGCGCTGATCCACGCAGCGCTGGCGCGCAGAGCGAATGCGGCCTGACGCATGGCGGCGAGAACACGAGACACGTTCCAACGCTGGGTTCGTCATCTGCCGCCGATATTGGGCGTCGTTCTGCTGATCGGTGCCATCTATGTCGTGCAGCGGGAATTCCGTCATCTTCGCCTGAAGGACATCGGCGAGGCGCTGGCCGCGATCCCGGTCCTGGCGCTGGTGTTTTCCTTCAGCTGGACGATCCTGTCGTACTTCATCCTGACCTTCTACGATCGTCTCGGTACGATCTACGCGGGCCACAAAGTCTCTTACGGCCGGGTCGCATTTGCCTCGTTCTGCGCCTACGCGCTGTCACACAATCTGGGCTTCGCCGCGGTTTCCGGCGCCGCGGTGCGGTACCGGCTATACGCCCACTGGGGCCTGACCCCGTTGCAGATCGGCAAGACGGTCGCCTTCTGCAGCCTGACGTTTGGCCTCGGGCGGGATGGTGCTGGGCGGTGCGATCCTGTTCGTCGAACCGCGCGCGATTCCGTTCTTCGGCCCGCATCTGCCGAAAATCCGCGCTGTACGGCGTTGGCGTGCTGCTATGGGTCGTCGTCCTTGGCTATGTGACGCTGTCAAAAGTGTTCGGCCGGATGAAGGTGCTCGGCCACGATATCGAACTGCCCGGCTGGCGCATGGCGATCGTGCAGGTGCTGCTGGCGACCGTCGACGTCGCGGTCACCGCCACCATTTTCTACGCCCTGCTGCCGCACGCCCCGGGCCTGACCTGGCTGATCTTCCTCGGCGTCTATGTCGCTTCCTACACCGCCGGTCTGGCCGCCAACCTGCCGGGGGGCATCGGCGTGTTCGACACCGCGATGCTGTTCGGCCTCCAGCCCTACATGAGCGCGCCGCACATCATCGGCGCGCTCCTGGTGTTCCGCCTGTACTACTATGTGATACCGCTGTTCCTCGCCGGCTCCTTGTTCGCCGGCAACGAGATCCTGCTGCGCGGCGGCGGTTTGCTGCGCCATGTCGGCCGCCTGCCGCCGGTCCAGGCGATCGGCCGCTGGAGCGAACCGGACTTCGCCGTCACCGCCGCCACCGGTGCCGTCGGTCTGTGTGGCGTATTGATGCTGTGTCTTGGTGTGCTGGCGCCTCAGGCTGACTTTTCCTGGATAGACCCGGATTACGGCGAGTTTGCCAGCCAGGCGGGCCAATTCGTGCCGTCGCTGATCGGCGCGGGCCTCGTCATCATGGCGATCGGTCTGTCGAACCGCGTCAACCTCGCCTGGGGTCTGACCATGTTCCTGCTGGTCTTGGGCGCCGCCTTCGCGGCGACGCAGGACAACCGGCTGTGGGTGGCCGGCATCCTGGTGCTGACAACGCTGCTGCTCGCGCCGTTCCGGGCCTGCTTCTACCGTCACGCCCATTTGATGACGGGGCCGTTGCAACCGGGCAGCGCATTGACCCTTGTCGTGCTTGGCCTGTGCCTGTTCTCTCTGGCGATGACCCGGCCGCACACGCATCTGCTGCAAAACAACGCCTTCTGGGCGGTCATCATCTCCCGCGAATTGCCCAACACGGTTCGACTGGCGGTCGCTATCGCCGTGCTGCTGGGACTGACCGCGATCTGGCTGCTGCTGCGCCCAGGGCGGGTGCGCTACCTGCCGTGGGACAGCAGTGCCCGCCAGCTGCTGCTTGGGATGGGCGCCGGAGCGGGCCAGGCCGCGGACGGAGTCGTCCTGGGCGAGTCCGCCCGTGCCGCGATCCCCTTTCGCCGCTGCGGCCGGGTGTTGCTGGGCCTGGGCGACCCGGTGGGAGACGAAACCGATCGGGTTTCGGCGATCTGGCGGCTGCGTGACCTGGCCCAGCAGGAGGGCCTGGATGCCGCAGTCTGGCACGCTGGCCCCGAACTGCTGAAGGTGTATGGTGACCTCGGCCTGACCGCGTTGCCGCTAGGCCCCGATGGCCTGCCAGTTGCCGGAATCAGAGGGCGACACGCCGGTCGCCGAACAGTATCTGGTGTGCAAGGCTGAGCGAGACCTGAATCTGTTGCTGCCGGTGCTTCCAAGCCTTGCGAAGGGTGTTCGTCCCGGTGTCCGAGTAGCGGTCTGAGTGCCTACGGGTAAGACTGTCCAGGGTTCAGGCTGATCTGCTGCCAAGGGCGGGCCAAGCGGTGCGGATGGACGTGTAGCCATGCCGGGAAGCGCCTCGCACGTCCGGGATTTGGGGGAAGTTCTTACCGAATCAGACGTTTGGTCCCGGTCGCGGTCGATCCGCCGATGTGGTCTGCGGAACAGCGTGAAATAACTTTTGATTTTCGGCGGATTTTCCGGCGATTCGCTATGGGCGAAATCCATCCCAGCCGATATAGTGAATCCTGTGCTGCGACTATTTACGTGCGGTATGCAATACCCGGGAAGGTTGCTATTCTTGTCCGGGCTTGCCTATCCGAAACGGAGCAAACCGGTGATCACGCCCCCAAGGCCTAGGTCGCCATGAACAACGCGTATGATGATAGGGACGATTTCCTCTTGAACATGACCAACCGCGGCCGCGGACGCCCGAGCCGGCGCCGCGGCTTCGACGATGACTTCGCCTTCGATCGTGCTCCGCCAGGCGATCTGCCGCGGCCCGCACCGTCTTGGCCCTCCTCAGCCGGCTTCGGCCCTGAGCATGATGCGACCGTCAAGTGGTTCAATCCTGAAAAGGGGTTCGGCTTCGTGGCATTATCCGATGGTTCGGGTGATGCGTTCCTGCACGCGAACACCCTTAATCAGTCTGGGCACAGTGTAGTCAGCCCAGGTGCAACCCTGCGGGTGCGGATTGGCCAGGGACAGAAAGGCCGGCAGGTGTCGGAAGTGCTGTCCGTTGATGAAAGCACGGCGACACCGACGGCCAGCCGCGGTGCCGGCGGTGGCGCATCGCGCTCTTCCGCTGGAGGCGGCTTCGGTGATCGTGGCGGTGGTGGCTTCGGTGGTGATCGTGGCACCTCCCCGCGCCGTGGCGCGCCGACCGGTCCGTCGGTGGAAATGCAAGGTACCGTAAAGTGGTACAATGCGACCAAAGGCTTCGGTTTCGTGGCCCCGTCAGAAGGAGGCAAGGACGTGTTCGTTCACGCCTCCGCCCTGCAACGCGCCGGCGTCATGCAACTCGCGGAAGGTCAGACTATTTGGATGGATGTGGTTCAAGGTGCGAAGGGACCGGAAGCGGCCTCAATCCGCATAAGCTGATCCCGTTCCGGCCTAGACACCATAAAGGCCCGGTGCGAGCCAGTCGTGCCGGGGCCACTGGCGCTTGACCATCCCGGAGCCGATGTCTTGCGGCATCCTCGTTTCGGAGCGCCGTGGAGGGGACGACCGATGCCGCCGACCGTCGCCATTATAGCGCCCGGCATGATGGGAAGCGCCATCGCCAAACGGCTAACGTCGGCCGGCGTGCAGGTGCAGACATCGCTGACCGGACGCTCCACCGCCACTGTCGCTCGGGCCCGTGCCGCAGGCATGACCGACGCCATCGACGGGCAACTGGTCCAGGCCGACTTTATCCTGTCGATCGTCCCGCCCGGAGACGCTCTGGGCCTGGCCAGGCGCTTGGCCCCCACGATCCGTGAAGCGAAAACCAACCCTGTTTACGTCGACTGCAATGCGGTCAGTCCAGGCACCGTCCTGCGAATCGGCCAAGTGCTGGGTGAGAGCGGCGCGACGTTTGTTGACGGCGGCATCATCGGCCCGCCGCCAGAGGCAGATTCGACAAAGACTAAAATCTACCTCTCCGGCCCGGGTGCTGAAAAAGTCACGGTCCTGCGGCAATACGGATTGTCGATGCCAATCCAGCCGGGTCCGGTTGGCGCGGCGTCGGCCATGAAGATGTCCTATGCCGGTATCACCAAAGGTTTCACGGCGTTGGGTGCCGCCATGATGCTCGCTGCTACCCGAGCCGGGACGGCGGATGCACTGGTGGCGGAGATGAAGGTCAGCCAGCCGGCCCTGCTAAGGTGGCTTACCACGCAAATGCCGAAGATGCCCGCGAAAGCCTATCGCTGGGTGGCCGAGATGGAGGAAATCGCGGCCTTCGTCGGAGAGGAGCAAGCCGGCGCCGGCTTCTATCGGACGGCAGCGCGCCTGTATGAAGAGATAGAAGCTGACGTCAAAGGCTCGCACGCGGAGACAACCGTCCTGGGTGCGTTCTGCGACAAGGCCAAGTGACGTGCCGCTTGAGTGTTTCCGCCGCGAGTGAAAGCGCTTCAGTTTTATATTTGGCGAGCGATTGCGTCCGTCTGCGGTCGCTCCACGATCTGAGTCAGGCTGATGTTGCTGTAGCCAGCCGTCCAGGCGCGGCATCATTTGCCCCGCGCCCGGTCGATCGCCTCCACGATCAGTGCCTTCGCCTCGGCTGCGTCGCCCCAGGCCTGGACCTTCACCCATTTGCCCGGTTCGAGATCTTTGTAGTGCTCGAAGAAATGCTGGATCTGCTCCAGCGTGATGGCGGGCATATCGGTATAATTGTGAACGTTCATGTAACGCTGGGTGAGCTTGGGCGACGGCACGGCGATGATTTTCTCATCGCCGCCGCTCTCGTCCATCATTTTCAGCACGCCGACCGGGCGGACATTGATCACAGCTCCTGGCACGATCGGACGTGTGTTCGCTACCAGCACGTCGATCGGGTCACCGTCATCGGACAGCGTATGCGGCACGAAGCCGTAATTCCCTGGATACCGCATCGGCGTGTAGAGGAACCGGTCCACAACCAGAGTGCCGGCCTCCTTGTCCATCTCATATTTAATCGGCTCGCCGCCGATGGCGACCTCGATGACGACGTTGACGTCTTCGGGTGGGTGCTTGCCGATGGTGATGGCATCGAGACGCATGATCGTGTGTCCTCTAACCGGGAACTCGTTCTATGTCCGCTCCGCATGCGGCCAACTTCTGTTCGACCGCCTCGTACCCGCGGTCCAGGTGGTAGACGCGATTGACCACGGTTTCACCGTGTGCCGCCAGCCCCGCCAGAATGAGCGACAAGGAGGCCCGCAGGTCGGTCGCCATCACCGGAGCCCCTGACAGCCCCGGCACGCCACGAACGATGGCCGAGGCGCCGTGGACGTTGATCCGCGCGCCCATACGGTTGAGTTCCGGGACATGCATGAAGCGGTTTTCGAAAATGGTCTCGGTCACCATCGATGCGCCCTCGGCGACGGACATCAGCGCCATGAACTGCGCCTGCATGTCGGTCGGGAAACCGGGATAAGGCTCTGTCATCACGTCGGCGCCGTGCAGCCCGTTGAGCCGCTTGACCATCAAGCCGCCGGGTTCGTCGATGATATCCACGCCTGCTTCGCGCAGGATGCGCACGGTAGCGCCGAGATGATCCAGCCTCGCGTCGCGCAGAAACACCGACCCGCCCGAGATCGCGGCGGCGCACGCGTAGCTGCCGGTCTCGATGCGATCCGGGATGATGGCGTGCTGGGCGCCGTGCAGCACATCAACGCCTTCGATCATCAGCTTGTCGCTGCCGATGCCTTCGATCCGAGCGCCCATCGCGACCAGACACGTCGCCAGGTCGCCAATTTCCGGTTCGCGCGCCGCATTTGCCAGGACTGTGCGGCCCTCGGCCAGACAGGCCGCCATCAGCAGATTTTCCGTGGCGCCGACGGAAACGAAGGGGAACACAATAGTGGCACCCTTCAGCCGTCCGTCGACGCGCGCATCGATATAGCCGCCTTCCAGCAGGATTCGGGCCCCCAATTGTTCCAGCCCTTTGAGGTGTAAGTCGATGGGGCGGGCACCGATGGCGCATCCGCCAGGCAGGGATACCCGAGCCTCGCCCATGCGCGCCAGCAAAGGACCAAGCACCAGGAACGAGGCCCGCATCTTGCGAACGATGTCGTAAGGCGCTTCGGTGTGAGTAATTGCTCCGCCCAGGGACAGGGTCCGCCCGTCGTTGGTGACAGGCTCGACCGCGATGCCGTGCTGTTCCAGCAGCAGGGTCATGGTCTGGATGTCTGCCAATCGGGGCACGTTCGAGAGCACGAGGCGCCCGCTTGTCAGCAGGCCAGCCACCATCAGCGGGAGGGCAGCGTTTTTCGCGCCCCCGACCTTGATCTCGCCCGAAAGGGGGCGGCCGCCGCGAATGCGAATTCGGTCCATATATGCTCTTACATCCTTGGCAGGGCTGTGCCCCGCTGGCCCATGTATTTTCCGGATTTGTCCGCGTAGCTGGTCTCGCAGGCCTCGTTCCCCTGCAGGAACAGGAACTGGCAGATGCCCTCGTGCGCGTGGATTTTCGCCGGCAGTGGCGTCGTGTTGCTGATTTCGATTGTCACCTGACCTTCCCATTCCGGCTCCAGCGGGGTGACGTTCACAATGATCCCGCAACGCGCGTAGGTGGACTTGCCGAGGCATATGACCAACACGTCGCGCGGGATGCGGAAATACTCCACCGTGTGGCCAAGCGCGAAACTGTTTGGCGGGATGATGCAAACGGCTGTCTTGCGGTCCACGAAGCTGGTCGGTTGGAACGCCTTGGGGTCGATCACCGCTGAGTCGATATTGGTGAAGATCTTGAACTCATCCGCGATGCGGGCGTCATAGCCGTAGCTCGACAAGCCATAGCTGATAACGCCGTCGCGCTTCTGGGCCTCCACGAAGGGCTCGATCATGCCGTGTTCCTGCGCCATCCGGCGGATCCAGCGGTCGGACAGCACGGGCATTGGGTGACGGCCTCCGTTCGTGGTTAAGCGCGGGCAGTCCTAAAGCATTTCCACGCAGGGTGGGAATGCGTCAGCGCACGTCCGGCGGGCGGTTTTCAGCGGCCTGCGGTCGCTTCGCGAACTCGGGACAGGGTGATATTGCTCTAGTGTGGTGGTTGCGAAGTCCGCCATACTGTGGATCATCCCCGGAGCGGACTTCGGAACCACAAACCACGCTAGAAAACAATGCTTTGCTAGTGTCCTCATCAATTCGGAAGTTCGTAAGGCGGCTGATCCAGGCACGGCGAACTTCCGAATCGGGACACTAGCGCAAATGGGCGCCGCGCCGCAAAAGATATGTTTTGCTGCCGCCGGGCTGACTGCGTCCGCCGCGCGGATCGCGTTTATTTCGGGCGGGACATGCTTGCCAGGGGTACAGCGGCCAGGGGGCCAGATGAGACATCTCGGGCTCACACTGGAATCCAATCGCGTGCGGAAGAGAGAACCGCGAACGCCGTTTCCGCGCCGACCGCGAACAGCACCAACCGTTCGGGTCGCAACGTCAGCCAGGTCCGGGTGCCCGGCGTGAAGCTCTCGTTCGACGTGACGACGGCGATCAGGGGTTCACCGTCCGTCGTGGCCGTATCGACGCCCTCGAGCCGCAGGACGATGTTGTTGACCGAGCCCATCGGTTCAACGAGATCAATGACCGCCGGCACGGCGTCCGGTGAGGCGGCGGGACCCAGCGCGATTGCCTCCGGCCGCACGCCCAGGATGGCTCTGTTTGCTGCTCGCGCCAGTCGCTGAAATACCGGTTCGGGTGCGCGCAAGGCGGCCCCGCCCAGCTTCTGGCCGCCCTTGAGCAGGCGCAGCGCCAGGAGACCGCCGGCGTTCTCGGCGGCGACGTCCAGCAGGTTGATCGACGGCGTGCCGACGAACTTGGCTACGAATACGCTCGACGGCCGATCGTAGATCTCCTGCGGCGAGCCGACCTGAACAAGGTCGCCACCATTCATGATGCCGATACGGTCGGACAGCACCAGCGCTTCCGCCTGATCATGGGTGACGTAAACCGTGGTGACGGGGATCGTCTCGTGCAGTTTCTTGAGTTCCGTGCGCGTCCGTTCGCGCAGCTTGAGGTCGAGATTGCTCAGCGGCTCGTCCATCAGGAAGATGTTGGGACGGCGGATGAGCGCCCGGCCCAGAGCCACACGCTGACGCTGGCCGCCCGACAACTGACCGGGCTTCTTGTCGAGCAAGGGCTCGATCGCCAGCATGCGGGAGACATCCTGCATTCGCTGCGTGATCTGGGCCGACGGAACGCGGCGGACCCGAAGATTGAGCGCCAGATTCTCGCGCACCGTCATGTGCGGGTACAGCGCGTAGCTCTGGAACACCATCGCAACATCGCGATCCCGCGGGTGGGTGTTGGTGAAGTCCCGGCCACCGATGAAGATGCGGCCGGCGGACGGCGTCTCGAGCCCTGCAATCATGCGCAAGGTCGTTGTCTTGCCGCAGCCCGACGGGCCCAGCAGGGTGAAGAACTCACCATCATTCACGTCGAGGTCGATGCCGTTCACAGCCCGATAGCCGTTGTCGTAGACCTTCTGCACACTCTGCAAGTTCAGGGTCATTGAACGCTCCGTCCGGCTACTTCACGGCGCCGAGGGACATGCCGCGTACGATGTGCCGTTGCAGCAGGAAGACGACGAGCAACATGGGCACGACCTGGATCACGACCGCCGCGCTCAGGTCGCCCCATAGGATCGTATAGGGCATCACGAATTTGGCGATCGTCACCGGTACCGTGACCGCGTCGACCGAGGTCAGCATCAGTGCCATCAGGTACTCGTTCCAGGTGAACACGAAGGTGAAGATCGCGGTGGAGGCGACGCCCGGCAGGATCACCGGGACGACGACGCGCCAGATGATCTGCAGGCGCGACAGACCATCCAGCAGCGCCGCTTCCTCCAGTTCGACCGGCACGTCGGCGAGGAACCCGCGCAACAGCCAGATCGCGAAGGGCAGGTTGAAGGCCACGTAGACGATAATGAGGCCGGCATAGGTGTCGAGCAGGTGCAGGTCCTGCCACTGAATGTAAAACGGGATCGCGACCGCGATCGGCGGCATGAAACGTAGCGACAGGATCCACAACGCGATGTGCTTCTCGCCCGCCACCTTCATTCGCCCGAGCGCGTAGGCAGCCATGACGCCGAGCACCACGACCGCCGCGCAAGTCGCGAACGTGACGACGGCACTGTTCATCAGCACGTGTGCGAACTCAAACTTCGTGAACAGGTCGCTGTAGTTCTCGGTCGTTGGCGAAAACACGAAGATCGGGATCGCGCTGTTGATTTCCCGGATCGGCTTGAACGACGTGAGCAGGATCCAGTAGACCGGGAATAGCCAGAGAGCGACCACGAAGACCGCGGCGAAGCTCAACAACCGTGGGCGGAACCGCCGTTCCGCGCGGGATCTAGGCGACACTTCTGGACAACGCACGCAGGAAGATGGCGACGAGGACGTTGACCAGCACCACGGTCACCCAGGCAATGGCAGCGGCGGATCCCATATCTCCCTCGGAAAAGCCGGTGATATAGCTCAGCACGCTCATCACCTCGGTCGTCGACCCGGGGCCGCCTCGGGTGACAACGAAAATGAGGTCGAACACGCGGATACTGTCGATCAGGCGGATCAGCACCACGACCATGACCACCGGACGGATCAGTGGCATGACGATGCGCCACAGTTTCTGCCATTCGGTCAGTCCGTCCAGTTCCGCTGCCTCCGTCACCTCTACCGACACCGATTGCATGCCGGACAGCAGAATCAGGGCAACGAACGGCGTCCACTGCCACACATCGATGAAGATGACGGTCGGCAGGGCCCAGACGGTGCTGACGGTCCAGTCGGGGGTCGGAAGGCCGACGCTCTTCAAGAGGTACGTCAGTAGACCGTAAGTGGGGGCAAAGATGTAGCGGAAGGTCAGCCCCATCCCGACGGGGGAGATCATCACCGGCACGATCAGCAGCGTGCGCAGAATGTTGGCGCCGCGCATCTTGCGGTCCAGCAGCACTGCGATCGCCAGTCCGAGCGCGCATTCGATCGAGACGGCGATGGCCGCGAACACCAGCGTGACGCGGAAACTCTGCCCGAAAGTATCCGAATCGAACAAATCGGTGAAATTGTCGAAGCCCGCGAAGGATACATTGTCGCGGCGGTAGATGATGTAATTGTGGAAGGCGAGCCACAGCGAGTAGAATGTCGGATAGACCGACATGACGAGCAGATAGAGGACGGCCGGCGCGAGCAACAGCAGCGCCACCATCTTCTCGTGCCGTTGCCAGCCAGGGGCGGCGCGGCGCCCGACCATTTGGCCGGCGCTCAGCGATGAGACGGTACTTGCCTGCAGATCCATGGCGCGGTCCGCTCAGGTCTTATAGTATCCTCCCTTCTTCATGATCCGATGCGCCTGTGACTGCATATCCTTGAGCGCCTGGTCGGGCGTCTTCTGGCCGATTATCATTGCCGCGACGTCGGTGCCGACCGTCTCATAGAGCGTGTCGAACTCGGGGATGGGAAGGAAGCGGTGCGCGACCGGCAGCGACTCCATCATGCCGGCGAAATATGGACGGACGTTGCGTGTATTCCTTCAGCAGCGACAGGCGCGCCGGTTGCCCGGCATTTTCCACCCAGGCCTTGCCGATCGCGGGATCCTGCTTGTCGCCGCTGCAGCAGAACTTGATCCACTCCCACGCCGCGTCCTTATGGTGGGAATAGACCGGCATGATAAGCCCGAGGCCACCCATATGGGGCGCGTGCCGTCCCTGCGCGCCCGTGCCCTTCGGCACCAGCGCGACCTTCCACTCGTCCGCGAACTTGGTGAACTTCGGGTCATTCATCGACGATCCGCCCCACTCGAACGGCGCGTAGACCCAGGTCCCGTTCAGCATGGCGGTATTGGCTTCGTCGTCCGCGGCGTTGAGCGACGTCGGTTCCAGATATTTTGCCAGGCGCTGCAGTACATCCATGGCCTTGTGACCGTATTCGGTGTCGAGCGTCGGGTGCCAGCCGCCCGGCTCCATCTTGTCGAACCAGTCGCCGCCATAGCAGCGCAGCAAGGTGATGAATGCCCCACCCGCCCAGGGGCCGCGCTTGAGGGTAGTCCCCACCACGCGGGCCTTACCGCCCTTGGACAGTTCCTGAGCGATCAATGATTGCGTCTTCCCAGGTCTCCGCCGGCTTCAGCCCGGCCTTTTCGAAAACGTCCGCCCGATAGTATTGCATCTGGCAATTGCTGTCCGGCGGCAGGCCGTACAGCTTGCCGCCTTGCGCTGCCGGCTTGTCGCGATAGAGGTCGAGCACGTTTTCGGGGATGTCGGAGAGAATGTCCTTTTTGTATGCGGGATCCTTGTCCAGGTATGGCTCGAGCGATTCCAGCGCGCCTTCCGCGATGAACTGCGGGGAGTAATCGTAATCGTCGAAGATCACGTCGTAGCGGTCGGATTTGGACGCCAACGCGATGGCGGTTTTCGGCAGCATGTCGGCGATCGGTTCGGCGACGATCTGCACATCGATGTCGGGGAATTTCTTCTTGAACAGCGGGTAGACACCCTTTTCGGGAAATTCCCAGCGCTGACCGGCCGAGGCCCAGGACACGATTGTCGTTCCGGCCGCGTGCGCCGGGCGGATCAGGCCGGTGCGGGCCGCGACGCCGGCGATCCCCGCGGCTCCTGCCGCTCGCAGGGCCGAACGACGCGTGATCATGCGGCCACTGCGCTGGTCGTTTCGTTTTCCCGACATGCTGACCTCGACGTGTTCCTTGACGCCCGCCGAGGTCAGCAGGAACCGTGCCAGGCAACATGTGTTGCGAGACGCTCCGCGGCAGCGGTATCTCGGCCTGGCATCTGCTCAGATAGCACACACTTGCTTCGATCCTGAGCACCAGGGCGTACTGGCCGCGAGCAACGGCGCTTGCGATGCTTTTGGATCGTGCGGTCACAGCTGGGATTACCCTGATTTGCAACGAAACCTCAGCACAGCGGCTGCGGAACAATCTGCTTTAGAGCGGTTTCCATTTGCGTTGGCTCACGGAACCCGCTCTAGCTCTCTGTTTGAGAGCGTGATTCACCGCTCCGGTGATTCCACCTGTGCGGATCACGCTCTAGCTAGAGGCCATTTTTCTGTGTTGACGGGACGCGTTCGCTTACGAGTCCCACGAAATGTGATTACGGACCCGGATCGCCCCGGCTTCGACTTCGCCAACCACGAACATGTCTCATACATGTTCGGGAGATCCGGGACCAATAAGACACGCACCCAAGGGCGGGCCCCGGCAGGAAACCCTGGAACCCTGTCGGGGCGCTCCGCCCACCTCGGAGGCATCGCCGGGATGGAGATACCGGGAGCGTTCGTCCGAGAGAGCATCCAGAAGATGGTGTCGGATCCGAGGCAGATCAATGCCACCTTCGGCCCAGCGCATGGCTCACCGATTGATATGCGCTATACGCATAAGTCCAATGCTGCGATGCAGCATTATCATGCGACGCGCACGCGCCCATATGGCGGCAATCGAAGCCGGACATCTCGCCCGACTAAGAGATGGAGAATTTCTGATGAAAAAGATGATCCTGGCCGCGGTCGCCGCCTTGAGCCTGGGCAGCAGCGTCGTAGCCTTCGCGCAGCCGCCCGCAGGCACAACGCCGCAGTACTACGGCGGATACGCCGCATCCGGTCAGCGCAATGAACCGCAGGTGCATTTCCTTGGACAGGGGACTGTCTTCGGCCGGCTCTTCGGCCATTCGGATAACGGCCAGGCACTTGCAAACAAGACAGCTGCCACGCCAGCCAAGGGCAGCTAATCAATATCTGGCGATGGCTGCATGAGGCCGGGGTGATTCCCGGCCTTTTTGCTGTTCCGAGGTCATGGCCGCCTTCCGAGGCGCCCAGGATGCTGGAGGTAGCAAGACCAATTGCCCCATTCGCGCTCCTGACGCGATGCCGGCTAAAGCCTGGTCTTCCCCGTGGCCCGGGTTTATCCGCCTCCGCGCTCCGAGCCCAAGCCGGCGACTTGGTTCAACCTCCAGTTCGCAAACTCCAGATTGCAGACGTCCTTCGGGGCGGCCATTATCCGTCAGAGAGCCATGCCGCACTCCGGGCTAAGTAGAACCCGTCGCGCTGGACCGCCTCGACCACGGAATTGGACGCCGTAGTGTCCAGTGGCCCGGCATAGAGGGCCTCACCGTCACCGTTCTTCGACCAGGGCGCGAATTCGGACGGCAGGTTCGTCCCTTCCGGATCGAACGTGAAGCCAAATACCTGCCGGTCGCGGGCCGACCAGAAAAGGTAGATTTGCATACTTGTGAGTAAACGCCTGGGCGCCATGCCGGTTGCATACGAGAGTGGTTGCAGTGCGTTGAAGGCGAGGCTCCGCCTTTACACGGTCACATTTCTGCACTGATCTGGGTTGTCCCGGAGATGGGAGGGGCAGCCATGCAAACAGGATGGGAGATGCCACCTCGACGATACAGAAGCCGCGCGCCTTGCTCGGGATATCAATCGACACGGATACGGTCTCAGCGAGATGAACTCGAAGCAGCTCGCACGCTTGCGGCTGCCGCCGTCAATGACACTGGTGGTGCATATGTCTGCTTTACACGGCACGACGGACGCCCTTGCCGGCACGGTGCCAGGCGAATTACCGCAATCCCAGACATTCAAAAATCTCGCCGGCGGCTTTATGAACCAGCGACAGGGCACAGCGCGCCCAAGTGCAATTTTAACCGATATTCAGATGCCTCCAGGGCGCTACAGGGCAGCGACACTGATACCGATTTCATCATGATTCCTGCGGAGGTCTTCTCGTCATTCCGAAGCCGCGGCCCGTCAGGCACCGATATCTGCCAATGTCCTGGACAAGGTTCTCGTCGATAATGCTATTCCATTAGGGGGATCCGCACCAGAAGCCCGAGGCTGGTGCGACGCGGGACGGAGTATGCAACACGTTTCCGCCGTTAAGAGGAGCGGCCGGCGATCCGCTGAGGATGACGACGGCCGACTAAGCAACCGGCAGGCCGTCCGGCGACCTCGCGGGGCCGATATAGGTCCAGCTATCAGGCGTGCCCCAGGCCGCGCTATATTTCCACGCTCCACTCCCGCCTCTGGTTCCTGGCACCCACAGAGCCCAGCGCCGTTTGCCGTATTGATCCACTATCAGGTGTGGACCCTCTTGGGCGCTATTCTCCGGCACCCCGGGACTTGCGGCATCCGGCCATCCTCTTGGATCAGGCATTAGACGAAGTCCAGCGAGGGGGTATCTGAAACGCCCAGCGTTGACAAAACGGGATAGATCGCCGGATACGGCAGGCGCGTCTACTGTGATTTATCGCAGGGGCGCTGAGGCCGTCATCCCGCGTCCGAACCGCGAAAGACCGCGATCGCGCGGAGGAGCAACGTCGGGAGCCAGCCTCGACCCGGCCGATGCCAACGCCTGGATGCGGCATGCATCAAGCCCTGCAGCCTTCGATAACTTCGATAACCTGTCGGCTGGACAACCCACGTTCGGATCCAATCGCCCGTTCCGCCCCACCGTCGCCTCTCCGGTCTGTTTGGGGAACACCTCAACCGGTGACGCCAGCGAAATGGGATGGCGAGATCCACTGTTGCACCAGGAGACGGTGACCCAAATCGGATTCCACTGCGTCGAGTCATCGGCTTGCGGCCGGCGGAGCGCCATAACGGCAGCCGATCCCGCGACAGGTCACCCATCCCGCTCGAGCATGACGATCTTATTCAGCACGTGCGGAACGGACTGCCCACGCGAGCCTGGTCAGCCAAAAGATAAGTGATCTCACGAAACCCCTCGGTCGCGATGAACGTATTTCACGGCCGGCTGTGGTCTCGCCCACGGGCTTGGTTTGCAACCACGGAACAGGCGCATTCCAGGGCTAGTGTGCGCCTGTTCTGTCACTATGCCAAAAACTTAGCATGATCGCGCTGAGCGGAACCTTCCAACGCGTGAGTTATGCGATCAAACAAAGACCTCGCCGGACTGCTGGTCTGATCCGGCCGGAAGCGGTCATCGTGCGGCTGGCAGCCCGCGACATCGACCCGGCACTTCCCGCGGTGGGGCTTTCCCGAGTGAGTTGATCGAGTTCCAGTGTGCTGCGGAGGAACTCATCCGAGAGGCGGCGAAACTGCGACGGGATCGATGATACCTTGGGCCGCAACCCCTTATCTACCTCGTTCCGTCTGATCCGCGTTCGGCGTGACACTCGTCAGCCTCCATCTTCGCCGCCAACGCCTCGTACTCATTGGCAAGTTCGCCTAACGCACAGATGGTCTGCGCGTCGCTGAATCCGAGTGCCATGGCTCGATACCGGTCGGCCTGCTGCCGTAGTTCGCGTGGGCGAGTCCTCATTGGGTCAGGTTCCATCGGGAACAACTGAATGTTAACGCCACAGGGCACTTCGGGATCATCGAGATCGCACCTATTTTTCGACGGCGACAGAGGAGGCCCAACGCCCGGTAACTGGGCCCTCAGGTTTATCGAGCGCGGACCCGACATTGGCGCGAGAGGTTGCCGCCGCGCACGGTCCGACGATGCTGGCGACCGGCAGCATCCCTCGCGCCGACCCCTCCATCGACGATATGATCGAGAGGCTGCTGGCAGTGGTGATACCAGGTCCGAGGCACGCTCAGGCCGAACCGTCGCGTCAGCGGCAGCCCACGCGACCGAAGGGCGATCACGGTGCACCAGACCCACCGCTGTAATACCAGCTGGGAACGCCGAAAGGGGGTCTGTCGCGTCTGGAGAAAGACCTGCCGGCCAAATCGCAGCAGCTGGCGTGCAGGTGTGCAGGTAGAATTGCTTGCTGCTGACAGCGAACTTTACGTCTTCGCCGAGAACCAGGACCGTTACCAAGGAACGCGCGATGTGCCGGCGGCGACTGAAGCCGTTGTGGAAGCGGCTGTGCGATCTCGTCGCCTTGGAGATATCGCGCAAGGAAATGCTGATGACGTTGGGCCGGTGCGATCCCGTGCACCCCATCGTGAGGCGGCTGGTCGAGACCGAGATGGACAAGGAGAGTTCATGCTCATCTACACGCTCAACCGGCATAAGCTGCGCAAGGTACGTCGACGCGAAGGACGGTATTCGCTGCGCCCGAACCTGATCGTGAATGGTCCCGCGCTGTTGTGGCAGTACTACACCCAGCTTGTCGCCGTGGAACAAGCATTCAGGCTATCCCGTCGCCGCAGCCTCGCCTCGTATTCCGATCCGTTCTACACCTCGAACGACGTCTTCGGGATGGAGTGACGGCAATCGGCATTGTGGTAGGGGGGCATCGGATTGGTCTGGACCAATATCCAGATAAGATGTCATCCTGGCATCCCCTCCGGACCCCCTGAGTCCACCAACGCTTCCTCATTCAGATACCGCCGTCGCAAGTGCCTCTGGAACGCCAGCGGATCGAGCTTGCGGCCGGTCGCCCGCTCAAGGATCGTATTGAAGTCGAGCCGGCTTCCGACGCCATGAACATGAATGCGAAGCCAGCCCAGAAGCGGCGACAGGTCCCCGCGACCGAATGCGTCGTCCAGACCTGGAATCTGAGCCTGCGCAGCCTGCATCATCTGCGCGGCGGCCATCGCGCCCAGCGTATAGCAAGGGAAATAGCCGAACGCGCCGTCGTACCAGTGAATGTCCTGCAGACATCCTTGCGCATCGTCGGCCGGGGTGATCCCGAGCAGGCGGTTAAGGCCCTCGTTCCAGGCGCCAGGCAGATCGACGACGGCGAGTTCTCCGTCGATCATCGCACGTTCGAGGCGGAATCGCAGGATCACGTGGGCCGGGTAGGTCAACTCATCCGCGTCGACGCGGATGGGGCTGCGCTGGACGTGGCGCCACAGGCGCCCAAGATTTTGCACGCGATACGGCTCGGGCGTGCCGCCGAAGGTCTCGTGCAAGCGACCACCAAGCCAGCCCAGGAAAGCGTCCGAGCGGACAGCCTGCATTTCGACGATGAGAGACTGGCTTTCATGGACTGCCATCCCGGCGGCCTCGCCAACCGGCAGACGGGCGTAGGCTTCCGGCAGGCCGAGTTCGTAAAGGGCATGCCCAGTCTCATGCACAACCGCCAGAATCGCCGAGGTGAAATTGTCCTCCTCGTAGCGCGTCGTTATCCGGACGTCCGTCGGCGTCCCGCCTGAAAACGGATGAGCGGACTGGTCTAGCCGGGCATGGTCGAAGTCCAGGCCCAGCCGCTGCGCGAGATCACGGCAGAGCGCCTGCTGTGCCGCGAGCGGGAAAGGCCCCAGGGCACGGATTGGGACTGGCCACCGGGCCTGATATCGCTCGACCTCGGGGAGCATGGTGGACAGGAATTCTTCGTAGGCGGCGAAGACCGGCACCATGTCCTCGGCGCCGATGCCCTGCTGGTAGCCGTCCATCAGAGCGTCGTAACGACTGAGGCCTAGCGTGCCTGACAGGGCGGCGGCGACTTCTCGAGTCAAATGCAACACCTCAGTCAGGTGTGGCAGAACCATCCCGAAGTCGGCGTTTTGACGAGCGATCCGCCAAACTTTTTCGCACTTCGAGTTGGCCTGCGCCTGCGCCGCCACCAGATCCGCCGGCAGCGCCTTGGCGCGGATATACGCGTGACGCATCAGCCGAAGGTTGGCCGCCTCCCACGAATCGGATGCTTCGGCAAGTGCGAGATCCGCTTCGGTCTCCGGCGCGGTCAGATGCTGATGCCGCAGAACAGCCAGCACCGCCATTTGGTCGCCGCGGGCCGCGCCGCCGCCGGGCGGCATGACCGCGGAAGCGTCCCACCCAAGCATTGAGGCGCATTCGCCGATCGTGGAGATGAGCTTGAACCGTTCGGCCAGACGTTCATAGGCCGAAGGACTTTTCATCGCGCACCGCCTTTCGTGTCCAGACCCCGAATATGACGACCAGCGCCACGGCAAGGCCATACCAGGTAATCGCATAGGACAGATGGTTGTTAGGAGGGCGCGGCAGATGTTGCGCCGGCACTGGATAATCCTGGGGTATCGATGGGCCCAGGGCAACCAGGATGAACGGGGCCAAGCCCGGAACACCAACCGCGGCACCAATCGCCTTCGGGTCAAGCGTGAAAAACTGCCGCGCGGCGTCGTCGTCCGCTGCGCTGTACCAATGCTGCACGTCTCCCGGCCGGACGTAGCCGATAACAGTCACTCGGCCGGCGGGATCATCGAGCGGGGTCGCGTGTTTCTGCGGAATCCATCCGCGATCGACCAGGATGGTGGAGGCCCCTTCCCTGACCAGGGGAATAATCTGATAGCAGCCCATCGTTGGGCCGGAGCGGGTATCCCGCACCTCGGCGCCGAACTGGGCGGCGCGGTCGAACCGAAATTGACCGGTCACTTGTACCTTGGCGTAGGGCACCGGATCCGGCGGCAATGGAACGGGTGGCGCTGCCTCCGCCGCCGCGATCCGGGCCAGAATGCCCTGTTTCCAGTGCAAGCGGTAAACCTGCCAAGTCCCCAGCCCGATCAGGACGAGCAACATGACCAAGGTGCTGAGGCCGGGAACGAGGATGCGGCGGTAAGCCGACCTCACAAGCCCATCTCGTTCGGGCGGGTCCGGAATTGCGCGGCGACCAGCGCCGCTTTCATCGGTCGCGTAAGCAGGACAGCGAGAGGAAGGGTGACCACAGGCCAAAGCACCGCGTGCACCCATAAGGGCGGATTGAACCGAAACTCGACCCAAATGGCCAAGCCGATTACGATCGCCCCCAACACCATGATGACAATCACCGCGCCGGCATCACCAGTGTCGGACCGTCCAAAGTCCAGCCCGCAAACCGGACAAGCCTTACGCAACGTCAACAGCCCTTCAAACAGCTTCCCCTGCCCGCACCGTGGACATCGGCAACGCAACGCCGCCTGAAAGACCGAGATCGGCGACTCGGCCACGGGGCCGGGATCACTCAGCCGCGATCTGACCGGCTCCATACCAATAGATGCAAACGAAAAGGAACAACCACACGACGTCGACAAAATGCCAGTACCAAGCCGCGGCTTCGAAGCCGAAGTGCCGCTGCGGTGTGAACTGACCCGCCCGCGCGCGGAACCAGCAAACGATCAGGAAGCACGTCCCGACAATGACGTGGAACCCATGGAATCCGGTGGCCAGGAAGAAGACTGATGGATAGACGCCGCCACCGCTGAATTTGAACGGCGCGTGTGAATACTCGATTCCCTGGCACAACGTGAAGCTGAGGCCCAGCAGGATCGTCAGCCCGAGGCCCTGCAGCAGACCTTTCCGGTTCCCCTCCAAGAGACAGTGGTGCGCCCAGGTCACGGTGGTCCCCGAAAGCAGCAGTATCATCGTGTTCAGGAACGGCAGATGGAATGGATCGAATGTGTGAATATTGCTCGGCGGCCATACCGTCTGGCCGTTGCCCTGGGTATCGGGGAACAGCAGGAAGTTGAAATAGGACCAGAAGAAGCCGACGAAGAACATGACCTCGCTGGCGATGAACAAGGTCATGCCGTAGCGCAGACTGAGCCGCACAATGACGCTGTGCGCCCCGGGTGTCCGGGATTCGCGGATTACGTCACGCCACCAGAAAAACATCGTTGTGAGTACGGTCAGCGCTCCGAGGACCAGCACCACATAGTTCCCGAAGTGCGCGGCGAGGATGATGCCGAACACCGTCAGGAACCCGCCGAGAGCGCCAATGATCGGCCACGGACTTGGATCCGGCAGATGATAAGGCTGCCTCAAACCAGAACTGGCCAGAACTGGTGCTCCGTGCGCGTCGCTGCTCATGCCATACCCATATCAACACCGCCAGGGAAACCGCCCCGACCCGGCCGCCGCATAATCGCCAAATCTCGAACCAGTTCAAGAGGGCGGGGAGAGTTCACGGAGACGATCAATTCGCATCGGTCTTTGCCTTGAGCTCCGCAGCGGACATCGGACCGACATGGGGGCCGGCCTTGGCGAGTGCCCCCGACTTCTCGGCATCCCCAAGCGAACGGAAAAATGTATAGGACAGGGTGATCGCTTTCACATCCGCCGTGTTGGGATCGGTGCGGATCGCTGGATCGACCCAAAAGCTGACCGGAAACTCCATGCTTTCCCTGGCGGCCAAGGTCTGCCTGTTGAAACAGAAACAGGCCGTCTTGTGAAAGTATCTGCCAACTTTCTCAGGAGTCACATTGTACAATGCCATGCCGGTGACTGGGCGGCTCGACAGGTTGACCGCGCGATAGAAGGCGACTTGTTCCTCACCGAGTTTGAGTGCGACCTCACGTTGATCGGGCACGAAGCTCCAAGGCAAGCCGGCGTTGGTGTCCGCGTTGAAGCGGACACGAATGGACTGTCCGCTCGGGCCCGGAGCAGCCGCCAATCCAATGCTCGGCGTCCCGCCATAGCCCGTGGCCGCACAGAAGACCCGATATAGCGGGATGGCAGCAAAAGACATGGCGACCATGCCGGCAATCACTGCGACCACGACCGATCCGACGATCGCATTGCGCCGGCGGCCCGTCATTCAGAAATGTGCCATCTTGACGATGGTGATCGCGTAGAACAACGCGCAGAGCCCGAGCAGGACGATCAGGATCGCCCAACTCCGTCCGCGGCGCCGGCGTGCGGCGTCAGCGTCGGCACGCGTTGCGGATGTTTGGGTTTTTGCAGCCATTCCTAGCCAATCAGCCGATCGATAGCCAGCGCTCCGAACAGGGCAAACAGGTATAAAATCGAATACTTGAAGGCCGCTTTGGCCGGCGCGTCGCGCGTCAGGCTGTTGCCCTGATCATCCTGGCGATCGGTGATCACGCGATACGTGCGCTGCAAGAAAACCAAACCCAGCAGGCCAGCCGCCACACCGTAGGGCAGACCACTAAAGCCCATCATGAACGGTACCAGGGTCAATGGAATGAGGATGACCGTGTATAGAAGAATCTGTCGGCGGGTTTCCTTGGCACCGGCGATGACCGGCAACATGGGAATGCCAGCGCGCTTGTAGTCGTCGTTCGCCCACAGCGCCAGCGACCAGAAGTGCGGCGGCGTCCAAATAAACACGATTCCGAACAGGACGAGCGGAATCAAATCCACCGATCCGGTTACCGCCGCCCAGCCGATGACCGCGGGAAACGCGCCGGCGGCACCACCGATGACAATATTTTGTGGGGTGCGCCGCTTCAGCCACATCGTATAGACGAACACGTAGAAGCCAATGGATAATGCCAGGATCAGTGCCGCCGGAATGTTGACCGCCAGACCCATCACGATTACGGACCCAGCGGCCAATGTGACGCCGAAGCCCAACGCAGGGCCGGGTTGAATTCGGCCAGCAGGAATCGGCCGGTTGCGGGTCCGACGCATGACCGCGTCAATATCCCGGTCGTACCACATGTTGATCGCACCGCAGCCACCAGCCCCGACGGTGATGCAGAGGATCGCAGTAAAGGCAAGCACCGGATGCAGATGACCGGGCGCCACCAGCAACCCAATTATACCGGTGAACACAACGAGCGTCAGGACGCGCGGTTTGAGCAGGGCGATCCAGTCGCGATAATCCGCTTCCTGGATTGCTTCCGCTTGCGTAAGCGTCGTTGAGAAGGCGGTCCGCACCCCCTCCTCAGCCGGGATCAATGATGATGTCGTGTTGCTCACCGTCTTAAGAGATCCGTGGTTCCAGATAAATGCGGAACGCTGGGGGAGATGTCTGGGTCCATCCCAATGTCGTCGCGCCCCCACCCCAGTAATTGTCGGCGACGTGCTCCTTCGACGTGAAGGTACGGAACCACACATACAGGAAGGCGAGGAAGGCAGCCCCACTGACATAGGCACCGACGAACGTACAGTCCATGCCCATGCCCGGTTTAAAGGTCGAATTCGACAGCGGCGGATACAGCGCCCATCCTGACCCGGACCTGCCTGACACCAAGCCGATGCAGATCGGCACCAGCGCGGGCGGAAGCAGCCGCAAGCCGATGTTGTTCAGCCGGGGGAACGCCTTGTCCGGCGCATCGATCATGAGCCGGAGGAACCCCGCTGCCGCAGCCACCAGTCAACGCCGGCATGACGGAGAGGAAGATCATCAGCAGCCCGTGGCTGGTGATGATGGTGTTGCATTGCTGTCCTTCGGTTACGGCGTGGTTGTTTGGAAACCGGAGCTGCGCACGCACGGTCTCGGACAATATGCCGCCGGCCAATCCGACGGCGGGGGCGAAAATCAGGTACAGGGTCTCCATCTATTTGTGCCTGGTGCCAAACAACCAGCGCCACAAGCCCTGGCTTGTGCTCATCGTGAGCCCCGTCCCCGCAGATGGGTGTCTCGGCAGTCGCAGCCATCATTTCTTTCCGTTGATACGACGGCGGCTTGGGTCGGCACGCGTTCCCCGGAAGCAATCTGGAGAGACAATCACCTGGACGCGACCTTGGGCAGTTGAGCCGCCGCCGCGGACTTCTTTGCCTGCGCGACCCACGCCTTGAAATCCGCTTCGGAAACCGCCCTTACGGCGATTGGCATGCGGCTATGATCCTGGCCACAGATCTGGTTGCATTCACCATAAAACGTGCCGATCTGGTCAGCCTCCATCCATGTTTCGATGATCCGGCCAGGAATCGCATAACGCTGAACGCCGAAAGCCGGAATAAAGAAGCTGTGGATCACGTCGCCGCTGGTCTCGAGGATACGAATCTTTTTCCCGACAGGGATCACGAGCGGGTTGTCAACGGCAAGCAACCGGAGTTGGCCGGGTTTCAGGTCTTCATCGTGGATGTAACGGCTCTCGATATCCAGGTTGCCCTGATCCGGATAGGTGTACTCCCAGTACCACTGATGGCCGGTAACCTTGACTGTCATGTCGGGATCCGGGGTCCGATCCTGATAGTAGATCAGCCGAAAGGACGGAATGGCAATCACCACCAGGATCAAGACCGGGATAACGGTCCAGGCAATCTCCAGAATCGTATTGTGGCTGGTCTGGCTCGGGACCGGGTTCCGCCGGGAATTGTAGCGGATCATCACCCAGATCAGCAGGCCGCCGACAAAAAGCGTGATTACCGTAATGATCACGAGCACCAGGTCGTGCAACTCGATCACGCGATCCTTGATCGGCCCGTACGAGCGCTGCATGCCCATTTCCCAGGGACGGGGGGCCCCGATCACACCCTGAGCCAACGCGAAAGGCGCCGCCGTCAGGCTGAACACAAACCCAGCCACGACAGCCAGGAGCCACTTTACAATCCGCATCGATTGACCACCCCACCCCGCCCAGGTCACCCACCAAAGCCCGATACCCGGTGACGACACTCCCGCGTTCGCCTACCGGACGCAACGGACAAGATCAAGACGTCAACCAGGATGCGGCGTGCTTTCGATGAGGGCGATCTGGGATACATCGGCGTGCGAATCGTGCAGGGTCCTAGACCTTCAGTCGGACCAGAGTGAAAATTCCGAAAGGCCGCACCGACTCGGTTTCAATCCGCACGAGATCGTCGGCGGAAAAAATGGCATCCATGGCGAAGTCAGGATGCCAGCCAAGCGCCCGGGACGCCGGCGCCATAGCGCGCTCCAGCCACCACCTGGGGCCCTTCGCGGCAGCAAAATGATTTACCAGCAGAATGTCGCCCCCGGGCCGAACCAGGCGTCGCATTTCGGCCAACAGGCGTTTGGGACTGGGGACCACGGACGCCACAAACATCCCGACCGCAATATCGAACGACGCGTCATCGAAGGACGTCGCTTCAGCGTCCATCTCATGCAGCGCCTGAACGTTGGTCAAGACATCCTTGCGCGTCCTCTCCCGTGCCTTCCGCAGCATTTCCTTCGACAGGTCGATACCCGTGATCCGCTTCTCCGCGTTGTAGTGCGGAAGGGCCAGGCCGGTTCCAACACCCACCTCAAGGACATCTGTCCCCTTCAACCGGTTCACTAGCGCGACAGCGCGCAACCGTCCGTTTGAGGAAATGCCGCCGAAGACTGTATCGTACACCCCTGCCCATCGCCGATACGCTTCGACGATCGATGCCTGATCGAGTGCCGCGATCGGCACAAGCCGCCCAGAGGCGCTATGTTTCCGGATAGTTGGGTTCATCCGCCCTCAGGCATCCTTCTGCCAATCGCCCGCACCAGGGCCCCGTCGCGCGATCAGCACCCACGCGGTCATAAAGATGCCTTAGATTACGCGGACTTGCGGCGCAAGCCGCACATCACCCCAAGCGCGCTAGCGCCCCTTAGCCAAAGCTAGTGCGTGGTTGACGGTTCACGATTTGCGGCCGTGGCCTGGGTGCCGGGACCCGCCAGCGATCCAGTCGGTTTTGACGCGGTTTCTTCCATCGACGCGTCATCAGGCTCCGCCATATTCTTTTTGAAGGCTTTGATGCCCTTGGCGAAATCGCCCATCAACCCACTGATCTTGTTGCCGCCACCAAACAGCACAAGGATGACCGCCAGCACGATCAACCAATGCCAGATGCTGAAGCTGCCCATACGTCCTCCAAAATCACTATGGTGACCGAACGTCCCGAGGCGATATTCGACCGCAGATGCGAGCTATTCCGGACACCCACGGGATGACATGGCGCGAGTCACGGATTGATGCAAGCACCCTTTGCCGACGCAGGAGGTCACGCCACCGGGCGGCTCCCGTGGTGGTGCGCCTGATCGCTATCGGCATACCTCGCTCTTCTGTCTTGCGCGGGAGGCACCGTTCCGGGCCCGGAGATCGCGATCAGGTGCATGGTTCAGACGCCTCTATTGCGCTCGAATCCAGTCTTGCGGACCTTTCGCGGTGCGCGCTAAACACCGCCACCCGGTGAAATGGGCGCGTAGCTCAGCGGGAGAGCACCTCCCTGACACGGAGGGGGTCACAGGTTCAATCCCTGTCGCGCCCACCAACCTTCGCCCGCGGGACGGCGGCGATTGATGTTCCTTTGGCCCATCATTGATGTTCCGTTGCCCCCACCTTTGGGAGAGCATGAAAACCTACCGGGCTTGTCCTGCTTGGGGAGGTTGTGAGTTCGCGGTGAAGGGGCAAATTTGGCGTAGCAGGTGAATTCTGGTAGCGGAAGTGCGGGCCGGGATCACGCGGGGCGTGGGAGTTCGCATGCTTCGAGCGCGGCGAACAGGCCAGCCTGGTCGAACCGGAGCTTCGGTTCGAGGCGGAGAAAAAGATCGGCAATGAGTGGGTTCACTTGGTTCAGCATCAGATTCTCCACCATCGCGACCGCCTGTGGCTTTGATGAGCCGACACAATGCCGCGATAGAGCGGGACAACCTGTCTTCGCCGATTTGTACCGCCGGATCACGCCAGCGCTCAGAATCTGGCCGGGGTCTCGGCGGGCCGGTGTGAAGTCGGCCCGCGCATGCCGGCGGCATCGGCCCTTGAAGTCTGCAGAGCCTGCCGCACGGATTGGTTGAGCCTTCGGCCGCCCATAACGATCGAGGCACCGGCTCCGATCCGTCGAGGTCAAGCCATGTCAATGCGCCATAAGCCTGACCGGAATCGCGAGGGGAATCTCCGGGCAACGAAACTGCTTGCCAAGCATGAGCCGGAGCTTTTCCGCTCAACGCGGAGTTGCCCTGGTTGCCATCCGATCGGGTGTCAGACCGGATCCCAGCCAAACACGTCGCCCGAACGATCCAACGGCATGAACGCCGCTTGCATCGCTGGAATGGCCTGCTCGGCGATCGTCTCAGGCGTCCAGCCATCGGCGCGGTGCACGATTCGGATCGGGCGAGGAGAACTGAACAGGATCATTTCGTTCATCCGGCAGCCGAACACCTGTCCGGTCACGTGCTTCGCCGCGTCCGAGGAGAGGTAAACCGCCATCGGCGCGTTCTTGTCCGGCGTCATCTGCTGGATTTTGGCCACCCGCGCCTGCTGCTCCGGTGTCGTCGCCGGAATGGAACTGGTCATGCGGCTCCAGGCGAACGGGGCGATGCAGTTCGACCGCACATTATAGCGCTGCATGTCCAGTGCGATCGACTTCGACAGCGCGGTAATGCCCAGCTTGGCGGCGGAGTAGTTCGCCTGCCCGAAATTGCCGATCAGGCCGGACGTGCTGCTCATGTGCACGAAAGTGCCGCTCTCCTGCTTGCGGTAGTGTTCGGCAGCGGCGCGGGAGACAAAGAAACTGCCGTTCAGATGGACCGCGATCACGGACAGCCAGTCATCCTCGGTCATCTTGTGGAAGATCACATCGCGCAGGATGCCGGCGTTGTTCACCACGGCGTCGATCCGCCCAAAGTGATCCAAGGCGGCCTGGATGATCTTCTGAGCTGAACCCCAGGCGGCAACCGAACTCGGTGCAGATCTCGGCGACGCCGCCCCTCTGTTCGATGAGTTGCTTCGTCTGCTGTGCCGGGCTGGCCGAACCGCCTTCGCCGGTCAGCGACGCGCCGATGTCGGCAACAATCACTTTGGCGCCCGCGGCCGCCATCATAATGGCGATTTCCCGCCCGATCCCGCCGCCAGCCCCGGTTACGACCGCGACCTTACCTTCCATCATGCCTGGCATCATTTCCTCCTGGATGCGATGCGGGGAAACTAGGCGGGTCCGATGCGATTGTGAACCCAGCGGGCCCTGGATCGGGAGCTTCGCACAATCTGCCGGCACATCGCCAGATCGCGCCGGAAGCCTGCCGTCGCTGAAGCGAGGTGCGAGGGCACGCTGCTCAAGCGCCGGGTCAGGGTGCGAGGGTTTGGCGCGCTGTGTCTCGCCCGCCGTCCCGCCCGGTTCGGTCGAAGCGATGGCTACATCTGGTTGGTTGAAAGCCGCCGCGCACCGGGACTGCGACACTTGTCATCGTCGCCCGGCACAGCCTTCCTTCGTCGGATACTGAGGTTAAATCGGACAGGCATCCACAAGACACGAGCCGGCTATGATACCATGCCAACGCCTCGGTGTCAGTGTCGGTGTCAATAGCTCTGCCAAACGCCTTGGTCGCATTAGGCTCCGGACTCAATTAGATCCACCATTTGAAGACAATGGCGAGGGTGACAGTGGCGCGAAAATTCCTCGCCAGTTTGTCGTATCGCGTTGCGACGCGGCGCCAGTCCTTCAGGTGCGAGAAGGCTCGTTCGATAACGTTGCGCCCCTTGTAGGCGGTCTTGTCGAACGGCGGAACGTTCTTGCGGGTCGGATTGGGTTTGGTGACCGGGGTCGAGCCCCGTTCGACCAGGAATTCACGGAATTTATCGCTGTCGTAGGCGGTGTCGGCCATCACCCGCGCGGCCGGCGGTAGCTTGTCGATCAGGCCTTTCGCCGAACGGACATCACCCATCTGACCGGGTGTGAGATCGAAGCCGATCAGGCGGCCAGAAGTGTCGGCGACGGCATGGATTTTAGTCGTCCGCCCGCCGCGGCTGCGGCCGATCGCCTGCGTCTGAGCCCCCCCTGTTCCGCCGGCCGCACAGCGATGGGCCTTGGAGGTGGTGCTGTCGATGCTCTGGGATCCGGATGCTTCGGCATCTACCAACGTTTCCAGCATCTTCTGCCAGATACCGGCCGCCGACCATCGATTGAACCGATTGTAGATGGTGGTGTGTGGACCATACACCTCCGGACAATCGCGCCAACGGCATCCAACCCGCAAAACATGCACGATGCCGCTGATAACCTCTCGGTTGCGTTTCGGTTTTACACCGCGCCGGTTCATCGGAATGAGCGGTTCCAACGCCGCCCATTGCCGGTCGCTCATCCAGAATTCGTTGGCCAATTATCCCGCTCCGATCAACCAAGGAGCTTGAATCCGATCCCTTCGAGCCGGGGCGAACGGAAATTGGGTTCGGAGCCTAGACCATTTTCATCCTGACTGTGCAGGCCGAAAATGGTCTACCTCATAAGCATGCGCCGCGTCGCGGCGACAACTCCACAGTTCGGCGATGCGATCAGAGTCACATCCGACATCCAAGCCATTTCTAGGGCAACATAAGCTCGGGAATCGCCCTGTTGAAGCCCTCTAAATCATATGGCGTGGCGGGGGGAAAGCCTGTGACGACGCGGCCTCGCCGCTCGGCTATGCCGACGACCGGCATGTCTGTCTCGTCAGGGGCACCCGTGGCAGCGAGAGCGGCTTTCGGAGGAATCGAAACGAGCCGAGGCAGACCGCTGGTCTGTGATCGGGCTGGGTTGTGGCTCAATCCGTGAGACTGTCAAGCTCACGCCGGAACCCTGTCACTATCGGGCCGAGCATGGTCATCGTGACCGGAGGTGTTGATAAGCTTTGTCAATACGTTCACGTTGCCGGTCATGCGTACCACGGCGACGCGTGCCTGTCGGATGTTAGGCGGAGCGGCAGACAGCCAGCACCGGCAGGCGTCGATATTGATAAAAAGGGCTGCCAAGGACTGTCTAATCTCGGGGGTCACAGCAGCAGACCGGCTAGATTGGTCTACGAACCGGGGCACGTCGAAGACAGGCGACCCAAGTTGCTGCCCTCTTTCCTGCACCACCTGATCTGCTTTTTTTTCTTCCACGTCCGCGGAACTGCTTCGGCAAGCGTCGCCGTGCTGGTCAATGACGTTGGTCGTTCCTTCCTGCATTGTCCGCTTCGCTTTAGACATCCGCAACAACCTGGGGCCACATCCCAGGTTTGGTGTCCATGACCCATTTGCCCTGCTCGGTGAAGAACATGGGTGCAGTGCCGCGTATATCGCGCTCCCCAAGCGCCGCGCGGCCGCCAACGCGCCGCGATCAAGGTTGTGCATGCTGTCGGCCGAACCCTTGAGCCGGCGGACGTGGAACGTGCGACCGTGATCAAGATCGAAGTCCGTCCATCGCACCGCCACGGCCTTCGCCTGCGCGCAGACCGTGGCGATAGATCAGGCGGAGAAGAACCTGGGCGCGCAAGCCGAGGCGCCCGATCTTCGCCGGGGCGCTGATCACGGCGTTGATCTCGTCCGGTCGGAGGTAATCCCGCTGAACATGCGGAGGTTTGGCGGTGGGCGCGTTCGTGCGCATAGCTGGAACCCATTGGTAAATTGGGGGCGCAGTTGATCCGAACGCTATCGACTATCGACGACGAACGAACTGGCAACAATTCTGTGTCAACCGCTCCATCTGGCGCATAAGTTTTGTGCTGCAATGCGGGATAGTCGTTCGGCACGCCAGACGCCACCTTCTCGACTAAAGAAGCGGGGCAACTCGCCCCGTGATGGAGATCAGGCATGATGACCGACAGTGACTGTGCCCGGACGCTCGAGGAACTGGACCGCCTGCTGAACGATCCGAACGTACCGCTGCAGCCTTCGTTGATCTGGCGTTTGTTGGATGAGGTGTCGGAGCAGGATCTGAGTGGAGCGACGCTGGCGCAGATACTCGGCTCCGTCGGCGATGCCGGCCACAGTGGCGCTCGGTCGACTAGACAATTCTCAGCCTGACTGTGCAGGGCCGAAAATGGTCTATCTCTTTGTTTGATCGCGTGATTCACGCGCCGGGGACGTTCCGCTCAGCGCGAGCATGCTCTAACGCCTGAGAGTGGCCAAAGCGGTCTCAGCGGCCAAGCAGACGCCCGACGGCTGAGGGGGACGGAGGTTGGCGCATCAACACCTGGGTCATAACCCGTGCGGCCCGCGCCCTGGCACGCCGTCACGGCATCACGAATCGGCAGATGCTGGAACGGCTGATCGTGGCGGCAGAGGACAGGATCTCCGCGAAGCTCGATCCGATGTCGGCTGAATGGGGTGCCTGTTTCGGCGCTCCGAATTTGCGGCGTCGTGTTACGGCGTAACTGTGCTCATAGGTAGCGGCCCGGGGAACGTTCTAAAACCCCGGGCCTCCTCCTTTGGGCTCCCGCCTGCCAATTCGCCCCTTGGGAACGAACCCGGCGGGCAGCGTATTCAGCGCCATCTCCCCAGGAAAAAAGCGACGGCACTGTCCTCTAGCGGGGCTGGATATAGCTCCGCCGTCCAGAGGGGACGATACCCCATTCGGGCAGCATGACCCTTAGCGGTTCGGGACGGGGCGGCACGGATGGCGGATGCGGTCGCTGCAGTCGGAGGTTGGTCGCCCCTTCGGTTATGGCGTAACGCAAAGGGGTCGCGGTCAACGGTGACCGGAAACAGGCGCAGCCGATCCCCGATGCGCCTGTCCCCTGGTTTCAACACAGCCCGTGGGCAACACCACAGCCGGCACGGTCGAGAGGATGGGGCGCCGGGCGTTACTCAACGGTGATCGAGTTGTTTCAAGATGAAACAACGGAGCGGCCCCTTTCGGTCTTCAGCGACTCGTGCATCGCACCATCCCGCGTCGGATGTATGGTCGGAACCGCGAAGCCGCGTGCCAAAGATGGCTTCGTGCATGACCAACTCACGCCGCTGCAATTGCTTCTCCCTGTGGCGGACCGGCCGTGATGCAGCTTTACGACCTTCTCGGGGTCACGCCATAGAACGGGCAGGATAGCACGGTTCGTGGCACGTACCGGGAACGGCGGGTACGGGCGCGGCGCCGCTTACCTCAATTTTGCACCGTGACAGGCTCAATCGGCGTCAGTCTGGAGGCAGAAGAAGGCACCTCTGACGCGCCTGCGCGTAGGCTGGGATCTCCGGGTTTTCTTCGCCTGCCCGTCCGTACCACCGCTTCGTTGCATGTGGGTCTCCCAGCAGCGCGCAGCATCCTCCGAAACGCATGGCCAGGTAGGCCGCATCGAGTGAGGGATCGCCATCGCCCATAAATAAGTAGATCGCCATTGCGTCCCTTGGGTCCAGCGGGGCGTTCAACTGGGACAGCGTGCCGCCCTCTACTTCCATTTGGGACACCTGCTATGCCGAGACGCCGCGGGCTCACGGATGCGCAGCTTGAGGACCTGCTTGCCCTTCCGGTTACCGAACCCGACCTCATCCGCCATAGGACATTGGGTGCCGCCGACTTCGGGCCGCCGGTATCAGAACCCGTCACGGCGCATGTTCGCCCCACGCATACCTGCCCCACTGGCCAGCTCCACGACCTCGGCGGTAATCTCGTCCTGGCGGATTTGCCGCTGCAGCGCCTGCAGATCGGACCGCATCGTCTCCAGATTCCCCTTGGCCGACAGCATCGCCGCCACGCGTGCTTCGTTCTCGGCGGCGAAGGCGGTCAATGCGGCCTCGCAAAGCTGAGCAAAGACATACTCCTCCGCCAGCCGCGCGAGCAGCACAGCGGGAGGCAGGGTGATCAGCGGCGGCTGACCCGGCGAGTGAATGGCGAACCGGGCAAAATCGAACGGCAGCAACGATCTTCGTTCGGCGACAACACCCACGCCGGCCGACCAGACCGGCGCGACGATGTCGACCCGATGACCCCCGCGATCCGACAGCCACCGGTACAGCGCGTCCGCGATCCGACCCGCCAGCGCCGGAACAAGGCTCGCATGCGCCACCATGGCGGCCTGCCAGGTCAACTTCATTCCCCGCTCCGCCGCCAGCGCCGCCCCGCGCGTGCCGATCAGGAAGGTGTCCCGCGCCGGCCCGTCCGTTCCCGCGGCATCCAGCATGCGATCGCTGAACGCACCGGCGAAGCCCTGTTCCCCACAGAACAGAACGACAGCCGTGCGCCGAGCGGCCGCCGGCGCCTGCTGTCGCTCCGGCACAAGCGCGAGCGCCTCACCGATCGCGCCCGCGATCACCGTCGCATAGGTCCGCAACCCGTGCAGCAGCCCATGCGCCTGCTGGGTGCGGCTTGCGGAGATCCCGCGCATCGCCGTCACCACCGTCTCGAGCTGCCGCAGGTTCTCGATCCGCCGCGTCGTCTGCGCCAGCCGCTCCGTCACGGCGCCCGGTCCTCCGTTGCGAACCGCTGCGCCAGTTCGCGCACGGCAGCGGACAGGGCGGTCCGACGGTCGCCGTCGATCGTCCCGCTCGCTTCCATCATCCGTAACGCCGGCGCCGCATGCTGATCGAGCCAGGCCGGCAATGCGTCCCGCACCGCGCCGATCCTGTCCGCAGCGACCGCGTCCAGCGCACCGTCACGCAATGCCAGGCCCAAAGCCACTTCGTCGGCCAGCCGCAACGGTGCGAACCGCGGCTGTGATAACAGGGCACGCAACAGCGTCCCGCGCCCCAGTTGCGCCTTCACCCGTGCATCCGGGGCGCCGCCAAACCGGGAGAACATCTCCAGCTCCAGGAACTGCGCATAATCCAGCCGCATTGTCCCGGAAACGTCCCGCAGGGCCGGCGCCTGCGTCTTGCCGCCGACCCGGCTGACGCTGGTGCCGATATCGATCGCGGGCTTCTGGCCTTCCTGGAACAGCCGCGCGCTCAGCACCAGCTGACCGTCGGTAATGGAGATCAGGTTCGTCGGGATATAGGCACTCAGGTTGCCGGCATCGGTCTCCGCGATCGGCAGCGCCGTCAGCGAGCCACCGCCCCGAGCCGCCGAAAGTTTCGCCGCCCGCTCCAGCAGCCGGGCGTGCAGGTAGAAGACGTCCCCCGGGAACGCCTCGCGCCCCGGCGGCTGACGGGTCAGCAGCGCGATTTCCCGATGCGTCGCGGCATGCTTGCTGAGGTCGTCGATCACCACCAGCGCGTGCTGACCCAGATCCCGAAAATACTCCGCCATCGTCATGCCGGCGAACGGCGCGATCCATTGCAGCCCGGGTGAGGCGGTCGCCGCCGCGACCACGAAGATGCAGCGCTCCGGCGCCCCGTGACGCCGCACCGCATCGATGACTCGTGCGACACTGGAAGACTTCTGTCCGACAGCGATATAGACGCAGATCATGTCGGAGCCACGCTGGTTGATGATGGTGTCGACCGCGACCGAGGTCTTGCCCGTGCTCCGATCCCCGATAATGAGTTCGCGCTGACCGCGCCCCAGTGCGAACAGGGCGTCGATCGCAAGGATTCCGGTCTGGACCGGCTCCGTCACCAGGTCGCGGTCGTCGATGGCCGGGGCAGCCGTCTCGATCGGATCGTCGCCTGGCGGCCTCCACCGGCGGTCCGTTGTCCAGCGGACGCCCCAGCGGGTCGACGACACGACCAAGCAGATGCGGACCGACCGGCGTGCGGATCACCTCACCGGTGCCACGCACCAGATCCTCGGCCTCGATCAGTTCGGCGTCATCCAGCACCACGCAGCCGATCAGGTCACGCTCCAGTGTCTGCGCGAAGCCCAGCTGTCCCCCCTCGAACCGCAGCACTTCATCGAGCCGGGCCGAGGGCAGGCCCGAGATCATCGCGATGCCGTCGCCGATGGTTCGGACGCGGCCGAATTCCTCGATGGCCGGACCTATGCGCGCGTTCGCGACGCGGCTTTCGGCATGCTCAAGCCACGACGGGCTGCTTGTCATCCTGGCTCAGTTCCTCCGCGATGCGGTCCAGATCGGCACGCCAGTTGTTTTCCAGCCGCGCATGTGGCCCGCGCAGTTCGAGCCCCGCGATCAGCGACGGATCCGTCCCGAACCGGACGGCGCATCCGAGACGTTGCCGCACGATCTCGGTGCATCCCGCTTGCGTCGCGGCGTCCAACGCCGTGGCGGTCACAACCTCCAGTGTCTGCCCCGGTCCCGCGAGCGCGTGCCACTCGTCCGCTGACAGGGCGCCGAGCGACTCCAGCAGCGCGGCGTTCACGGCCTGCGCAGGGACCCGGCCCAGCAAGCGCGATGCGATGGCAACCGCGAGGTGGCGCGCCTCCACTTCCAGCTCACGGCGCGCCTGCCCGCGCTCCTGATCCACGCTGACCTGTACCGCGTCCAGCACCTGTGTCGCCTCGGTCTTCGCCCGCTCCAACAGGGCAGCCCGTTCGGTTTCGGCCGCTGCTCGGGCGTCAGCCATGATCCGGTCGCTGTCCGCGGCGAGAGCCTTCTCCTGCTGCGCCGCCTGTTCGGTCGCGGCCAGTGCCCGCTCTCGCGCGGCAGCAGCATCGGCCAGCAGCTTTTCAGCCGCGTTCTTGCGCTCCGCGATGATGGCAACGACCGGACGGAACAGGAAGCGCCGCAGCAGCCATAGCAGAACGAGGACGTTGACCGTCTGCAGGACCAGCGTGGACCAATCGAAATGCATCAGTGCACGAACGGATTGGCGAACAACAGCAGCAGCGCGATCACCAGGCAGTAGATCGCCATGGTCTCGATCATCGCGAGGCCCACGAACAATGTCCGCGCGATCGTACCCGCCGCTTCGGGTTGCCGTGCGATCGCATCCATGGCGGCGGCCACGGCGCGGCCCTCGCCCAGCGCCGGCCCGATCGCGCCGAATGACACGGCAAGGGCCGCGCCCAGAATGCTTGCGAGCCGGATCAGGTCCATGCTGTCACTTTTCCCCTGTTCGCTTCGGTTCGCCGAGAACGCCGGCAATGAAAACCATGGCCAGAACACTGAAAATGTAGGCCTGCACCGCACCGGTCAGCATATCGAGCGCCATCAGCGGCACCGGCACCAGCAGTCCGACCAGTGACAGGACGATGCCGACGACGAATACCCCGCTCATGACGTTGCCGAACAGGCGAACCACGAGCGAGAAGGTCCGCGTGATCGTCTCCACCAGATTGAGCGGGACCATCAGGATGCTCGGTTCCGCGAAGGTCGCGATGTAGCCTCGCAACCCGCGCGACCGGATACCGAAATACACCACCGCGAAGAAGACGATCAGCGCCAGCGCCGCGTCGGTTTCCAGGTGCGCCGTCGGCGGTTCCACACCGGGCACCAGCGACGACCAGTTGGCGGTGAAAATGAACAGGAACAGCGTGCCGATCAGCGGCAGATGGGGCTCCGGGTCGACCCGCATCGTGTCCCTGATCTGCGCCTCGATCGCTTCCACGACCACCTCGAGCGCCGCCTGCCGGCCGGACGGATGGATCGACAGTCGCCGGGTCAGCAGCCAACTGCCCCCCGCCAGCAGCAGCATGATCCCCCAGGTCGCCACCACCGGCGTGGTGATCGCGACCGGACCGACGCGGAACGCGACGTGCAGGGCGAGCGGCGATCCCATCATGCTGTCATCCACCGCATCACGACCGGCCGTGCGATCAGCACGCCCAGCGCCACCAGCAGCAGCGGCAACGCCCCTTGCCTGGCCGCCAGCACCAGCACGCCGCCAAGCGCCCCGATGCGCGCCAGTTGCAGCGCGGCACCCAGACCAACCGCGCCCGGGCGCGCGTAGAACGTCGTGTTCCACCGCAGCAGCGAGAAGTGCAGCGCCCCGACCAGCAAACCGAACGCGATGAACGCCGCATCGAGCATCATGGCCCGTGTATCCACTGCCAGGCGGACCAGCAGCCAATCCCGAGGCCAATCAACAGCAGCGGTCCGGTCCAGAAGATTCCCGTGCCGAAACGCTGATCGATCCACCGTCCCAGGAACACGCCGAGCAGCGTCGGCACGACGATCGTCCAGCCCAAGGCGCCGACCTGCGCCAGATATCGTCCCGACGGACGGTTCGCCCTGCCGCATCCACGTCCGATACCGGTCACGCCGCCGGCGCACCGACCGCAACAGTCCGTTCGGTTCATCCGTCACGCTCACCCCCCATCCCGCGTTCGGGGCGCAGTGCTTCGATGATGCGGCGAACCGCCTCGGTGTGCAGCCGCGTGGCGCCGACCCGCGCGGTTCGCTCAGCCTCTGCCTCGGCCCGGAACTGCGCCAGGACGGACGCCTCCAGCGCGTCGAGATCGTCCCCCCGCCGAGCCTCCCGCGTCGCAATGGCGATCTGGTTACCGCCCCGCACGGTCAAAACTCCTCGCCGGACGGCGCAATAGCCCATTTTGCCATCCGCGTGCCGCCAGGACACGACCGAGACGGTCAGCACCGTCAGCAGATCGGCGTGACCCGTCAGGACACCGAAACCGCCGCTCTCGTCCTCGGCGCGCAGGCTCGCCACGTCGGCAAAGTCGGCGACGACGGCAGTCGGATCGGTGATCAACAGCCTCATAACGCGGCCACCGTCGCGGCCTGCGCCGCACGCGCTTCTTCAAGGCCGCCGATCATGTAAAGCGCGCTCTCCGGCCACCCATCGGTTTCGCCGTCAAGGATGGCACGGCATCCGGCAATCGTGTCGGCCAGCTTCACCGATCGCCCGGCCATACCGGTGAATGCTTCGGTGACCGCGAACGGCTGCGTCAGGAATCGTTGCAGCCGCCGTGCCCGTGTGACGATCTGCCGGTCCCGCGCGCCGAGTTCCTCCATCCCGAGCAACGCGATGACGTCCCGCAGGTCACGCCAGTGCGCCAGGGTTTCGCGTGCGCGTTCGGCGACCGAGAAGTGCTCCCGCCCGACCACCAGAGGGTCGAGCAGCACCGACGACGACGCCAACGGATCGACCGCCGGATAGATCCCCTCCGCCGCCATCCCGCGCGACAGGACGATCGCGCTCTCCAGATGGCTGGAAATCGCGGTCACCGCCGGGTCGGTGAAATCGTCTGCCGGCACGTACACAGCTTCGATCGCGGTGATCGAGGCGCCGGCCACCGACGCGATGCGCTCCTGCAACGCCGCCACTTCAGTGGCCAGCGTTGGTTGGTAGCCCACACGCGACGGCAGCCGACCCAACAGGCCCGAGACCTCGCTGCCTGCCTGAACAAAACGGAACACGTTATCCATCAGCAGAAGAACGTTCTGGTGCTTCTGGTCGCGGAAATACTCGGCGATCGTCAGCGCACCGAGCCCCACCCGCCAACGCGCGCCCGGCGGTTCGTTCATCTGGCCATAGACGAGAACCGTGCGCTCCAGTACCCCCGATCCACGCATGTCGTGCAGCAGTTCGTGACCTTCGCGGGATCGCTCGCCGATACCGGCAAACACTGAAATGCCCTGGTATTTTTCCACCATGGCGTGGATCAACTCCATCACGAGGACGGTCTTGCCCACTCCGGCCCCCCCGAACATCGCGGCCTTGCCGCCTTGGGCCAAAGGAACCAGCAGGTCGATCACCTTGATGCCGGTCTCGAACACCGCCCCGGTCTCCGCCTGGGCCGTCAGCGGCGGCGGGCGACGGTGGATCGGCCAACGCATGATCCCGTCCGGCAGCGCCGCCCCTCGATCCCCGACTTCACCCAGCACGTTGAGCAGGCGACCCAGGACCTCGTCGCCTACCGACATCGTCATCGGTCCGCCAGTGGCCTGCACCACTGCTCCGCGCCGAAGTCCCGCGGTTGGCTGCAGCGCGACCGCGCGAACCGTCGCACTGTCGAGATGGCTCTGCACCTCCGCGATCAGCCACCTTCGTCCGATCAGCGATCCCCCCGGCTCATCGCACTCCACCCGCAGCGCCTCTTCGATCCGCGGCAGCGCGCCGGGTTCGAAGGCGACGTCGACGACCGGGCCGCGCAGGGCGACCACCCGGCCGTGAAGCTGTCGGACTGCTGCGGACATGCGATCAATGCCGAACGCCGTTTCAGAGTGCTTCCACGATCGCGTCGGGCGTCCGTGCCAAGGCCGTGATCAGATCCGCTCGGCTGACAATGCCGACAAGTTTCCCGTCGCGAACGACAGGAAGGCGCTTGATGTGATTGGTTACGAGCAGATCCGCCAGTTCCGGCACGCTGGCATCCGGCGATGCCGTGATCACCGGTGCAACCATCAGGTTGCGCGCCCGCTGGTTCTCCACGCTGATGCATTCCAGGAAGGAAGGCGCCAGATCGGTCCCCTCCGCCAGCAGGTTGAGCCACCAGGCGCGCTTATCGGCAGTATGCCTGCCGACCGGCCGCAACAGATCGCCTTCACTCAGCATGCCCAGCACCTGCCCATGCGCATCACAGACCGGCACGGCACTGATCTGATTGTCGCTGAGCAGCCGGGCGATTTCGGCCACGGACGCATCAGGTCCGACCGTCTTCACACGTGTTGTCATGATATCGGCGGCGGTGAGTGTCATCAATCCCTCCTTTTGCTGTTCCTCGACATGGCTATTGAACCCGCATCAACCCGACGAGGCATTGATTTGTCTCAACTCGTCTGGGCGGCAACGGAGCGAAAGCGTAGCAGCGCAAGACCGAAGAACAAGCTGCCGATCAACGCCGTCGCCAGGAACTCCGGCCACACGACGCCCAGACCCGCCCCACGATAGAGGATGGACTGCGCAAAGGAAACAAAATGGGTCGAGGGCGAACCCTGCATGATGAATGAGAGCCAGGGCGGCATGCTTTCCAAAGGTGTGTTGCTGCCGGACAGCATGTTCATCGGCAGGAAGACCAGCATGAACAGTAGCCCAAGCTGCGGCATCGACCGCGCCACCGTGCCCAGAAAGATGCCGATCGCCGTAGCAAAAAACAGGTAGATCACCACGCCGGCCATGAACAGCGGGATCGAGCCGGCGATCGGTACCGCCAAGGATCGTTCGAACCACAAAGTAAAGCGACAGCCCGACCGCCGTCGTGATTACCAGAGCATTCGCCCATACCTTGGCCATCGCGATCTCAAATGGCGTCAGCGGCATGACCAGCAGGTGATCCATCGTTCCGTGCTCACGTTCGCGGATGATCGCCGCGCCGGACAGCAGGATCGCCAGCATGGTGACATTGTTGATAATGCCCATGACACTGGTGAACCAGGCGGTCGTCACGTTCGGATTGAATGCGATGCGCACCACAAGATCGACCGGCGCCAGCGGGCCGCCTTCCGCGCGTGAAAGAAAATTCGCGATCTCGGTCGTTATGATCTCCTCAGTATAGCCGGATCCGAGCCCGGCCTGCACCATGGCCGTGGCGTCGACGTCCACCTGCACGCCCGGGTGGCGTCCGGCCACGACATCCCGCTGGAAATGCGGCGGAATATCCACCACGAACGTATACTTCCCGGCGTTCATCAGCGGAACGATATCCCGCTCGGCGATCATCTGGGCAGGCTTGAAATACGGCGGCAGGAACGCATGCGCGATCCGGCGCGAAAGCACCGATTGGTCTTCGTCAACGATCCCGATGGACGCGTTGCTCAACTCCTGCGAGTTGTCATGCGACTGCGCGATAATGGCGAACGAGAACGCGTAAATGACCAGCCCCAGCAGGACGAAATCGTGCATGAAGCTGCGCAACTCCTTAGTCCCAAGCCAGAAGATGTTGGACAGCTTGCGCACCTAGGGCGGTTTCCATTCGCGTTGGCTCACGGAACCCGCTCTAGCTCTCTGTTTGAGAGCGTGATTCACCGCTCCGGTGATTCCACCTGTGCGGATCACGCTCTAGCGCTCCTGCTTGCGCAGCAGCAGGCAGTTCAGCAGCAACAGCACCGGAATGAAAACCGCCAGCGTCACCAGGTTCCATCCGAGGTCGGCGATGCCGAGGCCCTTGGTGAAGGTCCCCACGCTGATCGGCAGGAAGTGACTCATCGGAAAGGCGCGTCCCATGATCTGCGCGGTTCCCGACAATGCGGCGACCGGCGTCATCATGCCGGAAAACTGCGTAGCCGGCAGCACCGTCAGGATGGCGGTGCCGAACAGTGCGGCGATCTGGGTCCGGGTGAAGGCCGATATCAGCATGCCGTAGGCTGTCGTGGCGGTGACGTAGATCAGCGCGCCCGACAGTAGCACCAGGAAGCTTCCTTTCAACGGCACCTGAAAGATGAACAATGCCATCAGGAACAACAACGCGAAGTTCACCATGGCGACGGCCACATACGGAAGCTGCTTGCCGACCAGAAATTCCATCCGCGTCACAGGAGTCACGTAAAGGTTCGTGATCGACCCAAGTTCTTTCTCCCGGACAATCGCCAGTGCCATCAGGATCGCGGGGAACAGCGCGAGCAGCAGCGATAATGTCGCGGGAACCATGGCATAGATGCTGTCGAAATCCTGGTTGTACTTGAACCGGATGGCGATGTGCGCCGGTACCGCTGCGGCTGGCACCGTCGTCTTTACCGCCGGATCCACCAGGTACAGTTGGTGCATCCCTTGCAGATATCCGCGAATCGTCTGCGCCCGGAACGGCATCGCGCCGTCCACCCAGGCGCTGACCCAGACGGGCCGCCCGCGCTTGATGTCGCGGCCAAAGCCGGGAGGAATCTCGATCGCCGCTTCCATCGTGCCGTTCTGCAAGCGCTTTTCAAGATCGGCATAGTTGGCCAGCGGCGGCTTCTCGACGAAATAAGCCGAACCTCTCAGTTCCTCGAGATAGGCACGACTCTCCGGGGTCTGGTCGTGGTCAAGCACTGCGAAGGATAGATTGTTGACGTCGGTGGAAATGCCGAAGCCGAACACAAGCATCAGCAGCGCCGTGCCAAACAGGCCGAATCCCAGCCGGATCGGGTCACGCAACAATTCCAGCGTTTCGCGTATGGTATAGGCAAGCAGCCGCCGAGAACTGAATCCCGACCGCCTGCCCGTCTGTCGCTGCACAGCCACCGCCCCCAGGCCCGCGGGCAGCGCCGCGTGCGACCCCGCCGCCGCCTCGAGGTAACTGATGAACGCATCCTCCAGCGTGACCGCCCCACGCGCCTTGACCAGTGCCGCGGGCGTGTCCGTCGCCAGCACTCGCCCCGAATCCATCAATGAGATCCGGTCGCAGCGTTCAGCCTCGTTCATGAAGTGGGTCGAAACGAAGATGGTCACGCCCTGGTTGCGCGAAAGATCGATCAGCAGTTTCCAGAACCGGTCGCGTGCAAGCGGATCGACGCCCGAGGTCGGTTCATCGAGAATAAGCAATTCAGGCTCATGAACGATCGCGACGGCAAGCGATAGCCGCTGGCGGATACCGAGCGGCAGATCCAAGGTGCGGTCGTTGAGGTACTCGGCCAGACCGAAACGTTCGATCAGATAATCGATACGCGCCTTTGCCTTGACCGCGGGCAAGTGAAAAAGATGTGCATGCAATGTCAAATTCTGCCGCACCGTCAGCTCGGTGTACAGCGAGAACGACTGGGACATGTACCCGACCCGGCTCCGCGTGCTCATGTCGTTCGGGTCGACGGGTTCACCGAACAGCAGGGCCCTGCCTTCGGTGGCGGGCAGCAGGCCGGTCAGCATCTTCATGGTCGTCGTCTTGCCGCAGCCGTTTGAACCGAGGAACCCGAAGATCTCGCCCCGCTCGATGGTAAAATTCACGCTGTTGACCGCGGTGAAATCGCCAAAACGGCAGGTCAGGTCGTGCGCGACAATGACCGGCGCAACGTCGAAAACACGGCGCGGCGGTATGTGGATCGCCGTGTGACCGGCGCGCTGCTCGGCCGGCATCAGAGCGATGAAGGCCTCTTCCACCGTTACGCCGCCGGTCGATTGCTTCAGCGCCGCGGGCGACCCGACGGCCAGCACCTTGCCGCCATTCATCGCGGTCAGCCAATCGAAACGTTCGGCCTCCTCCATGTACGCGGTCGCCACCACGAGGCTCATGCCCGGCCGACGCGATCGCATCACGTCGATCAGCTCCCAGAACTGCCGGCGCGACAACGGATCGACGCCTGTCGTCGGTTCGTCCAGGATCAGCAGATCGGGGTCGTGGATCAACGAACAGCAAAGCCCCAGCTTCTGCCGCATGCCGCCTGACAGCTTCTTGGCGGGACGGTCCGCGAACGGCGCCAGTCCCGTGGCGCCGAGCAGTTCCGCCGTCCGCCACGCTCGTTCGGCTCTGGACTGCCCGAAGAGACGACTGAAAAATGCGATGTTCTCGCGGACGCTGAGATCGGGATACGAGATTCTTGCCGAGCCCCTGCGGCATATACGCGATGCGTGGGCACAGATCGGCGCGATAGCCTGCGTTCGCCATGTCGCCGCCAAAGACCTCGACGGTCCCGGTCTGGATCTGCCGAGCGCCGGCGATCAGGCTCAGCACCGATGACTTGCCCACGCCATCAGGCCCGATCAGGCCGACCATGCAGCCGGCCGGGAGATCGAGGGTAACAGTATCGAGCGCAATGACCTTGCCATAGCGCAGGCTGACGGCATCAAGCCTGGCGGCCAGATCGCCGCCGGTGATCATTTTGATGCCTCCGGCTGCAACTGAGGCGGCCAGGCAACGGTCGGATCGGTGCGCGCATATCCCACGCCCGGCAGACCGCTTCTTACCGACGCGGTACGTGTACCGAGCCACCCGGCGTCGATTCGCACCCGGATCCGGAACATCAGTTTGTCACGCTCGTCCTTGGTCTCCACATCCTTGGGCGTGAACTGCGCCTGTGAGGCGACGAACACCACCGAAGCCGGAATCGGATGCGCCGGATAAGCGTCGAGGACGATGCGCGCCTCGGAACCCAGCCTGATCCGGCCCGCGTCGAGCGTCGGCAGATAGATGTCCATGTAGACATAACCCGTGTCGAGCATGGTGAAGACCTTGCCGCCCGCCGCCAGGACCTCCCCGGTGTTCGCCACGCGGTACTGAATCCGGCCGTCGCGCGGTGCCACCAGGGAATTATCCGCGATATCGACCTGGTACAGCTGCACGTCATGAGTCGCGGCATCGAACGCGAACTGTGCCTCGTTGACCTTGGCCTCCGCCGCGTTTTCCGCGGCGATCGCACCATTCATTTGCTGCCGGCGCTGATCCAGAACCTCCACGGTCGCGAAACCCTTCGGTACCAGGAAGCGCGCCCGGTCAAGTTCCTGCCGCGCGAGCAGCACCTGGGTCTTTTGCTGCTCCAAGGTCGCCTTCGCTTCCACCAGTATGTGTTGCGCCTGCAGCACCAGCGCCGCCGCCTTCTGCAGCGATGCCTGAAGGTCCTGCGTATCCATCAGCGCGAGGACCTGGCCGCCCTTCACCAGATCCCCCTCGTCGACCAGCAGTCTGGCGATGCGTCCGGCGAATTTGGTGTCGATATCGATCTCGTCGGCCTCCAGGCGCCCATTACTCCAGGCGATCCCCGGCGGCACCCCGGACCGAGGGTGCAGCCACCAGTAGCCGCCCGCGATCCCACCTAGCACCAGGGCAAGCAGCAACAGGCCGGATTTGACCCAACGCCGTCGGCTGGGTCCGCCCTTCACTGGCGGGATCACTGCGGGCAGTTGCTCCGTCGCCGCAGGCACTTTCATCTCCGGAACCGCTTTGACGCTGTTGTCGAGCATCGAAATAACTCACTCCTCTGACGCGAGGCGTCGCCATAAGAGGTTAGAGCGAACCAGCGCCGCCGCGTTGATCTCGCGCAACCTGGCGTCCTGCTCCCGAAGTTGCCGCAGCGTGCCGCGGCGGCAAGAGATGGGCGGTCACTGAAAACCACGCCCAGGTGGCGCGAACCCCACGATTCACCCACAACGGCGAACTTCAAGCACACGCCATTCGCCCAACCATCGCGTGCAAAGTGATCTAGATCAATGCGCCGGGAATCCGAGGATGCGATTGGCCGCGCAGCCAGCGGGTCAGCACGGGGCCGCGGGTTCGATTCCTTTCGCCGCACAGGCGCCTGTCGAGACCGTATCGTGGAGGGGAGATGTGACGCTGCAAGCGAAAGTCATGTGGTCCGCGGTCGCGGTGCTGGGCGCGATTGCATTCGCGATCGTGGCACTCACTCGCGGTGAGCCGGTAAACGCCGCATGGCTGGTGGTCGCAGCCGTATGTATATACTTCATCTCCTACCGGTTTTACGCTCTTTACATCACGGAAAGGGTCTTCGGCATCGATCCGAACCGGGTGACGCCGGCCTATCGCCACAATGATGGCCTCGACTACGTGCCGACCAACCATTTCGTGCTGTTCGGCCACCACTTCGCCGCCATCGCCGGCGCCGGCCCGTTGGTCGGCCCGGTACTCGCCGCCCAGATGGGCTATCTGCCAGGCACGTTGTGGATCCTCGCCGGCGTCGTGTTCGCCGGCGCCGTGCAGGACATGACCGTCCTCTTCCTGTCCACCAGGCGAGACGGCAAGTCTCTCGGCGACATGATCCGCTCGGAGATGGGTCCGCTCGCCGGCGGCATCGCCGGCATCGGCATCCTTCTGATCTGCGTCATCATCCTCGCGGTCCTTGCCCTCGTGGTGGTGAACGCGCTGAAGGGGAGCCCATGGGGCAGCTTCACCGTGGTCTGCACCGTCCCGATCGCATTGATCATGGGCATCTACAGCCGCTTCGTCCGGCCAGCCCGCATCGGCGAGATGTCGCTGATCGGTGCCGCCCTCCTGCTGGCCGCGCTGATCTATGGCCGCACCGTGTCCGAGACGCCGGCCCTCGCGGCCTGGTTCAACTACAGCGGCGAGACACTGGCACTGATCATCATCGGCTACGGGTTCGTCGCCTCCGTGCTGCCGGTCTGGCTGCTGCTGGCACCGCGCGACTACCTGTCCACCTTCCTCAAGGTGGGCACCATCCTGCTGCTGGGCCTCGGCGTCATCATCGTCCATCCCGACCTGCAAATGGCCGCCGTGACACGGTTCATCGACGGTATCGGGTCCGGTCTGGGCCGGCAGCGTGTTCCCGTTCCTGTTCATCACCATCGCCTGCGGGTCAGTGTCCGGCTGGCACGCGCTGGTCGCCTCCGGCACCACGCCGAAGATGATCGAGAACGAAAGCCAGGTCCGCTTCATCGGTTACGGCGGCATGCTGATGGAATCGCTGGTCGCCATTATGGCGATGATCGCCGCCTCGGTGATCCATCCCGGCGTCTATTTCGCGATGAACAGCGCCGCAGGCCTGATCGGCACCGATCCCGGCCACGCAGCGCAGGTCATTACCTCATGGGGCTTCGCCGTCACGCCCGATATCCTGACCCAGGTGGCCCACAACGTCGGTGAAACCACCATCATGTCGCGCACCGGCGGCGCGCCGACATTGGCCGTCGGGATGGCAACCATCCTGTCCGGCTTTCTCGGCGGTCCGGCACTGACCGGCATCTGGTACCACTTCGCCATCCTGTTCGAGGCGCTGTTCATTCTCACCACGGTCGATGCCGGCACCCGGGTCTGCCGCTTCATGATCCAGGACCTGATCGGCAACGTCGTTCCGGTGTTCAAGGCAACCGAGTCGTGGATCAACAACATTATCGGCTCCGCCCTTGCCTGCACGCTGTGGGGCTACTTCCTCTATCAGGGCGTCATCGATCCGCTGGGCGGAATCTGGACGATGTGGCCGTTGTTCGGCAGCGCTAACCAGATGTTGGCGGCGATCGCGCTGACGCTGTGCACCGTCGTGCTCTTCAAGATGAAGCGCCAGCGCTCGGCCTGGGTCACCATCGTGCCGGCGACATGGCTGGTGCTGTGCACGGTCACCGCGGGCCTGGAGAAAGTGTTCAGCCCCAACACCGCCGTCGGTTTCGTCAGCCACGCGATGAAGTTCGGGGCGGCCGAAAGCGCCGGCCAGATCCTGGCGCCGGCCAAGACACTGCACGAGATGAACCGGGTCATCTTCAACGACTACCTGGATGCAGGGCTGGCCGGACTGTTCGTCGCCATCGTGCTCATCATGGTCGTCTATGGTGTGATCGACGCCCGCAAGGCGCTGGGCAACCCGAGGAACACCACCGCCGAGATTACCGGCACCGTGCTGGCAGGCGCGGGCAATGACTGATACCATCAGGACGCGCGCCCGGTTCGTCTGCGACATGGTCGCCCAAACCGCTCGGCTGATGGTCGGCATCCCGGACTATCCGACCTACGTGGCGCATCGCCAGGTCAATCATCCGGATCAGCCGATCATGACGTACAGGGAATTCTTCCGCGAGCGCCAGGAGGCCCGCTACGCGGTGACCAAGGGACGGTTCCGCGGCTGCTGCTGAAAACGGGGAGAAACGCCATGCCGCGCAAGCTCAGCGATATGACCTCGATCGCGGACCTGACCCACGCAGAAGGGCACCGGTCCGGTTCGCTCCCGGCGGCCGGTCTATGTCGACCTCATGCCGCCCTGCAATCACGCCTGCCCAGCCGGCGAGAACATCCAGGCATGGCTCGATCTGGCGCAGGCGGGGAAATACCGGCAGGCCTGGGACACGATCATGCGCGACAACCCGTTGCCGGCGGTGCATGGGCGGGTCTGCTACCATCCGTGCGAAACCAGTTGTAACCGCAACGACCTCGATGCCGCGGTCAGCATCCATGCGGTCGAGCGGTTCCTCGGCGACATGGCGACGCGCGAAGGCTGGACGCCGAGCATCGAGGGTCCGCCGAGCGGCAAGCGCGTCCTGGTCGTAGGCGCCGGTCCCAGCGGGCTGTCCGCCGCCTATCACCTCACCCGCCTCGGCCACACGGTGGAGATCCACGAAGCCGGTCCGGTCGCCGGCGGCATGCTGCATTTCGGCATTCCGACCTATCGTCTGCCCCGCGCCGACCTGACGCAGGAAATCACCCGCATCGAGGCGATGGGCGTGCGTATCGTGCTGAACCACAAGGTCACCGACCTGCTCGCTGAGAAGCACGCCGGGCAATTCGACGCGGCTTTCGTCGCGATCGGCGCCCATGTTTCCCGCCACATCGATATTCCGGCCCGCGACGCCGCCCGCGTGCTCGACGCGGTCACCCTGCTGCGCGAAGTCGGCGCTGGCGAGAAACCGTTACTCGGCCGCCGCGTCGTCATCTACGGCGGCGGCAACACCGCGATGGATGCCGCACGCACCGCCCGGCGGCTGGGCGCGGAAGAAGCGCTGATCGTCTATCGCCGCGACCGCGCCCACATGCCCGCCCACGAATTCGAGGCCGATGAGGCGCTCTCCGAGGGCGTCAAGATCAAATGGCTCACCACCATCAAGGACATTTCCGAAACGTCGCTGACGGTGGAGGTGATGGAACTCGGCCCGGACGGCTTCCCGCGCCCCACCGGCCAGTTCGAGACCCTGCAGGCCGACGCCGTCGTGCTGGCGCTCGGGCAGGAGACCGAAAGCGCGCTTCCTCCACCAGGTGCCCGGCATCGAATTCAAACGCGACGGCACGGTGATCGTCGGACCGGACATGATGACCGGTGCCCCCGGCATCTTCGCCGGCGGCGACATGGTGCCCAGCGATCGCACCGTCACGGTCGCGGTCGGCCACGGCAAGCTCGCGGCGCGCAACATCGACGCCTGGCTGCGCGGCATGCAATACCAGCATCCGCCCGTCCCGCCGCTCGTCGACTATGCCATGCTGCATCTGCCGGTGTTCAGCGACGCCGATCCGACGGCACAGCGCGAACTGCCGCTCGCCGCCCGCACCGAGGGGTTCGCCGAGGTCCTGGCCGGCCTCACCGAGACCGGAGGCGCGCCGCGAGGCGCAGCGCTGCCTCAGTTGTGGCAATTGTTTTGAATGCGACAACTGCTTCGCCGCCTGTCCCGAGGACGCCGATCATCAAGCTGGGGCCCGGCAAGCGCTATCGATACGACTATGCGAAATGCACCGGCTGCGCGGTCTGCTTTGAACAATGCCCATGTCACGCGATAGAAATGATACCGGAACCGGCGGCTTGAGCATGATCGCGCCGGGCGGCACGCCGGGGCGCGCGAAGCATGCGATGAAATGACCAGGGAACCTTATCATGGACCAGCAGACCGCCACCACGGATGAGCAGACCGTCACTACAGACCAGCCGACCGCCGGCGCCGGCCGGCAAACCGCGACCCTGGACGGCAATACCGCTGTCGCGCACGTCGCCTACCGGGTGAATGAGGTCGTCGCGATCTTCCCGATCACGCCATCCTCCACGATGGCTGAACTGGCGGACGAATGGGCCGCGGCGTCGATCCCGAACATCTGGGGCAATATCCCGGTGGTGCAGGAGATGCAGAGCGAAGGCGGCGCCGCCGGTGCGGTGCACGGGGCGCTTCAGTCCGGCGCGATGACGACGACCTTCACGGCGTCGCAGGGCCTGATGCTGATGATCCCCAACATGTTCAAGATCGCCGGCGAACTGACCCCGACGGTGTTCCACGTCGCCGCCCGAGCCGCTCGCCACCCAGGCGCTGTCGATCTTCGGCGACCATTCCGATGTCATGGCGATACGGCCGACCGGCTTCGCGTTGCTCTCCTCCGCCTCGGTGCAGGAGGCGCACGACATGGCGCTGATCGCGCAGGCGGCCACGCTGGAATCGCGCGTGCCGTTCCTGCACTTCTTCGACGGGTTCCGCACCTCGCACGAAGTGAACACGATCACCCTGCTGAGCGACGCGCAGATCCGCGCGATGATCGACGACGATCTGGTGCGCGCACATCGCGCGCGTGCGCTCGATCCCGCCCATCCCTTCGTGCGCGGCACCGCGCACAACCCCGACACGTTCTTCCAGGCCCGCGAGACGGTGAACCCGTTCTACGCGGCGACACCCGGCATCGTGCAGGGCGCGATGGACCGCTTCGCCGCTCTGACCGGACGCCGGTATCACCTGTTCGACTATGACGGGCCGGCGGACGCGGAACGGGTGATCGTGCTGATGGGCTCCGGCGCCGAAACCGCCCGGGAGACCGCGGCGGCACTGCGCACGCGGACCGAAAAGGTCGGCGTCCTGCAGGTGCGGCTCTATCGTCCCTGGTCTCCCGACGCCTTCCTCGCCGCCTTGCCGCAGACGGTTCGCGCCATCGCGGTGCTGGAGCAGACCAAGGAGCCCGGAGCCACCGGCGAGCCACTCTATCTCGACGTGGTAACCACCCTCGCCGCGGCTGTCTCGCGCGGCAAACGGGCCTCACTGCCCTTGGTGACCGGCGGCCGGTACGGCCTGTCGTCGAAGGACTTCAGCCCATCCCTGGCAAAAACCGTATTCGACGAGTTGACGAAGCCCGAACCGAAGAACAGCTTTACCGTTGGCATCAACGACGACGTCAGCCACACCAGCCTGGCGGACGACGCGTCCTTCAGCATCGATCCGCCGGATGTGACACAAGCCGTGTTCTACGGACTGGGCGCCGATGGCACCGTGGGCGCCAACAAGAACAGCGTGAAGATCATCGCCGAGGATGCCGGCCTGCACGCGCAAGGTTATTTCGTCTACGATTCGCACAAATCGGGCGCCCAGACCGTTTCGCACCTGCGTTTCGGCCCGAATCCGATCCACGCACCCTATCTGATCCAACAGGCCAGCTTTGTCGCCTGCCACCAGCCAACGTTCCTGGAAAAAATCGACGTCCTGCGCCTCGCCGCCCCTGGTGCCACCTTCCTGCTGAACACACCGCACGCCCCGGACAAGGTCTGGGACAAGCTGCCCCGCGCGCTGCAAAAGCGTATGCTGGAACTCAAAGTGCGCTTCTTCGTCATCGACGCCTCAAAAGTGGCAGCCGATGTCGGGCTGCGCGGCCGGGCCAACACCGTGTTGCAGACCTGCTTCTTCGCCATCTCCGGCGTGCTGCCCCAGGAAGCCGCGATCCGCCACATCAAAGCCTCGATCAAAAAGACCTACGGCCGCCGCGGCGAAGAGGTCGTCCGCCGCAACTTCCAGGCCGTGGACGATACCCTGGCTCGGTTGTCCGAGGTCCGCCTGCCCACGCAAGCCACCAGCCATTTCGAGCGTCCCCCGGTCGTCCCGGCCAGCGCACCCGACTTCGTCCGCCGCGTCACCGCGCGCATGATGGAGGGTCTGGGCGACGAGATCCCGGTCAGCGCCATGCCCATCGACGGAACCTTTCCCTCAGGCACCGCCGCCTGGGAACGGCGCAACATCGCCGACGAGGTCCCGGTCTGGGAACCTGATCTCTGCGTGCAGTGCGGCCAGTGCAGCTTCGTCTGCCCGCATTCGGTGATCCGAGCCAAGTACTACGACGCCGACAAGCTGACCGGCGCCCCCGCCGGCTTCAAGTCGGCACCCATCAACGTACGCGGCTTCCCCGACGTCCGCTTCACACTCCAGTTCTGGGTCGAGGACTGCACCGGCTGCGGCTTGTGTACCGAGGCGTGCCCCGCGCTCAGCCCGGTTATCCCCGACCACAAGGCGATCAACCTGCGCGACAAGGCGCCGCTGCTGGAAACGGAACGGCGCAACATCGACTTCTTCCAGTCCCTGCCGATCAACGACCGCGCCCGCGTCGATTTCGCCAACGTCCGCGGTGTCCAGTATCTGGAACCTTTGTTCGAATTTTCCGGCGCTTGCGGCGGCTGCGGCGAGACCCCCTATTTGAAGCTGCTGTCGCAGTTGTTCGGCGACCGCATGATGGTAGCCAACGCCACCGGTTGCTCGTCCATCTACGGCGGCAACCTTCCGGTCACACCGTGGACGAAAAACCAGGAAGGCCGCGGTCCGGCCTGGTCGAACTCGCTGTTCGAGGACAATGCCGAATTTGGCCTGGGTTTCCGCCTCGCCGCCGACAAGCATCTGGAACTCGCGACGACGCTGGCCGGCGAGCTGGCCCCGAAACTCGGGGCCGATCTGGTCCGCGCGATCCTCACCGCGCCGCAGTTGCAGGAATCCGAAATCCGCGCCCAGCACGCCCGTGTCGCCACCCTCATCGAACGCCTGAAAGCCCTCCCCGGCCCGATGGCCAAGGACCTGCTCTCCGTCGTTGACCACCTCATCCGCCGCAGCATCTGGATCGTCGGCGGTGACGGCTGGGCCTACGACATCGGCTACGGTGGCCTCGACCACGTGCTGGCCACCTCCCGCGACGTCAACGTTCTCGTCCTGGACACCGAAGTCTACTCCAATACCGGCGGCCAGGCCTCCAAGGCCACCCCGCTCGGTGCCGTCGCGAAATTCGCCGCCGCCGGCAAGCGCGTCGCCCGCAAGGATCTCGCCCTGCAGGCCATCGCATACGGCAACGTTTACGTTGCCCAGGTCGCCATGGGCGCCAACCCGCAACAGACCCTGCTGGCGTTCCGCGAAGCCGAGGCGTACCCTGGCCCATCCCTGATCCTCGCCTACAGCCATTGCATCGCCCACGGCATCGATATGCAGTTCGGCATGCGTCAGCAGGATCTCGCGGTGGCCAGCGGCTACTGGCCACTGTTCCGCTACGACCCCGCCATGCGGGCGGTGGGAGAGAATCCATTCCGCCTGGACAGCCCGCGCCCGACACTGAAGTTCCGCGATTTCGCGTATAATGAGATCCGCTACAAATCTCTCGCCCAGACCCGTCCGGCCGAAGCCGAACAGCTTCTCGCCGCAGCCCAGGCCGGGATCGTGGAGAAATACCGCCTCTATGAGGAAATGGCCGGCTGGGACCCGGTGCGGTTCGGCGCGCCCCAACCGGCGCAGGGCTGACCCCGATGGACCTCGCAACAACTTATCTCGGCCTGCACCTGAAGCATCCGCTGATCGCCTCTTCGTCTCCGTTGACCGGTGAACTCGACAGTCTGCGCCGGCTCGAGGACGCCGGCGCCGCCGCTGTCGTCCTGCCCTCGATCTTCGAGGAGCAGGTGGAGCACGAAGGCGCCGAATACGAGCGCTGGACCGGCGTCGCGGCTGAAAGCTCTCCCGAAGCGACTTCGTACTTCCCGGCCAGTGCCAGTGTCGCAACCGGTCCCCACCGCTACCTGGAGTTGATCCGCCGAGCCCGTGCCGCGCTGGAGATCCCGGTTATCGCCAGCCTCAACGGCATCACCGAGTACGGCTGGACGGAGTACGCCAGGCTGATCGAGCAAGCCGGTGCCTGCGCGCTGGAACTGAACACCTTCTTTGTGCCGGTGGATGCGGCATTGGACGGCCAGACCGTCGAGCAACGCCATCTCGATGTCCTCCGCAAGGTCAGGGCGGCCGTAACGCTGCCGGTCACCGTGAAGCTAAGCCCCTACTTCAGCGCTCCTGGCGACATGGTGCGCCAGTTGGAAGCGGCCGGGGCCGGCGGGTTCGTGCTGTTCAACCGCTTCTACCAGCCCGATATCGATCTCGCCGGAATGCGGCTGCGGCGCGACCTCGACCTCAGCACCCCGGCGGAAATCCGCCTGCCGCTGCTGTGGATCGGCGTCCTCGCCGGCCAGGTGCGCGGCTCGCTGGCCGCAACGACCGGCGTGCACAACGCTGAGCAGGCGGTGAAATACCTGCTTGCCGGTGCCGACGTGGTGATGACCGCCTCGGCCCTGCTGCGCTACGGGATCGAGCACATGAGCACGCTGCTGACCGGCCTGACCGAATGGCTCGACGCACGCGACATCGCCTCGATCGGCACCATCAGAGGCCGCATGAGCCGCCACCGCCTCGGCGATCCATTCGCGTTCGAGCGCGCGAACTATATCAGCATCCTGCAGGGCTGGCCGCCGGGCGCTCCATCGGCCTGAGCCAGATCGCCAGACGACCCCGGGCTGATGAGATCGCTCGCCGCATATCGGCCGGGGAAAGTCCTGACCGGGATGTGAGAGTACCCGCATTGCGAGCGCCGACCGGCGTCGTGTATTCCTGCCGGCTTGTCTCTGAAAGAGTCAGCCGATGCCAGTTGAACTCGGAATAACCCGATCCGGCGAGAGCCTCGACAACATCGTCTGGAACATCCTCGGCCAGACCTACCGCCCGGTGCAGTTATCGGAGGCGTCGTTCGCCTTCGACACCCTGTTTCCGCCCGGCACTTTCGTGCCGCCTCACTTTCACCCCGACCAGGACGAGTTCATCCGCGTGCTGGAAGGCGATTTCGACCTGTGGCTGGAAGGCGAGGAGGCGAAGGCGGCCGCGGGCGATCTCATTCGCCTCCCGATGGGATCCAGACACGGCATCTTCAACCGCAGTGCAGCCAACACGCGCGCGCTGTTCTGGGTCGCCCCGTCGCGGAAGCTCTACGACCTGTTCGTGCAGATCGACAAGGTCGCGGACCCGGCCGAAGTGGTCCGCATCGCCGCCCAGTACAACGTGCATTTCCTGCCACCGCCCGGCTAAGGGAGTTAAGTCACAGGCAGGCCGCCGGGCCGCGCGTGCATGGGCGCTCGCACGTCGCGGTCCGGCCGAAGCCCGGTGCTTCCTTCGGAGACGACAGGCATGCGGATCATCATAGCCGGCGGCGGCATAGGCGGCCTGACCCTGGCCCTGATGCTGCATCAGCAAGGTATCAACTGCGAGGTTTATGAAGCCGCGGCGGAAGTCCGGCCCCTGGGCGTCGGCATCAACGCCCTGCCTCATTCGATCCGCGAACTGGCCGCCCTCGGTCTGCTGCCCCGTCTGGACAAGATCGCCATCCGCACCCGCCAACTGACCTACAGCAACCATCTCGGTCAACCGATCTGGTCGGAGCCGCGCGGCATGTTCGCCGGGCACGACGTTCCGCAATTCTCCGTCCACCGTGGCCGCCTGCACGCCATGCTGTGGCAGGCCGCCAGCGAACGCCTTGGCGCCGCCGCGCTCCGGAGCGGCCGCCGGCTGGCCCGCTACGAGCAGGACGCAACCCGTGTCGTCGCCCGGTTTCAATGCCCCGACGGCACCGCTGGAGGAAGCCACCGGCGACGCGCTGATCGGCGCCGACGGCATCCACTCCACGCTGCGTGCGATCCTCCATCCGGACGATCCCGGCATTCGCTGGAACGGCATCCAGATGTGGCGTGGCGCGGTGGACTGGCCCGCCTTCGACGGCGGCGACAGCATGGTCATCGCCGGCGACGCCGTGGCCAAGCTTGTCCTCTACCCGATCGGCCCGGGCGACACCCCCGACACGCGGCTGACCAACTGGGTCATCTATGCCCGGGTGGCGTCTGCCGGCGATCCGCCGCCGCAGCGCGAGAACTGGTCGCGCCTCGGCCATTACGACTCGTTCCGCCATCTCGCCGAACGGCTGCATCTGCCGTTCATCGACGTCGGGCGGTTGATCCAGAACGACGGCGGAGATCTTCGAATATCCGATGTGCGACCGTGACCCGCTGCCATGGTGGACCCAGGGTCGGGTGACGCTGCTCGGTGACGCCGCCCATCCGATGTACCCGGTCGGATCGAACGGCGCTTCCCAGGCGGTCCTCGATGCGCGCTGCCTGTGCGATCGGCTGGGCAGTCATCCGGTGCACGAAGCCTTGGCGGCCTACCAGGCCGAGCGGTTGCCGGCCACAGCGGCTGTCGTCCGTTCGAACCGCACCGGCGGTCCCGAGCGGGTGATCGATCTCGTGGCCGCCCGCGCCCCAAACGGCTTCGCCGGCCTGGCAGATGTGGCGACCGAAGCCGAACTCGCCGGTATCGTCAGGGGCTATGCCCAGCTCGCCGGTTTCGGAGTGCCGCGCCCACCGTCATGACAGCGCCGGCAATGGCCGCTTTCGTTACCCGCCCCATGTCGTGGCCGGTGTCGGCCCCCCTCGTGATGCCCGGATTCGGCCTGAACCCCGCCCGTGGCATGGCGGAGTGAGCCGGCACGCCTTGACCGGGCAACCCGCGACTCGCGCGATCCACGGCAAACCAGCCAGCGTGCTCAAGGTCACGAATTCGTGGGAACATCTTTGAGCATCCGTGGAAAGCGCATGGTGCGTTGTTGTGCAACGAACACTGCCGCGAAAAGTCGCACTTATGGCCGCTGCGACCATGAGTGAAGCGTGGCGGGCCGTTCGCCGAACCCGATAGCATCCGGCTGTCGCACCCTCCCGGCGGGCCGCGTCGGTGGGCGAGGCACCACCCCGACCGCCAGAAGCATTCTTCACCTCGTCGGATTGCGTTCGATCGCCCCTCCTGCCTTCCAGGCAAGTGTCGGAAAATCAATCTTCCTGGCATTGCCCTTGCACCTGCGCCCGCAGTCCCCTTTGACCACGGAGCCCATGTCCATGACGATTGCCGCCCTCAGCCGTCGCGGCGCGCTTAAGCTGGGGACCCTGTTCTCCGCCGGCGCGCTCGCAACCCCCTTCATCGCGCGTCATGGATTGGCCGCCGCCCCGATCAAGCTCGGCAGTCTGCTCGACGGCTCCGGACCGATCGGGGTCAGCGGATCGCGCATGATCCAGACGACAGAATACGCGGTCGGGAAGCTGAATGCCGAGGGTGGATTGCTGGGGCGCCAGATCCAGCTGATCAATTATGACACCCAGTCCAGCATGCAGCTCTATTCGCAGTACGCCCAGCAACTCGTCCTGAAGGACCGGGTCGACGTGGTGCAGGGCGGCATCACTTCGGCATCGCGGGAGGCGATCCGTCCCACCCTGGATCGGTACAGGACGCTCTATTTCTACAACACGCAGTACGAGGGCGGCGTGTGCGACCGCAACGTGTTCTGCACCGGCACGACGCCGGCGCAGACCGTGGATCACGTCGTATCCTATGCAATGAAGACCTGGGGCAAGAAGGCCTACATCATCGCGGCCGACTACAACTACGGCCAGATTACCGCCAAATGGATGACCAAGTTCGTCCGCGACGGCGGCGGCAGTGTCGCCCGGACCGACTTCTTCCCGCTCGATGTCACCGACTTCTCCTCTGCCATCAGCCGCATCCAGCAGGCATCGCCGGACTTCCTGTTGTCCGCCCTCGTCGGTTCCAACCAGGAGGGCTTCTATCGCCAATGGGCCGCCGCCGGAATGAAAACCAAGATCCCGATGGCGTCGACCGTGTTCGGCCTGGGCGATGAGATCGTCACCATGGATCCCGCGACTGCCAATGGAATCGTTACTTGCTACGGCTGGTACAACGACCTTGGCACCCCCGCGAGCGACGCGTTCGTGAAGGGCATGCAGGCGAAATTCGGCGCCGGTGTCAACGATCTGGGCGAACTCGATTCCGCCACCTACGAAGGCATCATGATCTGGGCCGAGGGCGTCAAGAAGGCCGGCTCCGTCGCCCAGTCGAAGGTGATCGCGGCACTCGAAACCGGGATCACCATCGAGGGACCGTCCGGCAAGGTGACCATGGACCCGAAGACCCATCACACCATCCGCAACGCCTACCTCGCCCAGCCGAAAGATCGCAAGTGGGAGATCATGGCGACCTATCCCGCCCAGTACCCGGCTGACACCGGCGGGGCTTGCGACCTGATCAAGAACCCGAGAACGGACAAGCAGTTCGAACCCAGTATCTAAAGCAGTATCAGCCCGACTCAAACCGCGAAGTGACCTCAGGCTGATGAAATTGCTCGATAAATATGAGCTTGAGCGTTTCCACTCAAGCGCTCCGGCGCGAGTGAGCCCGAGCATTCCCACCCGGGGTGGCAATGCTCCAGTATCCGATGGCGGAGACACGTGAGTCCCAGCGTAACCGCGACCCGCGCAGTCCATCGAGGACCTTCAACCATGACCGGGATATCGCGTTTCCGTGACGCGCGATATCAGGGAGCGTAGCCAGCGATATGGACCTGATTGGACTTCTCGCGTTCAACGTGCTGACCGGTATCGCCACCCTGGTGTTGATCACGCTGGGGCTGGGCGTGATCTACGGCATGATGCGGGTGATCAACCTCGCCCATGGCGAGTTCATGATGCTGGGCGCCTATGCAGCCGTCATGGCCCATGACGCTGGTGTAAACATCTGGATTTCGATGCTGGTGTTGCCGCCGTTGCTGGTGGGCGTCGTCGGCCTGGTGCTTGAGCGGGCGCTCATCCGCTTTCTCTACGGCCGCATCATCGACACGATGCTGGCGACCTGGGGCGTCAGCCTGGGATTGATCGGCCTGATGGCAACGATCTTCGGCAACGTGGTGCGCGCCGTGCCGACGCCGGTCGGCGGCTTCTCCATCGGGCGCTTCGGCGCGAGCCTGTACGGCCTCGTCATTGTCGCCGCCGCTGCCATCTGCCTCGTCGGTATGCTGGCGCTGCTTCGATACACCAAATTCGGCCTGATCCTGCGCGCCACCATGCAAAATCCCAACATGGCCGCGGCGCTCGGTGTGTCTCCACCCACCATCTACATGGCCGCCTTCGCACTCGGCTCCGCGCTGGCCGGCCTCGCCGGGGGTGTGCTGGCGCCAATCTCCGGCGTCTCTCCCGGCATGGGAGCGGCCTATATCGCCCGAGCCTTCATTACCGTCCTGGGTGGTGGTCCCGCTATCATCACCGGAACCGGCCTCGCGTCCTCCGTCTTCGGACTGATCAATCAGCTCGTATCGTTCCAGACGACGCCGATCATCGGCGATGTCGCCTTGCTGGCAACCGCCATCGTGATGATCCGGATTCTGCCGCAAGGCATAACCGGACGCTTCCTGCGGAGAAGCCTGTGAAAACCGGATTAGCAGCATCGGGGTGGTCCAGCTTCATAGCGATGCTCGCCATCGGGCTGCTTCTGATGGTCGGCCTGCCCCAGGTGCTCGACCTGTTCGGCATCGTGCAGATGACCGTCTTCGTGGCGATGGCGATGTTCGCGCTCAGCCAGGGCTTCCTCTGGGGCTATGGCGGCATCATGTCGTTCGGCCAGGCAGCCTTCTTCGGCCTCGGCGGCTATGCCTACGCTGTCGCCGTGATCAACATCGGCGACAGCACGCCCGCGGTCATGATCGCCATCGCCGTGCCCATGATTTTCGCCGCTCTGCTCGGCTATTTCATGTTCTACGGCCGCATCAGCGACGCCTACATCGGTGTCATTACGCTGACCGTCTCCGTCATTCTATTCGAACTGGTCAATTCCACCTCCGGCAACGCCTATCATATCGGAGCCGCCGAATTGGGCGGCTTCAATGGAATCCCAGGCGTTCCGCCGCTGAATTTTCCCGGCGACGCATCGAGCCCGTTGAGTCCCGAACAGGTCTGGTACGCCGCGATGGGAACGCTGATCGCGGTCTACGCACTGCTGCGCGGCATTCTGGCCAGTCGCTTCGGCCGCGTGGTGGTCGCAATCCGCGAAAACGAGACCCGAGCCATGTTGCTCGGCTATGACCCGCGGATGTACAAATTACTGACGTTTATCATCGCGGCCGGCATCGCCGGAATGGCGGGTTGCCTGTTCACAAACTGGGGCGGATTCATCAGCCCCACCGTGTTCGGCCTGACCATGTCCGCGCAAGTTATCATCTTTGTGCTGGTCGGTGGTCTGGGCACCCTGCTGGGTCCCATCCTCGGCGCCGTCGGTATCGAGTATCTGATCATCCTGGCCGGTTCCCAGAACAAGGTCGATCCCAACCTCGGCCTCGGCATCGTGCTGGTCGCCTTCGTGTTGCTGGTGCCCCAGGGCATCGTGCCGATGATCCGTGACCGACTGCTGCCCCTGCGCAAACGATCCGCGGCACGTGATGTACCGGCAACCAAGACAGCGGAGGCACGGCAATGACCCCCTTGCTGGAAGCGCGCGACGTCACCATGCGGTTCGGCGGCGTAACCGCGGTGCAGTCGGTCAACCTGACGTTGCACGAAGTGGAACTGCGCTGCCTGATCGGCCCGAACGGTGCCGGCAAGAGCACGTTCTTCAAGATGCTGACCGGGCAGCTTGTGCCCACCGAAGGCACCATCCTGTTCCGTGGCAAGAACGTCACCGGCGCCAACCCGCACGAGATCGCGAGACTCGGCGTGGGCATCAAGACCCAGGTGCCGAACGTGTTCAACGGACTTTCAGTGCGGGAGAATGTCTTCATCGGCGCCGCCCGCAACAAGTCGATGGCCCGAGCGCGCCGGATTGCCGGCGAAACATTGTCCCGGCTGCAACTGGACCCGATCGCGGACCGACTGGTCGGCCAGCTTGCTCACGGCCAGCGCCAATGGGTTGAGATCGCCACGGTCCTGGCGCAGGAACCAGACCTGATCCTGCTCGATGAACCCGCCGCCGGAATGAACCACGCCGAGGTGCAGCGCACCGCCGAACTGATCCGCGAGATCAACCGTACCCAGGCATTGGTGGTCGTCGAGCACGACATGCAGTTCATCCGCATGATCGCCAACACCGTCACCGTCTTCAATCAGGGCCGCGTGCTGATGGAGGACGATGTCGGCCATGTCCTCGCCGATCAGCGCGTGCGCGACGTCTATCTGGGCAAGCAGGCGGCATGACAATGCTGGCGGTGTCCCGGCTTCGGTCCGGCTACGGGCGCATCCCCATCCTCGCCGGCGTCAGCCTGTCGGTGAATGAGGGCGAAATCGTCGGCATCCTCGGCCATAACGGCATGGGCAAGACCACCCTGCTGCGCACCTTGATGGGGTATCTTCCGGCGACAGACGGCACTGTTCATTTCAGCGACCGCGACATTACGCGGCTGTCGCCCACCGCCCGCGCGCGCCTGGGTATCGGTTACGTCCCGCAGGGACGCGAAATCTTCGCGACCCTCACGGTCGCCGAAAATCTCCGCATGGGCTGTCTGCGCCTGCCTGACAACCGGCAGACGATCGACGCGATCCTGACCGACTTTCCCCGGCTCACCCGCCTGCTCGACCGCGCGGGCGGCGCATTGTCGGGCGGCGAACAGCAGTTGCTGGCGTTGGCTCGTTGCCTCTGCGCGGAACCCAGGCTGATCCTGCTCGACGAACCGACCGAGGGCATCCAGCCGTCCATCATCGAGGAAATGATCGAGACCCTGCTCGCCGTGCGGCGGCGCCGTCCGGTCACCATGGTGCTGGTCGAGCAGAACCTGAACTTCATCGCCTCGCTCGCCGACCGCATCCTGATCCTGCAGAAGGGCGAGGTGACCCGCGAGATCCCGCCCGAAATCGCCCGGGACCGCGCGATGATGGACGAATTTGTTGGCATGGCCTGATCCAAGGAGACCGCAACGATGACAACCGAGACCATCAAGACCCCCACGATCGACCAGCTTCGCGCCACCGCCGCTTCGCTCGGCCTGACCATGGGCGATGCGGAACTCGGCGCCCACCTGGAGTGTCTGCTGCCCGGTTTCGCCGCCTACAACATGGTCGATCAGATGCCCGACGAAATCCCGGCGGTGAAGTATCCGCGCACGCCCGGCCGTCGTCCCGGCCCCGAGGAAAATCGCTACGGCGCCTGGTATGTGAAAACGACCATTGAAGGCGCCCCCACGGCAAGCTCAAGGGCAAGACCGTCGCCGTGAAGGACAATATCTGCGTCGCGGGCGTGCCGATGATGAACGGCGCCTCCACGCTGGAGGGCTACGTCCCGGAGGTCGACGCGACGGTGGTGCAGCGTATTCTCGACGCCGGCGGCACCATCGTCGGCAAGAGCGTTTGCGAGTACTTCTGCTTCTCCGGCGGCAGCCACACCAGCTCCAGCGGGCCAGTGCACAATCCGCATCGCCAGGGCTATTCCGCTGGCGGATCGTCATCCGGCAGTGCGGCACTCGTGGCCGCCGGCGAGGTGCCGATGGCGCTGGGCGGCGACCAGGGCGGGTCGATCCGCATGCCGGCCTCGTTCTGCGGCATCTACGGCATGAAGCCGACCCATGGCCTCGTCCCCTACACCGGGATCATGCCGATCGAGCTGACCCTCGATCACACCGGCCCGATGACCGCGACGGTCGAGGACAACGCGCTGTTGCTGGAAGTGCTCGCCGGCCCCGACGGGCTCGATCCGCGCCAGTATGGCGGCCAGTCGATGGCATACCGCGATTCCCTGGGGCAGGGCGCGCAGGGACTGCGTATCGGCGTGGTCGAGGAAGGCTTCGGCCACCCGCAGTCACAGACCCAGTCCGATGCGGTGGTGCGTGAGGCGGCGGACCGCCTGCGCGGCCTGGGCGCGACCGTCGAAACCGTGGCGATCCCCATGCATCGCCTCGGCTCGGCGATCTGGCTGCCGATCGCCGCCGAGGGAGCCACCGTGCAGATGATGCTGGGCAACGGTTTCGGCTTCAACTGGCAGGGCCAGTACGTCGTTTCGCTGATGGACGCTCACGCCGCCTGGCGCCAGCGTGCCGACGAATTATCCGACACGCTCAAGAACACCATGCTCCTCGGCCAGTACATGACCACCCACCATCGTGGCCGCTACTATGCCAAGGCGCAGAACCTGGTGCACAGGCTGCGGCGCGCCTACGATGACGCGCTGTCGCGCTACGACCTGCTGCTGATGCCGACTTTGCCGATGACCGCGACCCCGCTGCCCGCCGCCAATGCGCCGATCCAGGAAATCATTCAGCGCGGCTTCGAGATCCTGCCCAACACGGCGCCGTTCGACTGCACCCACCACCCGGCCATGAGCATTCCCTGCGGTCTCGTCGACGGGCTGCCCGTCGGAATGATGCTGGTCGGCAAGTCCCTCGCCGAAGCCACGATCTATCGCGCCGCTGCTGCATTCGAGCGCGGGGTCGACTGGAAGACCATCAAGGGCTGATCGCCGTAACGGCAGCGTTGGCCGGTTCGGTTCGAGGGTCGCGCCGGTGTCCGCTCCCCGCGTCACCACCGCGCGCGGAGGGCGCCCCGGGGGCGATGTCGCGGCGACGTCCCTGTTATCACCGGCCCTGGCCCGGTGCTCCGCGACGTTGCGCGCCCACCCCCCGCGTAACGCCTTCATCCTGCTGGCGCCGGTCGCAAGAGAGGCCAGCAAACGCTGGCCTCCTTTCGATCCGCGGAAGCCCTTCGCGAGCCTGTCGTCGTCCTGACGGCCCCGGGGGAAGTCCCTGCGATCAGGGGATGTTCAGTTACAGGATACCTGGGCGATGCCGCCACAGCCCCCATCAGCCTCGGCCGCGGCTGGCCGCGCCGTCACGACGGCCGAAAGATAAGCGGAGCCCAGCGCGGCGACGACCGCGAAGATAGCCGGATACCGTCTCATTTTAGTCTCCTTCAATAACGATCGCAGATGAGCCCGGTTTGCGATCACTCGGAGCCTCTGGGCTCCGAGGTGCCAATCAAGATCAGCCGGACTTCTGAAAAATGTCAGAACCGGCCAATAGGATTGCGGATGTAATACCAGTCGACGTTGGCGTTGACCGGCTCAGCGCGATCGCGCGCTAAAGATGCGACTTCGCAAGCATCATGTGCACACCCTTGTTGCCGTCCACCAGTTGCGTCACTCGCAGGTTGCCCGCCAGCGAGCACAGCATATAAGCCTGGTTGCGTGACAGGTTGGTGCGTTTGCAGACATGCTTCACCATCTCCCGCACCGCCTGTTTCGCGGCGTCGTCCAGATCCTCATCCAGCCCGATCGACATCAGGTGCGTGGCATTTTCCGCGAACGGGAAATCAAGCTTCATGTCCTTGCGCACCGTCAACCGGAACGTCCCTGACAGCCCGATCTCCAGGGCGGTGATACAGACCTCGCCATCGCCCTGCATCCCGTGCCCGTCGCCGGCCATGAACAGCGCGCCGTCGTTGAACACCGGCAAATACAGCGTCGTGCCGGGCTTCAACTCCTTGTTGTCCATGTTGCCGCCGAATGCGCGCGGCACCGGAGATCCGCATCGTCCCCATGCCTTCGGCGGCGCCACGCCGATAATGCCGAAGAATGGCTCCAGTGGCAGCTCCGTGCCCCAGGGCAAGGTCGCCACACCGCGCGCATGATCCACCGTCGGATGGATCGTTTCATAGTCCGTGAATTCGTCGGGCAGCGTCCCCAGCAGCGGCAGGATCGCAACGAACCCCCAGTCCATCCACACCTTCGCGTCCAGGATGTCGATCTGCAAGGTATCGCCCGGCCTGGCACCGCGCACATACACCGGTCCCGTAATGAAATGAGAGCCCGGACCCGCCGGCAGAGTGTTCAGCGCCGCCAGGTAATTCGCCGGCACCCGCGATAACTCCGGCAGGGTTTCCCGCCCGCCCGCGGGAAAGGAATGCAGCAGTACCGTGTCGCCAGAGTCCACCTCCAGCACCGGCGGCGTGGTCGCGTCCAGATAGCCGAGAACCATGTTGTCCGGCGTAGGCGGAATCTCGAAATGCCTCGACATCGATAAATCCTTTTTCCGCGCGTTATCAGCCTGTGCGGAATCGCGACGCGATCCCGTCGCGCTGCGATCCGCCGGCGGCAAGCACGCGGAATGCGTGCCGGCCGATGAAGAAATTGCTCGCCGGACAAGCGCCGCGGCGTTGCCGCTGCATACTGTGGGAGGTCTAGACCATTTTCATCCTGACTGTGCATGCCGAAAATGGTCTAGCTCATTGTTTGATCGCATGATTCACGCGCAGGGGACGTTCCGCTCAGCGAAATACGCCATCGAATGCGGCGACACAGCGTTCAGCGCGCCGTTCCGGTGGCTGCTGCTGCGCGCCATCGCGATCGGCCGGCGGCGCGGGACGCTGAAGGATACCACCCTGAAGCAATATCTCTATGACCTCGACCGCAGGCTCGACCGGATCCTGGCGGTGGTCCCGATTGGCGAGCCGGGCCGCAAGCTGCGCAAGCGCATGCTCGCCAACCGGGCACATCTGTTCGTGTTCATGTCAAATCGAGCGGTGCCGCCTACGAACAACATCTCCGAGCGGCATCTGCGGCCGAGCGTGATCTTCCGCAAAGTGACCAACGGCTTCCGCTGCGAGTGGGGGGCGCAAACTTATGCCGCCTTCCGCTCCGTCGTCAGCACCGCGAAGGCCAATCGCGCTTCGGTGTTTGATACCGTCCGCTTCGTGATATCACCCCGCCCCGGCGACACGCTCGCCGGGGCGGGGTGAGCAATTGCGCTCAGCGCGATCACGATCTAGAACTGGACGCCGCGGGTCAGCGCGCCGTCGACGACAAGGTTAGTGCCGGTAATGAAGCTCGCCGCCGGACTCGCCAGGAAAACCACCGCCCGCGCGACCTCCGCCGGCGTGCCCATCCTACCGGTCGGATTCAACGCCAGCGATTGCGCGAACAGGTCGGGATTGCCTTGCTCGATCTTCTCCCAGACCCCACCGGGGAAGTACGTGTTGCCCGGCGAGACCGTGTTGGCGCGGATGTTCCGCGACGCCAGTTGATACGCCAGTCCCTGAGCGTAATGAATGAGCGCCGCCTTGAACGCGCCATACGGGCCGGCCGCGAAATCCACCTCCCGCCCGGAGACACTGCTGATGATGACAATGCTGCCCGCATCCGATTTCTCGAGCCAGGGCATCGCGGCGTCGACCACCCGGACGCTTCCCATGATGTCGGTCTTGAAGCCGGCCTGCCAGGCTTCCTCGCTGGCCGCCACCGCCAGCGCACTGACGTTCGGAACCACGATGTCGATCCCACCCAGCACGGCGGCCGCATCTCTGACCCAAGCCGCGACCGCCGGACCGTCCGACACATCGACCGCCGCGCCGAACGACTTGCGTCCGTCGCCGCCGAGCGCGGCCGTCACCGCCTCAACCTCAGCCGCGTCTCGCGCGCAGATCGCGACCGACGCACCCTCGGCGGCGAACAATTCGGCGATCGCGCGGCCGATGCCCTTCGTCCCGCCGGTCACCAGCACTTTGCGTCCGTCCAGTCCCAGATCCATGTTAGCTCCTTGTTCTTTTGCCGGGCTTAGACGGGGCGCACATACCGGAATGTGGCGAACCCGTTCATGACACCGGTGATATTGTTGCGGTGTGCGGTTGGTTGAACGAACTGTCCCAGCGGCATGCTCGGTACGTCCACCATACATTGCAGTTGCATATCCTGGCAGACCTTCCGTTGCGCCTCAAGCCCAGGCGCGTCGAACCACGCATTCCGAAGATCCTCCAGCCGCCCTGACCGACCGGTCCCTTGTTGTTGCGCCGCTGCAGCATCGTCGCCCAGTAGATGGCGACGTCGCTTCCTCGGCGCAAATGCTACCATCCCGATCCGGCGAAGCGTCAAGGGCGCGCTAAAGTCATTCAACTAGACCATTTTCAGCCTGACTGTGCAGGCCGAAAATGGTCTATCCCTTTGTTTGATCGCATGATTCACGCGCCAGGGACGTTCCGCTCAGCGCGATCATGCTCTAAAACGCCAGAAGATTCGCCCTGAATTGCGCGTGGCCATAGGCGGAGCGAACCAGCCCGCGATCCTGCAGCGCAGGGACAAGCCCATCCTCGACTTCCGCCAGCAACCGGCGGCTGACGTTCGGCATGGAGAACAGGAAGCCGTCGCCGCCCACTTCCTCCATCACTTCGCCCATCCGAGCGGCGACGGAATTGGGCGTGCCGATCAGCTCGACCGACAGGGCCGTGACGTTATGTTCCCCCATCGCCTCCCGTAACGTCCGGCCCGCCGCCATCTTCTTGAATTGATCCAGCGTCTGCTGGTGGCCGTTCGTGGTCAGCTCGTCGCGATCGGTTTATCGAGATCCAGCCTGCCGAAGTCGATGTTCATCAGCTTGCCCAGGAACGCCAGCCGTTGCGGGATCTGCGCCGCCGCCCGGGCCTCGCGCAGCCGCTTGCGCTCCTGCGCATCAGCCTCGGTTTCGCCGATGATAGGGGCGACCATGAACAGCACCTTGCAGTCGTCCGGATGACGGCCATGCGCCACCATCCGCGCCCGCACGTCGTCGCGGTACGCCTTCATGCCGTCGATCCCCTTCGGATGAGCGACAATCGTATCGGCATGCAAAGCGGCGAATCCGCGCCCTCGCGATGACCCGCCCGCCTGTGCGATCACCGGCCGCCCCTGCGGCGCCGGACCCGAGTTCAGCGGTCCGCGGGTCCTGAAGAATTTTCCCTCGTAATTCACCGCATGGACCTTGCTGGGATCGACCAGGACCCCGGACGCCCGATCGGCGACGATCGCCCCTGGTTCCCACGACGCCCAAAGCCGCTGCACCACGTCCATATATTCGTCGGCCATATCGTAGCGCAGGTCGTGCTCCGGCATCCCCTTCAGGCCGAAATTCATCGCGGCGAAGTCGGAGCTTCCCGTCACCACGTTCCAGCCGATCCGCCCGGCGGAAACCTGGTCCAGCGTCGCGACCAGCCGCGCCAGCAGATAGGGTGGATAGGCAAACGTGCCGAACGTCGGCACAATGCCGATCCGCGACGTCACCTGTGTCATCAACGCCGCCACGACCGACGGATCCTGCCGCGGCACCGCGATCCCGTGCTTCAAATACAACTCGGTCGACCCGCCATAGCTTTCGCCGACGTAAGAAGAATCCTCCAGCAGGATATAGTCGAAGCACGCCCGTTCCAGGCTGCGCGCCATATCGAGGAACAACTCCGGCCGCTCCCAGCTTGTGCCGATATGGCCTGTCCACGGCTCGCCCCACGCCTGGACGCTGGAGCCTTGCAGGAACCATGCGAGGTGGAATGGTTTCGCCGACATCGATCGCCTCCGCTGCCATCTATTCACTGACGTTAGAAAAGAACGTGTCCGCCGAGAATGAACCGGTCTCTCGATCGACCGGTCACAGGCGCGCAGGTCGTGGACATGGCGGCCGGCTGAGCATCACGGGCGTCGCAGCCGCCAAGTCGGCGTCGGGCTTCCAAACGGACCACCAAGATGACCCATTCTGGCTTGTCAGGGTTGCTTGCGGCGGGCGAACCACGCGCAGGCCGATGACGCCAGCGCACCTGTCCATTCCGCGCCTTCTATTCTGCCGCCTTTGCCAGATCCGTGGTCCTCGTCAGCGTGCGCAAGGTGACGAACTCCTCCGCCGCGGTGGGGTGGATGCCGATGGTGCGGTCGAAGTCCGCCTTGGTCGCACCCATGACGACGGCGATCGCGATGCCCTGAATGATCTCAGCCGCGTCCTCGCCCAGCATATGCGCGCCGACCACTTTCTGAGTGGCCTTGTCCACGACGAGCTTCATCATCGTCTTGCGGTCGCGGCCGGACAGGTTGTGCCGCATCGGCGTGAAGCGGGTCAGGTAGATGTCGACGGGACCGAGCGCGCAGGCCTGCTCCTCGGTCAGGCCGACCGTGGCAACCGGCGGGGTGGTGAAGACGGCGGACGGAACGTTCCACAGCGAGACCATGCGGGGCTTGTTGCCGAACAGGGTGTCGGCCAGTGCATGCCCCTCGGCGGTGGCGACGGGAGTCAGGTTCACCCGGTCGGTCACGTCGCCCATCGCGTAGATATGGCGCTGCGTGGTGCACAAGTGTTCGTCGACCCTGATTGCGTTCCTGGCGTTTAGCGCGACGCCGATTTTCTCCAGGCCGAGGTTCCTGACATTGGCACGCCGGCCGGTGGCGAAGAACACGGTGTCGGTGACGAGGGTCCGAGCGTCGCCCAGGGTGAGGAGGCGGCGGTCGCCATCCTTTTCCAGCTTCGCTGGGATACTTTCCGGATGCAGGATGATGCCCTGCGCGCTCAGCGCTTCTGCCATAGCTTCACGGATGTCGTGGTCAAAGCCGCGCAACGGCAAGGGTTGGCGATAGACGAGGTGCACCTCGGCGCCCAGCGCGCGAAAGATGCCGGCGAATTCGACCGCGATGTAACCGGAGCCGACGATGACGATGTGCCGGGGCATCGTCTTCAGGTAAAACGCATCGTCTGAAATGATCCCAAGTTCCGCGCCGGGGATGTCCGGACGTTCGGGATGGCCGCCGGTGGCGATCACGATGGTCTCGGCTGTGATCCGCCTGCCGCCGACATCGAGTGTGTGAGCGTCCAGGAAGGTCGCGTGGCCATCGAACACGGTGGCGCCGGCGCCGGTGAGCAGCTTGCGGTAGATGCCCTCCAGCCGGGTGATTTCGCGGTCCTTGGCGGCGATCAGCTTGCCCCAGTCGTGCGGACCCTTGGTGATGGTCCAGCCGAAGCCGGCCGCATCCTCGGCCCAGCCGCCATACTCGCCGGCCTGGACCAGGAGTTTCTTCGGCACGCAGCCGATGTTGACGCACGTGCCGCCCCAATGGCGTTCCTCGGCGATGCCGACGCGAGCGCCATACCCGGCGGAGATCCGCGCGCACCTCACCCCGGCCGATCCGCCGCCGATGACAAACAGGTCGAAGTCCATGCGGTAATCTCCTTTTTTGCTGCCACCAAAGCGTTCCATGCCGACTGGAAACGCCTTGGCTCATATTTGCCAAGCGATTTCATCAGCTTGAGATCGCTTCGCGATTTAAGCCAGGTTGTTATCGCGCTAATGTGTGGCCTTGGAAACGGGGCTGCAAGACTGGCCGCCTGAGGCCTCGCCGACGGTATGGGGCGGCGGTGGGCGATGATCGTTCCGGCGGCTAGACAATCTTCAGCCTGACTGTGCAGGCCGAAAATGGTCTATCTCTTTGTTTGATCGCATGATTCACGCGCCAGGGACGTTCCGCTCAGCGCGATCATGCTCTAGTGGCTTGTCCGGTCTATCTGCTGACCACCGATTACATGACGAGCGCGATTGCATTTTCGATTCAAGGAGCGTTCGCGGGGGCGACCCATGGCGTCAACCCGAGCTACGCGAATAAACGATTCCCGACCGAGATCGGGGCGACGGCGGCGGCGTTCTGCTATCACATCGGTGCGGTGTCCGGCGAATTCGTGCCGCCGGTGCTGACCTGGTTCGCGGTGCAGCGCCACATGGGGTTCGCGGTTCCGATGCTGATCGGCACCGTAGGCGGCTTGATCAGCTTGGCAGTGACGCTGTTCTTCGATCCCGAAACAAAGAGGGCAAGGAACGGACCTGGAGATCGTGCGGCTGGCGGAAATACCGTAGCGGTGGCGGTCGACATCGGCGCCATTGCTGTGGAGCGCGGGCGCAAGCTGCCACGAGCAGGCGACGCCACGGCGTGAAGGGCGATTTGTGAGCGCCGTCGCTTCAGCGGACCTTTTTCAGCCTTACTGTGCAGGCCCAAAATGGTCTGGGTCTGTGTTTGATTGCGCAGCGCACGCGCCGGGGACGTTCTGCGCGATCATGCTTTATGCAGCGCCGGACCATGCCGGTGATCCGAACAATACGCCGGGTTTTTCGCGACGGATCGATCTCGATTTGACTGCAGATCGGCCCGGGATGCGGAGACCGCTTGCCCGATCGGGCGGCTTTTGCCTCGAGATTGGTCACGTTGAGAGGGACCGCAAGCCGACGTGCGGCGGGTGCTGGCGTGTTTGCCATGGCACGTTCCGTGCAGACGGTCGCGCAGTTCCGTGCTGTCGATACGTCCGTAGGGGAGCTTTGATGGTCATGCCGGGTTGCACTGCACATCCGCCTGTCGAAAGGCGATCGCGCGAGCGACGGGGTGACGATGGAGGCGGGCTTGCGCCGATGTGGGGACGGGGTGGTTCCGAGGTGCGGATCGACCTGGTCGCAGGCGGTGCAACGGCCAGGAGCAGGCGATGAATCGGTTGAAGGGCAGGAAGTGCGTTGTCACCGGCGGGGCCCGTGGCATCGGTCGCGCCATGGTGCTGGCGTTCGCGCGCGAGGGTGCCGACGTTGTGATACTTGACCGCAATGAGGAGCTGGCATCGAAGACAGCGCGCGAAGCGGCGGACCTCGGTGTTGCCGCCTTTGCATTTGCCGCCGACGTGTCCGATGAGTCATCCGTGGCGGCGGCTTTCGCCAATGCCGAGCAGGCGCTTGGGCCGGTGGAAGTACTGGTCAACAATGCGGGGATCGGTGACAGTGTTCTACTGGTCGACATGTCAGTCGAAGCGTGGGACCGTATGATGGCGGTCAATCTGCGCAGCGTGTTTTTATGCACGCGGCTGGTGCTTCCCGGGATGATCAGCCGCCGCTGGGGCCGCATCATCAGCACGAGTTCACAGCTTGCCCACAAAGGTGGCGTCGAGCTTGTGCACTACTGCGCTGCCAAGGCGGGTATCCTGGGATTTACGCGTTCTCTCGCCTATGAGGTTGCTCCGTTCGGCATAACGGTCAATGCGATCTGCCCGGGACCGATCGACACCGACATGTCGGCCGGGTTGTCCGAGGAATGGCGCGCCCGCAAGCGCGCGGAACTGCCGCTCGGGCGGTTTGGGAAAGTCGAGGAAATCGCGCCGACGGCAGTGCTGTTGGCTTCGGATGAGGGGTCTTACTACACCGGTGCCTCGCTCAATCCGAACGGCGGCGACGTCATGATCTGATGCGTCGCCGGCGTACCGGCGTGCACCTGACCAACGAAAGGCCGTGAGCATGACCATCGGAGTCGATCGCCGAGACTTCCTGCGTGGCGCGGCGGCGGCTGTCAGTGCCACGACGGGCGCCGACGTATTTGCCGCGGACGCCAGCAAGACGCTGGTCATCGCAAGCCCGGCGACGTTGCGAGGGCTCGACCTTGAGTACGACGTGAGCCTGGGGACGGTCGATGCGACCTGCGCGTTCTATGACAGCCTGATCGCGTATAAGAAAATTCCTGATCCCGGCTCGCCCAATGTGATGCGTGAAGACATCGGGGTACACCCGGAACTGCCATACGGGCTCGCGCTGGAAGGGCGGCTGGCCGAGAAATGGGAGCTGGCGCCAGACGGCAAGCGCGTGACCTTCATCATGCGGGAGGGCGTCAAGAGCGTGTGGGGGAACACGCTGACCGCCGAGGACGTGCGCTATTCATGGGCGCGGCGGTTCAACAGCAAGGGCAGCGGGAGCTCCATGGCGAGCATGCTGGGGACCAGCCTTGACCAGATCAAGGTCGGGTCGCCGCAAGTCGTTGCGCTCAATTATTCGAAGCAAACACCGCTTGTTCTCCGCCTGCGTTGCAAAATGGCGGCGCTACGTCCAACAGCCTGCTTTTCCAGGACTTCAGCGGAGCTTGATGGCCTCAGTGACGATCGAACAGGAGGGCCGCATGGGTCGGCTTGTGGGCAGGAAGTGTGTCGTGACCGGCGGCGGCCGAGGGATAGGACGGGGCATCGCGCTTGCGTTCGCGCGCGCAGGCGCCGACGTGGCGGTGATCGACCGGATCGGTGACAACGCCGCACGGGTCGCCGCCGAGTTGCGGGAACTCGGTGTCAGGGGCGTCGCCTTTGCCGCGGATGTTGCCGATGAAACTTCGATCACCAAGGCGCTGCGCGACGCAGAGGGTGAACTGGGACGCGTCGATGTTTTGATGAACAATGCGGGCATCAACACGCGTGTCGACCTTGTGGATATGGCAGTGGCCACTTGGGACGAAATGATCGCGGTGAACTTGCGAAGCGTGTTCCTGTGCACGCGCGTTGTACTTCCAGGCATGATCGAACGGCGCTGGGGGCGCATCATCAGCACAAGTTCTCAGCTTACCCACAAGGGGGGCCATGAACTGACCCATTATGCCGCGGCGAAGGCGGGCGTGCTGGGTTTTACCCGTTCGCTGGCCTATGAAGTCGCGCAGTACAACATTACCGTCAATTCGATTTGTCCGGGGCCGATAAGCACTGACATGTCAATGACCGGTTCGCCAGAGCGGAGAGCCCGGAAGCTTTCGGAGCTGCCGCTGGGGCGCTGTGAGGAGGTGGCGCCGACCGCGGTGCTTATCGCCTCGGATGACGGCTCGTACTACACGGGTGCCGCGTTCAACATGAACGATGGCGACGTGATGGTATGAGAATGGCGTCCTTGTGCGACCTCAGATCGGTGCCGCGCGCGGGTGTGTCCGGATCCGCCCGTGCGAGCCGGGGTGCACGGGAGATCGAAGTGACAATGACAGGACAGCAAGGCCGATGCGACGGCGCACACCAACGCCATTGTCCGTCCGGAAGGCAGTGTGAACTTCAACATGGGGACCTTTATCGGCAGCTACGAGTCCGTTGCGCGGATGCCCGACGCCGCGGCAGGGGTGCCTGGAACGAAGGGTATTCTGCTGACGTTCGACGAATTCCGGATCGGCATCGAGCAATTCGGGCATCGCATCCAGCCGTTGATGAAGAGTCGGGCGGGCCGACGATGATCCGTGATGCAGGTTCGCGACGGGGCTGATCGAAAGCAGACCAGCGGCGGCACGTGGCACAACTCAGGAGGCATTACATCATGACGCAGCGGACAGTTCTCATTACCGGCGCGGGCATTGGCATCGGCCGGGCCACGGCCATCGCCTTCGCTCGCATCGGGGACCACGTGATCGTCACCGATGTACTGGAAGCGGAGGGCCAGTCGGTTGTCACGGAGATCAAGCAAGCGGGCGGCAGTGCTTCGTTCCATCGCCTCGACGTCACGAGCACCGCTGGGGTCGATGCGGTGGTGGCGGCCGTCGAGGCGGAGCGTGGCGCGGTCGATGTGCTGATCGCCAACGCCGGCATCGCGCATCGGGTCCCCTTGGCCGAGATGACCGACGCGCTGTGGGACCACACTCTCGACGTTGACCTCAAGGGGATTTTGCGCGTGGTGCGCCGTGTCGCACCGGCGATGCGGAAGCGGAGACAGGGTGCGGTTGTGGCGCTGTCCTCCATCATGGGCCTCGCCTACGGCTGGGATGAGCATGTGCACTACTCCGCGGCCAAGTCAGGCGTCATCGGGTTGGTCAGAGGGCTGGCGGTGGAACTGGCGCGCGAGGGGGTGCGGGTCAATGCGGTGGCGCCCGGCTATATCCGTACCGCCCAGGCACTGTCGGAACAGCATTCGCTGGGTGAGGCCGGGCTTGTTGCCGCGGCGTCGTTCATTCCGATGGGCCGCGTCGGCGCGCCGGAGGATATCGCCGATGTGATCGTCTTTCTCGCCTCCGACGCGGCGCGCTATATCACCGGGCAGTGCGTCGCCGTCGACGGTGGTCTGGTGGTGGGGCGCTACTGAACGGATGCGCCAGGGCCGATACAGATTCCGGGCGGCTTTACACCGGAGCGTTTCCATCTTGAGCGGAAACGCTCCGGCTCATATTCATCGAGCAATTCTATCAGCCTGGGGTCGCTTCGCGGTTCGAGTCATGCCGACATTCCAGAGCAGGATGCGTCCGCTTCGGCCCAAGTACCCTGCTCCATCCCCATGTTTGATCGCGTGATTCAGGCCTCCGGCGATCCCGCCTGCGGTCATCACGCTCTATCTCCATGTTTGATCGCGTGGTTCAGACCTCCGGCAATTTCGCCTGCGGTCATCACGCTCTATCCTCATGTTTGAACGCGTGATTCAGACCTCCGGCGATCCCACCTGCGGTCATCACGCTCTATCTCCATGTTTGATCGCGTGATTCAGACCTCCGGCGATCCCGCCTGCGGTCATCACGCTCTATCTCCATGTTTGATCGCGTGATTCAGACCTCCGGCCATCCCGCCTGCGGTCATCACGCTCTATCTCCATGTTTGATCGCGTGATTCAGACCTCCGGCCATCCCGCCTGCGGTCATCACGCTCTAATTCTAATGGCGTGAGGCATCGATGACAGGTACCGGACAAGCTCTCGACGTATCGGGCGAAGCGGAATTTCAGCCGGACCGCGGAACCGAGGGGCGAGATAAAGACCGGCGGTGGCCAGCGGCTGCGGTTCGTGATCCAGAAGCACGACGCGACACGCCTGCATTACGATCTGAGGCTGGAACTCGACGGCGTGTTCAAGTCGTGGGCCGTCACGCGCGGACCATCGCTGAGCCCTCGCGACAAGCGACTGGCGGTCGAGGTCGAAGACCACCCGCTCGAGTATGGCGACTTCGAGGGTACGGTCCCGATGGGGGAGTACGGCGGCGGCACGGTGCAGCTTTGGGATCGGGGATACTGGTCGCCGGAAGGCATGAGCGCGGAAGAGGGGCTGGCATCCGGCGATCTGAAGTTCACGTTGCAAGGCGAGCGGCTGCACGGAAGCTGGGTGCTCGTTCGCATGAAGCGCGACCGTGCAGGGGGAAAACGGGTCAACTGGCTGCTGATCAAGCACCGGGACTCGTTCGCGCGTGAGCAGGACGACGATTCAACGCTGTCCGATGATCGGTCGGTTGCCTCCGGCCGCTCGATGGCCGATATCGCCGCCGGCAAAGGGGCGCCGGCGACGCCGTTCATGGTGAGGAAGGGGGCCGGATAGCACGGCCCCATTTCGGCTCGAAGTTGAGAGGCTTCCAAGGGGCGCGAGGGCAGTCGAGGCTTTGCCGGACGGCGAGACGCGGCGGTGTGAACCAAGGTGACGCGGCTACGGCCGGCCAACGCTTACGGCCGCGCCCGAGGACTTGCCTCCGGGATGACACGAGCATTCGCAACGACGCCGGTCCGCGGCCAGCCGAGTGCGGTGTGCGAATCTTGCAGGAAGCTTGGCACGGTCACTGAACCGTCTCGGGTCGGACAGCGCGATTTCTTCGCATCAATCCCAGAGTGCATGAGGCGGCTGATCGGGCGTGTTGGTTCGGAGGTGTCGGGAAACCGGTTCGCGCACCATCGTCCATACCCCGGGCACATGCGGCGGCCCTGCCTCCTGGAGGACAAAGGCAACGGGCCGGAGGTCCCGGATGGGTTAATCTTGATAAGGGCAGCAGGTATCGGGTGTCGCGATGCCTGCAGCTAAAGCGGCACCACGTTGCGTGGAAACGCTCCGGCTGACGTTTGTCGATCAATTTCATCAGGCTGAGGTCGCTTCGAGATTTGGGTCAGCCCGATATTGCTGCAAAGCGATATCAGGCTGAGGTCGCTTCGCGTCTCGGGTCGGGCCGATATTCGTGCCGGCCTGATCAATATCGCAAACCGCGCGATCATCTGAACCGCTCGGCGGTACCAGTCCAGGGGCGCTATGCGGACACGGCGCTCCTGGACCGAAAGAATTCCGGCGTCATCGCGCGGCGTCGCTCCGGTGGCGAAGCATTCAGCCGGCGGCGATCGCCTGCTTTGCCGATTCAACCACGTGCTCGACGGTGAAGCCGAAATGCTTGGTTACGATGGCGATGGGCGCCGACATCCCGAAGCTGTGCATTCCGAGCACGATCCCTGTTCGGCCAGCATAACGGTCCCAGCCGATCGGCGAAGCCTCTTCCACCGTTACGCGGGCGGTGATGGACGGCGGCAGCACGCTGTCGCGATAGGCCGCATCCTGTTCGTCGAACAGTTCCCAGGATGGCATGGAGACGACACGCGCGGCGATGCCCTCGCCGATCAGCTTCTCACGTGCCGCCATGCACAGCGATACCTCGCTGCCAGTGCCGATCAGGATAACGGATGGCTTGCCGCCCTCCGCGTCGGCCAGAACGTAGGCGCCCTTTGCCAGCATCGACGCGGGCGCGAACTTGCTGCGATCGATCGTCGGCAGCGGCTGGCGCGTGCACACGATCGCGGCGGGCCGGTGCTTCAACTGCATGACAACCCGATAGGCTTCGGTCGTCTCGTTCGCGTCCGCCGGTCGCAAGACGACCATGCCCGGGATGGCGCGCAGTGACAGCATCTGCTCGATCGGCTGATGTGTGGGGCCGTCCTCGCCGAGGCTGATCGAGTCATGCGTCCAGACGTGGATGACGGACAACTCCATCAGCGCGGACAGGCGAATGGCGCCGCGCGCATAGTCGGTGAAGATCAGAAAGCCCGAGCCGTAGGCGCGCAGACCGGACAGCGTCATGCCGCTGACCGCCGCGACCATTGCGTGCTCGCGGACGCCGAAATGGAAGTTGCGGCCGTGATAGTCGCCGATGGGCCCGGGTGCCTCGAAGCTGCCGGCGCCCTCGAAGGTCAGGTTGGTCTTGGTGCTGGGCGTGAGGTCCGCGGAACCGCCGAGCACCCAGGGAATCGCGTTGAGCCAGTGTGTTGAGGATCTTGTCCGATGCATCGCGCGTCGCAATGCCCTTTGGGTCGGGCGGGAAAGTGGGCAGGTCGTGATCCCAATCTTTCGGCAACGTCCCGGCGTTGATGGCATCGACCTGGGCGGCGAGGTCCGGATAGGCGCTGCGGTAGCCCGCGAGCAGCTTGTCCCAGGCGGCGTGCGCCGCCGCACCGCGCGCACCCATGCCGGCGGCGAAGTGCTTCGGCACCTCGTCAGGGATGACGAAGCTCTTGTCCGGCGGGAAGCCGAAGAATTCCTTGACCAGTTTGAGTTCCGCATCGCCGAGCGGTTCGCCGTGCGACTTGAAACTGTCCTGCAGATGCGGTGCGCCATAGCCGATGTGGCTGTGCACCAGGATCAGCGTCGGCCGGTCCGTGGTCTTCAGGAACGTCTGGTAGGCGCGGTCCAGCAGCGTCAGGTCGTTCGGATCGGCAACCGTGGTGACGTTCCAGCCATAGGCCAGAAAGCGGGCGGCGACATCCTCGGAGAAGGCGAGGTCGGTGGGGCCCTCGAGGCTGACCCGGTTGCTGTCGTAGATCCAGCACAGGTTCGACAATGCGAGGTGACCGGCGAGCGAGGCGGCCTCGCTGGCGATCCCCTCCATCATGCAGCCGTCGCCGCATAGTGCGTAGACGTTGTAGTCAAAGAGGGTGAAATCCGGACGGTTATACGTTGCGGCCAGCCAGCGGCCGGCGATGGCCATGCCGACACTGGTGGCCACGCCCTGGCCGAGCGGTCCGGTGGTCGCCTCGACGCCTGAGGTCTGGCGATATTCGGGGTGGCCGGGGCAGCGGCTGTCGCCGTGGCGAAAATGCTTGATGTCGTCGAGCGTTATCGCCGGGCGTTCGGCGTCGCCGTATACCTCCGGACTGCCCTTGATGCCGGCGAGGTGGATCAACGCGTAGAGCAGCATCGACGCATGTCCGGCGGAGAGCAGGAAGCGGTCGCGGTTCATCCATTCCGGGGCGGCCGGATCGTATCGCAGATAGCGTTGCCAGAGCGTGTAGGCGGTTGGAGCGGCTCCGAGCGGGGTCCCCGGATGCCCGGACTTTGCATTCTGGATCGCGTCAGCCGCGAGGATGCGGATGGTGTTGATGGCCAGTTGGTCAATGTTGGTTGCGTCGCGCATGGTGGCTTCCTGTCTCCAGGCGGAGGGTTGTCGAAGGCTACATGCAGCCGATTCGCTTAGCTACGCGCTGGGCGCGACCGTGCCTGATATCGATGCTTCCGCCGGCATTCGGCCGATCATGATCACGTGAGCCGTAACCGGGCACAGCCGTTCGGCCGACCCACAGACCCGCCCGGGGTGCCAGCCTCAACCACGAGGACCGCGTGTCACACCCCTGTTTCGGCGTCTACGACTGGCCCGTGCGGACCCGTGAGCGGCGGCGTTGTTCGAAGTTTACGCGAGAACCTTGCTCTTGGATTCGATCGAGCCGAGCAGTTCGTCCCATGACTTGACGAAGCTTTTGGCGCCGTCGGATTGCAATTGTGTTGAGAGCGCGGTCAGGTCGATGCCCGCCTTGGCGAGCGCGTCCAGCACCGCCTCGGCGTCGCCGCCGTCACGGGTCAGCGGCTTCGCCGTCTTGCCGTGATCGGCGAAGGCCAGCAGCGTTCCTTCCGGCATCGTGTTGACCGTGTTCGGTGCCGCGAGGCCGTCGATATACAGCGTGTCCGGCGCATTCTTGTCCTTGGTCCCGGTGCTTGCAAACAGCAGCCGCTGCGCCCGCGCGCCGACATTCTCCAGGCGCTGGAACCGGTCGCTGTCCAGGATGTCGCGATACGCCTTGTAGGCTTGTTTGCTGACCGCCATGCCGAGCGTGTTGCGCAGCGCCACCGGCACCTTCTCGGCCACCGCGACGTCCCACCGGCTGACGAACAGCGAGGCGACCGAGCGGACGTCCGCGGACAAGCCGGCGGCGACACGCCGCTCCAGCCCCTTCATGTAGGCATCGGCTGCCTTGACGTACTGATCGGTGGAGAACAGCAAGGTGACGTTCACCGGCACGCCGGCGAAGATTGAGTCCTCGATGGCCGGCAGACCTTCCGGAGTGCCCGGGATCTTGATGAACAGGTTCGGCTTGTTCGCCTGTGCGTGGAGCTTCCTGGCCTGCTCGACCGTCGATTTGGTGTCGTAGGCGAATACCGGGGAGACTTCCAGCGACACAAAGCCATCCACCGTCCCGGTGCGCGCATGGATGCCCGCGAACAGGTCGGCCGCCCGGCTTAGGTCCTGCACGGCGAGCTTGAAGAAGAGTTCCTCGCCCGAGATGCCGCTCTCGAGCTGCTTGCGGATCTCCGAATCGTACCAGGAGCTGCGCGAGATCGCGTTGTCGAAGATCGTCGGGTTGGAGGTGAGGCCTGTCACCGACAGTTCATCGATGTAGCGCTTCAGCGTGCCGCTATCGAGCAGGTCACGCGTGATGTTGTCGAGCCACAGGCTTTGGCCGAGGTGGTTCAGTGCCTTGGGTGCGTCTGATGCCATGATCGGTTCCTTTGTCGATTGGCCGGGACTGCCAGGTCGCATCACGATGGGTCGCTTGCGATAGATAGATCTTGCGAAAGATAGATGGTGCGCGGACGCGTCGTCGCCATTGGGTGCAGACATTAAAGCCGCTTCCCGGGTCGCCAAACAAGGCACGATTCGCGCGAGACGGTCCGCGACGTGGCCGCTCGGAGCTGACCGGCGGCAAAAGGTCGTGTAACCGTGTGTCCGCGATGTTAGAGTATGATCGCGCCGAGCGGAACGTCCCGGCGCGTGAATCATGCGATCAAACAAAGAGATAGACCATTTTCGGCCTGCACAGTCAGGCTGAAAATAGTCTAGCGCGTCCGATATCCTGCGTCCGTTACAAGGAGCTTCATCGTCATGACCTGGTCCATCGTCGCGCATGATCCGAACTCCGACGCGTTCGCCGTGGCCGTGGCAACCAAGGCGTTCGCGGTCGGCGCGTCCTGCCCGTTCGTGCGGGCGGGCGTCGGGGCGGTGTCGACGCAGTCGATGACCAACCGCTATCTGGGCCCGGCGATCCTAGACGCGATGGCCCGCGGTCTGCCGCCCGCGGCGGCGATCGAGGGTGCGCTTGGCCGGTGACGAGGGGCGCGGCATCCGCCAGGTGCACGCCGTCGACCGCAACGGCCGCACCGCCGCGTGGACCGGCGGCAACTGCGTCGAATGGTGCGGCAGCGTGTCGGCCGGCGGGATCAGCGTCGCCGGCAACATGCTGGCCGGGGAGCCGACCGTATCGGCGACGCTCGCATCCTGGAAGGCCAACCGGGACCTGCCGATGCCGGACCGGCTGATGGCCGCGATGGAAGCCGGAGAGGCGGCGGGCGGCGACCGGCGCGGCAAGCAATCCGCCGCCATGGTGATGGTCACGACTGAGGATTTTCCCGATCTGAACCTGCGAGTGGATGATCACGGCGAACCGCTTCAGGAGCTTCGGCGGCTGCTGTCCATCTGGAAGATGGAGGGCGTTCCCCGGCTGGGGATCGCGCCGTCGAAGGCCAATCCCTCCGGCCTGACCGATCTGGACGCGATCGAGGCCGGCTGGATCGCGCGGGGACTGGATCTGCGATTCAGGCGGTAGGATGAACGCCGCGGAAGGCTCGCCGTGTTCTCGCCTTGCCGCGGGCTGGAAGGTTTTGTGCGCCGCGCTAGACCATTTTCGTCCTGACTGTGCACGCCAAAAATGGTCCCGGTCTTTGTTTGATCGCATGATTCCCGCGCCGGGACGTTCCGCTTCGCGCGACCATGCGCTAACGTGTTCGCCTTCGGACCGCGTTGGCCGCCTCAAGTCCGCTCCAGTTCCTCGCGCAGCATCTCCAACGCCAGCCACTGTTCTTCTGCTTCGGCCAGCGCAGCCTGGGCGGCGTCCAGGCCTTCGTTGCCGCGGCGAACCTTGCCGGGTTGCGTCGCGTACAGATCCGGGTCGGTCAGCACCGCGTTCAAGCGGAGCATCTCCTGCTCCAGACCGGCGATGCGGTCCGGGCAAAGTCTCCAGCGCGTGCTTGTCCTTGAAACTCATTTTTCGGCTGGCCGGTCTGGCGGCCGGCGCCGCGGTTCGAGACCGGGCCGCGGGTGCGTGCTGAAGCGTGACCCGCACCGGGCCCCGCTGCGCCAGCATGTCGGAATAGCCGCCGGCATATTCGATCCAGCGCCCGTCGCCTTCGGTCGCGATCACCGACGTCACGACACGATCGAGAAAATCGCGATCATGGCTGACCAGCAGCACCGTGCCGGCATAGTCGGACAGCCGTTCCTGCAGCAGTTCCAGCGTCTCCAGGTCCAGATCGTTGGTCGGTTCGTCCAGCACCATCAGATTGGACGGCTTGGCGAACGCCCGAGCCAGAGTCAGCCGCCCGCGCTCGCCGCCCGACAGCACGCCGACCGGCGTGTTCGCCTGCTCGGGGCCGAACAGGAAGTCCTTCATGTAGCTGACGACGTGGCGGTTCTGGCCGCCGACCGTCACGGTGTCGCCGGCGCCGCCGGTCAACGCCTGCGACAGCGTCTGCGTCGGGTCCAGCGTTTCCCGCCGCTGATCCAGTTCGACCTCGGCCAGGTTGGTGCCCAGCTTCACCTCGCCGGTATCGGGCGCCAGCTTGCCGGTCAGCAGGTTCAGCAGCGTGGTCTTGCCGGCGCCGTTCGGCCCGACGATACCGACGCGGTCGCCGCGGATGATGCGTGTCGAGAAGTCCCGCACCACGGTGCGGTCGCCGAAGGATTTCGCAATGCCCTCGGCCACCGATCACCAGCCGACCGGACAGTTCCGCCTCGGCCGCCTCCAGCTTCACCTTGCCGACCGCGGCGCGCTGTTCCTTGTGTTTCTTCCGCAGGGCGTGCAGGTCGCCCAGCCGCTTCTGGTTGCGCTTGCGCCGGGCGGTGACGCCGTAGCGGAGCCAGTCCTCCTCCATGACGATCTTGCGGCCGAGCTTGTGGCGCTCGGTTTCCTCCTGCTCCAGGACCTGGTCGCGCCAGGCTTCGAAGTGGGCGAAGCCCTGGTCGAGCACGCGGGTGACGCCGCGGTCCAGCCAGACGGTGGTGCGTGAGATCCGTTCCAGCAGGCGCCGGTCGTGGCTGATCAGCACGATGCCGGAGCGCATGCCGGCGAGTTCCTGTTCCAGCCACTCGATGCCAGGCAGGTCGAGATGGTTGGTCGGTTCGTCGAGCAGCAGGATATCGGGTTCGGGGGCGAGCACGCGGGCCAGGGCGGTGCGGCGGGCTTCGCCGCCGGAGAGGGTGGACGGGGTCCTCCTGGCCGGTCAGGCCGAGCTGTTCGAGCAGATAGGTCGCGCGGTAATGGTCCGCGGCGGCGGCCGCGTCATCGAGACCGGCTTCGACGTAGTCCAGCGTGGTGGCGAAGCCGGAGAAGTCGGGTTCCTGCGGCAGATAGCGAATGGTCGCACCGGGCTGGGCGAACCGGCGGCCGGAGTCGGGCTGGATGAGGCCGGCGGCGATGCGCAGCAGGGTGGACTTGCCGGAGCCGTTGCGGCCGACCAGGCAGACCCGGTCACCGGCGGAGACGGACAGGCCGGCGCCGGCCAACAGCGGCTCGGCGCCAAAGGTCAGGGCGATATCCTGGAGCGCGAGAATGGGCGGGGGCATGGCGCTGCTCTACACCACCCTGCGTTGGGATGGGAGCGCGCTCTGGGGGAGCTTTAGCGCGGGATCGGAGAACGAGGGTACAAAAGTGTGCGGGCGGCCGGCCCATGTGCCACAATCAGAGACGGGTTCGCGGTCGGGCAGCGGCTGGCTGCAGCGCGCCTTTGGCGGGTTCGATCGCCTCGCCCGTGTCAGGACGGGGCGTGGCAGACGGCTTCGATGTTATGTCCGTCCGGATCGAGGATAAACGCGCCATAGTAATTCGGATGATAATGCGGCCGTAAGCCCGGTGCGCCGTTATCGCCGCCTCCCGCGGCGATGCCGGCCGCGTGGAAGCGGTCGACGAGGTCGCGGCTGTCGACGGCGAAAGCCACGTGGACGCCAGTGACCGGTGTCGTCTTCAGGCCGATCCAGAAGAATGCCTTTTTCCCGGCACCATATCCGGCGAACGCGTCCGCTTCCGCGTACAGACGTTCGATCCCGATCGCCGCCAGGGCCCTGTCATAGAACGTCTGTGACCGCCCAATGTCACTGACTCCGAGTGTTACATGGTCAATCATCCAGCGCTCCGGACGTTGCCCGCTCCTGCACGCTCAATCGATCGCAGCATGCACCAGGTTGGCGACCCGGTCGAGGCGGGCGGAATGCCAGGGATCGGGGCTGACGAAGTTCGTCAGATAGGTGAACGACACGCCGCTGCTGGGGTCGGCCCAGGAATACGACGATCCAACTCCGCCGTGTCCGAACGTCACCGGCGCCCCGATCGTGCCCAGGCCTCGGATCCGATCGCTGTCGCCGCGGACGTGCGGCCCGAGGCCGCGATGCATCGGGATGCCGGACATCTGCACGTCCGGCGACTCCCCTGTGTGATTGCGGGACACGTAGGCGATCAGCCTTGGCGAGAAAAGCCGCACGTTACCGAGCCGCCCGCCATGACCGAGCATCTGGTAGAATGCAGCCACGCCCCGAGCGGTGGCGAACCCGCCGCCGCTGGGCAGGCCGGCGGCGCGGAAGGCGGCGGAGTTGTCGCGCTTCTCGGGTGCGTAGGTGTCGGCGCAACGGGGCTGCTGGGCCTCGGGTACGCCAACGAAAATGTCGTTGCCAAGGCCGAGCGGCTCGATCACGCGCTGGCGGATCACGTCGCGATAGTCCTGGCCGGTCACCGCCTCGATCACCATCGCCTGCACGAGATGCGCGGCTCGGCCGTGGTACTGCAGGCGTGTGCCGGGGGTCCATTCCAGCGAGAAGTCGCAGACCTGGGCACGCATCAGGGCATGGTCGGTCCAGGTGGCCTGGGTCACGTCGCCGCCCGGGAAGCCGCCCTGGTGGGTCATGACCTGCTCAAGGGTGATCTCGCCTTTGCCGCGGGCGGCGAACTCCGGCAGGAAGTCGGAAATCTTGTCCATGAAGGACAGCCTGCCTTCCTCGACCAGCGTCCAGACGGCCGAGGAGGTCAGCACCTTGGTCTGGCTGAACAGCAGGAACAGGGTGTCGTTGGTGGCTGGCACCGTTCCCCCCTCGGTCCTGGCATCGCCGTAGGTGCGGAACAGGCCGAGCTTGCCGTGGCGGGCGAGGGCGATCTGGGCGCCGGGGTAACGGCCTTCCGCGATGTGGGACCGGATCAGCGCGTCAAGGTGGTCGAGCGGGCGGGCGGCAAAGCCGAGCGCCGAGAGGTTGGACTCGGGAAGTGGGTAGCTGTCGGGCATGGCGGGCTTCTCTCCTGACTGTCCGGAACGTTACCCCGGCTTCTGTCGATCGCCAATCTCCACCGCCGGGCATACGCGGCGTGATCGCTATTTCCCGATGAGCCGCCCAGTAATGAATTTGAACAAGAGCCCGTACGGCGGCGCCAGCCGCTCGAGCGCGCTCAGCCGGCCAATTTCAAACACCGAGCGGGCATGGGACAGGCGGATGAAGCCGTCGCGGCCGTGATAGGCGCCGGTGCCGCTGGGCCCGACGCCGCCGAACGGCAGATCGTCCTGAGCGCAGTGCACCAGCGTACCGTTCACGGTGACGCCGCCCGAACTGGTGCGTGCCAGTATGGTCTCAACCGCGGCGCGGTCGTTTGAAAAACAGTACAGCGCGAGCGGCTTCGGCCCCGCGTTGACGTGGCTTATCGCCTGATCCAGATCCGCGTAAGGAATGATCGGCAGGATTGGGCCGAATATTTCCTCCTGCATGACCGGCATGGCGGCAGTTGCGTCCAGGATCACCGTCGGCGGCAGCTTGCGCTCGGTTTCGGCTGCCTTGTCTTCGCGGGTCATGACGCGGGCGCCCATCGCCAGGGCGCTCTCGATCAGGTCGCGCAGACGGCGGTAATGCCGGTCGCTGACGATCGAGGTGTAGTCGCTGTTGCCTGCGATCGCGGGATAGAGCCGGCGAGTCTGCGCGATCACCGCTTCGGCGAAGGTCTCCGTCAGGTCCGCTGGCACCAGCGCGTAATCCGGTGCGATGCAGGTCTGGCCGGCATTGAGAAATTTGCCGATCGCAACGGTTCGCGCGGCCTTTTTCAAGGGATAGTCGCGGCAGACGATGACAGGCGATTTGCCGCCGAGTTCCAGCGTGACCGGTGTCAGGTTATCCGCGGCGGCGCGCATGACGTGCCGTCCAACCGCGGTCGACCCGGTGAAGAGCAGGTGATCGAAGGGCAGTCGCGAGAATTCCGCGGCCAGGTCGGGTCCGCCCAGCACGACGGCGACCTGGTCGGCCGGGAAGATCTCCGCCACCATCTTCTGGAGAAGCGTTGAGGTGCGCGGCGTGAACTCCGACGGTTTCACGATCACACGGTTGCCGGCACCGAGCGCGTCGGCGAGCGGACCCAGCGACAGCATCAACGGATAGTTCCAGGGCGAGATCACGCCGACGACACCGAGCGGCTGATAGATGATGCGCGCCTTTCCCGGCTGAAAGGTCCAATGGACAGAGCGGCGTTGCGGCTTCATCCAGCGTGCGAGATGGCGTTGGATGTGACGAATGCCGCTGAGCACCGTCATGATCTCGGCCAGGTCGCTTTCCGCCGGGGAGCGGCTGCCGAAATCGGCCGATATGGCCTCGGCGAACGGGCGGCGATATCCGCGGACCTGCTTTTGCAGTTTGTCGAGCGCGTCGAGGCGCGCCTGACAGCTTGGTACGCCGTCGCGGAGTGCCGCGGCGCGCTGCGCCTCCAGAAGGCCGCGTGCCTCGGCGCCCGGATCTTCGGTGACTGGGGCGGCGGTGGAAGTCGGTGGCTTTAGGTTTGCGCTCATTGTGTCCCTCGTTCAGAGGCGGCTCCGACGTTGAGCGGCGCGGCGCCGGAAGTCAGGTCGCTCCCGCTTGCGTCCTTGTTCGCCACTCGTTAGCCGAACGGCCTGAATGTGGCGAGAGATCCCGGTCGCTGGATCGGGTGTCGATCTGGTAGACGCCTGATCCAATTCAGACTATGACCCCCGGGTCTGTCGCCCGCCACCCGGAATTGGCGCGGATCGAGATGCGTGGCTTGCGCAACAAAGTGATCCACGATATTTCGACGTGGACTGGGACGTTGTCTTGCGTACCGTCAAGGATGACTTATTGCGACTGCTTCGGCAGATCGAACATCGCGCGATCCGGTGATTAAGCGGAGACCCTGCCGGCCTGGTGCCGGCCACAGAACACGCATGTGTGCAACAGCAGACCGATAAGAACGTCACCGAGGCCTGTATCTCAGTGACCTCAGGCGGCTATCGCGGCGATTGATGCCGGACCGTCGTCGCCAAGCCGCGTGTGCCCTCCCAGGCGCCCCACCCACCCGGCGCCATCTTGTCTCCCCATCGCGGATCGGCTGTGATCCGCCCCTGCCAACGGGAGGAAACCACATGGCCGAGATCCGCACGCAACACCTTCTGACGCTGAGGCTGGCCGTGAACGGCATGCAGCCGGTCGGCGAGACACCGTCCGGCAACCGCCGCATCGGGCTGGTGGCCGGCGGCTCCTTCGAGGGACCGAGGCTGCGTGGAACCGTGCTGCCCGGCGGGGCGGACTGGATCATCGGCCGGCCGGACGGGGTAACAACGCTTGACGTGCGGCTCGTCCTGCAGACGGACGACGGGGCGGCGATCGGTTTGCAATATCGCGGGCTGCGCCACGGCCCGACGGCGGTGATGGAAAAGATCAACAGCGGTCAGTTCGTCGATCCATCCGAGTATTACTTTCGGACGGTCATCACGTTCGAGACGGCGTCACCGAAATACGCATGGCTCAACAAGGTCTTCGGCATCGGCACGGGTAGCCGTCCGCCGGAAGGACCGATTTACGAAATCTTCGAGGTGCTCTGAGCCATGGCGACGATCGGATTTATCGGCCTCGGCAACATGGGTGGCCCGATGGCGGCCAACCTCGTCAAGGCGGGTCACATCGTCACCGGCTTCGACCTGAACCCGGTGGCACTGGAGGCTCTTGCCAAGACTGGTGGCAAGGTCGCCGCAAGCGCGGCCGATGCGGTGGCGGGGGCCTCGGTCGTCATCACCATGCTGCCGGCCGGCGAGCACGTGCGGACGGTCTACCTGCACCAGGGCGGACTGATCGACGTGGTGAAGGACGCGAAGCCGCTGTTGATCGATTGTTCGACAATTGACGTGGAGAGTGCCCGCGCAGTCACCGCCAGCGCCGAAGCTGCCGGAATGGCGATGCTGGACGCGCCGGTATCAGGCGGCACGGCCGGCGCCCAGAATGGCACGCTGACCTTCATGGTCGGCGGCGCCGACGAAGCCTTCGCGCGCGGCAAGACGGTGCTGGAGGCCATGGGGAAGAACATCTTTCATGCCGGTGGTCCGGGTGCCGGCCAGGCGGTCAAGATCTGCAACAACATGATGCTCGCCATCAATATGGTCGGGGTATCGGAAGGGTTTCTGCTGGCGCAGAAGCTTGGTCTGGACTGGGGCAAGCTGCACCAGATCTGCGCGACCGCGACCTCGAACTCCTGGGCGCTGTCGAACTACTGTCCGGCACCGGGCCCGGTACCCGCGGCACCGTCGAACCGCGACTATGCGCCCGGATTTGCTGCCGCGCTCATGGTGAAGGACGTGAAACTGTCGCAGGCAGCGGCCGCGGCCACTGGTTCGCCCACGCCGCTGGCCGCCAAAGCGTTGAGCTTCTATCAGCAGGTGGTCGACGACGGTGATGGCGGAAAGGATTTTTCCGTTGTCTTTCGTTGGCTCGCCCAGCAGAAGCGGGACTGAGACAATTGGCTTGGGGAGGGAAACGACAATGACAGCGGTGGCGTTCAAGGCGGCCCGCGATTTCCTGCTGGCGCACCGCACCGACTACGCGACCGCCTATCGTGACTTCCGGTGGCCGGAATTGGAAAAATTCAACTGGGCGCTCGACTGGTTCGACGGTGAACTGGCGCGCGGCGACACCGCCGATCAGCCCGCCCTGGTCATCGTCGGTGACGGCGCCGCCCGCCTGACGTTTGCCGAGCTGTCCGAGCGATCGAACCGTGTCGCCAATGGTCTGCGCGGCCTCGGCGTCAAGCGTGGCGACCGCATCCTGCTGATGCTCGGGAACGTCGTCCCGTTGTGGGAGGTCATGCTGGCGTCGATGAAGCTGGGCGCCGTGGTGATCCCGGCAACAACCTTGCTGTCTTCAACGGATCTGTCCGACCGGTTCGAGCGTGGACGGGCCCGTCATATCGTCACCACCAGTGCCGAGACCGGGCAAGTTCGAGGGGCTGGACAGAAGCCTGACCCGCATCGCGGTCGGCGATCCGGTCCCTGGATGGAGCCGGCTACGAGGATCTGCTGACGACGTCGTCGGAATTCGTTCCCGGATGCCGATACCGAGGCCGATGACCCGCTGTTGCTGTATTTTACCTCCGGCACGACGGCCAAACCGAAGCTGGTGCTGCATTCGCACCGCTCCTATCCGGTCGGGCATCTTTCGACGATGTACGCGCTGGGACTGCTGCCGGGTGACATCCATCTGAACGTATCCTCGCCCGGCTGGGCGAAGCATGCCTGGAGCTGTTTCTTCGCCCCCTGGAATGTCGGCGCGGCGGTGTTCATCGCCAATCAGGGCCGGTTCAACGCGCGGGCGATGCTGGACACCATCGCCGCCAACAAAGTAACGACGCTGTGCGCGCCGCCGACGGTATGGCGCATGTTGATCCAGGAAGACCTGAAATCCATCCGGCCACAGCCTGCGGGAGGTCGTCGGAGCCGGCGAGCCGCTCAATCCAGAGGTCATCGATCAGGTGCGAGGCAGCCTGGGGCCTGACCATCCGCGATTTCTACGGCCAGACCGAGACCAGCGCGCAGGTCGGCAATCCACCGGGGCAACTGATCAAGCCGGGCTCCATGGGCCGGCCGCTGCCGGGGTTTCGGACGCTGCTGCTGGACCCCGACGACCAGGAAGCCGAAGAAGGGCGAATTGTCGCTGGCACTTGACCCACGGCCGGCGGGGCTGATGCGCGGCTACCAGCAGGACGACGGATCGATCGCCGGTCTGACCGGGGCGGCGTATCGGACAGGTGACGTCGCGTCCCGCGATGCCGATGGGTATCTGACCTATGTCGGCCGAGCGGACGACGTGTTCAAGGCCTCGGACTACCGGATCAGCCCGTTCGAGTTGGAGAGCGTGCTGATCGAGCATCCGGCGGTTGCCGAGGCCGCGGTCGTGCCGGCACCCGACCCGATGCGGCTGGCGGTGCCGAAGGCCTATATCGCTCTGGTCGGCGGAGCAGCCGGCGACCGCGCCACCGCGCTGTCGATCTTCCAGCATCTGCGGGAGCGGCTGGCGCCATTCAAGCGGGTGCGCCGCCTGGAGTTCTATGAATTGCCGAAGACGATCTCCGGCAAGATCAGGCGGGTCGAACTGCGGCAGATGGAACATCGGCGGGCGGCCGCCGGGGCGAGGGAGCCAGCAGAGTTCCGGGAGGAAGATTTTCCGGAACTCGCCGCGCGGTAGGGTTACAACCCTTGGGCGGTGGCGGACGCGATCGCAGCCTGTATGAACTGCATGCAGGTGGCGCGATCGTGCGCCGCGAGGGCCTGCCGTGCCTGCGAAATCTGTCCGACCGTAGGGTTAGTCGCTCGGGTTGTTCGTATGTCCGAGCGGACGGAGCGGTCCAGCATCCGCGTCTCGGCCATCTCCAACGCCTCCTCGGCTTCGCCGAGGCGGCCGGTGGCCAGCGCACCCTGGGCCGCGCGCAAAGCATCCGAGGGTTTCGCACCCTCGGGAAGGTCTGGCACGGAAGCGGCGGCAAGACGATCCCCGCGGGCGGCGGCGGGTTGGGCCAGCGCGGCGGCCGAAACCGAGATCAGCAACGAGAAGGAAAGAACGAGAGCACGCATCAAGTCTGGTCTCCTGGGCAATAGTTACGATACGCAGGTGCTAATCGCGGCGGGTCGATGAAACATTGAGCATGGTCAGCGCCACCGGCGGTGGAACCACAGATACTGGCCGGGATATTCGCGGATCCAGCCCTCGATGATCGTGGTGATCATCTGGGTGGCCGCGGTGACATCGATCTGACCTTCGGCCTCTCGGGGCAGGTCGTACGGCCCGAAGCCTTCGATGCGAAAGCGGTGGTCGGGCAGGCGGATCACGCGCACGCCGACGACCGGGCAATCGAAACGGCGGGCCAGACGGGCGAGCGAGGGGTTGGCCTTGCAGCGGCGGCCGAAGAAAGTGACGTCCACGCCGCGGGAGAAATGCTGGTCCACCAACATGCCGAGATGCTCGCCGGCGTCGAGCGCCGCGGCCATCTCGAGCGCGGCCTGGGCACGGGTGCGGATCAGGCGGCCCATCAGCGGCGCGCGGATGCGGATGATCTCCTTGGCCACCGCCTTGTTGTTTGGCATCCGGTAGACGACCGCTGATGGCAGGCCATGCGCGGCGGCGGCGATGGCGGGCAGCTCCCAGTTCGCCAGATGGGCGGTGAAGCACAGTGCGGGCTTGCCGTCGGTCCGCAGCATCTCGAACAACGGCACGCTGTCGGTCTGAATCCGGCTGGTGTCGGGATGCTCGATATCGAAGTCCCAGATGCGGGCCATATGCACATACTCGCCGGCGACGCGGCCGAGGTTGTCCCAGGCTTCGCGAAGGGTTGCCTCGATCCACGCCGCGTCCTTGTCGGGAAACGCGGCGCGCAAATTGGCCTGGCCGATCCGGTGCGCCGGCAACAGCGGGCCGATCCGCCGCGCGACCGCGCCGCAGAAGTCCGATGCGCGATCGGGGTCGGTGCGGCGCAGCATCCGGATGCCCCATTTGACCAGGCGGCCGAGGATGCGGTCGCCGTATAGCGTCAATTGGCGTCGCACGCCGGTCAGAGTTCGATCAGGATCTTGCCGAACACGTCCCGAGTTTCCAGCCGGTCCACGCCGATGCGGAAATCGGTCAGGCCATAGACGGTGTCGATCACCGGCCTGACGCCGGATGCGATCCGCTCCAGCGCTCGGGCCAGTGCCGACATCGGGGCGCCGAACGAGCCGATGATGCGGTATTGCTGCTGGAACAACTGCATCAGGTTCAGGCTGGCGGTCGGTCCGGACGTCGCGCCGCAGGTGACCAATCGGCCGCCGCGCTTCATCGACAGCAGCGAGCCGGCCCAGGTGTCGGCGCCGGTGTGCTCGAACACGACGTCGACGCCCTTCTTTCTGGTCAGCTTGCGGACCACGCCCTCGAACCGGTCCTCGCGGTAGTTGATGACGTGGTCGGCGCCGAGCGCCGTGGCCTTCTCGGCCTTTTCGGCGGAGCCGACGGTGGTGATGACGGTGCAGCCGATCGATTTGGCGATACGGATGGCGATGCTGCCGATGCCGGAGCCGCCGGCATGGACCAGGACCGTTTCGCCGGGTTCGAGCTGGGCGTTGTCGAACAGCATGTGTTCCACGGTCCCGTAGGCGACAGCGACGCAGGCGGCATCCCGCATGGTGACGCCGTCCGGGATTTTGACCAGCAGGCGGGCGGGATGGTTGGTCAGGTCCTGGGCGAAGCCGTCGATGTGGAAGCCGCGTACGCCCGCGACATTCTCGCACAAGTTGTCGCGGCCGCGCAGGCAGGCCGGGCAGGTGCCGCAGGTCAGCGCGGAGTAGGGGACGACGCGGTCGCCCGGCCGCCACGTTGGTGACGCCGGGGCCGACGGCGACGACCTCGCAGGAGGCCTCGGCGCCGACGGTAAGAGGGTAGAGGCGCTTGGCGAAGGCCATGCCGCGAAAGCCCCAGACGTCGATGTGGTTCAGGCCGACGGCCCGGACACGCAACTGGACCTCGGTCGGGACCGGGGGCGGCCGGTGCATCGCGCTGCGTCAGCGCGACCTCGCGGTCGGCGAGCAGCTGCAGCGCGCGGATCATGGCCATGGGGTAACGGTCCTGGAGGAATTCATGGCTGCCCAGTAAGCAGGGTTTGCCGCCAGGGCAATCCCAGGATGGGCTGGATGCGGTGTCCGGCCATGTCGAACGCGATAATTCCCCCCCGATACGTGGGGAGCATGGCAGATCGGCTCAGGCTGACGATCGGCTGGCCGGCTATTTCTCCGACATCGCGGTCCCGACGCTGCCGAGGTTCGAAAAGATCGTCTCGATCTTGTCACCAGGCGCGATCGGGAACTGCCGTGTGAAAGATCCGGTCATGACGAGGTCTCCCGCTTTCAGGCCTCGGCCGTAGGCGCCGAGTTTCCCCGCCAGCCATACGATCGAGTTCAGCGGATTGCCGAGCACTGCATCGCCGGTGCCGGTCGCGACAAGCTGACCGTTGATGGACACGCGCGCCTCGATCGTTGCCGGGTCGGCCGGCAGCGCGGCCGGTGGGCCCAGAATGACCGTCTTCTGCTGCGCATTGTCCGCCAGCGCGAGGGCGATCTGTTCGGTGAACGGTCCGCGTGTCTCGATGATCTCCAGCGATGGATAGACGACGTCGATCGCGGCAGCGGGCTTCCTGCAGGGTGATCGTGCCCGATAGATCGACACCCAGGCGCATGCAAAGTTCGTTCTCGAATCCGGGAGCGATCAGGTCGGCCGGCGCGAACCGTGACCGGAGGGCTTGCTGTCCAGGACGCAGCCGAACACCGGCTCATGGAAGCCGAATTGCTGCTGGATGGCCGGGGCCGTCAGGCCGACTTTCCAGCCGATCTGCCGCTCGCCCGCGGCGCACCGTCGTTCGATCAGGCCGAGCTGAACGGCGTAAGCCTCCTCCAGCGTGAGTTTCCCGAAACAGGCCGGCGGGAAATAGATCCCTTGTTGCCGCGCCTGCCAGAATGCCTCGATCAGGCCGTCGTTCGTGGTGCTCATGGTTCCCCCTGTTGGCGCCGCTGTTGGCGCCGCTTGCCAGGCTTGGGCCGCTCGCCTACCGTCCGCGCGGTTTTGCTGTCAGGGGAAACGTCGCGATGAAAATCCTCGTTGTCCAGGGGGCCGGCATGAACATGCGCGGCAAAACGCAAACCGAGATTTTCGGCACCATGACGCTGGATCAATACAACCAGCACATTCGCCAGTATGCCGCGGAGCTGGATATCGGGGTGGAAATCTTCCACTCGAACATCGAGGGCGAGGTCATCAACCGGCTGTACGAGGCGAACGACCAGGACTTCGACGGAGCGCTATTCAATCCGGCCGGGTTTTCGCGCGGCTATCCCGCGCTGACGGCGGCGATCAGCCAAGTGACGTTCCCGGTGATCGAGGTGCATATTTCCAATCCGGTGCGGCGCGGACCGGTGTCGGATACCGCCACGGTCAGCCTGGGGATGGTCGCCGGTTTCGGCGTGCTGGGTTATTATCTGGCGCTCCGCGGACTGCGGGATACAAGAAAGGCGAAACCGTGAGCCATCCTGGTTCCGGGTCTTCGTCCGCGGGGTTATAGCAAGGGGTGCCGTCTTCGCTCGGGGGCCGGTGGACCGATTCCGCGGGGAGGTCTCGGTGCGCTATTGGCAAGCGAGGGACAGGAGGGTGACGCGTCCGGCCAGTCCTCGGCGCGCAGTCCTGTCACCCGGCGAATTCCCGCAGATTGCCGGCCACGATGATCAGACCCGGCTACGGGCGTGGCTTCCAGTAACATCATAGCCGCAGATGGGCTGCCCCATCCGCTCCAGATCGGCGCGGATTTCAGCGGCATGAGCCGCGGCCGCATTGAAAGGCAGAACGACCAGACGGGCGGTGAAGCGATCGATCTCTTGCCGGTTTCTCGGTTGGCCGGCTGGATCTCTCCGCGCCGACCGGCCGTCGGTCAGAACGACGGTGGAGATGCAGAGTGCGTCAGCCTCAGATTGAAAATGCCGCTCCCACCGTTGGGCCGAAGATTGCCGACGGTTCTACCCCGTTTTGGCTCTGGCCTTGAGCAAACGGCAAGACCGGGGGATGATCGGCGTCCCATGTCCGTGGAGGAAGCAGGTATGCCCGAAAGCCCGGCCAATCTGAGCGCCCAAGAGGGGGCGGCGCTCCTCGCTACCGAGACGCGCTTGCCGCTGAACGGCATCACGGTGCTGGACCTGACACTGGCCCGGGCGGGGCCGACCGCGGTGCGTCATTTCGCCGACTGGGGGGCCAACGTGATCCGGATCGAGCCGCCGGTCAGCGAGGGCGAGGATGTCGCCGGCCGCCGCCATGGCTTCGACTTCCAGAACCTGCACCGTAACAAGCGTGCCGTGACCCTGAACCTGAAAACCAAGGAGGGCCACGAGGCGTTCATGCGGCTCGCGGCGAAGGCCGACGTGGTCCTGGAGAACATGCGGGCCAATGTAAAGCACCGCCTGAAGGTCTCCTATGACGATGTCAAGGCGGTCAATCCGCGCATCGTCTATGGCAGTATCTCCGGCTTTGGGCAGGACGGACCGTACGGTCCACGCGCCGGCGTCGATCAGATCGCACAAGGCATGGGCGGGCTGATGTCGATCACCGGCGAGCCCGGGCGTGGTCCGATGCGGGTCGGCATTCCGGTCGACGACCTGACCGCCGGCAACCTGCTGGCACTCGGCTGCATGATGGCGCTGTTCGACCGCGAACGCACCGGCGTCGGCCGCTGGGTCACGACGTCGCTGCTGGAGGCGCAGATCTTCATGCTCGACTTCCAGGCCAGCCGCTGGCTGATGGAAGGCGAGGTCGCCGGTCAGGCCGGCAACGATCACCCGACCGGTATCCCCACCGGAGTGTTCCCGACCAGCGATGGCCATATCAATATCGCCGCCAGTTCCTCCCGGGTCTTCACCCGCTTCTGCGAGGCGATCGAGCGCAAGGACTGGCTGGAGAACGAAGAGTGGAAGACGCAGGCCGGCCGCAGCATGCACCGGCAAGCGAGATCAATGCATCGATCTCCGAAATCACCAGGACGAAACCGTCGAAGCATTGGATCGAGCTGTTCGAGGCCAACGGCATCCCGTGCGGGCCGATCTACTCGATCGACCAGGTGTTCGCCGATCCGCAGGTCAAGCACCTCGGCATGGCGACGAAGATGAAAAGCCCGTACGTCGGGGAAAAGGAGGTCGTTGCGTCCGCCATCAACATCTCCGGCTTCTCCAAGGCGATCCGCGACTACGCGCCGGACGCCGGTGAGCACAGCGATGAAATCCTGAAAGGCGTCGGCTATACGGACGCGGAACTGAACGACATGCGACGGAAGGGAGTGATCTGAAATGCTGCCTGATCACGCGGAGACCCGCGCTTTCGCGAGCGGAAAGATGTTGGCGGCGAAGGATGACGGGGTCGGCCTGATCACCTTCAACCAGCCGGAAAAGCGCAATGCCATGTCCATGGAGATGTGGACAGGGCTAGGCGAGATCCTGGACGAATTTTCCGAGGACGGCAGCGTCAGTGTGGTGATCCTGACGGGGGCCGGCAACAAGGCATTCGTTTCGGGCGCTGACATCAGCCAGTTCGAGAAGAACCGCAACAGTGCCGATGCGCAGGTGGAATATGATCGCGCGACCGGTGTCGGGCGCAACAAACTGCACGCATTCAAAAAGCCGGTCATCGCGCGCATCCGCGGTTTCTGCATGGGCGGCGGACTGGCGATCGCCATGGCGACCGATCTGCGGATCGCCTGCCGCCGACAGTCAGTTCGGCATCCCCGCTGCTCGGCTGTCGATCGCCTACGCTCCGGACGCGGTAAAGCGGCTGATCGACCTGGTCGGGCCGGCGCACGCTCGCATGATCCTCTACACCGCCAAGCGGATCGATGCGGCGGAGGCGGAACGGATCGGGCTGATCAACAGGATGACCGCGGACGAGGCGCTGAACGACGTGGTGCTGGATATCGCCCGCACCATCGCCGACAACGCCCCGCTGTCCGTCGCGGCCTCGAAGCTGACGATCAACGAAATGATCAAGGACGAGAGCCAGCGCGACATGGAGGCGATCAGAGCGATGGCTGACATCTGCTTCAACAGCGCGGACTACAAGGAGGGCCGGACGGCGTTCATGGAAAAACGGCAGCCGCGGTTTGTCGGACGCTGATATCGAGGAGACGGACGAAGCATCAGGCCCTGGATTGGACAGGCCGGTGCTGCGTTATTCCGGTTCGCGTCGCGATCTGGTCCGACAGATGCGCCGGCCTATAAGAGTGGGGCGTCAACCTTGAGGTGGGGCAGTTTATCGATTGGCAGGCACAGCAGGTTCAATGGATCCATCCGATAGAACCGATATCCGAGACCGTCGAACGCGGCCTTGATCTCCGGAATTCCCACCTTCCAATATTCGACCCAGCAGCAAGGCCGGTAGCGCTCCAGGCTTTCCTGCGCACCTTTTAGCACTGCAATTTCCATCCCTTCGACGTCGATCTTCAGAAAATCAAGTCCGGGGAGGTGAAGTGAATCGATCGTGACAACTTCGATCCGCTCAGGCAGCGCCTCGTCTTGCTGCGTGAGGCTGAAGAGTCCGAAATCCTGCGATTGGGCGTAGTTGGGCCTGGCGGCGCGCAGGACACCCGGAGCGGCACCCAAGGCCTTGTTATTGGCAAACAGGTTCTCGAGATCATTGAGGGCCGCGCTGCCACATAGGGCGTAATGCATCATGCGCTGGACTTCGAACGCGTGGACCACCCCTTTGCGCGGCAGCACGGCCTGGGCAATGGGAACGGCAACCAGCCCGATATTCGCGCCGGCATCGACGATGACGCAATTCTCCGGAAGATGGGTGACGAGTGCCAAAATATTGTTCAGTTCCGGCTGAATGTGTGGGCGTCCCGTCTTGATCAGGAGATCCGCCTGAAATGCACAATGGCGGTTGACAACGAACTTGCCATAGTCCGATTCGATCACGGTGAAATTGTTAACGGGCATGGAAGGCCCCAAATTGGCTTCTGGATATGGAGAAGTGTGGCAGGCGACCGCCGATAAGGCGTTCTGTTTCTCTCACAAAAGCCATCCGCATGCCTTCGGTCCTTTCTATTTGGCGCATAAAGCGAGCGCTTTTGCCGGGATCACGCGGGCAGGTGGTCAACGCCGGGCCGCCCGTCGCCATAAAACGAAAGGAGCGTCGCGGGGACGGTCACGCCAATCAGCCTATCCTCGCCGGAAACGACGTTCAGGGCTGCTCCGGTTTAGGGGAAGATTGCCGGGTCGAGGGCGGTTTCGGCCATCGTCCCAGGCGAAATGACGGATGTGACAGAGACGTAGACCCCGCGCCGCCGGCTGTAATCCGATGGCGTTTTCTTGTCGCCGATCACGATCAGACTGAAGTCCTCAAAGCTATCGAACAGCTCGATGGCTTCGCTCGGAGGATTGATCGTGGTGGTGACGATGACCCGCTGCTGGGGCATATCCGGTTCATCCTGGACGCTTGACCATGCGTCTCTTAGACCGCGAAGATTAACAAACCATTGATGGCCCCGATTGCGGTTCGTTGCCGCTGCGAATGGCGGCGCAACAGTCACCCTTCGGCCCACCCGGCCGAGGAAGCGCCCCCGCGTGTTGCCTCCGGCCTGATCGAGCAGTATGGACCTGATACCGTTACAGGGATTGTAGAGTAGATGTTTGAACTGCCCGAAGAGCATCGGATGCTGCAGGATCTGGTCGCGAAATTCATCGACCGCGACGTGATCCCGCTGGAGAAGGGCGTCCTCGCCCGTGAGATGTCCGGCCAGGCATCGGGCCTGCCGCCCGACGAGGAACAGCACCTGCTGGGCAAGTGCAAGGAACTCGGCCTGTGGGGGCTCGATGTTCCGGAAGAGTATGGGGGCGCCAACCTGCCCTACGCGGCGCTCGCCGGGGTGTATGAGGAGCAGGGCCGCACCTGCGTCCCGTTCACCTTTCCGCCCGACAGCCCCAACCTGCACATGCTGATCGCCGTCGCGAATGACGAGCAACGGCGAAAATACCTGGACCCGTACGCGCGCGGCGAAGCCCACTCCGCCATCGCCATTTCCGAACCGGGCGCAGGCGGCGATCCCGCCGGCATGACGACCCGGGCGGTGAAGCAAGGTTCCGACTGGGTGATCAACGGGAGAAAGATCTGGGTCAGCCGCGTCCCGCAGGCCGATTTCCTGATCGTGATGGCCCGCACCGGCGAGGGGAAGCGCGCCGACGGCGTCACCGCCTTCATCGTCGAGCGCGGCACCAAGGGCTTCATCGTTGAGCGCGAAATACCCATGCTTGGAGGCCAGCGCACCTACGAACTGGTGTTCGACGAATGCCGCGTCCCGGAATCACAACTGCTGGGCGTCGAGGGCAAGGGCTACGCGCCGATGCAGCTTCGCCTGACGGTCCGCCGGCTGCAGATTGGCGCATGGTGCATCGGCATATCCCGTCGGGCGCTCGATATGATGGTGGAACACACCAAACAGCGGGTGACCTTTGGACAACGGCTCGCCGACCGCCAGGCCATCCAATGGTGGATCGCCGACGCGGCGATAAAGATCCACGCCTGCCGCCTGATGGTCTACGATGCGGCGACCAAGGCGGACGCCGGCGGTGACGTCCGCACCGAGGCCTCGATGGTGAAGCTGTTCGGCACGGAAATGGCGACCGAGATCGTCGATCACGCGATGCAGGCATTCGGCGCCATGGGCGTGGCCAAGGAACTGCCGCTGCAGTTGATGGCCCAGAAGGTCCGGACCATGCGCGTCTACGAAGGTCCGTCCGAGGTGCACCGGATGGCCATCGCCCGGCGCATCATCGGCAAATGACCGAACCGCGCGTCAAGGCGGGGATCTGGGTCAGCATGGCGTTGCGGATGGGCAACGCCGAGGGCCGATTCGGGGCGGTGCTGCGCAAAGGCGACCCCGACGCCGGCGGCGTGCTCGTCGTGCTGCGTAACGACAAGGCGCTGTCCGTCCTGTCGCAGGTGCGCTCGGGTCAGGGGGCGCTGGCCTGGATGCGCGCGACCGGACCGGCACCTGTCGATGATGTCGCCGCGGATGCCTACATCGCGCGGCAGGTGAAGTTCGATCCTGATCTCTGGGTCCTCGAGTTCGAGGCGCCCGACCTGTTGCCCCCGTTCGAAGCAAAGCTCGTCTGAAGGATCATTCAGTCACGGCCAGCGGTCGATTGTTCTGTTGAAAACGGTCGCGGCGCGGACCGACGCTGCATTGCAGCAAAAGAGGAAGCGCCTTTCCGGTATCGGCAGCAGCGACGTTACTGCGCCTTGTAACCGCGTGACCACGGCGGAGATAGGCTGGCGTCGTCAGGTCAGCCGCACCGTGACGGCCGGAAGCGGCGCGAAGGCGACGGTCACCGTGGCTGGTCCGGTCAACCAGACCGGCGGTGTGACACTCCCCAGCATGACCACCTGACCGGCCTTCAAGCCGCCGAACGCGGCGGCCTCGGCGGACCCGGCCAGCCAGGCCAAGCCGTTCAGCGGGTGTCCCAGCAGGTCCGCGGTGATGCCCTCGTCGCCGGTCCCGTCGTCGAGCCTGATGCAGCCACGCGGGGCGCCGATATCCAGTTCGCGCCAGCCCGGGTTGTAGCGGTCGCCGATCACGGCGGCCGCATGATACATCTGGTCCGCGACCAGGGTGGGCGTCCCGAGCTCCTTCACTTCGCCATAGCGGTTCTCGACGATTTCGATGCCGGCGAAGAACTCGTCCACTGCCGCCACAGCCTGCTCCAGGGAACAAAGGCCCGGGGGCAGGTCACGCCGCAAACGCACCGCGACCTCACACTCCACTCCCGGCTTGATGAAACCGGCGAAGCGCAACTCGGCGTGCTGGTGGTAGATGTCCTCGCCCCGCATGAAACCGGCGATCGGGGTGCTGACCCCGAGATAGGCCTGCATCCGCTTGCCGGTGGCGCCAATCTTGAACCCCGCGGGCGGGACCGCGCCGGCCAGACCCGCCAGGGCGAACTGCACGGCGGCGCCGTCCGCCCCGGTTCGTGGCGCGATGCCGAGGGGCAGCGGAGCCACGGCGACCCGGTCCTGCCTGATCTTTCGCAGCACCCGCGCGGCGGGGAGCGGATCGAACGTCATCAGCGCCGCGACAGCTCATAGAGGGCGACGGAGGCGGCGGCGGACACGTTAAGGCTTTCGACCGCGCCCTTGATCGTGAGCCCGGCGATCTCGTCACACGTGTCGCGGGTCAGGCGGCGCAGGCCCTCGCCCTCGGCGCCCAGCACGAGTGCCACGCGACGATCGGCGAAGGCGGGACCTGACAGCGGCTTGCCGGCGGCGTCCAGGCCAACACACCAGACATTCGCGGCCTTCAGCGCGATGATCGTCCGTGCGATGTTTACTGCTCGCAACAGCGGCATTTTCTCCAGCGCGCCGGAGGCCGCCTTGGCGAGGCCGCCGGTCTCCTCGGGTGCGTTGCGGTCCTGCGTGATCACCGCGGAGGCCCCAAACGCGGCGGCCGAGCGCATGATGGCGCCGACGTTGCGCGGATCGGTGACCTGGTCGAGCACGACGATGACACCAGGTTTGTCCAGCACGGACTGGAGGCTGGGGGGCGCCAGGGGATCAGCCAGAAGTGCCGCGCCCTGGTGCACGACGTCGCGGCCGAGCAGATGATCGAGCCTGCTGCGGTCGACCCGTTCGGCGGAAATCGACCAAGGCGGAGAAAGCTGCCTGCCGATCGCGGCCTCGGCTTCTTCGGTCAGCAGAAGGCGTCGCAGCCTCCGGTTCGGATTGGCGAGGGCGGCGGCGACGGCGTGATGGCCATATAGCCAGACAGTGCCCTTCGGCGCATCGGGGGTATGGCGGGGGGTGTCGGTTTCGCGGTGGCGCTGCGCCGGCACGGAGAACCGCTGCGGCCCTCCTGGATCGCGGGCGGGACGTGATTGCAGCTCACCACGAGGTGCGCCGCCATGCGGGGCCGGCTTATCGCCCGGGCGCGCGCCATCGTGGCGGGGTTTCGCATGTTCGCGATGACCCGCATCGCCCGGTTTGCCGCCGCTTCCGCCATATCCGGTGCGTGCTTCGGAACGCTGTCCCCCGCCACCGCCGCCCTGCGACGGCGGGCGCGGCGAATGTCCGCCTGGCCCGCGAAATGGTCCACGATCAGAGGGTGGGCGAGTGGGGCCACCGGGACGGTTCGTGTGAGGAGGTTTCATTACCAGCTCCTATAGCCGCCGGCCGCACGCCTGCACAGATACCACGCACATCCGGACGTGTATGTGCCACCGGCCGGCGAAGGTCTCCGTGCGCCTCCGACCATGCCCGAGCGGCGATATGTCCCCATCGCAATGCCGGCATTTCCACATAACGGTGCAACCCGTGCGACGCCAGGATCGGCAGCAGCAAGGCGGCTGGCAGCCAAACGACTGTAAATACGGCTGCGTTGCCTTCCGTGACGTGGCTCAGGGCCGCTGCGAGCAGTTTGTGGATCGGCTCGTTGGCCATATACAGGCAATAGGAAATCGCCCCGAGATATTGCGCCGCCCGGCACTGTAGCAGCCTTGCAACCAAATTCAGTCCAATCCGGTCCGGCCGCAGCTGTGCCGCGAGGCACAACGTCCAGACCAGCGGAGGCAAGATCTTGCCAAGCGCTCCCTGGAAGGCACAGATCGTAAGACTCGTTCCCAGCGCCGCACCGTATATCAGAAGCGAGCCGCGCAGCCCGCGCACGACCCCGACGCTCGCCACTCCCAACGCGAAGAAGTGCGCCTTATTCGCCAGAAACGCTCTGCTGAACTGCCAAGCCTCGGGCACGCTCCAGCTCCACACCATACCGGCCGCCGCCAGCAGCATCAGTTCACAGCCGAAGCGGATCACGCTTGCCTGTGTCGTTCCCATGCGGCCGGCGCCGAGGGCGATCAGTGACAGCAGGTAGAACTGCCATTCGGTCGAGAGGCTCCAGGAAGAACCGAGAAAACTGACCCAGGCAGTGGGCAGCGTGCCGTTTGGGAACAGGCCGTGGGTCATCGTCAAATGCGCCACCACCTCAGCCGGCCAGGAATTCGGCCAGGAATCCGCGCAAATTGTGCGCGCGGTATTATCCGGGCCGACCCATGGCATCTGCTCAAAGCCGCAAGAGGCCGGTTGGATCAGCACCGCCAGCGCGAACAGCGGCAGGAACACGGGAAAGATTCGCGCGGCCCGTGCGAGGAGAAACGGAACGGTTTCGCCGTGGAGCCTGTCGAGCGACTGGGTGATCACCAGGCCGCTGAGCACGAAAAATACATCGACCGCCGCGCCGCCATGCGATACGGCGGCTTGAAGCCAATCGGGCAAGACTGCGAACGGAGCCATGTGGCCCAGCGCGACATAAACCGCCAGCGCGCCGCGCAGCCCGTCGAGGCATTCCAACCGCTTCATATCGGGCAGGATAGGCGACAAAGGTTAACAAAATACCAAACCTTGCAATCACGGCGTTCTCGCGCTATTTGATCGGTAAATCATTCTCCGCGGTAGTACGGGGTGGCCTTACCGGGCCGCCTCTTTTTGTTTTGGGCGACCCGGTTTTGGACGGAAACGACGCGACAACCACGAGCCTTGAAGGCAAGCTAACCGCGATCGTCGCGCGGCGGCTGGAACTCATGGGCTTCGAGCTGGTACGTATCGCGGTCCTTGGACGCGAACGGCCGACCGTGCAGATCATGGCGGACCGTGCCGATGGCACGCAGATCACGGTCGATGACTGCCAGGCGATCAGTCACGATGTCAGTGCCGCGATCGATGTCGATGACCCGATTCCCGGTGCCTGGACGCTGGAGGTCAGCTCTGCCGGGATCGATCGCCCGTTGACCCGCGTCAAGGACTGGAATCGATTTGCCGGCCATCTGGCCCGGGTTGAGACCTTCTTCCCGCAGAACGGCCGCAAGCGGTTTTCCGGCGTCGTGCTCGGGGCCGACGAAACCGCGGCCCACATCCGGCTTGACGACGGTCTGGAAGCCACCATTCGCCACGCCGACATTCGGCGGGCCAAACTGGTTTTGACTGACGCCCTGATCGAAGCCACGGCATCCGAGCTGCGGCCGAACTGAGACTTCCAAACATACGGATCCACTGACAGAGGTCACCATGGACACCGCCATTGCCCGCCCCGAACTGCTTCTGGTCGCCGACGCCGTCGCGCGGGAAAAGAACATCGACCGCGAGGAAGTTCTGGAGGCGATGGAACAGGCTATCCAGAAGGCCGGCCGAGCAAAGTACGGGCACGAGAAGGATATTCGGGCCACCATCGACCGCAAGAGCGGCGATGTGCGGCTGTCCCGATGGACCGAGATCGTGGACGCGGTCGAGAACGAGGAAACCCAGATGGGCAAGGCCGACGCGGCCAAGCTGTTTCCCGACAAGAAAGTGGGCGACTTCGTCGTTGATCCGTTGCCACCCATCGATTTTGGCCGCATCGCCGCTCAGACCGCAAAGCAGGTCATCGTGCAACGGGTCCGCGAATATGAGCGCAAGCGGCAATACGATGAATTCAAGGACCGTGTCGGCGAGATCATCAACGGCGTGGTGAAGCGTACCGAGTACGGCAACCTGATGGTTGAACTCGGCCGGGCGGAGGCCCTGCTGCGCCGTGATGAGTTGATTGCCCGCGAGAGCTTTCGAAACGGCGACCGGGTACGCGCCTACATCTATGACGTGCGCGAGGAACCCCGCGGCCCGCAGATTTTTCTCTCGCGCACCCATCCGGGATTCCTGGCGAAGCTGTTCGCGCAGGAGGTTCCGGAAATCTACGACGGCATCATCGAGATCAAGGCGGTCTCCCGCGACCCTGGCAGCCGTGCCAAAATGGCGGTGATCAGCCGGGACTCATCCATTGATCCGGTTGGCGCCTGCGTCGGCATGCGTGGGTCCCGCGTCCAGGCGGTGGTGCAGGAACTGCAGGGCGAGAAAATCGACATCATCCCGTGGTCCAGCCAGGCCGCCACATTCGTCGTCAATGCACTCGCCCCCGCCGAGGTGACGAAAGTCGTGCTGGACGAGGAGGCCGGCCGGGTCGAAGTCGTAGTGCCGGATGAGCAGCTTTCGCTGGCCATCGGGCGGCGTGGCCAGAATGTCCGTCTCGCCTCACAGCTCACCCGCTGGGACATCGACATACTGACCGAGGCCGAGGAAAGCGAACGCCGCCAGGAGGAGTTCCGCCGCCGCTCCGGCCTGTTTGTCGAAGCGCTGGATGTCGACGACATGATCGCCGGTCTGCTGGTGACCGAAGGATTCACGACAGTGGAGGAACTGGCTTTCACGCCGATCGATGAAGTCGCCGCGATCGAGGGCTTCGACGAGAGCGTGGCCGAGGAACTCGTGCGGCGCGCCGAAGGTTTCCTGGCCCAGCGCGACAACGAACTGAACGACAAGCGCGTTGAACTCGGCGTGAGCGACGAGGTCGCGGCCATCGAGGTGCTTACGCCGCAGATGCTGGTGGCACTTGGTGAGAAGGACGTGAAGACGCTCGACGATCTGGCCGACCTGGCGTCCGACGAACTGATCGAAATCGTCGGTGCGGACAAGATGGACGAGATGACTGCCAATGACGTGATCATGGCGGCCCGCGCCCACTGGTTCGAAGGTGAGGACGCGCCGGCAGCCGCGGAGGAGGCGGATCACGACTGAATCCGACCCGGCAGCGGGCGCTTCGCCCTTCAGCGGAGCCGTACCTGACGACGAACCCGAGACGGGTCCGCTTCGGCGGTGTATTGTCACGCGCGAGCGCTTGCCGAAAGAGCGGATGATACGGTTTGTGGTCGGGCCTGACCGACAGATCGTCCCTGATTTGGCTGCAAGGCTGCCTGGGCGGGGAATGTGGTTGAGCGCGTGCCGGGATGTGCTAGAAACAAGTGGCCTCCGGGACGATGGGCGACAAAAGGAAAAACAAGGCGACGCCAGCTATCGAAACCTTGGGCGCGCATTTGCCAGGGCTGCACGCGGCCCGGTTTCGGTGCCATCTGATCTTTCTGTCCTGCTGGAGACGGCGCTGGCCCGAAGGATTGGCGAATGTCTCGGCCTAGCCCGACGCGCCGGGCAGGCCGTGGCCGGTTACGAAAAGGCGCGCGAAGCTTTAGGGACTGGCCGTTACCGGCTGGTCCTCCAGGCATCGGATGGCAGCGAGACGGAGCGTTGGCGTTTCCGGTCCGGTCTGGGCCCGGAGGTGACGATAATTGAACCGCTTTCGGGCGAGGCCCTGGGACGCGTGTTTGGTCGGGACTATGTAGTGCACGTTGCGGTTGCGCCGGGCAGGCTGGCGGAGTTGCTGGTCATGGAAGCAGGCAGGCTGAACGGCTTGAAGAAAGGGTCCGCAAGGGCCATGGGGTCCGCAAGGGCCACGGGGCGGGAAACCGCCTCGGTGAACGATGGAACGGGTACTGACGGATAAACATGAGCGAAAGCAACGATCAGGACGGCGGCAAGGGGCGGCTCTCCCTGCGTCCGGCAGGACGGTTGGAACTGGGACGAACCGTGCAAGCGGGATCCGTGCGACAAAGCTTCAGCCACGGGCGGTCGAAAGTCGTGGAGGTGGAGGTGCGCAAGACGCGCACTCCCGTCGCGCGCAACCCCTCGGCTGCCGCGGGCGCCCCTCCGCCGCCACCGGCTGGTGCTGCCCCTGCGCCACGGCCGGTGGCCCAGCCGGGCCGTCCGGCCCCGGGAGCCGGCCGCGCATTGACCGCCACGGAACAGGCCGCGCGCCAGCGCGCCCTGGTTGAGCAGCAGCGCGACGCCGCCAGACGGGAAGCCGAACGGCGTGAGCAGGAGACGATTTCGATCCTCTCCGCCGCCGAGGAGGCGCGCCGGCGCGAAGCCGAAACCCGCAAGGCGGCTGAGGAAGAGGCGCGGCGAGCGGAAGAACAGGCTGTCCGCGAGAAGCTCGAGGCGGAGGCGAAGCGCGCCGCGGATGCCGCCGCCGCGGCAGCGTCTGTCGCGAAGGGACCCTCGCGCGAGGACGACAGCGCGGAGGCGGCAACGATACCGGCAGCACCGCCACAGGCTTCCGCGCCGCAACCGGCCCAACCGGAGGCCAAAGCCCCGAGCGGCCCTCGCCAGTCTGCGCCCGGGCAGCAACCGGCGCCGTCCGCGGCGACGGAAACGTTGCGGCTGCGCGCCACGCGGCCGGAGGACGAGGATGAGGGACGTCCGGTTCGTCGGACCGGTGCCGGCGGCGTTCCGGCCCGCAAGCCGCCGGTCGTGGCGCCCAAGGGTGGAACCAACGATCGTCGCCGGGCTGGCCGCATCGACGTTCAGGCCGCGATCGAGGGCGAGGACGAAAAGGTCCGCTCGCTCGCCTCGGTCCGCCGGCAGCGCGAACGCGAACGCCGTCAGGCAGAGCTGGATCGGCTACGATCGGATCAGGTGAAAGTCGTGCGCGACGTCATCCTGCCGGAACAGATCACCGTGCAGGAACTGGCCAACCGGATGGCCGCCCGAGCGCCCGAGGTCATCAAGGCCCTGATGAAGATGGGCGTGATGGCGACCATCACACAGACTCTCGACGCCGATACCGCCGAACTCGTCGTTCAGGAGTTTGGACACCGTGCACGGCGTGTCTCCGAAGCCGACGTCGAGCTTGGCCTGGAAGGCCATGCCGACATCGACACCGACCTGTTCACCCGGCCGCCGGTTGTCACGATCATGGGCCACGTCGATCACGGCAAGACCTCGCTGCTGGATGCCCTGCGCTCCACCGACGTGGCGGCGGGTGAGGCGGGCGGCATCACCCAGCATATCGGCGCGTATCAAGTGGCGATGCATGGCGGCGAGCGGATTACTTTCATCGACACGCCGGGACACGAGGCGTTCACGGCGATGCGCGCGCGCGGGACGTCGGTCACCGATATCGTGATCCTGGTCGTGGCGGCCGATGACGGTGTCATGCCGCAGACGATCGAGGCGATCCGCCATGCCAAGGCGGCAAACGCGCCGATCATCGTGGCGATTAACAAGATCGACAAACCGGATGCGGATCCAAACCGGGTGCGGCAGGAGCTGCTGAGCTACGAGGTGGTGGTCGAGGAGCTGGGCGGCGAAACGCAGGATGTGCCGGTCTCGGCGCTGAAGAAGACCGGCCTGGATCAGCTGGAAGAGGCAATCCTGCTGCAGGCCGAAATTCTCGACCTCCGGGCCAACCCGCGTCGTTCGGCCGAAGGCACGGTCATCGAAAGCCGGCTGGATCGCGGTCGCGGCCCCGTAGGCACGGTGCTGGTGCAGCGTGGCACCCTGAAGCAGGGCGACATTGTCGTGGCTGGCTCCGAATGGGGCCGGGTGCGGGCGATGCTGGACGACAAGGGCAAGCCGATGGCTGAAGCGGGGCCTTCCACGCCGGTGGAAATCCTCGGCCTGAGCGGTGCGCCGGCCGCCGGCGAGCCCTTCGTGGTGGTCGAGAATGAAGGCAGGGCGCGGGAGATCACCGAATTCCGTGAACGCCGTCAACGCGACAAGGCCGCGGGCCTGGCGGTCGGTGCGCGCGGCACGCTGGATCAGATGCTGGCCCGAATCCAGGCGGGCGAGCAGAAGGAAGTCGCGGTGCTCATCAAGGCCGACGTGCAAGGCAGCGCCGAAGCCATTCAGGTAGTGGTGACGAAGCTGGCGCACGAGGAGGTGAAGGTCCGCGTGCTGCTTGCCGGCGTCGGGCAGATCACCGAAAGCGATATTCAGCTCGCCAAGGCCTCGAACGCCGTGGTTATCGCCTTCAACGTGAGAGCGACGTCGCAGGCGCGGGAACTGGCGCAGCGTGAGAATGTCGATATCCGCTACTTCTCGATCATCTATGAGGTCGCCGACGACGTCGAGAAGCTGGTCAAGGGCAAGGTCGCACCGAAGGCCCGCGAGAAGTTCCTGGGCTACGCCGAGGTCCGCAAGATCTTCAACATCACCAAGACCGGCAAGGTCGCGGGATGCATGGTCACCGAGGGCCTCGTCAGGCGTGGCGCCGGCGTTCGTGTCCTGCGCGACAACGTGGTGATTCACAACGGCGAACTCTCGCAGCTGAAGCGCTTCAAGGATGACGTCCGCGAAGTGGCCCGAGGCTATGAGTGCGGGCTGTCCTTCGCGCACTTCGAGAACCTGCAGGAGGGTGACGTCGTGGAGTGCTTCGAGGTGGAGATGGTCCCCGGTTGAGTAAGCCAGCCAGGGCCAGCCATCCGAAGGCTGGTGCGTCGCAGCGGCAGTTGCGCGTGGCGGAGGAGATCCGCCACGTGCTGTCGGGAATTTTCGCGCGGGCAGATTTTCGCGATCCCGATCTGGCGTCGGCCCACATCACCATCACAGAGGTGCGGATCGGTCCAGACCTGAAGCTGGCCACCGCATTCTTTTCCCGGCTGGGACGTTCCGACAGCGACGCGCTGCTTCCGGCACTGGAGCGGGCGACGCCGTATCTGCGCGGGCAACTGGCCAGGGCGCTGCGCCTGCGGATCGCGCCGGAGCTGACCTTTACACCCGACTCGGCGCTGGATTACGCGATGAAAATCGATGAGCTGATGCACCGGCCGGAGATCGCCAGGGACCTGCGGGACGCCAGTGCGCGGGACGACGATCTGGAAACGCACTGACGCGGTGCGCTGCATGCCACGACGTCATCCCGATCCGCTTCTGTGTCGCCGACCCAGAAGGTCATCACTATATCCCGCTGTTGTCGGGCGGCTGGACCTAGCCTAGACGACGTATCGCGAGAGCTGATAGCGGCGGTTCAGGCGACGGCCCGGAAGCGCAGCATCCGTTGGCGCCTCGCTTCGCTCAAAGCCTCCCGTCTGGCCCAAAGAGACTGGTACCAGGCGATTCGCGGCGCGACCTGATAGGCCAGCATGCGATCGTCGGCCACGTAGCGGCGTGCCGCATCGGCCAAATCGCGCGCCAACTCCGGCATCGCCAGCAGCCGCAGCAGCCGAGCGCGGAACTCAACGGGGTCGCGGAACAACAGGCCGGTCCGTCCGTCCTCGATGGTGTTCGCGTACACGACGCTGCTTGCCAGAGCCGCTACACGACATGATCCGGCCTCGATGAACTTCAGATCGGACTTGGCTCGGTTGAACGGTGTGTCGGCTAGCGGCATGAATGAGACGTCGGAGGCGCCTAACAGCCGGAGGTAGGTTTGATAGTCGCAGGTGGGTGTGAACGTCTTGTGCGGCGTCTCCAGGGCATCGAAGAACGCGCGGTCATGCACGACCTGAAAGCGGAGGCGGTCACCGGCCATGGCCGCGACCGCGTTGATCGCGGGCATGAAGGGCAACCAGTCCCGCTCTCGGTTCAAGGCACCGAAAAACACCGTGATGGCACCGGGGTCCGCGAAGTTCCTGATGTCGGGCAGACGCACCACGGCGTTCGGGAACACGGCGATCTCGGGATTGTACTTTCGCAACGCTTCCGCCATGGCGAATGTGCTGGTCTGCAAAGCGTGGACGCCACAAAAGCCCAGCTCTCCGCCCATTCGCATCATGCCGAAGTGGTCGGGAAGGTCGTCGAACTCGGTGACGATGAGGAAACCGGCATCCGTCAATCCCCGCAGCAACTCGTGGCCCCGACTGCCGATCAAGGCCGGGCGGTGCAGCACGAAGATGCGCGTCAGGCCGTCATCGGGCTGACCGATCTCTACCCGATCCGTTACGGCGGCCATGACCGTCGGATCGGTCGCCATGGCCTCGATCGGATAGACAACGCGCACATGGGACACGCCGCCGACTGGATCCAGCATATTACCGGACACGATCATTCGCCGGCCTGGTTCCTTGCGCACCCGCCAGATCAGGTGGCTGGGCGCCGCGCGCTTTGCGTATTCCTGCGCGTCGATGCCAAGCGCCTCCAGCCCCAGGGCGAGTGACGCGGCGAAGCGGGCCGCCGCGCCACCGTCGGGCTCCCGCGGCGTGATATCACACGGTGTGAGGCCGGCGCGAAGGAAGCTGGCCCACATAGACTCCGCCTGGAACCCATGGAGCGGGATCCTCTGCTGCTCTTCCTCCTGCCAAGTGCCGCGCAACCGCTGTTCGGTGAGGCGCCAGTAATCGGCGTTCGGCACGCAGATCAGCATAACGCCGTTGGGGCTGAGGACCTGGGTATGGCGACGGATCAATTCCCAAGGGTCGCGCAGGTACTCCAGGATGTCGTTGTAGATGATGCAATCGATGCCATCGGGCACATCGAAAGGCAGCGGATCGGTTTCCAGGTCCACCGTAGCGACCTCGTGCAGATGCGATGCCGCCATAGCTGCCGCGGCCGCATCGGCCTCCAGACCCAGCAATCTGGCTCGTGGATTCATGGCGCGATAGGCCGCGGCGAGCGTTCCGGTTCCGCAGCTGACGTCCAGGACCACGCGCGCCGACAGGGGAATCCGCGACAGAAGGTCCGAAGCATGAGGAGGAAACAGCATCGCGGTCCTGGAATCCGGCGCAGATTATTCTAGTGGCGGAGTCCGATCACGGTCAGCCGATCGGTGTAAGCTGGTAAGCGGAAACATCGCTTGCTTGCAAGCACGATCGCCGATGCGCGGTTACCGTGTGTATCGACGTGGCGCGAAATGGCGTTGCGCCGATCCCATGAATGGCGTCCAGCATCCGGGACTGGCATCGGTGCAGCGCGGTGTCGGTCGACAGTTGCGGTGGGGCGGAAGCCGCCAGCCGCAATGCCTGACCCGCCCGGGCGATAAGTCGTTCCGGTATTCCTGGATCCAGGCGCGGTTCCTGGCGGCCTAACCAGACCTTCGCCGCGTAAAGCACACCCAGGTGGCTTGTGCCGGTCCATTCGGCGAGCGTCGATGCGGGCAGAGGCTGGAACCGCGGGCGCAGATCCATCGTATCGGCCCAGTCCAGCCATTTCGGTCGATGGACACGGGCCCGTGGCCGGATCGCAATCCACGGCACACGCAGGGCGTCGGCGACGATGACCCCGTGCAGCGCCTCGCTCAGAAGCAGTTTGCAGCAGCCGATAGCCTGCAGGACCACCAGTGGAGGGTCGCGAGGGTCAATCAGTCGCACCCCGGCGAGTTCCGCCGCCGCCCGCCACGCGCCCTGCGCCGCACTTTCGAAGTGTGGCATAAAGCCGATGTCGTGGCCATCGACGGTGGGGACATCGATCGCTCCGGGCACCAGAGCGGCGGGGTCACCCAGTGCCAAGCGTGGGGGAAGCCCGAGGGTAGCCGCCGTTCTGGGGCCTCTGACCCAGTGGATGGTCCAGGTCTGATCCAGGTGTGGCTTGCGCTCGTAGCCGCCGTAGCCCGCTCCGGCGACAAGCTTGATCGCTTGCGGGGGGTGTCGTTGGTCCAGGATCGAACCGATACCGAGGAACCTGACGGTGGAGTCGCAGTCGAAGAAGTCGGGCAGCAGGCGCGGCCACAAGACTGTATTCAGTTCGTCGCCGAAGTTGGACGACGCTCCCTGCCACCGATACAGGATCACGTGCGCACGGGCACCGCGGCCTGCCTGATGGCGGAATCGGTCGCGTGCCAGCCGAGTGCGGCCCGGACGAACCCTGCCGCGTACGCGACGCGCCAGCGGGCCGCAAGCAGAAAGGTGGAGTGCCGCGGAATCAGGCAGACCGGCGCCAGCAAGCCGGCGATCAGCAGGCGATGTGGCAGTTCGCGCCAAACGCTTCGCGGCTGATGCAGCAAGCGGCGGGTCAGGACCGTGGACGCCCCTTGCCAGTACAGACGGGACAACAGCCACCCGGGCTCCAACCGGCGGGCCTGGATCTGATGATATACCACGATCCGCGAATCGTATCGAATAGAGTAGCCGGCATCCTGCAGCGCCCAGGCAAGCTGCACCTCCTCGTCCGACAGCAGGGAGTGGCCGTAACGGCCGACCGCATCGCCAAAGCCGCCGGCGGCGAGCAACGACAGCACATGGACGACCATATTGGCCGCATAGGGTTCCAGATCCTTCGGAACCGCCGCAGTACGGTACTCGCCGCTGCCCTCGTGCTCGATGATGGAGAGAACGCCGCGGAGCGATGTGGGCCACCAGGCTGGCAAGGGCGCTTCCCACCTCGGCAAGATGCGACCGCCGATCAAGGCCGGCGGACGCCCGGGCTGAGCGATGGCGGTCAGGATGGAGCTGACCCAGTCGGAGGCGGGAATCGCGTCGTCGTCGATATAGGCGATGAACTGGGTGCGGGCGGCCCAGGCACCGGCGTTGCGCGCCAAGCTGACGCCCGGGTGGTCGAGCCGGATCAGCCGCGCGTCGTTCCTGGCCGTGAGAACAGCGAGTTCCGCGGACGCATCGGGGGAAGAGCCGCTATCCACCACCAGAATGGTGATCCGGTCCCGCGAGACAGTCTGCCGGCGAAGCCCGTCCAGACAGTCCCGGACGTAGTGCGGGCGGTCATGGGTGCAGATGCAGACGGTCAGGTCCATGCCGGCAAGGCTAGGATTGAAAGTTTAACGAATCGTTAAGGTGCCGGGGAGACGCCCGGTCGCGCCTGTGCCACCCCCTCTGAGCGGGGACGGCTTCGTCAGGTCCGGGCGAGGCTGATCAGATCGTGGGCGACTGCAGCGACAACACCGTCCCAGTCGCCCGGACGCGGCTGCCGATACAGACGCAGCGTCGGATACCACGGGCTGCCGTGCCGCCCGGCGAGCCAGCGCCAGTCGGGGTCGAATCGATCCAGCATCCAGACGGGCTTGCCGATCGCTGCCGCCAGATGGGCGACGGCGGTATCGACCGAAATGACGAGATCGAGGTTGGCGACCAGGGCTGCGGTGTCGGCGAAATCTTCCATTTCGTTCATGAAGTCGGTCAGCGGAAGCGCCGTGGGTGCCGCCGGTCCGTCCTTCTGAAGGCTGAAGAAGTGCGCTCCCGGTCGTTCGAACAACGGCGCCAGACGATCCGGGGCGAGGGACCGACGCGAGTCGGAGCGCAATTTCGAAGATCCGGCCCATGCCAGGCCAATCCGGGGACCACGACGGGGCAGCGCGGCGAGGCGCGTCCACCAGGCCGCGACCTTCGCCGAGTCGGCGTGAAGATAGGACGGTGCACCGGGAATCGTCGCCGTCGTGGTGCCAAATGCCCGCGGCAGGCTCAGCATCGGGCAATGGAGATCAAAATGCGGCAGTGCTTCGCCTCGCGCGACCACGCCTTGGATTGCCGGCAGGCTGCCCAGCAGTCGCGCGAGCGGCTTCTGCACTTCGACGACCACCCGCAGACCGCGCTCGGCCGCCAGGGGCGCGTAACGGCAGAACTGCAACGAGTCACCCAACCCCTGCTCGGCATGCACCAGCAGGGTCTGGCCGCTCCCCGCCTCGCCATGCCAGCGGGGCTGCGCGAACTGGCGGCGGGCCATGATCATGGGTGGGGTCTGCCAACGCCATTCGTATTCCGCCCATCCCTCCGTCCAATCGCCCCTTGCGAGCAGCGCGATCGCCAGGTTGCCGTGCGCATCCGCGAAATCCGGCTTGAGTTCAACCGCCCGCCGCAGGCAGACGACCGCGTCGTCCAGCCGCCCCTGTTCGCGGAACACATTGCCCAGATTGTTGTGGGCCTCGGCGTAGTCCGGGCTCAAGTCGAGCGCGTTGCGATAGGATGCAACGGCTTCGTCCAGCCGGCGCTGCGCCAGGAGCGTGTTCGCCAGGTTGTAATGCGCCGTGGCGAAGTCCGGTCTGCGCTCGAGGGCTAGCCGGAAGCTGGCAATCGCCTCGTCAAATCGCCCTTGCCGGTCGAGTGCATGGCCCAGGTTGTTGTGTGTTTCGGGGAGATCCGGCCTATGTTGGAGGACCCGCCGGTAACAGGCGATTGCCTCGTCCAGCCGCCCTTGTTCGGCCAGTGCGATGCCCAGATTATTGGTCACTTCCGGAAAATCAGGCCTGATTTCGAGGACCTTGCCGTAGCAGTCGATCGCCTCGTCGACCCGTCCCCGTTGCTTGAGCAGATTGCCCAGGTTGCTTCGGGCCTCCAGAAAGTCCGGCGCGATACGGACGGCGCTACGGTAGCAGGCGACTGCTTCGTCCGTCCGGCCCTGCTGAGCGAGCGCATTGCCCAGGTGGAAGTGCGCCCCGGGAACATTCGGACTGACGTCGAGGACCTCGCGAAAGCAGGCGACCGCCTCATCCAGACATCCCTGCGCCCCGAGGGCGATCCCGAGATTGTAGCGCGCATCCGTGAACTCGGGGTTGATGTCGAGAGCCCTGCGATAGCAAGCGATCGCGTCCGGGAGCTGCCCGCGCTGCTTGATCATGTTGCCGATATTGGAATGGTAGGAAGCAACCCGGGCGTTGATCGCAATTGCTCGGCCGATCAGATCGATGGCACGTTCAAGCTGCCCCATTCGATGCGCAATCAGCCCGAGCAGGTGCAGGCTGTCGGCATGGCTGGCGTCGACCGCTAGAATTTCATGGCAGAGCCGGGCGGCTTGCTTCACGCGCCCCGCCCGATGATGCTGAAGGGCGTCAGGAAAGATGTCATATACGGACAATCGCGGTGCTGGCACAGGGGACCTATTCTGCTGCTGCTCGGCCCGATGCTGGTTATGACTCGTCACTTCGTTGCATATCCGCACAGTCGGGGCGGGACGGCGCGTTAAGATCGATCGCACGCCCGGCCGCGGCACCGTTAACGCGAGCGCAGTTGATTGGCAACGATGCGCAGATTCGATGTCAATCCGGACAGATCTTGCGGCAGCGGAGATTTCGGCCCTGGGGGCGCACCGGGCGTGGTCAAACCGCCGCAGCGCAGATCCGATGCTTGAATGCTTCAATCGCGCGATCCAGAGCCGTCACACTCGGGTGTCCTGCCGAAACGCGACCGCGAGCAGCTCATTCCCGGATCGAGCGATCCGGTCCCCCATGGTTGTGCTTGCCGTTGTACACCAGGTCGGCACCCCGCGCACCTGTGACCAGACCATTTTCATCCTGACCGTGCATGACGAAAATGGGTCGAGGTCGTTGTTTGATCGCATGATTTACGCGCCGGGGACGTTCCGCTCAGCGCGATCACTCTAACCGGAGCCTGAACCTTGCGAACCCTGATTTTTGCTCAGGACGCCCTGCTTCCGGTGCTTTGCAGGCGGTCGGGGATCGGTCCTTCCTCGCTTTCGTCCGGCTGCATCGCGCTCAGGAAGCCGCTGACCTCGACCCGCAATGTACTGGCGGTCGTTTCGACCTCATCCGCGGCGGCCAGCACCGACCGGCTTGCCATGTCCGTCTGTCCAGCGATCGTCAGAACCTGCTGCATCGCCTCTGCGGCAGTGCTGGTGGACTGGGTGACGCTCTGCACACTCGTGCTGATCTCCCGGGTCGCGGCGGCCTGCTGTTCGACCGCGGCGGCGATTGCGGTCGCAACCGACGCCACCTGGGCGATCGCCGAACCAACATCGCGCACGGCATCCGCCGCCTCTCCGGTTGAAGTGCGGATAGCAACGATCAGGGCGCCGATCTGATCGGTCGCCCGGGCCGTCTGAGTGGCCAGGGTCTTCACCTCGCTGGCGACCACCGCGAAGCCTTTTCCGGCTTCGCCGGCTCGGGCCGCCTCGATCGTTGCATTCAGCGCCAACAGGTTGGTTTGTCCGGCAATATCGGTGATCAGCCGTACCACGTCGCCGATTCGGTCCGCAGTGTCCTCCAGACCCGCGACCTTCTTGTCGGTCTCCGAGGCGCGATCGACGGCCTTGGCCACGGCGGTCGTCACGTGTGCCACCTGCCGGCTGATCTCGTTGATGCTGGCTGCCATCTGTTCCGCGGCCACCGCGACGGAATTAAGGTCCCGCGCGGACGCGTTCGCATCTTCGACCGCGCCGGACGTACTGTCGCGAGTGCGTCTCGCCGCCTCGGACATCTCATTCGCGGCCGTGTGCATCTTGCTGGACGATTGTCCCAGGCTTGCCATGACGCCCGAGACAGAGGTGCCAAAATTCCGGGTATGGCCGTCCATCGCAGCCTGGCGTCGATCCCGGGCCGCCTGTTCCTTGACCTTCGCCTCGGCCATGCGGCGATTCTCGATGGCGTTCTGCTTGAAGACTTCGACTGCGCGCGCCATCGCGCCGATTTCATCCGTGCTCTCACGCTCCGGGATTTCGATAGCATTGTCGCCCTGGGCGAGATGGGTCATCGCGGATGTCATACTGGCGATCGGCCGCACGATGCTCCGTCCGATCCTGAACGCCAGAAAAGCGCCGACCGCGGCGGCGGCAGCCGCCACAATGGCCTGCAGCCATTCGGTCTGACTGGCGTCGGCCTCGGATGTCGCTGCATTCGCTCCGAAGGCATCCTGCACCGACGCCAGGGCTGCGGCGGTCTCTTTTTGCATCGCGACTATGTGCGGCAACAGTTCGTTGTCCATGTGCCCGGCGCCCTGTATCAGATTGGCTGAAGCCAGTCCGAAGCTGGTCCCGTAAGCGGTCAGGGCATCGCGGACAGGGGCAATCAGAGGTTTGACATCATCTCCCGCCAGATGTTCGAGATCGGCCAGGACTGCCCGGGCCCTCTCTTCATTGGTGTTGAATATCGCCGGCCCTTGGGGATCCAGCGTGGCCAGAAAGCGCCAGTTTGCCACACGCACCAGAAGCATTGCGGCTTCGACATGTCCCGCGGCCGTCGCCAACGCCCTATCGGTGGTTCCGCGGGTGGCTTCGACCAGCCTTCCAGTTGCCGCGGTCAATACGTCGCCACCGATGAACAACTTGGCGCGTTCTGCAAAGCCGATCTGGTAGGCGCTTACAATGGCTGCGCGGTCGGCGATGGCCAGGCGCAGCGTTGCACTGATGCGATCGTATCGGTCCCTACGCTGGTCTGTTCTCGCCGCCTTGGTTGCCTCAACCAACAGTGCAGCGGCCTGCGCCTCGGCCTGTTTTATGTCATCCAACGAAGCCGCGTCCGCATCGACGCGGTACCGGTTTGCCGCCCGTCGGATCACTTCGACCTGTTTGCCAATCTCCTGGATACGCACGAGACTGACGGCAAAGCCGTCCATTTTCTCCACGGAGTTGGTGACTCTCGACAAGCCGAGCATCGCGAACCCCGCCATGCCCACTCCGAACGCCACCAGCACGGCAAATCCGAGATAAAGCCGTGAACGCAGGCTGAGGTGAACGAAGTGCATTGTGCTTCCTGACAGGCACTGTTGCCGGAGGCATCGTCTGGCACGTTTTCATTAACGAACCCTTAAAGGCTCACCGCGGCATGGCAATGACGATCCGGTCGCGGGGATTTCGGGTTTGTCGAACGAGGATCGCCTGTCCAGAAGGTTACGTTCGCACCGGCCCCGGCCAAAGAGCGGGTACGTCTGGAGCATCATCGCCCCTCAGGCTGTGTTGCGGGGGCCCCTGGTATCGCCCGCTCGGATTTGCAACTGCGACCCATGCGCTTTTATCCTGACCGAGAACTGCGCCAGAGGAATTCCTGATGCCCGGACCATTGGACGGCTTTCGGATCATTGACCTGACCTCGATGATCTCGGGTCCGCTGGCGACGATGATCCTGGCGGACCAGGGCGCCGACGTGGTCAAGGTGGAAAACCCCGACGGCGGCGACCATACACGTGCCGCCAACAATCGCCGGAACGGGTTTTCCGCCTCATTCCTGAACAACAACCGCAACAAGCGGTCAGTGACGCTCGACCTGAAAAATCCGCTGGCACTGGATGCGATGCTGCGGCTGCTGAGCACGGCCGACGTCTTCGTGCAGAATTTCCGGCCCGGCGTGGCGGAGCGGATGGGCCTGGGCGAGGATGCGGTGAGGGCTGTGGCGCCGAGCATCATCTACGTTTCGATCAGCGGCTTCGGAGAAACCGGACCGTATGCCCAGAAACCGGTCTATGATCCACTGATCCAGGCGGTATCCGGACTGGCGACGATCCAGGCCGGGTCGGACGCTGACCGGCCGCGGCTGGTGCGGACGATCGTGCCGGACAAGCTGACGGCGTACAACGCCGCCCAGGCGATCACCGCGGCGTTGCTGTCACGTGAGCGGACGGGCCAAGGCCAGCACATCCGCCTGTCTATGCTGGATGCAATCATCGCTTTTCTCTGGGCCTCGGACATGGGCAGCCAGACGTTTGTCGATCAGGAGATTCCCCAGCAGGAGGCCGCAAGCTTCATCGACCTGATCTATGAGACCGCGACCGGTCCGATCAGCGCCGCGGTGCAGACCAACCGGGAATGGCTCGCGCTGACCCGAGCGCTGGACAAGCCGGAGTGGCTGGACGACCCACGCTTCAAGACTCCCGCGTTGCGTCAGCGGCATATCAATGAGCGCCTGATCATGACCCAGGAAGTCTTGCGGACGCGCTCCGCCGAGGAATGGCTGGATCGGCTGACACGGGAAGGCGTGCCCTGTGCCCCGGTACTGACGCGGACGGCCATGCTGTCGAACCCGCAGGTCGTCGCCAACGGCATCGTCGTGGAAACCGAACACGAGGCTGCCGGGACGTTGCGCCAGGCCCGCCCGGCCGCGCGGTTTTCCGGCACGCCCGCCACGCTCCGGCAGGGCGGACCAGCATTGGGCGAGCATACGGCGGAGGTGCTTGCCGAACTGGGCTATTCGGCCGCCGACATCGCGGCGCTCGGATCAAGGGAGCATGCGGCGTGATCGACTTCTATTACTGGCCAACGCCGAACGGATGGAAAGTCTCCATCATGCTTGAGGAGACGCGACTCCCATATACGCTGAAGCCGGTGAACATTGGTGCGGGCGACCAGTTCAAGCCCGGCTTCCTGGCGATCAGCCCGAACGCGCGCATGCCGGCGATCGTCGACCACGATATGCCGGACGGCCCGCTGCCGGTGTTCGAATCCGGCGCCATCCTGATCCACCTCGCCGAAAAGTCCGGCCGGTTCATGCCGATGTCGGCAAGGGGACGGAAGGAATGCCTGGAGTGGCTGTTCTGGCAGGTGGGCAATCTCGGCCCAATGGCGGGTCAGCTCAGCCACTTCGTGAACTACGCGAAGAGTGTGCAGGAGGGCGATCACCTGTACGCGCACAAACGTTACGCAGGGGAATATAATCGCTGCCTGGGGGTGCTGGAGCGCAGGCTGGCGGGACGGCCCTTCATTCTCGACGAATATTCGATAGCCGACATGATCTCCTGGCCCTGGGTCCTGATCGCCAAGCCCCTTGGTCAGCCATTGGATGAATTCCCCAACGTGTCGCGCTGGCGGGACACGATCAAGGCGCGGCCGGCGGTGCAACGCGGCGTCGATCTTGGCAAGGAGATGCGGCGCACCGGTCAGCATACCGAGGAAGCCCGGAAAATCCTGTTTGGCCAGACAGCGCGTTCGCTTGGTTGTTAGAGTGACGCCAGGAAGAGTTGGCCCGCGGTGCCGGCTGGTGCTCAGTGTTCCTGGTTGCTCCAGGGCGGTGGCCCCAGGTCGAGGTGCCTCGGCGGGACAGCTGCGCCCGAGGCGGCTCCAACGCCGCCGCCGATGAGCGCGCCGACAACAACGCCGACGGGGCCTCCGACCAAACCGATGGCGGCCCCGGTGCCGGCGCCGGTCGCGGCACCACCGGAGGTACGGTCCGACTCGGTCTGGCCGCACCCGGTCAGGCTCGCGAGCAGCAGCAGGATCAGCGGCGCGTGACGCATCGGATTTCGACCTGTCCAAAGTGGAGCTCCCCGATTCGGGAGTGCCTCATCGAGCCATGCGTTTGTTGAAGGATGCAACTCACGGTTTTCTGTTCGCGACGATCGGGCCGTCGCGCGTCGCGACTGGTGTCTGTCCTGGCCTGTCGGGATGGATCGATGTTCGCCGCTTCGGATCCGCGCCGATGTTTCAGCTTGATGCGGATCAACGCCGATCGGCCGGTCCGGGTACACGATCGCGGCGGACGTTTCGTGTAATCCTCGGCGGTCAGGCGGTCATGAGTCATCCAAGGGCGGGTTCATCTCAGCGGCTGGAACACATCCACACACGAGAGGCAATCCGGGAGCGGCTCGCGCGCGACAGGCAGGGCAACTATCTGCGCGACTGGATCTATGGCGGTATTGACGGGACCATAACGACCTTCGCGATCGTCGCTGGGGTGGTGGGTGCCAGCATGCCGGGAAGCGTTGTCCTGGTTCTTGGTCTGGCCAATCTCGTTGCCGACGGGTTCGCGATGGGCGCGGGCAATTACAGTGCAACGAAAGCAGAGCTGGACGACTACAACCGCCTGCTTGCGATCGAGCGGAAACATATCGCGACAGAACCGAGCGGCGAACGTGAGGAGATCAGGCAGATTTTTGCGGGCAAGGGTTTCGAAGGGGTTGAGCTGGAACGTATCGTCGAAGTCATTACGTCCGACGAAGAGCGCTGGGCCAAGACCATGGCAGTCGAGGAATATGGCCTTTCTCCCGCGGCGAAATCGCCTTTTCGAGCCGCGATGAGCACGTCGGCCGCGTTCGTGCTGAGTGGACTGGTGCCGCTGTTCAGCTATCTGATCGCCTACAACGTGACGGCGAGTGTGGTCGCGACGGGGGTCGTGTTCTTCGGCATCGGGGCGGCGAAGAGTCGCTGGTCGCTGGCCGGCTGGGTTCGGTCCGGGCTGGAGACACTGCTGATCGGCATGAGTGCGGCCGGACTGTCGTTCGGGATTGGCTTCGCGCTTCGGGCGCTGGTATGAAGCGGCAAACAAACAGTCGATCGATCGGGCCGATCGGTCAGTTAGATCGCTCTGCACGAGTGCAGTGTTACCCCACACCTGACCCCGGCGTGGCGTAGCTGCCGATCAGTCGGTCGAGCAGCGCCGCGCCTTTCGTCCAGTCAAAAGTACGATAGGCGTGGCCGCGTGTGACAAAGTTGGCTCCATTATAGAAGATTTCGTATTGCACGTGGCGAGAGGCAAATTCCGAGCCCACCGCGTCCCAGGCAAGTTTAAAGAACTTGACGCGCTCCGCCGGCGAGACAGACCAGGACCTCTGCGTCCTGCCAATGATCTCCGCCAGAACCGGATTGGCGAAATCGTCTATACTGGAAGGCAACATGATCATGCCGCCGCCCGCAAGCTCGCGCAGCGTATGAATGACCTTTGGGTAAAGCTGCTGGGTCAGGACCTGAGCCGAATAGAGCAGCGCGCTGTCGGGCAGGTAGTATGAACCAACGGTGCGCCCTTTCGCCTCCATCCCGCAGAGGAGGCCTTCCACCATTCCAACCTCGGCCGCGAGCTGACCCATTGTTTCCCGCACCTGAGGGAAATTGTGGGTTCCGATCACCTCCGTCATCTTCTTTCCTAATGCCGCCAGGAAGCGCATCTTCACCAACAGGCGAATCTGGCATTGGTAGTTCTGGTAGACGTGTGCCGGCGTGGAATGGAACTGTCTCGCGGTCATTTCTATGTTCTGATTGACGAACACTCGCTCCCACGGGACCTTGACATCGTCGAAGTAGACGACGGCGTCGTTCTCGTCGAAGCGACTCGATAGCGGATTGTCGAAAACCGAGGTGGCAGCGGCCTCATAGGATTTCCGCGACGAGACCTTGAGCCCTTTGGCATTCATGGGAACGGCAAACGACACCGCGTATCTTTCGTCGCCGGGCTGCAGGGGTTGGATGCAGCCCACCATCAGTTCGTTCGACATGATGCCGGACGTGGCGAGCATCTTGGCACCATGGACCGTGATCCCTTCCGCAGTCTCGTCGACCACGCCCAGGGTCTGATGGGGATCGGCCTCCCGGTCGAAGGGCTTCGAATGGTCGGCCTGCGGATTGATGATGACGTAGCTGAGAAACAGGTCGTTATCACGGGAGTGGCGATAGTAGTCCCGCACAGCATGCGCCCGCTTTGGGTCATACTGTTCGAAGAGAGTGATGCCCATCACCATGCCGCTGATGCACGAAGCAACGTGATCCGGCGAACGACCCATGAAGCCAAAATGCAATTCTGCCCAAAGTTCCAAGGCCTGTCTGCGATCCACAAGTTCGCGATAGCTGGTCGGCAACTGCCAGGCGCGGTTCACACGATCGCCCGTGGTCGGGCTGGTGTAGGTCATGATATCGATGTTCTGCGGCGCGGCCTGGAAGTCATAAAGCGCGGCTCCGGATCGGACGGATTGGCGGAACGCCGGATGTGTTGTAACATCAGCAACCAACGCCCCATCGATGTAGACCTCCCTGCGGTCCGACAGGCTTTGGAGGTGCTGCGAGCCGTTCTTTACCATTGTATTTTCCCACGTTGATCTCAGATAGGTCGTCTTGTTCAGCCCGCCTCGTCCGACCGCCCCAGAGCGTCTCGCGGGACACGTCAAGGGTTGCGCATCCCAGGCGTCTTTCAGATCCGGCGACGCCAATGCTGTGTGCAGCCGTCTTGTCGCTGCACCGCCAGGCAGGTTGATTGGCGCGGGACGTGGATGGCGGCGCTGCAGGATTGATGCCATGCCCGATCTTGTATTTCCCACCCTGTCCGGCTTGCAGCAAAATCCGGTCGCACGCCCACTGTGCAGTGTGCCTATGCAGTGACCGTCCACGAGCGCCGACTGGCGCAGGTTTAGAATAGCGTCCTGTCCGGCCTCGCCGCGGGTCCGCATGGGGCAGCGAAAGTGCCCTCCGCGACGGTCCTCAACGGGGGCACGGATGGCGGCAGCCGCGCCCCATGGGTGGTAGCGTGGAGGACGATATTTCGGACACGCCGATGTCAGAACTTGACCTCATCGGAGACCGGTAACGGGATGCCACCGGTTTTCATGGGCACGGTTCCCCTAAGACTTTTCACGGTAATTGCGGAAGCCTATCAGCGGAGGTCGGTTGTCCTGTGCCAACCCGCATGCGGCAGTCCATGCTGAGGCTGCACCGGGGCGCGACGCCATCGGCGAGCTTCCTCGCGCCGATGTCCGGTCAATTGTCCGGTTCAACTTAGGCGATGCGGGATTCTTGTCGAGATATCGAACGTTTTCGTGGTGCCGGGTGAGGGATTTGAACCCCCGACCTTCGGTTTACAAAACCGCTGCACTACCACTGTGCTAACCCGGCATTTCTCTTTGTCGCCAAAGTCTTAGTTCCTTCTGCGCTCCTCGGAAGCGAGCTTTTGCCACCGCTTTGTCGCCCTAAGCGCCGGAGATCACGCCTCGAAGCGCCGCGTCGATACGCTTTGCGGCATCTTCCTGCAACCCCGCAATCGCGTGGCTGTAGGTATCCATCGTGATCGCGATCGAGGCGTGACCGAGGGGCTCCGAGGCGATCCTCGGATGAACGTTCGAGCGCAACAGGACGGTGGCGTGTGTGTGTCGCAGGCCGTGGAAGCTGATGGGCCTGGAAATCGATGCAGAGATTACTTTTGGCCAGTCTCCTGGCATATCGCTCCGGGTCGCGCGGCGGCTAAAGCGCTTTGTTCAGAAGGGATTGTTCGGTCTCAGATCCCGAGGTCGCGGACCTTATTGACCATGCGCTGCGTGGTCTGGAAAAAATTCAGGAAAAGGAAGGGGCTCCGCCGAAGGTGGCAGCGCGTGCCGCAAAAGCCTAGAGGTCGTTCTCTGGTCCGCCAGGCGCCTCGGGCGGCCGGTAGTGTTTGGCCGCCGTGACCGTTCGCGCAGTGGGATTACGGCAGCGATACTGTCACATCTGCAATCGTCGCAGATTTTCTGCAGTGGCGAAAATCCGCCAGGAAATAGGTACGCGCAGCTAACCCTTGGGTCAAAATGACACATTCCCGGGGATTTTACAGCATCCCACGGACCGGCCAGCTGTCCTGCCGTTGCGCGATGTGCCCGCGCGGGCGGCACGCGGCTTTTGTGTACTACGAGTGACAGTGCATGGTCGCGACACGGCGTAACCGTGCTGTGCCAACTCGTTGAACCGGTGAGGTTTCCGGTCAACCGTGAGCGGAAACAGGCGCAACCGATCCCAGATGCGCCTGTCCCGTGGTTGCAACAAAGCCCGTGGGCGACACCACAGCCGGCCGTGAAAAAATACGTTGATCGCGGCCCATGGGTTCCGTGGGATCACTTATCTTTTGGCAAACGCGGCGGACTCTGGGGATTCATTCCGCGCGCGTCGCAAGGAAGCAGAAACCCGCGTCGGTGTACCCGGCGCTGTCGGCAACATGGTGCGGTCGCCAACTTGGTGACCGTAGACCGCGAGGCCGACCCGCTCACCGGATACCACAGCCAAGACGGGCGGATGGCCGAGGATCATCCAGAGGCGCGCCAAGGGCGACCTTGCCCTCAACCCTCAATACCAGATGCCGGGTCTGCCAGAGCCGCTCATGTGCCGCCATGGGACTTTCTGGGCACGGCGGGTGGCGGAAGCACGGAAAACTTGCACGGGGCGGACCTGACAGTCTTAGAGCGTACCGACCGGATTGCGGAGTGGGTCCTGCTGGCGGAAGGCAAACTTGGGCAAGTCGCCCCAGGTTTCGGCAAGGCGAGGCAACCGAGAGGCTCGAGCAGGACCTCATTCCTGATGACCCACCCGCTGTTGTATATACGAAGCCCAGTTGCTGTAACCGCGTGCCAACTGCCAGGCTCTTTCCCGTCATACACTCCCTCACGGACGTGGCCGTGATCGTAGAGCCAGTCGTGCACGTCTTCCTGTGCGGCGGACGGGAGAGGTTCCGCGAACGTGTGCGATCGCAGATACGGATGCTTTGGCACAAGGCCTCCCACACGTTCCTCAATGCATACCCGCTCACGCCATCGCGAGAGCTCGGCGCGATGAATTCCATGCCGGCCGCCTTGAGGGCGGTGCGGATGGCTGCGACCGTGGCGAGGGTGAGGTAGCCGGCGATCCGGCCCCACCATCTCACCTATATCAGGGCACTCCGAAGGACGACCCTTCGCTTGCATCGCGCAGGCCTGCCAGCCGCACCAACGACTAGGTATAAGTACCGATAGACACTATGTTTTTTGGTCGCCAATTACTCGACTTGCCGGCTGTGGTGTCGCCCACGGGTAATGAGTGGATCGATGGGACAGGCGCATTTTGGGATCGGTATGCGCCTGTTTCGCCAACTTGACAGACCCCAACCATCAGCGCCGTTACGGCAAGGTGCGCAGAACATTGATTTCATTGGGCACGAAATTGCGCCTTCGGCCGCAAAAATACCCCGCCACTGTCTGGTGACATGGCGGGGATGAGTTGCTTATCGATCCATTTGCACGGAGCCCGATTCGGGGGCTCCGAGGGCGACACTATGCGCACAGCACGGGCCTGATGTCATGCACAAGGCGCGTGAACCGCGACCTCCGTGATCTTGCGCGGGCATGGCCGAGGGTAACGCCGCAGGCTAGACAATTTTCAGCCTGACTGTGCAGGCCGAAAATGGTCTATCTCTTTGTTTGATCACATGATTCACGCGCCGGGACGTCCCGCTCAGCGCGATCATGCTCTAAATCGACTGGAAGGCCGTCCGGCGGCTAGGCGGGGCCGACGACGTAGGTCCACCTGACACATGGGCCGCCCGCGGCGCTGTATTTCCAGGTGCCGACCCTGCCTCTTGCTCCTGGCACCCACCAGGCCCAGCGACGCCTTCCATTTTGATCCACCACCAGGTGCGGGAGTTCTTGATGGGGGTGCATCGGGACACCAGGCCTCGTCGCATCCGGCCACCCTTGGGGATCAGGCATCGACACGCCCTCGCATGATTCCGCTCAACGCGGTCGACGACGAGTGGTGGCGATAAGCCGGACATGAGATTGTCGTGACTGCTCGGTCGCATCAGCGGCTGGCGACTTTGCCGAGGGTGACGGCGCAGTTCTGACAGCCTCCGGTTGTCACCCGGATTTGCCGCCGAAATTCATGGGGCGAGGGAGAAACGGAAAGAAACCACGCAAGGCGGTTTCCTACAATTGGCGGATTTCTCCCGAATTCAAATAAGCCAAGGTATAGGGATCATGGCTCGCCGAGGTCTACAAACCGCTGCACTGCCACTGTGCTGACCCGGCAACCCGATGCCCCACGTGCGTCGTCACCAGGTATCAGGGTTCGATGATCTCCGCCAAGCCACGAATGCGCAGCGCGGGCATCGCCTGCACCCCCCGTCGTCCCCAGCCCACGCTTTCGCGGAAACCCGCCCTCGCTGCCCGGACACGAAGCCTGTTCGAAGGGCTGTCTATCCGGCGTCCGTCTGCCTATAAATCATGACCTTCGGCATGGGATGGGGGCGGGTGGATATGGATGCGGGCGAAGCGATCGGGTCACGTGGTGGTGTGCAGATCGATGGCGGACGAGGTCAGGCATGAGCGTCCCGTTCCTTGCGTGCATGGCGGCAGCCGCGGCGTTCTATCATCTCCCGCCGCGTGTTCTACCGTCGATTCAGGCGGTCGAGGGCGGAAAGGCTGGTTCGGTGCGGATCAATACGAATGGTTCGGCCGACCTGGGCGTGATGCAGGTCAACACGATCTGGCTGCAACCGCTGGCCGGACTTGCACACATGAAGCCGGAAGCCGTGGCGGGCCGTCTCTTGAACGATCCATGCTTCAATATTGCCGCGGCGGCTGTGATCATGCATTTCTACCTGACGGAATCCCACGGCAACCTGATGGCTGCGATCGGATACTACCACTCCCACACGCCGGGTCTGAGTGCCGTTTATCGGGACAAGGTCCTGGCGGCGGCCAATGCGATGTTCAGCCGACAGCGGACCCAAAGATGACGATTGCGAGAAAGCCGCATCCTCTCGTCTCGCATGGCTTTTCATGCCGGCTCCCGCTGCTATGCCTGCGCCCCGCTGAACAGCCCTGAGAGCCGATGCATGAGAATCCGCCTGCCCAATGATGAAAGAGGATTTACTCTTCTGGAGCTCCTGGTCGTCATCGCCATTCTGGGTTTGCTGATCGGACTCGTCGCCCCGGCCGCGCTGCGCCAGCTGGGCAACGCTCGTGTCTCCGTTGCCAGGCAATCGATCGAACGGATCGGTTCGGTGCTGGACATGTACAAGCTGGATGCCGGCAGCTACCCGACCACCGAACAAGGTCTGCGCGCGCTGGTGGAGCAACCCACCGGGGTAGCAACGTGGAACGGACCCTATGTGAAGGGCGGCGTGCCTGTCGATCCCTGGAACCGACCGTATGTCTACCGCGAGCCGTCCAATCGTTCGGGGCACGATTTCGATTTATGCTCGGAGGGGCCGTCCGGAACGGCCGGAGACAGTGAGATCTGCAACCCGTAGATTTTCTTACTGTTGCAGTCGCAACTGTTGCCGCAACCGGGAGGAGGGATCGGACTGGCCGGTCGCTGGCAGGTTGTTGAGCATGTTCGGCACCGCCGCGGCATTGATCAGTTGATCGCGTAAGTCATCGGTCAGTGCACGCGCGTCCCGTTGGTCATGAATGACGTGCGGGGTGATCAGGATCAGCAATTCCGTGCGCGTCCGCGTGTTATTCTGAGTGCCGGCCAGCAGGCCGAGGATAGGAATGTCCTTCAGCCAGGGTATGCCCTGATTACCGATCGATGTATTGTCTGTAATTAACCCCGCAAGTCCGATCGTTTGTCCATCCTGCACGACCACCCGCGAGGTCACGTTACGATCGTCAAACGTCGGCGAGGTGATGCCGGGCGTCGTGATGGTCGGGGTAGCTTGGCTGACGTCCTGCATGACGTCCAGGGTAACCAGGCCGCCGCTGTTGACCCGCGGCGTGACCTGCATGATGACGCCGGTCTGCTGATAGTTGATTGAACTGATGACGGGCGCGTTGGCTGCGATGGTGCTCTGGGATGTCTGGCTGAGGTAGGGAACAACGTTGCCGACCTGCAGGCGGGCGGGCTGGTTGTCCAGCACCAGAAGCTCCGGTGACGACAGCACATGGACTTTGGTGACTTGCTGCAATGCCTGGATCACGAACGGCGCGCCGCCGGCCCCGTTGCCCCCCAAGAAGAAGCCCGGGAAGTTCATGTTCAAACTGGTGGCGGAGGCACTGGCCGGCGTTGACGTGCCGGAGTTCAGGATGCCGTTGATACCGCCGGACCTGAAGAAGAACTGCGTGCCGTACTGCAGGGTGTCGTTCAGCGTAACTTCGGCGATCACGGCGTCGATCCTGACCTGCAATGGCAGGAGGTCGATTTTTCGTAACATCGCCTCGATCGTGCCCAACTCACGATCCGTTCCGTAGGCCAGTATGGAATTGTTCTGGTCGTCGGGAATGACCCTCAGAGTGTCAGTGCCCGTCTCGCTTCCACCGGCCTCAAGGCCGCCCAGAAGCGGATTTGCCGTGGAGCCTGGCGAGGGCTGAGCCCGCGACGGGGCGGCGCCACCTGGCTGCACAGCCGTGGACTGACTCGCACCTAAACCACCGATACCGCTGGTACCCAACCCACCGAGACCACCGGACAAATTGGATTGCCCAAGACCTCCGGTTGTTCCCCCGATAGAACTTCCACCGCCTCCCCCGAACAAACTGCCTGTCTGTCCGCCGGGGCCGGCCAGTGATGCCGTCTGGGTCTGACCTCGGGCCGTCGGTTGGGCCGTCACATTATTCGGAGTGAACGCCTGCTGCAGGACATAGGCGACATCTTCGGAATGACTGTTCTGCAGGTAGTAAACGTGCCAACTCCGCAGCGTCCGCCGGCGAGCACGATCGATCAACGTGTAAACACGCCGAGCCTCGTCGACGTAATGGCGCTGGGGTGAAACCACCAAAACGGCATTGATGCGTGACAATGGGATCACTCGCACGAGGCCCGACAAGGCACCACCATTCTGGCCGCGGAATGCGTCCTGCAAGGCCGAGGCGAAATCCTTGACGTCCCCGTTGCTGACCGGCAGCACCGCGTAGGATTGTCTGGCGAGAACGTCGACGTCAAACGCCTTGATCAATCCAATCAGACCTTCACGCGCCTGTGGCTCGCCGGAAACGAGGAGAGCATTGCGGCCGGGTTCAGCGGCGATCTTGCCGCCTTGCCCCACATAGGGCTGCAAAACCTTGGCAAGATCCTCGGCTGAGGCGTATTGCAGTGGGACCACGACCGCTCCAGCTGTTCCTGCCTCGCTCGCTGCCGTCGCCATGGCCTGTGCGATTGGCACCACACGATACAGCACACCGTTTGTCACCAGCGCGGCACCATTCTCGGCGAGGAGTGACTCGAGCGTCGGCAGGAGTTCGGACCGGTTGAGGGGCCGGACGGTGTGCAACGTCGCGGTGCCATGAACCGACGGATCGATCATGTAGTTGACCTTGAGTATGGTTCCCAGGATCTGGGCCACAACCTCCCTTATGTCAGTATCAGCGAAATCCAGGCTGACATTGCCTGGGGCTTGCTCCAACCGGGATTGGGCGGATGATCCCGTGCCGGTGCCGCCAACCACGCCATAGGCAGCGTCGGACGGAGGCAGCGCGTCCGGCGAGCCGATCGCACCGTTGATACGTGGTGGTGCAGCGGCCCCGCCGCGCGGCAGCGGGGGCAGCGCCGGAATCGCAGGCGGCGATGGGCGGCTGCAGCCGGACATCTGGATGACGCCGAGAAGAAACGCGAGCGACCAACTCGGCCGCCTGCTGTGAGCGAAGGGCGCCTTTCGGCAGCGTAACTTACGCATAAGCAAGAAGATGACCTGATTTTCAGGGATGTACAGTCAGGAGCGCGGGAGAAACTGGCAGGTCAAAGCCTTGCTGATGTGTACGGCAGCAGTTCTTCGCGCCATGGTGGCAAGTCCGAGATATGTTGTCCGGCCGACACCAGAATGAACACAATCGGCGTTTCTGCTATCCGGTCGAAACCGCCTCGGCATCATGCTGCCCTCCATTGGCCGAACGGGATAGGTCATCACTCCCGTGGTTGGTATTACAATATGGTTAATCACACAGTCGTGGCTGCGTGGGACTTGGTGCTTCATGACCTAACGGAAAACATTCAAGTTTGCTATCGGCACGAGCGGCGGCATCAGAAACCGGAGGCAATGACGGCTCCGCCAGCGTCGCGACTGACGCGCTCACGCGCCAAAATGTTCACCTGCGGCGTCGGGCCCTGAAAGTCTGCTGACGCGATGACCACGGATACGTACCGGGAATTGTCCGTGCCCAGGGCTGTCGCGACGATGCGCAGAACCTCATCGTCATCGGGCTGTTGCAACCCGTTCGTGACTTCGGTCACGCCCTGGACGTCGGCCAGCGCTCGGGCAACGACCGGATCGCCGGTATTGACGTCCGGATCGTCGGTCGTCAGCACCGTCAGATGTGGCGCCAGGCGTTCGAACAAGGCAGGGGTCATGCCGATGACGTCCGCGAGTTCGCCGACGCTTTGAAACGGTGCTCCTGCCGGGCCATAGGAGAGCCCGGCGGCGCGATACTGCGGCGCCTGCGCCGCGCCTGCGCCCGTGTCGGTCCCATCGGTGCGCCAGTCGGCGATGGCGGTGGCAAGACGTTCCGCCACGGGAGGGGACCCGCCCACGTCGATGATCAGTGCACGCAGCAGCGCGGGCGAGGCGCGGTTCAGATTGATCCGGTCGCTTTCAATCCCGACACGTACCAGGACCGGCGTTCGGCCGATCATGATCTCCCGCTGCAGGCCGTCCGGATGGAAGCGCGGATCGTGGGCTGCCAGGATGGAGAAGACGACATCGGCGACCGCACCGTCGGCCGCCGCCTGCAGCACGGCTTCCTGTTTGAGGTTCTCCGCCAGTTGCGTGTCCGATCGCCCGCTTGCCAGGATCTGCGTTCCAAGCAGCGCGAGAAATCCCACCGTCCAGAGGACGATAAGCAGGGCGAATCCCCTCTGGCGTCCCATCCGGCGCCCGTCCCGGAGATCGGTCATGGCGGCGACAACAGCGGCGCGGCGACGATATCGGGCCAGTGCGGGGCGTTCTCACCGGCGAACGTCAGACGAAGCCGGATCAACAGGGGAAGGCCCGGTTCCTGCCAACTCGATGTCCAGCGTCCCGAAGGCTGCCAGTACTCGATAGCAAGGCGGGCGACGCCGCCGATCAGCACGGTCTCGCGCGGCGGCGGGGGAGGTCCGAACGGGTCCCAATGATGGTAGGGCCGCCAGCGGAGCACGAGCCGCGTGCCGGAAACGGCGAGTCCTGCCTCGACCCTTACCGGCACCATTCCCGAACCCGGCACGCGCAGCCGGCTGAGCCCGGTCAGCGAGTGTGCCGTGCCGTCGAACGACGGCCGCGCTGACTCGTCGGCGGGCGCGAGGTTCTCGATGATCGAGCGAAGGCTGCGATCAACCGCCTCAAGATCGGTCTTGCCGTCGGAAATGCGAACGTCCTTCCGCCAGGCGGTCAGCCCGAAGTGGACGGTCTGACTGAGCCCGACCAGGAGGAAGCCGAAGACCGCGAGCGCCACCACGATCTCGAGCAAGGTGAACCCAGACGCCCCGTGTGCCTTCATCCGCCGACCTGTTCGGTATCCAGCCGGACCTGCCGCTGCGTGCCGTCATCATTCCATCCCACCCATACGGTCACGCCATAGAGAACCACCTTATGATTGGTTACCGCGTGTGCGCCGGCCAAACCGACCGGGCGGAGCAGCGCGCTTGCCACCGGGGCCACGCGCAGGCGCCACCGAAAGCCTCCGCCGTCATCGCCGCGCTGGTCGCCCGGCGTCAGCCTCGCGCCATGCGTCGCGGCGGCCAGACGCGATCTTGCCCGGACAATGGCCTGATCGTACATCGCCGCGGTCCGCGTTGCGTGCAGACCGCTTCCGGCGGCTTCAAACAACGCCACCGCGGCCACGCCGGCGATGATCAACGCCACCACCACCTCCAGCAGGGTGAAGCCCTTCATCCGGACGCAAGATCATTGAGGCTAAGCATGGCGGTCATCAGCGATGCCACGATCCCGCCCACCGCGAGACCCATCAGGATCGTCATGGCGGGCACCAGAAGGGAGGTCAGGCGCTGGGTCGCGAGGCGGGTCTTCTCTTCATGGATGTCCGCGGCACGCAGGGCAGTCGCGGCGAGTTGCGCGGTTTCCTCGCCCAGGCGCAGGAGGTGGATCATGCGCGGCGGGAACACCTGGGCGGCTTCCAGCTCCGGTGACAGCGATCCGCCGCCACGCGCGGTCAGGCTGGCCCGCTCCACGGCAATCCGAGCGGCTCGGTTGCCCATGGCGTCACGTACGATCGCCAGTGCCGGGATCAGCGCGACGCCATTCAGCAGCAAGGTGCCCAGAACCCGGGTGAACCGGGCTGCCAGCACCTCCTTCATCAGGCCTCCGATGACCGGCAGGCGCAACAGTATGCGATCCACCACCAGCCGGACGTGATTTTGTCGCGACGCCGTCCGGCCAATCAGCACAGCCGCCATAATCGCCAGAAGCATCAGAGATCCGTCAGCCTGTACGAAGGCGCCGGCCGAGATCAGGAACTGGGTGGAGGCGGGCAGCGCAGCCCCGCTCTGCTCGAACATCGGTACGAACTGCGGCAGCACCTGGGTCAACAGCAGGGTGACCGCGCCGATCATCGCGACCAGCAGGACGGCGGGATAGATCATCGCCGACGTGACCGTGGATGCAAGCGCCCGTTGCCGATCCAGCAAGTCGGCGATGCGCGCCAGGGTGGGTCCCAGGTTGCCGCCTGCCTCGCCGGCGCGGACCAGGCCCACATGCATGGCGGGGAAACTACCTGGATAGCGCGCCATCGCCGTCGACAACGGGCTGCCGTCGCGCACCGCATCGCGCAGTCCTGTCATCGTCGGCCGTACACGGGCGGGCGCGGTCTCCTGCATATAGCGGAGCGCCCGGTCGAGGTCCTGGCCGGCGGACAGCATCGTTGCCAGTTCCCGGATCAGGTCGGCGACGTCCTGCTTGCGCAGACCGCGTCGGCCGCCCAGGTCCAGGTTCAGCAGACCCGTCCAGCGGGAGGATTTGTCCGCCGGTTCGGCCCGGACAGGCATGGTGCCCTGGCGTTGCAGTCGGGCGATCACCTCCGCCTCGGTCGCCGCGTCCATCAGGCCGGTCAGCCTTTGGCCGCGCGTGCCGATCGCGGTGTACCGGAACGTCGTCATGGATCCGCTCGGATGCTGCGCGAAAGTTCCTCGATCGTCGTGTCGCCAGCCAGCGCCGCGGCGAGGCCGGCGTCGAACATGACCTCCATGCCGCCCGCAACGGCCGTCCGTTCGATCGTGCTGTGATCGGCGCGCGAGAAGATCAGCCTCTCGATCTCAGGCCCCATCTCCAGGAATTCGGCGATTGCGGCTCGTCCGCGATAACCGGTCTGCCGGCAGGCCGGGCATCCGACTGCGCGGGAGAGAAGAATTGGCCTGTGCACAGTGCGGCGATCGAGCTTGAAGCGCTCGACCAACTCCGGCGCCGCCGGCTCGGTCCGTCGGCAGTCGGGGCACAACCGGCGGATCAGCCGCTGCGCCATAACGCCGCGCAGAACGGCGGTCAGAAGGTAATCCTCGACACCCATATCGCGCAGCCGGGTAACCGCCGCCGCGGCGGAGTTGGTGTGCAGCGTGGAAAGCACCAGATGTCCGGTCAGCGCTGCCTGCACCGCGATCTGTGCGGTCTCGCCGTCGCGGATTTCACCAACCATGATCACGTCCGGATCCTGCCGCAGGATGGATCGCAGCAAGTTCGCGAAAGTCAACCCGATCTGCGACCGCACCTGTATTTGATTGATGCCCTGAAGCTGGTACTCGATCGGATCCTCGACGGTGACGATCTTCCGGGTGACTGCATTGAGCGCCAGCAGCCCGGTATACAGGGTGGTCGTCTTGCCGCTGCCCGTTGGTCCGGTGACCAGCACGATCCCATTCGGCAGTTCCAGTGCCGTCCCGAACTTGCGAATAACGGCCGGCGACAGTCCGAGGCGCGCGTAGTCGAACACGACGGCGGTGCGATCGAGAATACGCAGAACCACCGTCTCGCCGTGCAGCGAAGGGATGGTTGACACCCGGAAGTCCACATCCTGGCCGCGCACCGCCATCTTGATCCGCCCGTCCTGTGGCATCCGCCGTTCGGCGATATCCAGACGCGCCATGATCTTGATGCGGGAGGTGATCGCCGCGGCAAGATTGCGAGGCGGCGATTCGACCTCGTGCAGGACGCCATCGTACCGATATCGCACACGAAGCCGATCTTCGAAGGGCTCGATGTGGATATCGGAGGCCTGCGTCTCCACCGCCCGGGTGATCAGCAGGTTGACCAGGCGGATCACCGGCGCCTCGCTGGCAAGGTCCTTCAGCCGTTCAGCGTCGTCCTCCAGCGGGGCTTCGCTGTCGGGCGCAACCTGATCGTCTTCCGGATACAGCCGGTTCAGTGCGGTTTCGAGTTCGATCGGAACCGCGACTTCCAGCCGGACCCGGCGGTCGGTGGCAACCGCGACGGCGGCCAGGGTGAACGGATCCAGCGGGTCGCCAGCGGCGAGCGTCAGCGTCGAGTCATCCGCGGCCAGGGGCACTGCGCGGGCGTGGCGCAGGAATGCGGCGCTCAGGCGGTCGGGCAGCACCGGTTCCGCCGACGGATAGCGGTCTGGCGGGGTGATGGGAAGCGCCAGCAGATTGGCATAGGCGTCCGCGAGGCCGCGCTCTGACACCAGACCGAGCTGGATGAGCACGGCGTCCAGCCGCTGATCGGACTCGGCGGCGACCCGTCGGGCACGATCCAGCGTTCTGTTATCACAATGACCTTGCCGAACCAGTATTTCGCCCAGTGCGTCAAGTTGCTGTTTGATGACGGTTGTTCCCATTCGGGCCACTTCACTTTACGGGGTGTTTCGAATAGGTGGTAGCCAAACCGCGGGCAAGTGACACGTCAGCGAGCCGACAGCTGCAAAACAGGGATGTCATGTGATCGACGTTGAAGACGCCACCTGGACGGTTTTGGCCGCCCCATTCATCGGCAGTTTCATGGGCGTGCTGATCCGGCGTCTGCCGGCCGGCGCGCCGGTGGTGTTCGCGCGGTCGTCCTGCCAATCATGCGAAACGCGGCTGAGCGGGTGGGACATGGTTCCGCTTGCAAGTTTCGCACTGCTGCGCGGCCGCTGCCGCCACTGCCGGCGGCCGATCGGGCTGTTTCATCCCTCCGTCGAGGTCGCCGCGGTCGGGGTCGCGCTTTGGGCGGTGCTGGTGAGTCAGGACCCCGCTTGGCCCTGGGTGGACTGCGGCCTCGGCTGGACGCTGCTGACCCTGGCCTGGATCGACTGGACCAGCTTCCTGCTGCCCGATCTGTTGACCCTGCCGTTGCTGCTGGCCGGGCTGGCGGTGACGTTCGTCTCCGCTCCGGGCGAACTCACACAACACTGTTTGGCGGCGGCGGCGGGATATCTTTCGTTTCAGGCGATCGCGCTCTGCTATCGTCGCCTGCGCGGCCGCGACGGGATGGGCGGCGGCGATGCCAAACTGATCGCGGCCGCAGGTGCCTGGTGTGGCCTGCCCCTGCTGCCCTTCGTGGTGCTGGGCAGTGCGGTCACGGGTTTGCTGGCGGCCTTGGGACTGGCTCTGACAGGCCGAACGGTGACGTCCGCGACACGCATCCCGTTCGGTCCTTGCATCGCTCTGGCGTTCTGGCTGGTCTGGCTGTACGGCGGCCTGCTGGATCCGTCCTTCGGGAGGCCGTGATGAGGTCCTGGCTGGTCGTTGCCGTCATGCTGGTCTCGTCGGGTGTCACCGGGCCGGCGATCGCGGGAGGCCCCGGCCCCGTGTGCCGGGAGCCATCCGTCGTGGATGAGATGAGCCGCGAAATCCGTGACCAGGACTATTATACTTACGTTAATCCGGAACTTGTCACCGAGACGCCGACAGCCGACCCTGGCGTGGTGCGTTGCCAGGTCTGCGTCCAGTTCGCTCCTTATGACGCCACGCGTCCGGGCGACGGGCGGATCAGGCAATGCCTCGCGCATGGGTTCGAAATTCGGATCCTGCACGGTGGGTTCGTCGTGCACGACCTGAATTAGAACCGGATCATGCAGGCGAGGTGCAACCAGGCGGGCTTCACCTTGATCGAAATGATCGTGGTGATCGTCATCATGGGTTTCATCGCTGGTCTGGTGCTGGTTCGCCAGCCCTGGCACAGCGCTGGTCTGAATACCGAAGCCACCGTCCGGGCGCTGACGTCGGCCCTGCGCCTCGCGCGGTCGCGCGCGATAGCCCAGGACCGCGATGTGTCTGTCGTCACGACCGGCGACGGTTTCGCGGTCGATGGCGGCGCGCCCTGGCTGTTGCCGCCAGGCGAGGCGCTGGGCGCATCGCAGGTGATCTTCATGCCGGATGGTGGGTCATCGGGAACCACGCTCCTGCTCGCGGCCGGCGGCCGGCGGATTGCGATCTCGGCGAACTGGCTGACCGGACGCGTGGTCGTTCGCGACGTGAAGGCTGACTGACATGGGCGCGTCTTATTGTTATTTGAGCAGAATATTTGTGTTTCGGGGCCCGGGGGATCCTCGTGCACGGGGCTGTCGTCGTCCCGTCGACAGGGAACCGGGGCGGTGATAGATGCCTTTGGCGTCCACGAACGGTGTTGTTGTGTCACGCGTGCAGGGATCTACCCCAATGCTGGAAAGTTTTTTTTCCTGGTGGACCGCCCGGATCACCGAGTTGCTGCCTGCATCCTGGACGAAATCCCGCGCCGGTGCCGCGGATGGTATCGTTATAGATATGGATACGGACCGGAACATATCCGTATCCGTGCGTCACAAGGGCCGGCAGCAGGCGGTCACCCTCGGCGGTGCGGCACGGCTTGTGACACGCCAACGCGTGTATCTGCGACCGCCGCCCGAGGTGGTGCTGCGAAAGCACCACACGGTGCCGACAACGCCACGGCGGGAGCTGGACCAGTTGCTCCGATACGAGATCGCGCGGATTACGCCGTTCACCGCCAATGATGTGTTCTGGCGGTGGGACGCGCATCCGAAGCCGGGGGACAAGAGCCGGACGGACGTCACCCTGACACTTATCCCGAAGACCTCCGTGAGTGCGGCGCTCGACGACCTGCGGAGCGCCGGCATCGCGGCGCATTTCATCGAGACGGATTGGGCGGAGCGGCCGCGTCTCGTAGCGATCGAGGAGGAAACGGGCGGCTCGACCAGTCAGTTGCTGTATCGCGGTCTCGCCTGGACCTGTGCCGGGCTCGCCGCGCTCGCCTTGGTGATTCCGGTGCTTCTGCAGGAACTCGCGCTCCATGCCACCAACACGGCGATCGATGACCTTCAGCCCACGGTCAGGCAGGTGGAGGCGCTGCGTCAGGGCATAACCGCCGGCGGCGCCGGACAGGAGGTGCTGGCGGGGGAGAAGGGCCGCACCGGCGATCTGCTGCGGATACTGGCGACGGTGACTCGCATTCTTCCGGACGATACCTACCTGACCGACTTTTCGTTACGTGATCGGCAGATGACGCTCGGCGGACGTTCGGCAGCGGCGGCGCGCTTGATCAGCGCGCTGTCGGCCGATCCGGCCATCCGGGACGCTGCCTTCGCGGCTCCGGTTATCCGTATCGAGGGCGCCACGACCGATGTGTTCTCGATCCGCGCGAGTATCGCGCGATGATCGCCGAGGCCTGGCTGAACGGCCGCCGGGGCCAGGCGCTCGCGGCCGGTATCGGTGTTTTCGGTCTCGTCGTGATCTGGTTCGGGATCCTCGATCCGGCGTGGTCATGGTTCTGCGACCGGCAGGCGCTGCTCGAACAGCGCCAGGAGGTGCTGGTCCACATGCGCGATCTGGCGGCAAGTCTTCCGGCGTGGAGGGCGGCGTCGGCTGATAAGAATGCCGCTGGGGAGGCAAACGCAACGATCATGCTGCCCGGCGATTCGGATGCCATCGCGGCCGCCAATCTGCAGCAGCGGCTGCAAAAAATCGCCGCGGATGCCGGAGCCAGCCTGACCGCCGTGGAGACCCTGCCGCCGGAACCCGTCTCGGTTCACTGGCACAAGGTTGCCCTTCGGATCAGCCTCAACGCGTCATGGCCCGTGCTGATGGAACTGGTTCGCTCGGTCGAGCAATCGTCGACGCTCATATTGATCGATGATGCGCGCTTCCGCAGTCCCGTCACCGCCGCCCATCCGATCGTGATGCCGATCCAGGCCTCCATGGTGGTGTATGGCATCAGGCCGGCGGCAGGGGGTTCCGGCCCATGATCGGAGTCGGGTTCGATCGTTTCCACCGAATATAAGAACCGCGAATGCGTATCATCTCCGAGCCGGAACCGGACCGGAACCGATCTGACCTTCTGCCCTGGATCACGACTGCGTGCATTTCTTTCAAGTCAGCAAATGGCAACCGCACTTTAACCCAACTGTCATGGGCCGGCCGTAATTTGCGTGCGTCTGAAAAGACGGTTTTCGCCGGCACTTTTCATGCCGGCGAAATGACCTGGGGCCGCGTCCCGCGGCCCTGCGCGCGTATCAGGAGGAATTATCAAATGAAGCGACTTCGCTGTTCGCGACCGTCGCCTGCGATGAGCAGTGCGATGGCGGCGATAACGTTTACCTCGATGACCCTGGCTCCGGTTTGGCAAGCAGTGGCGGAGCAGCCTCAGAACAAGGGCGGACACAACCCCCAGACGCCCATCGAGCACGTCATCTACGTCATCGGGGAGAACCGCAGCTTCGACCACGTATTCGCGACCTACACCCCGAAGCCCGGTCAGACCATAAACAACCTCCTGTCCGAGGGCATCGTCAAAGCGGACGGGACTCCGGGGCCGAACTATTCCAAGGCGGCACAGAACCAGGCATCGGTCACCACGGCCTACCAACTGAGTCCGCCAGGCCAAACGCCGTATTCCGTGCTGCCGCCTGCCATGACCGACGGTGCGCCCACAGCCGCGAGCGATGAAAATCCCCCGCCGTTCGCGACGCTGGCCGCGGTCGCCAACACCGAACAGCAGATTAACGACGGCCTGCCGAAGAGCGCCTACAAGCTGCTGACCACCGGTGCCACCGGCTTGCCGAACGACAGCGTCGATACACGCGTTCCCAATGCAACGAACCTGCCGAATGGCCCTTGGCAGCTCACCAGCAGCACGCTGCCGTACGACAGCTACGCCTCCAGCCCGGTGCATCGATTCTATCAGATGTGGCAGCAGGCGGACTGTTCGACCGCGAATGCCACGGACGCCAACCCCTCGGGCTGCATCAGCAAACTGTTCCCCTGGGTCGAGACCACGGTCGGCACCGGCAGCAACGGGCAGACCCAGCCGGCGAACTTCACCAACCAGACGACCGGTGAAGGCTCCACGTCGATGGCCTTCTTCAACATGGCCAACGGAGACGCTCCCTGGATCAAGCACCTGGCCGATACGTACACCATCAACGATAACTACCACCAGGCGGTCATGGGGGGCACCGGCGCCAATCACATTGCTGTCGGCACCGGCCTGGCGATCTACTACACCGACGGGCAGGGCCACATGGCGACGCCGCCGGCGAACGAGATCGAGAATCCGAACCCCCAGCCCGGCACCAACAACTACTGGATCCAGGACGGCTACAGCGGCGGTTCATACAGCAACTGCTCTGACATGAGTCAGCCTGGCGTCAGCGAGGTGGAGACTTATCTTGCCAGCCTGCCGTACACCCCAGCGACGAAATGTCAGGAGGGCGCTTACTACATCCTGAACAACTACAATCCGGGCTACTACGGCGACGGCACCGTCAATACCTCGACCTTCACCGTTCCGCCCTCGCCTGTCCCTACGATCGGCGACACCCTGAACGCAGCCAACGTCTCCTGGAAATACTACGGCGCGGGCTGGGACAACTACGTCAAGGACCCGAACAGCGAACTTGGGTCACTCTACTGCAACATCTGCAACCCGTTCCTGTATGAAACCGCGATCATGACCAGCGCCGCGCAGCGTCAGGCCCATCTCGCGGACGTGCCCGACCTGGAAGCCGACATCAAGGCCGGCACTCTGCCAGCGGTTTCAATCGTGAAGCCGGACGGCCTGCTGGATGGCCACCCGGCTTCATCCAAGCTCGATCTGTTCGAGGCCTTCACGCGCAAGCTCATCGACGAAGTTCAGCATAATCCCGACCTCTGGGCCCACACCGCGATTATCATCACAGTCGATGAGGGCGGTGGATACTATGACTCCGGCTATATCCAGCCGCTCGACTTCTTCGGCGATGGCACGCGCATTCCCATGATCGTGGTGTCACCCTATGCCACGGGCGGCAAGGTCGTGCACAGCTATGCCGATCATGTGTCCTTCCTGAAGTTCGTCGAGAAGAACTGGCATCTTCCGCCGGTGTCGGCCAACGGCCGGGATAATCTGGCGAACCCGATCAGCCGTTCGTCCAATCCCTACGTCCCTGTCAATCCCCCGGCCATCAGCGATCTGATGGATATGTTCGACTTCCACTGAGACATCGGACGTACCAAAAGCAGCCCTGCCGCCTTTGCTTCCAGGCGGCAGGGTCTTGTTTTTTCGGTTCGGCCATCAAGCGCGCAAGGTTCGATACGTATGACGGCTCATGACCCGGCCCTGCAAAGGCGGCAGCCTGTTCTTCCTCCGCATGTCGTCGCCGCCGCCGGGCTGGTTCGGCCACTTTCGTGGCTTGGCACCTTGACCGTTCTCGCCGCCGGCGGCCTTTGCGCGCTTCACCATCGGGGCGGGCTGTTCTGGTTCTCCGCCTTCCAGCCGCCGGGCTTCGCCGGTATCACGACCGGAGCCCTGATGCTCGCCGGGCTTGGTCTCTGGGCATGTTTCTGCATCACACTGGCTCGCCAGCGTGACGCGACGGCCCTGCGCGGAACCGCCGCCAATCTGAACCCGCGGCAGGTTTCCGGCTGGCCGCAAACCATCGTCATTCTGCTGTTCGCCGCCGGTGCGGCCTATGTGGTCCTCGTCGACTGGCCGCCGCGCCAAACCGACTCTCTGGGCGCCGCCAGCGGATTCACCCTGGCCAGCGTCCTGCTCCTGCTGGGGACCCCCTGGCTGCTGGCGGAGCGCTATTTCGCTACGATCACAACGGAACGGCTGCCCGAATGCGACGACCTGCGGGCGCTGCTCTTCCTGCCGGTGATTTTCCTGGGTGCCGAGGCGGTGTTGCTGCTCGCGGCGTCTCTCAACTTCGGCACACTCCACTGGGCACGGGTTGGCCTCGCGAGCATCGTGCTGCTGATCTGCCTGGAATTGTCCCTGCGCGTGCTGGCGACCCGGTTCCTGCCGCCGCCTGACAGCATCGCCGCCCGCGCCACGATCGGCAGCATCCTGGCCCGGATCATGAGCGGACGGTCGCTGTCGCCCGCCGCCATGGCCAACGCCGTCCGGTCAGAGTTTGGCATGGACTTCTCCCGCAGCTGGGCACTCCGCTTCATGCGGGCGACGGCGGCACCTGTCGCCCTGCTGATGCTCCTCTTCTGCTGGTTTCTGACCGGGGTGACCCGTATCGACCTGAACGAGCGCGGCGCCTACGAACGGTTCGGCAGCGCCGCCACGATCCTGAAGCCGGGTCTCCACCTCGTGCTGCCCTGGCCGTTTGGTGTTGTGCGTCATGTCGAATTCGGCGTCATCCATTCGGCGTTGCTCAGCTATGGCGACCAGGGCGCCCCCGCCGAAGTTCCCGACACGTCCACCGCCGAGGGTGACCCGCCGGCTACCGCCAACCGCCTGTGGGACTCAAAGCAGCCTACAGACGTGTCGTACATCATTGCCAGCAGCGAGCAGAACCGGCAGAGCTTCCAGACGGTCAGTGCCAGCGTGCGCGTGCTGTACCGGATCGGCTTGAGGGATACTGACGCCCGCGCCGCCCTCTATCACGAGGAAGACCCGAATGCCCTGGTCCGCTCGCTGGCCGGCCGCCTGCTCGCCCAGTTCTTTGCGTCGCGGACGTTGCCGAGCGTCCTGGGTGAGAGCCAGGGGGTTATCGCGAGGGACTTGCGGGTTCGGCTGCGGCAGGCGTTGGCACGGATCGGAAGCGGCATCGATGTCGTTGCGGTTACCATCGAGACCATCCATCCGCCAGCCGGAGCGGCATCCGCCTATCGCAATGTCCAGGCAGCCGAGATCGAGGCGACAACCTCGATTGCCACGGAACGGGGGCGAGCCAAGACGACGCGCAGCGTCGCCCAGCTGAATGCCCATGGCGCCACCGACGACGCAACCGCAGCGGCGGCGGAAACCGTCAGCGCGGCGCGGGTCGATCTGACCGACATCACCGCCGACGATCGTCCCTACCGGGCCGCCAGCCGGCCCTTCCTGCTGGAACGCTACTTCAGTGATGTGCAGGCGGCGCTGGCCAACGTGCCGCTTGAGATCGTCGATCATCGACTGACCGGCGCGAACCTGCCGACGATCGACCTGCGCCCGCCCGGCATGGTCCGCGATGACCTGGAGCGCCACCCAAGCGGAACGGAGAAGATGCCATGACCCAGTCGCGGTTGAAACTGGCTTTACGGGTCGCCCTCGCCCTCGTGGTGCTGGTCGCGGCAGGCGTGGCGTCGTCGTTGATCGATGGTGGGTCCGGGGCAGGCGGTGGTCGTCACCGAGTTCGGCCGGCCGGTCCGCGTGCTGACCCAGCCCGGGCTGGCGTGGAAGATTCCGGCGCCGATCGAGCAGACGATCCCGGTGGACCTGCGGCTGCGTACGACCTCCAGCGGATTGCAGGATGTCGGCACGCAGGAGGGGCTGCGCATCCTGGTGCAGGCCTATCTTGCCTGGCAGGTGGATGACGATCCCGCCCATATCGAGCAGTTCCTGCGCGCCGGGCGCCGCGATCCGGACGACATCGCCCGCCAGCTTCGCAGCTTCATGGGGTCCACGCTGCAGGTGACGGCCAGCAACTTCAGCCTGACTGATCTCGTCAACACTGACCAGAAGAAGGAAAGGTTCGTCGCATTTGAGCAGCAGTTGCAGGCCAACCTGGCGCAACAGGTGCTAGAGACCTACGGTATCCGCATCGTCCAGACCGGGGTGGAGCGCCTGAGCCTGCCGGCCGAAACCCTCGCGGCAACGGTTGCCCGGATGCGTGCGGAGCGCGAGACGGTCGCAGCCCAGCGCACCGCCGACGGGCTGCGCACAGCGGCCGCGATCCGATCCGATGCCTCCCGCGATGCGCGCCTCATCGCCGCACAGGCGCAGCAGGAGGTTGCCGAGATCAAGGCGAAGGGACGGGAGAAGGCGGCGGCGATCCATGCCGCCGCCTATGCCGTCGATCCGCAGCTCTATACGTTGTTACGGTCGCTCGATACCCTGGGGGCGACGGTTGGCCCGAAAACCCGCGTGATCCTCCGCACCGACGCCGAACCGTTCCGCGCGTTGGTCGAAGGGCCGCCGGCAGCGGCTTCGCCGCCTGCGGGACCCTCACCGGAGCCGTCGTCGCCACCCGCCACGTCGGGTTGGCGGCTCAGCGGCACCGGCCCTTTGCCGCCTGCACCCGCCCCGGCCGAGGGGAAATCTCCGTGACGACCGACCTGCAGCCGCGCGCGGGCTTCGGCCTCGCGGAGGGCGTACGGCTTGGCTTTCGCGCGGGCTTTGTCGCGGTGCTGCTGCTGACAATCGGCTGGTCGGTTGGCGATCTGCGGCAGGTGCCGCCTGACAGCAGAGCGGTGGTGCTGAGGTTTGGCCAGATCGAGCGCGTTCGCGAGGCCGGGCTGGTGCTGGCCTGGCCGAACCCGATCGAGCAGATCACCATGGTACCGGCATACGACCGTCAGGTCGCACTGAAAATGGCCGTACCGCTGAATTCCGGGCCGTCCTCGGAGACGGATTACATGGTGCGCCAGCCCGACGACGTGGTGACGCTGCGGCGCCAGAAGGATGCCTGGAACGGTCAGTATTTCCTTACCGGCGACGGCAGCGTGGTGCAGTACGATGCCACCCTGTATTACCGGGTCACTGACCCCGCGGCGTATGTGCTGTCGCGTGAGCATGTCGATCCGGCCCTGCAGCGCCTGTACAGGGCGAGCGCGGCGATGATCGCCGCCAGTCACGACCTGGACGATTTTCTCGTCGCCAGACCCGAGGATCCCGCCCATCCCGCCAGCGCCGACATCGCCGGCCGGCGTCAGGCCTTGCGTGGGGAGATGGTGGCCGCGATCAACGACCGGCTGGCAGGACTGCGGCGACGAGGGGCCGACCTCGGCGTGGAGGTCAGCCGGATCGATATCGTGGCTTTGTTGCCGCCTCTGGCCAAGGCCGCGTTCGACGACGTGCTGACGGCGTCGCAGATCGCCGATCAAACCGTGGCGGCCGCCCGCACCGATGCGGCCCGCATCACCCAGCAGGCACAGCGCTCACTTGACCGCAGCCGCAGCGAGGCGGTCGCCGCGGCCGAGGAACAGGTTCGCGTCGCCGCCGCCGAAACCGCGGATGTGGGCCTGCTGCACAATGAAATTACCCCGGTCAACCGGGACAGCCTGCTGGCCCAGTATTATCGCGACCGTATCGGCGCCATTCTGCGTCGGATCGGCCACGTTACGACAGTGGACATGCGGGGCGGCCAACCTCTCATCATCCAGGGACCCGACGAATGACCGCGACCACCGAGACGGCGGCGTTTGATGATTTCGACACCGGGTCAGTCTCGCTGACTGGAACGGTTACGACATGGTTGCTCGGCCTTCGCATGCTGCTGTCGATGCTGGCCGCGGGTCTGCTGTGTGTCGCCGTGCTGTGGCGCGTGGCCTTCCCGAACGAACAATATCTGGCCGACCTCGTGGCCGGCGGCGCTGCGGTGCTGGTCGCCATCCCCGTGTTGTCGGCTGGCTGGGCCAGCGTCGTCCGTCCGACCCTGCATGGCATGACCGACCTGCTGGTGGCGATCGCTCTGATTGCCGCCTGGGCGACCGGCGATCTGATGACCGCGGCCATTCTGCCAATTGTCATGATCATCGGCCACGTCCTTGAGGAGCGCAGCCTGCTCGGTTCCCAGGAAGCGATCCGCGCGATGAGCCGGCTGGTCTCCACCACCACCCGCCGGATCGCCGCCGACGGCACGATCTCAGACACGCCGACCGCGCAGATCCGCGTCGGCGACCGCATCGAATTGCGCGCGGGCGATCGCGTGCCGGTTGACGGCGTGGTGCTGAGCGGCCGATCCAGCCTGGACACCGCATCGCTCACCGGCGAGTCGGTGCCCGCGGAGGTGGGGGTAAACCAGCGGGTGCTGGCGGGTTCGATCAATCTTGACGGCCATCTGGTGGTCGAGGTCAGCCGGGTCGGGCAGGAAACCACGCTGGGAAAGATCATCGCCCTGATGGAAACCGCTGAGCAGGCGAAGCCCCCGGTGACGCGGCTGCTCGAACGATATGCCGGCCCCTACATCTCGTTGGTGTTGATGATCGCGGCCTGCGCCTGGCTCACCACCCAATCTTCTCAGGCGATGCTGGCCGTCCTGGTCGCCTCCTGTCCTTGCGCCCTGGTGCTGGCTGCCCCGGCGACAGCGATCGCGGCCATCGCCGTCGCCGCCCGCCACGGCATCCTGATCAAGGGATCGGCATTCCTGGAGCATGCGGCCGAGGTGACGTCGGTCGTCTTCGACAAAACGGGAACCATCACTTCGGGGGAGATGTTCTTGGTTCGCGTGGAAGTGGGTGGCAATATCTGGTCGCAGGCTGAAACCGTGCGGCTCGCCGCGGCTCTCGGCTCCAGCAGTTCCCATCCGGTCAGCCGGGGTCTGGCGCGGCTCGCGGTGCCTGAGGATCACGTGATGCTGTCGGATGTGCAGGAAACCGGCGGCCTCGGCGTGACGGCGATCGAGGACGGCGAGACCGTGGCGTTAGGCCGGGCTGAGCTGTTCGCACGGTTGGGGGTGCAAGCCACTCAGCCGCCGGAACATGACGGACCGATCGTCGGGGTGAGCCGCGGCCGGAGCTTCCTCGGCTGGCTGCTGCTGGCGGATAAACCCCGCCCGGAGGCCAGCGCCGCGATCGCCGACCTGCGGACCCTCGGCCTGGAACGACAGGTGCTTCTCACCGGCGACCGCGCCCGCGTCGCCCGCCGTATCGGCGAAGCCCTCGGCATGACCGATATCCGCGCCGAAGCCCTGCCTGAGCAAAAAATGGAATGCGTGCTGCGGGAGGTGGGGGAGGGTTATCGTCCGCTCGTCGTTGGCGACGGCATCAACGACAGTCTGGCGCTGAAAGTAGGTGCGGTGGGCGTGGCGATGGGTGCCCAGGGGACCGATGTCGCCCTGGCCTCGGCCGACATCGTGTTGATGACGAGCGATCTCCGGCGGTTGGGCACCTGCCTGCGCCTGAGCCGGCGGTGCCGGCGGACCATTCATGTCAACGTGGCGATCGGGCTGGGCTGGACCATCGTTCTGGTCGGTCTGGCGGCGGCTGGCGTGCTTGGTGCGGAGGGTGCCATCGTCGCCGCCGTCTTCCACAACCTCAGCACACTGATCGGCATGGCTAATGCCGGCCGCCTGCTGCGCTTCGACGAGACGTTGGGACCGGTGGGTCTGCCGGTTGCGGAGGCCGGGGCATGACGACGCGCCTGCTGGGGTTGCTCTGCGGTCTACTGGTGGTTGTCGTGGCGACAGAAGTGATCTATCGGGCCGGCACCGCGGGCCCGGTCGGCCGGGGTGCCGTCGCGGCCGAGCGGGTGGAGCCGCCGGCGGGGAAAGCTGCCAGCCAGACAAGAGGGGCGTCTGATCAGTGGATGACCGTGACGCTTGCCCGGCCGCTGTTCGCACCCGATCGCAGGCCGGCACCCGGCACAGTGGCCGCGGATCCAGGCATGCCCCGTTTGACGGGAATCATCGCGGCACCCGACGGGGCGGTGGCAATTTTCCAGCCGACGGGAAGCGCCAAACCGGTAGTGGCACATTACAGCGAACGCGTCGGCGGCTGGGAAGTGACGGCGATCGCGGCGGACTCGGTGAGCCTGCGCAAGGAGAACGATGTCGTCGTGCTGAGTCCCCGCTTCGATGGTATCGAGCGCGACAAGGCCGGCGTTCAGCAGGCGAAGCAGTCGAAAACCCGCTGGCAAACGGCTGCGCCAAACGGGCTGTTGCGTGCTCGCTGGTCGAATCCGCACCTTCAGCCCTGAAGCAAGGTCAAGTAATAAGCGGCCTTCGAGCGCGCCCGGCTCGGCGGCACAGCGATCTCGAAACGACGAGATAGCATGCCAGAATCGCTCCTAGCGCAATTCTCCCTTCTATTTTTCTTCGTGACTGTGGCCTGAATGACACGAGTTTAATCGCTCCGCCCAGGGAACGGTTAACTCGGTGCCCGCATGTTCTCTATGTCGTCGATGCTGTGGCGGTAACCGAACCATCGCCCCGTCGGCCGCGTTTCGCAGACCATCATCCGGACCAGGAGAAGCCACTTATGAACCGCCAACGCCATCCGCTAACCAGAGCGGCCTTCGCAGCCACGTTGCTCGCCGGGACCGCGCTGGGGGGCATCGCGCTCACCCAGTATGTCTGGGCCGACACTCCGGCGCCGGTCAACCCGCCAGGAACCCAGATCCTGCCGCAGACTCTGCCTAACTTTACCGCCCTGGTGGCCAAAGTGAAGCCCGCCGTTGTGTCCATCACCAACAAGCTCAAGCCGACGGCCGCCATGGACGAAGGCCCGGGCGACGCGACGCCGCAACTCCCGTTTCCGTTCAACCAGATGATTCCGAACATGCCGCAGCAGCAGGAACATTCGGTCGAAGCACGCGGCTCCGGCTTCATCATTAGCGCGAACGGCTTAATCGTGACCAACAACCACGTCGTCAAAGGTGACCGAAGCCTCAGCGTTACGCTCGATGACGGAACCGTCCTGCCGGCGACGGTTATCGGCACCGATCCCCGCACCGACATCGCCGTTCTGAAAGTGGATGCCGGCCACCCGCTGCCATTCATCCAGCTTGGCAATTCCGCCAACGTGAAGCCGGGCGAGTGGGTTATCGCCATGGGCAACCCGTTCGGTCTGGGCGGGACCGTGACCGCCGGTATTGTTTCCGCCGTCAGCCGTGATATCGGCGACGGGCCGTATGACCAGTTCATCCAGATCGATGCGCCGATCAACCCGGGCAATTCGGGCGGTCCGCTGTTTACGCAGGACGGAAAGGTAATCGGTATGAACACCGCGATCCTGTCGCCGACAGGCGGTTCGGTCGGGATCGGCTTCGCTATCCCCTCCGATATGATCCGGACGGTCGCCAGTGAGCTCCAAAAGGACGGCAAGGTCGTGCGCGGCTATGTCGGCGTCGAGGCGCAGGAAATCACTCCGACGACGGCGCAGGCGATGCATCTGAAGGTGAACCACGGCGCGCTGCTGGCCGGCGTCCAGCCCGACAGCCCAGCCTCCGGAGCAGGACTGCAGCCGGGTGACGTGATCGAGTTCGGTGAACGGTACAAAGATCGCCAATCCACGCGACCTTGCCGTGAATGTCGCCAACATCCAGCCGGGTGATGAGGCCCATCTGACAATTCTGCATGACGGCCAGACGAAGAACGTGGACGTGAAGGTGGGCACCATGCCCAGCGAGCAGACCGCCAGCAACAGCAACGAGGGCAACAGTAATCATGCCCGGATAGGATTGGCGCTGGCGCCGCTTTCACCGGAGGCGCGCAACCAACTCGATGTCCCGGACGGGACGAAGGGCGCGGTCGTGCAGGGCGTGCAGCCAGGCTCTCCGGCCGAAGCGGCCGGTCTGCAACCGGGCGACGTGATTGTCGGTGTGGGAACCCATGCGGTGAGTTCGCCAGCCGATGCCGCGCGGGCGATGCGGACCGCGCTAAACACCGACCACGCACTGGCGCTACGGGTGATCCGCAACGGTCAGCCGCTGTACGTCGGCGTCACCGTCAACAACCAGGCTAATCAAGGTTGACGAGGGCGAGGCGGCGGGGCGTTGTTACGCTCCGCCGTCAGGCCGGCCACGTCCGGGCCGTTCGCCTCCCGATGCCGATCACCGTTGCTGCCGTGCCAAGTGGCGCGGCAGCGTTATTCAGCGGCTTGGCCGACCGTGACGGCCTCGTAAGGGAAACGCTTCACCTTCGCCATGTTCAACCCCTCGATCCGGAGCAGGCGGGTATCACCCTTGCGCTCCGGCGAGTGCAGCACGCCGACGTCGTAAAGATACGCGTCGCCGGGCTTCATCACATAGTCGCGGATCGCGCTCGCCTTTCCCGGCGCGCCATCGGTCGGACGGGCGAGGCATTCCCAGTCGGTCATGATCGTCTCGCCGGCCGCCTGGCCGTAGATCGCCCAGGACGGTCCGTGATCGTGCGGCTTGCTGCCCTTCGGCTCCGACATAGCCGTGCGCCAGGATCGCGAACCCGAGTTCGGCGATCCTCGTACAGCAGATGCCGCTCCGGCGTGCCGGGCGGGATGTAGGTCGGCGACGAACTCCGGGATCCGCCAGCGCCTGCTCCACCAGCTTGCGCACCTGCTCGCCGACCGGGCGTGCCGGGCTGGGACTTCAGGGCGGCGTGACAGTCGGCGGCGAATTCTTCCAACGTGATGGCCATGGGCGATCCTCCTAGCGATCTAGCGACGATACGGGTAACAACTGCCGCGGTCGAGTGTGATCCCAAAATGGTCACCAAGCGCCGCGATCGCGTCGGCGTGTTCGGCGTAGGGATCGGCATTGCCGGGCCCGACGATGATGCATCCGCCGCCCCGTCTTGCCGTTCGGCGGCAGCATAGCGGTGACCAGTGCCTTGCCGTCCTCGTCACGCAGCGTCAGGAACAGCGGCATCGCCCGCCGGATGTGGTCTTCCTTGTTGATGTCCTGCTCGATGAACACCGACGTTGTCGGATGGAAGGCATCGACGGCGCGTTCGCGCTCCCGCCGGTAGTGCTTTTCCACCGCATGGTGCATTTCCAGAGATTCGGCCACGGCTTCGCCTTCCGTCACAAGGCGGAACCAGGTGCGGTTGCGTGGTGCGTCGCAGACATACTCCATGCGCGTTCCTCCCCGGCTTGGATTGGTCTGAAGCCACAGCATAGAATGGAAGTCGCCGGCGATCAAACAGCCGGCGCGGCAGAGGGGAAGCGTGATGGCGGCGGACGCGGATCCGGCGGAGATACGTTCGACTATGTGATCGTGGGCAGCGGGGCCGCGGGATCTGTCCTGTGCCAGCCGCCTGACCGAGGATCCAGACGTCACCGTCTGCGTCCTGGAATGCGGGCCGCCCGATCGGCACCCGTACATCCACATCCCGGCCGGCTTCATCAAGATGCTGTTCAACCCGACCTACACCTGGCAGTTCCAGACCGAACCGGGCGAGGGCATCAACGGCCGGCGCATCCCCACCACGCAGGGCCGCACCCTGGGCGGGTCGAGTTCCATCAACGGCATGATCTACAACCGCGGCCAGCGCGAGGATTTCGACCACTGGGCGCAGCGCGGCAACCGCGGCTGGGGCTACGTCGATATTCTGCCCTATTTCAAGCGCGGCGAGCGGCGCCTCGGCGTCGGCGACGATCGTATCCACGGGCGAGCGGGCAAGCTGCCGGTCACCGACAACGACTGGATCCACCCGGCGATGGAGGCGTTCATCGAGGGCGCCCAGGAACTCGGGATGCCGCGCTGCGTCGACTACAACAGCGGCGACAACCAGATGGGCGTCGGCTACTTCCAGCGCCTGATCCATCGGGGATACCGGCACTCGGCGGCGCGGGTGTTCCTGCATCCGGCGCGGGCGACCGGCCGGCTGGAGGTGCGGACCGATGCGCGCGCCGCCCGGATCCTGTTCGACGGCACGCGGGCGACCGGCGTGCGCTATGTGAACGACCGTGACCGGTCGGTACGGCGGGAGGTATTCGCCCGGAAGGAGGTGATCGTTTCCTCCGGCACCGCCAACACGGCGAAACTGCTGCAGATCTCGGGCGTCGGGCCAGCCTGGCTGCTGCAGAACCTGGGCGTGGAGGTGATCGCCGACCTGCCGGTGGGCGAGAATTTCCGCGATCATTACTCGACCCGCGTCGTCGCTCGGGTGAAGAACGTCCGCACCATGAACGAGATGTCGCACGGGCTCGGCCTGATCGGCCAGATCGCGCGCTGGGTGATGGGCAAACCGAGCATCCTGGCGGTGGCGCCGTCGATCGTGCACTGGTTCTGGAAGACCGAGGACACCATGCGCCAGCCGGACCTGCAGGGCGTGTTCAGTCCCGCGAGCTATAAACAGGGCTTCGTCGGGCTGCTGGACGACTATCCGGGGATGACGTGCGGCGTGTGGCAGCACCGGCCGGAGAGCATCGGCTATGTCCGCGCGCGGTCGGTGGATCCATTTGTCGATCCGATCATCCAGCCGAATTACCTGAAGGACCCGATGGACCAGCGAGTTCTGGTCAAGGGCATGCACTGGGCACGCCGGTTGCTGCACACCCAGGCTCTGGCGCCGTATTTCGAGTCCGACGCACTGCCCGGGCCCGACGTCCACACCGACGAGGAGTGGCTGGACTACGCCCGTCAATACGGCTCGACCGCCTATCACCTGATCGGCACCGCGCGGATGGGGCCGGTGACGGACAAGACCTCGGTGGTGGACGATCAGTTGCGCGTCCATGGGCTTGCAGGGGCATTCGCGTGGTCGATGCCTCGATCATGCCGAACATGCCGTCGGCGAACACCTACAGCTCCACCATGATGATCGCCGAGAAGGCGTCCGACATGATCCGCGGCCGAGCGCCGCTGCCGCCGGTGGAGGGGATCGCGGCATAGGGGGCGAGCGGGCGCACGTGCTGACACTTGGCTAAAGGCCACGGTCCCAGCTTTCGCTTACATCTCCAGTGCCAACCGCGTTTTAGCAATTCTGGGTAGGTTCAGCGGGTCTCGAGGTTGCTGACCGCGACTGACGTTTACTTTCGATTGAGTAATTGTACATGATACTGAATCAGAATGATAAGAGTTTTAACCCAGGTTATTACATCGATCCTCGCGCCGGAGCGATCAATGGCGCGGCAGAGATAGCACCAGCCTCCGTGAACCTTGACATGGGTTCATTGACATACCAACTCCGCCCGATCCGGCCGCCGCGCCGCCGCCGCAGGCTGTCAATCAGCGACCGGGGTAAGCTCCCGGCCGGTTCGCAGCCAGGGGCTCTGCCTTTACAGCGTCGTTTGCTGATGAAAATCGGAGCGCGATTTCAAAACTGTTGCCGCAACGTCGCCACGGAGACGTGTGGCCAGAGAACCCCGTTGAAGTTCAAGATCACCGTCTGGGTATATTGCAATTGCAAAAACTTGGATACGCCGGGGAACGGATCGAGGAACTTCAATGCTTCGTCGTGGTGGTTATAATGCGGGCCATGGTGGTGCCCGTCACTCTTCACCCATTCGATCCAGAAGGTCGCCGTCGCGGAGTGGACGAAGGCGTTGGACTGGCCGGCGGCCGCGTCAACTATCGTTGGTTCGAGGCCCGGGTCGGCGAAGCCGAGGAACGGGATCTGGCTGATCGCTGAAGGCGAAGGCGTTGCGAGCGAGATCGGAATGAACCCCAGAATGTCTTGGTGTGCGATCGCATCCCGCAGAATGACATTTGGATCGTCGACATAAGCCTGCCATGCCGGGGGGAACGGGCCGTTGCTCTGTGCCTTGTTGGCGTTCGGGTAGGGTATGTCATTGGAAAGTGTATTTTCGGGGACACCATGAAAGGTGGGCACGACTGCGCCTCCCGTCTGTGCGACGAGCGCCTGTGCGGGTACATTGGCGGGTTGGATACCCAGTCCGGGCTGCGCCGACTCTGAAACAGCGTATGATGTATAGTCGGCAGCGAATGCGACTTGTTGGGCCGGGGTGAAGCCTGGGAAGTTGGCGTAAACCTCCGCTATCGCAGCGATCGGATAGATGGGCGGTATGACGAGCGGCGTCGTGACTGGATTCGTGCTCGGGGTGGCGCCCTGGAGCAATACGGACACCCCGTGAGGAATGGTCGCTAACCGCACGATGTTAGGAGGGGTGAGCGGGACGGTTCTTGGAGGTACGATCGGTGGTACGGCGTTCGCGTCGTTCGAATTGACGACGGTTGGGCCGCCACTTGCTGGTACGCTGAGAAACAGTCCTGGCTCTATATGCAGATCCTCACCCGCATTCGGGAAGCCTGGTATATCGGTATCATCGTCCCGAACTTTCTGGAGATAGTTGAGGCCGTAAATGGTGATGTCATCCTGGTTCGCCAACCCGCGATTGGGGATGGGACTGTTGATGATGTCGAACGTGAGCGTCTCCGCAGTCCTGTTGAGCTGAAGGAAACGTCTGACCTCGAAGCTCGGGTCTCCTGTATTGTCAGGGCGCCAAATCACGTTGAAGCCGGTACCGACCCATTGGCCGGCGAGCAACGCAAGTGATCCGAGGTTCAAAAGTGTCTCGATGGGCGGTTGCTTGAACCGGTGTGGCAAGGACGTGTGGGGTTTGTGGTGTCTATTCTCGTCGGCTCTGGATGAATCTTGGGCGTTCATCGTCGGATCTTTCCTGTTGATAGCAAGTGCAGCCGCGGGAAAGGAGAGATCGTGAGTGCGAAGACCCGTCGCTCCTGCCGATTCGCGAGAATGCTCATGATGGCGGGCATCGCCATCACCGGCTTGGTCCGTTCCCTGGCGCCGACTATTAACCCAAATCTACATCGGAATGTGTGATCTACATCACAAACGCCGGGAGCGCCTCACGATTCTGCGGGCACTCCTATGCGAAGCCGAAGCCATCGACCGACGATCTCAAATCATAATAATCGGACCAACTGGCAATCGTTACGTCATCGTCTTATGCCGCGACGCGCGGCAACAACTCTGCCAGCAAGCCTCTGAGCCTATTGGCGGGATCGTGCCGTCTATTTAACCGCAGGCGGCCAGTGGGGAAGCGGACTCGACAGGGTCCCGGTCCCACCGACGTCGTGCCACCGCCAGGCCTTTCGACCCTCACCGCCTTCGTGCCAGACCAGCTTTCCGGTGTTGGCGTCATTTCGGATCAGCCTGCGCTTGCGGCACGCCGATACCCACTCCCTGCGCGTCCAGTGGGCGCCGATGGGTATGCTGCCGGCAATGGACCAGAGAACCGCGCAGATGATGTCGATGGGATTGTCCGCGATCATGGGAGTTCCGTGACCTAGGCCTGGTCCGCGAGATCGACCATGGCGGGTGCCGGGCACGTGACGAGGCCGATGCTGGAGACCTGGGATGGCGTTTTCTCGAATCCGCTCGACGTGTGCGGATACTCGTTGCGCTGTAAACCATCCTCGCGTCTCGCGGCCGAACCGTTGAAGGCATCCAAAACGCGGCGCTCCTCGCAGAGGCGTCCAGGAACATCACGTGTCCCCGCACAAGTCGTCGAAGAAAGCCTTGTCGGCTGGCTTCCCGCCGGGTCGCCTCATCGTCTGGAATTCCGCCTGGATTGTTTGCAGCCTCTCGATCAACGGCGGTATCGCGCTGATCGCGGCGTACTCTCGCTCCACCGCTTCCCGGATCGTCTCGGTCAAGGTCTTCCCCTTCATCCGTGCAAGTTTGCGGACAACGGCGTCGGTGGCGGGGTCCCGAACGTGAAACGCCATTGGATACACTTTATTGTGGGATCGTCTATACCGTGCCGGCTACACGATGGCAAAGAGTTGGAATCGGCCCGGCCCGACGCTTGATCGCCCAATGAATGACCGCCAATACGAGAAGGCAGGGCGCCTCACCGGGGAGAGGGCGTTTTCGCGTGAGTTCATCGTTCAACCTTTTGGTCCTCCGTCTCGGTTGCGACCCGCCGTTGATGCGACTAAACCGCCCGGCAACGACTGGTTTCTTGGAGAGACCCACCGATGACTTACATGCTTGAAGGCTCAACCGGCCCGTGGGAGGTCGTCGTCGGCCTGGAAGTCCACGCCCAGGTGATCAGCCAGGCAAAGCTGTTCAGCGGCGCCGCCACGGCGTTCGGGGCCGAACCGAACAGCCAGGTCAGCTTCGTCGATGCCGCCTTTCCCGGCATGCTGCCGGTCATCAACGCCGAGTGCGTGGCCCAGGCCGTGCGCACGGGCCTCGGCCTCAATGCACGCATCAACCCGGTCAGCCGCTTCGACCGGAAGAACTATTTCTATCCGGATCTGCCGCCGGGCTATCAGATCAGCCAATACGAGCATCCCATCGTCGGCACCGGCGAAGTCGAGGTGGAACTGTCCGACGGGTCCACGAAGACCATTGGCATCACCCGGCTTCATCTGGAACAGGATGCCGGAAAGTCGATCCACGACCAGCATCCGACGAAGACGCTGGTCGACCTGAACCGAGCCGGCGTCGCGCTGATGGAGATCGTTTCTGAACCGGACATCCGCAGCCCCGAGGAGGCCGGGGCATATCTGCGGAAGCTCCGGTCGATCCTGCGCTATCTGGGCACCTGCGACGGCAACATGGAGGAAGGCTCCATGCGCGCCGACGTCAACGTGTCGGTCCGCCGGCACGGCGAGCCTTACCGCACCCGCTGCGAAGTGAAGAACGTGAACTCGATCCGCTTCGTCATGCAGGCGATCGAGGCGGAGGCCGCCCGACAGGTGGAAGTCTGGGAGTCAGGCGGAACCGTGATGCAGGAGACCAGACTGTTCGACAGCGGTCGCGGCGTGACAAGATCGATGCGCACGAAGGAAGACGCGCATGACTATCGTTACTTTCCGGATCCGGACCTGCTGCCGTTGGTGCTGGAGGAGGACTGGATCGAGGCTCTGAAAGCCGCGCTGCCGGAACTACCGGATGCCAAGCGGGCACGATTCATCCAGTCCTATGGCTTGTCGCCGTACGACGCCTCTGTCCTCGTCGCCGAGCGGGCCACCGCGGCATTCTATGAAACGGTCGCCGGCGGGCGTGACCCGAAGATCGCCGCCAACTGGGTGACCGGCGATTTCTTTGCCGCAATGAACAGACTTGGCCGGTCGATCGAGGACCCGCCGGTGACTGCCGCGGCATTAGGCGGATTGCTCGATCTGATCGCCGACAACACAATCAATGGCCGCATCGCCAAGGATGTGTTCGAGGCAATGGTGGAAACCGGCAAGGACGCTGCCGCGATCGTGGATGAAAAAGGCCTACGCCAGGTCACCGATACGGCGGCGATCGATGCGGCTGTGGAACGCATCCTGGCGGCCAATCCGGACAAGGTCGCGGAATTCCGCTCGGGCAAGGAAAAGCTGTTCGGTTTCTTCGTCGGCCAGACCATGAAGGCCATGGCGGGCAAGGGAAACCCGGCCTTGATCAACGAAACGCTGAAACGGCGCCTGGCTGCCGGGAACGCATAATACCAGGCGGAATAATACCGGTGGCCGGCAGGGCTTGCGGTATGCGCATAACGCGGCCATTGGCCGCAGCCGAACGCGGTTCCCGTCTGCGACGGTGTTCAGCCTTACGCCGACACCGCCGCGGGTGCCTTCTGCGATGAGATACGCCGCGCGTCGTCAAGACCGCTTGGTCCGAGCATCACGATGGTGCCTCGGCTGCGTCTGGGCGCTTGCTGAAGCAAAGAAAGGAGAAACGCAGATGCACGCCGATCAGAAGGGATGACGCAGATGGTGCGCTCGCCCAGCCGCGGGGTCTCGCGTGAGCCACTGTCGGTTCAGCCGCGATCCGCGTGCATCCATCTGATCGGCGTGCATCTGCGTTTCCCCTTGCCTGCCTTGCTTTGCTGCAACCGGCACAATGCGGGAGTGGCGCATGAAATTTCAGGGGGAGGCACGGCGCCGTCGGACGACACGGGGGCGGGCGCGAAACCAACACGATATCAAGCGCCCGCCTCCCGACGTGAAATCAATATCCCAGGCGCCCGGTATGCACACCATTCAAGCGGCCTGCGGACCCCGTACGAGGCGTCCCGGCAAGGCGCACGTTGCCTCGCCGTCGCGGTAGACCACGGCCCCGGACACCACGGTCGCGTCGAAGCCATCCGTCCGTTGCACCAGCCGCTTGCCGCCGGCCGGCAGGTCATAGACGATTTCCGGGGCGCGCAGCACCAGATGGTCGTAGTCGATCACATTCAGGTCGGCCTTCATGCCGACCCGCACCAGGCCGCGGTCGTTCAGCCCGATCGCCGCCGCATTGTCGTGGGTCAGCCGCTTCACCGCCCAAGCAATCGGAAACAGTTCGCCGCGCCCGCGTTCGCGGGTCCAGTGTGTCAGCGTGTAGCTGGTGGCCGTGGCGTCGCACATGACTCCGACGTGCGCACCTCCATCGCCCAGCCCAAGCAACGTGTTGGGATGCGCGATCATCTCCCGCACGTCGTCCAGATTGCCTGCCGCGTAGTTCGTCACGGGCAGGTAGAGAATGGCCTTGCCGTCGCGCTCCATCAGCAGGTCATAGGCAACCTCATCCGGCGACCGCCCCTCTCGAGCCGCCCGCGCGGCCACGCTGTCCTCGGGTGCGGGTTCGTAATCTGGCGGATCGCCAAGCGGGAACATCGTGTTCCAGCCGCCGCGCTGAAGGCCGGCTCCCGGTTGCGGGGTTTCGGCGATCAGCGCTGCCCGGAACGCGGGATCCCGAAGATGGCGCATCCGCTCCTGGAAATTGACACCGGCGATCTTCCGGTAGCTCGGCCGGCCGGTGAACGGGTTCAGCGAGAGTTCGAAACCCAGCAGGACACTGGTGGGGCGGGAACGAACCTGACCGGTGATGCGCAACCCCGCGGCGTTCGCCGCGTCGATCTCACTCAGCAGATCGCGCCACGCTCCCGGCCTTGCATGCGACTGCAGCAGGGTCAACGTCACCGGGCGGCCCGACGCCTCAGCCAGCCGGCGGAACAGGCCAAATTCCTTGTCCTGGTCGTCGAAATCGGAGACAATTTGCAGCCAGCCCGCCCCGGCGGAGCGCATGGCATGCGCGATGGCGGTCAGTTCCGCCTCCTCCGCGCGCAGCGTCGGGACGGGCTTGCCGTCCACCGATCGATGATTGAGCGTGCGGGAGGTGGAAAAGCCCAGTGCTCCGGCGCGGATGCCTTCTTCAACCAGTTCGGCCATGCGGTGGCGATCCAACTCGGTGGCCGGTTCCCGGTCCGCACCGCGCTGGCCCATGACGTAGACCCGCAGCGCCGCGTGCGGGACCTGCGCGGCGATGTCCAGGTCGTAGTGCCGCGCATCAAGCGTATCCAGATAATCGGGGAACGTGTGCCACGTCCATGGCAGGCCCTCGGTCAGCACAACCTCGGGAATGTCCTCGACGCCCTCCATCAACTTGATCAGCATGTCGCGCTGGCTGGCGTGGCAGGGCGCGAAGCCGACCCCGCAGTTGCCCAACAGCACGGTGGTCACGCCGTTCCAGGAGGAGGGGGAGAGACGCGAACTCCACGTCACCTGCGCGTCGTAATGAGTGTGCACATCGACGAAGCCAGGCGTGACCAGCCGGCCTCGGGCGTCGATCTCCTCCGCGCCTTTCGGCAGGGACTGGCCGATCGCGGTGATTTGCCCGCCTTCGACCGCGACGTCGGCCTCGAATGGATCTCCCCCGGAACCGTCCATGATCGTGCCACCGCGGATCACCAGGTTCGGTGAGATTAGCATTCAAATATCCTCCGTGCTGCCGCGAGGAACGTATCGATGGGCCGGCAGGCGAGCAAGCAACCTCGGCTGTCTCCTCCGATGCGCCGACGCTGGCCCTTCCGCGGGGTTCAGCGCATGATCGATGGTAACCACCAACAGGAGGATCCGCCGTGACGGAATCGGCTGCCGCGAACCAGCTACCGCCGCTGACCCGCGATCTCGACCGGGCGTTGCACGATGTCGGTGAGTTCGGCGTCGCCCGTATCGAAGGCGTTCTGCAGGGGGCGACCCTCGCCCGTGTCCGCGACGCGCTCTACCACGCCGCGGCGTCCGACCGGGAGCGCGGCTGGAACACGCGCTTCATGAGCGACAACCCGGAGGATCGAACCAATCAGCGTGTCTGGGGTCTGCTGAGCCGCGACCCCGTCTTCAGCGACCTGGCCGAGCACCCGACCGCGCTGCACTTTATCCGTGCCCTGCTCGGCTGGCCGGTGATGCTCTCGAACATCTCCGCCAACATTACCGGCCCAGGCGGCGGCGAGATGGTGCTGCACGCCGACCAGGGTTTCGCGCCGCAACCGTGGGGCGGGATCCAGGGCGTGAACGTGGCGTGGATCATCGACGATTTCACCGACGAAAACGGCGCCACCCGCATCGTGCCGGGCAGCCATCGTCTGAACCGCGGCCCCACGGCCGAGGACGGCGCGCACACCGTCGCGCTGGAAGCGCCGGCCGGGTCCGTTGTGGTCATGGAAGGACGCGTCTGGCACCGCACCGGCTTCAACCGCACAGAGAATCGCCATCGCGCGGGGATATTCGCCTTCTATACGCTGCCGATCTACCTGCCGCAGGAGAACTGGTTTCTCTCGCTCGACCCGGCGATCCGTCACTACGCATCCGAGACGATGCTGCAACTGCTCGGCTTCAAGGCAGCACGGTTCGGGCGATTTTACGGAACCTCGCTGTATTGAAACGACATCAGCCTGACCAGATCGCGGGTCGATTTCAGGCCGATCAGATGGGTCGCCAAATGTGAGGCAGCAAGTCCACCCGAAGTAAAGCGCTCCAGCGCGGCGCGACGGTCTGAAGCGGAGGAAGTTCATCCATGCGAAATCCCATCGGCGAACCGGCGTCCGACCTTGAAACGGCCAAGCGAAACCTCAGCGAACACGGCGTCGCCATCCTGACCGGTGTGCTCGGCCCGGCCGAGATCGCGCGGGTGAAACAGGCCATTTGGCGCGGCGTCGAGGCAGACCGGCATGCCGGCATCCAACTCACCGGGTTCACCCGCATCGATCCCGACGAACGCAACATCCGGCTGTTTAACCTGATCGGCAAGGATCAGGTCTTCCGCGAACTGGTCGAGCATCCCACCGCACGCGCCATGGCGGAGCATCTGTTGGGGCCGAAGGTCCGGCTGTCGAATTTCACCGCGAACATCACCGGACCGGGCTCCGGATCGATGGGAATGCACGCCGACCAGGGTTATGTGACCGCGCCCTGGCCACCGTGGCCGCTCGCCGTGAACGTCGGCTGGGCGGTCGACGACTTCACCGTGGACAACGGCGCGACACGCGTGGTGCCCGGTTCGGGCAATGCGGAGCACGGACCCGAATGGGGACAGGACTACCCGGACGCAGTCCCGCTGACCTGCCCGGCCGGCTCGATCTTCGTCATGGACGGCCGGGTCTGGCATCAGACCGGTCCGAACACGACCGCGGATCAACAGCGGATCGGCATGTTCGCGTACTATGTGCGGCCGTTCATCCTGCCACAGGTGGTCTGGCAGGATCTCGTTCCTCCGCCGCTGCGCGAGACGCTGACGCCGGGGCTGCGCGAACTCCTGGGCTTCGGCGAACGGGCCACGCGCAACCTGCAGACCCGGCAGGGCAAGCAGACCTGGCTCGACGAAAACGTTCCCTAACAGGCTGCGGAAATTCGGCTTTACAGAACGCTATCGGTTCGATTTCACTGACGTCCTCGATTCGCTGGAGAACCTGGACCGATGCGTGGTGCCGACCGTCAGACTGCTGCGATGTTCAGCTACCTTAGCCCCGAAGCTTTTGTGCCGACGACCCACCCGCTGCGAGCCATCCGCCCGCTGGTAAACGCGGCGCTTGAGCGCCTTTCGCCAGACTTCGCCAAAATCTACTCGGCGTTCGGCCGCGAATCGATTGCGCCGGAGAAGTTACTGCGGGCACTGCTGCTGCAAGCCTTCTTCTCAGTCCGCTCCGAGCGGCAGTTGATGGAGCAGTTGACCTACAACATCATGTTTCGCTGGTTCGTTGGCCTTTCGATGGACGCCTCCGTGTGGGATGTCACCGTGTTCACCAAAAACCGCGACCGTCTGCTGGAAGGCGATATCGCGCGCCGCTTCCTGGCTGCGATCCTGGTGGACCCGCAGGTCAAGCCGCTGCTGTCGGACGAGCATTTTTCGGTCGACGGTACCATGATTGAAGCGTGGGCCAGCACGAAGAGCTTCAAGCCGAAAGATGGATCGGCAGACGCACCCGGCTCCGGACGGAACAGTGAGGTCGACTTCCGCGGCCAGTCGCGCAGCAACGAAACCCACGCATCGACGACGGATCCCGACGCGCGGCTCTACAAGAAAGCGGCGGGTCAGGCTGCCAAACTCTGCCATCTCGGCCACGTGCTGATGGAGAACGCCAACGGGCTGGTCGTGGCGGCGACGTTGACCAAGGCGACCGGCACGGCGGAGCGCGAGGCTGCAATCGAAATGCTGGATGCGCTGGACGCGAGCCACCGGATCACCGTCGGCGGTGACAAAGCGTACGACACCGCCGATTTTGTTGCCCAAATGCGCGATCTTGGCGTGACGCCTCATGTCGCGCAGAATACCAAAGGCCGTCGATCGGCCATTGATAGCCGCACCACCCGCCATCCCGGCTACCGCATCAGCCAGAAGAAGCGCAAGCGGATCGAGGAGGTGTTTGGCTGGATGAAGTCATCCGCGGGCTTCCGCAAGACCCGCCACAGAGGCACCGAGCGGGTTGGCTGGATGTTCACGCTGAACGCCGCTGCCTACAATCTGGTGCGTCTGCCAAAGCTGCTGGGCGGCTCGGCTTAGGCAAGCCACGCCCGGAGTCTGTACTGAAGCTGGGAATTCGCTGATAAACATAGCGAATCCCCAGCAGGACAGCGAAAATCCCTCGAAAAGACCTTCTTGATCCGACTATGAGGCCGAAACGCCGCGATTTCTGGGCGAATTTCCGCAGCCTGCTAAAGCAACCCCTTTTTGCCTGTTATCCGCAACAAGCTTGAACGAATGGATGATTTTGAACGAATGGACAGGTTGCTGATATGAACTGACCGTGTTCACTGCGAGGGCTCCGTCATCCCGAATCTTCCTTGTCACTGTAGCGTGGACCTATGGCCTCAAAACCTCCCGAGACGCTGCCCTCACTTACGGCTCTGCGCGGCATCTGCGCGATCATCATTATTGTGCTTCATATGATGATCGCGTTCGCGCCAGAGCAGGCCCATATCTTTGGGCGGTTCCGGCCCTATCTCACGGTCGACCTGTTCTTTCTGATGTCCGGGCTTGTGATGGCACATGTCTATGGTGCATCGCTCGCCCGGGATCCGTGGCGGTATGCAATGAGCTACCTTCGGGCGCGGTTCGCCCGTATATACCCACTGCATTTCGTAACGCTTGTCGCAGTGATCCTCATTGTTGCCATCTGGCCCTACAGGGGCCACGAGTTTGATTTCTCTTTCCCAACCATGTTGTTGCACCTCGGCATGCTGCAGGGCTTGACCTCGACGCTGTCCTGGAACCATCCGGCGTGGTCGGTCGGCGATGAGGTGATGGCCTACGTTGTGTTCCTTTTCACCGCGCGGCCGCTGATGACCGGGCGATACGGCTGGGCCATCGCCGCCGGATGCGCCGTTGCGCTTGCTGCCGTCGCCGCGCACCATAACGGAATACTGCTCCCCGCGGGCCTGCCGGGCATTACCCGGTCGCTGACCGAGTTTTCCCTGGGCGCCCTGGCCTATCGCGCATGGCGCTCGGACCCGCAGAGGCTGCGCCGCCTCTTCGCGTGGCTGCTGCTCCCCGGCCTGTTGATCGCCGCGGCCCTCCGCAGCGAGGCGATCATGGTACTTAACCTTACGATGCTGACAGTTCTTTCTCTTGAGGTGACGGGTCCCCTCGCCGTCATTCTCAATCGTGGCCTGCTGGAGTGGCTCGGGGACTGGTCCTATTCGATCTATCTCTGGCACATGCCACTCGTATACGCCGTTACCGGCTGGTTCCATGCGCATAAGATCCACCCGTTGCGCTTCGGTGGTGCGGCAACCGCGGCGTTGATCATGGGTCTCGTGGTCACGACCGTTCTGGTAGCGGCGGTGAGCTATCACGCCATCGAAAAGCCTGCCCGTCGGTTGTTGCGGGCTCGGCGCAGCGGCCGTGTGCCGGCGTTTGCCTCACAATCCGCCACCTCGGTCCTGACCATACCCGCGGCACCGGGCGAAGCTTGACGCCCAAGGACGCCGCGCGCCCCGAGGCAGATCGTCCTGTCACGCTTTATACCAGGGAGCCGAGATTGCAACTCTAGACCATTTTCATCCTGACTGTGCATGCCGAAAATGGTCTGGCTCATTGTTTGATCGCATGATTCACGCGCAGGAGACGTTCCGCTCAGCGCGATCACGCTCTAGCCGACCTCCGGTCTCCGGTAACCGGGTTCAGCGTATGACTTGCTTCCGGTGGGCTAACTCAGCGCACCCCTTTAGTCGGCGGGTAACATCTTATGGATTTTGCGCGCAGCTATCTCGCTCGCTCGCTCGCCCCAACCACCCTGCGCGCATACCACTTGGCATTGAAATAGCCTCGACCCCGCCAGAGCATTCGTGACGTATCGTCACGATCCCCCGGCCCACCGCCCAGCCGCGAACCCGCCGGCGGAATGCCGACAGCAATATCGTTGCCCAGGTGTCCGCTATCACCCGCGGTGATGCAGACGCAGGCGCGGCCAGTGCAGCCGGTTGGCCCGCTCTTCGCCATGATCGGGACGCGCCGTGAACGTGATCAGCGCGGAATTGCCGCTCGGGGTGTTCCCCATCGCGACTTGCCGGTGCGGTTCCGACATCCCGCGTCGCTCCAGGTTTTTGATCGCACGAAACGCCACGATGATCGCGCCGATGCCGAACAGCAGCGAGCCCGCAGCCTGGCCGATCAGCACCCCGGGTGGCCCGTACGCCGCTCCCCAGGCAGCGAAGGGAATCGTGCCGAGGGTGGCGCGACCCCAGTTGAACGCTGTCGAGAACAGCGGGAAGCCGAGGTTATTGAACGCGGCGTTGGCGACGTACAGCGCGCCGGTGAACAGGAAACTGCCCGCCAGCACCGTGCAGAACAGCCGCACCAGTTCCGCTGCCACGCCGTGCGCGGAGAAAGCATCGATAATGCCGTTCTGTGCCAGGGCGAGCACGATCCAGGCCGCTACGACAGCGATCAGCATGAACGCGAGCGCGTCACGCAACGCTTTCCGCACCCGGTCGGTCCGCCCCGCCCCAAGGTTCTGCGCGACGATCGGCCCGATCGCCCCACTCAGCGCATAGACCAGACCAAACGCCACCGGCGTGATCCGATCGATCGTCGCCTGGCCCGCGACGGCCTCGGGACCAAATCTGGCAATCGTGCGAGTGACGTAGACCGCCCCGACCGGGGTTGCCAAGTTGGTCAGGATCGCCGGACCGGCGATGCTCAGCAGCCGCCGCGTATCGGCCGCCAGCATGCGCGGAACGAGGGGCGTGAGCAGATCATGCCGCCGCGTTACCCCGTGCAGCCCAAGCAGCGCCAGCGACAGCCGCGAGGCGATGGTGCTGATCGCCGCACCGTCCAGGTCGAGGTGCAGCGCCAGGATCAGCAGCGGATCCAGTACCGCGGACACCAGCGCGCCGATCAGCGTCACGTCCATCGCGCGCCGCGCATCGCCAAGCGAACGCAGCAGCGCCGAACAGCCCATCCCGATCCCCAGGAATGGCAGCGATAGCGCGGTGATTCGCAGATAGCCGTAGGCCAGTTGCCGCGTCTCGCCATGGGCGCCGAGCAGGCTGAGCGACCAGCCGAGCGTCGCGACCGTCACGACACCGACAACAGCAAGGGAGACCGCCATGACGGCCAGGCTCGACGTCGCCAGTCGCCGTGCCACGTCGACATGGCCGCTGCCGATCTGGTGCGAGACCAGTGCGCCAACGCCGACAGTCAGGCCGATCGAGAATGACACCTGCAGGAATGATATGGCGCCGGCGAAGCCAATCGCGGCGGCGATGGCGTGCTGGCCGAGTAGCGAAATATAGAACAGGTTGAGCAGGTCGACGCTGAACACCGCGATCAGGCCGATGGCACCGGTGCCGGCGAGCACGGTGACATGGCGCATCGTCGAGCCGGTCACGAAGCGTGCGGTCTCCACCGCATCGGTCGACGCCATTACCTGTCCACCCGCGCCCAGACTGCCAACGGCATCCTCAAACTAACCATGTAGTCGCCGGCCGTGTCGCGGACAACGGCAGTCACGCTGCCATCGGTCGGCGCGGCTGCCCACCTGCCCGCAACCCGGCGACTGGGCCGCCTTCCGGATCGCCGCCGAGCGCCTGCCCCATGTCCGGCGCCGGTGGACTTCGCTGGCACACCGCGCATGCCTGTCTCGCGAGCGCTCCCGTTGGGAATCACCCGGCCAAAGGGTTGGTTCTCTCGTCATCGGGCGATCAAGTCGTTCGCTGTGAGGGTTGGCAGCCGTGCGGCCGTCGCGATCGAGCCACGGGCGATCGTTTGGAGTGCGATCTCCCCCTCCATTTCCGAACAGTGAGGATCCATCATACTCCACTCCCCCGGTTCCAGCGCGCAGGGCCCAAGGCCGCGCTGGGTGCCGGGATAAGGCGCGATGAGGGCTCCGGTGAACAGCGCGACGACCAGTGCCAAGGCAGCGATAAGAAAACACATGTCGATTCTCCCCGTGCCGATTGGCACTGTCAGCCCCATCCGGGTCCCGGTCCGACGAGGCCTGGCGGCGCATGCCCGTCGCGCGCCCGGACCGCGGTGCCGGTCGCCAGTCCGGCCGGGAGGACGATCGCCGCCAGCTGCTCGGCCAGAGTAACGATGATTGCCTGGAGCGCGGCGGCAGGTTGTGGTGCGGCGAGCATGACGCTGAGCGCGATGCGGACCGCATTGGCGGACGCAAGGTGGCCCGGAGTTCGCCCCGTAATCGAGATGAGGTGCATTGTGATCTCCATCGCTCTCGGCCAGCCGTGCTGATGATCGAGAGACATCGGCTTGGCAGGCGGATTGTGCAGCGGGCAGGAAATGGAAGCGACTACTTGGCAAGTAAGATTTTCGGCCTCAGTCGGATATTCAGTACGAAGAACCCGGCGCAACCGCGATCCAGATCCTGGGCCGGTCGACCGGCGAGCCGAAACCCGCCAGCCTTGGCCCCAGACCATTCTCGGCCTGACTGTGCAGGCCGAGAATGGTCTAGCTCCTTGTTTGATCGCATGATTCACGCGCCGGGGACGTTCCGCTCAGCGCGATCATGCTCTAGGCAGACCAGCTCGGCCGAGCCCTGACGTGTTCGTTCCAGCGGCGCACGTTTGTCAGCGCTGCGGGGATCTCGATCGACAGGAACTCGCCAAGCAGAGAAGCGACCATCCCGGTGATGTCCGCCATCGAGAAGTGGTCACCGGCGATGAACGTGCGGCCGTCGGCGAGCTCGGTATCGAGCCACGCCCATTTCTGCGGGACGACCTGACGCTCGGCTTCCGCGAAGGCAGGGACCTGGGTGCGGCGGGTCATGAAGAACGGCAAGGTGTTCAGGGCCACGTTGCCGATACGGAGATAGATCTCGAACGTCATGCGCCCGTTCCACATCTCGATCCGGGCGCGGTCCCTTGCGCTGGACCCGAACAGCGGCGGGTCGGGATGCAGCGCCTCGATATAGCGGCAGATCGCCATGCTTTCGGTGATAACGCTGCCGTCGTCCAGCTCCAGCACAGGCACCTGGCCAAGTGAGTTCAGCTTGCGGAATTCCGGGGTGCGGTTCTCGCCGGCTTGCAGATCGAGATCGACGCGCGGGACGTCGATTCCTTTTTCGGCAAGGAAGATCCGCACGCGGCGGGGGTTGGGGGCAGTGGCGTTATAAAGCTTCATGGCGACCTCCGAGCCTTGTTCTCGAAGGATTGTCGTCGGGAACCGGCCTGGTTCGACAGGCGGTTGAGGCGGCGCGCGATTTTTTTCGAGAGGCGCGTCCTCGGCGCTTCGGCCCTGCTTGCAGCCCTTCTTCGTATCCCGACGGCGAAAGCCGTGGAGAATTGGCCGTTCGCCCTTGGTCAAACGCTTCACCCGCCGCATCCGCTCGATGTGGAGGCCGCACAGGTGATCCGGCGCTACGCCGCGAACGGCGACATTGATGGCGAGCGCGGCCGTCTGGCTCTCGTCGGACTGGCGGACCTGCCCCTGCGGCGATATCCGCAAGACTTCCTTTCGCCGCGATTTGCGGAACGATCTGGCGGCCCATAACGCCGCCTATGTCGCGCCGGCAGAGGCGGCCCGACACGCCACTGTTGACCGGCGATCGACCCGTGGCCGCAGCCGCCCGTCATCACGCGCAGATCGAACTGGTACAACTCCGTCCCGTGCCACATTGACGCAATGAGTACGTCATTCGGCCGAAAGGAGTGTGCCCCAACTCACGGCCCTAGTGCAGCATGTCGTTGATTCTGCGGTGGATCTCTGAATCGATGCCTCCGGCAACATCGGAGATGCATCGTGACCGCGCAACAACCTGCCGTGAAGAAGTACATCGTCAAGCTCAGCGGAGAGGAGCGCGAGCGGCTCAACGGGTTGATCCAAAAGGGTAAGAGCCCCGCCCGGCAGGTGCTGAAGGCACGTATCTTGCTGAAGGCCGATGCCTCGGAGGCCGGCGAAGCCTGGAGCGATGGCCAGATCGCCGAGGCATTGGATACCAGCATCGACACCATCGCTCGCACGCGCCAGCAACTGGTGGAGGGAGGCATCGACGCCGCCCTGACCCACAAGCACTCGCCGAACTCGGCGAGGCCGCGCATCTTCGACGGCAAAGCCGAGGCCAAGCTGATCGCGCTTGCCTGTTCTCTGCCGCCCAAGGGGCGCAAGCGGTGGACCTTGACGCTGCTGGAAACCGCTGTGGTGGAACTGAACATCGTCGATCGCGCCAGTGACAACACAATCGGGCGGACGCTAAAAAAAACACACTCAAGCCCCACCTGCAGAAACAATGGGTGATCCCGCCGGACGCCAACGCCGCTTTCGTGGCCAACATGGAAGACGTACTGGAAGTCTATCAACGCCCGCATGATCCGGCCTGCCCGGTGGTCTGCCTGGACGAGACCTCGAAGCAGCTCATCAAGGAAACCCGCACACCGTTCCCGGCAAAGCCCGGCCAGCCAGCCCGGCACGATTACGAGTACGAGCGTAACGGCACTGCCAACCTGTTCATGCTGTTCGCCCCTCTGGAAGGCTGGCGGCACGTCAAGGTGACGGACCACCATGCCGCCGTGGACTATGCCCAGGCGCTGAAGGAGCTGTCCGACACGCATTTCCCCGACGCCAGCAAGATCGTGCTCGTGCAGGACAATCTCAGCACCCACAAGCCGGCATCACTCTATGAGGCCTTCCCCGCCCCCGAGGCACGTCGCCTCGTCGAGCGGTTCGAGTGGCACTATACCCCCAAGCACGGCAGTTGGCTGGATATGGCGGAAGCTGAACTCAGCGTTCTGTCGCGCCAATGCCTCGATCGGCGCATCCCCGACAAGCAGACTCTCATCGAGGAAGTCGCTGCTTGGCAAGACAGCCGAAACAAGCATCACACCAAGGCAGACTGGCAGTTCACCACCGCCGACGCCCGCGTCAAGCTCAAAAAGGCTATACCCCGCAATGTGAGCGACTCAGAACACCAGGCTCCGGACTCAATTAGATCCACCATTTGAAGACAATGGCGAGGGTGACAGTGGCGCGAAAATTCCTCGTCAGTTTGTCGAATCGCGTTGCGACGCGGCGCCAGTCCTTCAGGTGCGAGAAGGCTCGTTCGATGACGTTGCGCCCCTTGTAGGCGGTCTTGTCGAAGGGCGGAACGTTCTTGCGGGTCGGATTGGGTTTGATGACCGGGGTCGAGCCCCGTTCGACCAGGAATCACGGAATTTATCGCTGTCGTAGGCGGTGTCGGCCATCACCCGCGCGGCCGGCGGTAGCTTGTCGATCAGGCCTTTCGCCGAACGGACATCACCCATCTGACCGGGTGTGAGATCGAAGCCGATCAGGCGGCCAGAAGTGTCGGCGACGGCATGGATTTTAGTCCGAACTTTGCGCGGTTTTGAGATCAAAATACTGATTTGACACATTTATGCTAAAGTTAGCAGTCATGTAATATGCCAAAATGTGCTTGACACGACGCGAACCGGTCTGATGCTCTTCGCGCATGTATGTGGCAACCATTCCCAACCGGGGCTCCCCGCCCGCCGTCCTGCTGCGCGAAAGCTACCGCGAAGCCGGCAAGACCAAGAACCGCACATTGGCCAATCTATCCGATTGGCCCAGCGAACGGATCGAGCTGTTCCGCGCCGTGCTGCGTGGCGACAAGCTGGCCCCGATCGGCAGCAACGGCTTCGAAATCCGCCGCTCCCTCCCGCATGGCCACGTGCTGGCGGCCTTGACCACCGCCCGGCGCATCGGCCTCGACGATCTGCTGCCCCGCCGTGCCCCCCAGCGCAGGCGCGATCTGGCATTGGCTCTCATCGTCGCCAGGCTGCTCGACCCGGCGGCGAAACTGGCGACAGCGCGGATGCTCGACACCGCCACCGCCAGCCACTCGCTGGGCGAGACGCTTGGCCTCGGCAGCGTCACCGCGCGCGAGATCTACACCACCCTCGACTGGCTCGGCAGCGAGCAGGCGTTCATCGAAAACAGCCTCGCCCGCCGTCATCTCAGGAACGGCATGCTGGTGCTCTACGATGTCACTTCCACCTACCTCGAGGGACGCTGCTGTCCTCTGGCGCGCCACGGCTACAGCCGCGACAGCCGCGGTGACCGGCCGCAGCTGGTGATCGGCCTGATGTGTGCGGCGGACGGTTGTCCGGTCGCGGTCGAGGTGTTCGAGGGCAACACTGCCGATCCGGCCACCGTCGCGGCTCAGGTCGCCAAGCTGAAGCAGCGCTTCCGGCTGCGCCACGTCGTCCTGGTCGGTGACCGCGGCATGCTCACCACCGCACGGATCGAGCAAACCCTCCGCCCGGCCGGTCTCGACTGGATCACCGCGCTGCGTGGTCCGGCGATCCAGCAACTGGCAGAAGCCGGCGCGCTGCAATTCTCCCTGTTCGACACACGTGATATGGCGGAGATCAGCAGCCCGGACTATCCGGATGAGCGGCTGGTGGTGTGCAAGAACCCGCTGCTGGCCGAGGAACGACGGCGCAAGCGCGACGAACTGCTGGCGCTCACCGAGGCGGACCTGAGCAAGGTCCAGGCCCGGGTGGAGCGCGAGAAGAACCCGCTGCGCGGGGCCGGCGCGATTGGCAAGGCGGTCGGCGCGGTCATGGGCAAGCGGAAAATGGCCAAGCATTTCGCGCTGACCATCACCGACGATGCGTTCAGCTTTACCCGCAAAACCGAGGCGATCGCCGATGAGGCCCGGCTCGACGGGTTCTACGTGCTGCGCACCAGCCTTCCGCCACAGCGGGCGGATGCCGCCGCCACGGTGCGGGCCTACAAGAGCCTC
>CAWFNN010000017.1:0-263376 GCA_963817185.1 uncultured Alphaproteobacteria bacterium | reverse complement strand
TGGAGCGCGCGTTCCGCTGCATCAAGACCGTCGATCTGGAGCTGCGGCCGGTGTTTCACTGGACCGCGCCACGGGTGCGGGCGCATGTCCTGCTGTGCATGCTGGCGTATTATCTGGAATGGCATATGCGCCAGCCGTTGGCACCGATGCTGTTCGACGACCATGACCGTGCCTCCGCCGAGACCGGGCGGACGTCGCCGGTGGCAAAGGCCGAGGTCTCGAAGGCGGCTCACCGGAAGGCGTCCACCCAGCGCAGCGAGCTCGGCAACGCCGACGTCCAGCCGGTGCACAGCTTCCGCACCCTGCTGGACGATCTGGCAACCCTGACCCGCAACACCGTCTGCTTCGGAGAACACCAAAACGCTGACCATTCACGCCACACCCACGCCGGTGCAGCGACGGGCGTTCAGCTTGCTGGAGGTGGAATTGGCGGCAGCGTAGACAGAGCGCGGTTTGGGTTTAGAGTCGTATCAATGGCTTGCGTCGAAAAGGCGGTAAAGTTCGGCTTAGTCGTCCGCCCGCCGCGGCTGCGGCCGATCGCCTGCGTCTGAGCCCCCCCTGTTCCGCCGGCCGCACAGCGATGGGCCTTGGAGGTGGTGCTGTCGATGCTCTGGGATCCGGATGCTTCGGCATCTACCAACGTTTCCAGCATCTTCTGCCAGATACCGGCCGCCGACCATCGATTGAACCGATTGTAGATGGTGGTGTGTGGACCATACACCTCCGGACAATCGCGCCAACGGCATCCAACCCGCAAAACATGCACGATGCCGCTGATAACCTCTCGGTTGCGTTTCGGTTTTACACCGCGCCGGTTCATCGGAATGAGCGGTTCCAACGCCGCCCATTGCCGGTCGCTCATCCAGAATTCGTTGGCCAATTATCCCGCTCCTATCAACCAAGGAGCTTGAATCCGATCCCTTCGAGCCGGGGCAAACGGAAATTGGGTTCGGAGCCTAGTGTGGTTTGTGGTTCCGAAGTCCGCTCCGGGATGATCCACAGTATGGCGGACTTCGGGACCACCACACTAGAGCATGATCGCGCTGAGCGGAACGTCCCCGGCGCGTGAATCATGCGATCAAACAAAGAGATAGACCATTTCGGCCAGCACAGTCAGGCTGAAAATGGTCTAGTCTTACTGTGTCACAAGTTGCGTCGCGCTTCGGTCACTCGTCCTGCGCCGCAGCACGGGCACCGCGGCAGATGCTTGACCAGAGCGACAGTAAGCCGTCGCCTCAGCGTGGCGATAGAGTTCGAAATATGGCGCTCGGGACGCCGCGGCGGCGCCTTCGGATCGGTGACCGGCGGAAACGTCAACCGTCGCGGATCTGCCGTGTTTTCTGGCTCCTGGGGGAAAAATCGCCCGCTCGGCGATCAGGAAGCCGTAGGCTGCGATACACAGCGTGATGTGGTGATGGAGCCCACGCCATCCGCGTCCTTCGTAATGACCCAGGCCAAGTTCTTGCTTGAGGTCCTGATAGTCCCGTTCGATCCGCCAGCGCAGTTTGGCGCGATCGACCAGTGCCTCGAAGCTCATATCGGCCGGCAAGGTGGATAGCCAGTATTTGGTCGGCGCCGCCTCGTCCTCCGGCCATTCGATCAGCAGGCACTCCTCCGCGGGTGACTCGGCCCGCGTAACCGGGCGGACGCGCAGACGCGTAAAACGTGAGGTGAACGCCTCGCCATTTTCGCGCCAGGTGACGTTTTGCCAAGCTGCCGCCGGCTGGCTGAGCGCCAGCTCCTGGGCGGAGATCTGCTGCGCACGCAGTTGCGGACGTGACAGTTTCGGCCCGTCCGGCCCCGGCAGGAGGGTGTCAGCCCTCCACATCAGCACGTTCGATTGGATACCGACGGCGTAGAGCAACCCCAGTTGCGTTATTCCCTCGCGGAACTGGCCATCATAGCCGTAGCCAGCATCGCCCAGCACCGTGCCGAGTGGAATGCCAGCGGCATGCGCGGCGCGCAGGTGGTCCAAGGCGATCTGCGGTTTGGTCTTGAAGACGACGTCCCCGGGAACCTTGGCTTGCTTTCTCCGATCTGGGTCGTTCGCCCAGGCCTCGGGCAGATAGAGCCGGTGCGCGACGGGCAGGCTGGCGTGGTGGTTGGCGATGGACAGCGAGACCACCGCCTGGCAATGGTCCTGCTTGCCCAGTTGGCCGCAGTACTGCCGTGCGACACCGACCGAGTGCTTGCCCTTTTTGGGGAACCCGGTGTCATCGATGATCGAGGCTTCGATCGCGCCGAGTGCTTCGATCTTTGGCAGCGCCATCTGGCGCACTTTGGTCAGCACAGCCTCATCGGACCAGGGGGCGATGGCGACGAAATGCAGCAACGACTGGTGTTTCGCCGCTGTGGCGGCTGGCGCGGTGAGGGCCGCCATCGGTTCGACGCTCTTGCGCTCGCCGGGCAGCAGCAGCCCGGTGCAGTAGTCGTGCAAAGGCACCACGCGGTCGGCATGGCCGATGACGCTGGCCAGTTGCTCGACGTAGGCCTCGAACCTCAGGCGGCTGGCGTTCTCCAGGAGATCCATGATTGCCTCACAGTCAGGGGCATGAATCTCCATTGTTTACGAGGCCGCGCTGATTCGGGGGAAGCTCCATTTTGCAACTCAGTAAGACTAGCCGTCGAGCGGATGCCGGGTCGCTCTCGCGGCCTGACGTTGCGGTGTTCTCCAGTTGCAGGGGGGACGAATGATGGGCGCGACCAAGATCATGGTGATCCGCCATGCGCAGAAGCCGGGCACCTACGGCGGGCACGCCTATGACGGTGTCGATGCGGCCGGCGCAACCTGCGGCGCGGACGGCGCGCAGTCGCTGGCAACGATCGGCTGGGAGCGTGCCGGCGCGCTGACCACGCTGTTCGCGCCGCCATGGGGTCCGAAGCTGCCACTGCTTGCGACACCTGATTACATCTATGCCGCCGACCCCGCGGCGAGGGACCCCGGCGCCGTGACACCGAGCCAGCGGCCGTACGAGACGGTGAGGGCGGTGGCGGCGCTGCTTGGGGTGAAGATAGACTGCAGGCACAAGAAGGGCGAATATGCCAAGGTCGTTGCGGACGCGCTCGGCCGGGAGGGCGCGGTCCTGATCTGCTGGCGGCAAGAGGAAATCGCGCCTATCGCCCGGTGCATCCTGCGCGAGACCAGCACAATGGCCCCACTCGGCGTTCCGGCGTCATGGCCAACCGGACCTAACGGTCCTCGGTACGACCTTATCTGGGTGTTCGACCGACCGTCGGGTTCGGGGCCGATGACGGCGTTTACACAGTTCGCACAGATGCTGCTGCCCGGTGATGCGGCGGCACCTGTGTCGTCGGAGGCATAGACGACACGGGACAAAGACTGTCGGGAAGGGTTCGCGAACCGGAGGGGCTTAGCGGCATCAACCCACCTGTGGTAGACATCGGGGACTGGCTGAGTTGCTCGTCCCATGTCCCGGGCAGGCTATGCGGTGGGCAGGCATATATACGGAATGTTTCCTTTTTGAAAGGATACCATGATGCAAATCCAGCCCTACCTGTACTTTGACGGACGCTGCCAGGAGGCAATCGACTTCTACCGTGAGATCCTCGGCGCGGAGGTCCAGATGGCAATGCATTTCAAGGACAGCCCGGTCCCGACGTCGGTGCCACAAGACGCGGGCGACAAGGTGATGCATGCCTCCGTGCGCATCGGCCAGACCGAAGTATTCATGTCTGACGGCCGGTGCGGCGGGGCACCGGTGTTTCAGGGATTTTGCTTGGCATTGTCGCCGGCGGACGACGCGGCCGCGGCGCGGATGTTCGCCGCGCTGGCTGATGGCGGAGCAGTGACCATGCCGCTGGCGAAGACCTTTTTCGCCTCATCGTTTGGAATGGTGAATGATCGGTTTGGTGTGCCCTGGATGGTCATAGTTCAGGGATGAGGGCTTGCGGCCTTTGATGAGGGATGATCCGGGGGAAGGTCCGGGTGGATCCCCGGCGGCTTCGTTCCGTCCTGTTATGGAGGTGGCTCTAGAGTATGATCGCCCTGAGCGGAACGTCCCCGGCGCGTGAATCATGCGATCAAACAAAGAGATAGACATTTTCGGCCTGCCCTGTCAGGCTGAAATGCTCTAACTGGACGGCGTTTGCGTGGGACCGCGCTGGCGCTTCGGCCGCTGTCGGCCCCCGGGATCCGTCGGCCCCGCGGCCTCCTCTTGCGACCGTAACGGAGAATGGAAAAATGCTGCCCGCGGGGTTTCAGATCCGCTTTTGACGTATAGGCCGCGGAGACGGCGCAGAAGCCGCCGAGAAGAAGGGGGCGCGGCGACATGGTCTTTTTATTCTGTATAGCTACATACGGCGCTCGCGACCGTGCCTGTCATCACCGTCGCGTTGATCTGCCTCCTTGATGCGCTGCGCCGCCGCTTGATCAGAATCACCAGATCCACCGGCACGAACCGGGACAGCCCCGTCGAACGCCTGGCGATCGGCTATTGTTCCCGCTGGGCCACCTGCTCGAGCAGGGACGGCAGACGGGATTAGTCTTCGTGGGCGCCGATGCTGTCCGCTGCGACCCGGTCTTCGATCGGCTTGCTCCAAGTAGACCCCGACCCGTGGCTGGTTCAACGTCTTCCGGCCGGGGGCTCTTGCCGGCAGGCTGCCTCACATCGAAGGCCGTTGCCCATGTCCAGCAGTCACGATCTGATCGTCATTGGCGGCGGCCTGGTCGGCGGCGCCATCGCCTGGGGGGCGCGGGAGAAAGGCGCGGCCGTGGTGCTGCTCGACGAAGGCGACATCGCCTACCGAGCGGCGCGTGGCAACTTCGGGCTGGTGTGGGTGCAAAGCAAAGGTGTGGGCATGCCGGCCTATGCCCGTTGGACCCGGCGATCAGCCGCTTTGTGGCCCGACCTCGCGGCGCGGCTGCGCCAAGCCACAGGAACCGACGTCGCGCTGCATCAACCGGGCGGGCTTGCCTTCTGCCTGTCGGACGAGGAGTTCGCCGAACGCCGATCGTTGATCCAACGTATGCATAACGAAAGCGGCGATGTCGGCACACGCATGCTGTCGCGCGAAGAGGTTCGTGCCATGGTACCTGGAGTGGGCGACGCGGTCACCGGAGCAAGCTTCTGCCCGAATGACGGCCACGCCAGCCCTCTGCATCTGCTGAAGGCCCTGCACCACAGCCTGGACTACCGGCCCGGGCGCAAGATCGCCCGCATCGACGCCCGACCGGGCCGCTTCGCCGTTCAGACCGAAGGTGAAACGTATAACGCACCGCGGATCGTTATTGCCGCGGGCCTCGGAAGCCGGGATCTTGCGCCGATGGTTGGCTTGCGGATGCCAGTCTCACCATTGCAGGGTCAGATCATTGTGACCGAACGCCTGCGGCCGCTGATCGACTACCCGACCCACCTCTTGCGGCAGACCGCCGAGGGTACCGTCATGCTGGGGGACAGCCACGAGGATGCCGGCTTCAACGTCACCACCCGGATTGCGGTGCTGAAGAAAATAGCCGACAGGAACACAAGAATTTTCCCGGCCCTGAAGGAAGCCTCGATCATCCGCATGTGGGCGGCGCTGCGGGTGATGTCACCGGACGGGCTGCCGATCTACGAGCAGTCCGAGCGGTTCCCGGGCGCCTTTGCGGCGACCTGCCACAGCGGCGTGACCCTGGCGGGGGCGCACGCCCTGGCGCTGGCGCCGGCGATCCTGGAGGGGCGGTTGCCCGACGCGCTGTCCGCGTTCTCCAGCGCGCGCTTCCCGGACGCCATGGCAACGTGATCGCGGACTACAACAAAGCGATCCCGCCGTTATACTGCCTGCCGCCGCCGGTCTCGGCGATCGCGCGCGCGAGGCGCGGGCCGATGATATCACACGGCTTATACTGCAGGCCCGGCGCGATGACGCGGATCACCGGGACGCCGAACCGCGGCCGTGTCAGGTCCAGTGTATAGACAATGATCCCACGCTCGGCCAACCGCTGCGTGATCGTCTGCACCGGGTCGCCGGCGAGCGCCTCAGGGGCCGTGGCGGCCGCATCCGACGGTCGCAGCAGCAGACAGGCGCGCGGATCCAGCAGCGCGGCGCGGGCGTCCTGGCGCAGGTCGCTTTCATTCAGCGCGGCCTGCCCTGACTGGGCCCGCTTCGCCGCGATCACATGCAGGCTGAGTTCCGACTGGCACATTTCGAAGATGGCCGCCTCCGCCGCCTCCGCCAGCGTCGCTCGCGCCCCCATTCCAAGGGCGAAACCGTATCCGCCCGCCCGGGTCGAGAATGCGGCCACGACCGGAACACCGAGGTCTGTCGTTATATCCAGCAGCACCGTTCGTCGGCCGTCCCGCCCGGACCGCAGTCGCGCCAGCAACGCGGCCGCCGCGCGGCCGGGCCGACTGTCCGGAACGATCCCCTGCCCGCGGCGCCCGCCGCGCCACCACAGGGCCACGGCGTCACGCTCGATCAGTTCCAGCAGGGCGTGCCGCATCGCCGCCTGCCTGGTTTCGCCGGCCGCACACCCGGTACTCAGCTTCAATGGCGGGACGAAATCGGGGACTGCCCGGCGCAGGCAAAGATCGGCGGGATACCAGCACGCGGCGCCATCCGCGAGACGCTGCACCGGGATCCAATCGACAGGTTGATCGGCGGGAACGCGGCAGGCCGACAGCACCGCACGAACGAAATCGAGCGTCGCCGGATCGAGGCTGTCGCCGAACGTCGCGATGTCGCCGGAGTTGAGCGGGTCGTCGTCCTGCGCGAACTGGCTGAGATATTCGATCCCCTCGCCCACGCAGGACTCGAATGCACGCCGCGGGTCGAGCCCCGAACCTGCGAAGCCGAGAACAGGAAGTCCGTTGTTGTGCTGCCCAAGACTTCTCGGGATCGGCCTCGGCGCCGAAGAAGGTCAGACCGGGCGCGTCCGGCACGGGCAAGCGGAACAAGCGGCGAAACAATGCCGCCGCCTGCAGCATCCGGACGCGTCCTGCCGCCGCAGCGGCGTCTCCGTCATCGTACCCGAGGTGATGCAACAGATCGTCCGCTGGCGGATTCGTTGCGGTTCCGGTCAATGTGGCTGCCGCTGCCCGCAGCCGGTTCGAAAGCGAGTTTTCCAGTCGCGCCATGGACATCACCAATCACGTTCGAATCACGGTCAGCCTGACATTGTTCGTCGCGGCAAGTTGGAAGTACGCACAGGCCTTGGGCTGGCCGATATTTGACGATGAAGGAGGATAGCATGAGCCTGCCTATGCGGGTCGAATTCGACGACAACAAGAAGAACTGGGAACTGTGGGGTCAACTGGTTGAGTTGTGGATTTGCGGCATTCAACCGCTGCCGAAAGACGTAACGGGTCTGGTCGCCCAGGCAACGGCGCATGGCATCTCCAAGTTCTCGGTGCCCGGCTCGCAGGATCGGAACGTGGTGTTCTATTGGTATGACGAGACAAAAGTCGAGTTCTGGTTGCCGACCGAGGAAATGCTGAAGGCAAGCCGGGCGGCGATCAAGCCAGGACCATATCCACTGCCGGTCTTCTATGACGAGGCTTATATTGGGACGCGGCGCAGCTTGACAGCCGACGAGGACACGCTCCTCGCGAACTGCCGCGTGGGCGAATACACCATCAACTTCTGCGGCTAGAGCGTGATCCGCACAGGTGGAATCACCGGAGCGGTGAATCACGCTCTCAAACAGAGAGCTAGAGCGGGTTCCGTGAGCCAACGCGAATGGAATCCGCTCTAGCGGCGGTTCCTGGCGAGTGTTCTACCAAACGTTGTGTTCGATCGATCCGGTCGGCAGACCGGCACGGGCCAGGCCGTCGCGAAGGTGAGCCCAGTCTTCGCGACGGTTGATCGGATGGATGTGCAACAGCCATTTCATGATGTCTTCGCGTGTCGCAGGCTGCTCGCCGTACCAGTTCAACTCGATCCGCTCGATGAACCGGTCCGCCTCGGCGCGCGCCTCGTCGGACCGGCCAAGCATCGCCAGAGCAGCAGCGCGCAACGCTGAAACATGCCAGACCGCGTTTTGTGAAAGGTCGGCACCACGGATCGCCGCTTCGTAGTCGCCGCGAAGGTAGTCGATGGTGGCGTGATAGATCCAATGGGTCAAACTTGGGGCGAGCGTCATATCCATAGCCAGTGCGGCGAGTTCTGATGCTCGCTCTGGTTTGCCGCAAAATGCCAGCAGCGTCGCAGCGGAGATCGCATTCCACGAATCGTTCGGATTGAGCTCATGTGCCACTTCGATGTGCATGATCGCCTGATCAAACTGCTTCATCATGCTGTGCGACCACGCAAGGCAGCGATGGGCGCGCATATCGGATGGATCCAACCGGACGGCCTCCCGGGCATAGCCCAAAGCCACCCGATCGCTTTCAGCCGTCCGGAGCACCCCTGGGTGGGCGATATGCTGCATGTTGTTCAAGTCAGCGAGCCCTCCGTAAGCCGGCGCGAAGCTAGGCGCTTCCTTGACGATTTCCGTGAATTGTTCCCTCAGCCGACCCCACAACTGGGGGTTATACGAGCGGACCTGGGTCTGGCATCGCAGCCAGCGGTCATAGAGGCCGAGCGAGACATCGGGGCTATTCGAAAAACGGCGCAATCGTTCCGCGGAAAGATACACGTTAAGCCCCATCGCGATCCGGCGGATCACGTGACGCTGGTAAATGAACCAGTTTTCCAGCTTCAGCTCGAAACTTTCGTTCCAGATGTAGAGCCCAGGTTCCAGGTCCTTCAGTGTGATCATCATGTGGATATCCGGACCGACCTGATGGGCCATCATCTGGACCTCGTAATGTCCGGCGAGGGATGGCGCCGGATCGCCTTCCGGCATCCGGGCCGGCGCATCGGTCACCTGCCACTCGCGGAACCGGAGCAGCGAAGCAATGAGGTGCTGGCGGAACTCCAGCACAAGATGGGCCTTGGCGGGGTCGACTTCGCGAATGGAGACCGTCTGGACCGCCAGCCACAACTGCGTCGCGTGCTGCGCGACCGGCACGGCGGCGGCCGGCACGGCGGCGACGGATGTTGGCCCGCTTTCGGCCGGCTCGAACAGGCCGATCTTGATATCCGCGACCAGCTTCTGCGTGGCCTCGGCGGGCTCCATGCCGTAGTCCTCATCCAGCAGATCCCAGAGCGTCTTGTAGACACGCAGAGCGCCGGCGGTGTCCCCCATCATGGCGCGCGCGCGCATCAACCGGCGGGCGGCGTCCTCATGCGTCGGGTCGAGGTTGAGGACGGCCTGCGCGAGATTACCTTGGGTCGCGAGGTCGCCGGACTGCCGCTCCAGGCCGTTTTCCAGCGCACGCAGCAGGCGGTCGCGGATGGTGTGGCGTTTCGCGAGCAGCCACGACCGAAACGAAGGATCGAGATCCTCGAGCCCGGCCAGCAACTCGTCCGGCAGGCTCCGCCGTTCCAGCAGCAGCGGGTGGACGTGCCCCGCTTCGGCTGCCTGTATCACCGTCAGGACGTCGAGCTCGATCGTGCCGGATTCAAAACCGATCTCGTGACTGGCGATATAAAGTCCGACGTAATCCGACCCGTCCAGGGCGATGCGCAATTCCCGGATGTTCTGGCGCAATGAAGCCCGGGCATGATCTTCACCGGACTCGCTCCACAACATGCCGACCAGGCGCTCGCGCGTTTCGGTCAGCGACTCGTTCAAAGCGATATAACCTAATGCCGCGCGAAGTTTCAGACTTTTGAAACGGAGTTCCCGTCCGCCAACGGCGAAAGAAGAAGGTCCGAACAGCCGCATCCGCAGCACCGAGCCCACGGCGCTGCCCGGATCAATATCCGCCATGTATTTTCCCCCGCAGGTTGTATCGAAGCGCGCTGTCCTTTCGCGGTCAACCTGATTAATCAGACAGCCTATGCAAGAAAGCCGCCTTGATCCATAGCAACTCTGACCGCTTTGCCGCGTTTGCTGATGGCGAAGCGAGACCGAGATGCTGAAAACTCTTTGGATAGTTACTAAACGCAGTGCCCAAGCGTTCCTCGACGATGGAGCTCTGTCGCGGGGCGCGGCCATCGCCTTCTACGCGGTGACATCGATCGGGCCGGTGCTGCTGATCGTCGTTGCGGTTGCCGGCCTGGTGTTTGGCGAGGATGCGGCCCGCGGTGCGCTGATGGTCAAGCTGGAGAAGGCGATGGGGCCGGAGAGTGCAGGCTTCCTGCAGGCAGCGATCGGCCACGCATCGGACCACGGCTCGGGGGTCGTGGCCACCGCCATCGGCGTGGTGTCACTGATCATCACCGCCAGTGGGGTGTTCGGCGAGATGCAGACCGCGCTGAACGCCATCTGGCGGGCCAGTCCCGAGGGCAACACGGTGGCGGGCCTTATCAAGGCCCGGCTTACCAGCCTGACCCTGGTCGTGACGCTTGGATTTCTTCTGTTGGTGTCGCTGGTTATTGGCGCCGCGATCGCCGCGGTGGGGCAAGCGTTGCATTCGGTTGTGCCGTTCACGGAGGCGCTGCTGCACCTGCTGAACTTCGCGGTTTCAATGATCTTCCTCGCGGTCATCATCGCGGGGATCTATAAGGTGCTGCCCGACCTGCACCTGGAATGGCGCGACACCATCATTGGTGCCCTGGTGACCGCGTTACTGATCACGATCGGCAAGCTGGCTATCGGTGTGTACATTGGCAAGAGCGGCCTCGCGTCCAGCTATGGTGCCGCCGGTTCAGTGCTTGCGTCGCTGCTGTGGATTTACTACTCGGCGCAGATCTTCCTGTTTGGTGCCGAGTTCACCCGTGCCTATTCCGAACATCGTGCGCCGCCGAAAAGGCCGGTTCAAGCCGCATCGGCTGAGGTTGCGTCAGGGTAGGACCGCGCAGGTGCGGCGCAGCACACCCGGGTGTGACCGGCGAGCGATCGGCACAGTGTTGGCCGACGGCCGGTCGCGGTGCGCGTCCAAGGGGCAGGGGCACCCGCGCTTTCCTGCGACCGGATACTAGACTAGAGCATGATCGCGCTGAGCGGAACGTCCCCGGCGCGTGAATCATGCGATCAAACAAAGAGCTGGACCATTTTCGGCCTGCACAGTCAGGCTGAAAATGGTCTAGTTCAGGCGCCGGAGTGCCGCGAAGGGATGCGGTTCGGGTTCGTCCTCGACCTCTGGCATCTCTATGCCGGGCAACCGCGGATACGGGTCCAGCGCCAACCCAAGTTGCTCCGCGGCCGCTTCGCCGAGGTCGATCTGGTTGCGATCGTAGGGAATTTCGTCGTCCAATTCGGGGTCGATGTCGTCGGACTCCTCGCCGGCGGGGACGAAGCAGACCTGGAAGATCTCTTCCATCGATTCGTCGAATTCCTCAAGGCTGACGACGCAGGTCTGGGTGACATGGGCGCGCAGCGTGCCGCGTGCCAGGACGCTGTCCCGCCCTTGCCGGATCAGGTGGAACTCGCACGACAGGGCCACCACGGCTGGAAGTTTCATGCGGATGGCGAGTGCGGAGCATTCGGCCGGGTTAGCCTCGACGGTCAGATCGAGCCCCTGGGGGCCGATGCGGTCCAACGAGACGGGGCGGTGAAATTCAGGGATCATCGTGCGGCCTCCTCCGCGGGCAGGAATGTCACTTCGCCGCGCAGCATCGCCTCCAGCCCCTGCGCGGTCAGGAAGGCCGCTTGCACGCCGGCGAGGCGGACCAGGGCCGCGGCGGACCCCGCCGGAGGTGCCCCGCCGCGCCAGATGTTGCGAGCGAACGCGGCCTGCAGCGCCGGCGGGTCCTGCCAGGCCGCGGCATAGGCGACACTGCGGCCGTGAAACGCCTCCCACATCGCGCGGTTGCGCTTGCCGACGGAGAGATCGCCGACGCCCATCTCCCGCAGATTGATGTCCATATCCAGGAACATGGCATCGAACAGCGCCTGAGCGAGCGTCGGGGCCGGATCTGGCTCCGTGCCGAGCCGGCGGAGCAGCAGATAGACGTGCAGAACGATGGCATCGAACCGGCCGTCCAGCGTGTCCGGCACGCCCAGCGTCAAGTAAAGATATGGATCACGCGCGGCGGCAACCGCCGCGCCGTAAAGCTGGAAGGCGGCACGTTCGTGCCTGTCGCGTTTGCGAAGGAAACCGGCCAACCGCGCCTCGACATTCTCTGCACAGGCCGAGCCTTGCGTGGCGCGGTCCGTAAATTGATTTATGCGACCGATCCGCCGCGGGCTCATTGACACGGCCGGGGCGGCCGTGACACGTACCTATAGACAGCACCGGCCGCCGATCCAACCGGCCGGTCACCGGAAATCGCGGGATGCCCCAGTTGCCCATGTCAGCCCTCCGCCGCCTGATGCTGATATCCTGCCTTGTGTTGTCTTCCTGCGGATGGCTGATGCCGCCGCCACAGTTGCGCGGCAACAAGGTCGACCCCGAGTCGCTGAAGGAATTGACACCGGGGACGTCCACCAAGGCCGATGTGACCGCGGTCATCGGTTCGCCGACGGCGCGCGACACGTTCGACGACAACACGTGGTTGTATATCAGCGAATTGACCCAGCAGCGCATCGGCCGCGTGCTGGGCGAGATCAAGCAGAACGTGGTCGTGCTGAATTTCGACGACAAGGGCGTGCTGAAGTCCATCCAGAAGTACGACAAGGCGGACTCGCTGCCGGTGACAGTGATCGCGCGGACCACCCCATCGCCAGGCACAGAGGCATCGTTCATGCAACAACTTCTGGGGAACATCGGCCGGTTCAACCCGACGGGCATCGGGCCAACCGGTGGCGGTAGTCCCCAGGGCGGAGCTCCCAGCCCGGGCGGCGCGCCTTGACGGGCTTGCCACCGAACCGGGCCTCGGGCCGCGTTGCCGCCACGTCGAGCGGACGCGTCATCCTGGCCTGACCCTGGCCGGGGCCTATCGCGTCCAGCCACCCCAGGACAGGTTTTGGATCATGGACGTTTCCCAACCCTCCCGTCTTCTGGCGGCGGACGCACTGGCGCTTCGCTACGGCGCGGACGCGGCACCGGCCCCAGGGCCGTGGAACGAACCCATCGGCGGGGCGGACAGCTGGACCAGGCGGGTCATCGGCCGGATGGGCAAGATCGCTGCGATGAGCGGGCGCGACAAGGTGGTGGCCGCGCTGCACGCGATGGGTTTCGAACTGAGGCAGCCGCGGCGGCGAATCCGACAAGGATGCCGCCGCGACACGGGAGGCATGGATCCGGTTTTGCGGAAGTTCGGCCGGAGGAGGCACGATTCGCCAGATGTCCGAGGAGCCCGTCAGCGGTCGTCGCGGACCCGTGCCGATTAGAGCAGGATCGCGCTGAGCGGAACGTCCCCGGCGCGTGAATCATGCGATCAAACAAAGAGATAGACCATTTTCGGCCTGCACAGTCAGGCGGAAAATGGTCTAGAGCAGGATCGCGCTGAGCGGAACGTCCCCGGCGCGTGAATCATGCGCTCAAACAAAGAGATAGACCATTTTCGGCCTGCACAGTTAGGCGGAAAATGGTCTAGGCTAGTCATTCGGCGACCGCATGACGCGGCTCCGGTTGCTCTGCCGGCCGTGACGCAGCGGTCCGGTCCCGGCGCGACTCCTGTTAGGACTCACAGGCGAGCACCACGGAAAAGCCACCGAACATCACCAGGCACATGATCAGATACAGAGCGCATCCCGTCGTCATGATCCCCTCCCCTGACATTTCAGGGATGGTCGTCCGGCTCGTGGCGATGGCCAGCATTGATCCAGGTCAAACGCCCTTTGATGCGACCCGCCCAAATGCTTGAGTTGAGGAATTGTCCGGCCCGGCCATGACAGAGGGGTATGCGTCCACGGGCCTGCCGCGCCCCGCGGCCGGCGGCGGACGTTGGGGCGGGCAACCCCAGGCAGCGGCAGGCCGGCCATGACGCGCGTGGCTGCGGTGGATACCGCTATTCCCGCCTGTTTGCCGGCTCACCGCGGATGCTGCAGGAAGAACCGCAGCATCTCCGCGGTCGCGTCGGGTCCGCGCGGATCGGTGTAGGACCCCCTGGGGCTGCCGCCGAACCAGGCGTGGCCGGCGCCCTGAACCTTCCATTGCTCGGCCACAGTCCTGCCGGCCTCGTCGAAAAACAGCGTCCTCGTATAGGCATGGCCGCCCTGGACCTGCCCGGCCTCCACCCGCGTCCGCGGCGCGGTGCCGCTGACCGCCTGTGCCACGACGGCGTCGCCGTTACGCGGGTTGACGGTGGTGTCGCGATCGCCATGGAAGACGATGGCCGGAACGATGCGCCGGGTCGCCGGGGCGATCAATCCCTTCTCCGCCGCGCTGCATAACCGCGAAGGCCGACTGCATATCCCGCGCGGCGCCGCATGGCAGGCCCGAGTGGACCCCGATCGCGGCATAAAGATCCGGGTACGCCTCGCCCATGATCGCCGCGGCGGCACCGCCAGCGGACAGACCTGCGACGTACGCACGAGCGGGATCGACGCCATAGTCACGCATGACCTGCTGCGTGATGCCGGCGATCAGGGACGGTTCGCCGGTGTTACGCTGCTGGTCCTTGTGATTGAACCAGTTCCAGCATCTCTGTGCGTTGGCCCGGCTGGTCTGTCCGGGATAGGCGACGAGGCATGTGGCCGCCTCGGCGGCGCGGTTCATGCGCGTTCCGGCGGCGAAGTCGTCGGGCGACTGAGTGCACCCGTGCAGCATGACGATCAGCGGAACCGGCTGTCCGTGGTAGCCGGTTGGAACGTACAGCTTGTATGGCCGCATCCCGGATGCGTTGCTGAATGTCCGCGCCAGGAAACAACCGCCGCTTTCCGGGGGCGTCTCGGGTGTGAAAGGGTCGAATTCGGGAAGCACGAGTGGCGGTGTCATGCTGCCGCCAAGCATGTCTTGCAGGGCGGCCGTCGCCTCGGTCAGGCGGCCGGCCTGGGTCAGGCGCGCCGCTTCCCGCATGGCGGCCGGCAGATAGTCCTTCATGGTAATCACTTTCGATGCGAGGGCCCTGAGGTCCACGTTTGGCGGAAACAAGCAGGCATCCGGCTGCGGTTTGCGCCAGTCTTCAATGGGTGCGATCCGCCAGAGCTGTCCTGACCTCGGTGCTGGCATGCAACGCGCCCAGAACCGTGACGGAGGCGATCGTCGCCCGCGCCAGTTCGGCGGTGACATCCTGACCGATCGTGGCGAGGCCCAGCACGTTGATATGCAGCATCTCTCCGCGATCCCTGACGGCTTCGAGGTCACTACGACTGTAGTGGCAGAGGCCGAGATCCAGGGTCTTGCGAGCGACCGACTGGCGCACCGCGTCGGCGTGGCGATCGAGCTGGTTGCGAATGGCGGTTCGGATAAAGTCGGTCCGGTTGGCGTAAAACCCGTCGTGCACCAGAAGATCGATGTGGCCGAGGTCGACGAACCCCAGGTTGATCGTAATCTTCTCGCTGTCGGCCGGCTTTGGCCGCAGTTCCTGAACTTTGCCCACCGCCATCTCCTTACCATCTGGCTGGATGGTAGTTGGGGTGGCGGTCCTGATTTACAAGGTGTCATACCGACCGCCGTTGACCCATAAAGCCGGGTCAACGGCGGTCGGTATAAGTCTCGGTCTGGCGCGCGGCGGCCCCGCCAAACCCGCGCGCGATACCAACCGCCGCTGCCGCCGGAAGCGTCGGCGACAGCGGCGGTTGGTGTCAGTCGAAGCCGAGGAAGCCCTCGGCCTGGCTGATGGGCGGGGCGGCTTTCAGTGCCGCCAGATCCGGGACGGGACGAGCGGTCCGGGGATCGGCGGCGAGCAGGGCTTCGAGTTCGGCGGCGACCCGCAGCACCGAGCGCGTCGCCGCCGCGCGGACCGACGATCTGCAGGCCGAACGGCATACCGTTGCGGTCAAGCCCGACCGGCAGCGACAGGGCGGGATGCCCGACGACGGTGACCGCGTAGGCGAGCGCCAGCCAGTGGAAATAGGTCCGGGTGGGTTTGCCGTCGATCTCGGCGGGGTAGAGTTCCCGCCACGACCGCGGGCTGATCGTGATCGCGGGCGTCAGGATGACGTCGTAGCGGTCGAAGAACGACTGCCAGCGGTGATACAGCGCGGTCTGGAGCGAAAAGGCGCGGGCGATGTCCTCGGGTCCATAGCGCAGGCCCTCCGCGACATTGGCGCGCACGTTCGGCCCGACCAGATCAGGCGTCTTACGGACTTTTTCGAGATGAGCGGCCAGGAAGCCAAGGGCGCGCAGGACCTCGAAGGCCTCATTCGTTCCGGAACAGTCCGGGCTCGCCGCTTCGGCACGGGCGAAGACATGGCGGAACAAGGCGGTCTTTTCGGCGAACACGGATGCGATGTGCTGCTCCGTCGGCGCGAAGCCGAAGTCCGGGGTCAGTGCCACGCGGAGCGTGGCCAGATCGATCCGTTCCGGCGGGTAAAAGTCGCGCGGGTGGCGCACCGTCTTGCCATGGATCGTGGTGGCCAGCGGATCGAGCGCGTCGTCGCCGATCATGCCGCTGAGCAGCAGCGCGGTATCCGCCACGGTGCGGCCCATCGGCCCGACCACCGGCAATCCACTCCAGCCATGTGGCCGCCGCTCGGTCGGCACCAGCCCCGGCGTCGGACGGAAGCCGACGATGCCGCAGAACGCGGCGGGGTTTCGCAATGATCCGCCGGTGTCGGTGCCCTGGCAGAGCGGCGCCATGCCGGTCGCGAGCGCCACCGCCGAGCCTCCGGACGAGCCGGCGCAGGATTTAGCCGGGTCGAACGGATTGCCGGTCGCGCCGTAGACGGCGTTCCTTGTGTTGGCACCGGCGCCGAATTCGGGCGTGTTGGTCTTGCCGAGGACGATCGCGCCGGCCGCGCGGATCACCGCGACCAGGCGTCCATCCTGGGCCGGGACGTCGTCGCGGAACAGCGGACTGCCGAACGTGGTGCGCAGGCCGGATGTCGGCTCCAGATCCTTGATGCCGATGGGAAGGCCGTGCAGCGGGGGAAGGGTGTCACCGCGGGCCACGGCGGCGTCGGCGGCTTTCGCTGCCAGTGCCGCACGGTCGAAATCGCGGGCGACCATTGCGTTGACGGCGGGATCGACGGCCTCGATGCGGGCGATGCAGCTTTGCAGCAGTTCGGTGGCGGAGAGTTGCTTCGTGCCGATCAGGCGGCGCGCTTCGACGGCTGTCAGGTCACAGGGTTCGGACATCGATCAGGCTCCGAGGTGGATTGAACTTGGGTCAGTAGCCTAGGGCCAAACCGTCCTTGCGCGGTTCGGAGCCGGCGACGAGGCAGCCGCGGTCGTGGTCGATCCAGATGGCCTGGCCGCCGCCATGCGGGCGCTCCGTCGCCTCGGGGATGTGGCCGAGGGCCGTCGAGTTCGCGCACGAGTTCGTCCGGGGCACCGTGTTCCACCTGCAGCTTTCCGCCGTAGGGAAACAGGCGGAACAGGTCGATGGATTGCTGGATATCCAGTCCGTATTCGAGGAAATTGGTCAGGAACCAGGACTGCCCCATCGGCTGGTAATGGCCACCCATGACGCCGAACGGCATCACCGCCCGGCCGTTCCGCATCAGCATGCCCGGAATGATCGTGTGCATCGGCCGCTTGCGTGGGGCGATGCAGTTGGGATGCCCGCGCTCCAACCGGAAGCCGAAGCCGCGGTTTTGCAGCATCACCCCGGATTTATGCGCCAGGATACCGCTGCCGAATCCTTGGAAGAGGGAGTTGATGAAACTGCAGGCGTTGCCGTCCTTGTCGACGACGCACAGATAGACGGTGTCGCGGTGGACGGGCAGGTCGGATTTGCCGGCGGGCGGCAAATGCGGCATCGTCGCGATGTCGCTGATCATCGCACGCTGGGACGCCAGATAATCCGGACTAAGCAGTTTTTTCACCGGAACGTCCGTCGCGTCCGGGTCAGCCAGGAAGGCGTCGCGATCACGATAGGCCAGGCGGGCGGCCTCGATGTGTCGGTGGGCGCGGACAACGCCCGAGGCACCGTCGGGTGCGGACGGCAGGCCACCGAGCATGCCGAGGATCATGAGGACCAGGAGACCCTGGCCGTTCGGGGGGCACTGGTAGACGTCGTAGCCCTTCCAGTTCAGCGTGATCGGCTCGACGAATTCCGCGTTGTGCAGGCCGCGGGCGAAATCTTCCTCGGTGTGCAGGCCGCCGCGGTCGCGGAGGGCGCTTACGATGTCGGCAGCAACGGGGCCCTCGTAGAAGGCCTTGGCACCGTGGCGGGCGATGGCGCGCAGTGTCTCGGCGAGGGCCGGCTGGGCGAAGATGTCGCCTGCGTTGGGCGCTGAACCGCCTGGCAGGAATGGCGTGGCGCCGCCCTTGCGGAGTTTGTCCTCGAGGCGGCTCCAGTCCCATGCGACCTTCGAATGCACCGGCCAGCCGTCCTGGGCGTAACGGATCGCCGGCTGGAGCAGTTCGTCCAGACCTTTCCTGCCATGCGCCTTCAGCAGCGTCTCCCAGGCGTTGACCGCGCCCGGAACGGTGACGGAATGCGCGGAGGTGTTTTCCAGGTCGCGGATCTGCCGGCCTTCGTACCAGTCGATGCTCGCGGCGGCGGGAGCTCGGCCGGAGCCGTTCAGTGCGAAGACCTTGCCGGTTCCCGCGGGGGCGTAGAGGCAGAAACAGTCGCCGCCGATGCCGGTCGATTGCGGCTCGATCACGCATTGCACGGCGACGGCGGCGACCGCGGCGTCGAGCGCGTTGCCGCCGGCCCGCAGGACGTCCAGCGCGGTCAGGGTAGCGGCCGGCATGGACGTTGCCGCCATCCCGTGGGTGGCATAGACCGGGCTGCGGCCGGGAAGCTGGTAATCGCGCATGGTGATCCCTTGGTCGGAGAACCGTCACATTATCGCAGGTAGCCGCCAAGGCAACGCCGAGGGAGGAACGACAGTGGCAGAGCCGATCACCTATGAGTTGTTCGAGGCGGTGGACATCCGCGTCGGCACCGTGACCGATGCGCGGGCGTTCCCCGAGGCACGCAAGCCGGCGGTGAAGCTGGTGATCGATTTCGGGGGCGAGATCGGGATGAAGACGTCGAGCGCGCAACTGACGGTGCATTACCGGCCGGACCAACTGATCGGGCGGCAGGTCTGCGCGGTGGTGAATTTCCCGCCCCGGCAGATCGGGCCGTTCATCAGCGAGGTGCTGACGCTTGGGATGCCCGATGAGGAGGGGGCGGTCGTGCTGGTGCGGCCGGACCTGCGGGTGCCGAACGGGGGGAAGCTGTTTTGAGCCGGGACGGTGGGGGATCGGTCAGGATTGGTGCCGATTGGCGTGGGGTTTTGGACGGGTCCGAGGCGTATGGTCTTAGGCAAGCAAGCCTTTGAACGCAGGGACAGAATGAGGGCGACCGAGGCCACAAAGAAGCGTTCGGCCCGCAGTTTGCCTGACCGCGGCCGCTGAGAGCGGTCTCGGTCGATGCCGCGGGCGGCAGGCCTAGGACTAGGCCGCCGGCGATATGTCACGACATGGCCGTAACAAGGCAAGTTGGTATTGCCATCATGGCATCTGGTTGAGGCCGGAAAAGGCAATGCGGTTGGCTGAGGAACGATGGGCCATGTCCAGCGCAGAAATCCTGCACAGAGCGCCGCCCTTTTCGGTCATAGCTTTCAGAGGTCACGACCGGTTGAAAAGACCAGGGGACACGCAACGCAGTAGCCATGGCTGTGATCCATACCCTTGGTGGAGTCGCCCAAACCAAAACAGCTTGCTATCGTGTGTCATCAGACAACCCATTGCCTGTAGTCGCATCAAAATCATTGACGACGAGCAGCAGTCGCTCCTTGCCAACTTGTACGGCCCTATAGGTAGCATTCCCGGCCGTCGTGCCGCCAAATGTTCCTTCCTTCGGCGGATCGGCGGCAATAGCCGCGGCCTCGAAACACATCGCGGTGCCCAGCGTCACCGCGGCGGACAAGAGACTCGGGTGCGTTTGCATAGAATCTCCTCCCTGTGATCGTTGAGTTCCAGAACGCGGCGAAATGGCAACCAATGTTTGGGCAGCGGCTTCCGTTCTCGAGCTTCGCGGTAACGGATCGGAGGTGCGGTCAAACAATCAGCGACGCACAGTCAGTCGCCCCACTTCTCAGCCTTAGCGTCAAGGGCGGAATTGTTGAGTGTCTGATATTTCAGCCCAACAAACGCCCGCTCGGTTTTCCGGAGTCTTATTCGTTACAAATAGATACTGCCTGTTACAATAACGCCCAGATCTTGCGCGGCTCAGATTTCTTTGAGATGTGCACCACATTCGTGGTCTGCAAGAATTCAGGCTGTCGCCCTGATGATAGGTTGGTAGTAGCCGCTCTCGTCAGGGGTTAATATCCTGACGGCTCCGAAGCCCGCTTTTTCACTCAGAGCAGCAACCTCGGCAGGGGTGACAGCGCGATAAGTGCCCGTCACATGCCGGACCTTCCAGCCGATGGTGTCCTCGACGGTGAGATACAGGTGGAAGCGATAGCGGCGCTCGTCCATCCAGTCCCAAACCTGATGCACAAACCGGCCAAACCCGCCATCCCGAAAGAAAGTTGGGGGTACCATGTTGGGTCTTTCCGCCATCAGCCTCTCGTAGTCCCTCAGGCTCAACAGCAGGACGCCATCCGATCTCAAGCGGCTCCGCATCGCCATCAGCGCCGTGATTATCTGCTCGTCGCTATCAAGATGGGGCATGGAATTGTCCATGCACAGGACAGCCCCGTAGCGAGCAGCCGGGCACGTGGCGAGGGTCCGCATGTCGTCAACGCGAAAGGTGGCGTTAACTCCCAAGCTGGCCGCCTCCCGTCGGGCGCGTTCGATGTTGGCGGACGAGATGTCCGTCGCTTCCATGTTGAAGCCGAGACCAGCGAGGCCAAGCGCCTGCGTCCCTATGCCACAAGCGCAGTCGAGCAATGGGCCAGCTTCTTGCGGCGGAGGCAAAAGCTGGGCGAGAATGTTGGCTTGTCGCTCAATAGCAGAATGCCAGTCCTGGAAGATCAGGTGATAATAGAGCGCCAGCTCATTGTAAGTTTGTTGCGTATCCATCGGCCGGTTCCGTGGGCTGCAGAGGGTCGTATCTACCAAAAACTTGCGCGCTGACCGTTGGTTGTATGCTGCGAAATGCTTGAATTTTGAGGCGCCGATTAAAATCGGCAAGGGGAACCTCTGGGGTGAGCGAGTCTTTCATCTCTGGCCTCGTCCATGCCTGTCGTGCTGCTTTAGATACGGTTGCGGCGCGATTCTTATTTCGCACCTCCCTGATGTCAGGACTTCAGGGCCCGGTCGATCGCCGACAGCAGCACCCGCCACTCATGCGGACGGTTTACCGGATAGCGATCGAAGTCCGCTCCCACACCAAGGTCAGCGAACAGTCCCGCCGGGTCCTCGTGGAAGTGTAGAAAGGACTTTGATTTCCTGTAGAAGATACCAGGCTTCTTCTCGGTGAGGCCTTCTCTTGTTCTGATCTGATCGAGTAGCTCCGAGAGGCCGTCCAACGCAGCGCTCGTGGCGTGCTTCATGATGGCGCTTCCCCCCCTTCCCGGGTCGGTTCACCTGCAAGCCGTATAGCGCGAGCAGCGGGCTTCCGGCAGTGGTGCCTCGCCATGCCCGAGCTACGATGGCCGTGGGCGACGGCAAGCTGGCCCCTTGCCTACCCCACCTGATGAAAGCCGGGTTCTTCCGGGGGATCGGCGAGGTCCTCCTCGATCGAGGAGACCTCGGCCAGCCGTGGGCCTCGGCGGCACAGGCGGGACAGTTCCTCTACCGAGGCGACGTCCCCGGCGATCAGGGCCTCGACGGCGCCGTCGGGGCGGTTGCGTACCCAGCCGGACAGGCCGAGTTCCCTCGCCTTGTGCACCAGCCAGGCCCGATAGCCGACGCCGTGCACCCGGCCCGTGATCACCAGCCGCTTTGCGTTCACCGATCCCCCCGCGTCAGGTCGATATAGCGTGCCGCCAGCACGACGTCCGCCAACATGCTGGCACGCCGGTCGACCGCTTCGTTATCTTCTCCCCATTGCTCCGCCTGGAACAATTCGTCCAGGGCGCCCAGCGCGTGAGCGGCGTTGGGCTCCAGTTCCCCCGCCGCGAGGGCCAGACCGAGCACAAGGCTGCCCAGCGCCGGCACCGCGATGCCGAGGCCGGCGAGGGTGTCCACGTCGAGTGCGGCCACCGCGCGCCGCAGCGCCGCGACAGAATCGTGATGCTGCTTCACGTAGCCAACGCCGGTGACCACCCGCAGCGGTGCGTCATAGGTCAGCGCTGCCCAGTCGAGCCAGGGCTGCCATTGCTGATGCTGCCGATGGACCAATTTCCGGGGTGTCTCGGCGCGGTAGCACAGCAGGTCGGTCTCGCCGTAGCGGGCGATCGCATCCACGGTGGGCGCCGGATCGGGGGCGATCCGCTCCAGCGCGGTGCCGGCGAGGCGGGTGAGAGGCGTGTCCTTGAAGGACATCTCGCCACCCTTGCCGGCACCGGCCGCCTGCCACTCGGCGGCGATGGCCTGCGCCAGACGCGCCGAGCGGACGGTCAGCGGTGAGCCGCCGGGCAGGCGCATCGGCTTGCCGTCGAGGAGGATCGTGTGGCCCGTTTCGGTCGGCTGGACCACGGCGGCATCCCAGAAACGCTTCACCAATCAACACTCATCGAAACAGGTTCTTCAGCAAGGCGGCCGGGTTGGGGATGCCTGATTTCTCGGTCCGGGCTGCTTCCGGCACGGGCTGGCCGCGTGCGGCTGCCAAGGCGGGGCCGCAGATGTCGGTCGTCCCAGGGTTAAACAGCTTATCACCGCCCAGCAGGCCGCCGACAATACCCAAGGGCGTGGCATTGCCGATCACTGCTTCGGCGACCGTGCCAGCGTTGGCCTCGGCGGCGCGAAGGTCATTCACCTTCACCATGGGATCACGGATCGGGCCGGACACGGCGATGGGAATCACGAGACCGGTGCCGGCGATCCGCGCCTGCGGGCGCAACGCCAAGGCGACGGTTTCGGCGCCGAGATTGATGGTGCCGACGCCCGCCATGGTGAGCAACGAGGAACTGAGCGCCAGCGGGTTGATCGCGCCGATGCCGCGCCTGGCGTCCATGCGCAGGGCGAAGCATTTCACCGCGCTGGTGCCGCCCTTGCCGACGAGATCGAGTGCGTTGAGCGAGTCCATGACCTTGCCGAGGAGACTGCCAAGCAGGCGGTTGTCGATGGTGCCGCCGGTCATGGCAAGACCCAGCGTTCCGCCGAGGGACGCGGCGATGGCGTGCGGACTGTCGCCCGTGCCGGTCAGATTGGCCATCACTTGCAGGTTGCCGTTTGCGTAGGCCGGCTGGTGGGCGGCGGCGAGGATCGTCTGCAGCGCCACGCCGGGTGCGTGCAGCGTGAGGTGGACCGGGGGAGCGGGCGGCGCGGCGTCAACCGAGAAGGTGCCAGTCAGGTGCCCTCCGGGCAGGTCTGCGGCGAAGGGATCGACGTTCAGCTTGCCGTTCGCCAGGACCGCATGGGCGTCGATCGCCTTGTAGTCGGCCCCTCCGCTGTGGAGGTCGGCGACGTTCAGTTTCAGGTCGGCATCGGCGAGGCGCAGCAGATCGAAAGGAATCGGCCGGGTCGAGAACAGGTGGTTGTCTGGCTTGCCCGGTGGCGGTGGCGGAGCCGCTGGGGAAGGCGGCGGAGGCGGAACGTCCGCCCGGGCCGGCGGCGCCTGGTCGATGGCGGTTTCCAAGGCATCCAGGTCGACGCGATTCGACTTGAGCACCGCGATCAGGGACGCTCGGGGTCCAAGCGAGATCGCGGCATCGCCGGAGAGGTCTCCGTCAGCGCTGGTGAGGGTGAGGGCACGCACGGCGGCGCCGCGACCGAAGCCGCCACTGGCGTCGGTCAGGGTGGTTTGGAGTGCGATGGTTTTGAGGGCTGGCAAAGGACGTCGGGCCAGCGGGGACAGCGCCGCCAGGTCGGGGATCTTCGCCGAGAGCAGGATGGTGATGCCCGTCATCGCATGGACATCCGCGATCGTCCCGTTCGCCGCGGCGATCGCGCCGGCCGCCTGGGCTTTGATGTCCACCGGGAATGAGGCGGGTCTGGCATCGGGCAGGAGCGATGCGGGCGGTCCGAAGGTGCCGGCCACCGTCACGGGCGTGTCGCCGACTTTGGCGGCTGCGGCGACGTTCATCGGCTGATCAAGTCTGGGTGCGTTGATGTCCAGCTTCTCGAGCGTCAGGCCCGGTAACCGTGCGCTCAGGTCGGAGGGACCGACATGCAGGACCAGCGCCGAGAATCCCGGCATGCCGGTGCCCGTGTCGGCGACTTTGGCGGCGAAGGTAACGTCATGCAGCGGCGGCAGAATGGTGTGGTGCAGCAGCGGTGTCAGGGCGGCGGCGTCCGGTATCGTGCCGTTGACGGCGAGGCTGTAGCCCTTGCCCTGCAGCGGTTTGGTGAGCGATCCGTCGGCTGTCAGCTTGGCCGCGGCGGTGGTCAGTGTCAGGTTCACCGGCCAGGGGGAGGTGCCTGCCGGGTCCTGCAAGCGGGCGAGGCTGCCGGTGTCGGCGGTGAGGTTGAACGCGGCGCCGTTGTAAATGGCGTCGGCGTCGAGATGCAGCGGGGCCTCCGGCGAGGCGGATGTGGCCTGCAGCTTCGGCAGGCTGAGCGCGATGACCTTACCGGTGGCGTCGTTGCGGTAGGCCAGCGTGCCGTCCTGGATGCTTACCGTATTTATGCTGATGTAGGTCGGCGTTCTGGCTTCGGTTGGGGCCGGGGTCTGGGAAGCCGGCGGGGTTTGCGTGCCGGGCGGCGCGACTGGCGGCACCTGGGGGATCAGTTGCCAGTTGGTCTGGCCGTTGCTGGCGGTCTCCAGCAGGATGTCGGGATGGATCAGCACCAGCTGGTCGATCTCGATACGGTGTGACAACAAGGGCAGGAGGGCAAGCTTCAGTTCCATCGACTGGAGCGTGGCCATCTCGGGGCGCGAAAAGTTGGGGGGATTGGCGAAGGCGACACCGGTGACACGGATCGTCGGCGTCAGCGAGAATTTCAGGCCAATCTTGCCGTTGAGGGCGAGGTCGCGGCCGGTGGCGCGCTTGACCGCCGCGATGATGCGGGGCTTGAGGGTGTTGGGATTGAACTGGCTGATCGCGATCGCTCCGGCGCCGGCGGCGACGACGATGATCGCCACGACCGTGACGAGGGCGATGCGTAGCGGCCGGGGCAAGCTCATCGTCGTCTCTCCGGTGGTTTGGCCGGCGGGGCGTAAAAGCCCAGCGTCTTGAATGTCTCCTTCATATGGGGCGGCAGGTCGGCTTCGACAGTCAGGCTGCCGCCGGCCGGGTGCGGGAGGACCAGCCGTCTGGCGTGCAGGTGAAGATCGCTGGACAGGCCTTCGATCAATGCGGCGAAGGCCATGTTCTGGTCGGGTTCCTCGTACTTCTCGTCGCCCAGGATGGGGGCCTTGATGGCGACGCAGTGGACGCGGAGCTGGTGCGTGCGGCCGGTGAGCGGCTTCAGTTCGAGCCAGGCGAGCCTGCGGGCGGCGTGGTCGAGGGTCCGGTAGTCGGTGACGGCTCGGGCGCCTTCGGGGTCGTCGCGGGCGGCTGGCGCGGTGCGTTCGCCCCTGTTGCTGCCCCCCTTGGCCCCGCCGATGCGCTTCAGGGGCAGGTCGATGCGGCCTTCGACGGGGACCGGGCGTCCGGCAACGACGGCCCAGTAGGTTTTCTCGATATCACGGCCTCGGAAGAGGGCGGCGAGGCGGGCCGCGGTGCCCGGGGTGCGGGCGAGCAGCAGGACGCCGGTGGTGTCGCGGTCGAGGCGGTGGACGAGGCGCGGGCGGTGTTCGGAGCCGAAGCGCAGCGCGTCGAGCATGGCGTCGAGGTGGCGGGTGATGCCGGGGCCGCCCTGGACGGGCAGGCCGTAGGGCTTGTTGAGGGCGAGGATGTGCTCGTCCTGGTAGATGACCGCGTTTTGCAGGTCCTTGGCGTCGTTGGGGTCTGTTTTGCCGGTGGGTCTGGGGGTGGCCGGGGCTTCCATGGGCGGGAGCTTCACGGACTGGCCGGGGGCGAGGCGGGCGTTGGTGTCCGTGCGGGCGCCGTCGACGCGGATCTGGCCGGTGCGGCAGAGTTTCTGGATCAGGCTCTGCTGGGTGCCGGGGAAGTGGCGGCGGACCCAGCGGTCGAGACGGATATCGGCTTCGTCCTCGGTGACGGTGCGAGTCTGGGGCGGCATGCCGGGGGGTTTGGGGTTTGGGGGGGCGGGGGTCAAGGCCGGGCGGGGGTGTGGGGGCTGTTCTGGCGCTTATTCTCGGGTCCTGGCGGCACACGTGGGTGGGAAGTTCTGGTGTCCCGGAATGCGGATGGCACCCTGCGTCGGTTCCTCGCAGGCCTGGCGGTGCAGGCATGCCGCCGTCCTCGGCCAACCGAGCCCGGGCCTGGGCGTGGCGGCCCTCACCAGCCCCGATTTGGCGCATTATACGTGGCGGTCGGCTGATATGGGCTGAATCCGGCTTTACCGTCGTAATTGTCACACGGGCACGTTATCCTGCCTTGCTCACGAACGCGAGAGCGGGAAATTAGCTTGAACTCTATATTATGTATTTATTATGTATTTCGACAGCGTCGCGAACCGCTACCTGCGAGAATTGCGGAAGGGCAGATTGCGCTTGACACTCGGGGGCGTCTCTGTCGCGATGAACAGCGCCCTCAATGGCGTAATCTCTATCTCGAAATAGAGACGAGAATATTGGGCCGCACTTCGATCCCTCGTAAGCCGCGCGGCGACGTCTAATCCGGTGAACCAAAGATCGCAGGTCGCTCTGAGCCAATCACAACAATTGATCATTGGGGAGGAAAGTTCAATGCAACCGCGCACAGGTATCTTCGCCTTCACCCTGAGCACCGCCACGTGCTTCGGGATGGTGGCGACGGCCGCTGATCTCCCGAAGGAAGGGACATCAACGGGCACGTTTTCGTATGTTGTCGGCACATTCAAGCCCACGCCGGTCGGTAAAGAACGACTTCTGACCTCCTGGGACGGAAACGGCCTCAGCTTTACCAACGGATTTGGCGATCACATGAGCTGGCACTGTTGGGCAACGGGGGACTACACGAACGGCGTAGGCCTGGACCGGGGTTATTGCGTAGCGACTGACACCTCCGGAGATCAGCTCATCGACATTTTCAATGATGACAAGCACGCGCTGGACGCCAAAAGCTTTGGCGGAACCGATAAATGGTCAGGGGGCACAGGGAAATATGCTGGCATCAGCGGTGGCGGCAAATACATCTGTCATCCGGCGGATTTCAAGTCTCCGGCCGAGGGAACCTTCCTCGGCTACTGCACCCTGGATTGGAACTACAAACTCCCGTAACCGCTGATGATCTGATTGGCCTGATCAAAAGAATGGAAACGGGGCTGCCTTCCCGCGCGGCCCTTTTCTGCCGTTGCACATTACTTAAGAATGGTGCGCCAAAATTACGATGCAGAAAATGTCGTGGATTTTCTGTGCAAAAATCGGGTGCGAAATGCGGGCGTGTTCCTTCGGATCGGATGCCGGCCGCAAGGTCGCGTCTCCGCCCATTCGGGTAGGCTGGGCGGGACGAGTTGATCATTGACGGCTCCGAGGAAACTCCGGCTTCGAAACGATAGATGTAGCATCACGCAGGGTCGATTACCGCCTTGTGCGGAACGCAGACCCTCTGGCTAGCTATCCCGTTCACTCTTAGCTGATCTCGGCCAAAGGTCGCCTCCTGGTGTGCTTCGCCCAGGGCCAGGACGCTACGGGCTGTGTCTCGAGAACCCAGCCCGTCGCGGCCCCACTCGAGCGTCAGCGATCGATGCGCCGGAGGTTCATGCCTCCCCGGGCACCAAGGCCACCGCGGCTTCGGTCGTCAGCAAGCGGAAGGTGAAAGTCTCCTGCAGGTAAAGCTCGACGGTCGTTGCGGAATGCGCAAAATAGCCGATGGAGAAATCCTGCCCGATGTCCAACTCGAAGTCACCGCCCCGCGTGGTCAGCACGAAGCCACCGGCAATGGCCGGCGCCCAGATGATCTCGCCGTCGACCAGACGACGGATATGTTGAAGCACCGGATACCCTTCGTCGCTGCCCCCATGAATGGCGGTGTATGGGTCCGCGCCCAGGACGAGCGTGTAAGGGCCGTTGACGCCGGCAAGGCGCAACTGGCTGACCGCCTGCGCGACCGCCGCCGGATAGGCCTTCACGTCGGCAGGGAGCGTCAGGATCGGATTGCTGGTGCCTTGACGGATCCCCTGGATCGCGCCGCCCGCGTAGCCGTCGAAGACGGCCCGGTCCTCGGCGAACGCGATCTTGCGCGCGGCTTCCTTCAGCGCATCCCAGTCCGAATCGGTTGCGCCGCGCTCGACGTCGTCGATCGCGCTGCGCGTGAGCTCGAAGGGGACGCGGAACTCCACGAGCGGCTTTGCGATGCGCTGTGCCGCTTCAATCCCATCGCCTGGTGTGGCGATCTGCTGGAGATGGCCGGTGCCGACCGAAGAGAAGTCGAAGCCCTTCGGGCCCACCACGTCCACGACCCGCCGCGCCGCCAGATGGCGCTTGAGGGTGCGACGTGCTTCCTCCTCGATCTCGGCCCAGGCGGCATCAGAGACAGGGGCAAGTTCCCGATAGAGGTTATTCACGCAGGGCTTCCTTTTCTTAGCGAACCGATACCGAGTGAGCCATCGGAGGAAGACAAGCGCGATCCGGGCCTGGCTTCATCCTCGTGTTCACGGATATCCGGGTTGTTTGACGTAGGCGGCATCTCCGCCGCGACGGTCTCGAGAAACGTCTCCGACGGGACAAAGAACAGCGTTCCGGTGACGGCGCGGCTGAAGTCCAGCAAGCGGTCGTAGTTCCCGGGCGGGTTCCCGACGAACATGTTGACGAGCATTCGTTCGATCCTCGTCGGGGATCGGGCGTATCCGATGAAATAGGTTCCGAACTCTCCGCTGCCTACTTTCCCGAACGGCATGTTGTCGCGCAGGATCTGCAGCTGCTTGCCGTCTTCCATGATGGTCGTCAGGGCATTGTGCGCCGAGGCTGGCTTCTCGGCATCGTCCAGTTCAATATCGGACAGCTTCTTCCTGCCGATTATTCTTTCCTGTTGTTCGACCGAAAGGGCGTTCCAGCGCGGCAGATCGTGCAGGTATTTCTGCACGATCACGTAGCTTCCGCCGGCGAATCCGGCATCCTCGTCGCCGATGATGGCGGCATCGATCGCAGCCTGATCGACGGGGTTTTCGGTGCCGTCGACGAAGCCGATCAGGTCGCGATCATCGAAATAGCTGAAGCCATGCACTTCATCGGCGACACTGACCGCGCTGCCGAGCCGGGCGATAATGTGGGTCGCCAGTTCGAAGCACAGGTCCATGCGCGCGGCGCGGATATGCAGGAGGATGTCGCCGGGCGTTGCGATGGCGTGATGGCGGCCGTGGATCTCGCGGAACGGATGGAGCTCGCGCGGCTTCGGCGTGCCGAACAGCCGGTCCCAGGCGTCCGAGCCGATCCCCAGGATGCAGGAGACCTGACCATCGAGGTCCCGGAAGCCGACGGCGCGCACCAGCGCGGCCAGATCGCCGCACAGGTTCCCTACAGCCGCCTCGTGCTCCGCGCCGGGGTGGATCGTCGCGACCAGGAAGATGGCGGCGCGCGTGAGTTCTCGCGACGACCGGCTGCTGTACGGTGGATGGCACGCCTTGCTCCCTGTGGGTCTGACCGGGTGATGTTAAGGTGTGGAGAGCCAGGGCCGCAAACCCACGGCTGTTCCCGGTTGCCGGCGATCGTCCCACTACAAGGAGGCCGTGCGGCTGACGCATGAACATTTGACGAGCGGCAAGCGTGGCGGGGTTGTGTCGCGGCCGGCCGGGAAGATGGTGGCGGATAGGGGGTGGATCGGACGCGGTGGGGAGAGCGGCCCAGGTGCTGCGGTCCTCGATGGCCGCTCGGCGTTGGTACCGGCCGCAAGGCAAACGAGCCGGCGTCGGTAGTCGGGCTGATCGGCTGGCGTCCCGCATTTGCCGAGGCGACCCAAAACCGCATCCTCGGGTTCCCATCCCGACCAGCCGGGCCGCTGTCGACCCTTGTCTGCCGTTGGCGACTTACCCTGGCCGTACTGCAAGCGAACATCATCGGGACGAAACCCAGGCAACTTCGCGTCCGACCGGATATTTTCGATTTAGCCCGCGACCCCCCACTCTCGCCTGACGTGTTCGTGAACGCATGACTGGCTTGAAAGCTTGACTGGCTTGAGAGATGGTAATGGTGCAAGTGCCGATGATGTCTTTGCTATCGGCTGATGTCTTTGCAAGTGGTTTCCTTAGACGCGCCGACCCGGGGCGCGATCGAGCAGATCGCGGTGCCCAGTAATTAAAGTGCAATTTCGGAACCTTTACGATCCAGTCTTGCCGAATGAGAAGACGCCATGCCGGGACATGTATTCACCAAGGAGACCACGGCGCTTCTGGTGATCGATCCGTATAACGATTTCATTTCTGAGGGGGGCAAGATCTGGCCCCGCATTCAGGCGGTTGCGGAAGCAAATGACTGCGTTCCGCATATGCTGCACATTCTGGGCGCCGCGCGGAAGACGGGCATTCGAGTTTTCTACGCGCTACACCACCGATACCGGCCCGGTGACTATGAAAGCTGGAAGTATCTCGCTCCCATCCAGAAGGCGGCGGCGGCGAGAAGGAGTTTTGAACACGGCACTTGGGGCGGCGAAATCCGTGCCGGGTTCGAGCCATTGCCGAGCGACGTCGTCGCTTCCGAACACTGGTGCTCCAGCGGCTTCGCCAACACTGACCTGGATTTGCAGCTGAAGAAGCACGGGGTCCACCAACTGATCGTCATCGGCCTCATCGCCCATACCTGCGTCGAAGCGACAGTCCGCTACGCCGCTGAGCTGGGTTACGAGGCAACGGTCGTCAGGGACGCAACCGCCGACTACTCGGACGATGCGATGCACGCCGCTCTCGACATCAACATACCGAATTACGCCAACGCTGTCGTGACCACGGAAGAAGTCACCGAGATGATCGCTTGCAGGGGAACCCCGTAACGACGTCCGCGTCAGCCCCGGTCTCGTAGCCGGGCAGTGCCCTTCGCGGGGCCGGCCGTGCCTTGCCTGACACACCCGCACCGGAGGAACCGCACGTGACCACGACACCGATGAGCAGCGAGTTCTGCTACCGCCGCACCGGCAGCCGGGAGCGCCGGATTGGGCGAGCAGCTGCCGGCATGAGCGGCGCCGTCGATCAAGTTTCAACCGAAGTCAGTCTGGACGGACGGCTGACCTGCCGAACAACCTGGGAGATCCGCCATGCCTGATCCTTCGCAGTTTAGCACCGATCGCACCCATCCTGGCCTCTGGACGGTCACTTTCAGCAATCCGCCGATCAATATGTTTGTTCCCGCGACGATCATCGAATTGGCAGAATTGGTGACCGATCTCGATGCGAACCCGTCTGTGAAAGTCGTTGTGTTCCAGTCAGCGAATCCCGATTTTTTCGTCGCCCATCTCGACGTGGCCAAGGCGGCCGCACAACCGGAGGTGCTGGGCGTTTGGCGCGACATCGTGGTGCGTCTCTCGTCCTCGCCAGTCGTGAGCATCGCCAGGATTCGTGGCCGCACGCGCGGTATTGGCAACGAGTTCGTGCTGGCCTGTGACATGCGCTTCGCCAGCCGGCAAAGCGCGCTATTTGGAAATCCCGAAGTTGGCGTCGGGCTGGTCCCAGGCGGCGGAGCGCTCGAGTGGCTCCCGCGCCTGGTCGGCCGTTCGCGGGCGCTCGAGATCGTGCTCAGCGCCGACGATTTCGATGCGGGGATCGCCGAGCGTTATGGCTGGGTCAACCGCACGCTGGACGATGACAAACTCGACTCGTTTGTCGATACGCTCGTCCGGCGTCTGGCCTCGTTCGACCGTGACGTGCTAGCCGCGGCGAAGGCCCAGATCAATCGGTTCGGGACGCCGACCCCGCCCGAGCTTCAATCGAGCAACGACATGATTTTTCCGATGCTTGCGTGGCCCAGTGCGCAGGCGCGCCGTCCCAAGCTCCGTGATATCGGTTACGGTGTTCCGAGCGACTTCGAATTGAACTTCGGGCGGTATTTGCCTGCGCTCGGGCGGGCGAACGACGATGACATGAAGGCACGGCCCAATTCATCGTCCCCCTGAATTTCTGAACTCAGGACCGACGCCGGTCAGCGTATCCTGCCCCGATGTTCGCCTTGGCGAAGCCAACGATTGATGCCACCGGTCCGGGATGGGCGCGCAGGGCTGCCCGCGCTGGACGCAGAGTAAGGGCGGTTTTCGGGATTGGCGGTTTGCACCCGGAAAGTGTCCGCCAGGGTCGGTTGCCGCCGTGGCGCCAGCCGGCCTCCATGATCGCTATGCCGTCCAGCTCGCCGATCAGCGTATCGGCTGCTTTCAGCCGTCGAGGTCGCCAGGCGACTCTCTGCTTATCTCCCCAATCATCCATGACCGGACCAGCTGAAACCACCCAAAACGGCGGCGGGGCAAAAGTGGCTGCTTCCGCTGGACTTCAGCCGCCGCGGCGTCCGCCTGATCGCCGGTCCGACCCGTCGCCGGTCATGGCGAGAGGGTACGGACCGGACGTGACCGGTCAGTTCCGGCGCATGCCGTCCCACCAGGGACAGACGCCGGTCATCTTCTGGTAGTTGCCGTCGATCACCTGCACCGGCGCGTGCCGCTGCTTCTGCACCGGCATGTCCGGAGCGCCCAGGGCCTCGAACAGCCCCTGATGACCCCACATGCTCCCCGCGCTGGTCAATTCCTCCGGCTGCCAGTTCGCGTCGTCCACCTCGCGCCCGCCCCAGCCGCACTCTACCAGGATGTCGCCAGGTGTGCGCATGTAATACGAGAGCATCAGGTCATTCGGATGCCGCCCGAGCTTCACCGCGATCCGCTCCGGTTCGGCGCACACCATGTCATAGCCCTGGCCGACATCGTCGAGCGAGAAGAACTCCACCATCAGATGGTGCATCCCGTTCCCGGGTGCACCGACAATCGCGATGCTGTGGTGCCTTGGATTGACATGCAGGAAGTAGGCGGGGATCGGCGTGGTCATGTAGTCACTCACCCTGAAGCCCAGCAGGTCGCAGTAGAAGGCGCGCGCCGCCTCGATGTCACGCACCGCCAGCAGCGCGTGCCCCATGCCTTGGGCGCCGGTGCGGAAGCCCGCGATGTCGCGGGCCGGCCTGAAGGGCTCATCGGCGATCATGGGGCCACAAAACGCCTCCAGCCGGTTGCCGGCCGGGTCGGCGAAGGAGATCAGCCCGGCAACACAACGCTGGTCGGCCAACGTAGCCGGCTCGCGCTTCACCGCGACCCCTGCCTGCTGCAGACGGGCCGCCAGCACGTCCAGCGCCGCGGCATCCGCCACCTCCCAGCCGAACACCTTGGTGCCCGGCGCGATGGCGCGATCGACGAACAGGCGCTGCTTGCGGTCGTCCATGCGGAACGCGCGCGTGCCGCTACCACGGTCCACCTCCTGCATCCCGAGCCAGGCAGGTGCGAACGCGCTCCAGTCCTCGATCTTATCCGAGCCGACTCCCAGATAGCCGAGTGCCTGTATTTCCATGGCGAGCCTCCTGTTTTGTTTTCCGTTGAACGTTGCCGGTTGTTTGACGTCACAGTAAACTCAAACGAGCCCGGATAGAAGGTCTGGAATCAATCCGCTGCGGACTTGTGCCGCACACCACGGCACGCGGCCTCCGACCCAGGCGGCCGACATGGCGTCGGATTGGCGAGGCTCTTCCGGGGACATCGGGACTTGCCTTCTTTCCACTGCCAGGCCCAATCGAGATCATCGGGCCGTTCGCGGCATTACTGGCGACAGTGAGAGGGAAGGCGCGGTACCAGGTCCTCCGAGCATAGTTTTGTTGTTACTTTCCGAGACCGATCAATTGTCGCTGGACGTCGGCGAGGCGGCACGGCGAGTCAGCGGATGACCCTGGCCACCTGCTGTGATGCCGCGGAAACCCCAGCGCGGCTACAGGCTCGGCAGGCTTCGCGCACTATTCCGGCCGCGGCCGAACTGTTGATTTCACGTCCCACGCTTCGCCCTCAGTTCCGCCCAGTATTCCAGCCGCCGGGCGATCTCACGTTCGAAGCCACGGTCGCGGGGCTGGTAGAACCCGACCCGGTCCATGCCGTCGGGAAAATAGTTCTGACCGGAAAAGGCGTCCTCGGCCTGGTGGTCGTACTCGTAACCCGCGCCGTAGCCGAGTTGCTTCATCAGTTTTGTCGGCGCGTTCAGGATATGCGCCGGCGGCATCAGGCTGCCGGTGTTTTTCGCCGCCGCCCTGGCCTGGCCGAAGGCGGTGTAGACGGCGTTCGATTTGGGCGCGGTGCCGAGGTAGACGACGACCTGGGCGATCGCCAGTTCGCCCTCGGGCGAGCCCAGGCGTTCGTACGTTTCCCAGCCGGCCAAGGCCTGGGTCAGCGCGTTGGGGTCGGCCATGCCGATGTCCTCGGCGGCGAAGCGAACGAGGCGGCGGGCGATGTAGCGGGGGTCCTCGCCCCCGTTCAGCATGCGGGCGAACCAGTAAAGCGCGGCGTCGGGGTCGGAGCCGCGCAGCGATTTATGCAGGGCGGAGATCAGGTTGTAATGCTCTTCGCGGTCCTTGTCGTACAAGGCGGCGCGGCGGGCCAGCAGCTCGGACAATGCGGCGGTGTCGAGCGGGGCGATGTCCGGGGGCAGGGCGATGATCTGCTCGACCATGTTCAGCAAATAACGGCCGTCGCCGTCGGCCATGGCGCGGAGGGTGGCGCGCGCGTCCTCGGTGAGGGGGAGCGGACGGCCGATTTCTTCCTCGGCGCGGGCGAGGAGGCGTTCCAGGGCGGGGTCGTCGAGGCGGCGGAGGACCATGACCTGGCAGCGGGACAGCAGCGCGCCGTTCAGGGCAAAGGACGGGTTCTCCGTGGTGGCGCCGATCAGGGTGACGGTGCCGTTTTCGACGTAGGGCAGAAAGCCGTCCTGCTGCGCTCGGTTGAAGCGATGGATCTCGTCGACGAACAGCAGGGTCCCCTGCCCTGCCCGGCGGCGCTTGGTGGCATCGTCGAAGGCGCGCTTGAGGTCGGCGACGCCGGAGAAGACGGCGGACAACTGGACGAAGGCGAGTTTGGCGCGGGAGGCGAGCAGGCGGGCGATGGTGGTCTTGCCGACGCCGGGCGGGCCCCAAAGGATGAGCGAGGCGAGGGAGCCCCGGGCCAGCATGCGGGTCAAGGCGCCGTCGGGACCGAGCAGATGGTCCTGGCCGACGACGCCGTCGAGCGTGGCGGGCCTGAGCCGGTCCGCGAGCGGGCGGTTGGTGTCCGGTGCGGGGGGCGCGGCGGGTTCGGGGGCGCCGAACAGGTCATCGGGTTGTGACACTGTTGCAGCATAGAAGATTTTCAGGCTGATCGGAAACGGGCGCATCAGGCTGGGCTGCCGGCGACAGCCGCCTGGGCTGTGGGCGGAAAGACGTGGGCGGCCGGCACAGGCAAGACCGGCCGGGACAACGGGGGAGCCAGGCTGCCTGGTGCGATGATTGCTCGACAAGGCGCCGCGCCAATGCTGATCATCGCGCACAACCGGACCATTCTCAGCCTGGCTGTGCAGGGTGAAAATCGTCTTGCCGGCTCTTTGCTTGATTGCATGATCCAGGCGCCGGGGACGTTCCGGGCGGCGCGATCATGCTTAGCGCGGGGGACACCGATGGACGTCAGCAGCACCGGGCTTCAGGCCGGCGCGCGGAGCGGCAGGGGCATGACGCGCCGGCTGCGCATCATCATCGCTGCCTCGGCCGTGATCGGCCTGTTCGTGTTGTACGAGGTCGCGACCTCTTTCATAGCCTATACGGACGATGCCTATATGTGGTCGGACCTTGTGGCGGTGGCACCACAGGTCACCGGGCGGGTCATCGCGGTCAAGATCGAAGACAACCAGACCGTGGCGCAGGGAGACCTGCTGGCGACGATCGATCCCGTGCCGTTCCAGTTGGTGGCGGACCAGCATCGGGCCGAGGTCGCGGAGGCCGGCGCCCAGGTGGCCGCGGACCAGGACACGATCGCGTCCGCGAAAGCGACCCTGACGGCTGCGCTCGCAGCGGCGGCCTACGCCCATGAAAACCGGTCGCGGATGGCGGTGCTGGCGACCGCGGAGGACACGTCCCGGGCCAACCTGCAAAAGGCGGACGATGATGCGCGCCAGGCGGATGCGGCGGTGGAGGCGGCGCAGGCGGCCATCGGGCGGGCGCAGGCCATGGCGTCCATGCACGCGGCGGCGCAGCAACGGGCAACGGCGGCACTGGCGACGGCCGAGTGGCAGTTGACCCGCACGAAACTGTTCGCGCCGGCCAGCGGAACGATCAACAACCTGACCCTGCGGCCCGGCGATACCGGCGAGGTCAACGTGCCGCTGATCGGCATCGTCGATGCGCATGCCTGGCGCATCATCGCCAACTACAAGCAAGACTTCATCAGCGGCTTCAAGCCTGGGGACGCCGCCTGGGTGTGGCTCGATTCCGCGCCCTGGCACCTGTACCGGGCGCGGGTGGCCGGGGTCGCCCGCGGCATCAGCCGCAACCCGTCACCCGAACGACTGCTGCCCTATGTCGCGCCGACGACAGACTGGATCCGCCTGCAGCGGCGCTTCCCGGTGACGCTGACCCTGGTCGATCCGCCGCCCGGCCTGAAGCTTTATATGGGCGCGGATGCCAGGGTCCTGATCCTGCCATGAGCGGGGCACCGGCACCGTCGGCGGCGCGCATCATGCTCGACGCCGCGACCGGGTTGCGCCACGAGCTAGGCGAGATGCGGTTGACGGGAAGCCGCGGTTGGCGCTGCACGGCAGCGGCGCTGGCGGTGGCGGCGGCCACAATTCTGGCTCTGACGCTCCACGTCGATGATGTGTGGTGGGCATCGATCAGCGGGTTCATGTGCTCACAGGCCACCGCCCCGGCGTCGGTGCAGAAGGGCATCCTGCGCATCATGGGCACGATCGCGGGAGCCGGCCTGGCCGTGCTGCTGAGCGCTTGGCTTGCCGGGGATGTGGTCGGCGTGAGCCTGGCGCTGCTGATCGTCAGCACCGCGGGTGTATTGGGGCAGTTGGTGAGCCGGTACGGCTATGCGTGGCTGCTGGGCGCGATAACCGCCGACATGGTGCTGATGGCGCTGTTGAGCGATCCCGCTTCGGCGTTGACGGTCGGCGTCGATCGTACCGCGGAGGTGATGATCGGCACGGTGACCGCGATGGTGGTGGCGCTCATGATGACACCGGATGCGGATGCGGTGCCGGCCGCGTCTGCGGCGGGCTGGGTGGACCTGCTGGAAAATCAGTGGCCGGCGGTGCGGCACGCGCTGCAGGCCGGAATCGCGGTCATGCTGGTGCCTCTGGTGTGGAACTTGCTGGAATTGCCGAGCCTGTCACAGACGGCGATCACGGTGACGGCGGTGATGGCGGTGCCGGCGCTCTCGAACGATGCCGCGGCGGATCAGCAGAAAATCAAGGAACGGGCGATCCAGCGCATCGTCGGATGTTTCGCCGGCGGCGTCGCGGGGCTGGGCTGTCTTGCGTTCTCGGTGGACAACCTGTTGCCTTGGATGCTGATGCTGACTGCTGGAATCTGGGTCTCCGCCCAGGTGCAGGCCAGTGAGCGCGGGGTGGGCTATGTCGGCACGCAGGCGGCGATCGTATTCATCTCGACGCTGGTGCAGGGACCGGGACCGCCCACCAGTATCCTGCCCGGCGTCGAGCGTTTCGCCGGGATCCTGGGCGGGCTGTGCATCCTGTTGACCGTGCGGATGTTGACGGCGCCCGATGCCAGAGGTCGGGCGGTCCTGCCAGGAGCGGCGGTTTCCCGGGACCGATGATCAGTTGGGTTATCCCGGCGATGGCCGTTTCGGCGGCGTCACCGTCGGGGCGCCTGGCAACTAGGGCCACACGGTCGCCGCTGGCGCGGTCGAGCGGGTAGCCAGGACGCAGGCGTTCCCGGTCTGGAAGGCGGGGGGCGACGCGGATGGAATCCTCGGTCGGCGAGACTGCGGTGAGGTCGGGCCGGGCGCGGCGCGGCGGGGTACCGACCGCCAGGCGAGCTGGCTGCGGTGGCCTGGTCTGCACTCGATCAAGGCCGGACTATGGCGCTTGACAGCGTATGACGAAAAATGTCATATGAGGTGGTCATGCCGAAGGCGCTCCTTCTTCTGCATCGTCGGCGTTATTTCGATGACGGCGCGATATCCGAGGTAAAGCTGTGGCGGTTGACGACACCAGTTCCGGGATCGGTGCATCGTTTCAAGTACAGCCTGTTCTATGGCTATCCCGGTCGCCGGGTGGTTGGATACGACAACGAGCGGGAAAAAGGAGACCATCGGCACCGCGACGGCTTGGAGACACCGTATCGCTTTACGTCGCTGGACCAACTGATCAGTGACTTCGAGGCCGACGTCGAGGCGTTGCGCAACGCGGAGGGCGAACATGACCGATGAGATCAGGGTAAGCGTGGGCGGCAGCCTCAAGGACGATCTGGCCGCATTCCGCTCGGCCTGGGAGCGCACGGAACGTGGCGAAGCGGTTGCACCGGAGCGGGTGCTCGCGTTCGAGTCGTGGGAACGGCTTGCTTCGGTCCTGACCGGGGAGCGGTATCGATTGCTGCGTCATCTGCACGCTCAGCCCGAGGCATCGGTATCTGCCTTGGCGCGTCATCTCGGACGGCATCTTCGGCGTGTGCAGGAGGATATCCGGGTGCTGGAGCAGGCCGGGCTGGTGGACCGGTCGGAGGGAACGGTGCGGTCGGCGGTGGATCGGATTTCGGTCGGGATCGAACTGTAGCGTCACGGCAGCCAAAGGCTGATCGCGCCAAGCGGGCCGCCGGATGGGTTGCCGGCGGGACACGGCGACGCTGGTGTTGGGTTGCAGGTCTGGTCTCGCGCTCGATTCCAGTGCAGCGGGACCGCGCCGTCATACGTCCGGCGGTTCGCCCGAAATCGGCACTTTCCCAAAGCCAATGATCAGGTCGGTTATCTCGGCGATCGCCTTTTCTGCGGCATCCCCGTCCGGCCCCTTCGCCACCAAGGCCACGCCGCCGCCGCTGGCGCGGTAGAACGGGTAGCTGCCGATGTCGAGGTCCGGATAGCGCTTCTGCACCTGGCCGAGGCCCTCGGCGATGGTGCCTTCGGGCAATCCGATGACATGCACGGCGCGCATCTCGATCTTCGCGCCGCCCTCCAGCCGCGGAGCCAGCCATTCGAACATCGACTGCATCACACGCGGGACGCCGGCCAGGACGTAAACGTTGCCGATCTGGAAACCGGGGGCGACGCTGATGGAATTCTCGATCAATGTGGCGCCGCGCGGCATTGTCGCCATGCGTTGTCTGGCCGCGTTGAATTCTCCAGGCTTGTAGCTGGCCTCCATCCTCGGCCAGGCGACCGGATGCCGCTCCCAGGGGACGCCGAAGGCCGCGGCGATACATTCGCTGGTGATGTCGTCGTGGGTCGGGCCGATCCCGCCGGTGGTGAACACGTAGTCGAATTTCGCGCGGACCTCGTTGACCGTGGCGATGATGGTTTCGGCGACGTCGGGGATGACGCGGACCTCGCGCAAGGGGATGCCCTTGTTGCCCAGGCCGGTGGCCAGGAACTGGATGTTGGCATCGCGGGTACGACCGGACAGGACCTCGTTGCCTATCACCAGCAGGCAGGCGGTGGGATTCTGCTTGGGCATCGAATCGTTTCCCTAAAGGAAGTCGCGCAGCAGCGGGATCAGCGGTTTGTCGGCGGGAGGCATCTCGTACTCGGTGAGCTTCGCCGCCCGGACCCAGGCCAGCGTCTGGTTTTCCCTGGGTGCGGGGATGCCTCTCCAGCGGCGGCAGACGAACAACGGCATGAGCAGGTGGAAGGCCTGATAGTCGTGTGAGGCAAAGGCGAAGGGTGCCAGACATGCGGCGGTGACGTCGATACCAAGTTCTTCCTTCAGTTCGCGGATCAGCGCGACCTCGGGCGTTTCGCCGGGGTGCAGCTTGCCGCCGGGGAATTCCCACAAACCTGCCATCTTCTTCCCTTCCGGCCGGCGCGCAAGGAGGACTCGACCGTCGACGTCGACAAGGGCGCAGGCGGCGACCAGCAACAGGGGTTTGACGCCTGGGTTGTCGGCGTCGGCCGGAGCTTCGGGGTGGCCGAAGATGTCGTCGCGGGTCGCCTCGAACACGATGACCGTGTGCTCATCGCGGTTGGTGAGGGAGGTGCGGATGCCGGTGCCGACTTCGCGGAACCCGATCCGGCGCAGCACCTTGAACGATGCGACATTCTCCTCGGTCACCTCGGCGACGATGAGGTCCAGGGGCAGGTTGGCGAACGCCCACCTGGTCATGCGCCTCGCGGCCTCGGTCGCCACCCCGTGTTTCCAGTAGGCCCGGCCAACCCAGTAGCCGAGACGGCCGGTGCGGCGGGTCGCGTCGAGACGGAGCCCGACGACGCCGACGAGGGTTTCCTTGCGGCCCTCCTTGCCGGTGATGGCGAGGTGGTAGCCTGAGCCGTCGGCGAGTTGCTGCATCGTCGATGCGATCCATTCGTCGGCCATGGATCGGTCGTACGGATAGCGGACTTCCGCCAGGGTGCGGGTGACCTCCCAGTCGTTCACCAGGCGATGCATCGCCTCTGCGTCGTTGGGGCGCAGCGGACGCAGGGTCAGGCGTTCGGTTTTCAGGGGTTCGAAGGATGCTCCGCCGGCCGGTTTAGGTTTGCTGCCAGTTTTCCGGGGACGCTTCGGGTGTTCGTTGGTGGGAATCGGACGGACCTTGTCAGCTTGGCGCAGCCGCAAAGTGGCTCAGGCGGAGCGAAGGACGCAAGAGTGGGGGACGCTGATGTCCGGACGATCCATCGCCGGGGCGCTTTGTCCGATCGGATGGCAGCCCTCAGGCAGGGCCGCCGTCCGCCCAGGCGGGCGTGTCGCGATTTCGTCGACGCTCCGTGGCACACCGTGCGGCCGGCCCCGCGTTGGGGATTTCATCGCTGCCGCGAGCGATGGAGATGCGACGGGCCTGTGCCGGAGCAGGCCTTGGATATCGCCGCCGCCCTCGGTGGACAGGCACGCGTAACTCTGGAGTATGGCGCCAGGAGGAAATCACCATGCGACTGGGCATCCATCTTCCCCATATCGGCCGCAAGGCCGGACCGGACAGCATCCGCCGCGTCGCCACCCTGGCGGAGGAACTTGGCCTCGACGACGTCTGGGTCAGCGAACACATTATTGTGCCGAAAGACGCGCCCTACCCGCCATCGCCGAATTTCTGGGACCCGGTGCTGACGCTGACCTGGGCGGCGGCCGTTACCAAACGGGTCCGGCTGGGCACTTCGGTCCTGGTGCTGCCGCTGCGCCACCCGCTGCCGCTGGCCAAGGAACTGGCGACGTTGCAAAACCTGTCGGGCGGGCGGTTGATCCTTGGCGCGGGGGTCGGGTGGCTGGAAGCGGAGTTCGACGCGCTCGGCGTGCCGTTCAAGGAACGCGGGCGGCGGATGGACGAGGGCATCGCCATGATGCGCGCGGTGTGGACGCAGGACCCGGTCACGTTCGACAGCAAGTGGATCCCCGCGGCGATCCAGGATATGCGCGCACAGCCGTTGCCGATCGCGCCGATCCCGGTCTGGATCGGCGGTTCCTCAGACGCGGCGATCAGGCGGGCGCTGCGGCTGGATGGCTGGCATGGCAGCCGCGTCGGCCCGGAACAGGCTGCGGGCATCGTGAAACGGTTGCGCGCCGAGCGGCCGGGCGAGGAATTCGTCATATCGATCCGCGTCGGCTGCAACGCGCAGACCGTGGCCGGCCTGCGGGATGCGCTGAGCGCCTATCGCGACGCCGGGATCCAGCACGTCATGGCCGCGCCGGAGGACCGGGACATCGACACCTACATGGCGACGACCGAGGCGTTCCGCCGCGCCGGGGAAGGTCTGTAACAAAACTCCCAAAAACGTGATGTGACGGATCGTATCGCCCCGATTTCGATTCAACCGGGTTGGCCCACATTGGCGCGATGAACCTGATCAGACGATCTGCGACTCGCGACCTGCGAGTCGATTTCTTCCGCGGCCTGGCGCTGTGGTGGATCTTCACAGATCACGTGCCCGGCGACGTTTTGGGCGACTACAGCCTGCGCAACTTCGCGATGTGCGACGCGACTGAGGTATTCGTTCTGCTCGCCGGCTATGGTGCCGGGCTGTCGTACGGCCTGGCGTTGCCCAGGAACGGATATATCTCGACCGCGGCGGACGTGGCGAAGCGTGCCTGGACCTTGTACATCGCGCACATCTTTCTGTTCGTGCTGTTCACCGCTCAGGTCACCTACTCCGCCACGGCGCTGAATCGGATCAACTACCTGGAGGAGACCCGGCTGGATGTGCTGGGCGATGATCCGTACCGGTCGATCCTGGAGGCGCTGTTGCTGCGGTTCCAGCCGAGCCTGCTGAACATCCTGCCGCTTTACGTGGTGCTGATGGCTTTCTTCGCGGCGACCATCTGGATGCTGCGATGGCCGCGGGTGCTGTTCGGGTTGTCGTTCGCGATTTATATGGTCGTGCGATTCACCAGCCTGAACCTGGACGCCTGGACGGGCGACAGCTGGTTCTTTGACCCCTTCGCCTGGCAGTTCCTGTTCATCATCGGCGTGATGCTGGCCTGCGCGCCGATGAGCCGACCGTCCCGTCCGTGGCTGCTCGACACGGTGGCGGGTTTGGTGGCGGTGCTGGGGGTCGTGGTGACGGTGATCATCGAACCGCATCCCCACCTGCTGGACTGGGTTTCAGGATCGGCCGTGCTGCACTATCTGGTCGTCGAGGACAAGACCGGGCTCTATCCGTTCCGGCTGCTCTCGATCCTGTCGCTGACGTGGCTGTGCGTGCGACTGATCCGGTTCGACCAGCCTTGGCTGCGGAGCCGCTGGGCAGCCCCATTCGTGCTGCTCGGACAGAATTCGCTGCCGGTGTTCTGCTCGGGGATCGTGTTCGGTTTCCTCGCGCGGCTAGGGTTGGAATACGACGACCGAACCTTCATGCAGGTGGGAATCAACCTGTCCGGCGCGATCGGCATGATCGGCGTCGGCGCGCTGGCAGCCTGGTACCGGACGAAGGGGCGGACGTCGCCACGCAGCGTTCCATCGGCCTCGCCGACACCTTCCGTTACACTCTTGCGGGGGGATGCTCAGCCTGATACCGGTTGAAGCAATGAAATGGTATTGCTTCGCCTGCCTTTCGCTGACCGTCGCGTGCGTCACGCCGGCCTGGTGCCAGGACGAGCGTAGGACCGTCTGCGAAATGCCGGCTGAACTGACGGTGCCCTCCGGGCCGCTGCCGCGGGTGGCGAGCGCACTGGCGACCAAGCGCGGCCTTGATATTTTCGCGCTGGGGTCGGGATCGACGGTGGGAGACACCGGCACATCGGGCGGTGCTGCACTCAGCTATCATGTGCATGAGCGTTCGTTCCCCTATCGAATGGTCGACGCGCTGCGTTCGATGCGGCCGGGACTGCGGTTCAATTTGATGGTGGGAGGCGGTCGCGACATGACGGCCGACGAAATGCTGCCGATCCTGGAGCACGCACTGGCAAACCATCACTTCGATCTGGTGTTATGGCAGACCGGCACCGTCGAGGCGGTCCAGGGGCTCAGGCCCGACGCGCTGCGCGGCGTGCTGGAGGATGGGGCGGATGCCGTGGACGAGGCCCACGCCGATCTTGTGCTGATCGATCCTCAGTTCAGCCGGTTCCTGCGCGCGAATGCCGATCTGAGCCCGTATGAGACTGTACCTGATGCAGATGACCGAGGCGCAGGCGGTGACGCTGTTCCACCGGTATGATCTGACTCTGGATTGGGTGCACAGCGGGGAGGTCGATCTGGAGCGGGTCAGCCCCGACCAGCGCGACAAGGCGATCGCGACACTGAATGACTGTCTGGGCGAGGCGCTGGCGCGGTACGTGCTGGCCGGGGCGGCCGCGGCCGCCGAGCACTGATCGACGTCCGCGGAAGGGCGGTTGCGGACGATCTCGGGCTGTCGAGGGGTCGTTCAGCAACGGATCCGCCGGCCCAGGCCATGCCGGGCGCGCCTCGGCTGGCACTATATTCCGATATTGGAATGAATGGGGATGGCGTCGCGGGCGAATCCGCCGTTATGATCCAGCCGAGTCAAACGGGGGAAATCGATGGACTACAGTGCTGCGTTCGCCGGGGTGAAGGTGGTCGATCTCAGCGGCGGGGTTGCCGGCCCGTCCTGCGCCATGATGCTGGCCCAGCACGGCGCGGACGTGATCAAGGTGGAGACACCGCATAATGGCGGCGACTGGTCGCGCATCCTGGGCCGCACCTATGAGGATCACTCGGCGTTCTCGCTGTACGGCACGCTGGGCAAGCGCAGCCTGGCGCTGGACCTGAAGACGCCGGAAGCCAAGGAAATCATGTGGCGGCTGCTGCGGGGCGCGGACGTGTTCATCGAGGGCTTCCGGCCCGGCACGATCAAGCGCTACGGCTTCGACTACGCGACGGTCAGCGCGAAGGAGCCGCAGATCATCTACTACGCGATCTCCGGGTTCGGGCAGACCGGGCCGCTGGCGGCGCGTCCGGCCATGGACCCGGTGCTGCAGGCCTTCACCGGGATCGTGACCGAGAACAGGGGCGAGCGGGATGGTCATCCGCACCGGATCGCGATTTCGCTGATCGACATGTTCTCCGGGCTGCTGGGTTTTCAGGCGATCGCGACGTCGCTGTATGTGCGGCGCGAGCAGGAGGTGAAGCAGGGGCGGTTCATCGAGCTCAGCCTGATGCATGGCGGTGCCATGCTGTCGGTGATCCGGATGATCGCCGCCTATCTCGAGCGGGGCACGCTGCAGCGGGTCAGCATGCCGAACGGCGTGTTCGACACCGCGGACGGACAGATCAATGTGACGATGATACGGCCGACCGACTGGCGGCCATTCTGTGAGGCATTGGAAGTGACCGGGTTCCTGGAAGACCCGCGGTTCGCCACACATGCGGCCAGGGGCGCGAACCTGGACGAACTGCTGCTTCTGCTGCGGCCGATTTTCAAGGCGCGGACGACCGCGTGGCTGGCGGAGCGGTTGAGCGCGCACGACATCATGAACGGGCGCGTCAACAGCTATCAGGAGTTCCTGCAGGAGGAACAGGTCCTGGCGACCGGGATCATGTCCTGGCTGGAGCAGCCCGGCGTGCCGGAACTGGTGCCGATGCCGAATATTCCTGGGTTGCCGCCGCTGGAGAGCGGGACGAAGCGCGCCCATGCACCGGCACTGGGCGAGCACACGCAGGAGGTGCTGGCCGAACATGGGTATTCGGCGGCGGAGATCACCGCGCTGTTCGAGAAGAAGGTGGTGGCGGGACAATAAAGCGATTCGGGCAAAACGAGCAGAACGTGGCAGGTCACCGCGGCGCATCGGTGCGTGGAGCGTCTTCATATTGGCTCGAAAAGCGATGTCCGCCGTGTTGTCGGCCCCGTTCTGTCGCCCCAGCCGTCGCGGCATCGATGCGTATGGCGCCCCTGGATAGCGGGTGACATCCAGGTGAGATCGGCGGTGCAGGAGTTGGATTTCAACGCCAGGACCCCAAGACGGTCGAACCCTCTCCTGGAGACGGCATCGAACGCCGGAAAGAAGGCGACAGCCGGCGCATGATCAATACGGCGAGATCAGCCTGAGGTCGCTTCGCGATCCGGGCCAGGCCGATAACTCGCTGGCTGGAACGCATCCGTTTCCGCCTGCGTCGGGATACTGCCCTGACTGCCGTGGCGCGTGCAGCACAAGGCCGCCGCCATGGTCGCGCGCCGGACGGCCGCGTTGAGCGTTTCGCCCCGGTCCAGCCGGTGCGCCAGGACACCCACAAAGCAATCGCCGGCCGCCGTGGTATCTACCACCTTCACGGGGTGAGCCGGCTCGTGCCAGGATGTGTCGCGGCCCGCGACGTCGGCTCCGTCGCCGCCACGGGTGAGCACGACCGCGACCCCGCCCAGACGGCCGCGCAGCGCGGCGGCGGACGGCTCGCAGCCCAGATCGGCGGCGAGCCATGCCCCCTCGGTTTCGTTGATCACAAGCACGGTGACGGAGCGCAGCGCATCTTCCGGGAGGGAAGCCGCCGGGGCCAGGTTCAGCACGATCCGCGCGCCGGCGCCCCTGGAACGCGCGATCAGGTCCGCCGTTTCCGCCGCCGGTACTTCCATCTGCAACACCACGGTGGTTGCCGGGCCAAGCAGTGCGTCCTCGATCTGCGATGCCCGGGCGAGGAGGTTGGCGCCGGACCCGACGGCGATGGCGTTGTTGCCGTTGGGATCGACGGCGATCGCGGCACAGCCGGTGCTGGCATCGAGCGGCCGGACCCGGTCCAGGTTCACTCCGCTTTGACGCAGCAGGCGAAGCGCGCCGTCGGCGAGGGCGTCGCGTCCCACGGCACCGGCCATGATCACGGCGGCCCCGTCTCGCGCGGCGGCGACGGCCTGGTTGGCGCCCTTCCCGCCCGGCTCGATCCGCGTTGACGGACCGAGCACCGTCTCACCCGGGCAGGGTATCGCGGGGAGATTGAAAATCAGATCCAGGTTGATCGAGCCGTACACGATGATCATGCTGTTGCCCCGGTCCGCCGGATGATCAGCCACTCCGGGCGTGACGCAGCGCTAACCCTGCCGCACCGGCAGAAGCGGGTGCGAGCGGCACCGCGATGATGCGGATGGGTCACGCGGGCGCGGCTCCGAGGAAGGCCCTGACTTCCCGAAGGAACAGATCAAGCTGGTCGTGATGCACCCAGTGGCCGGCCTTCTCCACGCCGAGCACGCTGGCGTTCTTGAAGTAGGCGAGGCGCCCGTCCTCGGCCGGGTTCGTCGCCCAGCTTTCGGTGCCGTACACCAGCAGGGTCGGACAGGTGATCGCACCCCACAGTTCGGCGATCGCCTCGCGGGTCATGTCGTACGGCGGCCAGAGGCGCACGTAGTGGTCGAACTTCCAGCTGTACGTGCCGTCCTCGTTCTGGTTGACGCCGTACTGTGTGAGATGGCGGGCCTGCTCCGGCGTCAGATGCTTGTTCTCCTCCTGCATCCGGGCGTAGGCGGCTTCAACGGTCGGATAGCGCCTCGGCTGGCGGCCTGAATTGGCGCGCTGGAGATCGATCCAGGTGCGCATGCGTTCGGCGATCGGCACGCCGTCCGAGACGGCGTCCTGGCGGGGACCGGGGCCGAGACCCTCGATGGCGACAAGCCGGCTGACGTTGTCGGGATAGATCCCGCTGTAGCGCAGCGCGATGTTGCCGCCCAGCGAGTGTGCAATGATCGTCACGGGTGCGAGTTTCTGCTGGTGGATCAGTTGGGCCAGGTCATAGATGAAGTTGGCCATCGTGTAGTGGCCCGAGGCCGACCAGGCGGAATCCCCGTGCCCTCGCAGATCAGGTGCGATCACGTGATAGTCGCGGCGCAGGTCGGCGGCGACCCAGTCCCAGTTGCGGCAGTGATCACGTCCGCCATGCAGCAGGATCAGTGGCGGCGCGTCCTGGTTGCCCCAGTCCACGTAGTGCAGACGCAGCCGCTGCGAAAAATAGATGCGAGAGGTCGGGCCGGAGCCTGGAGGGATTGCCTGATTCATCGCTCAATCGATCGGCGGTTTATGCTTGTGCCAGGCCGTTGCCCGCTCGTAGGCGGCGGCGACGCGCAGGACGGTCGCGTCGTCGAAATAGCGGCCGACGAACTGGACGGAGACCGGCAGGCCGCCGCGGGACAGGCCGGCCATCATCGCCAGCGCGGGGTGGCCGGTGACGTTGAACGGGGTGCGGGCCTGGCGGGGGTAGGTGCGGGCGGTCTCGTCGGGATCGTCCATACGGCTGGACGGGTCCATGGAACTGGCGCACATCAGGACGTCATAGTCGCGCAGGCGATCCTCGACCGTGGCGATGACCTCGGCGCGGCGGCGCTGGGCCCCGACGTAGTCGCCGGCGGTCATGAAGGCGCCGGGCAGCAGGCGGCGGCGGGCGAGTTTGCCGTAATCGCCGGGGCGTTCGCGCAGCCAGGGGGCGTGGATCGACCAGGCCTCGCTGCACAGGATGACACGGTTGATGGCGGCGAATTCGGTCAGCGTGGGCAGGTTGACGGTGTGGACCTGGGCACCCTCGGCCTGCAGGACGCGGGCAACATCTTCGAGGCCGGCGGCGACTTCGGGGTGGGCCGGAAGGTCACGCTCATGAAAGTGGCGGACGAAGCCGATACGGAGGTCGCGGACGCCGTGGTCGAGCAGGCGGCCAAATTGTCTCGCGTGGGTGACGGCGCTGGCGGGATCGGACGGGTCGTGACCGGCGATGGCGTCCAGCAACAGGGCGTTGTCGGCGACGGTGCGGGTCAGCGGGCCAACATGGTCAAGCGTGAAGGAAAGCGGGAAGACGCCGCGGCGGGACACCAGGCCATAGGTGGGTTTCAGACCGACGATGCCGCAGGCACTGGCTGGGTTGCGGACGGACCCTCCGGTGTCGGTTCCGAGTGCCAGGGGGAAGAGGCCGGCCGCGACGCCGGCACCGGAGCCGGACGAAGAGCCTCCGGGATGGTGGTCGCGGTTCCACGGGTTGCGGGCGGGCGGGAACGGGAGGTCGAAGCTGGGGCCGCCGATGGCGAACTCGTGGGTCGAGAGTTTGCCCAAAATGATGGCGCCGGCGGCGCGCAGCCTGCGGGTGACGGCCGCATCGGCCCGGGCCGTGTTGTCGACGAGGATCTTGGAATGGCACGTGGTCGGCAGGCCGGCGACGTCGATAATATCCTTGATGCCGACGGGGACGCCATGCAGCGGGCCTCGGGCGCGGCCGGCGGCGATTTCCGTTTCGGCCTGGGCCGCGGCATGCAACGCGGCGTCGGCATCCAGGCGGATGAAAGCGTTCAGCTTGGGGTCGAGTATCTCGATTCGAGCCAGCAGGGCGGTGACGAGTTCGACGGGCGAGAGGGTTCTCGCGGCGTAGGCCTGGGCGATTTCGTTGGCGGAGAGCCAACTGGGGGCCGTCATAAGCCGACTCCGGCGCGCATCGGGGGCCAGGGTTCGGCGGCGGGATCGGCCGGGACCTTGATGGCGCCGGCATTGTTCAGGGCCTGTTCGGCGGCGGCCTTGACGTCGTCAGGGAACGCGGCGAGGGCTTTATCCAAGCCGGCGGCGCGCGCGAGTGCGGCGATGACAGGATCCATGGCATTGCTCCGCGATCGTTGTGCGGTGCGATCATGCGTCCTGGTGTGGCGTCGGGAAAGAGGCAGCACCGGGGGAGGCATCGACAGAATATGGGGATGGAAAAAAACGGCGCATAAAAAAGGCGGTACGGCCGGGGGAACGGCCGTACCGCTAGAGGTAGTCGCGCGCGTGATCGAGCGCGACTTTTGGGGGAGGAAACAAGACACCGCCGAAGCGGCGTCGCACCTGTGTGTAGACGAAGAATATTGAGAAATGGTTAACAAGACCGGTCCAAAATCGATTTTTTTGTGCGCTACGCGGATTTTTTTGGCGGGGTAGGAAAGCCATGAGCAATTTGCCGCTGGTTGGGCTGAAAGTTCTGGAAATCGGGCATTACATCGCGGCGCCGTTCTGCACCCGTATCTTGGCCGATCTGGGTGCCGAAGTGATCAAGCTGGAGCCGCCGGGTGGCGACCCGTTCCGCGGTTGGGGTGCGGCGAAGGACGGGCATTCGGTGTGGTTCAGCATTCACGGGCGCAACAAGCTCTCGGTCGAACTGGATCTTAAGAAGGACCGGGACGTTCTGCTGAAGCTCGCGGGGCGGGCGGACGTTCTGGTGGAGAATTTGCGGGCGGGCCAGTTGGAGCGGTTGAAGATCGGGCCCGAAGTTCTGCAGGCGGTGAACCCTCGGTTGGTGATCGCGCGGATTTCGGGGTACGGGCAGGACGGCCCGTATCGCGATAAGCCGGCATTCGGGGCAATCGGCGAGGCGATCGGCGGGTTGCGTCACCTCACGGCACATCCCGGCAGGACAACAGATTTGCCGCCGCCACGATGCGGGATTTCGATCAGCGATGACCTCGCTGGGCTGTATGCGGCGATCGGGTTGCTGGCAGCGGTGTGGCAGCGCGATGCTATCGGCACCGGCAAAGGGCGCGTGATCGACGTGAACCTCGTGGACAGCGTGTTCAGCCTGATGGAGGGGATGCTGCCGGAATACGCGCTGGACCGGCGGGTACGGCAGCCCGCGGGAGCGGCACTTCCGACAGCCTCGCCGACGAATACCTATCCCTGTGCGGATGGGCGCTGGCTGTGCATCGCAGGGAACTCGGACTTGATTTTCTCGCGGCTGATGGCGGCGATCGGGAGGTCGGAGATGGCTGCCGACCCAGCCTACGCCACGAACGGGTTGCGCTGCGAGAACCGCGATGCTCTGGATGCAGCGATCGCCGCGTGGACCCGCACGATGACGGCGAAGGACGCGGAAGCGGTGCTGGAGGAGGCCGAGGTCCCGTGCTCCCGCCTGTTCGACATCGCCGATTGTGCCGCCGACCCGCATTTCCGTGCGCGACAGGCGGTGCAGGACGTGGAGGACCCGTTAATCGGGCGCACGCTGCATCCGGGACCGACGATCCGGCTGGACGGCGAACGGGCGGAGGACGTCGTGCGGTGGACCGGGCCAGCCGTTGGTGCGCATACGGACCATGTTCTGCACACGCTGCTCGGCCTGCCGCGAGATCCGGCCTGATCGGCACCGTGACCGGCAAGAACGCAACAGTTTGGAAGGTCCCGAAAGTCGGTCCGGAAGCAGGGCGGTAACCCTGCGCAGTGCGTGCAAGTCGTTCCGAACCAGCCGACGAGCCGCATCCCATACACCAACCCCGCCCCGCCGGAGGCGACCCGCACCGGTCGACGATGCAGGCTGGCGCGAGCGCGGACGGAACCGTCGAACCTGATCCGCGCCTCCGGACAGACATCAGGCGCATACATCCCTTTGAGTTTGTTACTGTTCGCCCGCACTTGAGTTGATGTAGAGATCGCCAAAACTGCATAGCCTGCCAAAGTATCGCCACACCACGATCGTGCAGAAACCGGCGCCCTGGGTCGGTTTGAAAATGCAACAGACAGTCGACGGCGGGCTGATCCAGAGCATGATCGCGCCGAGCGGAACGTCCCCGGCACGTGAATCATGCGATCAAACGTAAGATAGACCATTTTCGGCCTGCACGGTCAGGCTGAACATGGTCTAAGTCTGGCGTTTGTAGTGTTCGGAAACGAAGGAAACGCAACAAGCCTGACGGAAAGGGTCACACTGAATAAGATGGCTGCACGGTCGCGATCATCGAAGGCACAGTTCCGTGGCCGCGCGCTGGCCGACCGCCGTCGCCCTGCGGTCCAAGCGAGAATGAGATCGAGGGTCTTGCGCTTGGCTGGTTCAACCGGATGCAAACGGCCCAGATCGACCGCGCACGATTGATCGCGGACCACAGTCCCCGGTTGACGGATGAAGCAGTGCAGGCAATGTCGCGCTACATCAAGGACAATGACTCCGGATCGGCTCGGACGGGTGCCCAGGAACTGCAGACCGGCGCGGCCGGGGAGCAGACAGTCTACGAAGTAAAGCTTGTCTTTCCGCGCGGCGATGCGTTCAGTCTTCTCCTCGACTGCAACATGCAGGGTAAGGTTACCGGCATCAGTCTCATGAGCATGGCAGGAGCCTGAGCACAGCGCACTCATGCCTGCCGACGCGGGGGAGGGAATTCGATGGACTGGCTTGGCATCATCAGATCACACGTGCTGGCGCTGCCCGGCCTGGCGAAGTTCGCCGTCGTCATCGCGGTCATCGTCGGCATTCCGCCGCTCGCGCGGAGTATCCGCATCCCGGAGATGGTGGGGCTGTTGCTTTTCGGGATTCTGCTGGGACCGCATGTATTTGATTTTTTCGGCGAGAGCCGGCCAATCGCAGCTTTCTTCGCCGAGTTGGGTAAGCTGTTGCTGATGTTCTCGGCCGGCCTGGAGGTCGATGTTTCTCTGTTCCGGAAATCACAGACACGCTCGATCGTCTTTGGCGTCTTTACCACCTTCGTGCCATTGCTGCTTGGCACAGCCTATGGCCTGTCCTTCGGCTATGCCCTTATTCCCGCCATCGTCATCGGGTCGCTGCTCGCATCTCACACACTGATCAGCCTGCCGATCGTCACCCGGCTCGGCGTTGTCCGGCTGGAGCCTATCATCGTCACGATCGGCGCTACGGTCGTTTCGGATACATTGTCGTTGATCGTCTTCGCGATCTGCGTCTCCAGCTACACGGCCGGCTTCTCGGTGTCCGGGCTTGCCATCCAGATCCTCGAAATCGTCGTGTTCGTGCCCCTGATCCTGATCGGACTGAGCCGCGCGGGCGCCTACCTGCTGAGCATGGTCCGAGAGGACGAGGAGGGATTCTTCGTGACCATGCTCGGGATAATGGCAGTGGCCGGGCTGCTCGCTGATCTCATTAACCTGCCGGGCATCGTCGGTGCGTTCCTGGCCGGGCTGTCGGTCAACGCTGCGGTGCAGGACCATCCGGCGAAAGCAAAGCTGGAGTTCTTCGGCAAGTCCCTGTTCATTCCAAGCTTCTTCATCGTCACCGGATTCCTTATTGCGCCGGTGGCGTTCGCGCGAAGTTTCGTCAATAACCTGCCTCTGGTCATTGGCATCGTTGCCACCCTTCTGGTGGGAAAGGGAACCGCGGCGGAGGTCGTCGGTCGAGCCTTCGGCTACACGAGGCCGGCACGGTTGACGATGTGGGCGCTGACCTTGCCGCAAGTCGCTGCCACGCTGGCCGCGACGCTGGTCGGTTACGACACGATCAACGCTGCCGGACAGCGAATGCTGGACAGCAAAATGCTCAACACCGTCCTGGTGCTGTTGCTGGTCACGTCCATTCTCGGGCCGCTCCTGACGGAGCGTTTCGCACCGCGTATGCTCGAACCGGAGCCGGCCCGAGCGACTTAGGGAAGCCCGCACGGCTGATCGCTGCCCGGGCGGGGCTACCGACGCAGCTGGCTGAAGAGCGTCTGGACCGTCAGGACAACAAGCGCAAATCGGCACGCAGGCGGTCGGGATCGGTCTCGCGCAGCAATCCGAGCAGCGCCTGATGCGTTTGTTGCCAGATCGACACGGAAGCCCCCAGGGCAGCCCGCCCTGATGGGGTCAGCGCCAGGATGCGGCGGCGCTTGTCCGGCTCACCCGTCCGCACCTGGACGAAGCCGCGCCGTTCCAGCGGCTTGAGGTTGGCCGTAAGCGTGGTGCGGTCCATCGCCAGCAAGGCCGCGACCTGGCCGATGTTCGGCGGTTCGGGCCGATTGAGCGACATCAGCAGAGAAAACTGGCCGCTGGTCAGCCCCACCGGGCGCAGCGCCTCATCATAGCGGCGAACCAAAGCCCGGGCAGCCCGCTGGACGTGCAGGCAGAGGCAGGTGTCGCGGACCAGCAACGTGGTGGCGAAAGGCGGATCGGCCGGCGGGAGCATGGCGCAGTTAACGTTGACATCAACGTATATGTCCAGGAATCCTACGTCATCACCGTGAGTGGAAACGATCGTGGGCCCTTTCGCGAGTAATTTCATCAGCCTGAGGTCGCCGCGCAATCTGGTCAGGCTGCCATCGCTCGATCACGGCTGAGGGAGGGACAATCATGGCGAAACGGGTTTTTGTACTGCTTGGAACCAAGAAGGGCGCCTTCACGCTGGAGAGCGATGTGGCCCGCCGAAGCTGGTCGTTGCGTGGCCCGTTCTGCGAAACCTGGCCGATGAACCACGTCATCGCCGATCCGGCCAGCGGGATCATCTACGCCGGGGGCGGCAACGAGTGGTTCGGTCCGGCGGTCTGGAAATCGACCGACCTCGGGCAGAGCTGGACGCACTCGAGCGTTGGGCTTGCGTACGAGGCGGGCGAGGAGGCGATCAAGTCGGTCTGGAGCCTCGGGTGCCGCGAGGGACGAGTTTTTGCCGGGGTGCAGCCGGCTGGCTTGTTCAGCAGCACGGATGGCGGTTCGACGTGGACGCACCTCGCCGGGCTGCGCGCCCATCCGACGGCGTCGCAATGGCAGCCGGGCGGCGCGGGGTTGATCCTGCATTCGATCGTGACGCATCCGGAGAAGGCGGATCAGATCTGGACCGGGATATCGGCGGCGGGAGTGTTCCACACGGCGGACGGAGGGCGAACGTGGGCGCCGCGGAACAGCGGCACGCGGTGCGACTACCTGCCGGAGGCGGAGCGCTATCCGGAATTCGGCCAGTGCGTGCATTGCCTGGTGATGGCGCCGAACCGGCCGGAGCGGCTGTATCAGCAGAACCACTGCGGCATGTATCGCAGCGAGGACGGTGGGCAGCATTGGGAAAGCATCGAGGCCGGGCTGCCGTCGAGCTTCGGGTTCCCCGCCGTTGCCCATCCGCGGGATCCATCGACGCTGTTCCTGCTGCCGCTGAACGGCGACACTGCCGGACGGTACGTGCCGGACGGGAAAGCCGCGGTCTGGCGGACCCGCGATGCGGGGGGCCGGTGGGAGGCGTTGCGCGAAGGGCTGCCGCAGGAGAATGCGTTCTTCGGCGTGCTGCGGCAGGCGATGGCGGTGGATGGGCTGGAGCCGGCGGGGGTTTATGCCGGGACCAACACCGGTTCCCTGTTCGCGAGCGCCGATGAGGGGGAAAGCTGGACCGGCATCGCTCAGCACCTGCCGCCGATCCTGTCGGTGGAGACGCTGGTTGTCGACGCATAGGCCCGGATCAGGTGCCCACGCCCTGTGCGGGTGAATGCGTGGCGGTGGTGCTGCCCGCCGCGCTGATGCGTCTGTTCCCAGGGTGCGAGCGTGAACCGATGGTTTCGGCCGCAACCGTGGGCGAGATGATCGACGCGCTCGAGGCGCGCTGGCCGGGCATGCGCGATCGACTGTGTGATTCCCAGCCGCGGGTCAGGCGACACATCAATATCTTTGTCGAGGGCGCACGGGCGACGCTGGAGACCCCGCTCGCCCCCGGTGCCGAGGTATTCATCATGACGGCGATCAGCGGGGGTTAGAGCGGCTGGCCGAATGGGCAGATCACGCGTCTTCTCGCGGGATCCTGCCACGTACGTGCTTTATCCAAATGGTCGGAGTGAGAGGATTCGAACCTCCGGCCCCTGCGTCCCGAACACAGTGCTCTACCAGGCTGAGCTACACTCCGGCCGAGGCCGGGCGTATAGCCCCCGACTGTGTTCGAGGCAAGGCACTTAAAGCGCATCACGCATTGGATTGTGCCGAGGGGCTGGCCTCGTTCGCCCTGGCCTTGCGATTGTGCCATGCCTCCATCAGTTGCAGCACCGTTGCCGCGGTCTCCTCGATCGAGCGACGGGTGACGTCGATCGTCGGCCAGCCGCGGCTGTTGCAGAACCGCCTCGCCCACAGCAGTTCGGCTCGCACCGCGTCTTCATCGACGTATTCGGAGGTGTCGGCTGCGGATCGGTCCGGTTTGTCCGCCGCCGCCGATCAGACGCAGGCGGTGGCGGCGAATGTCGATCAGCGCCTCAGGTGCCAGGGTCAGGCCGACGACCGGACACTTGATGTCCTCCAGTCCTTGCGGGATCGGCAGGTTCGGCACCAGCGGCACGTTCGCCGCCTTGATGCCGCGATTGGCCAGATAGAAGCAGGTCGGGGTCTTGGAACTGCGCGACACGCCGACCAGGACCACGTCGGCCACGGCCAGGCCGGGCTGTGCCTGACCGTCATCATGAGCGAGGACGTAGTGCATGGCATCGATGCGCGAAAAATAATCGGCGTTCAGCACGTACTGCCGGCCGGGCCTGGCCTCGGCTTTCTGACCGATGACGTCCTGGAGCGCCTCGACGACCGGGTCGAGGACATTGACAACCTTGACGTTCAGGCGCTGGCAGGTGGTGTCCAGTTCCAGCCGCAGGGCTCGATCGACCAGGGTGGACAGGACCGGGCCAGGTTCCGCTTCGATGCCTTCCAGCACACGATGAAGCTGGAAGCGGGTGCGGACCAGGCTCCAGCGATGATGCAGGATCTGCGCCGGTTCGAACTGTACGGTGGTCGCTCGGGCAATGGCATTCAGCGTTTCGCCGGTGGCGTCCGACACCAGGTGCAGATTGACGCGGTGCGCTTCGGCGGGCGCTTGCGATGGCTTGTCCATGACCGCGAGCATACTCGGAGAGTGCTTCGGCCGCGAGCGATATCCAGGATCTTCGGGAGGGTGGGCTGGGCAAACAACTGCGAGAGAAGCGCCGGGCCGAACTGATCGCCGCGGCCTGCCGCGGTCGCCCCTGGTCAGGACGATGAGGATTGCGGGTCGATCGGCTTCGCCCGACACCTCGGACCACGCATCGGCCTGTTGCAGGCAATCCAGCAGCATGACGCTGACCGGGGAAGGTCGGCCTGGCCAGGAGGTGCGGGCCGGCTCGCCTGGTAACCACGGGCCGGGAGCACGATCCCTGCTGTCGTGGAGCACGCGCCTCGGCGGGAAGTGCCCGATGGTGGCAGCCGCCTGCGGCACCACGCCGTCTTCTGCCTGAGAGCGCGGGAGCCGACGATCGGGGTTGCAACGCCGGAACCCGGCGAGGATGGTGACACCATCCCAAGGATGTGGCGCGGTAATCGCGGCGGCGGAGGACGCTTCCAGTGGATGGTGCGTCGCGATCCGGGCCGGGCGGCTGTCGCTCGCGCTCAGGTGAGAGGACACCACGGACACGGGCCTTGATATCCTGGTTGCGTGTACAGTACCGAAATGAGGAGCAACCGTCAGCTCAACTTGCAGTGGCCGTCGCCTCGGCGGTTTCGAACCCCTGCTGCGGGGCAGAACAAGCAGCGCCGGGGATGCCGTTTTGGAGCTCAAACCTTATCTGGCGGATAGAGAAACAATCCACGTTGATGGAAGTACATTCAAATATTTCGAAAGATTTGTAACGAAACAAAATTGTTTACTTTACTGTTGACGAATCCGTGATCGCTCTGACAAATTACGATTATCGTTCACGTCTATGAGAGGACGGCATGGCCACGGATCAATCCCCTGACGATGCTAATGGCCGTGATCGCAGGAACAGTCCCTCGATCGGCGGCGCCAACGCAACGATCACGTCGCGCAGCCTGATCGGGGACCGGCCTCACCGCATGCGCTTCATACCGTTGGCAACCGCGCACGCTGCCATCGCCCGGCGCAAAGCATCGCCACATGGGTACCAGCCAGGGAATGACAACAAGTAGAACCGAGTCCCGGATTTCATGCGACCTAAAAGACGCTGACGCCGGCCTGCCTTGATCGACAAAGCGACGCCTGGAATTCTGCTGATCAGCATTATCCGGTTGGTTGGACAGACATTTGCCTGGCGAACCAGGGAGAAGGTCTTGCAGATGCCCGCTACACCTCTACGGCGACCACGAAAATTGCGACAGGTAACCGGGAATGATCTGGCTTCAGACGATATGGAGCAGAACTGTTGCCGTAACGGGATCACTTGTCCGCAGACGTCAGTAAATCGCCCGTGGCCCCGACGGCCAAGTCAATACCAGGCGCTTCGGATTTTTGTTACACTTCCAGTTGGAGGTATAAGCAGATGACCAGCTACACTGCCACCGGTAGCTTCCACGTATCGGACGGACAAATTATCGGCCCGAATGGTTCGGCGTTCATCGCGCGAGGCGTCGATATCCTGCAGGGCAATGAACCGTCCGTCAGTACCCTGGAGAGCGATCTTCCGGGCATTAACTTCGTGCGTTACGCGATCTATGATTACGCAGATCCGTCGGCGCTTTCGGCCTTTGTCGACTCGCTGACCTCCCAGGGCATCGTGGTGGAACTGGAGGACCACACAAACAGCACAGGCACCAATGCTGGCGGGAGTGAAGGCACGATCTACACAGGTCAGCAACTGACAACCGAACTGAACTGGTATTCCTCGGTCGGCTCCGGGTTCAAGGACAATGCCTATGTCTGGTTTGGCACGGATAACGAGCCATCCGAGACGGATTCTTCGGGTAATACAGACCCGGCCGCGCTCTCCACGTGGCAGGAAGAAACCTACAACGCTGTCCGCGACACGGGAAATACGAGTCCGATCCTGCTCGAGGCAAACAGCTCGGGCGCCAGTGGCACGAATGTCGGCTACACGGCCTCCGATTATGCCGGCATGACGAATGTCGTCTGGGACGTCCATTATTATGGCTGGGTCAGCGGCTATTCGACCGACCAAAGCACCGTTTCGAGTACCCTCTCAGATATGATCGCGGGTGCCCAACAGATCACCAGCGCCGACGGTACCATCCCGATCATCATCGGCGAGTACGGCAACAGCACTGACGGATCGACGATCGATGCAAACGCGAGTGAGGTGATCACCGCTGTACAGGATAGCGGTTATGGAAGCGCCGCCTGGGGGTTTGCGGACTGGAATGCTGACGGATTGCTCAGCTCGAGCGGCGGGCTGTCGTCCTATGGACAGGAGGTTGCCGCTTTCATCGCGGCAGGCGCTTCGGACCCGTCAACATCGTCGTCGTCCTCGTCGTCGTCATCATCATCATCATCGTCATCGTCATCGGCCGGTACAACGGCTTCCGCGAATGAAAGTGTTATACTGGCGGGATCTGCATCCTCGCTTGTCGACTCCAGCGGAAACACATGGACCATTACGAGCAGCGGCGCCGTGGATGAAAATGGCGCAGCCGCCGGCTACAGCGCCAACGTCCGGGAAATGTCTTACGTCAACGGTACGGTTTGGCAGGAGAACGGGTCAGGGCTCTGGTGGAGCTGGTCTGGCACGGCCTGGGCTGGTGGCAACGGCACTGCTACCAGTCCACTTGCGACTTCAGCAAGCGATATGGTCATCTCGCCCACCTCTGCCTCGGCGGTCGTGGATGCTGATGGCAATTCCTGGGCGATCACATCAGATGGCACGGTGTACGAGGACGGTGCAGCGGCAGGTTACAGCGCGAACGTTACTCAGCTGGCCTATGTTGGCGGGGTGATATGGCAAGAGAACGCTTCCAACCTATGGTGGAGTTGGACCGGAACCGGCTGGTCATCGCAGGACAGCGCGACCAGCCCGCTTTCCTCCTCCTAACGAGCGCTGGTAGCCGAGATCGCCAGAGCGCGAAAAATGGCTTCGACTATGACGGACGACATTTTGGTCCGCGAATGGCCATCCGGACAGCTTTGTCTCTGTCCATCCGTGCGGCCCTGTGGTTCCAGCCCTGTCTCCGTCGCGCCGCCGGCACGGTGATCGCCGCCAGGTAGTTGAACAGCGGCTGCACCGATGCACACCAGATCAACCGGGTGAAACGAGGCACCGATGTGGCTTCGCGATTCTGGTCAGACTGATACCGCCCTGATCACTTCGCGCCGGGATATGGATAGACCAGGTCGCCGTTCTTCAGCGCCGGCGGATAAAGCACGACCTCGACCTTCGGGTCCTTGAACTGGTCCACATCGTTGCTCTTCAGGTTCTGGAACTGGACCTCCAGCACGCGCGCTTCGGTCCACTCGCCGCTTGGGCCGAACGTGATGTCGCCGACGACGGTCTTGAATGTGTGGCTGTGCATGAAGCCGGCGAGCTTTCTGCTGATCGAGGCTGCCGACGCCCTCGACGGCCTGCTGCAGCACCTGCATATCGGCATACGCGAACGGCGGCAAGTAGATAGCCGAGCAGATCGACCCCGGCCGCGGTCGATTTCGCCTGGTAGCGCTTCAGGAAGTCCATCGCCTCCGGTGTCGCCAAGGCACCGAACGGCAGCCAGAAGTCGTAATCGACGATGCCGTTCAGCAATGGGCCAAGCTGGGTCTTGATCGCGGTCGACTGCAAGCCGACCATGCCGCCGCCGAACAGCTTCGCCTTCAGTCCGATCTCGTTGGCCGCGCGGACGATGCCGACGGTATCCGGCGGATAGGACGCGACGAAGACGAGATCCGGATTGGCCGCCTGGATGCCACGCACGATCGGGGTGTAGTCGGTGGTGCGTCGGCGGGTAGGTGCTGGTCGTAGACGATCTTCAGGCCGGCTTCCTTGGCCAGTTCACGCGCGCCATCGAGCGCGTTGTGCGGGAACTCGGCATCGGCGCCGACGATCGCCAGCGTCTTCGGCTTCGGGTTCTGGCGCCATCGCGACCTCGAAGAAGCCTTTGGAGAAGCTCTGCTTTGGGTGCGGACCGCCGGTCGGAGTGATGGAGAAAGTAGTTCGGGTAATTGAACTCGCTGTTCACCGCCAGGCCAAACAGGCCGAGGAAAGTGCGGTTGTGCTGCATGATCACCGGCATGCGCGGGCGCGATCATGTTGGTGCCGTAGCCGCTGATCACGAGATCGACTTTGTCGACATCCAGCAGCTTGGTGTAGATGCCGGGGACGGTCGAGGGATTGGACTGGTCGTCGTAGTACACCAGCTTCACCGGCCGGCCGAGCAGGCCGCCCTTGGCGTTGATGTCCTGCTCCCAGATCTGCATGGCGAGCAGCGCCGCCTTGCCGTTCGGTGCCAGGCCGCCGGTCAGCGCCATGCCGAAGCCGATGGTGATGGGTTCGGCGGCGCGGGCGACCGGTGCCGCGGCGAACAGGAAGCCGGCGGCGAGCAGCGCTCCGCCCAGTTGTTCCAGCTTGCGGGCGTTTCGAGCATGGTGCTGGATTTCCCCCGGTTCAGTTTTTTGTGATCATCCTACGGCAGGCGAGCGCGGCTGGCAAAGCCCCCGTGTTTCGCCGTATGCTGCGAGACGAGAAGACCTTGGGAGGCATGCCATGCAGGACCTGGACGAATTCACCGTCACCGACGAAGCACTGCGGCAGATGGCCAACACCGAGAATCCTCGGCTGAAGGAGATCATGGATGCCGCCGTGCGCCATCTGCACGCCTTCGCGCGCGACGTCAACCTGACGCCGGAGGAGTGGCTGACCGGCATCCAGTTCATGACCGCCGTCGGCCAGGCCTGCACGCCGCTGCGGCAGGAGTTCATCCTGCTGGCCGATGTTCTGGGCCTGAGTGCCGTGGTCAACGTGCTGCACGACAAGAAGGCCCGCGAACTCGGCAGTCGCAGAGCAGCCTGCTGGGTCCGTTCTTCCGCGAAGGGGCACCCGAACTGCCGCTCGGTGCGCAGATCGTCGAGAAGCCGACCGCACCCGAGATCGTCGTCTACGGCCAGGTCACCGACAATGACGGCACGCCGCTGCCCGAACGCGTTGATCCAGATATGGCAGACCAGCGAGCGCGGGCTGTACGACCTGCAGGAGCGCAACGGCGAAAGCATGGACATGCGCGGCAATTTCCGCACCGACGCGGACGGCCGGTACTATTTCCGCACCGTCCGGCCGCTGGGCTACTCGATCCCGATGGACGGTCCGGTCGGCGAGATGGTGAGGCTGCAGAACCGCCACGGGTTCCGGCCGTCGCACATCCATTGCCTGATCGGCGCGGATGGCCATCGCGAACTGGTGACCGCGCTGTATTTCGGCGATGACCCGAATATCGACTCGGACACCGTGTTCGGCGTGTCGCGGTCGCTGGTGGTCGAAGCGAAGGACGATCCGGCCTCGCCGATCCCCGGGCTGCGCGCGGTGCATTACGACTTCCGCCTGGCCAAGGCGGCGCCGGGTGAGAGCGGACGGGTCGGCGCCGATCCGACCAAGCTGATGAAGGCGGCGGAGTAATGGTGCGGCGGCTCGTCGATATCTCCTCGCCGCTGAAGGCGGGGATACGCAGCGATCCGCCGCATATGCTGCCGAAGATCGAGTACATGGACCACCACCAGACCGCTCCGGCGATGGCGGAGTACATGGGGGTCCGGGTCGATCAGCTTCCGGACGGCGAGTATGCGGCGGTCGAGCGGGTAGAGATCAGCACCCATAACGGCACGCATATGGATGCGCCGTGGCACTTCTTCTCCAGCATGAACCACGCGCTGAAACCGGGTGGGGAGCCGTCCTGGCGGATCGATGACGTGCCGCTGGACTGGTGCTTCCAGCCGGGGGTGAAGCTGGATTTTCGCCATCTGCCGGATGGGTATGTGGCGACGGCGGGCGATGTCGAGGCGGAACTGAAGCGCATCGGCCATGACGCTCCGGCCGCTGGAGATCGTCGTGGTCAACACCGCGGCCGGTGCTCGGTATGGCGAGGACGATTTCGTCGATACCGGATGCGGCATGGGCAAGGCGGCGACGATGTGGCTCACCGAACGCGGGGTGCGCGTGGTCGGCACCGATGCCTGGAGCTGGGATGCGCCGTTCTCCTTCACGCGGGAGAAGGTGAAGGCGACCGGAGATGCCAGCCTGATCTGGGAGGGTCACCGCGCCGGGCGGGAGATCGGCTATTTTCAGATGGAAAAGCTGGGGAACCTTGCGCAGTTGCCGGCAGACGGGTTCGATATCGTTTGTTTCCCGGTGAAAGTGCACCGGGCCTCCGCGGGGTGGACCCGGGCCGTGGCTATTTTCAACGATTGACCGCCGCCGCCCGTCCGACAAGTCGGGCCAGGGTGGCGTAGACGACGCGGCTTTCAGTCACGGGGTGAAAGCGCTTTAGAACCAGGCCGCCTTGTCCACGACGTTGCGCAACGGTTTGCCCTCGGCGAACGCCTTGCAGTTGTCCTCGATGATCTGGAACCGCCGCTCGTTCAGGTGCGGACCGTAGCCCGCCATATGCGGGGTGAGCAGCACGTTCGGCATGCCCCACAGCGGATGATCGGCCGGCAGCGGCTCCTGCTCGTAGACATCCAGCGCCGCGCCGGCGATCTGCCCGGCATTCAGCGCGGCGACCAGGTCGTCGAGTTTCGTTGTCATGCCGCGGCCGATGTTGATGAAGAAGCCGGTGGGCTTCATCCGCCGGAATTTCGTGTGATTGAAGAAGCCCTCGGTCGCGGGTGTGTGCGGCACGGTCAGAATGACGAAATCGGCTTGCGGCAACAGGGCGTCCAGCGCCTCGGGCGGGCGGAGTTCGGCGACCGACTCCGGCCTGTCGGTGCGGCGGGCATCGACGGCGAGGACCCGCACGCCGAAGGCGGCGAGCAAACGCGCGGTCTCGGCGCCGATCCCGCCCAGCCCGACGATCAGCGCGGTCGATCCGGGCAGCGGGACGACGCCTTTGTCCTCGGGCGGCTTCTTCCATTCGCGGCGAAGCTGCTGCGGGATGAGGACGTGCAGGCCGCGTGCGAAGGCGAGGACGAAGGCCAGGATGTGGGCGCTGATGTGGTCGTTGTAGATTTCCCGGAAGTTGGTGACCGTCAGCGGATGGGCGACCAGTTCAGGATAATAGTAGCCGGCGGGCGGCGCGGCCTGCGGCGCCTGCAGCCAGCGCAGGCGCCTGGCCGTCGCCAGGAGGCCGGCGGGCAGCGTGCCGAACGCGGCGTCGGCCGTTTGTATGGCGGCGGCGGCCGTGGCGCCGTCCTCGGCAAGCACCAGGTTCACGCCGGGGACGGAGTCCGCCAGGCGCTTCGCCCACTGCCGGGTCACCTCGTTCTGCGGCGGAAGCATGAGGAAGGTAAAGGCGTTGCTCATGGGCCGATCTCCATTGCCGCGGCACATTGTCCATGGCAACGCAGTGACCGGCAACGGGTGTGGCTTCAACTCGTCGGGTGCCTGCGGCCGTCTCACCGGCACCGGAACCGTTCGGGCAGTACTGGCGCGGAGCGGTTTCGTATGCATCCGCCGAACGGCGCGCGGGTGGGCATCTTCCAGGGATCCCGGGTCACACGCTGATACCGTAACCATTTCGTGCCCTTGGGGCGCTAAACGCCCGCTTGTCGCTGCCTGATGTCATGCTGCTCGACCAGCCGATGCCGAACATGGACGGACAGGCCGTGGCTCGGCACATTCGGGCGATGGCGGGGGGGCGGCTGGCCGCCGCCCGTGCAGGTACGCGGTGACGCCAGCGGCGATTTCGGCATGCATCATCCGCAGGCCGCTGAAGTTCCGCTCCCCATGGTCCTGGACGATTTTTGATGTTGGGCGGAGTGTGCGCGTGTTGGGCAAATTGCGCTAGCCTGTGGGATGCGCTGCCGCTGGGGCCGCAAATGGCGAAGGTGGAGTATGGGACGGGGATTGTTGAGAGGCGGTCGCGAGGCTGAGCGGCTCGCCGCCTCGGTGCCGGCGGGGGGGTGGCATCGGGCGGGTCGATACCTTGGGGTGACGATCATGGCGACCTCGCGGACGTCGGAGGTTGCATTGCGGGCGCCGGGGCGCATCTGAGGGCTTCACGTTCTCGAACCTCGCGTGCGGAACGGTCGGATTGGCTGGACATAGTATACTGTCGGAGAACACTACCGAAGGTTGAACAGGCGGAGGATGGATCGGATGCGAGGACGGCTGACTCCCGCGCTTGCCGCGGCAAGTTTGATTTTCGCGTACCAGACGGCACTGCGAGCGGCCCCTCCGCCCGACGCGGATGCGAACTCTGGCGCCATGGTTCCGCAGTCTGCGCCAGCCGAACACCGATCAATCGTGCTGCGACCGGGCGGATTGCCGGATGGTGCAATACCGTATCGTGGACGGTCATTTTCAGGCCTTCATCGGCGGCGAGTTCGCTCGCTGGCAGAACCCGCCCTACGCCTGGGTTGATGTTCCGAACGACAGCATTATCCACAGACACGACAATCCCACGGGTGAAGGCGTGGCCTGCTGGGCGGGGATGCGAATCATCTGCTTCGTGGAAGGAACCGGCGCCTGACACGCGTGCATCGTTACTTGACTGACCGGTTTTCTTTGCCCGACCGCGGCGGTCCGGGGCGGCGTGTCGCCGCCCGGCGCAGGGAGGACGCACCGCGTGAAAGGCCGATGCCCTACGCCTCAGCTGGCTGCGGGAGGAACGTTCTTATACCGCGATAATTGATTCAGATCAAGGACTTGCCGGACCCTTTGCATCAATCGTATCCGCCGACATCTGGAGGACGGTTCGTGCTTGGGGAGCTATGGACCTGGATGAAAAGACATCTCGTTGAGGACGTACCCGACGATATGGCGGCATGCCTGGACTGCCTGAACCTTGATTGCCAGGTCAGCCGGTATGAAACCTGCGTGAACCGCCTGACCCGAGCCTCGGCGCTGCGGGCCATGCGGTCGTCGCGGGGCCTACCGGAAGCCGACCAAGGGGAAGCCTAGCCCATTTTCAGCTGGTTCTCGGCGCCGCTGGGATTGATGATCTGGCTGCCGACGTCCCCCACGACCCAGACATGATCCAGGGTAATGTCGCCGGTAGGTTGCGACCGACGCCTGCACCACTTCGGCGAAGTGGCCGAGGTGGCTGAAGTAGAAGGCGACACCTTGCCGGTGCGCCCCGGGCAACGCATGGCGGTCCGCGCAGCCCGAGAGGTCCGCGACCTTCAGCAGCACGTCGCGCATGCGTGCCATGCTGAAATCGCGGAGTGCGTTAGGCTCGCCGCGGGATTTGACCAACACCCTGAGCTCACCGTGCAGCGCCAGGCGGAAGGCGAAGGGGTCCTGGCTGCCGACGTGTGCAAATTCATCGATGAAGGACTGAACGCGAAGGCCAGGGCATTGGATCGCGGCGCCCGCAGCGAGCCGGTCGGTACCCCCGACTGCATGACCGATTGACCGTATTGCAGATTGGGAACGAGGAGAGCGGGAAACTCGTTGGCGTCCATCATCGCTGAATTGCCGAGTTCGCTGCCGTGGCCGAAAGTGACGAAGTGGTCGACGAGGGCGATCACGCCGCCGTTGTCATTCAGTCCGCCCTTGAAGAAATGAAATTCCGACGGGCGGTGGAAGTCGTGCCGCATGTCATCCCCGTGATTCCACAGCAGCTTTACAGGGGCGCCACCTGTTTGAATATCCAGGCGGCGTCAGCCGTGAAGTCGTCACGCAGGCGCCGGCCGAACCACCGCCAATCCGGGTCATGCCGACCGTGATGTCGGTTACGGGGGTGCCGAGAGTGGTTGCCACCAGTTTCGCGCCGGCACAGGGATTCTTCGTTGGCGCCCGGAGGACGACTTTGCCGTCCTGAAAATGCGCGGTGCAGTTCTCGGCTCCAGGTCGATGTTGGACAGAAACGGATAGGCGTAGACAGCCTCAACGATCTGGGCGGACTTGTCCAGTGCGGCCGTGACATCACCGTCGCTCGGAGATAGGAAGCGGGTGCCGCGCTTTCCAGGCGCACCGCATGATCGGCGGAACCTTCGGTGCTGCGCGCGGCGGTAGGGCCTTCGTCCCAGGTGATGTCGAGCTTCTCGCGTGCACGGTTGGCCACCCACCAGCTCTTGGCGACGATCGCAATGCCGTCGGCCAGGCCCTGCGGGCCGGTTCACACCATCTATGCTGATCGTATAGGCCATTTGTCGCGCTCCCGTTGGGCGGCTTCGTCAGATCGGACAATGGGTGCTGGAAAGGGCGTGCCTTGAGGCAGCGCGCTGGGCCGGCCCGCTCAGGGTGGCGGTGAACCTGGCGCCAGTGAATTCCGCAGCGGCCACCTTGTCGAGACCGTCGCCGCCGCGCTTGACGCCTCCGGACTGTAGGCGAGCCGATTGGAGCCCGAGATCTCCCGAGAGCACGATGATGCGAAATTCCGAGGCGACGGTCGACATCCTGCAGCAGATCAAGGCGTCGGGGGTTCGCATCGTCATGGACGACTTTGGAACCAAATATTCCTCGCTGGCGTGCCTGCAGCGGTCCCCATTCGACAAGGTCAAGTCGACCGGGCGTTTGTGCGCGACATCGGGCAGGCCGCCAATTTCGCTGTCATCAGGGCGGTGACATCCCGGCGATGATGTCGCGCATAACCACCTGAAGCGGCCTGCTTCGGGTCATGCTCATCCGCTCGCCGGTCACATCGTCCCGCTCAAGCGTCAGATGGTCGAGCAGTCGGTCCTCAGCCAGTTCCACCGATTCGATGACGCGGTTCCGTCTGATCCGCTGCCGACGACAGATTGCGCATATTGATGCCCGCCGCGTTGATCACCGCGCCGCGGCTCGCCGAACATGGGGACGGCGGCGGCAACAATAAGAACGCAATACACCGAACCGAACGCGACGAGCAGCTAGAAACGGGTGCAGCGGCATTTGGCCGGCAACCGTCTGAACGAACCTTCGTGTGGCTGGCATTTCCACTGACCCTTGGGGTGCGGACGGTGCACCCGGCGCCAAGCGCGAAGCCAGGGGCAGTAGACGTTGACGACCGGTTAACGACCGCGGCCGGCCACGACGGTGCGTCGATAACGCCGCGGGATGGCACGGCGCGGCGAACCTGGGCATCGGCCGGATCGTCCGGACCGCGAGCCGAGACCGTCCGTATCCGTCCGCCGCCCTTCCCGGTCGCCCGCATCCCGATGCAACCCACGGGCGCGCGGGCTGCTTGACGTCTCCCAGCATGCCTGCCCGGCGATGGACCGCCCTGGCCTTTCCCCTCCGCGCACGCCATCTTGCGCATTCGTGTGTACCGTCATCGTTCTCGTCCGCCCCGACCAGATCCTGCTTGCTGCCAACCGCGATGAGCGTCTGGACCGCCCATGGGACCCTCCCGCCGCCTGGTGGCCAGACCGCCCCGACATAGTCGGCCGGACGTGACCGCACCGGCGGCGGCACCTGGATGGGGATCAACCGGCACGGTCTCGTCGCGACGGTGCTGAACCGGCCCGGCACGCTGGGACCCGCCGATCGGCAAGCGCAGCCGCGGCGACCTGCCGCTGATGGCGCTGGACCATGCAACGGCCGCCGCGGCCGCTGCGCGCGCTCACCGGCCTGGATGCCGGCCTCTGGCGAGGCTTCAACATGGTGCTGGCGGATCGGACCGGCGCCTGGTTCGTCAAGGGCCTCGGCTACGGTGCCCCTGGCGCCAACCCGCTGCCGCCCGGCGTCTCCATGGTCACCGCCTACGATCCGAACGACCTGGAAAGCCCGCGAACCGCCTTCCATCTGCCTCGCTTCCAGGCCGCCGAACCGACCTGGGACGCCTGGCGCGCCATCCTGTCGGACCGGAGCGGTGACGCGGCCGAACAGCTCAATGTCGTCCCCCGTGGCGGATTCGGCACGGTGAGTTCATCTTTTGTATCGCTTCCGGACCGGCGGTGACCCGGTATGGCTGTTCGCGGCCGGACCGCCGCACGAGGCCGGCGTTCCTCCCGTCACGATCCGGTAAGGCCAGCCGTCGTGGCCGCCCTTTTATACCCGCATTGATACCGCTGCTATACCCGCGCCGCCGCCTGGACTATACCCGGCCGCCGCATGATGACCGACTCACAACCGCGCCGCCGCATGATGACCGACTACAACCGCGCCGCCGCGCGATGCGGTGACCACCTAAGGAAACCCGCGATGGCCCGCCGCCGACAGCTCTATGAGGGCAAAGCCAAGATCCTGTTCGAAGGACCGGAACCAGGCACCCTGGTGCAATATTTCAAGGACGACGCCACCGCCGGCAACGGCGCCAAGAAGGGCATCATCACCGGCAAGGGCGTGCTGAACAACCGCATCAGCGAGTACCTGATGATGCGCCTGCACGATATCGGCGTGCCGACCCACTTCGTCCGCCGCCTCAACATGCGCGAGCAACTGATCCGCGAGGTCGAGATCATCCCGCTGGAGGTCGTCGTCCGCAACGTCGCCGCCGGCAGCCTGGCAACCCGGCTGGGCATCGTGGAGGGCACCCGCCTGCCCCGCTCGATCATCGAATACTACTACAAGAACGACGCCCTGAACGACCCGATGGTGTCGGAGGAGCACATCACCTGCTTCGGCTGGGCCAACACCGCCGACCTCGACGACATCGTCGCGCTGACCCTGCGGATCAACGATTTCCTGTCCGGCCTGCTGCTCGGCGTCGGCATCACCCTGGTCGATTTCAAGCTGGAATTCGGCCGGCTGTGGGAAAACGATGAGATGCGGATCATCCTGGCCGACGAGATCAGCCCGGACAACTGCCGCCTGTGGGACAGCAAGACCAACGAGAAGATGGACAAGGACCGCTTCCGCCGCGACCTGGGCAATGTCGAGGAAGCCTACCAGGAAGTCGCCCGCCGCCTCGGTATCCTGCCGGAAGCCGGCATGCGGGACCTCAAGGGGCCGGAGCTGATGCAGTGAAGGCGACCGTCACGGTCATGCTGAAATCCGGCGTCCTCGACCCCCAGGGCAAGGCGATCGCCCATGCGCTGGGAACGCTCGGCTTCACCGGCGTAGAACGACGTGCGTGCCGGCAAGATTCTCGAAATTGAACTGGCCGAGACCGACCCGGAGAAAGCCCGCGCAGCGGCCGAGGAAATGGCGCGCAAGCTGCTGGCGAACACCGTGATCGAGAGCTTCCGGGTGGCAGTGGAGGGGTGACCCTTGCAGGCGATCAGAGCTATAAACCTGCTGTCGTCCTCACCCCCGAATCCGAACAGCCGGGGTCGTCATAAGCCCTGCGTCGGCCGGGGCTAAGCCGCCAGTGCTCTCCTGAACACGCTGTCCGGCGCGTCCTCCTCGATCACCTGCGCGGCCTGCACAACGACGGCCAGGAGGTCGCCGAAGCTCGCTTTCCTGTGCACCACGGCGAAACGAGCGGGAGCGTCCTCCAATCGCGCCAAGTCCTGGAATTTGGTCACCGCAAACGCGACAGAGATCGGATGTGATGTGACGATATCGAAGACGGCATGGCCCTTGTCGGTGGTGACCTCGGCATCGAAGTCCCACGCATGCGTGGAATCCCCACGGATTTTAATTTCGCGTGCGACCTCCGCCCCTGGGAAAATGCGCGTGAGACGGGCGACCAGCTTCTCGACAGCCGCCCCCGACCGACGGTTCTCGGTGCCTACCATGGCCCGTTCCAAGGCTCGGTTGGCGGCATTCGCCACCACCATAACCGCGCCCACCAATTGGTCGGCGACAGCGCCCGGCAACACGAAGGCATGACCATCGAAGATGATGCCGCTGCGGGCCGCGATCTCCGCTGCCTGGCTTCGAAATGCGGGAGTGATTCCAAGCATGTCGGCCTCCTCGAGTCCTTGACCGAGGTCGGAGACGCGGAACCTGTCGCCGCCTTCGTCATGAATGACTACGACGGCGGTGGAGCCAGACGGAAACAGCACCGCCGTCCGAATGAAGGCACGGCCTGCGAGCATCGACGCCTTGGACAGACCGCGCGCAACCTGCTCGGCGATCTCCGCGAGCCTCACCTTGGTCTCTGTCTGGTCTACGTCATTCACCCTCGATGCCTCCCGCCCCTCGCTTCTCCGCCTGTCAGTGGGAGCAATCCATACTGCCATGGCGGATAGGGCGTGTTAAAGAGGTCGTGTATCCGCCAACGCCGCGCGGCGATAGCAAGGAATGCTTCCCAACTGATCGGCTCCGGCAAAACTGGTTCGGCAATGGGGAGATTCTCCGCCATCGCCTTCAATAACCCGATCTCGAGCGCAGCGTTCTGGCCCAGGGGATGGTGGTGCGTCCCCTCAATCAGTCGGAATCTCAGGTTAACTGGCCCCATGCCCTTGTTGTTGTGGACGTGGACCGGCCGCCAATCGATCCGGTCGAAATGGCTGTAGCGGCCCGGGGTCCCGGTCCAGCGCAAGCCGAGCGTGACGGCGGCATCGGGCATGCTGGCCGTAGCACGCCCGAACAGCAGCAACGCTTCCTCGGTAATGCCGCCGATTTCCAAAGTGGCCGTGAAGCGGAGGTCGCCGTCGGTGTCGGTCCAACGGACAGAGGTGTTGAGCATCTTGTCGGCGGCAAGGAAGGCGGCAAGGGCCGCGAGCAAAGCGGCATCCTCGTTCGCGGCGTCAGATTTGGAACGAGGGGGCCGAGCCATCCGGGGATTGACTCAGCAGGCGCGACTGAATGGGCCGCCCCGCATGCGCGTGTCCCTCGCGATCTGCATCAGGTTTCCGTGGACCGCCAGGCTGCGGCCGGGGCGGTCGCCGAGGACGTAGTTGGCTTTTGGAGCATCAGGCAGGACATATTCGTATCGCACCGACCGGCCGTTGAGCAGATGCCATCCCGCGGCTCGAAGCTGCGCGTCGATGACGACTTGGGAAAAGGCTTCCAGTGCTTTCGCTGACGGCATAATAGCGCGTTCCTTACCACTTACTCCTCGGGGTTGTAACCAAACCACGTTCACAGCGAGGTTCCGTCTTTAAGGTTGCGGGGGCAGGCTGCCAGGTCGGCGCTCCACTGGTATCTTGCCGATAACTCTGGCAGGTAGCCTTCCATGAAAGCCGGCATCGTCATCTTCCCCGGCATCAACCGCGAGCGCGACATGGCGATCGCGCTGGAAGCCTCCTTCGGCGCAGCCGCCGAAGATGCTCTGGCACAAGGACACCGACGTCGCCGGCCTGGACCTCATCGTCATCCCCGGCGGCTTCAGCTTCGGCGACTACCTCCGCTGCGGCGCCATGGCCGCGCACTCCCCGATCATGCGCGCCGTCCGCGACCACGCCGCCCGCGGCGGCTACGTCCTTGGTGTCTGCAACGGCTTTCAGATCCTCACCGAGGCCGGCATCCTGCCCGGCGCCCTGCTGCGCAACGCGTCGCTCCGCTTCCTGGCGATGGACTGCCATCTGCGGGTCGAGCGCGCCGACACCGTCTTCACCAGCCACTACCAGCCCGGCCAGACCTTTCGCAGCGTCCTGGCCCACGGCGACGGCAACTACTTCGCCGACGACGCCACCCTGGACCGGCTGGAAGGCGAAAACCTGATCGCCCTCCGCTACGCCACCAGATCCGGCGACCTCACGCCAGAGGCGAACCCGAACGGCAGCGCCCGCTCGATCGCCGGCATCCTCAGCCCGAACCTGCGCGTGCTCGGCCTGATGCCGCATCCCGAGGATCTGGTGGACCCGCTGATGGGCGGCATCGACGGCAAACCGCTGTTCGACGCCCTCGCCGCGGCGTAGAGCCTGCGCCATGGCCCCACCCGTCGACGAATCCCTCGCCCGCAGCTTCGGCCTTAGCGCCGGAAGAATACGCCCGCGTGCTGGCCATCATGGGCCGCACCCCAAGCCTGACCGAACTCGGCGTGTTCAGCGTCATGTGGTCGGAGCACTGCAGCTACAAATCGAGCCGCGTCTGGCTGAAGCAGCTCCCGACCAAGGCCCCCTGGGTCATCCACGGCCCTGGCGAGAACGCCGGCGTGGTCGATATCGGCGACGGCCTCGCCGCCATCTTCAAGATGGAGAGCCATAACCACCCGAGCTTCATCGAGCCCTACCAGGGCGCCGCCACCGGCGTCGGCGGCATCCTGCGCGACGTCTTCACCATGGGCGCCCGCCCGATCGCCAACCTGAACGCGCTGCGTTTCGGCCGCCCGGACAATCCGCGCACCAAGCGCATCGTCGACGGCGTCGTGCGCGGCATCGGCGGCTACGGCAACTGCGTCGGCGTCCCCACCGTCGGCGGCGAGATCAACTTTCACCCGTCCTACGACGGCAACCCGCTGGTCAACGCGATGACCGTCGGCATCGCCCGCAAGGACAAGATCTTCCTCAGCGCCGCCGCCGGCGATCGGCAACCCGGTGGTCTATGTCGGCTCGAAGACCGGCCGTGACGGCATCCACGGCGCGACCATGGCCTCGGCCGAGTTCGCCGCGGACTCCGACGAAAAGCGGCCCACCGTCCAGGTCGGCGACCCGTTCACCGAAAAGCTGCTGATCGAGGCCTGCCTCGAACTGATGGCCACCGACGCCATCGTCGCCATCCAGGACATGGGCGCCGCCGGCCTGACCAGCTGCTCCGTCGAGATGGCCGGCAAGGGCGATGTCGGCATCGAACTGGACCTCGACCACGTCCCCGCGCGCGAAACCGGCATGACCGCCTATGAGTTCATGCTGTCCGAAAGCCAGGAACGCATGCTGATGGTGCTGCGTCCGGACCGCGAGCAGCTTGCCCGCGACATTTTCGAAAAATGGGACCTCGACTTCGCCATCATTGGCCGTATCACCGATACCGGCCGCATCGTCGTCCGCCACCACGGGACGGTCGAGGCCGACATTCCCCTGGCCCCGCTGAACGACCAGGCGCCGCTCTACACGCGCCCGACCGTCGACACGCCGAAATCGGAAAAGCTGAACCCGGCCCGGATCGAAGACCGCCTTGGGCCTGACCCGAGCACTGGAGAAACTGGTCGGCTGCCCGGACCTGTGCTCGCGCGCCTGGGTCTGGGACCAGTACGACAGCACCGTCGGCGGTCAGACGGTCAAGCGGCCGGGCGCCGCCGATGCCGCCGTCGTGAAGCTGGAAGGCCTGAAACGCGCCCTCGCCCTGACCACCGACTGCACCCCGCGCTATTGCCTCGCCGACCCGGAAACCGGCGGCGCCCAGGCCGTCGCCGAAGCCTGGCGCAACCTGACCGCCGTCGGCGCCCGCCCGCTCGCCATCACCGACAACATGAATTTCGGCAATCCGGAAAAGCCCGAGATCATGGGCCAGTTCGCCGCCGCCATCCGCGGCATGGCCGCCGCCTGTGAGGCACTGGACTTCCCCGTCGTCTCCGGCAACGTCAGCCTGTACAATGAAACCGAAGGCCGGGCGATCCTGCCCACCCCCGCGATCGGCGGCCTCGGCGTGCTGGACGACGCCGCCCAGGCGGTCGGCCTGGCCCTCCCCCCCTGGCTCGACATCGTCCTCATCGGTGCCACCACCGGCTGGCTCGGTCAGTCCATCTGGCTGCGCGAGATCACCGGACGCGAGGACGGCGCGCCGCCGCCGGTCGATCTGGCGGTGGAAAAGGCCAATGGCGACTTCGTCCGTCAGCAATATCCTGAACGGCACTGATCCGCGCCTGCCACGACGTGTCCGACGGTGGCATCCTGGTTGCCCTGGCGGAGATGGCCATGGCCAGCGGCGTCGGCGCGCGAATAGTCGACCCACCCGCGCGACATCCCCGGACACGCCTTCTGGTTCGGTGAGGATCAGGCGCGCTACATCGTCGCCGTGCCGGACCATGCCAGCTTCACCCGCATGGCCGAAGCCGCCGGCATTCCGGCCTATCGCCTCGGCACCTCCGGCGGACAGGATTTGACTCTTCCCGACGGCGGCACAATATCGATCAATGCCTTGCGAGCGGCGCACGAACACTTCTTTCCGTCCTGGATGAACGGGACCACCAGCTAGGGGGACAGACCGGATGGCAATGGCGGCCAATGAGATCGAGACGCTGATCAAGGCGGCATTGCCCGACGCGCATGTCACGGTGGAGGATCTCGCCGGCGACGGCGACCACTACGCCGCCAGCGTCGTCAGCGAGACGTTCCGGGGCATCTCGCGGGTCAAGCAGCACCAGATCGTCTACGCGGCACTGCGTGGCCGGATGGGCGGAGAGCTTCATGCCCTTGCATTACAGACCTCCGCACCCGAATAATCAGGTCAGAAGGAGTTTCGCAGAATGGCCGACCCCATCTCTCAGCGTATCCAGGGCGACATCGACGCGAACGACGTGATGCTCTACATGAAGGGCACCCCGATGTTCCCGCAATGCGGGTTCTCGGCTCGGGTGATCCAGATCCTGACCCACATGGGCGTCCCGTTCCAGTCCGCCAACGTGCTGGAAGACGCCGAACTGCGCGAAGGCGTCAAGCAGTTCTCGCCAGTGGCCGACCATTCCGCAGCTGTACGTGAAGGGCGAGTTCGTCGGCGGCTGCGACATCGTGACCGAGATGTTCCAGAACGGCGAACTGGAGACGCTGATGAAGGAGCATGGCGTCCCCGTCAAGGCGTGACGCCTCGGCTTGGTGAGGTGACTTTTGGTCGCTTCACCTGATTTACAGGGCGGCGGAGCTGTCAGCGTCGAGCTGTGTCCGCCGCACTGCTGTAATTGGCACCACGAATGAGCGCCCTCAGTCCGCTGGCCGACAGACGCTGGACCCGGTGTCCGCCCCTACCGTCCGGCGGGTGACAGGCCTCAGGCAGCCGGGCCGCCAACGCACAAAATGATCGTAGGCTGTGCGGCCGTTGGTCGCGCGAAAACAGTGCGCGGTTTTCACACGATCAGCGCGACGTTGGCCGAGCATCGTGTGCGTCCGACACGCCGCCGTCGGCTGTACCACGTCTGTCGAAGCGATCCCGTCTGGCTGGATTCAGCTGCATCACGCTGACGGCAAGCGCGACCGAACGCGGTCGTCTCCCTCCGTCATCACCGCCGGCGGCCCGCGTGTTTCGGAGCGGTCCGGAAGCGCTCCGCGGCGCCGTGATGATCGCGGAAGCGCCTCCCTCCCACAGGTCCGACTTCGGACCGGTGGCGTGGAGGAGAGACGCCTGACGCAGGCCGTGTGACCCAACTTCCCTGAGGGGCTACGCGGCGACCCTGGGTCGTTGCCCCTGGCACAGCATGCCGTTCAACTCCCGAACCCCCGGGGTCGGCGGCCCTTTGACGTGGATCAATGCCGCCTCATGGGAAATGCAATACCGGTGGACCCAAGGGGTTGAAGTTCATCCAGGCGCCGTTGCAGGTCGTTCAACGAAGTCGCGATGGAAGCAGGAGACCATCCGGTGGCACACCAGCAAGTATTGTTTCGTTCGGCGGCATGCGAGAAGATTCTGCGAGGTGCCACGCTGCTTTGCGACGCGGTCCGGGTCACTCTCGGCCCGAAATCGAAGTCGGCGCTCGTCCAGGAAAGCTGGGGTCACCGATCATCCGTAACGATGTCGTTCCAATCGCGAAGCAGTTCGACCTCGGGGACACCAAGGAAAACCCTGGCACCCGCGTGCTGCGCCGAGCGCCGGAAAAAACCGGTGATAAGATCGATGACAGCACCGATATCGCAACGATCGATCCGGCGAAGGCGATCCGGGCGCCGGAGAATGCCATATGGGCCGCAAATGTTCTTTGCTGCGTGGAAGCAACAATGACCGAAATTCCCGGGTCATAGGAAGACAACGCTCGAGAGATCTGGCCGCCTGAAGTCAGGCAGTCAGCTGCGATCGGGCAATGCATCATCTGAATACGAGGTGTCCAATGGTTGATGACACGACCTTGCAGTCGATGGTGATGGACGAACTGGCATGGGTTCCCAATGTTGATGCCGCCCACATCGGGGTCTCGGCACACGATGGCATAGTGACGCTCAGCGGGATCGTCTCCAGCCTCGCCGAAAAATTCGCCGCCGAACGGGCCGCACGGCGCGTCAAAGGGGTGCGGGGAATCGCTGAGAAGATCCTGGTCCACCCGCCTTCGGCGCATAAGTGTGCGGACGAGGAAATCGCCGAACGGGCCGTCCGAATGCTTGCCTGGGACGTCGAGGTTCCCGATGCGCAGCTTCAGATCAAAGTCGAAGCCGGCGTCGTGACCCTGACCGGATTCGTTAGTCATCAGTTCCAAAAGCAGGCGGCCGAACACGACATCAGGCGGCTGAGCGGCGTCACCGCCATCATCAACCTGATCGAGGTACGGTGGAGTGGCGACCAGTCCCCCTATCCTGCAAATCTGCACCGGAACATCGAGGATGCGCTCCTGCGCAGCGCCGAACTGGAGGCGGCAAACATCATCGTCACCGTCCGCGACAGGAGGGCCACGCTGCAAGGACGCGTCAAGAGCTGGTGGGAGCGCGGCATCGCCGAAAACGCGGTCTGGGCGGCTCCTGGCATCGTGGAAGTGGACAATCGCCTCGTCGTGGCAAACTAGAGCATGATCGCGCCGAACGGAACGTCCCGGCGTGTGAATCATGCCATCAAGCAAAGACCTAGACCATTTTCGGCCTGCACAGTCAGGCTGAAAATGGTCTGGCTAGAGCGTGATCCGCACAGATGGAATCACCGGAGCGGTGAATCACGCTCTCAAACAGAGAGCTAGAGCGGGTTCCGTGAGGCAACGCGAATGGAAACCGCTCTAGAGCAATTTCCAGCCTGACCTGGACCGCCAGGCGACTTCAGGCTGGTGAAATTGCCCGCCCATTTTGCGCTGCTTCTGCGGCGCCGGAAACGGGCCGAGACAGCTTCAAGCAGCCGAGCGCAGCTTGGCAGGCCGCGCCAGCCCGAGATGATCGCGTAATGTCCGGCCGTTGTATTCGCGCCGGAACAGGCCACGCCCTCGCAGAATTGGCACGACATGATCAACGAACGCCTCGATGCCTTCCGGTTGCACGTCCGGCATCAGGTTGAACCCATCGACCGCCCCCGCGGTGAACCATTCCTCGATCGCGTCGGCCAGTTGTCCCGGGCTGCCCACGACCAGGCGATGCCAGGTGATGATCCGATCGAGCAATTGCCGCACCGTGAGCCGCTCCCGTCGCGCGATATTGAGGACGATATCGCGTGCGCCTTGCGATCCGGGTGAATGTTCGCGCCCGTGCAGCAGCCAGCCCGGCAGCGGCTGGTCCCACTCCAATGCGTCGGCATCGACCCCCAGTTGCCAGGCAAGGTTCTGCAGCCGCCGGTCGCCGGCAAGTTCATTCAGTTCCCGATAACGCGCCTTCGCTTCCGCCTCCGTGCCCCCCAGCACGAAAGACAATCCGGGCAGGACACGGATCGCGTCGGCCGGCCGCCCATGTGCGAGGGTCCGGCGGCGCAGATCGCGCGTATAGGCAAGCGCGTCCTCAAGCGTTCCGAGAGCCGCGAACACGGCGTCGGCGTGGCGTGCGGCAAGATCGAGCCCTCCCGCCGATCCGCCGGCCTGCACCAGCACGGCCTGCCCCTGGGGTGAGCGCGGAACGTTCAACGGCCCGTCGACTTGAAAGTATTTTCCCCGGTGATCGATACGATGAATGGCGTGCGGAGCCGTGAAACGCCCCGTCGTTTTGTCCGCGATAAAGGCATCATCATCCCAGCTGTCCCACAACTGCCGGACGACCGCGACGAATTCTTCGGCCCTCGCATAACGCTCCTCCCGCGGCAAATGTGGCTGCCCGCCAAAGTTGCCAGCAACCGTCGCATCAACAGTCGTGACTACGTTCCAAGCAGCGCGTCCCCGGCTGACATGATCCAGCGAGGCGATCCGGCGCGCCACGTTGTAAGGCGCCTCGAACGATGTCGTGATCGTCGCCACCAGTCCGATATGCGTTGTCTGCGACGCAAGCGATGACAGCAGCACGACCGGGTCGAGGGCCCCATACGGCGGCGCCCCCAGCGTTCCGTCATTTTCGATCGACAGCCCCGGTGAGTCGGCCAGAAAGATGGCATCGAGCGTGCCGCGTTCAGCGACCCGCGCCAGCCTGCTCCATTGCTCGGACTTGATGAAACCGAGCGGATCGGCGGAACGGGCTTGCCATGCGCCGGGATGCATCCCAGCCGAGAGAACGTTAAGACCCAGATGCAGCTTACGGTCGGTCATGGATCCACCCTTGGTGGTTGATAGCTCGGTATTACACTTGTATATATCCGCGAACACGGTGAAAGCGTCTGACGCGGAGCGGTCACCTTCAACCTGCGCGTGGAACGATGCCGCGGCGGACCGTCGGACCCGGTCCGAGCCGGCGGCTATACTGGCGCTCGTAAAGAATTACAGATTCAGTTGACCTCCTTGGAGAATGGGTTGAATTCGTTGGTGTAGATGTCGGACGGTTTGAACTTTCCCTTCGGCACGATGCCCTCCCGCTCGTCCAGATCGATCCAGTATTGAACGTCCCGGTCGTTTTGCAATCCATGAGGCGACCAGTGCAGCGTGCTGTAATCCGGCTTGCCCTCTTTGTTATACGTCCAGGGAGCAAGTTCAGCCGGCAGGCGTCCACTCTCGATGCCGATCTTTACGACTTCGTCAGGATGCTCGCTTCCCCAGTCATCGGCCTTGGCGATCGCCGTCACGTATTTGCGCACGATATCCGGGTGGCTTTCGATGAACTCCACCTTGGCCATCGTTCCGCCGCGCGTGATGACGCGCCCGGGCAGATCGGACAGCTGGAACAGTTCGCGGAATCCGCCCCGCTTGTCCAGTTGCGCCGCAAGCGGCTGAAACGCATACAGCGCGTCGATCTCGCCGCCCTTCAGCACCTGCTCTTCCTGCGCGTAAGGAACGGCGATATAGGTGACGTCGTCACGCCCGAGCCCGGCGCGTCCGAGATAGTCCAGCGTGAACCAGGCGCTTGAGAAGCTCAGGTTCAACATGCCGATCGTCTTGCCCTTCAGGTCCCTTGGCGACTTGATCGGGCTGTCCGCGCGGACAAACAATCCGTCACCCGGACCCCTGGGTTCGATAAGCGGATGTGAAGAAACAATTTCCTTCACCTTCAGCCCTTTGTCGAGAACGTTGATGAAGTACGCATAATCGGCGCAGGGCGCGAAGTCGGTGACGCCGCTGTCCAGCGACACCGTGTATTGCTCCGGCGGCAAGGGCACATATTCCAGCTTCAGACCCTCGCGCTCGAAGAATCCCTTTTTATCGGCCACCACGATCGATTCCATGCAGGCCCATAGTTGCGGCTGATCCAGCATTCGAAACGTGATGAGCGGCGGGGCTGTATCCGCCGCGGCGGACGACACCGAAACGAACGGCGCAACGGCCAGGGCGATGAACGCCGCCAGGCGCCGGGGGAAGGCCAGGCGCTTCATGTACAGTTGGAAATTCATGCGTATCGTCCTCTTGCCGTGTGGATGTCCGCGTGGCGCGCACAGGCCGGCGTCGCCGTCTGCGAAGCAGCATTAACCACTATTTTGTATGATGTAAATGGTTGACGTACTATTTTTTGGAGTGTTAATACGGGTTTCACGATAGCCTGCACCCAAGCCGGCAGCACGTCACCGCGGGCCGCAGCACAGCCGCTCAAACCGCCGACAAAGGAGGGTTACAGATGCCACCACCAGACACAGGACAGGTGACGCCGTTGCCGCCGCGCTTCGGTGTATGGACGATTGTCTATGGGACCTGGGCGTCGCGGCATCATCCCGCGGATCCGCCCGATGCCTCATGGGAGCGAAATCGCCGGCTGATCCAGCAAGCCGAGGCGCTCGGTTTTGCCTCGACGCTGATCGCTCAGCACATCATGAACCCGCGCGGCAATCAGCACGACCAGTTGGAAACCTGGACCACCTCGGCCGCCCTCGCCGCGGTGACCAGCCGCATCGAACTCATCGACGCGATCAAGCCGTATCTCTTCCACCCCGTCGTTCTGGCCAAGATGGCACTGCAGATCGAGGAGATCAGTCGGGGGCGCCTGGCCATCAACCTGGTGAATGCCTGGTACAAGCCCGAGTTCGAGCGCGCCGGGATCCGGTTTGCCCACCATGATGAGCGCTATGCCTATGGGCGAGAGTGGATCCAGGTCGTGCGGCAACTGTTCACCGGCAAACCCGTGACGTTCCACGGCCGCTATTTCCAGATCGAGGATTACGTGCTGGCGCCGGCGAGCCGGTTCCGCGACCGCCCGGTCATCTACCTTGGAGGCGAATCGGAGGCCGCGCGGGCGCTGGCGGCTGATGCAGCGGACGTCTACTTCATCAACGGCCAACCGATCGACGACGTGGCCGCGCTGATCCAAGACGTCCGGCAGCGGCGGCGCACCGGTGCGCCCGTGCGGTTTGCCCTCTCGGCATTCGTGATCGCCCGCAAGACAGACGAAGAGGCCCGGGAAGCTCTGGCCGTCGCCCTGGAACTGGCCCGGCTTGACGCGGCCGGGATCGCCGAGGTCGTCAACAATGCCGATCCGGATGCCGTCATGTTCAAAACCTTCGCCAGACACCCGCATGTCATCGGAACCAATGGAGGAACCTCAGCCGGACTGGTCGGCAGTTACGAGACCGTCGCCGCGCGCATCCGTGCGTTCAACGAGATTGGCATAGAAACATTCATGCTGCAGTTCCAACCCTTCGAAGCCGAGATGCAGCGCTTCGCCCATGAAGTGATCGCCCGCGTTTCGCGCGACGTGATCCTCCCCGTTTCGCCTGAGACGATCCCCCGCCTCTCGCCGGCCGGAGCCCTTCCCTGAGCGCGGCTTTCGCATCACCCGCCCGTCCGGTCAGGCCGGACCGCGCGCAAATTCCTTCTCCAGCCGAACAGAGGTCGCTTATGTCAAGCCACACTGCGGAACATGCCATTGACGGATCGGCGACAGCCCGCAGATCACGCGTCAACGCCTGGGAGACGCTCTGGCCCACGATCGAGCTCTGGCTTCAACGCACCGTCGCCATCGCCGCCTTCCTGCTGTTGTGGGAACTCGCTCCGCGATTCAATCTGATTGATCGCACGTTTCTGCCGCCATTCTCCGAAATCGTGGTCAAGGGCGTCGAGTTTGCGGCGTCAGGCAAGTTGTGGCCCCATGTTCTCGTCAGCGTGGAACGCGCGGCTGGAGGCTTCTTCCTCGGCGTCGTGACCGCGATCCCGCTTGGCCTCGCGCTCGGATGGTTCGATCGCCTCGACCGCTATCTCAATCCCCTCCTGCAGCTCCTGCGCCAGACCAATCCGGTTTCGCTGTTTCCGGTCTTCATCCTGCTGTTCGGCGTCGGCTACGCCACCAAGGTGGCGATCATCTACTGGGTGGTGCTGTGGCCGATCCTGCTCAGCACCACGGCCGGCGTTAAATATGTCGATCCCGCACTGGTCCGCTATGCCCGCACCCTCGGCCTGAGCGACTGGAACCTGTTCCGCAAGGTGGTGCTGCCGTCGTCGGTTCCCTCCATCATCACCGGCGTTCGTCTGGCGGCGACCTACTCGTTCCTGATGCTCGTCGTTTCCGAAATGGTCGGCGCCAACAGCGGACTGGGTTACCTCATCGTCAATGCACAGTATCTGATGAGTATTCACATCCTCTATGTCGGCGTCGCGATCCTGGCACTGCTCGGCATCCTGACAAATTATGCACTCGTGAAGCTGGAGCGCCGCCTTACGTCCTGGAAGGCGGAGGGGGTGGGCTGATGTCGATTGCAGAGACGGGTCCGGGAGCAGGCACCACGGTCCCCAGGATCCAGTTCCAGAACGTTTCGAAAAACTTCGTCCTGCGGCAGCGGAACCCGGCGAGACGACCGACGGGGCGTCCCATCGGGCATGATGTCCCCGCGGTGTTCACCGCGCTGAGCGGCATCAATCTGCAGATCCGCGCCGGCGAGTTTCTGGTGGTCGTCGGTCCCAGCGGATGCGGCAAGTCGACGCTGCTCGATCTGACGGCCGGGTTGTCCCAGCCGACCGCGGGACGCGTCTTGTTGGACGGCAAGCTGGTCACACGTCCAGCCTTGGACCGTGCCGTCGTCTTTCAGCAATACGCGTTGCTGCCCTGGCGCACCGCCCTGGGCAATATTGAGTTCAGCCTCGAAGCGGCCGGCATACCGCGCCGGCAGCGGACAGCACGCGCCCGCGAGTTCCTCGCCCTGGTTGGCCTGACGACATTCGAGGACCGATACCCGCACGAATTGTCCGGCGGCATGAAGCAGCGCGTGGCGATCGCCCGAAGCCTTGCCCACGATCCCGAAATACTCCTGATGGACGAACCATTCGCCGCGTTGGATGCGCAGACGCGGGAGACCCTGCAGGACGAGCTTCTCGCGATATGGCAACGCTCGGCCAAGACAATCGTCTTCGTCACCCACGGCATCGAGGAGGCGATCTATCTCGGCCAGCGGGTCGCGGTCATGACCTCGCGCCCCGGCCGCATAAAGCAGGTGATGGAAATACCCGTCCAGGCCCACTCCGGGAATGACGATCCACGATCCAGCCCCGAATTCGCGCGCCTTCGCCACGAGATCTGGAGTCTGCTGCATGACGAGGTAACCAAGGCACAGCGGCTGGAGACGGAAGCCGCCAATGGCGTTGCCGCGGCCCTCGGCTAATTAAAGCATGATCGCGCTGAGCGGAACGTCCCCGGCGCGTGCATCATGCGATCAAACAAACACCTGGACCATTTTCGACGTAAACAGTCAGGATGAAAATGGTCTGGTGTGCCCCCGACGTCTGCCACATCGTGTGGCGGACGGCAGGGATCAGACCGACCGGTGTGCACGCAAAGTCGCCCCGCTGAGCGAGAACATGAGCCGGGTGGCTGCGCTCGAAATTCGTGAAGTACCACCGGGCCGGCCGTCGGACCGACAGTCAGTCTGTAGGCAGGCCGGTATTAACATAAAATTAACCCGGCCGCACTACTGCTTTCCCTCCCGCCGGGAGCAATTGGTCGTGCTGATCGCCATTATTGTCCCCGCATTCAATGTCGCGCCCTTTTTGGGCGACGCACTCCAGTCGGTGATAGATCAAACTCACCGCGACTGGTCGCTTGTAGTCGTCGATGACGGCTCCACCGACGCAACCGCCGCGGTCGCCGCCCGGATCCCCGATGGCCGCATCTCGCTCATTCGCCAGGACAACAAAGGCGTTTCCGCCGCGCGCAATCGCGGGATCCGCCAAGCCGGACGCCGCCGGCGCCTTCCTGTTCCTCGACGGCGACGACTGGCTCGCCGCCAACGCCCTCACTGTCCTGGCCGACACGCTCGACGCCGCCCCTTGGGCCGTCGCCGCCTGCGGCCGGTATGCCCGCGTCGGCGCCGACGGCACCACCCGCCTGTCCCCCGCGCCGCCACATGGCTGCCTGCTCGAGCCGCTGCTGACCCGCAATCTCTTCGCCAATGGCGGCCATCTTCTGATCCGCCAGGAGGCGGTCGCGGCCACCGGCGACTTTCGTAACAACCTGTCATACGGCGAGGACTGGGAATACTGGGCTCGCCTTGCCCTGCACGGTAACTTCGCCGCCGTTCGCTCCCGCGCGCCTATCCTGTTTGTCCGCGAACGCCCCGGCAGCGCCTGTCTGGTCCATGCGACCGATCCCGTCGCATACACGCCCGCGATCGAGGCGATCCATGGCAATCCCGCCATCGCCCGTCGTCTGGACAATCGCCGGCTCGCCTGCCTCCGAAGCCGAGCCACGGCGGAGACGGAGTGGGCGGTTGGACGCGAACTCATCCGGCACGGCCACCACCAGGACGGACAGCGCTGGCTCGGCCGCTCCCTCCGCCGTGCCCCCAGCCTCAAGCGCGCCGCCTTGATCGGCGTTTCGTGGCTGCGTCTCGGGCCGTTCCGCCGTTACCTGACGCCGACCGAATGACTCTTCTTCGCCACTATCGCCACTGTGATTGACAGTGATCACGGATTCTGTGCCAACTATCCCGTGCAATCGTATTTTGGCTTGCCTTTCTGCGCTTCCGTCGTCGGGTGCCTCAGGAGGTCCAAAGACCCGGTTGTCTTTAGCCCCGTGTGATTTTGCGCGGCGTGTGGACGGAGAAGTACGCAGACATGGCTACCGGCACAGTCAAGTGGTTTAACACCACCAAGGGTTATGGATTCATCATGCCGCAGGATGGCGGCAAGGATGTGTTCGTCCACATCACCGCGGTTCAGGCGGCTGGCCTTCGCGGGTTGGACGAAGGACAGAAAGTCACATTCGACGTCGCGATGGAGCGGGGAAAGTCCACGGCGACAAACCTGAAGCCCGCATAGGCTTCAGGCAGACTTGGCTGAGCGGCCGGTTGGTGGGACAGCCGGTCGTAATTCTGAGGAGGATAAACCATGGCCGTCGGAACGGTTAAATGGTTCAACGCGACCAAAGGCTACGGCTTCATCATGCCGCAGGATGGGGGCAAGGACGTCTTCGTGCACATCACAGCGGTGCAGGCCGCCGGCCTCAAGGGACTGAATGATGGGCAGAAGGTCAGCTACGAAGTGGCGATGGAACGTGGCAAAGCCGCGGCCACGAATCTGAAGCTGGCCTGACCGCCGGTTTTGGTCCGTCAGAAGCGTTCACTGGTTCCGATTGAGCTGGCACCAGAGCGTTTGCTTGCCCTCGGAGCGCCCAATGTTTTCCCTGGCGGACCTTCACCACGCCGCTGCTCTGGTACGCACCCATCTGCCGCCAACCCCACAAATCCCCTGGCCGCTGCTGCAGCGCCGGACAGCGGCCGAGGTCTGGGTCAAACACGAAAATCATCTTCCAACCGGCGCCTTCAAGGTGCGCGGCGGCGTCGTGTTCGCGGACCGGCAGTCCCGCGAACACAACGGCCGCGGCCTCATCTCGGCCACCCGCGGCAATCATGGTCAGTCGCTGGCCTGGGCGGCCGGCCGCTTTGGCCTGCCGGTTACCATCGTCGTCCCGTTCGGCAACAGTGCGGAGAAGAACGCCGCGATGCAAGCCCTCGGCGCCACGGTGATCGAGCATGGCGTCGATTTCGAGGAAGCCCGGGAGGAGGCGCACCGCCGAGCCGCAACCGAGGACCTGGTGTTCGTGCCTTCCTTCGCGCCCGATCTCGTCAAAGGCGTCGCGACCTACGCGCTGGAACTGTTCGAGGCGGCACCCCCTCTGGATGCGGTCTATGTGCCGATCGGTCTCGGGTCAGGCATTTGCGGCACCATCCTGGCCCGCGACCTGCTGGGCCTGTCTACCCAGGTGATCGGCGTTCAGAGCACCGGCGCCGATTGCTACGCGCAATCCTTCGACGCCGGTCGCGTCGTTCCCGGCAAGCGCGCGGATACCAGGGCCGACGGCATCGCGGTGCGCGCAGCCTGACCCCGACGCACTGCGCATCATCCTCGCCGGGGCGGAGCGGATCGTCACGGTCAGCGACGAGGAGATCGGGGCGGCGATCGCGGCCTACTGGACCGACACCCACAACCTGGTCGAGGGAGCCGGTGCCGCACCGCTCGCCGCCCTGGTCCAGGAGCGCGAAGCGATGCGGGGAAAGCGCGTGGCGCTGATCGCCAGCGGCGCCAACATCGATCTTCCGCTCTTTCGGTCATGGGTCGCCTGACGCCGCCCCGAGTGGCGTTTCGTTACCCGAAAGTCCTCGCATTTGAGTATATTCGGACTATGTTACGTGACGAGGACGGGGTGCGACCTCGATTAGTTGTCCGGTTCGTCGCGTCGTCTCCAATGCTGTTTTGGGAAACCGGGAAATGACACGTACGATTTCGGCCCTCGGGGTTGTATCGGTTCTGGCACTCAGCGCTTGCGCGGTCGCCCCACCGCAGGGGCCAAGCGTCATGGCGTTGCCCGCACAAGGCAAAAGTTTCGACGCGTTCCAGCAGGACGACGCGGTCTGCCGCGGCTACGCAAACCAGGAGACCGGCGGCGCCTCGGCGGCGCAGGCTGCCAACAACAGCGCGGTCGGCAGCGCGGCGGTCGGCACGGCCCTGGGCGCTGGCATCGGCGCGTTGGCGGGTGCGGCGGGCGGCGCGGCCGGGATCGGCGCTGCGGCTGGGGCAGCAACCGGCCTGCTGATCGGCAGCTCGGTCGGCGCCGGCAATGCACAGGCGTCGGGCGCCAACGTGCAGGCGCGCTACGACACAGCCTACACCCAGTGCATGTATTCCAAGGGGAACACGGTTCAGAGCGCTCCAGGTGGGTACGCCGGTGGCTACGGATATCCCGGTTACTATCCTGGCCCTTACTATGGTTACCCGGGCTACTATGGTTACCCGGGATACTTCGGCCCAAGCGTCGTGATCGGCGGCGGTTGGGGCTGGGGCGGCGGCTGGGGCGGTCGCGGCCGCTGGTAGGCCGATCGATGCCGGGCGGTTGAACCGGTTGGTCTGCTGACCGGTTGGCTTCCACGTTCGCGTACCCGCCGGACAGGTGCCGGCCGCTCAGGCCGAAGTAGGCCGGGCAGTCCGGAACGGCGTCCACGGTACGCCGCGATTGTCATGTCGTGGCCGGATGCGCGAGCGAAGTCGCGACTTCTTCGCCCAAAATGAACGGGTGCAGCTGCGACGCCCGATTGACAGTTCACTTAAACCCGATTGACAGTTCACTTAAATATGTGTCCCGTGGCGCCAGAACAAAAAACGCGCCAAGGCAAATCGCGCGCGACGTGGGGGAGACCGTCTTGGGGTTCAACATCCGGAATCTAGCTGCTCATCTGTTCGCGGTCCCGTGGGGCGGCGCGCTCGATGTCGGTTAATCTGACGCCCGCGTCGCCGCCGATGCGGGGCGGCAGCCTGCGAGCAATCTCCTTCAAACCATCGCAAGAACAGATCGTCCTCCTTATTACGGTCCTCTTGCTGCTGGTGTTCAGCGTGGCACTTCCAGGGTTCGCCAGTGTCGCCAATCTGCTGAACCTGCTGCGCAGCATCTCGATCCTGGGCATCCTCGGGCTCGGAATGGGCCTGATCGTGATCAGCCGCGGCATCGACCTCAGCGAGGTGGCAATCATGGCCGGCTCCTGGGCGGTGGCGCTGATCGAAATCCAGAGGGGAGTCCCGATTTTCGCGGCGGTCTTGATCGCCCTCGCGATCGCGGTGGCAATCGGGGTCGCCAACGGCGTGATGGTCGCGTTCGTGGAAGCGCCGGCCCTGTTCGTGACTCTGGCCGCCGGCTTCGTCATCTACGGGGTGGCCTTTTGGTTCGCGCCCGCCTGGGTCGTTTACGGCCCGAAGGACGCGCCCGGCTTCATGTTTCTGGGCGCCGGCCACGTCCTCGGCATACCCATGCCGATCATTATCTTTGCCGCCGCCGCCCTCGCTATGCATCTGTTCCTTTCACGAACATCCACCGGCCGCTTCATCTACAGCCAGGGCGACAATCCTGAGGCGGCGCGGATGGCCGGCATCGCCCTGCGCCCCCTCATCGTGCTCGAATACGTCATCGTCGCCCTCGTGGCCTGGCTTGCCGGCCTGGTCTGGATCGGCACCACCGGCAGCATGCAGATGGCGATCACCCAAAGCACCATGGTGTTCAAGGTTATCCTCGTCGTCGTGCTGGGCGGCATCAGCCTCGTTGGCGGCCGCGGCGGCGTGTTCAGCGTGCTGGTCGGCTGCGCCCTGATCGGGACGCTGCTTAACGCGTTCACTATCATGGACATCAACAGCGAGATTCAGAACATTATCCAGGGCGGCGTGCTGCTCGCCGCCATTGTCCTAGATAACTGGCTGCATCCGCGTGACGAGGAGACCGCACGCCAGGGCGACTGACAACGTCACAAACCAGACAAGAACAAGACTTTGCACGGGAGGAATATCCATGGGTCACACAAGTCGCTTCAGGCGCGCATTGCTTGCGCTGATCTTCACGTCGATGCTGGCTGCGCCCCTGATCGCGACGGCCCAGGAGGCCGGTACCAAGACCGCCCGCGAACTGCGGGCCGACTACAACAAAACCATCAAGGGAAAGACCATCGCATTCCTGCCGATCGCCCTCGGGGTGCCGCTGCAGGACGAATGGGAACGCGTCATCCGCGCCGAGGCCGCATACAACGGTATGAAATACGTCGTCCGCGACCCGAACAACAATCCCTCCGCGATGCTGCAGGCGCTGACCGCCCTGGTCAACGACAAGCCCGACGTGCTGATCGTGCAGAATCCCAGCGTCACCCTGCTGGTCAAGGAACTGAAGCGCGCTGAACAGCAGGGCACCCATGTGATCCAGATGAACATGTCATCCAACTACAAGTCGGATGGCTTCGTCGGCGCTGACTGGGTCGAGATCGGTCGCATGCTCGCCCAGGACGTCGTCAAGCAGTGCGGCACCGGCTCCGGCAAATCCGGCAAGGTGCAGATCGTCCAGGGCGAACTGACCGCCGCCGCCAGCATCGATCAGATCGGCGGCATCATGGAGGTCTTCAACAAGGACCCGGCGATCAAGGTCGTCTCCAACCAGGCCGCCGACTGGGACGCCAACAACGCCCTCAACATTACCGCGACGGTGATCCAGCAGAACCCCGATCTCTGCGCCAGCGTGGGCTTCTGGGGGATCATGGAGTCCGGCGCCGCGCAGGCGATCCGCAACGCCGGCAAGATCAATCAGGTGAAAGTCTACGCCTCGGTTGAAGGCTCCCAGCTCGATTGCGATCAACTCACCCAGGGCAACTTCTACAAGGTGCTCACCTACACCGCGACGACGCAGGGACACGATGTGATGGACATGGCGGAAATGCTGTTGGAGTCAGGCGAAAAGCCGGGCACCACGCATCGCCTGCTGTTCACCCAGCCGGTCTGGCTCGACAAGAGCAATGCGCACGGCGACAACTGCTTCCCGTTGCCGAACAAATCCTGATCCGAGCCTGAGACGCCACGTCCGTCTCCCCGGCGGGCGTGGCTGATCGTCCAGAGGAAAGCCTCCCGAGGACCCCCCAAGGAACATAGATGTCCTCCACAACCAGCCCGAACTTCACGAGTTTCGCGATCCGGCTTCGCTCCAGTTACTCGCCCCGGCTCCTGCTGTCCGAACTGCTGCTGAAACAGTGGTTCGAGCCGGTGATCCCCTTCACCGTGATGATCGCGCTGGGCCTCTATTTTTCGGCAACCATCAAAGATTACGGGACCGCCGCCAACCTCAGTTCCCTTATGCGGCTCTATGCCGAATTCGGCTTCGTTGCACTCGGCATGGCCCTCAGTCTGATCAGCGGCGGTATCGACCTGAGCGTCGGCGCCATCCTCGCCGCCAGCAACTTCGCGGCCCTTTACTACCTCTATGTCGTGGAACTCCCGCCTTGGGCGGTGATCCTGGCAACACTGGCAACCGGCGCGGTCATCGGCGGCATCAATGGCGTGCTCGTCGGGTACCTGAAGGCGCGGCCGTTTCTTACCACGCTGGTCACCCTCATCATCCTGCGCGCCTCGGTCAATCTGCTGAACGAGCGATACGCCACCGTCTTCGCCACCAACACCGTGGACAGCAACCTCTGGGACTACATGGGGGGCGGGTTCCTGTTGGGCATGCCGATCAATGCCGCTTCGTTGCTCATCGTTCTCCTGCTCGGACACATGCTGCTCAGCCGGTCCCGCTACGGCTGGCATCTCACCGCGATCGGGGCGAGCCGGAAGGCGGCGCGCCACGCGGGCATCCGCGTCGAACGCATGCTGTTCGCAACATACGCGCTGTCCGGCATGCTGTGCGCCGCCGGAGGGGTCTTCTACGCCGCCCGCCAGAACAGCACCGATTCGACGACCGGCGTCGGCTGGGAGTTTCAGGCCCTGACCGCGGTCGTGCTCGGTGGCGTCTCGCTGGCCGGTGGCAAGGGCACCGTGTGGCGCGCGATGATCGGTGGCCTGATCGTCTTCATGCTGACCAACGGTCTGGTCCGCCTCGGCATCCCGGGCTACGTTACCTCCGCCGTCATCGGCGTCATCCTCCTCGCCGCCGTCGGCATCGACGTCAAATGGGCGAAGAACCGCGGCAAGGCGGCGCAGAAGATCTATGTGAATCCGGCGAGACTGCCACTGGCCGCGGCACCGTCGATCGAAACCGGCAGCGGCACGCCCTACGCCCACAACAATCGCCTCGTGAACGCCGAGGCAATCGGCCTCAACCAGGTCGAAGGCCCGGAGGACGTCATCCTCGATCGGCACGACCGACTGTACGGTTCCACCCGCGACGGCAACATCATCCGCTTCTCAGGTCCGAAGTTCGAGCGTCGGGAAATCTTCGCCCACATCGGCGGCCGGCCGCTCGGCATGCAGTTCGATGCGAATGAAAATCTCATCGTCGCGGTCGCCGGCATGGGCGTGTACGGCGTCAGGCCGGATGGAGAGGTCTACAAGGTTACCGATGAAACCAACCGCACCTGGTACAAGCTCAACGACGATTCCCGCCTCCGGATGGCGGACGACCTCGATATCGCGCCGGACGGCAAGATCTACTTCAGCGACTGCACGACGCGCTACGAGATGATCACCAATACGCTGGACGTCATGGAGGGGCGGCCGAACGGCCGGCTCGTCTGTTACGACCCGGTGACGAAGAAAACCTGGACCGTCCTCAACCACTTCTACTTTCCGAACGGGATATGTGTCTCGCACGACGGAAAGTCGGTGCTGATCGCCAGCACGTCGCTGTGCAAGGTTTTCCGTTACTGGCTGGAAGGACCGAGCAAAGGCGAGCTGGAAGTCCTCATCGACGATCTTCCCGGCCTGGCCGACAACATCAATCGGGCATCCGACGGGAACTACTGGCTGGCGCTCGTCGGCATTCGTTCGCCGGCTTTCGATCTCGCGATGCGCAACCCCGGCCTGCGCCTGCGGATGGTCAAGCAGGTGCCGATCGACGAATGGCTCGCCCCCGGCATGAACCACGGATGCGTGCTGAAATTCACCGAGACCGGTGAAGTCCTGGGATCGTGGTGGGACCCGAGCGGAATATCACATTCCACCCTGACATCGATGCGCGAGCACAAGGGCTATCTCTATCTTGGCGGCCTGGAGAACAACCGGATCGGGCGCACCAAGCTCGATGGCGCCGACGAAACCTGGACAGGATACGAAGCCTACTGGGGCAACAAACGGCGGGATCGGGGATAGCGCATGGGCTTTCTGACTAATCTCGTACGCGACGTCGAGCAGATCGTCTTCCGCAATCGCGACCAGCATGCGATCCCTGCGATGGACGGGGCAGTCAGCCCGAACGACCGGCTGGATGCGCTCGCGGCCATCGGCGAGCCCATCCCGGGCGCCGACGACGTAGCGGAGGGCAAAGACGGCGCGCTCTACGTGTCGGGCGGCCGGCAGGTGTTTCGCCTGACCGGCGACGGATACGAAAACCGCGGTGTGTTCGCCACGTTCGATGGCACCGCCGGCGGCTTGGCGGTTCATCCGGACGGCCGGTTGCTCGTTTGCGTGGCCGGGCACGGTCTCGCCGCGGTCGATCCCGGCGGCCGGCACACGTGGCTCACCACCACAGCCGAGGAACAGCCGCTGCATTGCCTCACCAGCGTGGCCGTGGCAGCGGACGGCACTATCTACCTGTCCGATGGGACGACGGCCTTTCAGCCGGACGACTGGTGCCGTGACCTGATGGCGAAGAACCATCTTGGGCGTCTGGTGGCCTGTGGTCCCGGCTCCGAAGCGCCGCGTGTGCTGCTGCGCGACTTGTTTTATCCGAATGGTCTGTCGATCGCCGCGGGCGAACTTTGGTTCACCGAAGCCTGGAACCACCGCGTCAGTCGCGCCACGATCGATGGCCGGGGCATCAAGCCGCCACAGACGGTCATCGGTAACCTCCCGGGATATCCGGCCCGTCTTGCACCGGCCTCCGGAGGCGGCTTTTGGCTCGCCCTGTTCGGTGTGCGCACGCACCTCGTCGAGTTCGTGCTGCGTGAAGACGAGTACCGGGAGGAGATGATCCGCACCATCCCGCCGTCCCTCTGGGTCGCGCCCGCCCTCAGCACCAGCAACCACTGCCACGAGCCCATGCAGTTCGGCTCGATCAAGGCGCTCGGTATCGAAAAGCCGTGGGCCCCGCCGCGATCCTACGGGCTGGTTCTGCGCATCGACGCGCAGGGCGATGCCGTGGAGAGCTTGCACAGCCGTGTCGGCGGCCGATACCACGGCATCACCGCGGTGCGCGAAGTGTCGCAGGGGCTGGCTATCGTTTCCAAGGGCAGCGGCCGTATTCTGCTGGCCACGACAGGAGCCAGGTCATGAGTGACGTGCTGAACGTGTCGCGGAACGAACCCGCGACCACCGGACCGCAGCCTGACCGCGAACCGGTGCTGCGCATCATCGACGGCAGCAAGATCTACGGCGGCGTCCACGCCATCGAGAACGTCGACTTCGACCTCTTTCCCGGTGAGGTCCATGCGTTGGTCGGCGAGAACGGCGCAGGGAAATCGACCCTGTGCAAGGCGATCGCCGGCGCCATCCAACTGACGTCCGGCGAATTTCACCTCGACGGTAAGCCGGTCCGCTTCGAAAGTCCTCGCGACGCGCTGGCCGCCGGCATTTGCATGGTCTACCAGGAGACCAGCCTGGTGCCGACGATGACGGCGGCACAGAACATCGAACTCGGCAACGAGAAGCTCTTTACCCGCTTTCGCACCCTTAACATCCAGGCGCAGCAACTTCTGCAATCCTTGAATTTCCACGTAGACCCGGCAACCCCCATCGGCATGCTCGGGACCGCCAAGCGCCAGATGGTCGAGATCGCCCGAGCGGTCTACAACAAGGCGCGGATCATCATCTTCGACGAACCGACAGCCAGCCTCACCCCAGAAGAAATCGTGCATTTCTTCAATCTGGTGCGCGACCTGCGCTCACGCGGCGTCGGCGTCATCTATATATCTCACGCGCTCGAGGAATCGTTGCAGATCTCCGACCGCGTGACCGTCCTGCGCGACGGCAAGCTGGTCGTCACCGCCAGAACCGCGGAGATGACGCGCGAGAAGCTGGTGCGCTTCATGATCGGGCGCGACATCAGCCAGACCTACTACTCCCATCAGGAGGGCCACGCCGTGCGCCGGCGGGAACGGCGCGGCAAGGTGCTGACGGTCGAGAACGTCACCATGGGCGCCATCGTCAAGAACATGTCCTTCTCTGTCTATGCCGGCGAAGTCGTTGGCATCGCCGGCCTCATCGGTTCCGGGCGCACGGAGATCGCCAAGATCATCTACGGCGCTCTCAAGCGGAACCTCATCAACGGCGGAACGATCAAGCTGCGCGGCAAGCCGATTCGTTACAAAGTGCCGAAGCAGGCGATCAACGACGGAATCGCCTACATCACGGAAGACCGCAAGCTCAACGGCTACTTCGAGACGATGGTTGTCGACGACAATATCTATATCGGCAAACTGGCGACCCGCGCCGGATGGCGCTTCCTGTTGTCATGGGCAAACCGGGCAAAACTCGCCAATTACTGGGTCGAGCGGCTCAAGATCAGCGCGCTTCAGCGCAAGGCAAGGATTGTCGAGTTCTCCGGCGGCAATCAGCAGAAAGTGGTGATCGCCAAGTCGCTGGTGCAGGATCCCGACATCATCATCTTCGACGAGCCGACCCGTGGCGTCGACGTCGGCACCATTCCCGAGATCCACGCCCAGATCCGAGCCCTCGCCGACGAGGGCAAGGCCGTCGTCGTCATCTCCTCCTACCTGCCCGAGGTGCTCAGCATTTCCGACCGTATCCTCGTCGCCCGCTCGGGCCGCATCGTCGCCGAATTCGATGCGGCCGACGCGACCGAGGACAAGATCATGTACGCCGCCATCCACTGACGGCCCTGGTTACCGCAAACAAACGTCCTGCTGCCAAACTCTTCCCTTGCCTGGAAAACGGCTCCACCCACCCTGGAGCCGCCTTGCCATCCCCTTTTCCCTACCGCGTGTAGCCGTCCAGTTCGTCCTGCGCCCACGCGATCACCTGCTCGATGGTCTGACCGTCCCGCAGACGGGCGAACATCTGGTTGTGGACGCCACGACTGTAGATCTGCACCGCGACGTCCGGCGCCGCTTCGGATGCGGTCAGTGATGGCTTTTGCCCGCTGGCGGCCCGTATCGGATAGTTGAAGACCGTCCCCGTCGGCGGCCCGACCTCTTCCCAGATCTTGAAGTTGTTCAGCCTGGCATACGGCGGCAGATCATATCCGTCGCTGGCGATGTCGCGTGCCTCCACATTGTCGCGCTGCATCAGGAACTCGATCAGGTCCTTTCCGGCGCTCCTGTTCGGACTGAAGTTGTAGGCGCCCCAGAAGAAGCATTGCGTCGGCACGAACCGCCCCTTGGGACCGGCCGGCGCCGGGAACGTCCAGCAATCGGCCGCGACGTCCGGGCTGTCGCGCTTCGCCACCGCCCAGGCCGATGGCGGATTGAAAATCAACGCCGACTTTCCCGAAATCAGTGCCCGGTTGTTGGACGCGTCGTCATAGCTGACCGCATCGGCCGGGTAGAACTTCACCAGTCGCTGGGCATATTCCAGCGCCTGGCGGGTGCCGTCGGACTTGAGTTGCGACTTGCCCTCGGCATCGATCAGCGTGCCGCCGAACGCGGCGAAGATCGCACCGTGCGTATCGGTGGCATCGGTGTTCAGTCCGCCTCCCATCCCCAGGGCGAAGGTCATGTTATCCTTTTTCGCGAGCTCGGCGTATTTCAGGAACGTCTCCCAGGTCCAGTTGTCCTGCAGGGCGTTCTTCTCGTCCTTCGCCGGATACATCGCCTGCAAATCCAGGCCATGCTTCTTGAACCAGCTGATCCGCGCGCAGGGCGGCTTGGTCTGCGTGCCACTGCTCGACGGCACGGCGACCCAATGGCCGGAGACCCTGGCCAGGTATGTGCTGACGTTGTTCACATCGCCGTTGGCGGCGGTGAGCCGCTTCATCTGCGTCGTCCACCGGATCGAGATATGCAGCGTAGTTCTGCACGTCCCAGCTGACGAAGGTCATCACGTCATGACCGGCCTTGGCCTGCGTCTCCGCCGCCGGAGTGAGTTGCAGCTTGCCACCGGACGACGTGATGAAGTCGGCGGTGACCTCGACCTTGTTCTTTTCGGCCCAGGCGTTGACCTGTTTCTGCATCACCACGTTGGCGCCGGGGACCCAATGGTCCCAGAAGCCGAATACCAGCTTGCCCGCCGCCCCGGCGGTCCGAATGTGCACCAATGGCAGCGCCGCCGCGGCCCCCGCCAGTTTGACGGTTCCGCGGCGTGAGATGGTCAAGGATTTCGGCATAAGAGCTCCCCGTGTAGCCGATGGCGTTCTTTACTATCCAACCCGCCTGAGCATCGACCGGTCGTCACCGCCACCGCCCCATCATGGAGGGCCCTCGTCTGTCTGACGCGGTGCAACGGCGCGGTGTGTCAGCCTCAGCGGAGTCGGATGAGCGCACCCTCGTTGGCGGATGCCCCGTCACTCTACGGCAAGATGCGGCAGCAAGGGACTCAAAACCACCGCAACCGCGGCGTTTTCAGCACGAAATCGGCCCCCGTTTCCGGACAGTCAGGCGGCGCAGGCCCGCCCCGAAGCCGCACCCGCATTAGGCTCCGAACCCAATTTCCGTTTGCCCCGGCTCGAAGGGATCGGATTCAAGCTCCTTGGTTGATAGGAGCGGGATAATTGGCCAACGAATTCTGGATGAGCGACCGGCAATGGGCGGCGTTGGAACCGCTCATTCCGATGAACCGGCGCGGTGTAAAACCGAAACGCAACCGAGAGGTTATCAGCGGCATCGTGCATGTTTTGCGGGTTGGATGCCGTTGGCGCGATTGTCCGGAGGTGTATGGTATGGTCCACACACCACCATCTACAATCGGTTCAATCGATGGTCGGCGGCCGGGATCTGGCAGAAGATGCTGGAAACGTTGGTAGATGCCGAAGCATCCGGATCCCAGAGCATCGACAGCACCACCTCCAAGGCCCATCGCTGTGCGGCCGGCGGAACAGGGGGGGCTCAGACGCAGGCGATCGGCCGCAGCCGCGGCGGGCGGACGACTAAAATCCATGCCGTCGCCGACACTTCTGGCCGCCTGATCGGCTTCGATCTCACACCCGGTCAGATGGGTGATGTCCGTTCGGCGAAAGGCCTGATCGACAAGCTACCGCCGGCCGCGCGGGTGATGGCCGACACCGCCTACGACAGCGATAAATTCCGTGAATTCCTGGTCGAACGGGGCTCGACCCCGGTCATCAAACCCAATCCGACCCGCAAGAACGTTCCGCCGTTCGACAAGACCGCCTACAAGGGGCGCAACGTTATCGAACGAGCCTTCTCGCACCTGAAGGACTGGCGCCGCGTCGCAACGCGATACGACAAACTGGCGAGGAATTTTCGCGCCACTGTCACCCTCGCCATTGTCTTCAAATGGTGGATCTAATTGAGTCCGGAGCCTAGAGCATGCTCGCGCTGAGCGGAACGTCCCCGGCGCGTGAATCATGCGATCAAACAAAGAGATAGACCATTTTCGGCCTGCACAGTCAGGCTGAAAATTGTCTAGGGATCGCCTGACCATCCCGGCCGTCCCGGCAACCGCCCCGGCTCGATACGCCAATCCCTCTTCCAGGGCATGACGCTCCCGCCCCGGTCGGCAACCCAAGGCCCTCGATCTACGGCATGATACGGCTCACGGCATGCAATCCAGCCGCTTCCGCCCCGCACACTCCGCCTGTGCAATTGGGCGGGCACCGGAATCTGGCGAACCGCGTCATCGACCTCTGGCCCAATCGGCGGCCGAGCGGTGCCATCGGACAACCCTTGGCCGCGTGCCCTTCGGCTCAGCTTCGCCGACTTGCCCTTACAAACGAAAACACGACGCCAACGGAATCAATGCGTGGCGCGACAACGTATGGTAAATCGTTGCAAACTCAGATCACCACCAGGATCACCCCATCAGCTTCTTCAGATTCGCCGCGATCTCATCCCCCGACTGGTCGGCCCGCACCGGTGCGACGAACGTGCCGCTCGGGCTCATCAGATACAGCACCGAACTGTGATCCATCGAGTAGTCGTTCGGCCCGGGACCTGTACGGTGTTCGGCGAAGTACACCCGGTATTCCTTCGCCACCTGCGCGATTTCCGCCGGCGTCCCCGTCAAACCCTCGATATTCGGTCCGAACGCCGCCGTGTATTGCTTCACCACCGCGGGCGTGTCCCGCTTCGGATCGACCGTGATGAACAACGGCTGGATGCGAGCGGCGGCAGGTCCCAGCTTGTCCATCGCATCGGCGACAGCGTTCAGCGTGGTGGGGCACACATCGGGACAGAACGTATAGCCGAAATACACCAGCATATACTTGCCGCGGAAATCGCGATCGGTGACCGGCTTGCCGCTGCCGTCCTCCAGTCGTGAATGGCCCGCCGATGGAAAGTGCGTTGCCGCCGCTGCCGGTCAGCCAGAGGAAGCCGCCGGCACCAGCCAGCAGCACCGCGAGCAGCAGCCCCATTATCGCATAAAACGCCCGATCCGGCGGAGTTCCCGGTTTGCTGCCCGGTTTAGTGGTGGTGTCCATGCTGGTCTCCGCTGGGTGGTCGGATGGGGCTGGCGCAGATCTCGCGGATCGCGGCAACCAGTTTTTCCCGGATGTGCCATTCACCGGCCGTCCCGGGCCGGCGAAGCGCGCGCAGCCAGCCGTCGGGATCGACCAGGAACTCCGCCCCGGACAGGCGGTCGGGTGGCAGGTCGGCCAGCACCGCGTACGCCGTCCAGGCCGTCGGGCTCGCCGCGACGCACGCGCCGGGAGCCGGCCTGGCTCCATCCCGCAGCGCCAGGTTGATGGTCGATATTCCGGACAGCGGAGGAACTTCGATGTCCACCGCATCGCCGGCAACCAGATGCACGGCATGGCCGCGCAGGTCCGCCGTGGTGGATGCCATCACACCAGCGCATGTCACCGGGAATGCCGGCGCCCGGACCGGAATGCCGAAGCTGGAGTCTTCGCGCGCGGCGAGCCCGGCGTTGTGCGCCCGGATGTAGTCAATCAGCGCCCACCGGTCGTCCGCCGACAGTGAGGTCCCGAACCCGGGCATCGCCAGCGCACCCTTCGGACCCTCGGGGTCGTCGATGCCATGCGTCAGCCACCAGAACAGCTCGCCGTCGCTGTGCTCCCACAGGTGCGGCATGGTCAGGTCGGCGGGCTTGATGCGCAGCCCGGCCGCGGCGGGTCCGTTGCCCTCGCCGTCGGGACCATGGCAGGCGGCGCAGTTCGGCCCGTACAGCGCCTGCCCGCGCGCGATCGAAGCAGCGGAGAAACCGGTGGGCGAGGTCTGGAAGCTGGTCGGATAGGCTTCCACCGTCAGCAGCGAGAGCGATGGCCCGCGCACGACCACGGCCACGACCAGAATCGCCAGCGCCGCCAGCCGGAACCGGCGCCACAGCAGCGACGCCACCATCAGCACGATCGCGGCGCCGATCGCGCTCACGCTCATCAGGACCTCGCGGCGAAAGTCGGGGTCCTCATTCACCGTGACCAGGCTGAACCGCCACGAGAACGGCCAGACTGGCGTGGTGTGGGCGGCGGGCGGCGACGAAGCCATGAACGCGGCCGCGGTGACGATGGCAAGGCCGACGCAGGTCTCGACCGAAACCGATGCCAGCAGAACCCGGCGCGCGCTGGCGACCCCCGCTGCAAGGCGGTCCGTCAGCCAGAGACGGTTCAGCGCGGCCAGGACCAGCGCGACCAGGAACAGTGAGATCTTCAGCAGCGCGAAGTGGCCGTAGGTGGTGCCGAACAGCGCGGGCAGGCTGCCGATCAGGTCCAGCCCCTGAACGAAACCGGTGCCGGCAAGGACCAGGACGCAAGCCGAGGCCGATCGGCGAGAAGCGCTCGCACACCGGCGCCGCCTGCGCCGGCGGCAGTGCCCACAGGCTGAAGCCGAGCGGCAACAGCGCCCCAAGCCAGAGGCCGGCGGCGGCGAGATGGAGGAACTCGGAAAGCACAAGGCCATCCCCGATGGCTCCTTCCGTGGCCCCGGCGTGTCCGATCAGACCCTGCAGACCCAGCGCGACCGCGGTAAGTACGATTGCCAGGTGAACCGAAGCCCGACCGCCCATGATCGGAACCAACGGAACGAGGGTCGCCACCACCAGCAACCCCAGCCGCACCATCATCACGTTGCCATAGCGCGTGTGTACGGCCACCACCGGTATGGCATCCAGCAGATCCGACAGGCTTTCGGCACCGGCGATGGCGGCACTCTGCAGTATAAACCACGCTACCCCCGCCAGCAGCGCCACCAGCCCGCTGATCCACCACAGTCGCCTGAGCCGGCGCCGCAACAGGTCAGGCACGGCCCCAACGGCCACACCTCCTGCCGCCGGCAACATCCAGGCGAGGAAACCTGCCGTCCCCAGCAGCGACAGGGTCGCCGCCAGGTGCAGTCCGCGGACCAGCGCCATGATGGTGGCGAGGCCGATCATTCAGGGTTTGACCGTAAAGCGGAACTTCCCTTCCGTCTTGTGGGTATCCACCGACGTGACATGCCATTCGACGGTGTAAACGCCAGGCGGCAGCTTCTTGAGGTGGACGACCAGAATGCGCCCGTCATCGTTCGGGGTGGGTTTCCCCTCATCAACCCGCGCGCCGCTGGCATCCGTAACATGGACCGTGCTGAACAACGGTTCCACCGGTTCGGTGTAGCTCAGCGAGATGGTTGGCGGAGACCCGGAAACCTCCGACCCGACGGCGGGAGAAGCCCGCTCGAGGAAAGCGTGGGCGAACGCCGGCTGCCCGATCAGGCAGGCGAGACCGGCTGCGATGACGATCTTTTTCATGTCTTGAACCAATCCACGATCGGGGCCCCGGGGCTGTGCGGGAACAGGTCGTCGAAGTACAGGTGGAACTGCGCGGTCACCCCAAGATGGGAGCCGGTATCGCCGTTGCCGGGGACCAGCATCTCCAGCCCGGCAGCACAGGTCGCCGTGAAATCCAGGCCGATCGCCCCCGCGGATATCCGGTTGGGACCTGGTCCGGCTGCGGCGCGGTCGACGTCCAGGTGTTTTCGACCACCGGCGTCAGCGCGTTGATGAAGTCGGGCAGCCCAAAGTCCTTCGCCTGCGACGACAGGTAGCGGATGCTGTACTGAGGCGACACACCGCCGGTCCAGTAACTGGGGCTGAGGCGCCGGGCCACGGTCCGTCGGCTGCGGCAGACAATTGACTGTGGGCAGGCTGGCCGCGTCGGCGGCATTGGGATCGTCGATCAGCAATGTGCTGATGAACATGTGGGCGCCGGCAAAGCCATGCGCGCAGGCACGACTGGCCACTGCCATCTTGCCGATGGCGAGGCCGTCGTGCGGGTGTTGCGGTCTCATGGAGGAACTCCTGAAGCAGACAACAATCGGCCCGAGGACACGGGCCGGAAGACGTGCTCAGGAAAAGATCGGGGGAGCCCTTGGCTGACTGGGCGGGCGGTGCCGCGCCGGCGGTGCGGTCGACGGCGGCGGCAGTTCGGTCATCAACACGATCCCGACCACCGGCGGCACCGGAGATGCACCCGCGGGCACCAGCGTCACCAACGACATGTGCAGCGGGCCGCACAGGGGGCACAGCGGACAATCGGGCATGCGCGCGGGCGCATGAGACGGCGCATGCCCGGAAGCATCCGTGTGACACAGCACCGAGACGCCGGCGATCGGATTGATCCGCGGCACGCTGGCACCCACGCCAAGCTGCGCCGTCAGGGCCAGCAGCACCGCGAACAGGCCTGGCAGGTGGAAGCGGCGGTTCACCATCGCAGCTGTCTTACTGCGGTTCCGTCTGAGCGGGAAATACCCCGCGATGCCAGGGCAATCGGCTGATGGCCAGCCTCCTGCATTCCGACCTGCTGGCGAGAGTCCAGCAATCCGCTACGTTCCGAGTCCGCGCCCAGGCGCTCGCCACCGCCACATCAGAAGTCCTGCGACCGGCTGCGCACCAACCGGTAACCGAGCTCCTCTAGAAGCATGATCGGGCTGAGCGGAACGTCCCGGCGCGTGAATCATGCGATCAAACAAAGAGATAGGCCATTTTCGGCCTGCACAGTCAGGCTGGAAATTGTCTAGGTGTTCCCGAGCGCGACGACGTGCCGCCTCTTGACTTCAGGCAGGCTCGCGAGCCCAAATTCCCGCCTGCGACCCGGCTCGACGGACACAGACAGGTCAGAAAATCAGATGGTGCGCCAAGTAGTCCAGTCCATTCCAGGCGACTGGCCCGATCTTCCGTTCTCGGAGTGGGCCGATACCTGCGCGACACTGCATCTGTGGACGCAGGTGGTGGGAAAGATCCGGCTTGCCCACGCGCCGTTGGTCAACCATTGGTGGCAGGTTCCTTTGTATGTGACCTGTCGTGGGCTGACGACGTCGCCGATCCCTCATGGCGGCGTCAGTTTTCAGATCGACTTCGACTTCATCAGTCATGCCCTGATTCTGCAGACGAGCAAAGGCGAACGCGAAACCATCCCTCTTGGTCCGCGGACTGTTGCCGATTTCTATCAGGAGGTGATGAGCCGGCTTCGCGGACTTGGGCTGGAAACCCGGATCTGGACCACGCCCGTGGAGATACCCGACGCTATCCCATTCGAACAGGACAGCACCCACGCCTCCTATGATGCGGAATACGCGCACCGGTTCTGGCAAATCCTGCTGCAAGTGGATCGGGTACTGACCGGATTCCGCGGGCAGTTCCTCGGCAAAGCGAGCCCGGTGCATTTCTTTTGGGGAAGCTTCGACATGGCGGTTACCCGTTTCTCCGGACGGCCCGCACCCCGGCTGACGAGCAATTCCCCGAATTTAGGCGCCTGGGTCATGGCGGAAGCCTACTCGCATGAGGTGAGCAGTTGTGGCTTCTGGCCGGGCAACGGGGGGTTCGGCGAGGCGGCCTTCTACTGCTACGCCTACCCGCAGCCGCCTGGCTTTGGATCGGCGCCGGTGTCTCCCAGTGCCACATATTACGACCAGGGCCTCGGGCAATTCATCCTCCCCTACGACGCCATCCGTCAGGCGAAGTCGCCGGATGAGGACCTGATGAGTTACCTGCTCAGCACGTATGAAGCGGCAGCCAATCTCGGCAAGTGGGACCGTGCGGCGCTGGAACGAGCGGGCGATCCCCGACAGACATAGCGCCCGTCGCCGGCTTATCCGAGCCGTCGACACCCCCGCGGAAACCCCCGCCTATTCCGCCGCCGGGTTCAGATGCTCCTGCAGCCGCGGCATCAGTTCGACCAGGTTGCAGGGCCGGTGCCGGTTGTCCAACTGGGACACCAGGATGTCGTCCCAGCCGTCCTTCACCGCCCCCGTGCTGCCCGGCAGCGCGAACAGATAGGTTCCGCCCGCGACGCCGCCGATCGCGCGCGACTGCATCGTGGAGGTGCCGATCTTCTGGTAGCTCAGCATGCGGAACAGTTCGCCGAAGCCCTCGATGCGCTTTTCCATCACGTGGTCGAACGCTTCCGGCGTCACGTCGCGGCCGGTGATGCCGGTGCCGCCGGTGGTGATGACCACGTCGATCTCCGGATCGGCGATCCACCGCCGCAGCAGCGTCTCGATCGCCGCGGTGTCGTCCTTCTCGATCGCCCGCACGGCGAGCCGATGGCCGGCCTTGACGATGCGTTCGGCCAGCGCGTCGCCCGACGTGTCGTTGGCGAGGGTGCGGCTATCGGACACCGTCAGCACCGCGATGTTGACCGGCGATGAAGGGGCGGGTTTCATCGAGACGGGCCATGGCTTGTGTCTCCGGCGGGTGGACGCGCCGGATGTCAGTGCAATCCCGGCGTCAGCAGCGCCATTCTGCGCTCCGGCCGGGCCGGTGTGAAGCGGGGGAATTCGCCCGCCGACAGGTCATCCAGGCTGGCGGCCGGCAGGTGCATCCGCGCCGCATAGATCCACGAATACACCAGGGCATGCTGCACGAAGGTGCGTGTTTCCGCCACCGGAATCGCCTCGATGAACAGCAGCGGATCGCCGTTGTCGTGCAGATCGGCTCCCCAGCGGCTGGAAACTTCCGGGCCGGAATTATAGCTGGCAAGCATCGCGCAACAGATCGTTGTCGATACCATCCTGCCGAGCCAGATAGGCTACGTAGCGCTGGCCGATTTCGAGGTTGAAGGCAGGCTCGTGCAGGCGATCCGGCGCGTCGAACAGATCGCCGGTGATATATTGTGCCGTTGCCGGCATGATCTGCATCAGGCCGCGCGCGCCGGCCGGCGAAATCGCTCCGGCTGTCGAAATTGGATTCCAGCCGGGTCAGCGCGTAGACCAGCGGCGGGTCGATACTGAACCCGCCGGCCGGCCGCAACCGCGGCATCGGGAAGCGCAGTTCGTCGTGACGATGGCCATCCTGCGACTGCAGCGACGGCCGCCATTTGCGCGGCACAGTCGGTCAGTCCGGCGGCGGAGGCGACCATCAGCAGCGACCGCCCGAACACCGGGTTCGCGGCCGCTTTCGACCACAGGGCGCGCAATTCCGCCTCGGCGCGGTCGGACTGGCCGATCTGCAGCAGGGCGAACGCGCGCCAGCCCTGCGGCGTCGCGGCAACGGCGTCGACGTCGGCCTGACTGAGCAGTTCGCCGCTCGGCAGGATACCGGTGTCCATCCGCAGGATGCGGCGCGCCAGCAGGCCGTGAAAGGTCAGCCGTTCCTCGGCCGCGACACGCAGCCATTTCACCGTGCCGGCCGCGTCATGCATCGCGCGGCTGGCACGGGAGGCCCAGAACGCCGACGCCGCGTGCAGGCGCGCCGACGTCCTGGGCGCTTTCGCCCCGCCCTCGAACAGAGACTCGCGCCAGATCGATACGATCGAGCCGCCAGGCGGCAAGGCCGCCGATGTAGAAGCCGAGGCTGGGCTGGTCCGCCGCGTCGGCATCGTTCAGCGCCATCTGGGCGACGCGCAGGGCCTCGGCATCTTCGTTCCGCGTAAACAACACCTGCGCGACTCTCGGCCCGAAGCTGCGCGGCATAGGCCGGCGAAATCCCACGCGTCGGTGGTGATCAGGCGCAGCGCAGACGCGGTGTCGCCGCGCTGTGCACGATCGATGACGGTTCGATCAAGAACCGGATTGCGCGCAAGATCGTTACGCGGAGGATCAATATCCTCCGGCACCGCATCAGGCTCGGCCGAGCGGCTGAGCGCGGCGGTTTCGGGTGCGCGGCGGCGGCGTGCGCCCTTCGGCAGGCGGGTCAGCAACAGAGCGTAGATCGCCGGCGCGTCAGGCTGATCGCCATAGCGCGCCAGCCAGTCGGACAATTCGTCCGCGGTCGAACGATGATAGCGGCCCAGATAGCGATCCGCCAGCACGGCGCCCAGCAGCAGCGGATCTTCCAGATCGGACTCGGAACGGACCGCATCAGGAATATCGCCGCGCGCCTGGAACGCGAAGATCCGCCGCATCAGCGCCGCGTCGCTGGGGCGCAGCGGTTGCGGAAACGCCACCCCGGAAGCGCCGCCGTCGTGCGGCGACGCGCGGGACCGCCAACGCGGCCTCATCGGCTCGCGTGCCATCTGGAGTAAGCGTCCCTTTGCCATTCCCTCGATCCGGACGCTTGTCCGTGCGCGGCGGACGTCAGAGCCCCCGCAATGATCGCAGCCCCGGCAAACAGCGCCCGGGCGGAAGGAAGGCGGGAGAGCGTGTGACCGATCCCTCGCATCCCGTCTCGCTAACCGCTCCGGCCGTGAGACGCAACCACCTGCGGTGGGACTATTGTCATATTTCGAGACAGATCTACGGAATTCACGCGGCTTACCGGCAGGAATCGCATGTCACGTTTATGTTTGCGCCTGATCCAGCGCCCGCCGCAACAAACGCAGACCCGGCCCACGCGTCCCGCCGCAGCGGCGGATTTTTGAGCATGTCGGCGAGGCCGGGAAGGGCCAGCGCGGGCAGCGTGTCCTGCATCCCTGGTATGCTCGCTTCGACCCAACCGCGCGGGTTCCGCCGCCGATTGAGGGCCTGAGGCAGCAATGTGCGCGCCGCGTGACCGCCGAACAGCACGATCCGATGGGGTTTCGAGCAGCACGATCAGCCGGTGCAGGAACGGCAGGCAGATCGCGATTTCCGCCGGCGACGGCGGGCGGCCGCCGGGCGGACGCCACGGCAGCAGCGGCGTCAGCATCAGTTCCGCCCGGGTCAGCCCGATGCTGGCGAGCATCTGGTCGAGCAACTGACCCTCGGGTCCGGCGAACGGATGACCGCTGCGGTCTTCCTCGCGCCCCGGCGGTTCGCCGATGATCAGGGTCGTGCTGGCGGGGTCGCCCTCGGCGAACACCAGGTTGCTGGCGGTGTCGCGCAAGGCGCAACCGTCGAAGCCCGCGAGGGCCGCGCGCAGATCGTCCAGCGTGGCCGGCCTGACCCGCCAGAGCCACCGCCCGCTCCCCCGGCGGTGCCCTTCGGGGCCTCCGCCAGCGGGCGACCGGGCGCGAGCACGCGCGACGGGCCTGGCTTCGACCGGTCGCAGGCGGTCGATCGGGTCGAGGTCGATCGCCTCGTCGGCACCCCATTCGACCTGTAGCCGTAACAATGCGAACGCGTCATCCAAGCAACGCGGCCCTGAAACGATCCCGTTCTATGTGAGGAACGAGATTCTTCTTGCCGTCGTGGGTCGCCGGACCTTCGGTGACCCGCAGCAGGATGAAGGACAGGCCGCCGCCTTCGCGGACCAGCCGGCGGCCCTCCGCCATGTCGGCCTCGGTATTGATCACGTGCACGACGGGAAAGCCGCAGCCGGCGGCGATGACGTCCAGGCGGACGCCGAGGCCGGTATGGCTGTCCTGGTTGCCGGTCTCCCCGTAGTGACCATTGTCCACACAGATGATGGTCAGGTTGGGCGGATTCTGCAGCGCGATCGTTGCCAGCGCGCCGACATTCATCAGCAACTCGCCGTCGCCGGTCGCCACCAGCACGCGCCGCTTCGGCTGTGCCAGCGCCAGGCCAAGCCCCATCATCGGCGCCGCCCCCATCGCTCCGCCGAGGCCGAACAGGCTCGGCGATCCGTGGGTCAGCGCGGACAGTTCCCACGCGGTGCCGGCAAGCCCCGCAACCATCAGGAAGTCATCCGGATTTTCAATCAACGTCGGCACTGCCGTGCGGCGATCCAGCACCGCATCAGGCAAACTCGCCGTCTGCAGCTTGTTCAACTTGGCCATGTTCGCGTGCCCCTCAGAACTTCTTGGCGCCGATCAGGCGTTGGGTCAGCAGGACAGCCACCTGCTGGCCGGACTGGAACGCCATCGTGATGGCCGCGCTCACGGCCGGGATCACGTCGGACGGATGTTCCGCCCGCAGCACGATCACCCCCATCGCCTTCAGCACCGGCTCGACCGCCTGGCCCATGGCGAACTGCCAGGGATTGCCCTCGCCGTATTCGCCGCGCATCGAAACCAGCGTGAGGAACGGGAAGCGCCCGCCCTGGGTCAGCGACAGCATGTTGATGCAGTTGCCGACACCGGACGATTGCATCAGCAGCACCGCGCGCTGGCCGCCGAGGTCGGCGCCGGCCACCATCGCGACGCCTTCCTCCTCGGTGGTCAGCGGCACCGAATGCACGTCCGGATCGGCCAGCGACCGATCGATCAGCACCTTGTGCCCGGCATCCGGCACATAGCAGAACTGGGTGACGCCATTCGCGCGCAGCAAGTCGTACAGCGCGTTGGGCCAACCGTCATCCGCCATCATCTGCTTCCTCAGAGCATGATCGCGCTGAGCGGAACGTCCACGGCGCGTGAATCATGCGGTCAAACAAAGAGTTGGACCATTTTCGGCCTGCACGGTCAGGCTGAAAATGGTCTAATTCGCAACCAGCCTGCAGCCGCCCTGATGGAGCGGCCGGAACGCGTCCGTGCCGGGAATCCGGGCGAGCACCGTATAGACGTCCCATGGCGACTTCGATTCGCCAGGAGTCTTCACCCGGAATGTGTACATATCGTGCACCGCTCGGCCATCCTGGCGCACCGTCACCGTGCCGAACAGCTTGTCCTCGATCGGCTGCTTGCGCATCTGCGCGATGACTGTCTCGCCGACGATCGAATCGGCGGCCTTCACCGCGTTCAGATACGCCAATACCGATGAATAGACGCCGGCCTGGTTCGCCGTCGGCATCTTGCCGTCGAATCGCTGGGCGAAGCGGCGCGCGAAGAGCGCGGGTATCCTCGTTCAGGTCCCAGTAGAACGCCTCGGTCACCGTCAGGCCCTGTGCCGCTTGCAGCCCGATCGACTTGACATCGACGATCTGCGTGAACAGCCCCGCGAGAATCTGATTGCGGGTGATGCCGAACTCGGCCGCCTGCTTCACCGCATTGATCAGGTCGGCACCGGTATCGGCCAGCGCGATGACCTTGGCCCCGGAAGCCTGCGCCCGCAGCAGGTAGGACGAGAAGTCGCTCGTCCCGAGCGGATGCTTGACCGACCCGACGACCTTGCCGCCCAGGCTGCTCAGCACGGCCGACGAATCACGCTCCAGCGCCGCCCCGAGCGCGTAGTCGAAACTGATGTAGAACCAGGTGTCGGCATGCTGCGCCATCATCGCCCGCGCCATGGTGTTGCCCAGCGCGTACGTGTCCATCGTCCACTGCACCGTCGTCGGCTGGCAGAATTTCCCGGTGAGGTCAGAGGTGCCGACATTGGTGGCGATGAACGTCCGATGCTTCTCCGCCATCACCGTGTTCACCGCCAGGCCGACGCTCGAGTTCACTGCGTCCGCGACCGCGTCCACGCCGTCTCGGTCCACCCACTCCCGGACGATCTGCGCCCCGACATCCGGTTTGTTGAGGTGATCAGCCGACAGGATCTCGACCCTGAAGCCGCCGCCCCGGCCGGCGAATTCCTCCGCCGCCATCTGCGCGGCAACCACGGAGCCCCGGCCAGACTGGTCCGCGAACGGGCCGTTCATGTCGTTCAGGATCCCGACCTTTACCATCGCTGGAAGCTCGGCCCTGGCAAAGGCCCCCGGAAGCAACAGGCCCGCGGCCAGAACCGAACGACGAAACCACATTGCCGGCGCCTTCCTTTGGTTGTCTCCTCGAACCTACATCAACCGAAGCACGACGTCAGCACCTGCGCGAACGCCCGGGCGCGGTGGCTGACCGCGTGTTTCTCGTCGGGATCCATTTCGCCGAACGTCTGCTGCGCGCGCCGGCCGGGACGAACATCGGATCATAGCCAAAACCCTTGTCGCCGCGCGGCGGCCAGACGACGGCGCCGTCGATCCGACCCAGGAACGTCTCGGTGTGCCCGTCCGGCCAGGCGAGGCACAGCGCGGCGATGAACCAGGCTCGCCGGTCCGGGTTGTCGCCGATGCGTTCGTGCACCGTGGCCATGGCAAGCACGAAATCCTTGCCGGGACCGGCCCAGCGGGCGGAATGAACCCCGGGCGCGCCGTTCAGCGCGGCGACGCAGAAGCCGGAATCGTCGGACAGCGCCGGCAGACCGCTCGCGGTCGCCGCCGCCAACGCCTTGATGCGTGCATTGCCGGCGAAGTCCGGGCGCGTCTTCCTCGGGTTCCGGCAGCCCGAGCGTCGCCGGCGGAGACCACCTCGACCCCGAGCGGCCGCAGCAGCGCCTCGATTTCGCGCAGCTTGCCTTTGTTGTGGCTGGCCAGGACGAGTGTCTGGCCTGGCGAGTAAGCTTCCGCGCCATCAGCCCCCTTCAATCATCGAGCGCCTGGCGTTGCAGGGCGAACAGCGTGGCGGTGCCCTTGCGCGCCAGGGCCAGCAGTTCGAAGAAATGCGCCTCGTTGAACGCGCGTCTTCTCCGCCGTGGCCTGGATTTCGACGATGCCGCCGCCGTCGGTCAGCACGAAGTTGGCGTCGGCGTCGGCGCTGGAATCCTCATCGTAATCCAGGTCCAGCACCGGCGTGCCGCCGACGATGCCGCAGGAGACGGCGGCGACCTGGCCGGTGAGCGGGACGGTCTTCAGCACGTTCATCTTCACCAGATGCCGGAACGCCAGCGACAGCGCCACCCAGGCGCCGGTGATCGCGGCGCAGCGCGTGCCGCCGTCGGCGTTCAGCACGTCGCAATCCAGGGTGATCGACATCTCGCCCATCGCCGCACGGTCGACCACGGCGCGCAGGCGAACGGCCGATCAGGCGCTGGATTTCCTGCGTGCGGCCGGATTGCTTGCCGCGGGCCGCCTCGCGGTCGCCGCGGGTGTGGGTGGCGCGCGGCAGCATGCCGTATTCGGCGGTGACCCAGCCCAGGCCGGTGTTGCGCAGGAACGGCGGTACGCGGGTTTCCACGCTGGCGGCGCACAGGACCTCGGTGTTGCCCATGCGGATCAGGGCGGAGCCCTCGGCGTGGCGGGCAAAGCCGGTGGTGATGGAGATTTTGCGGAGTTCGTCTAGCGGTGCGGCCGGATGGGCGCATGGGTGGAGGTCCTCGGGTCGGTTCGGCGCCGGACCATACAGAGTCAGCGACCGCGCCGCAACCACGAAGCGCGACACCGCGACCCGGCAGAGGCTGGATGGAGCCCGTCACGGCCTGATTTCCACTGCGTCACAGCCCGCCGTGACCACCGCATCCGGCCCGACCTTGCCCGCCGCATAGTCATCGAGCCGGCCCCGGACCTGGCGATACTCCGGGCTGTCGAACTGCTCGTGGCAGGTCCGCGTCATACCCTCCAGGCGAACCGGAAGACCGCCGTTGTCCTCGATCAGCTTTGCCATCACGTCGCGCGATTTCCGCTGCTGTGCGACCGAACGGGTCCGGAAGCGCTGCTTCGCCCCGGCGGAGAACGGGCACGCCCGCAGTTTGGCGGTCAAGGCGCTCCGGTAGATCCGCCCGGCGATCCCGTCGCCGCACGCATCGAATTCATAGAACGACGCGGCGTAGGCCTTATCGAAGGCGTCGGTGCGCTCCAGGCTCGCCGCCTTGGGCGCTTCGTCGGCCCGCGCGCCGGCGAGCCCCGGGGCCGGACCCGCCAGCATCAAAAAGCAGAACAAGACCTTCCGCATCATCGCGCTTTCACTGCTGCACCGTCCCAAGCGTCGCGACGTAATGCGCGACAGCGGTGATGTCGGCATCGCTCAGACCGGCCGCCGCCTCGGTCATCGCGGCAACCCCCACACTCGGCCGCGCGGCCGAACGGTAGTCGGTCAACGCCTTGACCAGGTAATCCTCACGCTGGTCCGCGATCGCGGCGGCTGCCCGTTCGCCGCGGAAGTCTTCCTTGTGGCAGCTGGCACAATGGTTCCGCTGCGCGACCACCTTCCCTTTCACGGCCAGGTCGGCGTTGGGTGTTGTATCCACCACCTTCGTACTGTACGGTAGGCCGTGGTAATACGCCCCCAGATTCCGTATGTCCGCGTCACTGAGGCCGCCGACGATGGGTGCCATCATCGGGTTGGGCCGCCGTCCCGAACGGAAGAACACGAGCTGCCACTGTATGAACTGATCCTGTTGTCCGGCGAGTGACGGAATGCCCGGGAGGGTCGAGACGCCGTTGTCACCATGGCAGGGCGCGCAGATTTTGGCTTTCTCCCGCCCCGCCGTTACATCACCACTGGCAGCTTCAGACCGAAACGCTGGCAGCGACACAATCGCTGCCAGCAGAAGCACTCGAAACATCATAAGCCTGGAATCACCCTACTTCTTGTAGCTTATGCGATAGATCGCACCGGCCCAGTCATCCGACACCAGCATCGATCCGTCCGGCGCCAGCAGGATATCGTCCGGCCGGCCAAAATAATCCCGCTGGCCGGTGATCCAGCCGCTGGCGAAGACTTCCTGCCTGGGGTGCTTGCCCTGAGGATCGGTGATCACCCGTTCGATGCGGCCACCCTGATAGGTGTGCCGGTTCCACGAGCCATGCTCCGCGATGAAAATATTGTCCTTGTACTGGGCCGGAAACTGGCTGCCGGTATAGAACTTCATCCCGAGCGGCGCCACGTGGGCACCTAGATTGACGACTGGCGGGGTGAACTCGCTGCACTTGTGGCCCATCGCGAATTTCGGATCCGGTATGTTGCCCTGGTGGCAATACGGATAGCCGAAATGCTCGCCCAGCCGTGTGATATGGTTGAGCTTGTCGCTGGGCGTATCATCGCTCAGCCAGTCACGTGCATTCTCGGTGAACCAGTAATCGCCTGAGCGCGGATCGATATCGCCGCCGACGCTGTTGCGCACGCCCAGGGCAACGGTCTCCGCCAGGCCATTCTTGAGGTTGACATGCCGGATCTGCGATACGCTGGTGGGCGGTATGCCAATGTTGAACGGAGGCCCAAATGGAACGTAGGCCCAGTCGTTCTTGTCGACAACAAGGTATTTCCAGCCATGCGCCACGAATGGCGGCATGTCGTCATAAACCACCACCGGCTCCGGCATCTTGTCGAGATTGGCCTCGGCGTTGTCGTAACGCATCAGCTTGTTGATGGCGATGACATACAGCGCGCCATCGCGGAAGGCGACGCCGGTCGGCATGTTCAGGCCCTTGAGGATGGTCTTGACCGTCCGCTTGCCGTCCTCATCGGTGATGGCATAAACGTTCGTTGCGTTGAAGGACCCGACGAACAAGGTGCCTTTGTCGCCCCACGCCATCTGCCGCGCCTCGGGGATTCCGCTGGCCCAGACTTCAATCTTGAAGCCCGGCGGCAACTTGATTTTCTTCAGGTCGTCCTGCAGCTCGGCGGCCGGCGTCGGGGTGGCCGGACCGGACGGCGGCGCGAGACCCTTCTGCGCCTCGGTTTCATCGCCCAGGAACCAGTCCGCCGGCGGATGCGCCCAGAAGCTCGGTGTATCCGAATCATAGTGCTTCAGATCGGCGGCCGACGCGCCGCTGATCGGAAGCACCGTGGCCAGTATCAGTGGCAGTGCCGCGATCAAACCGGATCGCAGTGATTTCCCAGAGCGCAGTAATGTCGTGGTCATCGAATTTCCTCCCGGTTCACAACCAAGCATCGTTGCACTTTTGATGCAAGGCCCCTCACGCACGCCACCGACACAATCACCGCCATTCCCTGGCGGATCACCTTCGGGGCGTGTTTACCGCCGTCCTGACATGACAAGAGGCCAGCTCCCGCAAGCCGGCGCAGCTTCATGGGAGGCGGGTATTCGATCGTCGGCAGGCATTTTTTTCGAAGGAGAAAGATCCAGCCCGGCGGAACGCGCCGGTAGGCGGTGCGGCCATCACGATACAAGGCTCAGCCGCTACGGGTTATGTTATCTGGTATACGGCGCCGAGCACCCGGCCGCCAACGCGCCGGATCGGGAAAACAGGCGCGTAAATACATAGTGGATCGAGCAACCGCACCGTCGGACTGGTGCTTTTCTGCAAATCCCGCACCGGCTGGGTTACAACGCGGATCGGCACCCTCCCGGTCGACGGTTTCGCCTGGCCGGAAGCCGCCGAGGTTTCAGCATTTGCTGACCTCGGCGGCCCGACGGTCTGGACACCGGGCGGACTGCCGCGTAACGCTGCCTTTGAGAAATCACATGAGGCCGCCATGCTGTTCGATGCCGCCGACACCAAGACCGAGAATATTTACAAGCTGCTGACGTCCACCATCGGGCCGCGGCCCATCGCATGGGTGACCACCCAGGATGTCGACGGCACCGTGAACGCGGCTCCGTTCTCGTTCTTCAACGCCATGTCCGGCAACCCGCCGGTTCTGGCATTCGGGATCGGTGGCCGGGGGCCGGGTGACGTGAAGGATACCGGCGGCAATATCCGCCGCACCGGCCAGTACGTCATCAATCTGGTCAGCTACGAACTAGCCGAACCCATGAACGTCACCGCGATCGATTTCCCCAAGGAGATCGACGAGTTGAAAGAGGCCGGCCTGACGACCGCGCCATCGTTGCGCGTGAAGCCGCCCCGGATCGCCGAGGCTCCGGTGTCGTTCGAGTGCGAAAGGCTGGTGATCGTCGACGTCGGCATCGACCGGGCCGTCGTCCTGGGCAAGGTGCTGGCGATCCATGTGCGGGACGACTGCGTGCTGGACCGCGACCGTTGCCATATCGACACACCGAAACTGGACCTGATCGGACGCCTGCATGGCAGCGGCTGGTACGCGCGCGTGACCGACCGGTTCGAACTGCCACGGATCCCGCTTGACGAATGGCCGGCACGCAAGGCGCGGGCAGCGGAGTAGCCGCAAGCCGGCACGCCACCGACCGGGACACCCAGGGCGCCACGCGGATGGCCCCGATACCCGATGCGGCCAAATTTGCCTCGCGGGCGCGGACGGTTCAGCTCCAGGCTGGGCATGGCCGGCGCGTTCGACCGATCGCGCTGCCGTGATGCGATTGCGGTCTGGTTTCGACTAGCGTCTGCCCCGGCAAGCTGCAACCGAAGCCCAACAAGTCTGCTGCGCCAACGAGCCTAGCGGCCTCGCCCAGGCCGCGATAATGTTCGATCATTGCGGGAACCATACCATGACGCGAATGGTATCGACACCATGCGCAGGCTGAGCACTCATTCCTAAATCACAACCAAACACGCTTCCGTGATATTTCATAAAGATTGATTCATCCTGGAATTGTCGCGGTTTAGGAAATCATCCAGCCCTGTGCCGAGTCAAACCGCGCCGTGCCAGCCCGATAGGCAAGGATGATGCCGATCCGCCACGCTCTCGCCGCAAAGTGCCTCGGCCTCACAGAAAGTTGCCCCGAACGGGCAACGTTAAGACACAATTCATTTCCATATTGTCGAGCAGCAGCGGTTACACTGCGTTTGTGCCAAATGGGAATGGTGACAGGGATGTGCACGACGACGATCAGCACACTTACATTGGCGGGTTTGCTGCAGGACCCCCTGATCCAGATGGTGATGCGGAGCGACAACGTATCGGAATCAGATCATTCGCAGCTGCTGCATCGCGTCAAGGAGTCACTGATCGCGCGTGCCTCTGTGCTCGAACCGGCGCTGCAGCCGGCAGGTTGAGCGCGCGCGGGCCCGTCGGCCCGCTATCAGTGGGGAGAATGCCGCATACCCCGCTGCAAATGGTCGGCCTCACCTTTGCCCCGCCCGGCGCGACAGCCCCGGTCGCCCGGTAACCTCCGACCGGACCCACCCGTGGCGACAGGCCGCTATCCTCGGTTTGGTGGCGGCCAATAATCGGGGCGCGGCCAATCCGCTTTGGGGCTGACTGGTATCGGGGCTCGCCAGAGGGCTGCCCCTGTCGCCTCCGAGACACGCAACAGTAGTCCCATGAAGGCCGATGTGCCCGATCTTTTGTGGGAAGAGTGCACCCACCAGTGCGCTCATCACCGATGACAATGTGCCGCGCAACCAGACCGTGTGCCGCGCAACCGGACTATCGGGGCACCGGCTGACCGACGGCGTATCTCTCCTCGGCAAATCAGGAAGGATCGACTTGTGCGCTCATGTGGCGGTCCCTTGGAGTCATTGTGCAATGCAACATGACCGCGGCGCTCCGGCGCGGCAACGCGGTCTCTGGCCCGCTTGTGCAAGAAATGGCAATATCAGGGCGACCGATGACGGAGGATCCGGATGCCGACCTATGATTACGAATGCCCCGATTGCGGCCCCTTCACCGAGGTGAGGCCGATGGCGGAATTCGATCGGCCGCAACCGTGCCCCGACTGCACCCAACCGGCCCCGCGGCTGTTGACCGCCCCGGCATTGGGTGGCGGCGCGCAGCAGGCGGACGCCGGGAACGCCCCGGCGCGCACCCACCCGGGCGGCTGTGCGTGCTGCATGCCGCGCCGGTTATCCGCCGAAGCAGTGTAGCCCGTGTGGGAACGCTACGCATCCGGTTGATTGTTTTGCACCCGAATTAGGAACATAGTCTCCGCCGCTTCGCTTATCCACAGCGTTCTCCTGTCAAATTCAGCATGCGCCGACAGATAACGGCACTGCCCCATTGTGATGTCCCCCCACCCGCTGTTAGGCCCCCGGTCACTCGGCGCCGAGTGCATTGGTTTCACACACAATGGCATGGAGGACTTGCATGTCCGGATCGACTAGCGGCAACATTATTGGTTCCGGCTCCGATTCAATAGTGCTGAATATGGCCGAAGATCAGGCACTCGGCATCGACGCCCAATTCACCGTCAACGTCGATGGCCAGCAGATCGGCGGCGTGCAGACCGTAACGGCATCGCAATCGGCAGGGCAGACCGAAGCCTTCACCTTCGAAGGAAATTATGCACCCGGCCAGCACGACGTCACGGTCTCATTCGCCAATAATTTCATCTATCCTGGCCTGTCCGGCGACCGCAACGTGTACGTCGATGGCCTCACCTACGACGGTCAGACGATTTCAAACACGACCACCGGGATCTATGACACGGCCTGGTACCCGCCGAACTCGACAGTCGGCAATGTTTACGGCAACGCCGTCTACTCGGTTAATGATACGACCGCGATACCGGCGGGCGCACCGTCCACACCGACGACAACCCCGGGTGCGGTCTCGGTGGGCAGCGGTCCCGATACGCTGGTGCTCAACATGGCGGAGGACCCCTACGACGGCAACGCACAGTTCACTGTCTCTGTCGATGGTCAGCAGATCGGTGGAACACAAACCACGAGCGCCGTCGTCGACGACGGGCAGTTCCAGGAGTTCGACGTCCACGGCAATTTCGGCTCCGGCACCCATACGGTGGCGGTCTCATTCCTGAATGATGCGGTCGGCGGCTACTATCCCAATGGCACGCCGGACCTTCCAGCGTCGAGCGGCCAGTGGGCACTCGACACCCAGGACCGCAATCTCTACGTCATGGGCGCCAGCCTCGACGGCGGACCCGCCGCATCCGGCCTGCCGTGGGAACAATCCAGCGACGGCACGACAACCTTCTCGGTCACGGCCGGGAGCAATCCCTCGGCGACGGCCACGAGTTCCGGCCTGTTCGCGACCGACGGTGCCGCGGCGACATCGGACAACGCGGCGATCCCTCCCGGGAGCCTCTCGGTTGGCACATCCACCAGCAGCATGAGCCTGGTGTCGTCATCAGCGACGCCCACCACCGCAAGCACGGCATCGACCACCAGTGACCCGCCGAGCACGGCAAGCACCAGCACCGGTTCGAGCGGTACCAACGCGAGCACGACAACCGATCCCACGCCGACCGTGGCCTCCGCCGTAAGCGGGACGCCGCAGACCACATCGGACTTCACCGTCCCATCGACGACCAGTTCGTCAGGCAGCGATCCAAGCAGCGCGAGCACCAGCACCGCCGGGACCTGGTGGGAGACACATCAGAACAGTGGCAGCTGGGCTTTTCACCACGCCAGCTAAGCAATATCAGCCTGGATCGAATCGCCCTGCGACCTCAGGCTGATGAAATTGCTCGCCCAACAGGCGCAGGAGCATTTCCACTCACGGTGGAAATGCTCTGATGCACCGCGCCACTTGGGTTGTCGACCGTTATGGTCGCATCTGGTTTTCCGTCGGTCGTCGCCCTGATTATCGGCGGCGACGCAGCACTGCGTCCTTGATCAACGGCATGCGATCATTGCCGAAATACATGTCGTCGCCACCAACGAAGATCGTCGGCGAACCGAAGCTGCCCCGGTCGATCGCCTCCTGCGTGTTGGCGCGCAACGCGTCCTTCACCGGTTGCTGGTCGATGGCGGCGAACAGTCGTTCCGGATCGATGTCGAGCTTGCCGACAGATCGCGGTCAGGACCGGAAGCTTCGAGATGTCCTGGTCGTCGATCCAGTAGGCCTTGAACGCCTCGCGGGCGAACGCGACGAGCTTGTCTTCAGGCTCCAGCACGATGCAAGCGCGCATCGCCTTGACGCTGTTCACCGGGAAGACGGTCGGGCGGTACAGGATCGGCAATCCGAGGTAGCGAAGCCCAATCCTGCTGATCCTTTTTGCTGTACGCGGCTTTCGCCGGGACCGGCGTGTCGCGGGAGTTATAAACGCTCGGGTTGACCGCGTTGAACACGCCCCCGACCAGGAAGGGACGCCACTGGATGGTCACGCCGATTTCGTCCTGCATGCGCAACAGAGATTCGAAAGCGAAATACGTCCAAGGGCTGGAGCAGTCGAAGAAACATTCCAGTTCCGCCATGATAGCCAGTCCTTTCCTTCAGTCGTCATGTCCCCACGTGTCCCAGCGTGTCCCGACTGGCACGCACCTGCGACCACCTGTCGCGGCAGCGTGTCGGGCAGGGTAGCTGCCGACCCGACCGGTTACGCTGCTTCGCTGCGCGAGAAGCTGCCCTATTGCGCGGGAACCGGCCGGGCGCGCTGGTTGTACAGGATCCTGGCGCGGCGTTCCTGTTCCTCCGGCGGCAGCTTCGACGGATCCTCCGACAGGTCCGCGCCGACCGCCATGCCGCGTTGGACCGCCGGGACGAGCGGCGAGCTCTTCCTGCCAGCGCTTGCACGTACTTGAATTCCTCGATGTCCTGACCTTGGCCCTTCCAGTTCACCGTCCACGGGTAGGAGATCATGTCGGCGATGGTGTACTCGTCGCCGGCGAGGTACCTGCTTTCGTACAGGCGATTGTTCATGCACCCCGTACAGACGGTTTGCCTCATCGGTGAAGCGGCGCACGGCGTAGGACTGGTCGCCCTGCTTGTCGCCCAGGCGGCGGAAGTGACCGCACTCGCCCAGCTTCGGGCCCTGGTTCGCCATCTGCCAGATCAGCCATTCGGTCACGGCGTATTTGCCGCGAACGTCCTGCGGATAGAAGCGGCCGACCTTCTCGGCGAGGTACAGCATGATGGCGCCGGACTCGAAAATGGCGATCGGTTCGCCGCCGCCGGCGGGGGCAGTGTCCACCATCACCGGCATGCGGTGGTTGGGGTTCATCTTCAGGAACTCCGGTGTGAACTGGTCGCCGCGGCCGATGTTCACGGGGATGATGTTGTAGGGAATCCCGGCCTCTTCCAGCAGGATCGTGACCTTCTTGCCGTTCGGTGTGGGCCAGTAGTGCAGATCGATCATGGCGTTGGTCTCCTCTCGGTTGTGGGTGCCGCCGATGTTAGCGCGCCGCGCCAGTTTGGGCCAATGACGGTTGACGCGCGGGTCGCGGACCGGTCTGATACCCGGCAGTAACCGGCTGGGTCTTGCACGTGGCGTCCTCCTCCGCTGATATCGTTTTGGTGCACAGCTCCGATCTGCACGTAGACGATGACCCGCATCAGGGTCCGTATGGGGAGGATGGCACGACCGGACTGCGCGTGGTGCTGAACGCAGCGAAGCGCATGTCGCCGATTATGTCCTGCTGGTGGGCGATATTTTCGACAACAATCGCCAGTCCCCCGCCATCGTCGAGCAATGTGTCGCCCTGTTGAACGACGTCGCCCGGCCGGTGATCGTTCTGCCGGGTAACCATGATCCGGTGACGCCGGATTCGGTCTGGCTGCGCGGCGGGCTCGACAAGCTGCCGCATGTCCATATCATTGGCGTGACACATGACCTGACAGTGCATTTCCCCGAACACGACCTGGAGGTCTGGGGGCACGCGCACGTGGATTACAACAACATGGTGCCGTTACGGGAACCTCGGCCGCGGACGGCGCGGTGGCATGTGACCCTGGCGCATGGTCATTATGAGGATGACGGGGTCCCTCCGCTGCGCCCGTCCTGGCTGATCAGCAACGCCGAAATCGAGGCGACACGGGCTGACTATCTGGCGCTCGGGCACTGGAACCGCGCGGCTGCGGTCGGGACCGGAACGACCGTGCCGGCGTATTACTCGGGGTCGCCCGACCTGGCGAAGACGGTGAACGTGGTGCGGCTGCGCGGCAACGGCACGGTCGAGATCGTGCGTGAGGCGATCGAGTGGGACCAGGCGGGATGACGGGCCGCGGCCCTTCCGGACTGCGCCTCCCCCAATGCCAGGGAACACAACAGCCGGAAAAACAAAACCGCGATCCGGCGCAACAGAATTCGAACAGGACTGGGAACGCGAAGAAATTGTTTCGAAACCGACCGACACAACACGCGTGCATCATGCGATCAAACAAAGACCTGGACCATTTTCGGCCTGCACAGTCAGGCTAGAGATGGTCTGGGTCTGCACCGGAAGCGCGCATTCAACGAACGGTGCAGCAGGCAGGCCTGAAGTGTGGCCGGTGCGGGCCCCCGGTAGCAAGCTGACCGGAAGCCATGCATCATCTTCTCTGCGCCCCTCGTCGAAAACGGCTTGAGTACAACCGCCGGCAACGCCGTTTCCCCACTCAACCACGCGAAGCGGCGGGCTCGCCAGCGAGGCAATGCAGGCGCCGCCATCACGGAAAATCCGGATTTCCATACGGGTAGTATCGATCGAGATCGACGTTCTCGTATTTGAGATGCTCCAGCCGGACTGTTCCCAGAAAGGCGCGGCAGGTTCCACAATCAGGATGGTCTTGGCAAAACCGCTGTCGTCGAATCCACGCCGGAAGTGGACCCGCGATTTGATCGCAAAAACTTTGAAGTCATCAATATCCAGTCCCAGCGCGCCAAGCGAGAATGGCTCCATGACCTGCACTTGGTAGGTGCTCAGAACAAGGACATTGCCCCGCCCTAACTGAACGACGACCCAGAACTGTCCGTAGCCCTCGACCGCCTTCAAGATCGTTCCCGTTATTCGCACCGGGTCGCCGGCGGACTCATCGGCCAGCCCGCCGACCGCCATGTCGAACGTGTCTCCCGCCATCAAACCTTGATCCCTGACCGCATCCACCGCTCGCGCGTCCGTCACTGTCGCGATCAAGGTATTCGACAGATCCTGGGCAATGATCTCCTGCAGCAGCCACGTCGCATAGCCAGACCGGTCGCTGTGATCGGCCAGCACCACGGGCGTCCTGCCAGTCTCGACAGCCTGCCTCGCCTGGGCGACCCCTTCCGAGATCGTGTGCACCTTGATCGACGTCAGAAGCCGTTCCCGCTGACTCCAGGCAGCGAAGGCGATGTCTTCCGCGATCCTCCTGGCAAGGTCCGGGTTGCCGTTTGTGAAGGCCTGGACTGTCATCCCCACATCGGGAACATCGGCAAAGGGAAAACCGAAGAACACATTGACATAGCTGTCCGGCTCACGGGCCTCCCAGATCAACGCCCTGTGCACCAGGTCCATCCACGGCGACGCGCCGGTCCATTGCAGGACGGTCGGGGAGATGATCGGAATTTTTACGGTGGCGTGGGTTGGCCGGTAGTCGCGCCTGATCGCTCGCACCAGCGTCCGGGCGGCGCGCTCGCCTTGAAGATAGCCGTCATAATGCGGAAAGAACTTTACCGCGAACGCCATGTCGGCGTGCCGAAGGAACTCCTCGTCCTCATTGCCATGAAGATCGAAGGTCGCCGCGATGAAGGCATCGGGTCCCACTGCGTGGCGCACGCGCCGGGCGAGTTCGGCTTCCGGACGCGGGATGCCGCGGACCGCCATCGCCCCGTGCAGGCTCAGATAGACGCCATCGAACGGCGAGTGAGCCTTGATCTCCGCGATCATCCTGCCGGCGAAGGTCTCGTAAGCCGCCTCGGTGATCCATCCCGACCCGGAGCCCGTTTTCGGCCACAACGGTGATTCGATGCCGACAAGTTCGACGGAATCGTATTCCCGGGCAACCTTGACGAAGCCGCCCATGTAGGATCTGGCATCGTAGTTGAGCAGCGCTTCGCCCCTCGCCGGAGATGCCGGATATTGGCCGACCGCCGAACCGGCATACGTGAAGTCGTCGATTGTCGTGTCGTTCTTAAGGAACGTGACCGTCTCGTGTGCGAAATGCAGCACCGCGATGCGGATCAAGGGCTTGTTCACGACCGTTCACTCCTTTCGTTGCAACTTTATTGTCCGCGCCGGGCGGGAACGACCAGCCCATGAACCCGGAAATGGCGGGCGCGGCGCAGGCGCAGCCATTAACGGATCAGTAAACATTCTCGGGTAAACTGCGGCCCGCGTTGGAACCTGAGCACTCCACATGAACGGCCTCATCGACAGCATCCGCAAGCTTGGCATGGTGCGCGTCGCCATGCTGGTGGGCGTGACGCTTGGGATCATCGGCGCATTTGCCTGGCTGGAGATGCAAGGGCCCGGCCGAGGCCGGATGACGGTGCTGGCGTCGGATATCGATCCACAGAGCGCGCAGCAGATCACGGCGGAGCTGACCGGACGGAAAATCCCGTATCGCTGGAGGGCGGCCAGATTCTTGGTCCCGGACAGCGATCTGGCGACCGCCCGGACGCTTGCTGACCGTCAGCGGCGTGTCCGCCGGCGACGTCACCGGATACGAGATCTTCGATCGCGGCAGACGATCTGGCGGTGACCGACTTCGACCAGCAGGTGAAGCTGACCCGCGCGCTGGAGGGCGAACTGGCTCGCACCATCGTCTCGGTCCACGGGATCGCTCATGCCCGCGTGCATATCGTCCTGCCGCGGCGGGAGCCGTTCGCGCATGACCGCCAGCACGCCCAGGCGAGCGTGATGCTGACGGTTCCCGGGCGGCAGATGCTGTCGCCGGAAGCGATCCAGTCGGTCGTCGACCTGGTGGCCGCCGGCGTGCCGGGACTACGCCCGCAGGACGTGACGGTCGTGGATTCGAACCTGCACCTGCTGTTCCAGGCCGGCGATCGCAATGATGCGCGGGCCAAGACGGCGGAGGAGGAGGATATCCGGCAAAAGACCGAAACCCGGCTGTCACAGGCGGTCGAGATGATGCTGGAACGCAGCCTCGGCCCCGGGCACGTGCATGCGGAGGCATCGATCCGCATGAATTTCGACAAGGTGAACGAGACGCAGGAGAAATACGACCCGGACGGGTCGGTGGTGCGCAGCACGCAGAACGTGACGTCGAACAACAAGACGACCGACAAGACAGGTCCGGTCTCACTGCAGAACAATCTGCCCAACGCCGACGCGGGTGCCGCGGCGACCGGCAGCCAGGAGGGGCGGCAGGAAGAGACGACGAATTATGAGATCGGCAAGACGGTCCGGGCGATCGTGCATGATCAGCCTGCAGATCGAGCGGATCACCCTGGCGGTGATGGTCGATGGCGTCGACGAGATCGGGCGCGGACGGGAAGCACACCTGGAAGCCGCGCGACCAGACGGAACTGGACCAGATCGACAAACTGGTGAAAAGCGCGATCGGCTTCGACGAGAAGCGCGGCGACCAGTTGGACGTGGTCAGCATGCCGTTCGTCTCGACGCTGGACGCGGCGGAGGCGACGCCGGCATCGCGCCCGGCCAAGGCGAACGGCGACCTGGTGACGTTCATCCAGATGATCGCATTTGGGCGTCGTCGGGTTCGGCATCATCATCTTGACCGCACGATCGATCTTCGCGGCGCTGAACAAGCAGGCGGCCGGCCTGACGATCGCCGACGGGCCGGCGCAGGAAATCGCGGACGGCGGGAGTCCCGGTGATCGGGCAACAGTCCCAGCAACTGCCACAACAGCAACCCGGGGGCACGCTCGGGATCGGACACAGCGGGGCGGACGGTGGCAAAGCCACGGCCGAGGACGACGATACGGTGATCATGAGCAATATCCAGGGGCAGATGCGGGCGTCATCGATCCGCAAGGTGACCCAGTTGGTGGATCGGCACCCGGACACGACGCTGGGGATTATCCGGGGCTGGATCGCGACGGACCATGGGTAAGCGTGGCCGCGACGGTATTCGTCGCTGGCTGCCGGATACGTCACCGCGGCACCGACCGCGTTTTTGCTTCGGTGCGTGCCTGCGGGTCACGGTCGGTTCCATCGCGCCGTTGTTGTTCGGTGGGAAGGCGACCAGGCAACCAGGGACCAAGGGCGATGATGGGGCGGTCCCGGGCGCCGTCCTGGACGACAGTGGTCGCGGACACCCGCCTCGGGGTCGGATCCAAAGCGAGCCCTCGGTCTCCTACTCCGCCGCGGCTCGCAACGCCACCGGCCGGATGACGTCGTTGAGTCGCTTTTCGTAGACCGCCTGCCAGTCATCGCCCTGCATCAGGCACTCGCCGCTACGAGCACGGGCGTAGACATCAGGTGTATCCACACCGGGCGGGACGGTGCCATCGTCACGCAGCGCCCGCGCGGCAAGCAACAGCCGCCGCCGCGTGCGGGTGATCATCTGGTCGCTCGGTGCCAGATGCTCGAAGCTGTGATCGACGATCGGCCCCATGCTTTCGGTGATCGCCTGGTCCTGCATGTGGATCTGGCTGATCCCGGTATAGATGACATCGTTGCGTTGCGCCTCGCGGTCGATGAAATAGTCATTTTCGGCATTTGCGACCGGCCGCCAGCGTCCGAACCAGTCTGTGCTCGCCGGCAGGTAGTCGATCTCCGGCTTCGCACCGGGGATCGACCGTCCCCCCTTCAACGGCGGCATGCGCGACATCTTCTTCCAGGTGAGGCTGATGAACATCGTATGGGTGTCATCCATCGGCACCCAGGCGCGGGCCTGCACGCGGTCGGTGATGTCGCCCTGCGGCACCCAGGTCCAGAATGGGAAGCCGAAATGGGCGAACCGCCAGTAGGTTTTGCCATCCTCGGCTGGGCGGTAGGCGCTGTACATAGTGCCCCAGTCGGTTTCGGCTACATGGTAGGCCGGCGCCCGATTGCCGACCTGATATTTCAACATGTTGTCGTCGCCGACCTGCTCGGGACGGACGCTGCCGACGTGCAGGAAGCCGAAATGCGAGGTATCGATGTCGCCCTCGAGCGCCTGCAGCCAGTTGCATTCGCGCTGGACGAACGTCAGCTGCACTTCGGCTTCGTCGAGCAGGGTCGCCTCGATCGCCGGCAGCGGCGGGGCCTCCGCGCGGGCGCCCATGTAGACCCAGACCAGCCCGGCACGCTCGACCGCGCGATAGGCCTTTGCCTTGACCTTGTGCCTGAAGTCCTGTTCGGCTGGCAGGTTGGGCATCTCCAGGCAATTGCCGTCGGTGTCGAACTTCCAGCCATGATAGACGCACCGTATGCCGCCCTCCTCGTTCCGGCCAAAGAACAGAGAGGCGCAGCGATGCGGGCAGCGATGGTCCATGACCCCGACGCGTCCGGCGCTGTCGCGGAAGGCGATCAGCTTCTCGCCAAGCAGCATCAACCGGAGCGGATCGCCTTTGGCCGGAACCTCAGATGATCTGGCGGCCGGGATCCAATACTGCCGCATGAGCTGACCCATCGGCGTGCCGGGGCCGATGCGGGTCAGTTCCTCGCTCTCGATCGCGTTGGTCATGTGTTCCTCCCACTCCGTCTTATGGCGATGGCTAGTGACGCTAGACCATCTTGGCCCTGACTGTGCAAACCGAAATTGGTCGAGCTCCTGGGTTGGTCGCATGATTCACGCGCCGGGGACGTTCCGCCCGGCGCGATCATGCTTTGTTTGGTCGCATGATTTACGCGCCGGGGACGTTCCGCTCGGCGCGATCATGCTTTGTTTGGTCGCATGATTCACGCGCCGGGGACGTTCCGCTCGGCGCGATCATGCTTTGTTGGTCGCATGATTTACGCGCCGGGGACGTTCCGCTCGGGGCGATCATGCTTTGTTGGTCGCATGATTCACGCGCCGGGGACGTTCCGCTCGGCGCGATCATGCTCCAGGTGCCCATCGGCCCGCGATTTGACCGTCCCGCATCGCACCTCGTACGATCCCGCTCGCGATACCGGGCACAACAGACAGATGAATGCGCTGTCGGAGGGAAATCGTCATGGCTCAGATCGTTCTTGGTCTTGGCACGTCGCATACGCCGATGCTGTTGGTGGATGCGGCCGACCTTCCCCAGTATGAGGAGAACGATCGCCGACTGCCCTTGCTTGACTTCGACGGTGCGCCGATCGGCTTTGATGCGCTTCTGGCCGTGGCGGCGGACCGTCATTGCCGAGCCGTCACGCCGGCGCAACTGTTGGCACGGCACGCGGCGGCGCGATGCGCGATCTCCGGGCTGTCGGACGCGCTGACGTCGGCGGCGCTCGACGCGCTGATCGTGATCGGTGATGACCAGAAGGAGATGCTGCGGGACGACCACCCGCCGGCGCTGTTGATCTACGACCGCCCGGCGATCCGCGGCCAACGTCCGCCGCACGCGCCAGGCCGGCCCGCCTGGGTGCTGCGCGGACTGGATCGCTACTATCCGGCGGACGGTCCGCGGGACTATCCGGTGGCCCAGGCGCTCGGGCGACATCTGCGGGCCCATCTAAAAAGCCAAGGGTTCGCAGTCGCGGCGTTCGAGAGCGATGGTGTCCCGATGGGGCACGCGTTTGCCTTTGTTTACTCGCAAGTCATGCGCGGGGCGCCGATCCCGATCGTGCCGGTGTTGCTGAACGCGCTGTATCCACCCGATCAACCGACGCCGGAGCGCTGCGGCGAGATTGGCGAGGCAATCGCGCGCGCGGTCGCTGTGTTTCCGGGCGATGCCCGGGTCGGCGTCGTGGCGTCGGGCGGGCTCAGCCATTTCGTGGTGGACGAGCGGCTCGACCGCGAAGTGGTGCGGGCGTTGACCGAGGGGGATGTGGCGGCGCTCGCGGGACTGCCGTTGCACAAGCTCAATTCGGGGAACGCCGAAATTCGCAACTGGATCTGCGCGGCCGGCGCGCTGCGGTCGTTGCGGACCGAACGGATCGAGTATTTCCCTGGATACCGGACGCGGGCGGGGACCGGAACGGGGCTTTGCTTCGCCATCTGGCGGTGACGGTCAGGATGGCGGCGGCTGGTGCGGTGGCCGCCTGCCGCCGGCGTCGGCACTGCGCATCCCGCCGAGGGCGGCCGGTTGCAGCGGCGGGATGGTCGGTCCGTGCGTCAGATCGTGTGCGGTGCTGCTCAACAGGGTTGCGCGCATCGTTGCGGCCTCCCTCTCGGTGGGCGGGAGGTTTGGCAGGGTGGCGGCGATGTCTCGGGACGCCTTGGTCATCGCGATCGCCCACAGGTCCTGATGCCGATTTGCGGAGGGCGTCCGGGGCCGGGGGATCACGGGTTCGAGGCGGGCCTGGGACTCGGCGGCCAGAAGTTGTTCGGCTTCCGCGGCGAGGAATGGCTCGGGCGGGCGCGAGGGGGCGGGTTCGGCGACCCGGGGCCGGACTTCGGGTTCGTCCACCGCCTGCTGCCGCGGCGGGGGCGGGTTGTCGGCCTGGCTTCTGGCGAGCGCTCGGCGGTTCTGTTCGGCGGAGCGGTTGCATGCATTGGCGTTGCCGCGCAGGCGGAGAGTCATCGATATCGCGATACCGTCGGCCAGGGACAGGCTAAGCGAACCCAGCGCAGCGAGGCCGAACGCGACGATCTGCGCGACGCCGAGGAGGTCGGCGGGGTTGCGGGCGCGGTAGGCGCTGAGCGTCTCGATGGCGGCGAGGCGGGCGAGGCCGACGTCGCCGCCGACGCCGAGGAACATAGGCGCGAGCAGGGTGACGAGGAGGCTGACCAGGATGTCGGACGGGTGAAGAGATGGTTCGATGTCGGTGGTCGCCTCTGTCATGCCGGCCTGGTCGGGATGTGGTGGGAGGCACCTCTACCGCAGGTTGCAAGGATTGTCAAGAAATTTTTCCCAACCAAAGGCGCAAGGCAATCGCCCGATAGCACGGTCATCTTGCGCCGGGGTGGGTCGGACCACGTTCGGGTCGACGGAGTAGAACGAGGCTCGGTGAACCGCGGACTCTCGTGCAGAGCAAGGGCGGATGCCCGCGCGGCAGGTGCCTCGGGGCAGCCAATCCCGCGGAGCGGCCGATGCCATTGCTGCCAGATCGTGACACCGGCATTTCGTGGGAGGCTCTGTCGCAGATTTCCCGATAGCTGTGGTTCAGCATTGCCGGCGACGGGCCCTGATGGGCTGACCGGCGATGATCGAGTTCGAGGGCAGCCACTTCGAGCGGGAGATGATCCTGTGAGGCTGGCATCGAGATCCGGCAGATGAAGTACTCAACAACATCGTTGAATCAGATCACCGAGCCGTTAGATGAGTGGCACGATCGACGCTGGGACTCAAATCGATCCGATCGGCTCAGGTGACGCTTACAGGCATCGAGCTGATGCATACGATCCGGAAGGGCCGGTTGCGGACGAAAGCGAATTGGCGTCCGGCTCAAGCGTTCTATTCGCTAGCGGCGTAGAGCATCCCGGCTTCTCAAACCGATCTCGGCCCGCTGGGAAATGGCGTGGACGACTCCGGTTTTGGTTTCTGACAACCCAATTCTGGCATTCGTTGCCGTGGGGCCGTCCACCCCAACAGTTGCTCGAGCTGGCGGTAGCCGATCGGATACGCCACATATGGGACGTTCCCGCATATCTGGCTCGCCTTGCGCGGTGTCGAACAAGCCCTAAGCTCTCGTCTGCAACGGTAGAGTCCGTGGGAGGAACATAATGGCGCCTGGTTTTGAGAACGCTGTCATGCGCAAGGTCGCATGGCATCTGATACCCTTTCTGAGCATCGGCTACATGATCAACGCGCTCGACCGTTTCAACGTGTCGATGGCCGCGTTGACCATGAACACCCATCTCGGTCTGACCGCGAGCGAATACGGCCTTGCCGCCGGCGCGTTCTTCTGGAGCTATGTGCTGTTTCAGTTCCCGGCCAATTTAATGCTCGCGCGCATCGGCGCGCGCGCCTGGATCAGCATCATCATGGCTATGTGGGGCGTGTTCTCGACGGGTACGGCATTTGTCACGAACGAAACAAGTTTTGTCGCCGTCCGGTTTCTCCTCGGTATCGCCGAGGCGGGATTTTTCCCCGGCGTTGCCTACTTCATGACGTGTTGGTTCCCGGCCTTCTACCGCGGCCGCATGATGGGCATTTTCTACGCCTTTGGTGCCCTTTCCGGCGTGCTCGGCGGCCCCCTCGGAGGCAACCTGCTGAAGCTCGACGGGCTGCTTGGCCTCGCGGGATGGCAATGGATTTTCCTGGTCGAAGGCGGGCCCGCCATACTGCTCGCGTGCTTTGGCTACGCCACCTTGTGCAACCGGCCAAGCGAGGCACGCTGGCTGGCACCTGAGGAACGCACATGGCTGCAGCATCAGCTTGAGTTGGAAGCCGTAGCGAAGTCCGGGCACGGGGTCGGCTTGCTGCGCTCGATCGCCAGTCCGCAGATACTGGTTCTCACCCTCGCCTATGCCTTGATGGCCTATGGCATCTATGCAATCGCCTTTTTCCTTCCGCTCATCGTCAAGTCGCTGGGCCTGTCGAACACGGCGATCGGCTACGTGCTGATGCTGCCCAATATTTGCGGCAGCATCGGCATGATCCTGGTGTCTCGCCGTTCCGATCGAACGGGTGAAAGGATCTTGCACGTCGTTGTTCCCGTGGCCCTCGCGGGAGTTGGGGCGATGGCGGCGGGGTTGCTGTTGGGGAATATCTATTTGACTATCGCGGCCTTCTGCGTTGCGATGTTCGGCGTCCTGTCGAGCCTTCCGGTGTTCTGGAGCCTGCCCACGGCGTATCTTGGGGCCGGTGCCGCGGCGGGTGGCATCGCCTTCATCAATTCGGTCGGCAATATTTCGGGCTATATCGCGCCCCAGATCACCGGCGTCCTGCGTGACGCAACCGGCGGATATATGGTGCCGCTGCTGGTAACGGGCGGAATTATGCTGGTGGGAGCCGGGCTCGTCCTGGTCTCCGGAATCCGCAAACACGTTCTGCAGAGCGTGTCAGCTACGGGGAACATCACTGTGCTGCACTGATTCCGACGGCTGAATGCCGGCAACGCGGGACTGATTGAGTGGATGAGACCAGACAGGTGAATCGTGGAAGTATCAGCGTCCATCTTAACGCACCTCACTTGCAGGTGATGTAATTCGCGATGGTTGCTTCATAGAGGATCGTGTCACTTTGAATTGGAAGTCAGAACGTTCCCACAACCGGATAGAGGAGACTTGATCGAATCTTTGCCTGACCGGCCATCACCGAAGCTAGACCATTTCCATCCTGACTGTGCAGGCCGAAAATGGTCTGGTGTGGTGGTTCCGAACGCCGTACTGTGGATCATCCCCGGAGCGGACTTCGGAACCACAAACCACACTGGAAAACAATGCTTTGCTAGTGTCCTCATCGATTCGGAAGTTCGTAAGACGGCTGATCCAGGCATGGCGAACGTCCGAATCGGGACAGTAGACAATTTTCAGCCTGACTGTGCAGGGCCGAAAATGGTCTATCTCTTTGTTTGATCGCATGATTCACGCGCCGGGGACGTTCCGCGCGGCGCGATCATACTCTAGGCCTGAAAGTTGAACTCAAACGGTTGTGGCGGTCCGCCGCAAAAGCCTCCGCCGCTCGAAGATACGGAGTTCGATCCGATAGCGGTTGACGGTGAGGGCGAGGTTGGTGGCGCGTTCGGGGCGCCCTGGCGAAAGCCGGCGCCGGTGGACCTTCGTCGCCCGTGGCGCCCACGAGCGGGCCGTGGTGCAAACGGCCTGCGCATCGGAGCGGCCGCGGCGAAACCCCGATCTTTGTCGACTGACTTCACCAAATCTGATGAGCGGTTCCGGTCCGTATGTAACCTCAGACATATCGATCGTATTTTTGCCGCGCCCACATGCGAGAAGTTCCTCGAAGCAAGGATTTGTTCTGATATCAATATTATAATGGACGTTCAGGTGAAAAAACGTTCAAGGTTATCATGCGGGAGATCGGGCCCCGGAGGCGGCCCGGTCCCGGATAAGGTCAGCAAGCTATTGCGCGGCGGCGCGCATCGGAATATGGACCTTCAGGAAGCGGCGCACCCGGTCGATCGTGCGCTGCTTCAGCTCCTCCGGCTCCTTCCACGGGAACACCGTGATCTCGGCGTTGGGCGCCAGCGAGGCGACATCGATCGAAGTCTGCAGCGGATGCGATGGAATGTCATCCGGCAGCACCAGCATCGGCGTCCGGCAGGCCCTGATAAAGTCGCGCGACACGCTGTACAGGAAATCGGGCTGAACCGCGTATAGATTGTGCAGGTATTTCTCGATGATATCCGCCGACACATCGGGGCGCCGCTTCAGGAAGTCAGGCACCCAGTTTTCCTTGCTATGCCGATACATGATGGTCGGGTCTTCCGGTCGATGGCCGACGGTCTGGCAGAAGACGGCGGCAACGACGCGGTCGGGCGCCCGCTGCATCAGCTTCCCGGCAAAGCAACCGCCGATGCAGTAACCCATGTAGAAGAATTCGCGGATGCCAAGGTGATCCATCAGTCCGAGCTGGTCGTCGGCAAACGCATCCCACGGGTTATCGACCTGCACGGGGCCAATCGAATTGCCGCTGTTGGCGTTGCGCTGGTCCATGGTGATGCAGCGGAAGTCGCTCTTGAATGCTTCCATCGCGTTGAACACCGCGGTCGGCCAGTTGCTTACGCGGGAGTTCAAGCCACCGCCCGGGGTGACCAAGAGCGGAAAACCAGAGCCCGTCTCCTCATAGCGGATGCGGACGTCTCCTCTTTGATAGAACGGCATGCAGTTCCTCCTGACCCTGGCGTGCAAATCCTCCGCCGCGGCAGACGGTCCAAGCTGCGACGCGGGTCGCGGCCCGACAGCGAACCGCCTGGCAGAGCTGTTCTCTGTGTGCGAATTCAGCGCATTTTGGGCGGGTACTCAACCTCGCTGAGCAACATGATGTTCCGGCCACATGGTCGCGGGTTTCTGAAAGCGGCTGAATTTGGCTGTAAGCTGCACTGGTCCTGGGTTTTCCGCCGGGGCCAGCGAATTGGGTAAGGTCCAGCTTCCACGGGGCCCCGAATGGCCGGAGATCAATGCTGGCAGGCGATTCCGACGCAATTGGAACTCGCGGAGTGAGAGCAATTTATCTTGCCGCACCTTGCCTCCGGCGCCCGCGGTCCGGAACCGAAGCTCGGCCTCCACGAAATATTGAACTACGTTTTGAAGCACGTGCAGTTGGGTTTTCAATGGAAGGAGCTGCCGATCGACGAGAATGGCGCTGGCCGCCTGGAAACGCACTACACGCGCATTTATCGCATCTGGCGGCGGTGGGTGGACAATGGCTGCATCGACCCCATTTTTCGCTGGCTCGGTGTCGCGGCTTCATCAGGACGGGCCTCCTCGATGCGGCGGTTATCCACAGCGACGGCACCGCGGCTGCGGCGAAAAAGGGCGGCCACAACCTCGGCTTCAGCGGGCACAAGAAGGTGAAGGGCGACAAGGTCGTCGCCTTCCGCGACCGCCGTTGCAACGTGATCGCGCCATTCGTGGCGGCGCCGGGCAATCGCAACGAATCGCCGCTGCTGAGGGAGGCCCTGCCCGAAGTGAGGCGCATTACGCGGGAGGTGGGCATGGACCTTCAGGGCACGGTCGTCAGCCTCGGAGCGCGATTTAGGTTCAGAGTCGTATCAATGGCCTGGGTCGAAAAGGCGGTAAAGTTCGGTCCAGGATTGCCGGGCCATCCGCAATGGCAATCTTCAACCGCGGCCTGGTTCGCAACATCCTCGTCACCGTCATCGCGAGCGCGCCTTGCCGCGTGATTTGAGCTTCCGCCGCAAGCGCAACACTTTCGAACCAACCGGGCGGCGCGATCAGCAAAGCGCGGGGTCGCACGTGAGATCACCAACGCAAGCGCTGCTCCTCGCCGACTCCCGCCAGCAGCGGCTTCCCTTCGGCCGGCGTCAACCCCAGGTCGGCGATATCACCGGCACCAACCTGGGTCCGGGTATGGAGGTTCCGGCCGGCGGATGGGACCGCCAGCCGGTCGATGTTCGAGATGATCGAGATCAGCTCAGGATAAAGCCGGCGTAGCCGGCATTCGCGGACTCCTTGCACTTCTGCAAGAAGACCGGCAGCCCGCCCGGGTAGGCCAACATCTCGCGCTTCTTGCCAGGGATGTTGGCGCCCATGTACCAGGACTGCGCGCGCGGAAACAAGGTCGCGTCGACCAGTTCGGCGACATGGTCGCGCCAGGCTTCCTCCGCTTCGTGCGTCGCCTCGATCCGGCGCAGATTGTTCCGGTGCATGTGCTCGATGCACTCGACGACAAAGTCGCCTTGCAGCTCGGCGCAGGTCGGCCCGTTGCAGAACGCCGACGGGCTTTGCGGGCCGTAGATGTAGAGCAGGTTCGGGAAGTTTGCGCTCGCCGTGCCCAGGTGCGCGCGGGAGCCGCTCGACCATTTCTCCCGCAGCGTCTCGCCGTTCGTGCCACGAATGTCGATGCTGGTCAGGCCGCCCGTAACCGAATCGAACCCCGTCGCCAATACGATGATGTCGAGCCCATATTCGCCATCCTTCGTCATAATGCCCGTCGGCGTGATCCGCTCGATCGGCGATTCGCGCAGGTCAACGAGGCGGACGTTGGGCTGATTGTACGCCTCATAGTAGTGCTGTTCCAGACACGGCCGCTTCACACCGAACGGATGCAGCGGCTTCATCGGTGCGAGCTTTTCCGCCACGGCCGCGTCCTTGATCCTCGCGCGCACTTTGTCACGCCAGAACGTGTAGGCAGTATCATTGGCCGCTTCGTTGCTCAACACATCCTGAAACGTGCCGAGCCACGGGACGAAGCCGCCCTGGTTCCACAGATCCTCGTACGTCGTTTGCCGTTCTTCCTCGGATACATCGAGCGCGTTCTTCGGAATGAATTCGTAGTCGAAACCGGCGAAGGTCTGACCGCGCTTGCGGAAGCCCTCCGCGAAAGTCTCCTTCATGCGCCGGTTGCTCTCGTCATCGAGCTTCCGCTGACGCATTGGCAGCGCGAGGTTCGGCGTGCGCTGGAATACGGTGAGTTCCGCGACGTCCCTGTAAACCTCCTGGATAACCTGCACGCCGCTTGCCCCGGTGCCAATCACACCGACGCGCTTGCCCTTGAAGTCGACGCCTTCCTGCGGCCAGAGGCCGGTATGATGGCAGATGCCACGGAAATCCTTCAGCCCTTCGATCGGCGGAATATATGGCTTCGCGGCGAACCCGGTACAGAGCACGAAGAAGTTTGCCCGCGTCACGCTGCCGTCGCTGGCCTGCACGACCCACTGGTCGCGATCCGCGTCAAACTCCGCGGCGGTGACACGGGTGTTGAACCGGACGTCACGGCTGAGGTCGAGCTTCTTGTCGACATGGCGGAAATACGCACGGAGTTCTTCCCACGACGGGTAGAACTCGCTGTAATTCCAGTCGCGCCAGAGCTCTTCGCTCGAGAACTGGTACAGCGGCCCGTAGGTATCGACCCGTGCCCCCGGATAGCAGTTCCAAAACCAGATTCCGCCAATGTCGGACCCGGCCTCGAATACCTTAACATTGTACCCGAGCTTGCGCAGGCGATCGAGTTGATACAGACCGGCGAAGCCGGCGCCTACCACCAGTACGTCTAACTCGTCTGCTGCCTTACCGCACGCGGATTTCATCGCACTCATACGAATTGCCTCCATGTTGCTTGACACATTCTCGAAGCGTGGGCTGGTACGAGATCCAACCGGTGCTGCTATTGGCAACTGCCATGCCAACTGTTGATTGAAGCAAGAGGACGTCAAAGCAATGCGTTAGCTGGGATGGAGTCTCAGTGTGAGACAACTTCGTCTCAGTCCGTCTCAACCGGAGACGAGACGAGCGGGGGGCGGCGACAACAGGACATCGGTGGGTTTACGAAGGGCGATCGGATCGCCTAGGCTGGATTTTTGCGCCCTTTCACCCCAGCTGGAGCTGGGCCGTATCGATAAATCGCAGCCAAATTCCTTTGAGAACGAGTCCTGCCATGAAGAGCAGGCTGAGCAGGGAACGCTCCGAGATGAGGGCAATCACGCTTCAGGAGGTCAGCTCCAGGGAATACGCCCGGGTCGTGGCACGGGCTTGGGAACGGCTGATCGCGGATTATCCGATCGATGACGACGCGGTGCGCGCGGTGGTGATCGATTCGTGGCGGCGTTGTCAGGCGCTTGGTGTGGACCCGGCGCGTCGCGCCGCACCGTCGGGCGCTCCGGCGCCTGACGTGGATGTTCTGGATTTGGCAAACGAGCGGCTCAAGGAAGCGCTACAGACGTCGCTGGCGTCGGTCGTTCCGTACCTCGCCGAAACCCGATCCGTGCTGATCGTAAGCGACCCTTCGGGAACGTTGCTCAGTGTCGATGGCGATCCGGGTTTGACCGAAGCGCTTACTCACAACCGCATCACGATGGGAGCCGGTTGGCATGAGCACCACAGCGGCACCAACGCCGTCGGAACCGCGCTTGCGCTTGCGCGCGCCGTGACGATCCACGGCGAAGAACATTTCTGCCGCGCGGGCAAGAGCTGGAGTTGCTCGGCGGACGTGGTCCGCGACCCAGTGGACGGCCGCGTTCTGGGGGTCGTGGATATCACGAGTTCGGCGAGCGCATTGCCGATGCATGCGCGGGCTTGCGTTGCGGCGCTGGTCGAGCGGGTACAGGCGCACCTGGTGCAGCATGAACTGGCAGACCGCACGCGACTGATCGAGGCGTTCTTCGAGCAGCGCAACGCCAGTGACGCCCTTGTCGTGTTTGACCGGCGAGGTCGCGTCGTGAAGGCGACGCCAGGAGCGCGCAGCGAACGAATTGGCTTTGCGACGGGGTCGCAGATCCCTGGGCTCGATCCAACGAACATCGAACGAGGAGCATTCGATGCACTGCTGCCCAGCGGGCTCGATCCCGAATACGTCTCGCCGGTCTGGCAGAACAACGCCTGCCTCGGAGGAGTCCTTCGCATACCGCCGCGACACCGCCAGAAGCCAGCGATCGCCGCGGCCATGTTGTCCCCCGCGCTGCGGGCGCTGGCCGAGAGTTCGCCCTCATTGCTGCCGTTGGCGGCCCAGGCGCAGCGCCTTGCCGCCCAGCGCTTCCCGATACTGCTGCAGGGGGAAACCGGCACCGGAAAGGACGTCCTCGCGCGCGCCATTCATGCCGCCGGCAGCGCCGCTGGAGCGCCATTCGTCGCAGTAAACTGCGCCGCGCTGCCGCGCGAGCTGATCGCGAGCGAGCTGTTCGGCCACGCTGAGGGTGCCTTCACGGGCGCGCGGCGAGGGGGTGCGCGAGGACGCTTCGAGGAGGCCAACGGCGGCACGATCTTCCTTGACGAGATCGGCGACATGCCACTCGATCTGCAGCCTTACCTTTTACGCGTGCTCGAGGATGGCACGGCATCTCGCCTCGGCGAGGCGGGCAAGCGGCGGCTTGACGTGCGGGTCATCGCCGCGACGAACCGGCCGCTCGCGGAGGACGTGGCGGCGGGTCGGTTTCGCTCTGATCTGTTCTACCGGCTCGACGGCGCATCGCTGTGCTTGCCGCCGTTGCGTGAGCGCCCGGGTGACATTCCAGCGCTGATCGATACTCTCCTGCGTGGCATCGTTCCCGATGGTGAGACAATGCCGTCACTCAGTCCGGAATTGCTCGAGGCGCTGGGTGCTCGCGATTGGCCCGGCAACGTGCGCGAGTTGCGCAACGTGCTCGTGCGCATCATCGCAATGGCGTCGGGCGACACGATCGATGCGGCCGTTCTGCCGCCGACGCGGAGTCAGGCGGCGTCGCCCGTTCACCGACCCGCCGCCTCCCGCCTCGCCACACTGAAGGATAACGAACAGCAGCTCATCCGAGCCGCGATCAAAGCCGCGGACGGAAGCGCGACGCGAGCGGCGAGGGCGCTTGGCATTTCGCGCGCGACGATGTACCGACGCCTGAAGACCTATCAATCCGCATGCGGGTCGGATTCGACGCCCGCGTGGACCGGCGCCCCGCTTCCGACTGGGTAATACCATGTGCGGACGTCAGGGGGAGCACGCGAAACCGAGGGCACCTTCAAGTTGAGGGGCCCTCGCGGTTTGGCGGAGCCGGAATACCCAGGTATCGATCCCGGATGACGCCCGCGATCGGCTTTATGCGGGCTATCGATACCCCGCCGCGCTCATCAGCTATGCGGCTTGCTGTATTTCCGATTCCCGTTGAGCCTGGGCATGGCTGAGGAGATGCTGGCAGCTCGATCGCCCACGAGACGACCCGGCAGTGGGGGCCTGAAATTCGGTCGGGACTTCGCCAACCGCATCCGTCGGCGAGCCCCACGCCGCGGCGACAACAAATGGCACCTCGACGAGGTGGTCATCACCATCGCCGGCAAGACGCACTGGCTCTGGCGCGCGGTCGACCAGGACGCCTTCGTTCTCGATGTCCTCCTCCAAAGCCGGCGCGGCAAGGAGGCTGCCAAACGCTAGTTCCGGTAGTTCTTGAAGAAGCGGGCGCGAACGCCCCGGGTGCTGATCACCGAAAGCTGCGCAGCCTCGCTGCCGCTAGACCAGACCATCTTCATCCTGACTGTGCACGCCGAAAATGGTCCAGGTCTTTGGTTGATCGCATGATTCACGCGCCTGGGACGTTCCGGTCAGCGCGATCCTGCGCTAGACCATTCTCAGCCTGACTGTGCAGGCCGAAAATGGTCTATCTCTTTGTTTGATCGCATGATTCACGCTCAGGGGACGTTCCGCTCAGCGCGATCATGCGCTAGACCATTCTCAGCCTGACTGTGCAGGCCGAAAATGGTCTATCTCTTTGTTTGATCGCATGATTCACGCGCAGGGGACGTTCCGCTCAGCGCGATCATGCGCTAGACCATTCTCAGCCTGACTGTGCAGGCCGAAAATGGTCTATCTCTTTGTTTGATCGCATGATTCACGCGCAGGGGACGTTCCGCTCAGCGCGATCATGCTCTAGGCGGGAGATCATGCCCGGGGTCGAGCATCGGCAGCACAAAGTCCTAACACCAGGCGGAGAATTCTCACCAACCGACCCGGCGACGAGAGCGGATCATGAAGCGGTTCGAGTTGCTACGGCAGGCACAGCGCGGCCGCCACGGAACTGGGGGTTCAGGCGGCAATGGCGGTTGGCGGGAATGTGTCGTTGGCTAGAGCAGAATCCGATCATTCTGGCTCATAGCCGGCCGCTGTGAAGAAATTGGCGCATTGTTCGGGCGTGAACTGAGGCAAGGCGTCGCGGATCGCGTTCCAGAGGTTCGGGATAGTGCGGGCTGCGGCTTTGCGCAGTATGGCTTTCAGCTTAGCGAATGCGTTCTCGATTGGGTTGAAGTCGGGGGAATAGGGCGGCAGCAGTAAGAGCCGGGCGCCTGCCGCCTCGATTGCCGTCCGAACGCCCGCTACTCTATGGGCGGCCAGGTTGTCCATCACGACGATCATGCCGCGCTTCAAGGTCGGGACGAGCACCTGTTCGACGTAGGCAAGGAAAGCGGGGCCGTTCATGGGTCCGTCGAGCATCAGCGGCGCGGTAAGCCCACAGAGCGTGAGAGCGACGACGAACGTGATTGTTTTCCAATGGCCGTGCGGGATCGGTGCTCGGCATCGTTGTCCGCGCGGCGCTCGTCCCCGCAGCCGATCCATCTTCGTTGACACTGCGGTTTCGTCGATGAACACCAGGTTCTCGGGATCGAGGTCAGGCTGTGCGTCGAACCAGGCCTGCCGGCGAGCGGCGACGTCGAGGCGCTCCTGCTCGCTGGCGTGCGCTGTTTTTTTTTAAAGGTGAGGTCGTGACGGTCGAGGAATCGCCAGACGGTGCTGGGCGCGAATGAGGCCTCATGCTTACGATGGAGCAGTTCACTTAGCTCGACCAAGGTGATGTCGACATCGGCATCGATCGCACCCAGGATCACGTCCCGGTAAACCTCGATGTGGTGGGAACGAAGGTCACCACCTTGCGGCAAAGCTGTTACACGACCCTCTACACGCCAGGCGCGGATCCAGCGGATCGCACTCGACACCGCGATGCCAAAGCGTGCCGCAGCCGCGTTGCAAGAGAGGCCGCCGTCAACGGCCGCAATCACGCGAGAGCGCAGATCCTGGGACAAAGCTCGTGTCATGCATGCTGGCCTCCTCTCCAGCATGCATGGTGAATCACACCGCACCGCGCCGGGAAAAGACATTTCGAATCGGAGCGGTCGGTTTTTGCTCTAATTTGAATTTCTGTCCGAATTCGGAACCGAGCGTACGTTGTCCGCACATGCGACAGGGCCGAAGCCGGTGTGCGCTGGGCGCAGTATTGATGCGGGCAGCAATGTCGGCCCACATAAAGAAAGGGATATGGCCATGTCAGTTGAGTCAGGCAATTCGGCAGTGGTTCACCATCGGAAGTGGTATCACCACCTCTATGTGCAGGTAATGACCGCGATCGTGCTCGGTGCTCTGCTCGGATTCTTTTATCCGAGCTACGGCGCGGCGATGAAACCGCTTGGCGACGCCTTCATCGCTGCGATCCGGATGGTGATCGCGCCGATCATCTTCTGCACCGTCGTGCATGGCATCGCCAGCATGAAAGACATGAGGAAGGTCGGCCGAGTCGGGCTGAAGGCGCTGATCTATTTCGAGATCATGACAACGGCGGCGCTGGTCATCGGCCTCGTCGTCGCCAATGTGTGGCAGCCCGGTGCCCGTGTGCACGCCAATCTGGGGGCGATCGACACCAAATCGATCCAGACCTTCACGACCGCGGCGCAGAAGACAGGTGCGGTTGACTATCTGCTGCACATCATTCCGGTCAGTGCGATCGGCGCCTTCGCCGAGGGCGATATCATCCAGGTCCTGTTCTTCGCCATTCTGTTCGCCTTCGCCCTCTCGCTGATGGGCGAGACGGGCAAACCCCTGCTGCGGCTGATCGATATCGCCTCGCATGTGCTGTTCGGCATCATCGCGATTGTCATGCGGGCGGCGCCGCTGGGTGCCTTCGGCGCGATGGCCTTCACCATCGGCCGCTTTGGCATTGGCACGCTGGTCGAACTCGGTCAGCTTATGGCGAGTGTCTATACGACGTGCCTGATCTTCATTTTCCTCGTGCTGGGCGCCGTTTGCTGGGTCTGCGGCTTTAGCATCTTGAGGTTCATCCGCTACATCAAGGAAGAGCTCCTGATCGTGCTCGGCACCTCTTCCTCGGAATCGGTGATGCCGCGGATGATGGCCAAGATGGAGGATCTAGGCTGCGAGGAATCTGTGGTCGGTCTCGTCATACCCGCCGGTTACTCGTTCAATCTCGACGGTACCTGCATTTATCTGGCAATGTCGGTGCTGTTCCTGGGGCAGGCGACGGACACGGCGCTCACCCTGGGCGACCAGATCGGCATTCTCGGCGTGCTGCTACTCACCTCGAAGGGAGCGGCGGGGGTCACCGGCAGTGGGTTCATCGTGCTCGCCGCGACGCTGGGCTCGACCGGTGCTATCCCGATTGCCAGCATCGCGCTGATCCTGGGCGTTGACCGCTTCATGTCCGAGGCGCGGGCGCTGACCAACCTGATCGGCAATGGCGTGGCGACCGTCGTGGTCGCGAGGTGGGAAGGGACGCTGAATATCGCGCGGATGCAGGCCCGGTTGGACCAACGCCGGGTCGACACGCCATGAAGCGCTGGCCGTCGCAACGAACCTGCTGTTCCTGCCAAAACCAGCCGAAAGTGGGGGCCAAGTGTTACCCTGACATAAGTCACGCCCGGGTTTGGAGATGGAGTATAACCGGCCCTATTTACTGGCCCCGTCAAAGTGTTGAAGCTCAAGGGCCTCAGGATTGACGGCGGGAACGGAGCGCAGATTGACCGCACGCATTTCGGAGCCGTCCGGGTTCTTCCCTGCCGCAAACGGCTGACAGCCGCAAACCTTGCAGAAGCGATGCGCGATGTTGTTGGCGTTGAATTTGTAGGTCGTCAGGGAATCCTCGCCGCTCGTGAGGGTGAATTTGTCCGCTGGGAAGAAGCTCAGCAGTGGACCTTTCTGCCGACAGATCGAGCAATTGCAGCTCAATGCCTTCGTCGGAACCTCTCGCCGTCCACGCTGAACGTGACCGCGCCGCAGTGACAACCACCATCGAATGACATGTTCTCTCCTTTCATCGGATTTGCATATCAACGCCGGCCGCGCCTCCCGCGTTCATTCGCCCGGCCCCCCGCATCAAGCGACAATGCGCTCGACAACCCGAAAGCGCTCGCACCACAGCAGCATCTTGTCCTCGAACTGCCCTTTGCGCGCGAAGTAGTTGCGATGCGCGTTGCGCCAGTAGGCCAGCGTCCGATCGCCCTCGCCTTCGTCATAAGCGAATTGCTCATCGACCTCGTCGAAGCGGCGCTGTGTCAGCTCCACGGTTTCGATTACGGCGCGCGGCTCCCCTGCCCCGTCCAGCATCACCATGCGCTTGCCGACTTCTGTCAGCAGGCCGTCGCTCGCCGCCCAGCATGTCGCCGTCTTGCGTCCGTCAAGAACGAGAGCCGCCAGCTGTTCGGCCAGGTTGGGCCCGTCACCGAACGAGAACGTCTCAAGGTCGCGCCATTGCATGAGGGCCACCCGCTGCCGATTGTGCAGTATATCATGATGAACGAGGGCGACAAACCAAACGGGCGGTCAGTTCAGCCGGTTGAGCCTCCTGCGGCGCGCGGCAGCATCCTCGCCTTCATCGGCCACGCTATCCGCGGGAAGGTCAGAGAACACGACCGGGTTCCGCCGGAAATGGTCCAAGGCCCACTCGAAAAAGCCGTCGTCGCCGTCATCAGTCATGTGCGCTCCTTCAGGTCAGGAGCGTTTCCTCGCTAAGGGGGATATCGGGGTATGGCTGGGGGAAATCAATTGAACTTTGGGTTGACGGTCAGGTTTCGGCTCGTCCGGAATGTCGACGCCGGTTGGCGCTTGCCGGGGCCGTGGCGTTTTTGCGCGGGCCTTCGCCTTCTGCTTTTCCGTCGCACGCCGCACCCCGAGGAAGGGCTGCACCGTCTTCCTGTTCCAGCGCATCTGCTGTTTTTTGTTCATGTGCTTCGTCACGATCTCGTTGACCGCGCGCTCCACGAGCGCGGTTGAGATCGGTTCGCCCTGTCGACGCCGCAATCGGCCTGGAGCTGGTCGCCACGCTGATGCGGCGGATGGGGCTTGAGGCGTGGAGCGCATCAAGGACGACCTACCGCAGGCCAAACACGTCGAAGGCCGCGTTGGGGCACAAAATCCACTCCTGGCGGCTGCGCGGCCTGGAGCTCGAGCGGCCGAACCAAGCCAACAGCTTTGTCGGGTGTCGGCAGCGGCAACGCGCCGCTCATCCAGCGGAACCCGGCGCGCTGTGTCAGGATCGGCGGCCGATGCAGCAGGACGTCGTAGACCGAGAAGGCGCCGCTGCCGGCCGGCATCCGCGTGCCGGCCGAAAACGGTCCGGTCTTTGCTTGATGGCATGGTTCACGCGCCCGGGAACGTTCCGCTCAGCGCGATCATGCTCCAGACCATTTTCAGCCCGACCGTGCAGGCCGAAAATGGTTCAGGTCCTTGTTTGATCGCATGATTCACGCGCCAGGAACGTTCCGCTCAGCGCGATCATGCTCCATGTCCGAGCATGACCCGACCCGGCATCGCGAAGGGTCGCTGTGTCTACATATCCGATAGATATAACGCGATTGGCGGGCTGCTCAGGCCTCGAGCATCACCGGCAGGCTGGCCAGGGCGCGCAGCGTGTTGTTGTTGCGGCGCTGCGGCGTGCCGGTGATGGTGATCGAGCGCACTTTCCGGGCCAGCGAGGCCAGCACCGCCTCGCCTTCCAGCCGGGCCAGCACGGCGCCGACGCAGCCATGGATGCCGGTGCCGAAGCCGACGTGGCCGGCGTTGCGGCGGGCGATGTCGTAGTCGTCCGGCAGCTCCCAGCGGCGGGGATCGCGGTTGGCGGCGCCCAGAAACATCAGCACTTTGCAGCCTTCCGGGATCGTTTCTTCACCGATTACGACGTCCCGCGTCGTGGTGCGAAAGAAGGTCTGCACCGGGCTCTCCAGCCGGATCGCCTCCTCGAACGCCGCCCGCGCCAGCGACGGATCCGCGCGTAGCCGATCGAATTCGGCCGGAAAGCGGGCCAGGCACCAGACGGCGGCGCCCAGGCCGTTGACGGTTGTATCGACGCCGGCGGTGAGCAGCGAGCGCACCAGGATCTCGGCCTCAGCGACGGTGAAGCCTTGCCGCTCCGCCGCCTCGTGGATCGCCGTGCCGAGGCCGGTGGCGGACAGGGCGTCGCGGCGGGACTGCGCCTGCACCCAGGCCAGCACCGGTTCGGCATCGGCCACCGCGGCTTCGAACAGCGCGTTGCGCGGCCCAAAGCTGTTGAACACCATGTTGCCGTAGGGCAGCATGAACCGCCGGTTTTCCGACGGCATGCCGACGGCGTCGGGAAACACCGTCAGCGGATAGGCCTCCGCCAGGTCGTGAATGGCATCGAACGAGCCACGCGCCAGCAGGTCGTCGACCAGCGTTTCGGCGGCACAGATGAAACCGCCGCGCAGCGCGCGCACCGTGGCCGGCGACAGTATCTTGTCCATCAGCGCCCGTGTCCGGTCATGCAACGGCGGATCGGCTTCCAGCAGCAGGCTCGGTAGTCGCCAAGGTTTTTCCCGGGCGAAGTCGGACAGGCCGACGCCGCGGGCGCTGGCGTAGCTGCCCCAGTCCAGCAGCACGGCGCGCACCTCATCGTATCGGGCCACCGCGTAAATGTTGTAGCGCGGCAAGTAAACCACCGACCCGGCGTCACGCATCGCCGCATGCGCCGGATACGGATCATCGAAAAACGCCTGGCAGTATGGATCAATGTCAAGCGTCGGGATCATGCCCTGGTCTCTCCTCTGGATCACACGCGACAGTGCAAGATCGGCCGGATGCAGTCTGATGCCACAGGCGGCGTTGATTAATTGTGCGTCATCATCTGGCGTCCACCTGGTCGCGGCGAGACCTCGTCGGCGGTGTTGCGGCCTTGAGAAGCGACCGGCTGGGATCCGCTTGCGCCAAACCAGGTCTGCCATGAGTGACGAGGATTTTCGCCGCCTCGTGCCAGTCTTTCCAGAAAACAAGCGAGGCAGGCCTGGCGTGTCGCCCGAGCTTTCATGGACGCGGCGGCCGCTTCGCAACGCTCGGATGGCCGGAACCAGGCAGGGTTTCGATCGCGCTGAGCCTGGAGGAACAGACGCGATTGCCTGAAACCCTGGCCTATACCTTTGAACCCACACAAGGCGGTTGCGGTCGACGCTGGCATAGCCATCTCAATGTCGAACGCGCCGATGGAAGGCTGCAAAGCACGCCACAGGCGTGACCGTTCCGCAGCGTGTTGGAGTTCGAAAACCCCAGTGATCTCGCTCTGAGAGGCGGATATGAGGAAGACATGACGCGAGGTCCTCTTACGGTCGCGATTGTCGGCGGTGGCATCGGCGGGCTGACCGCCGCTCTGGCACTACGGCGAGCAGGCTTTGCCGTCAAAGTCTATGAACAGGCACGCGATCTCGCCGAGGTGGGTGCTGGCCTCCAGCTCAGTCCAAACGGTGTACGCGTTCTCGATCGACTTGGCCTGCTTCCGATGATCGAAAGCGTCGCGGTGGCCGCCGAGTCGTTCGAATTTCGCCGATGGGATGATGCGCGGCTCATCTCGATGACCCAGCTTGGCCTGTCGGTCCGACAAAAATTCGGTTTCGGCTACTACCAAATTCATCGTGCCGATCTTCAATCCCTACTCCTCAAAGCCTTGCCGTCAGACTGCCTGGAGGTTGGCCGACGCTGCGTCGACCTCAAGGAGATCGGCGAACGCGTCGAAATCCATTTCGCCGAGGGCGCAAGCGCGAGAGCCGACATCGTGGTCGGGGCGGACGGCATCCACTCCAAGGTCCGGGAAATTTTCCTTGGAAAGGAGGCGCCGCGCTTCACCGGCAATGTTGCCTTTCGTGGCCTGGTACCCATCGAGCATCTGGCCCATCTCGGGCTGAACCGCACGTGCACCATGTGGATGGGTCCTGGCGGGCATTTCATTCATTATTTTGTCGCCGCCGGAAAGTTGCTGAACGTCGTCTTCCTTCGCGATGAGACGACCTGGACGCGGGAGTCGTGGACCGACCGTGGCGATGTAGATGAACTTCGTGCGGGCTATCAAGGGTGGCATGCTACCGTGCGGAGCATCATCAGTGCGATGGATTCAACGCTGAAGTGGGCACTGTTCGATCGGTCACCGCTGCCTCGTTGGTCGTTCGGTCGCGTGACGCTGCTCGGAGACGCCTGCCACCCAATGCTTCCCTATGTGGCGCAAGGCGCGGCACAGGCAATCGAGGACGCCGCAACACTGGCGGCCTGCCTGTCGCGCTCGCACCCCGACGATGTTCCGATGGCGCTGGAGCGATATGAGAAGCTTCGACTGCCGCGCGTGACGTCTGTCCAGGCCATGGCAAGCGCCAATTCTGGTCGGTTCCATTTGCCGGATGGCCCGTTACAACGCGCCCGCGATGCGGCAATGGCAGGGAGTTTCGGTCTCACTCCCGCTATAGACTGGCTCTACAGTTACGACGCGGAGGCGGTTCATCAGCCGCCGTTGCCAGTGCCGACATGACTTATCGGCAATGAATGCGGGTCACCGCGGGGGAGCAGGCCCGCCAGGCCGCAGGTGGTTCCGCATGCGTCGTGCCAGGATTGCTATTCGGGTGGAGGCCTACCGAGCCATTGTCTGTCCTCGGGGTGGGAGGACGGTGAATGCAATTAGAATGCAACGCGGCGGACGTTTCCGGACGGCTTCAACCGACGGCCCAGGGTTACCGGCGCTTCCACTGCCGGGCCTGTGGCAATCAGTTCGACGAACGCAGCGGCGGCACTCTCAATCGCGCGCAATATCCATCCCACGTCTCGCGCTCGCGGTCTTCCGGCATCCTCGCCACAAGCCAAGCCTGCACGAATCCGCCTGAGGTGTTCCTGATCCGGGGGATCGCCACGGTGGGAGCCAATGCATGTTGTGGCTGAACATCGCATCCGGACACGACGGCCTGGCCGCTCGTCATTAACGCTACCGAGGAAGCGCTTGAAACGTAGACATGCGGCTTTTGGGACAAGCAAGGAATGTCCTTCGTTCCCACCGCGCTGGCTCAAGGCACCGCGCCTTGCTCCCGCCTTGGTTACCACCATCCTGACGGTTCCCGCCTGCGGCGCCTACCAGTACATCGATTCCATGGAACCGACCAGACCAATAGCGACGTTCGCAGCTGAAGAAGGACGCAATATGCTTGAGTTGGCGCGGAATTATGATTGATTATCGATCTTCTACGCAGCGAAAAGACCGACCAGCTTTGTCGATTTCGGCTTGAACGACTGGTATTTGACCTTGTTGTCCGAGAATTGAATGCGCAAAACCGAGCTGCAAAAGACTTTCCACACCCCGCGCACGCGAATGGTCAGCATATGGTGCTCAAAAATGGCCGCTGAACTGGCGTGGCGGCGGGAATAATCCGCCGCGAGATGCTCGCCCATATCGTCCCGGCCACCGTACTGCTCCGGTCCGACCAGAGCGACAACCTCTCCAGGCGCCAGCTTGCCCTGCATCGAGACACTGTTGGTATCATGGTAGAATATCAATCGATCGTGTGATCGGTTGACCTGCAGCGTGCAGCCATTCATCGCGCCGGTCGCGACGACGGTTCCGTCGGGCTGGTCGGCCGCCACCTCGCACGTTCCCACCCCGCCGTCGGTGACGAACACATAGGGGAAAAACCAGTCACCATAACCAGGATGGGCTTTCAGGCGATAGATCCGATTGCCCTCATCGCCGCACAGGAAGCGGCAAACTCCGCCGATGGGTTCGGTGGTGTACATGGCACTGTCGACAATGAAATCATTGGCGGCGAACGCAGCGTCCGGGTCTATGCGCAGCCGCGCTTCCATCGCATGGGTCATGCCGGGACGCGCCCTTCGGCGCTGAACACAAGCCAAACCGCCAAATGCCTCTGATCTCTTGTCCGCATGGGAAGCATACATCGCCGGCCAAGCTTACAGTCTGACTACGCGCGCGACCCGAATGGTTACCGTTGTCACAATCCCACGGCGCGCTTCCCCGGCGCTTTCAGTCACAACACTTGCCAGACCGCAGCAACTTCACCGCGACCCGCAAGACCTGGCTGCCGCCCCGTTCGGCATGGTCTGAAACGTCCCGGCGAAAGGGGAATGCTCCGGATCACGCCATCTCGCGATCAACCACCGACGGACGGTTACAGCCGTAACGCCTAGGCCCGGATCTGACACCAAACGGAAATCCGGGGGTCGCACGATGCACAGCGTTATTCTGGAGGTGGTGATGCGAAGGCGCGCTCGCACGACTGTGCTCATTCTACTGGTCTCGGCCGTCGGTGGCTGCGCCCTCCCAGGCGTAGCGTCTGCGCCGCGCCTGGCAGCGAACGGCCAGTATGTCTGCCGCTCAGGCAGCAATGCGGCCACACCCGCGCCTGACCTGCGGCTGACCGTGCAGTCATCCAATCAGCCCGGCCGGTTGATGGTGCGCGTCCGCGAAGGCGGCTGGCAGTCGCTGACCCAGGTGACCGGCGAGTCGGGACCGCTTTACGCAGACGCCGCCTACGCCTGGCGCTTCAATGGCGCCGCAGGCGTGCTTTCCGATATCAGGAACATCCAGTCGTACAATTGCGTCGCCGAGGACGTCACACGATGGGCGGCGCAATGAGCGGCGGTCCGCTGCAACCGCTGCTGTTGTTCACCTCGCCGCTTGGTGACGACACCTTGCCGTACCAGCAGAACACGTTGCATGCGATCGCACTCTCTGCCACCGAACGCCTCAGCGAACCCTTCGCCGTCCGGCTGACCGCTATGTCGACCGAACGGGCGATCGATCCCAACGAACTGATCTATCAGCCGGTCTGCGTCACGTTGCGCACGCGACCGGGAGCCGATCGTTACTTTAACGGCGTCGTTCGCCGCATGGAAGCGGTCGGGCTGGCGCGGCGGGGCCGCTGGACGTACAACCTGGAAATCGTTCCGCGTCTTTGGTTCCTGAGCCAGACCGCGGATTGCCGTATCTTCCAGCAGAAGACCGTGGTCGAGATCCTGCAGGCGCTGTTCGCCGAACACGGTGTCGCGCCGGTGGATTTCAGGATCTACGGCGACCAGCCGGTGCGCGAATATACCACTCAGTTCAACGAGACCGATCTGACCTTCGCGCAGCGACTGCTGCAGGAATCGGGCTGGTTCTATTTCTTTGAGCACACGTCGGCGGCCCACACGCTGGTCATCACCGACCGCAACCAGGCGTTCAAGCCGACGCCGCACCCAACCCACTGGGTGATCCACGAAGGCAATAACGCCGACGTGTTCGACCGCTGGAATGAGGCGCTGCAGACGGCGTACGGTGCGGTGCAGCTGCAGGATTACGACCCGACCAAGCCCAGCACACCGGTGCAGGGCAGCCAGACCACGACGCTGCCGACCGCGGGTGCCAGCGCGCGCTCCGTCTACCGCTGGGCGGCGATGACGATGGAAAATCAGATCGCGGGGGACCGGGCGCGGTTCCGGATCGAGGCGTCGGAGGCGGAGGCCGCACTGCGCCAGGGTCACGGCTTCGACCCGGAATTCTGGCCCGGCCGGCGTTTCACGCTGGCGCGGGACCCGTTCACCGGGGCAGAGGGCATCGACCATGCCCTGCACGGGGTGGAACACAGCGCGACCGACGACACCTGGATCACCGGCGGCAGCGAACCGCACTATGAAAACCACTTCACCTGCCTGCTGCAGGCCACGCAATGGCGCGACCATCTGTCGATTCCGCGCCCCGCGATGGCCGGAATGTTTTCAGCGATCGTCCTGGGCAATGCCGGGGAGGAGATCCACGCCGACGAAATCGGGCGCATCAAGGTCCGGCTGCTGTTCGACCACCGCAGGGAGACCGTGGCCAGCATGGCGACGTGGGTGCGGGTGATGCAGCCCTGGTCCGGCAACACCTGGGGCTGGCAGCATCTGCCCCGGGTCGGCACCGAGGTCGCCGTATCGTTCATGAACGGCGATCCGGATTTCCCCGTGGTCGTCGGCTGCTTCTACAACGAGGAAATGCGGCCGGTCTTTCCGATCCCCGAACATCAGACCCGCCAGGGGTTCCGCAGCCGCTCGACCCTGCGCGGCACGACGCAGGAGTTCTCTGAACTGTCGTTTGATGACCGCAAAGGCCAGGAACTCATTTTCCTGCACGCCCAGAAGGATTACACGACCGAGGTCGAGCACGACCAGAGCATTGCCGTTGACCACGACCGGATCGTCTCCATCGGCAACGATGAGACCAAGACCATCGGCCGGAACTATAGCCTGACCACCAAGACCGGCAGCGTCGAGATCACCGCCGCGACCAGCATCACGCTGCGCGTGGGAGGCAATACGATTGTCATCAGCGACGCCGGCATCCAGATCACCAGCACCTCCGACGTCGCCGTCACCGCCGCCGCCGCGGTGAATGTTGCCGCCACTGCCGCGGTGTCGATCGAAGCCGCGGGGGATATGAACATCTCGACCCTCGCCGCCGCCACCTTCGAGTCCACCGGCGCGATGAATATCGAGGCCAGCGAGGTCAGCATCGAATCGCTCGACGGGCTGGTCATGTGCATCCCGGCGCCCGGATAGCCCGTCATGTCCTATGCAGAAGCCTCCGGCGCCATCACGGGCGCAGCGTCATCCGCCGACAAGCTGCGCACGTTCTCCCGGGAAATCCTGAGCCAGCATTTGCGCTTCGCCGAGGAGCCGATGCGCCTGTCGACGGTGTGCCCGAACTCCTCGATGCTGGTCGTTCGGCTGCAAGCGGCAAACCTGCTGGCCGAGGCCGCGCGGCTGCTGGGCTACGCGCTGCCGGCGCGAGAAGCCGTTTGGTGGGCCTGCATGTGTGTCGCCCACACCGCCCCTGCCGACCTGGCACCCGAGCAGCAGGCCGCGCTGGCGGCGGCCGAGCTTTGGGTCTGGCAGTCGACCCACGAGACCCGCGTCAAGGCCGCCCGAGCTGCCCTCGCCGCCGGACCCGACACGCCGGCGGGGTGGACGGCGCGGGCCGCCTTCGCCAGCCATCCGGCGGTGCCCCCGTATCTGCGATGTGGCCGGCGCGTGGAGCGGGCGATCGCGGGTGCGGCGGTCAGCGGCGACGCGACACGCCGCATAGACCGTTTGCGCCAATTCATCGCCAGCGGCCGCGATATCGCACGCGGCGGGGCGGGTCGCCTGCCGCCAGGCTCTGGATAACGGAGGCCCCTTGATGACCCTCACTCTCAGCATCCTGCGCTGCCCCGATGGCGTCCCGCCTGAGACACGGCGGCTCACGAGCGGCGAACTGAGCATCGGCCGCGACCCACGCAACGACTGGGTGCTGCCGGACCCCGACCGCATCCTGTCGAAGCGCCACTGCGTCGTTTCGTTCCATGACGATGCCTGGCAGGTGACCGACGCCAGCGCGAACGGCACATTTCTGAACAGTGACGTCGAGCGGCTCGCGCCCGAGGAGCCGCGTCTGCTGCGAAACGGCGACCGGTTGCGGCTGGGCGCCTACGAGATCGAAGCGATGATCAACTCAGCCGCCGGCGATCGGCCGCTGGACCTGTCGCGGCCGGGACCGTCGCCGGGGCCCTTGTGGCAGGACGACCGGTTGACCAGCGACCCGTTCCCGTCACAGGAGAACGATCCGCTAGGCATCGCGATGCCGCCGGTATCGCTGGCCGCCGCGTTCCCGCGGACGATGCGGGACAACGTGCCGGCGGTGGGCGAGAATTTCCGGCCGCCGCGTCCGAGCCTCGAATTGCTGCCCGATGACTGGGACGCCGACCTGCCGGAGCCATCAGCGCCAGGCCCGGCCGCACGTCCGCCGCGTGTCGATACGCCGGGGCCGGCAAGACTCGATCCACCCGCGCCGTCCCCGTTGCAACCTGTCACAGCCCAGCCGCCGCCGTTCCGGCCTGTCGCGCCGTCGCTGTCCGAACCGATCGCGGCGCCCCCGACACCGCCGGCGGCCGCGCCGATGCAGCGCGCCGTACCGGAAACGCCGCCGCAGACGGCGCCGGGCGCGGCCGATGCCGCGGCGGGAACCCAGGCGTTCGCCGCGTTCGCCGCGGGCGCCGGCATCGATGCCCCCGCCGCCGCAGACCCGATGGCCGCCCTCCACGCGCTGGGACGCGCCTTTCGCGCCGTCGTCCGCGGTCTGCGCCGCACCATGATTGCCCGCGCCGCGGTCAAGGGCGAGTTCCGCATCGAGCAGACGATGATCCGCGAACGTGGCAACAACCCGCTGAAATTCTCCGCTGACGACGATGACGCGCTGACCGCGCTGATCGGCACCGGCCGGCGCAGCGAGATGACCGCCGAACGGGCGGTGGACGAGGCGATGCGCGACATAAGGCTGCACGAACTGGCCGTGGCGACCGCGATGCAGCAGGCGGTCCGCGACTTGCTGGGGCGCCTGGATCCGGCGCAGATCGAGCGGCGGGCGGGCGGCGGCGGCCTCGATTTCCTGTTCAACCGGGGCGCGGTGCGGCGATGGCGGGCCTACCAGACCCTGCATCAGGAGACCGCTCAGGGCCTTACAGACGATTTCGACCGGGTGTTCGGGACTGCGTTCATGCGCGCCTACGAGCGCGCGATGAGCGAACTGGCCGAACAGCAAGGCGAATAGAGGATGCGCGCGCCGCGGTGCCAAATCAGGGCGGCGCACGCACCAAGGAGATTGGTGTGAGCTGGAACAACCGCGTCGCCTGGCAGGAGGGCATGTTCCTCAGGGCCCAGCACTTCCAACAGCAAGATCGCTGGGTCGAAGGCCAGATCAGGAGCTCGTTCGGGGCGTTGTGCCCGCATCCCTGGGGCCTCACGCGCTATGCCATCGCGCAGGACCTGCTGAGCACCGGGCGGATCGCGCTCAGCACCGCGGCGGGGCTATTCGAGGACGGCACGCCGTTCGCGGTCCCCGAGGAAGCGGCGCTGCCCCCACCGCTAGAAGTCCCGGAAACCACCCGCAACGCGCTGTGGTACCTGGCCGCCCCGATCCGCCAGCCGGGTACGGCGGAGTTCCGTGAGGCCGCCACCGAAGCGCGCTACGGGCTGCACGGGTTCGAGGCGTACGACACGCACTCGGGAGCGCCACAGCCGGTTGACCTGCTGGTCGGGCAGATGCGGCTGCGCTACCTGCTGGAGACCGACGATCGTGACGGCTATCTGTGCCTGCCGGTCGCCCGCATCACCGAGGTCATGCCCGACCGGCGGGTAGTTCTGGACGAGCGCTGGATCCCGCCCGCGCTGACCTGCACCGCCGTACTGCAACTGGCCGGCTTCGTCGTCGAACTGGCCGGACTGCTGAACCAGCGCGGCGAGGCGCTGGCGGCACGGCTGACAGCTGTCGGCACCAAGAGCAACACCGAGGTCGCCGACTTCCTGCTGCTGCAGACCGTCAACGGCTGGCAGACGCTGTTCGCCCACCTGGCAGACGCCGGCAACATTCACCCGGAGGCGCTGTACCGCGCGCTCGTGCAGATGGCGGGCGAGTTCATGACCTTCACCGATGCGCGTCGGCGTCCCGGCTCCTATCCGGCGTATCGCCACAACGACCTGCAGCGCAGTCTGACACCGGTGATGGCGGATATCCGCCGCTCGCTGTCGGCGGTGCTGGAGCAGACCGCGGTCCGCATTCCGCTGCAGGAACGCCGGCACGGCGTGCGCGTCGGCCCGATCCAGGACCGCACCTTGCTCACCGGGTCAAGCTTCGTGCTGGTAGTTCAGGCCGACGTGCCGGCCGACACGCTGCGCCGCACCTTCCCGAGCACGGCGAAGATCGGGGCGGTGGAGCATATCCGCGAACTGGTCAACGTGGCACTGCCGGGCATCGAGGTGAACGCGCTGCCGGTCGCGCCGCGGCAGATGCCGTTCATCGCCGGCGCGATCTATTTCGAGCTCGACCGCAACAGCCCGCATTGGCAGCAGATGCAGTCCTCCGGCGGCTTTGCGGTGCATGTCTCGCGCGACTTCCCCAACCTTGCCCTCGATCTCTGGGCGATCCGAGGCTGATGAACCAATCATGAGCGGCAACCCATTCGCCGAACCGGGCGACGACGACCGCACCATTATCCAGCCGTTGCCCGATCGACGCTCGTCTGGTCCATCCCGGCCCGCACCCGGGCGCGGCGGCGGATCGGAGGCGGGCAGACCGGGTCCCGGCGGGCTGTTCGGCGGGGGCGCGTCAGCGCCGGCCGCGGCAGGTCCCGGCGGCTGGGGCGCGACACGCGACGAACCCGATGCGGCCCAGGCGAGCCAGGCGTCGCCCACCGGCACCGGCTTCAGCGACGTCGCGTTGGTCGGGCCATCGCCGATCCTCGCGGCCGCCGGTCCGCTGCTGTCGCTGCTGTCGCGGCTACGCAACGTCCTATCGGTGCCTGACCCTGGCGCGCTGCGTGAGCGCACGGTGGAGGAGATCCGTCGCTTCGAGCAGACGCTGCGCCAGCAGAACCTGCCGATGGAACTGATCCGCACCGGCCACTACGCCCTGTGCGCCAGTCTCGACGACGTGGTGCGCAACACGCCATGGGGGAGCCGCGGGCCGTGGGCGGACACCTCGCTGGTCGCCGCCTTCCACGGCGAGGTCCGCAGCGGCGAGCGCTTCTTCGACGTGCTGGCCCAGCTCAGCAGCAACCAGGCCAAGTTCCTTCCGGTCATCGAGCTGATGTATGTCTGCATGTCGCTCGGCATGCAGGGCCGCTACAGGCTGTCGGCGCGCGGCCCGGCGGAGCTCGACCGGGTGCGAGAGGAGACCTACGTCCTCATCATGCGCCAGCGGCCCCCGGCCGAGCGGGCGCTGTCACCGCACTGGCAAGGCGTCGCCGCCCCCTATCGGCCCCTGCGTGTCCGGTTGCCCGTCTGGGTCACCGCCCTGGCCGGGTTGGGCGTGGTGGGGCTGCTGTACTCGCTGATGCTGTTCCGCCTGAACGATGCCTCCGACCGGCTGTTCGAGGCCGGCCTTGCTTTGCCGCCGGGCCACATGCCGACGATCGCGCGTACTGCACCGCCACAACCGTTGCCGCCCGCACCGCCGCCACCGCCGCCGCAGGAGCTGTCGAAGCTCGCCGGCTTCCTCGCGCCGGAGGTGAAACAGGGGCTGGTCAGCGTCGTCGGAACCGAAGCGGTGCCGATCGTGCGGATCCACGCCGCCGGGATGTTCCGCTCCGGCAGCGCCGTGATCGAGCCGCGCTTCCTGCCACTGCTGCAGCGGATCGGCACGGCGTTGCGCGGCGAACCGGGGGCCGTCGACGTGGTCGGCTACACCGACAACCAGCCGATCCATACCGTCGCGTTCCCGTCAAACTTCCAGCTGTCCGCGGCACGCGCCAAGGCGGCAGCTTCGGTCATCGGGCCCGATCTCGATCGATCCCGGCTGTCGGTCGAAGGACGGGCCGACGCCGACCCGATCGCTTCCAACGACACAGCGGAAGGGCGGGAACAGAACCGCCGTATCGAGATCGTCCTGCATCGAGAGGGGACCTAGCGATGCACCAGTTCGACACATTGTTCGCCACGCTGCTTGGCCGCTGGACCATGGGGTTCGCCGGCGTCGCCATCGCCAGCATGCTCGTCTGGTACCTCGGACCGCTGGTACCCGGCTTCGCCGACCCGCTGGTCCGAGCGCTGCTGATCCTGGCGGCCGTCGTGCTGTGGGCGGGGGTGAACGGGGCCGTGACCTGGTATCGGCGGCGCCGGGAAAAAGTCCTGGCGGCCGGCGTGACCGGGGACCAACTGAGCGCCCGGGATACCAAGGCCGACGCGGCCGAGGAGGTCGGGCGGCTGCGCGAGCGCATGCGGGCGGCTCTGCAGCGTCTGCGCGGCAACCGGCGGCGCGGCTACCTGTATGAACAGCCGTGGTTCGTGCTGATCGGGCCGCCGGGTTCGGGCAAGACCACCGCCCTGCTCAATTCCGGCCTGCGCTTCCCCCTGGCGCAGGATGACGGCAGCGACGCAGCGGTGGGCGGTGTGGGCGGCACCAGGCTGTGTGACTGGTGGTTCGCCGACGAGGCGGTGCTGATCGACACTGCCGGCCGCTATACCACCCAGGATTCCGACACCGCGGTGGATCGCGCGGGATGGGAGGGTTTCCTCGATCTGCTCCGCCGCACCCGGCCGCGTCAGCCGGTCAACGGGGTGATCGTGGTCATCTCGCTGACCGATATCGCCGGCGCCGAAGCCGCAGAGCGGACGGCGCATGCCAGGGCGGTGCGCCGCCGGGTCACCGAAATCTCCCGGCGGCTGCGGCTGCGCGTGCCGGTCTACGTGCTGTTCAGCAAGGCGGACCGGCTTACCGGTTTCAACGCGTATTTCGATGACCTGGACGCCGAGGCCCGCGCCCAGGTCTGGGGCATGACCTTCCCGCTCTCGCGGGGGGTGGAAGTGTTCGAGAGCGAATTCCGCCTGCTGGTCGACCGGTTGAATGAGCGGCTGTTCGAGCGGCTGCAGGCCGAACGGGCGCCGGACCGCCGCGCGCTGCTGGCGGGATTTCCGCTGCAGATCGCATCGCTGGCGCAGCCGCTCGCGGCGTTCCTCACCCAGGCGTTCGGTGGCACCAAACTGGATCCGGCACCGTTCCTGCGCGGCGTCTACCTGAGTTCGGCCACCCAGGAAGGCACGCCGATCGACCAGCTGACCGGCATGCTCGCGCGCGCCTTCGGGGTGGACCAGAAGCGCGCACCGAGCCTGCGGCCGGTCGCCGGGCGCAGCTACTTCCTGAAGCGCCTGGTTTGTGACGTGGTACTGGGCGAGGCCCTGCTGGTCAGCGCGAACTCGGCCCGTCAGCGGCGCTGGCGATGGCTTCGCGCCGGCGGCTTCGCGACGGTCGGGCTGGCGACCCTGACCGGCGGCCTGGTGCTATGGCATATCGACGCGGCGAACCGGGCGGCGGTCACGCAGGGAACGGTGGCGCTCGCGTCCTATCGCTCGCAGCTGGAAAGCACCGCGCTGGATCCGGTTACCAACGACGACCTGCCGAAGATCGTGCCGCTGCTGGATGCGGCGGCAGCGCTGCCCCGCGCCGACGGGTTCTGGCTGACCGGCGTGCCTGGTCTGTCGCAGGGCGAGAAGCTGGTGCAGGGCAACCGGCTGATCTACCGCAACGCACTGCGGCAGATCCTGCTGCCGCGCCTGATCTGGCGGCTGGAGGCGCAGATGCGGGCGCGGTTCGGCGATCCGGACTTCCTCTACCAGGCCACCCGTGTCTACCTCATGCTTGGCGGAGCCGGGCCGCTCGATCCCACACTGGTGCGCAACTGGGAGATGCTGGACTGGCAGGCGCGGTTTCCCGGCGTGCTCAACCAGCGTTTGCGCGACCGGTTGGCGAGCCACCTCGATGCACTGCTGAGCGAACCGCTGCCGCCGGTGACGCTGGATGGCGCGCTGGTCAGCGGCGCGCGTGCGACATTCAGCCGCGTTCCGCTGGATGAGCGGGTGTACAGCCGGATCAAGGCGGATGCCGCCACCGGTGGCGTGGCGGACTGGACGCCGGCCGAAGTGCTGGGACCGGCCGGGATGCAGTTGTTCATCCGACCGTCCGGCAAGAAGCTGACCGACGGAATCCCCGGATTCTACACCGCCGAGGGCTTCCACAAGATCCTGCTCGGCCGCCTGGCCGCGACCGCACAGAGCGTCGCCGAGGAAAGCTGGGTGCTGGGCCATTCAGAGGAGATCCCGTCGCAGGGCCCCGCCGTGGACGCGCTGGAGCACGCGGTTGTGGCGCGTTACGTCGCCGATTTCGAGCAGCAATGGGACGCGCTGCTGGGAGACATCGCTCTGGCGCCGTTCGGCGGGCATGAGGAAGCGGTTCAGACGCTGTATGTCCTGTCTTCCCCGCAGTCGCCGATGCGGGACCTGCTGGTGGCCGTCGTACATGCCCTGACCTTGCAGGCCAAAGCCGCGCCGGGCTCGTCGCCAGCCCCCGGCGCGTCGCCGGCCGCCACGCCCTCGAGCGGCGCCCAGCCGGTTCACGATGCGCGTCTTGCCGCCGTGCTGGCCGACCCGAACCAAATCCAGGGGCGGTACGGGTCAACCGCCAACGCCGCGCTGGCACAGCACTATGCCGGTCTGGAGGCTCTGGTCGGGGATGGTCAGGCGGGCGCGCCGCTCGCCGGCGTCCTGCGTCTGATCAACGCGTTGCAGGTTGAACTGGTGCAGACCGGACCGACCGCGACCAACGCGCCCGCCTCGTTCCAGGGCAGCGGCGACCCGGTGGCTTTGCTGCTGGCCGAGTCACAGCGGCAGAGCCCACCGATGGCGGGCTGGCTGCGCCAGATCGCCGACGCCGGCCGCGTCGCGCTGAGCGGGAATGCCCAGGCCGCTGCCTCGGCCGCGTTCTCCGGCAGCACCGGACCGGGCGAGCTGTGCCGGTCGGTGGTCAGTGGCCACTACCCGTTCCACACGACATCCGGCAACGATACCCCGCTGGACGATTTCGCCCGGCTGTTCGCCCCGAACGGCGCCCTCGACAGCTTCTTCCAGGCGCAAATTCGACCCTATGTGGACATGCGCGGCAGCGTCTGGCGGCCGCGTCCGCTGGGCGGCATCGCGCCGCCGGTCGATGCCGCGACGGTCGCGCGCTTCCAACGGGCGGCCGCGATCCGCGACGCGTTCTTCCCGACCGGCGGCAGCGAGCCGCAACTGCGGCTGAGCGTGGCACCGGCGTCGCTGGATCCCGCCAGCCAGTCGGCCACCCTGGCGCTGGGTTCGGCGACGATCACGGATGCCGGCCGTGACGCGCCGCCGGTATTGGTCACTTGGCCGGGCAACGGCGGCACGGCCCAGGCGACGCTCACGTTCGCACCATCCGACGCGCCACCCCTGACGGCCAACGGAAGCTGGGCCCTGTTCCGCCTGTTCGGTGAGGGACGACTGGTCCCGGCCGATCAGCCGGATACCTTCACGCTGAGTTTCAACGCCGGGTCGCAGCAGGCCAGCTTCATGCTGCAAACCGGGTCCTCGCGCAGCCCGTTCGGGCGCGACCTGCTGGCCGGCTTCCAATGCCCGGCGATAAAATGAGCGTGGCATCGGTACAGGTGGGGTTCTTCGGCAAGATCCCGTCGCGCGGCGATTTCGTCCGGGCGGGACTGTCGCGACCGTTTATCCAGGCGTGGGACGACTGGCTGCAGTCGATCCTGCCCGCCTGCCAGCACCTGGTCGGCGACGCCTGGGAGGCAGTCTGGACTTCCGCACCTTCCTGGCGCTTCGCCCTGCCAGCTGGACGTTGCGGCGCGCGCCCGGTGGTTGGCATGCTGCTGCCCAGCACGGACCGGGCCGGACGGCGCTTTCCACTGACCATTGCCGCGGAGGGCGCTGGCGCCGCGGAAGGGACCGCCAGCGGGATCGAATTTCTCGATGCGGCCGAACCGGTCGGTTGGAATGCGGTCCATGGCGGGTTTTCACCCGAGGTTCTCCTGACCATGCTGGCCGGGATCGCACCGCCTGATCCAGCACCGTCCACGGCGCTGCCGGTGACGGATAGCAGGTGGTGGTGCGGGACAGGGGCGGATGCCCTGGGTTCCGCCATCAGCCACGCCGGATTGCCGGAAGCGACGGCGTTCGCCGGGATGCTCCGCGGGTGAGCCCGAAGATCCGGTCCTGGGCCGCGACCCATCCGGGTACCGTCCGCGCGCAGAACCAGGACGCCTGCCTGAGCCGGCCGGAGATTGGCCTGTTCGCCGTTGCCGACGGTGTCGGCGGGCGACGGGATGGTGCCGTCGCCGCTGCGCGGATCGTGGCCATGCTGAGCGCGATCCCTGATGATCTGGCGCCAGGTGAATTGTTGGCCGCGGTCCGGGAAGGGCTGAAGCGAACGCATGAAGACCTGCTGCACGGGGCGGCGGGCTCGGTCCGGGACGTCGCGCCCGCGACCACGATTGTCGTTCTGATCCTGCATAAGGATCATTTCGCCTGTCTCTGGGCCGGTGACTCACGCGCCTATCTGCTGCGCGACGGCCAGTTGTGCCGCCTGACGACGGACCACAGCCTTCTGCAGGATCTGATCAGCGCCGGCACGATCACCGAAGCCGAGGCCGAGGACGACCCGCGGCAGCATGTCATCACCCGCGCGATCGGTGCCGGCGAACGTGATCTGCTGATCGACAAGAAAATCGGCCGGGTCCGGCCCGAGGACCGTTTCCTGCTGTGCAGCGACGGCCTCTACAAGGCCGTGGACCTCGAGACGATCGCGGAGGTGCTAGGGCAAGTCGAGGGCGACACCGCCAGGCGGCTGGTCGACGCGGCGCTGCGGCACGCCGCGCGCGACAACGTAACCGCCGTGGTCGCGGCGCTTTGAGCGGCCTTCCCGCAATCCGAAAGAGATAAAGGCGAACTGTCGTCGCCCGGCAGCCCCTGCCTGTTGCCCAGACCATTTTCATCCTGACTGTGTACGTCGAAAATGGTCCAGGTGTTTGTTTGATCGCATGATTCACGCGCCGGGACGTTCCGCTCAGCGCTATCATGCTGTAGCAGGAATGCAGTCGTCGCCGGTCGGAACGCCCGGTGTGGATCAGAACTTGTCTTCGGGGGTGACGTAGATCTCGACCCCTGGCTCGTTGATCGGGCTGATTCGGGGAACCTCCACGCCGTTGGTCCTTGGCATGTTGGACTTTATACCAACCGCCCTCGATGTTGACCCATGAACATGGGGTCAACGACGGTGGGTATAAGTCTTGTTTTGGCGCGCGGCCGCCCCGCCAACCCCGCGCGCGATACCAACCGCCGCTGTCGCTGGAAGAGTCGGCGACAGCGGCGGTTGGTATTACATGCTCATTGACGTCGAACTTGCTTCTGGCGAACGGTGCGGTATTGAACGTAATGGTGCCGTCACTCGTATTGACGCTGGCGAATGCGCTTGCCGGCAAGTTCACAACGGCTGCGAGCCCGAAGTATTTCTTGAGAAAGCAGCCGAGGTTTTCCATGTCTTGCGGCGAGGAGCCTTCCTGCTGCGCGGCGCAAGCGCTGCGATGGCTCATGGCAGGGGTGAAACAGATCTCCTCGGGCTCGAGATCAATGTTCATCGCGACCATCGTCGCCGCGATCGCCGGGCTGCCTCGCGCCCACCGGAAAACGCTTTGGCTGGATAGTCACACAGTCAGGATGAAAATGGTCTAGTCCTCGAACCGGCACCAGAAGAACAATCCAAAATGCAAGTCGTAATGAGTGTCGCAGTACCTGCCGGAACGCCTGGATGCTGGGGAGCGTTTGCGGCGGTTGGACGCCCCGCTGCGCCTTAACCCTCTGCAGCGATGGCTGGCCGCCTGGGCCAGCGGCAAAATTTGTGAATGCACCGCCCATCCCACGAATGTCCGAGAGGTTCGCGTCGGTCTGAACGAACCCGGTGCCCTCGATCCGGGCATAGTGAAAGCCCCCGGTAAGGACGTTGAGATAAGCGATGGCCTGCGCTCGCGCTGGCGTGTGCCAAGTGCCCAACTGGTGAGGTCCCATGCCGTGCGACATGTCGAATTGACCCGGCGTGCGGTAATCGGGGAGCTGTTCGTCGCCATTGATCCAGTGGATCGACCCAACCTTATAGTTTCCTGCCTTGTCCGCTGCGAACTGGCCGCAGTCGGCAAGTTCCCCGCCGTATTTGGTCAGCCCTCGTTGATTCCCCTCGCTCCAGGTTTGATATGGCATGACACAACTCCCATCGTTGGTCGGGCGCGTTATCCAGGCTGTGCACGACGGCCGCCGGGACACCGCCCGCCGGCAACGTGCGTGGACGCCGCCTGGCGAAACCGCTTTCAGGACCTGATCCGGCTGCTTGTCCCTGAGCTGTCGCAATCCGGTCCTGGCGCTGTCCGGTCCGGTTCGTATCTTAGGTTGACTTGCCCGTCGACAGATCATAGCCGGTCGTGAACGGATTGCCGCTCGTCCCGGTGGACGACATCTGCTCGGTCTTGCACTCGATCGCAGTGAAATTCAGATTAAACACCTCGATCGGACGCGCGCCGGACAACTCCTGCACGAACATGCTCACGATCGCGTCCGTGAGGGTGATCTCATAGTAAACCTCCGCGGTCTGGTCAGTACGAATGAAGTCGATGACGACCGTCGGCATCGCCTCGCCGGTAAAGAACTTCTGCATCAGATGGCCCGAAGCGATGTCATTCTCCTTACGGAACTCCATCTCGCTGATCGCCGGCATGGTCAACTCGCGGTCAACCGTGGAACCGACCCTCGTCGAGAGCGCACGCCGGCCGCGCCATTGCACCGACTGCACGCGCATCCACCCCGCGTGTGTCGTTTCGGTGATGTCGCCGGTCACGCCCGGCATCTGCACGCAGGCAAAATTTTCCGCCATCTGTCATCTCCTGATGTCCTGGCCTCAGATGGGCCCAGAAGGGAAGTATACCCACCACTGCTACCGCCTGATTACCGACGGTCCGGATATCGCTACAGACGTAACCAGGTGATCCCTTGCGCACTGCGTGAAAGATCCAGTTACCCGCAGCCGATTCCGTGCCCCACCGGCCCCTGGCCGCCAGCCCGCGACACGACCTACCGCGGCCAGGCCATCCAGCGGACCGGAGGCCCGTCGAACAGCCCCTCGATCGCCGCGTGGCCCGCCAACTCCACAAGCTGGGCGACCTCGGCCTCCAGGTCGGTCCGCTCCTCGTCCTCCTCTTCCTCGTCCCGGGCGAGGTTGACGATGTGAAACTGCATATCCGGCCCCCTGATCTGCCATACCACCGAGACGGCAGCGGCCGGGTAGGCGTCCACAAGCGCGGTCTCGATAGCGTCCTTGATCGCTGCCAACGCGACGTCGGTGTCGCAGTCGTCAATACTCATCAACTTAAGGCGGGACAATCGAACGTCGATGCCGGCTATCGCCATGATGGATGCTCCCGCGTCGCACCGCGCCGCCGTCGGTCTGCAACGGCCGTTGCGTTTTCACTCACTCAAGCACACACGTCACACCATCGCCGGCACCGATCCCGATGACGACGCGCCGCACCGCCCTGCCCTCCGCCATACGCGCCAGAACCTGGGTGGAAAGATCGGGCAGCAAGCTGCGGGTCAGCATCGCCTCGATACCGCGCGCGCCGGCACTGGCGTCGGTCGCCCGCGCCACCACCAGATCGATCAGATCGGGCGCGCATTCGACCACCGCGCCGAAACCCGCCTGTACCCGTTGCGTGATGCGGTCGATCTGCAGGCGGGCGATCCGGCGCATCGTGTCCTGGGCCAGCGGCAGGTATGGCACCACGGTCACCCGCCCCAGAAACGCCGGCTTGAAATGTTTCGCCAGTTCCGGCCGCAACAACTCGCCCAGGCCGCTGGCGTCCGGCGCGGTGTCCGGATCGGCGAACAGCGACGCGATCAGTTCGGTGCCGGCGTTCGACGTCATGATGATCACGCTGTTGCGAAAATCGATGTCGCGACCTTCGCCGTCTTTCATGGCGCCTTTGTCGAACACCTGGAAGAACACGTCCTGCACGCCAGGATGAGCCTTTTCCATCTCGTCCAGCAGGATCACCGAATACGGCCGCCGGCGAACCGCCTCGGTCAACACGCCGCCCTCACCGTAACCGACGTAACCGGGCGGGCTGCCCATCAGCAGGCTGACCTTATGCTCCTCCTTGAACTCGCTCATGTTGATCGTGGTGAGGTTTGCCTCCCCACCGTACAACAGTTCCGCCAGTGCCAGCGCGGTTTCGGTCTTGCCGACGCCGGACGTGCCCACCATCAGGAACACCCCGATCGGCTTGCGCGGATCGGTCAGTCCGGCGCGTGAGGTGCGGATCGCCTGCGCAACAGCCTCCAGCGCGTGATCCTGTCCAACCACGCGCCGGCCCAGCGCCCCGCGCAGCCCGAGGATGGTTTCGATCTCGTCGGCCTGCATCCGTCCGGCCGGGATGCCCGTCCAGCCCTCGACGATCGCGGCTACCGCCTGGGCGTCCACCACCGGAAAGATCAACGGCGACTGGCCCTGCAACGAACGCAGCGAGGCGGTCACTTCGGCCAGGCTGGCCTGCAACGGAACCGGGTCGGCCGCCGCCTCCACGCGATCGCGCAGCGCAGCGAGATCGGCCGCGAGCTGGCGCTCCTGCGACCATCTCGTTTCCAACGCTTCCAGTTCCGTCGCGACCTGGACCCGTTCGGCATCCAAAGCCGCCAGGCGTGCGGCATGGTCGGCGCCGGACCGCGCCTCGCGCGCCAGAATACGCGCCGCGACGTCGATCAGGCCGATGCGTCGCCGGCGATCCTCCACCGCGGCCGGGGTCGCCGCCTGGCTCATGGCCACGCGGGCGCACGCCGTGTCGATCAGGCTGACCGCCTTGTCCGGCAGCTGCCGGCTGGGGATATACCGCGCCGATAGCCGCACGCTGGCCTCGGCGGCTTCGTCGAGGATACGCACGCCGTGATGTGCCTCCAGCGTCGGCAACAAGCCGCGCACCATGTCGATGGCGGTCGCTTCCGGCGGCTCGTCCACCTTCACCACCTGGAAGCGCCGCGTGAGGGCGGCATCCTTCTCGAAGTATTTCTTGTATTCGGCCCAGGTCGTGGCTGCGACCACGCGCAGCGCTCCGCGTGCCAGCGCCGGCTTCAGCAGATTGGCGGCATCGCCCTGCCCGGCACTGTTACCGGCGCCAATCAGCATGTGCGCCTCATCGATGAACAGCACCACCGGCCGAGGGCTCGACTGGATCTCATCGATCACGGATCGCAGCCGGTTCTCAAACTCGCCCTTGATGCCGGCCCCCGCCTGCAGCAACCCGAGATCCAGGGTACGCAGGGTGACCTGTGCCAGCGGCGCGGGCACGTCACCGGCGACGATGCGCAGCGCCAGCCCCTCGACCACCGCCGTCTTGCCGACCCCAGCCTCGCCGGTGAGGATGGGATTGTTCTGCCGCCTTCGGGTCAGGATGTCGATTACCTGGCGGATCTCGCTGTCGCGGCCCAGGATCGGATCGATCTTGCCGGCGCGCGCCTGCGCGGTCAGGTCTGTGGTGTAACGATCGAGCGCCCCGCCACTGGCCGACGGCGCCGGCGACGCTGCTGCAGACGCATCACGATCGCCGGGGACCTCGATGCTGTCCGCGGCGATCTTCGGGAGGTCGTTGCGCAACATCTCCGGAACGATCTGACGCAGTTGCGGCGCGATGCCGCGAAGCCGCGCGCCGATGATCTCGTCAGACAGCATGGCCCACAGCAAATGGCCCGACCGGATGCGTGGTTCGTCGAATACCATCGAGCAGAACAGCCACGCTTCCTTGGTCGCCGCGACCAGTTCGGGCGACAGGCTTGGGGCGCGGCCATTGCCGGCGGCCATGCGATCCAGCGCGCGATTCAGGTCGGCGGACCACTGGCCCGGATCGACACCGGCGTGACGCAGCACCAGTGCGAGGTCGGAACGCGGCTGGTCCGCCAGCTGCAGCAGCCAGTGCTCGATCTCCACATTGTAGTGGGTGCGCGATAAAGTACTACCGGCGGCGGCTTCCAACGCCCGCCTGCAAAAATCGTTCAGACGGCCAACAAGAAGTTTCAGATCGACGCTCGCCATCCGCTCCTCATGCGCTTTCTACTGTCGCTCTACTGACAGAGGGTGACCGAACCGGAAATCATCTCTGAGTATAACATCTGTCCACACGGATCGCGTCGCGGACGCGACACCGCCGCGGGCGACAGCATACGACAACCACCGCTGTCAAATATGGTTGGACACCGATGCTGTCCACAGGAATTCGGTTGCGGTTGTAACCCAGATTGGCTGTGTTGACACCATCCTGTAATCCTCGCGAGGGATACACGCATTTACGCATCGGCCGCGTTTCCAGCGTTGGTGTGGGCACGCGTCTGAACAGCCAGATGATCGTGGCGTAGCGACCCATTTTGCGAAAGAGTTCGATGTCCGCCGAAGAAGACTTTCCCGTCATCGCCGACCTGCTGCAGCCCCTGGAGGGGGACCGGCCGGCGGGCCGCGACCTGCGTCAGGACGTGACGCCCGGATCGGTCTACTTCCGGCTGCGCGACGCCCGGTCCGGCGCGAGGGCCGAGGAACGCAGTGCCGACAACGACCCGACCGCGGCGGATAATGGCTCACGTTATTGGACCACGGTGCGCGATCTCGCCGTCGCCGCCCTGGCGCACGACACCAAGGATATCGAAATCGCCGCCTGGCTGACGGAAAGCCTGGTGCGGAGCCACGGCCTGCCCGGTATCACCACCGGTGCACGCCTGCTGCGCGGACTGCTGGAGACGTACTGGGAAGGCGGCCTGTTTCCGGGCCCTGACGAGGACGGTGTCGACGGCAGACTCTGCGGCGATCGCGGGTCTGAGCGGCGAAGGCGGCGAAGGCACGCTGCTGCAGCCGGTGCGCAAGTTGATCCTGTTCGAGCGCAACGACGGAACTCCGCTGAGCTACTGGCAGTACGAGCAGTCCGAGGACGTCGACGGGCTGGGCGATGCGACCCGCAAGGCGAACCGCCTCGCGGCGGGCGTGAAACCTTTCGCGGAACTGGAAACGGAAGCCAGGTCGACCGGCCGCGCGGCGTTCGCGATCATCGCGCGGGAAGCCACGCAGGCGATGGAAGCGTGGCGCGAACTGGAGGCGACGCTCGGACGTGTGGCCGGCCGCGACGCGCCGTCGGTCCGCCGGTTGTATGGGGTGCTGGAAAAGCTGCACCGGGTAGCCGAACGCTACGCCGGGCCAGTCGTCGCGGACGCGCCGGAGATGGTGGAACCCGCGCCCGAGACGACTGCCGCGGCGGCGCCGGCAGCGGGAGCCGCCCCGCCGAAGCCCGCGCCCGTGCAGGACCGGGAGGCCATGCTCACCGATATTATTCGGATCGCGGCGCAGTTCCGTATCAACGAACCGAATTCCCCGCTCAGCTACACGCTGGAGGAAGCCGTTCGCCGAGCGCGGCTCGGTTGGCCGGAACTGTTGAAGGAAATGATGCCGGAACAGGCACCACGGGCGGCGCTGCTCGCCAGCCTCGGCATCAGGCCAGGACCTGACTAGCACGTCGCGGACGCCGCGGCGATGAACCCTACTGGATACGTGATACAGACTGGGAGTTTCAGCGTTATGAGTGCCAGCATCCACGACAAGCTCAGCCGCGTGCGCAGGCCGCGAGTCCACATCACCTATGAGGTCGAGACGGAAGGCGCGCAGATCGTGCGTGAACTGCCCTTCGTTGTCGGCGTCCTCGGCGATTTTTCCGGCGATCCGACGCAGCCGCTGCGCCCCCTCGGCGAGCGCAAATTCGTCCAGATCGATCGCGACAACTTCGATGACGTCATGAAACGTATTGGCCCCGGCCTGCAGCTTCGCGTCGAGAACAAACTCGGCGGCGAGGGCGAAACGATGAATGTCGATCTGCGGTTCAACGGGATCGAGGATTTTGAGCCGGCGCGCGTGCTGGAACAGGTCCCCTCGCTGAAGGCACTGCTGGAAACCCGCAACCGGCTGCGTGACCTGATGAGCAAGGCTGATCGCTCCGAGGAGCTCGAGCGGCTGCTGGAAACCGTGCTCAAAAATCCGGCTGAACTCGGCCGGCTCTCCGATGAACTTGGGCTGGGCAAGAAGGACTGAACCATGTCAGGCAGCGAATTCGCTCAGGAGCCGTCTGGTTCCACTGTCGCCGAAAACCCGTCCTTGCTGGATCAGGTGGTCTCGGCGACGAAACAGACCGAACCGGACCGCGTCCACGAACTCGTCAGCACGCTGATCGAGCAGGCGAACCGCGGTACCGTCTCATTCGACCGCAATCTGCCGCGCACGATCGAGCGGGCGATCAACATGATCGACCAAACCCTATCGAGCCAGTTGAACGAGATCGTCCATGATCCGAAATTCCTGAAGCTCGAGGGCAGCTGGCGCGGCCTGCACTATCTGGTCATGAACAGCGAGACCGGGACGAACCTGAAGCTCCGGCTGATGAATGTCAGCAAGCGGGAGCTGCACCGCGACCTGACCCGGGCGGTGGAATTCGACCAGAGCCAGCTGTTCAAGAAAATCTATGAGAACGAGTTCGGCACCCCCGGCGGCGAGCCGTATGGCGCGCTGATCGGTGACTACGAATGGACCAACCATCCGGACGACATCGAAGCGCTGCGGTTGATTTCCAATGTGAGTGCCGCGGCATTCGCGCCGTTCATTTCGGCAGCCGGCGCCGGAATGATGGGATTTGAGCAGTGGGCAGAATTATCCCGCCCGCGCGATCTGGCAAAGATCTTCGACACGGTCGAATATGTGAACTGGCGCAGCTTCCGCAACAGCGAAGATAGTCGTTTCGTTTCACTGACAATGCCGCGCGTCGTCGCCCGCCTGCCGTACGGCACCCGCACCAAGCCGATCGATGCGTTTTCCTATGAGGAATCGCCGCTAGACGCCAGCGGGGGTCCGCTGCCGATGGAGCATGACCATTACTGCTGGATGAATGCTGCCTTCGTGATGGGCACGCGACTGACCGAGGCATTCGCCCGGTACGGTTTCTGCACCGCCATTCGTGGCGCGGAGGGCGGCGGACGGGTGGAAAATCTGCCGCAGCACATCTTCCAGTCCGATGACGGCGACCTCGACGCGAAATGCCCAACCGAGATCGGCATCACCGACCGGCGCGAATACGAGCTGTCCAACCTCGGCTTCCTGCCACTATGTCACTACAAGAACCAGGACTTCGCGGTGTTCTTCGGGGCGCAGACGACACAGAAGCCCAAGGAATACGACCGCCCCGACGCGAGCGCGAATGCACGCATCTCTGCCCGCCTGCCCTACATCATGGCGACCAGCCGTTTCGCCCACTACCTCAAGGTCATGGCGCGCGACAAGATCGGCAGCTTCATGGAAGCCGGGGACTGCGAGGCCTGGCTGAACCGCTGGATCAAGAACTACGTCAATACCAATGAAAAGGCGGCCCAGGAGAGCAAGGCCAAGTTCCCGCTGCGGGAGGCGCGGGTCGAGGTGCGTGAGGTCCCCGGCCGGCCCGGCGCCTACAGCGCGATCGCCTACATGCGGCCGTGGCTGCAGATGGAAGAATTGACCACCAGCATGCGCATGGTCGCGCGCATTCCGGAAAGGACCTGAACTGTTGGCACTGACAGACGCCGTCGTAGCGCACACTGGCGCATCCCCGGCCTGGGCGGCGCCAGCGCGGGACCCGAATGACCATGCGGCGCCCCCGTTGCGCGACGAGATCCTGTCCGGCGCTTTCAACCGCTGCGAATCCATCATCGCCGGGCATCGCCTGGAGGAATTCCTCCGGCGCGACCAGGGGGCTTTCGCGCTGTGGTTCGGCGCGGCCGCGGCCGCGGATCTGCGTCACGACAGGCAGCGATTGCGCGGCCGGATCGATCGTGACATCGCATCCATCGATGCGCTGATCGGCGCGCAACTCGACTCCATCCTGCACCATCCGCGCCTGCAACGACTTGAGGGATCCTGGCGCGGCCTCGCCTGGCTGGTGGCGGGATTGGACAGCGGAGCGCGCCTCAAGACGCGGCTGCTGTCGGTGAGCTGGGACGAACTGGATCGTGATGCGGCGCGCGCCAGCCAGTTCGACCAGTCATCCCTGTTCCGCCTCGTGTACGAAAATGAATTTGGCAGCCCGGGCGGGGAGCCATTCGGCCTGCTGGTGGTCGATCACGAGGTGCGCCACAAGCCGCTCCGGCGTGGCCTGGCCGAGCGCGCGCCGGTCGACGACGTTTCGGTTCTGGCGGCGCTCGCCTCGATCGCGGCGGCCGCCTTCGTGCCGATGGTGCTGGGGGCGTCTCCGGCGCTGCTGGGCGTCGACGCGTTCCCCGACCTGGTGCTGGCGAACGACATCGCCGCGGCGCTGCGCGACGATGAGCACGCGCGGTGGCGTGCGCTGACGACGCGTGAGGACACGCGCTTTCTGTGCGTCGCCCTGCCGCGCGTGCTGGCGCGGCCACGCTGGCGGGCGGAGCAGCAGGCGATGGCCGGGCTGCGCTACGACGAATACGCTCCCGAACCACGCCACCGCACCTGGTCGGTCGCCGGGTATGCGTTCGCGGCCGCGGTCGGCCGGGCGCAGGCCGAATTCAACTGGCCGGCGGATGTGCGTGGCGTCAGCCCCGACCGGGTCGGTGGCGGCCTGATCACCGAGCTCCCGGCCGAACCTTTCGTGCTGGGGGCGGATACGGTGTGGAACCGCCCGCCGCTCGACCTGGCGCTGACCGACCGGCAGGAGCAGGACCTGGTGTTCGCCGGGCTGATGCCGCTCAACACGCTGCCCCACGGCGACGCGGCGTTCGCCTCGGTGCACAGCTTGCAGGCGCGCACCACCGATCCCGCCGGCCGCGAACCCATCGCGGCGGCGGCCAACACAAGGCTGTCGGCCCAGATCAACGCCATGCTCTGCGTGTCGCGCTTCGCCCACTACGTGAAGATCATCGGCCGGGAGCTGACCGGCAGCTTCATGACCGCCGAGGAGATCGAGCGCCGCCTGCAGACCTGGCTCGCCGGCTACACCAATGCCAGCCAGAGCCCCGATCCGGACTCGCGGGCGCGGTATCCGCTGGTTTCCAGCCGGGTCACGGTGCACGAGCTGGCGGATCGGCCCGGGTCGTTTGGCTGCGTCATCCAGTTGCAGCCGTACTATCAGCTCGACGACGTCGCCGCGACGTTCCGCCTGGTGACCGGTTTCGCCGCGACGCCGGGCAGGACCTGACGCGATGCGGCCAGTTCTTCCATCGCCGGCGCAACCCGGCCCTCGCAAAGGATAACGCGATGCTGACGCAGGATGCCGGAGCCTTGTTCCATGCCGGACAGCTCACCGACGCCGTTCAGGCCGCCAGCGATGCGGTGAAGGCCGCACCGGCGGAAGCCGGCCGGCGTATCCTGCTCGCCGAACTGCTGCTGTATGCCGGCGCTACCGAGCGGGCGGACGCGGTGGTGTCCGCAGCGGAAGCGATCGATCCCGGAACGGCGATGGTGGTGGCCGAATTCCGTCAGTTGCTGCGCGCCGCCGCGGCCCGCCGGCAGGTCCTGCTCGAGGGCCGCACGCCCGAGTTCCTCGGCGAACCGACACTAGCGCAGGCGCATCTGCTGCGTGCCCTGATGGCGCTGCGGGCGGGTGACACCGACGCGGCCATCGCCTCGGCGGACGCGGCGGAGGCGACCCGGCCGACGGTCGCCGGCGCGACGCCCGACATGCGGTTTGCCGATTTTCGCGACGCCGACGATTTGTGGGCTGGCACGTTCGAGGTGCTGACCACCACCGGCAAGTATTTCTGGATCCCGACCGAACGGGTCGCCAGCCTGGAGTTCCATCCGCCGAAACGGCCGCGTGATCTGTTCTGGCGCCGCTGCACGATGGCGGTGCGCGATGGGCCGGACGGCGATGTGTACATGCCGGCGCTCTATCGGCGTGACGAGGTAGGAAGCGACGGGGTCCGCCTCGGGCGGGTGACGGAGTGGACCGACACCGAACCGGTTCGCGGTGCCGGCCAGCGTATGTTCCTGATCGGCGAGGAGGGCGTCGCGGTGCAGCAGCTGACGACGCTGGACTTCGAATGAACGGACGAATTGAATGAGCGGATTTCCAGCCCGTCACGCCATGCGCCCGGTGGAGGCCCCGCTGCTTGACCGGCTCATGGACGACGAACCGGACCGCGACCGGGGCCGGTCCCAGACCGAGACGGTTGTCCGGTTGCGCCGGTCGGTGCATCGCGATGTCGAGGCGCTGCTGAACGCGCGGCGGCCCTGGCGCTCGCCGCCGCCGGCCCTGACCGCATTGCGCCTGTCACCGCTGGCCTATGGGATGCCCGACTTCACCGCCGGGGCCTTCAACGACCGGCGGCAGCGCGAGGTGCTGCGGGCCGAGATCGAGGAGACGATCCGCCGGTTCGAGCCGCGCCTGACCCAAATCCAGGTGCGACTCATCGACCAGTCCCCTTCCGACCGTTCACTGCTGCGGACAACCCTGCAACTGCGCATCGAAGCGTTGCTGCGGGCCCAGCCGGCGCCCGAACCGATTGTCTTCGACACGGCGGTGGACACCACGACGGCCGATGTCGTGCTCAACCCGCTGAATGGCCTGTAGCCGATGTCCGACAAGCTGCTGCCCTATTACAACCGGGAACTCGATGCGTTGCGCCGCCTGTCGGGCGCGTTCGCCGATGCGCATCCCAAGGTGGCGGGACGGTTGCGCCTGGCGCCGGATACGGTGGACGATCCGCACGTCGAACGTCTGCTGGAGGGTGTGGCGTTCCTCTCGGCGCGGGCGCAGCAGCGGCTGGACGACGAGTTCCCCGAAATCAGCGACGCGTTGCTGGGCGTGCTGTATCCGCATTACCTGGCGCCCGTGCCGTCGGCCGCGATCGTGCAGCTGGGCTGCCAGCCCAGCCTGCGGGTGCCGGTGCGAGTGCCGTCCGGAACGATGGTCGAGACCGATCCGGTACGCGGGGAGCCGTGCCGCTTTCGCACCGCCTACGACACCACCCTGTGGCCGGTCGAAATCGAGAGCGTGAAGCTGACTGGCCTGCCGCTGGCCGCGCCCGCCTTCCCTGGCCTCAGCGGCGCACGCAGCAGCCTGCGGATCGTGCTGCGCACCGCCGATCCGGAGACGAGCCTCGCCGAACTGGGGGTGGACCGGCTGCGCTGCTTCCTGCGTGGTCCGATGGAACAGAGCGTGCCGCTTTATGAGATGCTGCGCGCTCACGTCGTCGGGATGGCGCTGGCCGACGGTCCGAACGACTTCGAATCCCACCTTGCGGCCGGGGAATCCGATCGAAGCTGTCGGCTTCGCCCCGGATCAGGCATTGTATCCGTGGACCGCGCGCTCGTTCTCCGGCTTCCGGCTGCTGACCGAGTATTTCGCGCTGCCGGAGAAATTCCTGTTCGTCGACCTGGTCGGGCTCGAGGCGCGAACCCTGCTGCAGACGCGCAACCGGATGGAGGTCTTCGTCTATTTCGACCAGGCGCAGGCGGACCTCGAGCAGCGGCTACAGCCCGATGCCCTGGCGTTGCACTGCACGCCCATGGTCAACCTGTTCCCGCGCCAGTGCGAACCGATCCCGCTGACGCATGAGACTAGCGAATATCCGGTCACCCCCGACATCCGCCGTCCGCGCGCCCTGGAGGTCTGGAGCGTAGAGCATGTCCGGGAGTTGCGCGGCGACGGCTCGATGCGGCGCTGGCGGCCGTTCTACCGGCACCCAACCGACGTCGCGGCAGACGAGCAGCCGGGCGGGTTCTACACCACGATCCGGCGCGACAGCCCCAGTCCGGTGGGTGGGACCGACGTGCTGCTCGCGCCGTTCGATCCCGAACTGGATGTCGACCGGCCGGCGGACGCGGTGCTGTCGGTCGATGCCATTTGCAGCAACCGCGACCTGCCGGTCGAATTGCCCTGGGGTGGCGGCAATCCGCCGCTGCGGCTGTCGGAGGGGATCAGCGCGGTGACCACGCTGACCTGCCCGACCGCCCCGACGCCGACGCTGCGCGCGCCGCTGCGGGAACGCCATTCATGGCGCCTGATATCGCAGCTCTCGCTCGGACATCTGTCGATCGTGGGCGGTGCGGGTGCGGCGGACAGCCTGAGGCAGGTGTTGCGGCTGTACGACCTGCGCGATACGCCGGAGAGCCGCGCCGCGATAGCCAGCCTGGTTTCGGTGCGGTCGCAGACGGCGACGGCGCGGGTTCCTGGTGCCAGACAGGGCAGCTTCTGCCGCGGTCTGGACGTCACGCTGGAGTTCGAGCCGCGTGCCTGGGACTCGGCGGGCCTGTTCCTGATGGCGGCGGTGCTTGAGCGCTTCCTGGCCTTGCATGCGACGGTCAATTCGTTCGTGCGCACGTCGGTCGCGCTGCAGGGACGCAAGGGCGCGCTGTATCGCGGCGAGCCACGCGCCGGCGCGCGGGTGTTGCTATGAACGATCAGGCCGTCATGAACGGACCGGCTGGCGCAAACGGGCGAACGGTCGCGATCGGGCAGGCTGGATTGGACGGACTTGCTGGCGCGGTTGGGCAGGCCGGCACGGGCGGGCGGGTCGCCGAGGCGGCGCCGGCCGGCGGGGACAGGCAATCGGCCGGCGGCGGGCTGACGCCGACGGTGGATGAACCGGCCGCCGCTGGTCGCGGGGCCCTTGCCGGCGTGTGGCAGCCGAACCCGCGGACGATGCGGAGCGTGCTGCGGACGTTGCTCGAGGAGCCGGCACGATTTGGCTTCGACGCAGCGCTCGCGGTGATGATGCACGCCGCCGGGTCGGGGCGGGCGGGTGAGGCGGTGCGCTTCCACGCCGCCACGGGCCTCGGTTTCATCGCCGCGGACGTGGCCTCGGTCGAGCGTTCGGACACCGGTTTTCGGCTGACCACGGGCCTGCTCGGGCTGACCGGTCCGTCCGGTGTGCTGCCGCGTCCATACACCGACGTCGCCAATGCCGAGCAACGGCGGCACGCGCCAGCGATGGGCGCCTTTCTGGACCTGCTGGCGCAGCGTCCGCTGGCCCATTACGCGATGGCCGGCATCAAATACCAGCCGCACCGGGCGGCGCACGCCGCCTCGCTCGGGCCGGCTTCCGTCGCCACCGAACCGCAACGTCCGGCCGCGGACGGGCTGCGCCATATGCTTCTCGCACTGACCGGCTACGGAACGCCAAACCTGGCCCAGCGGCTGGCGGTGGGAACCGAGCCGCTGCTGTTTTACGCTGGGCTGTTCGCGGCCCGTCCACGCTCCGCCGACCGTCTCGGCGCCATCCTGTCCGACTGGCTCGGTCAACATGTGGAGGTGGAACAGTTCGCTGGAGCCTGGCTGAGCCTCGGGCCAGGGGACATGTCGGCGCTCCCGTCAGGCAACCGACCCGGCCAGTTCAACCGGCTGGGCGTCGATGCGACGATCGGCAGCCGGAGTTGGGACATCCAGTCGCGTATCCGGCTGCGCATCGGTCCATTGACGCTGGCACGGTTCAACGCCCTGCTGCCGGACGGCACGCTGTTCCAGCGACTGCGCTCGCTGGTGCGGGCCTATCTCGACGGCGAGATCGGCTTCGCGATCAACCCCGTGCTGGCCGCCGCCGCGGTCCCGCCGCTGGGCCTGACGGCCGAGTCCGCTGCCCGCCTCGGATGGAACGCGTGGCTGCCCACCAGCGGTGCACGCAGCCGCGATGCGACGGAGGCGCTGTTCGAGGACGACGGCGTTGGACCCGGAGACACCTCCATGACGAATCGGAACCAAACAAATCATGGCAAGGAAGTCGCCAACAACATGAGGGATCAGCAACGACATATCGTCTGTCGCGGAGCCGGGCGGACGCCGTGCCGCACCGGACAGAACGGATTCCGTCATTACCTCTCGCGCCTCCGCGCCAGGATGACCCCGGCGTGGGTTGCAATGATCCAACGACCTTTGGTCCCACGGCAACGGAGACAACGGTGGTGATGGCTCCATCGGGATCGTGGCGGCGTGTGATCTCGAGCGGCAGACTGGTGCCGCGTCGTGGTCCGGCGGTGCAAGTCCGGCGGGCTTGCCGCGGACTCTCGCTGATCATCGGGACGTTGTTGTTTTTGCACGCCGCGTCTGGTCTCGCGGCTTCGACCGGAACAGCGCTGGTGATCGGGGAAGGCCAGTATAGCGGTCAGCCGGTGCTGCCGCGCTGCAGCCGGGCAGCGCGGGCCGTTTCGGCAGGCCTGAGGCACCTTGGCTTCGCGGTCGACGAGGCGATCGATGCGCCGGGCCTCCCCGTACGCGAGGCCCTGAATATGTTCGCTTCCCGCACCGCCGCCGCGCCCGACGACCCGACGATGATCTATGTCTGCGCCGAGGCGACCACGGTGGGTCACCGGCTGTTTCTGTTGCCGTCGGACGTCGATCCGCGGCACGTGCAGCGGCCTGAGACGGATGGCGTGGTGATGCGCGCGCTGTTGAACGCGATGACAGGAACGAAGGGTTCGCTGGTTGTCGAACTGGCCATGCCGGGTGCGGGCGCGGCCGCACCAGCCGTGACGGATCTGCGTCAAACGCTGCCGGCCGGGCTGCACCTTGCCCTGAGCGTGGGAAACGGCAAGCAGGCCGGCGCATTGGGAGAACGGCTCGCGAGCCACGGGAACGAGATTGGCGCAGGATGGGGTCGTCTGGCGCTTGCCCTGCGAGGCGAGCCGAACAGCCCGCCTGCCGGCGTCACGATCTACGCGCCGCTCCCACTGTCAGCGATCGCACCCCCGGCGGTTGCCCCGCCGGCACCCGCCCCGTCCGAGGGCAGCCTGCCCACATCGCAGGCTGGGACAACAAGCGCCGACGGAACAGCGAAACAGCCGCTGGCGCCATCCTTGCCCTCCACCGCGGCGCCTGCCATGCCCCCGACCGCACGGGCCGCGCCTGACGGCAGCAGCACACTGGCCTCGCGAACGCCGCCGACCACGAGCGCATCACCGCCGTCATCCGGCACGTCGAAGGCAGGCGCTGCCTCCAAGGCTGCAGAGGCTGCACCTACGCCGCCCGCTGGATCCGCGCCACCGCCGGCCGCGGCGTCCGAGCCTCCTGCGTCGGCCTCAGCCGGGCCGCCATCACCCGCATCCCTTGTTCCGCCTGCCTCCACGCCATCCGGTCCCCCGCCTCCGGCGGTTGCCGGAGCCGATCGCAATCATGTCGCGGCCGGGTCCGCACCGGCTCGGATATCCACGTACGATCGACTGCCGTCGCCGCCCGCTTCAACATTCGCGCCCAGGAATGATCGCATCCGCCGGCTGCAGGTCCTGCTTGCTCGCCACGGCATCTATCGAGGCGAATTCAACGGTCGGGCGGATGACGCGACCACGCGGGCGATCCGCGCCTACCAATACACGCTGGGCGACGCGATGACCGGCGTGATGACGCAATCCGAAATCGTCCGCCTGCTGAACAACCGGTAGCAAGCCCATGAGCCTGAGGATCAAATTCAACGTCGTGATGATGACCGCCTTCCTGGCGGGTCTGGTACTGGCGGCGGTGCTCCTGAACGCGTTCACCCGGCGCTCCGCCCGCGACGCGGTCATGTCGGAGGCGGCGCTGATGATGGGGGAGGTCAACGCGACGATTCATTACACCGACACGCAGGTGACCCCGCTGCTCGCCCAGCAAATGAATGTGCAGTTCCTGCCCCAGGCCATTCCATTCTACGCGGCGCAACAGACATTCGATCGCATATCGGTCGGGTTCCCCGAGTACACGTTCCGCCAGCCGACCAACGATCCGACCAACCCCTCCGACCGGCCCGTTGCCTGGGAAGCGTCGATCATCGATGCGCTGGAGGCACAACCGAAGCTCAACTCGCTCGTCACTGAACGCATGACCGCGACCGGCAAGATCTTGTCGTTCGCCGAACCCATTCGCGTCGACAGCAAGGGCTGCCTCGTCTGCCACTCCACGCCCGAGGCCGCTCCGCCGACGATGCTTGACGTCTACGGCAGAAACAATGGGTTTGGCTGGAAGCTGGGCAGCACGGTCGGCGCCGAGATCGTTTCGGTGCCCGAGCGGGTAGCGCTGAAGCAGGCGCGGCGGAGCCTGAACACCGCGATGGCGTCGCTGGCGGTGGTGTTCGTGATCATGCTTGGGTTACTGAACCTGATGCTGCATGTGTTCATCATCAAGCCGGTGCGCCGGGTATCGGCACTGGCCGATGAGGTGAGTCTCGGCAACATGTCGGTCCCGGAAATCGATGAGTCCGGCAAGGATGAAATCGGATCGCTGTCGCGGTCGTTCAATCGGATGCGGCGCAGCCTGAGTGCCGCGCTGCGCCTGCTCGGGGAGTGAGCAGCCGGCCGATGGAATCAATCCCGACCCAGCTTGGGCGGTTCGCTGTCGAATCTTTTCTCGGCAAGGGTGCGATGGGAGTCGTGTACAAGGCACATGACCCCGAGATCGACCGTACCGTCGCGATCAAGCTGATCCGAGCCGACCTGCTCGATGGGGAAAGCCACGAACGTTACATTGGACGTTTTCGTAACGAAGCGCGCGCGGCAGGTCGGTGTGTCCACCCGAATATCGTTGCGCTGTACGACTTCGCCACGTACGAAGGCAATCCCTACCTGGTGATGGAGTATGTCGACGGCGTTGATCTCGGCCGGATGTTTCCGCGCGGAACACGGTCGCCGGAGGCGACGGTCATACGCATCGCACTCCAGGTGCTTGACGCGCTCGGCTACGCTCACGGCTTCGGGATCATTCATCGCGACGTCAAGCCCGGCAATATCCTGCTGACCAAGGATGGCCGCCTGAAGGTCACGGATTTCGGGATATCTCGTTTTGGTGTCGATATGACGCAAAGCGGTGTGATGGTCGGCACACCCAGCTACATGTCCCCCGAACAATGCCGCGGCCTGGCGATCGACGGACGGAGCGACCTGTTCTCGCTCGGTTGTGTGATGTACGAAATCATCAGCGGTCAGCGGACGTTCGGCGGGGCGAGTTATGCCGAGACGCTCTACAAACTGAGCCACGAGCCGCACGTGCCTTTGCGCGACAGAGGGCTGGGTGTTTCGGAGGGCCTGTCCGATGTCGTGGACCGGGCGCTTGCCAAACGGCCCGAGGACCGGTTCGGCAGCGCGAATGACATGGCGACCGCGATTAGGCTTCTGCTCGATGGCATGACAGGCGGCATCGCGGGGATGCGCGGTGCGGGCGCAGCCGATGATCCGGCGACGATCGTCCTGCCCGTCGACGGGCGTTCACCGGCCGCGGCACAGCCAGGCTCCGGAAGCGGCAGCCTGCTGCAGTCGATCGATGCCTCGTCGCTGTCTTCGCTCGAACGGCAACTGGCACACTACGTCGGGCCGATGGCGGGCTATCATCTGCGCCGGGCTTTGCGGGACGCGCGCTCGACGGCCGAATTCAGCAAGATGCTGCGCGAACTGATCCCCGAGGGCAGCCAGTTTCAGTCCCTGATCCGCGATGCGTTGCGCGCGATCGGCGGTGGAGGCGGTGCGCCCAATGCGACCGGTCCGTCGGTTCAGGCCGTCGATGCGATTACCGACGATTTCGCCGAGGCGACGACGCGCGCGCTTACACAGGTCATGGGGCCGATCGCGCCGCGTCTGGTGGCCCGCGTGCGTGCTCGCGCGGCGACGCGAACCGACCTTGTGACGCTGTGCGCGGAAATGATCGAGCAGCCGAAGGAACGCGAGCGATTCGATGCCCTGATGCAGGCGACACACCACGCATAGACGAACCGCGGTATCGGGTTGCCGATCGTCGGGCCAGGCCGCCAAATACGGCGCCTGCCGGTGTGGTGCAGGGATCAGAGATATGTATGCAACGACCTCGCAACTGGCCTTTCAGTGGCAGTTCGCGATACTGACCTCATCCCGTCGTGCTGGTGCGGTGACGCAGGGCGGCTATAGCGGATTGAGCGTGAGTTCCACGCAACGGTTCTTTGCGCGGCCTTCCGGTGCGGCGTCTGGAGGCGGCCGGATCGGCGTGCTGCCTGTGAAGCCGCTGACGTAGAGGGGGCGCGACTGGCTCGGGCCGGGCTTGTGGACGATCCCCGCGAACTCTTCCTTGCCGGCTTCCGAGAGCTCCCAGCCCCCCGGCTGGAAGGCGAGGCGCCTATTGACGGTGTAAAGAATTGAGATCGCGGCCATGAGCCTGTCGAAGCAGCCCGCAAACAGTTCGGAGTCTCCTACCGGACTGACATTCCAATGTCCCTGAGCACCTCACCGACCACCCATGCTGTAGTTGGACAGCATATTTACCTGCCTTTGCTTCCAGGCCGATAATTCCAAGCATTCATCCACAGCTTGTCCAGTATTTTTCTACAATGCGGTACCACGTCGCGGCCCGTATTCGGCGGCACCCAGGCGGTTAGTGCCATGTAAGGTTTAGCGAACCCGCTGTCGGTCGTGGCATCAACGCGGTGTCACAGTCGATCGTCGCATGTTGTCCCGCAGAGAGCGCCGCTACCTACAGATCGTGGGACACACCCTCGACAGGTCGACAGGCCCACGGGGCGGGCCATCGACCGTCGCTCCAGGAAGGTTGACCTTGGGAATGCCAGTCAGTCCATCATGCGCGCACAGGAAGGTAATGCGATCGAGCAAAGGGGTCAGCACGGCCACGCGCGGCCCCTTCTCAGGCGTCGGAAACGTGTCGTTGGAGGACACGGAAACATTCCCGGCGGCAGCAGATCCTGCAATTACGCAAAATCAATGGGCAGCGCAAAAACGCCTTGGGACGTATCGAGACTTGCCAATGCGCCAGGTGCCGTTGTGGTTGTCGTCTCTGTGCTGCCGACGCCGGATGTGCCGGACGTGTTCGTGTTTGTCACGCCAGAGGCGGCGAGGCTGTCCGCAAGCATCTGCGCCAGCGTCGGAAACGTCAGTTGCACAATCGCCTGCGGCAGCGGTTGGATGAACTCCATTGTGGGCGCGCCATTCACCCCGAGTGGTGGAGTCGCATAAGGCGCTGCGGATGTTGAGCCTGACATGATCTTCCTCCTGGCCGAAAAGTCCTATTGCGATCTAATGCCTGTCAAGACCCGCGGGTTCAGCTTACGCGTCATAAGTGGTAATCATCAGAAAAATGTGTACGTAGACGAACTACACATCTACGGCAGTCGCTTCGGGCAACTGCAACCGGCCGGACGTCCGGCCTATCGCGGCAGTAGTGCCGCGTGCAGTTCGGCGCGGTTATGCACGCGTAGTCTAGCACAGATATTCCGCAGATGAGTGGTGACGGTTTGTCTCTGCAGATCCGGTTTCTGGTCAGCGGTCGAGACCCGCGCGAAAACTCGAAGCGGCAACGACTCACCTGATCAACGCCTATTCCAGCTTTTTCCCTGCCTGGACTTTGGGGCGCCGGCCGAGCAGCACGCAATGATGAACGGCCCGACGCGTAATAGATGGCCATTTCCGACGCACAGTGCGTGAGACAGAAGCGAGCGCCAGGCGCACGTTACTTGAGACACGCTTGGTGAGACGGACGCTCGATAGATAGGCTGAGACGCATGACCGCCGCTTTGGACCCAAAGCGGACGCTGACAAGGCGGCCGACGAGTGGTCGCGCCGTGAATGCCGACCCACCCAGCTTGCTGCAATTGAGCCCTCCGAGCGCAGCGCCGCCTCGGATCTGGACCCTTTTTGGAGCAAGATGGCTTCCTACGGCTCGCGTCCGGATTCCTCGTGATCCGTGCGAATAAGGCAAGCGGCAGCCGACGCGACGGGCGCACCGAACTACAGGTGCTGCTCGAATCGTACGGCGGGGCGACACTGTGGGCGTCACCAGCATTGACTGTCTCGCGCGCTCGCTGAAGGACCTGCAGGATACTGTCGACGAGCTTAAGAGCCGAGGCGTGAGGGTGCGTGCGACCCGGCAATCGGCGGACACCGGCACCGTGGCCGGCAAGGCCCTGCCCGCCTCCCTCTCGTTGACGAGAAATCGGGGAGGCTATTAGGCTCTGCTGTGGCATAGTGCGACACCGGAAACGACAATCTACTTTGAGGAGACAGAATTATGGCGGAAAAAAAGAAGCCCGATGTCCTCCTCATCGGTGTATTGGATTGCAGGGCCACGGATAATGATGATCCCGCTGAGGACCCTCGCTTCGGGAAGGTGGGCAGACAGACCGTTCAGGATAGTGGCCCACTGATACGAAAGCGGATGGAAACAATCGAGGACGATCTGCTCGCACGCTGGTTGGATTTCATCGACCGTGCCCACGCCGCGGAAAAGCCGTTCCTGCTCTCGCACAATACAACACGTATACACGTATGGACCCGTCGGTCCGACCGGTGGCACGACAAGATTAAGTTCGGCCATTACGCCGAGGGGGGCAGGAGCTCGACTGGGTTGTGGGCGAACCGCGCGCCTGGCTCGACCCGCTCGGCGTTCATCTCGACGGTTACAACCAGCTTCCCTACCTCACCGGCGGCAGTAGCGAGTCCGCGCAAATTGGATTCTTCTCCACAGAGGGCATCATCTGTATGCCATTTGCTGCCGGGACTGGAAGGTCCATTTCCAAGTCAGGGTCGACTGGTTTGATCCATTCGATCAGCATATGGAGGCCCCACGCTTACCCGCTCCGCGCCGGAGAGAAGTCCTGGACCATCATGCGGGCCGCCTACATCCTGAAGCTGCATGCCGAAACCTTCATGCACTTCCCACCACGCCAGGCGGCCCCGGACTTCGATTCCAGCGCGATGCTGAAGCACGCGGTGAACGCGGCCACCAACGGCAGTTGATTTGTTGTCCTTAGCGTAAGCCACGGCACCATGGGCGTGCCCGGCAAATTAGACTGGGATATCCAATGATCGACAAGCCGAGTACGGTCAACATTGCCAATGAACTCGCAAAGGAGCGTAATCGGGAAGCTGCGGAACGGACGCTGATGGCGTGGATCCGCACCGCGCTCTCGTTGATCGGTTTCGGGTTCGGCATCGGAAAGCTAGCGACCTACCTGGATGCGACCGGCGTGCGCATCTCCCGCGATCCCGCCCATACATCCCTCATCTTCGGGTCGAGTTTTATAGTCGTGGGCATCTTTGGTCTGCTTGCCGCCATCGTCCAGCACGTCCGTATCCTGAACCGACTTTCCCGCCCTGATTTTGCTTATAATGCCATGCGGCCAATCGCTATGACTGTTGCCAGCATGCTGATTCTGATCGGGGTGTTCGGCTTGGTTGCGATTTTATGGTGATGCAATGCGTCACGGCGCAGAACTGAAACTTCCTTGCCTTCGAACGACACAGCGAAAGCCGATATGGATGGTTTCGATAGCAGAAGTTTTTAGCCTGACGCGCGGCTGGCGAAGCACCGGCAAAACCTCGGCGCACACAAAAAAGTTCGGTTGCAAAGTTTCCAGGGTGGCCGAAATCGTTTCGAGAAGCCGAGATTGCTTTATGCCGCTAGTGTCCCGATTCGGAAGTTCGCCATGCCTGGATCAGCCGCCTCACGAACTTCGGACACTAGCAAAGCACTGTTTTCCAGTGTGGTCTGTAAGAAGTGGTGACCGGAACCGGCACACTGGCGAAAAGCCGATGGCTCTGAGGCAATTCACAAAATTCAATGCTAAACGTTATAACGGAGATGGTGCCAACATGTTCACCCACAGCGTTGTCTATCTAACAACCGACGCTATGCCTTCAAGGAAAGAAGGATTTCGCCGGGAGGAAACCGCCCCGTCGTCACGTCGGATCCAGATCGGCGCGATGGATACGGCTTCAAGGTGCGCCGGTTCGAAGAGGGCTTTCCGGAATGGAAGGCGGCCAGGCTTGCGGTCGAGCGACAACCTGAGGGGAGGTCTGGGGCATGAGCGATCAGCTTGAGGGTGGGTGCCTGTGTGGTGAAGTGCGCTTCGTCGCGAGCGGGCAGCCGGAATCGGTAGCATGGTGCCATTGCCAAAGCTGCCGGAAACACAGCGGCGCACCCGTTTCCGTCTTTGCAGCATTCAAGCGCACGGCCTATGTCGTTACCAAAGGTGAGATAACCAAGTTCAACTCGTCGCTCGGCAGGTGGCGAGGATTCTGCGCCAGATGCGGCTCGACATTAACCTGCGAAGGCGAGCCCTCGTCGGCGGAAACCCATTTCCATGTCGGCGCCTTCGATCAAGCCGCCAGACTTCAGCCGACGAGGCACATCTTCCCGGAAGAGCGCCTGCCGTGGCTACATCTGAGCGAGGATCAACGGGGCTGAGGCCGTTCACGGATCATTCCTGGAATGGAACGGATCGCCCTAAATCTCGAAACTGCGCGCGTTCGCGCTTGCCAGCTGCGCGGTCGGCCACGTGCTTTGGGATGTTCCTGGTCACCGAGGCCGATGCCGGCGCCATCGCGCCATCTTCAACCGAGAGGGCGAGCTGTCGGCTGCTATCGACCTGCGTCGGCGCTTTGGTGATCATGTCGTGGCCGTCGGAAACGAACGCGGCCGGATGGTCGGGCCGTTCGCCGACAACACGCCATCCCAGGCAGTCGCAAAAAAAGCCGCGTATGCTCTCGAGATCCCGGACGGTCAGTCCGACGTGATCGACGCCGAACGTCGCGGGTATGGGCTGCTCTGCCATTGTGGTCTCTATCGGAGTTGGTTTTGGCTCGGACGCCGAACTCTGGTTCATTGGACTGAACTGGCGGCCGTCCGTCCGCGAAATTGCCTCGCGCGACCGCATTGCCCCAGGATCGGCCTCTTCAGTCGAGGTCAGCTTGCGCCCTCGGGCCGTGATCGCATCCGCGGAGGTCAGCGTCCCCCCTCCGCGAAGCGAAGAAACCAAGATTGCGGCCGTGTTCATACTGCGCACGGACAACCTCGTGCCGGCGACCCTTCGCATACTTCATAGACTGTGCCAGCAACGACGCGCCGCCGCTCCTGGCGACCGGCTGAACTGAGCAGCCCCAATTCGCCGGATGACAGAGTGACAGTATCGAGCTCCGTCGTCATGGCCGCCGGGGTTGGAGCAGGCGAGACACCTCAAGAGGCCGCCGGTGATCGTCATCGATCATTCTCGCTGTCAGAGCGGCTCGAAGCCGCCGATCTCCGCGCCGCCAGCCGCCCGCATGGATAACAGGGAGAGTCAGTCAGACCGCGCCACGCCGGCGGCTATTTCACCTTCGTCGCGACCACACGGTGGCGACGTTCGCGATACGCCTTGACGGGAGCTGCATCGATATTTCGTTGCTAGCAGGTAGTGGCACTAACTTTCTGCTCGGCACTCATAACGAACCTCATTCAATTTCGTAGTGGTCGACACGAAGAAGTTTAAACCTGAGGGTCCGACTCGAATCACCATTGCAATACCATGACGTTGGAAATCAACGGAGATGGTCTCGCGCGTCCGCCCGCACGACGCCAGCGGGATGTGCGGCTCGATCAACGTCCACTCCTCATCGGTGGTATCGCTTGCATAGCGCAACCCGTCGCGCTGATACTTGGGGCGCGTGATTTCAGTCCAGGCCATGAGATGACTCCTCGTTGTCTTCGCAAACACGAGAGATTAGAAGCTACTGAAATCACGCAACATTTTTTGGCCGACGAGAGCGAATCAAGCAGCCTCGGGCCAACGCATTGAAATGACTCGGAAGACCGTTCCGCATTCATTCCGGATCAGCCTCTGAGCTCGACTTTGGCCATTCAGGCTGCATAGCAAGCGAGATCGATCAGAGCGTTAAGTTGGGTTGAGGGAATTTTTGTTGGGTCAAGCATCTGCCGCGACCCTGATAAATTCCCGGTGGCCCAGAGCTGCCGGCGAACGCTGGCCAGAGCGTCGCTAAACGTTGGCAACGATTTTCGATACCAGCTTGCGATGCGCGCGGCGGGCGTGCGAGTGGTATAGGCTTCATTGGCCCAGAGCGTGATCAGAGAGAACAGGCCGAGCAGGATGGGCGTGGTGCGGGCGATTGCCGGTTCGGACCATTGCCGCTGGGTCTCAACCCCGAGGTGGCGACGGACTTCGGCGAAGGTGACCTCGATCGACCAGCGGCGGACGAACCAGCGTAGAATGTTGAGCGGGTCTGCATCGAGGTCGGTGCAGAGAAAGGCTTGCGGCTCGAGTTCGCCCGCCGGGTCGCGTACCAAGACATAGCGGATGGGAACGCGTCGACCGGGATGGTTCCACACGGCGGTGGCAGAGATGATCTCGACCATCCGTTCGCCGCGGCCGTACCATCCCGTCACCAGCAGACGCCGCCAGCGTGTCTTCGGATTGACCAGGCGCTGCTTCAGTGTGGGCTGACGCTTGCCGACGACCGGCGGGCGTCCGGCTTTGCCGGGCACGCGCTTTGGCGCTGGTTTGTGTAGCGCCGCGTCAAGCCGCAGGCGGGTGATCATGGTCACCCATGGCCGCACGTCATTGAGCAGATCGATTGCGGCGAAGCTGGCGTCGCCGACGCCGATGATGCGCCGGTGCGGCAACCAGAGCGCCGCCTGGATCAGCACCTGTCTGCCCCAATCGGTGAGTTTCTTGTACCGCCGCTGGCCCGGCTTGTGCTCTTGCCAATACCGCTCCGAGGGGGCCAGCACCGTTAAGAACGGCAGTGCCCAGCAACGCCCGGCCCAGGGAATCTCGGGCAGCAGCATGAGTGAAAGCCAGCGCAGGCCACTCGCCTTAACGAAGTGGCCGCGCGAAGAGCGGACCGGATCTCGATAGATACCACGTGCTTTGATCCGTGCTCCCCATCGCCGTTCTATGGTGTCGTCGAGGCCGATCACCACCGGGTCGTCGTCGGAGACGAAGGCGTCGACGAGCAGGCGGAACAGGCGGCGCGACAGCCAGCGACAGGACCATATGTTCCGGTTCAGCACGCGGTGATAGTTGCAGAACTGCGCCACCTGCTCGAGGCCCATGACGCGCAGGGCAGACGCGACGGTGCGTCGGCCCGGGACAAGGATCGCGCCCATAACCAGGACCAGCACATGCTTCCAGGTCGGCGCGGTGAACGCGCCTCCGAAAGGCTGCATCCAGGCCGCCAGCACATCCGGCACGTCGCGCCCAGCCGCATCCACCATGCAAACCCCCGAATCCATGTTTCGGGGGAAGACTCGACGATCACGGGTCCAGTGCGAATCCGCTACGACATCACGTTAGATTCAATCACGCAAGATTTCAACTCAGCTCCACATCGTGCCGACGAAGACCCAACCGTTCAGTGGGAAATGGCCAAAGTCGAGCTGAGGGACGGCCACTCTGCTCGCCAACCCTGGGAGCCGGTCCGGTACCCCACCTAGGCGCGGCTAATACCTGCACCACGCTGGACACGACGCGCCAAATCTGCATAGCGGCTGCGAAGGTATGGTGTCTAAATCTGCAAGCGACCGTGTTCTAACCGTGAAATACGTGGCTGACGGTGGATTAGCGTACCCCTCCGACGAGGTAAACGTCCAAATAAAGGCGACCAAATCGAAGGAAGAGAATTCGTTTTGATCCGGCGGAGAATATCATGAACCTAAGCGATCGCTTGCTGCAGCCATAACGATTGCCTTTGTTTGTGCCACGTCGCTCGGACCTCCTGTACCGAGGGCCTCGATAGTGGTGCACACCGATCCAGACCAGGATGAACTTCGTCTCAGGTGGCGGCGCATTAGCTGCCTAAAGCAAGATCCGGACCCTCGGCTCGACGAGGCGCAACGCTTAACGGTAGCCTCCCGGGACGGAGTCCTCCGATTTCGCTGACTGAACAGCAAATAATGGAGTTCTTCGTTATGTTATGAACAGAAGACTGAGGTGGTTGGCCGTTGTGGCAGCAGAAGCGTCTGGCGAGCCAACGTGGTCTCGGCAACCCGGTGGCGTAAAAGCTGGAATGCTTACCTGCAATCTCGACGCCCAACTCCGATATCGCCAAGGCGCGCTCGCAGGCACGTACGGAGGTGCGACTGGCGTTGCGGCGATTGATGTGTGGGCGCCAATGTTCTGGTTGGCGGCATGGGCGACCGAGTGAACCAGTAGCCTGCGACGTAAGACCATACGTCCGCCGAGCCGTTAAGGCAGTTCGACGCGGTTATGCTTAATACACAGGAGCGCGGAGGTTCGGGAGTGATGCCGCCAAGACGCGCAACGCGGTCGCCGTCGCCCGCCGGCCGCCTGCAGGCGGTTTGGGCGAAGTCGCAGCCGCGTTTGAGGGAAGAACAGCAGAAGAGCGTGCTGGACGTCGATGTCGCGACACCGTCCAGCCTGCTGGCTGATGCACTCGGCTGGATCGACCAAAAGAATAGGGTGGGCATCGGGTTGCAAGCAGATCGTCCCTTCCGCCGGACGATTTTTCCTGCCGGTGGCTTGCCAATGGTAGAAGCGCGGCTGAAGGCAGCCGGGTTTGAAGCCGACAAAGCGGTGCACGAGACCGTCAGCCGTTGCCGCAAGACTCACAATGACGGCGTGTTCGACGTCTATACGCCCGAGATCATGCGCTGCCGTCGCTCGGGGATCATTACCGGATTACCGGACGCCTATGGCCATGGCCGCATCTTGGCATGGCGGGCCTCGCCGATGATCGACGGAGTGGGAACGGTGCAGGGGGAGCAAAAGCATGCGGACGCCAGAACCGAACAGTGACGCTTGGAGGTTCAAGGCTGGTCGGTTCATGCGGGTTCTGGCGAGCAGCCTGATGCTCAACGCGACTTTTCCGTTCGACGTACTGGCCCAGACCAGTCCGGCCGCGGCCGCCCAGCCGGCCACTGGTCAGCCCTTCAACGCGGAACAGCTCGACGCGCTGGTCGCCTCGATCGCGCTCTACCCCGACGACCTGCTGGCCCAGCTCCTGATGGCTTCAACGTTTCCGCTCGAAGTTGTTGCAGCGGCGCGCTGGGTGGAGGATCCGGCACACAAGCCACTGTCCGGCGACGCGTTGGTGAAGGCACTGGAAGCCGAGCCGTGGGACCCGAGCGTGAAGTCCCTGGTGCCGTTTCCGGTCGTCCTGGCGACCATGAACAGCAATCTGAACTGGCTGCAGCAGCTCGGTTATGCGTTCGCGACGCAACAGGCGGATGTGTTCGCCGCGGTGCAGCGACTTCGCCGCCTGGCGGAGGCAAATGACAAGCTACAGTCGTCGCCCCAGCAGGTCGTGAGCAAACAGGAGGTGATGGTCGAGCCACCGGCGGGTAGCAGCCAACCGGCGACGCAGCAGGAGGTGATCGTCATCCAGCCGGCGCAGTCGGACACCGTCTACGTGCCGAGCTACGATCCGGCAGTGGTGTACGGCTCGTCGTGGCCCTACCCGTCATATCCGCCGTACTACACGGCCCCGCCGCCCGGCTACTACTTCGGCACCGCGCTGGCCACGGGGCTTGCATTCGCGGCCGGCGCCGCGGTCGTGGGCGGGCTATGGGGTTGGGCCAGTCCCGGGTGGGGCGGCGGTTACGCGAACGTCAACGTCAACCGATACAACAACATCAACGTCAATCGGTCGCAGATCACTTCAAACCGCTGGGGCGGGGGCGCCGGAAGTGGGCGGCCCGGCAATTTCGCCCGCGCGCCCGGCGGACCCGCGGGCCTTCCCGGCCGCTCGCAAGTCTCTGTACCGGGCAATGCAGTGCGGCCCCCGACGCGCGCAGGCGGTGTGGGCGGTGTCGGCGGCGCCGGTCGCCCGGGTGGCGTGGGCGGTGTCGGTGGCGCGGGTCGCGCAGGCGGCCTCGGCGGCGCTGGTGGGCCGGGTGGCGCCGGCGGTGTGGGTGGTGTCGGTGGCGCGGGTCGCGCAGGTGGCGCCGGCGGTGTGGGTGGTGTCGGTGGCGCGGGTCGCGCAGGTGGCGCCGGCGGTGTCGGCGGTGCTGGCGGCCTGGCGGTGCCGGCAGGCGTCGGGTCGACGGCGGAGTCAGCGGCGGCTGCGCGCGGCGGCGCGGGTGCCAGCAGGCCGACCCAGAGGCCGGCTGGCGGGGGTCAGCGTGCGGCTGGCGCGCAGCGCCCGGGCGGCGCGTTTGGTGACATGAGCAGCGGGCGCAAGGCTGGTCAATATGGGCAGCGGGGCGCGCAGAGCCGATCCGTTGGTCAGCAGCGCTCGGCCGGCGGTGGTGCGCGCGCGGCGGTGGTGGCGGCGGTGCGCGCAGGTGGCGGCGGCCGCGGCGGCGGGCGGCGTTAGGAGGTCACAAATGCGAATGCTGAAGAGCTGGCCTTGCTCAATCCTGGCTGCGACCTTCTGGCTCGCAGTCGCCCAGGCGGCACCCGCGAACCCGCCCGAGCCCCAGCGCAGCTTCGCATCCGCCGAGGAAGCGGTGAGCGCGCTCGTGACAGCGCTGCGCGACCACCGTGAGGCCGACTTGCGCACTATCCTGGGGCCCGAAGCCGACCGAGTCATCGACTCCGGGGACCGCTATGCCGACCAGGAGCTCCATCACCGCTTTGTTGCTCTCTACGATGAGAAGCACACGATCGACCAAACGAGCCCTGGGCGCGCCGAGTTGGATGTCGGTCCGAACGACTGGCCGATGCCGATCCCGCTGGTCGAGAACAACGGGCGCTGGACTTTCGACACCGAGGCAGGTGCGCAGACGATCATCGACCGTCGCATCGGCCGCAACGAACTGTCGGCGATCCGTACACTGCTCGCCTGCGTCGATGCGCAACACGATTATTTCGATCGTGCCAAGCAGGCAAACGGCAGCGGAGAGTATGCCGCGCGCCTGGTCAGCACGCCCGGCCGACGCGACGGCCTTTACTGGCCCGCGACCGAGGGCGAGGCCGAAAGCCCACTGGGGCCGCTGATCGATGCGGCGCAGGACGCGGGCTACCCCGGCGAACCGGTCGGCGGCAAGCCGATCCCCTACGAGGGCTACTATTTCCGTATCCTCAAGGCGCAGGGTCCCAACGGGGATGGCGGGGCCAAGAGCTACGTCCAGTCGGGCCACATGACGGGCGGCTTCGCATTGATCGCCTGGCCAGCGGTGTTCGGGTCGAGTGGCATCATGACGTTCATCGTCGGCCCGGATGGCGATGTGTACCAGAAGGACCTGGGACCCAGGACGGCTCACATCGCCACCGCAATGATGACGTTCGACCCGGACCTTACGTGGGCACGTGTCGCGATGACAAACGATTGACAGCTCCGGTGATTCCCAAAAGCGCGTGCCCGGCGAGCATGGGGAAGTCGGCCACTATGCGAGGACTGACGTGGCCGAGACAGCCACAAGGCCAAGACCAAGAACGGCCACGGGCGCCCGACCGTGTCAGCGGTCGTGCGCTGGTTACCCGTAACGTGTCCTCGATGGCGATGCGCACGTTCGCGGGACGAAGACCGAAATCAAAACCAAAAGGGAGAGACGCTATGCACCGCAGACAATTCTCGTACTTGGCAGCCGGGACATTGGTTCTTGGAGTGGCGGCCTGTGGGATGATGGGGAGCAAGCTCGGGCAGGTTGACGACCAACTCAAGACCGCGCTGGCGGGCGAGCCGGTGCAGGTGACGCAACAGGACGGCTCTGTGACGCTCACTTCGAGCGCCGACGCGATGTTCCCGTCCGGCGGCTGGCAAGTCCCAGCGAACGCGCCGCTGCTCAACAAGATGCTGCCGACGCTGTCCCAGCTGCAGACGACGAAGATCGTCGTGGGCGGCTACACCGACACGACGCCGGTCGGGCCGCAGCTCAGGAGCATGGGCATCTCCAACAATCTCGACCTATCATCCAAGCGCGCCGCCAGCGTGGTCAACTACCTCGCGGCGCATGGCGTGAACCCCAACCTGCTGTCGGCTCAAGGATTCGGCGAAACGCACCCGGTTGCGTCCAACGACACGCCGGAGGGGCGGGCAAGGAACCGTCGCGTGGACATCGTTCTCACCGGCGACGGCACATAACGCCGCAGGCGAGGGCCAGACCATTTTCAGCCTGACTGTGCACGCCGAAAATGGTCTATCTCTTTGTTTGATCGCATGATTCACGCGCCGGGGACGTTCCGCTCAGCGCGATCATGCTCTAAAGCGGTTTCCATTCGCGTTGGCCTCACGGAACGCGCTCTAGCTCTCTGTTTGAGAGCGTGATTCACTGCTCCGGTGATTCCACCTGTGCGGATCACGCTTTAGGGGCAGCCGGAGGTTACCGCCGGCCGGCCCGACCCGCTTTGGCAAGCCCAGGTCGGCATCGGCAATTCGGTCAAATCGATGCCCAGGCTCGGCACGTTCGATAGCGTTTCAACTATAGACCGCCTTTTTCGATAACCCGGTCGTTTCCATATCGGTATACCACCATCCGAGGAATGACTTTGGCCTGACCTAAGGTAAGCTTCAATCAATTTTGAGTGATAATTGGGGTGTGAGACACTCACTATTTTATTGTTGTTGACAATGAGTTCCAATTGACCCAAGTCAATGCTGGACAGTCGGTTTCTCCGCGAATTCAGTGTGTCACTTAAGGCATTGTCTTGGGGACTGCTGTGGCGATCGCTGCAGTGACAGAGGAGCCATATAAGTGCGACCATTCCCGTGGAAGAAGCGGTAGCGAAGATCGAAGATGGTGTGAGCCTTCTGATAAGCGGGTTCATGGCCGTTGGCACGCCCGAGTACGACATCGATGAGATCGGGCGACAAGGTAAGCGCGACCTCATCGTCATCGCCAATGACGGCCATGCCGGGTATCGGGATCGGCAAGCTCATTGCATGATGAGCGTCCCCTGCGGCACCAGATCAACCATCAGGCTGCCGGCCATCATTTTCCGCTGCGGCTCGGGGTTGAGCCCGATGTGGCTGGCAACTACCTTTTTCACCAGCCTCGCGTCCCCACGCGTGTCCCGAAATGCGGATATGGATCGTGGATGATACCTTTTGCTGGCCCGCAAGTTCGCCCCGACGCGGTTGGCGATGCCGCCACGTGTTTTGCCGCACTCGTTAGCGGCCCGAAGCAATGAATCGGAGAACAGCGATGCAAAATTGGCCTGGTTTTGGCGCGGTGCAGGAATATTGGATGGATGCTTGGCAGCGCTCCATTCTCGCTCTCGACATTCTCAGAGAGCGGGGGAACACCTACCTCGAGCAAAGCGCCAAGGAAGTTGCGCACGTCCTGGAGTTCAAGGCGGAACTGGTGCGCGACGGCCGCACGTTGGAGCGGCCTGTCAACTATGTCTTGGTGCACGTGGTGCCGCCCGTCGGCACCAAGATCGACGCAACCAAGGCGCCCATCATCGTCGTTGATCCCCGCGCCGGCCACGGCCCGGGCATCGGCGGGATGAAGCGCGACAGCGAGATCGGTGTGGCTCTGGCGGCCGGCCACCCCTGCTACTTTGTCGGCTTCCTGCCGAAACCGGTACCAGGTCAGACAATTGAGGATGTCTGCCGCGCGGAGGCGATCTTTGTTGAGGACGTGGCGGCGCGCCATCCCGACGCCGAGGGCAAGCCGATGATCATCGCCAACTGCCAGGCTGGTTGGCAGATCATGATGATGGCAGCGACCAATCCGAATCGGACCGGCCCAATCATGCTGGCCGGTTCGCCGCTGTCATACTGGGCGGGCGTGCGCGGCAAGAATCCGATGCGCTATCTGGGTGGCGTGTTGGGAGGTACCTGGCTGACGGCCCTGTCCGGTGATCTGGGCAATGGTATCTTCGATGGTGCGAATTTGGTCGCCAACTTCGAGTCGCTCAATCCGGCCAACACCTACTGGACCAAGCCGTACAATGTATATTCGAAAGTTGACACTGAAGCCGAGCGCTTCCTTGACTTCGAAACCTGGTGGGGCGGGCCCGTTCTGCTGAATGCCGAAGAGATGCAATGGATCGCCGACAATCTGTTCGTCGGCAACCAACTCTCCACCGGACAGCTACGCACCTCAGAGGGGGTCCGCATCGACCTTCGTAATATCACCGCCCCTATCATCGTGTTCTGCTCCTGGGGCGACAACATCACGCCACCGCAGCAGGCGCTGGGTTGGATCCTGGATCTCTACGACCACGAGCGTGAGATCGTCCAGAACGGTCAGACAATCGTCTATACGATGCACCAGAGCATCGGGCATTTGGGAATCTTCGTATCCGGCAAGGTCGCGACGAAAGAGCACAGGGAGTTCGTGTTGTGTTCGGAACTGATCGACGCAATGCCCCCTGGCCTTTACGAGGCGGTCATCACCGGGGTCGACGAAAGTACCGCTCAATCCTGACCTGATCCAGGGCGAGTACCTGTTCCGGCTGGAGGCCCGCACGCTGGACCACATCAGGGCACTGGGCACCAACGACGCCGCAGACGACTTACGATTTGCCGCGGCCGATCGCGTGTCTGAGATAAACAAAGGTCTCTACGACACCTTTGTGGCCCCGGCTGTGCGCATGGCTGTCACTGAGCAGGCGGCAGGGGCGTCGCGGGCAGCGCATCCTAACCGCCTTCGCTTCGCCATGTTTTCCGACAACAATCCTTTGATGCAACCGGTTAAGGCGCTTGCGCAGTCCGTCGCCTCGGCGCGCAGGCCGGTTAGTGCGGACAACCCTTTGCTGGCAATGGAGCGGGCCACCTCCTCCTGGATTACCACCTGCCTGCAAACCTTCGGCGAATACCGCGATACGATGACCGAGGCGATGTTCCTGAGCACTTACGGTTCACCCCTGCTGCAGGCGTTGGTTGGGCTCGGCACACAGGACGCCACACTGCGCCGAACCGCACGAGACCTCGTTAGAGAAGCGAACGCCACGCGGCTGCGGTCGGAACTTGAACATCGCTTCGAAGTTGGGGGGCTCGAGGAAGCAGTGATGCGCACCCTCATCTACATCCGCCTGCCGGAAGGCAGCGTCGATGAGCGAGGCTTTGCCGCACTCAAGCTGATGCGTGCATCACGTCCGGTTGCCAAGCAAATGAGCCTCGCACGCTTCAAGGATCTCGTGAGGGAGCAGCATATGCTCGTCTCCCTTGACGAGGATCGCGCCATCAACGCCCTCCCAACCCTGCTCGGCTCCAACGCGAAGGAGCGTAGGGCGGCGTTGGATATTCTGCATCAGGTGCTTGCGGCACGGGGCGGCTTGTCGGCCGAAGGCAGCCGTCGCTTGGCTCGGGTCGAAGCAATGTTCAGCGTCGAAGCGGAACGTGCCGCCAGGACGGAGGCTGCGCATGCCTAATATCGGGGACCGGCCAGGCGAAGTCACGCACGACAAGTATGAGCGTCTGATCAAAAGGGCACAGGCCCAGGACACGATCAAAGTGGCCATCGCCCATCCGTGTGACGACGTCTCGTTGGAGTGTGCGGTGGAAGGTGCACGCCTGGGTCTGATCGAACCTATTCTCGTTGGCCCGGTCCATCGCATCCGTGGAGTGGCCGAGCGCGCCGGATGGGATATCGGCGGCATGGAAATCGTGGCGTCGGAACACAGCCACGACTCTGCCGCCAAGGCGGTGGAACTGGCGAGAGCCGGACGCGCCGAGGCGCTGATGAAGGGCAGCCTCCACACCGACGAACTGATGGCCGCCGTAGTGGCGCGGCAGACGGGCATTCGGACGGCCCGCCGGATCAGCCACTGCTTTATCATGGATGTGCCGAACCACCCGAATGCGCTTATCGTCACCGACGCAGCCGTCAATATTGCCCCAACGCTCGATGAGAAAGCTGATATTATCCAGAATGCGATCGACCTGGCACATGCCATGGGCGCCGAAGAGGTCCGGGTCGCGATCCTGAGCGCGATGGAGACTGTCAGCGCCAAGGTGCCCTCGACGATCGAAGCTGCCGCCCTGTGCAAAATGGCGGAACGCGGTCAAATCACTGGGGCCGTGTTGGACGGCCCGCTCGCGCTTGACAATGCGATCAGCCCGGCCGCCGCAGCCATCAAGAAAATTGCGTCCCCGGTTGCAGGACGAGCGAACGTGCTCGTGGTTCCAGATCTCGAAGCCGGAAATATGCTCGCCAAGAGCCTGTCTTTTCTGGCGCACGCTGACGCCGCCGGAATCGTGCTCGGCGCTCGGGTTCCCATTATCCTGACCAGCCGCGCCGATTCGCTGCCGACGCGTTTGGCATCGTGCGCCGTGGCGGTCATGGTTGCCTCGGCACGCCGCCAGTCGGCCTCTGTGTCCATCCGTTGAAAGGATTCCCATGAGCGATGGTAATATCAGACCAATTCTTGCTGGACAGAAAGCACTGGTCATCGGCGTGGCCAACGACCAGTCGATCGCGTATGGCTGCGCCAAGGCGTTCCGCACCGTGGGGGCGGAGGTTGCGGTCACTTGGCTGAATGAACGGGCTCGGCCGTACGTAGAACCTCTGGCGCGAGAACTCGAGGCGCCGATCACGGGTGTGCTTGACGTCTCCATGCCAGGCCAACTGGAGGCTGTCTTCGACCGTATACGCGCGGACTGGGGCAAATTGGACATCCTGGTGCACTCGATCGCATTTGCACCGAAAGAAGATCTCCGAGGTGGGCTGCTGGACTGTTCCGCGGACGGATTCGCGAAGGCGATGGACATTTCATGCCATTCATTCATCCGGATGGCGAGGCTCGCCGTGCCGCTGATGACCGATGGTGGGACTATGTTCGCAATGAGTTATTATGGTGCCAATCGCGTCGTGGCGAACTACAATGTGATGGGCCCCGTGAAGGCTGCACTGGAGGCGGCTTGCCGATATCTCGCATACGAACTTGGTCCCAAGGGAATACGTGTGCATGCCATTTCGCCAGGGCCGCTGAAGACGCGTGCAGCGTCCGGGCTGAAGGACTTCGAGCTTTTGCTCAACGAAGCAGCGCAGAAAGCGCCTCTTGGTGAACTCATCGATATCATGGATGTCGGTTTCACGTGTGCGTACCTCGCAACATCGCTGGCCAAGCGTATCACCGGCGGCACGGTCTTCGTTGATGGTGGGGCGAATATCATTGCGTGACAGGCAAATGATCGGGGAGAAGCGCGATGTCTGGCTGTATCGCCGTAATCAATGCTGGCTCCTCCAGCATCAAGTTCGCCATATTTGGGGCATCCAACGACGCCGAGACCTTGTTCCGAGGTCAGATCGAGGGTATCGGCGTCAGCCCGTATCTCAAAGTCAAGGACGCCCAAGGCGCCAAGCTGATCGAACGCACCTGGCCCGCCGAAGGATTCAACCATGACGCTGCCACACGGGAAATACTCGCTACCGCGCGGGGTCTGATTTCCGGAACGCCGGTTGAAGGCATCGGACACCGCGTCGTCCATGGCGGCATAGGATTCGATGCTTCCATCCGCCTGGATCGTGATGCGCTGGCGGCGCTTGCAAAGCTTGAACCGCTGGCGCCATTGCATCAACCCCACAATCTCGCACCCATACGCACGATCTTTGACGCCGCTCCGCATATTCCACAGGTCGCCTGCTTCGACACGGCGTTCCACCGCAGCCAGTCGAACGTCGCCCAGTCCTTTGCTCTGCCGCGTCGATTCGCCGACGCCGGTATCCGAAGATACGGGTTCCATGGCCTATCTTATGAATATCTTGTATCGCGCGTGCGTGATCTGGACCCCGAGATCGCGTCAGGACGTGTCATCCTGGCCCACCTCGGCAACGGTGCGAGCCTGTGCGGCGTCAGAGGAGGCCGAAGCGTCGTGAGCACAATGGGTTTCACCGCCGTTGACGGGCTGATGATGGGCACGCGCTGTGGTGCACTTGACCCCGGCGTGATCCTGTACCTGATGCGCACGCTTCAGATGGACGCGGCGGAGCTCGAGGATCTGATCTACCGAAAGTCCGGGCTACTCGGTGTGTCTGGTATTTCGTCGGACATGCGCGCACTGAGGGCATCGGCTGATCCGCGGGCACGCGAAGCGATCGACCTCTTTATCCATCGCATAATCCGGGAAACTGGATCCCTGGTTGCCGCCCTAGGTGGAGTGGATGGTTTGGTGTTCTCGGGAGGTATCGGCGAGAACGATGTCGCGACGCGAACGGAGGTTATCGAAGGAAGCGGCTGGATGGGGGCGGTGTTGGACCCCGACCGTAACGCAAAAGGCGAGGGCCGCATCAGCGCTGATACGTCGTCGATACCCGTCTGGGTCATCCCAACCGATGAGGAACGCTTGATCGCTCATCACACGATCCGCGTTCTGGAAACGGATCGCATATCAGCGAGGGACGGTTAGTGCCGCGAGACGTTGACATAGCAGATTGGAACCTCTTCAGCTTCGCTCAGCTAAATTGCCCGCCGTACTTCCTGGAGCTGCGGACGCTCGGGGACACGCCGGCGATCGAGACGCGAAGTGGAACAAACTTCGGAACGTCACTTCCATGACGGATAAGGCGAAACGCAGTGACAATTGTCCCTCTGTTCCCGTATCGGCGCCATCGAGTCCGACGCGGGCTACGGAGATTAACCTTCGGGACTTTGCCGCGGCACATGTCTTGCCGAACGGAAAATCAATATTGATAAGAGCCGTTCGGCCAGATGACAAAGAGCGGCTGCGTGCTGCTTTCGGTCAACTTGAGAGGACGTCGATTTACACGCGCTTCTTCGGTCACAGAAAGGAATTGACCGAAGCCGAGCTGGAGCTGGCCACAAACGTGGACTTCGATCAAGTTGTTGCGCTCTGGGCTACTGTCGGTGCGGGCGGGGCGGAAATCATCATTGGGGGAGGACGGTACGTGCGCAACGCCGAACCTGCTTCGCGGCCTAGTGCCGAGGTGGCGTTTGCCGTTGAAGAGGATTATCAAGGACAAGGTATCGCAAGGTGCCTGTTGGGTCACTTGGTGCGAATCGCCCACAGCAAGGGTCTGGCACGGCTCGACGCTGACGTGCTTCCCGCAAATCGGCCGATGCTTGCGGTGTTCGCGCGCAGCGGGCTGCCGATGCGGCAGCAAGTTGCTCGAGACGTGATCCACGTTACCCTCTCGCTCGATACAGACAATCCTTGACGGATGTTCGCCTGACATAGGGAGAGATAGGGGCGACCCGTATCACGGTTTGTCGGTTCGAGGGGAGACGGACTTCCCAATAATAATCAAGGGAAAGAAGTGACGGGGCGATAACCCCGCTTAACAAGTCAGGTCTGGTTCGCAGTGAGTATCGATCACAGCCACATCCATGCGACAAGGGCCTCCCTAGAGCATGATCGCGCTGAGCGGAACGTCCCCGGCGCGTGAATCATGCGATCAAACAAAGAGATAGACCATGTTCGGCCTGCACAGTCAGGCTGAAAATGGTCTAGCGGGGATCGTGCCCCCGGACGTGGTGTAAGAGCGTGCGGCTTCACTACGCTCTCCGGAAGCCCAGCCTGCGACCGGCCGCGAGCGGCCTTCAGCGCGCAGATGACGCACGATGTCGCCGTCAGGGTCGAGGACGCAAATCTCCAGCACTGGTGTGTTCGGGACGTCCTTCTGGCGGCGGGCCTAACGCAACACGCTCTCCGGCGCGAAGGCCGAGGCCAGGTCGCAGTGCTTGTTTCGCAGGATAGGCGGCAAAACACGGAGATTTAGGTCATCCATTCGCATGATTCAAACGGTCTGGCGAAGTAACCGTCGATGCAGTCGTAGAAAGCAACCGACAGGGAGGTGTGGAGGCGCAGTACGTCGAATACACGCATCCACCATAAGGGAGCGGACGTCCGACAAGGTCACGCGTCACGATGAATTGGACACAGAACGAGCAATTCCGGCACCGACAATATGTCCGTCATTGCGTTGCAGGAGGACGGCGACCTCCTGCCCGGCTGGTTTTGGCACTTGCAGACGAACCGGCTTGCCTGACCAGGCGCCGAGAACCGACATCGAGCGGACGATGTTCGCTTCCGTCAGCGTGCGGCCGCCGTTCTCTCCGCGTCCCACAACGGTCTGATGGAGGCGATCATAGCCGACAAGGAGGAGCGTCCCGGCGCCGCTGCCGGCGCCGACCGACACGGTCAGCCCCGCCGCGCTGCGCTGGACCTCGATTGGTGCGGCCGTTTCCTCGCTCAACGCCGCTTGCCGCAGCGTGCGATCGACCGCGGGGCCGTCTGAGCCCACGGTGTCAAGCTTACCGTCCACGACCAGAGCTGGGGTATAGACTTCGGGGCTTACCCCCAACGCAACGTAGCGTTGCTGCCTCTGGGTAGCGGCTTCGAACGAATAGGGATCGCGCCAGCCGAGATTGTTCCAGTACGTCACATGGAAGGTCAGCAACAGCAGGTCCGGGCGTGTCCTCGCGAGCTCGGCAACCTTGGCATCCGCGGGCGGACAGGATGAACACCCTTCGGAGGTAAAGAGTTCGCCCACAACCGGCCGGATCGCCGGCTGCGCCACGGCGAGTGTCGGCAGCAGGGTTCCGATCGCACCAGCTAACCAAAAACGCATGTCGTGCTCCCCAGTATGCAACCACTCGACGGCCGTCCCGCGAGATCGCGATCCTGACCGCCTTTCCTTGTGCCTTCGTTCGGAGAGGACGGTCCAGCGGTTACAGTCTCGCGCAATGGCAATCTCGCGACCATTGGCCGGCTGGCGGCCGTCGTGGAGGTCCGTTGGCTTCGGCTATGGGGGGGCCCGCCTGGTGGCGCTGGGGCCTCGCCCATGTCTTGCTCCTGGCGGGCGGACGCAACCGGGCGATCGTGGTACTCAACTGGCTCTGGGCCTACCTGACCTACCGCCGTGGATCCCGGCTGATCACCGGGAACACGATGGACGCCTGGGCCACCGTTCCAGGGTGAACCACGCAGCATTTCAGTGTGGCCATTTTAGTCCGTCTATTCTAAAATAACAACCGGGTGTGGGGTTTCCCTGCAGTCGCCGACCTGGATGCTCCCCTTCATCGAAGAGCGGACGCGGGCCGGCATGGTCATCACCGTAGCCGTAGAACCATGAGGGTATGCCCAAATATCCAAATGCCGCGACGATGGCTTCCGGGCAGGCCGATGAACAACGGCCCTCGTCGATTCACGTCGCGGACTTGATCGCGAAACCGCTGCCTCCCGTCGAGTGGATTTTTGACGCTGCGTTGTCCGGGCTTGTAACCAAACTCAGATCGGCGTCGAACATGACGTGCGAACCCAGCGGTACAAGCACGCGTCGAGCACACCGGCCGCATCTTAATCAGGTCGATTCGAAACGGCCCCGGACATGAGCGCCAAGCACGACGATGCACCCGGTCAGAGCTGGGATCAGTTGATGGCCGCCGCGCAGGTGGGAGATGCGAGTGCGTACAGGACTCTACTCGGTGAGTTATCGCCATGGTTGCGCCGGTACTATGCCAGGCGCCTTCCACCTGCCATGACCGAGGATGCGGTTCAGGACGTTCTGTTGGCAATCCACGAGAAGCGTCACACGTACGATCCTGCGCGACCATTCGGGCCGTGGCTCGCGGCGATCGCGCGCTACAAATGGATCGACCGGCTGCGTTCGCTGAAAGCGGAGGCATCCGAGCCGCTCGACGAAAATATCGGGGTGCCCGACCATGGCGAGTCCGTCATTGCCGGCTCGACGTTCCAGCAGCTTCTCGCGGCACTGAAACCCCCACAGGCGGAAGCAATCCAACTCGTGAAGCTCGAGGGCTACAGCGTCGAGGAAGCGTCGCAAGCGACGGGCCAGTCAATTTCCCTTGTCAAAGTCAATATCCACCGTGGCCTCAGGCGTCTCGCCAACATCATCAAGGCGACCCGCGATGCGGACTGACGCGCTCGTCGACCGCCTTGCCCAGAACCTCCGACCAGTGCGGCCCCGGAGCATCAGGCGGGAGGCATTGCTTCTGCTGCTCCTGGGTGTTGTCGAAGTCGCGGCATTCCTCGGCATGGGATTCATGCGCCCGGACATGCCTGTGGCGATGGAAGCCCCGTCCTTCTGGTGGAAGCTCACCAGCATGGGGCTCATCGCCCTCCTCGGGGCCGGTGTTGCACTGCTGTCGGCCGATCCGGTGCGGTCACCCCGCCGGGGACTCCGCTGGATCCTGGTCTGCATCGCCGCGATCTTTGCCAGCGGTTGGCTCATCGACGCGACGGGTAATGGGGTGGCAGAGCTGGTCCGTCGTCTCGACTGGACCCAGGGGCTGCAATGCGTGTGGAAGATGGTGGTGCTGTCAATTCCTCCCGCCATCGCCTTGGGTGGACTGATACGGCGGGGCGCCCCAACCGATCGTTCCGGGACAGCGCTTGCCGCGGGGCTCTCCTCGGCTGCCTGGGGCGCGTTCGTCTTCGTCTTCGCCTGCCCTTCGGATGATCCGCTCTACATCGCGGTTTGGTACACGATTGGTTGCTCGATCGTAACCCTGCTGGGGCGGGTCATTCTGATGCGACTGTCGCGATGGTGAGACCGCCGCTTTCATCCAACGGGAATGCCCTCCGGCTATTCACATTCGCGACGCCGGTGCCTCGCCCTCAGTGCTGAGATCAAGTTCATGAACCACATAGGAAACACGACACTCGATCTCACCGCATCGCCGCTGCCCGCGGGCCGCCGACTGCATGGCCTCTCAGGATCATGCACTGGATCAACGTCGCGGTCATGCTCGTCATGATCACATCGGGGCGGGGTATTTACGACGACGACGTGATCATCCGAGGCTTCCATTTCAGCTGCTTCTGGCGCCTCGGCGATTGGGCCGCGTGGAGCCTCAACTGGCACTTCGCCGGCATGCGGTTGCTCGTCATGATCTGCCGTGGTGGCGACACGTTGGCTTCCATTCGGCTATCCAGTTCGGCTGCGCATGGCGACCAAGCTGGGATACAAAAACCCCAAGTGGATCACCGCAATCGAGGTGACGAACACCTATCCCGGCGGATATTGGGAAGAGAAAGGCTTCCCGTGGTTTGCCGGTTCGCCGCGCGCGGCGGCGGACTTCGAGGCGGCGATAGCGGCGTGTTCATCAGCCGAAAGCCCGATCGGCGGTTCCTCATCCGTCCGTGTCAGCCGCAACGCAGCGCGGGCGATGTTATCCTGCTCGTCCGGAGGCAGAGCGCGCGGCGGCGAGCGCATCATCCAGCAACTTCGTCATTCGAGGAATGTAGCACAGCATGGGTGGAAAACAAACCGCAACGTCTCGCCATGCGCCCAAACCTGCGCACCTAAGCGTCGCCAACGCCCTGATTGCACTGGAAATGCTTGGATCTCGCCAGAGCCGCGCGATCAGCCGCCTCAGGCTTTGGCTACCGGACGCGGTGGCCTCGTCCGCCCGCCACGCAAACAGCATGATCGCCGCCACGAAGCAAAGTATCTTCGAAATGACGTTCAGCGCGAGCGGCAGCGGTTCCGCCGGAAAGGCGAACCCGAACACGGCCCAGACGGCAAACACCACAAACATCCCCGACACCGCGTAAGCGGCGCGCGCGGTCACGCGCATCGAGGGCAGCAGCGTCAGCAGCAAGACCGTCGAGAATTCGACCAGGAACAACGGCAGGAAGAAAAGCTGCCGATACAGCATCGGGTGGGTTGGGAGCGGCGGATTGGTCCGCGCCATCACGATCAGGTCAAACGGGAAACTCAAAGAACATCGGTGCCGCGGCCGTCCCGATGACCGCGCTGCCCAGCGCGACCTTCCAGCCCCAACGCCGCGTGAGGTAGAGGATCACGAAGAAAGTCAGCACCGCATCGACGAACGTGCCGACGCGCACCCGGGGCGCGACGAAGCCCGGATAGGCCTGATGCAGTTGCAGTCCATAGACCCGCGTGGCGACGCCGGCGGTATAGATCGCCAGCAGCCAGATCGCGATCATGAGCCCGGCGGCAGTGCCACCCGGCGCCTTGACCCCGACCGGGTCGCGCAGCCGTGTGCCCGCATAGGCAAATCCACCAGCCACCAACAGCAGCACGATCGCCAGCACGATCGCCTCGCCGCCGCCATAGGAAATCCAGGAGGGGGGCGCGGACGGCCGCGCTCCCTGGGCCTGCACAAGCCGCCGCAGCGCATCCGCGCGCGCCAACCCTCCAGAAGACAGGTGAGACAAGTGCTGCATAGGCCCGGATCTTTGAGGTCATGGCCAACGATGGCAAGGCCTCGGCCGGCTTCAAACGGTGACAGAACGCAAGACATTGCGAAAAGACTTCGCCGCGACCGCCCGCGGCCGCCGAGCCGTTGTCCCCCGCATCCTGGAACAACCGGCGCAGCGCCTCAGCGGCCGATCCGCCGCCGCCGCGCGGCTGATCGCACATTTCACGATACCGCCAACCGCCTGGTCACTGCTGCCAAAGTCCTGGATTTCACCGACAGACGACAGCCCGCCTCACTCCCCAGCCGCCCGCAGCCCCCACGCCACCGGCAACGCCACCGCGCATAAGCCCGCCATCGCCCAGAACCCCCCAGCCCCGAACCGCGCATACAGCGGCCCCGACCCAAGCGTCAGCAGCGCTGTCGCCACCCCCACCGCGACCGTCCCGTAAAGCGCTTGCGCCGTGGCCGCCAGCCGCGGCGGCACCACCATCCCGATCAGTCGCATGCACGCCAGATGCTGCAGCGCGAACGTCAGCCCGTGCAGCGGCTCCACCAGCGCCGCCGCCGCCACCGAGTTCGTCCCGGCCAGCACCGCCCAGCGCACCACGCCGGCCGTCGCCGCCAGCACCGAAGCCCCCGCCGGGTTCAGCCAGTCCAGCAGTCGCCGGCCGAGGAACAGAAACACCACCACCTCGCCCGCAACCGACTCGGACCACAGCACGCCGATCATCCCATCGCCGATCCCGATGCTCCGCCAGTGAATGACGACGAACGCGTCGTGGAACGCATGACCGCCCTGGATCAGCGCCGCCACCAGCATCAGCCGCCGAAACACCGGCAGGCGCAGCAACGATCCCGCGCCGCCAACCCGCACCCGCGCAACCGAAACGGACCCTCCAGCCAGACCGGGCAACCGGCGGGCCAACCACGCAGCCACACCCAGCAGGATCCCGTTCAGCCAGATGATCGCCGTCAGCCCGAACCGCCCCACCGCCGGCCCCGCCGCCAGCGTTCCGACGATAAACGCCGCCGATCCGGCGCCGCGCACCCAGCCGTAGTCGAAGCCTCGCCGCGAAGCGCCTCCCAAAGACGCCGACGACGATCCGCTCCCCATGGCCGCCCCGAGCGCCAGCGCGTCGGCGATCGGGATGATCGGCGCCAGGACCGCGGCGTGTGCAACGCTGACCAGCAACAACAACGCCACCCCATTCGCCGGCAGGTAGAAGAAGGCCGCGCAGGATGCCGCCGCCGTATAGAACACCAGCACCGCCCGAGGTGCTCCGAACCGATCCGCGACCCGCCCGCCGATCGGGCCAGCCGCCAGCCGCACTGACGTGCCAGCCGCCAGCACCAGCCCGATCGCCGCGGGCCGCAGCCCCCGGCCGGCCAGGAATGCGGCAATGAACGGCGAGGCGACACCAAACGCCGCGAACAGCGCGGCGTACAGCGTCAGAAAGCGCGCCAGCGCCGGCCCGCGCCCCTTCATCTTCCAGCCGCGTCACACTCGCCCAAGTCAGGCCCCTCGCCACCACAGAAACGAAAGTACCGCGAAAATCCAGCCGCCCGCCGTCCCGCCGACCGGATCGCCATTGATTTCCGTCCGCCCCGCGCTGACATCAACCGCCATGAAAGGAGACCGCCGCCATGGCCTTCGCCGCCGCTGAGCCGCCTTTCGCCACGCCCGACGCGACCCGACCGCCCCCGCTGGCGCGGCTCTTCCCCGGCACCCGTTTTCGCTTCCGCCGGCATACCGCGACCAGGCTCCTCTCCGTCGGCGGCAACGCGGTCCTTGGCGCGCTCTCGGTCTACATCATCTACGAAGCCGTCCGGCTTGGGCTGCCGAGGCACAAACTGGTTCGGATGCTGGCGAACATCCCCCTCGAGGTGCTCAGCTTCAGCGCTTCCGCGCAAGCCGACCTCTTCGACCGGGCGCTCAAGGCCAACCTGCGGAACCTCGCGATCATCGACGATCACCTGCGAGGATCGGTCCGGCGGTCCTGACCCACCGAGGCACCACACAGGTCAGGCCCGTTCAGGCCCCTCCCGCCTTCGCCTGGTTCTCGCCCCACTTCATCCCTTCCAGCTTCAGCCCGTCGGGATCCAGGAAGAACACCGCGTAGTAGTCGTCGTAATACTCTCCCGCCGGATCGACGATCGTGGCCTTCAGTTCGTTCCGCACGAACGCATCCAGTTCATCCACGTCCTTCCGGCTCCGCAACCGGAACGCGTAGTGATGGAATCCCACATCGCCGATGTGGTACTTCCGCTTCCTGGCCTGCGCGTCGGCCTGGCCGATCCAGAACAGCGTGTGACCGTTGGTCCACCCGGTGGCGTCCGGATACTCCGCCTCGATCCTGAAGCCGAGGAACGTCGAACAGCCTCCCGTAGAACAGCTTCGACGTTCTCGTGGTCACTGACCCGGATCGACAGATGATCGACGCCAACAACACGTGCCATACGAGCCTCCTTGGGTTCTGTCGACAGAACAACGCACGCCACGCCCGGTCGTTTCGTCGCTACGACAGCGCCAGCAACCCCCGCATCTGCTCGATCGTCGCCTGCGCCCGCGCCGCCAGCCCGCATCGGTCGCGCTGCTGACCGGGTGCTCGATCACCGCGAACCGATACCCCGGCATCCCCAGCACGCGGCTCATCAACTCGGCCGCGCTCACGAACCGGGTCGTCATCACCGCGACCGCCGGAACTCCCAACCGCTCAGCGACAATGGAGTCATGCAGACTGCACGACGAGCAACTGCCTCAGTCACCGATCCCGGTGACGATCGCATCCCAGTTCGCCACCTCGCCCACGATATACCCATCCGCCGGCGCGCTGTAGTTCGACTTCACCCGGCTGACGACGTTGGCGACGCCGAACTCCTCCCGCAGCATCCGATCGAGATGCGCGAAAAAGCCCTTTGTCCCTTCCTTGCCGTTCGAGATGAACCCGACGGTCTTGCCCCGCAACGACCCGGGCCGGAGCGCAAGCTGCCCCACCGCCGGTGTTGCTTCATTCGTCGGATCGAGAACCTGAAACGTCATGCAACTCCCCTCCACGACGACAAATTCATCCCTTCGGCGGCTCGCAGTCAATACACGCCCCGATCGCCATCGTCACGGCCTAACTTTTGTTGCCCAGCCACGGCGGGATGACCGCGCCGAACCCGCCTGCCGGCCCGCCGGCCGCCACAACCAGCAGATGCTCGGGCGACTCCAGCGCCGGATAGATCGAATCGCCCCGGTCGCGCACCACCGCCGCCTTGCCGACATCCGCCCACTCGCGCCGCGGAATCCGCGCCCGCTCATGAATGAACGCCGCGATATCGGTCTTGCTCCACCCGGCCGACTGCAGGTGTTCTCGTAACTGTCTAGGAATGATCAGTGCGTAGTTTCCCGCATGCAGCGAATAATGCCGCAGGTTCGCCCGCATCTCGGCCGCGAACGTCTCCAGGATCTCCCTCGGGCTCGGTCGTCCACTCGTTCATGATCTGCCGCGGCGCACCCGCCGCCATGACCGTCACGGCGGAAACCTCCTTCGGAACCCCTCGTTGCTGGGCCAGCGAAAGCCAGGTGGTGTCCTCCTCGTCCTCGGCCACGCAGTAGGTGAACTTGCCCGGATGACCGAGCGTGGAACGATCGATGCCGCCCGGCCGCACCTCCAGGATATTGATCAGCGCCAGCCGCAGCGCGCGCCCGATCACCGCCGTCGCGCGGTCCGAATTGCCGAGCGCGTTGAAGCCGCCGGATGCCCCGATCTCCTGCCGGATCGGCCCGTTCAGCACGACGAACACCGCGCACCCACCCGTCCTAGCCGTGGCCCCGTGCAGCAGGAACGCCGGCTGCAGCATCGCCGTGAACGCGGTCACAACCACCGGAAAATGCATCGGCAGGCAGCCCGCCATCACCGCGTTGATCGCAAGCTTCTCCGCCGTCACCGCCTGCGCACGCACCGGTTCGATGCCCAGAAGCTGGTCCGGCGGCGTCATCGCCCATTCCAGACAGGCTTCCACGGCATCCCGCGTCGGCGGCACGATCGGCAACCCGTCGGTCCAGCCGTTGGAATGATACAACTCCTGGACGGCCGAGAAATCGTCGGCCTCGTAGCTCTTGGACGCGAGTTGCACGGCAGGGGTCCGTTCGCGATGTCGGTGGCCGCAAGTCACCGCGAATCCAAGCACGGGATGCGCGCGCTGTCACGTGCCGCCCGCGCTCTATGCTTCGCCCACGGCTGCGACTTTACGTGGCTGCCCGCCGCGCTTGTCGTTGTTTCGCGACGCCGCGGCCTTCGCCATAGTTCGGGATCGTCCGTCGGCCGCGCCAAGCTGTGCCGCTATCCAGCGCTTCCAACCCAGTAGCCCTTCGCGCAACGCTGGAACATACAGGTCACCATCGATCCTGGGGAAATGGATTCCACGGCCCGATGCCTCCACCTCGATTTCCTTGAGGTCGTCGATCGGGGCGTGTCGCAATCCTTCGACGTCGCGGGTGCGAAGCCAATTTCGACACCGGTCGTCAGGCGGATGATGACACGATTTCGCCCCGCATCGTAAAGCGTGCGCCGACAGCCGGCGGACCAATCATACGAACCTCTCCGCGTGCCTTGGCCGCCCCAAATTGTTCGCTGGAGCTTTTCCACCTTGAGTAGAAACGCTCCAGCTCATATTTATCGGGCAATTTCATCAGCCTGAAGTCGCTTCGCGATGCGAGTCAGGCTGATATTGCTCCAATTCACCACGCAGCCGATTGCCTGCGACGCCGGCAGCACCGACAACAATCCCGGATCGGCGCTCGCCCCCCGGGAATTCGTCTTCGACGTGATCCGGGACAGCCCAACGCATCGCGCTGCCGCGCGTTACGCCCCCGCACATGAGCAGGAGCGAGCATGACGCAGGCCGGGGAAGCATCCCCTCATCTCGACCAGAAGGAACAGCGTCAGGCTGCCGCCGGCGCACCCATGGGCGCGCTGGTGATACACGAAATCGTCCGCGAGCAGGGCGAGGACGAGCTTGAGCGCTCCTTCAGCGGTCTGGCATGGTCCGGGGTCGCCGCTGGCCTGTCGATCGGCTTTTCGTTCCTCGCCCAGGCGACCCTTCAGGCGCGCCTGCCCGACACGCCGTGGCGGCTGTTGGTATCCGGATTCGGCTACTCGGTGGGATTCCTCATCGTCATCCTCGGGCGCCAGCAGCTCTTTACCGAGACAACGCTGACGGCAATCATTCCAGCACTGACGCGGCGCACCCTGCGCACCCTTCTGCTGGCCCTGCGCGTCTGGGCGATCGTTCTGACCGCCAACATCGCCGCCACCTGGGTCTTCGCCGCCATCGCCGCCGAACCGGGAATTTTCCCGGACTCGACGATCCAGGCGATGTCGCAGCTCTCCGCCGTCCCGCTGAAGGGGCCATTTTGGCATACCCTGGTGACAGGCGGTTCGGCTGGCTGGTTGATCGGGCTGATGGTCTGGCTGCTGCCCTCCGCCGACGCCAGCCGGGCCATGATCATCATCTTGCTGACCTACGTCATCGCGATCTGCCAGTTCCCTCACATCATCGCCGGATCGGTGGAGGCAGCGTTCGCCGTCTTCACCGGCCACGCCACCCTCCGTGACTACACGTTCCGCTTCCTCGTCCCAACATTCCTGGGGAATGCCGCCGGAGGGACGATCCTGGCTGCCCTGTTGAACCACGCGCCGCTGGCCAGTGAGTTGACCCGCGCGAAAACGGACGCCTGACCGATCATTTCGCGACGCCTGGCGAGGTGGTCGAAAGCATCAGCCCGGCCGGTCGGGCACCCTGACCGCCGGAGGTTGGGATCGACAGGCTGAACCGACACCCTCGGACGCGCCGCGAAACCCCGGTGGGTTACCTGACGGCAGCTGAATAACAATTCGGCTCTCGGACTGATCACGCTTGAGGCCGAATTGATCGGGGTGCCGGCCTGGAAAAAGGGCCATCGAACACGACTGTCAATCCGTAAAGTCGTTTCATGGTGGTGGGTCTCCTTTTACGACAAGGGTCACTGAATGCCTGGGTGAGCCGTCGGAAAGGCCGCGGCAGGCCGAACCTGGGCCAGCAGGTCCATCAGCTCGGACAGCGGGCGGGCGTCGAGCTGCTGCACTTTTCGGACGAGTGCGTGCCGCAGGTCCGCGTCGGCGAAAGCTTCGCTTAGACCATTTTTCAGCCTGACTGTGCAGGCCGAAAATGGTCTATCTCTTTGTTTGATCGCATGATTCACGCGCAGGGGACGTTCCGCTCAGCGCGATCATGCTCTATTCCGGCGCCGAGGGGCGTAATGGACCAGCGCTCCCCCGTTCGGCCCGAGATAGGCCAGCAGCTCGCCGACGTGGTGTCCCAGGCGCCCGGTGCCTGCCATGCCGAGTATAGAGCTGTGCGGCGCCAGCGGCATAGAGCCGCGAGTTTGCGCCGGCATCCCGGCCAACGCCCACGCCACAAGCGCCATTTCGCGCGTTCCAGTCCGCGAACCGCTTCGAATTGCTCATCCAAACTCAGGAACCCAGCCATCTCGCCGCCCTCAACTCACCAGAGGGCTGGGGAGGCCTGCAAATTGCACCAGAGCCTTCGCCACCAGCTCACACTCGTTCCGTGAACGTCATACCTACCGTACCGGAACAATCTTCACAGATTTCCATGTTCCCGTCGCGGACGGGGGTTGTGAGTGATCGCCTCAGCAATTCAGTCATCAGCCAATCGCAAGCGCCATTCGAATCAAATGCGAAAACGATCGAGCCTGCATTTTTTCCATGATGTGGGCACGATGGTGCTCGGTCGTCCGCACGCTGATGCCCAACCTTGCCGCTATGACTTTGTTGGGCTGCGCTTCGACCAACATGCCGAGAATCTCGGACTTCTCGCGGCGTGAGATCGGCCAGGCGTCGCGTGATCTCTGCGGCGTTCGCTTTGCGCTGGTATGAAGCGGCTGCGTGCTGCGCGGCCGCGCGGAGACATTCCAGGAGAACCGTTGGATCAAACGGCTTCTCCACGAAGTCCGCGACACCGGCCTTGAGTGCCGACACGGCCATTGGAATGTCGCCGTGCCCGGTGATCATCACGACGGTAGGGTCGGCCCCGAGCGATACAAGATGCCGATGCAGCGCAATGCCGTCCATGCCGGGCAGGCGCACATCCGTCAGGAGACAATAGGCGCGTGGGCAATCCACATCCGCGAGAAATTCTTCGGCGGTCGCATACGAGAAAACCTCGAAGCCGGCGCCCTGCAGCAGAAGGCGCAAGGCGTCCCGCATTGCTGCGTCATCCTCGACGACGCAAATCGCCGGCTCGGCGCTTGAGGGCAATCAATCAGCCTTCCGCGGCAAACGGAAAACGAAACGTGCTCCGACGACGGCGGCGGGATCCCACCAAATGCGACCACCGTGCCGATCAACGAGTTCGCGGCTAAGCCAGAGTCCGAGTCCCATTCCGTTGCGCTTACTTGTTCCGAATGGCTCAAACAAGCACTGCGCGATCTCGGCCGAAACGCCCGGCCCGTCGTCCTCAACGACGACTTCGACCTCGTCGCCGACGTCTTGGATCCCAACGCTGATACGCTTCCCGCTGCCCTCCTGTCCCGCCGTTGCCTCAATAGCATTGCGAATGAGATTGACCAGTACCTGTTCTATCTGAAGCCGGTCAACGACGATCGGCGCCACGGGTGGCGCACAGACCTGAACGTTGACCCCATGCCGGGCGCAGCCGTCGGTCAAGGCCGCCACCACTTCGCGGACTACCGCGCCGAGGTCAACCGGTGAGAGGCGGGCGTTGCCGCTGGAGAGGAAATCGCGTAGCCGATCGATAATAACGCCTGCGTGCACCACCTCTGCCTCTGCTTTCGCCATCGTCTCGGCGAGAATCTCCCGGTTTGCGGAAGCCGTGCGCAAGAGCTGGCAACAAGCGTGGGTGTAGGTCGCGATCGTGCTGAGCGGTTGACTGATCTGGTGCGCCACAGCCATTCCGAGCGCCCCCGCCGTTGTGAGCCTCGCCATTCGTTCCAGTTCTGCTTGCTGCCGGCGCATGCTGATCTCGGCCCGCTGACGTTCCGTAACGACCGCACCGACCAGCAATCCGGTGGCGGCGACCGTGAGTGACAGAACCTGGAACGACAGGAAGTCCTTCGACGGATAGGCAAGCGTGGTCACCGTGGCTATGAGCGCGAACTGGGTAATCAAAACCGCCATCGCGCTCCAGGGCAGGCCTCGTCGAACCGCAATCCAGATCACGGGCAGCATGAGAAGATAGAAGAAGTGGGGCTCTCGCTCGCCCGCCACACCAAAGATGATGTATAGTGCTAGCGCCAGCCCGAGCAGAAACGCGGTGATGTCGATCAAGTGCCGCCAGGAGAGCCGTTTGTCCCAGTCCTGGCGGGCCGAACGTATGGTCAACAAAGCCGGAAGCAAGCCGACTATACCCGTGAGGTCGCCGATCCAGAAGCGATCCAAGGCTGATTCAAATTGCGCAGGGGGCAGCGCATGCATCAGCACGAACACGCCGGTGGTCGAGCATGCGATCACCGCCACACCCAGCACGCCGACCAGCAGAAACCAGGCTATGTCGGCCACTTTCTGAAAGCTATCTGCGGCGGAGGAGAGGCGTCGCAGAACGACGGCGAGGATCGTGTAACCCGTTGCAATAGTCGCGTCGGCAACGAACGTCGGAGCGAGTCCGGCCGGCAATCCGGCGACTAATCCATCCGAGATCAAACTCACCACGAACAAGGCGGGCGCATACCCGAGGCCCTTGATCAGCAGAAGCGCAAGCCCGCAAGCGGGTGGAGGGTTCCACATGGTGAAGCCGACCGCCGGCAGCACATGGACAAAGCTGATCCAATCCAGCGCAACGTACAGCATCGCGTAGGTAGACACGACGACGAACGGATTCCCCGCATGGATGCGCACGTTCGCCATTATGGGCCCGCGAGAATGCATTCTATCCAGGATGGTCATACCGCTTTCTTGCCTCGCCGGCCCGACTGAAGCACACATCGCTCTTATATTCCAGCGATAACATCATGTGGATTTCCATCAACAACCGATGGACCCGGTACACGTACCTATAGACGCAATGGCGTCGGACTGGGTATCAGCATTGTGGTCCGCCCAGTGATAGTCAGGTGCGGAGCACTCATCGCTTAGTACGCGATAAGAAAACTAAAGCGGACTGGAACCGAATCCAAATGAAAACCATTATTCTTGCCGCCGTTGCCGCTCTGGCCCTGGGCGATGCTGTCGCCTCGGCCCAGGGCATACCCCAAACTATCAGACCGCGGGCCTAAGGGTCGGTGTGGGCCGCTAACAAGATTGCGGCCGAGAGGCGCAGGATCCAACTCTGGCACGGCCAGACCAGGGGCAGGCGCCGAAAACCGCGAACGGCGCATCGAACGTAGACGGCAGCTAAACCGCCTTTTGACTGAACCGCAAACAAGCCGGGTTACTTAGTGAGATGCAACCTTGTGTCGCTTGCGAGAACGGAGCTGTCGATCATTGAATAGTGGGACAAGAAATATATATATTCTTAAGAAACGTCTGACGTTCCGCACCAACTCGTCGGCACAATCCGGCCAGAGTGACCGACGTTCCTGAAAACCAACCAAGGAGGATATAAATGGCTGGCCTACTTGATGCTAATAACGGTTCGTCGGACACGCTATATCGGGCCGAACCCTGCTCGGCCAGCTACTGCGCGAGAATGCCGGACTGCGCAGCATTCTGCAGCCGGCTGCCTGACGGGGGCTGATCTGTCATGCCGCCCTGGGGCAGAAGCCAGGGCGATGACCACCGCTTTTACAGTACCCCGGACGGATCCTATTGTTCCGAACTCGAGTTGAACCTCGGATAAACTGCAACCAGTCGGCATTGCACCCTACACATCTGCCTTGGACGGGAGGTTCCAATGCGCCAAGCCTCATGTTGCAAAACAGACTAACCGGCGCCTGCCTCGTTGTGTCAGATCTCGCCACGGAGATCGTAACGAGCAATTCCAGTGGTACCTCGAGGCCGCAGCCGATATTTCGCCACGTGCGCATCCATCCAGCACGGTCTCGGTCATTGGTGCCTTCGGCGTATTCGGTCAATATCGGTCCTTTCTTGCGGCTCCAACCGAGCGAGAATATTGATGAGGCCAGCTGGAGCGGGGGCCCTTTCAGCCCCCGAGAACTCGTGACCTCATCCCTGCCCCCGCTCCTGCTCTGGTAGCATTCGGTCGAGCACGCCATCTCGCCGGACGGCGACGTGCCAAATCGATGCAGCGACGTGCAGAAGTATGAGCGCGTAGACAAGCCATTGTCCGAACGCGACGTGGACCCAAGTAGCGGCACTATAAAGGGGTGGAGACTTTGGAAGAACGGGTAGGGACAACAGGCCGAAATAGGAATTCGGGTAGCCACCCGCCACATCGAGCAGGCATCCGCTAACAGGCATGCCAACCAGAACCACATAAAGGATCCAGTGTGATGCGACGGCCGCTGCTTTCTCCCATTGAGCGAGGCCACCCTCAAGGGGCGGAGCCGGATGCTTTGCCCTCCACGCGAGGCGACAGGCGACAAGCGCCACGATTGTCAGTCCGATGGACTTATGGAGGGTGAAGAGCAAGCCACGACCATGTGCCGTTTGAGGCATGTTCACCATAACCCAGGCAAGCGGCAGAACGATGACCATGAGCGCGGCTGTTATCCAGTGCAGCGCCTGCGCAGTGCGGGTGTAGCGGCCGTTGGATTTCACCGCCGATCGAAGCCAGGAATCTGAATCCACTATACCACTCCTGAGGAAGCCGCCTAAGTAGACGCACCAGCGGCACGGTTATTCCCCGGGACGGAGGTGGAGGTCGCACGTCTCGAGCGCGATGAGCAGACCAGCTTGGCCGACGTCGAGCTCCGGCTTGCGGAGGCGAAACAACTCACGGCCGCACTCCAGGCAGAGATGGACCCGGCGCCGCTAACCGTTGTTGCCGAGTGTCGCCGCTCGTGCGAGGCTTGCGGAGGCGTCCAAGCCAGCAAGGGTTTATTGCAGTGCGACGTTCCGTTCCTGTTCGGCCACGTGCCGATCCGGGTTCGGCGCCTGCTTGCCTGCCCCTGCCAGGGTTCGGGAGGGGCCAAGAGATTCGTCCTCGACCTTGAGGCGGCGCCTGAATTGGCGTATGAGACCACGCGATATGCGGCGCTGGCGCCGTTCGGCAAAGTCGCAGCCCTGCTGTCGGAGTTGCTTCCGATCAGCGAAGCGCAGAACGCGGGCACGGTGCGGAACAGGACATTGCGGGTCGGCGAGGCCGTTGTGCAGACGCATCCCGCCGAGACGGCAAAGCCGACCACGACGCAGCCCGCCGAACCCGTCGTGGTTGGGCTTGATGGCGGTTACGTCCACAGCAGGCACCGACAGGAGGAGCGCCATTTTGAGGGGTCGCGGCCAGGTGATCGACGCCCGTGGCATCCAGTCCCGTTTCGCTTTCCGGAGCAACGGCCCCACCATCGCCTCCGACGAGTTCAAGCAGGCGCTCGCCGTGGCCGGGATACATTCGGACACGCCGGCGACCGTGCTGTGCGATGGCGACGCCGGGCTGTGGCGGCTGCAGCGCGAGGCGCTGCCGAAGGCCACGATCGTGCTGGACTGGTGGCACGCCGCCGTGCGCTTCGGGCACGCGTTGCAGGCGGCCCGTGGCCTTGGCAGAGACACAGCCGGCAGGCACCTGGCCGACGAGGCGGTTCGGGGTCTGGAGCGTGCGAAGTGGCGCTTGCGGCACGGGCGCTGTCCGGGATGCCGGCGCAAACTCGCGGCCCTGTGTAACAACATCGCGCCCGGCGCTTGAAGTCCTACACCTCCGAATGCACCATGGCAGGCCAGCAGCGGCCGAGCTCAGATGTGGAAAGAACCATCCGCACTGCCTCCTGATCGGCCAAACTCATCGTCTGCCGCCAGCGATCTGCGACAATCTCGGTGGATCGAAACACATCATAATAGCCTTCCCGCCCCTCGTGCCTCGTGCTGGTGTCCAGGAACTCGGTGCTTTGGGCGTGCCACTGCACGCCGGCGAAGGCAAACAGATCCCGCGCCGTCGCTTCGGGCCGGCTGCACAGGTCTTCGTAGATCACAACCCTGGCGTTGGGCAGGCCCCGCAGGGCCGCAACCGCCGGTTCGTTGAATGCCCGCCAGCGCCAGGCGTATTTGGCGGCAGCGGGCAGCCCACGAAACCGGTCTGCATCGACGCCTGAGCGTTCGGCCCACGCCGAGGCGATAGCCATGTCGAGTGGGGTACTCTCTGGGACAAACTTACTGGCGGCGAGCCCTGCCAGGAGCGACGCGACCTGACCGCAAGGAATGCAACGCGCGTCCGGCATCGTGCGTGCGACAAGGCTGCCATCCCAGTTCACCAGCTTCAGTGCGGCACGGACCGATCCCCACCGGTTCGGGGCGACAAGGTCGGGAATGCCGATCCGTTTGGCGGCGCGCGACGATATCGGCAGCCGCTGCGCCAGCGCCAAGGCCGCGACCATCCCCCGCCGAACATGATCCAACGGTGCCTGACGCCAGGACTTTGAGAACTCAGGACGCTTGGCCGCGGCGCGCAGCCCACGTTGTCGCAGCCATCGCCGAACCTGTTCGGCCGGGTCCAGACCCGGTTCCGGCAATGTCAGCTCATCTGGCTCGTGCCGATAGAGGATGTCGGGGTGACTATCGAATATCTTTGCCAGCCAAGTAGTGCCAGAGCGTGGTGAGCCCAGAATCAGTATGGCCGACTGAGATAGTCGCAGCCACCGACCGCCCGGCGCCCGCACGCTGACCAAATTCGTATCATTTCCGCAAGACAGATCCAGACCGCGAACAAGGGTGGTGCCGAGCATGATATGCTTCCCGCTGAAATCGTCTCAATCCTGGGGGTAGAACGAAGCCGGTAAGTCATCGCGACCCTGGTCATCCCGCTTTCCGTGTGCTCCGCCCGGATTGATGGGCGGCAAACCCCCCAGGTTTGAGACGGTTTCTCGGCTGCTCCCGCAGCTTAGGCACCCCCGGAATCGTAAACCACTGAGACATTGGACAGATTCCGGGCGGGTGCCTCACCACCGCGAGCCAGGTCTGACAACGTACCGAAACCCGATATGGCAGGTCGCGGTGTCGATCGTCTGAAGCCTGAGGGGCGGCAGGCCGGTAACGCGGTCAACAGTTTTGGCGCGATTTGTTTCTCGGCGGCCCTCGCATTGTGCAACGAACCGCGGGTTGGCCGACGACTTCAGCTGAAGCGCTGCGCTGCATCGGCTTTGGCGGCCAGGCTCAACAACAAATCAATGAATGCTCGGGGCTGCCCAATAAACAGACCGCTGTTCCTCAGTCCTTTAATGGCGTCGATGGCGGTGATGCCAGCGCTGGTGATCGGGCGGATCACTGAACAAAGCGGTAGATCGGCGTTGATGAACTGGGATGGTACCGGGAAGATGAGATTGGTCTGCAGCAGGGGATTGGGTGGCACGTTGAAGTTGGGGAACGTCAAGCCGTTGGTTGGATCGGTGAGGGGAGCGACGGGCGGCTGCACGCCGTTGCCCGAGAAGTCGACCCATTCCAGGAAGTGGCAGATCTCGTCGCCTCCGATACCCAGCGTTATCTCAAGCACCTCGGCGCTGGTGACTTTCTGCGACATCGCGGCGTAGAGGCTGGAGCCTGCTTGCTCGATTGCGCCGAAGTGGAATGCGGCGGTATTTGCGATCGCCTGAATATGCGCGGCATTCGAAAAATCGGCGTCGGTCTGAGGAATCGCGGTAAACCGCCCAGCGGACAGGGCTGGGAGCGCCTGGGGAAAGGTCGCACCGAAATCGGGGCTTGTGGAGCTGCGATAGCGGGTGTACCAACTGGTGTCCACCTTGAGCTGCATGAGGTTCGTGAGCCTGCCGGTTCCGGCGGCGCCGGTCGCCTGACTGCCTTGGAGAGTCCGAAAATTGTCGAGGTTGACCGGTTCCGCGCCGATGGATGCAAGGTAGGCGTTCAAGAACGTCGCGTGACTTTGTTCGTCGGTCGTATTGCTCGTAATATATTGCGATCCGTCCGAATCAAGGTTCTGCAGTGCGAGCTGATAGGGATTCTGCGTGCCGGTTGTGACTCCACCCAGTTCGGCGTACTGCTGCCAGAGATCGGCCTCGATAAGCTCGGCGGCGGCCAACAAGCTCAGAATAGCGATGTCGCCCGGCGTGGCCGGCTGACCCTGGTTCGCCTTACTGATCGACGGGCGCATCGTGGCGGCGGAGACCACACCACCGGCGATCGCCAGACCTTTCAACAGTGAACGCCGTCTCGAGGCCGGCGTTTTATTTTCGTTAGACGATGTCATATCGATACCTGGTCTAGAGTCGAGCATCGCTGTTCCTTCCTGCTTGATGGGGTAATGCTTACTTAAACGCACCATATATCCAGGCGTACCGGAACGCTGTGAGCGTTGTATGCCAGGTCCTCTAATGCTCGGAGGCCGCAGTAGCCCGCGCACCCGTCGCCGCGTCCCGCGCATGCGCTGAAATAGCCAGTCCGTAGATCGAGACAAACAACCAACCCAATAGCGAGCGTCGCATACGTACGACCCTTTCGTGCGTTCTTCCTACCGATGCGCGTCAGGCACATGCGGCTATCTTCAGGCTTAACGACGAAGCCGGCAGCGCTTTATTCCAGCGCTCAACGAATTTTTTCGCGAGTCTCCGGCCAGCACACGGAACCTGTCAGCCCGCGTGTCCAGCATCGTCAAACGGTACGGTTCGACGTCAGCTTTGCGAAAGGCTCTTATAGTAGCGCTGGCTGTTGGCATGGCCCCAGCCCCATCGCCCCGAGGATGATCGCAGCGGCGGCGGAAGCCTTGGCTCCGAGGGCTTCGAGTGGCATTGTCACGGTAACCGGGTCTGGCAGGTCGCCTGAAGGTGGGTGAGACCGGCAGCATGCCGCGAGGACCCGAGCCTCACTGCCGCTATCGGTTCCCTGCCGAGATCATCAGCCATGCGGGCATGGCCGTACCAGGCGTTCAGCCTGAGCCTGCGGGATGGCGAACTGATCCTGGCGGAGCGCGGTGTTGTCGCCTCCTCCTACGAGACGGAGGGACGGTGGTGTCAGAAGTTCGGTCGGACTAAACGGGGCTGGTCACCTGCCGCACGGCCAAAGCTCGCGCCGGTCGCCAAGGAGCTTGTGATCGCGGGCTGATGCGGCTCGACACCAACCAAAAGCTGCCGCGGCTGTTCTTTACCGAGGCGGGGCTCTCCGAACTCCGTGCGTTGATGACGGATGGCCGCTTCGCCGATCCGAAGAAATACGCCCATGTCCGCCAGGAACCCGGCATCGATCCCTTACCCGAAACGGAGGCTGCGCGGGAGTGAGGGCAAGGGTATGAACCTCAGCCACAATCGCAAACCTAATCCCGCTCCGCTGACGGCATTGCCGACGTGCTCGGCGCGGTTGGTGGGGAGCCTTTCGTCAGCACGAAGCCCGGACGTGGGGGCGGATGGTCCGGCTTTACCAAGCCTGCCCGCGGACGAGTGCGGCGGAGCTGGCGCCGACGGTTCCGGCCGCGGCGGTGACGCCGTCAATTGCGCCAGCACAACTCCCGGCACGCAATAAAGCGGGACGGTGACCTGCGGCACTGGACGGGACGTTGTCGACATAGATGGTGCGGGACCGATCCTGTTCGAAAAACCCGTCACGATGGGTTACACTTACATCGTTACTGTGCTGCGTGCCGATGGCCTGCGCGTTGTTACCTACGTCAATGACCATCCGCCGGCACATGTCCACGGGTTCGGGGACGGCGACGCCAAGATCAACCTGATTGGGAGCCAAGGCACTTCCGAGCTGGTCTGGGCCGATAACATGACCCGCCCTTTCCGCCGAACCTGGCGCAAGGGCTGAAGGCCGCGACCGAGGAGCAGGTGGCGGTCGAATTGACCAACGGCTGCACGCTCGCCGGCAGCACGAGCAAACGGGCACCAAAGGTGGACGTCCGGGTCGCACAGCCCGCTCCTGAGGCACGATTACCTGACGAAACCGCGAGCACAACTTTACAGAAATGCGCGTTATGCGGTCTTTGTGAGCGATCTTGCCGTCCTGTCCCTGACGCCGCTCCTGCCTGCCTAGTCTTTCCAGGGCAAGCAAGGCTTAGTAACGCAAAAAACAAGACGTCCTCCCACTAGATAGAATTCAGCCAGAAACAGGATTTCGGTCGTGTCTGTTCGGCAATAATCAGGACCGGTTTTTTCAACTCGCTCCAGGCGATACGAACCGTGCTTGTTCGATATCGTGAACACACTTTATCGCGGGATGTTCAGTTTTCCGGACGCGTCACATTCGCGTGGATTTGCTTGCGCACGGAGGTTGGGCAGGCGCAATTCCGGCACAGGGACATATAACCATTGAGGGGAACCACGTGATCGCGATGAAGACAATAAAGGGACCGGCAATATTCCTCGCGCAATTTGCCGCGGATGCCGCGCCGTACAGCAACCTTGCGGAGATCGCCGGCTGGGCGCGCCGGCACGGCTACAAGGGCGTGCAGATTCCCTCCTGGGATGGGCGCCTGTTCGACCTGACGAAAGCGGCAGAAAACGTGGCCTATTGCAGCGAGATCAAGGGTATTCTGCGTGACGCTGGTGTGGAACTGACCGAGCTGTCGACGCATCTGCAAGGCCAGCTGGTCGCGGTTCACCCGGCGTATGACCTCGCGTTCGACGGCTTCGCCCCACCAGCGGTCCGGGGCAACCCTGCGGCGCGGCAGGCGTGGGCGGCGAACCAACTGATGCTGGCGGCCAAGGCGTCACGCAATCTCGGGCTGACGGCTCATGCCACGTTCTCGGGCGCGCTCGCCTGGCCCTTCATCTATCCGTGGCCGCAGCGTCCTGCCGGGCTCGTAGAAACCGCGTTCGACGAGTTGGCCCGGCGCTGGCGTCCGATCCTCGACACCTTCGATGAAGCTGGAGTTGATCTGTGCTACGAGATCCATCCCGGCGAAGACCTGCACGACGGCATCACTTTCGAGATGTTCCTGCAGCGCCTGGAAAATCACAAGCGTTGCAACATCCTGTACGACCCGAGCCACTTCGTGCTGCAACAACTCGACTACCTGGACTACATCGACATATACCACGAACGCATCCGTATGTTTCATGTCAAGGACGCCGAGTTCAACCCGACCGGCCGCCAAGGCGTGTATTCCGGATTCCAGCCCTGGGCGCAAAGGGCTGGGCGGTTCCGCTCGCTCGGCGACGGTCAGGTGGATTTCGGTGCCATCTTCTCGAAACTGTCGCAGTATGGCTTCGACGGCTGGGCGGTCCTGGAATGGGAATGCTGCATCAAGGACAGCGAGCAGGGTGCCGCCGAGGGCGCGCCGTTCATCGCCGGCCACATCATCAATGTGACGTCCAAGGCGTTCGACGACTTCGCGGCCAGCGGCGCCGACATGGACGTCAACCGCAAGTTGCTGGGGATCGGCTGAGATGGCTATCGAGGGTCGAACGGCGGCGGGCGCCCTACGGCGGCTCCGCCTGGGCATGGTCGGCGGCGGCCAGGGCGCTTTCATCGGCGGCGTCCACCGCATCGCCGCGCAGATTGGACGATCGTTATGAACTCGTGGCCGGCGCGCTGTCAGCCGATCCCGACCGTGCCGCAGCCAGCGCAGCCGAGCTGCATATCGCGTCCGACAGGGCGTATCGCAGCTATCAGGAAATGGCTGACAGGGAAGCGCAGCGCCCGGACCGCATCGACGTCGTCGCCGTGGTAACGCCGAACCACATGCATACAGCCCCCGTTCAGGCGTTTGCCAGTCGCGGCTTCCACGTGATTTGCGACAAGCCGCTCGCGCACCGCCTGGAAGACGCCCAGGCCATGGCCGACACCGTCCGCCGCGCCGGCATTGTGTTCGGTTTGACGCACAACTACACGGGCCACCCCATGGTGCGGCAAGCGCGCGCGATGGTGGCGTGCGGCGAACTGGGCACGATCCGCATCGTGCAAGTCGAATACCCACAGGACTGGCTGACGACGCCGTTGGAGGAAACCGGCCAGAAGCAGGCAGCGTGGCGCACCGATCCGGCGCGGGCAGGTGCGGCCGGGTGCGTCGGCGACCTCGGCACGCACGCCTTCAACCTGGCGGAGTTCGTGACAGGACTGCGGTGCGAAAGCCTGGCGGCCGACCTGCGGGCATTTGTGCCCGGACGAGCCGTGGACGACAATGCGCACATGCTGTTGCGGTTCGCCGGCGGTGCGCGGGGCATGCTGTGGTCTTCCCAGGTCGCGCCGGGCAACGAGAACGCGCTGCGGCTGCGCGTCTACGGCGAAAAAGGTGGTCTTGAGTGGGCGCAGGAGCAGCCGAACACGCTTTGGCATACCCCGTTCAGCGAAGTGCGCAGAGCGATCCGCCGGGGGGGCGCGGGCGCTTCCGCCGTCGCGGCGCATGCGAGCCGCATTCCGGCCGGCCATCCAGAGGGCTATCTGGAGGCCTTCGCGCAACTCTATCGGGACCTCGCGGAACAGATCACCGCACGGATCGACGGACGCGCGCCTGATCCGGTCAGTCTGCTGGTACCCGGGATCGAGGATGGGCTGCGCGGCATGCGCTTCATCGCTGCGGCTGTTGAGTCTGGCCGCCAGGATGCGTCATGGACGGCGATCGAGGGGTAAAGGCCGGCGGGGCCTCCGCCCTTGTTTCCCGCATTCCATTCGCAGCGTTCGCTGCGACAGGGACGCCGGAGCACGTGCGCGGGACTACAAAGTCGACCCGCGTTGCGACTATTTTCGGACATAATGGTGCGCCATCGGCGCAATTTGGCTGCTCAGGTGACGGCGGGGGCGGTGGCCGGCTCTGAGATCGGTTTGCGGGACGCCGCCGTCTGCTCTGGCGGCCTAACCTTTAAATCGGAGTCGTTTGGCTTGGTCACTCCCTAGAGCGGTTTCCATTCGCGTTGCCTCACGGAACCCGCTCTAGCTCTCTGTTGGAGAGCGTGATTCACCGCTCCGGTGATTCCATCTGTACGGATCACGCTCTGGTGAAACGAAAACCTTGGCGCGAGTGCTAACAGAGCCCCGGCGCCCGAATAACACGAGATCGCCATAGTCGCATCGAACCGGCACGTGCTATCTACACACAGGTTCTGAGATCAGAGATGCAGCCCCCCGCTAGATGACATTCCAGCAGGGGATGTTACACCCAAACCTATTGGTTCCGGCTCTGCCGGCTTAGGACAATCCACGCCAAGGGCTATGCTTGCGCCGCCGCCCTCACCTTGTGGCCGTCGCGAAGCTTGCCCAATGTGCCGTTCCAAAGGGCGATCCGCGCCTCGATGCTTCTGCAGGCAGTGCGCATGGCTCGCCCGGCCCTACCCGGGGCGTTCTTCAGCAAATCCTCCAGCAATTCTTTCCCCTTGGGGCCATGGCTGTCGCCATCGAGTTCGATGTGCCGATCGATGTAGTAGATGAAATGGCGCAGGTCATGGTGTTCGTAGTTCGTGCCATAGAGATTCGTGAGAAGGCGGCGGAACATCTCCGGGATGATGTCCTCGCGACCATAAAAGAAGGCTGCCAAGACCTCTTCCGTCGTGCCTGTATTGGCCAGCATCATCGTGTTCGTGACGAACGCACGCACGTGGCGCGCCACGCCGACCCGCGTCAGCGCCACCTCGACCGGATCGCCTGCCCGCACCATCGCGCAGAAGGTGTCGAACTGGACAGTGCTGGCGCCGACGTCCTTCATGGCGCGCAGATACAACTCGAGATGACTGACGAAGAGGCCATCGGGATCGACATCCGTCTCCTCACCGATCACGATATCATTGATCAGACGGGCGGCCTTAGGATTATCCGCAGGAAGCCACGGCACTGTTGTGCATGTCATGTCTTGCTGCAGCCGCTTAAGCATCGACATGAAATCCCAAACGGCAAAAACGTGGTCTTCCATGAAGCACCTAAGGTCGCCAACAGAAACGATATTTGTATAAAGGGGATGATCGAAAAGTGTGTCGCGAAGGCGGCCAAGGTGGTTGATATCGTCATTCGGCATCTTTGCATGCTCCAGGTATAAAGGCGTTAGTCTCGAGGTTGCGCGTTGGTTGAACTGCAACGTCCGATATATATAGCCTGCCTCGACATTCAGAAATTAAAAGGAATACAGTATTACTTTCACTATATTTTGTCGCCACGACGGGGAATAGATACGTAAACGTCCTGGTATCACCGCGGTCAGCGTCCCAACGTAGGTCAAGCGTCACCGTGTGGCCTCGATTGACGCTTCCGCCCGATCGGACGCAGGTATACAGTGCTGGAGGTCACCGAGCGTGCAGCCACCCGAATTTGAGGCTGCGGATGCAGTGTTGAGGAGCGGGCCTATGCGCTTCTTTCCGCGTTGCGTTCCGCCGAAAAGCAAAGGCTGTTTGATGCGCATCACCTCCCTGGCGGTTGCCCTGTCGTGTAGTTGCGCGTTGCTTCCTGCGACGGCCGTGAGTGAAGACACTGGCGTCGGCCCGCCGCTCGCTCTGGCGCCAGGGGAGGCACCGCCGCTGACAAGGCCAAGTCCGCTGGCCGAGCCTCGCTCATCGGATCAGGCTGGCTTCCCCACGGTCTTGACCGAGTATGTTATCTCGCCGGCGACGCTCACGCATGCCAGAGTTGCATTGGGTCAGAAGCTGTTCTTCGAGCCTCGGCTCTCAGGTGACGGCACTGTCGCCTGCGCCACATGCCACGACCCGGATCGCGCCTTCACCGATGGCAGGCCGGTATCAGTCGGCATCCACGGCCGGATCGGCCAACGCAACGCCCCAACCGTTCTGAATGCCCTCTATAACAAACATCAGTTTTGGGACGGCAGGGTCATTACGCTGGAGCAGCAGGCGGCACTGCCGATTACCAACCCTTTTGAGATGGGCTCGGCCAGTATCGGGGATGCTGTGTCCAGGATCGCCAGCGACAAGGATTACCAGACCCAATTCGGGCAAGCGTTCGGCCGGGGTGTGAACGAGCCGGATATGTTGAGCGCTATTGCAGCCTACGAACGGACGTTGGCTTCATTCGATTCCCCGTTCGACCATTTCATCGCGGGAGATGAAAACGCCATCAGCGACGCGGCCAAACGCGGTTGGGAATTGTTCAATACCAAGGCCCGGTGTCACCTCTGCCATGCCTTGACCGAGAATCAACGGGATACAACGCTCTTCATCGACAACGATTTTCATAACATTGGCGTCGGAATCCTGCGGCATCGCGTCGCTCCCTTGGCGCAGCAGGCTGAGCGCGAGCTGGCGCAAGGAGATCTGGCGGCTATCGACGACACAGCGATCACCGGCGAGATGTCGGTCCTCGGGCGCTTCCTCGTTACGAGGAAGCGGGGTGACATCGCATCGTTCAAAACGCCCGGCCTGCGAAATGTTGTCGTGACGGCGCCCTACTTCCATGACGGGTCGATGCAAACATTGTGGGATGTGATGGATCATTACAACAAGGGCGATGGAATCACGGACCCCTGGCTCGACAAGGACATGCAGCCGTTGGCGCTGTCGGAGTCGGAGATCGACGAGGTAGTGGCGTTCCTCGCCTCACTGACGAGCCCGCAATACAAGCAACTCAGTGACCGGGAGTATGCTCGGCAACTCGCCATATCCAAAATCAGCCGCCCACAGCGGGACATCGCCCGGGCATTCGGCCCGAAGCCGGTGCAGCCAGCGCCGCCTCCGTTTTGATGTGATCCATCGCGCGATGTCTTGTTGCGCGCCACGGCTCTGTCATCCGTCGCGCCAGGGTTGGCTGGCCGAGTGAAAGCCTCCCGGGCTAGACCATTTTCAGCCTGACTGTGCAGGCCCAAAATCCTCTATCTCTTTGCTTGATCGCATGATTCAGGCGTCGGGGACGTTTCGTTCAGCGCGATCATGCTTGTCTGGCCCCGGGTGGGAGGACGGTGAATGCGATGCGGCGGACATTTCGAAACGGCCGAACGGACGGCGCGGGGTTTACCGGCGCTTCCGCTCCCGGGGCCGTCGCGGGCCTGCCTCTTTCTGAAGTGCTTCACAGCCTGCCACGAATTCTCAGCGACCTGCTTGGTCGACAGGCCACGCCCTCCCGTATCCAAGTCAATATGGATCGACAGATTTTGACCGAAATTCCTGACTTGACCTCCTTGCATTCTCGGTATGTCTGGCCAAACGTGCTAGAGCGGTTTCCATTCGCGTTGGCTCACGGAACCCGCTCTACCTCTCTGTTTGAGAGCGTGATTCACCGCTTCGGTGATTCCATCTGTGCGGATCACGCTCTAGGGCGGCCGTTTCGTCAGTTCAGGCCTCATCGATGGTGCTTACGTTACGGCACGCGGCAACTCCGGGAGGGCAATAGCGTTTACCACGGTCCAGGGCGGTCCTTCCATCAACCTCGCTTAATCTAGTCGCCGGCCAGCCCAAGTTAACATTGGGCGGGCCGCGTCTTGTTCTGACCTTCCTCTGCTTCAGCCGTTGGCCGTGTGTCGCCGTCCCGGAGTATTCACCTCGGCCATGTCAATTCGGGGACAACCTTGAAGGGATAGTCGGGTTCGCTATAGCCTTGGGGATCCTGCCGCTTCGGCAGCTTGACTTTCTCTCGCGGCGCTTCTTCGTAGGGGATGTGCTTCAACAGGTGGGTGATGACGTTCAGTCGCGCCCGCCTCTTGTCATCGGAGCGAACGACATACCAAGGCGCCCACGAGGTGTCGGTCGCCTGGAACATCTCGTCACGCGCGCGGGAATAATCGTACCAGCGGTTGTAGGACTTCAGATCCATAGGCGACAGCTTCCAGATCTTCCTCCCGTCGTCGATGCGGGATTCTAGCCGGCGGGTTTGCTCCGCCTCAGTCACTTCAAGCCAGTATTTAATCAGAATAACGCCGGACTCGATAATCACCCTCTCCGCGGCCGGCACTATCTGAAGAAAGCGCTTTACCTGTTCCTCTGAGCAAAAACCCATCACCCGCTCGACGCCCGCACGGTTATACCAGCTGCGGTCGAAAATCACGACCTCCCCCGCGGCCGGCAGATGCGGCATGTATCGCTGAAAGTACATCTGCGACTTCTCACGTTCGGTCGGCGCCGGCAAAGCGACCACACGAAACACGCGCGGGCTGACACGCTCGGTGATTGCCTTGATCGTACCGCCCTTGCCAGCTCCGTCACGCCCTTCGAACACGATGCAGATCTTCAAACCCTTGTGCAGGACCCATTGCTGCAGATTGACCAATTCGACATGGAGCTTGGCGAGTTCGTGTTCGTAGGACTTCCCTTTGAGCTTGCCATCAGTCGCTCCGGCTGTCTCGTTAATCTCAGCCTTTTTAACGTTCTTCACGGCACTCATTTCGGCCTCCCGCGGCTCCGTCGCTACGACGGCGGACTCCAAATTCACCACTGAACTGGGATCACTCGTCCGTACTGCTTCTCGGCCAGGAGAAGAAAAGGCCGACATCGCCAGGCTTCCCGCCAGGGTAGTTAATGATGCGAGCGGTAAATTTGAAGCCCCCGGGTCTCAGGTTGTCTTTCCAGTAGTCGTAAACCTGCCGGACGCCTCGTGGCACTGTCTCGAGCCATTCGGGTTCGTCCGGCCGTGCGGAGAGTTCTTCCTCGGTCGGCTTGTTGATCGGCGGCGCGCCAGCGTTAATGATTGCCCGACCGTCATCCGTGCAGAAGCTCGCCGGAAAGGAGGCAAACATCAGCTCGTTCTCGCCAAGCTCGAACACGTGCCTGATCCTGGCCAGACCGGATTGAATGACTGCGTCGGTCAGTTGAAAACTGTCAAGCCGCTTACGATAGTCGGCAAGCTCCTCGTCCCTGCGTCGCTGCAGTTGCTCCTCTGCTTCCTTGTCGCGCCGGCGGCGCGCATCGCGCTCAGCGAACAACGCTGCGACCGATAGGCCTGCATTCGACGTTTTTTCCGACATGACCCCCTCCTTCTTTTGGTTGGGCGATGACGACCGGTTGCGGGTGAACTAGCGCAGGCGGGAACTGTCCGCGTTGACTCAAATCAAGTTGCCAAACTCATCGGCTTTTGCTGTCGGACGGGTTTGATCCCCATCAAATGTCGCACGCCGGGACTACGTTAACAAGCGGGGCTACGTAGCAAGCGGACCCTAATGATAGCGTGGCCTATCGCGCCGAGACGAAAGGGGGCGATCGATGCTGGATGAAGCAGCCTGATGACATGTGACGTGGCTTTCGCGCATCCGGAAGCATCGCTGCTCGAAGGGTGAGGTCGATGGCGCGGCTGAAAATCAGCGGCATGGCGATCGTGGACAATTCCGGTGCAATCGTTGGCATGATCAGTGAGGGCCTGGTACGCCGGCACGAGGACCACAGCGGGAGACAGGCTCGCAAGGCGTGCCCGAAGACCAGTGAGAGAGCGACGGGCCAACGATCCGTGATCTCACCGCTGTTGGCCAACATCTACCTGCACTACGCCTTTCGACCTCTGGGTTAATCGCTGCCGACAGCGGGAGGCGACAGGCGAGATGATCATCCTTCGCTATGCGGACGATACCGTCGTCGGCTTCGGGCCCGCGGCCGACGCCCAATCCCCAAACGGAGAGAACGGCTCAAGCTGGCTCAAGCGGGTCGTGGGAGGTTTCTTCAACCACCACGCCGTGCCGACCAACAGCGGGCCACTCGTGGCCTTCCGATACCACGTCACGTGAGGGTTCCATGGGGGACACGCGCTGCGGCGGCGGAGCCAGAGGTACCGCACCACATGGGACCGGATCGCCCAGCTGGCTGAGGAGTGGCTTCCCCAAGCCCCGTATCGGTACACCCTTGGCCAGACATTCGCTTTGCCGTCAAACACCCGAGGCAGGAGCCGTATGCGGGCAAAGCCGCACGTACGGATCTGTGCGGGGGGTGCGCAGTAAGAAGACAACGCGATACTCCGGTTTCCCATAACCTATTGGGGGCAGATGCTCGAAGTCGAAATTGGCATGGAGCGGGTCCATACACATTGCGTGAGGGTGATCGTCTTGTCATCCGCCAAGAAACCGAAGAAATCCGCTTGTCCCGAGAACAACCGGTGGCGGTACGGCCGGTTGGCAAGTGGTGAACAGGGTTCTGCCAGCCCTTGCAGAGGGCTGAAAGGTAGGGAGGCCTGCAAACTGCACCGGAGCCCGGACATTCAGAACGCCAGCCAGGCGTACAGAAACAGAGTGTTGTTGCCGCTCGCATTGTCGCCAAAGCCGTCGTAGTTCTTCGTCCCTCCGTTGAACTCCGTGTAAATCGTGTACCGGATTCCCAGCCTCAGGTTGGCAAGCGGCCTGCCCCAGGAATCGCTCTTGCCGAAGGGTACCCAGTCCGCTTCGATGACGTAACTGTTGCTGTTCGGCTTGCCGTTGGCACTGCCGCTGATCGGATTGGGTGCAAACAGCCCCGGATTCGGATTGCCCCATGTGTTCTGCCATCCAAAGTTGATGCCGTAGGTCGATTGATAGAAATACGTCAGATTCAGCCGGATCTGGTCCAGGTGGTTTTTCGGGCCGGTGGATGTTCCAAGCGCGGTGGACGCGTTCAGGTCCTGGCTCTCGTGCGTGAAGATGGCGTCGAGGGTTGCCGTGTTCGTGCCGTTGCCTAGGAACTGATACCCCCCGTCGATGGCGAGATCGCCATAACTGTCACGGCCGAAAGTAGTGTCTACGCTGCGCTCACCATTGGCCGGACTGAGATTGGAATAAAGCCCCAACGCGCCGATATGCGCCGATTGCCCATTCCAGTTCCATTCATAGGCGATCCGGCCATACGGCGCCGGATTGGCGGTGGCACCCGGCCCGAGGGTCGCGCCGGTCAGGTTGAGCAACGTTCGGCCATAGGTGTTGTAAACCCCCCCCTCCACGTAAAGGCTCCGATCGTACCAGGCGTAGACAGTCGTCCCGATGGAATTGCCGATCAGCCCGCCCGCTAAAAGTGGCTGCGCCGCCGGCACCGGCGCGAGGCCAGATGAAATGAACGGAAAGATCCAGGCGAAGGTCGAGTTATAAGGGTCCTCGACCGTCGGCCCGTTGTTCACCGACGCACCAATGCGCAGGTCGCTGCCGAATGCGTCGACCACCGTGGTCGCGCGCAGATCGGTATTGTCCAGATGGGAATCCTTCCCGATACCGTCATACGTGCCCTGCACGAAACCGCCGACGTAATCGTTGACCCGCCCCGCCAGGAACAGACTGACCTGGTCGACCGCGAAATTGTTGTTACGCCCGAAGTCCGGCGCCGCGGGAGTCGGCTGTGGCGCGCTGGTGTGGGTGAACGAGTTCTGCACGAAGCCCGCCAGCGGGATCATGGACAGCGGACCCGAACCGCCCGTCTGGGTATAGCCGCCAATCTTGAACGCTCGGCCGAGCGGCGTGAGCTGAGGCCCAAACCCCCCGATGTGACAGGCCGTGCAAGGCTCGCCGGTTTGCGCAGCGAAGGACGGGACGGCCCGTGACGGTTGACCGGCCACGGTCAGCATCAGGGCCGCGAGAACGGCGGTGACGCCGAACCGCCATAGCGAGGCTGGCATAATCGCCGATTAGTGCAGTGTGGACAGATAGGCGATCACATTGCCGCGCTGATGCGGATCTTTGAGCCCCGGGAAGGTCATCAGCGTCCCCGGCACAACCTGACCCGGCGCGGTGAGGTATCGGTCGAGCGTGCTCGGATTCCATACCAATCCGGACGCCCGATTGGCCGACGAATACTGGAAGTCCGGAACCATCCCCGAATGGCGCCCGACAACGCCGAACAGGCTGGGACCGACGATGTTCCGCCCTGGTTTCGGGGAGTGGCATATACTGCATTGCGACTTGAAGATCCGCGCACCAGCCGCGGCGTCCTGCGCATACGCGGAAACAGCCAGTCCATAGATGGAGACAAACACCAACCCACCCAGTCGCGAGCGTCGCATGCGTACGGCCCTTTCTTGCGTTCTGCTACCGATGCGCCCCATGCACATTCGGCTGCTTTCCGGGCTAGAGACGCAGCCAGCGGCGCTTCTATTCCAGCGCTTGACGATTTTTCGTCGGTCGCCGCTGAGCGCTTGGAACCTCCGAGATGGCTCGGTCCGTGCTTCACCACCACATTCGCGTTGCATCCAAGGACGAACTCAAAGCGAGGATCCTCGCCTATCTCAATGGGCTCAACCGAGAACCCGTCATCCACACCTGGACCTATAACCCGGCGACCGGTCGGCCGTTCGATTGAGAGTTCTGTCGCGGGCGAGAGGTTGGCGCGATCAAGGCGCGCGGGCGGCTGGTGGTGAATGACCTGGCGACCACCCTGGCTTTGTGCGCGGAGGGCAATGGCATCGCCCAGACGATCGAACTCGGGCTGGCGCCCATCTCGCCAGCAGGGCGCTGGTGCGGGTGCTACCGGATTGGGCCGAGGAACGGTTTCCGCTGTGGCATTCTATCCGTCCAGGCATCTGCCCCCGGCAGAGGTACAGGCGGGCGTGGATTTTGTTGCCGATAGTGTGGTATCGTAACGGATCTGCGTCGATTGGCAACGGCTGAGTGCGACCTAGTGCGCGGGCATTCCTGCATCCTTGCGGATCTTCCGCGAGCGTGGGCGGGGCCTGCCGTTTGGAGACTGTCGCCGTGCGCGCTGTGTCTTCTATCAACCATCGAGTTTTGGTCATCTCTGACGCGGTCCCGATCAGGACCTTAAACGATAGCGCCTCCCGCAGGCTGCTGCCGATCGCCAGATCGAATGGCGCTCGGCCACAGAGCCCACGTCAGCGCAGATCAGCGCGGAGGTCGCACACGCCCCGCCCCAGGCGCTCCCGCAAAAGCGTCCGTAAAGTGGCGCCGTCGACGTAACCGACCTCGGCCGCGATGGCGTCAACGATCCAACCAGAAAAAAATCATCAGCCAACGGGAATAAGGGCGCCGGGTGGTGCGTCTGCATGTGCATATCGCCAGAAGACCCCAGGGATCTGGCATATGTAACGATCTTGTTGGAGGAAGTTGCCATGTCTGCCAACCCAAATAGCAAGGATTCGACCGATTCGCTCAAGCAGGCGTTTGCCAGCGTGCCGTTGGCGGACATCGAACGGTTCTTGAATCACAAGGAACAGATGACGTTCACTGTGACCAACCTAGTGGGTTCGGATCCGACGGTGGCAGCCGAGCAGACCGACCCCAACCTGGTCAATCCATGGGGCATTTCCGACAGCCCGACGGGGCCATTCTGGATTTCGGACAACGGCTCGGGCTTCGCCAGCATCTACAGCACGACCCCTTCCGGCGTAACGCTAAACGCTATCCCCGCGGTCACCATCGCGGTGCCTCCCGGGCAGATGCCCGGTACCGCAAGCCCGACCGGACAGGTATTCAACAGTTTTGCCTCTGAAGGCGCGTTCACCCTGCAAGATGAATCGCCGGCCACTTTCCTGTTCGCCACCGAAGACGGGACGATCTCCGGATGGAACGAACAGGCTGGCACGCAATCGATCCTCGCGGTAAACGAAGCAGACAATCCGGCGGACGGAGACGAGGCGCAGGGCCTGGGCGCGGTCTACAAAGGACTTGCGATCGCCCAGGGTAACAAGGGTCCCGTGCTGTTCGCGGCCAACTTCCGTCATGGCACGGTCGATATGTATGATAAAAATTTTGATCTTATCAAAAGCTTTACTGATCCCAACCTGCCAGCGGGCTTCGCACCGTTCAATGTTCAGGTGCTCGACGGCAATCTTTTCGTCACCTTCGCCAAGCAGGACGCGGCCAAGCACGACGATGTCGCGGGGGCGGGAAACGGGTTTGTCGATGAATTCAGCCTGAGCGGAAAGCTGATCCAGCGGGTCGCGTCCAACGGGCCGCTTGACTCGCCGTGGGGGCTGGCGATCGCGCCGGAGAGTTTCGGCAAGCTGGCCGGCGATCTGCTGGTCGGGAATTTTGGTGACGGCACAATCGACGCTTACAACCTCAAGAACGATCAGTTCCAGGGTCAGCTGACCGGTTCGAATGGGAAACCAATCGTGATCGGCGATCTGTGGGCGATTACACCCGGAAACGGTGGCTCCGGCGGAAGCGCCAACACCCTTTACTTCACCGCGGGCATCCAAAACGAGGCTCATGGCGTGTTCGGCAGTATAACCCCGAATGTGGGGTGAGGAAGCTGACAAGGGGTCGAAGTGACACGACAAGGTCGGCCATTACCTGTCCGAATGGAAACGCGAAATCGGCGAGACCGGGGAACCGCCAGAGGTCGGACTGAAGGCAGTGAAGGAGATCCTTTTGGCGCGCGGCATCAGCGAGGCTTAGCCTGACGCCGTCGCCAAATCGCTGACCGGGGATCGGCCGCGGTGGGGTCAGGTTCATGATAAGGTCCGGCCGGCGTCGGACGTGACGCCACGGCCGACCTCGAATTCTACAAACGCCAGTCAGAAGCGTCGGGGACGTTGGCATCCGGCTCACTCGACCTGAGAGCTGGCAAACCTGTGGGGTTTATTCCCGCTGGGCTACGTTTTGGGCTCACGGGACGAGGGTGAGCCGGTGCCGAAGATGGTTTGGCGAATGACGCTGGTTGTAGGAACCGGAGGCTGGCCTGGCAACGGAGGTGGAGGTCGCACTACTTGAACGCGATGAACAGGCAGGCTTGGCCGGTTCCTGGCGTTGGGTCGCGGGTCAACCGCGAGAGGGCCCAGTTCACCTCTCATGCGGCGATTTGAAACAATCCGGCTATGAATGTTGCCTCGGTCCTGATGCCGTCGCGACCGACGTTCCGAACCTGCCCTGTCCTCAACATTGCTATCGCGTCGTAGCCTGACAAGGTTCGTCGGGCCGTCCAGAAGCCACCGAAGCCCAAGCCCGGCCAGGTCAACCGTTTCACGTTCCGATGGTCTTGCTCCACGATACTGTTCAGGTATCTCACCTGTCGCAGCCATGCTCGGCGCCACGGTTCCGTCGGCATTCGCGCCACGGATCCGGTCGAATGCGCCCGGTATAAATATCGGGCCGTGGCGAGAAGGATTAGGGCGATGGAATGCGTCGGGTGTGGTTCGGCAGCTGTTTCGGATCATGCGATCAAATCGTTCCTGGCCTCAAAACGTCCGCCGCACGTTGAACGCGAAGAAGCTTCGGTCCGCTAGCGGCTGAATAGTCGCCGATCCGATATAATCGGTCGCGCTCACCTCCAGGTGCCAGACCGTGCGCCACGTTGCCTGAATGCCAACGGTGACATTGCCGGTGCCACCGACCATCTCGTCGTCCACGCTGGACCGGCCTCCGATCCCGTAGTCGGCGCCGATGAACGGCGACAGGTCAAGCGCCGGCAGGACATGGAAGTAGTCGAACGTGATCTGCCCCTGCACCGCCGCGGCGGACCGTGTGGTTGCCGGATTGCGTCCGCCGCGGTCGACCGTCGTGTCCAGCAGCGTGTTGGCGGCCAGCTCCGCCTGCAGCGTCACCTGGTCCCACAGCGCGCTCGCCGGCCGTTCGGCAATGATCGAGACCTGGCCATGGGCGGTGTCGCCCCGCGGTGGGGACGCGGTCCCCAGGTCCGGACGGGCCAGCAACGCCGCGCCCTGGCGGATCGACACCTCCCCCGCCACGTTGTCGTTCCCCACCAAACCTGATGCGCTGGCCCCAAATATATCGATCCCGGTCGGGTACACCAGCCGATAGGTGCCGACCTGCCCCGGCAGGTCGCACACGCCGGTGCAGCCCTCGGTGGCCACGACCGGGGACCGCGCGCTGTAGCGCAGCGCGTAGAATCCCAGGTCCACCTCGGCGATGGTCACATGCAGGGCAGCGCCGAACTGGCCGGCCAGGCTGGGCTGTTCGTCCGATTCGCGATACAGGAACTGACCGGGTGCGGCGATGATCCGCTCGCCGCCGGCGTCCAGGATGTCTGTGGTGGAAAAGTAGCTGCTCACGCCCGGAAACCGGTTCTGACGCCATTCCAGCTGGTCATACAGCTCCACCGACAGGCCGGGCCGAATCTGGATACTGCCGGAGATCTGGTTGACCGGCAGGAACAGCTCGCGCGCCGGCGTTTGCGGGACGGTGTCCGCCTTGATGAAGTCGATCGGCGCCTGGCCTGCGGCGATGCCATTCTCGCCGAAGAACAGGCTCTCGCCCCATATCAGCGTGTGGCGTCCGAGCCGCACGCCAACCTGGGTGTCGCCGATGTTGAAGCTGTCATGGACGAAGCCGTCGAGCAGTTCGGCGTTCAACCCTTCGAGGGTGCGCACGGGTTTTGTGAACTTGTCGTTCGGCACCGTGAACGGATTGAAGGTCGCGGGCGAATTGTCCGCGGTGCGGTTGAAGTACACCGGGTCATACCAGAACGCGCCGCTGAACCGGACGCCCAGGTTCCCATAGTCGGCGTCAAGCTCAGAAAACACGTCGGTCCGGTTGGAAGCGGCGCCGGAGGCAAAAGCCCGGTCGCCGTCGTCGGCATTCGGATTGGCCAGCAGCCGCGACTGCGGCGGCGTCAGCCGGCGCAGCCCGGTGAACTGCACGGTGGTATCCAGCTGCACGGAAGCGTCACCGTCGGACCAGAGTTCCGCGGCGCGGACGTTCTCGACGCCACCCAGTGCCCATGCCAACATCCCCGCGGCGACCAACATTCGGGAGGCGACCCTGTCTGTCCGCCGCTGCGATGTCTGCGTGGTGCTGATGCTTGGGTTGATGTTGCCGGCGCACGCGGCGGTGACTCCGGCCGACGCGGCCAGGCTGGGCACCACCCTCACACCGATGGGGGCCGAACGGGCTGGCAACGCCGACGGCAGCATTCCCGCCTGGACCGGTGGCATGACAGCTGCCGCGCAGGGCGCGGGGCCGCGGCCGGACCCGTTCGCCGCGGAGCGACCGTTGTTCTCGATCACCGGAAGCAACCTCCCGCGCTACGCCGATCGGCTGCCCGAGGGCGCCAAGGCGCTGTTCGCGAAATACAGGGACTATCGGATCGATGTCTATCCGACCCACCGGACCGCCTCGGCGCCCCTGGCGGTGTACGCGGCGACCCTGCGCAACGCCACCAACGCCCGCGCCGCACCCGAGGGGATCACCAGCGGCATCGAGGGTGCGGCCGGCGGCATCCCGTTCCCGATCCCACAGGACGGCGCCGAAGCGGTGTGGAACCATGTGCTGGCGTTCTGGGGCGCGGCGCGGGAAACCAGGCTCACCACCTACGTGGTGTTCGGCGCGCAACCCCCGGAACTGACCGACGAGCGGCGGGAAGTAGTCGATTTCCCCTACTACTACCCGAACGCGAGGCCTGCCACGATCGGCCCCTACTACCTGAAACAGCGGGAGATGACGGTCGGGCCACCCGAGAGTGCCGGTGACGCCTACGTCGCGCTGCAGCCGATCAACGTCGCCCGAACCCGGTTCGACGCCTGGCAGTACCTGCCGGGTCAGCGCCGGGTGCGCCGCGCGCCGTCGCTGTCCTACGACACCCCTGAACCCAGCGCCTCGGGCCTGGAAAGCTTCGACGATTACTACATCTTCAGCGGCGGGCTGGACCACTACCGCTACACGCTGCTCGGCAAGCGCGAGATGTATGTGCCGTACAACAACAACCGGCTGCTGAACCTGCCGGCGGCCGACCTGCTGACCCCGCACGTGGCCAACCCCGGAGACCTGCGCTACGAGCTGCACCGCGTCTGGATGGTCGACGCGACCCTGGCGCCGGGCAAGAAGGACATCGTGCCGCACCGGACCCTGTACCTGGACGAGGACACCTGGTTCGCGCTCTATGCCGACGCCTGGGACCGCAAGGGACGCCTGTGGAAGTTCAGCCAGGCCACGATGGTCTGCATCCGGGAGTTGCCGGCGGTCGTGCTTGGGCCGCAGTTCGTCTACGACCTGCAATACGGGGCCTATGTCTACGACTTCGCCTTCGACGGGGCACGGGACGGCTATCGCGTGACGCCGCCCCATCCCGCGACGACGTTCACCCCGGAAGGCCTGGCCGCCGCCGGTACCCGATGATCCGTCGGCTACAATCCCAGCGAGGAGTACGTCATACTGGCCAGGCGAAACAGCTCCGGCGTCGTCATCTCCCCGGTCATCACCGCGGTCAGGTCGGCGTTCTGCCATACGCAGATGCGGACAGGTCCGCGCTCTGTCACCTCGAACGCGTCGGGGCCGGCCGAGGGGCGCAGGAACACCGTGAACAGGCGCTGCCTTGCATCCTCATAGCGAAGCTGCACGGCCTTCGTCCCATAAATATCGGTCGAGACCAGGGAGAACCCGGCGCGGCTGAGGTCCGGCACCCGGATGGCGTTGCCGAGCATATCGGACATGGCCTTGGCAGCCGCGTCGACGCTGGCGAGGTCGTGGCCCTTGAGCTCACGCGACGGGATCCGGGCATTGTCGCGCGCCGTCATCGCCTGCTCGACCGCGGGATCACGCGGCGCGCGGGGCACCAAGAGCACCGCCAGGCACGCGGCCAGGGCTGCGGCGCCGGCGAAGGCGAATCCGATGATCCTCGTGCGGCGCCTGGGCGGGGGTGTGGATGCCGCTTTGAGCAGGGCTGCCGGCACTGGTGCATCCGCCAACCGGCGATAGGTGTCGACCAGGGCCTGCCGGTCCGCCTGGAAGGCGCGGACCCGCTCTGCCAGGGCAGGATCGTCCGCCATCGCCGCCTCCACCGCGGCCGCGCGCTCGGGCGACAGTTCGCCATCGATGTAGGCGTGCAGGTCCGGTTCTGTCACGGCATGGGGCATCAGTGCCCCTCCTCGAGCAGCGCCCGCAGCCGCTCACGTGCACGGGCCAGCCGCGACATCACGGTGCCGGTAGGGATCCCGAGTTCGAGGGCGATCTCGCGATAGCTCAGGCCCTCCACCCCGACCAGCAGCAGGATCTGGCGATGCTCGAACGACAGCCGGTTCATCGCCCGGATGACGTCCATCGACACGGCCGGCCCGTCCCCGGCGGATGACTCGGCGAGGGTTTCGGCGATCGCGTCCAGTGTCTCGGCCTCATTGGGCCGGCGCCGGCGCAGGCGGATCCGATCGATGTTGACGTTGTGCAGGATGGCGCGCAGCCATGGAAAAAAGGCCCTCTCGTCGGTAATGGCGGCCTGGTTCTTCCAGGCCCGCTCCATGCAATCTTGCAACAGATCATCGGCCGTTGCGACGTCACCCGCCAGTGCGATCGCATACCGCCGCAGACGCGGCAGGGCCTCGGCCAAAGCGGCTCCGAATGGGGCTTTCACGTGTGCAGGTTCAGTGCGGCTATCCGACGACAGAGACGTACAGACGGTGGGCTTTATTCCGTGCCTTCGCGGAACAGCTCACTTCAATCGCTGGCAAACAAGCCCAGATCGGGCCGGCGAGATAGCCCTCCCATGCACTCCGAGCAGAACACGCAGAAACTCCACGACACACGATACGAACTGCGGCGGATCAGCGTCAGCGCGACGATCACCTGGCGCAACCAGCCAACGACACATTCCCGCCAACCGCCATTGCCGCCTGATCCCCAGTTTCGCGGCGGTCCTGGACCACATAGCTCAACAGAACTGACGGGTCATGAAAGAGGTCCTGGGCCGTGTTGCGGTCAGGGTCCCAGCCTGGCCGCGAGGCAACATTGGCGCCGAGCCCATGATCTGGTGCCTCCGGAAAGTCGTAGCCAGCCGCTTCCAGCACTTGCGCATACTCGCGCACCGTATCGCGATCGCCGCCAGTATCGTGCGATTGGCACGAGCGCACCGAGTAGCATGGATGTCCCTTCCAACGAGCAATCATCCGCTCCGCGCCAATTCTGACGTGGCGCTATCGCGGCATCAACTCAATCGCCTTCAAGCGAAACCAGATCAGGGCAGCCAGTAGGCCGGCACGAAAAACCGTCCACCGACCGTTTTCAGCGCATTGTTCCCGCTCGCCATCGCGACGGTCCGTAAGGCTATCAACAGCCGACCGGCGACGGTTTGCCGCCAGAACCATTCGTCTATCTGGTGCGCCGAGGGCGCCGGACCTTCCGCCTGTGCTGCCTCACCGTAGAATGCCTTGATATCGTCACACAGCATGCGCAGCGCCAGCGCCGGGGTCGCGAGTTCGGGAACGGTGGGCAACTCGCCCGCCAGGAAACGGGTCGCAAACCTCGGCCACGCCGCCGGTGGTTGAAAACTCAATCCGACAGTCGTGCGCCCGAACCGCTTCTGCGCAATCCGCCACAGGGGCAGCAGCGCGGACAGCTCCACGCCGAATGCCGCGGCCCAAGCATCGGCCGTCTCCAACGTATCAGCGACCTCCTGCAACCTTGGTGCGCGCCAACCTGGTGTATCCTTCCATCCAGGGGGGTCTTCGGTGAAGTCCTCCAGGATCACCGGCCCGTCGGTCCGTTCCAAAAGACTCAATGCCGCCATCAATACGCGTCGTTGAAATGCCGGATCGCCTGGTTCCCCGAGTGGCCGGCCGAGCTGAGAGGTCGTCCACAGCGCCCGAGGCGGTCGTGTCTTCTCGGCTTGCGCCCGAACCGAGGCGATCGCCACCGTCGAGAACCCGCGTTCTTCCAGCATGTGAGCCAGCGCGCACACGGCGCGCGTGCAGACGGGTCAGACAGGGCTGAGTAAAACCGAATCGATCCGTTCTTGCCGCAATTGCCCCGCGATCTGGCCGGCAAACTCGGTCATCCCCGCAGGATCGGTTGATCCCATCACGGTGAAATTGGTCTCAGCCACACCACCAATCACGCCTTCGGCTGCCAACTCTCGCACCCGATCCACCGGGTAGACGACGTTGAGATCGCGTTGGAATCCTGCGCGATCGAAATTGATCGAGACATGGCTCATCAGGATGTCGCCCGCGGGTATGGAAGCCGGGACGAATCGACACTCGGCGCTACCGAAGTGGAAAGGCTGGTCGCCGCGCCGGATCAGTGCAGCGCTGGAGACGATTGCCAGGCGTCGCTGCGCCAGCGGCGGACCGACGACAAACGGTTGGGTCTCAAAGTCAGGGCACGGTGCAGCAACGACAGCATCTCGCGTCGGTTGCGGTATGTCTTCGAGTTCGCGCCATCTTCTCTCCCCACCAGGGCGTTGCCTTCGATGCCACGCCACTTGCCACGGGCGATGGTGTTTTATAACGTCCACTCCAATATCGCGCAAGCCGGATAGCCGCCGGCTCATGGAACCACTGGAGTGTCGAACATGGCAGATCGGGTTGAATACACACCACCCAAGGCATGGACGTGGAACCAGGAAAACGGCGGTGCCCTGGGCCAGCATCAATCGTCCGATCTCCGGCCCAACGCACGACAAGCCGCTGCCGACCGGCCGTCACCCGCTGCAGTTGTACTCGCTTGGCACGCCGAATGGCGTGAAGGTCACGGTGATGCTTGAGGAGCTGCTCGCCCCAGCGTGGAATTTCCAAGGCTCCACGGCAAGAGCTGGAAGCAGATCATCGAGTCCGCTTCTCGGGACGCTCGCCTCTGGAGGACTCGAGCTCGCGTTCGTTATGGAGGCTTGATATGGCCACGGCACCGCTGACCTTGCACTCGATCCAAACAAGGGCGGTTGAAGTTCCGATGGCCAGGCCTCTCGGCACAAGCGCCCAGACCATGAACTCCGCGCCGATCCTTTTGATCGACATGCAAACTGAGGAAGGAATTGTTGGGCGCGCCTATCTGTTCTGCTACACGCGGATGGCACCCGGGCTGATTGCGACCGTACTGACCGATATCGCGGATGCGCTGCACGGCGAACGCATCGCGCCGGTCGATTTCTCCAGCCGCCTTCCGCAACGCTATCGGCTGCTGGGCGCCCAGGGAGTTGTCCGGATGGCGTTGGCCGGTTTCGACGTCGCGTGCTGGGATGCGCTGTCCCTGGCGGCTGGGCTGCCGCTCGCCAGCTACATCGGGTCGCAACCGCGGCTGATCCAAGCCTACAACAGCAACGGGCTCGGCTTTATGCCGCCTGAACAGGCGGCCGACGAAGCCGAGGCACTCCTGGAGCATGGATTCCGCGCGGTGAAGCTGCGCCTTGGGCGCCCGACGGCGGAACAGGACCTTGCCGTAGTGCGCGCGGTCCGTCGCTGCCTGCCCGACAACGTTGCGCTGATGGTGGATTACAACCAAGCCCTGACAGTCACGGAAGCAATCCGGCGCGGTCAGGCCCTGGATGGCGAGGGGCTTTTGTGGATTGAGGAGCCGACCCGGCACGACGACTACGCCGGCTGCGCGCGCATCGCGTCGGCCTTGGCCACGCCGGTGCAGATCGGGGAGAACTTTGCCGGGCCGCCGGCCATGGCCGCGGCGATCGCGAACAGCGCGTGTGATTATGTGATGCCCGACCTCGAACGAATTGGCGGCGTCACCGGTTGGCAACGGGCGGCGGCGATCGCGTCGGCGGTCGGGATCGAGATGTCGTCGCACATCTTCCCGGAAGTCAGTGCTCATCTGCTCGCCGCCACGCCGACCTGCCATTGGCTGGAATATGTCGACTGGGCGGCACCGATCCTGGTGGAGCCACTGCGCATCGTCGACGGCATGGCCCAGGTGCCGGAGCGGCCGGGTACAGGGGTGTCCTGGGACGAGGACGCCGTCAAGCGTTACGGCATCGCGTGAGGCGCCGATGAGCGACCCGGTCCCCGCCATCACCGAAGCGACCGCCACAGGCGAGACCGCCGCGATCTTTGCCGACATCCGCCAGGTGCTGGGTGTCGATGTCGTCAACCTGATCTGGCGCCATCTCGCGACCATGGACGGGGCGCTGCCCTGGGCCTGGCAGGTGTTGCGCCCGCTCTATACTGACGGGTCGGTGATCGGGCAGGCGACGGCGCTACGCCGGGACCTGGCGTTCCCGCCAATGCCTCCGATCCAGGCGGAGATCTACCCGACGCTCGGCCTGCAGCCCGAGGACATGGCCGCCATCCGCCGCGTCCTGGCGGCCTACGACCACACCAACGGGATGGCCGTAGTGGCGCTGACCGCGTTGCGCGGGCGGCTGGACGGGCGCGTGCCAGCGGGCATCGAGCCGGCCAAACCGACGCAGGTGGCTGTGGCGGCGCGGATCGGATTGCCCAAGCTGCTCGACCTGACCGCAATGCCGTCCGAGACCGCCGCACTGGTGACCGCCCTGAACGGCTTCGGCACGCGGCGCCCCGGCGCGGTGCTGGCCAGCATGTATCGCCACCTGGCCCACTGGCCGACCTACCTCGCGTTCGCCTGGCTGCTGCTGGCGCCGATGGATGGCGACGGCCGGCTCGCAGCCGCGATCGACCAGGCCCAGCGCGCGGTGCAATCCCACGCCGACGGGCTGCTGGTGCGGCTGATCGATCAGGCAGTTCCGCCGCCACCCGCGCTGGCGGCCTGGATCAGCGCAGCGGTCGAGCCGTTTGTCGGCGACGTCATCGTCAAGATGCTGATGATATGCGCCTTCCTGCTCCGCGTCACGGCTTGAGGGGCACGACATGAACGCAAACGTGCTGGAGAGCATCGAAGGGTTTCGTGACAGATGGCCTTTCACGGCCGGCTACGCGCAGGTCAATGGCTGGCGGATTCATTATGTCGATGAGGGCGCCGGCGACCTCATCCTGTTACTCCACGGCAACCCAACCCGGGGCTTCCTCTGCCGCGAGTCATCCCGCCGCTGGTGAAGGCCGCCTATCGTGTGTTCGTCCCCGACATGATCGGGTTCGGCCTGTCCGAGAAACCGGCCCGCGAGCAGGCGCACAGCCTTTATGGGCATGTTGCAAATCTGACGGGCCTGATCCGCCAGCTCAATTTGCGGCGCTGATGGTCGTCTGCCACGACTGGGGCGGCCCGAAAGGTTTGGGTTTCGCGATGAGCCATCCCGAGCGGGCGCGCGCGCTGACCGTGATGAGCACCTCGGCGAGGCCGAAGCCTCCCGCCGAATTTCATACGCGGCCATTCCCATGGCGCATGATGCACGCGCCACTGATCGGGCCCTATCTGCTCGGCCGCCACAATGTCCTGGCGAAGCGAGGGGTGTACCTTTCCGTCGTCGGCCGCGAGATCTACGCGATCGTTCCAGCATTGGAACCGCTGGACGATGTGGTGGTCGATCAGACCTCTGGGCGATCCTTGGCTGGAGGATCGATGGCGTGGGGGCGCCGTGGACCGTGGAGGGACTGCACGCGACGGGCCAACTTCATCGCATCACCGCAGTCACGTGACGTGATTGCGAGCATCGTTGGAATTGACTGATCGACGGACGATTCGCCCGCGGCGCCCCCCGCTCTCATCGAGACCAATACGTGCCGGGACTACGCTCCCGTCAGTCACGCTCTTGATCAGACACAAGCTCGTTTCATCCTAAGTATTTGGTTTACTGGTCCCGTACGATACGGCATCGTCCACCAATATCGATTCGGGTCTTGGCATCGGGCCAACACTATCGCGATGCAGAATGTATTCGGCCCCGGAGCCAAGTGGATATGTCACATTCCGATGGAACCCCATACCCAGGCGCCGCATAAGCGCCAGCGATGCGGCGTTTGGCGTGTCGGCGCCGGCAATTACCGCATCTGCTTGTCCCGATGCAAATGCACTCTCAATCGCGCTCCATGCCATGCGCAACGCCAACCCGCGTCCCCAAAAATCCGGGTGCAGCAGCCAAATGATCTCTGCCGTCCGCGAGGTTTCATAAGGCCGCAACTCGACACATCCGGCGTAGCGGTGCGGTCCATCTTGCAGGAACCATAAGCCGAAGCAGCCAGCTGGCGGGTCTGAAACGCGCTGTCTCAGCCGCTGTGCCATATACTCGCGGCTGGGCGGCTCCCCGTCGAACAAGTAGCAATAGACCAGAGGGATCGTCGCTAGCGCGTACAGACCATCGAGGTCGTCCATCTCGCTACGTCGCAGCCGCAAAATCTGCGCCATCCCAGGCCTCCAAGCCCGTCACTTGCCGGGAGCTTCATCAGCTTCTTCCAAAACCAATACCTCGCGGCCGTCGGACGGCAAGGACACGCGCGCCGACGGTATCTTCAGGTGACCATCACGAACCGTTCCGGGACGAGCTCTCAGAGAACCACGCACTCAACGCCTACCTCGCCGTCGACACGAACGACAACGCGATCGCCAGCCCGGACAGGGTAGAGACCGAGCGGTGTCCCAGTCAGGATAATCTGCTCAGGGAGCAACGTCAGGTCTTTCTTGGCCAATTGCTCGCGAAGCCATCCAAGCGAAGCCTGTACGCCCCCACGCAATGGCCATAGCTCCCCGGAGGCGATCAGGCTGTCGTTGATCCAGACGCCCAGTTCGCCTGGACGCTCGGTATAGTCTCGCGACAGGAGCCAGTCGTCGCTTGGCAGGATGACGCCGCCGTTAAGTCCATTGTTGGCAACCAGTTCAGGGAGAGTTTTCCGCGTGCCCCTGAAGACGAAATGGTGCAGCTCGATCACCGGGAACACTGCGGCGATCGTGCCTTCGGCCCCGATCCGCACCGCCATTTCCCCTTCGATCGCGAGATTGGCGAATTCGTTGCCTGTCACCGTGCAGCAGTGCTGACGGAGCTCACTTTCGAACAGGCATCCTCGGATCGGCCCTTCCATGCCGAACTGCTGCACAGTTCCAGCCCCTGTACAACCTACTTTGTAACCGACAAGACGATCGCCGGAGGAGACGCGGAGTGTCGCCACGGCATCCTGCAGCGCGTAGGCGTCGGACAGGTCAAGGACAAAACCCGGATCCGCAAAGCATGTCCCGGGCTGGCGTGTTCGATAGTCGCGCCATTGGCGATTCGCCAATGCCCGGATTTCGCTTGTCATGGCATCACGCACAGCGGCCTGCGTTGGTATCTAACGGGCTCGGGGCCGTCCAGCAGACTAGAGCGTTTCCACCTTGATTGGAAACGCTCTGGCTCATATTTATCGAGCAATTTCATCAGCCTGAGGTCGCTTCGCGATTTGAGTCAGGCTGATATTGCTCTAACAGGTTCTCACCTTCGGCAGTCGCTACCGGCCGAGCAGCGAATGGCGCTCCCCTGATTTCATGCCCTTTTGGCGTTCGCCAGTCGCAAAACCCGATCATTGTGGTGCAGATCCGTGTGTGAAGCTCCGTAGGCTGCAAAAGCTCATCAGAGAGCCGAGTGGTCCTTCACCGCCTCCTCGAGCGTCGGCTTCATGGCAAGCATCCGCTCGTCGATTGCCGCGGGATTGTCCCGATTGAGCGCGATCATCTGAGCGCGAAGTCTCACCGCCCCGGATGACCTCGAACGCGCCTGTCTCGATGCCTTCGATCGTGGCCTCCGCGACGGCGGAGGCGGGTTCGCGGCCGAACCCGAGCTCAGGGCCGGCCCAATTCGTCTTCATCATCGGGGTGTCGGTGGCACCGGGGTAGACAGTGAGGACGTGGATGCCCTCACCCTTGAGTTCTCGGCGAAGGGCTTCGCCGAACCGGGCGAGGCCCGCCTTGGCCGCCGCGTAAGTGGCATAGAACGGTGCGCCCATCAGGGCGATGCCAGAGGTGACGTTGACAACCATGGCGTCGCCGCTCGCGCGGAGCGACGGCAGGGCCGCCCGCATGAGCAGGATCGGCGCCAGGAGGTCCACATTCAGCATCGCCTCGATTTCTGCCTCGGTCGTAACCTCCAGCCGGCCGGCGCGGACGCCGCCGGCGTTGTTGACCAGGATGTCGAGACCGCCGAGCGCGTCGAGCGCACGGCGTAATGTCTCGGTTCTTCCCTCGGCCGTGCCGACGTCGGCGACAACGCCAGCGGCTTCTCCCCCTGCGCCGCGCAACTCGGCCAGGGCTGAGGACACCAAGGCCGAGCGTCGGCCCGAAATCGCGACTTTGGCGCCCTTTGCGAGGAGTGCCTTCGCGATCGCCAGGCCGATGCCGCTCGAGCCACCGGTAACGAGGACGCGTTTCCCGTTAAGGTTCATCGTCTTTGCCCTCTCAGGCGGCGGACGGGTAGTTGGAGGGGAAGAGGGCTCGTTTCGTCTCCTCATCACTGACCTTCTTGAACTCGTGATCTTGTCCGACTGCCCTGGCCCGCTGCACCGCCGGCCGCCCATCGATCGCCTGGAAGAAGCGCTTCAGGTTCGGATAAGGCGCCAGTGGATCCTCTGCTCCCTTCATCACGCGCGAAGCCCGGTCGAGCCAGCCCCAGGCCGACATGTCGGCGATGGTGTATCCGCCGCCGACGATAAACTCGCGCCCGGCGAGATGGTCGTTCAACACCTGGTAGTGGCGCTCGGCTTCACGACGATAGCGGTTGACGGCGTATCCCAGTCCCTCTGGCGCTGCGAACTGGAAATGCACGGCCTGGCCTGAGAACGGACCAAGCCCGGAAGCGATGAACAAAAGCCAAGACAGCAACTCGGGCCGGTCTTCCGGTGTGCCAAGGAACTTGCCGGTTTTCTCAGCGAGGTAGAGCAGAATCGCTGTTGAGTTCGAACACCCGTGCTTCCTTGCCGCCTGGGCCCTCGGTGTCGACGATTGCCGGCACCTTGCCATTCGGGTTGATCGCGCGGAAGGCCGGCGAGTGTTGCTCGCCCTTGCTCGTGTCGACCGGGACCGTCTCAAAAGGCAGGCCGGCTTCTTCGAGGAAGAGCGCGATTTTCGCGGGGTTCGGCGTCGGGTGGAAATAGAACTTGATCATGGTTTACTCCCCTTGAGCAGGACGTTTCAGAAAAGCGGAACGAACGGATGGACGTTTCGCGGCAACGCGGACGCCCAACCCGATGACGATGATCGCGACCCATTGGGCTGGCAGCGGTACCTCACCGAGAACCGGGATTTCGAGGAGCGAGGCGACCACTGGCAGGAGCGCAATGATTGCCGTCGCGGCGGAAGGACCGAGCAACGCGACCGCGCGATTGAATGCCACGGCCGCAAGGCAGCTCATGAAGATGCCCTGATAGATCACTCGGAAGGCGAATTCTGACGGAGACGCAAGCTGAAGACGGCTGAGGCCAAAGAACACGTCGACCGGCAGGAACAGGATGGCGGACCACGTGCACATCAGCGCGGCCGCCTGCATCGCCGAAAGACTGCTGCGGCGCAAGACGATTGTGTAGACGGCCCATGACAGGGCAGTGCCGAGCAAAGCCGCGAGGTCGAAGGGGTTCGGCAGGCCATGGCGAGCAGCACCCCTGCCAACCAGACAGATCAACGCGAGAACGATTGCGCCGTAACCCAACCAGCGCGCGCCCTCTTGCCATTCGCCCACGGCGGTCCGCCCGACGATCGCAGCGGAGACCGGCATCGCCGCCGGCGCGATGGACGCTGCCTGGGTGGCCGATGTCAGGCGCAGGCCAAGTGCGACCAGGAGTACGAATGGTAAACGCCAGAGGAAGCAGAAGAGCAGCCCCTCCCGCCAAGCCGCTGCCGGCAATCGCGCTCCCCGGCGGAGGATCATTGGCGCAAAAACCGGAGCGCCACTACCAAACCGCAGCGCCATGATGTCCCAGATCTCGAACTCGCGCGTAACGCCGAAGCGTGTGTTGACGCAAGAACCTGAAAAGATCGGCACAGAGAGCGTCGCCCACAGGAACCCCGCGGGCCGCCCATCCGAGATGGCGGCGTTTCCGACCACGTAAGTGGCCATTGGCGCGGTCAGGCTCTCGGACATCGGTCAGGACGGCTGGAGCGACCGCAGGATGTCGAGAAGCGCCCCGGGTTCACGGCGTTTCCTGTAATCGACTTCGATATAAGCGAGGGCGATCCGCCCGTCCCGCGCAATGACATGGGTCGCTGGCACCGGCAGTTCCCAGCCCCGTCGCCATTGATTCCTGGCAACGTCTTGTTGTTGGATCGCGAGGCTGCGCGCAGTTCCTCGGAACGTATAGACGCGCCAGCACGTAACGGTCAACTCGTCGCCGCGCTGTCGACAAACTGCTCCGGAAGCCGCGGTGAGATCGCCACGAGCGCGCACCAAGATCTGCCATCTGCGGCAGGACGCCTGGCAGGCCGCACTGGATATTGCAGCAGGGGCACCAACCACCCCGATGGGAGGTGACCACAACGGGGCCGTCGCGAAGCGGATTGGTGAGGGAGACGAGGTCGCCCTTCACATCCGGCAGCCGAAACTCGGGGGCCTGGGTTCCCATTCCAGCAACCGATTCGAGTGCGAAGTCGGTTCGAAGCTCCTCGATCTTCGCCTCGTAGAGGGCCGTCCGTCCGGCGGGAGCGGTGCGCAGGAACTGTTCCTTGAACTCCTCTAGCTGTTGTTCCAGCCCCATGGCGGTATACCCTTCTGGTTGATCGACGTGTCGCAGCTGGTTCAGGGCGCCAGATACCAGGCCCCGGGGTTACGTTGTGGTATGTCTGTTCTAAAATGACTGATGCCGTCGACGATGGCAAGGTCCCGGCGGCACGCGAGGTGGATGACAGGATGGCGAGACCCAGGGAGTTCGACGAAGAGGCGGTGCTGGATGCCGCGATGCAGTGCTTTTGGGCACACGGGTATGAGGCGACGTCGGTCAAAGATTTGATCGGAAGGACCGGCCTTACCGCCGCAAGTCTCTACAACGCTTACGGCGACAAACGGGCGATGTTCCGCACGGCGCTGGACCACTACATCGAAAAGAGCATCGGAGCGCGCCTTCAGCGCAGTGAGTCCCTACCGCCCCGCGACGCCATACGAGCATTTTTCGAGGACATCCTGCGCCGTTCGCTTAGTGACCGGGAGCGCAAGGGATGCATGATCGTGAATTGCGCCCTTGAGATGGCGCCTCATGACAAGGAGTTTCGTGCAACGATTGTCGAGACCCTCGGGCGACTTGAGGCATTCTTCCTCAATTGCGTCGAGAGGGGCCAGGCAGATGGGACGATCACCTCCGCCGTGCCGGCAATCGGCTTGGCACAGCACCTGCTCGGCGTGCTGATGGGCGTGCGTGTCCTGGCCCGGGTCCGTCCTGAACGCTCCCTTCTCGAAGGCGTGATCAACACGGCACTCGTCTTCCTCGAAGGTCCGTAGCAGGGCTGGCGTTGGGCAGCACCTCTCCCGGAGAGGCCAAGCTGGGGGAGGCAGGCGTCTGCCCACTGGCTTCCGAGGCTGGCGAGTTTTGCTTAACTCCGGCAGCTTCAAGCTAATCAACTCTGACGCGGTAGCGCGAACACAGGAGCTGTAACCGTATCGCGTTTTCTTCCGAAGAAGCCGACCGAGGCATCTTCGGAGGTATGGCGATGGCCAAGCGACGCGAACTACTCGGGATGACAGTCCTGGCTGGGGCGGGATTGGTCGGCCTATGGCCGCGGCACCAGGACGCCAGCGCAGCAGAGTCCCCCACCTTTCCCGTAATGCATACGGACGCTCAGTGGCGATCCCTGCTCAGCCCGGCGGCCTACGACGTGCTGCGCCGGGCAGGCACGGAAGCCCCGTTTTCCAGCAAGCTCGATCTCGAGACGCGTGCTGGCACGTATGGCTGCGCGGGATGTGACCTTCCGCTGTTCTCGTCCGCGACGAAGTACGACAGTCACACGGGCTGGCCGAGCTTCTGGGAACCACTGCCCAACGCCGTTGGGGAGCGCAACGACACGAGTTTTGGAATGGATCGCGCGGAAGTTCACTGTGACCGTTGCGGTGGGCACCTTGGCCATGTGTTTCCTGACGGCCCGCGTCCCACCGGTTTGCGCTACTGCATGAATGGCGTGGCGCTCACTTTCAAATCCGCCTGAAAAATGGGCGAAACGTCATGCGGGCAAGGCTGGATCGCCTTTGCCGAACGGGCGGACAGGGAAGGCTCGCCCGCGGCCAGGTTCCTCGCCGCGCTCGCCGAACACAAGATTGCCGAACGCGACCGCCGCCGCATCGAGCGCCATCTCGTCGAAGCCCGGCTGCTGCCGGGCAAGACCCTCGACGCCTTCGAATTCGAGGCGGTGCCGATGGTCTCCAAGGCGCATGTGATGGCGATGTGCGCCGGTGACAGTTGGATCGACAAGGGCGCAAATTTGATCCTGATAAGCGGACCGGGCGGCGGGAAGACGCACCTCGCCTCGGCCATCGGCCTGGCTCTCGTCGAAAATGGCTGGCGCGTGCTGTTCGCCCGCACCTCCGACCTGGTGCAGAAACTCCAGGTCGCGCGCCGCGAACTCGGGCTCGAGGCGGCGATCAACCGGCTCGATCGGTTCCATCTAGTGATCCTTGATGACCTCGCCTACGGCAGCAAGGATCAGGCGGAAACCTCGCTTCTGTTTGAGCTGATCAACGCCCGTTACGAACGCCGCTCCACCCTTATTACCGCCAGTCAGCCGTTCGGTGCATGGAGCAAGGTTTTCCATGATCCCGCGATGACGCTGGCAGCGGTGGACCGGCTCGTCCACCACGCAACGATCTTCGTTACGGCCGGAACGCAAAGCTTGTGTTCAACGCCTTTCTGAAGGTCGACGCTGACGACGTCAGCTTTTACCGCCATCCAAAGCATCGGCGGTCACGTCGAAAGCCTGGAGAAATGTCTACCACTTAATGCCGCAGTGTCGAAGATTGTCCGCCGCAATCCGAAGCATGGTGGGTCGGATCTCCGGTCGGGTAACGCCATACTAGCGGTGTTGTCTCTCATCACGCGCGGTCTCGTATGACTCCAAGTGCCTCAAGCTTGTATGCGGCATTAAATGGTGGACAGTTATCCGGGCCTTCGCTACGTTCCGTCGACAATTCGCGAATCGGAGCGAGCATGACTACGGCGACCCGACGTCGGATACTCGAACAAACCGGGCTATTTCATCCTCGCCCCGAAGCAGTGGCCGCAACTCTGTTCGACGGTCGTGAACCGTTCTTCCTCGCCCTGGACAAAGTCCAAGTGAAGTACGAGATGCTGCGTGCTCATGTCATCGGCGGACTAAGCGCCACAGCGGCGGCCGAACAACATGGCTATTCACGTGCCGCCTTCTATCTGATTACGACCGCGTTCGACGAAGCTGGGATGCGCGGGCTACTCGACGAACCGCGTGGACGACGGGGCCCGCTCAAGTTTACCCCTGAGGTGCTTGAGTTCGTGGCATCTGCCGATCCAACACTATCGGGCGCACAACTGGCATTGGAAGTGGAGGCGCGCTTTGGCCTGCGCCTACATCGGCGTACTATTGAGAGGGCACGCCGTTGAACCGGTGCTTCTGGCCAATCGGCGAGGCCGCGCAGGTGGACTATGAGGTGTTACGCGAGGCAGTGTTATCGGGTGAGCCAATGCAGAGCCTGACGGCAGCGCGCTTCGCTCGGCGTGGTCTGGCGGGCCTGATTGCTTGGCCAGCCGCCGAGCCCGTCTATACAGCTGTCATAGCTGGTGCGGACCGGGCTCGCTGGGCCCCCCACGCAGATCCACGCCTTGACGCTCTGGTTGCCGGTTACGAACTGATTTTGCGGGCGTCCCCTGATGTTGAAGTTGCCCAGAGGAAGCAGCGATGAGAGTAGCAATCTACGCGCGCGTCTCCACGGAAGCCCAGGAAGCGCGGGGAACCATCGGGTCGCAGATCGAGGTCCTGCGCAAGCGCGTTGCCACGGAAGGGCACGAGCTTGTTGTCGAATACCGTGATGACGGGTGCTCCGGGGCGCGACTGGACCGACCCGGTCTCGATGCGCTGCGCGACGCGGCCGAAGCCGGGCGACTCGATGCCGTCTGGTGTTTGTCCCCGGATCGGCTGGCCCGCATCTACGCCTATCAGGTCATTGTGCTTGACGAGCTGGCACGCCATGGCGTCACGGTGCTTTTTCACGACGCGCCGCCGCTTGCCGATGACCCGCAGGCGCAATTGCTTACTCAGGTGCAGGGCGTGATCGCCGAGTATGAGCGTGCCAAGATCGCTGAGCGATATCGGCGCGGCAAGCTGTGGCGTGCGCGTGCCGGCGAGGTGATCGCCTGGAAATGCTCGTACGGTTATCGGCGTATCGCACGCTGCGCCGACCGAGCCGCGCACCTCGAGGTCTACGAGCCCGAAGGGGCGGTCGTGCGACGCATCTTTCGGGACTATGTCGAAAATAATCTGTCGATGCGGCAAATCACCTGGCAGCTCAATCAGGACCTCATTCCTTCGCCAAGCGGGAAGGCCGTCTGGGGAGTATCCACAATCGGACGCCTGATACGCAACGAGGCCTACGTGGGTCGCGCTTACTATAACCGCACCGCAGCCGTTTCGGGTCGCCACCCCGGCAAGGGAGCGCGTCAAGTACGGCGCCCTCGTGACCAGTGGATCCCCCTAGCGGTTCCCGCAATCGTCGGAGAGGATCTCTTCGAGGCCGCGCAACGAGTTAGCTACGATAATGCACAATGGAGCCCGCGGCGCACGGAACCAGACCATTGGCTCCTACGAGGGCTGGTTAAATGCGGCCACTGTGGCGTGAGCGTATCTTGTCATAAAATGCGTGGCCGCAACGGGACCTTCCACTATTACTATTATTGCCGCAATCATGATCCGCTCCGAGCGGGGGGAGAGCATCGGCGATGCCCGGAACGCAACATCCGAGCCGACGAGCTTGATGCGTTTGTCTTCGATCAGGTCCGCGCCACAATGCTACGCCCCGACGTGCTGCTCACCGGCGAGGCCGCGGCTTCAACGCGACAGAAGGCAGGAGGTGACGAGTTGCTTGCCACCCAGGTTGCCAGATTCGACAGCAAGATCGACGCCGCGGCAGCCGAACGCCGACGACTGGCCGATCTCTACCAAGCGAATTTCATCGAGCGGGAAGAACTGCTGCGCCGCGGTAAGGAATTGGAACTGCGCAGCCGCGCTATCGAAGCGCAACGGCAGGCGTTGATCGAGCAACGCGAGCAACTGGCTCAACAGAACAGGCTGCGAGACCGGGTCGATTCTTTCGCCAGCAAGGTTAGGGCCACCATCGACCGGCTGGATTTCGACCAGCGTCAAAAACTCCTGCGCCTCATCGTTGATGACATTCGCGTCGCGGGTTGGACGGTCGAAATCCGATTCCGAATACCTCTGGACAGTCCCCCTGAGCCGCCAGACAAGAGAGCGTCTAGCAAAGACCGTTTGCGTTCCCTTCATGGAAATCAACGTCGACAGCTACCCGCGGCGGGCGCTTGAGCGCAGGCAGAAAGGCCCGGGGCGGCCAGCCACCCACGCGACCACCAAGAACACCGGGGATGGGGCGCTACGCGACGATCAAACCAAACCTTAGTTCTTGCCAGCGAGACACCGCGGCGCGGTGTTGCGGTGGCATGTCGGTCGGGTGGCAGCTCCGGTTACGCAGTAACAGCCGATCCCGTACTGCGTAACTACACTCAAAACGGGCATGGTCATGACACAAAGCACAAAAACAGCCGCGGAACGACAGGCGGCCTATCGCCACAGCCAGCCCAGCCACGGCTCTCGCCTTGGCACGGCTGGCGCGCCATCACGGCGTAACGCGCCGGGAGACGCCAGAACGTCTGATCGTCGCTGGTTCACGATCGCGGAAGTTCTCAAAGCCGGGTCAAATCTGCGAATCAGGTAGCGGGATGGCAGAGCCGCCTGATACGTAAGTATAGGACCTTGGAGTCTTATTGGGTGCTCAGGAATCCATTGTTCAATTTCGAAGCCGCCGACGCCCTCTTATATATTCTCTTGCGTTGGGTGTGCCCTACAACCGCCCGTGCAAACACTGCGAGGAATCGAAATGCATTTATATCTAGAAGCTGAGAAAGCAAACAGCGTCCATGAAGCTTTCGGTCGGCGGCTGTCGGCTCAAAATGGGCCGGTGGAGTATGAGGAGTTTGACGACCGTCTCACGGTCAGGGCAACCGAGGAGGGCGGCAGGTCTATAACGTTGACACAATACTATGGCGGAGCAGCAGAGTGTTTCCTTGCACGGACGGACTCTGGGATTTTTATCAAATCCTCTGTGGATGACGTGGACGTAAGAGCAGTGTTGACAGCCATACGAGAAGCTATCGGGCCGCAATCACCTGTACCGCCGAATACAGACCCAGTGATTATATTCTGAAGTAGTTTCAGCCCCTGCTGCTGCCGCGCCTTCGCGTTCAACATACCATGACGAACTTGCCGCGAAGAAAAGACTTCGTTGAGCCTCCACCCGAAGGCAAGCCTGGTAGATCATTCACTCGGAGCAGAGTATCCCTCCGGCTTCGAAGTAAGAGAATCCAATGAGATTGTTCATGCTTGCTTGCGGTTCTTGATCTCATTGCGTTAACAGCTCGCCGCCGGCGAGCCGACAATGTGAGAGGATAAGATGACGATGCAATTTGGTGCTGTGTCCCTCGAGGAACACATTCATGGGAACACCCAATGGGTAGCAATACGAGCACGCGGCGCTGAGTGGTCCTGGCTGACCCCGACTGATGCCTTGGTTCTCGCCCGGCACTGGATGGCAACCTATGGGGCCACGGCAACTGTAAAAGCGGCCGAGACGGTATCAGCCCCAACCGACCGATGATCTCAATTCCGCAGCCCTGCTTGACCGCGTCCGCAAAGGTCCAGCAAAGGCCCGCCTGAAGGCCATTGGCTTAGTAACGACGCGCTTGGCTACCTGGGCCGGTCCTTTGCTCGATCTGACGCGGTGCCCTTTCGGACGCGCGGAATTAGTTGGCAGAGTTATCAGCGAGCCGCTCGCGGCCTCAATTCTCAGCGCTCACGCGGATCGACCCGGGGGTTGCTCAACCGAGTTGACCCACTGATTTCCCCATGCCGTTCCGATCATTGCCGGCTGTTCCGCGTGCCGCGTGCCGGAGCGAGCCTGTGGTTGTGTCGGCGCGGCTACGGCCGCGCGGGCGGAGCGGCGGCACTGGCCCCCCCATCGGCAATGATCGGCGGCGGATGCAACGTCGACGGTGTCGCTGCCGCCTCGAGCGATAACCGGGTCCGTGTGCTCAGCCCGGCGATCAACGACACCTGATACTGGCCTGATCTGTATCGGCTGGCTGGGCGACGCGCCGCGCATGCGGGTTGCGCTGCCGACGCTCGACGGAGCGTGGCGTACTCACGGGGGCCAGATCCGGCTAGCGTATCCGCCGCTGCGAACTGCGCGCATTGTCCCGGCCGCCTACGATCTGATTCGTCCGGCGGGCGCGAACAGCTCCGCGGTGATCGTCCGGCTGTTACAGACCTGTGCCCGGTTTACCCCGTTGCTGCGCGACGATGAACAGCGCCAGGTGATGCTCGATCAGGCCGACGCGGCGAGAGCGAGCATGTCGCGTACTATCGAAGTCGATCTGGATCGGGCGGCGCTTGACGCCGCGTATCAACTGGCTCGTGAGCGGCTAACCACCCGCTGAGGATCGGCGCCGGGTCAAGCTGAAGATCAAGCGGGCCAGAAGATTCGAATGACGACGGTTGATCCATATCAATTCAACCCAAGGCGCAGTGTGTTGGATGATAGAAGAGCGTGATACCTTGAACCCAACGCCCGTCGAACGCTCCTTGTCGCGAGATTCAATCCGGGAAGGAGGTAGACGATGCCAGTAGATAATCCTCGGGAATTCTTCATAATGTTGAGCGATGTGGGGCAGCGCAAGGAGAATTGGCCGAGGTCGCGCAGGACCCGAACATCAAGGAGGCTCAGCGGTCGCGGGCCTTTTCCCAGGACAATATCCTCAGTTCGCTGGGCGGGTGCTTTCAACTCATCCGCGCGAATCCCGTCCCGCTCAACGAACGTCTGCACGAGGTATATGTCGAGGACTTCCGGCGCGAGCTCGCCGAGATCCAGGCGCCGGCGGCACAGGCTCTCTTTGTCCTGGTCAAGGCCAACCACTTGGTGTATCTGCGAATACATTGCGCTGATCGCAAAGACTATATGTCCGGACACTTTGGTGTGGGCGTGCTGTTGGAGAGCTGTCTCGCGGACAAGCTTGCTTTCGTCGAACGGACCCGCCGCTTGATCCGGCGGACCATCGAAAGTGAGCATGGTATCAGGCTGCGGGCCTGAAAGTCTCTCCGGAGCTGAAGCTTCTATCTGGCGAGGTCCGGCTACTACCAGTCTGCGGGGGGGCGGATCGTGTGGTCATTCAGTCCCTCCCCGCAATGGCCCTTGGCGGAGAGGCAGCTCGGTGCGTTCATTCCATCATCGTGATCGGTCGTGGCAGGCTGCTGCCGATCCGCGTGCCCTTTGTCCGCCATCGACCTGGTATTTGCGGCAGCACGCACTCCACGCGTGACGCGACCGGCAAGACCCAAGCCCATCGGAGCCTTCATGACGCCTTTCTCCACACCCGACGCGGACCTCGAACGACGCCTCGCACGCCGCCTGCTCGATGTGCTGATACGTGCCACTTTTCTCTTCGCCATGGCGCTGCTCTGCTATCGCGTTCTGGCCCCCTTTCTCCCGCTCGCGATCTGGGCCGTGATCATCGCGGTGACCCTCTACCCCATGCATCTACGCATCGCCGCCCATCTCGGCGGACGCCACGGGCTCACCGCGACCCTGCTGGTGTTGCTCGCGATCGCCGTGCTGGTCGTGCCGATCACGCTGTTGATGAGTTCGCTGGGCGACTCCGTCCGGACCCTGGTCGAGGCCGTGCAGCAGAACACGGTGCAGATCCCGGCCCCGCCCGAGACCGTCGCCGCCTGGCCCGTCATTGGCGGGAAGCTCCACGCCGTGTGGAGCCAGGCGCACGACGATCTGCCCGCCCTCGTGCAAAGCATGCAGCCGAAGATCGGGGATCTCGCCCGCACGGCGCTCGGCTTTGTCGCTGGCATCGTCGGCGGCCTGCTCGCCTTCCTCGGCGCCCTTGTCCTCGCCGGCATCTTCATGGCCTTCGGCGAACAAGGCGCCCGCGCCTGCCTGTCCGTCTTCAAGCGCATCGCCGGCGAGGCGCGCGGGGCCAGCCTCGCCCGCCTCTCCACCGCGACCATCCGCGCCGTCGCACAGGGCGTGGTGGGTGTGGCACTCATCCAGGCGATCCTTGTCGGCCTTGCCCTCCTCGTCGCCGGCGTACCGTGGGCCGGCGCGCTCGCCGCGATAGTAATGGTGCTGGGCATCGCTCAGGTCCCTGCGATGATCGTGACGCTGCCGGCGATCGTCTGGATCTGGTCGCGCGGCGGCGGCACGGGCGAGGCGGTCATCTACACCGTGCTGCTGCTCGTCTCCGGCATGGCGGACAACGTGCTCAAGCCGCTGATGCTTGGCCGCGGCGTGGACGTGCCGATGCCCGTCATCCTGGTCGGCGCGCTAGGCGGGATGGCAACGGGTGGGATCATCGGGATGTTCGTCGGAGCAACCCTGCTCGCCCTCGCATGGCAGGTGGTCACCGGCTGGGTCGCCGAGAACCCCGATGCAAACATCCCGCACGGAGACTGACCGACCCTGAAGCGCCGTGCCAGTTCCGTCCGGGGCCTGGAGACGTCCTGGCAGGATCCGGCAGGACGGCGGCTTGTCCCGTGTTCTGGCCTCGATGCCATTGATAACGGCGATAGGGTTGGATTGTTGCCTACCCGGGCTTCGCCCGAAGACAAACCCGGATCCATTCGCAGTCGAGCCGCAGCTTGCCGAATGATGTCCGGAACACGATGGGATGGACGGTGGCCATTCAGCGAGCGCCGGTTGCCGCAGCTCGGGGCAGGCGCGCTGATCCGCTTGCCATTCTGCAACCTGAAAGCCGGTGAGAGCCTGCTGAATACCGCCGGTGATCTTCCTGCGTTCGGCCAGGGACAATCCGCGCACCGCAGGACAGCGTTGACCACGGTCGATCCCGACGATCTCGTGCACATCCCGTCGATCGTTTGCGTCGTCGATAAAGACGACCCGTATCGCTACCCGGATCATGGGGAACCCCGCGCTATGGTGAACGCCTGCCGCAATGCAACCTTGGTCGCGGTGCGCGGGAACGCCGCGGTCAGAAAGGGTTCCGGTGATTGCAGGCCGGACACGGCACGTTCGTCGGAGTAGGTCTCGGGATCCGCCAGGCTGGCGTCATCGCCATCGGCGACGCGACGGAGCACGGCAACGACCGCGTCCATATCAGTCGCCATGTCCCAGCTCTCGCATCCCGACACCGCTCCGAATAGGCCCGCCGCTTACCGCATCCGTCCGCAGGACCGCGTTCCCGGGCAGCAGTGCGAACCCGCGATGCGGTGGTTCTCGCAAGATGTTTCCTCGATGACCTGCCCGACCCGCACTTCGACCTGCCAGCCGGCCGTAAAGTTGTACTCACAGGGGCAGCGCTCCGTGGGACGGAACCCGAACTGTGACAGCGGAACCGCCGCCGCGTCTTCGTCAAGGTTGACCCCGCGGATATGGGCGATGCCGTAATTCCGGCCATGAACGCGAAAGCGGTTCAGGTGATCGTCGTCCCAGCCCATGAGCAACTGCACGACCCGGTGCAGAATTCGCGACCGACAGTGCTGCCGCCGTCAGAAGTCGATGTTGCCCTTCTTTTGCTGATCGTAGAGGTAACCACCGGCCAGTCCGACGCCCGCGCCGATGGCTGCGCCCAGGCCAGCATTGCCGGCGATGGCACCGATGGCCGCGCCACCGCCCGCCCCGATCAGGCCGCCGCTAACAGTGCGCGTTCCCGTTGTCTCGCCGCACGCTGTCAGTGTGAGACCGGTCGCCACAACGATGATCATAGCTCTCAACTTCATAGTCCGCCTCCTATTTGCACGGCCACTTCGCGGCTAAACCCCGGACCACGCCGACCACTGGCGGGTCGTTCATGAATTTGCGGTCCTGCTGATGGCTGGCTGCCCAGGTCACGAAGGCCTGGATGCCCTGATCGCGCGTGGCATCTTGTGGATAGCATATCAAGCGCCTCAAATGCTCGCGATCAGTGATTGCATTGTGATAGCCCACAGTACCGAGGAGATAGCCCTCGCAAAAGTTGATCGCCACAGAGCGCAGCGGATCGCTGCTCGGCGTCGAGCAGACGACGTAGAGGTCCTCTGTCGTTTTAAGTGTAAAGTTCGCGGTGTCCGTCGCGTGCGCCAAGGTCGGCCACAGCCCCGCGGACACGGCGGCAAAGAACAGCAGTTTGCGCATCTCGATCTCCCTCCGTTATGTCGACCACCCGTCTCCTGCGCCGTAACGGCGGCGCGCCATCAGAGTCATGCGACAGTCTGCTGCTGCCTTGCAGCAATCGACGCTCGATCTCGCTCACCAGAAGCCCAACAACCGGCAGGCACGCGACCCCGGTCAAACTTTCGGTTGAGATCATCGACGCGCTCGCCGCACATGAGCCAACATGAATTCAGGATCGTCGGCATTGACATTGATCAACGAGCACAAGGATATGCAAAGTCGCGGATCGGACGTCTGGATAATGATGGCGGCAGGTATCTTCGAATCTCATCCAGCACCGGGGGATGAACGTCGAGAAAGAGCAGCACGGCCGTCCTGTTCCAACGCATCCGTTGTTTCTTCATCCGCTTGGCCGTGATCCCGTTGACCACACTCTTTCCGGGTATAACCTCTTCGGCTCAATGAGGGCGGGCCGGGCCAGCGTCACTCCCCTGACAACACGCGCCGCTGGCGGTCCAGTTCCTCGCTGTAACGACGCAGCGCAAACTGTTCGGTCAGGACCCCGATGACATGCATGCTCTCGAGGTCGTGAACCACCGCCAGCGCATCGGTTTCCGTCGTCTGGAACCGTGCCATGATCTCATTGATCGGCATTTGGGGCAGCAGAACCTCGGGTTGCTGGCGCAAAAGCTCCGAGACGCTCGCCACGTCCGGGCCCAGGATCTGCAGATCCTGCACGAGAAACATGCCGACGTAACGATCCTGCTGGTCAAGCACCACGACGCGCTGGATTGAACTGAGCGCGAACCGTCGCCGCAGTTCCGCGGGATTGTTATCAGCGCGCACGGAGCTGAATTCTTTGCTCATCATTCGCCCGGCCGTCAGGTTGCGCATCCAGCCGACGTCTACGGCACTGCGTATCGCCTCGCCGCGGAGGTGGAATCGCCAGGTTGCGAACGAATAGCCGAAGGTGCGCCGCACCACGAGCGAGGAGACGACGGATGCAGCCAAGGCCGCGAAGGTCAGCGGCAGACTACCGGTCGTCTCCAGCGCCAGGAATGCCATGGTCAGCGGGCCGCCGACGATGGCTACCGCGACGGAACACATGCCGATAACCGCATATGCGGGCTCTGGCAGCGTCCGCACGACTGTTGTCAAGACAAGAACGCCGAAAAAGAACTTGCCCACGAGCGCCCCCAGGAACAGGGAGGCGAAGAACAGACCGCCGCGGAACCCCGAACCGATGGAGATCGCCGAGGCCAGGCCTTTGAGAACCGCCAGAAGCGCGAGCGGCTCAAGCGGAAGATGACCGGGCAGACGGACGTACAGTGCGGAGTGCCCCGACGACAACACCTCCGGCGTCAACAGCCCGAGACCCCCCACCACTACGCCGCCGAGGCACGGCCGCAAGCAGACAGGGATGCGGCTGCGTCTGAAGACCTGCTCGCACAACGTCACGCTTCGCATGACCATGATACCGACCACCGCGCAGATCAGGCTGAGCGTCACGATCGGAACACAATCGGCCGGCCCGATTGATCCGAGCGCGGAGAGATCGATCTCGTTGGTGTATGGCCGGAACAGCCGCACAACCAGAAGGGAGGTTATCGTGGCAGCCGCCACCGGCGCCAGGCTGGCAAGGTTGTAGGTGCCGATCACAAGCTCGAAAGCGTAGAAGGCGCCGGTCAGAGGTCCGTTGAAGGCGGCCGCGATCGCTCCCGCGGCGCCGCAGCCCACCAACAGTCGCATGTCCGCGCGTCGGACCCGGAAAGAGCGGCCGAACCAGGAGCCGAGCGCGGAACTGATCTGCGTGTAAGCCGCCTCCAGGCCAACCGAGGCGCCGACGCCGCTTGAGAGGATGGTTTGTCCGACCACCACAAGGCTATCCGATACCGACATGCGGCCGCCAAAGAGCGCATTCGCCTCGATTGGGTCCGCCGGAGAGCGTGGCCGCCATTTGGCCAGCACCAGGCCGCAGAGCCCGAGAAACAGGCCACCCGCGGCCGGAACGACCGCCACGCGCCACGTATCCACGGCGAGCGCTCCGGAAAGCCCTTGGCCAAGTTGCAGGTGGAACAGCACGCTGTGAAGCACCGCCGTGCAACCGAAGATCAGCAAAACCGCAATCCCCGTAACGATGCCCAGCAACGCCGCCAGGACCGTCAACCAGATCTCGTTCTTGCGGACGAGCGCACGCAGCCGATAGGGCGCGTGCACCACAAAGCCACCAAGACGGTCGACGGTCCATCGCCATTGCGGCGTGTGCTGGCCGAACGGGGAGAACGTCGCCTTCGCTTCCGCCATCGTGGCGGCCGGCTCGCCGGTGGCGTGTGGCAGTCGTATCGCCAGCAGCCCGATCAGTGCGGACACAAGCGCACAGCCGGCAAGGAACCAGAGGCCCACCCGGTAGCTGTGCGTGCTGCTCGCGATCCAACCAACCACATAAGGCCCGATGAACCCACCCAGGTTGCCGACGCTGTTGATCAGCGCGAGGCCCACGGCGGCGGCCTGGCCGCTAAGGAAGACCGAGGGCAACGGCCAGAAGACCGGTTTCGCGCCGTACAGTCCGATTGCCCCGACCGACAACGCGATGATGGCCGCCATCGGGTCGTTCAACCAGCCAGCGGCGATGAGGCCTGCACCGGCCAGGACACAGGCAACGACGTAATGCCAGCGCCGCTCGAATTGCCTGTCGGACGAGTAGCCCCACGCCAACATTCCAACGGTGCCGAGCAGGTAGGGAATAGCAGTGACGAAACCCGTTGTGACGTCGGAAAGGCCAAACCCATGAATGATGAGGGGCAGAAAGAAAGTGATGCCATAGGTCGCGGTCACGATCGTCAGGTAGATGACCGAAAGGGTCAGCACCTGGGGATCTCTCAAGGTCTGGCCCAGCGTCAGGGCAGGTTGCGTTTCCTCGACGACGACTCGCTCTTTCCGCAATTCCGCCTCGAGCCACTCGCTTTCCTCAGCCGTCAACCACTTCGCCGCGCTGGGCCGGTCCGGCAGTGTGGTCAGCACAGCAATCGCGAGGAGTACTGCCGGCATCGCCTCGATGATGAAAATCCACTGCCATCCAGCCAGATTGAACACGCCGTCCAGGGCGAGGATGGCTCCGGAAATCGCCGCGCCGAGCGCATTCGAACCTGGAACCGCAAGGAACAGCACCGCGATCACGCGCGCGCGGTAAGCCGCGGGAAACCATAGGGTAAAATAGAATAGTATGCCTGGAAAGAACCCGGCCTCGGCAATGCCGAGGAGAAACCGGAGCACCAGGAAAAGTCGCGGCCCAGAAACCAGTACCATCATCCCGGAGATGATTCCCCAGGTGATCATGATGCGCGCAATCCAGAGCCGGGCTCCGGTTCGCGTCAGGATGATGTTGCTGGGAACCTCGAAGAGAAAGTAGCCGAGGAAGAATATGCCGGCGCCCCAGCCATACAAATATTCGCTGAACCCCAGGCTCTTGTTCATCCCCAACGCGGCGATGCCGATATTCGTTCGGTCCAGGTAGGCCGCGAAATAAATTCCGACGATCAGCGGCAGCAGTCTCCACGACGTCTTGGCGATCGTGCGCTGCTCAAGGCTTTGCTTTAACATTTCACCCACCTACATCGGCGAGCCCGGACCGGCGGAATTGGCGTAACTCGCTCCCTTTGATCGGGCAAGACGGACGAACAAACACCCCTTCGCCGGTCCGTGATTGATGCCTGACCCCCTTCACTTGGGTCGAGGGTTGGTTCCACCCCCTCCCCAGAATGTGTCGGCAGCCCCCGGGTCGGAGTCGTTCTGGGCAACCGTTGAGCGGTTGGTGTCGATACCCGACACAACGGGCTTGCTGTAGAGTTGCGCGGGTATCTGGCGATAACTCCGGAACTGGCGGAGAGCGGATGTGCCCGCTGGTGGCCTGTATGATGCCATGGCTTTCACGGAGCCGAAGTTATATCTCAACTTCGATCCCGACCTCCACGACCTGCGCGGTTGGAACCCCGAAATACGCGGCCGGGAGATTGGCGTTGAGGTGCATGGCGGCAAACAGGGATTTGCGCCACATCGCCATGCCCGCTCCTGGGTGGTTGGGGATCACCATCACCCGCCTGAAATAGTAGGTTATGCTGTGCGGATCGATGCCCTGGAGTGCAGGGTCGCGGCAGGCGAGCCGAAGCCCTTCCATGACGTCCGGCGCTTCCATAAAGCCAAAATAAAACAGCACGCGGGTGATGCCGGCACAGACCGGGACCAACTTGATGCGTTGCTCAGGTTCGACCCGTGGTTCATCCGTAACGATGGAGGCGATGAGCAGTACACGCTCATGCAGGACGCGATTATGGCGCAGATGATGCGTCAGCGCGAGCGGGATGCCTGTGCTCGCCGCTGTGAAAATCGCCGCCGCCCCGGTCAGCCGGATGGGCGGCGTGTCGAGCACCCATGCAACGAAGTCTTCCTCACGCTGGCGTAACTTGGAGCGCTGTTGTTCGAGCAACATCCAGCCGGACCGCCAGGTCAGCATCAGGAACGCGATGACACCGGCCATCAGCAACGGAAACCAGCCGCCGTCGATCAGCTTCGTCAGGTTCGCTGCGACGAAGACGAGCTCTATGAGGAGGAAAAACCCGTTCACGACGACGACCAGGAGCGGGTTGTAACCCCATTGCAGGGCGACGAGGGCGGCCAATACGGTGGTGACCACCATCAGCATCGAGACGGCTATACCGTAGGCGCCGCCGAGCGCGTCGGACGAGCCAAACAAAAGCACGGCCGCGATGGTTCCCACGGCCAGCATCCAGTTCACCACAGGGATGTAGATCTGACCCTTCTCGTGACTGGCGGTGTGCATCACCCGCATGCGGGGCAGGAAACCAAGCTGGATCGCCTGCTGGGTCAGCGAGTAAGCGCCGGAAATGATGGATTGCGAGGCAATGACGGTGGCCAAGGTCGCGAACGCCACCATCGGATAGTGGGCCCATCTCGGCGCGAGCAGGAAAAACGGATTCTCGGCAGCGTGAGGGTCCGCCAGAAGCAGTCCCCCTTGACCGAAATAGTTGAGCATAAGAGCCGGCAGCACCACGGCGAACCAGCCGAGCTGGATGGGACCTCGGCCGAAATGGCCCATATCCGCATACATCGCCTCGGCGCCGGTGAGTGCGAGGAAGGCCGCGCCAAGCACGGCGAAGGCGACGATTGGTCCGCCATGAATTAGGAAGACAACCGCGTAGTGCGGGCTGATAGCAGCCAGTATGCCTGGCGCACGCATGATTCCGAGCAGCCCGAGCAGGGCGATCACGATAAACCACCCGAACATCACCGGTCCGAAGATGTTGCCGATGAAGTCGGTCCCCTTGCGTTGGACCAGGAACAGACCGATCAGGATCGCGATGGTGATGGGAACAACCATCGGCGCGAGCGAGGGCGCGTCGATCTTGAGCCCTTCAACGGCGCTGAGCACCGAAATCGCCGGTGTGATCACGCCGTCGCCATACAGCAAAGCGGCACCGATCAGGCCGACGACGAGCAGCGAGGCGCGCCAGCTACCGCGCGGTGCGTGCCTGGCGTCAAGCAGCGCGAGCAGCGCAACAATGCCGCCCTCGCCGTGATTGTCGGCGCGCAGGATAAGAATAGCGTATTTGAGCCCCACGATCACGATGATCGACCAGAGGATCACCGACACGATGCCCATCACTGTTTCGGGCGTGGGTGCCCCCCCTGCCTCCACGGCCTGCTTCAGCCCATAAAGTGTGCTGGTACCGATATCGCCGTAAACAACACCGAGTGCGGCAAGCGCCACGGCGGCGGGCAGCTTGCCAGCATCCCGAGGGGGCAAGGCCATCGCGGTCTGCACGGACCTGGGCATCGGGACGTCCTTCCTTTGGCTGCGCAATATGCACGAAAATGAAGCCGGAGAACCTCGGTCTGGGCCGCAACAGGGTAGGAGAAACGGATAGCGAGAAACTCAAGTCCGAGGCTCCCAGTCGGTCGCGATGTCGATGTTATGGCTCTTGGCCAACATCAAATCACATGATCAGACTGACAGCATCTGGATTGTTCGCGGTTACGGCCCCGCTGACCCGCTACGTATGAGCCATGCCGCTTGGCGCGCCCGGAGAGATTCGATCTCCCGGCCCGCCAACCCGAAGTCAGCTGCTCTGATCCCCGAGCTACGGGCGCTCGCTCACCAGACCTGAGTTCCAGTCCGTTATCGCTAACCGAAACGCTGACACCGCGATTGTGGTCGGATTCCGCCCATCGCGCGAGGGCCGACCGCAGCGGAAAAGCGAAGGCGCAAGCGGGAGAGACTGTAAACCAACTTCAACAAGGCAATTGCTCACCCCGCCCCGGCGAGCGTGTCGCCGGGTCGTTTGGCTGATATCACGAAGCGGACGGTATCAAACACCGAAGCGCGATTGGCCTTCGCGGTGCTGACGACGGAGCGGAAGGCGGCATAAGTTTGCGCCCCCCACTCGCAGCGGAAGCCGTTGGTCACTTTGCGGAAGATCACGCTCGGCCGCAGATGCCGCTCGGAGATGTTGTTCGTAGGCGGCACCGCTCGATTTGACATGAACACGAACAGATGTGCCCGGTTGGCGAGCATGCGCTTGCGCAGCTTGCGGCCCGGCTCGCCAATCGGGACCACCGCCAGGATCCGGTCGAGCCTGCGGTCGAGGTCATAGAGATATTGCTTCAGGGTGGTATCCTTCAGCGTCTCGCGCCGCCGGCCGATCGCGATGGCGCGCAGCAGCAGCCACCGGAACGGCGCGCTGAACGCTGTGTCGCCGCATTCGATGGCGTATTTCGCATCCCGGAGCAGATGCGCCCTATGCCGACATCGGCATAGGGCGCACTATGCCGACCCCGATATTATGCCGACTGATACCTGGGAACCGGCCCCGGTGGCCGTCATCGCGGCGCTGAGGCCGGCATAATCAGATCAGAGCGCCTCAAGAAAGGCGAGAAGCTTGTCAGGCGGCCGATAGCGGCCTGGCGAGATGTTGCTCAGGGTTGTCTTTGCCAGGGCGCGTTCTTTGAGCTCCAGATCTGCGTGCAGGTAGATCTGAGTCGTTTCGATCTGTTCGTGGCCGAGCCATAGCGCTATCACCGAGGTGTCGATGCCGGCGCGTAGCAGTCGCATCGCCGCGGTATGACGCAGTACGTGCATGGTAACGGTTTTTTGGCCCACTGACGGACAGGTGTGGGTGGCAATCTCCACGTATTTGGCGAGACGGTGCTCGAGAGCGTCACGGCTAAGAACCTTGCCTGTCTGGGTCGGGAACACCGGCTCTGCGGCGTGGCCGGCGCGTTCGGCGAGCCAGACGCGCATGGCGGCGACGATGCCGGACGTGAGCGGGGTGACCCGCAGCTTTCGTCCCTTGCCTAGGCAACTCACATGCGCTCCGGCGCCAAGGTGGACATCGGCGCGCCGAAGGCCGATCAACTCGGACGCCCGCAGGCCTGTCTGGGCGGCAAGCCCGAGTAGGGCGTGGTCGCGCCGACCAGTCCAGGTTGTCCGGGCTGGAGCAGCGAGCAGTGCGTCGACTTCCGCCTCGGTCAGGAAAGTCACAAGCCGGCGGTCGAAACGTTTGGTAGGAATGGCGAGCACCCGCTCGATCACAGCGGCATGCTCAGGGTGACGAAGTGCCGCATATCGGAATAGCGAGCGGATCGCGGCGAGCCGAGCGTTACGGGTGCGCACACCATTTTCCCGCTTATGCTCCAGATGATCGAGGAACGCGCCGACGAGCGGGGCATCGAGGTCGTCGATGTCCAGTTTTGATGGCGCCATCTTTTGTCTCGCCGAGGCGAACACCAGCAGCAGCCGCAGGGTGTCGCGGTATGCAGCGAGCGTATGCGGGCTGGCTTGGCGCTGACGGATCAGGCGATCTGTGAAGAACGCCTGCAAGGTCGTAGCAAGTGTGGTCATGCGCCACCTCCGAGGTGATGCTCTAGCCGCCCACCTGCCAGCTGCAGCAACTCCGGGGAAGCGGAGAGGTACCAGTATGTCTTGCCAGGGTCGACGTGGCCGAGATAGGTCGACAGCAGCGCAAGCCGGGCTCCTGGGTCGCCGCCATTGCGGTAGCTGTCAAGGATCGTGCTGACGGCGAATCCATGACGCATGTCATGCAGTCTCGGCCAGCACGAGGCCGAGCGAGGTTTGAGGCCGGCTTGGCGGACCAGTTGGTGGAAGGTCGGCTGAACGTTGGTGTAGAGCAGCCTGGTACCCGCAGCGGAGATGAAGAGCGCAGGCGTGTTGGACGGCCGACAGGGCCGGTCGCCTCGGCACAGATACTCACCGAGAGCAGTCACAGTACTCGGATGCAGCGGCAATTTGCGGGACTTGCCAAACTTGCCGTTGCGGATGGTGAGCGTGCCGTCAATGGCGTTCGATCAAGGCGGTTATTTCCTC
>CAWFNN010000016.1:0-349381 GCA_963817185.1 uncultured Alphaproteobacteria bacterium | reverse complement strand
AGCTTCCAGTTCAGCAAGCGCTAAGGGCCTGCCCCGACGACGAGCGCGCTACGCTTGATCGGGCCTGTCGGCAGAAACGGGCGGAGTCCGTGCATCGGATGAAGCTCGGCGCGTCCTGAATCTCCAGGGCCGTGCCACACGTTATGGACAGGGCATGATCGCGCTGAGCGGAACGTTCAAAACGCGTAAATCATGTGCCTAAACCGAGACCTGGAGCAGCCTAGCCCTGAACCGTCAGGGCGAAAACGCTCCAGTTTTCACCTGTGCACCCCTCGTTCACGATCCATGGCATGCGAGACGGCTCACGACCACTCGAAATTTTGATGGATCGCGCCAGTTCGCGCAAAGGCCGACGACGGCATGGGCCTGTCGCCGGATTGCCCTCGGCGTGGCAGACGATCCGCCGCTCGGTCGCCCGGATTTGCAAGCATTTGGGTCGTAGAGGGGTTGCAGCGCGGCCGACCGCCGACGGCGCGGCCGGGAAACCGAGTTGGTCCCAGGTCCGTGGTGTTATCGAAAGGTCCAGGGCCAGAACCCTTGTTTGCTATTCTGAAATAGTTTATCAGATACCTTCCAGCCGGACGGCCGGACGGCCGATCCGCGACTTCCCTGAAACACGGCGGCTTCTCCGGGATTATTGCATGTCTGCCACGTTCAACGCTACGAATCTTCGGGCGGACAATTCTGAACAAGATTACGCCGCATACAGAGAGTCCGAGGGTTCTGGTGGCATCGGTGCCTCTGACGCCGGGACATTGACGGTCGCCGGGAATCACATCAGGTCCCGCGGCGCGGTTATCGAGGCGGCTGTCGAGGGATCCGAGGCCGCACGCCTTCGCGCCGTGTACAGCTACGCGGTGCTCGATACACCACCCGAACCAAATTTCGATCGAATCACGAATCTCGCGGCGAGGATCTTTGATCTTCCGATATGCACCCTGTGCCTTGCTGACGCCGACCGGCATTTCTTCAAGTCGCGCTATGGCGTGGACGCGACCGAGATGCCGCGAAGGTTGTCATTTTGCGATGAGACGCTACGCAGCGCCAATGCTTTCATCGTGCCCGACGCCCTGGATGATGCTCGCTTCCGGATGGCTCCGATCGTCTCTGGTCCGCCGAACGTCCGATTCTATGCCGGAACGCCGCTCGTCAGCCCGAGCGGCATGCCGATCGGTTCGCTCTGCGTGCTTGACACCAGGCCTCATGTGGATTTTGACACGAGGTGTTCGGATATCCTGGCCAATCTGGCCGGCACCGTCGTCGAACTCCTGGAAGCCCGGACGCGGCAGATCGAACTGGCCGCGTGCACCGAGGAACTCGCACACCTGGCGCGCCATGATCCACTGACCGGCTTGCCGAACCGGCGGATGTTACAAGGGCAGATCGAGCATGTCCTCGCTCGCGTCCGCCATGGCGAACAGGTTGCTGTTCTTTACATCGATCTGGATCACTTCAAGCAAGTAAACGACACACTTGGGCATGCCGTTGGCGACGCACTGCTAAAGGAAGTCGCTACCCAGCTACGCTCGACCGTTCGCGAGACCGATCTTGTCGCCCGACTGGGTGGCGACGAATTCGCCGTCATGTTGAGCGGACCCGCTGTCAGGCAGCACGCCACGGACCTCGCGGCACGGCTGATCGAGACGATTGCGGCCCCCTACAAGCTGCGCGGGCATACAGTGCGCATCGGAGCCAGTATCGGCATCACGCTGAGCGAAAACATCGGTCAGGGCTGGCCACTCCTCGAAGACATGTTCTGCGAAGCCGATACGGCGCTCTATCAGGCCAAATCGGGCGGCAGGGGAACGAGTTGCTTCTTTGAACCCGGGATGCCGCCGGTCCGGCAGGGTATCCGCCCGCGCTCATAGCCCAGGTTGACACCAGCAATACATGGTTTGCTACCGGCCACCGCCCTGCACCTCCAGGAAGCGCTTGGCCAGGGCACTGTAAAGCGGACGCCGGCAGATCAGGCGTGACACCGCGAACGACAGGAAAGCGGTCGCCATCAGCGGGATCATAAGGCTCTGATTCGCCGTCATCTCCATCACGATGACCGCCGACGTGATCGGTGCCTGCACGACGCCGGAGAAATACGCCGTCATTCCCAGCAGGATCATCGCCCCCACCGGCGCGCCTGGTATCAGCGGTGCCAGAACCGAACCCAACGCGGCGCCGATCGACAGTGACGGCGCGAAAATCCCGCCCGGAATGCCGCTGACATACGACACCACGGTGGCAGCCAGTTTCAACAGCGCATACACCGCAGGCAACGACGAATGGTCCTCAACCATCCCTCTCGCCTGCGCATAGCCGGTACCATAGGTCTGGCCGCCGGACAGCCGGCCGATCACCGCCAGCAGCAGTCCGCAAAGCGCGGCGAACGCAACCGGATGGCGCATGATCATCCGGCCTGACCAGCCCGGCAGCCCGCGGGCGGCGATAATCAGCGACTGGCTGAATATCCCGCCTGCTGATCCGCCGGCGGCGCTGCACAGGATCACCGCCAGCCAGGCGACGTTGTTGGGCATCTCTGCCGCGGTCTGGCCGAAATAGGTATAGTTGCCGACAAGTCCCAATGTCGTCGCACCCGCCACGACGACAGCGGTGAAAACAGTGCCGGATGTCCGCGACTCGAACGAATGGCTGAGTTCCTCGATAGCGAAAACGATGCCGGCCAGCGGCGTGTTGAACGCAGCGGCGATGCCGGCCGCTCCTCCGGCCAGCACCAGCGCCCGGCGCAGTTCAAGCCGCGGGAGGCGCAACAGCTTGCCCAGCGCGTGCATAATGGAGGCACCGACCTGGACCGTAGGCCCCTCGCGGCCGATGGACGCACCGGATGCAAGGCCCAGCAGCGTCAGCAACACCTTGCCCACGGCGATGCGCGGCGACAGGACCCGGTCCACCATGGCCGGTTCGTGCATGTGCAGTGCCGCGATGGTCTGTGGAATGCCGCTGCCTTGCGCGCCCGGGAATACGTGCCTCGTCAACAGGAAGGCGATCGTCAGGCCCGCGGGCGCAATGATGAACGGCAGCCACGCGTGACCAGCGGCGAAATGCAGGAACAAACCGCCCGCCCAGTCCGCTGCCTTGGCGAACCCGACCGCGACCGTGGCGACCAGCACCGCGCCGACCCAGAATACCACGCGGCGCCACCACAGCCGGGGCGACACCAGCGGCATCCGGCCCATCCGGCGCAAACGCATGAGGCGCCCGCCACGTCCGATCTCCATGGAATTCAGTACGTCGTCATAATCATCATGCGGACACATTGCCACGGCCATTGCGCGAACGCGATGATGCGGGATGCATCACGGCCCAGAATACAGGACCACTGTGTCAGACGGGCTGCCAAGGAGGTGCGCGGCTCACCACCAGATCAATCACTCACGGAACGGCGAACCCACGCCTGCACGTCGGACGTTATGGCTGCACGCAGGTCCGCGTCGAGTGACCGGCGTGATGGCGGGGTGCGCGATCTCCCCGTTACTGGTTCAAATGCTTGGCGCCGTCGCGTGCGACGGCTCGTCGCCGCCGTGCCCGCCGGCAGGGTGGGAATTGCCGGGAAGCCTGTGATCGGCACAAATATTTGAATGAGCAGATTGCGGTGTGCGCGTTCCGGGTGGTCAGCCCAGCCGAGCCCGCAGGGCCTCGAGTTCCCGCAGGGCCTCCAGCAGCAATCCTCTTAGACGGTCCGGTTCGCCCTCCGGTTTCGGTCGGAGCGTGGCCCGAACCATCGGCGCCGGCGGAGGAGCGACCAGTTCCAGGCCGGGGATCAGCCGCGTGTCCTTTTCCGCCTCGGCCGCCGCGCGCTCATCGGCCGTTGGCGGCGGAATGTCGTCGGACAACTGGCCGCCACCCTCGCGTAGCAGACGTTGCACGCCCTTGATCGTGTATCCTTGCGTATACAGGAGATCCGCAATGCGTCGCAGCAGCACGATGTCGTCGGGGCGGTAATAGCGCCGGCCACCGCCGCGCTTGAGGGGCTTCACCTGGGAAAATTTTGTCTCCCAGAACCGCAGCACATGCTGTGGGATGTGAAGATCGTCCGCTACCTCACTGATTGTGCGAAAAGCGTTGGGCGCCTTCTTGGGGCGTGTCCGCAATCCCTGGTCAAAGTCATCCTGTTTCAGGTCGTCGCTCACGTGGGAGTCCATCGACCGCCATCCCGTTCAGTCCCTATGCGGATCGCATCATTCATCATCATCCGTACCAGGCGTGGTTCCGTTCACGTGGGCCTTCAACACGTGGCTTGGCCGGAAAACGAGAACGCGACGCGGCAGGATGGGTACTTCCTCGCCGGTCTTCGGGTTACGGCCGATACGGCGCCCTTTCTGCCTAACAGAAAAGGTCCCGAACCCACTGATTTTAACTGATTCGCCTCTCTCCAGATGCGAGGCAACGCGCTCCAGAACATCTTCCAGGAGGTCGGCAGACTCATTCCGAGACAGCCCGACCTGTGTGTAGATCATTTCAGCGATGTGCGCGCGAGTGATCGTAAGCATAGGCTGACGCTATGCAGATCGTGCCGACACGTCAAGGTTCGGATCGAAAAATCTTACCGGATCAGGGGTTTGTGGCCGATCTTATTATCGCGGTATGACTGTGGCGGGGGATGCGCGCGAGATCGGCCGCGATCCGCCACCAATGGGCGATGGGGCTCACCGTCGTCCTCTCAATCGTCGCGCGGCGGACATCCCACCGTCTTCATCGCACGTCTCGTCATGCCCGCGCTTGCATCAGTCTTTGCAAGAGAATGGAGGATTTCAACACAGACTGGGAGGAGCGGGGCCACAGATTACAGGGAAGTGAGGGCGTCATGACATCGGGAGACGGTTCCCTGGCTCGCATGCCCGCGCGCCCCAATGGGTGAAGTCGCAGCGGTCGAGAGGCGCAAGCCATGACTTCGAGCGGCAGATTGCCGGTGTCACAGCCGGATCAGCGCCGATCCCCAGGTCAGGCCGCCGCCCAGCGCCTCCAGCAGCACGAGATCGCCGGGGCGGATGCGGCCGTCGCCGCGGGCCTCGGCCAAGGCCAGCGGAACAGACGCCGCCGAGGTGTTCGCATGGCGGTCCACGGTCATCACGACTCGTTCCGGCGGCAAACCAAGCTTTTTCCCCATCGCCTGGATGATGCGGCTGTTGGCCTGGTGCGGCACCAGCCAGTCGATATCGGCGTGGGTCAGGCCATTGGCGGCCAGCGCTTCCTCCACCGCCTCGGCCAGGCGGGTGACGGCATGGCGGAAGACCTCGCGGCCGTTCATCACCAGATGACCGGGCTTGTCGGGCTGGCCGACCGCGCCATCGACATACAGGATGTCGCCGAGCGTGCCCTGCGCATGGATATGGGTGGACAGCACGCCGCGCCTGTCGTCGTCGGCGATGGTGCTGGCGCGCAGGAAGACCGCACCGGCGCCGTCGCCGAACAGCACGCAGGTGCCGCGGTCCTGCCAGTTGAGGATGCGCGAATAGACCTCGCTGCCGATCACCAGCGCGCCCCTGATCTGGCCGGCGCGGATCATGCCGTCGGCGACGGACAGGGCGTAGATGAAGCCGGCACAGGCGGCGGACAGGTCGAAGCCGAAGCCTTGCCTGACGCCGAGTTCCGCCTGCACGCGCAGTGCCGTGGCGGGAAATGCCTGATCCGGCGTGCTGGTCGCCAGGATGATCGCATCCACGTCAGCCGCGGTGGCGCCGGCGTCGGCCAGGGCCGCATCGAGCGGCGGCGGTGCCCATGAAGGCCGTGGTTTCATGCTTGGCGGCGAAATGCCGTTGCCGGATACCGGTCCGCTCGCGGATCCACTGGTCCGACGTATCGATGGTCCGCGACAGTTCGTCGTTGGTGACGACCCGCTCGGGCAGATAGCCGCCACAGCCGGCGAGGATGGAACGAAGCGGCATGACGGATCCTGGTCAGGCTGTGGCGAGATGGGGGCCGTCGGTGGAGCCCGATCTGGGTTCATCGGACGGCGAGTCGCTGGCGGATGCGCCAGTCTTGCGGTCACGTCCGTTTTTCTCCGCCGGCCCGAGTTTGTCCAGCCCGATGCGTGCAAGATCCTCGCGGATCCGGTCGTTGAAGCGATGCGTGACCATGTCCATGGCGACATCGACGGCATGCGCGAACCCCTGGGCATCGGTTCCGCCATGAGATTTCACCACCACGCCGTTCAGCCCGACCATGACGGCCCCGTTGTAGCGGCGCGGATCGAGCCATTCCCGCAGCCGGTCCAGCCCCGGCCGAACCAGCAGATAGGCGATCTTGCCGGCGATGCTGCCGCTGAAGATCTGCTTGAGGAATTCGCACGATCAGCTTGAGCGCGCCTTCACCGGTTTTCAGCGCGACATTGCCGGTAAAGCCGTCCGTCACCACGACGTCGGTCGTGCCGGCGGCGATGTCGTGACCTTCAACGAAGCCATGGAATTGCGGTCCGATATGGCTGGCACGCAGGATTTCGGCCGCCTCGCGCACCGTGTCGTTGCCCTTCAGCTCCTCCGATCCCGACGTTCAGCAGGCCGATGGTCGGCGCCGTCAGGCCCAGCACGGTGCGTGCGAACACGTCGCCCATCACGGCGAATTCCACCAGGTTCCGCACGTCGCACTGCACGTTGGCGCCGAGGTCGAGCATGACGACGTCGCCGCGGGACGAGGGCGCGATGGCGGCCATGGCCGGACGATCGATTCCCGGCAGCGACTTGATGACGATCTTCGCCAGCGCCAGCAGCGCACCGGTATTGCCGGCCGACACGAGGCCGGACGCCTCCCCGGAGGCGACGGCATCGACGGCCAGCCGCATGGAGGAATGCCGGCTGCGCAGCGCAGCGGTCGGCTTCATGTCGTTGCTGATGACCTCGGGGGCGTGGCGCACGGTGCAGACAGCCCGCGCACGCTTATGGTGCGCAAGCAGGCTCATCAGCGCCGGCTCGTCGCCGATCAGCAGGAAGCGCGCCGAAGGGTGGCGCTCCGCCGCGAGTTCCAGACCCTGGACAACCATGTCAGGGGCATTGTCGCCCCCCATGGCATCCACGACCAGGGTGAACGGACCGGTGTTCACGGGCGAACCAGAAGCGCGCCGCGGTCCGGCGTCAGACCCGGACGGCGCCCCGCAGCGGCTTCCCGGCCGCGACCACTTCGCGCCCATCGTAATAACCGCAATGGCTGCATACGTGATGGGGACGCTTCAGTTCGCCGCAGTTGGCGCATTCGGCATGCGCCTCGTGCGGCAACGCCTGATGGCTGCGGCGCATGCCCGCGCGTGACGGGGAGGTCTTTCTCTTCGGTACGGCCATGGGACAGCGCCCCTTCTCTAACGACGTGTGCCCCGCGAATCGCGCGAGGCATGACAGAAATCCACGATTGGACAAAAACGCGAGCGGCGCCGTCTAGCAGAGCAACCGCGCCATCGCAATGGCTGTTGAAATGGGACCGCGTCATCCTCAATGCAACCGTGCCAGGATGTGGGCATTGGCGCGCATCACCAACACCCGCCGGATTTTCTGCGATGGCGTCAGCAGGCCGTTTTCGATCGTGAACGGCGCCACCACCGCGTGCTTGCGTATTCGCTCGGTCACCGACAGACGCATGATTGGTCCGGTTGACCGCGAGGGCCACCGCCACGTCGTCGTAGCCCTCGGCGGGAACGACGAGCGCGCTCACGCCGCTGCGTCCTTCGCCGGTCACCACGGCCTGGGCGATCTCGGCTTCGGCCATCAGCATCCCCTCGATCTTGGCGGGCGAGACGTTCTCGCCTCCAGACAGGACGATCATGTCCTTCTTGCGATCAGTGATTCGCAGATAGCCGTGATCGAGTTCGCCGATGTCGCCGGTGTGCAACCAGCCGTCCCGAATCGTCGCGGCGGTATCCTGCGGCCGGTTCCAGTAGCCGTCCATGACCAGCCCGCCGCGAACCAGGATTTCGCCATCGTCGGCGATTCGCACCTCGACGCCGTTCAGCGGCTTGCCGACCGTGTCGATCCGGATGGCATCGGGCGGCGTGGCGCTGATGACCGGACCGGCCTCGGTCTGGCCGTAGCCCTGCATGATGGTCATGCCCGAGCGCGAGGAAGAAGCGCCCGACCTCGGGTTCCAGGCGGGCGCCACCGGACATCGCGGCGACGAGTCGGCCGCCGAAGCGGGCCCGCACCTTGGCCCGCACCAGGCGATCCAGGATTGGATCGAGCAGTATTTCCCACAAGGTCAAGGCTTGCGCGTCCACCCTTTTGAGGCCGATCGCTGATCGCCAGCCGGAACAGGCGCTGGCGGAACGGCGTCTCCCGCGCGACCTGGGTCAGGACGCGCACGCGGATCACCTCCAGCACCCGCGGCACCGCGGTCAGGATCGTCGGGCGGACCGCCAGCATGTCGGCCGCCAGATGCTCGACTCCGCGGGCATAGACGATTTCGGTCCCCAGGCTGAGCAGGAAGAACTGCCCGACCGTGTGTTCGTAGGCGTGCGACACCGGCAGGTAGGACAGGTAGATCTCGTTGCTGAGCCGCAGCGGCCGCACCAGGTCGAACGCGCCGGCGCAGTTGGACAGGATGCAGCGGTGCGGCAGCATCACCCCGCGCGGCGAGCCGCCGGTGCCCGAGGTGTAGATCAGGCACGCCAGCGCGGATGGCGGAATGCCGGCCGCTTCCGATGCGATATCGTCCGGCGGCACGCTGGTCCTCGACCAAGGCGGCCCACGACATCACGCGGCTGGCGCGAGACTGGGCCGATCGCCCCGCCTCCCCGCTTTCCGCCTCGCGGGTGTGAGGCTCGTCGATCGTTACCAGAAGATCGAGACCAGCGACTTGTGCCGCTGCGGCCTGCAGCCGATCCGCCAAGGCAGCCGACGAGACGACCGCGGCGCGCGCGCCCGAGTCGCGCAGCAGATGCGCATGATCATCGACCGTGTTCGTGGTATAGGAGGGCACCGGAACCGCGCGGATCGCCATCAGCGCGGTCTCGGTCACCGGGAATTCCGGCCGGTTCTCCATACAGAGGACGACGCGGTCGCCCGCCGAAACTCCAGCGGCGCGCAGATGGCGAGCGCAGGAGGCGGCCATGCGGCCGAACTCGCCCCAGGTGATGGACTGCCACTTCTCGTCGCGCCAGGACCGCAACATCGGCTTGGCCGGCCAGCTCCGCGCCAGGGCGAACATCATCGAGGCCAGGTTCGGCCATGTCGGGTAGCTCTGCACGCATCCTCCGGTGCGGGGCGGTTATGCGGCCAGCCCTTTGACGTTCCCCTCTCCTAGCTTACATGAGCGAGCGATACAGCAGGCAGGGACATGAAATCAGCGATGAATGACGCAAGCGCCACCCCAACGGAGTCACTGCCGGCCTGGGATCTGTCCGATCTGTACCCCTCTCCCGACAGTCCCCGGGTAACGGCGGACCTGGCACAGGCGGAGCAAACCTGGCGAAGGCATTCGCCCAGGCCCATGCCGGCACCTTGGCGGGCCTGTCGGGGGCCGCGCTCGCTGCCGTGATCGCGGAATATGAGCGCATCCAGGAGATCCTCGGCCGTGTCGCATCCTATGCCCAGCTTCTGTTCGCGGGCGATTCCACCGATCCGGCGATCGGCCGGTTCTACCAGACGGTGAACGAGCGGGTGACCGCGATCAGCAGCGACCTGATCTTCTTCACGCTCGGAGCTGAACCGGATGGACGACGCGGTGCTGGAAACCAAGCTCGCCGACCCCGCCCTGGCCCGCTACCGGCCCTGGCTGCGCGATCTGCGCGTGTTTCGCCCGCACCAGCTGAGCGACGAACTGGAGAAACTGACGCACGAGCGTGACCTGACCGCGAGCGCAGCCTGGGTTCGGCTGTTCGACGAGACGGTCGCCGCCATGCGCATCACGATGAACGGCGAGGAGCTGACCGTCAGCGACACGCTGAACAAGCTGTCCGACCGCGACCGATCGGTTCGCGAAGCCGCGGGCAAGGCGATCGGGACGGCGTTCGGCGACGAGATCCGGCTGTTCTCGCTGATCACCAACACCCTGGCGAAGGACAAGGAGATCGACGACACGTGGCGCCACTATCCCCGGCCCGGCAGTTACCGTAACCGCTCCAACATGGTGGAGGACGAGGTAGTCGATGCGCTGGTGACGGCGGTGCGTGACGCTTACCCTCGCCTGTCGCACCGTTACTACCGGATGAAGGCGAAGTGGCTCGGTTTGCCGAAACTGCAGCACTGGGACCGCAACGCGCCGCTGCCGAACGATGACGACCGGCTGATCGACTGGCCCGAAGCGCGAAAGCAGGTGCTGGACGCGTATGGGCGTTCAGCCCGGAACTGGCCTCGGTCGGTCGCCGGTTCTTCGACAACCCGTGGATCGATGCGCGGCTGAAGCCGGGCAAGTCGGGCGGCGCGTTCGCGCATCCGACCGTACCGAGCGTGCATCCGTATCTGCTGCTGAACTATCACGGCAAGACGCGGGACGTGATGACGCTGGCGCACGAGCTGGGGCATGGCGTGCATCAGGTGCTGGCCGGGCCGCAGGGCACGCTGATGTCGCACACGCCGCTGACACTGGCGGAAACCGCGAGCGTGTTCGGCGAGATGCTGACGTTCCGCTCGCTGCTGGACGCCGCCAGTCCGGCGCAGCGGCGTGTCATGCTGGCGGCGAAGACCGAGGACATGCTGAACACGGTCGTACGCCAGGTGGCGTTCTACCAGTTCGAGACGCTGCTGCACGACGAGCGACGTTCCGGAGAACTGCTGCCGGAGCGGATCGGCGAACTCTGGATGCAGGTGCAGACCGAGAGCCTGGGGCCGGCATTCGAGTTCACCCCGGAATACAGCGTGTTCTGGTCCTATGTGCCGCACTTCATCCACTCGCCGTTCTACGTCTATGCCTATGCATTCGGCGACTGCCTGGTGAACGCGCTGTATTCGGTGTTCCAGAACGGGCATCCAGGGTTCCAGGCGAAGTATCTGGAGATGCTGAGGGCGGGCGGGACGAAGCGGCACAAGGAACTGCTGGCGCCGTTCGGTCTGGATGCGTCCGATCCGGCGTTCTGGAACAAGGGGCTGGACGTGATCTCGGGATTCATCGACGAGCTGGAGGCGGGGGATGCCAAATCCGCCTGACGGCGAACAGGATCACGCTTGGGTTGTCATTCCGGTGGGCGCTGGATGGTAATCGACCTGACCTGCATGACGTCCCTGCGACTGCGCGCCGAAGAGTGCCGCGTCGCTTCGCGATAACAAAGGCAGCGGGCTCAAACTCCGAGTGACTCGGCCGCGCTGTCTGCGTCGGCACGTCTTGTGCGCCAGCCTGCGTCCCGCGCCACTTGGCGCGGGGTCTCCCGATCATGCCGTGACCGGTTGTATCGTGACCGCTCATCGAGGGCCTCCTGCTCGAGTTGTCCGACGACCTGCTGATGCCGGTTCATGCGGCACCAGCGTCGCGCCAGATGTGGCGCTCGCGACGAGGAGAAGAAGGCAGACTCCGCGAGCAAGACCTGTGTGGTGAATGCATGAGCGGGACGCCGGCCAACGCCGGCAAGGCAGACGCTGACCGACAATTTGCCGCGCCGCCCTCGGCGCGCGCGGCCCGTCAGGTGCTTGCGCGCTCCACGATGTTGAACGGAACCTGCACCCGGTCGGCGTCGCGCGGCGCCTCCCCGGTTAGCCGACGGAGCAGAAAGGCGGCAGCGGTTCGGCCGGTGCCGGCGCCTTCCAGGCTGACGGACGTGATCGACGGCTCGTTCATCGCACTGAGTTCCAGATTACCGAAGCCACAGACCGCAAGGTGTTCCGGCACCGGAACACCCTGCACCCGGGCCTCGGTTACTACGCCGAACGCCATCAGATCAGAGCTGCAGAAGACGGCGCAGCGGTGATCGAGAAGCGGCAGCAAGGCACGCAGGCCATCGCGGCCGGCGGCGATGGTGCTTGGCGGCGGTATCTGCTGGTCGAAAACGATGGTCCCTCCGGCCTTGGCAGCCGCCTCGGTAAAGCCGCGGGCCCGGCTCAGGGCTCGGGAGTCCCGCGCGGTCAGCACGGCGAACCGGTGGTGACCCTTCGCGAGGAAGAATGCCGCGACCTGGGCGCCAACGTCCGCATGATCGAAGCCGATCAGCATGTCGATCGGGCGGCTCGATATGTCCCAGATCTCGACAACGGGAATCCGCGCTTCAATCAGCATCTGCAGCGCGGTGGGGCTGTAGCCGGATCCGGTGATCAGCAGCGCGTCGGGCCGCCGTCCGAGCAGGGCGCGGAACAAGCCCTCATCGTCGTTGTCCTCGTAGCCGCAGATCGACAGCATCACCTGGTAGCCGGCGTGGCGCATGCAGTCCGAGAACGACTGCACGACACTGGCGAACATGGGATGGGCGATTGTGGGAACGATGGCGGCGACCATCCGCGACTTGCGGGACGACAAGCCGCCGGCGATGAGGTTGGGCACGTAGCCCAGACGGTCGATCGCCTCACGCACCCGAGCCGTGGTCTTCGGCGAGACGCGGTCGGGGGTGTTGATGACCCGCGACACCGTCATCGGCGCCACGCCGGCCGCCGCGGCGACATCGGTGATCTTGACGGGTGTGTTCTTCGAGGACGCAAAACGATCGGCAGGGTCGTTGACCGGTTCGACCACGGATTTTGCCTTGGTTGTCGGTGGATCGGATGCAAGCTAGCGCGCCGGCACGCATACGGCCAGTGTAGATGACAACACGCTCATGAATCGGTAACGGCGCGAGACGATGAGATAACATTGCTGCAAGCTCATTGGGGACGAGCGAGGCGACGCCGGGAACAAGCGAGGCGACGTCGGGGGGATCGCCGCATAGACCCGCAGGCTTGGCTCGGGGGTTTGCTTTCTCGCGACTGAACGAAATATCGTTGCTTAACAATAGAGAACGAGTGGAGCATCCGGACGGCAGGCGTCTGCACGCCCCGAGCAGGGTCGTTGCCTTCGCTGCAATCCCGCGGATGGATGCGCGACCCCGCCGATCCGGCCGACCTGCCGGTGGGGACAAGGGATCGTCCGGCAGGATCCGCTGCGATTCAACCTGCTGATGCAGATGCTGGAAACAGATCCGTGTCTCAACCTGACCTGTGTGCGGACACGGGAGACCTTGTCGCCGGGTCCGGCCCCGGAGCGGGAGTCGTGGTTGCCCTGTCCGGCTCGGGGGTCTGGAGCCCCGGCGCGGAATGCAGCAACATCTCCGGGTTCAGGCAGCAGGGGAGATCAGCATGCTGAAATTCGGCGCATCGATGTTTTTCACCGACTATTCCATGGCGCCCGGGGCGCTCGGCCAGGCACTGGAGCAGCGCGGTTTCGAGTTCGGTCTGGGCGCCCGAACATTCTCACATACCGCTGAGCCGCAAGACGCCGTTCCCCAGTGGTGGCGACGTGCCGAAGCGCTACTACGACGCGATGGACCCGTTCGTCACGCTGACGGCCGCGGCGGCGGCGACCAAGACTTTAAAGGTTGGCACCGGCGTCTGCCTCGTGGCCCAGCGCGATCCGATCCAGACGGCCAAGCTGGTCGCCTCGATCGACCAGGTTTCCGGCGGACGCTTCCTGTTCGGTATCGGCAACGGCTGGAACCAGGACGAACTGGAGGATCATGGCGTGAAGTTCGCCGACCGTCACAAGGTGGCCAGGGAACGGGTCGAGGCAATGAAGGAGATCTGGACCAAGGCGAAGCCGGAATATCATGGCGAATTCGTCAACTTCGATCCGATGATGGCCTGGCCGAAGCCGGTGCAGAAGCCGCATCCTCCGGTCATCGTGGGCGGGGCGTTTCCGTATTCGGCGCGGCGCGCCATCCGCTATGGCGACGGCTGGATCCCGCAGGCGGCTCGCGGTTCGTATACCGAGATCGGCGATCTGATCCCTGAGTTCCGGAAGATGGCGACCGAGGCTGGCCGCAATCCCGGAGGAGATCGCCATTACCGTGTGGTTCCCGCGGCGGGAGGTCGATCTGATGAAGCGCTACGCCGATCTGGGCGTGGAACGGGTAGTGTTCCACCTCGATTCGGAGGGTGCCGACAAGATCGTGCCGGTGATCGATGAGATCGCCGCGTTCATGCACAAGGCCAACGCCTGAGGACGTGCACATGGAGGCCGATGGCCGGCCTCCATGGGCGGCCAGCGATCAGCGAGGCGCGACGGAGGTAGTCGATTGTGATTGTGCCGATGACCGGCAGGGAGAAGCTCACTGGCGGCGACCACGACCGCCGTGAAAAACTCGACCGCTCTGGCGAGACGCATCGCGCCTTGTCGGGCGCCCAAATGCAGGGACCTTTCGACTGGAGTTCCCGGACAGCCATGACACATAGTGTCCAACGTGATCTTGATGGCCCGCTTGGTTGTTCGGTTGCCCCCTGATGGCCTGTGATATATGTCCTGCGCGAGGACTGCCAAAACACCTAGCGGAAACATGCTGATAACTTCGACAGATGGGGCCATCGATCGCGCCGAAGATCAACTCCGTCCTTTGTGGACCGAGGCACTTGATCCATTGTTCTGGCCGGCGGCGCGCGCAGCGGTTGAGAGCGCATGGACAATGCATGTGCCGTTTGCCCATTGGCTTGTCTCGCTGCATCAACCGCGTTCGATTGTCGAACTCGGCACTCATAAAGGGGTCTCGTATTCAGCATTCTGTGAGGCGGTGCAGCGCGCCAAGATCGAATGCCGATGCTTCGCTGTGGATACCTGGCAAGGCGACGAGCATGCCGGGCTCTACGGCGCAGAAGTCTACGAGGAACTGCGCAGCTTCCATGATTCCCGGTACGCGGCCTTCTCGGAACTGGTCCGGTCCACGTTCGACGCAGCGCTGCAATATATACCGGACGATTCGGTCGATTTGCTGCACATCGACGGATTGCACACGTATGAGGCTGTCCGACACGACTTCGAGCAGTGGAAATGCAAGCTCACGGATCGTGCGGTTGTGTTGTTTCATGACACCAATGTTCGTGAGCGCGAATTCGGGGTCTGGCGTCTATGGAAAGAACTCAGCCACCAGTACCCTGCATTCGAATTCCTGCACGGACATGGACTTGGGGTTCTTGTAGTTGGGGGCTCCTGTGGAGAGGCGGTATCGGGATTGACCCGCTTGTCCGCCAGTGCCTCCAACAGTATCCGCGAGCGATTTGCATTTCTGGGCAGTCGCTGGCACAACGACATGCAGGCGCACTTGGATCGTGCCGAGTTCAGCGAAAGGATCCGCCATTTTGAGGCGCAATGGCGGGACCGGGCAGCGCGGGTAGAAGCGCTCGACGCTGAGGTGGCGCGGCTGCAAGAATGCTTGGCGCAAGCCGGATCGCGGAGCGAACCGGCCTCAACGGCCGAAGAACACGAGGCCGAATACGGGCGACTGCAAGCCGAAGTTGAGTGGATGCAGGCAGAATTGAGCCGCGTGCATGCCGAGACGGCGCTGCAGGCAAGGCAGACCGCGTCCCATCGGCTGTCGGCTAACGAAGCAATGGAGGCACGCAAACTATCCGAACAGGCTTTGGCGGATGCTCGCCGTCAGGTTAAGGAGGTCGGCGATCGTCTTGCCGACGCGACGGCAATGCTGACGACGATCCAGGCGTCGACAGCCTGGCGCGCTACTTGGCCGGTGCGGCAATTCGGCAAGCATTTACCTCGACCCATTCGCCGCGCGATAGGCGGATCGGCGCGTCTCGCTTGGTGGACGGTCACGCTGCAGTTGCGCCAGAAGCTGCTTCGCCGTCGAGCTCGCCCCTCGCCGATTGCCAGCGAAATGCCAGAGAGGGCGTTGCCAGACGACCGGCTGCAACGGCTGCAGCCCGTTCCTCGAGGAATCCTGCCACGGACCGATCCGGTTGACATCATTATTTGCGTCCATAACGCTTTGGAAAGCGTCCAGGCCTGCATAGAATCCGTTCTTAGATGTACATTGCCGCCGTACCGGGTAATCATCATCGATGATTGCAGCGATGCGTCGACCGCTGCTTTTCTCGCCCAGCAGGCGCGCGAGCAGGGCTTCCTGCTGCACCGAAATCGCGTGGCTACCGGATACACGCTCGCTGCAAATACAGGTCTTCGCCTGGCGAAGGCGCCATGGGTGGTCCTGCTGAACAGTGACGCCATTGTGACATCAAAATGGCTCGACCGAATGTGGACGCATGGCGCCCGCAACTCGTCGATCGGCGTCGTCGGTCCTCTATCCAACACCGCGTCCTGGCAATCGGTTCCGAGTGTGTTTGATGGGGACGACTGGGCCAGTAATCCGCTGCCCCCCGCCATGAGCATCGAAGAGATGGGCGACTTGGTTGCGAGCCAGGGCATCGGGGCTACCCCGCTGCCCTTCATTAACGGCTTCTGCTATATGATACGCGGGACGCTACTCCGTTCGGTTGGTTTGTTTGATGAAGTAACGTTTGGCGCCGGCTATGGGGAAGAAAACGACTACTCCATTCGTGTCCGCAAGGCGGGGTGGTCGCTGGTGGCGGCGACAGATACTTACGTATACCATGCCCAGTCCATGAGCTATTCGCTGGAGAACAGGCTCCGGCTGGTCAAAAACGCAGACCGGGCGCTCGCGCAAAAGCATGACCCGGCGCGCGACATCGCGCCGCAAGCCCGCTTCTGCCGCGACAGTCTGGCGATGGCATCAAGCAGAGCCCGTATCGAAGCGGGGCTGCAACGCCGAAAGTTGGTTGATCAAGGGCGTCGCAGCTTCGAAGGCAGACGCATCGCATTCATCCTGCCGATTTCCGAACGCGGCGGTGGCGGTAACGTCGTGCTGCAGGAGAGCATGGCTCTTCAGCGAATGGGCGTGGACGTGACGCTTCTGAACCTCGAACACTACCAACGCGCCTTGGGACCCATCCCAGAATTGGAAACGCTGCTGGTTCATTCGTTCCTAAGTGTTGACTCGCTGACCGCGTATCTGAAGACGGAACAGCATCGCTACGACGCGGTGATTGCGACGCTTTACAGCACGGTCTACTGGCTGCCTCGCGAAGCAACGTGCCGTCTCGGATACTACGTGCAGGACTGCGAGCCTTATTTCTTTGCCACGGACGACCCGGAATACACGGTCGCGTTAGAATCGTATCGGCAATCGGAGCAGATCCGGATGTTCACAAAGACCTTGTGGAACCAGAGGGAGGTTTATCGCCTTGCCGGTCGCCGGCCGGCGGTCGTCGGACCGAGCGTTGACGTCTCGGCATTCGCGCCCGATGCCGCAGGCAATGACAACGACACGATCCGCATCGTGGCCATGGTGCGGCCTGCGACACCAAGGCGAGCCCCAGAGCGCACGATGAGGGTTCTAAAGCAGGTGGCGAGCGTCCTCGGCCGACGTGTGTCGGTGACAATATTCGGAAGTTCGGAGGCAGATCTGGAGAGGGCTGGATTGCAACATTCTTGGGCCACGAATGTCGGTATGTTGGACCCGGCGGCGCTTTCCGTATTGATGTCCCGTAGTCACATCTTTCTGGATTGTTCGGATTACCAGGCAATGGGCCTGACGGCTCTGGAGGCGATGCTGTCCGGTTGCGCTGTGATTGCCCCGCTGCGCGGCGGCTGCAACAGTTTCATCCGAACGGGCGTCAACGGTCTGCTGGTCAATACCGTCGATGATGCCGCCTGCGTTGATGCCATCCTGAAACTGGTCGACGACACCGCGCTGCTGGCCGGGCTTCGCCGGCGGGCGATCGAGGACGCCAACACTTATATTCCGGAACGGGCTGCGCTGCAGTTGATGTCGGTGATGTTCGATGATTGAGAGCCGGCGTCCGCGCGTCCACGTCGTGGCCGAAACCCCGGACGCGACCATGCCCAACGCATGTGCGGCCTTGCGGCTCGTTGACCCCTTTTCGCATCCAATGATCACAGATCGCTACGATGTCTCGGTCAGGTACGGGAGCTCCGAGCGATCCGATCGATGTGGTGGTGATGCAGCGCTTCGGCATGGCCACTTGTTCGAATGGTGACGTCGAGGAACTGCTTTGGGCGCAGAAGAGGACAGGTGCGAAGCTCATTTATGATCTCGACGACAATCTGCTTGACGCGCACCCCGACGCCGATGTTGAGGCGCTCATCGCCCCGCTTCGCCGCAGAGTCCGTCTGTTACTGCGGGAAGCCGATCATGTTACGGTTTCGACCGTGCCGCTCTACGAACGTATCGAGAATTTCCAACGCAACATCAGCTTGATACCCAACGTGCTGGATGAACGACGACTTCAGCGGACGCCTCCACCGCTCGTAGAAAACAATGAGCTTAGAATCGGGTACTTCGGGACGTTCACCCATCTCCGTGACCTGATGAGTATTATTGGGCCTCTTCGCGCCGCGCTCAGAGCGCTGCCGCGTCGGCCGGTCTTCGTGATGTGCGGGATCTCGCATGATCCACGGATTCTCGGCCTGTTGGACGGTCTCGTGACACTCGAAGTACAACCGCCCACCGGGGACTACCCGAGTTTCTTGGACGCTATGTTGTCCCAGCAACCATGGGACATCGGTTTGGCACCCTTGGCCGACGGGCGTTTTGAATCCACAAAATCAGACATCAAATTCCTCGAGTATGCCGCCTTCGGCATACCCGGCGTCTATTCCGACCATCCGGCCTACACCGCTGTCGAACATGGCGTGACGGGGATGGTGGCCGGTACGGACGGTTGGCCCGGGTGTATTGCGGCGCTAGCCGGCGATCCGGCGCTGCGGACCCGGATCGTGGCAGCATCCCGTGAATATCTATTCGCGCAACGTCCTCTTGCGCGCTCGAGCAGGTCGTTCGCTGCCATTCTCAACCAACTCCTCCCAGAGCATCAATGACCCGGAACGACAAAATCCTGGCCAGGATTTCCAAATCTATGAAGATCTTGGAAATTGGACCAAGTTATAGTCCTTTGCTGAAAAGGGCTGAAGGTTGGAATGTCTACTCATTGGACCACGCCACCGGCGATGAGTTGCGTGCCAAATATGTCGGGCATCCCAACGTGGATGTGAACCAGATCCAGGACGTCGACTTTGTATGGCGAGATGGACCGTTGGAAACGGCGATCCCGCAGGATCAACTCGGCACCTTCGACGCGTGTATCGGCAGCCACATGATCGAGCATGTGCCGAACTTGGTGTCGTTCTTTCGGTCGATGGAGCACATCCTGGCACCGACCGGCGTCGTCTCGCTCGTGGTGCCAGATAAGCGCTTCTGTTTCGATTACTTCCAGCCGGTGACGATGACTGGAGATGTCTTGGCCGCGAGCCGTGAGCAACGGACGCGCCACACGCGGGCTGCCGAATTCAATGCCGCCGCCTACATGGTCCGCTCTGGCGGGGAGATTGCGTGGGGCCAACATCCAACCGGGTTGTTGGAATTTTATGATGGCGACCTGAGGTCAGCAAGCGAGCATTTCTTTCGTGGCGATACCGATGACGCCTATCGCGACGTGCACGGCTGGTATTTCACCTTCTCTAGCTTCAGGCTGATCATGCTGGAGCTGGCATGGATGGGGCATTTGAAGTTCGAGGAGATCGATGTCTCGCCTACGGAACACTGCGAGTTCTTCATCACACTTGGCCGTGGTCATCCCCGGCTCACGGAGGATCAATACCGTGCGCGGCGTATGGATTTGCTGACGAATATTTTGCTGGATATCCGTGAGCAAACGGATTTTCTCCTTGATGGACCGAATTACGTTGGCGCGCCGGCCGCCTTTTAGGAAGCCCGCGCCAGGATGGCTTGGATTCTGGTCGAATCAGGATGACTTTGTCACGACCGAGCACCGGCTGCTCGTGGCCCTGAGCATTGCGATGCTCCGAACACTGCGGCAAGCTGATGGGCGCGGCCTCCAAGCAATCGATAACCCAAGAGGACTTGGCTGACCGGAGGGATGTCCAGGTCAAAGGATGGCGTCGGCGTATGATGGGCGGCAGCCTGCCCGCTTGAAGGACAGAGCTCGCCCGGCCACAAGGGCGAAAGGCACTTCCGGATGGAGTGAAATCGCGCACGTTCTTATGCTGCCGTCGGTCAACTCACCGTCGTCCAGTGGGCACCTGATTGAAAGGCTTTCCCTTGTCAACCCGTATATCAGAAGGCAAACCCAGCACCCGCTCGGCAATAATGTTGCGCAGAATCTCGTCAGACCCACCCGCGATCCGCGCGCTCGGCGATGACAGCAGCGCCGACTGGAACATCGCATAGGCCTCGGCCAGATCCTCATCGACGACAAGACCACCGGCACCCATCAAATCCAGCCCATAGCTCGCGATGTCCTGAAGTTTCGATGCGTTCACAAGTTTGTGAATCGAATTCTCAGGCCCGGGGGTTTCGCCCTTGGACAGTGCGGTCATCGTACGAAACCGCGTGAACTTCAGCCCCTGCGACCGAGCGTGCCACTCGGCGATCTTCTCCCGCACCGCGCCGTTCTGGATCGCCGGCTTGCCGTCGATCCGGGCCCTGCGACTGAGTTCCAGCAGATCGTCAACTTCCGGGCGCTGCACATCGCCCACCGCCAGGCGCTCATTCATCAGCGTCGTCAGCGAAACCTTCCACCCCTGCCCTACCGCACCCAGCCGCTGGCTGTCCGGAACGCGGACATCGGTGAAGAACACCTCGTTGAAATGCCGCGCGCCGGACATCTGGTGGATCGGCCGGATTTCGATCCCCGGCGATTTCATGTCGAGGAAGAAGAACGTCAGGCCTTCATGTTTCGGCAGGTTCGGATCGGTCCGCACGACGATGATGCCGAAATCCGACAGATGTGCGCCGGAGGTCCAGATCTTCTGCCCATTGATGATCCAGTCATCGCCGTCGCGCTCCGCCCGGGTGCGCAGCGCGGCGAGGTCGGACCCTCCGGCCGGTTCGCTGAACAACTGGCACCACACCTCCTCGCCGCGCAGGGCGGGACGGACGTAGCGGTCAAGCTGTTCCGGCTTCGCATACGCCATCATGGTCGGGATGCACATGCCCAGGCCGATCTCGTAAAGGCCCCGCGGCACGACGAAATCGTCTTCCTCCTGATTGTAGATCACCTGCAGGATCGGCGAGGCCTCCCGCCCGCCGAAACGTTTCGGCCAGGTCAGGCCGGCAAATCCCGCATCGGCCTTTTTCGCCTGCCACGCCTTGCAGCGCCGCACCGCCTCGGCATCGATGCCGGACTGCCGCAGCACCGGGCGGCTGCCGGCTTTCGGTTCGGCGTTGGCCAGCAGGAACGCGCGCGACTCGGCGCGGAAGGCGGCTTCTTCGGGTGTATCGCTGAAGTCCATGACGTGTCTCCCTTTCAGGCCGCGTTACGGGTTTCAAGCAGCTCGACCAGGCGGTTCTTCCAGAACGGCGCTGATCCGATCGCCAGGCCGAGCTGCTTGGATCGCCGGTAGAACAGATGGCAGTCGACGGCCCAGGTGAAGCCGATGCCGCCATGGGTTTGGATGTTTTCCTTGGAAGCCAGGTGAAACGCCTCGGTCGCTGAAACGCGGGCGGTGGCCGCCGCCAGCGGCAGGTCGGTCGCGTCCGCGCCCAGCGCCCAGGCGCCGTAATAGGCGTTGGATCGCGCCAGTTCGAGCGCCACGTACATGTCGGCCAGCTTGTGTTTGATCGCCTGGAACGACCCGATCGGACGGCCGAAAGCGAACCGTTCCTGGGCATAGGCACACGCCATTTGCAGACAGGCATCGGCGCCGCCAACCTGCTCGAATGCGAACAGGATCGCCGAGCGGTCCAGTACCCGTTGAACCGCACCCCAGCCGCCGGAACCCAGCGCCTGCACCGGTGTCCCGCCGAAATCGAGCCGCGCGTGATTGCGGCTGGGATCCAGTGTCTTCAGGTCGCGGCGGGGCACGTCCGCGAGGTCGGCGAGGAAGAGACCGGTCTGGCGATGTTCGTCGCACGCCACCACCACCGCGATATCGGCGATTCCGCCGTCGGCGACCGGCCATTTCGCCCCAGTCAGGCGGCCGCCGACGACCCGGGCATGGATCGCCCCGGGCTCCGGGTTGCCGTTGCCCTCCGACAATGCCAGGCAGCCGATCAATGAGCCGTCCGCCAGTTTCGGCAGGTATTCGCGCCGCTGGGCGTCCGAACCCGCGGTCAGGATTGCCTCCGCGGCCTGGTAGGCCGTCGACCCGAACGGCACGGGCGCGACCGCTCGGCCCATTTCCTCCGCCAGCACACACAGGCCTTCGTAGCCGAGGCCGGCGCCGCCAAACTCTTCCGGAACGGCGGCACCGATCCAGCCCATTGTGGCAATCTCGCGCCAGAGGTCCGCCGCATAGGTCTCCTGCCCGTCCACCGCGCGTCGCACCACGGCCGGTGTGCAGCGCTCGGACAGGAAACGCCTGGACTGGTCGCGTAGCTGCTTGAGGTCGTCGGAAAAGTCGAAATTCATGGTGTTTCCCCCCTTGACCGCCACGTTGCCAGCGCGCCGGTGCGGTGTGAAGCCTTCGCGAAGGTCGTTGTCGGCAACCGGCCAGGCGACGCGCTGGCACAAACAGCCGCAGGTACCCGGCGCGATGGCGGTGGCGAAGCGCACCGCTGCCTGCGCGATCCGGTCGCCGCTTAACGTTTCGTCAACTTTTTCCACCCATCATGCGTCGGCATGTCAACCCCCCCGATCGTCATCATCGCCGAACCGGATCCGATGATCAGCAGCGTCCTGCGCGTGGAGTTCACGCACATGGATTTCGCAGTTTTTCTCGCGACGTCCGGCCGGGAGGCCGAGAAATACGCGGCTCACACCGTCGCCCATCTGGTCGTTCTCGACGCGAAGCTGCAACTCGAAGCCTGTGAAGCCTGCGCCCGGATCCGCCGCCGCCAGGGATACGCCGACCGGCCGATCGTTCTGACGACGAATGAGCCGTCACCGCGGATCCAGGCCGCGGCCGACAAAGCCGGCGCCACGCTGTTGCTGCAGAAGCCTTATTCGGTCAGCGGCCTGTTCAAGGCGATCGAAAACTTTGTTCCGTTCGACGACCTGCTGCTCACGCATCGTGCTCGCGGGCCCGGCGTGAGGGAGCCCAAGGAGTGGGCGGAGGCGCAGAAGCCGACGTGGTCGTCCGGCGGGGACTCGGCTTTGACCCGGAACGGACGGCTGCTGCCGATCGTCCGCGGCAGCGGGGTAGCGGTTCCGTTCATACGAAAACCTTGACTTTGATGCGTGATACGTCAGTTTCCAATCGAAAGATGGATAAATGACGTCTGACACATGATCACCGCCGGCCAGATGCGCGCCGCGCGCGCCCTGCTTGGATTGGATCAGCGAGCCCTGGCCGAGCGGTCGGGGCTCTCGCTGCCAACCATACAGCGCATGGAAGCGAGCGACGGCGTCATCCGCGGCAACGTCGATTCGCTGGTGAAGCTGGTCGGCGCCTTGTCGTCCGCCGGGATCGAACTTATCGGCGATGGCGCGATAAGCAGTGCCGGCGGACGCGGAGTGCGCCTCGCGGCACCGGGACCGCGCAGCGCGCCGGCATCATGATGCGCCGACTATGACATTCGTTGCCGGGTTGATCCTGGGACTGTTCGTACTGGCACTCGTCGGCATCGTGGCCGCGCGTTCGCCTGCCGGGCGCGTCCTGGTCTATGGCGGCAGCGTCCTCTTCTGTGCGGGTTTCCTCTGCGCCGGGCTGACCGCGCTGGCCGGACCCGTCCAGCGTCTGATGCTGCCGCTCGGCTTACCGTGGATCGGCACGAATCTGCGGCTCGACGCGCTCTCCGGGTTCTTCCTTGTCCTCGTCGGCATCGGCGGCGGCGGCGCCAGCCTGTTTGCCCTCGGTTACGGTCGGCATGAGGCGCATCCCGAACGCGTCTTGCCATTCTATCCCGCCTTCCTCGCCGGCATGGCGCTGGTGGTGGTGGCAGACGATGCGTTCACCTTCCTCTTTGCGTGGGAGTTGATGTCACTGACCTCCTGGGCGCTCGTGATGGCGCACCATCAGGAGGAAGGGAACGCACGTGCAGGCTTCATCTACCTGCTCATGGCGACCTTCAGCGGCCTGGCGCTGTTGCTCGGTTTCGGCCTGCTGGCAGGGGCGCAGGGCGACTATGCGTTTGATTCGATTAGGCAACATACACCGGATGCGCTGGTCGGCGCCGTCGTGCTGGTGGTTGCGCTGATCGGTGCGGGCTCAAAGGCCGGTCTTGTTCCGCTGCACGTCTGGCTGCCGCTGGCGCATCCCGCCGCCCCAAGCCATGTTTCGGCCTTGATGAGCGGGGTGATGACGAAGGTCGCGATCTACGGCTTCATCCGCATCGTCTTCGACCTTCTGGGACCCAATGCATGGTGGGCGGGCACCGTGGTTCTCGCGCTTGGCGGCATCACCGCCGTCCTGGGTGTGCTGCATGCGCTGATGGAGCGCGACCTGAAGCGGCTGCTGGCCTACTCGACCGTGGAGAACATCGGCATCATCTTTATCGGCCTGGGTCTTGCCCTCGCGTTCCGTGCGACCGGCTTCCAGGCCGGAGCGGCCTTGGCTCTGACCGCCGCGCTGTTCCATGCGCTGAACCACACGTTGTTCAAAAGTCTGCTGTTCTTCGGGTCTGGCGCCGTGCTGAACGCCACTGGGGAGCGCGACATGGAGACGATGGGCGGGCTGATCCATCGCATGCCGCGGACCGCTTTCGCCTTCCTGGTGGGTTGCATGGCGATATCCGCATTGCCGCCGCTGAACGGTTTCGCCTCCGAATGGCTCACGTTCCAGGCCGTGCTGTTGCACCCCGAGCTACCGCGTTGGGGCCTGAAGCTGATGATCCCGGTCGATGGCGCGGCCCTGGCGTTGGCCGCGGCCCTGGCGTCCGCCTGCTTCGTCCGCGGATTTGGCATCGTGTTCCTCGGCCGTCCGCGTACCGAATTCGGCGGCTCAGGCACGGGAGGCCGATCCCTGGTCGCTGACCGCCATGCTGGGATTCGCCCTGCTCTGCGTCCTGGCGGGGATCGTCCCGGGCGCGGTGATCGACGCCATCGCCCCGGTCGCGCGGGCGTTGACCGGCGCGCGCATGCCGGCGCAGCTTGGCAACGTCTGGCTGACCATCACGCCCGTAGAGGCCAGCCGCAGTTCGTACAACGGCCTGCTGGTGTTCGCCTTCATCGCCGCGTCGATGCTGATAATCGTCTTGGCAGTGCATCGTTTTGCCTCGCGGGCGGTTCGGCGTGCGCCGGCCTGGGATTGCGGCTTTCCGGACCCGACGCCGGCCAGCCAGTACACCGCCGGCAGTTTCGCCCAGCCGCTGCGGCGGGTGTTCGGCACGGTGCTGTTCCAGGCGGGCGAGACCGTCGACATGCCCGAACCCGGCGACAACCGGGCGGCCAGCATCACGCGCCGGATCAGCGATCCGTTCTGGAACAGCCTTTACGTCCCGCTCGGCCGCGGCGTCGCGTGGGTCGCCGATCATGCGAACGTGCTGCAATTCCTGACGATTCGGCGCTATCTGGGCTTCGTCTTCGCCGCGCTGGTGGTCCTGCTGCTGGCTTTGACCATATGGCAATGATCCAATTGCTGCTGGCGCAGCTTGGCCAGATGACCATGATCCTGGCCTTGTCCCCGTTGCTGACCGGGCTGGTGCGAAAGGTCAAAGCGCGTTTGCAACGCCGTCGAGGACCGCCGCTGATCCAGCCTTATCGCGACCTTCGCCGGCTGTTGGGCAAGGAAGCGGTGGTGGCCGAGAATGCCTCCTGGCTGTTCCGGGCCGCACCTTATTTCGTGTTCGCAGCCACTTGGGTGGCCGCCGCGCTGATCCCGACCTTCGCCGCCAACCTCATGTTCAGCTGGTCCGGAGACCTGATCGCCATCACCGCCTTGCTGGGCAGCGCGCGGTTCGCACTGGCGCTGGCCGGGATGGATATCGGCACCAGCTTCGGCGGCATTGGCTCGTCGCGCGAAATGATGATCGCGTCCCTGGCCGAACCGGCGATGCTGATGATCGTGTTCTCGGTGGCACTCATCGTTGGATCGACCCAGTTGTCGACGATCGCCGGGGCCATGCTGAACGGGCATGTCGGGCTTCGGGTATCGCTGGCACTGGCGCTGGTGGCGCTGGTGATTGTCGCGATGGCGGAAAATGGCCGTATCCCGGTCGATAACCCCGAGACCCACCTGGAACTGACCATGGTGCACGAGGCGATGGTGCTGGAATATTCCGGCCGCCATCTGGCGATGATCGAACTGGCCGCGGCGTTGAAGCTGACCTTGTATATCGCAATGATCGCTTGCGTGTTTATCCCGATCGGCATGTCCGGCACGCCCGGCCGGATCGTGCCCGACGCGATCGGTGTGGCCGTCTGGCTGGCGAAGATGGCTGCCGGCGGTATCGCGCTGGGCGTGGCAGAGATCTCGGTGGCGAAGATGCGGGTCTTCCGCGTGCCGAACTTCCTCGGCGCCGCCCTGATGCTGGGGCTGCTCGGCGTCCTTCTGCTGTTCGTTTCACGGGGAATGTGATGCCGTGGGTCGACGCGCACGGCCTGTCCTTCGATATCGCCCACATGTTGGCCGGGCTGCTCGTGCTGGTCAGCCTCATGATGCTGTATCAGGATCGGCTGACCGCGCTGCTGCACGTGCTCGGGCTGCACGCGTTCGTACTGGCGCTATCGGTCGCGTGGCAGGCGCATATACAGAACGCACCGCATCTGTACATCACCGCGGCCATCGCGCTGGCGTTCAAGGCAATCCTGATCCCTTATGCGCTGCGGCGCATGATATTCCAGATGGGCCTGCACCGGGAGATCGAAACGGTCGGCGGCATCGGCATGACCATGCTTGCCGGTATCGCTCTGGTGGCACTGTCGCTCGAGGTCATGCTGCCGGTCACCGCACACACCGATCCCGTGGCGCGCGAGGACATCGCCCTCGCCTTGTCCGTCGTACTGATCGGCTTGCTGATGATGGTGACGCGCCGCAACGCCATCAGCCAGGTTGTCGGCTTCATGTCGCTGGAGAACGGGATCAACCTCGCCGCCACCGGCGCGCGCGGGATGCCGCTGGTGGTGGAGATCAGCGTCGCGTTCTCCATCCTGATCGCATTCATTGTCGTCGGTATATTCCTGTTCCGGATCCGCGAGCGGTTCGATACCGTCGACGTCAGCGCGCTGGACCGTTCCAGGGGCGGCGAGGCGTGACGATCGGCACGCATTCGCTTCGCCAGATCTGGATCTGCGATCTCTATCGCGCCCGAAACGGGTCCGCCCATCCAGGTCTTTGTTCATGCGCGGGCAAGTCGTGGATGCTCGGGCCGACCCGCGCTCGCCCGTTCACTGCGCCGAGGCGCGAACGCCGCCGCGACGGCGCAGTTTCAGCGCATCCGAAGCCTGTACCCCTCATGGCGAAGGGCAGTGCCCGATGAGTCCGGATCCGGTCGCCGCCATCCTGCTGACGCCGCTGTTCGCCGCGGCGATCCTGGCCGTGCTGCCGGGGTACCGGATCGGTGCGGCATTGAACACGCTCGCAAGCCTGGCCTCGCTGTTGTTCGCGCTGACCCTGCTGTGGTATCGGCCGGCCACCGGCGCCTATCTGCTGGTCGACGACCTGAACATTGTCTTCGTGCTGCTCAACTGCTTCATCGGATTCACCACCGGCTGCCTTCAGCGCGTCGTACATCGGCCACGAACTGCAGACCGGACGGCTGAAATCAATTCATTTGCGGTTCTACCACGCGATGTTCCAGCTCATGCTGTTCGGCATGAACCTGGCGCTTCTGGCCAACAATATCGGGCTGATGTGGGTCGCGGTGGAACTGGCGACGTTGACGACCGTGATGATGGTCGGACTGTACCGCACCGCCGAGGCGCTCGAGGCGGCCTGGAAGTACTTTATCCTGGGCAGTGTCGGCATCGCCCTGGCGCTGTTCGGCACGATCCTGGTCTACATGGCCGCGCGGCCGGTCGTCGGCGAGGGCCTGGACGCGATGATCTGGACCAACCTGCTGAAGTCGGCGCCGATGTTCGATCCCTCGCTGCTGAACATCGCGTTCATCTTCCTGCTGCTGGGCTACGGCACCAAGGTCGGATTGGCACCGTTGCACGCCTGGTTGCCCGACGCCCATGCCGAGGGTCCCACCCCGATATCCGCCGTGTTGTCGGGCCTGCTGCTGAATGTCGCCTTGTATGCGCTGCTGCGGTTCAAGATTCTGCTCGCCGCCAACCCGCACGCCATCGCACCAGGGCCGCTGATGATCGCGCTGGGCCTGCTGTCGCTGATCTTCGCGGCGTTCATGCTGTACCGCCGGCGAGACATCAAACGCCTGTTCGCCTATTCATCCATCGAGCACATGGGCATCATCGTCTTCGCCTTCGGCATGGCGGGTCCGCTTGGCAACTTCGCCGGCCTGCTGCAGATGACCATGCACAGCCTGACGAAGTCGGCGATCTTCTTTTCGGTCGGTCACGTCGCCCAGGTGAAGGGCACGCAGCGGATCGACGGGATCGGGGGCCTGACCGAGAGCCATCCTTTCCTCGGCTGGGCGCTGGTCGCCGGGGTCGTGGCGATCATCGGGCTGCCGCCGTTCGGCGTGTTCACCAGCGAGTTCCTGGTGGTATCCTCGACCTTCGCGCGCGAACCGATCCTGGCGGTGATCCTCGTAGCCGGGCTGCTGCTCGCGTTCGGGGCATTGCTGTTGCGTCTGACCAATGTGGCGTTCGGACCCGTGAAGGGACCCGTCGGCCCGGTACACGCATCCTACCTCCCGGTGTTAGCGCACCTTTCGCTGGTGCTGCTGGCCGGGATCTGGCTGCCGCCCGCGCTGGTCGCCTGGTTTCAGCATGTCGCCGCGTTGCTGGGATGAAGATCGTGTCCGGTCGTTCGTCCGCTGAATCGTCTCTCGTAAAACTGGCAGCCGTTTTGATCTGCTGCCCAAATTGCACGACAATGGCAAGAAGATGACGGCAAAATCGAGACACTCAGGCGTCCAAACCGATCGACCGGAGATTGATCCTCGTGATCCTCAAGTCTTGGTCGTGCCTTTTGCGATATGTCGTGTGATGGACTGCCGCCTGTTGGCCGTCGATGCCGCCACGCTGGTGAGGCACGCTCATCCATGACCACGGACATGCGCCGGGAGGGCGGACATTCTGCCTCACCTCTGGCGAATCTCGTCGAAGTGGGTGACCTGGTGCCTGCCCACAGGCCGTGGCCCAGGGTATGGGTCAATGCTGCGACCTGGCAGCGGGCAGTGGATCGGCTGGCGGACGGTAGCCTGACGTTGCTAAGCCTGTGGGGTGAGCCAGGCGCCGCATACATGGCGGTGCTCGGCGGCGGCGCGCCCAGTGCCGCGGTCCTCAGCATCGTCTGCTCCAATAATCGCTACCCGTCCGTTGGTGCCCACCATGCCCCGGCGGTCCGGCTGGAGCGAACGATGCGCGACCTGTTTGGATTGCAGCCGGTCGGGCTGACGGACACGCGCCCATGGCTGGATCACGGCGTATGGGGCGATGAGCAGACCCCGGCGGCTTCATACCCCTTCCTGCGCGCCGACGGCGGCGCGCTGCACCAGATTCCCGTGGGTCCAGTCCATGCCGGAATCATCGAGCCGGGACATTTCCGCTTCACCTGCGATGGCGAAACGGTGGTTCGACTGGAGGCTCGTCTCGGCTATGTCCACAAGGGCGTCGATCTGCTGATGGCAGGCGCACCCCTGGATCGCGCCGCTCGGCTGGCCGGGCGGGTGTCGGGTGACAGTACGGTCGCGTACGCGTTGGCCTTCGCCCGAGCGGTGGAGAGCGCACTGGGACTGGAGCCGACGGCCCGGGCGGTCTGGCTGCGCGCGATTATGGCGGAATTTGAGCGCATCGCTAACCATATCGGTGATTTCGGCGCAATCTGCAACGATGCCGCGTTCAGCATGATGCTGGCGCATTGCGCCGTGCTGCGCGAAAAAGTGCTGCGCGGGTGCGCTTACTGTTTCGGCCACCGTCTGATGATGGACCGGATCGTGCCCGGCTCGCGTGACGGGCGACCTCGAGCCTGGACAAGTGATTCGGTTGCAGGGGTTGATCCTGGACCTGCGGGCGGCGATGCCTCGGTTGGCGAAGTTGTACGACGATGCACCGTCCTTGCAGGATCGCACGGTCAACACTGGAATCCTCCGGCCGCACCTGGCGAAGCGGTTCGCCCCGGGTGGCTTTATCGGGCGCGCCTCGGGCCGGGATTTCGATGCGCGCCGCGATCTGGCCTATGCGCCCTACGATAAGCTGACGTTCACCGTGCCGGTGCTGGAGGAGGGCGACGTCAACGCGCGGATCTGGATCCGCCTGAAGGAGATCAACGAGAGCCTGTCGCTGCTCGACCAGCTTTTGCGTGACCTGCCGCCCGGACCGCTAGGGGAGCCGATCACCGACGCGGGCATGGAGGCGGCGGAGGGCATGGCTGTCGTCGAAGCATTCCGCGGCGACGTGCTGATCTGGCTGCGCATCGCCAACGGCACGGTGGAGCGGTGCCACATGCGGGACGCGTCATGGTTCCAGTGGCCGCTGCTGGAGGCGGTGACAGAGGGCAACATCGTCGCGGATTTTCCCTTGTGCAACAAAAGCTTCAACTGCTCCTACTCCGGACACGATCTGTGACCGGGACGGGTCGCGCTCCGACCACGTTCCGCCCTGATGTGTCGGCTTCGTACAGAGCCGCGTCGCTGCCGCCGTCAGTGATCGTTGCCCGCCTCCGGCCGGCCCTGCCCGGTACGTCGCCAAGCCTGCACCGAAGGTCACGAGGTCGCCGAAACGCCCGTCCGGGTTATCGATCTGGCGTGTCGAAGTGATATCGAGGCGGCCGTCCATCCTGTTTCTGGTCCCCTCGCCAGGGAATGGTGCGCGACCGGTATGTGTGGCATGGAAAACGCAGGCACGCGCGTTGACCGTAGTTCAGTCCCAGCGGGGTCACCACGGAGGACTTGGCGTTTACATGGCCGTTGCCGTCCGGGACACCCATTCGTGAATTGCCGGCATCGCCGCGGCGAGCGAGGTCATCGGGTGATAGAAGCGCGTTCGGCTTGCGGCCGGAAAGTCGCAGAACCGTTGCGGTTCGATACAATTAGTCCAGTATGATCGTTTCCCATATCGTTGGGCTCAAGTTGCGTGCCGCGGGCACCGTCTTCGTATGGCCCCCCGGCAACACGGGATCTGGATTTGTGTGATTCGCGGCATTCGGGGTCCGTCCCGGCAAGGGGCCGGGGCCTCGGACCCCGCCGGTCACCCGGCCTCGGCCGATACCCCAGTGCGGGGTCGCCGCCGATGTCGTGCACACGAAATCCATCGGTTTCCCTGTCAGACACGAGCATGGCGGTGTGCCACCGTCCGTGTTCGGCTGGGGCTGGCCAGGATCTGACCCCGAGTGGTTGGGATTGCAGCACGAACGTTAATGCTTCGTTAGCATAATTCTGCTTTGCATGTTGCTTACGCGTGAGGAGCGGGCACTGATGTCTCTGGACAGTTCGACGCTCGCCATCGCAGGTGGATTGGTCGCCTTCTGCAGCGGCGTCTTCCTGCTGATCTACTGGTGGCACGATCCCAAGGCCTGGGCTGCATTCTGGTGGGCACTGGCTAATTGTGGACTGGGAGTCGGGGTTCTGCTGCTGGGATTTTCTTCCGTCCTGCCAGTCTATGCCGGGAACGTCGCGGCGCCGGCAATCATTGATCTATCTGTAATCTGTGTCGTTGTCGCGGCACGCATCTTCAATCGCCGTCCGGTGGAGCTCTATTGGGTGGTTGGCAGCACCACCGTCTGGGCGGCGATGATGGCACTCACCGGGGTCTATGTGCGCGAGCAGTTCGCCGCCGCACTGGGCACGGGCGTCTCCGCCTGCCTTCTCATGGTCGCGGCGCTGGAATTCTGGCTTGGTCGCAGCGAGGAACTTCCCGGGCGAAAACCCATGATCGCAGTCGTCACGTCACACGCGACCGCGGTCTTCCTGGTAGCGGTGAAATTCGCCGCCTCGGCCAAATATACCCCTTTGCCTGCGATCAACTGGCTTGGCGCTGTCCACTTCGTGGCCCTCGCCTATGCAATCGGCACAACAACATTTTTGATCATGATGTTGAAAGGCCGTCACGAAGAAGCATATCGGATCGCGGCTCTTACGGATCCCTTGACTGGGCTGTCCAACCGGCGCGGCTTCGTGGATCGGGCGCAACGCGCGTTCGACAGGGGCGGCCGGGATACCAATCCCGTCGGCTTGATCGTGTTCGACCTCGACCGTTTCAAGCGTATCAATGACACCTTCGGGCATGCGGTCGGTGATCGAGTACCTGCAGGCCTTCGCCGATGCTTTGTTGGCGACGCTGCGCCCGACCAACATCGTGGCACGAATTGGTGGTGAGGAGTTTGCCGCGGTGGTGCCCGGCGTCGGCGACGAGGTTGCAGTCGCCATCGCTACCCGGGTTTGTGATGCCTTTCAGAAAGCAGCCCAGTTCGTCGGCGGTCAGAAAGTCGAAGCGACGGTCAGCGCCGGCGTCGCGACGACGGGCGACGGGCCGGATGACGTTGCCGAGATGCTCGCAAGGGCCGATGTCGCCCTGTACCGCGCGAAGAATGCTGGTCGAAACCGGGTCATCCTCGCTGCCAGGGAGCCAGTCCGGCCGCCCGCCAGCAATGTCGTCAGGATCGCCTGATACCCAGATCCGACCACGGGCTTGCCCGCTGATCGATGTCGCGTCGGCGCCCGGATGAGTGGCGCGCCATCCAGCGGGCCGCGGCCCGCGAACGACCGGATTTCCGCCCGATCGCGGTGCCGGCGAAGAAACGCATGCCAACGCCCCGTTTTGCAGCTAAGCCAGGACCTCGATTGATCCCGATCACGCCCGTTGGACAGCTTGACACCCATTGACGCAAAGCTTGGACTGGACTTGCAGCACCGGGTGCCGGTGCTGCTGCCGTATCCATTTCCGGGTCCGTTCGACTACCGCGTTCCGCCCGGGCTCCGGCCGAAACCTGGCGATGTGGTGCTGGTTCCGCTGAACCGGCGTGAGGAGGTCGGCGTCGTGTGGGACGCCCCGGCCGATCAAGCGGTGCCGGCGCACAAACTGAAATCGATTGTCGGCGTGCTGGATACGCCGCCGATGGGCGAATCCCTGCGCCGGTTCATCGACTGGATCGCAGCCTATACGCTGTCTCCGCCGGGTGAGGTGATGGCGATGGCGCTGCGGGTCGTATCCCGCGCCGGTGTGCGCCCGGTCGTGAGCTACCGGCGCGCGGATCCGTTGCCAGGCGGTGCGGATGACGCCGCCGCGGCAGCGCGTTCTGGATGCGCTGAGCCGTCAGGAGCCTCGGCTGGCGGCCGATCTTGTGCGCGAGGCGGGGGTCAGTGCGGCGGTGCTGCGGGGCATGGTCGACGCGGGGCTGCTGGTCGCCGTGCCGGCCGCCTCCGGCTCGCCGTTCGGGCGGCCCGATCCGGATTTTCCGGGCCCGGCGCTGTCGGATCAGCAGCTCGAGATTGCCGCAGCGCTGCGGGAGGCGGTGGCGCGGCGAAGGTTTTCGGTAACGCTGCTGGACGGGGTGACCGGATCGGGCAAGACCGAGGTCTATCTGGAGGCGGTTGCCGCGTGTCTGCGGGCGGGACGTCAGGCGTTGGTCATGCTGCCGGAGATCGCATTGTCATCGCAGTGGACGGAGCGGTTTCAGCGCCGGTTCGGCGTGGCGCCGGCGGTCTGGCATTCGGACCTGCCGTCCCGGGTGCGCAAGATCACCTGGCAGGCGGTTGCGGAGGGTTTGGCCGCAGTCGTCGTCGGCGCCCGGTCGGCGCTGTTTCTGCCGTTCCCCGATCTCGGGCTGGTCGTGGTGGATGAGGAGCACGAGGCCGCGTTCAAGCAGCAGGACGGTGTTGTCTACAACGCACGCGACATGGCCGTGGTGCGTGCACGGTTCTGCGGTGCGCCAGCCGTGCTGGTCTCCGCGACGCCCAGCCTGGAGACGGTGGTGAATGTCGGAGGCGGGGCGCTATGCGCATCTGCGGCTGACCAGGCGGCACGCGGGGGCTTCGATGCCGCGCGGTGACGCTGGTCGATCTGCGGGAGACACCGCCGGAGCGGGGACGGTTCCTGGCGCCTCCGCTTGTTCGAGGCGGTTCGGCAAACGCTGGACCGCGGCGAGCAGGCGATGCTGTTCCTGAACCGCCGGGGTTATGCGCCGCTGACGCTGTGCCGCCACTGTGGCCACCGGATGCAGTGTCCCAACTGCACCGCCTGGCTGGTGGAGCACCGCACCCGGAACCAGCTTCTGTGCCACCATTGCGGACACACCATCCCGATCCCGCCGGAGTGCCCGGCCTGCGGCGGCGAAGGACAGCCTGACCCCGGTCGGGCCCGGGGATCGAGCGCATCACCGAGGAGGCGGCCACGGTATTCCCGAAGGCTCGGCGGCTGATCATGGCGAGCGACACGATCTCCGGACCGAACGCGGCGGCGGCGGCGGCGCACGCGATCGAGGACCGGTCGGTGGACCTGATCATCGGCACGCAGCTTGTCGCCAAGGGATGGCACTTTCCGCACCTGACATTTGTTGGCGTGGTCGATGCCGATCTCGGGCTGGCGGGCGGGGAGTTGCGCGCCTCGGAACGGACCGTGCAGCTGCTGCACCAGGTCGCGGGGCGCGCCGGGCGGGCGGAGGCGCCGGGGCGGGTCATGCTGCAGACCTTCATCCCGGATCATCCGGTGATGCAGGCACTGCTGCAGGGCGACCTGGACGCGTTCATGGCGAGTGAGGCGGAGAGCCGCCGTGATGGCGAGTGGCCGCCGTACGGACGGCTGGCGGCACTGATCGTGAGTGCGGATACGGCGATCATGGCAGATACCGTGGCACGTGACCTGGGGTGGGCGGCGCCGCGTGGCGAGGGCATCGTGGTGCTGGGGCCGGCGCCGGCGCCGATGGCTCTGCTGCGTGGGCGGCACCGCCGGCGGCTGCTGCTGAAGACGCGGCGGGATGTGCCGGTGCAGCCAATTCTGCGGGCCTGGCTGGGGGCGGTAAAGGTACCCCGCGGCGGGCGAGTGGACGTGGACGTGGATCCGATTTCGTTTCTGTAACCGGTCGGACCGCGTCGGCTCGGAACAAGCGGCATTGTTCCGATCAGCTGGCTGCTGCGCGCGGCAAGGGTCCGGGTCTGCCAGCGCTTCTGTTCTCGATCTCTGACCCCGGCCAGCACCTTCGCTCCAGATACACTAGAAAAATCTTTGAAAATATACACACGTACAAATAATTATTCTGTTCGCGATTTTATTGACAAATCAGTACGGTTATGCCATCTTGTGGGTGATCGAAGTTATCCGTGTCAAAACTACATGGTTTCGATCGGCGTAGGAAATGAACGCCATGACTCCAGTCCTGGAAAAACGCGGAGACCGGAGTAACCAGCGCAAATTGGCGTCCTGGATCTCCATCACGTCATCTGCGCTTCAATACGGAGATTACCATGCGTAAGCTTCTTCTCGTCGCAACAATGATGATCCCCTTCGCGGTGTCCGCGAAGGTGCCGGCACCGGCCGCGGCCATTGGCGACCTCAGTCTCTCACAGACCTCGGCGGGCTCGACCGCCGGCGTCGGCAGTGCGCAAGGCACCCAGGCGAACACCAAGGTAAGCGGCAACGGCGCCGTGGTGCTGGGCACCGTGTCAGGCAACTACACCTCTGTCCAGACCACGGCGGCCGGGCGGGCTGGCTTGGGTGGTTCAGCCACGCAAACCGGCGCACAGCAGATCAATGCCGGTGGCACGGTGTCGAGCGGGCTGGCCGCCAACACAGGTAGCACGATCGGGCGGCCGGCCAGTGCCCCATCCGGCAGCACGGGAGGCGGCCAAAGCAGTCAGGCGTCCGGCGCCTCCACGGCGACGGCCAGCACCGCGAACATCGGCGGCGGCTTGTCGGTGCGGGCAGTTGGCCGGAACGGCCACACGGGCATGTGATGTGACTGGCACTCTCTGGGACGGCGCATGCCACCGTCCCAGAGACGTCCGATGGAGACTTGTCGTGAAGAGGATCCTGCTGGCCGCCACAGCTTTGGCGATGCTGGGTGGCGCGGCCTACGCTCAATCGAGTTCCAATTCGGGGTCGAACACGTCCGCGACCAACTTGTCCGGCTCACGGTCATCCGCGGGGTCCAATCCGAACGTCATTGGCAACCAGATCGGCAACGTTTCGTCGTCGAGCACTTCGGGCGCGACGTCGACTGCCAGTACACGGTCCTCGTCGCAGGCGAACGTGTCGTCGACTGGCTCGTCCAGTGCCACCTCGGGGTCATCGAGTGCCAGGACAGGGTCGTCCACTGCCACAACCAACGTCTACGTCCCCAGCACGGGCGGCGCCACCGGATCGACGAGCGGCGCCCAGACACTCAACTACGGCGGCAGCTATACGCTGCGCAACACGCCGGAAGTGATCGCCCCAAACGTCGCCGGCGGCAACCCCTGCGCGATTGGCGCATCGGGCGGCATCGGGCTGCCGGGCTTCGGCCTGACGGCCGGTGCTACGTGGGCCGACAAAGCCTGCGAACTCAGGCAAAAGGCCGCACTGCTCTACAACATGGGCGAGCCGGCTTTGGCGCGCGAGCTGATGTGCCAGGATGACGACAAGCTGCGAGCCGCGATGCGGCGGCTGGGCAAACCGTGCGGCATCGATGCGCAGGCGGCGCAACCTCAAGCACCCGCACCCGCTGCCGCCGTTGCGCCGGCGGCAGCGGCTCCGAGGCAGGTTGCGGCAGCCACGGCCACCGCCAGACCGGAGTGGTGCACACGCGCTGCGCCGTCGACAGAGGCGTCCAGGGACTATGTGCGGAAAGTCTGTACGTGATGTCGGTGCTCCCGCCTGAAACTGGACCGGGACGCCTGGTCCTGACCGGCCCCGGTGCATCGGCTCCGCAAAGAGTTCTCGTCATGAACATGTATTACGTCATGTCAGGTAACCGGTACTTCGGACCCTTCGACAGCCACGAGCGGGCGTTGCACTGGGTTCGATCGCAAGTGTTCGGGACGTACGAAATCCGTAACGTATTCGTCTGGCGTTGTTCGGGGTCAGAACCAGTCCGGCCGATCTCATTGGGAAGCCTGTGTCGCGAGTATAGAAACCCGTGCTGCGGCGATCGGCCGCTGACCTTTCCATCGGACGTCGAGTCTCCATAATCGGCAACGGAATCGGCGTCAGGAATTGACGCGGTCCAGCCGGCTACGGTCGCCGGAACGCCGTTGGCGCATGCGATCGTCTATCGCTTGGATCGGTTCAGCGTATCGAGGCCGGTGTCATCAGCGTTGCTGCCGATCTTCCCCGCCAACAATCGCGCGATAAGTTTTCGTTATCAGTTCATCGACCAGAAACGGCGGGGGCTCGCGATCCTGCAGGTGCATTTTGACGGCGGCAACCGGAACGTCGGCAAGCACAAAGGTGGCGTATCGGATCTGCGTTGCACCCGCCCGGCCGAAGGCAAGTCGTGCGAACCGCCGCAGGCATGCCTCGAAGCGGAGGGCCTGATCGTTGACGCCGCTTTTGAGCGATGCAGGCCAATCGCCCTCGACGAAATCGTGGCGGCTGTAAAGCAGCAGCAGGCACGCATCATCCAAATGCAGGCGTGCCCAGGCCGGCGTGTGAAGCGCGGCGGCGAGGCCGTCTCCAGCCTCGATGGCCGCGACGAACCCCGCCTGATAGGCGAGGACAGTCGTCAGCCACAACTCGCCAAGCAGCGCGTCGCGCGAAGCGAAGCGGTAGTAAAATGAGCCCTTTGGCGCCTTCAAACGCTGCGTAACGGAATCGACCGTCACGGCCGCGGGCCCCCGTTCACAAGCGAGCGCTCTGGCGGCGGTGAGGAAGGCAGCATTGTCGAACAGCGGTCGCCCCATATTTGTAGACTGCCTGGTCTAAACTCCATGGTCAAGATCTGGCATTGAATGGGCCATCACGTTGTGGATGGAGGCTGTCCTGTGTCCAGAGAGGACGATCAGCGCGATCGGATCGAAGTAAGCCGGTTGATCGCCGGAGCGGTCAGGACCGTCGCCAGCGCGCGCTATTGCTGGCTCGCGAGCACGGCGGCGGACGGCGGTGTCAATGCGCGGCCAATGGGGCGCCTGCTGCGCGACCCCGACGAGAACGACTGGACGATCCGTTTCGTGACCGATGGTCGATCGCGCAAGGCGTCCGAAATTCGGCGCGTCTGCAGGGTCGCGGTCGTCTTTCAGCACGACGCCGACGATGCCTTCGTCACATTGACTGGTCCGGCAACGTTGCACGAAGGCGCTTCGGAGATCAGCCGGCACTGGAAGAACGCCTATAACGTCTACTTCCCTACTCAGCAGGACCGAGCGAACGCCGCTTTCGTGGAGATCGCCGCCGAGCGCATGGAACTTTGGATTCGCGGGGTCACACCGGAACCCTTCGGCGTGTATCCGACGGCCCTCGAGCGGGGCGCATCGGGCGACTGTCGATTGATTCCGTGTGATCGCAACGCCGTGTGATCGGACGGCAGCGAAAGCGGTGAGGCGGGTGCCTGCCACATGGAAGCCAGCAATTCGGCGAGAGAACCGCGGCGTCGAAGGATCCCGGTTTTTCGCGCTGATCCGCGCCATGCGGCCTCGAACCTTGTCGCAGTGATATTGACTGCTTGAAATCGGTCCCTGCGAAGATACAGCGGCGATCCGCCCGCCCTGTGATCGAGTGCCGGGCAGAGGTCGGCGCACCGAGACGGGACCCTTCCACCGACACCACTTCCGCTTCATCATACCGGCGACAGTTTGGAGCCCCCGAATGGATGCCCCGACCTTGGAGCACGCACTCCACAATCAGACAGACGAAATCCTGGATCGCTGCACCGGTTGCGGAGCGTGTGCGGCGGTCTGTCCCGATGCCCGAACCGGCCGGCCTCGACACGTCCGACCCGAAGGCCCTAACGGCGGGTGTGCTGACCCTCCTGCGCGGGGGCAGCCACGCCGAGGCCAGCCACTGGGCCGCGGTCTGTTCCGGCAGCGGCCACTGCCTCGCGGTTTGCGCTCATGGGGTGAACCCTCGGCTTATGCTGGCGCTTGCCCGCGTTGCCGACCTTGGGCGCGACGGCGCCGCCGCCCGACGGCAAACCGGGTTCGCACGCTTCGGCGCGATGACCAAAGGCGTGCGGGTGCTGTCGCGCCTGCAACTGCCGCCCGAGACGCTGGCGCGGTTTCGCGGCGGCGACGTGGACGTCGGGCCGGCGCCCGAAGTCGTGTTCTACACCGGATGCAACGTCATGAAGACGCCGCATATCGCGCTGCTGGCGCTCGACATCATGGACGCCATGGGCATCCGCTACCGCGTGATGGGCGGACCGTCTGCCTGCTGCGGCGTCCTGCAATTCGGCGCCGGTGACCTGGCCACAAGCGGCCGCGTCGCCTACCGCACCATCGACCGCCTCGCCGCCGCCGCGCCGCGTGCGCTGTCGTGGTGTCCGACATGCCAGGTGCAGTTGACTGAGATCGCTGCGCCCGCGGCGAAAGCGGAGCTGAACATGACGCCGTTTGTCCGGTTCCTGGCCGAACGGCTGGACACGCTGCGGCCGTTGCTGAGGCATCGGGTCGAGAAGCGCGTCGGGCTGCACGAGCATCCCGGCAATGCCGGCGTTCCCGAGGCGGCCCAGGCGATCCTGCAGGCTATTCCCGGTCTCCAATTCGTTGACCTGCAGCAGCCGCGAGTTGGTTACATGTGCAACAAGCTGACACCCGTGCCGGCTTTCAAGCGGGACGTCCACCGCAACCAGCTTCAGGCCGCCGCGGAAGCTGGCGTCACTACCCTGGCCGGCATTTACCACGCGTGCCATCGCGAACTTTGCAGTCATGAACGTGACTGGCCATTCGAGGTGGTCAATTTCCTCGAACTGGTGGGCGAGAGCATGGGACTGCGGCAGCCCGATCTGTTCAAGCGTTTGAAGATCATGCAGGACGTCGATGCGATCCTGCGGGATTCGGCGACGTTGATCGAAACGAATGGGCTTGATCTGGAAGAGGCGCGCGACGTCGTTCTGCGCGACATGCTGGGCGAGCAGCCGCTGCCGCTGGCAGCATTGTAAGAAGAGTGTGGAACAGCAGATAAACTTTGATAAGGCGCCCATGCGCGAGCGCGCGAGGACGTAGTATTGGCGGCCTCTGGCATGGACCACACGCGATGGGTCGCGGGTGGGCAGCACGCCCGGCCGCCGCCCGCCAGTTACGCAACCCGAGCGGCGCCGGTTTGACGCGTGAACTCGTCGAGATCCGCGAGCGGTATATCCGGCTCTTCCTGAGGAGGCAGAAGATCGATCTGTCGAACCGCAAATCCTGTCGCCCAGGCACCGCGAACAGCGTCGTGGTCTGATTTTCGCCCATAGTCGTGGGACTGACCGATCATGGCCCGCCTGATCGGCGTTCATTTGTGTCCAGCTGCGGTTGCAAACTCTTCTGAATCGGCGCAACCAGATGCACTTGACCCTGGACATCCCGCACCGACCCATCCGGCTGCCGGTAATCCGGGCCGATTGGCACCTTGCCGTGGCCACCCGGGATATCCAGCACGTAGGTCGGCCACGCCAGCCCGGTCACCCGCCCGCGCAACGCCTCCAATAACGCGCGGCCCTCCTCGATCGGGACGTGGAAGCGCGCGGTCCCAGGCGCCGGATCGAGCTGGTGCAGGTAATACGGCTTCACCCGATGGGCGATCATGGCTCGGAACAGACCCTCCAAGGCCACGGCATTATCGTTGACCCCGCGCAGCAACACCGACTGTCCGAGCAGAGGGATCCCGCGCGCCCTCACGCGCTGCAGCGCCTGGCCGGCGCCCGCAGTGAACTCCCGCGCATGGTTGGCATGGACCACCAGCCACATCGACCGGTCGGTGTCCATCGCGGCGGCCAAAGCCTCGGTCAGCCGGTCCGGATCGGCCACCGGCACACGCGAATGAATGCGGATCGTCTGGATGTGCGGCATCGCCGAAAACGCCGCGATGATCGCGCCGAGGCGCCGGGGCGACAGCATCAACGGATCCCCACCTGTCAGGATGACTTCGGTCACCGCCGGATGGGCAGAGAACCACGCATAGGCGGCCTGCAACTCGGCATCCGTCAGCACGCCGCCATCGGGCCCGACATGTTCGCGCCGGAAGCAGAACCGACAGTAGACCGGGCAGATCAGCAACGGCTTCAGCAGCGCCCGGTCCGGGTAGCGATGAACGACACCCTTGATCGGCGACAGCGCGTCATCGCCGATCGGGTCAGCGCGTTCGTGCGCCGCGGTCACCAATTCGGAAGCATCGGGAATGAATTGCCGTCCGATGGGGTCATGCGGCATCTGTATCAGCGCCCGCATCGCCGGTGAAACAGCGACCGCATAGCGGGATTCAGTCGCCTCGAGCCCAGCGACGTCGGCGGGTGAAATCAGTCCCGCCGCCAGCAGCGATGCGGCGTTTCGAAGAGTCAGGTTTTCACCGGCACGCAGCCCAGCGTCCGCACCGGTTGGAACGCCTTGTCCGGCAAGATTGTCGTCAACCGTTTGGATTGCTCCCATTCGCCTTTCAACTCAGCCGGCGGTTTCGCCTGCCACATGCGATTGGCGTGGTTGTGCCTGGCGTCCGCCCGCGGGAGGCCCGCTCCAAACAACGGATGCCGGACGGATAAAACCTTCATCTGCTTCACCGCCCGCTCGACCGATCACATTCACACGCCCCACCCCATCACGGCGACCGCCCCTCGAGATAGTGCCAGGTCGCCGAACAGCATCCCGCATCGACGTTGCCTCTCCGGTCCGGGTCGCCGTCCGACTTGGCGGGGCGACCAGATGCTGTCAATTGGTCACGCGTGTCGCTCGAGTGTGATGGCTTCATCGGTGCTGCTGACAGCGGTGTGGCACGGACGCACAGCGTCGGTCGAAGCAGCACACCGTCGCTTCAGCAGGACGCGTGAGCCGCGCCGCACTTAGGATGACCTGGCTGCGGCGGAGGTGGATGGCCTTCAGCGGCGCGCAATTTTATGCGCTCTTCTAAGAGCAATGTCTCGAGGATTTGCCTTTCCGCGGGATCAGTTTCGCCAAGCAGCATTTGTTCGAACCGGGCGATGTTGGCTTCAGCGATAAAGCGATCCACGTGTCACCTCTTCATCGAGCGTTGACCTTGATCAATGACAAAGGTTGGGCAGCGCCAAAGTGACGCTACATAACACATCTGCAAGCACCCAACCATGGCCCGCGACGGACGTGCTGTGGTATTTCAACGGAGGCTGTCGACACCAGGGCGGGCGGACCCCGACTGGTCATGTCGTGGCACCCCGGTTTGACGTGGTTGCTGGCCGCTGCGATGGCGGGACCGGCTTAGGCGTGCTGCCAGGCTTGGTGCCTCGATACGGACGTTCGGCAGCCACCGCCTGGAGTGGGAAACGGAGCGGCGACGCGGCTTGCTCGCTGGCTCCGTGCGGCCTAGGTTCCGGGCCGCCCAACCAACCAGGAGACGAACCATGGTCGAAGTCCCGAACCGCCCCGAATATCAGAGCGAACTGTTCAAGAAGGGTCTGGCCGTGCGTCGCGACGTGCTGGGCGCCGACTATGTCGATGCCTCGCTGGCCCGCGCCGACGATTTCAATGCCGCTTTCCAGCAGATGACCACCGAGATCGCCTGGGGCATGTGCTGGACCCGCCCCGGCCTCGACCGCAAGACGCGCAGCATGATCAACCTGACGATGCTGTCCGCCTTGAACCGTGGGGCCGAGCTGCGGCTGCATCTGAAGGCGGCGCTGACCAACGGCGTCAGCCGCGATGAGATCAAGGAAATCCTGATGCAGGTCGGCGCCTATTGCGGCATCCCCGCCTGCCTGGAGGCGTTCAAGATCGCCACCGAGGTGTTCAAGGAAGTCGACGCCGCGAAAGGGTGACCTGACATGACCCAGACTGTCGGCTTCGTCGGCGTCGGCAACATGGGCTGGCCGATGGCGGCCTGCCTCGTGAAGGCGGGCTTCACCGTCAACGTCAACGACTCCCGGCGCGAAGCGGCGAACAGCTTCGTCCAGCAGGTCGGCGGGTTCGCCCCCGACAGCCTGCGCCAACTCGCCGAAATGTCGGACGTGATCGTCACGATGCTGCCGACCAGCGTCATCGTCGAGCGGGTCCTGGCCGGAGGTGACGACAACCTGTTCGCCGGCATGAAGCCCGGAACGATCATCATCGAAATGAGTTCCGGCGTGCCCTCGGTCACCCAGCGACTGGCCGAGCAGGTGGCGGCGCTCGGCGGCACCCTGATCGATGCGCCGGTGTCCGGTGGCGTGCCGCGGGCGAAGACCGGCCAACTCGCGATCATGGTCGGCGGCGATGCCGCAACGATCGACAAGGCGATGCCGGTGCTGTCGGCGATGGGCACCTCGGTGCTGCGGACCGGTGCCGTCGGGTCGGGCCAGGCGATGAAGGCGTTGAACAATCTGGTCAGCACCGGCGGCTTCCTGATCGGGATCGAGGCGCTGCTGATCGGCCAGCGATTCGGCCTCGACCCTGCTGTCATGACGGATGTCCTGAATGCCGCGACCGGCATGAACAACTCGACACAGAAGAAATTCAAGCAGTTCGTGCTGTCGCGGAAATTCGACGCTGGCTTTACCATGGGACTGCTGGCGAAGGATCTGTCCATTGCCATGCAGGTTGGTCGCGAAACCGCGCACCGCCGCGCCGCATCTCCGCCCTGGTGAATGAGATGATCGTTTCGGCGCAAGCGAAATTCGGGCCGGATGCGGATCATACCGAGATGGCGAAGCTGTGCGAACTGCTGGCGGGTTCCGAACTGGAAGCCGGCTGATGCGTCTGGTGCATACAATCATGCTCGGTCTGGCGCTCACCGCACCGGCCGTCGCGCGTGCCGCCGATCCGTCGGCGTCTCTGGAAGATCGTCAGTGGCCAGTGCGTGCCGCACGAGCAGAAGGAACGCGACCCCTCCCCTTGTTCCGAGGTCGATCTGGCGCAAGGCATCAAGCACGGCTTCGTCCTGCTGAAGGACAGGAAGGGTATCGCTCAGTTCCTGCTTATTCCGACCGCCCGTATCAGCGGTATCGAAGATCCGGAGATCCTGGCGCCGGATGCGACCAACTACTGGGACGTCGCCTGGCAGGCGCGCTACTTCGTGGATGAACGGCTGCACACGTCGCTGCCGCGGGACGCGGTTTCGCTCGCGATCAACTCAACCGCCGGCCGCAGTCAAAACCAGTTGCATATCCATATCGACTGCATCCGTCCCGACGTGCGCAAGGCACTTGCTGAGAATCTCGACAAGATCTCGTCGGTCTGGACGCCGTTCGCGGTTCCTCTGGCGGGACACCGCTACCGATCCATCCGGATCAACCATGAGACGCTGGACGGCATCGATCCGTTTCGCGTTCTGGCGGATAGTGATCCACAGGCCAGGGCCAACATGGGAATGTATACCCTCGTCCTGGTCGGAGAGACCTTCGCCGACGGCTCCATCGGTTTCGTTCTGCTGGATGACCGTGCCGACCCCGCCGCCGGCGACCGGGCATCTGGCGAGGATCTGCAGGACCACAGCTGCGCGGTCGCGCCGCAGTAGGCCCCGTCTCCGCCGACCTGCGGGACGTCCCAGCACCGTCACACGCGCCAGGCGGGACTCGGCCGCCCCAGTAGCGGTCGGCCGGGACAATGACGGCGCCCGTCGAGGCCGTTTCGGTCAGAGTGCCGAATTGCATCGACGCGGATCTGAATGTTCTGCATCGTCTCACTCCGGTGGCCTTGTTGTCTGAATGGTCTGTCCCGCCGCTGGGGTTCGCGCCAGTAGCAACGCATTCAATCCAGTCTGCTCGGACCGACGTCAGCGCGCCCCCGGGGCTCCAGCAACCGCGGGGGATATGGATCAGCCGGCGAGGACCCGGCAGGCGATTCCGACCGAAATCACCCTGCCGGCCAACCCGGTCGGCGCCTCCTTGCGACCTGAACGAACCGATACCCGTTCAAGTTTTCGGAAAAGGTGCCCGATTGATCTGGATCAACACTTCGCTCACGTGATCTGGATCACACTTCGCTCACGCATCGGCTGATAGCGTCGGTCTCGAAAGGAGACGTGTGATGGACATGGAAATCGCAGCACTGGCGAGCGTTTATCGACCTCGGGTTTCGGACATGCAGGCACTCATTCTGGGCATGGCCCTGACGTCGCCGCACGGTTTGCAAACCGGATCGGACGCGTCGTCCCGCGAGGTGTTGCAGCCGGTTCCGATGTTGGACTGGCCCGCTACTCTGTTCGACGACACAATCATCTCTCATTGATCCGTTTGCCGCGGCGGTTTCTCGAACCGTGAGCCGAACGTGATCGGCCTGGAGCGGGCGTAGCAGGCCTCGCCCCGATTATCGTGCCCTTGTTCCAGCCGCCGGGATACGCGCGGGATTGTGGCGCCGCAGGTTGCCGGGCCAGACGAAATCCGGAACCATCTTCCTGGGTGCGCCCAGCCGCTACCTCGGCCGTATGTCAGCGCCGGGGCTTTCGCGCCATTCCGATCGGGCTTTGGCCACGCCCGGGCGCTCCGGCACCGCCACGTGCAGCCTCCGTCCATGTCAGATCTATGACAGGCCAGATGCCTGGCACCGAGGGGTGCCGGTGTGAGCCGTCTCGGGCCCGTACATCGGTCATTCTGCGGCCGCCGGATCGGGATGCGCTGCTATTCGCTGTCCGATCGCGGTGCGTTGAATGGTTGGTTCCGCGCCGCTGATAGCACGGCCGCGGCCTTCCCGTCGGGCCCGGGTCCGATGCCGCCAAGGGGCGCGCCGGTCATGCCGGCCGGCCGAGGTATTGACGCTTGGGCCGGCGGCGGTCCCGGGTAGGCCGCTTCCTGCTGCCCGGGCGTTGCGGGCTCCGCAGCGGCAATCATCGACCCACGCACCATAGCCCGGGTGCAGGCCGCGCCCTCGGTCGGTCTGAAATGCCCCAGTAGCCCGCCGTATGTCTCGGGCGGCAACTTCAGGTCGGTCAGCATGGCGCCCCCGGTTCGTCCGATTGGCCATTGTATTTACGTATCGAAATGATTTGACGACATTCGTTATGAGATACGAATATTCATGTCAGCTTCAGGCAGACCGTTTGGGTCGCGGGATCCGGCGTGCAAGGGGCGCTGGTATCCCGACACCATGCAGGAACACGATGCCGATCGCCAACAAACAACGGCCGCACGCTGATTTTCAACACCCAGGCTCAGCCGACGGACTGATACGCAAGCGACGAATATTACTTTTCATTACGCGCGAATGATCATTTGACTCCACATTCGTTACGATGTATAAGCAGCGCTTGTTTTTTGCGGAATATTACGATGACAACGACCATCACGACTGCTGAAGAGTTTCTCGACACACTGGGCGTCAACGCCCACATTTCCCAGGGCACAGTCGATTATGCCAATTCCGCCGACGTCATTTCGGACCTCAAGTATCTCGGGCTCTGGAATGTGCGGGATAGTTATAACTCATACTGGGAGAGCGTTTACGCCGCCGTGGCCGCGGACGGGGGCAAGTTCGACTTCATTTCGGCCGTCGGTGGCTCGTGGGTGACGTCGGATATCACTTCGATGCTATCCGGCATCAATACCTTGAGCGCCGCCGTTCCGGGCAGCGTGGCCGCCATAGAAGGTCCAAACGAGATCAATAATTGGCCGATAACTTATAACGGCGTCAGCGGCCTGCAAGGGGCGATCAACTTTCAAGAGGCGCTTTATTCCGCGGTTCATGCCGATACATCGCTTCCCGGTGCGTTGGTCTATTACTTTACCGGATACAACGCAGGTTCCGACGGAATTGGTCCGAATCCGGCAACCACCTCTGGTCTCGCGGATTATGACAATCAGCATCCCTACCCGAACAACGGAAACCCGCCGCTTGAATGGGTCAATCGCACCCAGGCGCTGGGCAACGAAACGCCGGCGACCGGTCCCGCGGTCTACACCGAGACCGGTTACAGCTCCACTCAGGTCGGTACCACGGTGCAGGCGAAGTACACGCTCGATCTCCTGCTCGATGACGCGCAAAGCGGCATTGCCAATACGTATCTCTACGAGCTTATGGACGAGGGTGACGGCTACGGTCTGTTCGACTCCAGCAACAATCCGAAGCCGGTTGCGACCGCCATCCACAATCTGACAACGATTCTGGCCGACAACGGCACCGTTTCGTCCTCAATCAAGCCGGCAAATTTTTCAGTCAGCAATCTGCCGTCCACCGGGCATGACATGGCGTTAGTGAAGAGCACCGGCGCGACCGATATCGTCGTTTGGGCCGAGCCACAAATCTCGGGCACAACGGCTGGACCTTTGACCGACGTTACGGTGGCACTCGGCGCCACCTATCAAACCGTTAAAGTGTTCGACCCGATGCTGGGCGCGACAGCCACTCAAACGCTCTCCGATGTCAGCAGCCTCGTTCTGGGCGTGACAGATCACCCACTTGTCGTGGAGGTCGAGCCCAACCAGGTGTCAACCCCGACACCAACGCCCACCCCTACCCCGACACCCACGCCGACGCCGACCCCGACGCCGACACCAACTCCCACGCCGACACCAACCCCAACACCCGACACGCTGACGCTGCGCATGTCGGAGGACGCATGGAAGGGAGACGCCCAGTTCACCGTCAAGGTGAACGGCCAGCAGGTGGGCGGGGTGATGACGGCATCGGCACTCCACAGCACCAACGACTCCGGTGTGTTCAACCTGACCGGCGACTGGGGACAGGGCCAGCAGAACGTGCAGATTTCCTTTATCAATGACGCCTACGGCGGGACAGCGACCACGGACCGCAACCTCTACGTCAATTCCATCGCCTATGACGGCAAGACGTATGCCAGCACAACCGCCACCATGCTGTCGAACGGGACGGACAGTTTCACGGTCGGCGGCAGCACGGCAACCATGGCAGCACCCGCCGATACGCTGCAAGTTGCTCTCTCCGAGGACGCGTGGCAGGGCAATGCTGACTTCACGCTCTCGGTTGACGGCAAGCAGATCACCACGCCACAGCCGGTGACAGCGCTGCACAGCGAAGGAGCATGGCAGGACTTCACCATCGCCGGCAACTTCGGCGCCGGCAATCATACTCTCGGCGTTACCTTCACGAACGACGCCTATGGCGGCACGCCCAGCACCGATCGCAATCTCTATATCGGTGCGATAACATTGAACGGGGCCTCCATCCACAGCGGTACGACGGCGCAGATGTCGACCGGCACGGCCGATTTCCCGTTTACCTCCACCCATTAACGGGGCAGGCCTGTCCCGCGGATCCGAAGGCTAAGTCGCGGAACCGCGGGACAGGTCAATCCCATCGAACCGTTCGGTGCACGGCCGCCGGAACTACCGCGCGGCCCCCATCACCCAGGCCATCACCCCTTTCTGCGCGTGCAGGCGATTCTCCGCCTCGTCAAACACCACCGACCGCGGCCCGTCGATGACATCGGCATCGACCTCCTCGCCGCGGTGAGCCGGCAGGCAGTGCATGAACAGCGCATCCGGCGCCGCCCGCGCCATAAGCAGGCTGGTGACCCGATACGGTGCCAGCAGGTTGTGCCGGCGCTCGTTCGGGTCATCGGACATCGACACGAACGTGTCCGTGACGACGCAACGCGCACCGGCCACAGCCACCGCGGGATCGCCGGTCAGCTCGATCCGCCCGCCCTGGACCCTGGCCCACGCCAGCAGGTCCTCGGGCGGCCGCAACCCCTCCGGCGTGGCCAGGCGCAGAGTGAAACCGAAGCGCACCGCCGCCTCGATCCAGCTCCGCGCGACATTGTTGCCGTCACCGCACCATGCCACGATCTGCCCGGCGATTGGGCCGCGATGCTCCTCGAACGTCAGCACGTCGGCCATCAACTGGCAGGGATGCGACGCCTCGGTCAGCCCGTTGATCACCGGTACCGTGGCATGCGCCGCCATCTCGTGCAGTTTCGACACGGTGTCGGTGCGCAGCATGATCGCATCGACATAGCGCGACAGCACCCGCGCCGTGTCAGCGATCGTCTCGCCGCGCCCAAGCTGGGTCTCCTTGCCGGCCAGGACGACGACATCGCCGCCAAGCTGGCGCATCCCGACCTCGAACGACACGCGGGTGCGGGTGGATGGTTTCTCGAAGATCAGCGCCAGAGTCTTGCCGGCGAGGGGGCGCGACGTCACGCCCCCTGCCCGCTTGAAGCCCGACGCGATGTCCAGCATCTGCCGCAACGTCGGCGTGTCGAAGTCACGCAGGTCGAGGAAGTGGCGCGGGCCAGTCCCCTTTTCGGAGGACTGTCCCTGCGCGTCCGACGTCCGGCGTGCGGCGCTGCTCACTGCGCCGCCGCCTTGCCGTCAGCCGCCGCCACCTTGGTCGCGGCGTTTCGGAGCATGACGATCGCCGCGTCGATGTCACCATCTGTCACCACCAGAGGCGGTGCCAGACGCAGCACGTTCTCGCCGGCGGTGATCGCCATCAGCCCTTCGGCCACGCACGCCGCCTGGACCTGGCCGACGGGGATTACGCATTTGAGGCCCTGCAGCAGGCCCAGGCCGCGCGCATCCGCGAACAGCGTGGGGAACGCGCGCGCGATCTTGTCGAGTTCACGGCTCAGTTTCCTGCCTTTGCGCTCCACGTCTTCCAGGAACCCGGCTGCGAGCATCACGTCGAGGACGGCATTCCCAGCCGCGCACGCCAGCGGATTGCCACCGAACGTGGTGCCATGGGTGCCGGGCTTCAGCGCCTTGGCGTATTGTTCGCGCGCCAGGACGGCACCGAGCGGAAAGCCGCCGCCGATGCCCTTGGCCGAGGACAGCACGTCAGGCGTGATGCCCGCCCACTCATGGGCGAACAGTTTGCCGGTGCGGCCCATGCCGGACTGCACTTCGTCCATGCCGAGGATGATGCCATATTCGTCGCACACCGCGCGCAGATCGCGCAGGAACTGCATGTCGGCCGGACGCACACCGCCCTCGCCCTGGATCGGCTCGACGATGATGCCGCAGGTTCCCGGCCCGATCGCGTCCCGCACCGCGTTCATGTTGTTGAACGGGACGTGGTCGAAACCTTCCACCACCGGGCCGAAGCCCTCCAGGTAGTGGGCGATTGCCGGTGGCGGCGAGCGTGGCGAGGGTGCGGCCGTGGAACGCGCCCTCGAAGCAGATGATCCGGAAGCGCTCGGGCTTGCCGGCATCGGACATCGCGCGGCGCATCATCTTGATCATGCCCTCGTTCGCCTCGGCGCCCGAATTGCAGAAGAACACGCTGTCGGCGAACGTCGCGTCCACCAGCCGCTGGGCCAGCCGCTCGGCCTGCGGGATACGGTAAAGGTTGGACGTGTGCATCACCTTGGCGGCCTGTTGGGCGATCGCCTGCACGAGGTGCGGATGCGCATGTCCCAGCGAGGCCGTGGCGATGCCCGACCCGAAATCGAGGAATCGTCGCCCGTCCACCGTCCACAGCCAGGCGCCCTCGCCCCGCTCGAAAGCGAGGTCGGCACGTGCGTAGTTCGGCAGCAGCGCGGATATCATCGGGGTACGACCCTTTTTCTGTTTCCCCAACGGATCGCCCACCCGCGACCTTTCGGGGCAGGGTCCGGGAGAAGCAGTAACCATGGGCGATCGGGGCTGGAGGTGTCAAACGGGGGTTTTGCGGGCGCGCGCAAGGCCGGGTTGCGACGCCTTCACACCTCGCAAATGAAACATCTTGCATCGGCGGTGAGGCTCGGCATCGTTGGCGCATGTCGAGCACCAGTGGTTCCTCGCCCCCCGACGCGGACGGGCTTTATCAGGCGGCACTGACCTACCTCGCCCGGTATGCGGCGACCGAGGCTGGCCTGCGCCGCGTGCTGACACGGCAGGTGGAGCGCTGGGCGCGCGCGCAGATCGATCCCGAGATCGCCGCGCCGGTCGTCGAGGCGGCGCGCGAGGCGATCGAAGCGGTGATCGGCCGGCTTGTGGAAGCGGGGGCGGTCAGCGACACGGCGTTCGCGGAGAACCGGGCGAGAAGCCTGGTTCGTGGTGGGCAGTCCAACCGCGCGGTGCAGGCGCGCCTGATCGCCAAGGGCGTGTCGCGCGGACGTCGCTCGGACGGCCTCGGCCAGCGACGCGGAGACCGAACTGGCCGCGGCGCTCGTGCTGGCGCGCAAGCGCCGGATCGGGCCGTATCGCACGAAGGACGGTGCGGACCTCGCGGTCCGGATGAAGGAAATGGGATTGCTGGCGCGGGCCGGGTTCTCGCGGGAGATCGCGGAACAGGCGTTGGATATGGCACGCGAGGACGCGGAAGGGCGGATCTTCGAGCTGCGGCGGTAGGTCGGCCGCACGGGGCCAGGAGGGTTTCCGGGTTCACGCGTTGGGTGAGCGCCTCCAGAGGAAATCGGCCGGAATGTTGGCAACCTCAGGCGGTCGCCAGCACGGTTCGCCGGGCCGCGACGGTGCGGTCGTGCAGCAGCATGATGCCGTCGGCCATGACTACAAGAATTATTGCAGCAGGACTTGAACGCTACGCGACGGTGAACTGCGCCATCATCCCTGAATCTTCGTGTTCCAGAATATGGCAGTGCGCCATGTAGGGTGCGTCCGGACCGGCCCGGTGCGGGAAGCTCACCAGGATCTCGCTGACGCCTCCGGCCGAGATCGGCGCGATGTCCTTCCAGCCCGCGCGGTATGCTTCCGGCGGCTGCCCGCCCTGCGACACGATGCGGAACTGGCAGCCATGAACGTGGACCGGATGCAGCATCGGGTCGCTCGCCTTCGGAAATCCGCCAGCGCAGCGCCTCGCCGCGCCGGGCGGCGAAGCCTGGTTCGCCGCAGCGCGAACGGCTTGCCGTTGACGCCGTTGGCGGAAAGCTGCTCCGCCCTGGACAATTCCGGCTGACCCTGATCAGCCTGGTGACGCGGGCAACGACGGCCGGATCGCTCTTGCCGCTTTTGGCCATCGCCATCAGCCCCGCCTTCATCAGCGGCATCATGCCGGCCTTGTCGCGGAACATGTTCATGACCAGCTCCTGACTGACGGCCGGCAGCGCCGCCGGCACCGGCGGCAGCTTCGCCAGCGAGCGTCGGAAGCTGCCCCGGCCCGTCGCGCACCGTCGGGCCGGATCGTGACCAGGGGCACCGGACCGTCGAACGGCGGCAGCCGCATGATCGGCTCGCCGACCGGCAGCGCGACGAGGTCGAATGGCGTGCCGGAGCGGCAATCCACCATGACCTCGAAGCGCTCGCCCGCGTACATCATGATCTGCTTCATCTCGACCGGGCTTTCCAGCAGTCCCCCGTCCGAACCGATGACGAACAGCGAGCGGTCGTCCGAGGCTTTCAGCAGGTAGCTGCGGGCATTGGAGCCGTCGAGCAGGCGCAGTCGCATCCAGCCGCGTGCCGTGCGCGCCTCGGGATACCGGGCGCCGTTCACCAGCGGCACATTGCCGACATAGCCGCTCGTCACCGCGGTGATGTTCATCCGGTCGAAGAACTGCCCGTCACGCCTGAAGCGGCGGTCCTGGATGATCAGCGGAATATCGTCGACGCCCCAACGGGAGGGCAGCGCCAGCCGGTCCGTATCATCGTCGTCAACGATCAGCAGGCCGGCGAGGCCCTTGATGACCTGGGCGGCGGTAGTGGGATAGAAATGCGGGTGGAACCACAGCGTGGCCGCGGGCTGGTCGATCGACAGGACAGGTCGCCAATGCCCGCCGGGCGCGACGGGGCGATGCGGACCGCCATCGACCTCGCCGGGAATGATCAGACCGTGCCAATGCACGGTCGTGGGTTCCGGAAGATGGTTGGTGAAGTCGATCGTCACGGTCTGGCCGCGCCGCAGGCGCAGCGCCGGCCCCAGGAACGCGGCCGTTGTAGCCGTAGGTCGCCGTGCGCCGGCCCGGCAGGAAATCGCGCCGTTCCGGCACCGGCGCTGAAGGCGATGGCACCCTGCGCATTTGTCCGGATTTCCGGGGGGATAGGCAGGGCCGGCCGAACGGCATCGCCGGCGAGCGCGGGCGAGAGACGCAACGCAGCGCATTGCCCCGCTGGCTGCACCGGCGACCAGCGCGCCGCGACGGGAGAGGTCGGTCATTGCTGTCTCCAAATGGCGGCGTGTAGCAGAAGCACGCTTACCAGGCGCCACACTGGAACATGCCCTCTTCTGGTGAGAAAGACAGCCGGCCTTCGCCGCGTGGGCGACGACGACACCTGGATGTCGGCTTCATGGAACCGGCATGCGAACCCGAATGGCCGGGAAGGGTCGGAAGGGGCCACCGGGCAGCGTTGTTGCTATCAATCAGTGCCCGTTGCGTTTCCGCGCGCCATTCTTGCGGAGCAAGAATTCGCGGCCGATCTTCACCATCGGGACGCCGTCATATTCGACGATATCGGCGGTCGCGTAAGTCTCATGCCAGGAATCCGGAATAAAACTCCCAGTGCCGACGACATCGATCGGCGCTTTCGCATCGGCCATGACGCGACACTTTTCCACGCCGAAACCGGACGATGCCACGATCCGTACGGCACGGTAACCAGCCTCATCCAACGCCTCCCGCATGCGCCAGATCGCGGCGGCCGACACACCCGTCCCGACCAAGGCACGCAATTCCGAATCGCTGCGATAACGCCGGATCGCACCCGGCGCGTAGCGTTCCAGAACGGCATAGCTTTCCGCTGGATCAAGGCGCTCCAAAAAGCGCCCGCCATGCGTGTCCAACCGGAATGACAGCGCCCCTGCCGTCGCCAGGTCAGGGAAGCGGGCGCAGACCGCCAGCGCGTCGGTGATCTCCTTGCCGAAATAGTCCACCAGGACCGTCATCGGCTCGTCCGGGAACGTCTCGCGGAACATCTCGGCCGCGCGCACGGTCGAACCCGCATAGCCGATCAGGGAGTGCGGCATCGTGCCGTAACCCCTCGACGCGCCGAACCAGTGCGCGGTGGCGTCGTTGGCATTGCCGATGAACCCTTTCGCGCCCTCCCGCTTCGCCGCCTCGCTGCCGACCGAGGCGGCGTAGGACATCATCTCCTGCATCTCGGCGCCGGCACAGTGACGGGCCTCCATCGCCAGGAAGCCGACCTGCGGCAGCGACAGGGCCATCTGATAGGCGTTGTGAGCGGTGACGCAGGACGGTCCGATCTTCTGCAGCAGAATCGTCTCGAGGTCGGAGAGATGAACCATGCTGCCCGTCAGATAGACGATCGGCTCGCCGGCCCCCACCCAGTCACCTTCCCGGTAGATCATGTCGACACCGATTTCCGTGCGGCGCTGTTCGGCCGCGACCTTCAGCCAGTCCAGCATCAGCCGCGGCGCGCAGATCACCGGGCGCCGCAGGAACACGGCGTAGGTCACCCGTTTGTCGCCAAACCGTGCCACAATCTGCTTGGTCCGGTTGAAGTAGCTGTCGGTCCTGCTGGCGATGTCGGCCGCCAGATCCTCGCCCCGCGAGGCCATGGTCAGCTCACTTCGCCGCGATGTGCAGCGGGGTGGCCAGCACGCGACGAGTTCTTCAGTTCCGCCGCCACCAGGAACGCGAGTTCCAGCGACTGCTCAGCATTCAGCCTCGGGTCGCAGAAGGTCTCGTAGCGTTCTCCCAGGTCAGCCTCGGACAAATGGTGCGCGCCGCCGATGCACTCGGTCACGTCCTGCCCGGTCATCTCGACATGAACACCGCCGGCCCAGGTGCCTTCCGCGGCATGGGTGTCGAAGAAGCCCCGCACTTCCTGCAGGATGAACTCGAAACGCCGGGTCTTCACCTTCGACGACGTGCTGATCGTGTTGCCGTGCATCGGATCGCACAGCCAGACGACCTTGTGACCCGAGCGCCCGACCGCACGCACCAGGGGCGGAAGCTTGTCCCGGACCTTGTCCGCGCCCATGCGGCTGATCAGCGTGATGCGGCCAGCCTCATTCTTCGGATTGAGGATGTCCAGCAGCCGCAGCAGGTCATCCGCCTCCTGCGTCGGGCCAATCTTGATCCCCAGTGGATTTTGCAGGCCGCGCAGGAATTCCACATGCGCGCCCTCGACCTGACGGGTGCGGTCACCGATCCACAAGAAGTGGGCGGAGCAGCCGTACCAGTCGCCGGTGGTGGAATCGACACGGGCAAGCGCCTGCTCATAGGGCAGCAGCAGCGCCTCGTGGCTGATGTAGAAGTCGGTCTCCCGCAGGTCGCGCCTGGTGGCGCTGGTCATGCCGCAGGCGGCCATGAACGAAAGCGTTTCGTCGATACGCGACGCCAGGTCCTGGTAACGCTCGGCCAGCGGCGAGCGCTCCACGAAGTCCAGGTTCCAGCGGTGCACTTCGTGCAGGTCGGCGTATCCGCCAGATGAGAACGCACGCAAAAGGTTCAGCGTGCTGGCGGACTGGAAATAGCCGAACTCCATCCGCGCCGGATCGGGAATGCGGGACACCGCCGAGAACTCCGAGCCGTTGATGATATCGCCGCGATAACTGGGCAGAGTGACACCGTTCTGCGTTTCGGTGTCGGAGGAGCGCGGTTTGGCGAACTGGCCGGCCATGCGGCCGATCTTCACCACCGGCAAAGAGGCGCCGAAGGTCAGCACCACGGCCATTTGCAGCAGTACTCGAAAGGTGTCGCGGATGATATTGGCCGTGAAGTCGGAGAAACTCTCGGCGCAGTCGCCGCCTTGCAGCACGAACGCCTTGCCCTCGGCGGCCTGCGCCAGTTGTGCCTTCAGACGGCGGGCCTCGCCGGCGAAGACGAGCGGCGGGTATTTTCCCAGCCGGGATTCCATGTCGGCGAGCCTCGTCGGGTCCGGATAGGTAGGCACCTGGCGAATGGGGCAGTCGCGCCAGGAATTGGGGCTCCACGGACGCAGGGATGCGGCTCCGGCGGCGGTTGTGGTCGGCATGACAGGTCTCCTCAGCCCGCTTTATGTCGCGAAATGACCGGGATGGCTACTGCCGCCCCGACGGCCCGTCCTCAATCGGGTGCGGTCCAGGTGTACCAGCGGATGTCACTGGTGAAAGCCGCCCGGCGCTAAAGTCGCCAATGGAGTCTTACCCCGTTCGCGCCGGCTGCGCGAGCCAGGGCGTAGGGGCAGCGCACCTCCGCACTGCAGCGGCACTTGCCAGAAGGTGAGCGATGAGGGAGACCGCCGGTCGGGCCGACGTTATTCTGCCCCCGCCGGTCGTGTGGGCGACGACCATCGTGGGGGCTTTGCCGTGACTGGCTGTATCCATCGCGCTTGGTCCCGGTATCGCCTATGCGCATCCTGATCGCCCTGGACGCCTTCGCGCTCGGCCCCTCGCTCGCCACATGAGGCGCCTCAACGATCAGACGGGTGGGAGTCGCGTGGCAACCGACCGGCCGACGAGAAGGATCGTCACTAACGGCCCCCTTTTCGGTTCACCCGCAACCCGGTCCACGCCGGCATGTTTCTGGGACAGATCAGCCTGGCGTTCGGCTTCGACAATCCCTGGATACTCGCCACGCTGACTCCATTCTACTTCGTCATCCGGTATGGCGTGGATCGCGCGCGAAGAAGCCTATCTGGAGCACGAATTCGCGGCCGCGTACCGCAACTACAAATCCCGGGTCCATGGGTGGCTGTAAGATCCATGGCGAAGGTCAGACGTTGAAGGCGGTCAGGCGCCTGCCGTCTCGTGCTCCGCCCGCGCGACCTGCCAAACCTCATGCGCCGCGCCGGCGTTGAGGGCGGCGATGGCCAGGCCCACGATCAGGTCGGGCCACGCCGACGCCCACAGCAACGCCGTGACCAGCCCCACCGCGATGATGGCGAGGTTCGCCACGACATCATTGCGGGCTGAGAGAAAAGCCGCTTTGGTCAGACTGCCGCTGTGCTCGCGGCAACGGGCCAGCAAGAGGGCACAGGACAGATTGACGACGAGCGCGCCGGTGCCGGTCAGCGACAGCAAAGCCGGATCAGGGGCGGCCGGCAGCATGATTTTGTTCCATGCTGTCCAAACGGTGGCAACGCTCGGCACCACCAGAAGACCGGCGAGCACCAGCCCGAGCCGCGCTCGTTTCGGCGCAGGCCAGCCGAGCGCCAGCAACACAAGGAGGTTGAGGGCCGCGTCTTCGAGAAAGTCGATACTGTCGGCAAACAGCGAAACCGAGCCGATCACGCGCGCGACCGCGGATTCAATGCCAAAATAGCCGAGATTCAGAAGGACGACGAGCAGAACGACCCGCCGTACAGGGCTATGCGTATCTTCGGATGCCATTGAGTGGCATCATACGCCGGTCGAGCCGGCTGACTCGAATCGCGAAGCGACGGCAGGCTCGTGAAAGTGCTCCCCGCATGGGTGGGCCCAAGCACCAGTAATGATGTAGTTGGTGCGGATAAACCGAGCCTGGTTCCAGTTTTCGCGTGCCACTTGCTCGCGCGCATATTGCGGCGTGAACGGCTTGCGGATCGCGACCGAAACGAGAACGATCAGCAGCAATCCAGCGTTCACCGCCAGCTGAACCACTACGATCGATCCCGTCGGACCGCCCAGCGCGGCGTACAGCGCCAGCCCGCCGAGCAGCACCACCGTGCCGATCTCAAATACCTTTGGGCGATCGCCCGCGCGTCATCGAATCACGCGGCAACAGCGCCGCCGCCACGGCTGCACCCGTGGCCAACCCCGCCGTCGCCCCGGCGCACCGTTCGACAATCCCGAACACCAGGAATGGCGCGAGCCCCAGAAGAATTCGCGTGGCAGCCTTCCCTGGCGGCCGGTCAACCCGTCGCGCCGACCCAGTTGCCATGAAACCCGAACGGCACCCGATGTGCGAGCCGAACCGTCGCGATTGGACCCCTTTCGATTCCATCCGTGTCGAGCACAATGAGATCGCTGCGCCGCTCCTCACCGCGCCAGACCACGCAGAGCAGCCATCCGTTGCCCTCCGCCGCCAGCGGACCACGCGGTACGAACACGGGCTCTGATACTGCATCACCAATCGGTAGCGTGTACGTCGCACGCCGCCCCGATTCGAGATCAAGCCACACCACGGTATCCAGGCCGCCGTCGTCGCGGCTTTCGCCCGCGAACGTCCCGAAGCGGTTGCGAAGCCCGGCGCGGCGCTCATCGAGGCGTGGAAATTCGCCGCTCATGCCATCGAGCGCTGTTCGCGCAAAGGCGTCGGTGCCTCCAGCAAGATCGAGCGTCCAGCGCACCAGGCGCGCTCGGGTCGCGGCCGGATCGGACGCCGCACCATCGGCTCGCGGGAACAGCGGCGGCTCGTCATATTGCATGACGTCGGCAATAATCCGGTCCCCTTCGTCCCAGGCGTTGAGGACGTGGAACACATAGCAGCTTTCAGCCTGGAACCAGCGGATCGAGCCAACGCCTCGGTCCCGCCGTACAACCCCGATATGCCCGCCAAGCTCAGGCTCCCAGGCAAACGGCATCTGCCCCGCCCGGGCCCGCGTCATGCTCCCGCTTAGCGGCAGGACCGGAAACAGCACGTGCCGCTCTGTTACGGCAAAGTCGTGCACCATGCTGCAATAGGGTGCCTCGAACCGCTCGAACCGCGTTACACTGCCGTCGGCGCCAATCGTCCCGTAGCTCATGCCGGGTGACAGCGGCCCACTGGCGGAATAACCGAAAAAGACCAGCTCCCCGGTGACCGGATCGATCTTCGGATGCGCCGTGAACGGGCCTTGCAGCGCACCGCCGAAGCTCTGCACGCCGCGCGTTGCCATCGTCACACGGTCGAGCTCAAAGGGCAGATGCGCTTCCTCGAGCGCGAGGAGATGACCCCCGTGCCAGACGATGTTGGTGTTGGCGACCCCGGTGTTCGCAATCTGTACCCCGGAACCGAAGGTCCTCCAAAGCCCGTGACCAGCGCTCGGCCTGCCTCATGCTCGGCCACCCATTTATCCGTCCGGACCCATCGATTGCGATAGGATGCCCGGCCATCGTGAAGAGTGAAAGCGTGGATCATGCCGTCCCCGACGAACCAGTGATGCTGCCGCGGGTCGATCGGCGCGAACTGCGGATTAGGCCCGTTGCGGAACAGCGTCCCGTCGAGCCCGCGCGGCAACTCGCCCACGACAGGAAGGTCAGGCAGATCGAATTCAGTGTCGATCGGACCGAAGTTAGACTCCGGCTCAAGGCTGAAATTGTCCGCCATAGGGCTCTCCCGTTTGCAAATTGACGATGACAACATATCCATAACCCGCTAAATCCGGGCTGGTCCACCAATATTTCCGATGTAAATATCACACGTGCGTGGGCTCGATACCTCGAGCCGGACGTGCGATCGCCGGCGCCAGCCTCGCCGCGATACCCATGCTTGGATCGCTCGCCAGCAGTGACGGCATCGAGTTTCGCCTTACGCCGACTGCGACGGCGCCCGATTGTTGGGATCTCGATCCCATTTTGCGCCGGCATGGCAATGCCGGACCTTGCTGAGGTGCTGCCGATCAATTGGACGTCGGTTCTACCGGGTTGGCCCAACCGTTCCAGCATACGCTGCCACGCGCCGGCATTCGACCCCGCTCGAGCCGGTCATATACGGTCGTGCGCGGGCAAGGCTGACCGACGTTCGGGCGGCAGAGCCGTTTGGATTAGCCAGACGAAGGCATGGGTTGCCGCGCAATCACGCCCGCGGCAGCCAAGCCCCAGCCCACGCACGATCCGGCTGATGAAGTGGCGGCTGTTCCCCGGCCTGACCCCGCGCCGGGCAGACGCAATGAGCGGTTCCAGCGGCGCCCAGTCCGGGTCACCTGGCCAGTACTCATTCGCCATCCAACCGCTCCCTTGCAACCAGGAAACCGGGATCGGCGTCGATCGATCCGGCGCCAGCGCTGACCGCGTTCGCAGCCCAAACCCGCTACGGGAAAACTTCCCGTCAAGATTGCCCGTCAATCCGCCGATCAGAGCAACGTCCGGCTGATCGAACTGGGTGTCGATCGGTCCGAATTCGGCCTCCGCCGCAAGGTTGGAATTGTTTTTCACATGGATTCTCGCTTCAAAATTGACGATGACAATATACCCAATAGCCGGCTATACAGCGGGTGGTCAACAACAATATTTCCGGTGTAAACATAACAGATGAGTGACTTTGTTGGCGAAACCGGCGTGCGTCCCTACCACCACGGCGACCTGAAAAGCGCTTTGCTTGCGGAGGCTGAGACGATCCTGGAGCGGGACGGTATCCAGGCCCTGACCCTGCGGGCCGCCGCACGCGCCGCGGGTGTCTCCCACGCCGCCCCCGCCAATCATTTCGGCGACCTCACGGGCCTGCTCAGTGAGTTGGCCGCGGTCGGCTTTCGGCGCTTCGGCGCCGCGCTGGCAGCGGCAAGGGAGGCCGCGGGAGACGATCCACGGCGGTGGTCGCATGCGATGGGCGTCGCTTATGTCAACTTTGCCCGCACCCATCCAGGACTTTTCATCCTGATGTTCCGCGGCGAGCGGCTCGACATCGCGCGACCAACCTTGCGCGATGCGATCGAGGACGCGGCCGAGGCTTTGCGCGCGGCCGGACGGGCGCTTGCAGGCGACAATGTGCCCTCACCGTTGCAGGCGGTCGCGCAGGCTGTTGCCCGTTGGGCAATTGTCCACGGCTTCGCGATGCTGCTGCTCGACGGCCGGCTCGAAAAGATGATCGCCTCCCTGCCGGAGGGGGAAGACGCCGCGACCCTGCTCGACGCCGTTCTCACCACGACCCGCATCGGCGAGTGAAGCAGTGCCGCCGCGACCGTTGCCTGGTGTTCATACCCAGCCTCGTGCGGGCCACCCACGACTTGCTTACACAACGCAAAGCCGCCAACCCACGCGCCGCCCGCTCAGCCGCCCTCGCTCACCGCCATGGCCGGCAGGGCGAGTCACCGAGCCAGCGCGTCGCCCGGAGCACCTCTCATGCTCGCACGACCCCCAGTTGTGCCAGGAATGCAACCGCGAAGTCCACAAACGCCCGCACGCTGGGCCGCATCGTGCCGCCGCCGGCGAACACCACTTGTACAGGCTCCGGCTCCGCCTCGAAATCCGCCAGCAGGCGCACCAGTGACCCAGCCTCGAGGTCTTCAGCCACCTGGTACGACAGCGCCCGCGCAACGCCGAATCCAGACCGAACCGCCACCAGCATCGCCTCAATATCGTTAACCATCAACCGAGGTGTCAGCCGTACCACCCGGTCCCGTCCATCGTCGGCGAAACGCCATTCCATCAATCCGCCGCGGGAGAAAGAAACGATCGTCACATGCCCCGCCAGATCCCCTGGCGCCAACGGCGTGCCGTGCGCCGCGAGATACGCCGGACTTGCAACCAGCATTCGCCGCACGGCACCGACCCGGCGAGCGATCAGACCCGAGTCCGCCAATTGTCCGATACGGACCGCAACATCCAACCCGTCCTCAACCAGGTCCAGGTTGCGGTCCGCCAGTTCCAGCTCCACGCGCAGATCTCGATGCGCCGCCTGGAACGCCACCACGCACGGCGTCACATGCCGCCGGCCGAACACCACCGGCGCGGTGACCCGCAGCGTGCCGCGCAACGCGGCCTCCACCGGCGCCTGCATCGCCTCGGCATACAGGTCCATTAACACCCGGGCGCGATCGGCCAGCGCCTGCCCGGCTTCGGTCGCGGCGAGGCGGCGGGTCGTCCGTTCCACCAGCCGCGTCCCGACTCGCGCCTCCAGCGCAGCGATAGTGCGTGTGATCGCCGGAGGTGATCGGCGCAGCCGGCGCCCGGCCGCGGCGAGGCTGCCGCCCTCTAACACCGCCGCCAGCACCGCCAGTTCGTCCAGCCGGTCCATTTCATTCTTTCGCGCTATGCAAGGCTGCCTTTTCAGCACCGCCGGTATCGCCCGTCCAACGCAACAGCCAAATCAGCTGGCATGAACCAAAGCCGCTTTCATCCCGGCGAGCAGGCGGCCCAGTCGCTCGCCGGCGTCGCACCCTCCAGCCCGGCGATCCGCGACTGGATGCCGGACCAGCACCGCGCGTTCTTTGGCCTGTTGCCATTTCTGCCCATCGCCGCGGCGGATCAACACGGAGCGCCGCTTGCCACCATCCTCACCGGGGAGCCCGGTTTCATCATCAGTCCGGACCCCCACACGTTGCAGATCTCAGCCGCTCCCCACCCCCAGGATCCTGCAACGCCTTTCCTGGTAGCGGGCGCCCGTGTGGGCCTGCTGGGCATCGACCTGACGACACGGCGGCGTAACCGGGCTAACGGCCATCTGTGTTCAATCGACCCGGGCCGGCTGACGATCGCGGTCACTCAGAGCTTTGGCAACTGTCCGCAGTACATCCAGAGGCGCTCCTGGCGACAAGCGGCCGCGGCGCCGGGTCCGGTGGAACGACTGGCCGGCCTCGATCTGGCCGCGCAAGCCGTCATCGGAGCCGCCGACACATTCTTCGTGGCTAGCAGCAGTGGCGGCGCCGCGGGGGCGATGGGCGGCATGGACATCAGCCATCGCGGCGGTCGGCCCGGCTTCGTCGCGATCGCCGGCGACACCCTCACCATCCCCGACTTTCACGGCAACCGCTATTTCAACACGCTCGGCAATTTTTTCCTCGATCGGCGGGCGGCCTTGCTGTTTGTTGACTGGACGGATGGAACCCTGCTCCACCTGCAAGGTGAGGTCGAAATCTGCTGGGATCAGGACGGCCATTTTGCGGGCGCGGAGCGTCTATGGCGGGTGTCCGTCACCGCTGGCTGGCGGCGACCGCGTGTCTTGCCGTTCCGCTGGTCATTGCAGGATTTCGCGCCGCAAATCCAGCAAACCGGGACATGGAACGATGGGCTACAACCGCGATGAAACGGAACGATAGTGGTGGGTTCAGATTGCCGGAGCGGCGCTGTTCGCCCAGACAATCGGGCGAGGGATGAGCGCGACACGGACCACACCCATACCGACAAACGCTCCTGATCGTCAGGCCGCGTTCGCCGTCCGCGATCGGGAGTCATGAAATGCTGTAAGACCCGCGCTGGCCCGGGCCCATGCCTGAAGCGGGGTACCCCGAACCGGGTGCCTCAAACGGATCGCGGGCGTCGCTCGCCGCGTCGCCCCGCTCGCCAGCCTACGACCCGCTCAGCGGGGCTTGCCGGCCGATCAGCTCCGCCAGCACCGTCGGCGTAAGCGGTTCCGTCGGCACCAGCAGGAACGGTTGCGGCGTCTTTGTCGCCGGTCCGGACGTGGCAGGGGCCCCGGCTGCCTGAATTGTCCCAGTCTGTATCGTCTGCGAGGCTGGTGGAGCCCCGGAGGACGCTGTCACCGCGGCGAGTGGGGTAACCGCGGAGGCCCGGTCAGGCGGAGCGAAGCTGCTCCCACCTAATCCGGATACGGCGCCGATGGACATGTTTGTATTCCCGCTTAAATCCTGAACAATCACGCAACGGTATACGCAAGTAGCATGCCAAGAAAGCGGCCTTGATCTTCCGATACATTGTCCCTCTTCGACCCGGCAGATTCTGCCGATCGGCAATTTATGCCGGGTTCCTTTTTGCCGAGCGTGCTGCTCGAACAACATAAGGTCAGCGCCGGCCCGTCGTGCCAACGCCAGTTCCCGCGGAACGCATCGCGGCCTTTTCCGCCACGTTGCGCGGCCGCGGCGCAGCATCCGCACGGTCAGCCACTGCCAGTTCGGCCGATCGGGTCAGTAATCGCGACATTCAGCGTGTCGATCTCGAATTGGCCGCCGGGCGGCAGCGTTTGGCCATGATACGGCAAGAAGTGCCGGGTTCGGGCCGCGAACGCGGAGCCCATCCTCCGCCTGTCGCACTCCCTCTGAGGCGGCCAATCGAGCGGAACAGACTACAGCAGCTTCAGCGCGAGAAAGCCTCCGACCACGCCGACCGCCAGTGCGCTGGTCACCAGTGTCAGACGTTTCTCGATAAAATGGCGGACCGCGTCGCCAAAGAAGTGCAGCAGGGTCGCCACGAGGAAGAATCGCGCCCCGCGCGTCAGCACGCTCGCCATCATGAACAGCCAGAAGTCGAACCGAGCCGCCCCGGCGGCGATGGTGACGATCTTGTACGGGATCGGCGTCATGCCCTTGATCAGGATGATCCACAGACCGTATTCCTGGAACTTCGCCTGAAACGCCGCGTAGGCGGCGCCATAACCGTACAGGTGCAGGATCGGCCGCGCGAGCTGATCGAACACGGCATATCCGATCAGATAGCCGAGCGCGCCCCCGACCACGCTCGCCACCGTGCAGACCGCTGCAAACCGCCAGGCAGCCCGCGGCCGCGCCAACGCCATTGGCACCAGCATCACGTCGGGCGGAATAGGAAAAAAACTGCTTTCGGCGAATGCGATAAGCGCCAGCCACCAGGCAGCGTTGGGGGAGGCCGCCAGCACCATCACGCGCGTATATAATCTACTGAGCATGCGCTGCCTTTAGCAGTCCGAATCGCCCGGGTCACGCACCCCGTTGGGATGGGCCCTCAGCCGAAAGCGTTGGATCTTGCCCGTCTGGGTCTTCGGCAGCGTGTCCAGAAACTTGATCGAGCGCGGATACTTGTACGGGGCGATCGTCGCCTTCACGTAATTCTGCAGCCGCAGCCGGGTCGCCTCGTCCGGCGGCACGTCCTCTGCCAGCACCACATGCGCCTGGACGATCTGCCCGCGGTCCACATCCGGCACGCCGATCACCGCGCATTCCTTCACCTCGGGGCAGGACAGCAGCGCCGCCTCGACCTCCGGCCCGGCGATGTTGTAGCCACTCGAAATGATCATGTCGTCCGACCGCGCCGCGAAACGGAACGCGCCCGCCTCGTCCTGCACGAAGCTGTCCCCGGTCAGGTTCCAGCCGTTGCGGACATACGTTCGCTGCCGTGAATCCGCGAGGTAGCGGCATCCGGTCGGTCCCCGCACCGCCAGATGGCCCACCGTGCCACGCGGCGCCTCATTCATATCGATATCCACGACCCGCGCCTCGTAGCCGCCCACCGGCCGGCCCGTCGATCCCGGCGTCATATCGTCCACCCGGTTGGTGATGAAGATGTGCAGCATCTCCGTGGAGCCGATCCCGTCCAGGATCGGCTTGCCGGTCTTGTGCGTCCAGTCCGCGAACACCGGTGCCGGCAACGTCTCACCCGCCGACACCGCGATGCGCAGCGATGACAGGTCCGCCCCCGCCTCCATCGCCTGCAGCATCGCTCGGTAAGCCGTCGGAGCGGTGAAACTGATGGTGGCTCGATACCGCTGGATGATTTCGATCATGTTCGCCGGCGATGCGTCCTCCAGCAGGGTCGCCGCCGCGCCGAACCGGAGCGGGAAGACAGCCAGCCCGCCCAGCCCGAAGGTGAACGCCAGGGGAGGCGAGCCAACGAACACATCCTCCGGCGTCACCCCGAGCACCTCCCGCGCGTAACCGTCCGCGATGATCAGCAGGTCGCGATGGAAATGCATCGTGGCCTTCGGCTCGCCGGTCGTTCCCGAGGTGAACCCGAGCAGCGCCACGTCGTCTCGTCCGGTATCCACCGCCGCGAATCGCACCGGCTTGCCCAGCGCCACACGATCCAGCTCCGCATCGTGATTCGCCGTTCCGTCAAAGCCGACCACAGTTTTCAGGAATGCGCTGTCCTTGGCGCAGGACACCAGTTCATCCATCAGCCGCGTGTCGCACAGCGCCAGCGTGATCTCCGCCTTGTCGACGATCTTCCTCAGTTCCCCCGCGCGCAGCATGGGCATGGTATTGACCACCACCGCGCCCGCCTTCGTCGCCGCCAGCCAGCAGGCGACCATGGCGGGATTGTTGGCTGACCGGATCAGCACCCGGTTGCCCGGCTTGATCCCATAGTCTTCAACGAGCGCCCGAGCGATCCGGTTGGTCCAGTCGGTCAGTTCCTTGTAGGTACGGTGCCGCCCGTTGCCGATCAGCGCGGTATGATCTGCGAATCCCTTGCGGACCATCGCATCGGTGAGTTCCACCGCAACGTTCAGCCGCTCCGGATAGTCGAACCCCCCGACCAGCAGATCCGGCCATTCGTCCGCCGGCGGCAGGCTGTGGCGCGTGAACGTATCGACATGAGCCGAGGGCCCCAGCACCTCAGCGCTCACAGCGGTCTGGTCCCAACGGTCATTGCTCCGTCCGCAATCAGCACCGGCCCCGCGCTTGTCCGCCCGCCCGCACTTGTCCGCCTGAATCTCCGACGTATAAGACACCAACCGGGCGGTCATGTCAGCAATCCATGTCGTTGGCGCGCGCGGCGCCCCTGCATCGAACGATCCGCCGGGCCAGAGGGAGACCCAGCCAACATGACCACCACCACCGTAGGCCGCCTGCTCGCGGACAGCCTCGAAGCCCACGATGTCGACCAGATCTTCTGCGTCCCCGGTGAGAGCTATGTCGGCCTCACCAGTGTGCTGACCGAGCGCAATTCCATCCGCATCATCGTCTGCCGCCACGAGGGCGGGGCTGGGTTCATGGCGGTCGCCGACGGCCGCCTGCGCGACCGCGCCGGCGTGTGCATTGTCTCCCGCGGCCCCGGCCTGTCGAACGCGATGGTTTCGTTGCACTCCGCGTTCCACGACGCGACCCCGATGGTCATGCTGGTCGGCCAGGTCGAGCGCAAGGACTTCGGCCGCCTCGCCTTGCAGGAACAGAACTATTCGAAAATGCTGTCCGACATCACCAAGAGCGTCATCGAGGTGAACGAGCCGGAGCAGGCCTCGGAAGCCATCGCCCGCGCCTTCCACATCGCCGAGAGCGGCACGCCCGGCCCGGTCGCCGTCATCCTCCCCGAGGACATTTTCGACGAAACCACCGACGCCGAACTGAACCAGCCCAGGCCGCGCGTCGTCGCCGGTCCGCGCACGCAGGACCTTGAACGCCTCGCCGATATGCTGGCGAGGTCCGAGCGTCCGCTGATCCTGGCCGGCGGCGCCCTGCTGGCCGACAGCCTTTACGATCGTGCGGTCTACGCCGACCTGCAGCGCCTGTCCGAGCAATGGGTCCTGCCCATCAGCCCGACCCACCGCCGTCCGCAACTGTTCGACGCGCGCCATCCCAACTACGGCGGCTACATGGGCATCCGCGTCCCCCCGGCGCTGATCAACGAGATGAAGAAGGCCGACCTGATCGTCGCCCTCGGCGAGCGCCTGACCGACACCGTCAGCCAGTCCTACACCTTCCCTGCCGCGCCGCAGCCGCAACTGCCGCTGGTCCATATCTGGCCCGATCCGAACGAGGTCGGCCGCGTCTGGCGTCCCGACCTCGGCATGCCCTGCGATCCGTATGAGGTGGTGAAAGCCCTGCTGGCCCGCAAAACCCCGTCCGATGCATCGAAGCGCCGCGGCTGGATCGACGGCCTGCACAAGATCCATCGGTCCCTGCTGGAAAAGACCTGGGAGCCGACCACCGACGGCATCAACTTTGCCGCGATCGTCTGCGAGATCGACAAGCACCTGGCCGACGACGCGGTGGTCACCTCCGATGCCGGCAATTTCGGATCGTTTCTTCACCGGTATATCGGTTTCAAACCCGGACAAGTCTTCCTGTCATCTGTCGTTGGCGCCATGGGCTCCGGCATGCCGATGGCGGTGGCGGGCGCCCTGCGCCGGCCGGGCAGCCAGGTCGTTGCGTTCATGGGTGACGGCGGCGCGCTGATGATGGGCAACGAGATCGCCACCGCCTGCCAGTACGGCGCCAATCCGATCGTCATTATCTCCGACAATTCCATGTACGGCACGATCGGGATGCACAGCTTTGTCCGCTACCCCGACCGCAAGTTCATGGAAGCCACGCGCTTGACCAACCCCGACTTCGCCGCCTGGGGCCGGTCATTTGGCGCGGAGGGCATCACCATCCGCGCAGAGGCGGAGATTGCCGACGGCATTGCTCGGGCGTTCGCGGTCAAGACGCGGCCGGTGGTGGTGCATTGCCTGACCTCGGCCCTGCAAATGAGCGCCTGGCGGCGGTTCCAGAATGGGGCGACGCTGCCGTAGGGGACGCCCAACGATTCGCCGACAGCGGCTCTCACGCGGTTCCGGATATTCGATGCCTGCGCGCAAACACCGTCGAAAGCTTCGTTCGTTTCCTGTCAGTTAACGTCCGGACCGACTCCGAGCGGTTTCTTCTTTAGAAGTGCCGGTCGGACTACCTCACTAAATTGATTTTTATATCAGAATGAGTATATTACTGTCCCGGTAGCGCCCTTCTTCTGGTTTCTAGTTGCTGAGTCCAATCGAATCTGCGATGTGATAAGTTCGCCACCCAACTCGTCATCCACCAAGCGCCGCTCGGCTCGGGCTATCGCCTCGCTCGAGCTACGGTCGGCTATCCGCTCCCGCCGTACAAATCTCGCCAACCATTTTGTCTTGGAATCCGCACTCATAACCCTGAACTCATGGAGTGTGGCACACGGAACGATAAGATCAAAGGTCAAGCGTAACCCCCGCGGGCCTCGGCCGCCGCGCTCGTGCCCACGCGCGGACTGCGTTTGCGCGCTCCCCCACATCCAACCGAGCACACCGCTCCCGCACGCAGCCAACCCCCAGTATGGACCACGCGCCGGCCCGGGACTACACTCTCCGCCTATACCGACCCCTACAGGGAGACCGAAACAATGGATGACACCGCCGTCGCCACACCCACCTTCGACCGCACCGTCGAAGACCTCGGCAACATCGTCGAACTCGGCCACGTCAACGTCCGCGTCCCCGATCAGAGCAAGGCCATCGCCTACTACCTCATGGGCCTCGGCCTCACCCGCGACCCCTACCTGATGGCCGGCCTCGAAAACATGTGGGTCAACGTCGGCCGCGGCCAGTTCCACCTGCCCACCGGCGGACCCGAAATCGTCCGCGGCACCACAGCCCTCGTGCTGCCGGACCTGGAAGCCCTGCTGAAACGTCTCGACTACGCCAAGCGCTTCCTGGAAGGCACCAAGTTCAGCTTCCGCGAAGCCGGCGACACGGTCGAAACGACCTGCCCGTGGGGCAACCGCATCCGCGTCCACGCGCCCGATCCAACCCGTTTCGGCGCCATGCGCGTCGGCATGCCGTACGTCGAGTTCGACATCCCCACCGGCACCGACCTCGCCGCCATCGCCAAATTCTACCAGCGAGATCCTGAACGGCATCGCCGGTGTCGCCAACGACGAGCGCGGCCCCTACGCCTGGGCCAGCACCTCGGCCGAAAGCAAGGTGATCTATCGCGAGACCACCGCGCCGATCCCGCCCTACGACGGCCACCACATCCAGATCACCCTGGCCGACTTCTCCGGTCCGCACAAGAAACTGCTGGAGCGTGGCCTGATCAGCGAGGAAAGCGATCAGCACCAGTATCGCTTCCTCGACATCGTCGATGTCGACACCAACAAGCCGCTGTTCCGCATCGAGCACGAAACCCGCAGCATGCGCCACCCGATGTTCGGACGCACCTACATCAACCGCAACCCCGACATGAACAACCGCAACTTCGTTCCGGGCTACGAGGTGGGTCTCTGGGCGCTGAACTGACGTTTCGACAGCAGGGGGCCGGCCGTCACGGCTGGCGGCAGGCCCACCTACCTCCAATCGCCTCCGAGACGAACCGCACATGTCCATCCCGCCCTACCACGTCCGCGCCTACAACACCGCCAAGGCGTCGGAGAACAAGATCCACGACGATGCCACGGCGAAACGCTTCGGCTTCAAGGGCGGCTTCGTCGGCGGGGTCAACGTCTACGCCTACATGACGCACGTTCCGCTGCAGCACTGGGGCCGCGCGTGGCTCGAACGCGGCACCGGCGAGGCAAAGTTCGGAAAACCCGTCTACGAGAACGCCATCGCCGAAGTCACCGCCATCGAGGACGCCAACGGCCTTGAACTCACCGTCCAAAGCGAAGGCGTCCTCTGCGCGACCGGCCGGGCGGCGCTGCCCGCAGACCTGCCGCCGCCACCTTCGCTGGGCGATTACACACCCGTCGCGCCACGCGCCGACCGCGCCCCCGCCGACGAAACATCCCTCAAAGTCAACGACTGGCTCGGTATGATCCCGCTGACCGTCACCGACGCACTCCTCACCAAGGACATCGCGGACATCCGCGAAACCGATCCAATCTACGCGCGCGAGAAAATCATCCACACCAGCACGATCATGCGCTGCTGCAACTGGGCCCTCAGCCACAACGTTATTCTACCGGCATGGATTCACATGGGCAGCAAGGTCCGCAACCTCGGCATCGCGCACGTCGGCGACACCCTGAACGTTCGCGCCAGGATAACGAAGAACTACGAGCACAAGGGCCACAAATGGGTTGAACTCGACGCCATGGTCGTCGCCAACGAAACGACCCCCGTTGCCCACGCGATCCACATCGCGATCTACCGCCCACGCCAGGTCGCCGAGGCGGCGTAACGAACGGCGCCTGTACTTTCCGTGAAATCGGTGCCCTCGATCCGCCAAATCTGCGTTGAAACCTGCTTACCGCGAACCGGGCGACTAACCGGCCCCCCGCCCTCAGTCCTCCCCTTTCCGAAACGGGGAATCCTCCGCCAGCGCCGCCATCTCCGCCTCGATCCCGGCGCGCTCCTCCACCAGGAAGCTTGCGACTGCCCGCCGCAGCCCGGTGTGAGCGATCCAGTGCGCCGAGTAGGTGTGTTTCGGCATATAGCCGCGCTGGATCTTGTGCCGTCCTTGCGCACCCGCCTCGACCCGTTTCAAGCCATGCTCGATCGCCCAGTCGATCGCGCGGTAGTAGCACAGCTCAAAATGCAGGAACGGCCAGTCGCCCCGACAGCCCCAGTTGCGGCCGTACAGCGCCTCGTCGCCGGCAAGGTTCAGCGCCCCCGCCACCGGCTTGCCCTCGTTCTCCGCAAGCATCAGCACCACCCGTTGCCCCAGCCGCTGCCCCAGCAGCGAAAAGAACGCACGTGTCAGGTAAGCCGAACCCCATTTGCGGTCCACGGTCGAGCGGTAAAACGCATAGAACGCATCCCAGTGCCGTTCGGTGATGTCAGCGCCGGACAAAGCATGAAACGTCAGGCCGGCCGCGTTGGCGTCGCGCCGCTCCCGCCGCAGCACCTTGCGTTTGCGCGAGGACAAGGCGCCCAGGAACGCGTCGAATGACGCATAGCCTGCATTCTCCCAGTGAAACTGCATGCCCGTGCGCTGCAACCAGCCCGCATCGCCCAGATCGTTCCATTCGTCCTCACTGCAGAAGGTGACATGGACGGATGAAACACCCAGCGACCCGCACGCCTGCTCGAGTGCGTTCGCCATGATCGCCACGGGAACGCCGGAATCCGGCCGCCGCAACAGTCTCGCCCCGGGCACCGGGCTGAACGGCACCGCCGCCTGCAGCTTCGGATAGTACCGCTCGCCCACCCGCTCCAGCGCGTTCGCCCAGCCGTGGTCGAACACGTACTCGCCATAGCTGTGCGACTTTGCGTACATCGGCACGACGCCGACGATCTCGCCACCCTCGCGCCGCAGGACGGCGTGTTGCGGCAGCCAGCCGGTCCGGGCGTTGGCCGATCCACTGTCTTCCAGCGCGCTCAGGAATGCGTGGCTGACGAACGGATTGTCGTCCCCCGCGCAGGCGTCCCAGTCGGCGGCGTCGATCTCCGCGATCCGGGCATGCAGCGTAAGGGTCAACGTCGCCGAACCGTCGGGCATGCAGGACAGCCTACGCGACTTCAAACAGTCCCTCCACCTCCACCGCGGCATCAGCGGGCAGCGACGGCACGCCGATCGTGCTGCGCGCGTGCCGCCCCGCCTCGCCAAACACCGCGACGGCAAGATCCGACGCGCCGTTCATCACCTCCGCGTGCTGCGTGAACTCGGACGGCGCCGCGACGAACCCGCCCAGCCGCACCACCCGCCTCACCCGGTCGAGGTCCCCGCCGCATGCCGCCTTCAGGTGCACCAGCACGTTGATGAAACATAGCCGCGCCGCCTCCTTCGCCTGCTCGATCGACACACTCCAGCTCACCTTGCCGGTGAAAGCGATCTTTCCGTCGATCGCCGGCACCTGCCCGGAGACGGCAACCAGAGTGCCGGTCACCACGTAGGGAACGTAATTCGCGATGGGCTGCATCGGGCGGGGTAAAGTGATGCCAAGTTCCGCCAGCGTTGTCTCGATCCGACCTGCCATGACCTGCTCCCCTGGGTGTGCGCTGCAGCGTAACCCATGATGGCGCGCGCCCAAAGCGGTCCTGGCGGACAAGCCCAATTCTTCTTCCGCACCGCGGCGCGGATGCGTCCCAGTCACTGTGTCCATTCTCCTACATCTTGGACACATACGGTTAGTTGTCTTGACCAGCCCCTCTGACAACAAATGTCTGGGCGGAACGACCCTGACATTAGGAAGCACCGAAAGTGCTCAGCATTCGACAAATCCTCCCGCTCGGTGCCGCCTTGGCATTGGTGGGCTGTGTTTCCGGCTCGCCACCTGCTCCCGCGTTCATCGTGGTTCCCGGCAGCAGCAAGACTATGACCGAATTCCAGCAGGACGACAGTATTTGCCGCCAGAATGCCGCTGCGCACGGGGGATGGGATACGCCCGTGCATAATGCAACCGGGACCGCGGCTTCGAGCGGTGGAAACAGCCCGGCTGCACCGCCGGCCGAGCCGAACACGTCCGCCACTCAACCGACCGAGGCGAACAAGCCAGCTACACCGCCGACCGCGGCCAACCACGGTGCCAGTCCACCCCTCGTCGGTCCACCCAACGAGGTCGCCTACATGCAGTGCATGGCGGCACGTGGCGATGCCGTGCGGCCGGCACCCCAGCCATATGCCGCAGCCTACCCCGACTATGGCTATCCCTACGCCTACGGCTACCCTTACGACTACTATGGCTACGGCTATCCCTACGCCGATTACTATGACGGATTTTTCGGGGGCTGGGGCTGGGGTTGGGGCGGCGGCTTCGGGGGCTTCGGGTACGACCACTTCCACCATGGCGGATTCTACCGTGGCCGGTTTGTGCATGGCGGTTGGGGTCACGGCGGTTGGGGTCACGGCGGCTTCGGCCACGGCGGATTTGCCGGGGGAGGCGGGCACGGCGGCGGCGGCGGGCACCGTTAACCGCGACGCCCTGTCTCGTCGCGACTGCCCGGCGCCCCAATCAGGCACCTCGAGCCGACCGAAGCGTCAGAGTGTCCGCCGTGATCAGGTGCATTTTTCCGGACGTCCGAGGCGCCAGTGGGATGTCGGGATGCAAGTGGCCGCAGCCGTCGACGGCCGCGATGCGGTGGCCGGCGGCGACACTTGGCTACCGTTGTGCGCGGTGCCGATGAAGCCTTTGGCCCGGACGAAAAACCCGCGTAACGGCGTCGACCCGGCTGTGGTTACGCAAACCACCTCGCCCGCGACCAGTCGACGGTCCGGGTATGCCTTTCCCCCTGTGGCGGAGATCGCTCCAGTCGTTGTCGGAGGGCTGGTGTGGTCTGATCATCCGCGGCTGCAGACATGCCCCGGTGCCGGGGATCTGCAGGCCATTGCGAAACAAGGGGTAATGCCGAGAGGGGCGGTCTACCGGTGCAGGATCGTGGACCCGGCGAAGCGGGCGGCGTCGCCGAGTTGCTCCTCGATGCGGATCAGCTGGTTGTATTTCGCCAGCCGATCGCTGCGCGCCAGGCTGCCGGTCTTGATCTGACCGCCGTTGGTGGCGACGACGAGGTCGGCGATGGTGGAATCCTCGGTCTCGCCCGAGCGGTGGCTCATGACCGTGGTCCAGCCGGCACGGTGGGCGATCTCAACCGTTTCCAGCGTCTCGGACAGCGTGCCGATCTGATTGACCTTGATCAGGATGGAATTGGCAGAGCCCTCGGCGATGCCGCGACGCAGACGTTCCGGATTAGTGACGAAAATGTCGTCGCCAACCAGTTGAAGCTTGCCGCCCAGTGTCTCGGTCAGAAGCTGCCAGGTGTCCCAGTCATCCTCGGCGCAGCCATCCTCGAGCGAGATGATCGGATAGCGGCTCACAAGCTCAGCGTAGTAGCGGACGATACCCTCGGAATCGAGCACCTTGCCCTCACCTGTCGAGGTGGTATTTGCCATCTCTGAAGAACTCGCTCGACGCCGGGTCGAGAGCGAAGCTGATGTCTTCGCCGGGCCGATAGCCGGCCTTCTCGACCGCCCTGGTAATGAAGGTCAGGGCTTCGTCGGCCGATTTGAGGTTAGGGGCGAAGCCGCCCTCGTCGCCGACATTGGTGTTGTGGCCGGCGTCGTGCAGGCCCTTCTTCAACGCCTGGAGCACCTCGGAGCCCATGCGGACGGCATCCGCCATCGTGGCGGCGCCGACCGGCATGATCATGAATTCCTGGATGTCGATCGGGTTGTCGGCATGCTTGCCGCCGTTCAGGATGTTCATCTGCGGCACCGGCAGGGTGCGGGCATAGACGCCGCCGACATAGCGGTACAGCGGCTGGCCCAGGTCGGACGCGGCGGCCTTGGCGACGGCAAGGGACACGCCGAGGATCGCGTTGGCACCCAGCCGTTCCTTGTTGGGCGTGCCGTCGAGATCGATCATGATGTTGTCGATCACGACCTGCTCGGTCGCCTCGATGCCGCCGACGGCCTCCAGGATTTCTCCCTCGACGTTGGCGACCGCCGTCAGCACGCCCTTGCCGCCGAAGCGGGACTCGTCGCCGTCGCGCAATTCGACCGCCTCATGCGCGCCGGTCGAGGCACCGGACGGCACCGCTGCTCGGCCCATGGCGCCGGACTCGAGGATGACATCGACCTCGATCGTCGGGTTGCCGCGGCTGTCGAGGATTTCGCGGGCGGTGATGTCGGCGATCGCGGCCATGGTGGGGTCTCCGTCCTTGGATGGCGCGCTACCTATCACCTTGGGCTACGGGTTGCCAGCGCGATGCGGCGCCGGGCGCCTGTTGTCGCTGTCGCGGCTGGCGAGACCGTGCTCACCGCTGGCGCAAGACAGGGGTCGGTGCCGCGCACGACAAGCCGGGCGGCCCGGCATGCTTCTCACTTTCATTTGAGAAAGGGATCGTTTCCATGCGACGTATTCGATCCCAGTTGCGCAAAACCGAGAAGGAGTGCGGCATGAACCTCAAGACCCTGGGCCTGACGGCGGTCACCCTTGCTTACGCGGGCGCCTTCCTCGTGTCGCCCACCGTGGCCGTGGCCCAGGTGCAAGTTTATTACCACGCCGGGGCGTGGGACGCGTTCAGTGGCAGGAACGACAAAGGCGGCGCGGTCTGCGGCGTCGGCAACACCAATCCGACCGATAGTCGCCGCCTGTCGCTGGGTTACGACATCGGCGGTACGGAGATGGTTTTCTCCGCCAGCAAGCCGGACTGGTCGATTCCGGACAACACGCCGGTCAGGGTGGTCATGCAGGTCGGACTGAACACACCCTGGACGATGCAAGGAACGGGGCACGAGCACGGCATCGATTGGACGCTGGACCGGAGCGCCATGGTGATGTTTGAGCGGCAGTTCCGGAGCGCGACGTCGATGACACTGACGTTTCCGGACGGCAACGAGCCGCCCTGGACGGTTTCGCTGATCGGATCGTCGGCGATCAGCGATACATTCGATCGCTGTGTCAGAGACCTGACGCGGCAGGTGCAGGCCGCACAACCCCCCGCGCCCGGCGGGCCGGCACCACAAGGGGCGACGCAGCCGTTTGGTTCGCCCGCGGGACCGCCGCCGGCGCAGCCCTCACCGACGCAATGAAACCTGAAGGCGGAATCGCCCGGTGACCCGATGCGGCGGTCAGGTCCCTGTTGAGGGGACCCAAGGGCAGGGCGATGGAGTGGTCAAAGAGCGAAGCAAGCGCCTGCCGGATTCCACAAAGGCGAGAGCCGGCCATCCACGTGCGAGGTGGCAACAAACGCAACGCACGCGGCACCGGTTAGGCGAGCATGGATACAGAGGGCATTCGTCCGGCGAGAAACGCCGAGGAAGGAAAGAGGCGCACGCCCGTGGCCAGCCTGCTGCTCGCCTGTGCCGGCGCTCGTTCTGCTGCTGGCCGGGTATGGCGGGATCGGGCTGGGGGACGTCCTGGCAGCCCGCTATCAGGAGGCTCCCACCTATTTCGCCGGGCTCCGCCCACCGCAGATGACGATAGCGCTGGCGGCGCTGACGGTCCTGCTGGTTCGTTGCGCTTCATGACTAGGCGCGGTTTGGTGATGTGAATCGCGACTCCGGTCGCGGTCACCGTTGTGCTGCATGCGACCGGCGCCTTCAGTTTCTGGGCACAGGAGGCGCGGCTGTGACCCAGCCTTGCCTCTGCCGCCTTGATCCGGACCATGACACCGGAAAGACCCGGTGCCCGGGCGTGGAACACCACGGTGGCCACCTGCCAGGGACGGCCGGCGGCTTGGTCGGGGAATTTCTCGTCTGCGCCGGGTCGACCCCATCGTTCATGGCGGATCATCGGCTGGTCGTGGCCCGCTTGCGGGCCACGGTGATCGCGGTCTTTGCAACCGCCGTGATGCAGGATGCCCTGAAGCCGATCAGCGCCGCGGGTACCGCCTTGGTCGTGGTCCCTGGGGCCGAAACGGCAAGCCTGGCCGGGGCAGGCCGGTTGGCGCTCCGCTGGTAATGCTGCGGGGCGAGCCGACGCGACTCATCATCCTGCTGTCGCGGTGATCTGGATGGTTGCGGCCCCGAACGGCGTCGGCCGATCCGGCCGCGGACCGGCGCCTGGCGCGGGCTCCGCCTTGAGCATCGTATACGGCCGTGCAGTAATCCTGACTCGAGTCAATACGAGGGGACACGCCGATGAGCGCAGCACCGACCAAGACGCGGTTTGGCCGGATTTTTCCGCCGCGTGACGCCTGGCTTGCGAAAGCGCCGCCTGAGCCGATCATCGATCCGGACCTGCCGATCATCGACACGCACCATCACCTATGGCAGCGGACCGGTGGCGCCCGCGGGGAGTCGTGGGAGGTGCCCGCGTTTCGTTACCTGATCGACGAATTCCTGGCTGACTGCGCGACCGGCCACAACATCGTCGGCAGCGTCTTTCTGCAATGCCACTCGATGTACCGCGCCGACGGTCCGGTCCCGATGCGTCCCGTGGGTGAGACCGAGTTCGTCGCCGGGATCGCCGCCATGAGCGACAGCGGCGGTTACGGCAAGACGCGCGTTGCCGCCGGTATCGTGGGTTACGCCGATCTGACCGCAGGCGACTGGGTGACCCCGGTGCTCGAGGCGCATATCCGCGCCGGCGGGGGACGCTTCCGCGGAGTGCGCCACTCGGCCGGCTATGACGCCGATCCGGTGATCGGCAACAGCGCGCCGGACATGCAGCCCGGCCTGTATCTGCGTCCCGACTTCCGCGCCGGCATGGTCCGGCTGGCGGCACTGGGACTGTCACTGGACGCGTGGGGCTTCCATCCGCAGATACCGGACATTGTCGACCTCGCGCGCGCTTTCCCGGCCAGCAACATCATTGTCGGCCATTGCGGAGGGCCGCTGGGGTATGGACGCTACGCCGGCAAGCGGGACGCGGTATTTGCCGAATGGAAGCGGTCGGTGATCGAACTGGCGAAATGCCCGAACGTCACGATGAAGCTGGGGGGAATGATGATGCGGCTGGCGGCGTACGACTACATGGGCCTGGAGGCGCCGCCGTCGTCGGAGCAGCTTGCGGCCCATTGGCGGCCGTATGTGGAGACCTGTGTGGAATGGTTCGGCGCCGATCGCTGCATCGCCGAGAGCAATTTTCCGGTGGAAAAGATGGGCATCGGCTTGGCCGCGCTGTTCAACGCGCTGAAGCGGCTGACCGCCGGATGTTCTGCTGACGAGCGGGCGGCGATCTTCGCGGGGACCGCGCGGCGGGTTTACCGGCTGGATTGCTGAATGCGCGGCCAGGGAAGGGGTCGCCCATGTGTGTCGCGGACGTCCCGCAGTAAATGAATCGCCACAGTTTTGGTTGGTTCAAGTTATGTTTTGTGCCACTTGTTGCGGGGCGCCTTCGCTCAACTAGAGCATGATCGCGCTGAGCGGAACGTCCGCGGCGCGTGAATCATGCGATCAAACAAAGAGATAAACCATTTTCGGCCTGCACAGTCAGGCTGAAAATTGTCTAGGCGGTGCTGCCGCAGAGGTGCAGTCTGACCTCCAGCGTGGTCGCTGCATGCGCGACAGGGTATGTTACCGAATCGGCCAGCCGTCGGTTGAATCATAAGCGCAACCGAAGCCGACGGGACATTTTTTTGCGGTCACGCGCACCCTTCAGCGTGGGTCAGCAGGAAATGACTGTGTATGGTAGCCAGTTCCTCGAGCGAGTACTGGGCGAAGCGCTCATCGATACGCGGCAGTGCGATGATGTCCCGACGGCTGTCGTCGGTGACGTTGCGATGGTACTCGACCACCCGGAGCCCCGCACGCTGAAAGATCGGCATCCATTCGGACTTTACCATGCGGTTTTGATATTCGAACTTTGTGTCGAACAACACGCGGTACAGCTTGTCCGAGTAGCGGTAGTAATTGAACCGGTTCATTGACGGGTCATGGAACGCCCAATGATCGTCATGTCCGATCATCATGTACATCATGCCGCTCGGCTTGAGCATTCGCCGCAGCGCGCCGAGCTCCGGCTCCACGATCGCTGGCGGAATGTGCGTCAGAACACAGTTCGACACCATGAAATCGACGGAACCCTCGGGCAGGAAGGGGGTATCTGTCTTCGCCGTGATGCATAGCTCAAAGTTGCAGGCACGGTAGATTTCTTCGCGTGAGCGTAACGTGAGGAGATACAGCAGCTTCTCCCGCGCCGTCTTCTTGTCCAGCCCGATTTCCTGCTCGAGTTCGTCAAGGATTTCCAGCAGATGTTCCAGGTAGGTTCGAAGGTAGCTCAGGCGCGCCTTATCTTCGACGTCAAAAAGATAGATCTTGTAATTGCCGCCGTAGAGGTAAAGCAGCATGGAGTTGTGGTGGTGCCAACCGGTACCAATGTCCAGGATGGTTCCGCCCGCGGGTGTCAATTGACGAGCCTTGCGCACCAGGAGATACGAGCTTGGGCAGCCCGCGAGCCGCCGCCGGGAGCGTCCGTTGGCATTCGCCATGATCGACGCGGCTTTGTAGGCGTTGGCGCCGTATGGCACCGCTGAGAGGGTCTTCTCAGCCACGGCCCATGCATAATATCTGAGCATTCGCTTCCTCTCGTGGCGATCAAGGTTTCTGATCGTTCATCTTGAGGAAAGGACGCTACACGAACCGGATCAGGTTGAGCGGCGGACCCAGGTTGAACTTCTCGCGATCTTTAGCAACGAGCCATTGTAATCATATCAAAATGACCCTTCATCGGGTTCCCTAACGGGTGCCAACCGCAACGCGCACCGCTCGGCTGCAGGCTTTGGTGGGCCGAGAGCCTTGTCTGCGGGATCCACGGCAAGTGCTCTGGCAGCCCCGACGATCGCCAGGCGCCCGGTGCGCGCCAACGGGTGGAGCAGGCGCCACAGCCAGGATGAGCGGCAGGGTTACGTCGCCTGCTTCGCCAGCCGGTCGAACGCGGCGAGCCGCGTGATCAGCGCCTCCATCTCGCGCAGCGGGATCATGTTGGGGCCGTCGCTGGGCGCCTGATCGGGATCGGGATGGGTCTCGATGAACACCGCCGCCACGCCGACCGCCAGGGCCGCCCGGGCCAGCACCGGAGCGAATTCCCGCTGACCGCCCGATGACGTCCCCTGCCCGCCCGGCTGCTGCACCGAATGGGTCGCGTCGAACACCACGGGGTAGCCGGTGCGGGCCATGATCGGCAGGCTCCGCATGTCGCTGACCAGGGTGTTGTAGCCGAAGCTGACGCCGCGTTCGCACAGCAGGATGTTGTGATTGCCGGTGCCGGCGATCTTGGCGGCGACGTTCGCCATGTCCCAGGGCGCCAGGAACTGGCCCTTCTTCACATTGATCGGGCGTCCGGTTTCGCCCGGCGGCGAGCAGCAGGTCGGTCTGGCGGCACAGGAACGCCGGGATCTGCAGAACATCCACGGCCTGCGCGGCCGGGGCGCACTGATCGGCGGCGTGCACATCGGTCAGCACGGGCAGGCCGGTCGCCTCGCGCACGTCGCCAGAATCGCCAGCCCGGCGTCCATGCCGATCCCGCGCGCGGCCGAGGCGCTGGTGCGGTTCGCCTTGTCGTAGCTGGACTTGTAGATGATCGGCACACCGGTGCGTCCGGAAATTTCGCGCAGCGCATAGGCCACCTCCAGCGCATGGGATCGGGATTCGATCTGACAAGGGCCGGCGATCAGCACGAACGGAGCCGTGTTGCTGATCTCGATCTCGCCGACTCGCACGACGCGCGCGATTTCCCGCTCCATGAGGAAGGATCCTTTCAAAAGCACACATTCCTTGAGCCCTTGTCCCGACGGACCTGTATCCGGTCAAGCACGCGAAAAAGTGTCACGCTTTGAGACGAACCCGGTGGCCGTCGAATCGAAATAGGCCATGCCGAATCGGTGCATGAAAGACACACCTGTGATCTTTTGCTTAACATAACGACATCAACTTTGTGTGATTAGGCATCATTTCCTTTTTTTGGATGTTATCCACAGGGTCAAAATGCCGAAATTGAGGTAACACACACGAATTTTGCCTCCGGACGGGTTGTCAGCTTTGCAACCCTGCTGTTACCGCCAGTCTTGGCTGAGCGTTCACGCGGGGAGGCGAGTCGGATGCGGTCATTGAAAACAGGAACGAAGGCATGGCTCTTGGGTTCCGCGCTCCTGTTCAGTAGTCCGATTCTCGCCGACGCCAGCGCCGCCAGCATAGTCGATCCGGCGAACCCAGCATCAGACCGACCGCGTCATCTCCATTCGCACCGCACTGGTACATTCGCGTCCGTCGGGCATCTCTCACGCCGTGCTACAGGACCGGCTGGCGGTTCGCGTCCGCGATCCCATGGTATTTCCTGCGTTCCGTATGCGCGTGAGGTTTCCGGGATCGATTGTTCGCGGGCAATGCGTGGCAGTGGTGGTACAACGCGGAAGGCCGCTACGCCCGAGGCGACCGGCCGGAGGCTGGGAGTGTTCTCAACTTCCGGGCGAACGGTCGTATGCCGCTGGGCCATGTCGCCGTCGTCACGCGCGTGGTGAACGCCCGGGAAGTCATTGTCGATCAGGCGAACTGGCCGAGCGCGGCGAGCGGTCGTGGCGGCGTGTCGCATGATGTGGCCGTCGTGGACGTCTCCGAGGCCAACAACTGGTCGGCGGTGCGGGTCGAATTGGGCCGCGGCGGGGCGTTCGGTTCGGTCTATCCGACCTATGGTTTCATCTACAACCGCCCGGATACGGGCTTCGTGACCGCCAGCGTCGACTTCGCCCGGCCCCGCAGCCGGACGATCAATCGGGTGCCGTCCGACCTTCGCCCGGCGGCGGAACGGCCGTGGCATACGGTGGACGAAGTCGCCGAGGCGCCGGCCAGGCCGCGTGCACCGGATCGACCTGAGCATCCCCGTGACGCCGGATCGCTTCGAGCAATAGCCCACTTCAGAGCTCGGAAACGGCCTTCGCGACAGCCCCGGCCGTTGCCTGCGGCTTGTCTCCCGCCCGCGGGATATGCGTTTCAGCGGGGATGATCGATCCTGTTCATGTCATCGGCGCGTCCGGGCGCTCCGGCCTGGCGCTGTGCCGATCGCTGCTGGCCGATGGCATTCCGGTGGTGCCGGTGGTGCGAAACCCGGCGAAGTGGGCAGGCAGCCGGGCTGCGCGGGCGAGCTCCGGCAGGCGGATCTGCGGGCGCCCGGAGGCGTTGCGAGCCGCGCTGGCGGGGGCCACGCGGATCGTCTCCTGCGCCCATGCCCGGCATACACCCGGCGATCATCGCCGCGGCGCCGGCGACGGCGGCGCTGGTGCTGCTGGGCAGCACGCGCAAATTCACCCGCTGGCCGGATGCGCACGGCAACGGCGTGCTGGCGGGGGAAGCGGCGCTGCTGGGTTCCGGACGAACCGGCGTGATGCTGCACCCGACGATGATCTACGGCGCGCAGGGCGAGGACAACGTGCAACGGCTGGCCCGTCTGCTGCGGCGGCTGCCGGTGATGCCGCTGCCGGGCGGCGGGCGGTTCCTGGTGCAGCCGATCCATCAGTCGGACGTGACGCGCTGCATCCGAGCGGCGCTGGCGCATCGGTGGGAGCGGACCGCACACGTCTGGTGATCGCGGGTCCGGAGCCGGTGCGCTACGCGGATTTCGTGCGCGCGGTGGCGGCGGCGGCGGGTTTGCGGCGGCCGTTCATCCTGCCCTTTCCGGCGGCGCCGCTGATCCTGGCGGCGCGCCTGACGAAGCATGTTGCCGCCCTGCCGACGATCGCAGCCCGAGGAAATCCGCCGCCTGGTCGAGGACAAGGCGTTCGATATCGCTCCGATGCGGCGATTTGCTGGGTGTCGAGCCGATTCCGTTGGCGGAAGGGCTTGCGCGGACCTTCGCGCCGTCGCACGAATAGCGACAGCCTCTCGTGAGACCCTGCGGAGATGCCCGATCATCAACAGCATTGCCGCATTACATCCCGAGATGACCGCCTGGCGGCACGACCTGCACGCCCATCCGGAACTGTCGATGCAGGAAAGCCGCACCTCGGCGGTGGTGCGGGCGAAACTGGCGGAATTCGGCGTGGATGAAATCATCACCGGCATGGCGACGCACGGCGTGGTCGGGGTGATCCGCGCCGGTTCCTCCGACCGGGCGATCGGGCTGCGGGCGGACATGGACGCGCTGCCGATCCAGGAGGAGACCGGGCTGCCGCACGCCAGCCACAACCCTGGCGTCATGCATGCGTGCGGACACGACGGGCATACGGCGATGCTGCTGGGGGCGGCGAAGTATCTCGCGGAAACCCGCAACTTCGACGGCACGGTCTATCTGATCTTCCAGCCGGCCGAGGAGTTCGAGGGCGGCGCGGACATGATGGTGCAAGGACGGGCTGTTCGACCGCTGCCCGATGGAGAAGATCTACGGGCTGCACAACTGGCCGGAGCGAAGGCCGGCACGTTTCTGTGGCGGACCGGTCCGATGATGGCGGCGGTCGGGTTCTTCGAAATCGTCGTCACCGGCAAGGGCAGCCACGGGGCGTTCCCGCACCAGGGCATCGACCCGATCATGGTCTCGGCCCAGATCATCGGTGCGCTGCAGACGATCGTTTCGCGCTCAATCGAGCCGATCGAGGGCGGCGTGGTTTCGATCGGCAGCATCTCGGGCGGCGAGGCCTACAACATCCTGCCCGAGCGGGTGGTGATGAAGGGCACGGCCCGGTGGTATCAGGCCGGAGGTCGGCGACCAGATCGAGGCCGGGATGAACCGGCTGGTGAAGGGGATCGCCGAGAGCTTCGGCGCGACCGGCGGAGCTGCGGTTCTTCCGCCACGCGCCGGCGACCGTCAACGATGCCGAGGCGACGGCGCTGGCGACGTGGACGCGCGCGCAGTCGGTCGCCGGCGCGGACGGGGTGAAGGAGATGCAGGCGCCGACGATGGGCGGCGAGGATTTCGCCTACATGCTGAACGCCAAGCAGGGGGCATATCTGATGCTGGGTGCGGCGCGGGGAGCGCACGATCCGCAGCTGCATCATCCGAAGTATGACTTCAATGATGCGATTCTGCCGGTCGGGGCGTCCTGGTGGGCGACGCTGGTGGAGCAGCAGTTGGCGAAGGCGTGAGAGGGGCTGGCCGGCTCGGACCGAAGCACCGTTGATCCGGCCCTTCTTGCCTGCTGCGGGCATAGACGCCCGTCACATCTCCACCACGACATACTGCTCTTCGATAGTCACCGGGATGGTTTCGGCCACGTAGGGTCCCTGCGCGACACGCTGGCCCTCGGCGACTTCCACCGGATAGCTGCGGACGCTGATCTTCGAGGGATCGCAGAAACTCTGGCCGGTGCGCACGTCGAACTCCCAGCCGTGCCAGGGACAGCGCAGGATCTCGCCTTTGCGCGAGTACCGATAGTCGCCGGGTTCGTCCGACTCGATAAGGCCGGTGAGGATGCCCTCGCACATCGGGCCGCCCTGGTGGGGGCAACGGTTGAACAGCCCGAAGAATTCGCCGCCCAGGTTGAAGACGGCGATCTGCCGCCCGCGAACGGTGACGAGTTTTCGCTGGCCTGGCGGAATTTCACCGACCGTGGCGACCACGTGCTTGCTCATGATCAGGGTGTTCCCGTTGAACCTTGGGGATCCGACGCTAGCCAAGGCGGCGCTTCGCCGCAACCGCGCCGCTCACCCGTCTCCAGTCGGCATATCCATCCGCGTCGGATCGTCGATCTCCCGCCCGTGCAGCAGCAGCGCGACAAGCCCGGTCCAGCCCGTCTGGTGGGAAGCGCCGAGCCCCTGGCCGGTGTCGCCGTGGAAGTATTCGTAGAACAGCACGTGATCGCGGAAATGCGGATCGTCCTGCAGCCGCGCCTCATCGCCGAACACCGGCCGCCGTCCGTCCGGGCCACGCAGGAACAGGCCGGTCAGACGTTTCGACAGTTCATCGGCGATCTCCCGCAGGCTGAGCTTGACGCCCGAGCCGGTCGGATACTCGACGCGAAAATCATCGCCATAGTAATGATGGAAGCCATACAGCGCTTCGACGAACATGAAGTTCACCGGCATCCAGACCGGTCCGCGCCAGTTCGAATTGCCGCCGAATGCTCGGGTGTTGCTGTCGCCCGGGACGTAGCCGACGCTGAAATGCTGGCCGTCGAGATCCAGTTCGAACGGCTTGTCCAGATGTTCGCGCGACACGCTTCGCACCCCGTAGGGCGAAAGAAACGCTGTCTCATCCAGCATCCGCCGCAACAGCGCCTTCATCCGGTGGCCGCGCAGCAGGGACAGCAGGCGCCGCGACCCCTGCCCTTCCACATCCCAATGCGAAACCAGGCCGCGAGATCGGGGCGGTGATTCAGCACCCATTGCAGACGTTCGGCGAATTCGGGGCATTCGCTCGAGCGTTTCGGGTTCCAGCACCTCGACCGCGAACAGCGGAAACAAACCGACCAGCGAGAACAGCGCGCAGTGGGATCGCCGATCCGTCCGGCCGCTGCAGCACGTTGTGATAGAACTGGTCGGTCTCGTCCCAAAGTCCGCGCCGGCCGTTCTGCCGGGTCATCGCTTCGGCGATGGCCAGGAAATGCTCGAAAAACTTCGTCGCGGTCGATTCATAGACGTGGTTGCGGGTGGCAAGCTCCAGCGAGATGCGCATCATGTTCAAGGCGTACATCGCCATCCAGGAGGTGCCGTCCGACTGGTCGATCCGCCCGGCCACGGGTAGTTTCTGGCTGCGGTCGAACACGCCGATATTGTCCAGCCCGAGGAAGCCGCCCTGGAAAACGTTCCGGCCCTTCGACGTCCTGGCGATTGACCCAGCCGGTGAAATTCATCATCAGTTTGTGGAAGACACGCTCCAGGAACTCGAAGTCGGGCTTGCCGCGCAGCCCCGCGTCCATACGGAACACACGCCAGGCGGCCCAGGCGTGCACCGGCGGGTTGACCTCGCCGAACGCCCACTCGTACGCCGGCAGCGGCGCCGTTCGGATGCATGAACCATTCATGCGTCAACAACAGCAGCTGCTGCTTGGCGAAGTCGGGGTCGATCAGCGCGAACGTGACGGCCTGGAAGGCGAGGTCCCAGGACGCGTACCACGGATACTCCCAGGTATCCGGCATCGAGATGATGTCGCGATTGTTCAGGTGCAGCCAGTCGCTGTTGCGGATCGCCAGGCGTTCGGGCGGAGGCGGCGGCTGCAACGGATCGCCCTCCAGCCAGCGGCGCACGTCGTAACGGTAGAACTGCTTGGACCACAGCATGCCGGCCAGCGCCTGGCGCTGCACCAGCCGCGCGTCCGGATCGGCGATGCAGGTTTGCAGGGCGGCATAGAATTCGTCGGCTTCGGCGATCCGGCGGGCGAAGATCGCGTCGTGATCGGCGAAAGGATCGCCGGGCGCATCGTCGGATGGGCGCCAGCGAAGCCGCAGCACGTGACGGCCGCGCGCCGGCAACGTCAGTTTCACATGGGCGGCACATTTGGTGCCCTGCAGCCGATCCACCGCATCGGCGCGGCCATCCACGACAAAGTCGTTGATGCCGTCCTTGAATGGTCCGGGTGCCTTCGAGCGATAAAGCCGCTCGCACGTTGGTCTCATTGCGGCAGAACAACCACGTCTGCCGCGGTGTCGATCGACAACAGCCGCTCGGGCATCCGGTTGTGCCAGGCCGTCACGCCGTCGCCCGACAGACTGAGCCGCGGCTCCGGAATTCCCGGGCGCCAGTCCCAGGTGTTGCGCGCCCACAAGTGCGGCAGCACGTGCAGATCCGCTGCCTCCGGGCCGCGGTTATCGATGGTGATCCGGATCAGGATATCTTCCGGGGCCGCCTTCGCGTATTCGACCGTGACGTCGAAATATCTGTCATCGTCGAAGACGCCGGTATCCAGTAACTCGTATTCCGGCTCATCAAGGCCGCGCTTGTGCATTCTCGGCGATCAAGGCATCGTACGGGAAACGCCGCCTGGGGATATTTGTAAAGCATCCGCATGTACGAATGCGTCGGCGTGCCATCGAGGAAATAGTAAAGTTCCTTGACGTCCTCGCCGTGATTGCCCTGCGCGTTGGTCAGGCCGAACATCCGCTCCTTCAGGAACGGGTCGCGCCCGTTCCACAAACCCAGCGACAGGCACCAGCGCAGCCGGTCGTCGGTGAAGCCGGCGATGCCGTCCTCGCCCCAGCGATAGGCGCGGCTGCGGGCGTGGTCGTGCGGAAAATAGGCCCAGGCGTCGCCGTCGCCCGAGTAGTCCTCGCGCACGGTGCCCCATTGGCGTTCGGCGAGATATGGTCCCCACCGCAGCCACGCGGCGCGGTCCCTCAGGCGTCTACCCTCGGTGGTTTCCAGCAGGTGGCTCGGCATGCGGTTCTGTGTACGCCACGGCGGCCGGGACGCCAACCGCCATTGGCAGGCTTGCAGCAGCCCCGCGCCGGGAAATGGCCGCATGCGGATGATACCCACACCAGCCTGGCACCGAACACTTTCGCGATATCCCCGACCATGGAAAGACGGACGCCCGACCGTGCGCAGCCGGCCTTGTCCTTTCCGAAGTCCGATAATTCCTCCGCCAGAGCGGCGATGCGCAGCACCTCGAAGCGGCGAACCCGACCGAACCTGATCGCGGCCGCGATCGGCGGCAGACGGATCCGATGAGCCCCACCAGTGGCAGAAGGCCAGCCTCGCAAGCCAGCTTCAGCCGGTTCGCCGCGCCGATCTATGCGCCCTCTGCGCGAGGTTGATTGCCTCCATTGGCCGGCCAGGATCGTGCAACGCCGCCGGACGGCTCGGGGTATCGGCCCTCCGAGCGGACAGACGAGGCCGTCGCGGGACCCACCGCCGCCTCTCGCCCAAAATGGGCCATGCCGGCGAGACAGGCTCCTCCCGACTCGGCCGCTCGGCCTATGCATGCTCGATTCAGGACGGCAGGGAGAAACAGACGCATGATCCGGTTCCTGGCAACGGCCGCGCTGGCGATGTTGGCGCTGCTGCAGGCAGGGTGTTCGGCCAATACACCGGGCGAACAGCAGACGCTTGGTGGATCGTGCCACCCTGACGGTGCAGGACATGATGACCCAGACGTGTCGCAGGACCCGAAAACCCTGCTGCGGCGTGCCAAGGCGCGTGATGATCTGCCCGCGGATCTTCAAGGCCGGCTTCTTCTTCGGCGGCGAGGGTGGCAACTGCGTTCTGCTGGCCCGCGCCGGCAACGGCACATGGTCGTATCCCGCGTTCTACACGATCGGCAGCGGCAGCTTCGGCTTCCAGTTCGGCATCGAGGACAACGAGCTTCTGATGCTGATCATGACCGAGCGCGGCCTGAACGCGGTGCTCGACAGCCAGCTCAAGCTGGGGGCGAATGCCGGGATCGCGATCGCGACGCTGGGTGCCGGGATCCAGGGATCGACCACGGCGGCGGTGGGCGCCGATATCGTTGCGTTCGCGGCCAGTCGGGGCCTGTTCGGCGGCGTCGCGCTGGAGGGCAGCCTGATGTCGGCGCAATCGCGTGGGACCAGTCCTACTACGGCCAGCCGCTCGCGGCGCGGCAACTGGTGATGCAGATGCAGGGCAGCAACCCGGGCGCCGACCCGCTGCGCGACGTGCTGACGCGGTATGGCAGCCGTGCGCCGACGGCGCCGCCGCAGCAACAGCAGCCACAACCAGGGTATGCGCCGGCCTATCCGCAGTATCAGCCGCAGGGGGCCCCGCCGCCGCCGCCGGCGGGCGAGCGTGGGCCGGTCCAGGAGCAGAACCTGCCGCCGTCGCAGTAGGGTAATGAAGCGCGGGGCGTCGCCCGGCACCCCGTCAAGGGCCGACGGCCCCTGAAGCTGCTTGCCCTTCCTTGCCCTTCCTTGCCCTCGCGGACCCGCAGGCTGTAGGGTCCGCCGCCATGGAGCCGTTCTGGAAGACGAAGTCGCTGGAGCAGATGACCAGGGAGGAATGGGAATCCCTGTGCGACGGCTGCGGCCGTTGCTGCCTGCACAAGCTGCGGCATGAGGAGACGAACGAGCTCTCCTTCACCAACGTCGCCTGCCGGCTGCTGGATCTGCACTCCTGCCAGTGCAGCGACTATACGCGCCGGCGGCTCCGGGTGCCGGACTGCGTCAGCCTGACTCCGGCGGCTTTGAAGCGAAATCGACTGGCTGCCACCGTCCTGCGCCTATCGCCGGGTGCGCGACGGCAAAGGTCTGGCGTGGTGGCATCCGCTGGTGTCGGGCGATCCGGATACCGTGCATCAGGCCGGTGTCTCGGTGCGCGGCCGAGCGATCAGCGAGCGGCGGGCGGGCGCGTTGGAAGATCATGTCGTGGCGTGGCCCGGCAAAGCGCCTCGGGTCCGGCGCCAGAAGGGTGACGAACCGCCAAAGGATATCAAGGAGACTGCGTGATGTTGAAGAATGCTCTGTACGGCGGGATCAACGCCGCCGTCGTGACGGCGATGAATGCGGACCTGTCGATCGACCTCGATCGCATGGCCGCGCATTGTCGCTGGCTGCTCGCCAACGGCTGCAACGGCCTGGCGGTTCTCGGCACCACCGGCGAGGCGAACAGCCTGGGCATCAGCGAGCGGATCGAGGTGCTGGAGGGTCTGGTCGAGCGCGGCATCCCGGCGGCGAAGATGCTGCCCGGCACCGGGACGACGGCGATCACCGATACGGTGCTGCTGACGCGCAAGGCGGAGGAGCTGGGCTGCCGCGGCGCACTGCTGCTGCCGCCGTTCTACTACAAGAACCCGTCCGATGACGGGCTGCTGGCGTATTTCAACGAGGTCATTCAGCGGGTTGCCGGCGACATCAAGGTCTATCTGTACAATTTCCCGCAGCAGTCGGCGATCCCGTTCTCGGTGGCGTTCATCGGCCGGCTGCTGGAGGCCAATCCGGGCAAGGTGAAGGGGATCAAGGACAGCTCGGGCAACTACGACAACGGCCTGGCCTACGTCGAAGCCTTCGCCCGCGACGGGTTCGAGGTCTATGCGGGCGATGACTCGCTGCTGAAGCCGCTGCTGGAAAAAGGCAGCGCCGGCTCGATCACCGCGGCGTCCAACGTGAACTGCACGCTCGGGGCGGAAGGTCTACGCGAACTGGGACAACGCCAAAGGGGCGGCGGCGCAGGAGATCCTGTCGGCGACGCGCAAGGCGGTGATCTCGGTGCCGCTGATCCCGGCGCTGAAGGCCCTGGTGGCGCGGAACACCGGCGATGCGCGGTGGCTGAACATTCGTCCGCCGCACCTGAAGCTGACCGAGGCGCAGACGGCGGCGCTGTTCAGCGCATTCGACGCCAGTGGGATCACGCTTGGCGAAGGCAGCCTGACGGGAGCACGGGTAGCGGCGGTTGGGGATATTCCGGTTGGGCTTCGAGGTCGACCTGCCCGCTGACGGGCGCGCTGATGCCGGGCCGGCGCGTGATCGCGGCGGCGGAGGCCTGGAACACGGCCGCGTGTAATTCGGCTATTCGGAGGGAGGCTTGCCCGCGGGCGGTTTGTCTCCAGGCGGCTGATCCTCAGCGTGGGCCGGCTTGTCCGTCGCGGTATGGGCAGACACCGTCTCGGGCTTCGCCGGTGCGTTCCTGGAAATCGCGCCGGTCATCGGGATGAAGAACACGCCGATATCCCGGCGGGAGTGGATCTTCCCCTCGGCATCCTTGGTATAGACGTAAAGCACCTGGCCGCGCTTGAACGGCTGGCCGATCGGAATGATCATCCGGCCGCCGGGCTTGAGCTGCTTGAACAGGTCCGGCGGAGCGAACGTCGCCGCGCAGGTGACGATGACGATGTCGAACCCGCCCTCGACCTCCGGCCAGCCGTAATAGCCGTCGCCGACCTTTGTGTGCACGTTGTCATAGCCGATCGGCGCGAAGATGCTGCCCGACGGCCTTGCCCAGCGGCTCGATGATCTCGATCGAGTAGGCGGTCCTGACGATCCGCGACAGCAGGCTGCTCTGGAACCCGCTGCCGGTGCCGATCTCCAGCGTCACGTCGCCCGGTTTCGGCTTGCAGATCTGGGTCATGTAGGCCTGGCCCAGATAGTCCGACAGCGCCGATCCGTAGCCCAGTGCCCACGGTTTCGGGTTTTCCTCGTAGGCGTCGCCCGGTGTGGCGCGATGTTCGGGATAGTCGTAGTGGTAGTATTCCCGCGGCACCGCCTCGAACGCCGCCATCACCGCCGGATCGGCGCTGGCCCAGATGATCCTTCAGATAGGCCGCGATCCGTTCCATCGCGGCCGGCTTGCGCTTCTGGATCGCGTCGAACTGGGCGTCGGTCAGGCTCACCGGGCGGCCGGATTCGCGCATCGCCTGCTCATAGGCCGCCTTTGTCCAGACCGGTGCCGCCCGCGCGGACCGGACGCGATCGCGGGCAGGACGGAGGCCGAAGCGGCGGCGGAGATCACTCCGCGGCGGGTGATGGTGCTGGGATATCGTGCCAAACCGAACTTTTCCTCATCGCAGGAAATGTAACCAGGGCGATGCCATAAAGGATCGCCGCGCACAACAGAACCCTGCTGAAGCCGGATTCCCGGGCGATCAGATTCGCCAGCGGCGTCGCCACCACGGAAAATGCGCCGTTCAGACCCCACGCCCAAGGCAGAAACCCGCCGGTGCCCGATCGGTTCAGTCCCAGCGGGAACGGCAATCCCATTGCCACCGAGACCGGCGCGATCAGCAGCAGCAGCAGGCCGGACCGAGCGAAGAACGGCCAGCCGAGCGTGGCCAGCATCAGCGGCTGCAGCAACAGCAGCACGGCCGTGCACCAGACCAGCACGACCGCGGCCACCACCGCCATGCCCTGGCGCGGCCTTGCCCCGAACCGTTCGGACAGCGCGCTGCCCAGGCCGGAGAACACCAGCATTCCGGTCAGCACGAGGGCGAACCCATTGGTCCGGTCGCCGAGCCAGAAGCTGGCCTTCTCGATGAGATAGATTTCGATGAACAGGAAGCCCAAGGCCAGCGCCGGAAAATAAACCACCGCCCGCAGCACGCCCGGCTTGCGGTGCCCGGATGCGTCCGGGCGCGGCGAGCGGCACCAGCAGCACCAGCACCGCGATCACCACCGCCTGCGCCAGGACCGCCAGATTGACCAGCGCGCCCGACCTCGGCCTGCGGCAGGATCTCCAGCCGTTTCAGGATGGTGCCGATGCGATCCAGCCGCAGCACGGCGTAGAAGAACGGTTTGTCCAACGTGATCGGCGACAGGTTGAATTGCTCGCGCGACGGCGACGGCTGGCCGGACAGGACCGCCTGCGCCTCGTCGGCGATCGCGTCGTCGGGACCGCCGGATTCGACCTCGCCCTTGTCGAAGGACACCGCCGGCAGGTCGTTGTAGATGCCGGCGCGCGCCTTCACGACGTCCAGGCCGGGATACCAGGACATGTCGAACGAGCGGTCGTCGCAGAATTTGCGGGCGGCGGCGATGCGCGCGGCGCTCCAGCCGTCGCGGGAGACCAGGATGCGGACGTTCCAGGCCGACCGGTAGACGATGACATGCGCCGGCGGATCGTCGATGCCGGCCGCCAGCAGCGCGGCGCGGACGGTGGACAGCATGCGCAGGGCATAGACCGGGAAATCGCGGATCGAGACCGGGATCGACACGATCCCGTTCGGCGCCAGGAGCGCGCAGGTAGGATACGATCGCCTCCCGCGTGAACGCCGTGGCGTTGGTCTCCGCCGCGTCGAGGAAATCGGCCGACAGGTCCACCACGTCGTAGACGCCGCGGCCGGCGTCGGCGAGCGGACCGGCGCCGGCGACATGGACATTGGGCAGAGCGTCGAGCGGCCTGCACCGGCCCGAGACCCTGGCGCATGATGCGCAACAGTTCCGGCTCCGGCTCCAGCACGCGGACCTGCGGCGGCGCCCAGACGCAGCAGCCTCGGCGGTGCGGAACCCGCCGGACGCGCCCGCCAGCAGCACCCGCGCATGCGGGATCAGTTGGTAAGGCAGCGCGTCCAGAGCGGCCGCGGCATAGCCCGACTGGATCGGCAGCTGCTTCGGCAGGGCGGCGATGCGGTTGCCGTCGCGATACAGCCCGTAGCTGCGCGGCGGCCCCTCGACCCCAAGCATGCCGGCGTTGTTGGATATGTCGGTATCGACGCGTTCGGTGAAGTCGTCGAGCAGGGCGTAGTCGCCGCGCGGCGTGTTGACCGAAGCGACGATTTTCGCATCCGGAGTGTGAAGTGGCGCGTAGATCGCCTTGAAATCATTGTAGGCCGCCTCGTCGTCCAGCAGCAGCACTGCCTCGGCCAGACCAAGCGCCAGGATCGCGGCCAGCGCGGCCTTGCAAGCGGTATGAGCGATCGGCGAAAAGGGCGGCGAGCGCCAGCGGGACCAGCAGCAGCGGCACCAGGCCGAAGGCATGGACGAAATACATCGCCGCCGAGCACGCTGGCCGCCCCTGCCCCGGCGCCGGTCAGGTCGAAGGCATAGACACGGCCGATGACGCCGGCGTAGCGCACGAAATTCAGACTGATGAACAGGCCGGCCAGGAAGAAGAACGGCAGCAGCGCGGCGTAGTAGCCGGCGATGTTCCAGATCTGCGGCTGCCAGGTCACCGGATTCTGCAATTGCAATGGGTTGAACGGATTTGTTGTGGTGAAATGGTAGCCGACGGCAGCCGTCAGCACGAGCGCCGCCGGCAGAGCCGCCATCAGCGCCGGCGCGCGCCGGGCGAACGCATCGCGCCACAGCGCCAGGACCACGCCGCTCAGCGCGAACCCCACCATCACGATGGAGATGACCCAGTAGCCATACTCGGACCATTTCGCGACGGCGAAATAGCGCGTGAGTGCCGTCTCGTATCCCACGGTGGCGAGGGAAACGAGAAAGAGCGCGATGAAATTCACGGCCAGACGAACCGCTCCAGAAACCGCTCGGTCACGCTGTTGAAGCGCGCCGGATCATCGACGAACAAGGCATGGCCGGCATCATTGAAAATATCCATCTCGGTCTCGGGGCGGTTTCGCACGAGGTTTTCCCCCTGCGCAACCCAGCGCGGCCGAACGATGTACAGCAGCGGGACTTTGGCCGCATAAACGGCCTCCCGCCAATAGGATCGCGGCACCGGGTAGGCCAGCAGCAGGCGGCTGGCGAATTCCGGGGTGTGCAAGGCCGCCTGCGTCAGGCGATCCAGATAGGCCGGCGGCGCGTGCACGGTGAAACATCGCGCGCACGAACTGCCTCATGGCTGCTTCGTGATTTGGCGGCGGGCCGCCGGCGTCGGCGGCACGGGATGATAGGATGGCGGCGGTTCCTCGCCCACCGAGTTGTCCACCAGCACAAGACCGGCCAGACGGCGATCGCCGGCGACGTGGATGGAGGCGAGCGTATCGAGGACCCCCAGTGACCAGGCAACCACGACGACCGGCGGCGAGTCGAGGTGGGCGATCAGTTCGGCGACGTCACGGCCACGGCGGACCGGTTCGTATCCGGTGGCGGGAACGGCGGAATCGCCCTGCCCGCGCGGATCGAACGCGACCACATGGTAGCGGTGGCAAAACGCCAGGATCTGCGGCATCCAGATCCATGCCGGCATGGTCCAGCCGGGGACAAAGACGAGGGTATGAGCGTCAGTCGGTCCTGCCTCCAGGTAGTGCAGGGTGACGCCGTCGCTGGACTGGAAGAAATGGTCGGTGACAGCGAGCGGCAACGTAAGTGATTGCGCCGACGGCGAAGCCGAGGATCGCGCCAGGGAACGGGATGCCGACACGCCGAACAGCACCGGACCGACCAGCAGACTCGTTGCCAGGAGAATCGTGCGCCACATTGGCCCCCAGAAGACCGGCCACGCGCCTGCCGTCAACCAACTTTTGATAGCGACACGATATTTTCCACCGGCGGCACGGGCGGGACAGCCGAGCAGGTGCTGTTGTGTGATCGCCCCGGGTGTCCCGGATTGCAGCGGCCCGCCCCGCCTGGGACGGTCGGGGTCTGTCCGGGGCCGCATTACAGAAGTCTGGGGGCCCGTTACAGAAGCAGGTAGAGCGCGAACGCAAACAACACCCAGAATGGTGCCGATATCAGGGCGGCGGTGACGATCCCTCGCGCCGCGGTTGATCGCTCATCGTCCTCGGTCAGGTCGTTGTCGTCGGCCGGCTGCGGGCGTCCGGTCGCCCCGTGAACCATCCCAGGATCAACCAGGTCAGCCTCTGCCAGATGCGTGGCCATCACCGGGTCTCCTCGACGAGAGGGGCCGCCCTTACCTTATCGATACACTTACCCTACAGCAACAAGTGCGCAACACCACCGGTTCGCGCGTTCAAATATCCGCGATGGCGCCGCTAATCCGACCCGGTGCTGCCGAAGCCGCCGCTGTCCCGTGCGGTCACATCCAGCCCGTCCACCTCCCGCCATACCGCTCGGCTGACCGGCGCCAGCACCGCCTGGGCGATCCGTGTGCCGCGTTCGACGACGAAAGGCTCACGACCCGTGTTGAGAATGATGACCGCGATCTCGCCTCGATAATCTTCGTCGATGGTGCCAGGCGTGTTCGGCAAGGTGATGCCATGGCGCAGGGCGAGGCCCGAACGCGGACGAATCTGCAACTCGTAGCCGGGCGGCAGTGCGATCGTCAGACCGGTCGGGATCAGCGTCCGTTCCCCCGGTCCCACCACGACGGGATCCTGGACGGCCGCGATCAGGTCCATACCGGCCGCCCCGGCGGTGGCATAGGACGGAAGCGGCAAGCCTTCGCCATGCGAGAGGCGGCGGACCTGAACAGGGATCGACATGCGTCCATTGTGTCGCGCTCGGTCGCTTTCCGGCAAGCGGGGCATGATCATGCCGGCGTCGCGCCCGTGAGCGCCGTATATCGCCGGCTGACGACGGGATGCGGTTCCATGCCCTGGGCAGGTGCCCCGAGCAGGCGCGTGGACACGGTTCCTGAACGCGCGGCTCATGGCTTCACGATCTGCCAATTCTGGTCATGATTGTACGAACTTATCTGGCGGGCAGTACTCAAGGTTTGGGCGCCAAGGTCTTTCTCGAAAACAATTCCCGCCTGGTTGATGACGAATGTCTTCACTCCGGAATCGCCGTACTTCGCCGGGAAGGCGATCAAGGGCGAAGCCGCCCATCAGATGGTCGTCGACGATACATCTGCGAACGCCCCAGGGTACGCTGGCGCTTTGCCGCGTGAGGATCCGGTAGTGGGAGCCCAGGAATGGCGCCCGTTCCTCGGCGCTGGCGGGCCCATAACCGCGCGACTCGGCCGCGGCGATCAGCGGACCGAAGGGACTCTCTTCCCCGGGGGCGCCCCCCGGCCCATGTCCTCTGCGCGTGTCGCGCGACATGTTTCCGCCGGGCGCTCGCTTGTATCGGCGATCCCAGCACACAGATGCATCCCGGTGGCACGGGACAATCATACCGAGGCATACACGACCCGAATGGCCGGTTCCGCCGCCTCCTCTGTCATCAGACCGTCATAAATCTGCAATATGGGGATCACCGTTGCTGCCTACGCTGCGGGCGCGCGAAGCGCACAGACTCCGAAGGAGAACCACTGATGAAGATCGCCGTAACGGCCATGGCCTTGGGCCTGGTCGCTGTTGCCGTCGCCGCGGGTCCGGCGAAGGCGCAGCAGATCACCGGCGCGGGCGCGACCTTTCCCGCCCCGGTGTACACCAAGTGGGGTGAGGAGGCGAAGGCTGCCACGGGCATTGAACTCAACTACCAGGCCATCGGATCCGGTGGCGGGCAGAACCAGATCCTGCAGCGCACCGTCGACTTCGGGGCTTCCGACGCCCCGATGGATCCAGCCAAGCTGGAATCCGGCAAGCTGCTCCAGTTCCCCACGGTGATGGGCTCGGTCGTGGTGATCGTCAACCTCCCGGGTCTCGCCGCCAACCAGTTGAAGCTGACAGGCCCACTGCTCGCGGACATCTATGAAGGCAAGATCGTCAAGTGGAGCGACCCGAAGCTGGCCGAGATCAACCGCGGCGTGACGCTGCCGAAGCTGGCGATCGCGCCGGTTTACCGGGCGGACGGGTCGGGCACTACCTATGTGTACACGTCCTACCTCTCGGCGGTCAGCCCAAGCTGGAAGGACCACGTTGGAGCAAACACCAGCGTGAGATGGCTGGCGGGCGCGGGTGCCAAGGGTAACGATGGGGTCGCCGCCACGGTGCATAATACGCGCGGCGGCATCGGCTACGTCGAATACGCCTATGCCAGCCAGAACCACCTGACCACCGTGCAGCTACGCAACCAGGCCGGCGTCTTCGTCGCCCCGACGATGGAGGCGTTCCAGGCCGCGGCGTCGAACGGCAACTGGGCGGGGGCGAAGAATTTTGCAGTCAACCTGATCGACCAGCCGGGCGCCAAGACCTGGCCGATCGAGTCCGCCACATTCATCGAACTGCCAAAGGACCCGTCCGATCCGGCCCGCTCGGCCTTGGTCATGAAGTTCTTCGACTGGGCGTACAAGAATGGCGACGCCGCGGCGACCAGCCTGGATTACATCCCGCTGCCGGCAACCGTCAAAGCGGCGGTGCGCACTGCCTGGCATGCGAGCATTCTCGGCACCAACGGCAAACCCATCTACTAGGCTGAAGCGTGGCAGGGGCCGATGACCACCCTGGCCCTTGCCTCTCTCATCGCTGATTAGGATAGCATCGTGCAGCAGGCTGTTACCGTCGACACTCGGCGATCCGCGCCCAGGCCGGGCGATTTCATATTCGCTCTGGTGGCACGAAGTTCCGGCCTGTTCGTGCTTGTGCTGCTGGGGGCCATCATCGTGGTGTTGTTCCTGGGCGGGCTGAAGGCGTTTCACGCCTTCGGGTTCGGCTTTCTGATCTCCGACGACTGGGACCCGGTGCAGCAGATCTACGGCGCCGCGGTCCCCATTTTCGGCACCGTGGCCACATCAGTCCTGGCTCTTCTGCTGGCCGTTCCGCTGGCGTTCGGCATCGCCTTTTATCTGACCGAACTCGCGCCTCTATGGTTTCGCGGGCCGGTCAGCACCGCCATCGAACTGCTCGCCGCCGTACCGTCGATCATCTACGGCATGTGGGGCTTCTTCGTGATCGTCCCGATCATGGCGCAATACATCCAGCCGCCGGTGATTGACAATCTGGGCGACCTGCCGGGAATCGGTTTCCTGTTCGCCGGCCCGCCCTTCGGCACAGGCATCCTGACCGCCGCCCTGATCCTGGCGGTAATGATCATCCCGTTCATCGCCGCCACCATGCGCGACGTGTTCGACACGGTCCCGCCGGTGTACAAGGAATCCGCCTACGGCCTGGGCTGCACGACATGGGAGGTGATGCGCTCCATCGTCATCCCCTACACACGGACATCGGTTGTGGGCGGCATCATGCTGGGGCTGGGCCGGGCGCTGGGAGAGACGATGGCGGTCACGTTCGTGATCGGCAACACCAACCGGATCTCCTCGTCGCTGTTCGGGCCCGGCAACACCATCGCCTCGCTGGTCGCACTGGAGTTTCCCGAGAGCCAGTCGGGCAGCCTGAAGCTGTCGTCGCTGCTGGCACTCGGTTTCATTCTGTTCGTCATCTCGTTCATCGTGCTGGCGATTTCGCGACTCATGCTGCGGCCGAGGCTGAAAGTATGAGCGGGACGACATTCTCACCCGGACCAGCACGTGACAGAGCGGTTTCGCGCTCGGTGGGCCGCCGCCGCCATACGATCAACACGATCGTCAAGGTGTTCTGCGTCGTCGCCACCGCCATAGGTCTGGCCTTCCTGGCCTCGATCCTGTTCACGCTGCTGTATCGCGGCCTGGGTGGGCTTTCGTTGACGGTGTTTACCACATCCACCCTGCCCCCGGGCTCGCACGGCGGGCTGCTGAACGCGATCATCGGCAGCCTGATCCAGACCTTGCTGGGCGCCGCGATCGGCACGCCGATCGGCCTGATGGTGGGCACCTACCTAGCCGAGTATGCACAGGGGTCGATTATCGGCAACGCCGTGCGGTTCGTCTCCGACGTGCTGCTGTCGGCGCCCTCGATCCTGATCGGCCTGTTCATCTATCAGATCGCGGTCTATCCGTTCGGCGGATTCAGCGGCATTGCGGGCTGCCTGGCGCTCGCGGTGATCGTCATCCCGATCGTGGTGCGCACGACCGAGGACATGCTGCGGTTGATCCCCTCCACGCTTCGCGAGGCGGTGATCGGCCTCGGTGCACCGAAATGGAAGATGATCGTTCTGGTCTGCTACCGGGCAGCCAGACAGGGCATCGCCACCGGGATCCTGCTGGCGGTGGCGCGCATCGCCGGTGAGACCGCACCGCTGCTGTTCACCAGCCTGGGCAACCTGAACTGGTCGCTGAGCCTCGGAAAGCCGATGGCAAGCCTGCCGGTAACCATCTATCAGTATGCCGGTTCGGCGTTCGATGACTGGGTGCAGCTTGCCTGGGTCGGCGCCCTGCTGATCACATTCGGCGTGCTGGCCATCAACATCGCGGCTCGGATGCTGCTGCGGCGAGCCGAAGTGAGGTGAACATGAGTGCGAACGTGACCGGCAGCGCCGAAACCAACCGGTTCGTGAACGTCCGAGGCGCGAGCGTTCCGATCAATCCAGCCCGCATCGCGATGCGAAACCTCGATTTCTACTACGGCGATCATCGCGCGCTGAAGGATATCAATCTCGACCTTCCGGACCGTCAGGTGACGGGCATGATCGGGCCGTCTGGCTGCGGCAAGTCGACCCTGCTGCGGGTCCTGAACCGGATGTACGACCTGTATCCCGGCCAGCGTGCGACCGGGAAAGTCATGATGGACGATGAGAACCTGCATCGACCCGAAGATCGACGTGAACGCGTTGCGCGCTCGCATCGGCATGGTGTTCCAGAAGCCGACGCCGTTCCCGATGACGATCTTCGAAAACATCGCCTTCGGGGTGAAACTGCACGAACGGCTGTCGAAGTCGGCGATGGAGGAACGTGTCGAGTGGTCGCTCGACGCGGGCCGCGCTCTGGGGCGAGGTGAAGGACCGACTGCAGACCTCGGCGATGGGACTGTCGGGCGGCCAGCAGCAGCGGCTCTGCATCGCGCGCACCATCGCGGTGCGGCCGGAGGTCATCCTGCTGGACGAGCCGACCAGCGCGCTGGACCCGATCAGCACGTTGAAGATCGAGGAACTGATCGACGAGTTGAAGCATGACTTCACCATCGCGATCGTTACCCACAACATGCAGCAGGCCGCACGCTGCGCCGATCAGGTGGCATTCTTCTACCTGGGCGAAATGGTTGAATGCGCGCCCGCCGCGCAGTTGTTTACCTCGCCCAAGCAGAAGCGCACACAGGAATACGTCACCGGCCGGTTCGGCTGAGAAAGAAGGACGTCACAACGATGTCCGATCCGGCCGAACACCTGGTCAAAAGCTTCGACACCGACCTGAAGCGTCTGCGCGACATGCTGACCGAAATGGGCGGCATCGTCGAAAGCCAGCTCGCGTTGGCGGCCGAGGCGATCATGAACCGCGACAGCGTCGCCGCGACGCGCGCGGTGGAAGAAGATCCGAAGGTCGATGCGCTGGAGCGGGAAGTGGAGCAGTTCGTCATCCGCATGCTGGCGCTGCGCCAGCCGATGGCGGGGGACCTGCGCGGATCGTTGCAGCGCTGAAGATCACCGGCGACCTGGAACGGATCGGCGACTATGCCGCCAACGTCGCCAAGCGCAGCATTGTGCTAGGGCAGTACAACCTGCCCTATTCGCTCGCCGGCCTCGCGCACATGGCGCACTGGTGCAGGACCAGTTGAAGTCGATCATCGATGCGCTGGGCGCGAACGACAGCGTCAAGGCGATCGAGGTGTGGCGATCGGACCGGGTCGTGGACGACATCTACAACGCGCTGTTCCGTGAGCTGATCACCTACATGATGGAAGATCCGCGCAACATCACGCCGTGCACCCACCTGCTGTTCATCGCCAAGAACCTGGAGCGGATCGGCGACCACGCCACCAACATCGCCGAGACAGTTTATTACGCTGTCGAAGGCGAAGTGATCCCGGATGTTCGTCCCAAGGGAGATACATCCGCCTACGCTGTTGTTCGGCCCAAGGAGTAGCGTTACACTCGTGCCGGCCGACAAACGAGCCATACCGTGACATCATCGGATTTGATACATGCGGGAGACGAGCATGCTTGACGGTGTATCCAGCCTGCCCAAGCCACTGGTTCTCGTGGTGGAGGATGAAGCGCCGCTCGCGACGATGCTGCGCTACAATCTGGAGAAGCAAGGTTTCCGGGTCGAGGAAGCCGGCGATGGTCAGGAAGCGCTGACCCGAATCTCCGAGACGCAGCCTGACCTCGTGCTGCTCGACTGGATGCTGCCGGTGATGTCCGGCATCGAGGTCTGCCGGCAGATCCGCCGCAAGGCCGCGACCCGCGACCTGCCGGTGATCATGGTAACGGCGCGAACCGAGGACCAGGACGCGGTGCGCGGCCTGAACACCGGCGCCGATGATTACATCACCAAGCCGTTCAACATCGAAGCGCTGCTGGCCCGGATGCGCGCGCTGCTGCGCCGGTCCAACGCGGTGCCGGTAAAGGGCCAGCTCGTGTTCCACGACATCGAGATGGATCTGGCGTCGCATCGTGTCACCCGCAACGAGCGCCGGGTGCATCTGGGGCCGACCGAGTTCCGGCTGCTGGAATTCTTCATGCAGCACCCGCGGCGGGTGTTCTCACGTGAGGAACTGCTGGACGCGGTCTGGGGGCCGGATATCCATGTCGAGCCGAGAACCGTCGACGTGCATATCCGGCGGCTGCGCAAGTCGATCAACGGCTCGGAGGAGTTGGATGTGGTGCGGACGGTGCGCACGGCCGGTTACGCACTGGATACCGAACCTCTGTAATCTCCACCGCGATGGGTCCGGTCCTGGATGCTGGACTGATCCCAAGCCGGGCGCCATGGCCTGATCAAGGCGAATCCTGGTTGGCCGGTCCTTAGCGAGAACAATATCTTTACTGCTGACATGTTGCCGATAGAGGACGATTTGACGATCACTTGCTTTCGACGGTCCAGGCCTGTCCTGTGTCCCGACGCGTCAAGCTGAAGAAGCGCGTGCCAGACGGGTGGGGACCGCCTGGCCGCCAGCGGTCGCTACGTCGGCAATTCAGAGAGCAGCGGTTTCGCCGCCGCCTGCTGTGAGACGTCGCCGTTCAGGATCTGCTCGTTCGTGACGGGCTTATGGTAGAAATTCTTATCCTCCTGCTTGTTCATACTAATATCTGTCGCGCTGACGCTGGCGCCCGCGAAGGCGCCGGACTTGTTGGACCAGATGATGATGTCGCCCTTGCCAGCCGGAGCCTGTCCCTTGGCCGAATAGTTGACGATCGTCAGCCCCGCGTTGGCGCCAACCGAGAAGTTGTTGGCCTGGGTGAAGTCATTGAGGGCCTTGTTTGTCATCAGCAACATCACGGTCTGGCCCGCCGCCCCGCCGGCCTGGGGGCCGAGAGAAAGCGTGCCGATCGTCAAGAAGGCGGGTTCGCTCCAGCCGTTGCTGGTGCGCTTCAACAGTACGCCCTGACCGCCGTTGCCGCCGATACCAACCGCGCCTTTCACCATTGTCGGCACGATAAATAAGCCCTTGGCTTCGCGAAGCAGATGGTCGTAGTGGTGATCTGCCTTTAACTCCTGGACAGCCTTTGTCGATCCGCTGATCAATTGATCGGCGGCATTCGCGGGACCTGAATTCGCTGCCATCGCGGGCGCGCCCGCGAAACCGCCAAGACCAAGCGCAGCGATGGCGAACAATAACGATTTACGCATCGAGACCTCCATCAAAGTGGCGCCTGTATAACGCCGCCACCCCGCGAGGCGTTACATGTCGGGGGCATGTAGTATCGGACATCGGGCCGGAGTTCGGAACACGATTTCACGCCACCATTTCGGATCATTCCCGGACCGGAGGATCGCGGGCTTACCGATCGAGCAACGCGTCAAATCCGCTGTCACCCCTGCTGGACGACACTGGGCGCTCGACGGCGACGATCTCGGCTCTTGGCGGTTCCTTTTTCCGAGGGGACTCATCCTGGTTCAGGACGCGCAGCAGAGACAATTTTGTGACAATTCGCGGCTTCGTTTGACGAGATACCGGGGCATTTCAAGCGATTGACCGAAATGCACAGCAAGCAGGACGAGGTGCCACCGCCGCGGATTGATTGAAGACAAGTATAGTGGTGTGCAGGCATTGCGAGGAGTTTCCAGCCGAGCGGAAATGCCGAGGCGGCATGGGTTGGCGTGCGCCAGATTCGCGTGCACATGCTGGCGCAAATACGCGCACCGACGACGGGAGTTTCAAATCATGCCCAGTAACATGATCACCGATACAGGCAGGCCGCCATGGCGTGAACTGCCGCCGGCGTTGATCCCGCTGCGCGACCTTGCGCTCGACCTGCGCTGGACCTGGAGCCATGAGGCGGACGCGCTATGGGCCCATATCGACAACGAACTGTGGCAGCGGACGCACAACCCATGGACCATTCTCGAGGATCTGTCGGTTGCGCGACTGGACGAACTCGCCGCGGATGTCGGTTTCCTCATGCAGCTCTTTACGCTCGTCGCGGCGCGGAACGCGTACCTCACGGACCGGGGATGGTTCGCCGCCGTTCGAGGTGACGCAGAGCTGGCCGGTGTCGCCTATTTCAGCATGGAGTTCGGTGTCGGCGAGGCGCTGCCGCTGTATGCCGGCGGACTTGGCATCCTGGCGGGGGACGCCCTGAAGGCGGCGAGCGACCTCGGCCTGCCGATTATCGGGATAGGCCTGTTGTACCAGGAGGGCTATTTTCGCCAATCCATCGACGCCTTGGGCCGGCAGCTTGAGGCGTACCCATACAACGATCCATCAAGCATGCCGATCGCGCCCGTGCGCGTGACCGGGGGCGCCCGGTTGCACATTCCGGTCGAATTGCCGGGTCGCACACTGCAACTGCGGGTGTGGCGCGCCACCATCGGTCGAACGTTGCTTTACTTGCTGGACAGCAACGACCCGGTCAACGATCCGATCGCGCGCGGCATCACCGGCAAGCTCTATGGCGGTGGCAGCGAAATGCGGCTGCTGCAAGAGATCGTGCTGGGCGTGGGTGGCTGGCGCCTCGTCGAAGCGCTCCACCCCGAGGTCGAGGTCTGCCATCTGAACGAAGGCCACGCCGCGTTCGCTGTGCTGGAGCGGGCGCGGTCGTTCGCGAGGCGCCAGGGCGTCGGTTTCGATGAAGCCCTGTGGGCGACCCGGGCCGGCAACGTGTTCACCACGCATACGCCGGTCGAGCCCGGATTCGACCGCTTTCCGCCCGATCTGCTGAAGCGCTATGGCGTGGCCTGGACGGGTGGCGAGGTTGCACTGGAGGATATCGCCAAGCTGGGCTTCGACGACAGCAGGCCGTCCGGCGGTCTGTTCAACATGGCCAATCTCGCGACGCGGGGGGCGCTGCTGAACTTTGGCGTCAGCCGGCTGCACGGCGCGGTCAGCCGGCGGATTTTTCAGCCGCTGTATCCGCGCTGGCCTGAGCAGGAGGTGCCGTTCGGGCATGTCACCAATGGGGTGCATGTGCCGACGTGGGATTCGGCGGAAGCCGACGCGATCTGGACCGAGGCGTGCGGCAAGGATCGCTGGCGCCACGAACCGGAGGATGTGGGCGAGCGCATCGAAGCGGTCACCGACGAGGCGCTTTGGGCGTTGCGCGGCCAGGCGCGCGCGGCGCTGGTCGGCAATGTGCGCCAGCGGCTGGTGTTTCAGTTGAGCGGCCGCGGCCATCCCTCGACGGTCGTGGCGGTGGGTGAGACGGTACTCGATCCCAATGTGCTGACACTGGGATTCGCGCGCCGTTTCACGGCGTACAAGCGGCCGGATCTGCTGTTGACTGACCGTGACCGGTTGCAGCGACTCCTGTGCGATGAGGCTCGTCCCGTCCAGCTTGTGCTGGCTGGCAAGGCCCATCCAGACGACGAAGTCGGCAAGCAGATGATCCAGGAATGGGTCGGATTCGCGCAGGACCCAGGGTTCCGCCGTCGGGTGGTGCTCCTGGAGGACTACGACATCTCGCTGGCCCAGGAACTGGTGCAGGGTGTGGACCTCTGGATCAACACGCCGCGCCGTCCGTGGGAGGCATGTGGCACGAGCGGGATGAAAGTAATCGTCAACGGCGGCCTCAATCTGTCGACCCTGGATGGCTGGTGGGAGGAGGCGTACCGGCCGGACGCGGGCTGGGCAATCGGTGACGGTGCCCCGCACCCCGACATGGACCAGCAGGACCGCCGCGAAGCGGATGAACTCTATGCCCTGCTGGAGCGGTCCGTGGTGCCGGCGTTCTATGAGCGTGACGGTACGGGCGTGCCGCGCGCCTGGGTGGACCGCATGCGACGCAGCATGGCCGATCTGACGGTGCGATACGGTGCCTCGCGGATGATGCGGGATTATCTCGACAAGGCGTACCTGCCGGCGGCGCAGGCATTGCGGGAACGCGTGGCGAATGGAGGCGCGGCGGCGAAGGCGATGGCCGCCTGGGATCGGGGGCTGCGCCGGGACTGGCCAAACGTGCATATCGGCGAGTCGGCATTCGCGCTCCGGAACGACGGCTGGGATGTCTCGGTGCCGATCTACCTGGGCACGGTCGCCGTCGCGGACGTTCGCGTCGAGGCTTATGCTCAGTTGGATGGACGTGACAGTGACGAGGTCGTTACATTGTCGCACGACGGCGCAATTCCGGGCGCAACCAGCGGGTATGTCTACGTCGGCCGGATTTCCGGCAGTCGGCCGGCTGAGGATTACACGGTCCGCGTCGTGCCGTCGCATCCGGGGGTACGGGTGCCGGCGGAAACGACGCTGATACACTGGCAGAGATGACGGGGAACCCATGGTGACGGGAGGCCCAGGATAATGACACCAGACCAAAGTCATGCGCCGGATGCCCGCGAAGACGCAGCCGGTCAAAGCCCTGTCCGGTAGCCGGCTCGGACCTGTACGCACGGTATCCGATCGAAGAGAAGCGGGAGTCGCCCGGCGACCGCGATTCTCCGCGTGAATCGGATACCTCAGACCTACAGCGGCGTATCGCGCTTTTCTGGCGCGCGACACATGGCGCGCTTCGGTCGGGTGCGATCCTTGTTTTCAACCGATTGGACGGACAGTGGGTGGCCGGTCCATCTGTTCGGACCAATTGATCTCGATCAATGCTCTTTCCACTCGCAACGTCTACCAAAGGTTAACAAGAAGTTAACGAACAATTGATCAAACGATAGATTTTTGCTGTCCTCTGCCGTCCTCTATTGCAGATAGCCTTTGCCTTTGATCTTGCGCCGGCTGCGGATCGAGGCGGTGGGCTGCGATGGGTTCGGCAAGACGAACTTGCCTCGAACGAAGCATTTGCCGGTGTCGCGTGGACAGGTGTGCTTGGCCCGCGATCGGAAAAACGCACTCGAGGCCAACCGAGGGGAAGGATATTCCTATGTCCAGAGCACGTTCAATGGTCCGCGGGAGCAAAAGTCCCCGACTGGTGCTGGCGCCGCTGCCCGAGACCGAGCCGCCGGCGCGGCGGCAGAGAAATTCCATTGATCCGAGGCCACTCGACTGGGACACTGCGGTGCACGCAGCCCGTGCCCTGCTCGACGAAGCGTTCGGGCTGCCCGCGTCCACTAACGATCCGGCCATGACGGACATGGCGCAAGAACTCGCGGCACGCTTGTGCGCCTATGACGAGATCCTCGACGCGGTCGACCACATGCGGACTCGCCTGCCCGATGAATCCGATCTGCCGTAGCGAACTGGTGAACCCTTGGCGCGTTTGGGTGGGATCAGGCGGTCGGGGTATCGAGGTTTAGGTTGCGTACGCTGCCGACCGGTGTTGGCGGAGCGGAGCATCGCGGCCAGGTTGACTTCGGTCTTGACCCGGGAGGCCGTGCCGAACCATATACCCCCGCCTGCATCCGGGGGTCCGGTGGCAGAGTGGTGATGCAGCGGACTGCAAATCCGCGTATGCCGGTTCGATTCCGGCCCGGACCTCCAGTCGATCATCATATCCATGTTCCGTCAAGGCAACGTTCAGGCTCGCGCCGCCCGGCAGGGCGCCACCCTGCAGTTCATCAAGCTAAATAGCCAGACAGCAACTCCGTGCGCCAGCGTCCCATTTTCAGTTGCCCGCCGGGCCTAGCCGCAGCGCCACCCATTTCGGCCCGGGGACCGGCGACTTCTTCGGCAGTACCAGCATCAACACATAGTCGCGCTTGCTGGCGCGTGCCGCATCGATGCCGGACTGCACGTCCTCCGGCGTGGCGACCGATTTGTCCTGCACGCGCAGGATGACGTCACCGTTCGCGACCCCCTTGCGCGCCGGATCCGAGTCGGTGGCGACGTGGGTCACAAGCACGCCTTCCAGCCCGGCCTTCGCCACCATCGTCGACCTGTCATTCTGGGGCAGCGCCGCGTAAGAAAGACCGAGGTCGGGCGGGATGTCCATCTTCGGCGACCGCACCGCCAACGGGGCATCCCGGGCATCCCACTGGTTGCGAGGCCAGACGTCCGCGGTCACGAGGATGGTGCGCTCCTCCCCGTAGCGCCGTACCCGGAGCGACATCGTATCGCCGATCGCCGTGCCGGCTATTTCACGCAGCAGGGCACGATCGTCGGTGGGCCGGGTGCCGTTATAGCGCAGGATCACGTCACCGATCTCGAGGCCAGCCTTCTTCGCCGGGCCATCCGCCAGCACCCAGGCGACAATCGAGCCCTCGGGCCGCTGCATGCCCAGGGCGTCAGCGATCGCCTGCGTGACCAACTGTACCTTCACCCCGATCCAGCCGGGCCGAACCCAGCCATAGGTCCGCAAACGGTCGATCACGAAATGCGCATCGGTCGCCGGAATCGCGAAGCCGATGCCGGCTGAGCCGGAAGTGGGGGAGATGATCGTCGAGTTCACCCCGACGACATTGCCCTGCATGTCAAACAGTGGTCCGCCGGAATTGCCGTGATTGATCGTAGCGTCCGTCTGTATGAGGTCGTCATAAGGGGAATTCTGGATGTCGCGGTTCAGCCCGCTGACGATGCCGGCGGAAACCGAAAGGCCAATGCCGAAGGGATTGCCCGCGGCGAAAACCTGATCACCCACCTGCAGTTTGTCGCTGTCGCCCCAGTGCGCGGCCGGCAGGGGGTGGCCCGCGTCCACCTTCAGGACGGCCAGATCGGCGAGCCGAGAGGCGCTCAGCATCTTTGCCGGCAGACGGGTGCCGTCGGAGAACGTGACCGTTATCTCGAAGGCGTACTCCACCACGTGGTAGTTGGTCACGATCACCCCGGACGGATCGATGACGAAGCCGGAGCCGACATAGCTCTTGACCGCTGCGCTGGCATTCGGAGCAGGCGTCGTCGTGCCCGCCGCCTCGGAGACTGACGGCGACGGCGGTCCGTCCTTGGCGACCGAAATATTGACCACCGTGGGGAGCAGGCTGCTGATCAGGCCGGCCTTGTTGACGCCGATGTCGTCGGCCCATGCCGGCACGGCGGAACAGGCCAGCGCGGCCACGATCATGGCAGCCGAGAAGAACTGGCGGAAAGGAACTGAGGATCGGTTCATCGTCATCGTCCTCCGGTCGCCCGGTGTGAGATCAGTCCTGTCGTGGAAGTGTGGCCTGTCGTGGAAGTGTGGCCTGTCGTGGAAGTGTGGCCTGTCGTGGAAGTGTGGCCTGTCGTGGAAGTGTGGCCTGTCGTGGAAGTGTGGTTCGGCATCATAGGCACCGCTTTGACATTTGAGAATAGGAGGGACCTACGCGTGAGCATAGAAGCGACCTACGCGGCCTTCCTCGCTGGCAGCACCGATCCCAGGCGGCGACAAGAACCCGCACGAATGGCAGGACGAACCGCAAAATCACGCGCCTCGGCCGGCCAGCGGCCGGGCGTCCGCGTTACCCCAGAGAGCGAAAGTTCACCGGAACCCCGCGAAGCTGCGGCTCTGGGCTCTTACCTGGATTGCCACCTGATACTGCGGTTGAGGCGAGTTTTCGACCTGATGAAAGTCCGGGACCCTCCACGGGCACGGCGTCCGATCGCTTGCTCCGCCGCTCGCGGTCCGAGAACCCGCAGCGCATCGGGTAGGCCCCCGACCAGCCGATCCGCCGGCGACGACAGGACGTTGCGGAGCCCGCAGGGTTTTCCACAGGATTGTGGTGTCCGAATCGAATCAGTGATTGCCAGTCATCCTCGCGGTCCATACTGTATCTAGTAGACAGCCTCGAAGAGGGACCAGCATATGGTATGGGATGAGGAAACGATCCATCATCTGAGGGATCTCTGGGCGCAGGGGCTTTCGACCGCCGAGATCGGCCGCCGGCTGAATGTGTCCAAGAACGCTATCGTGGGAAAAGCCCATCGACTCGATCTCGACGCCCGCCCCTCTCCCATTCGTCGAGAGTCGGCGAAACCGGCGACGGAGCGCCCACTGGCCTATCCGAGGATGGCGGGACCGACCCTGCCGCCACTGCCAAGTGCGGCTCCGCCATCGGTGGCCTTGCCGGCATCCAACGTTCGGCCGTTGCATCCGGCGCCGGTGACCGCTCCGCGGCCGGCTCCAGCGCCATCAGCCGCGGTACCGGGCCCGCGGGCGGTCACGCCGTCCGCGCCGATCCAGGCTCGGCGTTCCGCCCCATCCTGCTGCTGGCCGATCGGCGAGCCGGGAACGAAGGCGTTCCGGTTCTGTGATCAGGCTTCGGTGGCCGGCAAGCCGTACTGCGATGAACACGCCAGGCTGGCCTACGTGAGGGTCCGTGACCGCAAAGAGGATGCGGCCTGATTGATCGGGCAAATGGGCGACGAAGGCTTTGCGATGCCGCAGCCGCTGCTTATAAGGGCGACTGTCCCTGCAACTGAGTGACGACATGGCAACGCCAGCCGAATACTTCGCCGACGCGCGCAATCACATGGTGGACAGCCAGATCCGGCCCAATCGGGTGACCGACCCGCGGATCCTGTCAGCCATGCGTCGTCTGCCGCGGGAGCGTTTCCTGCCCGCCTCGATGGCAGCCCTTGCGTATGCGGACGAAGACGTGCCGCTGGGTAACGGCCGTTTTCTGATGGAGCCGATGGTGTTGGCGAGGATGCTGCAGGTGGCCCGGCTGCGTGACAATGAACGTGTGCTGGTCGTCGGCGCGGGTACCGGTTACGGCGCGGCGGTCCTGGCGGCATGCGGCTGCCGGGTCATTGCGCTGGAGGATGATGCGTCGCTGGCCTGGATCGCGCGAAGCGTGCTGCCGGTCGAAGCGCCGGGTGTGACCGTGGTTTCGGGACTGCTGGCGGCGGGGTGGCCGGCGCAGGCGCCCTACGACCTCATCCTTATCGAGGGGGGGGTGCCGGAGATCCCCCCTGCCCTGGCGACGCAGACGCATCAGGAAAGCGGACGCATTCTGGCCGTGATCCATGGCGAAGGCCGCATCGCGCAGGCTGTCATCGCCGAGGCGACGCCCGCCGGCCTGGCGATCTCGCCGTTGTTCGATTGTGCGACACCGCCGCTTCCCTCGCTGCGAAAGGCGCCTGTTTTCGCGTTTTAAGGAGAATCGAGGCGACCCGATGCAACGCAGTGCTGGACAGAGCCCTGGCATTGGGATGATTCTGATATCGCTCTCGCGGTGGCCACGGCATATCGGGGAAGTTCTGGGATAACCATCCAATAAGTCAGCCAAGAGGGCTGGCGGCCTGGTAAGAAGGGTTCCGTATGGGTCTGCGTCATGGACTGCTTGCCAGCTTCAGTTTGGTAGCCCTGGCGGCTTCCGCCGGGGCCCAGACGATGCCTGCGCCGACGACGCCCAAGGTCGTGGCACCGGCCAAGCTGGGGCAGGCATCGGCTCCGGCCGCGCCGAAGGTGAGGCCTGCCGCGGCGTCCAAAGCCTTCGTGGCTCACGGCGGGCAGTATGTTCCGCATACCCTGAGCGAGGCGCTGGCTGCGACCTATTCCACCCAGCCTGCCTTGCAGGCCGAACGGGCCAAACTGCGCGCGACCGATGAAAATGTGCCGACTGCGCTCGCAGGGTGGCGGCCAACCGTCATTATGGCCGGCACCGCCGGATATGGCGATGGTTACTCGCGCAGCTTCAGCCCGCTTGGCGGCGGCATTTTCATCAACCAGCGGAGCCTGCGTGACGTCGCCACCGCGCAGGCCACCGTTACCCAGAACATCTACACCGGCGGCAAGGTCCACGCGAATATCAATCGTTCCAAAAACGAGGTCATGGCGGAACGGGCAAACCTCATCGCGCAAGAGCAGACCAGTTTCAATAACGCGGTCGGCGCGTATGTCGGAGTCATCCAGGCCAAGGAACTGCTGGAGCTCGATATCAACAACGAGCAGGTGCTGACCAAGCAACTTCAGGCCACGAACGACCGGTTCCGCGTCGGGGAAATCACCCGCACCGACGTCGCCCAGGCCGAAGCCGCGCTGGAAGGGGCCCGGGCGACCCGCGAGACCGCCGAGGGCAGCCTGCAGACGGCCCGCGGGACGTTCCAGCAGATCGTCGGGGTGTTTCCGCCGGACGACCTGGTGGAACCGCAGCCGCTGAACCTGCCGGTGCACAGCGAACAGGAAGCCTCCATGCTCGCGGCGGCCAACAATCCCACCGTCATCAACGCGCAGTTCAACGACGCGGCCGCCAAGGATGCGATCGATGTGGCATTCGCCGCCCTGCTGCCCCGATCAGCCTGCAGGGGCAAACCTTCCAGGAGAACAACGCCGGTGCGCCTGCCAGCCTATCGAACGGCTACGAGGTCACGGCGCAACTCTCGGTGCCGCTCTATCAGGGGGGCTCCGAATATTCGGCGGTCCGTCAGGCGCGCCAGGCGCAACAGCAGACCCAGCGGCTGATCGATGATGCCAAGCGCACCGCGGTGCAGAACGCGGTGCAGGCCTGGGATACGCTGGTCGCCGCGAAGGCCGCAGCCGACAGCACCCGCGCGCAGATCCGCGCCAACGAGGTCGCGCTGGAGGGCACCGAACGCGAGGCGATCGTCGGCAGCCGCACCACGCTGGACGTGCTGAACGCGACCCAGCTTCTGCTGACGTCTCGTACCACGCTGGTGCAGAATCTGTCTCAGGTGATCACCGCGTCCTACGCGGTCGCGGTCGCCATTGGGCGCCTGACGGCCCGGGACTTGCACTTGCCCGTGCCGCTGTATGACGAGACAGCCTACTATCAGGCGGTCAAGAACAAGTGGGTTGGCCTTGGCGACTACGCGACCAGTCAGCCGGGCCGCTGAGGCGAGTGCCAGTGATGACAAGCGAACCATCGTCCCCCGCGATGTCGGATAGTGCGGATCCCTCGATGGAGGAGATCCTGGCCTCCATCCGGCGTATCCTGAATGATGACGATGTCCCCGCCGCGCCGGTGCAAGCCGCCGAGGAACCCGCGGCGGAGGACGATGTGTTGGTGCTGGATGAACTCGATGATGGTGTCCACACCCGAACCCGGGCCGGATGCGGACCACTCCATATCCGCTCCGGACGATGCCGAACCGGGGGCCGAACCGGAGGCCGAACCGGAGGCTGAATCCGGGGCGGAGGCCGATGAACCCGTGGCCCGCGACGCAGTCGCCGCGCCATTGGAAAACGGGTCGGCCGGGCAGGAGACCGTGGCGGTAACGGTCCCCTCCTACGTTGATCGCGGCAAACCCGCGGTTTCGATGCAGGATCTGCTTGCGCCGGAAGCGGCCGCCGCCGCCGCGTCCTCGGTCGGCAGTCTGGTGCGCACCCTGGCAGCCGGCCGGGCGACGCGGGTTTATGGCGGCGGGCCGACGCTGGAGGACATGGTTCGTGCCGAATTGCGTCCGCTGCTGAAGGAATGGCTGGACGCGAACCTGCCCCCGATGGTGGAGCGTCTGGTCCGCGCCGAGATCGAAAGGGTCGTCGTCCGCGGCGTTCCCTGATAAACGGGATGCCCGCCTCGACCGGCGGAAGTTCTGACAATCGGTGACGCGACGTCGCTGCGCGGTGCGCGCGTATCGCGGGAGAGCATGATGACACTGGACAGCCGGTTCGTTCCGGGCGACATAGAACCCCGCCTCTATGCGGGCTGGGACAATGCGGGCCATTTCGCCTGCGATCCTTCATCGAACGCGCAGCCGTTCACCATCATGATCCCGCCGCCGAACGTCACCGGCAGCCTGCATATGGGGCACGCGCTGACCTTCACCGTGCAGGACACGCTGGTGCGGTGGCGCCGTATGCAGGGACGCGACGCGCTGTGGCAGCCGGGCACGGATCACGCGGGCATCGCCACCCAGATGGTCGTCGAACGGCTGCTCGCGGCTGAGGGCAAGGACCGCCGGGAGATGGGGCGGGCGGCGTTCGTCGACCGCGTCTGGCAGTGGAAGGCGGAATCCGGCGGCACTATCACGACCCAGCTTCGCCGTCTGGGCGCCTCGCTGGACTGGCCGCGCGAGCGCTTCACCATGGACGAAGGGTTGTCCGCCGCGGTGAAGGAAACGTTCGTCCAGTTGTATTCACAGGGGTTGATCTACCGCGACCGGCGGCTGGTGAACTGGGATCCGAAGCTGCAGACCGCGATTTCCGACCTCGAGGTAGAGAACCGCGAGATCCAGGGCTCGCTATGGTACATCCGCTATCCGATCGAGGGATCGGCCGGTCGGTTTATCGTTGTGGCAACCACGCGGCCGGAGACGATGCTGGGTGATACGGCGGTGGCAGTGCATCCGGATCACCCGGTCTACGGGCCGCTGATCGGCAAGCGGGCGGTGCTGCCGCTGGTGGGGCGTTCGATCCCCATCATCGGCGATGCCTATGCCGATCCGGAGAAAGGCACCGGGGCGGTCAAGATCACGCCCGCGCACGATTTCAATGACTTCGAAGTCGGGCGGCGGCACGATCTGCCGATGCCGTCCATCCTGGATCGCCAGGCTCGGGTTACCCTGGACGAGATCGCGGATGTGCTGGCCCCGGTCCCCGGGACCGCCGACCCGGCGTTTGTGCGCTCGCTCGCCGGGCAGGCCCGGTTCGCCGCCCGCAGCGCGATCGTGGCCGAGCTGGAGCGACTGGGACTACTGGAGAAAATCGAGCCGCACGCCAACCAGGTGCCGCACGGCGACCGCGGCGGGGTGCCGGTGGAGCCGCTGCTCACGACGCAATGGTATTGCGACGCCGGTGTGCTGGCCAAACCGGCCATCGAGGCGGTGGAGACCGGCCGGACCGTGTTCGTGCCGAAGCAATGGGAGAACACGTTCTTCGCCTGGATGCGGGATATCCAGCCGTGGTGCATCTCTCGTCAGTTGTGGTGGGGACATCGGATCCCGGCATGGTACGGGCCGGACGGGAGCGTGTTCGTGGCCAAGGACGCCAGCGGCGCGGCGGCGCAGGCTCGGGCGCGGTATGGCCGCGACGAAGATCTGGTGCAAGACGAGGACGTGCTGGATACATGGTTCAGTTCCGCGCTGTGGCCGTTTTCGACTTTGGGGTGGCCCGAACAGACGCGAGAACTAGATCGTTACTATCCTGGTGACGTTCTGGTCACCGGGTTCGACATCATCTTCTTCTGGGTTGCCCGAATGATGATGATGGGCCTGCGCTTGATGGGCGATGTGCCGTTCCGTACCGTCTACATCCACGGACTGGTGCGCGATGAGAAAAACCAGAAGATGTCGAAGTCGCGCGGCAATGTCATCGACCCGCTGGCGCTGATCGACAGCTACGGCGCCGACGCGCTTCGCTTCACCATCTGTGCGCTGACCGGGCCCGGACGCGATGTCAAGCTCAGTGCCGCGCGGGTGGAGAACTACCGTGGCTTCATGACCAAGCTGTGGAACGCGGCCCGGTTCTGCGAAATGAACGGGATGCGGCCGAATGGGATCCGCAACGGCGACGGGTTCGATCCGGCGCAAGTGCGGCTGCCGTTGTCGCGCTGGCTGCTGGATTCGGCAGGCACCGCGATCGCCGAGGCTACCGCCGCGCTGGAAGCGTACCGTTTCGACGAGTACGCCGCCGCCGGATACCGTTTTGTCTGGCACACGTTCTGCGACTGGTTCCTGGAGCTCGCCAAGCCACTGCTGGCCGATAGTGCAAACCAGGCCGACGCCGCCGAAATCCGCGCCGTTGGTGCCTATGTGCTGGGGTTGATCCTGCGGCTGTTACATCCGGTGATCCCGTTCGTGACCGAGGAGCTGTGGGATCGCCTGGGTTACGGAGAACCGTTCAGCCTGATCGGCGCCGCTTGGCCCGAGCCCGTGGCGGTGCCGGAGGCGGCCGAGGCGCGCATGGAACTGGATTGGGTGGTGCGGCTGATCAGCCTCATCCGTTCGATCCGGACCGAGATGAACGTACCGCCCGCAAAGCCCTCGCCGGTGCTGTTGCTGGGCGCACCGGCCGAGATGCTGGGGCGGGTGGATCGCTGGATCGAGGCGATCAGGCGGCTGGCGCGGGCCTCTGACGTGCGGCCGCTGAGCGGAGACGTGCCGAGCGGATCGGCCCAGGGGGTGCTGGACGCGATCACCGTCGTGCTGCCGCTGGAAGGGCTGATCGATATCGCGGCGGAACGCGCGCGGTTGGCCAAGGAACGCGACAAGCTCGCGGCGGAGGCAAACAAGACGCGCCAGAAGCTGCAGAACGCCGACTTCGTCAGGCGTGCGCCGGAGGAGGTCGTCGCGGAGAACCGCGAACGCCTGCAGGCCGCGCTGTCCGAGATCGAACGGTTGCGGTCGGCGCTGGACAGACTGGGATAGGTCCGGCTGGGATAGGCCTCGTCGCGATCACGGGGAGGGGACGACGCGCCGTCGTGGTCCTCGGCATAAGAATCGCGCCTAACCCATTGACGCGCGGGCGGGGCGTTCCTAATATCCAGTCCCTCCCTGAATTTCGGGCGACCGTGCGCATGCACCATACGCCCTAAGCTGAAAATTCCGACTGGCCACGAACTCTGGGGCGCTGGCGCCCGTCATCGGTTCAGGTCCTTCTCACACCCGCATCGCACCCTCCGTCCAGGCAACCCACCTCATGCACCTTGCTGAACTGAAACAGAAAACGCCAGCCGAACTGGTGAACTTCGCGGAATCCCTGCAGATAGAGAACGCATCATCGCTGCGCAAGCAGGATATCATGTTTGCGATCCTGAAGAACCTGGCCGACAACGATCAGGCAATCCAGGGCGACGGCACGCTGGAAATCCTCGCCGATGGCTTCGGCTTCCTGCGCAGCCCGGAGGCGAACTACCTGGCGGGTCCCGATGACATCTACGTCAGCCCCAGCCAGGTCCGCCGCTTCGGGCTGCGGACCGGCGATACGGTTGATGGCCAGATCCGCGCGCCGCGCGACGGGGAGCGCTATTTCGCGCTGCTGAAGGTCGACACGGTGAATTTCGAGCCGCCCGATGCCGTGCGCCATCGCGTCAACTTCGACAATCTGACGCCGCTCTACCCGGAAGAGCGCCTGAAGATGGAGATGGAGAACTTCCAGTCCGTCGCCAAGGGGCCGGTCAAGGATTTCACCCCGCGGGTGATCGACCTGATCTCCCCCGTCGGCAAGGGCCAGCGCGCGCTGATCGTCGCTCCGCCGCGCACCGGCAAGACCGTGATGCTGCAGAATATCGCCGCCGCCATTGCCGCCAATCACCCGGAAGTCTTTCTGATCGTGCTGCTGATCGATGAGCGGCCGGAAGAAGTCACCGACATGGCCCGCAGCGTCAAGGGCGAGGTCATCAGCTCCACCTTCGACGAACCGGCGACGCGGCATGTGCAGGTGACCGAGATGGTGCTGGAGAAAGCCAAGCGCCTGGTCGAGCATAAGCGCGACGTAGTGATCCTGCTGGACAGCATCACGCGGCTGGCTCGCGCCTATAACACCGTGGTGCCGTCATCGGGCAAGGTGCTGACAGGCGGTGTTGATGCCAATGCGCTGCAGCGGCCGAAGCGCTTCTTCGGCGCGGCGCGCAACATCGAGGAAGGTGGGTCACTGACCATCATTGCCACCGCGCTGATCGATACCGGCAGTCGGATGGACGAAGTGATCTTCGAGGAGTTCAAGGGCACCGGCAACTCGGAAATCATTCTGGACCGGAAGCTGTCCGACAAGCGGTCGTTCCCGGCGATTGACATCACCAAGTCCGGAACGCGCAAGGAAGAGCTGCTGGTCGAACGCAGCGTGTTGTCGAAGATGTGGGTGCTCCGGCGGATCCTGAACCCGATGGGGACGGTGGATGCGATGGAGTTCCTGTTGGACAAGTTAAAGTACAGCAAGACCAACAATGATTTCTTTGACGCGATGAATACCTAGGGCCACATCAGCCTGACTCGAATCGCGGAGCGATCTCAGGCTGATGAAATTGGGCGATTGGTATGAGCCGGAGCGTTTCCAACCAAGCTGAAAGCACTCCGCCAGCGGTTGGACTAAACTTCTTCCATATCTACAACGAACCCCATCGCCGCAGGCGATTTCAAGGAACCTGGCAGGCCGGTTGACGTAGCGGCAAAGTGCGCTGCGTAGGCGGGGAAGTAATGCTTCCACTTGTCGATGACACGGCCGTCGTTCTTCAGGAACTCTGCCCCAAAGCGTCATGCGGTGCCTTCTCCTCGACGGGTCGAGTCATTGACGCATCACCAAGGCTCGTTTCACGCCGGCTCGAACATTGCAAAATGGTTGACAGAGGGCAACTCAATACCATGCAAGATCATCTTGTCACCGTGGCCGGCGTCAGGCTTCAATGGCCCATGCTCGCGGCATGGCAGCCGTTTCCCTGACGGCCGCGCAGCGGCCAGGTGGACACCGCCCTGCGATACAGGCTGACCCCGCGATCAGTCGGCTGAACGTGGTCCTTCCTTCGCTTGATCGACCGCGCTGCGACTTGCTTCACCATCGACCCGCGGAAGCAATTCGACCAGTCGAAGCACCTCTTGCGCGCTAGCAGGCTGCGGAAATTCGCCCAGAAATCGCGGCGTTTCGGCCTCATAGTCGGATCAAGAAGGTCTTTTCGAGGGATTTTCGCTGTCCTGCTGGGGATTCGCTGTGTTTATCAGCGAATTCCCAGCTTCAGTACAGACTTCCGGGCGTGGCTTGCCTAAGCCGAGCCGCCCAGCAGCTTTGGCAGACGCACCAGATTGTAGGCAGCGGCGTTCAGCGTGAACATCCAGCCAACCCGCTCGGTGCCTCTGTGGCGGGTCTTGCGGAAGCCCGCGGATGACTTCATCCAGCCAAACACCTCCTCGATCCGCTTGCGCTTCTTCTGGCTGATGCGGTAGCCGGGATGGCGGGTGGTGCGGCTATCAATGGCCGATCGACGGCCTTTGGTATTCTGCGCGACATGAGGCGTCACGCCAAGATCGCGCATTTGGGCAACAAAATCGGCGGTGTCGTACGCTTTGTCACCGCCGACGGTGATCCGGTGGCTCGCGTCCAGCGCATCCAGCATTTCGATTGCAGCCTCGCGCTCCGCCGTGCCGGTCGCCTTGGTCAACGTCGCCGCCACGACCAGCCCGTTGGCGTTCTCCATCAGCACGTGGCCGAGATGGCAGAGTTTGGCAGCCTGACCCGCCGCTTTCTTGTAGAGCCGCGCGTCGGGATCCGTCGTCGATGCGTGGGTTTCGTTGCTGCGCGACTGGCCGCGGAAGTCGACCTCACTGTTCCGTCCGGGGCCGGGTGCGTCTGCCGATCCATCTTTCGGCTTGAAGCTCTTCGTGCTGGCCCACGCTTCAATCATGGTACCGTCGACCGAAAAATGCTCGTCCGACAGCAGCGGCTTGACCTGCGGGTCCACCAGGATCGCAGCCAGGAAGCGGCGCGCGATATCGCCTTCCAGCAGACGGTCGCGGTTTTTGGTGAACACGGTGACATCCCACACGGAGGCGTCCATCGAAAGGCCAACGAACCAGCGAAACATGATGTTGTAGGTCAACTGCTCCATCAACTGCCGCTCGGAGCGGACTGAGAAGAAGGCTTGCAGCAGCAGTGCCCGCAGTAACTTCTCCGGCGCAATCGATTCGCGGCCGAACGCCGAGTAGATTTTGGCGAAGTCTGGCGAAAGGCGCTCAAGCGCCGCGTTTACCAGCGGGCGGATGGCTCGCAGCGGGTGGGTCGTCGGCACAAAAGCTTCGGGGCTAAGGTAGCTGAACATCGCAGCAGTCTGACGGTCGGCACCACGCATCGGTCCAGGTTCTCCAGCGAATCGAGGACGTCAGTGAATCGAACCGATAGCGTTCTGTAAAGCCGAATTTCCGCAGCCTGCTAGAGCAGGATCGCGCCGAGCGGAACGTCCCCGGCACGTGAATCATGCGATCAAACAAAGAGATAGACCATTTTCGGCCTGCACGGTCAGGCTGAAAATGGTCTAAGACCGATTTCAGCCCGAACTTGCGTTCGGCCACGGCGGCAAGTCCCTGGCTCAACGCCTCCCCAAGGATCGGACACGGCGACGTCTGTTCAATGCTGCGTGGCCGGGTCTATGGATTGTCGGCGCAAACCAGAAAGGACTGCCAGATGGATCTGCAATTGGAGGGCAAAACCGCCCTGGTGACCGGCGCCAGCATGGGCATTGGCCGAGCGATCGCGAAGGCGCTGGCGGCCGAGGGCGTGCAGGTGGTGGCGGCGGCGCGCCGGATCGAGCTGATGGAGGTGATGGCGGACGAGGTCGAAGCCGGTCAGTATCCGCGTCCGATCCTGGTGCGGCAGGACGTGATGGAGGAGGACGCTGCGGCGACACCTGGCTGCTGCCGCGCTGGCAGCGGTCGGCCGGATCGACATCCTGGTGAACAACGCAGGCGGCAGCCGCGTCCTGCCGATCGATGCGCCCGAGGAACGCTGGACCGAGGCGATGACGCTGAATTTCACCCGACCGCGGCAACTCACCCACGCCCTGCTGCCGAAGATGATCGAGAACCGGTGGGGCCGCGTCATCAACATCACCGGCAAGAGCGAGCCGGAGCATCTGAACGCCGCGTTCTCCGCCAAGGCCGCCATCCATGCCTGGGCGAAAGGGCTGTCGCGCGAGGTCGGGCCACTCGGCATCACCGTCAACTCGATCCCGCCGGGTCGGATCATGAGCGAGCAGATCCGCCGCAACTATCCGGAGGACTTTCGCAAGCGCTTCGCCGAAACGGAAATCCCGGTTCGTTACTGGGGTGAGCCGGAGGATCTGGCGGTGATGGCGGTCTGGCTCGCCTCCCCGCTGGCGCGTTACATCACGGGCGCGGTGATCCCGGTGGATGGCGGACTGCGGCGCTACCAGTTCTGAGGTCAGGCAGGACCCATGGTGAAACAGGGTATTGGCTCAATCCGGCGACCCACGCATTTTCGTTGGCCCGGCGTGGCGTTCGATTGGGGAGGCGTTCATCTGGCGCAGATGCACCGCCGGTGCTTAGGTCAATTTTCTACCGTTTCTATACGGTCAAGTATCACAAGGGCCGCATTGTGATCCTGCTTAAGGATGGAATTGCCCCTTGCCCACCCGAAAGCAACGGTGGTTAGCGCCAGGATTTCCGTCTCGCTCACCGCGCCGGTCTATGGTTCACGCACGCATCAAGGCAACGGTCATGAAGGTCGTGACTGATCCGGACCTCCCAACCTCGTTGCCGCGGCCCTTCGGTCTGGACATTGCCGCCGTTCCGTCCAGACGTACCGCAGCTAGCCCGGTCGCGACGGCGGCAGGTGCTTTACCGGGCCACCGGCCAGGGCGGGCAAAGAGGCGCTGGTCACGTGGCGCGTCAGGCAACGCCTGGCCCGCCGGCAGGAAGGATACGAAACGATGCGGCAAATGGTCATGGTGGGTTTCTTGCAGGCGCAGAACTGCACGACGCTGGCGAGCGCCTGGCGGCATCCGGACGCGCGCAGCGATTTCACCTCCGCCGCCTACTACCAGAAGATCGGCCAGGTGCTGGAGGAAGGGAAGTTCCAGCTCGCCTTCTTCGACGACCGCCTGGCGATGCCCGACATCTATGGCGGCAATCCGGCCGAGGTCGTCGCCAACGGCGTCCGCGTGGTGAAAATCGACCCGGTCGCCACGATGATGGCGATGGGCTTCGGCACGAAATATCTGGGGCTCGGTTCGACCGCCTCCACCACCTACTACGAGCCGTTCGATGTCGCACGGCGCTTCCAGACCGTGGACCACATGCTCGGCGGCCGCGCGGCGTGGAACGTGGTGACCTCGGTGAACGACGGCGAGGCGCACAATATGGGCCGCGAGGTCCATATGGAGCACGACCTGCGCTACGACCGCGCCGACGAGTTCATGGAGATCGTGCTGAGCTGCTGGGACGGCTGGGAAGACGACGCGCTGATCGTCGACAAGAAAACCGGTCTGTTCGCCGATCCCTCCAAGGTCCACCGGCTGGAATATGCGGGAAAATTTCTGAACTCGTCGGGGACGTTCACCGTGCCGCGCTCGCCGCAGGGCCATCCGGTGATCATCCAGGCGGGCGCCAGCGCGCGCGGCAAGACGTTTTCGGCGCGCTGGGCGGAGACCGTGTTCGTCGGCTATCCGGACCTGGAGGAAGGCAAGCGCCAATACGCCGATTTCAAGACCGAGGTGGCCAGGCTTGGACGCGATCCGGACCTCACGACTGTGAATACGATCGCCTACCCGGTGGTCGCGGAGACGCGCGCCGAGGCCGAAGACAAGATGGCGGTGATCAACTCGCTGTACAAGGAAGTCGATGGCCTGTCGCTGCTGTCCGAGGCGATGAACTTCGACTTCAAGACCAAGGGGATGGACGAGGCATTCACCACCGAGGAACTGGCCGGGCATGTCCGGCATGCAGGCGATGCGCGACCGCGTCATGCGGGTGATCGGCCACAACCCGACGGTGCGGGACTTCCTGGAAGTGACCCGCCGCGGCCGCCCGCGGGAGGCGATCGTCGGCAGCGGCAAGGACATCGCCGACCGGCTGGAGCACTGGTTCACCGAACGCGCCTGCGACGGCTTCGTGATCGCCGGGACGCACATGCCCGGCAGCTTCGAGGATTTCGTCCGGTATGTCGTGCCGGAACTGCAGCGGCGCGGCCTGTACCGGACGGAATACACTGGTGCCACATTGCGCGAGAACCTGGGCCTGCCGGTGCCGCAGCGCAACGCCTGGCGGCTGCCTCAGGCCGCGGAATAGCGCCGTCCGCCCCAGGCGCCGACCTGAGCGCTCAACAATGCCCCCTTGCGCTGACGTGATCGGCCACGCCACCCGCACGGCGTGGTTCGGTTGCACTTCTGCCCCATATCCTGCGTTCGCTGAACACAAAGGGGATGCGGGATGCGACTGTTCAAGTGCCAGAGTTGCGGACAGGCGCTGTATTTCGAGAACACGCACTGCGAGTCGTGTGGCCGGTCGCTGGGATATCTGCCCGACGCGATGACGATCTCGGCGCTCGAACCGGAGGGCGATTTTCTGCGTGCGCTCGCGAAGCCGAACCGAGAGCTGCGTCTCTGCGACAATGCGGGGCACATGGCCTGCAACTGGCTGGTCGAGGCGCAAGGCGATGCGCCGCTGTGCCAGGCGTGCCGTCATAACCACTTGATCCCGGACCTGACGGTCCCGCTGAACCTGCAGCGGTGGCAAAAGCTGGAACGGGCGAAACACCACCTGTTCTATTCGCTGCTGCGGCTGAATCTGCCACTGGCAAACCGGATCGACGATCCCGAACACGGCCTGGCCTTCGACTTCCTCGCCGACAGTCCCGATCCGACCGGCCCCAAAGTCATGACCGGGCACGACAATGGCTTGATCACCATCGCGCTGGCGGAGGCGGATGACGCGGAACGCGAACGCCGCCGGATCCGGATGCATGAACCTTACCGTTCGTTGCTGGGCCATTTCCGCCACGAGGTGGGGCACTATTTCTGGGACGTGCTGGTGCGCGACGGCGGCAGGCTAGACGCCTTCCGGGCGGTGTTCGGAGACGACAGTCAGGATTATGGGGCGGCCTTGCAGGCGCATTACCAGAACGGCCCACCGCCCGACTGGCAGGAGCATTTCGTCAGTCAGTACGCCAGCACCCATCCGTGGGAGGACTGGGCGGAGACCTGGGCGCACTATCTGCACATTGTCGATACGCTCGAAATGGCCAGCGCCTTCGGGATCCGCGTCAAGCCGCGGCTGGTGCAGGACGAAACGCTGAGCACCGACATCAACCTCGACCCCTACAAGGCAGACGCCAGCATGGAGGAGATCATCAGCGCGTGGCTGCCGCTGACGTTCGCGATGAACAGCCTCAATCGGGCGATGGGAAACCCTGACTTGTACCCGTTCGTCCTGTCTCCCGAAGTGGTCGCCAAGCTGGGCTTCGTGCACGATGTCGTCCATTCACGGTCGGCCGTGTAACCGTGATGCCTCCGGGCGCGGGCGGTGATATCCTGCGCGCCGGAGAAGGGATCACGATGGCTCAAAAGACGGTGCTGGTCGCTGGAGCAAGCGGGCTCGTGGGGTACGCCGTGCTCAAGCATTTCGCACGCGTGCCTGACACAACGGTGATCGCGCTGTCGCGCCGGCTGCCCCCTGGCGTCGAGGCCCGCCACATGGCTCTGGACCTTGTCGACGCGGCCGCATGCCGTGCGGAGGCGGAGACGATACGCGACGTCACGCACCTGGTCTACGCTGCCTTGTTCGAGTTGCCCGGGCTGGTCGAGGGATGGCGCGACGACCGGCAGATTGAAACCAACGACGGGATGCTGCGTAACCTGCTGGGTCCGCTGATGGCAGCGGCGCCCGGATTGCGGCACGTGACGCTGCTGCAGGGAACCAAGGCGTATGGCGTCCATGTGCGTCCGCTGGCCGTTCCCGCCCGCGAGGGCCGATCGGAGATGCGCGAGCAGCCGAATTTCTACTGGAAGCAGGAGGACTATCTGCGCTCGGTCCGCGCGGGCCGTGACTGGCGGTTCACCATCCTGCGCCCGGTGCTGGTCGTGGGCGAGGCCATCGGGGGTGCCATGAATCTGATTCCCGCTCTGGGCGCCCACGCCGCGGTGATGCGTGAGAGAGGCCCGATCCTGCCCTATCCCGGAGGGGCGGAGCGGGTCAGCCAGGCGGTCGATGCCGACCTTCTCGCACGCGCCGTTGCTTGGGCCGGGGAGACCGCCGCCGCCGCGGACGAGACGTTCAACGTGACCAACGGCGACGTCTTCACCTGGCCCAATATCTGGCCAGCGATCGCCGACGCGGTCGGCATGCGGACTGGGCCCGACGAGCCGTTCCTGCTGCAATCCCTGGGACGCGGCGACTGGGAGCGGGCGCGGCAGCGGTTCGCGCTCGAGTCCCCTGCCCTGTCGGATTTCGTCGGCCTGTCACTGGAATACGCCGATTACCAGATGCGTTACGGTCATACCGAACCAGGGCCGCCGGCGATCGTTTCGACCGTCAAGATCACGCAGGCGGGCTTTCACGACGTGATGGACACGGAGCTGATGTTTCGCAAGTGGTTCAGGATATTCCAGCAGAAGCGACTGTTGCCACCGCCCTGATTTATTATTTCGCATGCTTGGCCAGGTGCAATGGCCAGGTGCAATGGCCAAGTGCAATGAAACGTACCGGCGCGGGAGAAGGCGGATGCGTCGCCTGGTTCCCCGTCGGGTGGGGAAGCGAATGACCGGATGTCAGGGCGCAGGCGGGAGGGGATGGCACCGGGCGGCTCACGACCTGGAACGGCGATCCTACGTTACGCTTCTGTCAATCGGCCAGACCGCGGTGAATAACGCCACGGTGAGTGAAGATGCGTCCGGCAGGCCGTTCCTGACCAATGTGAAGAAGTTGCGGGAGTGCGCCCGGCAGAAATTGTCCTCAGGTGCCGTGACCACCACGTACGGGGGCGATGTCAGGAAAACGAGCGAAATCCTGCAGACCATCCTGGCGACGGAGATCGTCTGTGTCTTGCGATACACGATGCACCCAGTCACCGTGGTAACGGATATGGCCATTCGGCGGCAGGTGGCGCCTGCCACCGGCTGCGGCCGAACGGCTTAACTCGTGGTCGTTGCGCCAAGCACGCCGGGAAGCTTGGCGCCATCGGGACTCCCGAGGCCCGTGCACGCATCCCAGCCGGCGCTCGCCGTGAAGCTGCCGTTGCTGCCGCTTGTGATGTCACGCAGGGCGTTGGGCGAGGCGTAAAGTCTCGGATTGACAAAGCCTGCCGAAGTGCCGTTGGCGGCGTTGATGCGCGCGATGAGGCCAGCCCAGAGCGGTGCGACGGCGCTGGTCCCGCCGATCACGGTATTGGTGCCGTCGACGCGCACGTCGTATCCGGTCTGGGGGTCGGCATCGCCACAAACATCGGGCACCCCCCGGTTCGTCAGTGCGATGCTGCCTCCCGCCGTCCGGGTCACGTGCAGCCTGTCCTGCCACGACGGAAGCGGGAAGAAGCCGCTGACGCCACCGCCGCCTGCGCCGCCCCGAGGACCGTCGTTCCAGACGGTCTCCGCCGCGATCGTGCTGCCCGAGATCTGGAGGCTTGTGCCGCCGCAGGCCAGGACATGCGGGCTGGACGCCGGGAAATCGACGTGGTCGCCGCCATCCGTCAGGCCGTCGCTGGATCCGTTGTCCCCGGAAGCGACGCACACCGTAACGCCCATGGCCGCGGCCTCTTGAAACGCGGCATCGAAGGCGGTCATCGATTGTTGTGTCCAGGACGATTCAGCACTGCCCCAGCTGATGGAAATCACGGAGGGCCTGTTCGTGGTGTCATGGATCGCGGTCGTGATCGCATCGAGAAACGCGGCATCCGTGTTGGCCGCGAAATAGACCGCGATCCGTGCCCGCGGCGCGACGGCGCCTGCCACCTCGATGTCGAGCATTACCTCACCGTCAGGTCCGTTCGGATCGCCGGTAGGCGTGTTCGTGCCGTGATCGACCGAGACGGCGATCACGCTTGGTCCTGGGCTGATCCCAAGCCGGGAGAAATACGTCGTCAGGTCCGCGGTCCGTTCACCGCCCCCCAGTTCAATGATCGCGACGCAATCGCCCTCACCTGTTCCGGGTGGGAAACCATAGGCCGAGGCAATCTGCAACGGCGTGAACGACGTGGCGCTGCCTGCATCAGCATGCCAATGCACATTGCCGCTTGGCCTGTGCGCCCTGAAATGCGGCTTCGCGACCGGCCGGTTGTCGAGACCGAGCACGGCTTCGACCCTGTCTCGAAGTTCGTCGGGCAACTGAACAGGTCCGATCCGCCCGCGATACGACCCGCCTGGGTGCTCGAAGCGCTGCAGATCGACGCCGAATGCGGAATTGAACTGTCCGACGGTCCCCGAGAGCACCACAGTCCGCCGGCCGGCATGTTCCTGGACCACAGCCAGATTATGCGTACGGGCGAAGGCACGGACCGCCCCGATATCGGTGCTGTCGGCGCCAAACTGCCGCTCGAACGCCTCGCGAGAAAGATGCGGACCCACCCGCTCGCGGTTCGCGAGCTTGCGTACCCTTTCCCTCAGCACGTCGGCCTGGGCGCGGCGGAGAAGCACGGTGACCTCCATCCGCTCCATTTGGTCGGCCTTGCCGACGGATTTCGCACCCGGCAATGGCCGGCGTTCGCTGCCTTTGAGCGGATGATGTGCCATGTTGTTGTCTCCCCTGTCCATTTGGTGGGGATCCTGAGCATATTTTCAAGTCGTTGAAGAGGAATGTGAACGGGGCCACAAAATCCTCGAATCGTATTCCCTCGTTCCCAACTGCAACGGAGTGATTGTTGTCTGACTGAACGAAAGATGAGGCGCGCGACGCAAGGCGTCCGCGATGACGCCTCGATGTGCTTGGCGCCGCCGAAAACGCAGAGGACGGGAGCGTGGGATACGTGATCCGTTGCCTCACCATATCATTCCTGGTCAGTAATTTGGCGACCCGGGGATGCGGGTCGAAGCAAAAGCGCCTGAGACCGGATCGGACCGCAAGTCGGACCGCGCGCCTTACTGGTTCGCCGCGGCGCCGACCCAGACCTCCCGGTACAGACCCACGATCTCCGCTGCCGTGGGTATGCGCGGATTATTGGCTGGACTCCCCGACGTCAGCGCCTGCTCGGCCATCAACGCCATCTTCCCGGTCCATGTCGCCTCATTGATCCCGTAATCGGCCGGTGTGGGAACGGACAGATCCTTGTTCAGTTGCTCCAGACCGGCGACCAGCTTCGCGGCCGCGGTCGGGTCGCTGTCGGGGGGGCCGGCGAAGCCGATGCGCCGGGCGGCTTCGGCATAGCGTGCCTCGGCACCGGAAACCGAGAAGCGGGTTACCGCCGGCAGCAACATCGCATTGGACAGGCCGTGAGGCACGTGGAAATGGGCGCCGATCGGGCGCGACATCCCGTGCACAAGGGCAACGGAACTGTTGGAGAATGCCAGGCCGGCTTCGGTGGCACCGAGCATCATCGCCTCGCGGGCGGCGGCGTTGCGCGGTTCGGCGTAGGCGGTGCGAATATTGGCTCCGATCAATCCCATCGCCGACAGCGCAAGCGCATCCGACACGGGGTTGGCGCGCCTGGAGACATAGGCCTCCAGCGCATGGGTCAAACTGTCCACGCCGGTATCGGCGGTGGTCCGCGGCGGCACCGAATAGGTCAGTTCGTAATCGACCAGGGCCGCGAGCGGCAATGCGCCCAGCCCGGCGATCAGCATCTTCTCGTCGCGTTCGGTGTCGGTGATGACGGTGAAGCGGGTGCACTCGCTGCCGGTTCCGGCGGTGGTGGGAATGGCGATGACCGGCAGTGCGCCCCTGTCGGCGGCGAACGGTGCCTTGTAGTCGCGCATCTTGCTCATACCTTCCTTGGCGCCGGCCGCGAGGATCGCCATCGCCTTGGCGGTATCGATGGGGGAGCCGCCGCCGAAGCCGATCAGGCAGTCGAACTCGCCCTTGTTCATCTCCACCAAACCCGCCTCGACCACGGTGTCGGTCGGATCGGGCACGGTATCGCTGAACACGGAGACGGGAAGACCCGCCGCGGCCAGCGGATCCAGACAGTTGCGCACGAGGCCGGAGCTGACCATGAACGGATCGGTGACGACCAGGGGCCTGGACAGGCCGAATTTGGCCAGCACATCGCCGATCTGGCGAACCGCTCCGGCAGCGATCAGCAACAAGCGTGGCGAGGCGAAATTCATGACGATAGGGGTCATGGCGGTCCCTCCGGGTTCATGCGCTGGTTTAGCGCGGGCGGAGGGTTGCGTCACGATGGCAGGCGGACGGACATCGCATTATGAAACAGCCGTTCACCCTACCGGGATCTCGTCTGCGGCGAGCTTGGACGAAGCACCGTCGGATCGAAACTCCGACGCGGACCAATACCGCTGTGCTTTTCCTGCTGCGCTTTCCTCAACAGCGGTGAGTTCCGCATGACCTTCCGGCCGGAGAGCATGATGAATATCTTGGTAAATCGTGGCTGAACGTCCAACTCACGCGGCTCGGCCTGTCCCTGACCGCTGCGACGGTGATTACGCTGACATTGGCCACGTCGCTCATCGCGATATCGTTGCAGTTGTTCGGCAGACTGATCCACGTGGCGGTCGGCATCCGCATTGTCATGCCGCTGCTGCATTAGCTCTTGCCTTCCCCCGCCTCGCGATTCCGCCAGTTCCAGCGTAAGACATGACCTAAGACCACACAATCCGGGTACCGGACGCACCATCGCTGGCAACGTGGAACGATCCGGACGCAGGTGTGGTGGCGAAAGTAAGATTAAGCGCCGCCGCGTGTGTGCCGTCGGTGATCGACAGGACGCTGCCGGCATAGGTTTCCGTCGCGGTTGTTGGATTCATGTCAAGGAAGTCGAGCATGTCGGAAGCTGCAAAGTCCTGTATCGTTACGCCGTTGAGGTTGCTGGTAAGGTCAGCGAAATCAATTCCGGCAAAGCTGCCGCCGCTGAGTGTGTCGCCACCGCCCTCTCCCGAGATCTTCTGACCGTTTGCTGTGGCCGTCAGCAAATCGGCCCCTCCCCAGCCCTGGATCGACGTCGGTTGGGCTGGCGCGGCCAGCAACGACTGCAGTGTGATCACGGCCGCATCGCCATTCGGAGCTGCATCGAGATGAAATGCATTAGCACCGCCGCCGTAGTTGCCGATTAGGTAGATCACGCCAACAGTGCTGGAGCCGTTGGTTAGGGTAAGCGTCCCCGACGTGGCGTTAACCTGATGGTATGTGAGGCCGCTGACAGACTGATCCACCTGTATCTCATCGCCGGCAGCGAAATTGTAGATGTAGTTGGTCGGAATCCTGACAAGCTCCAGCGTCGCATCGGGTCCGAGGAACTGGATTGCGGTACCGCAAGTCGCCCCCAGGCCAAGTGTGCTGCCCTCAAGGAGTTGCATGACTCCGCTGCCGCTGATGGTGGGGGTCGTTGCATAGGGGTCGCTTTGCGCCGTTCCGTTCATGTCGATCAGCATCGTGCCGCCGGCATTGACATAGAACCATCCGTTGACGACGACGCTGCCGTAAATTGTGCCGGTGAATGCGGGGGCGGCGCCCGACGCCACACTCAGAGCGCCGGCCGCTGTAGTGGCGGACGTGCCGATCCTGACCGCGGAACTGGCGTCTACCACAATCACATTGTTGCCGCCGTTGCCGATCAACGTACCAAGCTGGATTATGCTGCCGTTCAGCGCCAAGAGGGAGCTGCCAACCATTTGCAAGGAGCCGTTGATCACCGCTGAGCTGCCGCCGCCGACCTCCATCGTGCCGAACAACTGGGCGCCGCCGCCGACCGTCAGCTTCGCGCCAGCCTCGAGGGTCAGCATGGAAGCTGGACCGGATATGGTCGAAATAGACATCCCTCCGCTATCGCTGATCTGGCCAGTCAACAGCACGTTGGCGGTGATCGTGAGATTGGAGGCCGCACCGTTGCCACCGACCGCCGTGTATTGGCCGGTACCGACACTGCCGGCGATGCTCACCACATCCAGGCTGCCTGGCACCACAGCGGTCGCGACCCCAGGCGTCGTCGTGGTGTCCAGCCAGTTGGCCGCTGTGCTCCAGCTGCCGCCGCTGACACCGGTCCAGGTATAGACGTGGCCGGCCGGACCGGCGGACGCGGCGCCGGCCGCACTCGTCGCGGTCTGCAATGAGATGGTGGCGACGCCGGTGACCGGGTTCACGTCGATCTGGAACAGGCTACCCGCATAGTTCCCCGCGAACGTCAACGTGCCGGCGGTGGTGGCGCCATCGGTCAGCGTCAGCGTGCCCTGGGCGTTATTGGTCTGAACGTACGTGGCACCGGTGACGTTCTGGTCGACGAGGATGGCGTCCCCGGCGAGAAAGCCGATGATGGTGCCGATCCGCAGCGCACCTTTCAGCTCCAGACTTTCGTTCGCATAGGCAACGCCGTTGACGGTGTAGCCTTCGAAATCGATGGCCGCGGTGTCCGAGGCGGCCAGGATCAGATAGCCGGCCGCACCCAGCGCGCCGATCGTGATGGTGCCGGTCCCGCTGATCGCGCCCGCGGAACCACCAAAGCCTTCGAGGGTCCCCGAATAGACCAGGAGGCTGCCGTTGACCACCACGTTGGCCTCGATCATCGCGACGCCCTGCAGGGTCGGGGCCTGGCCATGGTCTATCGTCAACGTCCCCGCCGCGGCGGTGCCGGCGGTGCCGAATTCGACGCTGGAGGTGCCGTCCACCGCGACGGTCCCGGTGATGACGCTGGTTCCCCCGGACACCCTGACCACACTGTCGCTGCCCACGCTCAAGGTGCCGGAAATGAACGTGCCGGTCGATGAGCCGGCCACGGTAAGCAGGCTGGCGCTGGCAATTCGCAACAGTGAAGTCACGTTAAGGCTGCCAGCCGTCACGTTCGCTCCGCCGACGATCGCCACGTCACCGGAAGCAGTGCCGTACTCGGCAACCGAGAATTGCCCGGCAACCGACATCGCTCCGGTCAGGATCGTATTCGCGGCCGCTTCAACGGTCAGTGAGGCTGCCGTGGCGGGACCGGTGATGATCTGGGACGTCCAGGTCCCGAGGCTGTCATCGATGGTGACCGCATTGCCCGCTCCCGGCGCGGTGGTGGGCGTGGCGCCCGTGTTGGTGTCCAGCCAGTTGCCGGCGTTGCTCCAGACGCCGCCATTGACGTTGTTCCAAGCGTACAGGTCGCTGGAGCCACTGACCGAATTGCCACCGGCGGAGCTTGGTGTCGCGGTGTAGGTGATGGCACTCGACAGGCCGTTGCCCGTCGGCTGCACCTGGAACTGCGAGGCGTTATAGGTTCCGGACAACTGCAGGACACCGACCGTCGTGCCGCCGTTGAGAAGCGTCAGCCTGCCGGAGTTGCCGATCTGACTGTAGCTCATATTTTTCTAGCTCCGGCATGACATTGAAAACGCTCTGTTATGCCTTCAGGAGCCACTAAACTATTGAAGAACGGCCATATATCCCCTGACGCAATTTGACACTTTGTCCAATTTTCGATATCCATGTCATGCTGGTGTCAATGCCACACCATGACATGAAACAGGAGGGATACAATGCGAGCGGAGTTGTCGGACAAGCTGATCAGGGAAACGGCACCGCCTGAGCGCGGCTACGTGATCATCTGGGACACCATCCAGGCCGGGTTCGGCTGTCGCATCGTCGCTCCGAGCCGTGGTCATCCAAACGGTGCTCGATCCTTCATCTGCAACTATCACGCGAGCGGACGCCAGCGGAGCATGACGCTCGGTTCGTTCCCGCCATGGAGGACGGGGGAAGCTAGGAACGAAGCGAAAAAGTTGAAGCTCGACGTATCCAAGGGTGCCGATCCCGTTGCTGACAAGCAGGCGGCAAGGACGGCCCCGACCGTGAACGATCTGGCCGATCTGTATCGTCAGGTGCATTTACCTCGCAAACGCGAGAGTAGCCGTCGTGGCGACGAGGGAATGCTCGCGAAGGACATTTTGCCGAAACTCGGACACAAGAAGGTCGGTCAGATCGCTTACACAGACATTGCTGCGCTACACCGCGCCATTGCCGAACGGGCGCCGATTGTCGCGAACCGCTGTATGGCGTTGCTGTCGAAGATGTTCAGCATGGCGATCAAGGAAGGGTGGCGAACCGACAACCCGGCATCGGGCATCGAGCGCAATCCTGAGAACAAAAGAGAACGTTTTCTCGACCCCGACGAGTTGCGGAGGTTGTTTGAGGCATTGGATGCCCGACCGGGACAAAGCACGAACGTCATCAAGCTACTCCTGATGACCGGCGCTAGGCGGGGCGAGGTTCTCGGGGCGAAGTGGACGGAATTTGATTTGGACTCGGGCGTCTGGGTCAAACCGAGTGCCCACACCAAACAGAAAAAGGTGCATCGCGTCCCGCTAAGCACTGATGCGATCGACCTGCTGACCGCCATACGCGATGAGGCACGCGGGCAGGGCAAGATCGAGGTCGCCGTGTTTCCGAGCAAGTCGCGCCAGCAGCAGCTATGGCAGCTCAACAAGTTCTGGGCAACTGTCTGCGCCGAGGCGGGCCTTGAGGACATCCACGTGCACGACTTGCGGCATTCCTACGCGAGCCTGCTGGCCGGTAGTGGCTTGAGCCTGCCTATCATCGGCGCCTTGCTCGGCCACACCCAGGCGGCGACGACACAGAGATATAGTCACTTGCTCGATGCACCGTTGCGTGCCGCGACCGAGTCTGCGTCGCGGGCCATCTCCGAGGCACGCAAAGCCGCTCCTAAGGTGGTGAAGTTCAAGCCATAGGAACTCCCCTGGACCCCTCGCTTGGGCGACGTCTGGCAACATGGTTTGGACGTGGCGGGATAAGTCCCTAGAAGCCCAGGGTCTTGCGACACGCATACCTGCTATGCGGGGCTTGGCGCGCTCGTGTACGCGTGATACCTGCCCAACGCCGGTTTGACACACCAGCGTCGAGCCTTATCGGTCGGTCTTCAGTCCACATGTGCTTGGTTGCACACCTGAGTCCGGCTGGCAAGGAAAAATACAACAGCGTGGCCTGCCAGAAAGGATTTTTTTGCGTGACCGAACTCTATCCCTTGAACCCCGATACGACCGACGATGCGAACGAATTTCTCGAAGACCGTATGGCTATTGGCGACTCACAGCCCGAATACGACCGGCTACGGGATATAAACGATAACTGTATCGATCAGGGTGATTTCACCCATGCACACCCAGCGTCGCAAGCGGTTGCCGAGGCTTTGCACATCGCCAAGCAGGTAGCTGCCAACGAGGATGCATCTCGAATGTTTGTTGCGCTGAAAACCGCCGCCTAACACACTTTTAAAGGGAATTTTGTCTCAAAACAAAAACGGCACCTTCGCGGGTGCCGCTTCGGGAGAGAGCCATGCCATAAGGATACCGGCTGGCTTGTCTAAAGACGCTTGACTTCCTGCGCGTCAACCATGGTTCCGTTGACATAAAGAACCGCGCCCTCATAACTACAAAACGCATCCTTCAATATGGTCACATTTGTGCCGGCAAAGAAGCAATAGCAGTAGGTCTTGATCAATATTTTAGAGGTGCTGTTTAGTATGATCGTAGAACTATCCAAAATGCTGAACGATAACGCCATGGACGCTCCTACCACACAGTCAGCTTTCGCTGAGTGACTGGAAATGAGAGCGGCTATACAAAACGCGACAAGGAACTTACGCATTTTCATTTCTCCAATTGCCGCCATTTAGCAACGTTCTTGGATCCTGATCAACCTCCGGTTCCGTACCTCGTCGGAAAAATAGTGCCGACGCAGAGGGGCGGTCGCTTATAGGCATATTTCCCTAGGCATTCGGTCCTATCCGTGCTACAACGTAACCGCCATCGCATGAGCGGTGACTGATGGAGGATTGAAAATGAGCAACACAACCAAGACGTTGACCACCCCGCAGATGATGTTCTGGGTGAGGGAACTGGAGACCAGGGGACATACCGTGTTCGTGGCGATCCCGACTGGCGACGGTCAGTACCGCACCGCGCGGCTGGCATGGCGTAGCTCGCTGTACACGCCCGACGCGACTGATCTTTTCGACTCGCTGGAAGGCGCCGAGGCCGCTGCCGACCAGCGCAACGGCACAGTCAAGCCACCCGTGGAAAAGGAAGTCGAAGTCGGCAACGCGCCGAAGCTGATCGCTGCTCCCGAACCGAAGAAACTCGCGGCGCCAGTCGAGACCAAAAAGCTCCCGGCACCCGCCAAAAAGAAGGCCGCCAAGTAGTCAAAATCCCCCCTAAGTCCAAACTGAGAGCCCCTTCGGGGGCTTTCTTTTTGTCCGCCACATTCCTTGCCCCAGGAGGGCCAGGCAAGCCGGTGCAATCGTTTGCCGCTACATGACAGCGGCCAACATGTGAGGGCATCAGGCAGCCCTCCTCGGGCAAGGACGCATGAGGTTCGATTGGTGCTGCGCCTCCCAGCCCAAAATGGTCGCCAGTCTCATGGGGGATTTTTCGTGTCGGAGACAATCTCCTTGCAACGGCGGACCAACAACGATACTCATCCGTGGGTTTTAAGAGAAGGGCATCGCCATGGCGGAACTCAAGTCAATCGCTGTCGATGCCGTTACGGCCTTGCATAATTGGCGAACGGCGCCTGAGGGCAGTCTGCTACAGGTCAAGGCCGCCGTCACTCCGGATGGAGATGATATCACACTGGTTGGGATGCGTTGCAACATAACGTCGCAACCTTTCCTGCTGATCCTGGATGGCGAATTTCGAGGGCGACTCCTTCATGGCAGCACCCTTCGCAGCCCCGCACTGAATGTCACCAAGCGTATGGAAGTCCGCATCGAGAATCCATGCCCGGTCCTTTTCGGGCCGGTTCACTACGAGACATACGGGATTGTCTGCCAGTTTGGCGCAGAACCACCCTGCTTGTTCGTGCGGGCGATCTTGCCAGGTGAGGTACAGGTGTTTGTTTGTCTCGCTGATCCAAAAAAGGAAACGCCCGTCGGAAGGGGGTTAATTGACATGCAATGCAGCAACGAGATGCTTGTTTTAGGTCAGACCGAGGTCGTCATCAAACCGGAAGCATAGTCCGGAACCGCCCTTCACACTTCGACAGGAACCGCCCTGTGTTGCCCCAGGACGGCCGTGCACATGCTTGCCGCTGCAATATGCCATGGCAAATGCCACAGGGCATCAGGCAGCCCTCCTGAGAAGGTCCCGACCAGCCGATGGTATCACACCCCACCGACTGGCCGGCCCCCAAGGGAGAGGCGACTCCCCACTTCTCCCCCGGTGCTCCAGACGGGTCATTGCCCCCGCCCGGCATCTCACTCAAATCCCACAAACGTCCGGACGCACAAGACACGTTCGCCCTGAACGATCCGAACGTCCCCTCGCCAGCCTGCGAGATCGAAATCACCACCACGCTCGATGGCATTGGCGTAGCCGGGCTCGATAGAGCCCAAGTCATGCAGTACAGCTTCGTCGGATCGATCTGATCCCCGTTGAAATCTTCGTGCGAGAGCATGCAGCCCAACGTCAGCCAGCCATCGATGGGATGTTAAGCACCTGTCGCCCCGGAGCACTAACGCCACCGAGGTTAGGCTGATCGAGATTTCCAGGGCATCAGGCGGCCAGTGGACCAACCGCAGATGAGACGGGAAGACGCGAAGCTCGCCAACACTGAGTTCACCGGGGTTTGTTCGGTATAGCATGCCGAGTTCGCGCGCCTTGACCGGGTAGATTGATCCAGAGATCGGCCAATTGCTTTGTCTTCAGTCGGCGGAAACCGGGCCGCACTTTGACTTTCTTGAGTAATTGAGCCGACGCTGCCAACCACTCATCATGATCCGCCATCAGGTTTGCCCGCAATTGCCTCGCTCTGCCGACGAACTCCGAAGGAACCCGCTCACTGCTTCGGACTAGATTGGTAACAAGGCCATCCAACTCTAGGTTCCCTCCACGAGTTCCTTGAACTTTGTCTGGACGCGAGCAGAGGCTTCTGCCGATCTCCGCGTCTTCTCGGTTACGGCGCCCTGATCAGCAAGGCGAGGCTTTTCGAGGATGGTGCCCGAAATGATGGGGTGAGAGGTGATCGGTGCGCCTTCGAACCACGTGTAAGTCATGCCCCACAAGTTGTGCCACCGATGGGCCGCTTCGGCGTGCAGTTGGTTGATCTTGTTTGCCTCCTCGATCGCGTCCAGACGAATGACTGCTCTCGCCGCTGCACAGACGGCGTTATGGGCCTCGTCGTATCGAACCTTTACCACGTCACGTTCGGCCTGCAGGGCTTCCACGGTGGCATCAGTCGCGGTCAGGAACGCCAGGGCATCTTGACGTTTCGCCGCTGCCTCGGATGAAGCCTTGGCAACAGGACGGTCGCCTGTGCCGCCTTCTGTAACCCACTCCCTCAACCGGGCTTTGAAGCCTTGAGTGATCTTCGCCTCGATCTCGTCCAAGGTATTGAGAGCCGTCTGGGCCTGAGCCTGGACCTCCAGAACACGGTTGAGGGAAGCCTGAGCGGTTGCCAATTGGGCGGATACCTCTGACTGGTGCTGCTTGGCTTTGTGCAACTCGACCATGAGTTGCTCGCGTTCCGGGATCGGACCACCCTGTTGTCCTGAGTAAGCCTGCTCGCGCCACGCGCGATGTTCGTCGATGCGATTGGCAATGACTTTGTTTCGTTCTTCGAGGATGGCTTTTGACTCGGGATCAGTGAGGACGATACTAGGCGGGTTGGGTTGGTAGTCTCTCCAGTTTGCCTCGCCTTGCTTGGGTTCAGGCATCACGGCATGACGTATGATTGGCTTTAGTTGGGTTGCCGGTTTTGTTGTGTTACTCATTATCTGGTTCTCCTTTTACGGGCGAATGATCATGGTTGGAACACCTGGACCGGGTGTCGCGTTGATACCGTTCGGAGCCTCTATATTGGGAGTATTGTAACTGGCTCCGGGTGTAGCAGTCGCTATCGGGACCTGACCGACTTGGTTAGGAACCACACCGTTAAAAGCCTGGACACCGGTGAACGGCTGCGTGTTGAGATTACTTGCAGGAGCAACAACTTTGCTGCCTTGCTGTTGGGTCGGCAAAGCAGTCATTGGATTGCCGAGTTGGTTTGGATTGGTCGATATGGTGAACTGCTGCGTCTGGACAAGGAAGATTTGGCGCAAACTGACATCGACACGAAGTGCGAACTCATTGGCAGCGTCGGTCTCTACGACCATGCCTGCCAGCAGCATGTTGAAGTAAACCCGCTTGCCGGTGTATAGGTTGAAAGGTATCCGATCCGCTTGCAGTCGCAGAAGCATCTGGTAAATGTTCTGGACGTAATAGGGATCGTTGTGCGAGGCGTTTGACCAGCCGATCCGCATTTGCACTTCGGCGGGACGTTTGTAGGCGTGATCGCTAATTCCCGGTCCCATTTCGATGGGATGCTCGGTGATGTAGAGTTGGTCCCGGTGCTCCTCGCGTTCCGTCACATCCGCTTGGAAGATGTAACCCGGTAGACTACCCCCAGGCGCCTCCGGGCCTATGCCACGATAATAACGAGTCGGTGCCAGGAGTACCTGATCGATTTCGTCCTCAGCAAGTCCGGCAGCCAAGGTCAGCGCAGGCCCGACAATTCCACTCATGATTTTGCTCCGTTATGTTTGCTGATCAAGTTCGGAATGCCAAGAACTCACTGTTATTGCCAACATTTCTCTCAGGGGAGTCATTTCTCGCGGCATTATTTGTCATGCAGCGGGATCGTTACCTGGCGGTTTTTGCCGAAACTGGTAGACATTGGTCGGGCCTACGTGCATGCCTCGGCAGACCCAGACACTATCGACTGCCTTCGCCAAATCATCGAAGGACTTCTGGAGGCCTAGGATGCGGATTTGCAGCACGTCTATAGCCTCGTGCTGGCGTTTGAGGTCCTTGATGACACGGATCATAGCGGACCAGCCTGCTCCGAAGCCGATTGCCAGCATGGCAACTAAAACGATCACGTTCCCCTCACTGTATTACGGTTTGTAAGTTGCGTACCATGTCGGCATTGAGTTGGGACTGCGTCCCAAATACGTAAGACCCCACCTCCGGCCCATACCCGAAAACGTTTATCGTACTTCCACCGACCGAGACTGTATTTCCGCCACCCGATCCAGGCGCAGGCTGCAAGCCTGGTATTGTGGTATTCGTCATGTTCATCATGGTCAGAGCACTGTGAGCATTTCCATTAGTCAGAGTATTCAAGGCTGGCCCGTGGGTCCTGACCATCTTGTCTATAGTGTCGGCATAGCGTGCTGCTGACAGCGTGAATTGAGGGTTACCTGCACGCTCGAACTGCTCCATTGCCAAGGCAGCTTCGGCTGGCGTCTTTGCCGCTCGAATGGCCGCTAACGCAACTCGCTCGGTGGTGTTCAACTCCTGGTTGACCAAGTCGAGTTGTTTCTGCTCGTCACCCCCTGTCGCGACTGCTGCTGGCCTCCTGCTGCCCAGCCACTGAGCAATACCATACGCACCACTCTGCGGATTGATCGCGTTCGGGTTCAGCCAATTGCCTCCGCTCTCCTTGGCGAGCCTTGCCGTGATGCCTTCAGCCTGCGCCTTGGTGAAGCCTTTGCCCATCCAATAGGAGACCGAGTCCGTAATGCTCTTGAGTTTGGCCTCGTCCGTTGGCGCCTCAGTCGTCGGGACGGGTTCACCGGGTCTGGTCGTTAGCTCCTTCTGAGCCTTCAAGACATCCGAGACGATAGCCTGCTGGTCTGTCGTGTCGTCTTTCTGGAGCCTGACGAAAGGTATATACCCGGCGATACCCAGGAGCCAGTCATTGAGACGCTGGCCGACGCCCTTGGTCGGAGAGATTTCGACATTGGGCGAGTGGGTCTTTCCTGATACCCAGTCGTGCAACGCTTTGTCCGTCCCAGGCGCTTGCATGGTCGGAGGCTCGTTGAGGCTATGCCTGAAGATGTTACGGACACCTTGTCCGATGTCCTGACCCCACTTGTTGAGCTTGTCCAGTCCGTCAGAGATAGGTTTCAACGTGGCATTGAACTCATCCGCGTATTTGTTGATGTCTTCGAAGAAGTGGGCCACGCCCGCGAGCGCATTCGCCACGGTGTGGATACTGTCGATGACGCCTTTCCAGTTCTCAGGCTTGTTCAACTCCTTCAGGCTGGCCTCAATCGAGTTGAAGAAGCCTTTGATGTCTTCCTCGTGCTCCTTGAAAGCCTGCACGACATCTTCGAAAATATGCTGGAAAGTCGGCATCAAATCGGTGGCGAGTTTCTCCCATACCAAGCTAAACTCGGTGCTGAGTTTGTTCCACTCCCGCTGGTAATCCGCAGCGGTCTGCATGGCTTGGTCGAGGTTGTCGAAACCTGCGTTCCGCACCAATTCGGCAAACTCGCCGTAAGACTTCTTGAACTCAGCGAAATTAACGGCTGCCTGACGGATCGCATCGGGGTCTATGCCCGCACTCTTGAGGAGTGCCCTCTCTGCTACTTCTGATCCACCGGCCGCAATAATGGCGTGATATTGCGCAACGATGTCATACAGTGACTTGGAAACATCCTTGAGGTCCTCGGGTTTGGCTCCGAGTAGTCTCCAAACGCCTTGGCTAGCGCCGGAGGTATCCCGTGCGACGCTCTTGAGAGCCTGGGCCATCGAAACCAAGGTATCGCCAAGGCCACCTACTTGGTCACCGGCATACTTTAACTTCATCAACTCCGAAGAACTGGTCCCTAAGTTCTTTGCCTCGTAATAGACACGCGCCATGGCGTCGGCGGTCTTGTTGAGGGCGAGGATAAACCCAGCGAGGCCAGCAGCACCGCCTGCACCAACCGCAGCGATTTCTTTACTTATGGATGCAAGCGTAGTCCTGAACTTCTTGAGGCTTTCCTGGTCTTGGGCATATTTCACCGCGACTAAAAATTCTCGGATCGTCTGCGCAGCCACGGTTGGTTTACTCCGCTATCTGATGCGATATCAAGTCGTCGTTGCGATGTTCTGGAGCAGGCATCAGTACCTCCGCCAGCGATGGCCTATGCCTATCATGGCCTGTCATTGTGCTGTGTAGGCAGACCTATATTCTGCTTCGGTCAAGAGACCCTTGGAGATCAGAAGTACCGCCAGATCATCAGGCGTCTCAATATCCAAATCCTCTGAAGGAGTGATCAGAGCTGCGGCGACCAGCAGCATCCTCGTTACCTTGAACTTCGCTTCATATTCGTCCGTCATGCAACTACTCACCTCCACGGAAAAAGGCTGTCCCAGGGCTGCCTGTGGCGTTGCATCGCTGGGGGCATACATGTAGCGGCAAACGATTACAGGGCATTCCTGGGGCAGCCTGGGGCAAGGACGGCAAAGTTTCAGCCCCTCGGGAATGTTGGGTGACGCCAACCCATGCCAAATCCGGGCATCCTCACCCGACCCATGGGTTGACCACGGAATTGTGGTGAAAACGGGTTCGATTGCACTTCTTGCGGTAGGCCGACATCAGCGTGCCGAGAACTGGCCCGCCCAAACATGTCAGTAGCGCCTCTGAAAGCCTGCCCCTGGACTTGGTCATCCGCATCAGGCGGGGTCCAACGTGTCTCTTGTGCCATGTCTAGTCTCCTGTCTCATTTAACTCGTGGGTGGAGTTTCAAGTCTTCGATTTCCACCTTCCCTTCATCCGTCTCATGCACACCGGCAGGCTTCTCAACTCCCTGAAACAACTCGGGATCGGGGTAGCTGAGCTTGTCGCGAATGATTGGCCTGGAGAGAGGGTCGTCCTTCCAAGCCTTGCGGTTCCTGTTGTTCCAAGCCCTGAGGCTTCGTGCATCATCCATGGCTTGGTGACTATGGTTCTCCGCACTGGGTGGATTGAAACGAGTGACTGTACCGGGCTCAAGGCTCTCGATGCCCCAGTTCGTTTCGCCTTGCGACACCGCACGTCGATTGGGATCATCTCCCCTGTAGGGACGACCATTCCCGTTCCCGAAGAACCGTTCGGCCTCGATCTCCGCTGGCCCCATCGGACTGTCGCCTTCGAACTGAACCTGCTCCGTCAAAGAAGGCGGTGGCGGACTGTTCCGGCTCGGTGTCTGGTCCTTGCCTTCCCTGCTGACGAAATGAGTGCCGTAGTCTCCATCGGTCTTGCCGGTCTTGCCATAGTTGGGACCATAGAGATTGGAGTACTGAGGCTTGCCGGGATTACTGGCGTTCTCGTAATACTCGGCTTGGGCGGCATTGACCGCTTTGGTACGTGTAATCTGATCCGGACCACTTGCGTTGTATGGCATGATCCCCCAAGGCTGTACGCCACGGCATGATGCGGCGAGACTTGTTTCCCGTGATACGAAATCCGGAAGCTCTTCTCGGGAGTAAGTCGGAGTTGCCTCTACCTCCGATATGGACCTCTCACCTTTACCCCCTTCGACCGGAACCAGTTGCCCATTGGGCAGTCTACGGTAGAGCATCTCTGCCGACCTCGCATCACTGGTCCTGATGACTGGGAGTGTCTTGAAGGTATTCCTTTGCTCGAAGTTCATCGGTTGACTATCGCTGGTTCTTGCGAGGATTGCGTTGATGCGTGTCTGGTTGACGCCGAGGACCTCCCGGACCGGCTGACGTGGTGCAGCAGGCTTGACAGGGCCATGCAGATGGATATGGACACTCTCGGAGGATCCCTCGGGAAGACTCGCTGATCCGAGATGTTCGGGTTGTTTCACTTGTTGGTTCCTTTCATTCTGGGCCAACCGTTCGAGTGCGGCATCCGTTGCTCGGACAGGCTTGCTGGTTGCAAAGCCACCCAGCTTCTCGTTTCGAACCCTGATGAGTAGCTTGGCGGCCTCAAGGTCTGCCTCTGTTTCGAGGTCGTTCACTGTATCGTCTCCTTGAATGCGGGTATTGGAAAATCTCCCGATGATGAATTGTCCGGTGGCATCAGGGCAATGGTGGTGAGCTTACCGATGACTTCGGGCAAACTCGCTCTCGGCATGATAAGGCTGCCATCGTCCACACTAAGCCGGACCCAATACTTGAGGTACTCAACCGTGACTTCTTCCATTTTCTCTACTTCCATAAGTTGTTAGGGTCCCACTTCTCCGGTACCTTCGTCTTCGGACGGGGCTTGTATGGGCGGGTTCGAGCCTTGATCAGCAGACCTCGACCCGACCGAGAGATTACAAAGCCTCGATCCTCGTTGTGACAACCGGCCAAGTGTTGTCCGGAAGGAGCTTTGCAGAAGGGACATTTGCTAGGGAACCAGTTGCTCATGCTGCGTCTCGATCGATTGTGGAGTCGCGTGTCTGGACGTTCACCAATGATCGGATGAGTTGACGGATGACTGAGGTCTTGGTTTCGCCACGTGACTCGGCATACGAGACGAGAACCTTATCCTCGTCTTCGGTTATCCTCGCGATGATAGCTCGTTTTGCCATGTGCTTATTTATGCGCCTGATAGCGAAGTGCTATCAAGCCCAATCATGACAACTGCTGGCAGGCTCAAAGACCAAAGGTAAAGATACTTGATGTCTGCTCTAGATTTTGGGTGACTACACTTGATAGAGTGTCATAATCGCTACAATTTCTGTAGAGGTTAAGGGCCGAACCAGTACGTGGAGGAACTAGCCCGGCCCTCTCCCACGCACCACTCCCGCCTGCCGCCTCCTTCCTTCAGGCTCTCGCTTTAAGGAGACCGGCGAGCAGCGTGCGTTCTCATCATCCGAGCTATGACATGATGCAAACTAGATCGAGTCGGGTCAATGATGGCTTGATGTCAATCGAAACCATGCCCTGCCTTGCCCTAGGAGGGCTGCCTGACGCGGTGCGAGGGTTGGCATGGCATAATGTAGCGGGGACAATGTGCACTCGCCAGGCAGGCCGTCCCAGGCTGTGTTTTTGTTCTGTTCGGAGATGTCTCAGCAATGCTGTCGTATCCGGCCTTTTCCACGATCACGATGTGTCAGCATTGCTGTCCAATTCCAGAGTAGTAAGCAGGCAATGATGATAAAATAAAATGAATTTAGGCGGGAGGCTTAGTCCTTATTTACCGCCACTTCACACCTGCTCCTTGCGGTCCATCTTCCAGATCTCAATGAGCAGGGCCAACTCCCAGCTTGCCGCCACTACCGTCTTCATCACAGTTTCGCCCCGTTGGCGTGACCAACCATCAGGGAAAGCCTCGGGGTCGTTCAAAAACGGTTCAATCGTGTAGCCTACAGCCCTCTTCAACTTGACCAGGGCCTCCGCGCCCTTTGCCTCGTCGGTCCCCTTCCGAACCTTCGGCATGGCCGGTCTTCTGTTAATCTTACGCATGGCCTCATCCTTTTTCGTCGGACTAGTATACAAAATTATACTCGGCATTCCCAGAGAAGCCGAGGAGGGCGCCTTCTGATCCGGGCCGGGCGCCGACACACCGTTTGCCGGGCCTGGGATGGGGTCTACGCGGCGAGGCTGAGCGGGCGTGACATTGGGGATGCGGCGAACCATGAGGGCGAGGCGGGCCGGCGCGGCGCGCGCAACCCCAATGAGGTTTGATGCGGGATCGTCCTTCCCTGTCGGAGGAAAATCCCCATCACTGATCCTGATACGGATACGGAGATGTCTCATTTCCATGCCTGCCTTCTTTCCCAGCCTTTCCAAGCCTATCCCACATAAATCATGAACGAAGTGAAATTAAATTGCTCTATTGTTCTGGTTCTTTAGCAGGCTGCGGAAATTCGGCTTTACAGAACGCTATCGGTTCGATTCACTGACGTCCTCGATTCGCTGGAGAACCTGGACCGATGCGTGGTGCCGACCGTCAGACTGCTGCGATGTTCAGCTACCTTAGCCCCGAAGCTTTTGTGCCGACGACCCACCCGCTGCGAGCCATCCGCCCGCTGGTAAACGCGGCGCTTGAGCGCCTTTCGCCAGACTTCGCCAAAATCTACTCGGCGTTCGGCCGCGAATCGATTGCGCCGGAGAAGTTACTGCGGGCACTGCTGCTGCAAGCCTTCTTCTCAGTCCGCTCCGAGCGGCAGTTGATGGAGCAGTTGACCTACAACATCATGTTTCGCTGGTTCGTTGGCCTTTCGATGGACGCCTCCGTGTGGGATGTCACCGTGTTCACCAAAAACCGCGACCGTCTGCTGGAAGGCGATATCGCGCGCCGCTTCCTGGCTGCGATCCTGGTGGACCCGCAGGTCAAGCCGCTGCTGTCGGACGAGCATTTTTCGGTCGACGGTACCATGATTGAAGCGTGGGCCAGCACGAAGAGCTTCAAGCCGAAAGATGGATCGGCAGACGCACCCGGCCCCGGACGGAACAGTGAGGTCGACTTCCGCGGCCAGTCGCGCAGCAACGAAACCCACGCATCGACGACGGATCCCGACGCGCGGCTCTACAAGAAAGCGGCGGGTCAGGCTGCCAAACTCTGCCATCTCGGCCACGTGCTGATGGAGAACGCCAACGGGCTGGTCGTGGCGGCGACGTTGACCAAGGCGACCGGCACGGCGGAGCGCGAGGCTGCAATCGAAATGCTGGATGCGCTGGACGCGAGCCACCGGATCACCGTCGGCGGTGACAAAGCGTACGACACCGCCGATTTTGTTGCCCAAATGCGCGATCTTGGCGTGACGCCTCATGTCGCGCAGAATACCAAAGGCCGTCGATCGGCCATTGATAGCCGCACCACCCGCCATCCCGGCTACCGCATCAGCCAGAAGAAGCGCAAGCGGATCGAGGAGGTGTTTGGCTGGATGAAGTCATCCGCGGGCTTCCGCAAGACCCGCCACAGAGGCACCGAGCGGGTTGGCTGGATGTTCACGCTGAACGCCGCTGCCTACAATCTGGTGCGTCTGCCAAAGCTGCTGGGCGGCTCGGCTTAGGCAAGCCACGCCCGGAGTCTGTACTGAAGCTGGGAATTCGCTGATAAACACAGCGAATCCCCAGCAGGACAGCGAAAATCCCTCGAAAAGACCTTCTTGATCCGACTATGAGGCCGAAACGCCGCGATTTCTGGGCGAATTTCCGCAGCCTGTTAGAAGCATATTCTGGTTAAGGATATTCTGATAGCTCCGCAAAATTGGCAAAATCCCTTGTCGCCATCAGGGTTTTTTCGATGGTGCAGTGTATAGCAAATCCGCCTTTCAGTGTACAGCAAATCCGACGTTCAGTGTATAGCAAACCCGACGTGCGAATGTTGGATTTGCTATACAAGTGATACTCGGTTCCTTAGTCATCCGTCATTTGCTCGGTCAGTGGACTTACTCCCTCGATTTTCTCGCGTTGATTGACGAATTTCCGGAACAAGGTTCCGTCCATGCCGAACATCTTCAGGTTGTAGCTCTCTAGCCACTTCTGTTCTTCAAGCCACTCCAAGTACATCTTGATGAGTTCACCCGAAGGGTACTCAGGACCACGACGTCCGTCCTTGTATAACCGGGCATCCTTCTGGACTGTGTGTATGGCCTTGTCCAATATCAGCAAGGTCTCTGTCAGAGTGTAGACCTTCTCCTTTGGTAGAAACTGCCTCGCCTTCTCCACAATGTCTCTATTGAAGCAGTCTCTGAGATACCCGCTGTATCCGAAGCGCCGGTATAGTTCGTCAAGGTCCTCACTGGGTTTGGGTTCCGCCACTTCACTCTTTTCGTCCTCTTTCTCCTTTGGTATCGGAGGAAGTGCTCTTATCACCTTCAGATGCAACCGAGCATACATTCGAGAGGGATAGCCCTTTCTGGTCAAGGTTATCAGACCAGCGTCTACTAACTCTTTCCGGGCGCTCTCGATCATATCCTGTCTCATCTTCAACGACTTGGACTCTGCTCTGATCGAAACTGAGAAACTACCATTAGACCGTAGTCGGCCAATCGGACCAAGGCCGCGCCATCGATCCAATAGATAGGCTAGATACACCGTGGCTGCATTCGACAGAGTATGTATCCAGTTGCTAGGTATCTTTATGAACTGGTTGCCATACTCAGCCTTGAGAACCGCAACGACCACCTCGATCCGTTCGGTTCGATCGAAGCGGCCCATCTTGGAGCATCGGATGAGACCTGCCTTGACCAGCCTGATCTTGGACTGGCGCCATGCATCTTTGCCCAGCTTGGATCGCTTCCCGGCAGCAGTCGCACTGAATGGAAATGGCTTGTTCCCATATACTCCGTATTGCTTGTGCAGCAGCGCAAAGAAGAAACTATCGTTCCTGCTTAACTTCTTGATGATGTCTAGATGTAGTTCATGATGCTTGCCTACAATTTCATCGTAGAGCTTTCGCTCCGCTTCCCAATTAGGCTTTTGTTGCTCTCGTGCATTCTGGGATGTCTTGCCGCGAAAGAGATTTGTATGGCCTTCCTCCTCTTCCTTGGCATTTCTTACGGTCTGCTCAGCCGCGCGCCGCCACTTATCCTTTTCCCGCTCCGGCTTGAAAATCCGGATGGATCTGCGTGGCGGTGTCTGATCTTGGTCAATATCGTCGTCTGACATGGGCTAGTCTCCTGACGCAAAATTGAAACTTGCAATCCAGGAGCACCACGGTATATACTAGGCGTGAACTTGTATCGTAGTGCTCCTTAGCCCGCCGTGTTCTTCCAGACATGGCGGGTTTTCTTTTACTCACCTCCCTTTCGCTGATGATTGTACTGCCGACCTCGTCTCGATCTGGCTCTCCAGACCCAAACTATACCGGCGTTCCGGCAGTGGCTTGATTGCCTCAGCCAGCGGTGATTTGACCCGCTTCCGGAACTTGGTCGGTGCAATCAGTTGCTTGCCCAAGAAGTAATGTTTCATCACTCTATCCTTTCATCGTGATCTCCATCTGTTCTTGGAATATGACAGGCCATCTAGACACCTGTCAAAGCTAGTCTTGCCTGATACGCATTGCGAAATTCTCCACTATCTAATCAGTCGCGGCGAAGTGAAACCCCCAATCAGAGATATGGTTTGACTGACGTCCATCAGTTTTGGCAACTCTGCCATCGCCTACAATGCTTGGAAGGAGCAGAAATGGTAAAGCGGGCAAAACGTAATGAAGCAGCCAAGGTCTTCAGAGACGACAGCGGGTTCGAGATCGCCGTACCGATAGACAAATCGGAACTCGAGCGCCTTGTCGCGAAGGAGCTAGAGAAACATCCGGAGATGACTCTAGAACAGGCGAAAAGGTTGGCAGTTAGCGACATGTTCATTATCGCTTTAGGGGGACAACCCTCGCCTCGTTGATCGCGTTGCTGGCGGCTTCGACTGCGGCATACCTTTGAGTTGTCGCGGCCTGTGTGTGCCCCAGCATTCGCCTTTGGCCGTGCTGAGGTCATTACACGCGGTTCACTTTAAACCGGCGTAGTGCCTGGGGCTGAGGTTTTGGGGATGAAGGTCTGCCGGGCCTTCGCGGCGATCGATCAACCGCTTTCTGAGTTGCGATCCACTGCAGCGCGGGTTCGATCGGAATGAGTCTCTTGCATCCGAGCTGTACGAAGGGCAGGCCCTCTCGCATTCGCACGTAGGTCGTTTGGCGTGTTTGCCCGAGTAGCTCGTTGAACTCGGGGATCGTCCAAAAGCCAGGAATCTTGGTCGTCATTATCCGGTCTCCCCACAACCGCCCCTCCAAGCGGTCGAGGTATTTCAAAGGTTAAGGTATGTTAATCGGCGTTCATCACGCGCCAATACACTCTGTAATGAGCCTGTATGAAGTGCGTCAAATCACAGTTTGTTGGGGATTACATGGCCTTTTCGGCAATGCGATGCCCTTTTACATGGCGTGACGGATTTCGCACTGCGATGCCTCCGTGCTTCACTGGCCGATTGGGGCACGGTGCCTCATGCCACACCATGACATTAAAAGGATATGATGCCGGTTATCCTCGCAATATCAAAAGACTAGCCGCCTTATACACTCGACTGTAGCTCAGGTTGGTGACGATCAGCCCCACGATGATGGCATCGCCCGCCGCGAACCCGCTGATCGTTCCCGTGGGAATGCTGGCCGCAAGCACGAGCGTTTCCGTGGTGCTGGAATAGCTCCCGGATCCGGTCTGGCTGAACAGGATCGCCGTACTGTCCGGCCCGGCGAGGCTCAACATATCGCCATAGGTCAGGTCGATGGTGCCGGCGCCGCTGACCGACGGCGTGGCCGAACCGAACGGTGCGATGGCGAGCGTGCCGGCCACCGCCAGGGTACCGTTCACCACGACGTTGGCGTCAACCGTGCCGGCAAGGACTACGCCCATACCGCTGTCGATCGTGAGCGCGCCCGCCGCGGCGCTGCCGGCCGAACCGAACTCGATCGACGAGACCGCGTCCACGCTGATGACAGACGGGTCGTATACGGTTCCGCCGGGGGAACCGTTCGCGCCAAGGACGGACGCAAACCGAACCGTGCTATGGCCGATCGCCAGCAGGGACGCGCCGTTGCTGGTGAAATCCAGGGCGGCGGCGGTCAGCGTGCTGCCGCCGCCAATCTCGATCAGACCACCGACGCTGGCGGAGCCGGTCAGCGTCAGGTCTGCGCCACCGTCGAGAGCAAGCGTGCCGGTCTCGGTCAGTGCGCCGCTGACCCCGGTCAGCACGCTGCCGGCAACGAGGCTGCCCCACAGCAGCACGTCCTGACTGGCCACGACGCTGGCCGCGACGCCGTTTCCGGTGACGTTGATGTATCCTGCACCGCCGGCCAGCGTCACGGCGTTGCCATAGCCTGGTGCCACCGCCGCGGTCGTGCCGGTGGTCGTGTCAAGCCATTCCGCCGCCGTGCCGTAAGGGCCGCCGAGGCGTTGCATCGAACCGATAGGCGTCGATATTGGCGGCGAGAAATTTCACGTCAGTGCCGCTTGCGCCATCGGTGCTGGTGACGAACGAACCGGCGGTCAGGCCGGCGCTCAAGGAAATCGCGATGGTCGCGACGTGGGTGCCATCCGTCACGGCCAGCGTGGCGGGCAGGCCGGCGCCCGACGCATAACTGATCGTGGCCGTGCTCAGCTTCATGTCGGTCAGGTCGATCGTGTCAGACGAGCCGAAAGCGATGATCGTGCTGCCGTTGAGGTCGGCGCTGGTGTCCTTGAAGTCGATCCCGGTGAAGGCGCCGGCGCCGATCGTGTCGTTTCCCCCCAGGCCCGTCAGCGTCTGATTGTTCGCGGTCGCGTTCAGCACGTCATAGCCGGCGGTGCCCAGAATGAGGCCGGGCTGCGCGGCGACACTGCCAACCGTCTGCAGCGTGATGATACCGTCGCCATAGCTGTCAAGTCCGAGGTGGAACAGACTGCCCGAGTAGTTGCCGGCGAGCGTCAGCGTGCCCACCGCGCTGCCGCCCCTCGTCAGCGTAAGCGTGGCGACGCTGCCGCTGGTCTGGATGTAGCTGAGGCCGGTGGCCAGGGCGGTCTTGCCGGCGCTCAGTTCGATCACATCGCCCGATGCGAAGCCGCTGATCGTGCCGGTGGGCAGCACAGCCACGTCCAGGGTTCCCCCCGGGCCCCCGAACCGGATCCCCGCGCTGTCGCCGACGCCCAGGATCAGCAGGCTGTTCTCGCTCATGACCAGCGTCCCTGTGCCGGCAATGCTTTGGGCGCTGCCGAACGGGTCGCTGGTGTCGATAATGAGGGCACCGGCTGCCTGCACGCCGAGAGTGCCGTTGACCACGACGTTGCCGTCGATCAGGCCGCTGACCGTGGCCGACTGGCCCTGGTCGATCGTGATGGCGCCCAGCGCCGCGCCGCCGGCGGTTCCGACTTCCACCGAGGAGTCATCGTCGACCGCGATCACACCCGTGGCGAGTACATATCCGGTGTTGATCCGGTTGGCGACGAGCGCGCCGAGTTGCACGGCGCTGCCGTCCATCGCGGTGAGAAAGCCGCCGGCCAGTGTGGCGGTGCCCGCCAGCTTGAGGGTGCTGCCGCCGCCAACCTCCAATGACGCGCCATTCAGAAGGTTCAGGGTGCCGGCGCTGAGGCTCGCTCTCCCATCGAGATCAAGGTCGGCTGCGGTGCCGAGCGTCACGGTGCCGCCGACCGCGATCGTGCCCCAGAGCAGAACGTCGTTGTTGATCGACAACTGCCCGGCGGCGCCGGTGCCGATGATATCGGTGAAATTGTTGCTCGTGCCACCGGTGACGGTGACCGCGTTGGTGGCGCCCGGTGCGCTGGCGGCGATCGTACCGGCGGTGGTGTCCATCCAGTTCGGCGCGGAACTGAACAGGCCGCCGTAAGGGTTGGACCAGAGATAGGCGTCGGGGCCGAGGGCCATGACTTCGATGGTTTGGGTCATTGAACCGCGGGGTGGCTGGTCACCCGTGCCTCCTGGCATTGTGCGTGACCGGTTTGCCGCTCCGTCGGTTCGGACTTGCTGGCGCCGCGGCGACATGTCCGGGTATCGTCGTCTGGCGTCCGGTGATGATCAAAAGCCATTGGGTGGACCGGATGATGCAAGGCCGTTCAAGTCCAGGCGCGAGACGTACTGCCCTTGCACGCGTATCCATGCTTGCCGGCCGCCGCCGGTGGCTGGAAAGTCATGCTCGGTCTGTCGGCCATGGACCTATGGTTGCAGATCCGGTCCTGGATTGTCAAATTCGTTTTGGTTAAATATTATTGCTGAAATACTAACAACGCATACCTATGCAGTCACGCGGCGCGCCGCCCACAGCGACCGCCAAGGCAACGGTGAACGCGGCCATGCGCGTGACTCCTCAGGTGGCGTCCGCGATCGTTTGGAGCGCCCGCTCGCGAGCGCCCGCGCCCTGGTTTCACACGACCCCGGTTTCGTGCAGTCGCTTCAGTTCATCCGGACCAATATCGCAGAGCGCAGCCAGCACCTCGTTCGTGTGTTCCCCCAGCAGCGGCGGACGGGTGATCGCGGCGGGCGAGTCGGACAGTTTGATCGGGCAGCCGACCGTCTTATATGTGCCACGCGTCGGAAAATCGACCTCGACGATCATGTCGCGGGCGCGCAGGTGCGGATCGGCCAGCACCTCGCCGGTATCCTGGCAGGCCCCGCACGGCACCCCCGCCTCGCCGAGGCGCTGCATCACCTCGTGTTTGGTCCGCTGACGCGTCCAGGCCTCGATGATGGCGTTCAGCGCCGCTCGGTTCTCCCATCTTGTTTCCTGCGTCGCGAAGCGCGGATCATCCGCCAGCTCCGGCTGGCCGATCGCTGCAAGTAATGGCTGCCACATCTGCGGCTGGGCGAAGATGTAGACATAGTCGTTGGGGCCGCCCGGCGCGCAGGGATAGGTCGTTCCCGGCACAGTATGTCCGAGCTGGTTGCCGACGCGCGGCGGCGGATGGCCGTAGCGCTGATGGTCGCGCAGGCTGACGCGGATCAGATTGACCACGGCGTCCTGCATGGAGACTTCGACGTGCTGCCCCCTCCCGCTGACGTGCCGCTGCTGCAGCGCGGCGAGGATGCCGATCGCCATGTGCATCCCGGTGCCGGAATCACCGATCGCCGGGAACACGTAGGTCGGCGGATTCTCCGGAAAACCGGTGACGGCCATCGCGCCGCCCATGGCCTGAGCGATCGGCTCGAAGCTCTTGTAGCCGCTGTACGGGCCGTATGTCCCGAAACCCTTGATCGTGGCGTAGATCAGCCGGGGATTCAGTTCCGACAGCACATCATAGCCCAGACCGAGCCGATCCAGCGCGCCCGGCCCGAAATTCTCCAGCAGCACATCGGATTCTCCGATCAGCCGGCGGAACAGTCGCTTCCCTTCCGCTGTCTTCAGATTCAAGGTCAGGCTGCGCTTGTTGGCATTCAGGATCAGGAAGAACAGGCTGTCGCTGTCGGGCCGGTCGCGCATGTTGGTGCGCGCGGCGTCACCGCCTTTCGGATCCTCCAGCTTGATCACATCAGCCCCAAGGAAGCCCAGTATCTGCGCGCAGGCCGGCCCGGCCTGGTTATGCGTCATGTCGATGACTCGAATGCCCTTCAGAGCCTGGCTCATTGTTTCTCTCCGGTTTCAGGCCGCCTCATGCAATGTCGATCCGGTATCAAGCGTTGTCGCACGGCGAAGATCACGCGGCCTGGTCTCGTCGTGCGGCCGGCCTCGATGCATGGTCCAGCGATTGTCCCAGATCAGCAGATCGCCAACACGCCAGGTGTGAGTGTAGACGAAACGAGGCTGCGTCGCGTGCGCGGTCAGGTCCAGCAGCAGCAGGCGCCCGTCCGCGACGGGCCAGCCGGCAATGTGGGAGGCATGGGCAGACAGATACAGGCTCTTCCGCCCAGTGGCCTGATGGCGGCGAACAAGCCGCTGGCGGGACGGCGGATACTGCTCACGCTCGCCTTGCGGAAATTCGGTGAAGCCGATCTGGGCACGTGACCAGAAGACATCGTGCTCCGCGATCAACGGATCGACCGCATCCCTGGTCGTGCCAGGCAGGGTGTCGTAGGCCGCACGCATGTCGGCGAACTCGGTCTCGCCGCTGCCGAACGGGCTTGGCGGCGGCAGCGTGACCGCGTGGAGCAGACCCAGGACGACGGGCACGGGCATGTAGGACGCATCCGTGTGCCACAGCCGATTGCCAAGGCTGTCCAGCCGCCTTCGATCGTCGAGCGCGCGGACGTTGCTGTCCTCGTCGAGATTGGAGATATCGCCGATCTGCGGAATCGCCAGGCGACGGCGACCGGGGCGCGCGGCCGAGCGGCCGATCTCCAGCGGTCCGAAGCGGGCGGCGAAATCGCGGAGTTGCTCGTCGGTCAGTCGCTGGCCGCGAAAAACCAGGACGGGGTACGCATCGAGAACCGATTGAATCTCGGCGATCGCGCCTGCCTCCAACGGCCGCGACAGGTCCAGAAAGCTGGCTTCCGCGGCAAATCCGCGATGCAGTTCCTCTGTCCGAATGCGCATGATTGTCGCCTCCCCCGCTATCCTGCGGAGGTTGCGGCACGGACGCAAGCGTAGGGCAGATCGAGTGCGGAACCATCCTACCAGACGTTTCTACGCCGGCACCGATGCCGATCGACGGCGGAACGGAGTGTTCCATCGGATGGCTCGCTTGTCCGATACGCAACGCCGCGGCGTTTAAATTTAAAGGAGAATTGCGTGTTCACGCCGCCGTGTGCTGGTAAGAAGATTTCGTTCCGGCCTGACCGTGACCGCGTAGCGCTTTTTTGCCTCTGGAGAGTTTCTCATGACAGGCACGATCATTACGAGCGGTACCGCTGCTGGCTACTATCTCGGCAACCCAGCCTCCAATCCGGTCGCGGTAGCATCCGGCGTAACGATCACGAATACCGGGGCCCCTGCCCTCTACACCCAGCTGGCGACCTACTGGACGATCGTCAACTCCGGCACGCTCCTGGCCACGGGCAAAAATGCCTACAGCGACGGCATCTTGCTGTTCAAGGATGGCGGCGCGGTCACCAATACCGCGTCCGGGTCGATCGCCGGATACTATGTCGGTGTATCGGTCACTGGCAGCGGCACCGTGGTCAACCAGGGCACGATCGCCACCCACGGCACCAGCGGCGCCGGTTATTTCTACGCCAGCGGAATCTTCCTGCCGACGAGCGCGGGCGTGCTGCTTGGCGGCGGCGGCGTCAGCAACACGGCGTCAGCTGCCATCTCCGGTTCCTTTGAGGGCGTCGCGCTCAAGGGCGCGGGCTCGGTGGTGAACGCCGGGACGATTTCGGGCAGCAGCGACATGACTGGTTTCGGAGTCGTTCTGGCATCGAGCGGCATCGTCACCAATTTGAGCACTGGAGCGATCAGCGGCGGTGTCGACGGTATCCTGGCGTTCGGCCTGCCATCCACGGTTACCAATCACGGTAAAATTGCCGGCACGAACAATCTTGGTGTCGCGCTCGTGGCCGGCGGCGTGTTGAGCAATGCAGCGGCCGGCATCATTTCCGGTGGAGTTGCCGGTGTGGAGGCCTATGGCTCCGGTTCCCTGACGGTGACCAACGCCGCGGACGGTACGATCACCGGCGGCAGGTACGGCGTCTATGCCGGGAAAGGCGACTTCAGCAGCCTGACGAATGACGGCGTCATGATCGGGCGATCGTCCGTCGGTGCGCTCGTGCTGGGCGGCGGAACCATCGACAATCAGGCCCAGGGCCGGATCGGCGGCTATCTCGACGCGATCGTCACGCACGGAACCCCGGCCTCGACCATCACCAATGCCGGCAGTCTCGATGGCTATCGCTATGTCGGCGCCTGGATGGACGCCGGAGGGACGCTGACGAACGAAGCCGGCGGGGTCCGTGTTCGGCCAGTATTTCGGCGTCAAGGTCAGCAACGCCGCCGGATACGTGTGGAACATGGGCAGCATTTCGGATACCCAGCAGTCGAATGGCGCCGGGATTCAACTGGTCAATGGCGGCGTCGTGACCAATGAAGCGCGGGGCATCATCACCTCCGACTGGATGGGCGTGCAGATCGGCCAGTCGCTGTCGGCAAGCATCGGCGGCACAGTGATCAATCAGGGGACAATCATCGCCGCCGGCGCCGATGGCCATGGCGCCGGAATATGGATCCACGGTGCGGGCGCGATCACCAACGCTCCATCCGGCCTTGTCAGCGGCGGCGCACTCGGCATCGTCGCCTATTACCAAACGACCCTGGTGAACCAGGGCACCATCTACGGCTCAACGTTCGCCTTCGATGCGGTCAAGCCAGGTTTCGCCGATCGCATCATCGACACACCGGGCGGCGTGTTCCAGGGCACCGTGGAGGGCGGCAACACGTTGGGTTCCTCGGTCTACAGTACGCTGGAACTGGCGAGCGGCTCCTCGACCGGCACGATCGCCGATGTCGGAACATTCACCGATTTCGGCCTCATCGCTTTGGATGCCACGGCGTCATGGTCGTTGGGCGGATCGATCGCTGCCGACGAAACCATCGCATTCGGCGGGACGAACGCCGCGCTGATCCTGACTACCCCATCCGCCGCCGCGGCCACGATCAGCGGCTTCGCCGCGACCGATACGATCGTGCTGTCGGGCATCGCCGACGTGACCGGTCTCTCGTTCAACGGAGGAAACACACTGAGCGTCGCCGAGAGCGGCGATCCGGGCGTGACGCTGACTTTCGCCGCTCCGATGGACCTGGCCTATGCCGTGACGGACGGATCGACCGACATCTACGTCCCTTGCTTCCTGCCCGGCACCTACATCCTGACCGACCGGGGCGAAGTCCTGGTGGAGAAACTCCAGGTGGGCGATACGATCGCTACAATGAGCGGGCGGACACGGCGGCTCTGCTGGATCGGTCAGGGACGCGCGCTGGCGACGCGAGGTCGCCGCGGCCCCGCCACGCCGGTGATCGTGCGCAAGGGTGCTCTGGCGGACAACGTCCCGCACCTCGACCTGCATATCACCAAAGGGCACTCGCTCTATCTCGACCGCGTGCTGATCCCGGTGGAGTTCCTGGTGAACCACCGCTCCATCCTGTGGGACGACCGGGCGCAGGAGGTGGTGGTGTTCCATCTCGAACTGGATGCGCATGACGTGCTTGTCGCCAACGGAGCGGCGGCCGAGAGCTATCGGGATGACGCCAACCGCTGGCTGTTTCAGAACGCCAACGCCGGCTGGGATCAGCCGCCGAGGGCGCCGTGCGCTCCGGTGCTGACCGGCGGAGCGCTGGTCGATGGGGTCTGGCGGCGTCTGCTCGATCGGTCCGGACCGCGTCCCGGCTTGCCACTGACGGACGATCCGGACCTGCACCTCCTGGTCGACGGCCGCTGTGTAGAGGCGTCCGAGAAAGCCGGATTGGTGCAGGTGTTCCGGCTGGTCCGGCGGCCGGGGAGCATTCGCGTCGCCTCCCGCGAGGCGGTGCCCGCCGAACTTGGGCTGGCGCGTGACCCGCGCTCACTGGGTGTGGCGTTGCGGCGCGTCGCGGTACGGCAAGGCAGCAGGTTCGTGGTGCTAAAGGCGAATGACCGCCGCCTGGTTGACGGGTTCCATGCCTATGAGGCGGCCGGCGACCTGCGCTGGACGAACGGGGCCGCCACACTCCCCGTTGAGATGTTCGCGCCATTCAAAGGGTGCGCGGAGGTGGTGCTGCACCTTGCCGCGACAACCCGGTATCCGAATTACGGCGCGAGGTGCACGGCAGCCTAGAGCATGATCGCGCTGAGCGGAACGTCCCCGGCGCGTGAATCATGCGATCAAACAAAGAGATAGACCATTTTCGGCGTGCACAGTCAGGCTGAAAATGGTCTAGCCGTCCCGGCGAAACTCTATCGGCCATCTTGCGCCGTCCGCGTCGCCGTCGCAGGATTCAGCCCATGCGCCTCACCCTGATCCCCGCCATCCCGCCGATTTGCGAAGCATTTCGCCACCCAAGGTCGGAGCCATCCCCGATGGAACTACCGGACAACTCGCTCACACCCGATCGGACCCACGACGACACGCTCACCCCAGAGGTGGCCTGAGCCATGGACCTGATGGAATTCCGCGCCTCGCTTCCCGCCGCCGCGCCGCCGGCTTCCGCCTCGCTGCCGCTGCAAGCCCTGTGGTGGGACGCCAAGGGCGACTGGAACAAGGCGCACGAGTGCGCTCAGGCCGATCCCGGCCCGGCTGGCGCGGCGGTCCATGCGTATCTGCATCGTAAGGAGCCCGACCTGTCCAACGCCCGCTACTGGTACAATCGCGCGGGACGGACGCCTGCGACGGAGCCGCTGGACCAGGAGTGGGACGCGCTGGCGACCGAATTATTGTCCGGCTAGGCATCCGGAGAAATCGTCGAACGCGCCGGGGACGGACCGCGCGCCGCGCTGGCCGCCGCACAGGTCGATCCTCGGATCGCTGTCAGGCAGTTGCTCGGGCTGCTTCCGCCACGTCAGATCCAGCCTGGCCGGGTCGCTGAAAAAACCGCGCTGCGGGTGCCAACCGGCGAACAGGCCCAACAGGAACGCCGCCGCGTTGTCGCGCGCCCGCAGCAAGGCTCCGTCCCGCGCGCGAACCGGACCATCGACGATGTTTGCCGTCACCGTGGCCGACGTCTCCACGAACCTGGCGTCGATACCAGACGTGCCGAGAAGAGTGTTGTGATCGATCACCGACCGCGCGGCGCGGTTCAGGTAAATGCCGTCGTCGTCGCACGACACGATGAGGTTGTCGCGGATGATCCCGCCGACCTGTTCGAACCCGCTGCGACCCTCGTCGCGCCGCGCATACAGATCAGTGCCGCCGCCGCCCAGCGACAGCCCGACGTGCGCGCCCGGAACGCCGCGCAGCTTCCACTCGCAGACCACCAGATTCCGCTCCATCACGTTGCCCTCCCCGGCGCCCTTGACGAAGGCGCCATAGGTCGCGCGGGCGTCGTTGCCGCGGACGAAGTCGGCGATGATGTTGGCGCGGATATGCCAGCCGCTGGCAGCGACCAGATCGATCGGCGTGACCGGATTGTCGGTGATGCGCGGGGCGGTGTCGGTGAACGTGTTGCCCTCGATCACACCACGGTCAGGGAAACTTCCGCCCTCACCATTGATCTTGATGTGGGCATTGTAGTCCTCGAAGCGGTTGTTGCGGATCAGCACGTCGGTCGCACCACCGACAATATGGATGGCGTGCTCGCAATTGGTGTGGTCACTGCATACGCCGCGCATGATCAGGTTCTCGAACCGCCAGAACGGCGCAGAGACATGGAATGTCTCGACCGTGTCGGACTGGATGACCGCATCGCCAAGCCTGGCGGCGCGTAGCGTGATGGGGGCGGCGGCGGTGCCGGGCTGGCTGAACTTAATGGAGTAGCCGCTGAAACGGTACTGCCCCGGTTCAAGCTGGATGACATCGCCGGGCTTGGCGTGGGCGACGGCGTCGCTGAGCGCCTGCAACGACGACACCAGCCGCAGGCGGCCTTCCGGTACGGCCCCGGAGCGGTCAACCGACGCGCCCAGGAACGCAGGCAGCTTGAACGGTGCGGGCACCGCGATGCGATCGGCGTAGATCAGCCACTGCGCCACCAGACCGACCGTGTCGACGATCAGCGGCCGATGCTTGAGCGCACGCCGCTGCAGGTAGGGTGCCCATTCGCTGGGTGTCCGTCCCGCCTGGTACAGCACGACGCCGGCTGCGGCGGCTGTCGCGCCCAGACACGCCGAAAGGACCAGGAGCGCCAGGATGCGCCCCAGGACCCGTCGCTGCTTCCTGGCAATGACCTGACCGTCGCCGGACACGTTGTGTGCCGGCCGTGGACGTAACGTCGCGGGACCAGTCGTCGGCGGGATCATACCGTTTTCTTGCCTAAGGGACACGTTTATCGAAGGAGTCCATTGCCGGGATCGCCCAACGACCTTCCTGCCACCGTCCGCCAATCAGCGATCAGAATGGCGAGACGGCATTCATATCGCCCCAACACGCGGGAACTCTATCGAATTCACACCTCGTCTCAGCACGCGGCGCGTTGGCCGGCCCTCGGCTCGGATCGCAACCAGTTGTCCGACCCGCAAGGCAGATGCCGCCGACGCGTCTCCATCGACGTCGATCCGGGGGGCCATCGTATCGGATATCGATCCCGTCCACGAAGCCGCTGAGGACACCGACGATGCCCGTTCCGCCGACAGCACGCTCGGCGCCGCCCGGTCACAGAAGCTGCCGCGCGGCGCCCGTACCGCCGATGCTGCATTCTGCAACTACGGGGACAGCCCTCAGGGAGGTGCCATCCCATCCGATCGGCGCGAGATCGCCGGACAGGCCGTTCGCGTTCGCGCTGCCCGTATCCAGCCGCGGCGGCCGTGTCGCGCACGTCGACACCACGCTCACGATGAAGACGGGGAAGCGACCCAGCTGCTTTATCGCCTGTCATCGCCGGCGGCGGGCCGGTCCTCTTCGTCGAACAGGTAAATCCCAAGATTGATCCGTTGCGGCCGCTGCGGCTCAGAATCCGGCGCAGCTTTCGTCAACTCCTGTGCAAGCCGATTGACATCCAGCAGCAGGCGCATGGCGGCCTCACGTGCGTATGCTCGCAGCGTTTGAACCTGAGACGGCGTCAGATGATCATAATGCACGCTGCGATCCAGGAACCGCAGGCGTTCCGGTCGCGCTGATGTTCGCCACTGCCGCGGCGACATGATCGTGCAAATTTCGGGCGAAATAGAACAGTTGCTCCTCTCCGCCGGGGCGGGGAATGAATGCCTTTGTGTTCAGCTGAACCCGGTCCTTGTCGTCCAGGAAGACCACGCCATGACCCAGCAGATCATCCAGAACGGCGCGGGGCCGGATGTCGCTGGTGACCGAGGCCACCAATTCATCGAATGACGGATGAGCGCCGGTTTCGTCCTTATGGGTCCTCGGCAATGCAAGGGGCCGCCCCTCCGCATCGATGAAACGGGCTGTGCCAACCCAGCGCGCGACGATCTGGCTGGCCAGCGTGACAATGTCCGGCGCGTCCTCTGAATCCGCCGGCATCGTCCGCAAGCGCCGGATTTCCTTGCGATGGACCCCGGTCAGCAGGCTAATGCGGCTGTCGGTACAGGCTTTTGGATCGGTGAGCACGTCGTTGACCGCGATCTCCACATACAGCCGGCGTAGCGCGTCAGAGAGGGTCGGAAAGGTCAGTCCGCTGCGCATCATCAGGCGCACCAACGGCCGCATAAGGCGGCGGGCCGCTTTCAGCAGCGACGCCGGCGGTATCGGCTGAGGGCGAGAAGGAGGCATATCGCGGCTGAATTATCCTTGCTTGATACGCCTTAGCACAATCCACTGTGGGAAAAATGCCCACGCGAAAACAAAAATGGATTGACGTGGGAAATTTTCCCACATACGGTCCGAACCATACCCGTATGCCGCGCCAACCTTGTATCAAGGCTCCACTGTCCGCGGTGCGTGACGACACAGGATGGCGCACCGAAACGAAGAGGGCTTCTGACATGTCTCACCTCGCCGCCTATACGTCCAGCACAGCGCGCCTGCTCGTGCGCCAGGGCAAGCGGCCTCCGTTCGACCGTGCCGCCGACACGATGGAGCGGGAACAGGAAGTCGACGTCGGCAGTGACCACGAAATCGACCTTCGGCAATTGCGCCACCACACGAAGAACACGCTGCAGCGTATTCTCGGACTGATCGCCGAGGCGCCGGGGCTCCGCGACACCCCGCAGGGTGAAAAGATCGCTCGGGAGCTGGAATACCGGATCTGCCTGTCCGCGACGATCTCCCATGCGCTGTTCGGCCTCACCGGTGCACCGGGATCGATGGCTGAGCGGCTGCGTCAGCTTGCCGGGGCGGTCGTTGACATGATGCGCGATGCCGACCAGGTCATCCGTGTCGGGGTATCGGTCCGCGGCTCCTGCCCCACGGAATTGCGTGAAGCGGTGCTGCGCAGCACGCACGAGTTGATCAGCAATGCCGTCAAGCACGGCATGAAGGGCCGCCCCAGTGGACGGATCGCCGTCCGGCTGGTGACCGACGAGGACTGCACGATCCTCACGGTGCTGGACAATGGCTGGGGCTTCGCCAGCGCGCCGCGGTCGGGCGAGGGCCTGGCTCTCGCCCGAGCCTTCGCCGCTCGACACGGCGGTTCGCTTTCAATGGACGGCGAGGACGGGACCGTGGTGACACTGGAGTTGCCCCACTAGAGCATGATCGCGCTCAGCGGAACGTCCCCGGCGCGTGAATCATGCGATCAAACAAAGAGATAGACCATTTTCGGCCTGCACAGTCAGGCTGAAAATGGTCTATCGTGGTGGTTCCGAAGTCCCCCATACTGTGGATCATCCCCGGAGCAGGCTTCGCCCCCCGTGCTGTCGCGTGCACCCGCCCCGGAACGGTGGGCTGGTGCCGCGGTGGACCCCATGCGCGATAGCCGCCGGCGGCGTGATCGCCGGGATAATTCCCATACGGCTACGTGGCTGTCTGCCGCCGCCCGGAGCACCCAAGCATCTCGCGCCAGTCCGCCGGCACCTGTGGACGCATCAGCCCCGGCCGTACGCGCTCAGGCCAGCGCCTCGGCGATGCGGCGCGCCAGACGGCCGGCGACGTCATCCTTGGCTGAGACGCGGCCAGGTTTCGATCCCACTGGCGGAGACGATATGGACCGCGTTCTCCACACCGCCCATGATGCCGGTCTCGGGCGAGACGTCGTTGGCGACGATCCAGTCGGCGTTCTTGCGCCGCAGTTTGGCTTGCGCGTTCGCCATCAGGTCATCGGTTTCGGCCGCGAAACCGACCACGAGGGTCGGGCGGGCTGGGCCGGCGGCGGCGATGGTCGCCAGGACGTCCGGATTGGGCACCAGGGTGAGGCTTGGCGGCGCCGTGCCGGACTGCTTCTTGATCTTGCCGGCCGAGGCGTGTTCGACGCGCCAGTCGGCCACCGCGGCGGCGAAAACCGCGATGTCGGCCGGCAACGCCGACCGGCAGGCGTCCAGCATCTGCCGCGCGGTTTCGATGCGGCGGACCGTGACGCCAGGCGGATCGGGGACGCTGACCGGACCGCTTACCAGTGTCACCCGCGCGCCCAGTTCGGCAAGCGCCGCCGCGATGGCATGGCCCTGCCGGCCGGACGAGCGGTTCGCGATGTAGCGCACCGGATCGATCGGCTCTTGCGTTGGGCCGCTGGTGACCAGAGCGTGCCGGCCGCTCAGCGGTCCGGACACCGGGACCAGGATTTTCTCGATCGCCGCCAGGATATCCGGCGGTTCAGCGAGGCGCCCGGGACCGAACTCGTTGCACGCCATCGGACCCTCATTGGGCTGCACGATCTGGACGCCCCGCTGCATCAGCACCGCCATGTTGGCCTGGGTCGCCTTGTGCAGCCACATCCGGACGTTCATCGCCGGAGCAGCCAAGACCGGCTTGTCCGTCGCCAGCAGCACGGTGGAGGCAAGGTCATCGGCCAGGCCGGCCGCCATCTTCGCCAGGATGTTGGCCGTCGCCGGCGCCACCACCAGAAGATCGGCGGAGCGCGAAAGCTGGATGTGCCCCATCTCCGATTCATCGGTCAGCGAGAACAGGTCGGAATAGACCTTCGACTCGCTCAGCGCCTGCAGCGACAGCGGCGTGACGAACTGGCCGCCATTGTCGGTCAGCACGCAGGTGACGCCGCAGCCCTGGCGGCGCAGCAGGCGGATCAGCTCCAGCGCCTTATAGGCAGCGATACCGCCGGAGATGATCAGCAGGACGTGTTTGCCGTTCATGCCGTCCCCGCCTGTCCCAGCCCGGCGCGAACTCACAGCCGCCACCCCGAATGGATCGCGGCGATGCCGCCGGACAGGTTGCGGATCTTCACGCGGGCGAGGCCGGCGTCACCCATCATTTCGGCCAGGGTAGCCTGATTCGGAAAGGTGCGGATGCTTTCGGCGAGGTAGCGGTAGCTCTCTTCGTCCCCGGCGACCATGCGGCCCAGGCGCGGCAGCACCTTGAACGACCACGTATCGTAGATCGGCGTCAGCGCGTACACCTTGACGTGGGAGAATTCCAGGCACAGGAACCGCCCGCCCGGTTTGAGCACGCGCCGAGCCTCATGCAGGACCGCCGCTTTGTCGGTGCAGTTCCTGAGACCGAAGGCGATGGAGACCCGATCGACGCAGCGATCAGGCAGCGGCAGTTTCTCGGCGTCGGCGACCACGAGCCTGAGCTGATCCGAAAGACCGCGGTTCAATGCCCGATCCCGGCCGACCGACAGCATGGACGCATTGATATCCGTCAGCAGCACCGGCCCGCCGCCGCGGTTCAGCCAGCCGAAGCTGATATCGCCGGTCCCTCCGGCCAGATCCAGCAGTGTGTAATGCGGCCGGGGCTGCAGGTCGCTGATCAAGATCCGCTTCCAGATCCGGTGGATGCCCAGCGACATCAGGTCGTTCATCAGGTCGTAGCGTGGCGCCACGCTGTCGAACACGGCGCGCACCAATCCCGCCTTCTCGGCTGGATCTACCGAACGGTAGCCGAAGTCGACGGTCGTTGCGGGATTGTCGGTCATGGTCCGGATGTATAGCCTGAAGTCCCGTATGCCGGAACTCCCCGAAGTCGAAACCGTGATGCGAGGCCTCCAGGCGCGCCTGGAAGGGCGGGTGCTGTTGCGTGCCGTCGCTCGGCGGCCGGATCTGCGCTGGCCCTTGCCCCCGGGTCTCGCGGCCACGCTGACCGGCGCGCGGGTGACCGGCTTCCGCCGCCGGGCCAAATACATCCTGATGCGGCTGGACAGCGGGTGGTCGGTCCTGCTGCACCTGGGCATGTCGGGGCGCATGCTGGTGGAGCCAGTCGGCCGCAACGACATCACTCTACACGAGCACCTGGAGATGGAGACGGACGACGGCTGGCGTGTCGGCTTCGTCGATCCGCGCCGCTTCGGGTCGGTCGATCTGATCGAGACCGATCGGGAAGACCAGCACCGGCGGCTGGCCGGGCTCGGACCAGAACCATTGGATGACGCATTTTCGGTCGCCGTTCTGACCGCCGCGCTGGAAGGCAAGAAGACGCCGATCAAAGCCGCTTTGCTCGACCAGAAGATCGTTGCCGGTCTGGGCAACATATATGTGTGCGAGGCCCTGTTTCGCGCCGGCATCTCGCCGCAACGGTCTGGCGCAAACGGTTCCGGGGGCGACGGGCCCGGCGGCTGGTGCCGGCAATCAAGCAGACACTCACCGAAGCGATCGCCGCCGGCGGTTCGTCGCTGCGCGACTACGTCCAGACCAACGGCGAACTGGGCTATTTCCAGCACGCCTGGAAAGTCTACGGGCGCGAGGGAGAGCCCTGCCCCGTCTGCCCAGGTGCGGGCTCCTGCTCGGGTGTGCGCCGGCTCGCGCAATCGGGCCGCAGCACGTTCTACTGCCCCCGGACGCAGCGATGAACCATACCCGAAGCTTGGTATTGCCCGCGAAACCGAAAGCCGCGGACCACCCCTTCGGTCTGTTTCCAGAGCATTTCTGCCCCAGGCGCAACGCTCTGCTCCGTACCTGAACGGACCATCCTGGTCTATGACTGGCCCGGGTTTTTCATCAGCCCGAGGTCGCTGGGTGATCCGGATCAGGCGGCGGGTCTAAGCCGGCGCGCCACCTGAAAGGTCGGAGGTCTTGCGCTGCAGGCTGGCCAGCAAGGCATTGCCCCCACCATGCGACAGGAGGTGGCGGAAATCCGACCGCTGCACCGCCACGCGACTGATCGACCCGGCGGCAAGCACATCGACCACCTTCCAGCCCGACGGCGTCTGCGTCATCACATAGTCAAGCTCGGACGGGTCACCATTGACCGGCGTAATCTGGCTCCGCACGACCACCCTGCCCGCGCCGACGGCGCGCGTATCGGGCGAGACACTGAATGTCTGGCCATTGTAGCTGTCGAAATTGGCCACATAGCTGGCTACCGTGTAGCGGCGGAAAGCGTCCAGCAGGCGGCTCTGCTGATCAGGCGACAGGCTCGGCCAGCTGGGGCCGACAGACACCGCCAGCACCGCCGGCAGGTCGAATGCTCGATCGATCGCGGGCGCCAGCGCCTGAAACCGCTGGCTGAAATCAGTTCGCCCACCCAATTTCATCGTGGCGAGCAGTGCGTCGTTGAAGCGGCTGATCGTCGCGGTCGCATCCGGCGCGGTGGCGGCAACCGCCTGGCGACTCAGTGGCGTGGCGGCGATCGCCATCATCGCAAGCACGGAGCGCCGGCTGAGAGCGGGAGCGCTGACCATAGGGACAATGATGTTCGAATACGTGACCATCGCAGCATGCCTTATCTATGTCGGGGATTCTGAGTTCTGGACCAAAGCCGGTCCTGGGATCTTGGACGAGTCAGCCGGATTTTGGACGGTGCCACCGTGCCGGCCAGAGCACGCTCCCGCGCGTTCCGGTCCGCGGCGCCGGCGTGCCCACCGGCCTCGCGCTTGAGATTTCAGCCCCAGCCGGCTCCCACTGCGGTCCAATCGAATTGATTTCCGCTTTGCTGCGGCGTGGCCTGCCCCAGGTTACCGGCGTTGGCGACACCAACGCCCAGGCTGAGGGCGGCACACAGGGCCAGGATCAGGGTCTTCATCATAGTGCTCCAGCTCGCGTCGAGCGAGACGTAACCGTTTGTTGTCTCGGCAGGTGGAACCGATGGGCATGGAAGATAATTGGTCTTCCTTGCATTGGATTTATGCGTACGGACGCGAAATCGTACACTTGAACCCGTCCGGATCGGGCCGAATGTCTGTGTCCTGTGCGGATCGTCTGGCTCTGGTATGCTTCACCGGTCGGTCGCGCCAGAACCGTGTTGTCTGGCGCAGGACCCACCCCGTTCAGGAGACGTACCTCATGCCAGCCTATGAAAACATCATTGTCGAAACTCAGGGCCGCGTAGGACTGATCCGCCTGAATCGGCCCGCCGCGTTGAACGCGCTGTGCGACGCGTTGGTGAAGGAGCTCGGCGCGCAGCTTTTGACCTTCGACGCCGACAATGCGATCGGCGCCATCGTCATCACCGGCAACGACCGCGCATTCGCAGCCGGAGCGGACATCAAGGAAATGCGCGACCGCACCAACCCCGCGGCCATGGTCGAGGATTTCATCGGTGCCAACTGGGAGAGCGTGCTCCGCGTTAAAAAGCCGGTGATCGCCGCCGTCGCCGGGTTCGCCCTCGGGGGTGGCTGCGAACTGGCGATGATGTGCGACATGATCTTCGCCGCCGACACGGCAAAATTCGGCCAACCGGAGATCAATCTCGGCGTCATTCCCGGTGCCGGGGGCACCCAGCGGCTGACACGAGCGGTCGGAAAATCCAAGGCAATGGACATGGTTCTGACCGCCCGCATGATGGACGCCGCGGAGGCGGAACAAGCTAATCTCGTATCGCGCGTGTTCCCAGCCGACCAGATGCTACCGGAGGTAATGAAAATTGCCAGCCATATCGCCAATCTATCTCCGGTGGCGGTCCAGTTCGCCAAGCAGGCCGTTAACCGGGCCTTCGAAACGACTCTCGCCGAGGGCGTGCGGCACGAGCGTGCACTTTTTCTGTCGCTGTTCGGCACGCCGGACCAGAAGGAGGGCATGGCGGCGTTCGTGGAGAAACGGAAGGCTAGTTTCAATCTAGCATAAGTTGCCGAGAATTTTGGTTATTTGGCCAACCTGGCTCGCCAATCGGGCCAGGAGCTCTTTGCAGTTAATTACTATTGACTAAATCATGCAGTTTTCACATCTAATTACCGGGATTTCTCTCGATTTATTTCGTTGAATGAGCTAGCACGATCGCATGGAGAAAAGCCTGCTCGCACTATCTGATACGTCCCCTGGACCTGGAGGGCCCCCTGATTCGCGTCTGTGTGAGATCAACCTGATTCTCGTCAGCCGCAGCGCGAAGTGGTCCAAAGCGGTCCACGGCGCGACAAGGCAACTGGGCGGTGGCGAGGTGCTCACCTGCGACGCCCGCGACGCTCTCGCACGACTGGCCGGGATAGCATCGCACTATTCCCACATATTGGTTGACCACAACGATGCCGAGGGCCTTTTCGACGAACTCGCCGACCTCGCCACCGAAGTGGCTGCACCAGATACGGATATGCTCGTGTTGGGATCGACCGGCTGCGAACGTCCCCGTATTCGCGTCGTACCCACCGCGACCTCGCGGTCCGTTGTCGCAGCCTTGATGGCAAGCACACTTCCGCGTGACCGACGCACGATGGATGCGGCCGAGCTGAGGGCGGCGCTGCAAGGCACGATGATCGAAACCCGCTACCAGCCAATCATCCGCATCGTCGACCGCCGTCCCATCGGCCTGGAGGCGCTCGCTCGGCTCAATCACCCGGAACGGGGAACGCTGCTGCCGGACCGTTTCGTGCCCCAGATCGAAGACGCGGGGCTCGGCGCCGAACTGACCGGTCTGGTGTCCGCCCGTGCCTTCGCGGATCTCGCGGGCCCGTTCCTGGCCGGACGCAGATCTGCGGATGTCAGTGAACTTCCCGTTGGACGTGCTGCTGCAGCCCGTCGCGCTGGACCGTTTGGAAGAACATCGAATCGCCGCCGGGTTGGCGGCCAGCCAGATCGTCATCGAATTGACCGAAAGCCGCCCGGTCGACGATATCCCGACGCTGCGCCGCTCATTGGAACGGTTGCGCGGCCTCGGCTATGGCGCCGCTATCGACGACGTTGGCCCCGCTGTCCTGCGACTGGCGCCGCTGCTGGACTTGCCGTTCACCAGCCTGAAACTCGACAAGGAACCGGTTCAGCGGGTGGCCGAGCAGCCCATGGTCCAGCGATTCCTGGCCAAAACGATCGCCCAGGCGAAGGCGCGCGGTCTGACTGTGGTGGCCGAGGGCGTGGAAACCGAAGCGATCTGGGAGCACATGCGCGATCTCGGCGCGGACGAGGTTCAAGGGTTCCTCGCCGCTCGGCCGCTTCCCGTCGCGGCGGTCCCGATCTGGTGGGACGCCTGGACGGGACAAGCCGCCTCGCGCGCCTGACCTTCGGTCCGCGGTATTTCCTGTCAGGACAGGAACTTCCGATCACATAACCTTCTCCTGCGGTCAGATAACCCCCTCCTCCGCTCAGCCGCTGCACGTCGGATGCCGTCATGCCGAGCAGTTCGGTCAGCAGCCAGGCGTTGTCCTCTCCATAACCCGGCGCGCCGCGATCGATCGGACCACCGATATACGCCGGGGTGCGTGATAGTTTCATTGGCAACTCATAAACCGGCCAGGTGCCGATCTTGGTGCCGGTCACCTCGGTCAGCCATTTCAGGTGGCGCAAGCTGCGGGTCGTTGTCGCAACGGTCCTCGGCGTTCTGGCAGACTCCGGCGGGAACCGAGGCTGTCTTGCAGTGCCATCATCACGTCTTCGGCCGTGCGCGTCGCGGTCCACGCACCGATCGCCGCCTCCAGCGCGTCCTGATGCGCCAGGCGGTCCGCCAGGGTGGCGAAGCGCGCGTCGTCCAGCCATTCGGTATGTCCGGCGACCCGTGCCAGCGCCTGCCATTCCGGTTCCGGTGAAACAGGCGATGGCGACCCAGCGGTCGTTGCCCTGCAACGGAAGGCGCCATGCGGGGCCGCCGGCTTGTAGGGCGATCGGTTGCCGTAACGGCGCCATTCCCGCCCGTTCGCCGACCAGTCCAGGATCGACGTCCCGGTCAGGAAAAGTCCCGACTCGCACTGCGAGGCGTCGATCCACTGGCCCTCGCCGGTGCGGTCGCGATGATACAGCGCGCCGAGCAGCGCCAGCGCGTAGCCGTAGGCGCCCATCCAGTCGAGGTAGGAATAGCCCCAGCCGACCGGCATGGCGGGTTCCGGCAGGCCGGACATGTCGGCCTGCCCGCCGAACGCCGCTGCGACCGGGCCGACGGTGCGCATCCGGCCATAGGTGCCGTGCGCGCCCATGCCGGCCTGCTGGATGTAGATGATGTCCGGCCGGATCTTCCTCATCACGTCGTAGCCCAGACCGAGCCGTTGCAGCACGCCGGGCGAAAAGCCCTCGGCGACGATGTCGCAGATGCGAACAAGGTCCTTGGCGATCGGCGAGACCCTTCGGGTGGCGGATGTTCAGGGAGATCCCGCGCTTGCCGGCGTTCTTGTTGTTGAACTGCCCGCCCATGTCGGGGTCTTTCACGCCGGGCAGAGGACCGGTCGCCGCGTCCCGCGCCGCACGTCCGCCGACCGGGGCCATGGCGGCGAGGCGCGTGTCGGGGTTGTCCTTCCACTCCACCTTGTAGCTTTCCGCGCCCATCGCGGCGAGGAAGCGCGTCCCGCCGGCGGAGGCCAGGAACCAGGCGAAATCGAGGATCTTCACGCCCTGCAGCGGGAACGGCTTGCCGTGCAGCGCGGAGATCACCGGGTTGCCGTCGCCTTTCGGCTGCGCCGGCACCGTCGGGCGTCGGGGCTCCTCGGCCAGGATCGTCTCGGTGTCCTCGCCCAGCAGCGGGGCGCGGCGGCCGACCTGCCAGCTTGTCTTCGTGGTCAGCCATTTGCTGGTCGGATAGCGGAACGAACGGCCGTGTTCCGGATGATAGACGTCGGCGAACGATTTGCGCTGGATCCAGTGCTCGTCGAGCGCATTTTCGTGCGGCTTGCGGATCGGCGCCCACAGCAGGCCGGCCTCCTGCGCCTCCAGCCACGGCATGTCCTGCATAAGTCCAGGCGCGCACGAAGCGCTGCACCACGTCGATCATGTGCGCCCTGGCTTCGTCGCTGGCAGTCGAGCCGGGCACCGCGCGCGCCTTCAGGTCGGCATCCGGCGGCGGCGGTTGCAGATCGGCCTGCATGCCGTAGCTTGACAGTAACGGCACCAGTGCCTTCAGGTCGCGCGCGCCCATCCCGTGCGAAATGTACCAGCGGCCGTCCTTGGTGTGCATGATGCTTGGCGAATGGTTCGGCGTCTCCAGCGCATGCCGGCAGGTCAGACGCCACAGCGGCACCCGCCGCATCACCCAGTGCATGATGTCGAGTTCAGGGTTTTTCGACACCGCCTCATGCACCGCCACCGAAACGTCCTGGCCATGGCCGGTGCGATGCCGGGCGATCAGGGCGGCGATGATGCCGGTGGCGAGCTGCTCGCCGGCGATGTGGTAGGCGTGCCAGACCTGCGGTGCGATCGGTGGCGTGTCGTAATGCAGATTCGGATCGGGATCGTAACCGCAATTCATCATCACGCCGCCCAGGGCGAGATGGATCAGGTCGGACGCCTTGAAATCCGCCCATGGGCCGTCATCGCCGAACGGCGTCATCCGCGCGGTGATCAATGCCGGAAACTTGCCGTTCAGCGCCTCCCGGTCCAGCCCCAGCGCGGTGTTCAGGCCGCCGCAGGAGCAATCCAGCAGGATGTCGGCGCCCTCCAGCAGTCGCAGCAGCGCCTTCGGCTGTTTCTGGATGTCAAGCACGACGGATTTCTTGCCCCGGTTGTAGTTCCAGAAGAACAGCGACCGTTCCGGCCCCGGCTCGTCGTTCAGGAACGGGCCGATGCGGCGGGTGGCATTGCCCTCCGGCGGTTCGATCTTGATCACCTCGCAGCCGAGGCCGGCGAGCAGCAGGCCAGTGTATTCGGCGCGTTCGTCCGCGATCTCGATCACGCGCAGGCCGCTCAGCATGCCGGGGCCGGCGTTGCCGATCATCTCGCCCGGGCCGCGGACGGTTCGTTGGTGGATCGTTCGTTCATTGCCTGTTTCCTCCCGCGCAATCGCCCGCCGGATCAGGGCCGTGTGCGCGCCAGCATCTCCAGCAGGATCGCGTTCACCGTGTCGGCGGATTCGTAGGCAGCCCAGTGGCCGGTCTCGGGGATCAGGCGGATGTCGGCGTCCGGGCAATGGGCGCGCAACGTCGCCACGCGTTCGGGGCCCTTCGGGTTGGCGGGGGCGTCGAGTTCGCCCCACATGCCGTTCAGCGGCGACTGCAACTGGTCGATCGCCTTCATGATCGCGCCGCTGCGCGAGATCGCCGGGGTCCGCAGACGCGACCGCACGGTGTTCCAGTCCTGGATCAGCGATCGCCAGGTCGTCGATCTTCGCCGGGTCGGCGATCATCAGGCGATTGAGGTTGATCCGGTGGGTGTCGTGCCGCTCCTGCCCCTCCAGGTGGCGGACTTTCTCCAGATTGACCGCGGACCCGATGGCGCCGACGCCAGACGACCCGATGATGGTGACGGAGCGAACCCGCTTGCCGCGCAAGGCGCCGACGCAGGCGGCCATGGTGCCGCCGAAGGAGAAACCGACGACATCGTAGGACGTGCCGCCGCCGACAATGGCATCGATCCCGTCGGCGACAATGGTCGCGATGGCAACAGCGTCATCCCCGACAGGTGGAAAATCCGATTCGCCGAGCCCTGGCAGATCGGGGACGAGCACGCGATAGCTGCGGACCAAGGCTGGAATGGTGCGTATCCAGTGGCGCCAGGAACCGGCGCCGCCATGGAACAACGCGACGACGGGTGCACAGCCGCCGGACTGGTCCCATAGGTGCCAGATCATCTTGCCGTCGCCACATGGCGTCTCGTAGCGCGTGGCCTGGTGCTGGATGCGGTCCAGGACGGTCTGTGGGTCTTCGAAAAGCTGGTCATTCATCCCGGGCTGGTCCTTCGGTTCGGATCGCCGCCGAGTTTACAAACAGCATGCGTCCGGCGCCAAATCGCGCTGCCGCCCGCCACCAGGACGGGCTCGAACGAAGGGCGCACATGACGATCGTATTTATCGGTGACATCCACCAGATGTCGCTATTTGTAATATTTTCAATTGCTTACGGCGCATCTCCCCTCTAACCCGCCAACCTAAAAACAAGGACTTAGCCCCCGACAGATACGCGTTCCCTTGAAGTCGTATCCAGACGGGCTACATAGGCGGCATGGAAATCAGCCTTGATATCGAGCTGGTGGACGGGCGCCCGTTCATCCGCTGCGCTGATGGCACGCGGGAGCCGCTGCCGGTGAGCGCCTACGAGGTGGAGCCTCCCCCACCGCCCCCGCCGCCCCCACCACCCATACACTATGATCGTGAAAGCTACCGGCCGAACCGTCGCGATCCGGTGCCCCTGGTGGACCCGGCAACCCTGCCGGCGATCCCCCGCCCGGACATCGCCGGGGAGGTGTGCGGCGTCTACTTTTTGTTTCAGGGGCCGGAGCTGGTCTACCTCGGTCAGTCGGTGAACGTTCACGCTCGCGTGCATGGTCACGCGGTGACCAAGGCTGGAGCCTTCGACGCATGGGCCTGGACACCCTGCCCCAAGGAAGCCCTGTCCGCCACGGAGCGGGCCTACCTCGACAAATATCTGCCCCGGCTGAATACCGACATCATCACACGCAAAAAGCGGTTGTGCATCATGTGCTACAACTTCAAGGAAGACTAAGCATGCAAGCGCTGACCAATCTCGCCCGGTGGTGGCTTACCGAAAAGGGCTTCGTCGTCTACGGGCCTGAAGATATCCCGCCCGCCGTAGGCGTCACGCTTTCCGGACCGGCAACGCTGGCCATCGGCACGTCGCACGAGTTCAAGGTATTCAACCCAACCGGCGTAGTGTCCCTTCGCTACGGCGCCACTATGGTTTCGGACCCGGCCGTGGCCGCCAAGGTGATCTTTGGGGACGCGCCGGCCCGGCCAGCGCCGGCACCGGGGTGGGATGTGGTGTAGGGTAGTCGCGGAGGCGATCACGGGGGGTTGATAACTCGTTACCGACGTGGTAGGATGCGCGCACGCAGCAAATCGCCTGCGTCGGAGGGTTTCCGGCCACCCGCCGCTTTTGTTAGGAACGTCAGACTGTGACCGTCACAGGCATAAGCAGACCGATACGACTTGGCAAGAGGAATATGACCGGTAACGAGTGCCCCGAAAGCCATCCATGACTGACAACATCGACATCAACGATCCCGAACCCGACCAGCCGGACGCCGCGGATATTGTGCATCAGTTTTTGCTAGAACGCCGGGCTGCGAATGACAACGACCCGGATATCCAGGACTTGCAAGAGGCTTACAATCACCATACCGCTCAGGAGGAGTTCGATCTCCGAAGACGGACCCATCGATCTTTGTGCGATCTCTTCGTTCTCGTGCGGAATAATCGGTAGCGCGTAGAAGGTAGCGGCCAGAGACGCAAAAAGCCCCGCTCACCGTGTTACGGTGGCGGGGCTTTTCATTTGGCCTGTGCCGTGTCTGGCACCCATCCTTTAGATACCATGCACAAGCGTGTGAAATTTAGCGGCACATCCCACTCTGACCCGTATTGGGAATCTCCACGAAGGATGCAGTCGGCTTCATCTCTATTGAATGTCTGCTGATTTGATTTGTTCGAATCATAGTTACTCCAGCGGCCCGACATCGTGGACGCTTGTGAACAGGAACCGACAGAGACAGCGATGACTACGCAGCGCATAAGCGATGATGCTATACATTTAGCTGATTGGCGTGGCATTTGCTTTCGCTCGCATGTTGGCCTACAATAAGGCGACGGGTGGGTTGGCCCCCGCACACGTCGCAGGGTGGGTTGGCCCCCGCACACGTCGCAATACGATCGCGCCCGACCATGTGAACGCATCTAGCACGGAACGAGGCGGCTCTCAAACGAAATAAGGCACTCCCCCTCCGGCCCAGCCGCCGCAGCCGACAAGCACCGCCCCGAAGCTGTAGCCTGATCCGAGGATATCAGCAGACCGATGATCGCGGCGCCGATAAAAAGCCGCACACTACGGAGCCGCCCGAGGCTGGACCAGGGCCAGCAGACGCCCATATAGCGCCATCGCCAGGGGAAGCATAGCGTGGGCCGCCGCATGGGCCAACAGAAGCATATAGCCTAGCGTCTCGGTATCCACGGCCACGTGCGCGGCGCGGATACCAACCATCACAGCCGCCGTGACAAGGCTCGTTGTCGCGGCGGTGGACATAGTGTTCATCGAAACCTCCAGTAAAGATTGGCGAAGCGCCGCCACAAGCGGAACAGGCGCCCCGGTTTGCGGTAGGCCGGTTGCTGGGGCTCGGGCTCCTCCGGGTTAAATTCGTAGACCAGCAAAGGCCCGACCCAATATGGGTTAATCATGCGCGGAACAGGGCTGCATCCAGCGCCCGCCTCCGCATCAGACCGGCCAGCACGTGGCCACCCGCCACGTCCCAAACGGCGAATTGGCCCGCCGCCGCCGCGTAATTGCCCTCGTTGAGCATGCGCAGCAGCGTGCTCTTGAGGAAGTTCCCCCCGCCGACGTTGTAGACGAAGTCGATCAGCGCCGCCTCTTCGTCGTCCGTTAAGGGCACCTTGACCGCTTTACGGACAACGTCTTCCGCCGGCAGCAAGGCATTCTCCATCCAGATACGGGCGGTTGCCTCATCGACCGGCGGCGTGTCGGCGGTGACCCGGCCCTTGGACGGGCGGCCCTGGATATAGATGCTGCCGTAGCCGATGGTCCAAACTCCCGATGGATCTTGGTAGGGATGGCTGCGGAAACCCTCGCTAGGCTCGGTAAGTTTCGTCGCGGCGATCTCAACTGGGGATGGGGCGGCAACGGGCGCGTGCGGCAGATCGAATGTCACCCGCCACACCCAAACAACCCGCTTGGCGAACCACTCCCAGTTCTCCAGCTTCCACATATTCCAGGTGCCGATGTCCAGGAAATCGGTGTCCTTAGTCCCGGTCACACGTGTGACAATGACTTGGTGACGGCAGGCTTCCGTGACGCCCCAGTCGCCTTTATCAAGCGCCAGGGTTACCCATGCCCAGCCGTTATACCGGACGGTGTCCGCTAAGTTCTGGCGGTCCGTGGTCGCAAAGGTCGAGACCTTGCCGACGACCAGCGGCGCTTGGGCGCCGATGTCCAGGCCGTTGCGCTTGACCCAGCCGAGCAGATAGGCCGGATCGGCTCCGGGGTCTTCGGATGCCTCACCCACCCAATTCGTTGCTTTCAGGAAGGTTTGCAGAACCGCGTCCGGATTAACCACCAGATCGCAGTTGTTTTGTATCCAGCTCTGCACCCGCGCGCCGTTGACGAGCGACGCACAAGTGCAATCGTAGTCTACGTCATTATGATACATGCCGGGCGTCATCAGCTTGGTGACATCGACCATCAGGGCCTCGTATCGCTGAAGTTAAAAAGAAGGGGGCGCAAGGCCCCCTAAAAATCCCGCTTACGCTGGCCCGGTTGTGTATTCCGGACACTCGTAAACAGGCGTCACCAGACCGTGCTTCACGCAGTTCGCGAACGTGTCGGCTGCGATTTGGCAGTGGTCGGGCTCACCGGGCTTGAACCGTGCGCACCCTTGGAAGCAAAGACAGTGCTCGCGGTGCTTGCCTTGCAGCTCGGCACGAACGGCCACGTCACGGCCGTGGTGCTCGTAGTGGATGACGGTCATTGTGCCTGCACGTCCGTAATGATGGTCTGTGCCGCCGCCACCAGAGCGTCGATTGCGGACGCAACGGCGGGCGCGGCGCTCACGCCGTTGGACGCCGCCACGGAAGCCAGCGCGGAAAGATCGGCCTGCACCTGCGCGACCGAGGTGGGCACGGCGCTGGTGTTGCCAACGCTGGACGACGCAAGGGATTGTGCGTCCTTGGCAACCGTGTTCGCGGCGGTGGTGATCGCAGCGGCCTCGACACTGTTCAGCACCGTTCCGCTGAGTGCGGTTGAGATGCCGGCCACCGCTTGCGACAGGGTTGCAAGGTTTGTAGCCACTTGGGATACGGTAGGGGCCGGCGCGTTGCTGCACGCGGCCAGAACGGACAGGCCGCCGAACAGGATGGCGGCGCGAATGGTGTTCTTCATGGGTATTGCACTCCTTGTGTGCGAAGTTCTTCAATCAACGTCTGGAGGTGTGCCAGTGCGCGCCACGCCAGACACGTAGCATGCAGGAACCGATGACCGGCCTCTTCGGTGTAGGCGCGGCTGTCGATCAGATGGCGCGCGACGCAATCCTCGTGATCGAGGGATTTCTCGCGAGCCCAATGCAAAGCCTCTCCCGGATTGTGTTTCTCGTTGCCGGCCCACGAGAGACGGGCCACATCCATCAGGGCGTCCGGAAAGTAGTTGATGACGCCGCTAAACACGGGCGTCTGCTTACGGGCTTTGCTGTCCGCCGGCCCGCGTTGGAACTCGTGCCCGGCGCCCACAGCCGGCTGGCCGGCGGGGGGAAACTTGACTTCATCCATTCACAAACCTCCGTTCGTATCCCTGTAGGCTACAGATTGACGATATGGCGGCCGTGCTCGCCGTCGTCAAGGTCGAAGCAGATCGATTGCATGCTGCGGCCCGAGCGGTGACCGCTGCCGGCGTTAAAGGCATCCATCGGGCACAGAGCGTCGAAGCTCTCCACCAGCACACCGTTAACCTTGTCGGCGGTCTTGTGGTGGACGTGTCCGTAAAAGAAATACCGATGCTTGGACAGGCCCCAATCCTGCGCGCGATCCACGGCCAGGGCGCCGGCCATCTGCACCGGCTTACAGGTGTGCCCGTGCGTCGCGCCAAGCAGCGTCGATCCGTGGCGGTAATACCAGAACAGGGACGGGCTGCGGTCCACCTCGATACGTGGCTCGTTCGAGTAGAACAGGTTAAGTGCGACGCCCAGCGTATCGGCTGCGTCTTCGTCGTGGTTGCCTTTGAGAAAGCGGACGACGGCGCGGCGGTGCTTGCGCGCCACCATATCGACCATGGCCACGGCTAGGCGGGCGCCGGCATCGTATACCTTGGGCCAGCGGGCATCCACGTCCAGCCGATGACCGGACTTCGGCGTTGCTGCGGTGTGGTCATTGGCGTGAAAATAGTCGCCCAGGCCCAGCAGAATGCCGGTTTCCGCGTAGTCGCTGCGGTCCACCAACTGCGCGAACTTGTGCAGCATGGTGTCCGTGGCGATCTTGATGTCGTAGTCGCTGCCGGTTTCCTTGCCCCACGAATACATACCGAAGTGGAGATCGGGCACGGGATACACCACCAGCTTGGAAGCGTCGGAATGCGTAGGCCCGGCTACCGGGGGCGCCTTGCCGTCCCATTCGGCAAACGCCCGCTGTAGCGCGGCCTCCAGCATTTCCTGATTGTTTGCGGACCGATCCTTCCGGTATAAATCCCAGTTGGAGATTATGTTTCCGTTGCTGTCCGTATTGCGGCTGATGCCCACCAGTTCTAGCCCGGCCGGGATGGGCTCCACGTCGGTGCTCCCGGCGCGGGCCTTGACGGAGTGCCCACGCACGCCGTTCGCGCCGTATTGCGTGGTGACCTGCTTGAGCAGGAAGCCGTCCGGCACGCCCGGTTTGGTTGGATCATTCGATGGCATCGGGGCTACGGGCGCACGGTGGCCCTTGAGTGCGTGCGCGGCGTGCCCACGTAGGCGCTGCGCAACGGTGGATCGTTCGATGCCCAACTCTCGGGCCGCTTCCGCTATGCTGCCCAGGCGATCCACGGCCTCGCGGGCCTCTATCTGCTTGGCTGTCGGCTCACTCATTCGCGCATGTCTCCGCTCCTGTATCCACCGGGGATACGGAAACTAGGCGCATGGCGCCCGTTTTCAATCCCCTGGCGCGTGATAAAGTCACCCGCCGGGATACGGCGGGCGGAATATTAGCTAAAGTGGATGTGGCTCAGCGCCACCAGCCATCCGGAAACCATGGCGGCAATGGTGGCCACCACCTTGAACACCGATCCAACCCCTGCCCGCTCGCCCACCTTTACGGACAAAGCGGACGCGAGATTGTCGAGCTTGGTGTTGATGGAGTGGAGACTATCGCCCACGGCGGCCTCGAAACGATCCGCTCTGCCCTCCAGGGAGGTCAGTCGCCCGTCGAGCTGCCCAACACGCAAGCTGAGCGGCTCTGTGGCTGCCTCATTGTCCATTGTGCGCATCCTTTATGCGATAGACAGAGACAGGCTCGGCACGGTTGCCGTGACACCGGAGACGAGCGCCCCGATAGCCTGCTCAATGGTATATTCAAGGGTTTCCATCGCCTTCGCGAAGTTTAGAAAGTTGGTGCTCGTGAAGGTGTGTTCCGCGCCCGTTATGTCCGGATAGCTGAAGGTGGTCCCGCCGCCGGGCACGAGCCCGGCGGAAAGCCCCGTTGAGAGCGCCGTTATGTTACCCAGCGTGGCAGGGTCGGCGGCATATGTGGCGTTCAGTGCCGGGGTTCCGGCCGATACGAGCGTCACCCCTTGCTGCATATACAGGGGTAGCCATTGCTGGATCAGAACGCCCGCCAAGCTCGCCGCCGTGCTGATCCTAGTCGCCACGTTTCCGGACGCAAGCCAAGCCGTGTAGGTGGCGTCCGTAATGGGCACATACTCGTTGCGGCCGCTCGCCCAGACTTGGGTTGTGCTGCCCGCGACGATCCAATACCAATTTGCTGGATTATACATTTTGTGTCCTGTCTGGATACAGAGTGGTTATACGTATTGGCCGCCGGTTACGGTTGTCCCGGCCACGCTGCCGGGAAAATAGTCGGCCCCACCGCCCTGCGTATTAATCACTGAGTTCAGCGCGGCATTGTATTTAGTTCCCGTCGCGCCACCAGAATATGTGCAGCCAAGCGCCTGCACATATCCGAGTTCTGTGGCGAAAGCAAACGCCACAGAGAACGCTGGCGTTCCGGTTATCGTCACGGCGCAAGCTTGAAGATTTACTTGACCGCCTCCACCCGAGGCAAGATGGGCTGCTGCGGCGCCGGCTATTGTGTATTCCCCAGCGAGAATAGCTACCGTCCCCTCTGTTGACGCCCAGACATGATACCCAGGAACGGAACCGAACGACACGTTGCCGGTTATTATAACGATGCTGCTGTTGCCAGAAACAACGCCAGACGCCGCATTCCCAGCAGCCGCGCCGGTCGCAGACACGCTAACGCCGGCCATCGAAAATGCGGCTCCATACCCCGCGAGCACGCAATGAGCATTGGTTCCGGTTATCGTCACATTGGCGGGCGTGGTGGTGTCGCCGACAAACAGCACGCCAGCGGGGCCTTGAGTATTGCCCACCAGCGCGCCATACGCGGTAAGGCCAGCATAATTACCGTCCGCGATGTTGACGGTGACCGCGTATCCGTTCAGGTCGAAATTGTTAACAATGGCATCCCAGGCCCCATTTAGGCTGGCGAACGCCGTGATAGGGGAGAGCCCGTTGTTGCTGTCGTTACCAATCGTGCCGTTTACATACAAGCTCAGGTTGCCGGTGAGACGGCGCCGAATTTGCGGGAGTTTGGTATAGATGAATGGCGCGGTCGGATAGGCTACGATGCTGCTGGCCGTGATCGAGGTCTGTCCGTAATTGACCGTGATGACGTAGAGGCCCACATATCCCGGATCGACGGCGGGCGTGGTCTGCGTCCCGGCCGCCGCCGCCGTGCCGGCTTTGAGCTGCAACGCCACGGTTTCGAGCAACTGCGTGTTCTGCGCCGTGCCCGAATTGCTCGGTCCGGTATAGGGCTGGCTCGGGTTGCTTGCGTTGTAGTAGGGCAGCACAACCGGCGTGCCGCCAGCCTCCAAGAACTCCGCTTCAATCAAGTAGTTCTGACTGTAGCCGGGCGTGGTTGGCGCGGTGATCGCGAAGGCGGTCGTGCCCTCCGCATTGATGCCCATTTTTACAAGGGGATTGGTGTCGGCGGCAAGCGAGCCGAAGGCGTTGGCGTCCACCTCTTGAAGCGAAATGATGGAGCCCTGGCTAAGCGTGACGGCCATGCTCGCCGGGCTGGTTGGCGAGCACGTGAGCCCGTCAACCAAGGTGCCCGTGCCGAATGCGGCCTGGAGCGCGTAGCCTATCGCCTTCAGGACGTTCCGCTCCGTATTGAGAACATCGGTATCCAGCGGAATGGCGCCGGGGTAAACAATTTGGCGGTCCATAATATATCCTCAGTCTGAAATGTTCATCCAAACAACCGTGCCGCAAAGCTGGTTGTTTACCACGCACTGTTGGATCATTGCGTCGGTAACCAGTCCGGTCACCATGTCCGTATTGCCCCACTCGATAGCGCCGCCTCGCCACCCGCCCGCGCCGATATTGAAGCTCTGCGGGTTGCCCCACCCGGCGACATTCGCGAGGCCCGTTGCACTCGGCACCGGGCGGTAGGCGGTGAGGAAGCATTGATACGGTAGGTTAAGGTTGCCGTATCCGCCGGCCACGCCGTAGCCAACGCCGCCGAGCGTATATCCGCCGGTATCCGATGGGTTGGCGGGCTCGAATATCCACGGCGCCTTGCCGGTGAGCTGCTGAAGCGCCATCGACACGCCCGCTCGCGTGCCGCGTGGTGCCAACAGGTTTTGCTGGATGGTCAGCCGAAAGCTCGTATCTGACTGGGATACGCCCCGCATAACCCTCACGCCGAAGAAGTCCAGGGCGATCATATCCAGGTTAACCAGGGTCGCCGTGGCGATGCGGCCCTGCGTGTAGCAATCGGAATAGAGGCTGTAGAGCCAAGCCCATGCGGCGGCTAGTCCGTTAAGGATGCCGTCCAGGATCGGCGTTGCGGACGGTCCGTTTTCAGGAGAAGTCGGAAACCACCGTTTCGGTAGCGCCGCTCTGATGCGCCCCACGAAATCACTTTGGCTGCCGGTTACCACCGTGGCCGCCGTCGTGGTCGTGGTGGTAGTTGTGGTCGTCGTGGAGCCGCCGGTAGAGGTGACGGTGGCCGCCGCCGTCAGCGCCCCAGTGTTAGGCGCGGCGGCTGCCGTGTTGCGCTGGGTTATAGTGGCCGCCGCAGTGAGCGCGCCGAGGGTGGCCCCCGCGACGGCGGTAGTGGCGGTCGAGAACGAGGCTTTGGCGGCTGCCAGCATCGCACCCAGCGAGGCGGCCCCTGTGGCGCGGTTCGTCTGGGCTGCGGTGGCCCCCGCCGCCGTGATGGCCCCGGTCGCAGCCGCCCCCGTAGCGACGTTCTTCGAGGTGGCGACGGATGCCGCCGTAAGCGCCCCTACCGCAACCGCCGCCGTGGCGGTGGTAGTGGTCGGCGCGGGATACGTGCCGAAATAGAGGGTCTGCGTGCTGGCGGTATCGCTGGTGAACGTAATCTTAATTACGGACCAGCCGCCCCGGCCGATGGATGTTGGGCTGGTGGCAGATGTGCTATCGGCGCCTCCACCTCCGGGCGTGCCGCCGTTGCCGCCAATACCATCATAGGAGCCGGCGAACAGGGCGCCCCCGCCAGCACCACCACCACCGTTGTCGAAATCGTTGCCGCCGGCCCCGCCGTCAGTGGTTACCGTGCCGGCGTAGCCGCCGCCCCCGCCACCAGAACCGGCGCCACCGGCCCCACCGCCGGCATTGGCCGCGCCGCCGGCACCACCAGTGCCAGCCACGCCGTTACCGCCGGCACCACCAGTGTCGGCGGCACCGTTACCGCCAGCCGTGCCGCCGCCGTTGCCACCGCCGCCACCGCCAGTGTCGGCGGCGCCGGCACCACCATCCTTACCAGCTCCACCAGGGCCGCCAGCACCACCACCGCCGCCCGTCCCGCCATCAAAGCCCCCGCCCACACCACCGGCATAGACGGTGGTGCCTACAGCGGTTGTGGTCGATCCGCCGCCCGGCGCCAGGACACCCTGTGTGGTCGTGGTGGGTTGCGCGCCTGTATTTGAAAGCCAGGTATCCCCACCGTTATTAACGCCGCCAGAGGTGCCGAGGCCGGGCGCACCAAGCTCAAAGGATACCGGCGTGCCTTCGGTGGCTGCGAAGTTGGTTATCTCGGCCCAAGAACCGCCTGTCCCGCCTGCGCCGGTTCCGTCATTACCTGACTGCCCAGCGCCCCACGCCTCTACCGTCCACGTGGCGGTTGAGGTCGGAGTAATAGTGCTGGTCCCGTTGCCGACTAGGTATATGGTTGATGTTGCCATTTCGGATTAGCCCTAACGGAACTGGATCGCGCCCTTACGATATCAGACGACTGGTATCGACTGAGTAAACGAGGTGATGTCCACCTGAACGCCCACGGTGATCGTGGTGGAGCCAAGCACGATATCGAAAGTGCCGCTGGTGATACCGCAAGTGTAGTCAGCGGTTACTGTGCTGCTGGTCGGCCCGATGTAAACCCAGGTAACCGTGCCATCCGTAATGGCGCCTGCGGCGGTGCTGGTAGGGCCGGTCGTGCCCGAGGTGCCGTTGCCGAGGCACAGGTAGACGTTCGAGCCACTGGTCACCAGGGCGCCGTAGGCGTAGGCGTGCGAGGCCGCCCAGGCGGCCGTGGCGAGCGTGGCGCGGGCAAACGACACCGTGCCGCTGGTCGTCGGCGACACCGACGCGGTGACGAGGCTGCCCACGGCGGTCATCTTGCCGGACGAGTAGGCAGGCTCGCCAAATGCGGGCGAGGCAAAGGCGAACGTCACCAGTGCGGTATTGCCAGACAGCGCCGTTTCGGGAGACGCGGGCTGCGTTCCGGAATACATCGTCAGGGTGGCGCCTGCGAACAAGAGGTTCATTATCTCCAGGCCGAGAGCGCCGGAGATTTGGGCGAGGTTCATTGTAGCTTCCTTTACTTGCGGGTGTTAATTCACCGCCACTGACGTAGCCACCACGGTCTCGAAGACCGTAGCTACAACGTCCGATGTGCCGCCGTTTACGGACAGGGCCTCGACGCTGGTTATCTGCCCGGCCGGCAGCGAGTTGACGATCGCGGCGGTAAGCATGCTGTAGTAGAGCGTGGCGCCCACGGGCAGCGCGTTGACGTAGGCAGTGACGGCGGCGTTCACCGTCCCGGCGACGTTGGCCAGCGTTACGCCTGTAGCTACGTTCAGCGTGAAACTAATCGACGCGCTGACGGTCTGGGCAGCTTGCACGGTAAACCCGATCGTGAGCCCGATCACTTGCTGCACGGCGGTGGTTATTGCGGACAGCAGAGATGCGGACACGGTGCCCGAGCCGTTATCCACGGCAATCGTTATGAAGCCCGGCTGAAATGTTCCCGTGGGGTTTGTGTTGGCGTTGATCGTATAGGTTAGGCCGAGCTGCACCGATGAAATCGCGTTGGCGATGGCCGCCTGCGTGGCCTTGCTGAGCGAAGCCATATAGATCGGGAATGCCGCCTTAACCTGTGCGTCCGTCTGCGCGTTCAAGCCGCCGGTAAAAGCGGACGGATTGTTCACGGTATCGACGTAGGGTATGCCGCCGGTCTGCGTTATCAGCGTGATGGTGCCGGCCTGGACGTTGCCGCCCGTGCCGGCAGTTACCGCCTGACATGGGATCAAACCGGACGTGGTGCCGGCGGGGATCACGTAGCAGCCTTGCGAGGCGTTCCACAGCGCGTTGGTGGTCACCTGGACCACCGTGAACTGTTCGGTAAGACCACCCGTGGCCACCGTGTAACCGGGGAAGACTTGCGCCGCAGCCACGGGCGAAAATCTTTGAAAACTTACCGATCCGGTCGCGGCAACCGCTTGCTCGCGCTCCATGCCAAAGTCGTTTACGAAGCTGTCCACGTCCGCGCCGACGCACGTAGCAAGGCGCTGGCGGTTGTAGAGGAGGCTTTGCAAATACTGGAGCCACATGGCCGGGACGGCGTTGGCCTCCAGGATCGCCCGCAGCACGGAGCCCACGGTGAGGTTTAGGAGCTGGCCACACGCGCCCTGGACGGCGGCGGCCATCATCTGGACTAGGCTGGTAAAGTTCTGGAAACTAAGCATTGCTGAGCGCCCCCGTTGGTAGCGACAGGACGCCGGACTGTCCGGTTTGCGCGTCCGCATACGTGACGGTCGCGGTGAGATCGCCAACCGCGTCCGGGGTGACGGTGACGACCGGCGGCGGGTTCTGCGACACTGTAGCCTCTAGGGCTACTTGGTTGGCGATGACGCCCTGGATCGTCTTCTGCGACGGTGAGGCGCCGACATACTTCCCGAGCCCGGCGCCATAGGAGAGCCACCAGATATAATCGCCCAGGTTGGTCAGCAGGCGGTGTAAGACGCGCTGCTCTGTCTCGGGCTGTCCGGTTTGAACGGTCGCAAGGTCGCCCGTGGGCGATATTTGCAGATCGTTGCCGAACACGTGCGCAATATCGGTCATGGCTAGTGCCCCGGTGTTGGCGGGTCGGTCGGCTGTTCGGTATCGCCCGCACTGTCCGCTGGCTGGTTGTGGATGTGCTGGCCGAGGGTGGCCATATCGGACGTGCCGAAGCCTCGCGTAACCTCGCCGGTCACGTTCAAGTTGCCGGTGTGTTGCCACGTGCCGGCGCTGTAGATCGTGCCGTTGTTGGCCATGTGAAAGTAGTTGCCGGTCGTGGTCTGATAGGCGCCCACCTCGCCAGCCTGAATGGGCTCCTTGGTGCTTGGCATCGTCGGCGGCATCTGCACCGTGGAGAACACGCGGTGCGAGATCGTCCAGTGATCGCCATCGCCCTCTTGCGGCTGCAAGATGACTTGGTCACCCGGCATCGGGCCTACCATGAACATCGTGCTGCCGGCCGCCACGTGGCCGACTTCGATCCAGCCGGTTACCGTGCCCTCGGGCTGGACTATCACCTTGACGGCGCTGTTGACGGGATCATAGGACACAATGATACCGTGCCGCGTCTCTGCGGACTGTTTATCCAGTTGTGCGGCGTGCAGCTTGTGCGCGTTGGCCCAGCGCTCGAAACTCATAGCACCGTCTCCTGTGACCGTGGCGAGGTGTTCTTGAGCAAAAGGTTTTGTGTGAAACCGTCCGTAAAGCTCATTTTGCGCTCTACCTCGGCGACGTAGTAGGTGAGATCAAAGGCGGTTTGTGTCCCGTAGAGCTGCGCCATGCCGTGCGGTGTGATCGTGTATTCGCCCGGCATGGTGACGTGCACCTTGCGCTCATGCAGAGACAGGATACTAAGCTGTTGCTGCGCGAACTTCAGGGCTTGGTCCGGCGTTAGGCCCGGCTTAACAAAGACATAGTTTACCGGCTTGCTGCCCTTGGGCGATGTGCCCGCCACGCCTTTGACGACGCGGGTGTATGCGGACTGGTTCCGGCTGTTCCAGGTTTTCACCGTAACCTGGATATCTTGTGCTATGGTAAGATCGCGCTCCATCGTGAGGGTAAGCGCATTCGATACGATCGGCGGTCCGGGATTAAAGTATATCGGATATGGCGTTACCGTCTGCGGCGTGGGTGGGGGCTGAAAATACAGCGTAGTGCCTTGCACCCACACGCCGTAGCCCTCCAAATCCGCCAGCGTCGTCAGCAAGTCCCACTCGGTGGTCTCGCGCTGGAGGTTGTTCATTACGATCTTGGTGTGGTCAATTTCGTAATACATGCCGACTGGCGTGGTGGTCGGCGTGATGGATGCCTGCAAGCCGTGCGCCGCTGCGATGGCCGCCGCCACTTGAGACGCGGTCTGGTTTGGGTAGGCGTTCTGGGTCTTTGTGTCGATCATCAGCGAGGAGAAATCCCGGCCCGAGAGCTTCACGCTGTTCTGGATCGGATCGATTTCGATGCTGTCCGTATTGCCGATAATCATGGACTGCCAGCTTACCCCGCTGCCCTCGGGAGAGCCGGGCGGCAGATCGCCCATTTGCACCTCAACCTGGACGCTCTGCTGGTTGGCCCACCATGCCATCGTGTAGGTTGGATCAAGGCCCAGAACCACCTCGGCGATGAACTTCGAGGCGGTGTTATAGTTCGTTTCGTTCACCTCTACGCTGTATGTGCCGTAAATGGGCTGGTTGCCGAGCAGCAACCGAAACCGTGGTTGCGTCGCGACGCTTGGCGGCGCGGACAGGGCGGCGCTCATGACTGCTGGGGCACGCCTCCGGTAAGTGCCAGATTAACGTCCGGAATAACCAGCGGTCCGTTTTGCTGCACGATGAAATCGGTAAGGTCGTTCTCCAGGGCGATCCGTATCCATTGCGTGGCGTCCTGGAGATAGACGGCCGCCAGATCGAATAGGCTCTGTCCGGCGGTGGCTTGGATCGTCTGCATTACGCCCCCGCATTCGTCAGGTTGGCCATGGCGCGGTCCACGTAGGCCCCCATGACGCCAAGCGTGGCTAGGTCCGTTATTGTCGCCAGGGCCAGCAGAAGGTTCGTCACGGCCTGCGTGGCGCTTGTGGTGCCGATGGGCGTCGGAGTGCTGGCCGAGCCCGTCATGACCGGCTGGAGGCCCGCCGTAGCCGTGTTCGTGGCTAGGCTGAGCGCGAGCTGCGCGGCCCCGAAGGCAGCAAGCGCGGTGGTGTAGGCTGCCGTCCCGACGTTGATCTCGCCGGACGCCGGCAGGCTCGCCTGTGCCGCCTGGATGGCGGTCACCACAGGCGGCACTTGCGAGCTGTAGGACATGGGTTATCCAGTGGCGGTTATTGTTGGGATGCCGAGCGCGCTGGTGAGATCGTTCGTGAGCGAGCCCAGAAGCGAGTTGCCGTTGGAATTGACCACCGACGGAATTACTATGCACTCTACCGAGTAGGGCATGATGTATCCGCCGCGTTCGATGGTAAAATGGAAGTCTTTGATAAGCACTGAGCGCGTCCAGCCGCCGGCCGTCAGGACCACCGGCTGCCCGGCGGTCCGTAATGCGTCGATGGACTGCACAGCGTTCGCGGCGAATGGGCCGATGAAGTAGCCCGAGAATTTCGGGTTTGCGTCATCCGGACCCATGGCCTGGAGCTGCCGCGCGCCGCCCGGCAATTTGTGCTCCTTGATCTGCTGTGCGCCGCCGAAGTTTACTTTCTCCGGCGTGGCCAACCCTAGCAGCGCGATGCCGCCAAGGGTGACCTCGCCCGCGATCGCATTGACGGCGGAAACGATGCTCGCGATTGCGCCGCTCATAGGTTCACCGTCTGGCCAGGGGATGGAAGGACCGCGTTCGGGTTAAATCCGGACGGTCCGGTTTGCGGCGCTGCGAGCTGCCGGCCCTGGTAGGCGGTGACGGTCCGCGCGATCACCCGTCCGTCCAACGTCGTGTAGCTTGTGAGCTGTATCGGCATGCTCTGCGAAGGCGGGACGTTGTAGCTGCTGTGATGCCACCAATTCATCGGGTTGGCATCGTGCAGTAGCGAGCTGGCGCCGGTTGTTATCGCGGCCTCGATGGACTTGGCGAGTTGGGCTCCGGCGGTCTCAGCGGCCCGCGCCCAGGCCGCCGCATCCGTAAGCACCTTTACGGCGTCGGCCGCCGCGAGCTTAAAGGCGTTCTCGATCACTGGGGTGATCTGGCCAACAAGCTCGGCCGGGGTCTCGTCCAGCCACTTAGGGAGCCACGCCGGGCGATCCCACAGGTATCCACCCAGGCCGCCCGCTACGGCGCCCCAGGGGCCGAACGTAGAGCCGGCCATGCCCCACTGCCCGGCTCTGGTCAGGTTGCTGTTGCCGGTGGCGTTCCCCAACTCCATGATAGCGGCGCCGAGCAAGGCCAGATATCCGCGCGGCCCGATCATGCGAACAATGGCGCCAACCACGGTTGTGCCACCAAACCAGACAAGCGCGGCTCCCAGCTCGCCGAACCTGGAAACCCACAGGTTAACCGCGTCCGGATTGGCGGCTACATAGGCGTTCAGCCTGCGCATGTCGCCGGCCAACTGGTTTATCAGGTTCGTGACATCGCGTGTGGCGCCGCCCGTATAGCCAAGCTTCTCATATAGATCATCGAAAGCCGAACTGAGCGAAGCGAGCGCACCGGCAAGTGTGCCCGATGTCAGCGTGCTCCAGGGGGCGCCGTTGGTGATCGCTTGATCTAGCTGCGCTGCGTCGCGGGCCGTCTGCTGCCGGCCGGCCACGGTGCCCTGTGTGTATAGCGTGCGCGCGGCGCGTTGGTCGCCGACAAACTTCGTGATCGCCTGGATGACTTGTGCGGTATCGTTGATGTTTACGCCGTGGTGCTGCAATGCCGGCAGCACGTAGTTCTGCACCCAGTATCCGAGACCCTTGGTGATTATATCGGTCCCGCCCACGACATACTTCTCGGGATCAGCAATAGAATATACGCCGTGATCCCTGGTAATACCCCTTGGGTTGACCAGCCCGTAGTGCTCAAGCGCCTCGGCCGTCCGTTTTGTCACCCGACCGCCTATGAACTCACCCATCAGGGTCAGCATGCCGTAACCGGCGCGGCTTCCCTGCTCCATAAACGACGCCGCCATCTGCTCCAGGAACGACGGGAAGTCGGCGCCCTGCGCCAACACGCCGCCGCCCCGCGCAATCTGCAACAGCATGCTTGGGTTTATCATCCCATGCGTCGCCGCCATCAGCCGGGCGAGCGCGTTCAAGCTGGTGTTCCAGGTGTCGGCGTTGAACTGATGCGTGGTCTTGTCCATGCCAGCGCCGAACAAGTCCATAGCCTTGAACATATTTTCCGCTTGGTTTGCTATGTCCGGATACTTGGTGGACAGGCCCGCCAGGATGCTTTCCGTCCCAGGTAGCGCCGCCGTGGCCTCTTTATCCCCGAGAGTTGGGCGCAGTTTGCTCCACGTCTCCATGATACCGGACGTGGTGGTGTTGCCGATCTGCGTGGCGAGCGTCGATGCAAGGTTGGTAACCGATGAAACCGTGGCTTCGCCAATGCCGGCGATGCGCATCTGGGCTTGCTGCTGAACGATCTTATCCCCGGCCTTCGCGATGTCGTAATACACCTTCAGGATGCCGGCGCCGCTCGCCACCATGGCCGAACCGACGCCGAGCATCATTGCGGACATGCGGCCGAAGCGAGCACCCAGCTCGTCCGCTTTGCCTTGCAGGCCGAGCATCTTGAGGCCGAGCGCGGCCAAGGCAGCGTCGATACCGGCGGTGTCCGCTATGATAGAGACGCCTACTTTCCACACGTCGGCCATGGGCTTACTCCGTTATATCGAACTCCCCACCGAATACGCCTTTGCCCACTTGCGTTATTCCGGCGGCGCCGGTCATCGCCAGGACGGCGCCTTCGCCGAGAATTTCACGTATCTTTTCCTCATTACGGACGGCGGCGATGCCGAGCACGGAGCGGGGCGGCTGGGTGGTGGTCCCAAGCTCAAACCACAGGAGTTTATCGTCGTCGGAGCCGATGTTGGCTTCGTGCTGATCCCACCGATTGAATACCTTGGTGCCGATCTCCGCACCCATCTCGCCGGTCCGCAAACCGGGCTCGTTCTCACTGAAACCGAGCTTCACCCGATCATCTTTGGTGTATTCCGCAAGTTCATCCCATCCGACGAATGGTTGCGCGCCGGCCTGATAGGTGCCGATCTCTTTCTTCGCCGCGTTCTCTACCAGCTTGCCGGCGCGTTCGATGGCATGGCCCATCTGCATATGAAACTCGCCGATGATGCCCGCCATCTCCGCAACGGCGAGGCCCGCCTTGAACTCTCTCATTCTCGCGGCCTCCAGTTAAACGTTCCCCAATCCCATTGATTGCCCTCGAACTCGCCAAAGACGATAAAATGGGCTTGGTGCTCTATGTCATCCAAGGGCGCGGTATCATCCACGCCCATGGCCATGCGGTAAGGGACACCATTCTTCACGAGCCACAGGCTGGCTCGGAAGTATGGGTCCAGGGCTAGTTTTTTACCGCGTCCTTAAACTCCTTCGGATCGTCGGAGGATTGCCTTTCCAGCCAGTCGGCGACGGCCACGAGCCCGTCATCATCCAGCTTTTCGACAAGGGCCTCGACCTTGTCCGGATTGTCCGGCATCAGGACAGGCACGCCATCCAGGGTGCGCACACAGGCCGCCAGGAGGGCTTGGCCGAACCAAATGCTGACCTCGCTGGCTTTACCCCACTGGCGCATAAGGCGCATGCTCTCGCGGCGGCTAAGCCGCTGCACTTCCAACCTGCGGCCAGCTTTCGTCTCAATTACTTCCGACATGATACAACCCCCGTTGTTTCAATGGTTACGAACTGGATGTCCGCGTGCTGGCGAAGAACGCGATGGTCTGCTTTACCGAGCTGTCCGATTTCCAGGTGCCCGCATCGGAAAGGCTCATGGTGACGTTGTTGAAGGTGAACGTAGACGTGCCACCCCCGACCTCATCGATGTATTGATAGAGCTGTCCGGTATTGAGCACGCCGCCGGCCCAAAACCCCGCCTCGATTTGCGAGAAGAGGTTATCGGCGGCCGGTGAGCCGCGCTCGATGGAGAACGTGCCCTCCCAGCCGTCCGGAACGTCCGCCCCCTGTGGCGGTCCGTTAAGCGGGCGCACGCGGATTTTGTGCACCTGCTGTTTGGCGTTGAAGCTCTCCACGATGCTCAGATCGACGCGACCTCCCAGTGGGGAGATCACGACGACGGAGCAATCCATACCTAGGTTAAAAGTCGGTGTAGGCATGCTCTTTCTCTCCGTATCCTATTGGGCTACCTACTGGACCGGAGTAGCCGGTTGCGAGGTGCCGGGCGTCACGTCCGTAACGATGACCACCGAAGCCCCGCCGTCCAGGTTGACGACGAAATACTTGTTGATGCCGTTATAACGGACCTGAACGTTGGCGGTGACGTAGCCTAGGTCGGTCTGGCTTTGCGGGTTGTTCGCGGCACTGCACACCACGCTGTAGGGCGTGCCATAAGTGTTGCTGAGCAGTCCGTTATTGACCAGCGTGGCGAAGAATGCCCTGAGCGTCGAGGAAACGTTGTTGAAAAAGTTCGGGGTGATGTTCTCGCCGACATACAGACCCATGCCCGCCGCCATAGTCGCGGCGATGTAGTTGGTCATGCGCGTGTAGCTGTCGTCCGAAATCACCGGGTTGCTGGAGCAGTTGAAGCCGCCACGGCAGCCCCACAACGCGCCGGCCGGGATCGGGTTGGTGATGACATCGATACCGTTCGTGAACAGCTCTTGCAGATCGGCCTGTGCATAGGTGGTGCTTATGCTGCCGCTCAGACCTGACTTTTGCGATCCGATGATCCCGAGCATGGTCTTGTTCAGCGTGGAGCGGTTCGGTGTCATGTTGGACATCAGACCGACCACCCACGCCTGCGGCGAGGTGAGCCGGATCACGCCGTTTGTGGTATCGCTCCACCACAACCAGTCACCGTGCATGATCTTCAGCGCGTAGCTGTTGGCGCCTTCGCTGTTGCGATAGTCCACCGTGCCCGTTGTGCCGTTCGTGATGGCGCTGCCCTCGGCCGTCGTGGTCACCATGTAGATGCCTTCGGCTAGGCCGAAAGAAATCTGCGTGGTCCACTGCGTTGGGTCGGTGCAGTCGCATAGCGCGGCGACGGAGCAGCCTTGCTTGCGCAGCGCATACATGCCGGTGCGGGGCGTTGTGGTGTCCGAGCCGACCATGATTGCGGACGTGATGCTGGTAACGCCGTCCGTGCCGCCGGTAAGGGTCGTGGTGCCGGCGGTCGGCGCCGTGGTGCCGGTGCCCGCCGTCGCCTTGATAAGCGTGGAGGCCGGGCTTAGCGGACCGTTGCCGTTGTTGATGGCGTTTGCGAGGTTTGTCCAGAATGCCGCGCCCGAGCCAGTGATGCCGCTGTAGACGTTGGCAGGAAGGCCGGGGATTTGGATCGAGCATTGCCACAGGCCGGTCCCGCCGGTCTGCGTCAGCGTAATGGTGGTGTTGTTGCCGTAAGAGCCGGTCCACAGGCTGGTGTATGTGATATTGACCGGACTGGTGCCGACGCTCGCGGACGCGGCGGTGTCGGTGCCGTCCGTAACGCGCACGCATCGGTAGTTGGCAGCGCCTTGCAGCGCCCCAATTGCCACGTATGTGCCCATGTCATATGGCCGGGCCATAACCGGACCGAACATCTGGGCATACTGCGATGGGCTGCCGATGATGGCGGGTTGGTTAACCGGACCCCACGACGCCGTGCCGACAAGGCCGGCTACGTTCGTCGGAACGCCATTCAAAAGGTATTGCGGCGGGATGATCTGAACATACAGATCGGGCACCGTAAGCGCGGTTGTGTTCAGCGCGCCCGCCTGAATAATCTGGGGCATTTTAACTCCATTGTTGGGAATACCGCATCAGGCGGCGGGCTTACTGCGGCTCTAACGTAACGGTTGAAGTCGTCACAACGCCGTTAGTGCCGTTCGCTTGCGTTGTGAGTGTTATTCCCGACCCGAACAGCATCTGTGCCGCGGTCATTACTTGCGTGGTGCCGTATTCGACTGTGTAAAACAGATCGCGCCGCCATAAGGCTTCCTTGGTTGGCGCATCATCCACGAAGGTGTCCGCATATTTGAACCAACCCGTCGTGCCGTCCGCTAAGGGCAGCCAGTTAATCGGGGCCAGCGTGCCATCCACCAAGCTCGATACGGCATCGCGCTGCGTCGGCGTGTTGCACCAGCACGTGACCAGGAACTCCTGGAGCTGCCGGCGCGTCTCGCGGATAACGGACCCGCCGTTGCCGACCACGCGGCCGAGCGTGTCATAGGAGGCGGTCGGGAGCGTGATCGTGGAGCCGGACACCGTAGCTCCGGCGATCTCAGCGCCGAGCGCCGTCGCTACCTCGGCCGGGGTTGCCGTAGCCGGGGCGGCGTAGGCGTGTGTCTGTCCGCTATACCGGACGCCGCAGAGGTTGCCTGTGCCGGCGACACCGCCGAAGGTCACCGTAGTCGGTGTGTAAGTCACCGTAATGGTGGGCACAGGCTTAGGGCCGTTAGAATGCCAGTTGCGCGGCAGCCGCGTCGTGTTGCGCGTCATGCCACGTTTGGAAAAGACGCTGATGTTGACGATGCCGTTTTTAAGATCGGCGTCGAGCGCGCGGGCGTCGGGCCAGCCTCGATAGATGCGCGTCTGCGCACCGTAGGATGGCGCGGTGCCCGTGCCCGATGGATAGACGGCAGCCGTGATCGCCGCCACGAGGGCGTTTTCCACATCGCTGAGGTCGGCCACGGCTGCCTCCAGGCCGCCGCCACGGGGGCACAGCGGCGGGTTAGGTTTGCGCCAGGATTGCGGACAGCCGCCAGCCGGTAGGGCTCAGCTCGCACGAGCTGACCTTGTATCGACGGCCGTAGTCGTCCGTTATCACGTCGGCGGCCATGATTTGCACGATGGCGCCGCTGGAGAGCACGGACGGCAGGAAGATATAATACCACGGCATCCGCACATCGCCCGGCAGGATGCTGTCGGCCTTCTCACCTTTCGTGCCCTGCATGAGCGCACCGGGGAAGGCGGTCAGGATCGGCGTCTCGTCGCCGACAATGTCGCCGCCATATGGCTGCGTGCCGTAGCTCGTGTTGCCGGTGGGCCGCAGCACGTTGAACGTGTTCGTGCACTTGATGACACCGGCCATCGGCTGGTCAGGATACTGCGTGGTGATGAACCAGGTATCGATGTCGCCTGGGCCGTTTGCGTTGGGCGTGCCCACGAGATAATCACTTGGCTTGGTCTGCGCCATGTTCACGAGCGCCCACCAGTCCACTTTGCCGAGCGATGCCGGCCGGATCGTCTGTCCGGATTGGTCCGCCGTGAAGATCGCCGGTAGCGTTTGGATAAGGTTCGCTGACGAAATAGGGTCGGTCGGTCCGCTGGGCCGATACTGCGAATAGTTCGTGCCCAATACCGACGCGGCCTGCGCGGCGCCGAATTGGATGGCGGCCTGGATGGTCGCCGCAAGCGATCCGCTCATATCCTGCGCTCAAACCCCAATCTTAGGTTCGGTCCTGGCGGGACGCCAACCAAGTTAATAAGCTGCATGCGGATGGTCTTATACAGCGCAACTCTGTCCGCGACTTCGTTTTTGTTGTGCACCCACACGCCGGCTGCGTCTGTGGAGAGGTTATTGCTAGCACCCCACTGCGCGCTCTCAAGCGTGTATAGCTGCGCCACAAAATACCGGACGTTTTGCATTTCGGCCGGCGCGAAATTAATCATGCGGTATTCCAGGAGGCCATAGGCTTGGAAGAAGCGCCATCCTTGGAAACCTTGCGGCCCGAAGCCATAAGGCGGATACCCGCAGAACCTACGGATATCCGCCTTCTCGGCGTCGGAAAAAGCCTCGGTCGAGTAGACCGCAGCGGGCGACGCCGTGACTGTTCCTGACATCGCCCGCTACTCCTTGATGGTATCCCGCTGGGATACGGTTGTTACAGGCTTTCGAGCACCACAGCGCGCTTGTAGTAGGCGTTGTTGGCGGTCGGCACCGTCGCGGCCGTGGTGGTGATATCGGTCGGCACCGTGAAGCCGCCGATGTAATACCACGACTGCGCGATGATCTGCTGCAAGCGGTCCATCGCGGCGCGGGTCACGTGGGTAACACCGTCCACCTTGGTAAACTCGGCCAAGGGGTTGCTGGTGTCGTGGGTGTCCTGACCCTTGAAGTCGCCTTCGATCAGGGCGCCACGGCCGACAACCAGCGCGCGCCGGATAGCCAGTCCGTTAAGCATCTGCTGCGGCGCCATGTTCGTCGGAATGAACCGAACGCCGGCCAGAGTGAAGATTTCACCCTGCCGATATTCCGTCGCCTGATAGGCGCCACGGAACATATTCATGAAGTTCAGGTCCGAGAACAAGCCTTGCATCTGCATCGCGTCGAGATAGCAGTTGTATAGGCCGTCGATAGGATCGACCGCGTTCAGCCGCAGCGTGGATGCCGCCGCAAGAACCTGTTCGATCATGCGAAGGGTCTGCCCGGCCACAATACCCGCCGTCGTGCTGGGCGGGGTCGTTACCTCCGTGCCGGAGGTAAAGTTGTTCAGCCAATACGGACGCAGCACGGGCGGGGCGGTCGCCGCGACAACCGCAGCGCCGCTCGCGATGGTCTCGGCCGCCGAGAGGGTGAGCGTGCCGCTGTAGCCGCCGGGCGTAGTGGAGGTGTTGGAGCCGGTGCCGGAAAACTGCAACAGGTTCGGGACCGGGCCACCATTCGCTGCGGCGGGGCCGCTCGCGACAACCCCGATGACGCTGTAGGTTGTGCCCCCGAAGGACACGCTCAGCGGATAGGACGAAGAGGTGGCGACGATCTGCCCTTCGTTGTTCACCACGAACTGGAAGCCACGCACGTCGTCCACCGGGACCGATGCGGACGCGGACACGGCGGCGGTGACGCGGGTGTTGCCGCCCAGATAGGCGCCGAACACGGAATTGGAGGCCAGGGCGTCCAGCGAACGGGCGGCCTGTTCACCCAGCGCAACCGCGTTCTGGAGGAACTGAGACGCGATGCCAACGTCGTCGGCGACGGTGTTCAAGTCCATCGTCGCGGCATACTGGTTGATGGTGAGCGTGTATTGCTCGACCGCCCAGTTCTGCGTTGACAGGCCGTTGTCAAAGTTCGTGTTGGTGCTCGGCACCAGCGGCGTAGTGACAACCGGAAACAGGCCGGCGCGGGTCTTGGTCAGCGTTTCACCGATCCGGATGGGGAACGGCTCTTTGTCCGCAATGGCGCGGTATGCCAGCTTCGCCCGGAGCGCCTGCTCGAAAGCGCGCTCCAGGTATCCCATCTGGATAATAGACTGCAATGCAGCCGGGAAGTTGTTGATAGCCACAGGGGGCTCCTTCTATCGCTGTTCGTGTAAAAGCTGCCCCCTGCGGGGCGGCTGACGGTTAAAGGCGGACGTTATACTTCGCCATGGCAGACGAGAACTCGGCTTCCGTCATGTCCTTGGCTGTCTTGGACGTGTTCTGCGCGGTGGGCGGGGTATTCGTGCCAGACGTGTTGCCGGTATCCGCGCCAGTCAGCTTGAACAGGAACGGCTTGGCGGTCTTGGCGGCGTCAAAAAAGCCGTCCGGAATGAGCACCGAGCCATCCTCATTCAGCTTGACCTTGGAAGTATCGAGCATCCGCAGCCCGTCCGGATCAATCATGCCAGCGGCCAAGGCTGCGGACTTCAGCTCCGCGCGCACAAGGCGCTGGTCATATTCGCCACGAAGCGCCGCCAGGGCCGCCTCCTGGTCCGTTTTGGTCTGGGCCTTCAGAGCCTCGATGGAGGCTTCCAGGTCGCGCGCCTGCTTGCGATACTTCGCGCTCTCGCGCCGCAACCGCTGTTCGTAGATGGTCGGTTCGCGAGGCTTGTCCGCAATATCGACAGGCGCGGTCTCGTCGTCCTCGACATCCGGTGTCGGGGTGTTCTCGGGTGGCATTGGGGATCAGCCCTTTTGCTTGAAATGCCCTCGCGGGCGGGAAAGCCTCGCTCCAGGCGAGGAATTACGTTAGGCTAGCTGCTGGTCCAGGGTCGCCTCGATCGGTGCCACGCCCGCCCAGAAGCCGCGCGACATGCGGGCGCCGAGCACTGTCGTCTCGATCGCGTCGAAATCGTCAAGCCAGTCTTGGACGGTGACCGAGCCGCGCCGGATCATCAGCTTGTCGCCGGACGGCATCACCTTCATCGCCCAATAGCGGCCGTTGGTGGTATCGATCCAATCCCACCCGGTGGCATCGACGTAGAGGCGGGCGATCTCTACAGCGGCGGGTCCGATCTCTACCGATACGCCCAGCGGCGGCAGCTTCAGCGCGCCCGCCAGATAGAGCGTGATGTGGTGCTCGGCGAACAGGCCGGTGGTCGTCGGCGGCTCGTTTATCTCGGTCAGCGGACGGGGCTGCTGGTAGTCTTCGCCCAGCAACGCGATGTTGACCGGCACCTCGGGGACGATGTCCCGAAGGTTGCGCAGCGCCCGGACCACCTTCACGCCAGCCAACCCGGCGGCCAGCACACCGTCGCCCGGCCGGGGCGGGGCGAGGGCGTAAATGCCGTCAACCCGCAGCCCGCGCTTCACCCGCGAGAACGCATATTCGTAGGCTTCGGCCGCTCCTAGGGAGTGGCCTGCGATATAGACTTCACCCGTCATGCTGTCCTCAAATATCGATCCCGTATCCTGTTGGGATACGGAAAGGGCCGACAAACGGCCGAGCTATCGTCAGGCTTTCGGCTGCGCCGTAGGCTGGGGCCGGGCCGCCGCTTGTGCCTTGGCCTGCGCTTGGGCCAGCGTTATTTGGCGCTGATCCTCTTCGCTCATGTCCGTTTTGATCTTCGCCAGCTCGGCGGACAGGTCCGGAATATCGTAAATCGACATCGCCGTGCTTACGGCGGTTTCGCGCGATATAACCCCGTTCTCCAAACCAACCTGGAAAGCGTTCATTTCGGCGAAACGCTCATCGGCGGTCGGCGAATACCAATCCGGCCACTTAAGCCACAGATCGTCGCCCTTCAGCTTGACCTTCTTCCCGTTGATTATCAGGCCGCCGCGAACGCGCCTTGAGGCGGCGGTGGTCATCTTCAGGAGGCTTACGAGGGCGCCGTTGCCGTAGCTGGTTCGCAGTTTGCCGGCGAGCCAGACTAGGTCTTGGTTCATCAGCTCCATCGCGCGTCCGCTTTGGCTCGCCTGCATCTTGTCCGGATGCGAGCGGTTGCCGTGCATGATCTCGATGGCTTCGTAGCGCAGCTCTCGGACGTGGTTGATAAGGGACGCGGAAGCGCCGCCGGTTATCTCCAGCATCTTTGCGTCGCCTTCCGGCGACAGCACGAGAGCGTTTGCGGACCCTCCCTCTTGCCCGGCATCAGGGTCTTGCGGACCCTTCAGCACAAGCAGCGGATCAGACGAATACCGCAAGGCTCGCGTGCCCTGCGACATGAGATAGTCCATTTCGATGACGGTATCGATGGCAAGCTCGAAGGTCGATGCTCCATCTACACCTTTTCCGCCCGGCAGGTTCTTGACCCACAGCATCGGCACGAAGCCAAGGCCGTGATGCACCGTCCGTTTTTCGTCTATGACCGGCTTGAAGTCATCGGCGTTGGCCACTGGCCACGGCTGATACCAGACTTCGTGCGAAACGGTCCAATCGCGCTGGAACCAGTGGTTGCCGGCGTCGTCGGCTACCGCGTAGCCGGCATCGCGTAGCTGCGCGGGCGTGGCGATATACTTCTCGCGCACCTGCGCCAGATTGCACGGGTCGGTCGGATCGTAGACCGGCGTGAGGTATTCGGTAGTCAGCACCTCGTAATGCGGCTTGTTCTTCAGCACACGCATAAGGATCGCCACGCTGCCGACAGAACCCTGTGTCGCGGCCTCCATCATCAGGCAGCCGAAATGGTGCTCCACCATCAGGTCCGCAAAGGCTTGGCGGTCCTGCTCATCCTCGGCCTGCACCGTGGGCATATGCTTGTCGCCAAACAGCAGCGCCACCACGTCATCGACCACGATCCGGCACAGGTTGCTTCGCGTGCTCGGCCGGCGGTCCTTCAGCGGGATATACGCGCCGCCATCCTTGCGCTCCTGGTGGAAGGCGTAGAGCAGATGGTCGTATTGCTCGCCGTTCAGCACTTTTTGTAGGGCGCGGATTTTGGCGGTGCGGGCGGGGTAGCGGCTGTCCGCAATGTTCATGCTGTCGAGCAGCGCTTTCCAGTCCATGGCCTACCGCCCCATTACGTTGATGCGCCTCCATTTCGCGGGAGCCGGCGCAGCCACTAACTCCATGAACGCGCGCGACGAAGCGTCCACCTGATCGTCTTTCTTACCGGCCGGGAACCATTCGAGTTCCGTCGTGTAGGCGAGGTTCCATTGTCCGCGAACGAGGCTCACGTTCCCCACGTTCACCTGTGCGGCGAACGGCATGGCGCGCTGCTGCTTGTTTCCACTCTCCGGCGAGCTGGACACGCTATAGCCGCGCAACTCGCTGGTGATGTATCGGACTTGGTGCTTCGATGCCTGCCCAGGATCGAGCGGCAGCGAAATACGGACGCGGGGTCCGTCCGCTTTGGCGGTGGCCTTGATCGTCTCGACAACCGCCTCCGGACCACCTCGCATGCGGACAACGTCAACGATGTGATATCGGCCGTCCTGCGTCTCTCCCAGCAGGGCGCCAACCGTCCAGTCCGGATCGTTGCTGCCGGTTTGCTCCGTTGCCGCTAAGTCCCAGGCGCGGATGAGCTTTTTGTAGTCGGCATATGGCAGCGGGCAGTCCAGGTTTTGGAGGTTTCCGGGCGTAAATATACCGCCGTCGCCGGGGCGTGGGTCTTGCTCATACTGCGCATTCCAGTCCCGCATGGCGCCGCGCTCCTCGGCGGCGGCACGGCGGGCCAAGATATCCTGCGCGTAGTTGTAGTCGTCATCCGCCCAAAGCAACTCGCCGGGCTTGCGGCCCAGCGCGTCGTCCTCAAGGGCGGTGAACGGGAGGTTGACTACCTTCCACGCTTTCGGCTGCACGGCCAGGAGGCGGCCGGCAAGGTCGTCCTCGTGGTAGCGGGTCATAATCAGCACGATACGGGCGCCGGGGATGCCTCGGCTCACGATGTCGGCGTTGAACCAATCCCACACGCTGTTTCGGTTCGTGTCGGATGCCACGTCGGCGGCAGTTCGCACCGGATCGTCAATAACGGTCAGCTCGGACCGCACACCGCGAATAGAACCGCCCACGCCGATGGCGTAGTAGTGCGATCCGTTGGTGGTATACCACGCTTTCGCGTTCTCCCGCGCCACGTTGTTGTCCAGCAGCAGCGCGTTTTCGGCCACCGTTGACTGAACCTTGCGAGAGAAGGTCTCCGCTAAGTCCTGAATGTTCGACGCCGCCACCACGTGTCTGCGGCGGCGGCGGGACATATACCATGCAGGGAAAAGCACGCTTCCATACGTGCTTTTCGCGCTGCCGGGAGGCATGAAAACCATTAAATTGCGGGTCTCCCCGCGCTCAACTTTCTCCAGTTCCGAAATCAGCAGCCGATGATGCTTGGCGGGCTTATGGCCTAGTGGTTTCAGTGCCTCAACGCAAAAGTCCAAAAAGCTCGTCTTCGCTGTCTGCCTGCGGATCAGTTCGCTCTCCACGTCGATCAGACGTTGCGTCGCTGTCCGTTTTGCCTGCTTCGAGGCCAGCAATCTCTCTATCGAGGGCCGCAAGCGCTCTAATGAGTTCAAGTCGCTCACGGCGTAAGTCCTCCGTTGGAACCTCTTCGGGAGGGCCACGGTTGTCCGTCAATTTGCTGGTGGTGCTAAGTTTAGCCTTGTAGTAAGGCAGTAATTCCTTAGCGGCGGCGATCATGCCGCTGGTAATCGGCTTTCCGGACGGCAGCGTATCCTCGCCCTGAACAACCAGGGAGAGGATAAAGGCCGGGTCTTGGATGTCGAACGCGGAGACTACCGGCGCAGTGTCCCGACGCGGTGCGGGCGGGGCTGCGTTAATCGCAGTCGCATCGGCCTTTTCCGGCCCCTTCGTCCCGTCTTTACGTGGTCGGCCGGCACCGGGCCGGTAGCCTCCGCGAGCCATGGTTACCTCTTCCAGCCGCAGTTGTCCGCAAACTGGTCACCGTCCCAGAAATGGCGATTACTCGGCGCCGGACCATCGGGGAACACATCATGCCAATCTGGCTCGTAACGCTCGCGCTCCTTCACCAGCTCGATGCACTTGGCGGGTAATGCGGACACGACCCATTTGGCGGTGTCGATCTGCTGGTCGGTGGCCCGTCCGTATCGGACAGCCTGGTTAAATTGCAATTTATGCAACGGTTCCCAGGGGTTTATACTCCCGGTTCTGGTAATCGCTACGGCCAGGATGTCGTCGCCGACCGTCCAAACAATGAACCGTCCGCCAGTGGTTGCGGTGACTATATCGCCGCGCCTGAATTTCGAGGTGCTTTCTGCACCGTAGACCTTATATGTCATTTTTGAGCCTCAGTGTCAATAGGCTCGTAGCCTCGTGGGATACGATTTTCACCAAGGCGTTGAAAATCCACAAGGCTGTCCAGCGCGGCGACGATCCGACCGATAGTCACCTTGTAGTCCTCGCCTCGCGCTGCGGCGATGGAGCGGGCACTCAGGCCACACGCCAGAACCGCCTCCAGGGTGGCATAGAGCCGTGCCCCCATGGCCTCCCGGATGTGCTCGACGCGGGCGCGGGCGTCCACGAGGGCCACCACCGGGCCGTCAAAGGACAGCTTGGTGACCGGAGCGTGCATGTGCTCGCCCTCCCCGGTTTCCGGACGCTGCCCGTTGGCGCGTTCGATCACGCGGTAGTGCCGGCCGGCGGCGACCACGTGGGCCGCCTCCAGCTTTCCGGACCGGCGCAGAGCCGCGATTACTGGGATGGTCAATCCATGCTGGTAATCCGGGAGGCGGCACAAGGCCGCCTCTTCGTCAAAGTCTGGCGCTTCGTAGGGCATCAGACCGCCTCCACGGCGGTGATAACCGCCTGTAGCTTCTCGGTCTCCGTCTTGGTGGTTTCCCACCCAGATATGGCGGCGTGGCCGCGCGCGTCCCGCTCGGCGTATTGGGCGGCTGACGACGTTACCACGACGGTCTGGTGCTCCCAGACCGTGCGCTTCTGGCGGATGGTCACGATGTAGTCTGGCATCACACCGGCTCCTGGTCGTCCTGTGGCACCAGCTCCACCACGACACGCGCGCGGATCGCCTCGCCCAGCAGTTCGTCGGCGAGCAGCTCCAGGATGTATCGGGCGCCGTTGTCGAAGGCGTTGCGCTCGTCCGCAAACACCGGATGTTGCGCGAACCGCTCCTTGATGAACTCGCGGATTTCGTTCTCCACATCCTCCGCGCCGTCCTCGTAGCCGGCGTCGTAGATGGCCTGTTCCGTATCGGGCTCGACAGACAGGTAGGGCTGTTCTTCCTCCACGGCCTCAAAGCGGTCCGCAAACCAGCCGCCGGTAACCGGGCCGCCCAACGTGTGGCGCACGGCCAGGAACCACGTCTCGCCGCCCGAACCCAGATATGCGTCGGTCACCTCGTAGTCTTCGCCCGTGACGATAAGCTCGGGGACGCCCGGAAGGTCATCGTCCTCGCCATCCAGGCAGCGCACGATCTGGCCAACCTGGAACGGGGCTTCCGACGCTTCCGGCAACCGCACAAAATACTCGGCTTTGACCCCCACGAGAACTTGGTCGTGGGCCGTTGGCACTCGATCGGACCATGGCCCCTCGATACGCACGTCAATGCCCCCCTCTATACGCACGTCAATGAAACCAGGGTAGCAGGGACTGATGCCAATAACCTCGCTGATGCCGCCCTGGATAAGCCACGGGTGATAGGTCTCCGGGCCTACAAACTCGATGCGGTCGCCTAGCGCAAAATCAGTATCCATTTTGTATCCCTCCTATCCGGTTTCACTGTATCCACGTGGGATACGATGGCAAGATTTCAAGTTACCTTATGGTAATTTTTGCCCGCAGAATGGAGCCCCGGATTGCGGGATTTATGTCAGCCGGATGCCGCCGTAGATTTATGATTATCATATTTTTGGCGGTCCAGCTTGACAGGCCGATCCGGGGTCTCGGCGCGGGGGTGAAATCAACCGCCTCCGGAAATCAGAAAATTGATTTATATTTTATGGGAGACCGGCGTGGGCTGGCCCCCACTCGTCAGCCCAAGGCATACCCCCCGGTGGTAGCCCCATACCCCATTCCGGACATAGCGGACGCACCGCGCACATTCACAAAATGTCGGTCAACCGTAGGTTTATCAATGGGTTGGCTTATATGGACGTATCAAAAGACGCCAAAACGCACGTGTAAACAGCAAAAATCGGCTTAACGGACAGAACGGACAAAACGGACATAGCGATCGGGGGGACTGCGTGTTGCTTCGAGCGTTAAATTTAGCCTGTCCGGAATTTTTATGACCAAAACAAGCTACGCGGGGTGAGCCACACGTGCGTCATTCGTCGAACATGACATACGTTTAATATTTTTCCCGTCCGATTACGTCCGTTTTGCCGTTGACTGTCGTATCCCGTGGGGCTACAACGGCGCCATCGATACCGAGGGACTAGGACAATGCGGACACCATCGATGGATAGACAAGAGGCATTTCAAGCATGCTTTGCCGCGTATGGCGGGCGGCCAGCAATGTCACCTATCACAACGGACAATCGGCACTACGTGAGGCGATGGCTGACCGCCGAAGGCATGGTTTCGGAATACGCTCGCGGGCTATCGCTCGCTGATCTTAACGCAGTCTGGAATGACACAACGGACGAATTGCTTCGCTCGCATAAGAGCAACGCAGCGAACGGCGCAAAGCCCATTGCCACAAGCCGCACAACGCCGACCACTAACGTAGCAGCAACCGTCCGCGCGATAACGGACAATGAGGACACAACAGATATGAACGCAATCCCGACAATCGAAACGCCCATCAGCAATGGCCAGATGGATGCAGCGGCGCAAATCGCAGCGGGTTTGCAAGCGCTGCTAGGCAATCGTCCGATTGACGCCGAACAGGTTAACGCGATTGTCGATGCGAAATTGACCAGCGCAACAGACACGATTATGGAACTGGTGACTAGCGCGATTGCGGACATAAAGCCGCAGCGGGCGGAAATGGTGCTAAAGAATACGGACGGAACGGAGCGCGGAACGTTGCCAGCAACGCGCCACCCGAAAGCAGACTTGCTTTGCAAGGTGGTCCATCGGCGCGTGCCTGCTTTCATTGTCGGTCCGGCGGGTAGCGGTAAGACAACAGCGGCAGAGCAGGTCGCAACCGCTTTGGGCTTGTCGTTCTACGTGCAAGGCGCCGCAACAGGATCACATGAGTTTTTGGGCTTCATCGATGCCCATGGCGTGTATCAATCAACTCCGTTTCGCCATGCTTTCGAGCATGGTGGCGTGTTTCTCGCGGACGAAATTGATAGTTCTGATCCGGCGGTATTGCTCGTTATCAACAGCGCGCTCGCGAATGGCGTAATGTCCTTTCCGGACAGTGTAAATCCCGTCCGGAAGCATGCCGATTTTAGGTTTATCGCGGCAGCAAACACGTATGGCACAGGCGCCGATAGGGAATATGTCGGACGTAACCAATTGGACGCAGCAACCATTGACCGTTTCGCGTTTATCAATTGGGACTATGATGAAGCTATGGAATGGGAAATTTGCCCGAACGCCGATTGGGTAAAGGTGGTTCAATCGGTCCGCAAATCGGTCCGCGCGCTCAAATTGCGCCACACAGTGTCGCCGCGTGCAAGTCTGTTTGGCGCCGAGTTGCTTGCGGAAGGTATCCCGCAAGATATGGTTGAAGATATGGTTATCTGGAAAGGTTTGACCGAAGCTGACGTTAATCGGGTGAAGTCCCACATAGCTTATAATTAATTTGACGCTTGTATCCCGAGGGGCTACGAGATGTCTCGCGGGACACTTCCCGAAATACCTGGAGTTACTCCGATGGCCAAGATCAGAAACCGCCAAGAAACAGCGCAAAACGCGGGTGAGGTTACGACCAAAGTGTATCATCACACTGACAGATTGTTCGGCGGTATTCTTTCCGGAACGACGCGCAAAACACATAGCAAGCCGGAACACTGGCATGTTTTCCAGTTTGCTGACTTCGCTGACGCATGGGCTTACATTCAAGATCACGAAGCGGATCGCTGGAATGACAACACACATAACTACGATAAAGGCTGGCTTGGCGCGGATCGCGATGGTTTCTTTCGCCTTATGGAGCAAGGGTGGGAGGAGGGTGCAGACAAGATCGCGGCGGCGCGCGATGGTATCGAGGCGGCGCTGCCGAGCAAGGTGAAGCTGGCCAAATATAGCGTCGCGGGTGCCGTCCCTAACGTTGCGCGTGCTATATCGGGCAACCCGCTTGCTATGCGAGCGATGGTGCGTCGGGAGCAAACCTCTTGCCCCATCGTTACGCTTGTGTGTGATCTTGCCGTTCCGGGTCACGTTGACGCCGGCGATATCCTGGATCAGTGCGCGGCGGTCGCGGCGGTGGTTGATATCCTAGAGGAGCGTGGCTACCGCTGCGAACTGTATGTCAGTCTTACCGGACAGCAAGGTGACCGTGCGTGGACGTTTATCTGCCGCGCAAAAGAGGCCGGCCAGCCACTAAACCTGAACTCGGCTGCCTTTGTGATCGGGCATAGCGCCATGCTGCGAGCATTGACTTTCGGTTGCGTGTCAACAACGAAGGCGTGCGAGCCACTAACGTCCACCCTAGGCTCGCCGTGCAAGATTGAAGCTATACCGGGAAGTGGTGTGTTCGTGGCGCCCAAAGCGGACCAAGGCTATGGCGACCCCGCAGCACGTTTCCGCCAAGTGTGCGCCGCACTACGGGAGCAAGGTTGCCCAGGAATACCCGAACTAGACTGAAAATAGTTGTTGAGAATCGTATCCTGTGGGGCTACGGGTGCCCCACCAAACACGCCGTCGGGTCATTGAGGATCACGTTTATGAGATTGAGGCGAGTGACAGCATAGCGGCGGTAACGCAGCGACCGATGCGGACGAAACACTGATACCGGACAACCCAAAACAGAGCAGAGCCGATGCAGGCCATCCAGACCACATATTTCGGGCCGTCCAATGCTCGCGGCGCGCGGATCAAGGTGATTAGCGCCGGCATGACGCGGACCTTCTCGTATGAGCACGGGCTTAACCTTGCGGCCAACCATCGCTATGCGGCGGTTATGGTGCAGATGGCTCTGGGCTGGAACGCACCGGGCTACGGAACGCTGGTCAGCGGGTGGATGGCCGATGGCTCTTACGTGCACGTGCTTTCCGGACGGGACGGCAAGGGCGACATTTAGCAATCTGGTATCCCGCTAGGTCACGATCCTAGCGATCTATCTGGTCACCGGGGCGCTTGTGTTGTTGGCCGAGCGCCTGCTCTAAGCCGACAGCGAATAACGGTAGGGAGTATCGGCTATGCCCCTCGGGCGGGGCCAATCCGGTAGGATAAGGGTAAAATGTGTTGACCTAGGGGCAGGATCGTGCATTACACGCGGCCCTCCAGGACTAGCCCGGCCCTCCAGGGCCACAGCAGCTAGGGTGGGTGCCGAAAGGCCCTCAAGCCCCCCTGGGACTCGCCCAGGTCGTCCTCCACTTCCTCGGCGGTTGCTGTGTAGGCGGTGAGGCCATCAGACCCTTAACGACCACCACCTTTACGATTTTGTCACAGCCTGGCATCTTGGCGACTCGGCTAAGGGGCTGGAAAAGCGGGAGAAGAGTAATGGGGTATGCGCATGACGCTTGACAGCGAATCGGTTTCTCCTGTGAACCTTGACATAATGAGTCAGGCTCACACCTTGCCGGTCCTAAACGACGCCACGCCAGAAGGGCTTGCGCAACTAAGACGCGCCAACGAAGTTTATCGTCTATCCGTCTGGCCGGCTCCTTACGATAAGACAACACACCGACTTCACGAGGGTGATGCCCGCAACCTGTCGTGGCTTCCGGACGGTTCGGTCCATCTCATCGTAACATCACCCCCATACTGGACGCTCAAGGAGTATGCCGCGAACGATAGCCAGATGGGCGCTATCACCGACTACAGCAGCTTTCTGGGTGAGTTGGACAAGGTCTGGGCTGAATGTTTACGTGTGCTCGCCCCTGGGGGCCGGATTTGCTGCGTGGTTGGAGACGTCTGCATACCCCGCAAGAAGGCTGGGCGGCACTATGTCATGCCCCTCCATGCCGATATCCAGGTCAGGGCTAGAAGTATCGGCTTGGATTGTCTCACTCCGATTATTTGGCATAAAATTGCGAACGGCGTGACCGAAGCCGAAGGCAATGGTGCAGGCTTCTACGGCAAGCCATATCAGCCGGGTGCCGTGGTAAAGAACGATGTCGAGTATATCTTGTTCATGCGAAAGGGCGGAACTTATCGTTCTCCTGGACCGGTCCAAAAAGCGCTTTCTATACTTACCAAGGGCGAGATGCAGGCTTGGTGGCGATCGATCTGGACGGACATCAAGGGGACTTCAACCCGAGTGGGACATCCGGCGCCCTATCCTGTCGAACTCGCGGAGCGACTTATAAAGATGTTCTCATTCGCAGGAGACACGGTGCTAGACCCGTTCGCTGGCACGGGCAGCACGAACCTTGCAGCGCTTGCGTGCGGACGAAATTCCATAGGAAACGAGATTGAAGCCGCATACCTGAAAATGGCTCATGCCCGTTTGCTGGTCGCAACCAAGCGCGAACCCTCGGTGGGCGCAACCCGATCGGTCATAGTGCTCGACAAGAGGACCAGACAGCATTCAGCGAAGGCGAACAGCATTGCCATATCACTTGTTGGAGCGGTTCCGTAACATCTTCGATGGGGTGCCATACAAGCATCGCAACTCTAGCTTGGGCGACTCCATCGCGTGGCGCCTGCCGGAAGACCTTTATGCTCTACATAAGTCTACTAAACTAGACACACGCATCGAGGAGAAGCAGCGGGTCTTAAACACAAGAAATCGCGTGACTGGTGTTAAGGCTCGGCGAGGCGACGGCACCTTCGGAGAAGTCATCCCAGACGAAGAGACGTTCTCCGTGCCCGGGTTCGCGGTTGCGCGAGGTCCGGTTGCGACTGTCGAGATCGGGACTGAAGTCAAGATACTGGCAAAAGCGATGATCAAGCAAATCGACCGCGTGATTACCGATCTGCAAAATCAAAGGCGGGAGTTTGAGAATGCCGGTGGAAACCCGATCACGGTTGGGATAATCGGTATTAACCATGCATCCAGATGCGTGTCATACGAGGGCCAAGCCGTGTGGGCGACTGATGGGATAAGGCACAAGCATCCGATCCAGGAAGCGGAGGAAGCCGAAAGCCGGCTGCATAGTCGGGTAGCGTCTGGCTTTGACGAGTTCCTAATTCTTCGCTTCCGCGCGATAAATGAGACCCCATTCGCTTTTCAATGGGTCGATGAGCGGGAGACGAAACGAACCTACGGAGCGGTGCTGACGCGTATCCTTCGCAAGTATGACGCCAGATTTTGAGACAGCTCCCCTCACATCATCTGCGTTGTGGTCTAGAGCGCAGCGTTGATCCTCGCACCCCATCATCATCGCGGGAAGTGCAGCCAAGGGCATCGGCCACGCAGGCTAACTCAGCAGCGGATCATCGTCGGCGCACGCCCTGGCCAGCTCGGTCAGGGCTTTCGCGTATCTGGCCTCCAGCGGTTCGTCGCTCGCCACATACCACCCCACTTCGAGGTCGTCGTCCGGGGGCTCAGGGACACCCCACAGGGCGCTGACGATCGCTTTGGCCATCATGGTGCGGGTTGCCCGCCCTCGGCCGTCCTGACGCTTCCTAGGCGCCTTTATGGGGGCGGTCGTATCCTTGTTGGCTACGATTAATTTAACCGGACGGGCCGGTGGGCTAATTTTAGTTTTAAGTTTGGTTAGGCGTGGCATGGTGGGTTATCCTGCGGTGAGTATCTTATCGGTGGGCTGTGATGGTGGGGGCTCGGGGGTGAGTGAGAGAGGGGGGGGTATATACATACCCCCCCACCCCCCATCTCACTCACACCACCTCACAGAGACCGTGAGAGTGTTTTTTAAGGCTATGTGAGAAGCACTCACTCACACCGGGAGGGGGTCATCATCGGCTACCGGAGGCATCTGGCCGTCTAAAGTTACGACTAAATTATCCCCGTCCAAGGCTAAAACCCCCGCCTTAATCGAGTTGCCGATCCAGGTTATGGCCGCCCGCTTCCGGTCCACCCGCCGGGCGCACGTGCTCAGGTCCGTATTGTCCTGTAGCTCGGTAGCAAGGTCATCCATGGTCACCGGGCTATTTGGTATCGCATCGCGCATACCGATTAGCGCGTTGAGCACAGTGACCACACGCGGATGCAGGCTTTTCCCGGTTTCAGGGGTTTCCTTCTCGACCGGGCAGGGCGCAAGGATCACGCTCTCCCGGTGCGGGGTCATGCGGAATGCCAGGGGCTCGAACTCGGCCGCGTCCTTCTGGAACTCGTTCTCCACGTGCATCACGTCCTTGCACACCCCGCGATCCCGCGTCACCTTGAATGAGCAATCCGCGCTGCCGGACAACACGTTGCTGCCACGCATCCCTCGGCTTAAATCCTTGCTGCTGTGATGCACGGGAATGATGGTGCAGCGCAGATTTTCCTTGAGTGTGTCGCAGCGTTTTACCACCGCGCTCATGTCTACGGCGGCGTTCTCGTCAACGCCAGGGATCGACCGCGAGAGCGTGTCGATAAACACAGCGGCTACCGGCTGGCCCTCGGCGTGCGCGCGGATCGCCGCCTCCAGCTTTTCCACTTCGTCGTCGTCCGTAAAGCGCGCGGCTCGGGGCAGCACAAAGAACGGCACACTGTCCGGAATACCGTAGGCGTCCAGCGCCGCGTCCACCCGCTGGCACGCGCCGCCCGCGCCCTCACCCATGATGTAGTAGACGCGGCCCGGCCGGTTCACGGCGCGCTCGAACCACGGCGAGCCATTGGCCATCGCGAGCGCCATAGACAGGGCCACGAAGCTCTTGCCGGACTTGGGTGGCCCCCAGAGGTAGACCAGCGCCTCGGCCGGCAGGACGCCCTCTATGAGCCATTCCGGCTTGGGCAGCGAGCGCAGCTCGACCGGCGACAGGAAGGTGAACGCGCCACGCTTGCGCGAGCGTTCCACAACCGCATCCTCGGCCGGATCGTCGGGCAGCGGGTCGGCGTAGTCGAAGTCGTCCGTGGCATCCGTATAGCGGACGGCCAGTTTACGGACCGCCGTGGTAACGTCCATCTCTTCGAGCTGGATCGCCGTTTCCAGGTGCTCCACCGCCTCGCTGATGTTGTCCGAATACATGGCCCAGCGCAGGGTGCGCAGGGCTTCGTTATCGGGCAAGTCCTCCGGCCGCCGCGAGGACGTGGCTAAGAGCTGTTCCTGAAGCGCCGCGCCCACCTCTTCCGGGTCGATGGCGCCTAAACGGACGAATGGCGCGATCATCATGCAGGCCGGCCGCAAGCCCTCATGGCCGCCCGTGAACTTGGCGGCGGCCGTCAGGACAACGCGCCCAATCTCCTGGGCGTCGGCATCACCGGACAGCACGGGGAAGCTCATTTGCTCGTGCACCGAGCGCGGGAAACGCACCTCGGCGATGTCATCGCGGGTGTCCAGGCAATCGCCCTCAATCACATAGGTTTCGCATGGCGCGCGTCCCTCCAGGTAGCCATAGTAGTAGGGGCGCGATGCGGACTTGCCCTCGGTGCCCAGCACGTCCGGACCGAACACGCCGTTGAGCCGCCGGGCCAGCGCGGCGTGCTCCAGGAGCGTCACCGGCTTGGATAGCGGGCAGACGACGCGCCAGCGCTGGGCGTTTCCCTTCATGCCTTGCATCTGGTGGCGTGGGCTCGTGATGATGGCGCCCTGGATGTTGGCCGCCTTCAGCTTTGCCGCCGCCTCGGCCGGCCGCATCTCGCCGTTGTCGTAGTCGCCAAGGATACAGGTGACCGACAGCATGTTGTCGTTGGCTCGTCGGCGGGTCTCATCGAATGTGCCGCCGATCCACATGGGGAGGTTTTCTTTGTGGTCCGCTTTGGTCCGTTTAGCCAGGTCAGCCAGGTCTTGGAGCGTGACCGACTGGGGCTTGCCGACTGGCGCTTCCACGCCGCGCGTGTGTGAGATTGTGAAGTGAGTTAGCGACATGGTTCCTCCGTAAGCTCGGGCGTATCCAGGTGGGATACATCGCGGCCGTGTTCAAGGTGTCAGTCGTCTTTCATGTATCGAGGCCCGGCGCTGCCATCGGCGACCACCGGCAAACCCGCGAAGCAGGCCGGTTGGTTCTCCATGTGCGCACACAGGGTTGCCGTCGCCCACTCGCGATTTTCGGGCGTGTCGGTCACGTCGCACTCGGCGATCACTTCGTCATGCACGGTCAGCACCGGCCAGAAGTCCGGATCGTCGTCTATGTTCAGCAGGCCGTTGCGCGCCACGTCGCGAGCCGTTGCTTGCGTGGCGTGCTGGGCGAGCTGGCCGCCGTAGGCGACGAACTCTTTCCACCAATGGGTCTGGGTGTCCTCGGCCCGGAACGTGACCACCGACTTGTCCTGGCCCCAGGACGTTTTGCGGACCTTGATAGCCGGGTGCCAATACAATACGGACCGGCCGGACGGCAGGCGCATCGCCATGGCTTTCTTCGTTCGCTTGAACCGTATCTTGCCGCTGGCGGCGAAGAACTCCCGGCCGGCCGGCTGCATGACGCACTCGGTAGCCGCGCGCTCCAGCGTAGCCCACAGCCCATCGTCGCGGTCGGACAGCTCCGGATTAGCTTGCCGCCAGCGGTTCACGATCCACAGGTCGGTGCCGGTATCGGGCTCGATCTCGCGATCAGGCTGCCCGTCCGGTTTGCGCGGGTGCAGCGGTATCTTGAGCCCGTAGCCCCGACACATTGCTTGCAGGGCGTTGACGCCACCCTGAAAACCCAAGGCAAGCTCGGACACCTTGCCAACTTGCCGCCGTGGGTCTTTCTTCGTGATCTCACCCGGCCGCACTTGGTAAATGCCGGTGGCACCGACGATGTAGAGATCAGGCCCTTCGCCACGGTCCGCTTTGCGGAACGCAGCGAGTTTCCACTCAGCCCCGGCCAGCCACGCGATCACGCGGGCCTCGATCTGGCTGTAGTCGCCGCGAACCAGGATCATATCGAATACCCCAGGCCGCCAATCAGCCCGGCGATGGCGCGTGGCGTATCCTTAGTGGATACAAACTCGCCATTACCAAAATGGCGGTAGTCGTGATCGGGCGAGCACACTTGCAGCGCGGTCACGGTGTTGTCCGCCGTCCGGTAATGCACGGTCCACCGCTCGTTGTCGTGCATCAGGATGAAACTGTCGATTAGCTTCTTCATACTACCATCCCCCGAATGCGATGCCACGGACCACCGAGCGGATCAGTGTGTCTCGCTCGCCCTCGATAGGGTGCGAGTATTCCCAGAGCCGATAGCTCCAGTAGTTAAGCCAGCAGCGGATCATCTTCGCTCACTCCTTCCATTGTATCCTGTCCGGATACAAACACCGGACGTAAAAGTTCGGACGCGCAGATCAAGCCCGGTCCGTAAAGCATCTCGATCATGTCCAGTGGCATGTCGGTCAGGATGGCATCGATCAGGCCCATAATGTCGTCAATCGCACCGCCGCGCGGTAGGTTCTGGAGCTGCGCCCCGACCGAACTCCACCGTCCGGTCATGGCCGCGCCGCAGTAAATGGACGCGCCATGCAGCCGGCCGTCCCGCGTCACGCGGTTTAGTATCGCCCGATACTTGGCGGCCGATGACTTCCCGCCCTCGCGGCGCATCATCAGGACTTGGCGCACGAGCTCTTGGTGCCGCCGTTCGTCCTCGGTCATCATGCTGAGGTCTTCGCCATCCAAGCCCTCCAGGATCGCCGTTATCGCGGACTTGGAAACGGACGGCTCGTCGCCCAAGTCGATCCCTTGCGCGATCAGCCACCGGGCCAGGGCTTCGTGGTTGGTGACGCGCGAGACAGCGCCGCCCGTGGCTTGGCTGATGCGGGCATTCAGGGCTCGGGTCGCGTCATCGATCAGGAACGCCACGCGCAGCAACAGGTCTTCGTCAACCGCGATGCCGCGATCGTTCATGCGCTCCGTGGCTTCCCAGCACCGTCGTTCGTCGGGCGAGAGCTGCGGCAGCACGGCATCGAGGTTGCATTCCACCACAACGTCCTGGTCGCAGTAGTCGCACAGGCGGGTGATGTTCGGGTCAGTGTGGTGCGACCAATCGGACAGCTTCCCGGTGCCCGGTCCCGTTCGCACGCGGGGTTTGCACATGAATAGCATCAGCTTCTTGCCCTCTTTATCCTTGGTCACGTCGAGCCCGAACGCCGATGACGCACCATCCAGAGACCGAGGCAGCCCGATCGCCGCCGACCGCGCGGCCGTGCAGTCCCACCGGGACAGATCGCGTGGCACGTCCCAACTCATGCGGACACCGGGCGAGCCCGGCCACGTCATCAGCGTGCGCTCAAAGCCCGCGTTGTGAGCGATGATCCGGTCCGCATTGCGCAGCCGGTTGAGCATTTCATCTAGGCCAAGCTCGGGCTTATCCGCGCGCCAGCGCAATATGGCGTTGTCATTTACGCGCCAGCTCGCGCAGACGATGCGCGTGCTCGGGTGCTCGGCGTAGACGTGGGAGCCGCACTTGCGAAGGTCCACCTCCGACGCGGTCTCCAGGTCTATGTGAACGTGCATACTCACGTCAGTCCTCCGGCACGATGGTGACCACGCCGCAGCTCTGACAGGTGCAGTTTGAGGCCAGCACTACGCCGCCGCAGTGCGGGCACGCATGGCGATAGGCCGGCACGGGTCGCGTGATGATGCGTAAGTCGCCCGATGCGATATCAAGCCACTCCTCACGATGCCGATCGAATTTTTGCCTTATGGTTTTGGTCACAGGCCACTCTCCATTTGCTTCCGTGTCGGCCGATGTAGCCTTATGGGATACGGCCGTCAACACAAAAAGGGCGCCCCGTGGGACGCCCCTTCCCCGTTGCCGCGATCAGCGGCCTTTAGGTGCCGCGCGCCGACGAGCCCATGATCTGCAAGTATTGGACAAACTTCATGTGCGGGTCGTCGTCCGTAATAGACCCCGTCGCCCGCATAGCCTGGACGAAGACCACAAACTCGTAGATCGTCATATCTGTAGCCTTGGACAGCCGTTCCACCGCCACGTTGTAGCCTTTCTCTAGGAGCGTCCCGGCCGGGTGGCTCTCTCTCACGCTATCAGGCAGCATAGTGAAATAGAGCTTCAGCATCTCGAAATACCGGCGGACGGTTATCATGCGCACACCCGCATCGCTGTTTTCCTCTTCCTTTGGTGCGCCATGCTCATATCTGGCAACGGTATTGAAACCGCCGCTGCCCCAACCTAACTGCTTAGCCACGGCCCTAACCGTCAATCCGGACCGGGCGCGCAGATTATGCAGGTCACGTGCCACACCCATGATTATGGTGCGTTCGGCCGGCGAGAATATCCGCTTGTTTTCCGCCGTCTTAGCCTGCTCCTTGCGCGCGGGTGTGTCTTTAACTGGCATTCTTGGTTCTCTCTATTCTGGACGGGCCGTATCCATACGGGTCACGCAATCCGTTGTCAACGTGAAAACAGCAAAATTCCGCGGATTTAATTTGTGACGGGCGCTTGAAACCCGTATCCTAAAGGGTTACATCAGCACATACCACGGACCAAAGGAGTATGCCCTATGGAGAGCCTGGAGCAACAGCGTGACCGGCTTTTTGGTATGGCTAATTTCCACCGTAACCAGGGCTTTCTGAATACCGCGAACGCCCTGGCTGCCGGCAGCCTTGCCCTGGATATAGTCATCAATCAGCGGCGATCAACGCCGCGCGAGCATGCGGATGATCCGCGCTCCTTGGCCCTCCTGTCCAACGGGGACCGCTGATGGCCGATATCCTAGATTTCAGGCGGCCGGAGCCCAAAAAGGCACCCGATGCCGGCGAGCCCGTGGAGGTGTCGGGCCTCGATCCCGCCATCAAGGGTGTGAAGCCTGTATATATAGTGTTCGTGCCCGGCCCCTCGCGGGCCTGGATGGGTCGGTTCTTCACGACGGAGGTAGATGCAGCCACCGAGGTCTCGACCGCCACGTGGCGCTCATGGGAGGAACTGAAGCGGGACGGCTGGCGCATCGTGCCGTCCATCATCATGCCCTTGAACGGTCCGCAAAGCGGCGGGAGGACCGCGTGACCTGGATTTCCATCGATCCCGGAGCCAACGGCGGCCTAGCCTTCTGGGGCGACACGAACCTGCTAGGCGTGCACTCCATACCCCAGATGATCGTGCGGTCTGGAAAGAAAAATCACAGCCTCGTAGATGTCGATCGCCTTCGATGTATCCTTCGGGGAAACACGGTTACCGAGGTGTGGATGGAGAAGGTTGGGCCGACCACGGGCGCATCCGCTTCCTACTACTTCGGGCGCGGTGTAGGGACGCTCGAAGGCATCTTTGGCGAGCGGTGCATACCGATCACCTATGTGTCGCCGGGCACGTGGCAGCACGCCGTTGGCATTGGTGTAGCCAACAAGGATACATCCTTGGCGCTGGCAGCCAAGCTATATCCCGCGTTCGAGACTGAGTTCGTCTTCAGAAAGGACGACGGGAAAGCAGAAGCGGTCCTGATCGGGCATTACGCCAAGCTAACGCGCTCATGACTGGGCTGTTTCCATACCAGGAAGGCGGCGCCGATTGGTTGTCGGGCCGAAAGCACGCCATGCTGGCCGACGAGATGGGTCTGGGCAAAACGGTCCAGGCCATCCGTGGTGCAGATTTAATCGGCGCGTTGCGTATCCTGGTATTGTGCCCCCCAATAGCGCGTGCTAATTGGCTAAATGAGACGATGGCGTGGCAAATTTGGCCTCGCCGGGTGGCGTGGGCGCGGGGCCTCGCCGAGATACCGGCTCTAATCAACACAACTGACGTGCTTATTCTGCCCCACCACGCGGCAGCGCTGAAGACGCCTGCCTCCGTGAAGGCAAGGCAAGCTCTGTTAGGGACGCGATGGGATGTTATTGTAGTCGATGAGGCCCACGCTTTTAAGTCGCCGGAGAGCCGCCGGGCGCGCGTGCTTTACGGACAGCGGTTCGATGGCAAAAAAGCCCTTTGCAGCACAGCAGATCATGTTTGGCTGCTAACTGGCACGCCGATGCCGAACAATCCGGCCGAGCTATGGACACACTCGCGAGCCTTATGGCCCGAAGCCCTCGGAACCGAACAATCGTATCAGAGCTTTACGAACCGTTACTGTGTTCTCAAGAACGACGGCTTCAAGGATAAGATCGTCGGCTCGAAGAACATGCCGGAGCTGGTCGGCAAGCTGCGTCCGTTTATCCTTCGCCGGTCCGTAAAGGACGTGAACCTTGAGTTGCCCCCGTTGCGCTGGGCGCACGTGGTCGTCTCGCCTGACAAGGTGCCCCCGCGCCCTGTGCTGACCGCCGAAGAACAATTGATAATCCAGCATGCCAGGGATCGCATAGCCGCAGGCGACGAAAAGATTGACGAGCTGGCGATGCACCTGACCACAATGCGGCGCTGGACGGGCATCGCGAAGGCCCCGGCCGTGCTGGAGATGTTGCAGGGTGAGCGAGGCAAGGTCGTTGTCTTTTACATACACAACGAGGTGGTGGACTTCTTCGATGAACCCCTGCGCGGCCACGCCGGCAGGCTGTCCGGAAACATCCATCCGGACGTGCGCAATAAGATTATCAAGCGGTTCCAAGACCCGGACGATCCGCTGCGATACCTCTTTGTTCAGCTATCCATCGGCGCTACGGCGATCACGTTGACCGCCGCGAAGCGTGCGATATTCGCGGAGACCGATTGGGTGCCTGCCAACGTCCAGCAGGCGGCCAAGCGTATCCATCGTATCGGGCAGACCGAGCATTGCTTGGTCCAGCTCGTGAGCCTCGCCGGCAGCATTGACGAGGCGGTGCATGAGGTGATCTTGCGCAAGGCTGCCATGTCGAAACAGTTCGTGTCCTTGGTGAGTGAGGAGTTAGCAGCGTGAAAATAACGTTTGAAGCCAGCACCGTGAGTGAAGTCCGCCACGCGATCACCGTCCTGACCTATGTTGGGGTCGGGTTTGATGTCAGCTTCCCGGCCGGGCGCATCCTGTCCGCTTTGTCCGGAACGGAGACCGTCGTGGAGGCGGCGGTCCGCGAGTTCCGAGAGGTCGCCGAGGCACCCCCGGTTGCCGCCGAAGCCACTATGACCGCAGCGGAGACCCCGGCCACGAACGACGCCGAGCGCGTGGAGGGCAAGCCGAAGGGTGAACGCTTCCGCCGGACCAAGGAAGAGATCGCGGCGGGCCTGACGGTGGAGCAGGCTATGGCGGCCCGTGCGGCGGCGGAGAAGCCAGCGGCGCAGACCAAGCCCGAGCCGGCTCCAGAGCCCGTGGTGACCGCGCCCGCGAGCGAGCCAGAGGCCGAGGAAGACGACGGCACGGCCGATCTGCTGTCCGAGCTGGAGGACGCCCCAGAGCCCGCCCCAGAGCCCGTCAAGCCGGTGGACGAAAAGGCGCTGAAAGGGGAGCTGATCGAGCGTGCCCGCACCCGCGCCAAGGCGACTGGGGGCAAGGCATGGCTGGTCGAGCATGTCCTGTGCGGCAGCAAATACGCTACACTGTCCGCCGTGCCGGTGGCCCAACTCCAAAAGGCGCTAGAGCTGGCGAGTTAACAGCCAGCGTCTTGAAACACGCCGGGTGTATCCTATTTGGATACTCCCGGCCGTTCTTGGAGGTAGCCTTGCAGGATACGATAGCCCATCAGGATCGGGAGCATAGCGAGCACGGCGCCAGCGGTTACTATCGCTGGGCCAACTGCCCCGCCAGCGTGCTTGCCTCTCGCGGAGCCAAAAACAGTTCATCCCACGCCGCACGCCTAGGCACGGCCGCGCACGAAGTGGCCGAGGAATGCCTGCGCGAAGGCTTCGAGGCGTTGGACTTTCTGGGCAACACGAAGACCATCGACGACGAGACCATCACGCTGGACGAAACCACGCTGGAGAATGTGCAGAGCTACGTGGATCACTGCCTGTCGCATGAAGCCGAAGCGGACGATTTGGAAACCTTTATCGAGACCCGATTTGATCTCGGCAAACTCAACCCGCCCGCGCCGATGTTCGGGACCACGGACTATATGGCCTATTCGCCGGCACTTAAAACTCTGTGGGTGGATGACTACAAAAACGGTTGGCTCAACGTCCCCGCCGAAAGCGGACAGCCCAAATACTACGCCATCGGCGGCACGGTGTATCTAGGCCCGACGCGCCCGGTGAAGCGGATCATCTGCTCCATCGTGCAACCCAACAGCGGCGGCATCAAAACCATCGAATACAAGCCGGCCGAACTGGCGGTATGGTGGCGGGATACCAAAGCCAAGGTTGCCGCGACGCTCGATCCGGACGCGCCGTTCAACCCAGGTCCGTGGTGCGAGTTCTGCCCCGTCGCCGGACGCTGCAAAGCACGCGCCGACGCGGAATTGCAGAAAGTGTCTATGGACTTCCGGCGGCTTATGGCCAACGAACGCCCGCCGGAGATGGAGCTGCGGCTCATGTCGCCGGAGGAGATGGGCCGTTTCCTGGCCTTCTTCGTATCCCTTGAGGATACGGCGACGGCCGTCCGGAAAGAGGTGTTCCGCCTGGAGGCGCAGGGAACCGACGTTCCCGGATGGAAGCTCGTTGATAAGCGGGCGGTCCGGAAATTCGTCGGCAAGGAGACCGACGTTATCGGGCTCTTGGCGAAGTCTGGCATCAGCCCCTGGACCGAGCGGGAGCTTATCTCGGTGGCCGAGGCCGAGCGCCGGCTGATCGAAGGCGACCTAGTGCCCGGCATCCATAAAACAAAAAAAGCCATGAAGGAGGCCGCAGGAAAACTTCTCGCCGCCTACGTGGAGAAGAAAAGCAGCGGGGTGACGCTCGCCCCTGATGCCGATCCCCGTCCCGAAGTCCAGGTCGGCGACGAATTTGGGGAAGTTCCTGGCGAAGACGATCTGTAGCCGCAGGAGAATGAAACTATGGCAAACCGGAAAGACAAAGACGGCGTTCTGTTTACCCCGATTGGTATCCTGGCGAGCAAGCCGCGCTCGCTGAAGCAGGTTTATGTCGATAAGAAAAACGGCAAATCCGAGGACGACGGGAAGTATTTCGCCCGCATCATGCTCACCGAGGAAGACCTGAAAACCCCGGCGTGGACGGCTATTGCGAAGGCTTTGCTGGAAGCGGGCCGCGAGAAGTTCGGCAAGGGGTTTGCGGAAGGGGTCAAAGACAACTCCTACCGCTGGCCGCTCCGGCGCGATCTGTCCAAGTTCGGATACAAGAAGGAGGAGTTCGCCGCGTTCATCAACCTGAACGCCTACGCGGACAACCCGCCCCGCCTGATCGGCCGCGATGGTCTGGCGATAACGGACTTCGCGTTGTTCAAAACGGGCTGCCGTGTGCGCTCGTCCGTTTACGTGTCCGCATACGACTTCAACGGCAACCAGGGCGTGAACATCAAGATGCGCGGCGTTCAGTATTGCGGCGGCGTGGTGCCGGGCCTGACCCTGCCCACCAAGGGCCACGGTGATGCCGATGATGACTTCGGCGCGGTTGGCGGTCCGGACGACGAAGAGGCGGACGCCAAGAGGGCGGAAACGTCCGATGCCGATGATGACGAGCTGAACGGCCTGCTCGGCTGACCCTTGTGGGGGCGCTTCAGCGCCTCCGCATTATCCCATGAGGATACAAATGACGGTTATGCACACGGCCAGCGGCGTGCGGGTCGATCTAGCACACCCCTACCCCGAAGACATCCGGCTGGTGGACATCGCTCACCACCTGTCGCAGATAAACCGCTTCGCCGGAGCCACAAACTGGAGCGTGGCCGCGCACTCCCTGCTGGCGTGCGAACTGATGCCGGACGCATACGATGCCGGCACTAAGCTGGTTGTGCTACTGCACGACGGGCACGAAGCATACACCAACGACCTAACCAGTCCGGTTAAGGCCGCGCTGGAGTTCTTTGGCGGGGACGCGGCGCGTGACGCGGTAAAGGACATGCAGAGCCGTATCGATGACGCGCTTTATCTGGCCGCCGGTATTGCCTCCAGCCGCCGCGCCATCCGAGGGATCGTGAAGAAATACGATCTTCTGGCCTTGGCGCACGAGAAGCGTCGGTTTATGCCGGACGTGCACCCAGAGGATTGGGCCTTCCTGCCCGATACGGACAGCTCCCAGCCTTTGGCGGATCGTATCATAGATCGCCTGCACCCCACTTGGGGCGCGGCGAGTTGGGTGGCGTCCGTCTTCCGCAACAAAGTGTGCGACCTTATCCGCGAGGAACGCCTGTTGCCGCATGGAACTTTCTTTGAAGGAGTGATCCGCAACTAAAATCGACTAGGCCGCATTTTTATCTTGCAGACCGTAGCCCTATAGGATACAAGCTTCGCATCGCAACCGCCGAAGAGGAGATCAGACAAAATGCAGACCGACGAACAAGTTAGCGACTTCATTGACCATATGGCAAACAACCCGGTGAGCGCCGACCAATTGGTGGCCCTGACCTTTATCAGCAAGTTGCAGCATGACGTGCTTGCGGGAGACGCCAAGACCTGGCTGGCGATCATGGGCACCGCATTCATCGGCGTTGCCGAGGCAATCGGCTACGATCCGTTTACGGCGCTCATGACCCTCCACGGCGTCATGTCCGCCGCCAATACGGACGGCGATACGGACGGCGATGCGGACGACGAAACCACATGCTCGGATAGCTTAGGTCACCGCTATGACCGGGACGGACGCTGCGTGTGGTGTGGCGCCGAGACTATGGAAGAGGAGGGTTTTGTTCATGACGAGGCTTGAACTATACTGCGCTCTTGACCGAGGGTGCACGTCACCGGCCGTAGTGGCGCAGGTCCAGATGGGCCTATCTATTGTCATCGACGCATTAAGCGATGATAAGGTTGGCCTAGCGGGCGTGCTTCTCACCGGGGCCGTGGCCGCCGCCGATGCTGTCGGCATCGATCCCGTCGATGCGATCGAGGTTCTGGAGGAGCTATTGGAAGCGGGCGGTGCCCGGTAACGGCTGGCCCCGGCTTCTGAGCGCGGAACTGCTGGCCGAATACACGGGGGTTTCGGTCAGCACGGTCCGCAATATGGCACAGGCCGGGGAGCTTCCCCGGCCTGTTCCGTTTACGCCGGGGCGCGTGCTGTGGGACATCAAAGATATCGATGAGCACATTGACGCGATCAAGTTACGAAACCGCTTGACGGGCTCTCGGCCTCCGAATAAACCGTATCCCGGAGGGACACAAAAATGGAAACCGTAGTCGAGCGGGGCACAAAGAGGAACCGATGAGCAGCATTGAGATACCCTATCTGTGGCAGAAAGGCGGGGCGTGGTATTACCGCCGCGCCCGAGGGAAGAAGTGGTTCACCGCCCGCATCCGCCGCCAGGACGGCACGGCCCTGGTGCCGGGACAGCCGGGCTTCAGCGAGGCATATGAGCGACTGCACGGCGCGTTTGAACGGACCGGCTATGGCATTGCGGACCGCCAGCCGTTCGGCGTCGTGGCCCTCGCAGCGAGCTACCGAGCGCAACCTGAGTGGAGCAAGAAAGCCAAGCTAACCCAAACGCATTACTTGCGCCGCATCGCTGTTCTGGAAGACCAGTGGCCCAATGCGGACATGACCACGATCGACCGCCGCGACTGCATGGCTCTGCGCGCCGAGCTGGCCCAACAGTCGGCATCCGCAGCGAACGAGGCCATGGCCATGCTTGCCGTGCTGCTCAACCACGCCATTGATCTCGGCTGGCGCCGCATGGGCGACAACCCAGCCTCGCGGATGCCCGAGCTGGAGACGGGTGATGGCAAGGGGTATAAGGCGTGGCGGGCGGCGGATGTGCGCAAGGTGCTGGACCATCCGGACGTGCCTATCGACACCAAGCGGCTCCTTGTTTGCGCCTATTATACCGGGCTGCGCCGGTCAGACCTTGTAGCCCTGACCAAACTAAATCGCGCTAACGGCGTCATCACATGCAACACGAAGAAAACGGACGCCCGCGCCTATATCCCCGAAGACCCCGAGCTAACCAAGTGGCTGGATACCGGACCGCAAGGCTCCCGCTATCTGCTGACCCTAAACGGGCATCCCTGGTCAGATCGCAGCGCCGGCCGCGCGGTAACCGAGGCGGTCCGGAAAGTTGGACTGTCCGGATTATCTCTGCATGGGCTCCGTAAGACCCGCACCATCGAGCTGGTCGAGAACGGTGCCACTGATGCTGAGGTAGAGGCGCTGATCCCCCACGCTGATCCTAAGCAAACTCAATTTTACAGAGCACAGGCCGATCAGAAAGTGCTGGCCGAGCGCGCCATGGTAAAAATGACAAATGGAAAAGAGAAGACCAATGCGTAAATTTATCCTAACCGCCCTGGTGAGCGCCGGGCGGTCACCCCACCGCCGCAATGGGTGGGGAGCTGACGTTCATATTGTTGCCGCCTCGCATCCTTTGTGCTAATTTCAACCAATGGTTGCTCTCGTGGTTATCGTTTTGGGTCTCGCCGGCTTGGGGTATCTCATATCCGTGAAGAGGCCCAAGGGCGCGCCAAATGCTGAAAAGATCATTTCCGACTACAGCGCTTTTGTTGGGCGTCACGGCCCTACACCCCTTCGGATTGAGGACGTTGCCGTTCTTCCTCATTCCAAAGACGTGATACTCTCCGCGTTGCTAAATGCCGTCGTCCCTGGCGACGATAAGAGGAACGACTTCCTAATGTCCGGCGCAATCTTCCTAGCGCAGTTTCAGCCGGGTGTTGGGAGCGAGCCTCTCTACCAAGGTGGGTTCGATCTGACAGCCCCCCTCCGACAACGGACGGCTACAAACGACCCAGCAGCGCTAAGAGCCAAGGCGGAGGCGATGGTGGCCAAAGCCGAAAAGTTCAAGGAACAAGCGAAACGGTTTGAGGTTTTCAGCGTGCTGGTCGAGCAGGACTTAAGGTTGATGATGGCAAGGTTCAAAGCCGCCACGCAAAAATGTTGAATTCTGCACCAAGTGAATGTCCGCTTCGGGTCGAGGGCGGCGGTTCAGGTGGAGAGCGGACATTCGCCATTTGAATATGGGCAGCAGGTGGATGCGGCCCGCCGCCGTTATTCAGTCATGGTTGCAGGCGCCGTTCATGGCATGCGATCCGATAACCACGCTGCCTGGGGCGCCGCAGGCATGGCTGCCAACCACAGTGTCGGTATTGATGATGGTGTTACCCTTGTTGTCGGTTGGGCCGACAACTGTGTTGTCATGTCCCTGCGCCAGGCCAGGAGGGGGAGGCGCTATCCCGTAAAAGGTGTCGTCGTGTGGAGGCTCCGCCGGGGCTTCGCCTGTCGTTTGCGCCTGCCTCTTGCCAACGATCGTACACTTCATACCGACAACCATGCCGACAAACTGACCGACCATTTCGTTCGGGCGAGGTCTCGGCAGGTCTGGGCAGCGAATTACCCAATTCTGATATTCGACATCACGAGTTGGGTCTGCCTTACCGTTCGACCGAGCGACTTGAAAGGTCACGAGGCTATCCGATTGAGATACTACGGCGCCCTGAACGTCCCCCATTACTTCACCATATTGGTATAAAGCATTGGGATCACGCTGCGATCCCTGCGTGTCACGCGGCTCGAATGCGTTCCGGACTTCCGTCCAAAGCTTCATCTTGTCCGCTGTAGCGAGGCTCGCATCGTGCATTATAGCCTGACATGAAACCCACATGAAATACATGTCGATTTGATACTTATCGACGTTCCGATGTTCTTGGTACAGCTCGTTCTTGCTCATCTCCACTGCGCCTTTGATCTGGGCGCCCGGCAGAAACTTAGTTAGAATTTGTGCTCTGCCTTCCGCGTCTCCTTTAAGCTGCTCCTGCGTTGAGACAGGGACCTGACTTGGCGCTCCCCCGCATAGCACCTGCGCCTGTGCTGGTAAGCCGTACGCGCCAAGCAGGATCGCGGTGAGCACCATCATCCGGGGGTAGGGATAATTCCGCCCGACGCTTTCAACCTTAATCGCCATGACAGGGGCATCCTTGTTGGTCCGAGGTCCGCAACTCGGGGGAGACAGCCCTGCGACATCGATTTCGAGTCGGTCAAGCAGCAATTTGAGGCGTCACCTCCCCCTTTTTCAAGCCGGTTCGCACAGCGGCTGATACGCTCCTAATTTTTTGCCTAGTAACCCATTGATTTTGCTAGAATATTACACAACCACCAGATGTGGGACAAGGTCGAGCACGGGCTGTCACGATTGAAAACGTTGCCGAAGGCGGCGGTGATCCTGGGCGATGTGCAGTGCGACAAGCCGCTGGATGTGGTGGCCGCGCCGCTGCTGTCGCGCGGGATCGAAGTGCACTGGATCTTCGGCAATCATGACAACGACGGCGGCCCGGGCATGTGGCATCTTCTTACCGCCCCGGATCACAACCCGATCACCGCCGAACGGTCGTTGCATGGGTGCGTCACGGTTGTGCAAGGCGTTCGCATCGCCGGACTTGGCGGAACGTTCCGGCCTCGGATATGGGAACCTCCTGCCGGGCCGCGTCTGCGCGCGCGGGCCGAACTGCCACGGGATGTGCGCGAGATGGGTCGTGGCTGGCGTCCCGAACACATCGACGCCCTGGTCCATTCGCTTGCTACGACGGCGATCTGGCCGGAGGACCTCGACCATCTCGCCGGTCAGCAGGCAGACATCCTGGTCACTCATGAGGCACCCAGCAGCCACCCGGCCGGCAGCGCCGCGCTGGATGCGCTGGCCCGAGCGATGGGGGCGCGGCTGATCGTACACGGGCACCACCATGTGAACTACCTGGCGACGGCCAGCGATGGGTTGCGGGCGTTAGGCGTGGCCGCCGCCTGGGGCGCGACTGAAACCGGGGATGTGCTGTGGGAAGGCGAGGCACCCCGGCATCTGGCAGCGTCGCCCGAGGGGTGGACGCGGTAAATCGTGGTGAGCCGCCGCCGGCCGGTCGGCTTGCCATTTTAATGGAACTATTTCCTGGATGCGGCCTTCGCGCAGGGTCGGACTCCCACGACCTCCTACGACGGACCGGAACCGACGGCGGAGGCACAATCCGGGCGCCGGCCTGGCTCGCTCTCAACCTTCGTCCGACCGAATCCGCTTGTGCCTGGCCACGTCAGACCGAGGTCAATACGATCGTCGTGTCAGGACGCCATGGCAAATGCCTGTGCCGCAGCCCACCGCACGCGACAGCCTCCGTCGTTATCGACTTCATCGGTATCGGGAAAGCCGCGACAAGCCACGAATTTCGCAGCGGCGCCCATTCGCGTTGATCCACGCTCATCTGCGGTTCCAGTCTCCGAACACGGCAGCCCACCCACCCCAGCCGATGTCAGTCGTCGCTCGAAACAACCGACCCCGCTGTCGTTCCGCCATCGATCACGATCGTCTGCCCGGTCGTAAAGCTCCCTGCCGCGGACGCGAGGAATACCGCCGCCCCGGCGATCTCGTCCGGCTCGCCGATCCGCTGCAATGGTGTGCCGCTGGTGCGCTTGCGATACAGTGCCGGGTCCTCCCACAGCGCGCGCGCGAAATCCGTGCGCACCAGGCCCGGCGCGATCGCGTTGGCGCGGATGTTCTTCGGCCCCCACTCCACCGCGATGTTGCGTGCCAACTGCATGTCCGCCGCCTTCGAGATCCCGTAAACGCCCAGTTGCGCCGACCCGCGCAGCCCGCCGATGGAGGAGATGATGATTACCGACCCGCCGCCACGCTGAACCATGTGCGGGATGGCCATATTCGCCAGCCACCAGTTGCTGCGGACATTGGAACCCATCACCCGCTCGTATGCCTCATCCGACATGCCGGCGGCCGGACCGAGGTAAGGATTGACCCCCGCATTCTCCACCAGGACGTCGATCCCGCCGCAGCGAGCGACCGTCTGATCCACGAGATTCTGCAATTCCTCCTTGCGCGCGATGTGGCAGGGGATGACGACGGTCTTGCCACCCTTGTCCCGGATACCGGCAGCCACAGCCTCGCACGCGTCCGGCTTGCGGCTGGAGATCACGACCGTCGCCCCATGCTCGGCCATCCGCGTGGCGATGGCGAGGCCGATCCCCTTCGTGGATCCGGTCACGATGGCAACCTTGCCGGTCAGATCGAACAGCGACGACATTCTGGATTCCCCCCTTGCGCTTGCCGTGAAGACACCGCACCGCCGGGCCTGACGAGACCGCGCCGCTTGCCCTGATGCTACCGGTGAGTATGCTGCCGGTTTCGGGAACGTCAATCAGGCGAGGAAATGCAGAACAGGCGCACCAGCGTTTACAACCGGCAACAGCTCACACGGTTGCTCCACCCATCCAGCATCGCGGTCATCGGCGCGTCCGCGCGCGCCGGTTCGTTCGGAGAGCGCGTGCTGTTCAATATGAAGCATTACGCCGGCCGGGCTTACCCGGTGAACGCGCGATATCAGATGCTCGGCGAGCACACTTGTTATCCGAACGTGCGCGATCTGCCGGAAGTGCCCGACTGCGCCGTGATCGCCGCCGCGCGGGAGGCTGTCGAGGAGATCGTCCTGGACTGCGCCAAGGCCGGCGTGGGCGGCGCGATCATTTTCGCTTCCGGCTATGCCGAGACCGGAAAGCAAGACCGCATCGCGCAGCAGGAACGGCTGGCCGCGATCGCGCGCGAGACGGGGCTCCGGATCGTCGGGCCGAACTGCATCGGCGTGGTGAACGCCCTGCTCGACAGCAGGGTGACGTTCATGGACATCACCCCGATCCCGAATCCCGGTCAGCACGCGGTCGGCATCATCAGCCAGTCGGGCGCGCTGGGCATGGCGCTGGCCCAGGGCGTGACCCAGGGCCTCTCGGTCAGCCACGTGATGACGTCCGGCAACTCCTGCGACGTCGATATGGCTGATTTCGTGAACTACCTGGCGACCGACCCGTCCTGCGGCTCGATCGCCTGTGTGTTCGAGGGCATGGCGACGCCGGACCGGCTGCTGCTGGCGGCGGAGAACGCGTGGGCCGCCGACAAGCCGTTGATCATCTTCAAGATGGCGACCGGAGAACAGGGCGCCCAGGCCGCCATGTCGCATACAGGGTCGCTGGCCGGCTCGAACGCATCATATCGCGCGGTGTTCGAGCGCGCCGGCGCGGTGGTCGTGGACAACTTCGAGGACCTGATGGAGACCGCCACCTTCTTCGCCAAGGCGCCGCCGCCGAAGGCCCGTGGCGCCGCCATCGTCGCGGCATCGGGTGGCGCTGCGATCATGGCGACCGACCGCGCGGAGCAGCATGGCGTGGCCATGCCGCAGCCCACGCCCGATGTGCGCGCCATTCTCGAGTCCCGAATCCCTGAGTTCGGCTCCTCTCGCAACCCCTGTGACGTCACCGCCCAGGTCTTGAGCGATCCCGAGGCGCTCGGTGTCTGCGCCAACGCGCTGCTAGGCGATCCGCAATACGGTGTCCTGGTGTCGCCGCTCACCTACAGCTACGCGCCGTCGGCGAAACGGCCGCAGGTCTACAGCGACCTGGCCCGACAGCACGGCAAGATGGCCTGCGTCGTCTGGCAGACCGAATGGCAGGGCGGACCGGGGGTGCTGGAGGCGCATGAATGCGAGCGCGTCGCGCTGTTCCGCTCGATGAGCGGGTGCTTTTCCGCGATCGCGGCCTGGCATTGGCGGGCGGACAAGCGGGCAGCCGGGGCCCAGACCGTGGCCGCGACCCCGCCCGCAACGGTTGCCCAGGCCCGTTCGCTGATCGCCGCCGCGGGCGGCCGGACGTTGACGGAACGCGAGGCCAAGGCCGTCCTGGCCCTGTATGACGTGCCCGTGGTCGGTGAACGCCTGGCCAACTCCGACGACGAAGCGGTGAACGCCGCCGCTTCGCTTGGCTATCCCGTGGTGCTGAAGGTCGAATCGCCGGATCTGCCACACAAGACCGAGGCGGGTGTGATCCGGCTGAACCTGCGTAGCGCCGACGAGGTGAGGGCCGGCTACGCCGCGGTGATGGCGAACGCCGATAAGGTCGAGCCGCCCGCACGCATCAATGGCGTACTGGTGCAGCCGATGGTGCCGCAGGGGATCGAGATGGTCGTCGGCGCTCGCAACGATCCGTTGTTCGGGCCACTGATCGTCGTCGGCCTCGGGGGCATCCTGGTAGAGGTGCTGAAGGACACCGCCCTTTCCCCTGCCCCGGTCACGCCTTACGAGGCTGAAGGGTTGCTGCGGCGCCTGCGGGGTGTGCAACTGCTGCAGGGTTTCCGCGGCATGCCGGCAGTGGACATGCAGCACCTGGCTCAAGTAATCAGCGATGTGTCACGCTTCATCGCGGATCATCGCGATGCGGTGTCGGAACTCGATGTGAACCCGCTGATCTGCGCGGGAGAACGGATTACGGCGGTCGATGCGCTGATTGTCGTGAGGTGATGGCTGGCGGGGTGATCGCCGGGAGTTGGCGGCGCTCGCGCGCCCTCCCTGGGGATCGTTTCCCCGCGTCATCGCCGGTTCGTGCTCCGTGTCATCGCCGCGACACCACTCAGTATTTCCGCAAGAGCGCAACGATCCGCCCCTGCACCTTCACCCGGTCGGCGGGGAAGATCCGCGTTTCGTGCCGCACGTTGCAGGGCTCCAGCGCGATCGAATTGCCACGCCGGCGCAGGCGCTTCAGCGTCACCTCGGTATCATCGACCAGCGCCACGACAATCTGCCCGTTCTCCGCCGTGTCGCCCTTCAGGATGATCACCGTGTCGCCGTCCAGGATCCCTGCCTCGATCATCGAGTCGCCGGCAACCTCGAGTCCGTAATGCTCTCCCGGCCCAAGGAGCGCGAGCGGCACCTCGATGTGACTGGTGGTATCGCGCAGCGCCTCGATCGGGAGCCCGGCGGCGATGCGGCCATACAGCGGCAGTTGGATCGCTCCTACATCGCTGGCTGTGCGCACGCCCGGAAGTCGCTGGGTGAAATCGCCCCGGATGACGTTGGGGGCGAAGCCCTGCGATGCCTCGCTTTCCGCCGGTGCCGCAGCGGGCGCCTCTCGTGGCTGCATGTTGTCCGGCAGGCGCAGAATATCGAGGGCACGCGCCCGGTGATGCCGTCGGGCCAGATATCCGCGCTCTTCCAGTGCTGAAATCAACCGATGGATACCCGATTTCGACTTCAGATTAAGCGCGTCCTTCATCTCCTCAAAGCTCGGGGAGAAGCCGGTCTGCTTCAGGTGACGATCGATATAGACCAGCAGTTCGTATTGCTTGCGAGTCAACATGACGGACTTCCCCAACGGGCCCCCAGTGGGATAGTAACAGGCTTCGGGATACGAGCAGGCTCTCGAATGATTGTCGGAACAAATCGGCAACCGTCAGGGCCGTTCTACGTTGGTTCCGTTCCTGTCGTCAAGCGAAACCGTATGTGAACGCAAATATCTTTGCAGTTAGGGCCATTTTCTTGAGCCCAGGTCGTCACAAACCCAGCGAATTGAGTCGGATGATGCTCACTTCGGCCCCCTCCGGCAGGGCGGGCGCGTGCGGTGCGCGGAGAACCAGTGCGTCGGCAAGCGCCAGCCGGCGCAGCAACGACGAATCCTGCATCGCGAACGGCGTCGCCACGAGTTGCCCGGCCGAATCGGTGCTGACCGTGGCGCGCATGTGATCGGCGCGCCGGTCGTTCTGCTTCACCGGCGCGCCGAGGATGGCGGTGGAAACCGCCGGAGGTGCGCCGGGCAGCCCCGACAGACGAGCCAAGGCGGGCATCAGGAACAGGATCGCGCACACGATCGCGGAAACCGGATTGCCCGGCAGTCCCAGCACCGGCGTGGGGCCGAGTTGGCCGAACAGCAGGGGTTTGCCCGGCCGCATCGCGATCTGCCAGAAGTTGAGCGTCATGCCCCGCGCCTTCAGCGCCGCCATCACCAGGTCATGGTCGCCGACCGAGGCCCCCCCGGTGGTCACCAGGATATCCATGCCGGCGACCGAATCGGCGACCGCGCCGATAGCCGAACGATCATCGCCCGCGACCGGCAGGATGATCGGTTCGCCCCCGGCTGCCTTCACCAGCGCCGCGAGGGCATGGGAGTTCGAACTGACGATACCGCCCGGCGGGATGGGCTCCCCTGGCATGGCGATCTCGTCGCCCGTGGCCAGAACGGCAGCACGTGGGCGGCGGTGGACTGACAGCCAAGGGTAATTGGCAGCGGCTGCCAGTCCGATATCGCGCGCGGTGAGGCGCCGCCCCGCCGGTATAACCACCTCGCCCGCCGCGAAGTCCTGCCCTTTCTGCCGGATATGGCGTCCCGCGACGACCGCCTCATTCACGTGGACACTGTCGCCGTCCCGGGTCGCATCCTCTTGCAGCAGGATCGAATCGGCGCCCGACGGGATCACGCTGCCGGTGAACAGCCGCACCGTCTGACCGGAACCAACCTGCCCGTCGAACGGGTGGCCGGCAGGCGCGGCACCGATGACGCTGAGGGTCGCATTCAGCACGCCGTCCACGGCGCGCAGGGCATAGCCGTCCATCGCGGAAACATCACTCGGCGGCTGGGTCAGCCGCGCCAGGATGCCCTCGGCGGTCACGCGACTCCAGGCGTCGGGCAAAGCGACGACTTCCGCTCGGGTCGGGCGCACAGCGTCCAGTATGCGTCCGCGGGCTTCCTCGACACTGATCATGCTGCACTCCGGTTGGCTCGATCAGGCCAATGTGGGCGAAGCCGGCAAGCGTCTCAAGTCAGAGGGCCGTCGGGGTCTTCGTCCGATCAGGTGTTGCCAGGGCGGCGAGCGATTTCACCAGCAGGCAGAGGTCATGTCCGCCCCGGCGCCCGGGTCGGATCAACCCTCGAGCCGGTCACGACAGCACCCGCGATAAATCTCATGGTTTTGGCCCCAGTGTTCGGGTGACCCGCCGGCGTTTCGCCTGCCGAGACCCGTGAGGCCCTAGAATCTGCTCTGCAACGTAGCTGTGCGCGGATGCCATGTGTTCGGTCAGAAGTCTCACCACCGTATCGCTGTCCCGCGCTCGAAGCGCTTCGAGGATTTGACCCCGCACGACCACAAGGTTCGAGGTCCGCTCAGGACGGATCTTGAGCAGCAAGTCGCGGGCGACGTCGGTGACAGCTTCGATGAGGATCCTCAGGACGCCGTTGTGCGACGCATTCCCGAGTAGGACATAGAATTCTGTTATCGCATCGATCATCGCGACGACGTCGTGCCCATCTTCGAGGATCGCACTCCGGGCGATGTTTTCCTCGACGAGCTTGAAATCCGGCTCGCTACCACGCTCACAAGCAAGTCTCGCCGCGAATGTCAGTAGCGACGTCCGGGTTTCACTAAGGTGCTCCAGGGAGATTTTGCCGAGTGACAACATATCGGAGATGGAGGCCCGCACACCGCTCGAGCTGGCATTGCGGATGAACGCGCCGCCGTAGACACCTTTACGAAACTCGAGCACGCCGGACGCCTCCAGCGCGCGAAGCGCCTCTCGAACGGCGGCGCGGCCAACTCCGAGCCGCTCTGCCAGTTCTCGTTCCGCCGGTAGCTTGTCGCCTGGCCGAAGAAAGCCGCGTGCGATCTGATGCCTGACATCGTCGCACACCACCTCGAACAGGCGCCGTCTTGTTGCTGGTGTCGTCGCGCTCAAACTACCCCCTGAAACCTTCAGCGAATTGCCCATTTCACAAACTTTACCACCGATGCCCTGAAGTTCTGTCTCAGAAATCATGCCAGCCTCGCCCCGCCGGCTATCCGGCATTCCGCTCGCTGGCCTGACCAGGACGGGCGCCACGAACGAATTCCAGAATGGTCGGGCCAATCGATCGGATCAGCTCGCGACATCCCTTGACTCCTTAGAATGGTCCGGCCAAACCTTTATCGGTCGCCATTGACCAGCATGCACCCTTGCCGTTGACCAGCCTGCATCCTCGTTTGGATGGACCATAACGATCACGCGGGCGGCCGCGCCGCGATCGCCAGAAATAAAGCCGATCGATCGGCGAACATGGAGAAATCCGTCATGGGCCAAGGCTTGTTCGAGGGGTTGAAAGTCATCGACTGCGCCAGCTTCGTCGCCGCGCCGGGCGCAGCGACGCTGATGGCAGATTTCGGCGCCGACGTCATCAAGCTCGAACCACCGGAAGGTGACGCCTATCGCTGGAGCTATCGCGTCCCGGGACAGAAGGTCCCCGAGCACAATCACTTCTGGATTGTCGGATCACGCAACAAACGCGGCTTGGCGGTCGACCTCAAGGCCGTAGAAGGATTGAGGATCCTGCAGCGGTTGCTGGACACCGCCGATGTCTTCATTACCAGCCTGCCGCTCTCGGTGCGGCGGCGTTTGAAGATCCGATACGCGGACGTCTCGCCCGAGCGTCCGCGCCTGATCTATGCATCGTTCACTGCCTATGGCGAAGCGGGACCCGAGGTGGACAAAGCCGGGTTCGACTCGACCAGCTACTGGGCCCGGTCCGGCCTCATGGACCTGATGCGCTCGGATCAGGACGCCGAACCGCTTCGTCCGATCAGTGGCACGGGGGACAACCCGGCCGCGGTAACGCTCTACGCCGCCATCGTCAGCGCGCTGTACAGGCGCGAGCGCACCGGCCACGGCGGTCAGGTCAGTTCCTCACTGCTGGCAGGCGGGCTCTGGGCCAATTCCCTGATGGTGCAGGCGAAGCTGTGCGGCTCTCCGGTTCCGCCGCGGCAGTCGCGTGATCGAGTAGCCAATGCCTGCGTCAATACTTACCGCTGCCGCGATGGACGATGGCTCTATCTGATGATTCTCAACGAAGACCGCCGGTTTGGCCCGCTCATCGCGGTCATGGGGCGCGAGGATCTGGCGGACGACCCGCGCTTCGCGACAATCGAAGCCCGACGCAGCAATGCGCCGGCGTTGATCGCGATCTTCGACAACGAATTTGCCATGCGAGATCTCGCCGAATGGCGCTGCGCCCTGGATGCGGCAGGCATTACCTTCGATGTCGTCGGCAACTTGGACGATATCGCCAACGACGAACAGATGCGCGCCACGAAGGCGCTGGTGCCCCTCGCCCACAATCCCGGCCTCCTGACGGTCAATAGCCCGTTCGAATTAGGTGGCGTCGAAAAGACCCCGCCAGGTCCCGCACCGGGCCTCGGCCAGCACAGCGAGGCGGTGCTGCGCGAGATCGGCTTTGACCTGACCGAGATCGACCGGCTGCGACAGGTCGGCGTGATCGTCTGATCCGCGGCTCCCCTTCACATGCCGCTTGCGGTATTGGTCGAACCATTTGGCCGCCAGGGATTTCAGGCGGCTTCCGCCTCGAGCATGCGGACGACCTCCTCCCGTTGCTGGGCGGGCAGACCGAGCAAGGCAGCATTTGATCGCGCCCGCTTGTAGAACAGGTGGTTCTTCATCTCCCAGGTAAAGCCGATCGCGCCAAAGACCTGGATGTTGCGGAAGGTCGCGGCGCGGTAGGCTTCGCTGGCGTAGCTCTGCGCCATGGCTGCCGCCAGCGGCCCGCGGGCGTCCTCTTCGCTGAGCGCCCAGGCGGCGTACTGCACCGAGGCGGTGGCGCATTCCGCCTGCCCGGCAATCTCCGCGAGTTGGTGCTTGATCGCCTGGAAGGCACCGATCGGGCGGCCGAAGGCGACGCGCTGCTTGGCGTACTCCACCGCGTCCCCCAGTACCGCATGGGTGCCCGCGGCACTTTCCGCGGCCAGCACCAGGTAAAGGCGGTCGCGGACCCACGGCCAAACCTGATCGTCACTGTTAAGCAGAAGTTCGCCGGCCGCGTCCTTGAGATGCACCGAGCAGACCTGCCGCGTGATGTCGCGCCAATCCAGCTGCACGGCCTCGATGCCCTCGGCATGGCGATCCACCACGAAGAACTTGACCGCACCGTCGAGCATCGCCGACACGACCACAAGGTCAGCGGAAATCGCATCGACGACGTACCATTTCGACCCGGTCAAACGAAACCGCGTGCCGTCACGGCTGGCGATCACCGCAGAGCCGGGATAGTTGCCGTTCTCGTCCGCGACCGCCAGCGCAAGCTTGCGCTCTCCGGCCACAACCCGGCTCAGCAATTGCGATTTCTGTTCGTCCGAACCCGCCTTGAGGATCGCCCACGTCCCGGCGAGCGTACCGAAGAATGGGGCGGGAGCCAGCGTCCGCCCCATCTCGCCCACGATCATGGCGAGATCGATATAGCTCATCCCAAGTCCGCCATACGCCTCCGGGATGATGAGCGACGGCCATCCGAGTTCGGCGATCTTCGTCCATAGTCCGTCGTAGGCGTCCTGGTCCGGCTTCGATCCCGGGATCAGCAGCGGCGCGAGGTTTACCTCCGCGTCAAGGAAGGCCTGCGCGACGTCGCGCAACGCGACATGGTCGTTGCTGAGCGTGAAGTCCACGATCCGTCTCCTCGCAAGCCGCTCAGGCGGCCTTGGGTTGCTTGCCACCTTGGTTGTACGGCGTGCCCGCGGTCGGGTCCGTGTCGCGCGGCAATCCCAGTACGCGCTCAGCGACGCTGTTCTTGAGGATTTCCTGGGTGCCGACGCCGAGTGTCGCGGCCGGGCTGAACCAGTAGGCATAGTCCCAGTCGCTGAACAGGCCGTAATTCTTGTCTGGCAGCGGCAACACATCCTTGCTTCGGATCATGCCGGCGACCCCCTGGCTGCGCTTCGCCAGATCGCTCATGCGCTGACCGTGCGGCGAGGCCATCATCTTGCCAATGTTGCCTTCCAGGCCGGCAGGCTTGCCGTTGATCTTGTTGCTGAGGTCACGGAAGGTCAGCAGGCGCAGGATTTCGCCTTCAATATAAAGCTGCGCGGCCTCGTCGCGGATCAGCGGATCCTTGATACGACCGGTCTTGATAAGCCCGTCGAGCAATTCGCGCGCGGTCGGACCCGCACCCCATACCGCGCCAGGCTTGGTCATGCCTTGCCGCTCGGTCTGCAGTTGCTCCATGACGATGCGCCAGCCGGCGCCTTCGGGGCCCAGCCGGTGCGCGGCCGGCACCCGCACGTTGTCGAGGAAGACCTCGTTATATTCGTTCTCCTCGCCCGTCATGTCGATGATCGGACGGACGGTGATCCCCGGCGTGTTCATCTCCAGCAGGAACATGGACAGGCCCTTGTGCTTCGGCACGGTGCTGTCGGTGCGGACGATGATCACGCCGATCTGCGAACGATCGGCCAGCGAGTTCCAGATCTTCTGGCCGTTGATGACGTAGTGATCGCCATCGCGGCGTGCTGTCGTGCGCAGGTTGCCGAGATCCGAGCCGCCCGAGGGTTCGCTGAACAGCATGCACCACTTCTCTTCACACGCCAGCGCCGGCGGCAAAAAGCGCTGGCGCTGCTCCTCGGTCCCCCATGTCAGCAGCGACTGCCCGCATTGATTGAGGCCGATTCCGTTCTTGTTGCGCGGATGCGGAATACCGGCCCGCTCGAACTCCTCGTCGAGGATCAGCACGAGTTCCGGTCCTGCTGACAGGCCCCAGGGCGGCGGCCAGTTCGGCGCCGTGTAGCCCCGTTCGGCAAGCTGCCGATAGCTTGGATTTGGATTGGCCTCCAGCCACTGTCTGATCTCGACGCGGCGCGGATCGTCCTCAGCGGGGAAGTCGAAGTTCATCACCCTGTCTCCTTGCGGCACGCCTTGTCTGTTCGCGGCGCGCCCGGTTGGATTATGCCCGGAACGATTTCAACTGCTCGGATCCCACGCCCAGTAACGCGCGACCGCGCCGGCATCCACCCGCAGGTCCGTCCCCGTGATCATCGCCGCATCATCCGATGCCAGAAACGCCGCGGCGCGGCCATAATCGCTCGGAACCGGCAGCTTCTGCATCGGCACGCGCGAGCGGTACGTCCCCATCCGGGCAGCAATCCCCTCGGGGCGGCTGACGACACGTCCCCAGCGTTCGGCCCGGTCGAATGACTCGGAAGGGTCCGTCGCGGTCGGTGTCAGGCTGTTGACCCGGATGCCGTGGCGAACCAGTTCCATCGCGGCAGAACGCGTAAAGTTGATCAGCCCGCACTTGGATGTGCAGTACGCGATGTTGTCGGGCTCGCCCTGGTGTCCCGCCGTCGAAATGATGTTGATGATCGCCCCGCCCGCGCCGCGCGCGATCATCAGCGCGGCGACGTGCTTGGTGAACAGGAACGCGCCGCCCAGGATGATCCCGGTCTGCTGCTGCCATTCCGCGAAGGACATCTCGATGACGCCCTTCTTGTTGAAGATGGCGGCATTGTTCACCAGGATATCGACTTTGCCAAACGCCTCGGCGGCGGCCTTCACCGCTGCCTGCACCTGGGCCTCGTCCGTCACGTCGGCGGTGACGGCGATCGCCCGCCCGCCGGTGCCGTTGACATAGCGTGCACAGTCCGCCGCGTTCTCCCCTCGGGCGTCGACCGCGACGATCGCTGCGCCCGCCTCGGCCAGCCCCTCGGCGATCCCGCCGCCGATATTGGGGCTCGTTCCGGTTACGAGCGCCACTTTATCCTTCAGGATCATGACTGGTTCCAATCGAAACGATGAGCCCGCGCTTCACCCTGGCGGTGCGATCAGGAACGTCTTTGATGAATTGAAGATCCACGTGTCGACGAAGCCGGTCTCCTTCGGCTGGCGATCGAGCGCCCTCAGCGCACCCACGAGGCACATCCAGTTCAGGATCTCCTGCTGGCCGCTGTCCTCCACCGCCTGCCCGGAATAGCTCCGCCAGGCCTCGTAGTTGCCTGATCGCAGATACTCATACATCCGCCGGTCCGACGGCGTATCGGGATAGAGATAGTAATTCTTGCCAGTAAGGAAGGCGTGCGACCAGCCGGAGGACGCCAACAGCGCCACCCGGTATGGTGAATCCGCCAGGATCTTCGCCGTCGCGGCGCCGAGGTCGAACAGCCGCCAAGGGGTCGGCGCCGGCGGGTCGAGATCGGCCTCGGTGACCGTCTTGTCGAACGATGGCATCCCGCCACGCTGGGCCACGACCTTGCGGCCGTAGCAGTTGATCGCGAACGGCAGGATCGGGTAGCCGAATCCCTTGCGGGCGTAATCCAGATACAGCACGGCGTTGGTGAAGGCGTGGCCGAGCGGGTGGTGCAGCGGCTTGTAGGCGTAGGCGGTATCGAAACCTTGCTCGATCAGCCGTGTCGCCAGCATCTTCGCCGCGACCCGGTTGCCGGCCAGTTCATATTTCTTGTCGGTCTCGCCCCACACATTGTTGGCCGGCGGCGAGAAGACGAATTGATCGAAGGCGCTGACACAGTACGGCGGGATGATGTCCTCCCGAAAGTTCTCGTACTGATCGTCACCCCACATCAGGACGAAGTCCGGATTGAAATCGTCCAGTGCGGCGCGGGTTTTTTCCATCCAGCCGACCAGGGCAGCACGATGGCTCGCGGCCGACGTGGTGCCCTCATCGTCGCCCCACTCCACCCGCATCTCCGCGGGCCAGCCCTCGGGCGTTCGCAGATGCGCTGGCAACTGCGGATTCTGCAGCATCCGCTTCAGGATCGCCGCCATCCGGTCATCATGCCCGGTCAATGGTGGATAGTGTGATATCCCAAGTACCAAGATCTCGGCCATCGTTCCCTCGTCGTTGGTTGGGGTTGAGGCCCGGCGTCGCCGGATTGGGTGCCAACGCTACTGTCCCGCAATCGCGATGTCACGGGCCGTGACCGGCCCCGTGCAGCCACGCGTTGGCAGAGCGTGTCGAGCAGCAGCAGAGTGCGTGCCAAATGGTCGGTCCATTCCGGCGCAACGGGTACACGCACGGCGAGGATTTGGCAAGACCGCATTCAGCGACCTGCTGCCGACGCGGCTCGTGCCGACCCGGATACGACGCTGCCGAGATCGATCAACTCGCCAATCCGGACCCAGCGTGTACCGTCAAATCGCGTAAGCTGGAGCTGATGGTACGAAGTGTAATCGGTCGGAGAATTGCTCAACCGGATGCCAGGTAGCAGCATCGGCGGCGTGACCCCGTTGAGGCTCGTCGCGTGCCGGAGGATGTTGGCTCGGGTCAGCTCGTCGCCGCATGCGGCGAGTACATATGCGATCATGTTGGCGTTGATGTAGCCAGGAATCATCGTCTCCTGGTCCAGGTCAGCCGAGGGCATGTACTTCTTCACGAACGCCAGAAACGCCATCATGTCCGGTTCCGATGACCATTCGGGATCATCGGGCCGTTTTTCCCATGCCACGCTGAGGACTCCCGTAGAACGCTCGAGGCCCGCGGGCTTCAGCGTCGCGCGGATCGAGGCTGCGGTATTGGAAAGGAAGCGCTGCGGCCGCCAGCCCAAATCAGCGATCTTGCGGATTGCCTGCGCCGCGAATTTGGGCGTGGTGAACAGGAAGACTGTGTCAACTTGCGAGTCGTGCAGCTTGATGATCTGTACATCGACTACCGGATCGGTAATCTCGTGGCTCTGCGTCTCGACGATCATCGCGGCTGCCCGCGCGCCGAGGCCAGCCCGCAGGCCGCCCATGTAGTCTTTCCCCAGATCGTCGTTGAGGTAGAGGATGCCGATCTTCGCGGCTGCGCTCGTCGCGAGGATGTGCTGGGCATAGACGCGCCCCACCGTGTCGTAAGTCGGGTAGAGCGGCACGCTCCAGGGGAAAGCGGCGGGATTCTTGAACCGGGTACCACCGGAAGTGAGGAACAGCTGTGGAACCTTCTTGCTGTTCAGGTAGCGCTGGATTGCCGAATTCGGCGCGGTGCCCAGCGGGCCCGCGATCGCCAGCACCCCGTCAGCCTCAACGAGCCGGCGCGTCTGTTCGATCGTTTTCGGCGGCGAGTAGGCATCGTCGAGTGAGATCAGGTTCACCTTTCGGCCGTTGATTCCGCCCTGATCATTCAACATTTTGAAATATGCCGACTGCGCCATGCCGTACGCCCCGAACGAGGAAGCCGGCCCGCTGTATGGCGAGGTGGTGCCCAGCTTGATTTCAGTGTCGCTGGCACCTTGATCATATCGTTTCTCGGCCGCCGCCGCCTCTGCCCGCGCCAGCAAGGGCGCAAGGCAGAGCAGCCTGGTCACACGCCGTCGATCGATGCTGTCCGGCATCATTCCCGTCCCTGGGTGGTTATCCCGCGTCGCCGCGGCCGCCATTGACCTGAGAATGGTCCGGCCATACTGCCGGAGTCAACCGCCGCAGCTGTAAAGTGCTTGGTCGAACCGTGACCCGGCTCCGCGAGCCGCCGATCCCCTCGCCAACCTGCGGATCTCCTCACGCGTCACTCTTCTTTCAGGTTGCGCAACTCGAAATTTCCTTCGCGACGATCAGGACAAATCAAGGCCACCTGTGGAAATCACACCCTGCGTGAGCACGGCCTGGCTCAGCCTGATCTCGACATCCTCGCCGACCACGCGCACTTCGAACAGCGGTATGTCGGCCGTGGCCAACGCGGTCAGCGCCTTTCCCGTGGTGACGTCCCAACGACCGGCGTGCCAGGGGCATTCGACCACACAGCCATCGAGGAACCCTTCGCCGATGGGTCCCGCGGCGTGAGGACATACATTCCCAAATGCATGGAAGTTGCCTTCCGATCTGGCAACTACAACCAGGTTGTCAAAGACGACCTTCATGTCGCCATCGGGTATTTCCGCAACTTTGGCGACCTTGATGAAGCCGGCGGGCAGGCTTCTGACAACGGATTTGGCATCATCGCGCTTCTGCACGTTGTTGAGCCATGCGTCAGGCTCCTCATCAAAATACTTGGCCATCCGCTTGATCAGGTTCTCGTTCGGCGTGGCGGAGCCTGCGACGATGGCGCTCAGCCGCGAGCGCTCGATACCGAGTTGGCGGGCCAGCGTGTCACCGCTCAAGCCCCGCGCCTGCATCAGTTCCGTCAATCTTTCGCTAAGCCAGTTCATTTCTTATCCCGTCTTACCTGGGCCGGGCGGACCGGCGGCATCACTTGCTTTCCGAAACACGGCCTGATCAGGCGTGTACTCGCGGAGCCCCGTCTTCTCTTCTTCGTTGCGAGGTTCATTGCGTTGAACGGGCGAAGACACCTTGGCCCCACGCCAAGGGATTTATTGCCTTGTAGCGCATCAGCAGGGTCGCGTCGCCGAGATCGCGAATGACTTCCGCATCGGTCCTGACTTGGCCGGTATAGCTGTCCGCCGTCTGCATCGCCAGGAGCACGGCCGCATCGACGTAGCTGTCGGAGGGTGTCAAGTCCCGCGGTTTGACTTCGCTGTTGAGCATGGTTCCCGGCGTATCGATGAAGCCGACCGGCCGCAGGCTGTTGACCGCGATGCCCATCGGCCGCAGTTCGTCGGCAAGACCGATGGTAAGAGCATCTACCGCCACCTTGGTCGCCTCAAGCGGCGATCCGCGCGTTCGAGATCGACCCGAGACATTGATGATATTGCCGCCATGTTTGGCTCGCATCGCGGGTAGCACAGCGCGGATGGCCTGGAATGTGCCGAGCACGTTGACCTCTAACATCCGGTTGAACAGCCGAATCGGAAGGTCTGTCATGCTCTCGCCCTCCGCCGTGACGTAGGCGGCATTGTTGAGCAGCACGTCGATGCGGCCCCAGTGGGCAAGTACTTGTTCGACCATTCTTCCGACCGCTGAGAGGTCGGCTATATCGCAGACGATGGGAAGCACCGACCCGCCGGCAAGCTCCTCGATCGCCGCCGCCGTTTGATAGACGCTGCCGGGTAAACGCATGGGCGACTCCACTGCGCTGCGACCCACGACAACAACTTTTGCGCCCTCATGGGCATAGGCCAGCGCACAGTACAGCCCAAGCCCTCGGCTTGCGCCGGTGACGATGGCGATCTTGTCGGCCAATCTCTGCGGTCTCGCCTGCATTCTATCGAGGCCGGCTGGTCGGATGGGGCCAGCCATCGAGGCCACACCTGACTTGCGTGCGAGTCTCAGACAATAAAGCTGACCTTGCCGTGCGGCCGCAGGGCCTCGAGGTCGAGGACGACCCGGCGCTCGAGGATTTTGAACGTTCCGTTCTCGGGAAGCAGTTTGTAATGGTATTTCCCGATATACGGGTCGATGTTCTGAAAGCGCATGCGAAAGACGACGAAGTTCGCCTTCACCAGCAGCGCCTCGCCTTCCATGCCGGCGATGCGCACGTTGTTCACCATGTGCCGAGTACGGGACTTCGGATTTTCGGCCCACGCGACGCCGCTGAGGAGTTGGCTCACCCGCGAGCGTAGCTTTGGCATGTCATCGGCTACGAGAAACAGCGCCGTGTTGGGATCGGCGTCCGGTGCGTCGGCCGTCGGGATGTAGTAGCTGCCTCGGTCCTGATCGAACAGTGCAACCCACTCATTGAGTTGCCAGTTGTCCAGAAGATCGGCCTCCGCATAGAGAAAATCCTCAACCTGCTCTCGCGTCACATCAAATGTCGCGGTGGTCAACACCAATCCCTCCCTAAATCCGGTCTGCCGGCCGGTGATTTCCTCCGAAATTTCCCCCGCAGCCGCTTGGCCGCGGCCGCCCGCGGGAAGCGGTCAAAGTCTAGTCGCCGGTGTAGTCGGCATGCCGGCCGGTGGTCATCCGGGCGTTCCACTCGCGCCAGAACACGCGCATCTGCAGCTCGCCCGGGCCGCCCGCCAGGTTGCCCTTCATGCCGCGGGATATGTCGGACCATTCCACCTCCTTGTGGGTGGCGAAGCCCATCTGGCAGCCTTCCAGCCCCTCGACATCGTCTGGCGTGGCAAAGCCGCCCGGACCTTGGAAGGCGAGGTACCATTCAAGGCGAGCCTTGCGCAGCGCCGGGGAATCTTCCTTGGGCAGGCAGGCCCAGCCATTGATCTCCATATAGTCGGGGCTCGAGGGATAGAAGGTGCGGAAGACCCGCCAGCCATCGATGATCATGAGGTTGGGGAAAATCAGGTAGTTGCCGGCTCCGCCCTCCACCATCCGGGCCTTCTCCGGCCCGTGACGCACGACAAGACCCTGCCGAAACCGTTCGAGGTCTTCCTTGGCGTGCTTCGTCAGATAGCCGTCGCTGACCGGCGGCCGGCCGTCCGCGGACGGATAATTTGACGTCACGTGGCCGTTGCCCAGCGGCACGGTGCCCCGCCGCGTCTCGGCGCCCGCCTCCCCGTTCCGCGGCGGCGGAGGCGGTGGCGGCCGGAAGCCGTTGCCAAGTCCTTCCGACGGCATCCACTGCGAGAAGAAACGCTCATGCGTATAGGCGGCGTGATAGCCATCCATGCTGTTCTCGACCAGCAGCTTCCAGTTCGCTCGCATCGCGTATTTGAACTGGCCTTCCACGAATTCCATCTCGCCCAGATCGAGCGTGTTATCGAGGACGGCCACGGCATCGCCCATGTAGCTTTCGAAGCTCTCGATGTTCGGGTCGAAGCTGACGAATACGCAGCCGCGGTGATTGTGCATCCTCGGCGCCGGCTCCAGGCCCAGCGCGTCGCGGTCGAAGGCTTCGCTGTAGGCTTCCTCTCCGGGGATGCCTTTGAGTTCCCCGCGGGTATTATAAATCCAGCCGTGATAGAAGCAGCGGAAGACTTCGGCGCCGTGACCTTTGTTTTCGCGGCAGACCAGGTTGCCGCGGTGACGGCAGGTGTTCAACAGGGCGCGGATTTGGCCGTCCTCGCCATGCACCAGGATCAGCGGCCGACCGGCCACCGAACGCGTCACGAAGTCGCCTGGGTTGGGGAATTCAGACTGATGGCCCGCGAACAGCCAGCTATGATCGAAAACCCGCGTCCGCTCCTGCTCGAGAATGTCTCGATCGACAAAGACGCTCCGATGGACCCGGAAAATGCCGTCCTCTCGGTCGTCAATGATCAGACCAGCGGCGTTACTGCCATCTCGCATCGTTTTCTCCTTCTTCGACGCTTAGCTGCTCGTTCTCCTCAAGCCGCAGACTAGAGCATTTCCACCCCAGAGAGGGAACCCTGGCTCATATTCGGCAAGCGATTCCACCAGCCTGCGGACGCTGCGCGATTCGAACCAGGCTGAGGTCGCTGCAGACCGATGCCGTCTGCCGCAAGAGCCCCGATGCCGTTTGCCGCAATTCGCTACGGTCGCCACCACACTGGTCGGACCATTCCGCCGATTCATGCCGGTGTCAAGGGCGCGCACATGATCAACGCGATGATCGTGGCGTCACCGCTGGCAATCACGACGCATCTCATGTGGCTGCACACGCATCTCATGCCCAAGTTCCACAGTTTGCACGTAAAAGCATAATCCTTTCAGTGCTCTAGATTTTTAGGCACCACACCCTCAGTCGGCGGATTGACTGGCGTTTTCTGTCGGCACCTCCTGAAAAACGGGCGGCAGGGTGATCCCGAGCGCGCGGCAGATCGGGTCGATACTCGGGCGTGGTGCGGTGCGCAGCAGGGCGCGGCGGCCGTCCTGTTCGATTTCAACGCTACTCAGATCGGCTAAATCATCAATCAGGCACTGCCATTCCGGCATCGCCCCTTTGTGTGCGGCCAATTGGTCGAGCAGTTCCTTGCGCAGTACCAGGGCCAGGAAAGTACAGAAGATATGCCCACGGATCGCTTCGTCGGTGCGGTGAAAGATCGGGCGCGTGGCCAGCAGGGTTTTCGCAGCGAGAAAACCCTGTTCCACCGCTAGCAGGTTCCGGTAGCGCAGTACCACCGACAAGGCCGGCATCGACAGGCTGGTACGCAAGACGAAGATACCATCGAACTGCGCATCCGCCGCGACCTTCGCCGGGTCGATGGCGAACCCATCGCCCTCGGGTGCCGCCAGGAAGCGGCGATAGCCGGTGTTGGCCACCAGGCTCTTGGCGCCGGCCGCCAGTTTGCGTTGCAGCCCCTCCAGCAGCTTGGCGCGGGCTTCGGCGTCCTTGCGCGCCTCTTCGTCATTGCGGCAGACGATATAGCGCCGCCCCTGGATCTTGACCTCCTTCACCGCCAGATCGGTCTCGCCTTTTTGGCGCGGGATGATCAGTGGCACCGTCGCCCCATCGTCGTGCAGCACCGTCTCGCGCACTTCGTTGGTGGACCGCTCGCGCGCGCCCAGAATGTAGTCGATCTTCTGTGCCTCCAGCGCGGCAATGGTGGCGGCGCTGATCATGCCGCGGTCGGCGACGATACACGCCCGCTCCACCCCGAAGCGGTTGCGCAGCCGTTGGACCACCGGCAGCAGGGCGGTGACATCGGCGGTATTGCCCGGCGACAGGAACGAGGCGACCGGCCGGTCCCGCTCGTCCAGCACGATGCCGAGCACCACCTGCGGCAGTTGTGGGCGGAAGTCCTTGGAGTGGCCGCGCTGGCCGAGCGTGGCGCCGCCGTGACCTTCGAAATACAGCGAGGTGGTGTCGAAGAAAGCGACCGAGAGCGTGCCGAACAGCGACTTACGGTGCTGGTAGAGCGCCTCCTCGATGGCATCGGTGCAATGGCGGGGTTGCGCGCTGTCCGTGCCATCGATCGTCTCACCCAACCAAGCCATCGCCTTATAGGCGTGGTCGAGCGTGAGAGCCTCCACGCCGGGGATATCAATGGTCTGTTGCCATGTGCTGGCATGGCGGTCGGAACCGGAGACCATCAGCCGGTGCAGCACCGTCAGGTAGATGGCGCGCTCGACGTCGAAGCCGAAACGCCGCCCGGCCAGATGTTGGCGCAGGACGATCTGACAGCCGGTCTCACGCCAGAGATGGCCGAACACCAGATCGGGGCCGATGCTCTGGCGGCGCAGTTCCGCCAGTTCGCCGCGGTAGAAGCTGGACAGCACGATGGAGCGGCGGGAATGGCGGGCAGCAGAGGCGATCAGGCCGTCGAGCAGGCCGGAACCCGCGACCTCATCGCGGCGGCCGAGTGCCTTGATGACCCGCTGGACGTGGCGTCCGCCCTCGCGGACGTTCTCGACGAGGTAGAGGTACTCATAGCCGCCGATTTTCTTGACACGAACGAACATGGCGGGTGTCCTGACTGCGACACTGACACCATGGCGAATCCAGTCAGGTCAACGACTTTGAACCAGTTTCTGATCACAAAATCCCAATATTTAGCACCACAATTTTGCCGAGACTTACGAAATGCGCAGTATTCTGTGGGTCTTCTGGTAGCGCGGCCTGGCAAGTGTGGAAGTTGGGTCATGCACGAATTGACCCATCGGACACGTCTCCCCCGAAAAGCGAGCCACGCAATCTGGTCCCGCACGGTCAGCCTGGATCGCCGCGGAATTAGCGCATGATCGCGCTGAGCGGAACGTCCCCGGCATGTGAATCATGCGATCAGACAAAGACCTAGACCATTTGCTGCGTGCACGGTCAGGATGAAAATGGTCTAGCCTGGCGGCGGCAACTGGAGGAACTGCCGCGCATTGCCCTCGGTCAGCAGCGCCAGCGACGCCTCTGGTAAGCCGGTGGCCCGGATGACCCCGATCGGCTCGCGCTCGAAGATGTCGAACGGATAGTCCGTCCCGATCATGATCTGCCGCTCTCCGAATACACGTACCAGGAAGGCGAGCGTCGCCGCATCATAGACAAGCGAATCATAGTAGAGACGGCGTGCGATGTCAGCCGGCGACTTTGTTATTGCCTTGCCTACGCTTGGCAACACCTTCCAGCCGTGGATGAGCCGTGGCAACACCAGCCCGAATGCGCCGCCGCCGTGACTGAACGCAATCCTGACGCCTGGGAAACGGCTGAGCGTGCCACTCGTCATCAAGCCGGCGATCGTCAGGGCTGTCTCGCACGGAAATGCGACGACCGCCTTCAGAGCCGCGGGACCGATCAGGTGGTTGTCGCCGCCCGGATGCAGGGCGTGCACGAAGATCGCGGCGCCGGTTGCCTCCGCCGCGGCGAATACAGGCGCGAACCGTGGATCGGCGATGGAAACCCCGTTCACGTTGGTGCCGATCTCGATGCCGCGAAACCGCTTGTCCCGCATCAGCGCTTCAACTTCGCGCGCCGCCATTTCGGGATTCTGCATGGGGACCATACCGAGACCGATGAACCGGCCGGGAGCCTGTTCCACCATGGCGCCGATCGCATCGTTCACCGCTCGGCCCAGGACCAGCGCGTCACGCGTCTCGATCCAGTACGACAGCAGCTCGGGCATCGGCGAGAGCACCTGGGTCGTGATCCCGGCCGCATCCATGGCGCCCAGGCGCCGGCTCACATTCCAGCACTCATCCGAGACGGTTCTGAATACCTTCCCCGCAATCACCACGTGTCGGTGACCGCAATCGGCGCCGGGCTGCATCTCAGGCCAACGCGTCGCGCTGGCTGCGGCGGGGCAGGCCGGAAGCTCATAGGGCACAATATGTGTGTGGATATCGATCCCCATCAAACGTTCTCCCTTCAAGCGGGGCCCGAGCGTCCGGCCGCAACCCGCAAACCACTCAGGCAAGCCGTGCGCTCATCGAGCCCACCGCGCCGACCGCGGCACGGCGACAGCCTCCGATGCCGTCACTGCCCTCGGACCGAGCACCAGTGAGAAGGGCCTGTCCTCGTCGATCCGACCGCCTCGGTCGCGGCATGGTCGATCCACCCAGATAGTCGAACGGAGCGGAACGAAGGTCGAAGATCGCCGTCGGCGGCCGTTCCAGGAACGACGCAAGGAACCTGTCACGCGCGGGCTTGGCCTTCACCTCTTGGCCGGGAACCATCCGGCGGCCGCTGATAGCCGGCATCATTCCTCTCTCTTATAATGGTCCGGCCATTCTCCGTGGTTGCCTCGTGCTGTCAAGTTGGCTGATCGTCCGAGCGCACCGCCGCGAGTTCTGGCATCCCTCAACCCCCCGTCTGGTAACAGACCGGACCCGCGGCGATGATACCGGCCCATTCTGACGGATCGACACGCAATGCATGAGACAACCTTCGACATCCTGATACTGGGCGGCGGCGAAGCAGCCCGGTGTGCTGCCGAGGCTGCGCGGGCGGCGGCGCCCGATGTTACGATCGCGATCATTGGCGAGGAGCCCTGGCCTCCCTATGACCGTCCGCCACTATCCAAGGCGGTTCTGATTGATCCTGCCAAGGTCGCGACCTGCGAGAAACGTGACGCGGCGTTCTACGCGGCGCAGCGGATCGAACTCATACTCGGCCAGCACGCCTCATCAATCGATGTCGACAGGCGCTCCGTCCACCTTCAGGGCGGACAACGCCTGGCATGGCGGCGGCTCATCCTGGCGACCGGATCGCGGCCCCGGCAACTGCCTGCACCGGCCGACATCGCGTCAGACCTCTATTACCTGCGTACGCGAGATGACGCCGAGCGGCTTGGCGCTGCGCTGCGCCGCGGCGGCCGGATCGGGATCATTGGAGCCGGGTTCATCGGCCTGGAAGTCGCAGCCGCGGCCCGCACCCTGGGTTGTTCCGTGACCGTCCTCGAGCGTGCCGAGTCCGTGCTGGCACGTGTTCTGCCACCGTTTATCGCCGATGATATTGAGGCCGTGCATATCCGGCGAGGCATATCGTTCCGCAAGGGTGTAGCCGTCGAGATCGAGGGCCGCGATCGGTCCGGCTGCATCGCGCTGAGCACGACCGACTTCATCAATTCGGCTCGGACTGTCGAGAGCTTCGATGCCCTGCTCGTCGGCATTGGCGTGCTGCCGAATGTCGAGTTGGCGACAGCCGCCGGGATCGAGACAAGCGACGGCATCGTCGTCGACACATCGGGTCGCACTTCGCTGCCCGACGTGTTTGCCGCCGGTGAGGTTACCTGTCATCCGGTGGCCGGCAGTCTCCGGCGCGCCCGCTATGAGGCATGGCAGGTCGCCCAACAGCAGGCCGCGGCCGTGGGCAGCACCGCGGCCGGGGTCGTTTGCGAATACAAGGAACAGCCCTGGTTCTGGTCGGACCAGCACGACCTCAACATCCAGATGCTTGGACAGGCTCCGGCCGGAGCGACCTGGGTCTTTCGCGGCGACCGTTCAACGCCAAAAGTGGCTGCGTTTGCGCTTGACGCGGACGGCACGGTGCAGGCAGCGATTGCCCTGAACGCCGGCCGCGACATCGCCGGCGCTCGGCGGCTGATCGCAAGCCGCAAGATCGTTGATCCTTCTCGGCTCGCCGATCCGAACTGCCGATGGAACACGATTTTGGCCTGAGGCCACGGGGCGCGCGTCGAAACGCGCTTCGGATCTCCCGGACGGCGTCGTCACGGTATCCGGATCCCGCAGCCGGCCGGGCGGCGCGCGAGACTGGCGACAAGGATTCTTCCGCCGATCCCCATTGTCGCCGACGGTTCCTTACCGAAATGCCGATCGGATTTTGGCCGGTCTCGTCAGATTAACGGCCGTAACGAATGATAATCGCATCGCCGTCATGACGTTCTATCCGGGCGTCGAATGATGGATCGGAGCTTGCCTGCTGCCCCATCCATTCTTGATAAAGCCCTTCCAGCACCGGCGCCAGCCACGTGCCTGACGGCTCACCCGCCGAACCGACGCACGGGAGGCCGCAATGGCGAAGGATAACGCACCGCTCGGCCTCTTGCAGGGTCAACCGGACGCTGCCCCAGCCAATTTCTGCCAGTACCATGTTCATCTCGAACTCCAGCGCCTCAAGCGACTGCACCGCGAGAAGGGCCAGCATAGCCGCCATCCGTTGTCCGGTTGCGCGCAGGATCGCGGCACTGGCGTCCGCGCCGGCGTGCGCCTCAAGCTCCAGGGCAAGCCCACGCAGGAACGCCCGCCACCCCGCGGGTAAGTTATGAATTGCCTGCGACTTCTGGTTCGCTGGCTTCGCCATGGTCACTGGATGCCTCCGCCGAAAATGTAACGTCCGTACAATCGCCCTATCGTTTCGCTCCAGTTGCCAAAGTGCTGATAGCTGGCCTGTCCGCCGAGGGCAAAAGAGTTGTTCACGTGGTACTCGACAGATCCTTGCGCTCCGCCGACCGCCCCGGATGCACTCTGACCAGGATAAGATGTCGACAACGGCGCCGTGGCCGACGCAGCCTCCGCCTCCAGCGCACTCTGCAATTGCGGATTATTAGGAAATACCAACGAAGAATGCTCGTCGTAGGTCTGGTATCCGAGCGAGCCGCCGATGGACCAGGTCAGCTTATTCGATTTGATCTCGTATTTCACTGGAATAAGGGTTGCGAAATAAGACTGTGGGCTGAAGTACCCGCCCTGGCCTAGTGTAAAGAAGTCCGTGTTCTTGTTGTATGCGAAATACACTATGTCAAGGCCAAGGCGCACGCTGTCGTTCTGACCGCGCCAGACCGGATAGGAGCCGCCGGCGCCCGCCTCATACTCTTGATTGGAGATCACGTTCTCTCCGTCGAGAGCGGCGTAGCCGCCGCCGGCATAGAAGTTGGCCTCCCCCAATGAAAACTCCAGTTGCGCATGCCCGCGCGTACGCGTCACGCCGCCCCAGGCGATGCCGGTGGCTGGGTCCTTGGTACCGGCGTAGGACAGAACGCTATCGGTGACGGCCCGACGTTCACCCACGACGCGGAGGCGAACGCTATCAGTGACCATTGGTGAAAGCTCGATTCCGCCCAGGACGTTCTGCTCCTGGAAGCCGATCGGCGAGCTGCCGATATCGGCCTTCGCCCAACCGAGCTGATAACCGAGCGACAAGCCGACGCCTTGTGCGTTCTGGCTGGGCGGTGCCGGATGCTGGCCGAACGCGCCGGTGCCGAAGCGTGCCTGGCTGTTGGCATCGAGCGGCACACTGCCCGATGACAGGAAAGTCGGCGCGGCCGCCACGGTCATCTGTCCGTTGCCTAACGGCCGCACGATCAGCTCCGTCGGCAGGCTGATCTCGTCGAGCTGATCAAGACCGCTCGTGCCGGTGCGTGACCGGAAGGACGGACCGATCGTGACCTTCGGCGCCAGATCTTCCTGCGCCTCGGCCATTTGGCGGTCGATATCCTCCAGCAACGGGTCAGCGCCGGTTGTCGACGCCGCGAAAGCGCTTGCGTCAGTCGGCACGGAAGCATCAGCCTGGGCGCGCCGGAACGGATTGCCAGATGGGGATGTGCCAGATGGAGATGTGCCAGATGGAGATGTGCCGGACGCAGATATAACAGAGGTTTCGTCGCCGGCGGGCTGGCCGGATGGGTATTGGCGATCGCCGGAAGCTAGCCCGTTGGATGTCGATTGCTCATCGGACCCGATTTCCTGCCGGCGCAACGCCTCTGCGTGTTTCAAATCGTCGTAGGCACGCGCCAGGTTCCCACGTGCTCGATCGAGCGTCGCCGACATCACCCAGGTCCGGGCATCGTCGGGCGCGGCGGCGATCCCGTCGCGCACCAGCGCATCGGCAAGGGCCCAGTCCCTGGCTTGGATCGCGGCGTCCAGCGCCGCTTTCCGCGCATCGAGGTTGTTCGGATCACGTTCCAGCACCGCCTGATTGATCGCAAGTGCCTTGCGTGGACGGTCCGCGGCCGCGAACAACCGGGCCAACGCGAGATTGAGGTCCGGGTTGTCGGGGTCTCGTGCCAGTGCCGGGGCAAGCACATCATAGGCCGCCGCCTGCATGTGCTTCTCGTTCAGCCGGTCCGCCTGGCGGATCGCGACCCCCGCACGCAACCGGTTCAACGCGCTCGTCTGCTCCGGAGTCAGGTTGCTCGTTTCATTCAATACCTGGATCAGGGCCTGGGCACCGCGTTGATCGCCGGCCTGCATCAGCGATCCGGCGTAAGCGATGCGCTGGGCCGGCGTGGGAGAGCGGGTCGCTGCCTGGGCCGTCGCCAGCGCCTCGCGCGCGCCGGCGGGATTGCCCATCTGCAGAAAGGCGTTGGCAACGGCCACGCCGTTCGTCCCGTCGGGGTCAGGCCGTGCGGCCAGGGCGAGAAGCTTCTCACGCGCCGCGACCGGGCTGAGCGCCGCCAGACCCATGGCGCTGCGAATGTCGTTGCGCAGCGTCGCCTGTGCCAGCAGGGCGCGCATATCGGCGGTGCGCGACGCGGCAGGCAGGCGATTGACCAGGGCCACCGCGTCCGCCGGCCGCCCGTCTTCCGAGGCGAAGATCGCGCCGGCGCGGAGGGCGTCGATCCCTGGACTGGGGCTGTCGGTGATCTCGGCCATGACCTGCCGGGCCGCCGCCTTCCTGCCCTGGGCAACCAGGGCGCGCGCCAGGTCCAGCCGCGTCCAGGGGTCGGTCGGGTCGGCATTCACCGCGGCCCGCAACAACGCCTCCCTGGCGGCGGGATCGGTCACCGTTGTCGCTTGCTGGCGCAGTGCGTCCGCCCTGATCCGCCCTACCGCGCGCCCGTTCCCGGTCGCCTGGGCACGCTCCAGCATGGCCTCGGCCTCGGTGCCACGCCCTTCCCGGCTCAGCACCTGCGCGATGCCGGCCAGCGCGTCGGCATTATTCGGCTGGCGCCCCAGAGCGGCGCGGTATTCCGTCTCCGCCGCCGCGAGATCACCGCGCCGGGTAAGGACGTCAGCCAGCATCAACCGCGCGCCGGTCACGTCCCCGCCGCTGGAAATGACGGCGCGCAACTGCCGCTCCGCCGCGTCGAACTGGCCGCGCTGGATCATGGTGCGGGCGGCGGCGTAATCCGCACCGATGCTCGCCCCCTGCAAGGCGGATTCCCAGCGCGACCTGTGCGCGGGATCAGCTGCTATGGCACGCGACAGCAGGGTGCGCGCGTCGGCGATGTTGCCTTGCCTCAATCGCACGAGCCCGAGACCGCCAAGTGCATCGGGGTCTTGCGGCGTCTGCGCCAGGACGGCCTGAAAGGCGGTCTCGGCGTCCTGGATCCGGCCAGCGTTCAAGGCGGCAAACCCGGCGCTGCGCTTCAGCGCCGCCTCGTCGATCAGCGCGTGCGGCGGATTGCGGGCCTGCTCCAGCCGTCCGCTGATGTCACTGTCATTGGCATGATCGGCAAGCCAGGCCTCGTAGGCGGGGATACTGGCGGTGTCGACCGGCAACCACTCCAGCGCCTGGCGCCATGCCTTGGCCGCGGCGGTGGCGGTCTCGGGGGTGTGCGCCAGTATCTTGAGACGCCGCACCCCCTCCATGCGGGTCTGCTCACGATAGGTCAGCACCTGCGCATAGGCGAGTTGGGCCCGCAGGTCCTTCGGTGTGACGATCACCGTCTGGGCGAGGCCCGCACGCGCGGCATCCCAGCCACCCTCGGTGGCGGATAAGGTCTCATAGTATTCGGCTGCCAGCGAGGCTGGGGGCGCGCCGCCCTGGAACAGGCGCTGGTAACGCGCGACGGCCTCGGCGTTGCGCCCTTCCTGGGCCAGATGGCGCGCCTCGGCCAGTCCGGCAGGGTCGACGTTGCCGACCCGGATCGCCTGTTCGATCGCCGCGATCCGCGGATCGTCGGGGTGAACCGAACGCAGGCGCGCCAGCGTCGCCTGAGCCTGGGTCCGATCGCCGCGCTGGGCCTGAAGCTGCGCGAGCAATGCCAGCGCGCCGGGATCGTCCGGTTCCAGCCGAAGCAGACGGTCCAGCGCGCGTTCAGCGTCCTGCGGCTTGTTCTGGGAGTACCAGTAGTTCGCCTGGTCCAGCAGTACCTTTGTCGCCGCGGTCGACTGGGCGCGGGCAGGATGACCCAGCAGAGCCAGCAGAGCGGCAAAAACGATCCGTTGACGCATCTTCGCGTCAACCAACGCCGGGCCGGGATCGCGCCGTGCGCCGGCCCGCCCGCCAATGCAGCAGTCGGTTGAAGCAGATGCCCAACATCGCCGCGCCCAGGAGCATGGCCGCCAGGATGGCGACCGGCTGGTCGCGCAGCCACCATTCCGGCCAGAGCCAAAACGGCAGGCTGCCGACGTCGTACGTGTCGCCCGCGCGGTATGAGGTGATGCTGCCGCCTGACAGCAAGGCGAGATCGCCCTGGATGTTCGGCGCCAGCTTGGTGTCGTGCATGGCGTCGATCATGTCATCGAGCCCTTGCGGCGAGCCGGCGAGCAGCGCCACCATGGATCGATGATGGCCGCTCGGGGTCTCAGCGCCGATCAGGACGGCGCTGTGCTCGCTCAGCGGCGTGCGCAGCGCGGTCAGCGGCTGTGGAGAACCGGCTTCCCGGCGGCTGAAAAGATGCCAGATATCTTCCAGGGGCGTTGGCAGCAAAACGTGCAGGCTGGTGTCGTCGACCCGGTACGGGCTGCGCTTCAGCAGGGCGGATGCAGGGCCGAGATGAGCCAATGTGCTGATCAGCAGGAGGTCCTTGTCTGGCATCGATCCGCTATCGCCGGTGCGGAGCACGCTGACCCGGTTGACCGGCTGGAAGGTCAGGGCGCCGAAATTGCCCATCAGGCCGAGAAACGCGCTGAGTTCGACGGAACTCGGCCGTTGCGGCAACACAACAGCGGTGTCCGACAGATCGGCCATCCGGGTGAACGGAAAGCCGGAATTGATGAAGAAGGCCAGGTTCGGCAGCGTGGTGAAATGGTAAGCGCCGCCAAGATCAATCGTTGAATCCGGATCGACCGCCATGTGCAGTTCCTGTGGAATCGCGGCGCAGTCTCCGCGGCTGAGCGGCCGCGCGTCGAAGTACATCGCCAGGTCGTTCTGGCCGAACACCATGTACGGCGGTATCGGCGTCGAACCGTAATGTACCGGGCGGGCGAACCCCAGGTTCCGCATCACCCAGTCCAGCATATCGTTGGGCGGCGCCAACGAATAGCTCCGCAGGAACATGTCGTTGATACTGACATCGAGCCGTGACGCCGCGACATCGATGACCGGGCCAGGCGGCGCGCGAAAGCGGATATCCGCCTCGAACGGCCGTCGCCGCCAGGTGTAGAGGTCCGGCGCGGTGCGGAACGGGACATGGAACGTACCCGGTATGTAACCGCTGCCCTGCAGCGCGGAGGCATCCACCAGTTCGCCAAAGCGTGTCGGCCGGTCGGTCGAGACCCAGGCGGGCGCATCATAGGGCTGGTGGACCGGCAAGGTGTCCAACTGTGCCGTCGCGGCCGCCCCGGTCAGCAACCGGCTTCCCAGCGACAGCGCATTGGCGGCGGCCACGACCTCCGCCCCATCGCGTCCGGTGACGATCAGGATTGTGGCGAGGGGATCGTTGGGGTTGGCGACCTCGGCCACCGTCGGCCCGGCATGCGGCGGCAGCGAGAGGCCGGCCGGCAGGTCGCGGGCCGGCGCGATCAGCACGGCGTTGCCCTCATTGGGCGGTTCTCCGGTCACCGGAAAGCGTGTGCCGCGAAAGTCCGCCAGCTTGCCGAACCAGGATGCCACGATCGCCGACGCCTGCAGCACCTCATTGCTCGGATCGGCGGTCAGAATGAACGGCAGCACCAGCCGCTGGCGAAGGTTTTCATCGAACAGCGGCAGCGGCAGGCGCGCGAGGTCGCGGCGCGGCGGCAGGCGGGTGAGGGTGAGTGTCAATGTCGATTTATCGGATACCGTCGACCACAGCAGTCCGCTGAGCGGGTCGTTGCAGTCCTGGGTGTAGCGGCCGGTGAAGCGGAAATTCAGCCGGTTCCGATCCTGGAAGAAGACCGGGTTGACCGGGATCTCCAGCGGGCCGAATGTCGACTGGTTCGCGGTGACCGGAATGGTCCCGACATACTGCTCATTCAGTGTGACCGTGACGTTGCTCGCATCGGGAATGAGGGATGGCGACATCGCTCCGCTCACGGAGAGATGCGCATCGGTCACCACCTCATCGCGCCGCACACCGAACACCACGCCCTGGATCGTACTTGTGCCGCGCATGGTCATCGGCCCTGCCGCCCCGAGATCGTGCAGTGTCAGGATCTCGGTGCGGGTCTCGCCCGCGGGCGCGGCGGGCGCGGGTGGCGGCCGGGACGGCGTCAGGTCGATCACCGTGTGCGATGACGGTGCCGGTTGGGTCGCGGGTGGCACCTGCGGCATCGGCACGGCCTCCGCCCGCGGCGGCGCTGCCTGCTGGGCGTTCGCCGCGGCGGGCCGCAGGCTCACCGTGCAGACGAGCAGGAGTACCGCCGCGGCCGAGAGCGACCGAGGCCGGAGGACGAGACTTTGGCGGGCCAGGGTGCCGGGCGCGACCACGGCCGGGGCGGTCGCCGGCTGGGGTCCGAGGTCGTCCGCCCCGATCAGCCGGCCGCGACGCCGGAACAGGCCCCGGATGCTGACAAGGACGCTCCAAAGGCTGGCCATGGGCCGATCCGCCGGATACCGGTTCCAGTCGACCCAGGCATCGGCGCGGCCGAACACGGCCTGCACAACGCGGCTCTCATCGGCGATGGTCTCCACCTGCCAGCTCACCTGCAGAAACCGCCGTTCCCACCGCCCGATGGTCGCCGGAAGAATGAGGCGCTGGCCACTGAGGGTGAATTCGATGTGCACCGTGGCGGGCAAAGTCACATGCTCTGGCCGCTCGACCAGGAACGCGCCGCCACCGAGCGACAGGTTGTGGCTGGTGGCCTGAAAAGTACGGCCGTCCTCCAGCCAGAGGACGGCCGGCAGGCGTGTCCTGATTCGTGCGCGATTGCGGATCTGCCGGGTCTCGCGGCCGACCGCGAGCGCCGCCAGGACGATCAGCAGGCTGAATGTCACCCATATGGAATTGAGCAGGAAGGCCTGAAACTGCAGGCGCGTGGTGTTCTGGAACAGCATGCCGAACAGCCCGCGGCCCAATCCGGCGGCCAGGACCGCGGCCAGGATGAGGTTCGGATAGACCGCCTTCAGATCGAAGTAGCCCCTGGTGAGCAATCCTCCCTTCTCGGTCACGTTGAACCGGCCGTGCTTCGGGCTCAGCATCGTCACGATATTGATACGGACTAGAAACAGCGCCAGGACCGTCTCATAGATCTCGCTCCAGAACGAGTGCCGCCAGTTGCCTTGGATACGGGCACTGGTTGCGACCGAGTGAAATATGTGCGGCGCGGCATAGGCGAGTATAGCCAGCGGTGATGCCGCGATGATGTTCTGACCCAGCAGCAGGAACGCCAACGGCGAGGTCAGGAACACCACGCGAGGGACGGCGAACATAAAATGCAGCATGGCGTTCAAATAACAAATACGCTGGCCAAGCCTTAAGCCCGGCCCGAACATCGGATTGTCCGTCCGCAGGATCTGGAGCATTCCACGTGCCCACCGAACACGCTGGCCGATATGGAGGATGAGCCGTTCGGTCGCGAGGCCTGCCGCCAATGGCAGCTTGAGATAGGCTGAGTCCCATCCCTTCCGGTGCATCCGCAGCGCCGTGTGTGCGTCCTCGGTCACGGTCTGGGTCGCGAAACCGCCGATCGAGGCGAGTGCCGCACGGCGAATAACGGCACACGAACCGCAAAAGAACGCAGCCTTCCAGAAGTCGTTGCAGTCTTGCAGCAGTCCGTAGAACAGGTTGCCTTCCGCCGGGACGCGGGTGCCGGCGGCGAGGTTGCGCTGGAACGGATCGGGCGAATAGAAATGGTGCGGGGTCTGCACGAACGCCAGGCGCGGATTGCGCGTCAGCAGGCCCATCGTCAGTTGCAGGAACGCCCGCGTCGGTACGTGGTCGCAATCGAACACCGCGATGAATGCGCCATCGGTCAGCGTCATCGCGTGGTTGAGGTTGCCGGCCTTGGCGTGGGCATTGTCGGGACGGATGATGTATCCGGCGCCACAACTGGCCGCGAAATCGCGAAACGCAAGCCGTCGGCCGTCATCGAGGATGTAGACCCGAAGCTTGTCCCGTGGCCAGTCGATCGCCATGGCGGCGAGCACCGTGGCGCGCACGATCGAAAGGTCCTCGTTGTAGGTCGGCACGTAGACGTCGACCGTCGGCCAGTCGGCGGGATCGGCCGGCAATGGCAGCGGCTTGCGCCCCAGGGACCAAACGGTCTGGACGTATCCCAGGGCCAGCACGACCACCGCATAGGCCTCGGCCAGCAGCAGGCCGCTGCCAAGCACGCCCTGCGGCACGGTATCGAATTCGATCGTCTCGGTGGCGCGCCAGACAATGTAGCGCAGCGATACCAGCGCCGACAGCGTCGTCAGGAACAACGTCATCGCCCTGCCCGGACGGCGATTGCACACCAGGAATATAAGCGCCGTGACGATGGCGAGCACCAATTGTTGGTCGGGGCGCAGGTCGACCGTCGCGGCGGCGAACACCAGGATCAGGCTACAGACGCTCAGGGCCGCGATGACGCCCCATTCTATCAGGCGTGGCCTGTGCCAACTGCCGCGAACCAGACGCTGGACTGCCCGCCTCATCGGCCCCTCCTGCCGGCCTGCGGGCCGTCCGCCGGAGCACGCAGTCGCAAGCGGTGCTGAATAGCACGACCGATCGCCGCGATATCGTGGCTTGCCTTGGATGCCGGCGCATAATCCGCCAGCAGTTTTTGCGCGGCGACGGCCTCCGCCACGTTCTCATCTCGATAAACCATGCCAAGCAGCCGGTCGCGCAGGTGTTGCGTGGCCGCGTCGGCAATGACCGCCCCGAGGCGAGTACGGGGATCGAACTGGTTGAGAACGAACCCCGTGGCCGGTCCGGACAGCTGCGGTTCTTCCGACAGGTGGCCGAAGCCGCGCTCGACCGCCGGAATCAATGAGACCGATGTCGCATCGACCAGGAACACGTTGATCAGCAGATCAGTCCTCGGCAACAGCGCCGCCAGGAGAGGCGAAGGCCCGGGGGGCGTATCGACCACGAGACAGACGTCCTCGCTGGCCAGGATGTCGTCGACTGGCCTTTGCAGCAGCGCGGGTGTGTTGGCGACCGCCAGCGCGAGGTTGATGGCATCGACCGTCCCACCTGAGCCATATGGCAATAGCAAAATACCGCTGGGCACCTCACGGACGCAGGTGCGCCAGTCCGGCTGCGCGGTCAGAAGATGGGTAAAGCCGGCGGCATCGTGGAGCGGGATACCGAAATGCAACCGCAAGGTATTTTGCGGATCGATATCGAGCGCGACGACACGCGACCCGGTGAGGGCAAGCTGGTTGGCGATGTTGGCTGCCAAAGTGGTCTTGCCGACGCCCCCCTTGGGTGATGCGAAGCATATCAAAGCCATTGATCAGACCAGCCGAGGAACAGGGCCACGACGTGCTGGTGCACCTTGCACAAACCGTACGCCACGCAAGTATCTCAAAGAAGACTGAAAATGTATTGCAATCCTGAGTGGCTTTCTTTTCGTTCCTCGTAGGAATTGTCGGATGTATCCAAAATACGGTATACCTCGCTCAGCGATCTGGTCGGCGCATCGATCCCGTTGCGAGGGGAGACCGCGACGTGCGGCTGCTCATCCCGGGGCGCCCGGCCATACCGGAATTGCGTCTTGGCCCGCAGTGATACGGTGGGCCTTGCTAACGTCGGATTTTGTTTCGCTTGCGGCGGAACCGCGTAAGATGACCTCCCGGGCATCTCGGGCCTTTCTGTCCCGGTCGCGGAAATTTCGACGTTCGTTGTAACGAGTGGCGTCATCGGCAAACTTTCGACATTATCGACCGCCGGAGCGCGAGGCGACAACGTATGCGGAATCGAAAACTGCGCGACTTCGGGCAAGGCTGAGGTCAGTAGTGGGAACCCGGACGTGTCGTGAACCACTTGGTTCAAGGGCGCCGACGTTGAAGATGACGTCACGAAGTTGCGATATGGCATCGACGACGCACCCAGCGTGGTCAATGCCTGAGTTACGTCGCTGCTGGGCTCCCGAGTCACAATACAATTCCCCCGATCACGTTTGCCTCATACATGAATGCATGCGCAGAGCGCAACAGATTGTATATCAGGGTAATTATTTATCAGGAATATTCTTAATTAGATGCGACTTTTTGCTCGGCGAGATGTGTCAACATGATCAGGGCTGCGTCATAATAATTCGCCGCCGTCGCCACCGTCGGGGGCATGGTCTCAACCGAAACGCCCATTGCGTTGCGCGTCAGCCGCATGATTGCCGCCATTCCCGCTGTGGCGGGGTACGGCGCCCGTTCGCCGGTTTTGAGGTCCACCCAGGCCGGGGTTGTGCCGAAAGGGAACTCCGCCCAGAAGCGCTCAATCGATTGCATGACCGGTTCAGCGAGCAGTTGTTGCCAGCTAAGCCAAAGCGGCACACGAACTGCATCGTAAGAAAAACGAGGTGGCCGATCGGGGGCGGGTGATAAGGCCGAATCCGTCGTCCCGATCCTGAGCCAGTCAGGCGGCAGAAGCCAATGGCCGAACCGCCCCCGCTGCAGTAACAGTCTGCCATCTTTCTCTAACCGGCCCCATTCTGGAGACGGCACGACCGTCGTGAGCTCGGCCATCATCGGGAAGGCATAATACGACGGATTGACGATGGTCGCTGCTCTGTTCTCGAATCCCTCGATCCCTGGCAACAGGATCGTGTAGGATCCCGCCTTTCGCGGCAGCAGCCGCAGAATGTCGCGGCCGATCGCGGCGGCAGCCTCCAGATAGTCCGATCGTCGCCATGACCGGCCGGCACGGGCAAGAGCAGCGGCGATGAACAAATCGCCGTCGGACGCATTATTCAGATCCTGAACGGGGGGCCTGGCGTTCGGCACATAACGCCACGCATGCAGATGATCGGTGGGGCGTCGCAATATTCGTGACGTCCAGTCCAAAATGAGATCAAAACATGCTTGATCGCGCGCGGCCGCGGCAAACAGCAAACCCCACCCTTGGCCCTCGCTGTGCGATATGCCTCCGTTGCCATTATCAATGATGCGGCCGTCGGGTGACAGGAAACGTGACTTGAATAAGCGCCACTCGTCGACAAAACTCATCGGCTGGGCATAGGATGTCGCCATCTTTCCGCATGCGGCAACACCCCCCAACAGCGCGCGACGGCTTATCCGGGCGAAGCGACTGCCCGTCGGGACAAAAACCTGTGCTTGAGTACGGTGCATGACAGCGGCAACGCCTCGGTCGAGGTAATTGAAGACCAGCGATCCAACCTCTCGTTCGACCGATGTAAGGTAATGACTGCATGTTTCATAACGGTCCTTAAAGCGAACCGCAACCCCCATCCGAGGAATAATCGGATTTCGCAGTCGCCGGCAAACAACGATCACCGTATAGTCTACGCGAGCTGGATCTTGGCCATTTCGTCCGGAACGATTTGCTCCGTCATCGTTCGCGCCAGGCAGCCTGATCGGCCGAGGCCGGTCCGCCAGCTGACACCTCTGGGCCACGGCGCTGATGTTGCGACATGACAACGGCGTGTCGTCCCGGGATCGGATATGGATGCCGACACTCGCGAGGATTTGCCAGACTCTTGTGGGCCATTCGGATGGGCGTGCTGCCGCCATGAGCTTGACCGCGCGCGCTATCCCCCACCTAATGCCCTTGCCTGCTAAACAACGCGTGCGGAACGCACGACAATGGGAGGGGACGAAATGAGGTTCCGGATGATTGCCGCTGCCGCACTCGTGGCTGCCAGCCTGGGCTTCCTTGGAAGTGCGCCGGCGGCAACAGCGAAGACAAACGGTCGATATCAGATCTATCTCAGCATGAGCTACGTCGGTAACGGGTGGCAGAATGAAGCCACCAATATGATCAAGGGTATGGCGGCATACTACAAGGACAAGGCGGATCTGCACGTCCAGGCCTCGGGTCCGGTGGCACAGCGACAGATCCAGCAGATCAATTCCATGGTTCAGGCTGGCGCGGATGCGATCATCGTTTACCCGATCTCTCCGACAGCGCTGAACACCGCGATCCGAAACGCCTGCGCGGCCGGCGTCGTCGTGTTCGCCTACGATTCCCGCGTGACCGAACCTTGCGCCTACAATGTCCATCCGGACCAGTACGAGCTTGCCGTGACCGCCGCCGAATGGGTGGCCAAGGAGATGAACCACAAGGGTAACCTGCTGTTCATCACCGGCGTGCCCGGCACGACCGTCGACACCGACAGGACCCGGGGTTACCGCGAGGTGGTCAAAAAATACCCTGACATCAAAATCGTAGGCGAGGTCAACGGCATGTGGTCGCTTGCGATTACCGAGAAAGTGATCACCGAGTTCATGGCCACTCACAAGTGGAGCGATATCGACGGCGTTATCGGATCCGGCGGGGGCTGGACCTCCTGGCAGCTGGAGAAAACCGCGGGCCGCGCACTGACGCCTTATGGCACGGACGGCGCGAACGCGACGCGCGTGGCCATGCTGCCGGTCGGTTCGATGCCCGGCGCGACCTACCCCTATGCACCGATGGGCGCACCCGCGATTTCACTTGAAAGCACGCCGATGTCGGGTGCACTGGCGCTGAAACTCGCATTGAAGGTTCTCGATGGCGACAAGACCGTTCCGAAGGAGACGGTGATCCCGCTGCAGATCGTTACGACGGCCAACATCAAGCTGTGCAGGACGGGGTCGTGGGCGGAGATGCGGGACGGTTGCAACGTCTTCGACCCCAAGGCGATCAACTCCGACTACGTCGACAACATTTATTCGCCGCTGACCCCCGAGGTGGGCCTGAAGGCTGCCATGACCGGAGAGCCGGAAGCCAAGCCGACCGAATAAACGCCAACCCCATGAACAACAGAAGCGCAGACGACTTCGTTCGCCGGCAATCCTTGGAAACCGCCTGCGCGCTCGCCATCGACGGCCTGCGCAAGCGCTTCGGGGCCACCCAGGCGGTTGACGGTGCCTCCTTCGCCGTCCAGTCCGCCGAGGTGCACGCACTCCTCGGCGAGAACGGCGCCGGCAAATCCACGATGGTGCGTATCCTCAGCGGGCTAATCCGTCCCGACTCTGGAGCGATAGCGGTCTTCGGCGAACAGGTGGAGATGGCCGGCCCCCGAACTGCTCACGCCCTGGGCATCCGCACCGCGTTCCAGGAAATCAGCCTGGTACCGGACCTTACGATCGCGGATAACCTCCTGCTGCCTGATCCCCCGCGGCACCTTGGCATCATGATCGACCGGCGGCGGTCCGCGGAGCAGGTCGACCGTCTGCTCAGCCGGCTGGAGCTCCCCGATATCGACCCCAGGGTCTACGTGCGCGACTGCCCGCTGCCGATCCGCCAGAAGATCGAAATCACCCGCGCCATCGGCCACGACCCGAAGATCCTGCTGCTCGATGAGCCGACCTCTGCCCTGTCGAGCCAGGATGTCGAGTGGCTGGCCCGACGCATCGCCATCTTGCGTGCGAGCGGCACGACGATCGTGCTCGTCACCCATCGCATGCAGGAGGTTCGCCGGTTCTGTGACCGGCTGACCATCCTGCGGAACGGCCAGAACGCAGGCAGCTTCGCCATCAACGCCATCACGGACGAGGAGGTCATCCGCCTCGTCATCGGCCGTTCCCTGGCCGCCACCTTTCCGCCGCGGCCGCCGGTCCAGCCGGACCTGCATGGCTGTCCGGCGCTCGCGGTCCGCGGAATGTCCATCCAGGATCGGGTCGAGAACGTGTCCTTCTCGGTCTGGCCCGGACAGATCGTCGGCCTGGCCGGCCTGCAGGGGATGGGCCAGTCCGAACTCGTCTATTCGTTGTTCGGTCTGCTTCCGCGCGATTCGGGAGAGGTGGAGGTCGATGGGGCGCCGGTCATCCTCGCCTCGCCCCGCGATGCGATCAAAGCCCATATCGGCATCAGCCTGGTCCCCGAGGACCGCAAGACCGAGGCCCTGGCGCTGCGTCTGTCGGGACGCGAAAATGTCTCGCTCCCCGTCCTTGGCCGCTTCTCCCGGCTTGGCTGGATCGACATGGCGCGGGAACGCCTCGCAGTCGATCGCATCCTCGCCCGCGTGCAGGTGGCGCCAAGGGCGCTCTACAAGCCGTGTTCCGCGTTCAGTGGCGGCAATCAGCAGAAGATGGCCATCGCCAAGTGGCTGCTGGCCGAAAGCCGGATCCTGCTGCTGTTCGACCCGACCCGGGGGGTCGATGTCGGCACGAAACACGAGATCTATCTGCTGATGCGTGAGTTCGTCCAGGCCGGCGGCGCTATCCTGTTCTATTCGACTGAGGTGCTGGAGATGGTCAATCTCTGCGACCAGATCCTCGTGATGTATCAGGGGCAAATCGCGGGATCGCTCGACGGCCGGGACGCGACCGAGGAGGAGGTCATGCGCGTGGCGCTCGGCCAGGCCGGCCCGAGCAGCACCGTCGCGCACAGTGAGGTCGTATGACCGCGCTGGCGCTGGACCGCCCCCGCCGCCGGTGGCGCTTCGATCTGAACCAGCACCGCGGCCTGATCATGGGGGTCGTCGTCTTCTGCATCGTCTTCGGCGGCCTCAATCTCGTGCTGGCCAAGCCGTTCCGCTATTTCGACCTCGCCTCGCTGACCAACAACACCGCGGCACTCGCCATCGCATCCACGGGGGAGACTCTGGCGCTGCTGCTTGGCGGCCTCGACCTGTCCGCGGGTGCGGTGATCTCGCTGTCAAACTGCATCGTCGTCGCCGGTATGCAGACCTTCGGCGGCTCGGACGCGATGTGGACCGTGGCGGCCATTCTTGCGGGAACCCTTGCCGGCGCCGTTAACGGCCTCTTCATCGCTTATCTGCGCCTGCAGCCGATCGTCGTCACGCTCGCAACGATGTTCGTCATCCAGGGCGTGACGCTGCTGGTGATGCCGGAGCCAGGCGGCGCCGTGCCGGCCGACTACACCAGCCTGTTCACCGGGGACGCCATTCCGCACGTGCTGCCGGCGTCGCTGCTGATGCTGATCGTGCTTTTGCTGCTGTGGGGGTTGCTGCGGCGCACCCGCTTCGGCGTTGCCATCTATGCCATCGGTAGCGACGAGGAGGCCGCCCGGGCAAACGGCATCGGCGCCGCCCGTGTGAAGCTGGCGGTCTATGCGCTGGCCGGCACAGCGTATGGCCTGGCCGGTATCGAACTCACCGCGCAGACCGGGTCGGCCGACCCGCTGGTCGGTCCGCCGATGCTGCTGCCGATCTTCGTCGCGGTCATCCTTGGCGGGACCCACCTCGCGGGCGGCCGCGGCGGGTGCCTCGGCACCGTGTTCGGCGCCTTTACCCTGATGCTGACGGTCAACATCCTGCTGGTGATGAACGTGTCGGCGTTCTTCAGCACCGCGGCCGAGGGTCTTCTGCTGATCATCGCGGTCCTGGGCAATGCCATGGGACGGGGGACACCACTGTGGCGCCACTTCGCAGCGTGGAAATGGCGCTGGCGCAGCTTCGTCGCGGACAGTCGCACCAAGCTGACGGCGTCCCCCCGGCCGGTGCGGCTGGCCGTCGCCGAAACAGTCACTGGCACCGGCCTCCGGCGGGATGGCGAATTGCCCGCCGTGGCGTGGCGAGCCTGGCTGGCCCGCAACCGCGCCACCCTGCAAATCGTGCTGCCGTCCTATGCGGCGCTCGTGATCGTGCTGATCATCACGGCGGTTCTGCTTGGCCGGCAGATGACCAGCTTGCACGACTATACCGACTCGCTGCTGGTTCTGGCGTCCCTGTCGGCCGTCATCGTGCTGGGGCAGGGAGTCGTCATCCTCTGCGGCGGCCTCGATCTGTCGATCCCGTGGATGATCACCACCGCCGGCGTCCTGGTCTCCGGCATGAGCGAGGGCTCGGATCACGCCCTGCTGTGGACCATACCCACCGTGCTTCTGTTTGCCGCGGCGGTGGGCGCGGTGAACGGCATCGGCATCGTGATCGTCGGCATCAACCCGATCGTGATGACGCTGGCGATGAACGGCATCCTGCAGGCAATCGCGCTGATCTACTGCAACGGATCGCCCATCGGGCTGGTGCCCCCCGGCCTGCACTGGCTGATGGGCGGCGGCAAGCTGCTCGGCTTTTCGCCCGTCATATGGCTGCTGGTTCTGTTCGTGACCGGGGCCACGCTGCTGTTGAGCCACACGACGTTCGGCCGCCGCCTGTATGCCATCGGCAACAGCGTCAAGGTGGCGGAGTTCGCCGGTGTATCGGCCGGCGCCGTGCTGACCTGGGCCTACATTCTCTCAGCGATCTGTGCGGCCCTGGTCGGGCTGATGCTGAGCGGATTCGGTCTGCAGGCCACGCTGGACATGGGCGATGCCTATCTGATGCCCTCCATTGCCGCCGCTGTGGTGGGTGGAACCCTGATCACCGGCGGACGCGGCCATTACCTGGGCATGTTCGGCGGCGCCCTGCTGCTTACCGCGCTGTCGATGCTGCTGTCCGGCGTGCTGCTGCCGGCGGCGGTCCGCGGCATCGTCTCCGGCGGCGTCATCCTTGCCGCGGTCATCGCACTGCGGGAGCGCCAGACGACGTGATCACCAAGGCGGCCTGAAGGAGCGACACGATGCCCTCGAACGACGACGATTTTGCGCGGAACAGCCCGTTCCCGCCGATCCGGGAGGATTGGCTGGCCAGCCATCAGGAACCCATCCTGGATCCGGCGCTGCCGATCATCGACCCGCACCATCATCTATGGGAGCACCCGCACTGGCGCTACATGCTGCCCGACCTCCTGCAAGACCTCGGCAGTGGCCACAACATCACCGCCACGGTTTTCGCCGAGTGCCACGCGATGTACAAGGCAGCCGGCCCGGAGGCGATGCGTCCGGTCGGCGAGACCGAATTCGTGACCGGCGTCGCCGCCATGAGCGAGAGCGGCAACTACGGGCCGACCCGCGTCTGCGCTGGCATTGTCGGCCACGTCGATCTGACCCTCGGCGCGCGCGTCACCGACGTGCTCGAGGCTCACATCCGGTCCGGCGGCGGACGGTTCCGCGGCATCCGCGACATCACCGTGTGGGATGCCAGCCCCGACGTCCGGTGCACGACCATTCTTCCTGCGAAAGAGCGCATGCTGGATCCGGCGTTCCGCGACGGCTTCGCCCGCCTTGCCCCGCTGGGAATGAGCTTTGATGCGTGGCTGTACTTCACCCAACTGCCCGAACTGATCGATCTCGTGACGAAATTCCCCCAGACGACAGTCATTCTCGATCATATCGGCGGCGTTCTTGGTGTGGGTCCCTATCGCGGCCGGCGCAACGAGGTCTTCTCTGCGTGGAAGCGGAGCATCGAGGCGTTGGCGCGGCGGCCGAACGTGTACGTCAAGGTCGGCGGGATGGGGATGCATACCTGCGGCTTTGATTTTCACGAGCGCCCCAACCCGCCGTCTTCCGAACAGCTTGCGGCCGCTTGGCGACCCTACGTCGAGACATGCATCATAAACTTTGGCACTGAGCGGTGTATGTTCGAAAGTAACTTTCCAGTAGACAGGTGCTCGTACACCTATCCTGTCATGTGGAATGCTTTCAAGCGCCTGGCATCCGGGTGTTCGGCGGAAGAAAAGGCTAATCTGTTCTCGGAAACAGCGAGACGCGCCTACCGCCTGTGATGACGTCGCCCTCCTGCGATGCTCTGTCGGCAACCCCAACACCCTCCTCCCGGGAGGGGCGCCCGGGCACTTCGCCGTCGAACTGCTCGGGTCCAGACTTTAGAGATCGCCCTGAGCGGAACGTCCCCGGCGCGTGAATCATGCGATTAAACAAAGAACTGGACCGTTTTCGGCCTGCACAGTCAGGCTGAAAATGATCTGGCCGAGCGCGCGCTGCCCATGCATTTTGCCAACTTCCTCCAGCCATCGGCAGAAGGCGGTTGCGGCGAGGTCACCTGCTCGGGCGTCGGGCAGATAGGCATGGTAGCCTGGAGCGTCACACCACGACACGGCGCGAAAAGGCGGCCCGTTGCGGGATCGTCCGAATGCTGTCATGCGGAAAGCGCGACGAGCATAAGGCAGCGTCACCGACATATCATCAAGGATCTGATCTTATCAGCGTCCTCCGGCGTCGCCGGATTGTAGACCACCATGCTGAGGTCCGTTCGGCCGTCGACTGAGAACGCCGAATATTCAAAGGAGATCGAGCCGAGAACCGGGTGTCGTATGTGCTTGACGGCTTCACCGTGGGGGCCACGAATGTCGTTGTCGCGCCACATCGCCTTGAACTCGGGGCTAAGCCGGCAGAGTTCCTCGACGAGCGGCTCAACTTCCGACGAAGCCCCCGCACGCACGGCATCTATCCTGAACGCGCCCAAGACGAATCGTGCCACGCTTTCCCAGTCGTATTGCGCGGCGCGGGCGCGCGGGTCGAGGAATATGAAGCGGAGAATGTTGCGCTGCTCCGGCGGCAGCGATCCGTAGTCCGTTAGCATCGCGGTCGCCGCCCGGTTCCAGGCGACGACGTACCAAGTCGCGGTTCTGATTACGGCGGGACTCGGCTCCAACGCATCAAGAACGCGCTGTAGCCGTGGCGTGACACCGTCGTTCTTCCGGTAGCGCACTTCGTGCGGGCGGCCGAGACCGAGCAGGAAAAGATGTTCGCGCTCGACATCCGTCAGCATCAGGGCGCGCGCGATCCGGTCAAGCACATCGGCTGAGGGAGCGCCGCCACGCCCCTGTTCCAGCCATGTGTACCAGGTTGGACTGATGTTGGCGCGTTGCGCCACCTCTTCGCGGCGCAATCCGGGCGTCCGACGACGTTCGACCGGAAAGCCAAGGGCTCCGGGATCGAGCTTCATACGGCGATCCCTCAGAAACGTTCCGAGTAGGTTCCCGGCGGTTAAAAGATCGCTCATCCTGTTAGCTATCTTAATATGATGATCTCACTACTTTACCAGAATACTATTCGGATGAAATGCTCTGGCTATCGGAATTGGAGATTGTGTTCGTGCGCGGGTTCCCAACCGGAACAAGGGGTTTGTCGGCTCGAGGCCACGGCCTCCAGACCATCGAGACCCGCCTTCGGCATCCAGCGGAGCGGCGTATCCGCCCCCAATGTCATTGTCGCGTTGGACTAGAGCATGATCGCGCTGAGCGGAACGTCCTAGGCGCGTGAATCATGCGATTAAACAAAGAGATAGACCATGTTCGGCCTGCACAGCCAGGCTGAAAATGGTCTAGAGAGATTTGTCTCGAACCAAACCCGGAGACTTTGCTCATGCGTGTTTTTGTCACTGGCGCAACCGGCTGGGTCGGTTCCGCGGTCGTGCAGGACCTGATCGCGGCCGGACACCAAGTGCTCGGCCTCTGTCGTTCGAACGACAAGGCGGCAGCCCTGGCGGCCGCTGGCGCCGAGGTCCATTTCGGCTCCCTTCAGGACCTGGAAAGCCTGAAACGCGGCGCCGCGCGATCGGATGGCGTAATCCACCTCGCGTTCAACCACGACTTTTCCAAGTTCGCGGAGAACGGCGCGGACGAGCAGCGCGCCATCGAGGCGATCGGTGCCGCGCTGGAAGGCTCGGAGCGGCCGCTGGTCGTCACCTCGGGTATCGCGCTACTGGCGCCGGGGAGCGTCGCGACGGAACAGAGCCCACCCGGTCCCGCCTCTCAGTCGTTTCCTCGCAACCCGGAAGCCGCGGCCGCCGCGCTAAGAACTCGCGGCGTGCGCGCGACGGCCGTGCGGCTCCCGCCGTCGGTTCACGGTCATGGCGATCACGGCTTCGTGCCACGCATCATCGGTCTTGCCCGCGAGAAGGGCGTCTCCCCCTATGTTGGAGACGGTCTCAATCGCTGGCCCGCCGCGCACCGGCTCGATGCGGCACGCGTTTTCGGCTCGCCCTTGAGCGCGGCGCCGACCAGGGCCCGTTCCACGCAGTCGCTGACGAGGGCGTGCCACTCAGGGAGATCGCAGAGGTGATCGGCCGTCGGCTGAATGTTCCCGTCGTCTCACAGTCGGAGGAAGAGGCGGCACAGCATTTCGGCTGGTTTGTCAGGTTCGCGGGTATCGATTGCCCGGCCTCGAGCGAGAGAACCCAGTCGTTGCTCGGTTGGAAGCCCGAGCAGCCCGGGCTTATCGCCGACCTCGATCATCCCGCGTATTTCCAACAGTAAAGGGACGCAAGCCCATGCGTGTGTTTGTTACTGGCGCCACCGGAAAGATCGGCTCGGCCGTCGTCATGGAGCTGATTGCGGCGGGCCACCAGGTGCTCGGCCTCTGCCGTTCGGACGAGAAAGCGATGGCTTTGGCCGCCGCTGGCGCCGAGGTCTGTCGCGGATCGCTGGAGGACGAGGACAGTCTCAAGGAAGGCGCCGCTCGGGCGGACGGCGTGATCCACCTGGCCTTCAACCACGATTTCTCGAAATTCGTGGCGAACTGTGAGGATGATCGGCGTGTGATCAAGGCACTCGGCTCGGTTCTTGCCGGCTCGGACCGCCCGCTGATCGTGACCTCCGGGACCCCGATCGCGAACACCGTACCCGGTCAGCCGTCCAGGGAAGACAATGCGACCGTTGGTTCCGACGTGCATCCCCGTGCGGCCTCGGAAGAGGCGGCCGCCGCCGTCGCCGCGGATGGGGTCAATATGTCGGTGGTGCGGCTCCCGCAGGTTCACGACCGGGTCGCGCAGGGCCTCATCACCCCTGCGATCGGGATGTATCGCGAAAAGGGCGTGTGCACGTATGTCGGAGACGGACTCAATCGCTGGCCAGCGGCGCACATTATCGACGTAGCCCGCCTCTATAGGCTCGCGATCGAAAAGGCTGAGCCGAACACGAAGTATCACGCAGTCGCGGAAGAAGGCGTGGCGATGCGCGATATCGCGGAAGCCATCGGTCGACGCCTGAACCTGCCGGTCAAATCCATCGCCTCTGAAGAGGCCCAAGCCCATTTCGGCTGGCTCGCCATGTTCGCGGGGCACGACATGCCCGCCTCCAGCGCGCAGACGCGAAGGAAGCTGGGATGGGAGCCGATCGGGCCAGGATTGATCGCCGACCTCGACCAGCTTCAAGTGTCGCATCGCTGAAGCACGCACCCCGATTCCGCGGAACCGGAAGAGCATGATCGCGCCCAGCGGAACGTTCCTGGCGCGTGAATCATGCGATCAGACAAAGGCTAAGAGCATGATCGCGCCCAGCGGAACGTTCCCGGCGCGTGAATCATGCGATCAGACAAAGGCTAAGAGCATGATCGCGCCCAGCGGAACGTCCCCGGCGCGTGAATCATGCGATCAGACAAACGAGAGACCATTTTCGGCGTGCACGGTCAGGCTGCGAGTTGTCCTATCGCCGGTCCCCTGCCGCGCCTGCGGCGATCAGCTCAACGAGCGCAGCTTTGGCCAGTTGAATTGAATCCTTGGCTCGAGGGCTGACAGGACCGTGTAGACCTCATCGATGCCAACAGTCAGTGCCGGCAAATTAGGACAGCCCAATTCGAGTCCGGCCGGCACCTCGGCGGGCCGGCACTGCGACCTTGTTGGCGCAACGAACCCCAACGGTCAGACGGTCGCCACCGGCGTAGCCGGTGAGCCAACCGCGCCAGGCAGCCTGAGCGGCGGACCAGTGAACAGAAAGCGGTTGCGCCCGTTCGCACGCAGCCAGTCGGCCAGGGGGGTCAGGTAAAACATCTCACCCAGGTAGCAGCCGAGGCGGAAAAGGCAGTGCGCGTGCAGCGGCAGCGTGGCGCAGAAGTCATCCATGCAAGGGCTGGCCGGCGTTGCCTCCACCGCGAAGTGGTCGGAGATCAGCGCAACGGCGCCGCTGTCGGTCACCCACTGCTGCAACCGTGCATCGCGGCCGTCGAGGGCACAGGACGTGCCGAACAGCTTTTCCCGGTCAGGCTGTTTGCCCATGTCCAACAGCATCTGGTCGAAGCCGGTGCGGAACAGCACGAAGTCGCCCGGTTCCACCACGACCTTGTCCTTGCGCATGATCTCCATCAGGTCCTCGTAGCTGACCCTGCGCCCGGAGCGGCCAAAGTTCGCTTCCAGGTCGATCATCACGCCGCGGCCCTGCATGCAGGATTCGGCCATGTTCTCCACACCGAGGTGACGCGCCCCCGGCGGCTGGTCACACGGCGTCATGTTGCCTTTTTCGTCGTAGAAGGCGGGACCGATGATGTCGCGGCCGGCGCGATAGCCGTTGTAGAACACGTCCTCCGCCTTGCCGTCGCCATCGGCATCGAACATCTGCCCGACATGGGCCAGGCTGTCCCACTGGGTCGAGTACTGCAGGGTCAGGATGACCTGGTCGTCGCATATGACGTCGGTGGCCGTCGGGTCGTCACAGCGCAGCGGATAGTTCATGTTCGGTCTGTCACCGCGCATGGTGGGCTTCAGCACCGGCGGGTGGCGGCGCGGCGACAAAATAGCCCCACCGGGATAATCCAGTGGCAGCGACAGGCAGAAGGTCTTGCCGGTTTTTACCTCGGCGACGCCTTGCAGGACCTTTTCGGGCGTCAGCAGATTAAGCCGGCCACGTTCATCATCCGGTCCCCAATCGCCCCAGGTGGAACCTGGCGGGCGGCGGGTCCAACGTTGGTTGTCTGCCATGACGCTTTCCTCCTTCGACTGGCTGAAACCCTGCTTCGGCCGCGGCCGCGTGTCAAAAACGGGCGCGGCGCGGCCTGGGCAGTGAGGCTCTTGTGGCCCCGTTGCAGCAGTGTGCGACGCCGGTGGATCATTCCCAGTCGGTGAACCCCCTCGATGTCGCGACATCATGGACTTGCGACGCTGGTCGGCGTTGTGACCCCCCGCCGGTTCACAGCAAAATCTCATTGTCGCCATCAATTGCGGCAGAGCAGCCGGTCCGGTTACGGGCCGGGGCGCACGGAAGTGAGACACTTCGTTTGATGGGCGGCTTGGGGCCAAACACCGACATTCAGCGGTCTCGATCACATTCTTCCGTTGGAAACAGGCGGCGTTGGCACAGCGGGAACAGCGCGGGTTGGCACGCCCGGAGGATCCCGCGAGATCATGGTCTGGAAAACCCATCGTCCGTGTGCCACGGTGAAGCGGAAATAATCGGAGGCGTGCCATGAGCCAGCTCGACATCGCGGACAACAACGGTGCGGCGCACACGGATCGAGTTTCGTCGGCCTACGTGCCGTCGCTCCAACGGACGGAAGGGCAGCCGCCGCCCATCGCGGCGAATGGTGGCCTTTCATACATGTCGTTCGACCGGGACGGCGATGCGGGAACCGCGGCGGCGCTCGATGATGCGCTCGCCCAGATCGCCGAAGGCGAGGGCCAGCGTGTTACCGACATGATCGACAATGCGCCACCGGGTCCGATCAAGACAAAATGGGGCCTCGGTTTTCGGAACTACGAGGAGTGTATAGACTACATACGCAGGAATAACGCCATCAAGGCCCCGGAAGGCGGCGTGGCGCTGCCGCTGCCCTATACCGTCTACGAACGGCCGACCTACTCCGTCGTCCCGTCCAACGCTGTCTGGCGGGACCCGGCGCGCGCCGATATGGCGAAGATCCTGCGCAAGAACGAGGAGGGCAACCGGCGGCGGGACCTGTTCTTCCCGCAGGTGCTGCGCGACGCACGACGCATCGGCGAGTACTACCCGGGCCTCTCGCCCAACAGTCCCGAATGCATGGACAAGCTCGGCGTCTCGCTGGCGCACCTCGAGTTCAAAGTGCACGAACATCTACGATTCGGCGGAGGTCGAGCGCGTGTTCTACCCCGAGATCGAGAGGCTCCTGCTTGACTTCTTTCCGGACGCGACCGACGCACTGGTCTACAACCACGACGTCTTCGACAAGGACTACACGGGCGACCGCACGGAAGACCAGGACAATAAGAACCCGGGCGTGAATGCGAATTACGCCATGCTGGTGCACAACGACCTGAACGATAACAGCGGCCGTGTGCGCTGCCGCGAGTTGCTCACGAAAAACCTGCGGAACTTCGGGCGCACGCAGAACTACAACGACGAGGAGGCCGACGCGAAGATGTCGCGGCGGTTCATGTCGATCAATCTCGCCAAGCCGATTGAGACGATCGAACAGTACCCGTTCGTGCTCTGCGCTTGGCCCTCTTTCGCCGACCAGCCCTACATCACCAACTACCGGATCTACGACGACCGCGTCGGCGAGACCACCCGCTTCACCTTCCGTCCCGACCACGAGTGGTACTGGTTTCCTCGGCAGAAGCCCACCGAGGTCTCGATGCTCAAGTGCTATGACTCTGTCACCGACGGCTCCGTCTCGCGCTGGTCTTTCCATACCGCCTGCATCGACCCGACCGCCCCCGCCGGCGCAAGATGCCGCAAGAACGTCGTGGTCCGATCCTATGTCTTCTTTTAGCGGCCGGTCGGACTTGGCGCCGTTCGGTATCCGGGGCGTAACCATCACGGAAATTTGCGGCTGCCCCGGATACCACCGCATGAGCAACGTCCGCCCCACCGACAGCCTGACAGGGTTTCTGATACCACCCTGGGTCGAAGTGTAGCTGCCGCAGGGACACTTGGCGCGTTGCGTGGTGGACGTCGTTGACGGTCTTAACCTGCGCGCGATGAGCAAGGAGAGCGTGCAAAATCCCGCAGGAGATCACGCGGCCTCTGACGGAACGTGATCGTCGTTGCTGGGGCGGAAGCCGCGATAACGATGCCAGCAGCGACAGGCCGACGCCGCCAAAGCTGAGCGGTCGCCGCAGCCAGCGGTCCCATCGGCCAGCCAACCTGGACTTTCCAGGTAAGGGCCTATTTGGCCTTGGTAGAATCGTCGGGCGACGGGCGGAACATAAGGTGCTCGTAGAAGAACTGCATGACCGTGAAGATGAAGGCCGTGCTGATACCGAACAGCACCATGCCGTCGGCGGCCTCCAGGGCACCCATCATCTGCCAGCGTGGCTGGAGCAGAACCCCCGAGGCACCGCGTGTTGCCATCGAATCAACGGAATAGAGGATCGCAATTCCAGGCGGCCCGACCGCGCCAAGCCACAGATACGCCGCCGCCCAAAGCGCAGCCTCTATCCCGTGCAACGCGGCAAGCAGCAGTCCAATCGCAGTGATAGTCGCGATCACGATCGCGAACACGTTCGGTAAACGAAGGCGCCGGCTTTCCAGCCAAACCCGGATACTATGCAGCACGGAGACCATGAGCGTCACACCTGTCGTGTGGATTGCTATAGTCAGCGTGATAAGTGATAGACCCCAGATCCAGTTGTCCAACAGAGTCGTCCTCGTAACCAGGTTTGCCCTCGAGCAGGAAGCAAGGCAGCTCCGACCATTCATACCCGCCACCGCGACGACGTGAGGTTAACGGTTTCCGGCTCGGAGAATTGCCGGCCGGCGCTGCCCCTTTTCCGTGCCGGCTAACGGAGCGATATCGATCGAGTTACCCGGATTCGTTATCGAGAACACCACGCTCCACATGGTTTCGCGGCTGATGTGGAGCGTGTTGGTGTCAACTCCCCCGGCACCGATTGGGGCAAAAACCTCCCCGTCGGACGACGCTCCCTGATCGCTTGGATCAAGGCCCCGCATGGTCGCTTCACCCAGGTGGTGGAAAAACATCCTTCACGTATCCACGATCTTTATAGGGGCCTTTCGGTTTGCGTCGCCCTCTCCGCTCGCAACAGCGGCGGGATTTTCATGGTGAATGCAAGGCAGCGGATACGGCAGGGGAAATATGCGGCGGCACATGGTGCGCGGATGGCCTGCACCTGCACCACGACGTCGGATGGCTCCGCAGCCTTGTTACAGTTATCGGCTCAAGTTCAACGGATCGCCGATGACAATCGACGTCCATGGTGCGCGGCGAGTGCTCACCTTATTCGCCTCCGATCCGAGCGCCTTTCTCTGCGACGGAGCGTTTCATCAGCAGCACAACGAACACAAGCGCGACCATGACAACGGCCAGCACCCAGAACACATCGAAGTAGGCGAGCGACGACGCCTGTTGCTCGCGCAGGTTTGCGAGCGCCTGCAAGGCCAGTTGTCGCGCGGCGACCGGATCGCCGGTCTGCTGCAGGAACCGTCCGGAAGCCTGATCAAGGAAGGAATGCGCGGCCGGATTGAAGGGATCGAGAAATTCGCCAAGACGAAGGCTGTGGAACTGGTCACGGCGCTCCTGCATCGTCTGAGCCAGCGAGGTCCCAACGCTGCCGCCCTCATTGCGCAGCAGGCTCAGCAGGCCGACTGCCGCGCCGCGAAGTGCAACCGGGGTATAGAGGTAAGCCGCCACGTTCGCGGGGGCGAAACACATCGCAAGACCGACGATCAGCACCACCCGGGGCCAGACCGCCTGCCCCGGACTGATGTCAAGGTTCATCTGCGACATCCAGTAATTCCCAGCGGCCATGGTCAACAGACCAGCGGCAATCACCCACCGCCCATCAGTTCCACGACCGAGCGTGCGCCCCACCAGCGGCATGGTGACGACGGCAAAGAAGCCGGCTGGTGACATGACCAGGCCGGCGCTCAGTGCGTCGTAGCCGAACAGCGACTGGAGCAAGGCAGGCAACGAGGTGCTGGCAGCATACAGCACCGCGTAGGCGCCAAAGATGATGATGCAGCAGGCTGCGAAATTCCGTTCACGTAACGGCCGGAAATTGACCACGGGACTAGGATGGCGCAGTTCCCAGAAGATCAGCCCGGCCAGGCCCACTGTAAATAAGACCACCAGCGTCTGCACACGCCAGAACGGGTCGCCCAGCCAGTCCCATTCCTGGCCCTTGCTGAGCGTCACCTCCCAACAGACTATGACGATGATCAGCAGCGACAAGCCAACGCCGTCGAAGCTGAACGGTCGCTTTCGCAACTCCGAGCGCTGTGCGATGAGGTAATCGGGATCACGGAGAGTGATGGCACACGCACCCAGGGCCAGCAGGCCGACGGGGACGTTGATCCAGAACACCCATCGCCAGGAGTAGTCATCGGTTATCCAGCCGCCGAGCGTCGGACCGACAACGGGCGCGATCAGCGCCGCCAAACCGAACAGCGTCATGGCCATGCCTTGCCGCTCGACCGGGAAGGCGTCCAGCAGCACGCCCTGGCTCGACGGCTGGAGGCCACCGCCGGCAAGACCCTGGAGCACGCGGAACAGGATCAGTTGGCCAAGACTTGTGGCCATGCCGCACAGCCCCGAGGCGAGGGTGAATACAGCGATAGAAAGCAGGAAATAGTTGCGGCGCCCAAGGTGAGCGATCAGCCAGCCGGTGATGGGCAGGATGATCGCGTTGGCGGCGAGATAGCTGGTGATGACCCACTCGCCATCATCGACCGTGGCCGACAGCCCGCCCGCGATATAGCGCAGCGCCACGACCGCGATCGTGGTGTCCAGGACTTCCATGAAGGTCGGCACGACGACAACGGCGGCGACGACCCAGGGGTTTATCGCTGCGCGGGATCCGGAATTCAGAGGCGTCGACGACAGTACCGCGCCGCTCATTGCCTGGCGCCCGACGCACCGGCGGTCGGACGAGCGCTCGGAGACGCTGGCACCGAGGTCTGGGGCACAGAGGTCCGGGGCACAGAAGTCTGGGGCACATCGGCCTGGAGGAACTTCCCGGCATTGGGTCCGGTCGGCGGCTTGTTGATATAGACGTAGGGAACGACCGAGGTGCCGATGAACAGCGGTGTCTGATCGGGGTTGTAATCGACGAGATCGATCCGGACCGGCAACCGCTGGACCACCTTGACGAAATTGCCCGTGGCATTCTCGGGCGGCAGCAATGCCAGGGTCGATCCGGTGCCCTCGGTAAAGCCGGAGATACGGCCCTTGAAGACGTGCTTGCCGCCGTACATGTCGACGTGCAGATCGACGGGCTGCCCGATGCGCAGGTCGCGCAACTGCGTTTCCTTGAAGTTGGCGTCAACCCAGATTTCGTTGAGCGAGCGAACCGCCATCAGGTTCTGGCCGACCTGAACATAGTTGCCCGGATTGACGTTGCGCCGCGTGACGACGCCGTCGATGTCCGCTGTGATATCGCAGTAACGCAGATTCAGCTCGGCCTGCGCGAGATCGCGCCCGGCGGCTTTGAGTTTGGCCTCGGCCTGCTTGACGGCTGGGGCATTCGCCGCAAACCGCGCGAGCGTGCTGTTGATGTCGCCCAGTTTTTTGAATTGCTCGAGCATCGCCTTCGGACCCTGGTCGAACGAGAGCACGACGCCAAGCTGAGCGGCACTCTGAATGAGCCCCGCCTGCGCCTGGAGAACGGACGAAAAGGTCTCGTCGAGATCGGGCGGCACCTGCCCGAGATCGCCGCGATCGTCAGGTTGAGCCGGCAGCCCCAGCGAGGCACGGATCTGATAGACTTCGGCCAGCGTCTGCGCGAGTTCCGCGCCAGCCGTCGTCAGCTCCGCTTGCCGCTGGTCGTACACCTCACGCGGCACATCGTCCCTGGCGACGAGTTGCTTCGCCCGATCGAACTGGAGCTGCGCCAGCGTCAGTGCGGCCTTGCTCTTGACGACAGCCGCGACCCGCGCGTGCAGGAGAGCGATCTGGTTATCGACGTCCTCCACGGCGTGTATCAGGTTCCAGTGCCGGCTCCTTGCCTGTGCTTCGATCGCGCGCACCGACGCGGCGGCTGCCTGCAGGTCTGCTTTCGCTATGTCGACCGCTGCCTGCCTCTCGGAGAGCGCAACCCGGTACGGCTCCTTGTCCAACTCGCCAAGGAGATCTCCCTTGCGCACACGGTTGTTGTCATCCACCAGGACGCGGGAAATCTGTCCTGCCACGCGGGGCGCCACAAACGTCACGTGCCCGTTCACGTAGGCGTCGTCGGTGGAGACAGTGTTGAGCATCTCCTCGACCCATGGAGTGCCGACCACGAGCAGAACCGCCAGGACAGCAACACCGAGCACGCCGAGCATAAACTTTCGCTTCCGCGCCGCCTTTCGGACCTCCCGCGGCACGGGGCCGGACTCAGGCGGTGTCTGCGTTAAGGTCGTGTCCCGGGCAGCCGCGGCATCTCCATTTGCGGTCGGTTGCGCATTGATCGAACCCGCCTTGCTGCTTTGCTCGGTCATGTCGGACATCCGGTGCATGGGAGCGAAGTATGGCTTTGCCATTACCCGTTCGGCAATTCATCACGGTGCGCCGCTGCGACTATTTCCCGTCCTGTTCAGCGTATCGAGCAGAAGTTTGGCAGCCGGGCCCGACGAGGCCGGGTTCTGGCCGGTGATCAGCTGACCGTCGCCGACCGTGTGAACTCCCCAGTTCCTGACCTTGGAAAAGGTGGCACCGAGCCTCATCATTTCGTCCTCGACCAGGAAGGGCACCACCTTCGTCAGTCCCACTTCTTCCTCCTCGCCATTGGTGAAACCGGTCACGGTCTTGCCCGCGACAAGCAGACTGCCACCCGGGGCCTTGACGTGGCGCAACGCGCCGGTTGAGTGGCAGACCACGGCGATCGTCTTGCCGGCGGCCAGGAAGGATTCCAGCAGCTTGACCGAGTCCGTGTCGTCGGCGAGATCCCACATCGGCCCATGACCACCAGGGTAGAAGACGGTGTCGTAGTCTTCCTGCCTGACGCTATCGAGGCGCACCGTCCTGCCAAGCTGGGCTTCGGCGTCGGCATCCTTCTCGAACCGACGGGTGATGTCGGTCTGGAAGTTCGGCTCGTTGCTCTTGGGATCGAGCGGCGGGCGCCCACCCTTAGGCGAGGCAAGGGTGACCTGGGCACCGGCATCCCTGAAGACATAGTAAGGCGCCGCCATTTCCTCCAGCCAGAAACCCGTCTTGCGCCCGGTGTTGCCGAGCTGGTCGTGAGAGGTAAGAACCATCAGGACTTTCATAGCGTGCTCCTTTGCTTGGACGTTGAAGAATTGCCCGGCTCAACTATACTGGCCGCGTGGAGAGTCGGGGTCGAAAGGCTCAAACGCCTAACTCCTTCGGCGGATGGCTATTGTGCTGGCCACTGAGTCGGCATTGCCTGCATTTGAGCCGCGCGTGGTCGTCGTAACGTTCTTGCCGAAGATGAGCGAGCATTCGGAGCCCGGCCGCGTCAGATCGATCACGCGGAAGTCGTCCTTGAGCCGTGGAGTCGATGTCCAAATCGCCATGGAAGCGCTTGTCGCGATCGACGTCCGAGAAGGGATCGGCTCGAAAAGTGCCAAGGCATATGGCTCGCCAGAAAGCCTTGACTGGCCTTGAGGGTCTGCGCCAAGCCACTTGCGCAATTGTGGCACCCGAACGGCCGGATCGACACACCGGAGTAGCCCAGATTTTCGGTTGACGGATGCAGGATCAGGCCGCCTGCGAGCGGCGCAGCCATTCGTCTAAAGTGATGCGGCCGAGCCGCGCTTCGCCCAGCGGCACGAGGGAATGCTCGTCGACCCGGCCGCCCCAGTATCGGGCCCCGGGGTCAGACACCACTTGGCGCGGGTCGCCAAGCGCCCTCAGATAGCGGGCGACAATTTCGTTGAACGGTGCGCGTTCCGGGCCGGCGATCTCGATAATGCCGTTTTGCGGCGTCGCGAGCGCCACCTCGGCGACGATGGGAGCAACGTCGTCCGCCGCGATGGGCTGAAACAGGCTGGCCGGAAGCCTGACCATGTTTCCGTCCACGCCCGAGGCGGCGATGCCGCCGAGGAATTCCAGGAACTGGGTAGCCCGGATAATGGTGTAGGGGATGCCGGAGGCCAGGATCAGTCTCTCCTGGGCGAACTTGGCGCGGAAATAGCCGTTGTCCGTCCGGTCAATTGCAACGATCGAGAGCGCGACATGGTGCCTTACGCCCGCCGCGGTCTCCGCCGCAAGAAGGTTGCGACCGGAGATCTCGAAGAACTCAAGCACCGCCGCGTCCTCGAATGAGGGTGAATTGGAGAGATCGATCAGAACCTGCGCGCCGGTCATGACCTCCTTGACTCCCTCGCCGGTGACGGTGTTGACACCGCTTTCAGGCGAGGCGGCAACGACCTCATGGCCCCCCTGGCGCAGAATAGCGACAGTCTTCGCGCCGATCAGGCCGGTGCCGCCGATGACGACGATCTTCATGATTTACCCTCCCTGGTCGATGAACTGGAGAACTTCGAGAATAACTTTCGAAGGCGTCAGCTTGAGGAGCGTGGCAACAGCAAGATCGGTAGCAAGGTGCTTATTCTGCGTCCAGCGGGTGGCCGGGATTCTCGCGGCCTGCGCGCGCATCCGAAGATCCCGTGCGGGACCACTGGCTGCCGACTTCAGAGATCGAGTTCGACCGCGGTTACTGGTGTTGCGCAGCAGATCAACGCATTGCCTTCCGCGGGCGCGTCCACCGGCTCTGGTGCGTAGGCGAGTTCGCCTTCGATCAAGCCACTTTCGCAATTATGGCATATGCCCGAACGGCAGGACCAGCGTACGGGAACGGCGCAGGCTTCCGCCAGTTCGAGTAGGCTGCCGAAGCTCGTGTCCCATGGTACGGCGAGACCGCTGCGCAAGAACGTCACCAGGGGTCCGCCGCCCGCGGGACCGTCAGGACGATGCGGCAAGGACGCCGCGACACTGGAGATGCCGGGTGTGAGAGCAGACGCAGGACCAAACACTTCCACATGGATCCTCGACCGGTGAATGCCCCATGCCGCCAGGTCTTTTTGGAAATCCTCGAGAAAGCCGGGCGGACCACACAGGTAGAAGTCGGCATCCTGGGGAACCCCGATATCCTGAAGCAACTGCGGCGAGAGATGGCCTGGCCGATCGAAGTCCTGGCCGAGCACGTCTCCCGGCGCAGGCCGACTGTAGGCCACGCAGCGATGGGATGCCCGAAGCGCGGCGAGCAGATCGTCCGCCTCCTTGGCAAACGAATGGTGCGCCCGATCGCGGGCTGAATGCAGCCACCAAACCTGCCGAGGCGTCACGGCGTGCATCGCGGCCGCGGCATGCAGCATCGCCAGCATCGGCGTGACGCCGACACCGGCACTGATGAGCACGACGGGCGTCGCACCGGACGCGAGCGTGAATGCGCCGCGAGGAGCGCCGACCTCCACGTGACTGCCAGCCCGGACGCTTTGGTGGAGAAAGCCGCTTGCAGCGCCGTGCTCGTTCTTGACGCCAATCCGATAGTTTGGGTTCCCCGGTGGACCGCACAGCGAATAGTTCCGCGTGACGGCGGGAGCATCCGGGTTCGGCTGCACGCGGACCAGGATGTATTGCCCCGGTAACGCCGGCGGCAGCGGCGAACCGTCTTCGGCGGCGAACTCGAACGATCGGACATCCGCGCTCTCCTCGTGCGAAGCCGCGATCACCAACGGGCGGAAGCCACGCCATGCGAGAGGCGCCGACGCGCCGGGCCCGAGGCCGGCGTTGCCCGTCGTACCTCCCGCTTCAGCGGCGGCGGCCAGCTTCCGCATCGAGTTTTGCCACCCTGGGCTCAGCGCCGGAATGCGGGCCGCGCGACGCAGGCCTTCGAGCTTGTGCTCCGCCGAATAGAGGAGGGCATCGATCTCGGCGACCGTTATGCGCTCGGGGCCGCCGGAAAGCTTCTCGATGCGATCCCCGGCGCCGAGTTCGCCTTCTTGAATGACGCGAAGATAAAAGCCGGGCCGGTGATGCGCCACCAGCAGCGCCGGCATCTCCGGACGTTCCAGCCTGATGCCGACCCGGTAGCAGGTGTCGCGTGGCTGCGTGACCTCGACCACGACACTGCCAATCCTGAAGCGGTCGCCGATGCAGACCTCCGCATCGGTGAGGCCGTCCACCGTGAGGTTTTCGCCGAATATTCCGGGCAGGAGATCCGACCGTCCAAGGTAGTTCGCCCAGTAGCGGTACGAGTTCGAGCTGGTAGACCATGATCGCACGTTGCTCGCCGCCATGGCCGGCCAGGTCCCCTTGGCCGTCACCATCGAGGTTCAGCCTGCGGGCGGCAATCCGCCCCGTCACAGGTTGCTTCCAGATCCCCGTCCGGACCGTCCTGCCCCGCCATGCGACGTCCTTGGGAAGTCCCACATTGACCGAAACCACCACGTCCATCATGGAGCCTCCGAAGGTGCACCTGAGTACAGTTCAACCAGCTCGGGGAATAAAGCCAGGCACCCCGGTCTTTACCACGGTATTGAACCGGACGTTTGTCTTGATGCCCTCCCGGATCTCTCGCATGGCGTCTTCAGGCAGGGTCGAGATCTCGAAGTTCTCCTGGATACGGCGAGGTGTCTTCGATGTGGTCAGGAAAGCGGTGCCGCGTTGCACGGCCCAGGCCAGCGCAACTTGACCCGGTGTCTTGCCGACACGCTGTGCAATGCTTGTGATCACAGGATCTTCCAGCACTTTCGGGTCCATGCCGTGTCCCAGCGCCGCGAACGCCAGCAGTACAATCCCATGCTCCCGGCAGAAGTCGAATAGTTCCCATTCAGGGAGATACGGATGGGATTCGACTTGCACCACCGCAGGCTTGATCCGCGCATCCGCGACAATCTCCCGAAGATTCTCCAACGTAACATCTGACAAGCCGATCGCCTTGCACTGACCGTCGTCCACGAGACGCTCGAGCGCTCGCCACGTATCGACGAGCGTCACTCCCGAATCATAGATGACCTGGCCGCGCTCGTCCCTCGGGTCCTGCTCATCGCCCGGTTGAAAGGCGAAAGGGGTATGGATGAGATAGCAATCGGCATAGTCGACTCGCAGTCGCCGGAGGCTGGCGTCAAAGGCGGGCTTGACCCGTTCAGGACGATGATTGCTGTTCCATAGCTTCGTGGTAACGAAGACGTCCTCTCGCCGGATCGTCCCCGCCCTGAACACTTCCTGCATCGCTTCACCGACCGCTTCTTCGTTGCGGTAGCGTTCCGCGCAGTCGAAATGTCGGAATCCCGCTTCCAGTGCGGTCTTGGTCGCTTGTTTGGTCGCCAGGGGATCGGGTATCAGCGTGCCAAACCCGACGGCGGGGATGGCACCCGATCCGTGCGCGAGAGGAATCCTCGTGTAGCGGAGCGTATCGGGGGTTGCCATGCTCATACTCCTTGTCAATTGGCCGGGCGCGGCTTGTGGAGAAACAGCACAAGCGTGCTCACGATCAGCTTGACCATCATCATTACCTCGACTTGATGCCGCGCACGAAACGCGGCGTTGCGAACGATCAGGCGTTTCGGATTGGCGAGCGGCGAGCGACAGCTGGTCCGGTCGGACGGACGTTGCCTGTTGTGCCGCTTGATCAGGTTCTCCGCCTGCCCGCGGGCGCAGTAGAGATCGTCACAGCGCCACGCCATAGGGGTCGCACCCAGCCAGGCCTCCTCGAAGCTTGCTATGAAACTGCGCGCACCGCCTCCACGATATGTCTTGCCGAAATGCCGAACGCGTCAACGAGCTCGTCCGGCTTGCCGGAGTGCGGCATCTCGCGCACTGCGATGAGCCGCGACTTGACCGGGGCGACGCTGGCCTGCGCCAGGGCGGAAAGGACCGCCTCGCCTATTCCTCCTTCCGCCCAGTGATCTTCTACGGTGACGAGCCGACCACCTGTGGCGGCAATCTCCTTGGCGAGCTCCCGTCCGTCGATGGGTTTGACGCAATAAAGGTCGATCACCCGCACGGCTGTGCCTTCGGCCTTCAACTGATCAGCGGCCTTTAGTGCCTCGTGTAAGGTGACTCCCGCGCCGATCACCGTCGCTTTATCTTGCGGGCTCTGTCGAACCACCTTGAATCCAGGGATCGGAAACTTCTCGTCGTTCGAGTAGAGGATCGGAAATTTCGGCCGGGACGTTCGCAGATAGTTGATGCCTGCACGCCCCGCCATGGTTTCCGTGAGCCTCTCCGTGGAGATGGCATCGCCTGGGTAAAGCACGGTCGAGGAATGAACGGCGCGAAATATCGCGATATCCTCCAGCGCCATCTGAGATGGACCGTCCTCGCCGATCGAAACACCGCAATGCGATCCGCACAGGTTGATGTTGCTCCGGCTAATCGCTGCCATGCGTACCTGGTCATAGGCGCGGGCCAGGAAGCACGCAAAGGTATCAAGGAAAGGCACCTTGCCGCGCGCGGCGAGCCCCACACCCACGCTGACGAGATTCTGCTCGGCGATGTAGCCCTGATAGAAATGATCCGGGAATGCATCTCCGAATACCTCCGAAAAAGTCGAGTTCTTCACGTCGCCCGAAACAGCGACGATGTGCGGGTTCACTGCGCCCAGTCGCTTGAGGGCAAATCCGTAGGCCTCGCGCGTCGCGACAGGCTTTGAAGGATCATAGTCCAGCGACGCGGGAGCCGGGAAACTCGGAGGTTTGGGCAATGACGTCCTGGCATAGGACCGGCCAGGGTCGTGCGGCAGGTCGATTGCCGGTCCGATTTCCTTGACTGCGGCAGCAAGCTGATCCTTCGGAATCGCCCTGCCGTGCCAATGTTCCTTGCCCGCGATCGAGCTCACTCCATGACCTTTTATCGTCCGGGCGAGGATTGCCTGCGGTTGCCCATTCGTCGCCTTGGCGCGGTCGAGGGCGGCGAGCACGGCGGCGACATCATGGCCATCGATGATTTCTGTCGCCCAGCCTTCCGAGTCGAATTTCTTGCGGTAGACTTCCATGTCGTGCCGGTACATTGTCGGTTCGCTTTGGCCCAACGCGTTGACGTCAGCCAGAACCGTGAGGTTATCGAGTTTGTAGTGTGCGGCAAACGCTGCCGCCTCCCACACCTGGCCCTCAGCCATTTCGCCGTCACCCATAAGCACGTAGACACGCGTTGGACTCTTATCCATACGCGCGCCGATCGCGAGCCCCGAGCCGACAGACAATCCCTGGCCGAGCGAACCTGTCGCGGCGTCGACACCGGGAATACGTGGTGTCGGATGGCCTTCCAGCTCGCTCGAAAATTCACGCAGCGTCATCAGGCGCGACTCCGGGAAAACGCCTGCCTCAGCCAGCGCGGCGTATAGCACCGGCGCCGCGTGGCCTTTGGAGAGAACGAAACGATCCCCATCCGGCGAGTTGGCGTCTTTCGGATCGAACTTCATCGCGTAGAAGAACGTTCCGGCTACCAGCTCTGCCGCGGACATGCAGGATGTCGGGTGTCCCGAACCAGCCGCGGTTGTCGACATCATCGAAAGAATGCTCAGCCGTTTGGCTTTTTGCCTGATGGCCTCGATAGTTTCTGCGGATGGCGCGATAGCGGCAGTGGCAGTCATAACACCTCTCCCTCAGGTTGCGGCTACCGATCTTACCCGTTTCAGGATGGCTCGGCGAGGCCACGGTCATTTTTGCCGGCGCGTCGCACGGCCCGTGGCGGATTACCATCCAGCCAATCGACTATCAGCCGTCCTTCGGCGTTACTTCTCTCAGTGCGCCCGTTGACAAATCGAACACAAATCCACGAATCACCACCTCCGAAGGAATCCACGGATGCGACCTGAGTTTCAGTACCTGCTTTTGTGTCGCCGAGTTCACGTCGGAATAGAAGTGGAATTTATCGGGAGCTACCGCCCACACGCCGCATTGTGTGTGGAGGTGGTTCTCGAACTCCTCTTCCGAAAACATTTCCATTCCGCAGCCAGTGTGCCCGATGACCATGACCTCTCGCACGCCCAGAACATGAATCGAAAACATCAGAGACCGCACAACATCTGACGTTGCTGCCGTTCCGACGTTCCGAATCACATCCGCATCGGCGGGCTTGATGTCCAGCCATTCGAGCAGGTCGTTCAGACGGGGGTCCATACACGTGAGGATTGCAACCTTCGGAGCCGGCTTGTTTGCCAGCGAAGGATCATGGTGCTCTGCTGTCCTGCGGTTTGCCGCAATCGCATGTTCGATCAAGCTCATTTGGACTCTCCTGAATTGCCTTGCAAGTCCGGGATCGGCTTTGCGACAACGCGTGGTCCGATATTGTTTATGCGGATCTAACTCTCTCGCGCGGACTCCACCGTCGGTTGTCAGATCGGAGGATACAGATGGCCCCCCTGTCGATGCTTGTCGAAATTTACCCCTTTTTGCGCAATCGTTGTACCACCTGATGATCGCCGACGGCATTGTCACGGGCCTGGCGGTCGGGCGGCCGACAAGCGGACCAGGTCCAGTAAAGTTGCTTCGCTCATCTATTGAGCGTCCGCGGACCGCTGACGAACCAATTGCCCCGCACATAGAAGCGCAACGGACTGTCGGCTGCACGGGTAATGCCGATCCGTTTGCCCTGCCCGATTCCGTCCAGCGCCTGACCGTCAGAGCCGAGCCACAGCGGGCCCTCCTGACATAGGTCGATGCCGTCCAGCCGGCGATCGATCGCCAAGGCTGCGCACAGCCGTCCCGGGCCCCGCGTGAGGTCCCGCACCCGCTCGGTGCCGCGGTTTCGCCGCATGATGGCGATGCCATCGGTCGGCTCGATCGCCCTGATCAAGACGCCCGCGCCCACCCCGGATGTCTCGCTCGAGACGTTCAGCATGAACGAGGTGCCATAGGCGAGATAGACATAGGCGTGCCCACGCTCGAGGAAAAGCGCCCGATTGCGCGGGGTCATGCCGCGATAGGCGTGACCCGCCGCGTCGCCGACATCATATGCCTCGGTCTCGACGATGCGGCCGCTCGCCACGCCTTCGGCCAGTACCCGGACGAGCAATTTGCCAATGAGAAAACGAGCAAGCTGGGCGGTATCGACGGGCAACTCTGACCGGCCCAGCACACACGGCCGCACTACCGTAGCGCCGAATTCATCCCATTCGTTCAACCAAATGGGCGCGCGATGGTCCGGGCTCGAACGGGTCGCCGAAGTACTGGGTCTCGCGGGCCACCTTGCCATCCAGGAACTCCATGACGCTCACCGTGTAGGACGGCCGGCCGTCATAAGTCAGGATGAATTCCGTGACCCAGAGGTCGCCCGTTCCGACGATGCGGCGCACGGTGAAGCGCTTCGAATTCGGCTGCGCGGTGCGCGAGGCCTGGATGTTGCGCCGGCCCCTGATGCGCTCGCCCGACTGCGGGTACTCGAGCACTGCGTCCTCTCGGTATACGTCGTGCTCGACCTCGAAGTCGTTCACGTCCGAGGCAGCCCAATGGCGATTGAGTGCCTCTCGAATCTCATGCTCATTCATGCTGCTACTCCCGTTTCTGTTCGTTTAGGCTAGGCTCCATCGTGGCCTCGTGCCATCGCACGTTGACCGCCCACGCGAACGAAGCGCGGTCCTCGAACGACATTGGCGAGCGAGGGGGTTCGCTGCGCGGATTGACCAGGAGATCAAGAGAACGCGGACGTGCGATTGGCCAACCTGCGAGCATAGGCTTGAATCGTGTCGAAAGCGGGTACTCGATGCGAAGCACAGATGACCCAATCCGAGGAGTTTTTCCATTGGACGATGGTATTGCCGATACTTTGGTATCCCCAGGCTTTCGGACCGTTGCTTGAAGCAACCGTCACGCTCCGGCCGGCGTTTTCGGATTCACCGGCGACCGATACCAAAGTCTCATAGCCATGGCCGCGCGAACGGCGCATCTCCGCAACTGTCATGAAAGGATCAAGTATGGAGACCGAGCTCAGCCGGGTGGTCGATGCTCTCCCAGGACTGGTCTGGACGGCGTCGCTCGGCGGTGAGATCGACTTCCTCAATCAGCAGTGGTTCGACTACACGGGGTTTAGCCGGGACGAGTCCTACGGAAGGCGGTGGCAAGCGGCGGTCCACCCCGAGCAGTTGGACGAGATGTTGGGACGCTGGGAGGCAATCACCGGCTGTCGCGAGCCTGGCGAGATGGTGGTGCGTCTGCGGCGGTTCGACGGTGCGTATCGGCGGTTTTTGATAAGGGTTTCGCCGCTCACAGATGCGGCCGGACAAGTGGTCAAATGGTGCGGCGTTGCCACGGATATTGAGGGCACAAGGCTGACCGAGGCCGTGCGACGCCCTGAATGGTGGATGTCGGCTCCAGAGCGTGAGACTCATTTTCGGGCGATCCTCGATGGCCTTCCGGCTTTGATCACGCTCATGACGCCGGCGGGCGAGCTGGAATTCGCCAATCGGCAGACGCTGGAGTACTTCGGCGCGACGCTGGACGAGGCGAAGCGCTGGACGCGCGCCACGAAATTTCATCCGGATGATCGCCCCGAGGCTGTGGCGGCGTGGGTGCGGTCGGTGGAGCGCGGTACGCCTTACACTTTCGTAGGTCGGCAACGCCGGGCAGACGGCATGTACCGCTGGTTCCATTCACAGGGCTTTCCGTTGCGGGATGCCGATGGGGCCATCGTCCTTTGGTATCTGCTGGAGACCGATATCGATAACCGAAAGCGAGCCGAAGCACTGCTGGGCGGTGAGAAGCGGATGCTGGAGATGGTGGCGCGGGGTTTGCCTCTGACGGTCGTGCTCGACGTCCTGTGCGAACTGATCGAAAGCACGATCAGTTTGTGCCGCTGCAGTATCCTGCTGCTCGCTCCCGGTGGTACCACTTACCGGCAGGGCTCCGCACCCAGTCTGCCACCAAGCTTCAATGCGGCGTTCGACGGCATGGAAGTGGATCCCGCCGACAGGACCTGCGGGCTGGCGGTGACCGGCAAGACGCAGGTGATCGCGGCCGATGTGGCCGCGGACCCGCGTTGGGCGGCGTCGCCCTGGTCCGGCCCGATGAAGGAGCTCGACCTGCGATCGTGCTGGTCAACGCCGATCCTGTCCGGAGACGGGACGGTGCTGGGTGTCCTGGCGATGTATCAGCGGAGTGTCGGGACTCCGACGCCGCTGCAGCATGATTTGATCGAGCAGTTCATCACGATCGCCGGTATCGCCATCGAGCGGGCGCAGAATGACGCCGCGCTGAAACACAGCGAGGCCCGCAAGGCTGCGATCCTGGACTCGGCGCTGGACTGCATCATTACGATCGATCACGAGGGCCGCATCACCGAGTTCAACCCGGCCGCGGAGCGCACATTCGGCTGTCGTCGCCCCGACGTCATCGGTGAACGGCTGAGCGATGTTATCATTCCGCCGTCACTGCGCGAACACCACCGGCTGGGACTGGTGCGCTATCTGGCGACGGGCGAGGCACGGGTGATCGGTAAGCGTATCGAGATGACCGCGGTTCGAGCCGACGGCGTGGAGTTCCCGGTCGAGCTGACGGTCACCCGGATTGCATCGGGCGGCCCGCCGTCATTCACTGGTTATCTGCGCGACATCTCCGAGCGGAGAACATCGGAGGAAAGCCTGCGCCGCAGCGAGGCGTATCTCGCCAAAGCCCAGACGTTGAGCCGGACGGGGAGTTTTGGCTGGAAGGTGGCGACGGAGGAGCACTTCTGGTCGGACGAAACATTCCGCATTTTCGAGTATGACCGGTCGACGCCTGTTTCGCTGCAGGCAATTCTGCAACGCGTTCATCCGCTGGACATTCAGTTGGTCACGCAGGTGATCGCGTTGGCGGCCGAAGGGGTTGATTTTGATTACGAATGCCGTTTGCTGATGCCTGGCGGGGCGGTGAAGCACGTTCACATCGTGGCCCATGGGACGCGGAGTCCGAACGGTGACCTCGAATACATCGGCGCAATCCAGGACGTGACCGAGCGGCGCCTTTCGGAGGAGGCTCTTCACGCGCTTCGAACCGAGCTGGCGCACGTGGCGCGCGTCACGAGCCTTGGCGCGCTGACGGCCTCGATTGCACATGAAGTCAATCAGCCGCTGTCCGGCATAGTCACTAATGCGAGCACCTGTCTGCGGATGCTGGCGACCGATCCGCCCAACATCGACGGCGCGCGCGAAACGGCTCGGCGTACGATCCGTGATGGCAACAGAGCGTCGGATGTGGTGTCGCGGTTACGGGCGCTGTTCAGCAAGAAGGGGGCGACTATCGAACCTGTGGATCTGAACGAGGCTACACGGGACGTGATCGCGCTTTCGTTCCGCGAGCTGCAGCGGGGGCGGGTGATCGTGCGGGCGGAGCTTGCCGATGTCCTGCCGCCGGTCGCGGGCGATCGGGTCCAATTGCAGCAGGTCATCCTGAACCTGCTGCTGAACGCCGCGGAGGCAATGAGCGGTGTCGAGGACCGCCCACGGCAACTGGTGATCCGGACAGTGCGCCAGGACGACGGGGGTGCGCGCCTGACGGTGCAGGACAGCGGAGTAGGGTTCGAGCCCAACAGCGCGGAGAGGCTGTTCGAGGCGTTCTACACCACCAAGGCAGGCGGCATGGGGATCGGACTGTCAGTCAGCCGCTCGATCATCGCAAGCCATCGCGGCCGCCTGTGGGCGACGGCGAACGATGGTCCGGGTGCCACGTTTTCGTTTTCTATCCCCGGCGTTGCCGAGGCTGCACTCGTTGCCGCCCCTCCAGTGATCGCCGCGGGTTCGTCAGGCAAATTGAGTGCGGGTATTACGTGATGGTAAATCAATCACTCGTGTCGGTCGTCGATGACGATGAATCCGTCCGCGAGTTGCTGCCCGATCTGCTGCGGGAGTTTGGTTTTGCGGTCCAGGCGTTTTCGTCCGCCGAGGCATTCCTTACCTCGGACTATGTGGATCAGACGCGGTGTCTGGTTCTGGACATCGCAATGCCAGGCATGTCGGGACCCGAGCTGCAGCGTGAGCTGGCGCGACGCCGGCAGGCGATTCCAATCGTCTTCATAACCGCCCAGCCAGACGAGGCGGTCCGTGCCGATCCACCTGCCGGGGATGCTGCGGCGTGCCTGCTGAAGCCATTCAGCGACACGGCATTGCTGAACGCGTTGAATGCCGCGCTTGGGGGCGGCTGATCGTTGCGGTAGCGGCCTTGCGCCTGGCTGCATAGGGATGAGATTATGCCCGTATGCACCTGATCATGACGCGAGGCCATCGCCCATGTCACCGCCCATACCCATCGTGTTTGTTGTCGACGATGACATCTCCGTGCGTGAATTGCTGGAACTGCTGATTTGCCATGAAGGCTGGCTGCCGCAGACGTTTGCGACCGCCGAGGCTTTTCTTGCGCGACCACAGGTGGCGGTCCCCAGCTGCCTGGTGCTGGATGTTACGTTACCGGACCTGAATGGTCTCGATCTGCAAAAGCGCATCGCCGCCGACCGGGTCGAGATGCCGATCATCTTCATCACGGGGTATGGCGACGTACCCATGACCGTGCGGGCGATGAAGGCGGGCGCCGTCGAGTTTCTGACCAAACCGTTTGGCGACGAGGTGCTGCTGGCCGCCATCCGGGGCGCCATCGACCGTAGTGCCGTTGCGCTGAAGGAGGAAGCGGAGATGCGGGTGCTGCGGGACCGACATGCCTCCCTGAGCGCCCGTGAGCGGGAGGTTATGGCGCTTGTGGTCTGCGGCCTGCTGAACAAACAGGTCGGCGGCGAACTGGGTATCAGCGAGATCACTGTAAAGGCCCATCGAGGCCGGATGATGCAAAAGATGCAGGCGGCGTCACTGGCGGATCTTGTGGGGATGGCGGCCAAACTGCGGGCTGCGCACTGACGCCAACGCGTCGTGGCCCGACTCTCCTGTTGCTTTGGATTGCCCTCGCTCGCGGGTTTGCTCGCCTGGACTCGTGTCCGGGCAACATACGGCAGCACAATCCGGCACGGGCGCGCTGAACAACAGGACGGAGCATGGCGATGTTCGCCGGTCCAAATGCAACGGACTGACACCTAAGTATCGGCGATACTAACGTCCAATCGATTTCTGCCCCGCGCTGTGACAACTATTTGCCAGATCGCAGGCCGCCAAATTGACGGCGCGAGGCATAAGGAAGTCCGCCATGGCCACCGAGGGAAAAGTTGCAATCATCACCGGCGCGTCGCAAGGCATCGGCGCGGCACTTGTCGAAGCGTATCGCGCGCGCGATTACCGCGTGGTCGCGACTGCTCGATCCATCAAACAGCCGGACGACGCGGATATCGCGGCGGTGTCTGGCGACATTGGCGAGCGCAGGACCGCGGAGCGAACGGTTGCCGAAGCGATGGCCCGGTTTGGCCGGATCGACACCCTGGTGAACAACGCCGGCATTTTCATTGCGAAGCCGTTCACACAGTACACCGAGGCCGATTTTGCCGCAATGGTCAGTGTCAACGCGGCTGGATTTTTCCATATCACGCAGCTTGCCATCACCGAGATGGAGAAGCGGGGCAGCGGCCTTATCGTGCAGATCACCACGAGCCTGGTGGACCATGCGAACTCCGCTGTGCCCTCGGTGCTCGCCTCGCTGACAAAGGGCGGCCTGAATGCGGCGACACGGTCGCTTGCGATTGAATACGCCCGGCGCGGTATTCGTGTGAACGCGATCGCCCCCGGAGTAATCAAGACGCCCATGCATCCGGTCGAGACCCACGAGGCACTGGGCGCACTGCACCCGGTGGGGCGTATGGGCGAGATCACGGACATCGTCGAGGCGGTCCGTTACCTGGAGGCCGCGCCTTTCGTGACCGGCGAGATCCTGCATGTCGACGGGGGCCAGAGTGCCGGCCATTGACACTTGGGCGTAACGGAGGCCGGCGGGTCGTCACCTTCGGCCTGAAGGAGCCAAAAAATGGAAATGGACACCAAGGGTTACACGCCGCCGACCGGCGAGCCGGGCGGCATCCCGTTCGACGCGGTCGCGCTGCTCAAGGACGTAAGGCAGATGATGGAGCAGGATCCGCGGGGCGCGCACACGGCGGCCTTGCGTCTGGTGTCGCTGCTGACGCAACCGGAAAACTCCGGCTCGACCGCGTCTCGGGGCGGGCTGGCGCCATGGCAGATGCGCAAGGTCGATCGCTATCTGCGGGCAACTCTGGATCGTTCGATGCGGGTGGAGGATTTGGCGAGACAGGTTTCGCTGAGCGCCAGTCATTTCTGCCGCGCATTCAAGACAAGCTTCGGCACGACGCCACACATGTACATCATCCGTTTGAGGCTGGAACTCGCACGGACGCTGATGCTGACCACGCGGGACTCATTGAGCCAGATCGCTTTGCTCTGCGGTCTGGCGGATCAGGCTCATCTGTCGAAGCTGTTTCGTCGCGAGGTCGGCGAGACCCCGGGCGCGTGGCGGCGGCGAAATCTTTAGCGATACGAACCGTCGCGCCGATCGGTGGTGCAGCGGCCCCGACGGTCAGGGTAAAGGACCAACGCGCCGGGACTTTCGCCTGGCGTGTGGTGCGGCTGCAGCCGCTGTCAAAGACGATGGCGACTTCGGATCAAGGCCGCGCCTGGCGAAGGTCGAATGTGTGTGGTTGCAGAAGCTGCCGACCCGGCGCGGCTTCAGGGCTTCAGGTGCCTCGGGTGTGGTCTCGACAGCGGCCACCAGCGGCGTATTGCCAGGGGCACCGCGGCTTCGCTTGCCGCCGGAGCGTTCGCCGCCGAGGTAAGCGTCGTCCAGTTCGGCCCGCCCACCGAGTTGCTTGCTGGTGTCACGCTCCATCATCAGCTGCGCCAAACTTGTGCTCGAACTTCCAGGCAGTGGCCTGCGTCACGCCGAGGCGACGGCCCAGCTCGATGCTGGAGCTGCCCTGCTTGCCCTGGATCCGGTGATACATGGCGCGCAACCGCGGGCGCAGCGGCAGGTGGGTCGAGGCGAAAATCGTGCCCGCGATTGGCGAAGTCTGGCGGCAGGCGTCGCATTGGAGCAGCCCACGCGACCTCACCTCGCGATGCGCTAAGCCGCCACAGGCCGGGCATTCAAAGCCAATCGGCCATCGTGACGCGATCACACCACACGGCATTTCTCCTCGGTTCGTACAGCCCATCGAAAGCCCGCCTCATGGAGACCTTTCTGAAACTGCACCTGGTTGCGAGCCATGGCGGCACCCGGCCACACGCTGATGTTCATTCTACTGTACCATGCCAAATGGGCTGACCAGCGCCAGGCTGAACTGCCGCGATCCGGAGCGTGCCGCAGATGCCGGATGCGCCAGAGCATGATCGCACCGAGCGGGACGTCCCCGGAGCGTGAATTATGCGATCAAACAAAGACCTAAACCATTTTCAGCCTGCACGGTCGGGCTGAGAATGGACTAGTGTGGTGGTTCCGAAGTCCGCCATACTGTGGATCATCCCCGGATCTAGCTGGACTGCGCTGCATTGGTCGTATGTCTATTGGTCCAGCGGGGCGCGAACCCTGGCGATCGCCAGCAGAGCGCAACAAAATTGCTCCCTGAGCTTACGGCCGTCTTGATGCCGGAACTGCATAGCAACTGGGTTGGTGTCGCGCATAGGTTGGCTCCAGTTTCTCGTTGGAAAATGCCGACAGGCTCTTCCATTGTCGGTCCGTGAATTTGTGCGGGTGGAAATCTGGCAACCAATGTGTCCCATCGTCCTTCAGTCAAACGCCGGAATTTGCTTCGGCTCGGCGCTGCGGCGCTCATTCCAGGCACGTTGGAGGAGCAAGGCGTAAACATCGAAGCAATTTTCGTGCGCTTGGGAATCAATCGGCGAGTACTTACGAACCCCGAGCGTGTTGTTCCTCTCGCTTGGCTGGCCCGAGCATTCGAGACTGCCGCACAGGCCACTGCCCAAGTGGAGTTGGGGCTACTCGTGGGCCTGCGCGCGGGAGCCCTGATTTTTGACGAGGCCCGAGGCCAGGCTCCAGGCGATACCCAGGTGGGCGCCGCATTGATGGGCATGATTTTGCGGCCGGACAGTTTCCCCAGTTCACTTTTGACCATGAGTGTGTCCGGTAATACCTGCACGATCGAATGCGACAATCTCCCTGGCATCCCGAGGGCGCGTGATCAACTGGCGGATTGCGCGATAGGATTTGCCGTTGGCGCTCTGCGTGTTCTCTGCGGCCCCGGCTGGCGCCCGCGGGGCCTTTGTTTCACACATGCAGCGCCGCCCGATCCTTTGCGTCATGCAGCGCTCTTACAGGCTCCGGTTTCATATGATGCTGAGGCGACCACAATGGCTTTCGATAGCACCTGGCTCGGGCGCGACGTTGCCCCGCCGCAGCGCGGTGTTGGCGATCACCTCCACGACCGGCGACGTCACCGAGATCTCAAAGGCGAAGTTCGATCGGCTTTAGCGGCGTGGAAGGTTACCAGCAGACCCTCAGCGCCCGCCGTTGCTTCCCAACTCGGCTTGAAACCGCGCACGCTCCACCGACTCCTCTGCAGGGAGGGCACCAGCTTCATCCGAATGCTCGAAAACGCACAATACGAGACTGCTCGGCGCCTCTTAAGAGACCCCACCGCGCCAGTCGCGGCGATCGCCTGGTCGCTGGGCTACGCGGACGCAAGCGCTTTTTCGAGAGCATTCCGCCGATGGTCAGGGACGACACCAGCTCAGTGGCGTCAAGCGGCCGAAAGAAGGGGGCGGTGAAAGCCACGTTTGTCGGCGGAGCCAGCCATGCAACAATAATCTGCCCCCGCCGACTGCGCCGATCGCGAAATGCCAGAATCGCATAGCTAAATCCGCCACCGCAACGCACAGACTCCAGCACATATCAACCTCGCAACACCGGCGTCCCGCAATCGTCACCGCGTCGTCTCTGGGAGAGCACTCAATGATCAAAAAACCACGTTGGATGGCTTCTAAGGCCGCGTTGGGCGTGTTGGTTGCCTCCTCCGGCCTTCTGTACCCCCGCCTGGTGACTGTCGCGTTCGCCCAGGCCTCCGATATGGCGGGCATCGCGCATACCGATAGCGTATCTGCTCGCGCCGTCGTCAAGACGATTGACCTGAAAACGCGCGTGGTCACGCTTGAGACATCTGACGGCCGTACACTGACCCTAACGATAGGAGACGAAGTCAGAAACCTGCCGCAGGTACGGCCCGGCGACACAGTAGTCGCGCATTACTATACATCGACGGCCTATGTGCTGGCGCCATCTGGAACCAAGCTTCCGGATAATTCACTTACGATCGCCGGCGCACGAGCGGCGCCCGGTGAGAAGCCGGGGGGTGCCCTCGGAAGCAAGAAGGTGATCACCGGGCTGGTCGTAGGCGTCGATCCAACACTGCACACCGTGTCCCTCGTCGATCCTTCGGGCGGCCCGATTCGGTCCGTCAATGTAGTGACGCCGCAAGGGCAACAAAATATGAAGCTGATCAAGATCGGCGACACTATTACCGCAATCATCACCGAAGCCGTCTTGGTAAGCGTTGAACCGGGGGCATGAACAATCTCTTGGGATGGAGTCCAATGACGCTCGATCAGCCCAGATTTTGCTGAGGCTTTTCGTTGCTGCCACGACAATCGGATTCCACCTCTGACTGGACGCGGCGCGCAACATTCGGGCTTGCCGTTGCCGCTTGCCGGATGGTCCCCGCACTCCACTGATCAGCAATCGATCAAGGAGCAGCAGCCGGACTGGCAATAAATAAGATCCACGCGGCCTTGATCGGGTCGAGCGAGGCGGCGTCGCGCCAGGTCGGTGCTGGACCGTACCGACTGGCGCAGTGGCGCGACCGAGCCCTTGCCCGAATGGGGGCCGGTCTCAAGCACCGTACCGAGGATAATCCGGTGGGCAGGCCGTCCCTGCAAGCGCCTGGGCGAACCCAGCATGCCTTCTGTCGCTATAGAGCGGTCCCACGGTCCGAGCGCCGGGGACCAGCGACCACGGCGGAAAACCCCGTACCGTGGCCTGCTTTTATCTCGGGCCGATTGGCCTTCGCTCGACAAAAAACATCCGCTCCAGCCGACCATTCCCGAGCTCTTCGCTGAGGACACGGAACGCGCAATAGGGGATCAGTATCAGCAGCATGATGACGTAGGTGGCTAAGGTCTCGTCGCGCTTGGCGCCAAAGAGTTCGCCGAGCGAGGCCGCGATCGTGCGGTGGTCGAACAGGCCCACGACGACTTCCTCGAGGATGGTCAAGACGATCAGCAACACCAGAAAAGCGGCCGCCATACGCAGGGTCGGCCAGACCAGGGGGTTCGTCGAGTTGCGTTCGCCAAGCTTTATGGCGTGGCCGAGCAGCATGAATTTCGCCAGCACCACAGCCTTGACGGCGGCGATGCCCCACGGCACGAATTCGACCCCGTGGGTATGCAGTATCGCGGCTTTCAACAGGATTAGCGCGCCAAGCGTGATGTAGAGATAGAGGGTAATAATCGCGAGCTCCTTGAACTCGTGGATGGCGCGGTGAGGAAGCGTCGGTCGAGGGTTTGTCTGTGTTGCCATGATCGTCTCCTGATCGATTATCCGACATTGACGCATGTTGGCCAGATGAGCGCGGTCGCGGTGGCTGAGCGCTCACCCGGCAAAGACCGCGTTACCGCAGAATACAGGATAATCGCCGCAATGCCCGCACCAACCATAGCCCGCCCTGACCACCTGGTAGACACCACTTTCGAATGCGATCCCGGTGTTCGCCATGACGGGGGGGAAAGCTGCGTTCCGGAACGCAGCGCCAGGGACGCCCGCTGGCTGAACGAGAGATCGATGCGGAACATCAACAACCGCCGCAGCGGCAGCCCATCGATCCCGGACGCGGACCCGCCCCAGCGAAACGGTATGTCCGCCACGCGCGAGCTGGGGGCGTGGGGGCGGCCCCGTCAGGTATCAAATGGCCGGCCTCTCGCACCGCAACGAGACAGCGGCCTGAAAATTGGTTTCCTTCCACGAAACATTACCACCCTCACGACGCGTGGCTATGCAGGTTTGGCGAACGGCTCGACGGCGAAGATCGAGCGCGCCATGGATTTGCCCCGAACCCCCACTGCCAACTCTGCATAGCAGATCACCCCTGAACACCGTATACGCGGCTTGGGATTCGTTGCGAACTCTGACTCCAGGCGGCTCTGACCGTCAAGCTTCAGGCCTGGCCGGGCAATCATCACCTATCCCGCACGACAAGCCCAAAAGGGGGATTTACCGATGAACAAGGCACCGCCACGGCTCGCGCCCTTGACTGTTCCCGCTCTGCTTTGCGGAGCGCTCGCCGCCGGCTCGTCATCCAGTGTGCGTGCGGCAGAGGCGATCAGCGAGCAGGACGCCCACGCCATCGGCGTGTCGGCATACGCATGTTTCTATCCTCTGGTCACGGTGGACATCACGCGGAGGCAGTTGACTAACGTTGCCCGGGCCGAGGGCAATACACGGGCCGATGAACTCCTTTGTCAGCCTGCCCGAGTTCCCGCCGGCGGACATGAAGGTCGTGGTCCGGCCGAACTTTGACACGCTGTACAGCAGCGCCTGGCTCGACCTGACCAAGGAGCCAATGATCGTGTCGGTCCCCGATACCCATGGGCGCTACTACCTGCTGCCGATGCTTGATATGTGGACCGATGTGTTCGCCTCTCCAGGCTGGCGTACCACCGGAACTCAAGCCGGTGCCTATGCTGTCGTGCCGCCGGGCTGGAGCGGGTCGCTGCCGGCATCCGTTGGTCGCATCGATGCCCCCACGCCGGACGGCTCCCTCGACCTCTACTTCCAGAACGGGAACCCCGGCGCGGACAAGGAGGCAAACTGGCTGCCGGCGCCGAAGGGATCGTTCAACCTCACCATGCGGCTTTATGCGCCGAAAAGCGAAGCGCTAACCGGAAAGTGGAACCCTCCGCCGGTGACGATGGCGACCGGGGCAGCGACACCGTCGCCACGATAGAGAACGTCCGGCAAGGATTCTGTCAGCGTCTTCAGCACATCCCGTTTCGAGTTCGCAGGTCCGAAAGAAGGTTCCCCCTTGATGAAAAACGTCGTCGTACTTTTTGTGTTCGTGCTTAGCCTCGCAACCCTGGGGGCTTTGGCGACGCCCCATTCGGCGCGCGCCGTCACCTGCGCCAACGGTGTCTACCGTGCCGGATGTGCCGGGCCCAACGGTGCCGCTGTCGTTCGCAAGCGGCCACCGCCCCCCCGGACCGTCACCTGTGCCAACGGCGTCTACCGCGCCGGGTGTGTCGGGCCCAACGGTGCGGCGGTCATAAAAAAATAAAGCACAGGCATACTTGGTGCCGCGGATCGATCGTGGCCCCCACATTCTCGTTCGGGGAAGTGACGGCAATCGAGGTCTCGTAGTCTCGCTCGACAGACAGCGTTGTCGAAGCTAAAGTCCCCCTCACGAATTCGGACACTTGCCGAACTTGCATAGTGTCTCTCCGGGATCGCAGGCAAAAAGTCCTGGTGCGAAGTACACCACTGCATTGTAAACACTCACTATTTTCAATTCAATCTGCAGGGGATAGTTTGACATGCATGCCGTGTTCACAGCCATATTGAGATGAGCGCAACCAACCCGCCAATGTTGGGTCAGTCGGCGGTCCGCCGGTCGCGGCGATTGCCGGTGATCTGGGCGATACCGATTATCGCCGTCGCGATCGGCGCCTGGCTGGCCTGGGACACACTTTCAAAGGAAGGCCCGCGGATCGTCGTGTCGTTTGAAGACGCCGAGGGACTTCAGCCCGGGCAATCCCAGCTCAAGTACAAGGATATTATCCTGGGCACGGTAAAGAGCCTCGAGTTCACGAAGGATCGCCGGCGAGTGCTCGTCTCGATCGCGACGACCGCGCAGGCCGAACCGTTCCTCACATCCTGGACGCAATTCTGGGTGGTGAAGCCGCGCTTGTTCGCCGGCAATATCTCGGGCTTCAGCACGCTGCTTTCCGGTTCCTACATCGGCCTGCTGCCCGGCGACGCAGCCGCCAAGGCAGAACGCAAATTCGTCGGTCGCGAGGAACCGCCGCTGCTGGACAGCGACGTACCGGGCCGCACGTTCATGCTCAAAACGGATCAGCTTGGGTCGGTGAACCTCGGCTCGCCCGTGTTCTACCGCGGCCTGTCGGTTGGGCAGGTGCTGGGCTGGGACATCGGCGATATGGCCAAGAGCGTGACCATCCACGCCTTCGTCCGCGCGCCGTTTGATTCGCTATGTCCATGACCAGACCCGTTTCTGGAATGCGTCCGGCGTCTCGGTGAAACTGGGCGGCGCCGGCATGGAAATGCAGGTCGAATCACTCCGCGCGTTGCTGCTGGGCGGCATTGCCTTCGAAACGACGACGACCGGACCGTCGAGCGAAGTCAGTGCCGAAAACCATGAGTTCCCGCTTTTCGTCGAACCAGGATGCGGCCAAGGCGGCTTCCTACAGCCGGAAAATCGACTTGCTCGTCTACTTCTCATCCTCCGTGCGCGGCCTCGGCGTCGGGCTCAGACGTCGTGGTGCACGGCCTCAAGGTCGGCCAGGTCACCGATGTCCGATTGAGCTACGATCCCGCGAAAGACACCATCGTGGCGCCAGTACGTTTGGAGATCGAGCCGGAACGCGTCGTGGGTATCGGCCGTCAGGTCTTCAAGAATACGACCGAGGCAGTCCAGACACTGGTGTCGAAGGGGTTTCGCGCGACACTTCAAAGTGGGAATCTGTTGACGGGTGAGATGCTGGTCTCATTCGAAATCGTGCCGGACGCGCCTGCCGCCACGGTGACCGAGCAGGACGGGGCATTTGTTTTCCCGACCATGGAATCTGGCGGGTTGTCAGGTCTCCAGGCCTCGGCGGGCGAACTGCTGCGCAACGTCAATGCCATTCCCTTTGCCAGCATCGGCCAAAGCCTGGACGCCATGACGAAGAATATGAGTGCGCTCACCAACGGTCCCCAGCTTCAGCAGGCGCTGACCGGGCTGGCCGGCACAATGGCCGAGGCGCAGTCGGTGATGAAGAACCTGAACGCGGAAATGGCCCCGGCTTTGAAGCAACTGCCGGAGATCGCGACCGACGCTGCAAGCAACACTGAAGCAATCAAACCAACTGATGCGTTCCGTCGATACGGGTTACGGCAACGATACGCAGTTTCATCGTGATCTGGACCGGATGATGGCGCAACTCACCGATGCCGTGCGTTCGTTCAAGGCCCTTGCTGACTTGCTGACGCGCCATCCGGAGGCGCTGGTGCGCGGTCGGACAGAATCCGCCCAATGAGTCACTTCCACCGGCTCCGGTTCATCGTGGCCTTGTGTGCAACGCTGGTCGCCGCTTCCTGCGCGTCACCGGATCCGAAGCTGTACACGATCGCGCCGGTGCCCGGCACCGAACTGTCCGGTGGTCCAAAAGTCGTCGCGCTGCACGGCGTCGGTGTGGCGCAGTACTTGCTGCGCAGCCCGATCGTGCAGTCATCGGCGGATTATCGGGTTGTTCTGATGGCCAACGAGTGGTGGGGCGAGCCGATTGACGCGATGCTGGGGCGCGTGCTGGTGGAAGATCTGACCCAGCGGCTACCGCAGAGCACGATCTATTCGTCCGCCAGCGCGGTGACTGGATCTCCCGAGGCAACCATCGAGATCGAGGTGCAACGGCTCGATCTGGATCGCGAAGGCCACCTGGTCCTCATCGCTCAGGGTTCGGTGTCGTTCAAGAACCGGGAATCCGCCGATACGCGGAGCTTCCGCATATCGCAGCCATTGCCATCGCCCGGGGTCGAAGGCCAGGTCGCGGCCACGAGCACGGCGCTTGCTCAGGTGGCCGACCGTATCGCCGCCATGCGTCGTCGCCGGACCTGGTCGCAAATGACGCCGCCGCAGGCCGCGCAGGAGCCGGAAGTCCGGGTGGAAGCCGCCCTGCGTGAATGTCCAGGCTGTGGTCTGTTCCAGATCGAACCCGCGCTGTCACCGGGCATGACGGCGCTCTGCGAACGTTGTGGGACCACGCTCCGTCGAACCCGGCGAGCATCCGCTTGAGCACAGCCTGGCACTGGCAGTCGCGGCGCTGATCCTGCTGACCGTGATGTGCCTGAGCACGCTCATGACCGTCAGCACATCGGGCATCGTGCACGGTGCGGGGATACTTCTCCGGCCCGGTGGAACTGGTGCGGCGCGGGATGACGAGCCTCGCCGTCGTGGTGGTGTTCGTTACCGTTATCGCGCCGCTGGCGAAGCTGATCGGCACCATGTACGTGTTGCTGCGCATCCGTGAAGCAAATCCTCCGCGGCATCTTCGGCGGATATTCGTATGGGTCGAGCGTCTCTCCACCTGGTCGATGGTCGAGGTCTTTGTGTTGGGCGTCTTCGTTGCCTACGTGAAGCTCGGCGATCTGGTCAAGATCGAGCTGGACGCCGGCGTTTATGCCCTTCTCGCGCTGACGGTCGTGATCGTCTGGGCAGACGCGGCGCTGGATCGGGAGGCGATCTGGGACGCGTTCGACAGCGGGCGCGCTCGGAATATGTCTCGCAGGGCCCTTGTCACGGGGCGAGTGCCCCCCGGAGCGCTCGGATGCGAAACCTGCACGCTGGTTGTCGTGCCTGACGACAAAGATGGACCATGTCCCCGCTGCGGTTCCGCCCTGCATGCCCGCAAACCGGACAAGCATCGCTCGGACCTGGGCGCTGGTGATCGCCGCCGCGGTGGCCTACGTGCCGGCGAACCTGTATCCCGTCCTTACGGTTATGCAACTGGGAGTGGGACAGCCCAGCACGATCCTGGGCGGCGTACGCGAGTTGGTTCACTCAAGGATGTATCCGTTGGCTGCGTTGGTGTTCTTCGCCAGTATCGCGGTGCCAATGCTGAAGATGGTTGGACTTACCGCGATGTTGATCTCCGTGCAGACCGGCCACACGCGGTGGCTTCGAGATCGGACCCGGCTGTATTATATCATACGACTGGATCGGTCGCTGGTCGATGATCGACATCTTCATGGAGGCTCTTCTGGGTGCCCTCGTTCAGTTCGGCGGGGTCGTCACCATTGAGCCCGGCATCGGTGCCGTGGCGTTTTGCGCCGTTGTCATACTCACGATTTTTGCGGCTGAAACCTTCGATCCTCGCCTCATGTGGGATGCTGCGGAAGGGCAGTTGAACCACGGTCACATGCAAGCGTTGCCCCATAGTCTTGGAAGGTGACTTTGCGGGGGCCTGACGCCCTCAAGGTCGCAGAGGGTGTTTCACCAAAGATCTGGCGATATTTGACACTGAACCGGCCAAGCTCCCAGAACCCAAGGTCTGTTGCGACATCGGTTACCGTCGTGACATCCGGATCGGAATGTTGCAAGGTGCGTCGCGCAAGATTCATGCGCCGAAGCAGCAAATATTGCGTGGGGCTTACGCCGAGTTGCTCGTGGCAAGCCATGCGCAGGGTGCGGCCAGAAACACCGATCGTATGACTCGTTTCCGGTACATGCAGCGGCTTCGCAGGATGTTGTTCCAGCATTTCGCAGAACCGGCGAATGATGAGTCGGTGATGCTGCATGGCCGTGGTTTCAGCGCGGACACTTGGCGTGTCGATGCACTCCAGCATGGCGTCAATCAGCGATTGCTCCAATGCGTGCGCGAGACAGAGGGCGGCTCATTGACGAATTTGACGAGGCTTCAGCCATGTCACCTGCGGCGGCATGCAATGAACGCAGGTTCGCTAATGCCGAGGGTGACGGGGTGATGACAGTACAATGTGTCGTCCATGTTGGGCTGGACCCGAAATAGCGCGCCCAAACGGACTCCATGTCCTCACCGGCAAGTGATAAGCTCCCCCAGCTTGTGGGTCCGGATAATCGCGAAAAATATCTCGATCCGGGAGCAAACAATGCAAGATTGTCCGGCCCGATCTCCGCACCGTTCCAAAACATGCTCGGCCCGGGCTCGGTAAGAAAAACTATCCCCGCCCTGAGCATGTCAACCTCGACGAGGCGGGCCAGACGTTCACGGCGCCGCTGCAGATACAGACGATCGACGTCGATGAATATGCCGCGTGCCTCGAACGATCCCCGTTCCGTCACAAGAATTTTGCAACCGTTCGGCCGGATGAATCTGATGAATTCATCCGGGTCAGCGGATTCCACGATCTTGCTTGACCACATGTCTTCCCCAACTCGTTGTGTATGGCACAACTCGCTAAATTGGTTTATCTCCTTCTACTCGATGTCCAAAATTAACTATGCAGATTTGGCATATTCCCTGATATATCACACCCGGCGGTCGTTTCAATCGACATCCGCTCCTGTATCCAATGCCTTCAGTAATATAATGAGTGTAGGATGAGGAACAAAATGGCGATCCGCCTGGCTTAACGTCTCGGGTTCTCTCCGCTGAACCGTCACAGTGATCCCGCACTTGCTGCTTGCCGAAACTGCATAGGCACAGCTCATCAGCATACTTACGCTCATCCGAATCCTCACCGTCAAGCCGGGTGGTTTCGCTGGATCCTGTTGTAATCGTTAAGTTTTGGGTCGGCCATGCAGGCAGCTCCGAACGAACAGGACGGTGAACATTTCACTCGCGTTTTCCGAACGAGTCTTATAATCTAGGGATGGCGTGCCGGTGAGAAGTCGTCTGCTAACCCAGCAAGGAACAAACCGATGGCGACGCGATCTCGCTCGGACAGGAGTTGCAACAAGGTCGTCCAGAGAAAACCCTGGACGACCGCCCTCGCGCTCGGCGTCGCCTTGTCGCTTTCACCTTTGGCAGCCGCAAAAGCGCAAGAACCGAAGCCGAACATCATCGTCATCATGGGGGACGATATCGGCTGGGAGAATGTGGGCGCCTACCATCAAGGCCTCATGTACTCAACGACACCCAACCTGGACAAGGTGGCGAGCGAGGGCATGCGGTTCACCGACTACTATGCCGAACCGAGTTGCACCGCCGGTCGTGCCAACTTTATCACCGGTGAACTGCCGATCCGCACCGGACTGACCACAGTCGGTCAAGCGGGCGCTAAAATCGGCATCCCGGACCAGGCACCGACGATCGCGACAGCTTTGAAGGCAATGGGATACGAAACCGGTCAGTTCGGCAAGAATCATCTGGGCGATCTGAACCAGTACCTGCCGACCGTGCACGGCTTCGACGAGTTCTTCGGCTACCTCTACCATCTCGACGCCATGGAGGACCCGTTTTGGCACTCCTATCCGCCGTCTCTGAAAGACAAGGTTGGACCGCGCAACCTCATCCATAGCTTTGCCACCACGACGGACGATCCGACCGACCAGCCACGCTGGGGAAAGGTCGGCAAGCAGAGGATAGAGGACGAAGGGCCGCTGCCCCCGCACCCGATGCCCGGAATTAAGCACAATATGGAGACGATCGACGAAGATATCCTCGACTACTCGGACAAGTTCATCGACAAGGCTAAAAAAGACGGCAAGCCGTTCTTTATGTGGGTCAACCCGACACGAGCACATATCATATCGCACTTGTCACCGAAATATGCCTCGAAATTGAACGCCGACGATGGGTGGTATCTGGAAGAGGGGGTCATGTCGCAGCTTGATGATGTCGTCGGCGGCATCATGGCCAAGCTGAAGAGCGACGGGCTCGACAACAACACGATCGTGGTGTTCACGACCGACAATGGCACCGAGAACTTCACCTGGCCCGATGGCGGCAACACCCCATTCGCCGCCGGCAAGGGAACAATCATGGAAGGCGGCATGCGCGTGCCGATGATTGTCCGCTGGCCAGGGCACGTCCCAGCGGGAAAGGTAGAGAACGGCATCATGTCAGGTCTGGACTTCTTCCCGACCCTCGTTGCTCTGGCCGGCGACGCGAACGTCAAAGAAGAGTTGCTGCAGGGCAAGCGGTTCGGCGACACCACCTACAAGGTCCATCTCGACGGCTATAATCAGGTGGATATGCTGACCGGGAAGGGTCCGTCCAACCGCCATGAGGTCTTTTACTTCGCTGAGGGCACACTGGGCGCCGTTCGTCTCGATGACTGGAAATTCCGGCTGATCGACCAACCTGACGGCTGGACCGGGGCAACGGTCCATCTCGACATGCCTCTTCTCACCAATCTTCGTCTCGATCCATTCGAGCGGATGATGATCTGGAAGGGCAACATGGGCTCCGCTTACTACTTGCCCGACTTCTACATCCATGAGTTCTGGCGCTTCGTCTTCCTGCAGCAGAAAGTCGGTGAATACGCGCAGACGTTCCTCAATTACCCGCCGATGCAGCGAGGCGCGAGCTTCAACCTTGAAGCGGTCAAGACCGAACTCGAGGAGCGCATAAAGGCAATGAAAAACAAGATGGAGTAGCCCACATCCGGCCCGTGGACGCCTTGCGATCCCCCGCCCCGGATCCTCCCGCGACGGCGGCCGCTGTCCGACCGGGCAAAACCAAGCGCTTTGCATAAGCCTTTTCGTGCGCGCCGATCCGGGTGCGTTCCAGGGCTTCGTTCATATTGAACCGAACCTGTTGAGGCGGAGAAACATATCGATGCTGAACCGGATTCTCATGGTTGCCGTTGTCGCGGTGCTGTTCGCGGCCGCAGGAACGTCCGGCTCGCGAGCGCAACAACCGATGGGCCTGGGCCAGCAGGCGTCCGCGCCGCCCGGGTGGACCTTCGATGTCGCACCGTATGTATGGTTCGCGAATATCAACACCGACCTGAGCTTCAACCTCCCGCCCGCACTCGGCGGGACAGTAACCGCCAGCCCATCCATCGGTTTCGGCGACCTGTTGTCCCACTTGAACTTTGCGATTGATGGGTGCGGCGGATGCGCAATACGACCGGTTCTCCGTCGTCACCGACTTCATGTACATGAACCTCGCGGGTACCCCCACCCAGTTCAAGGAGGTCAACTTCCCCAACCATCCGGCCATTCCCGTCGAGGCCGGCATCAACAGCAGCCAGGGCTTGGACCTGAACGCCACGATATGGACGCTCGCCGGGGGCTATACGCTGGCACAGGGCGGCTGGGGCAACTTCGACATGATCGCCGGGTTTCGCCTTCTCGCGATCAACACCAGGATCGATTACAGCCTGGGCTTGACCATCACGGGGCCACGCGGCAACGGCGCGACGTTCGGAGGCATCGGCAGCGTGTCCAGTTCCGGCGACATTTGGAACGGCATCGGCGGCTTCCGCGGACGCGTACGCGTCGGCAACGCCGGGCTGTTCATCCCCTACTACTTCGATATCGGTGCGGGCGGATCGAACCTCACCTGGCAGATCTCCTCCGGCCTCGGCTATCATGCCGGCCCGGTCGATCTGTCGCTCACTTACCGCTATCTGTCGTTCTCACAGAGCGGCCCGGTGGAGCGCCTGTGGATGAAGGGCCCCATGCTGATGGCGAGTTTCGCCTTCTGAATTGGCATATATCGATGCTCGCCTGCCGGAAGCGTGGGTTCTCGCGGGAACGTCGGAATGGCAGCGAAACGCCCATCGATTTGCCGCGGTTTGGTTACGACGCTCGGGCTGATCAGCAGACTCGCCATGCGCGGATCGAATTGGAGTAAAGATGAAAGACCCTCGAAGTCTGGGGATGGCTCGCCGTACTGCCCGGTCCCGAGTGATCGCCCAGTCAGCCCTGTGTTGATCAGCCGGCTCACCGCGTGAAACCACCGTCCATGAACTCGCTCGAAATGGCGTCGATCATTTTCGGCTGCACATTCGGCGCCGGCCTTCTGGGCATGGCGCTGTATATCAAACTGCCGGACAGTCACCTGGACGCAGGATCCAAGGATGTCGTGAAGCTCGTGATGGGCCTGATCGCAACCATGTCGGCGCTGGTCCTCAGCCTGCTCATCGCGTCCGGCAGCAGCTCTTACCAGGCGCAGCAGAACGAGGTGCAGTCGCTCGCAGCCAACATCATACTGCTTGACCGGGTGTTGTCATTCTACGGTCCAGACGCGAGGGAACCACGCGATTTGCTGCGTCAGGGGGTCGCCGCCGTCCATGATCGGATATGGTCGCCAAACGGCGCAGGCGGCGCCGACCTTGATCCGAAGGCAACCCAAGGCGTCGCCGACGCATTCTTCACCAGTCTCAAGGAGCTTTCCCCCAAAAATGATTCGCAGTCCACACTGAAGAGTCAGGCGATGCAGATCGGTCAGAACCTCGGGCAGACGCGTCTTCTGATGTTCGAGCAATCCGGTTCATCCATCGCATGGCCATTTCTGACTGTGCTCGTGTTTTGGATCAGTATGCTTTTTCTCGGCTTCGGTCTCTTCGCTCGCTTCAATGCGACCGTCCTGGTCGCGTTGTTCATCGGCGCCATTTCGGTGGGCGGAGCGATCTTCCTTATTCTCGAACTCAATTCGCCCTACAAGGGGTTCATGAAAATCGCCGATGCCCCGCTGCGCAACGCCCTTGCCATAGTGGACAAGTAGCCACAGGCGCCGAGTTGTTGCGCAATGCGAGGTCGATCGAGACAGAAAATGCCGACGTCATCCATGCCCTCGGTTTGTTTCTGGCGCGTCAACACATATATGCCGAGGCGCTACCTCTTTTGAGCAAAGCCGCAGAGTTGGCGCCCGGCACGATTCGCCATGGGTATGTCTACGCTATCGCCCTGGACAGCACAGGTGCGCAGCAGCAGTCTCGCGCCTTGCTGGAGAAGATCCATCTGCACCATTCAGCCGACCGCGATATCCTGATCGCCCCCCTGCAAGTGCGAGAAATGCGGGAGACCTGCCAGCTTCTGCCTGATACGCGCACGAACTTGCAGGGTTCGTTCCAAACGACCTGCAAGTCCGAATGCTGCTCCTTGATTTGAAAGACCAGCGCAGCCACTGACAGAAACCCGCAGCCCCCTAGTGGTTTGCACCGCCGGAGGCCTCCTGCAGCGTCGCCAGCACCGCGTCCAGATTGAACGAGGCCGGCTTTTGACGCGGCGGAAACTTTACGAAATCCTCAATCTGCCCGGCCACGATCGCCTGCATTCCGTAGATTAGGTAGGCGTGCGAGATGACCCAGTCCCAGTACGTGTTTGAATTTTCGTCAGCCCGCTCGAACGGATCACGGCGCAGATTGAACATCTTCGGCACCCGCAGTTTCACGAATGGCTCGAACCAGCATGCCAGTTGCTTCGCACGCTGCTCCATGAGCACCACTTTCCAGTCGTTATAACGCATCGCCAGAATATCGCCGTCGTCGCTCACGTAGAAGAAAAACGTACGCGGGCTGTCCTGCACCTCACCGGTCAGATACGGAAGCATGTTGTACCCGTCGATGTGGACCTTGAAGGTCTTGGTTCCGGCCTGGTATCCTTCCAGTAGTTTCTTCTTGATGTCAGGCTCTCCCGCGGCTGCCAGGAACGTCGCCAGCCAATCCTGATGGCTGACGATGCCATTGAGCACTGTGCCGGCCTTGAACCTTCCGGGCCAGCGCACGAACGCCGGCACCCGCCAACCACCTTCCCAGTTGGTGTTCTTCTCGGAGCGGAACGGCGTGATGCCCGCATCAGGCCAACTGTTGTAGTGGGGGCCATTATCCGTCGAGTACATGACGATCGTGTTGTCGGCGATGCCCAGTTCGTCGAGCTTGTCCAGCATCCTGCCGATGTTTTGGTCATGGGCGACCATCACGTCGTTGTAGTCCCCCTGCCCGCTCTTTCCCCTGTGCTTCTCGGCGGGGTGAGTGCGAAAATGCATGGCCGTTGTGTTGTACCAGAGGAAGAAGGGCTGATCCGCCTTGTGCTTCTCGTCGATGAAGCGCAGCGCATGATCCGTGACCTCGTCGTCGATGGTTTCCATCCGCTTCTTCGTCAGTGGCCCGGTATCCTCAATCTTCTGACCGCCTTGGCCGTCAGCCCAGCTATGCAGCACGCCCCGAGGCCCGAACCGCTTTCTGAACTCGGGATTTTTTGGATAGTCCGGATCCTCGGGCTCCTCTTCCGCGTTCAGGTGATAGAGGTTGCCGAAAAATTCGTCGAACCCGTGCAGGGTCGGCAGAAACTTATCCTTGTCGCCGAGATGGTTCTTGCCGAACTGACCCGTTGCGTAGCCTAGCGGTTTCAACAGTTCGGCGATCGTGGGGTCTTCCGCTGACAGGCCGACATCGGCACCCGGCATCCCGACCTTCGTCAAACCAGTGCGAATCGGGTTCTGGCCGGTGATGAAGGCAGCGCGTCCGGCCGTGCAACTTTGCTGCGCATAGAAATCGGTGAAGGCAACGCCTTCGTTGCCGATCCGGTCAATGTTCGGCGTGCGGTAGCCCATCTGGCCGCGGCTGTTGTAACTGATATTCCACCAGCCGATGTCGTCGCCCCAAAGGATCAATATGTTCGGCTTCTTCGTCGCCATGATTTTTTCCTTCGCCTGCATTACGCTGTGAACACGCCGTGATGGCCGAAATTCATCGGCCGGCGCCACGGACTCACGTCTGGATTGCGCGGGAACCGTCGTGGCACCACAGCGCCTCCTTCGACAAAAAGAAGCAATATGCATAATCAATGTTGCAAGTGGATCCGCTCGGCTTCGCCAGCAGGTGGAAGCCCGGCGGCGTGTCACGCTGCGGCAACGGCGGCGTCGGCTCGACGCGGCTCGTCATGACGCTGAACTCAAAAGCTCGCGACAAACGCTCCTTCCACTGCGGCATCCCTGGTTTCAGGGCCGGGTATTGCATCATTGGTCCGTCACATTGACTCGTGCCCAACTGGGGTCGGAATTGAACTGCGCTACGCTCGCAGCGAGGCGTCGCGTGTCTGGTCCGAGATCCTTTTGGAACACAATGCCGTCCTGGTTCACGATAAAGCTCATGATGCCGGACGAGCCGTAAGTCGCCGGCCAGGCAATCAGCGCGAATCCGCCCGTCATCCGCCCGTTCTGCAGATATTTCTTCGCGCCACCGGGCGCTTCCGCCCCCTGCGCAAACAGGACGCGAAAGAAGTAGCCCTGATAGGGCACCAAACTCTGGTGCAGCAGCTGGCCAGGATAGCCCTCGTCCTGTGCCTGGGTCACCAGAGGCTGCAGCGGACTCTCGTCTTGCCCGTCCGCCGCGGGCCAGTACAGGCCGTCGTTCTTGCCGCGGGTGCTGACGAGCCGCTCCGCGTAAACGCCGCTGCCAGTCTCCTGCTTCTTGCGCCCAAAATAGTCGTCCTGGGCATCGACATAAAACAGGCAGACCCGAATCGCCGCAATCTCATTTCGACCGATCCGCCGGTCGACGATTTCCTGCGTGCCCTCATGGGCGTCGAAGTGCCATCGCCCGTTTCGTTGTACGATTGGGATCGGCAACTGCCAATCGTTTGACCCGACCTCAAGCATCATCCGATCCGGGCCCTGCGGCACGAGGGCATGTCTGGTATCATATTCTTCGGCGAAGCGGCGCAGTGCGGCTTCGTCGGCATAACGGTCGCCTGAACTGACCAGGGGCGCACCGCCGGGGCCGAGCACCGTGCGCAGTGCCACGGTATTCTGCGATCGTGCCGCCGCCGCCAGCGCCGCCGCAGCCTCATCCGACGAGGCATACGACGGCTGCGTCGCCGGCGCCGCGTACACGCCCATCACCAGGGCCAGCCCAGCCACCGTGCCAAGAATCGCGCGCAGCGTCATTCGTTGCCCAAGGCCAATCATCGTCCGATCCTCACTAGCCGTGGCGACGACCCGCGCCGCCACTGACGGCCCCTCCCCGGTTGCCCTGACGCTGAACCTGGCTGGCGGCGCGGCTCTGGTTGCCACGCGCGCCGAACTGGGCCGCCTCGCGGCCCCTGTCCATTCCCTTGAAGGCGTCGGGTTGACGTGCCGGGGCGGCCCGTTGCCCGGCCGAACGGGCTCCGGATCCCGCCGATGCGGCTGCTTTTTCGCGAGGACGATTGGCGGTCGCCTGACCAGGATTCGGCCGGTTGGCTGTTTTCGCCTGACCCACGTTGGCCCCCGCCGGACGGTTGGCGAGGCCTGGTTGCCCCGCGCCAGCCTTCGTCGGCCTGTTCACCGCGCTCGCAGGCACATTGACGTTCGGACGGCCGACCGCATTGGCGGGCAGGCCGTTTGACCGGACAGGACGGCCGACCGGCCCGTTCGGCGGCCGCTGCAATCCTGCAGGTCGTCCCGCGGGCCGATTAGGCTGCCAGACATTGGAGTTGATGTGCGTGCGGTTGACGTTGATGTTGTTGTAGCGGTTGACGTTCACGTTGACATATCCATGGCCCCAGCCAGGCCGCGCCCAGCCCCACAGCGAGCCGACCACGGCTACGCCCGCGGCGAAGGCCATCCCGCTTACGAGCGCAGTACCAAACGCGTATCCTGGTGGCGGTGGCAAATAGACCGGCGGGTAGGCTGGATAGGGCCAGGCCCCATAGACGGCCGTCGGATTGTAGCTCGGAATGTACACCACGCTCGGCTGCGCGGGCTCGATGGTGATGACCTCGTTCTCCGTGCGAACGATCTGCTGTTCTGTCGTTTGCAGGTTGCCGGCGGACTGCGCCTGCAAGCGCAACCGCTGCACGGAACTCATAACCGCAGCCTGTTGGTCCGCAAACGCGTAACCAAGCTGCTGCATCCAGTCGAGATTGCTGTTCAACAGCGCCAGAACCGATGGAAAAGGCACCAGCGACTTGACACTCGGATCCCACGCCTGCGGCTCGACCGCTTTTGCGAGCGCATCGCCACTCAGCGATTTATGGGCCGGGTCTTCGATCCAGCGCCCCGCGCTGACCACCTGCAACGGGAACGTCGAGGCCATCAGAACCTGCGCCAGCAGCGCGTCGGGATAGAGCGCGATCGGTGCCAGCAGCGCGTCGAGTTGCTCGGCATTGAACTCCTCTGCTTCTGCCGTCTGAGCGCTGGCATGGGTGATGCCAACGCCCGTCGGGGTCGTTCCGCTCAGAATGATCCCGCACAGGGCAGTCCGCAGGATTTGCTTGATCATTTGGCCCGCCGCCATAGGTCTCGCATGACTTGTGGTGGCGCGGACGTCGATCCGGGACCGATTGATGCCGACCAGGCGGCGAGGCGGCGTTGCCAATTTTGCGCGATGCATCTCATCTCGAATGCCCGGCTGGAGTTGGGCGTGTGCTTATGTGGCCGGACGTCAAGGATCCAGTCACCGCCGGATCGTGTCGAACACGCACATCGCTACCTCCCCGCGTCCAAGCCAGAGTAGGAGCCAGCCTCGGGCAAAACTATGCAGAATCGGCTGCGACGATTGACATGTGTGCCGACCGGCCTCGCGCGCTGGCGAGGCCGCTGCGGTCCTGGCCATCCTCAGACCCCTCGAACCCTTGTTGGAGAGCGCGGGAGCGATGCCGGCGCTGACTCGTTGCCGAGGCGCGGCGAGGCTCTAGAGCATGATCGCGCTGAGCGGAACGTCCCCGGCGCGTGAATCATGCGATCAAACAAACACCTGGACCATTTTCGTCATGCACAGTCAGGATGACAATGGTCTAGCCGGCATAATTCTTCAGGATGCGTAGGTCGGTAATGGAATATGCCATCCCGAGACGATAGCCCCGACCGACGCGTAGCGGTGCGATCAGATGCATGTCTTCGCCCGGCACTTCGGGAATCCATAGCTCGGCCGACCCGGCCCAGACGTCGACAATCGCGAGATTATCCGTCAACGACATCGTGAGCTCGTCCACCGCTGGCTGGTCCTGGCGGCCCGCCGCCAGTTGTGGAAAGTACCGGCGCATCGTTGTCGGGCGCTTGAAGACAGTGGAAGGATCGGCGATTTTTTCCTCGAGCTGGACGCGGGCGGTTGCCAGCCGCTCTCCGTGGGCAGCGACGCTCGCACCGAAGCGGCTTCCTTCGGCCAGCGGGGCGGCGGCCGGGCCAGGCGCGGAGAAGCTCCGTGTCTGGTAAATGGCGCCCAGTTTTTTCGGGAATCCCTGCGCCCAGCCGCGCGCGATCGCACCGTCGTTGTCGACGAAAATATAGGGGCAGTAATTTACCGGCAAGCCATCGAAGATCGCCTCAACCAGTGCGAACGCCTCGCGGTATTGATACCGGGCGGGGTCGGTCAGTTCGTCGTTGGATCCCGTGAACTGCCAGTCGAGGAACCAGAAGAAAGCGCGCCCGCCGGATTTCTTGTCCGCCGTGAGGCCGGGCGGGAGAAGTGCTTCGATCGCACATGGATCGGCCCAGTATTCGATGGCGATGCAATCGCTGGCGTAGTGCCACGGCGGCAGTGTCGCCAGCGCGGACTTTCCCTGAGGCGTGATAGGGACTGAAAACGCTTTGAGCATCGTCGCGTGTCCTCGGTTATGGGTCGGCCGGAAAACTTCTGTCAGGACTTGGCCTGTGGGGATTCTACGCAAGGCGGCACGGCGGCATTATCCCCCGTTGGGGGGTAGCCGCCCCACGTTTTGGGGGTGAGCCCGCGGCGGATCGCGTCCGCCGGACAGCCCCGGTTTACGCTGCATTTGCATCAGCCGGTCGAGCGCGAAACGATCCCGGGAGCAACGCCCCGACGGATGATCCTGGTTCCTGCAGCCCGCACTGCCAGTTCTCCCCCTCGTGTTGCGGACGACCTGCGATCGCTCCTGACAACCGCTGGCCCGCTCGGGGTCTGCCGCCGTGACGGATGCCTTATGCGGTTGATGATCGGCCCCTTCCGTGCATCACCACAGCCAACTTGCCGGAGGGCGGGAGCCAGCCCTATCCCCCGGACGGAGGGAGTGGAGCCGATGCAGGTGGGGGAGATTGCGCGGGAGGCCGGCCGCCATCGGCCTTGCGCCTGCCCGCTACGGCGGAAACCGCCGTCTATCGGTGAGTGTCAGCCAAGCCCAGCATTTGCGCACGAGATACGGCCTGCACGCGCCGCTCGATGTTCAGCTTGATGAAGATGTGTTTGACGTGCGACTTGACCGTTTCGGGGGCGACGCCAAGGTTCCTGGCGATTTCTTTGTTGGAGAGACCGTCGGCGATTAATTTGAGTATGTCGCCTTCGCGTGGGCTCAACGGCCCGGCAGTCGAGGAACTCGTTGGCGGTTGCTGCTGCGGCTCGGATCCATAGCGGCGCCGCCACGCCGCGACGACGTTGAACACGTAAGGTGTAAGCTCGCCAGAACCGCCCGTTCGCTCGGCGGTCTCCTGGTACGCCAGAAGTAACGGTCCGATGAGAGCCCCTTCATCCACGATGGTGTGATAAATGCCTCCCTTTGCTGACACCGCAACGACATGGCCGAAAGCTTCCAAGGCCCTGGTAACCTGCTTCGTCCTGTACATCACAGCCGCTGCGAGCACCTCCACCCTCAGCGCGAAAAGACGGTTATGGACGTCCTCCAGCCCGCGCCGCAGTCCGGTCAGAATTGAAATGGCGTCGTCAAGGCGCTCCTGCGCCGTGGCGACATAGGCGCGTCCGAACGTCGCGTAACGATGGATGTCGGACCAGGCGCAATTGCCCGGCGCCGGGTATTTCGCGGCGAGGTGGTCCAGTCGACGGAGATGTTCGACGGCTTCATCGATGCGGCCCTCATTGAGGCACAGGCGCACTCGTTCGAAGACCGCGGCGGCGCTGAGACGTCCCCAGCCACGCGTGTTGCCTTGGTTCTCGGCCCATTCCAGCAAGGTATGGGCCCGCGCCAGGTTCATCTTGTATATCGCGATCCTCGCCATGACAAAGTAGGCACTCAGCACGCAGTCCAGCATCGTGCCCGCGTTGATCAGCGGCACGCGGTCGATCAGCATCGACTCGGCTTCATCCAGGCGCCCCTGCTCGTATCGAAGGCGCGCGATCAGGCTGACCGGCAACGCCGCCGCGACCGAGTTCGGGCCGACGTGCTGTTCGGCAAGCCTCAGAGCATCCAGGTGGTAGCGTTCGGCCGAAGCAATGCGCAACTGCTGCGCCTCCGCCATTCCCTGGAGGCAACGGTAGTAGACCGACGCGAAGACGTTTCGCCTGTCTTCGTCGAGAGAAAAAGGAATCCACGGTGTCGCATAGAATTTATTCAGATCGCCGCGCTTCAGATGCGCGAAGCGAACGACATTCGAGGCAACGTTCGCGCACCACAGATCCGCCGTCCGGCCGAGGCAGTCCTGCGCGATGGAAAGCGCCGGCTCGCTCTCGTCCTTCAAAGCGAGCGCCACCGAGCGGATAGCCTCACATTCGCTCTGGAAAGCATCGGAATGGCTGGCGTCCACATTTCGCTCGAGTTCCCCTAGCAACTCGAGCGCCTCGTCACACCGGACCGCGAGGGCCAGGCCCCAGCCGATCGCCAGCCCGACTTCCGGCTGGCCGCGCAGGAGGCCCGGCGGAAACAGACGCAGCCAACCCAGTAACGTAAAGAGATCACCTCGCTTGACCAAGGGCATCGCGCAATTCTTGATCCACTCCAGCGCTCGCAGCGAATCGCCGGCCGCGATCGCGTGCTGGACGGCGTCGGTCCATAACTCCTGGGCCGCGTACCAAAGCGACGCACGCTGATGCAGGCCGGGAATCTCGTTCCCAAGCTCCAGACTCCAGCCTCTGGCCTAAATATTCGGCAAGCAGCGGGTGGTAGCGAAACCAGCGGCCTTCCTGATCGAGCGGTGAGAGAAGCAGCTGACGTTTCTCTATCCAGCCAAGCAGTTCCTGGCTCGTGTTCGCGCCAGTAACGGCCTCACACAGCGGCGCGCAAAACCGATCGAGTATCGCGGTCCGAAGCATGAACTGAAATAACTCGCGCGGAAGACCGTCGAGCAGTTCCTCGAGATAGGCGCCGATCGGGCGGAGAGTGCCGGAGAGTTTGCGCAGATAGTCTCCGAAATCCTCGTGCATCCCGGCGGACGTGGACGCCAGGATCCGCAGGGCGGCCGGCCAGCCTTCGGTTTTCTCAACCAACAGCCTGACATCGGCGGGTACGAGCATTTCGGGAAGCTCAATCTCGATGAAGTTCCGCGCCTCCTGGAGATCGAACCGGAGAGCCCGAGCATCGATCTCCAGCAGTTGGTTCTGGGCGCGAAGCGAAGCCAGTGGCAAATCCGGCTCCGTTCGGGTGGTCAGGATGACATGGCAGTTAGAGGGAGCGTGTTTCAGGAAAAAAGCCAACGATTGGTGAATCTCACCGTTGCCGATCCAGTGATAATCCTCCAGGAAAAAGTATATCTCGTCGTCGAGATCAGCCAGGTCATTGATGAGCGCCGAAATAATGGCACGTGAATCGATCAGGAAACTCTCCTGGATCAGGTCCAGCGCTGCCGTGCCCAGGCGTCCGCTTGCTCTTCGTAAAGCGTGACACACGTAAAAGACGAACGTCGTCGGTTCGTCGTCGTCCCGATCGATGGTCAGCCAGGCGACGGCATTGCGGGTTTGCAGAACCTGCGTCCAGGCAGCTCGCCAGCGAGGTCTTGCCGAACCCCGCAGGGGCCTTGATTACGGCCAGGCGCTTTGTGGAGAGCTGCGAGGTCATGCCAAGAAGCCGCGGACGTTCTATCAGTCCCTGGCACCGCGGTGGGACGACCTTGGTAGCAAGGAACTGGAGCTGCTTCCCGCCAAGCCTCGAGGCGTCGACGGCGGGTGGCCCTCTCACGGAGCCCACTAAATGCGGCGTTGTCAAAGGCGCCTTCCCCCTCGAAGCACTGTTCGTCCGGCGTTCGGGCGATCGCGCTTCCGAGGCAAGACTATACGACCTTGAGGCGTGGAAGAAGTGGCAGCCAGTCGATGAATGACGGCACCGGCCAGTGCAGTTCGTGAGCAATCCGGAGACGCTCGGCGCTGCCCTCTGACAGCGATTTGAACACCGCGGCGCGTTGCTGCTCGTCAGCTAACCACCCCTGAGCCGGGCCACCAGGCCGTCAGGGACGTCGCCGTATGGCCGGCGGTTGCATCCCCCCAAGACAGCCAGGCTTGATCCCCCGTCGGGGGGATGGGTCCAGGATGGGCCCTGGCCCAGGTTCTGAACGAGAAGCCTGGGCGCGGGCGGTGCGGCCGTTGCGACTGCGTTGAATGCGGATCTCGAAGTCCTCACCAAGGCACTCCACCGCGTGGACATAACTCATCGAAACGTGAGGTACAGACATGAGCAGGAAAGTGGCCGATGTGCTGGTCGAGACGCTGCAGGCAGCCGGCGTGAAGAGATGCTACGGCATCGTCGGCGACACGCTGAACCAGATCGCGCGCGCCATCGACGTCAGCGATATCGAATGGGTGCACATGCGGCATGAGGAAGCCGGCGCCTTCGCGGCCGGGGCCGAGGCGGAATTCACCGGCAATCTGACAGCCTGCGCCGGCAGTTGCGGCCCCGGCAGCCTCCACTTCATCAACGGGCTCTACGAGGCCCATCGCAATCGCGTGCCGGTCATCCTGATCGCGACCCAGATCGTTCGGCAGGACATTGGGTTCCAGTCGATCCAGGAGGTCGACTTCAGTGCCGTCTACAAGGACTGCAGCGTCTATTGCGAGATGATCATCACGCCCGAGCAGGCCCGGCGCAAAACCGTCGCCGCCTGCCAGGCGGCGTTGACGAAACGCGGCGTCGCGGTGCTGATCGTGCCGGCGGACATCGCCAGCGCACCCGCGCACGACGAATTGCCGTACACCGTTCATGCGCGGCGCCCCGTCATTCGTCCGGCCGACGCCGATCTCGACGAGATCGCGGCCATCCTCAACAAGGCCGAAGCGATCACGATCTACGCCGGCGCCGGCTGCGCGGGGGCCCATGACGAGGTGGTCGCGACCGCGGCGCGGCTCAAAGCCCCGATGGCACACACCTCACGCGGCAAGGATTTCGTCGAATACGACAATCCCTACAACGTCGGCATGAGCGGCATCATCGGCCAGCCCGCCGGCTACCACGCCGTCCTGAATTGCGACGTGCTGGTGACCCTCGGGTGCGATTTCGCATGGAGCCAGTTCTATCCGAACAAGGCCAGGATCATCCAGATCGATGCGGATCCGACCCACATCGGCCGTAGGCACCCGGTCACGATCGGCGCGGTCGGCGATATCAAGGCGACCTTGGAAGCGTTGCTTCCCCGCCTGACGCAGCATGACGACAACAGCTTCCTCTCTCATCATTTGGAGCGCCACCGGAAGGACCGGGCCGCGGCCGACGCTGAAACCGTGTCCGGTCCGAACGCCTCCATTCCCGGGACGTACCTCGCCAAGATCATCAACAAGCATGCGGCCGAGGACGCGTTGTTCACGGTCGACGACGGTACTGTCTTGGTCTGGACGCTGCGCCATATCGATACGAACGGCAAGCGGCGGACCATCGGCAGCCTTCTGCACGGCACGATGGCGAGCGGGATGCCGTCGGCGATCGGCCTGCAGAAATGCCAGCCCCGCCGGCAAGTGGTCTGCATGGCAGGCGACGGCGGCTTTACCATGCTGCTCGGCGATCTGCTGACGGTGGTGCAGGAGAACTTGCCGATCAAGATCGCGGTCTTTGACAACGGCAAGCTCGGCTTCATCGATATCGAACAGAAATCCGCCGGCATCGAGCCGATCTTCACGGACCTGAAGAACCCCGATCTCGGCAAAGTCGCCGAAGCGATGGGTCTCTGGGGACGATGCGTCACGAAAGCCGGCGAGCTTGAGGAGGCGGTCGTGGAGTGGCTCGCGCAGCCCGGTCCCGCGCTGCTGGACGTGAAGGTCAATCCGATGCAGCTCGTGATGCCGCCAACCCCGTTCGTGCGTCCCGAGGCCGTGGTCGGCATGGCGGTCTACACCGCAAAGGCCATGCTGCACGGCAAGGGCCGCGACGTGTGGGAGATGCTCGTCGAGAACATACCCTGACGACATCGGGCGAGCACCGGCGTTTTCGGCGCGTGACGCATCGCTGACCTGGATGAACAGCTCGGTCCGCACCGACCTGACAGCGGCGGACTGGAGACGGCAACGCGGGGGCGCGCGAGCGGCCGCGCCCGTGGCGGCTCGCATCCGCGCCCCTCGCCCGCCGGACGCATGCCGCCGCCTGCCCCGCAACAGCCCGCTTTACTCCCCTGGACGGGGGATAGAAGGCGGGCTGTTTTGCAAGCAAACTCCGAGCCGGATGCAGCCCGATGCTCATTACCGTTCCTCGGAGACAGGCCATCGCGTCGCCGGCGAAATCACCCCTGACCGTCAGATCATGAGGGAGCATCGCTTCTTCAAAGCAGCGGTCTTGACGCTGTTGCTCGCGTCCGCCAGCAGCGGATGCGCCGTACGCGGAGCACCGTCCTTTGTGATCGCGGGCTCCTACTTCCCGGGCTGGATGTTCTGCGCGCTGATCGGGATTGTCTCGGCAATCGCCGTCCGGGTCGGCTTCGTTGCTTCGGGCCTCGCCGGCGTCCTGCCGTTTCAGCTGTTCGTCTGTACTTCGATCGGGCTGTGCTGCGGCCTCCTCGCGTGGCTCCTGTGGTTCGGACAATAGCCATGGAAGCAGCAGGAGCCATGGAAGCAGCAGGCAGGCGTCGCCGCGCGCCCTGGACGATCCTGATTTCGCTTGCGATTATCGCGGCGGCGATTGCCTTCGGGCTCTATGCGCTGCACCGCAGCTCGATCATGCCGACGACCGACGACGCGAGCATCGATGCCGACGTCGTCCACGTCGCCGCCGAAGTTGGCGGCCGGATCATCAACATACCTCTCGAGGAGAATTCCCACGTCAGGAAGGGCGACCTGCTCTTCCAGATCGACCCGGTGCCCTATCAGCTCGTCGTCGACCAGGCACGTGCCAGCCTGGACGTCGCGAAAGCTGCTCTCGAGACGCGGCGCCGCTTCCTGTCGACCCAACGATCGACCGCGGTCGTCGCGGCCGATCAGACGCGGAGCGCCGAGACGAACCTCGACCTCGCCACCCGCACGGTCGAGCGGCTTCGCCCGCTCGCCGCCAAGGGCTATGTGCCGATCCAGCAGCTCGACCAGGCCCAGACGGCGCAGCGGGACGCGACGACCGCGCTCCAGCAGGCGCGCGAGCAGCAAGCCGCGGCGGTCCAGGCGATCGATACGGACCAGGCCGCGATCGCGACAGTGCAGGCGCGCCAGGCCGACTTGGCGATCGCCGAGCGTCATCTTCAGGACACGACTGTCCGCGCAACCCATGCGGGACGGGTCGTCGGTCTCTCCGTCCTGAGCGGCGAGATGGTGGCGCCGGGGCAGAGCCTGTTCACCCTGGTCAACGACGAGGCGTGGTTCGCGGTCGGGAATTTCCGCGAGACCGATCTGCACGCCATAGCTGTCGGTGACTGTGCGACCGTCTATTCCATGATTGACCGCACGACGGCGATCAAAGGCATCGTCCAGGGCCTCGGTGCCGGCGTGCTCGACACCGATCGCGTCAACCTCCCGCGCTCCGTCCCTTACGTCGGGCGCTCGCTCAACTGGGTGATCGTCGCCCAGCGCTTCCCGGTCCGTATCCGCCTTGTCGATCCCCCACAGACCCTCGTGAGGCTCGGCGCCACAGCGGTCGTCGAGATGAAGCATGGCCCCAGCTGCAGGTGAGCGACGCGAGTCTTTCTTCGAACGGATCGGAGCACTTCTGGCGCCGTTTCCGGGCCGGCTCGAGTTCGCCGCCCGGTTGGCTCTGACCTGCGCGCTGACCATCCTTGTCGTCGAGTTCTACCAGACACCCGAGCCGGCGCTGACCGCCTATGTCGCGTTCTTCGTGATGAAGCCCGATCGGGCTGAGAGCGTCGTCACCAGCATCGTCATGCTGCTGCTGATCACGCTGATCATCGGCCTGGTGCTGGCGCTCGCTGTTGAGGTCATCGAGCAGCCGCTATGGCGCGTCACGGCAATGACGCTCGTGTCGTTCTGCCTGACCTTCGCGGCGTCCGCGAGCAAGCTCAAGCCGGTCGCCGGGACGGTCGCCTTGATCACGGCCTATGCGCTGGACCTGCTTGGTTCCGTGCCAGGTGGTGAACTCGCGACCCGCGGAATCCTCTATGTCTGGCTCTTCGTCGGCATACCCGCCGGCGTTTCCATAGTGGTCAACCTCGTCATGGGACCGTCCCCGAGGCGCCTGGCCGAGCGGGCATTGGCGCATCGGCTTCGCTGCGCCGCTGCGGTGCTTCTCGCGCCGGAGGCCAGGGCGCGGAAGGCGTTCGAGGAGTGCCTGCGCGAAGGGCCCGGCGAAGTCCCGGCCTGGCTGAAGCTTGCCGGCATGGAGCGAACGTCGCCCGCGCGGGACATCACGGCCCTTCAACAGGCGGCTCGATCGACGATCGTGATCCTGTCGGTAATCGACTTCCTCACGCGCGATGCGGGGATCACGCTCCCGGCCCCGATCCGCTGGCGCATCGCCAAGACCCTCGAGGGCATGGCCGCGATCCTGAGCAAGCGCGGCTATCCGGTGAAAATCGCCCTCGAGGGCCTCGAGGATGAGGCGGGGCTGGCGCCGGTCGCGGCAGCTGCGCTCGCGGAACTGCGCACGGCGCTGTCCGTCTTCGCGGAACCACCCACACCCGACCCGTCGCCGCAGCCTGCCTCGAAGCCCAAAGGCGGCTTCTTCCTTCCGGACGCCTTCACCAACCCGGCGCACGTCCAGTACGCGTTGAAGACAACCGGGGCGGCGATGTTCTGCTACGTTGTCTATATGCTGCTGGACTGGCCGGGTATCCATACCTGCCTGATCACCTGCTACATCGTCTCCCTCGGCACCGCGGCCGAGACGGTGGAGAAGCAAACGCTTCGTTTTCTGGGATGCGGTCTCGGCGCCGCCACGGGAATTGCGGCCATCGTCTTCCTGATGCCCCACGTCACGTCGATCGGCGGGTTGATGGGCGTCGTCTTCCTCGCCGCTCTCGTCTCCGGCTGGATCGCCGCCGGCAGCCCGCGCGTCTCCTATTTCGGGTTCCAACTCGTCTTCGCCTTCTTGCTCTGCGTGGTCCAGGGCGCGGCACCCGCCTTCGACATGACGATCGCGCGTGATCGCACCATCGGCATCCTGTTCGGCGATCTTGTTGTCGCGATCGTCTTCACGCAGATCTGGCCGGTGACGATCGCCGGACGCCTCGATCCGGCGATCAAAGGATTGCTGCAGCAGGTCGCCGCTCTGACCGCGGCTGCGAACGCGCCCGGACGCTGGCGGATCGCCGCGGAGGCGCGCGCAAGCCTCGCGGCCTTCGAGCAGGATCTCGATCTCACCCACTTCGAGCCGCCCTCGATCCGGCCTGCCCCGGCTTGGCTCGACGAGAGACGGGAAGTCGCCAGCATTCTGTCGTCGCTCCAGGGCCCGCTGCTGATCGGCGCCGATCAGGAGGCCGCCGGTTTCGTTGGCACGGCGCGGCGCCTTCAGCGACTCGCGGAGCGTCTCGACGCCGCCGAGGAGCCCGAGGGTCCGGCATCCGAGACAGAGGCCGCAGCGCGCGGATACGAGCCCATGCCGCTCCCCGCTGGCTCAAACGGGATCTCGGCGGCCGTCGAGGCGCCTCTCGCGAAGTTGGAGCAGCTCGTTGCGAACCTATCCGAATATGCAGTGCAAGAAATGGCCGATTATGCGCGGGCGTGAAGAAGCCATCGCCGCCGCCCTGTCCTTGGTCTGGCTTGCCGGCTGCGCGACCTCGGCACTCGACATGGCGCCGGAGCGGCCTGACCGGCCGTGGGAGCCCGCCACCACCGAGAGCGGCGAAATCATCGCCGGCGAACCCCAGCGCCGGCCGACGGCAGAAGGTTATGTGTTGCCGGCCAATCCGGTCCTCCGCCGGGTTCCGTCACCGCCCAGCGTCGATACCACCAGGGTCTATTCGCTTTCCAGGTTGATCGATCTCGCAGAATCGACCAATCCGGCGACACGGATCGCCTGGAACGACGCGCGCCGCGCCGCGCTTGCCGCCGGGATTGCCGAGAGCACATTTCTTCCGAACATCACGGCGACCGCCATCGGCGGATATCAGGGCAACAGCGGCCGCCAAACGGCTCTGGGGACCAGCTTCAGCAGCAACAATTCGCTGGATGGCACGGTCTCGGCATTATCCCTGCAATGGCTCCTCTTTGATTTTGGGGAGCGCGCCGCCGTGGTGGACGCCGCGAAGCAGGGATCGGTGATCTCAAACATCACGTTCACCGCCGTACACCAGCAGCTTATCTACCGTGTCACCCTTGCCTTCTATTACGATACTGCCGCCCAGGCGCGTCTCAACACCGCGAAGCAATCCCTGAAGAACGCGGAGGACGTCCAAGCCGCCGCGGAGGACCGTTACAAACATGGCGTCGGGACGGTCACGGAGGCTGCCCAGGCCCGCCAGGGCACGGCGCAGGCCAATTTAGCCGTGGTGGAGGCGACCGGCAGGGCGGAGGACGCCTATCTCGCCCTGATCACGGCGATGGGCATCTCGCCGCTGGCGAAAATCAAGATCGCTGACGCGTCCGGACGCAAGCTGTCGCCGTCCACGGCAGCACCCGTCGAAACCATCATCTCGGAAGCCCTTGCTCGGCGCCCGGACATGCAAAGCGCCTACGCTGCGCAAAAGGCGAGCCTCGCGAAAGTCCGGGCGGCGCAGGCCGAGTTCCTGCCGAAATTCTTCCTAACGGCAAACGGCACCTACAACTCTGGGAACCTCGACGTGACCAGCCTCCCGTCCGGTGGTCAGGCGCCGCCGACAGTCAACGTCAGCGGCAACCACCTCGGCGGCAGTATCTTCGCCGGGGTGACAGTCCCGCTCTACGACGGTGGAACGCGCGACGCGCAACTCGCCCAGGCCCGGGCGGAAGCGGACAGCGCCGGTGCCCGGCTGACACAGGTGCAGGAAGACGCCGTGCGCCAGATCGTGCTCGCGGATAACGCCCTTCGCACCAGCCTCTCTGCCTACTCGGCCTCGCACACCCTGAAAGCGGCCGCGCAGACGACGTTCGACTCGGCGCTGGCCGCTTATCGAAGCGGCGTTGGCTCGATCACCGACCTGACGCTTGCGCAAACCCAGCTTCTGCAAGCGAAAAATGCGTCGACGGATGCTTACAGCACGGCGTTGTCGGCTGCCGCGACGCTCGCGCTTTCGACCGGGGCGCTCGGCGCGCCCCCGAGGTGAGGCGACGTGGCGAAACCCCGGCACTTGCGAACAACCACGATCGGAGGTGATGGCTCTAGTGTCCCGATTCGGAAGTTCGCCATGCCTGGATCAGCCGCCTTACGAACTTCCGGATCGATGAGGACACTAGCAAAGCATTGTTTCTAGTGTGGTTTGTGGTTCCGAAGTCCGCTCCGGGGATGATCCACAGCATGGCGGACTTCGGAACCACCACACTAGAGCATGATCGCGCTGAGCGGAACGTCCCGGCGCGTGAATCATGCGATCAAACAAAGAGATAGACCATTTTCGGCCTGCACAGTCAGGCTGAAAATTGTCTAGCCTAGCAGGGCAGCCACCGTGGAGGCGTTGTCAGCGCTGCATGTTCAAATCGCCGGGCCGGGCCACAAAAATCTCGTTCGTTCCGGGGGGGTCCTTGTCGCGAAGGCGATCGCGCTCCGACGCTCTCTCCCGCGCGAACCAGAAGTCCAGCAGCATCTCGGCGCGGTAGCCCGGATCCGGCTGCGCTTCCGTCATGATCGATCCCCGTGCGCGCGTCGCTTCATGAGCCGTGCGCCGCCGAACCGGCCCGGCCCGGCGCTCATCTGCCGTACGCCTGCGCGACTTGCCCCACGAGCTTGGCCCACGGCATGTCCATCGCGCCGTAAACTGCCGCAGCCTCGGGTCGCGCGTTGTCCTTGAGGATTTCCACCATCAGCGTGGCGTAGTCCGAGAGGATCACGCCGGCCTGCAGCATGCGCAGAAGACCGACCTGTCGTTTGGTCTCGCTGAACGTTCCGGAGGCGTCGACAGCCACATAGGCGTCGAGGCCCATGCCAATGGCGGTGATGGCGGGGAAAGCCGCGCAAACTTCGAGCGAGATGCCGGCAAAGATCAACTTGGTGCGGCCGGTCGCGGTGATCGCCCGGGCGACCTCGGGATCGTCAAAGGCGTTGACCGAGGAGCGATCGATGATCGGAATGCCGGGCAGCGCCTCCACGAGTTCCGGAAACGTCGGACCCCACATGCTGTCGCGTGCGGTAGTGGTGATGATGATCGGCAATTGTAGAGCCTTGGCGGCTTTGGCCAGTGCCACGACGTTGTGCTTCAGCTCTCCCGTCGAATAGTCGCGAACGCCGGTCATCAGGCCGACCTGGTGGTCGACGAGGACGAGTGCGGCGTTTTCTGCTGTGAGCGGGTGATAGGGGCGGATCGGGTCAGACATGACGTTCTCTCCCGCACAGGCGAAGGTCGGTTTCGGTCAGTCGCGATTGTCGATCGCGACAGGCCGGGAAGGTAGCCGCTGGACTATCCACCGAAAAGCCGCGGATATTCGAACTCAGCGTCCAGTACAATGGACGATGGGGCCGCCCGTGCTTGACCTGAACGACTTCCTGTATTTCGTGCGCGTGGTTGATCGCGGCGGCTTCACGGCTGCCGGCCGGACGCTGCGCACTCCCAAATCAACTCTGAGCCATCGCATCCAGCGGCTTGAAAAAGAGCTCGGAGTGAGGTTACTCAACCGGACCTCACGGCGGTTCGCGATGACCGACGCGGGTGAGGAATTCTATCGGCACGCGGTCGTGATGGTGCGTGATGCCGAACTCGCCGAAAGCGTCATTCGCCATCGCCTGACTGAACCGACGGGCACGGTGCGTTGCACGGCGGCCAACGCCACGATGCAGTTCGCGATACGCGAGATCCTGGCGGACTTTCTCGTTTGCTATCCGAAGGTCAATGTCGTCGCCCATGCAACCGACCGGAACGTCGATATAGTCGGCGAAAATTATGATGTCGCAATCAGAGCCCATTCGGAGCCGCTCCCCGATTCAACTCTGGTGCAGCGGGCGCTGACGCCGGCGCCGTGGCTCCTGTTCGCGGGCCCGGCGTATCTCGACGCGAATCAGGCACCGCAAACCCCCGAGGATCTCCGGAACTGCCCTTCGCTTTTCATGATGCGCACCGGGGTCGCGCCCATTTGGCGGCTTCGTCGTTCGAGCAATGCGAAGGACAAAGTAGTCATCCAGTTGACGCCGCGGCTCTTGTGCGACGACATGATTGCTCTGAAGCAGGCAGCGATCGCAGGGCTCGGCGTCGTCGCGCTGCCCGGGTATGTCTGTCGCGAAGACGTTCGATCGGGAGCGTTGCGCCGGGTGTTGCCAACATGGTCTGCCGGCGATTCCACGATCACAGCTCTCATTCCTTACCGGCGCGGCCTGCTCCCCTCCGTTCGCGCTTTCGTCGATCACTTGGTGAGAGAGTTGCCGAAAGCCGTCCTGGTCTAGAGCATGATCGCGCCGAGCGGAACGTCCCCGGCGCGTGAATCATGCGATTAAACAAAGAGATAGACCATGTTCGGCCTGCACAGTCAGGCTGAAAATGGTCTAGGTCAGTCACTCCTGTGGACCACGTCGAGACGTTTCGCCGCCTGCGGCAAATGGCGCTCCAGTGCCGCATCATTTCTTGATCATTATATACGCCCCCGATAGCACCTCTCAAAGCCCGCAATCGGTCGCCAGCGTGTTGACACCCGTGGGGTAATCGCACCGAACCGTCGTTATCGGTGGGTCGCCGCACCAAATGCCACGACGCGCCACATTGTCCCTTACGACGTGTGCCAGCCGAACTGCTGCGGCTTCCGTCCGGCGGCATGGTGCAGGCGAACGTTCACTAATGCCGGACCAGGGAAAGCCATCGCCTCATCCAGTGCACCGCGGAGATGCGCGGGGTCCTCGATGAACCAGCCCCTGCCGCCGAACGCCTCCATCATCTTGTCGTAGCGGGCACCAATCGTCAGCACGCGCGGCGGCAACTGGCCTCGATCTTCCGGGAACTCTGCGATGCCGCCGCCGATCCCGCCGTTGTTCAGCACCACGATCTTCACCGGCAGCCCATAGCGGCACGCGGTTTCTATCTCCATGCCGGAGAACCCGATCGCCGAGTCTCCGGATACAGAAATGACCGGTCGATCTGGATGGACCACCGCTGCGGCGATGGCGAAGCCCATCCCGACACCCATCGTGCCGTAGCTGCCAGCGTCAAGACGTGTCCGAGCGGCGGCGTTGGGCATTTGGGTGCGGCCGATATCCATCGTGTTGGCACCCTCGCCGACAATCACCGCGTTATGCGGCAACCAGGCGCTGATGTCCTTGAACGCCCGGTAGTAGTTAGTGGGTGTCGAGTTGTCATCGATCATCGGCTGAATCTGTTTCGCATTCGCCGCCGACTTTTCGGCGATCGCGGCCAGCCACGGCGTGTCCTTCGGGTAGAACCACTGCCGCCTCTCCAGTGCCTTGTTCAACTGCCCGACGATCGCCTTTCCGTCGCCGACCAAGCCGACCTCGGCGGCAACGTTTTGACTGATTGCCTCCGGCGCGATGTCGAGTTGCACGATCCGCACCTTCTTGTTGAAGCGTGGCGGCAGCCCGAAATGCATGATCCAGTTCAGACGGGCGCCCATCAGCACGATGACGTCGGCTTCCTGCAGCGCGTGGCTGCGGGCGGCGCCGACTGACAGCGGGTGGCTGTCGTCCATCACTCCCTTGCCCATCGGTGAAGCCAGGAAGGGCACCTGGGTCCGTTCGATGAAGGCGCGGACCTCGTCCTCCGCCCGCGACCAGGCCATGCCCTTGCCGACGATCACAAGCGGCCGTTGAGCGGATTCCAGGACATTCAGGGCTTTCTCGATGTCCTGATCCATCGCCTGCATGCGCGGCGGATCTGCGACGGTGGCGGCTTGCTGGACCTTTTCTTCGTCCACCTCTCCCAGGATGATGTCGTCAGGCATGTCGAGATAGGTGGCGCCGGGCCGGCCATAGATCGAGTTCCGGACTGCCATCTCTACGTAGAACGGGATCCGGTGCACGTGCTCCACCGCGTGGGCGAACTTGCAGAATGGGGAGGCAATCTGCACCTGCCGCTCTTCCTGGAAGGCGCCCATGCCGTTCTGGTAGCTGGCGGAGGCGCCGCCGATCAGGATCATCGGCCAGCAGTTCTGCTGCGCGTTCGCCAGGCCAGCGAGGCCATGCACGACGCCAGGGCCGGAGACCACGAGCGCCGCCCCTGGGCGGCCTGTCAGGTAGCCTGCCGCCTGCGCCGCATAGGATGCCGACTGCTCGTTGCGCATGCCGACATACTTGATCCCTGCCTCCTGCGCCGCGGCTGCGATGGGACCGACGGGAAATCCGACGATCCCGAACATGTAATCGACGCCCTGTTGCTTAAGGCTACGCGCCATTAGGGTGGCGCCGTCGATTTTGCTCATTGCTATTTCCCCCGTTCCGTAGTCGGCAGCTTGGCGCGATTTTTGGCGAAGGGGAAGACGCACGGCCAGAGTGGGAATATGTTTGTCGATGGCGCGAGCCGTTCAGTACGGCTTCGATGGCGACCTGCGGTCGAATCGTGTCCGGCCACCGGAAGGGCGCATCGCGTCCGAGTTCGAGCAGTTCGACGGAGGCGCCCTCAGCCTGATGAAATTGCCCGACAGATATGAGCTAGAGCATGATCGCGCTGAGCGGAACGTCCTAGGCGCGTGAATCATGCGATTAAACAAAGAGATAGACCATGTTCGGCCTGCACAGTCAGGCTGAAAATGGTCTAGAAAACAATGCTTGCTAGTGATCGATTCGGAAGTTCGTAAGGCGGCTGATCCAGGCATGGCGAACTTCCGAATCGGGACACTGGAGCGTTTCCACTCAAGGTGAGAACGCTCTATCCTAGGGGAGGACGCAACGAGGCTACGGGCACTGCCATCGGAGTTACCCTCGTGCCGTCGGTAACGCCGATCGGCGGGTTCAGGATGAGCCGGTCGCCCGCCTTCAATCCAGCGCGCACGTCGACCGAGCCGCCGTTATCCGCCGCGACGTTGAGATGCCGGATCCGCGCCACGCCGTTCTCGTCAACCGCGGCCTGCAGCCCATCCTTGTCAAAGATGATCGCCTGTGACGGCACCGATATGACCGGATAGGGTTGCGGTGCATCCAGATGCACGACTGTATAAATGCCCGGTGCAAGCCTGCCGTCCTGGTTGTCGACATCGACCTCGGCGAGCACCGTACGGGTGGAATCCTGCAACGCGCTCGCATTGCGTGCGAGCCGGCCATGAAATACTTGCCCGGGCAACTCCGGAACCGTCACTTCGGCATCCTGCCCATCCCTGAGGCGGAAAAAATCCTCCTGTGGCACGTAGATCTGCACCCGCAGAACATTGGTATGCGCGATAGAGAACAGTGGCGTTCCGCTATTCGCGTCGGCGGTGACCAGGCTGCCCACGTCAATCTGACGGCTGGTGATGACACCGTCGAACGGCGCGACCACGCGCTCGAAACCGGTCAGTTCTTCCAGCCGGCCGACCTGCGCTTGCTGCGCCTGCAGATTGGCGCGCGCTACCCCGACGGCGGCGATACTGGCCGCGTAACTCAGCCGAGCCTGATCGCCCCCCTGCTGGCTGGTCCAGCCTTGGGTCGTCAGCTGCGACTGGCGGCGATCCGTCACCCTGGCAAGTTCCATATTGGCCTGCGACTGTGCGAGTGCAGCCTGTAACTGAACCAGTTGCGCGCGCGCCTGGGCAAGCTGCTGATCGAGATCGGGCGCGGCGATCACCGCCAGCACATCGCCGGCGTGCACCCGGCTGCCGATGTCCACGGAGCGCTTGCTGATGTACCCGGTCGCTCGGGCATACAGCGTCGCGGCGTCGAATGCCTGGGCCGATCCCGTCAGCTCGATCTGCCGCGGGGTATCCAGCGGCCTGAGGACCGCGATGCGCACCACCGGCACCGCGTCGCGTTCTGCCATCTGCATGGCAATCGTTGCCGCGTGTCGTTCCGCATGGCCCCACGCTCCGGCGCCGACCAGGCCGGCCAGCGTAACCACGGCAGCGAGACCGATCCATCGCGCCGTGCGGCGGCGACGGCGTTCCCGATTGGGATCAGCCGGCGACTGTTGCTCCTGCTCGGGCGGCAGGGTTTCGGGCGGCAGGGAAGGAATCTGGTTCATGCATGAGCTCCGGGCTGCGTCGGCGATTCCGGCAGGTCCGCATGGCGGCTCTCGAATTTGCCGAAAACAGAGTAGAGGTAGGGGACGAACATGAGCGTGGTGATGGTTCCAACGGCGACGCCGCCGATCACGGCCCGGGCGAGCACCGCATTCTGCTCCTCACCCGGGCCGCCGATCGCCATCGGCAGCATGCCGACGATCATTGCCGCGGCAGTCATCAGAACCGGACGCAGCCGCGTGATGCCGGCGGAAAGCGCGGCCTGGACCGGGTTCATGCCGGCCTCGCGCTGCTCACGCGCGAAGGTGACCAGCAGGATCGAGTTCGCCGAGGCGACCCCCACCGCCATGATCGCACCCATCAACGATGGCACGCTGAATGTCGTTCCGGTAGCGAACAGCAGCAGGACGATGCCGCTTCCCGCGCCCGGCAGCGCCAAAATGACCGCAAGCGGGTCGACGAAACTCTGATAGTTGACCACCATAAGCGCGTAGACGAATACCGCGGCAAACAGCAGGCCGATCGTCAGGTTGGTGAATGCGCCATGCATGCTGTTGATCTGGCCAAGAACAACGATGTGGTCGGCAGGGCCAAGCTTGCCCCGCATCTCCCGCACCACGGTCTCGATATCCGCGGCAGTGCTGCCGAGGTCGCGATCCTGCAGGCTGGCATAGACGTCGTAGACCGGCTGGATGTTGGAGTGGTTGTAGACTGACTGCACGGGAACCCGCTGCGCCGTCGCAACGTTGCCCAGCAGATCCGGCACCACGGTGCTGCCCGACACGGTGCCCGAGATCGGAGTGTTGTCAATGTCTTGTTTACTGGCAACCCGGTATTCCGGCGTCTGCACCGCGAAATAGTACGGAATTCCGTTTTTCGGGTCGGTCCAGAAATTGGGCGAGACCTGCTCCGACGAACTGAGGCTGATGTTCACGTCGTTGGCGATCGTGGCGACGTTCAGACCGAGCTCCTGGGCGCGCGTGCGGTTGACCGTGTAATCGAATTCCGGCGCGTCCAACTCCTGCTGCACGTGCGAATCCACGATGCCGGGGATGGCGGCCAGACGTTTCTGCAGCTCCTTCGCAATGACCTGGTTGGCGGCGCGGTCACGGCCCTGCACCTGCACGTCGACCTGCGCGGGCACGCCGAAGTTCAGCACCTGGGTCGCCATATCGGCCGGCTGGAAATAGAATTCCACGTCGGGGAACGCCACCGGCAGCTCGCGCCTCAGCTTCCTGAGGTAGTCAGCGGTGGGCGCATGGCCCTCGTTCAATTGCAGCATGATCTGGCCGTCGTTGACGCCGATCGTGGTGCCGTCGGTGAAAGCCAGATTGAACACGCGCGCCGGCAGGCCGATGTTGTCGAGCACCAGACCGAGCTCGGATCGCGGGATCTGCTGACGGATGTTGGCCTCGATCTCATGGAAAATTTGCTCAGTGCGTTCAATTCGGGTGCGCGCCGGAGCACGGACGTGCAGCTCGATCAGCCCCGCGTCCACCTGCGGGAAAAAGTCGGAGCCGACGAACAGAGAAATCACCACGGCACCGGCCACCACCGAACCAGCGACCAGCGGCGTAAGCACGCGCCGGCGCAGGATCCCGGCAAGCAGCCAGCCGTAGTAATCGCGGAACCGGTCGAAGCCGGCGTTGAAGTGGTTGTGGAGGCGTCCAAACCACCCTTTCGGACCGCCGTGGCTGGCTTGTTCCTTGCGCAGCAGAAGGCGGATGATGATCGGCGTCAGCGTCCGCGAAATGCCGTACGAGGCCAGCATCGCGAACACCACCGCCATGGCGAGCGGCGTGAACAGGTATTTCGACGCACCCTGCAGGAAGAACACCGAGACGAAGACGCAGCAGATTGCGAGCGTGGAGATCAGGGTCGGCACGGCGATGCCGGCGGCCCCCTCCAGCACGGCCTTGTCGAATTCGTGCCCCTCCTCCAGCATCCGGTGCGTGTTCTCGATCGTCACCGTCGAGTCGTCGACGAGAATGCCGACGGCGAGCGCCAGGCCGCCCAAGGTCATGGTGTTGATGGTCTGGCCGAGCGCCGCCATCACCGCGATCGAGGTGAGGATCGACAGCGGAATCGAGACCATCACCACGACGGTGGACCGCCATGAGCCGAGGAACAGCAGGATCATCAGCGCCGTGAGGCCGGCGGCGATGGCGCCCTCACGCAGCACGCTGGCGATCGCGTTCTGCACGAACACCGACTGATCGAACAGCATGTGGATCTGCATGCCGGGGGGCGCCGCTTTCTGAATGGCGGGCAACGCGGCCTTCACCCGGTTCACCACGTCGAGCGTGGACGCGTCGCCGTTCTTGATGATCGTAAGCAGCACCGATCGCTTGCCCTCGGCGTGCACGATGTTGGCCTGGGCCAGCCAGGAATTGGCCACATGCGCAACGTCTGAAAGATAGACCGTGGTGGGGCCGACCTGTTTGATCGTCAGGTGCTGCAGCGCCTCGACAGACAGCGGCATCGCGTTCACCCGAACGATGAACTGCTTGTCGCCCAGTTTGGCGTCACCCGCGGGCAGCGTGAGGCTTTGGGCGTTCACCGCGTTCACCACGTCGTTCGGCGTCACGCCGCGCGCGCGCAAGGCGTCCGGGTCGAGATAGACCATGATCTGGCGATACTTGCCGCCGGCCGGAGTCGGCAGCGTGATGCCGGGAATCGGCGCCAGCTGCTGGCGCACCTGGTACAGGCCGTAGTCGTAGAGCTGTTGTTCGTTCAGCGTATCGGAACTCAGGCTGAGCTGCAGCACCGGAACCGACGACGCATTGTACTGGACGATGATCGGCGGCTGGACACCGGCGGGCATCAGGGCGCGGATAGAGTTGCTCGCTGAGACCAGCTGCGCGATCGCGAGGCTGATGTTCACGTTCGGCTGGAAGTAGATTTTCTCGACCGCGATGCCTTCCAGCGTCTGGCTCTCAATGTTGCGAACGTCGCTGACGCTCGCGCTGATCGAATACTCGCTGTAGGTGGTGATCCGCTGCTCCATCTCCGCCGGAGACAGACCAGTGTATTGCCAGATGACCGTTACCACCGGAATGTTGACGGGGGGGAATATGTCCTTCGGCGTCACCAGGACCGCGCTGCAGCCGAGGAACAACATAAGCCCGGCCAGCACATAGAACGTGTGCGGGAATCTCAGCGCAAAGCGGACTATACCCATCGGAAAAGCCCCCTGAATGGCCGGGTCGCCACCCGTCCTTCGCCGCCTGTCGCTCCCGAACGTTGTGCCTTCTGGTTCGGAGGACTCTCCACCAGGCGGTAATGTTCGGGCGTGGTATGCTGAACGGCGTTGCTGAACTGCATAAGCCAGTGCGCAGGCGGTGCCGACGCCGAGACCCCCAGGGCCAGCAAATGATTTCGTTGATGCGAGTTTTTCATATGCCCTTGGGTGGGAGCTCCAGCCTGCATCCCCCCAAATGGACACGCCCTGCCGGATAATAATGCTGCATTGCAGCATTGGACTTATGCGTCAGGCGGGGAAAAGCGGGCGACGGCGTGCATCTGACCGAACAGGCAGGCAACAAAACTGCGCGTTCCAACGTTGCGGCCGCCGGGCTGGACGGACCGCCCGCCTGGTCCGAGGGCGCCCGCCTGCTCAGAGGCCGAAAGTCACCGCTTCGGGTTTGTCGCCATCTCCGCCGGCAGCCCCCTCAACCCCATCCCGAAAGGGCTCGGCCACGCTCAGTTCACCGCCGCAGCCATCTGCGCCAACGCCGTCGATGCCGAGGAAAAGGATGTCGCTTTGTGCATGTGGGGATGACGGTCACGCAGAATGGAGCCTGCCGTCTGAGACGGACCCCCATTCGTCGGACAGGAATCGGGCTGATTAGGTCCCGGCGGCCGTTCATCGCCGCGCGGTTCTGGGCCGCCGCCCGACACGCGATCCGAGCCTCACGCGGGAATGCCTCGTCCACAACTCGGTCCCGCTTGGCTCTTGTCGGGAAGCCGGTGTGCTTTGTTCGTTGCCGCTCAACCCCGCGCGAGCGCGTAGATCTGCGTTCCTCCCGGCGGCGGCCTGTGAGATGTCCAACTCTCGCCGCCGTCCCAGCTACTGTAAACCTCTCCGCCGTTGGTGGCGCAGGACATCTGCTCCGGCCGATGCTGGTCGAATGCAAGGGTGAACATCGTATGCGGCGGTTTCAGACCCATGTCGACCACGGTCCAGGTGTCACCACCGTCGCCGCTGTACAGCAGCACGCCGCGATCACTCTGGAAATCGCTGCCGGCCGCCACGAACAGCTTGCGTGGGATACCCGGTACCTCGCGGATATCACGACAATAGATCTGCCCCTTTGCGTTAAGCGGCTCCAGCTTGACGTGGCGCCAATGATTGCCGCCGTCGGTGCTGCTGAACATGCCGGCCCGTCCGATGCCGAAAACCGTGCCGGGCCGCCAGCGGCTGGCAAGAACGCCATGCATATCGACAGCGTCATCGTTGAGATACTGGCCGTGGCTCAGATTCTGCCAATGCTCGCCACCGTCGGTGGAGCGGATGATCCCGCCGACTTCGATGGCGGCGTACAGGTGATCCGGCTCGCCCACACTGGCGTCCATCGCCAGCACCCGTTTGACCGGGTTGGCGCCCGGCGTCGTGGTGATCTCGGGGAAGCGTACGCTGACAGGCAACGGGGTCCAATGTTCGCCGGCATCGTCGCTGCGATAGATTTCGCAGTTTTCGTAACCGACGAAGACCACATTGGGATTGTGTGGGTGAAACAGAAACGACCAGACCGGCAGGCCGCGGTCTCGGATGCCGACCTTCTCCCAATGGTCGCCGCGATCGTCGCTGCGATACGGCCCGACTTGCGTGCCAGCGTAAATGATCTCAGGGTGCCGCGGATGAACGGCCAACGCGCGCACGGCCGGAGCCTCGGGGAGGCCACGCTGCAAGGCCTCCCACGCCTCGCTGTCGTCCGCCAGGCGATACAAGCCGGACTGCACCAACCGATCGCGACCGGTTTCGCCGGCCAGGCCCAGATAGATGTGGGATCGCTGCCCGTTTGCTCCGCTGATTGCCATGAGATTCGTTCTCCCGTCTGACGAAGGGTAGCAGGTCATGCTCGATCGTGTCGACCGCATGGCAGCCGTCGTCAAAACCAGATAGCGGAGTTGTCAGATATCCCTGCCCGGCTGTCGTGCGCGTTAAAGCTAAAACATGATCGCGCCGAGGGGAACGTCCCCGGCGTGTGAATCATGCGATCAAACAAAGCCGTGACCATTTTCGATGTACAAAGTCAGGATGAAAATGGTCTAATTGGCCAAACCGGCAAAGCTTTGGATTGAGGCATCGGCCAACAGGCATCCCGCGGCGACGCGGGAAATGCGGAGATGGACGCGAACGGTTCGGCCGTCGAATAGGCTCGGGTTTGAAGCGTCAGTAGATCCCCGGATCCCCGAATTCGGGGGTGCCAGGAACTCGCGTTCTTTGGTAATCGCTGATGGGGTCAGCGAGACCTTGCGTTGTCTGCGTTGCGCAGATCAGTGGATGGGAACCTGCCGCTGGTCGTGGTGGGTCCCCCACCCGGATTTCCTGCTCCAAAGCTTTCATTCGGGCCGATCTTATACGAGGCAGCACTTCTTGTATTTTCTTCCGCTGCCGCATGGGCATGGATCGTTGCGGCCAACCTTGCCAGCCCGCCGGGAGACACCGGTGTTTCGGTTTTCATCCGGCCGCCCCGACAAACTGGCTGGCAACATCTGATAGCGTGGCGGGGGCGTGGCACGGCGCGCTTTTAGCCCAAGGGCAACTTCCACGTCCTCGTTGTCGCCGGCGATCGAGATATCAACGGCTTTCCGCCGGAATGCGTCGCGTATCACGTCGATCGCCTCGACAGCCTCCAGGTCGATCAAGGCTGACACCGCGAAGCCGTTGAGGGTCCGGTCCGTGTCTCCAGGCCGCGCCAGTACCCGCTTCAGAACGTCGGTGCATTCACCGCGGCACGCGGGGTGCCGCCGGGCGATTTCTTTGATCCCCGCGATTGCCGTAGCGGCCGGAAAAGTCGAGTGCGAATGATCAGAAATGAACCCCGCAACGGATGGAACCGCCGCCATCCCGATCAAGCCGAACACCACCGGCAGTTCAATATCCGCCCGGTCGTCATCAAGCCCGACGGACTCCAGGAACGCCAGCAGCGGCGGGACTGACTCCGTCACCCGCAGTTGTCCCAACGCCCGCCAGGCATGTATCGGCGCCCACACTTCCGCAACGGCTGAGTCGCTGTGATACAACGCCTTGTCACAGGCCAGCCGGATCAATTCGGCGCCATGCTCGCGGCGAAGTCCGAATTTCGTGGCGTAATCGAGCCATTTGACCGGATCGCTGTCTCGGCTTTCGCCGATGCTCAGCAATCGTTGGACCGGTTCCGCGTAATCGGTGCGAATGGCAATATTGGACGATGATTTAGTCATTTCGTGCCTGTCTCCATGCCACGATAGCCGGCGCTCCTCGCGTGTCAGCCCTCCAGCGCCTTGGGCTCGATCCAGTCCGGGCGACGCACCCTCTGTTCTTCGGCCTGCCGCGCTCACAGCGAGAAATACTGCTCGTCAAACACCTGCGTGCTGCCGCGCGGCGTGACTTGAACATACCCATTCGGCGGCATAGTCCCGATCAAACACACATCGTTGGGGAAAACAGCGTTGATGTGGGTTCGAAGAGCTTGGGAATTCCTCGCATGATCCTTCTCCGGTGCCCTGTCGCCTGTTCTGATGGATCGGAGAGCAGGCACGACGGTGGGTCGGGATAATGGGCAGCGGTGCGTAGCCCTGCCGCGGTGGGCGTCACCTCATGGCAAGCGCATATGCTCCAGCTCCGTGGGCCTTGAAGGAGCGTCTTCGAGCTCGTCGGCCTGCTCGTCAGGATCGATTTCCGGGAGCCCCTCCGGCAATTCCAGGTCAATATCATCAAGACTCATTTGCCACTGCTCGATCCAGTTTCGCACTTCCGTGCCCTTTTCGCCATCCTGCCATCTCTCGGATTTCGCATCAAACTCCTGCTGGGCAGCCTCAGCGATGTTGCTGGCAAGGGTGCGGGCGCTCTCCAGAACTTCGTTGTATTCGTTCTGCGCCTCGCCCACGGCCTTGGCGAACGGCTCGACTCCTCGATTGAATTCCGCAATGGCGATGTTCAGCGCCGCGGCCCTTCTGCGAAGCATGGCCGCTAATGCTTTGCGTTCTGCTGATTGCTCGTGGCTCAGTTTGAAGCCCATAAGTCGTCCTTTCGCTCCCTTCGTTCAGGTGAGATAGGGTACTCACCGGGAATTGCGCACCATTTGTTACGGCGTGGCTTGATATTCAACCTCGCTGACCTGCCAACCGGCGAAGAGCCTTACAGGCCGACGGGAACGGTGATCCGGTGGAACTCCCCATTTCTACGGCAATATCAGCCTGACTCCATCGCGAATCGACCTCAGGCTGATGAAATTGCTTGATAAATATGAACTGAAGCGTTTCCACTCAAGGTGAAATCCTGGCAAGCCCGATTCGATGGCCAGCCGCCCTGCCCCCGCCCGGAAAGCATCTGCCAAAAGCGGCGGCGAAAGTAAACCCGCCGCCGCTGTCGTCGTCACATCGAAATCCATCTTCAAACAACTCGGGGAGACACCCGATCTGCCAAAGAAGCAAGCCGATGGTCTGCTGGCGAACTCCGTGGCAGCGATGACCACATCTGCCAAGCGGCACCGAATCGGAATGAGCGCCATTGTGGTTGCGCATTAATGGGGTCGCTTTCCCGGGTCGCGTGCTCTCACCGCCCCACCTGTCTCATCCGGAAATACAATGAAGGTGCTGACGCAGGTTGGATGGAATCCTGTTGCCGAACCCGGATCGGCGGCGTCAAGCCGAAGCGAGATCGGCCACCGCCGGCGGCGTTGTGCCGCGCAGCAGCGCCTTGCGGACCTGCCACTGAGCCGCCGTGTCAATGGTTTCGTAGAACCGTGCCTCGCCACCGGCGAGCGCCGCGATCGGCAGACCATCGCGATACAACAGACGGTTGCCGGTCAGCGCAGGGAGCTTTGGCCCGGGCGTCAGGATCCCTACCAGATTCAGCGGGTCAGTGCCGGACAGCGAAACCCACTCCCCCGATCCGTTCCTGCGTCTTGTCTCCCGCAGCAAGCCGATCGCGTCGGCCAGCGCGAACTGCTCGCCCGAGAATCCAGCCACGAAGCGTCCGCCTCTGATCTCGCCGCGTGCCTCCAGCCGGCGATAAACGCGCAGGAGGTCGCGCCACGGCGGCAGCCAGTCTGCCTCGCGCTCCACCGCCCGCCAGAACACCACACCGTATCGCAGCAGCAGGGTGCGGGCGGCATGCTCGACCGCCTCGGCGCTGGCTTCCCGGACGCGGTTGCCGCCGTCGCTCGGTGCAATCCCATGCTCTACAACCTGGACAACCTGGCCACGCCGGGCAAGCGCCCACCTTCCGGCGTCGTCCATGCTGCAAACGGCGGTGCGACGCCGGCGGCGACCTCCGGCACCCGAACCGCGCCGGTCGGATGGGACGAGCAGCGTCCGCAGTCCGGCGAAACTGTCGGAAGCCACTAGGCCCAGGGCCACCAGTTCGGCCAGTGCCTCTTCCGCCTGCGGACGCAGCAGACCGGTGCCGGTGACCACTTCATCAAAAAACGATGCGCCATGATCGCGAATGAACGCGGCGACCGCCTGCGCCCGGACGCTCGGCTGCAGCGCCTCTTCGTTCGCCGACAAGGCGTGCCAGAATGCCGCATGGCGCCGCACGAGCAGGGTGATCGGCGTGGTCCGCACCGGGCTCACGCCCCGTTCGCCGACCGGTCGAACAATGTGCGGTTTCAGTCGCGCCCAGGTGACACGGCCCGAGAGGCATTCGTCATCGAGCCACGCCGGCTCATAATCGGCGACACGCGCCGGCAGGATCTCGCTCTCCCAGGCGCCTGCGGGAGCCTCGTAGCCCTCAAGTTGCGCGACTGTCGCGGCCAAGGCATCCGGGCCTTCCATCCGCGTCTCCGCGGTCACGTGCTGCCAGGCAAACAGGAAGCGCAGGAAGTCGCGTGCGGCGACCGGCTCGATTTCGGCGCGCAGGCGCTTGATCGTGTACGCGTGGATGCGCGCGAGCAGCCGCCGCGCGCACCATTCTTCAGCGTTGGCGCCGTGCGTGAACCGCCCGCGCATGGCGAACCCTTCGACCTCCAGCGCCGTCAGTGCCGAGGCGATCGCGTCGGGTCCCAGCCCGAGCGGTTCGGCAAGAACCGCGGCCGTGACCGCCGGCTGGCCTTCGAGCCGCCCTCGCACGATTTCGATCAGCGCTGTCTCGGCGGTCCAATCCCGGTCGGCGCACCTGTCGGGCACGGCGATCACAGGTTCCTGCCGCGCATCGGGCCACAGCGCCTGGAACTGCGCCAGCCGTTCCGCGGCGATCCAGACGTCCAACCCGACGCCCCGCAGTCGCGTGACACGGTTCTGCCGCGCGAGGCCGTCGAGCCAGTCGCTCCAGCCGGCCGCTTCTCCGGCGCCGAAGCAGCCGATCCAGGTCAGCGCGTCGTGCAACTCGTCCGCGTTCACCGGATCGGGCCACGCCTCTGCCCGGACCCGTGCGATCGCCTCGGGATCCAGTCGGCCGATATCGGCCGCGGAACCGGGCGTCAGCCAGCGCCGGTTCATCACCGCCTGGGTCCGGCGCTCCTCCAGCGGCGCATCATCAAGATAGGCGTACGGTTTCGCAGCCAACACTTCGAGCGCCAGCGGCGAGGGCTGGGTCAGATCGCGCGCGACGACGCGGATATCGCCCGAACTCCAGACCGCACAACACCCGTTCCAGGCCAGCAATGTCCATCGCCTCGGTCACGCAGTCGGCAATGGTTTGGTTCACCAGCGGATGGTCGGGGATTTCGCGTTCGCCAACGAGGTTCTCGGCACAGGCAAGCTGGTCCGGAAACACGGTGCCGATCAGGTCCTCGGCTTCCATGCGCGCCAGTTGCGGGGCCAGTTTTCTGCCGCCCCGCCATCGCGGCAGCGCCAACGCCGTGCCGGCGACCCAACGCCAGCGCGTGGCGAACATGGGCGCATCGAGCAGCGCCTCGATCAGGATGGTTCGCACGCTCGCCGAATGCAGATAGCGCGCCGCATCGCCCAGCTCGAAGCTGTGCGCGGTGGTGAGCGAGAGCACGATATTGTCCTCCGTCGCCGCTGCCTGCAGCTCAAAATTGAACTTGCGACAGAAACGTTTGCGCAACGCGAGGCCCCAGGCTCGGTTGATCCGGCTGCCGTACGGCGCGTGAATGACGAGCTGCATGCCGCCGGCTTCGTCGAAGAAGCGCTCGAACACGATGGTCTCCTGGGTCGGCAGGCAGCCCAGAGCCGCATGCGAGGCCGACAGGTATTCAGCGATTTGTTCCGCGGCCGGGCCGCCCACATCCCGATGCTCGACCAGCCAGTCTATGATGGACGCCTCATCCCCGCCTTCGCGCAGTCTTGCGGCAACATCGCTCCGCAGCCGCGAAACTGATTGCGATAATTCGTCCGTGCGGCCCGGCGCCTCGCCAAGCCAGAACGGAATCGTCGGCGCCGCGCCATGCGCGTCCTCCACCCGTACCACGCCCCGCTCGACCCGAATGATGCGATAGGCGCTGTTGCCGAGCTGGAAGACGTCGCCGGCAAGGCTTTCGACCGCGAAGTCCTCGTTCACCGAGCCGATCGACTGGTTCTCCGGCTCCAGCATCACTTGATAATCGGCGGTGTCCGGTATGGTGCCGCCGGAGGCCAACGCAGTCAGCCGAGCGCCGCGCCGTTCACGCAGCACGTGATTGACCACATCATGGTGCAGCAATGCACCGCGCCGACCGCGGCGCATGCTGAAGCCCTCGGCCAGCATGCGCACGACGTCGAGAAACTCGTCACCTTGCAGGGCGCGGTACGGCCAGGCACGCCGGCACAGCGCCAGCAGTTCGTCCTCCTTCCATTCCTGCGAGGCGACTTCGGCAGCGATCTGCTGCGCCAGCACGTCCAGTGGCTGGTCGGGGATCGTCAGTCGGTCGAGCTCGCCGCGGCGGACGCTGTCGAGCAGCGCCGTGCATTCGACCAGTTCGTCGCGCGACAGGGGGAATAACCGGCCCTTTGGCGTTCCACCGACGGTGTGGCCAGAGCGGCCGACCCGCTGCAGGAAGCTCGCGATCGAACGCGGCGAGCCAAGCTGACATACCAGATCGACGTCCCCGATATCGATGCCGAGCTCCAGTGAGGCGGTCGCGACCAGCAGTTTCAACGCACCGCGCTTCAGCCTCTGTTCCGCGTCCAGCCGCAGTTCCTTGGCCATGCTGCCGTGGTGCGCCGCCACCTGGTCCTCGCCCAGACGCTCGGACAATTGCCGGGCGATGCGTTCCGCCATCCGGCGGGTGTTGACGAACACAAGTGTGGTGCGGTGCGCCTCGGCCAACTCGGCCAGCCGGTCATAAATCTGGACCCAGACCTCCGCCGACATGACGGCTTCGAGCGGCGAAGAGGGGATTTCCAGCGCGAGGTCGCGCGCGCGGACGTAACCGGTGTCGACGATGTGGCAGTCCTCGGCGCCGGTCCCAACCAGGAAGCGTGCCATCGTTTCGATCGGCTTCTGGGTTGCCGAGAGACCGATCCGCAGCAGCCGCCGGCCGCACAGCGCATCCAGGCGCTCCAGCGACAACGCCAGATGGGCGCCTCGCTTGTTCGGCGCCAGCGCGTGGATTTCGTCCACAATGACCGTCCGTGTCGTGGCTAACATTCGGCGGCCCGATTCGGAGCCGAGCAGAATGTAGAGCGACTCAGGCGTGGTTACGACGATATGCGGCGGGCGGCGGCGCATCCGCGCCCGATCGGTCGACGGGGTGTCGCCGGTTCGCACCCAGGCGCGGATGTCGACATCCGGAAAGCCGTGCGCCCCAAGCGCCTCCCGGATGCCCGCCAGAGGTTCCTCCAGGTTTCGCTGGACATCGTTGGACAGGGCCTTGAGGGGCGACACGTAGACGATCTGCGTCTCGTCCGGAAGGCAACCCCTTACGCCTTCTCGGACCAGGGAATCGATCGCTGCGAGGAAGGCGGCCAACGTCTTCCCGGACCCGGTTGGGGCTGCAATCAGCGTGTGACGGCCGGCCTGGATCGCGGGCCAGGCCCGGGTTTGCGCCGATGTCGGCGCGCCGAAGCGGCGGTGGAACCAAGCCACGACCGCCGGATGAAACAGAGCCGACAGGGTTGGGGGGGTCGCAACGGGCAAAGCAGTGTGGCTCCTGAGGCGTGCCGGTTCGCGCCTTCTCGCTTCGGTTGCGAAGGCATGGAATAACGGCCCGCGGCGTCAAAGATAAGAGGATGATGGGCGTGGTTCAAATCAGGGTCGCACGCGGAGGCAAATTCACGCTGAGCGGATGATGGCACCCTGACGTTGTCGGGTGTGGCGCGAAAATGGCTCGATACGTTGGCGCAGCGGCGATGCTGCCGGAGAGTGACCGCAAGGACCTGGTCATCCCAGGCGTTGGCACGACCGACGGCGATCAGTGATTTGTCGGTCCGGTATGGCGTGAGCCGCAAGTTCGCCCGCTTGCCTGGTTTCGCCATCAACATCCTCAAGGCCAACAGGACAAGCACCATCAGTCAGGATCGTTGCCGGCCCCCCGGTGGTATCTACAACCTGGTTGAACTTATTACTATGCCGGAGCACTGAACAGCCCTGGGTAACAGGCGTCGGGTCCGATGCCGTTTATTTCTCAAGCCCGGGCTCCGTCCCCGCAATCACTCCGCGGCGCACCGACGTTGTCTGAACTACGATCCCCCTTAGAGCATGATCGCACTGAGCGGAACGTCCCCGGCGCGTGAATCATGCGATCAAACAAAGAGATAGACCATTTTCGGCCTGCACAGTCAGGCTGAAAATGGTCTAGTCTTGGAAACAGCCTCGCGTCCTCTGGCTAGGGTGCAGCTTCACCACGCAGCGCATATCGGCGGTGCCCTCTCGCCGCGATCCCGCGATAGGCCATCGTGAGATCCGTGCTGGGATCGCTGAACGGCGTCGGTCGCAAGTGCTGGTCGACAAGAAAATCTTCGATCTCTTCCCAGTCAGGCAAACAGAGGAACCGGCCAATCGAAGCCGCACTCGCCTCGGGCGCTGCGAGCAACTCGTCATACGTGATGGTCAAGTGGCGGCGCTGATCCGTGGCCGACAGGAACTTGGCGATTTCACCGATGTACTGCCCCCAGACATTCACGCCCTCTGCCAACGATGGTGTCCATCCCTTATGCACCAGCGATCGCGCAACCTGCTCGGCATCGCGCTGAATGTGCAGGAACTTGGACGATGGCAATAAGCTGCAGATCAGCGACAGGCATGACCCGGATTGCGGGAGATAAGGTTGGCCGCCGTCGCGACCGGAGAGCAGACATGGGTCGGCATAGGGTGGATGCTTATCCCCCCAGATCGGTGCCGTTGTTCCGAGCGCCTCGCGGTGGAAGCGTTCGACTAGCCCTCCGGCGTTGCGATGCATAAATCCGAGAAACTCTTCCCGGTATTCCTCCCCGATCAATTCGGGCCGTAAGGCGCAATCTTCCATGAGATGCTTTAAAAGTACGAAGGTTCGGGACTCATTTGTGAGTTGAATGAGTGGATGTCGGTTCAACGCGTGGCACAGAAACGTGGTACCGGACCTCGGAGCTCCGATGATAAACAGTGGTTGAGATTGCATGATAAGCCGCTCTCAGCAAAGGATATTATTTTGGGTGCGAGCGACGACAAATCCAGAAGCGCGCTGCGACCAAGTCTAATCCCGGTACAACCAGGTGGCATTTCAAATTGACGCGATACCCCGCTGCGCCTTCGGCGGAGCGATCTTCTGACGTCAGTCTCGGATTTCGAATGCCCGGCGGTTTAGGGCGATCCCGCCCCGCCTTTAACGGCCCACGCGGCATTGCATAGCTCCATTCGAAGTTCCAGATTCCATCTCGGTCGTTCCAGGGTTGGGTTGGCACGGGATTGAGCCATGAAGATTCTCTTCATCGACATCGATTGTCTTCGCCCGGATCATCTGGGTTGCTACGGCTATCCGCGTGCCACGTCGCCCCAGATGGACCGGCTCGCGGAGAGCGGGGTGGTGTTCGAGAATGTCTATGTCTCGGACAGCCCGTGCCTGCCGTCCCGGACGGCGCTCTGGTCAGGCCGTCACGGTTTCCGCACCGGCGTCGTGGGTCACGGGGGTAAGGGCGCCGAGCCATTCGGCGAAGGTTCGCACCGTGGCTTCCGCGATGCATACTATGCGGAAGGTTGGATGCACGCGTTGCGCGAAGCAGGCCATTTCACCGCAACGATTTCCTCGTTTGGCGAACGCCACAGTGCATGGCACTGGTACGCCGGGTTTAACGAAGTTATCAACCCGGGCCTCCTGGGCATGGACCGCGCCGACCAGGTCGTGCCGCTGGCGATCGACTGGCTTAAGCGCAGGGCACAGGAAAAAACGGACTGGTTCCTTCACGTTAATCTGTGGGACACCCATACACCCTATCGAGCGCCGGCTTCGTTCGGTGAGCCGTCTCTTGGGGCAAGCGGGCTGGAATGGCTCAACGAAACGATTCTCGCGCGGTTCCGCGCCGGCTTCGGACCGCATTCGGCGCGCGAGCCAACCGGATTTGACGCGTGCCGGGATCCGCTGTTCCCGCGCCAACCAGGGCCGATCGAGACGCTCGAAGATGCGCGGGCATGGTGGGATGCCTACGATACCGCGTTGCGTTACCTCGACGACTGGCTTGGACGGTTGTTCCAGGCGCTGGATGAGATCGGTATTGTCGAGGAGACGGCGATCATCATCTCGGCCGATCACGGTGAGAATCTCGGGGAACTGAATGTATGGGCGGATCATCAGACGGCCGACCAGCCGACCAGCCGCGTGCCGCTGATCGTGCGTCTGCCGGGTAAGGCAGGCGGCGGACGCGTTGACCGTGGCCTGCACTATCAATTCGATTGGGCGGCAACGCTGATCGAACTCGTTGGCGGGCACGTGCCAGAGGGGTGGGACGGAAAGTCGTTTGCCGCGTCCTTCACAAACGGACAGCAAGCCGGACGCGAATTCCTTGTCACCAGTCACGGCGCTTGGTCATGTCAGCGCGGCGTCCGATTCGTCAACAACGGCCGGGATTATCTGTGCATCATCACCTATCATGACGGTTTCAAGGAGCTTCCGCCGGTGCTGCTTTATGACCTCACCGGGGATCCGCACGAGCTGAACGATTTGGCACCTGTCCAGCCTGATCTTGTCCGCATGGCGCGCGGATTGCTCTCCGGCTGGTGGGACGAGATGGTGCTGCGAAGCAGCAGCGATGTAGATCCGCTCATGCGGGTGCTGCGCGAGGGCGGTCCATTCCATTGTCGTGGTCAACTTCCCGCCTATATCGCACGGCTGCGCGAGACCGGGCGAGAGGCCTGCGCGAGAGCGCTCGCCGAGCGGTACGGTGAGCGATGAGTTGCCGCACACACACCCCGATTGCCCGGACACATATGTCTCGCGGTCGCGAAGCACGCCGGCCACCTTCCCCGCCTCTGCGGCATTTGGCGACCCTGTTTTGGCCGTCGCCTCGAGCATCACCTGGGTTTCGCCGATGCCGGGATCGTCGACAAGGATCACGTCACGGTCGGCCGCGAAGCCGCTCGTGACCCTGGGACCCCAGTTGTCCAGGTTCGCTGCGAAGAAGTTCAACAGAAGCAAAGCGGGCGCGCCAGACCGACCAAGGCGTCAATGCGCGAATTGAATCATGCCCGGCGAGAGGATCGAACGAGAGAGCCGGCGTCCGCCGCTCGCCTATATCGTGGCAAGTGGACGGGAGGCGTTGCGTATGGCCTGAGGCGTTTGTCCAAAGGTGCGCAGGAAACTGCGGCGCATCCGCTCACGGTCGCCAAAGCCGGTGTCCCGGGCGATTTCCTCAACCGGCAGCCGTCCCTGCTCGAGCATGTATCGAGCGGACTCAAGACGAAGATTCTCGACGGCGCGGGCAGGCGACTGACCGGTTTCTACGCGAAACACCCGGGTAAATTGCCGAGGGCTGAGCCGCGCCGCCTCCGCGAGTTGCTCCACCGTCAGGGGTTGTCGAAGGTTGGTCCGGGCAAAGGCTAGCGCGTCCTGGACGCGGTCGGATTTCGCATCGAGCTCGAACATCGCCGAATGCTGCGACTGTCCGCCGGCCCGCCGATGATGAACGACCATCATCCTGGCGGTCGCGCGGGCGATATCCCCGCCCATGTCCCGTTCGACAAGACCAAGCGCCATGTCGATGCCGGCGGTCATCCCGGCCGAGGTCCAGACCGGGCCGTCCGCTATGAAAATCCGGTCCATCTCGACGCGGACCTTCGGAAAACGCCGCTCGAGTTCTTGAGCGAAGGCCCAGTGCGTGGTTACGCGCCTCCCGTCGAGAATTCCTGCTTCGGCAAGTATGAACGTACCAATGCAGATCGAGGCGATACGCCTCGCATCCGTTACGGATTCGCGCAGAAACGTCAACAACTTCGGAGTCGGCGGCGTGGGGGTGAGGCCGGCCCCCACCAGCAGAGTATCAAAGGGCTTGATGTCCAGGGGTTCCGTCTCGGTCGCCGTGCCGAACGAATTGGGCACCGGCCCCCCATGCTCCGAAACAATGCTGACGTCATAGAACTGTTCGCCGGCAATGAAATTCGCGGTGTCGAAGGTGGCAAGCGTGGCGTAGCTCATCACGTGAAAGCCTGCCGACAGAATCAACCCAACCCGAAGCATGGCGACCTCCTTCAGGGGAGACGCTTCCCCCTCGGGTCCCCTGATCCGTTGCACCGACGAGTATCTTGCGGACCCTGTGGAAATTCAGCAGAGGCCCGGACCCGACGAGCGAAGCGGAGCTTAGCGCGGTTCGCGAGGCTTCTCAACGCAGCAAGCCGGCGCCATCGACCCCTCCAGGGCGTTGATCGTTGTCCCGTTCTGTCGAGACTGCTCCCAGGAGGTCATCGCGAGCGGCAGCCGCTTCGGCAGCCTTACCACAACTCTGGCCGAAATGGCGGCGTCGGCGACCTTCTGTGCGCCACGGCCGCCGGACCGAATGCTGTCCACCAGGTCACGGTCCTGCCGCCCCTTCCGTCACCGGTATTGAAGGAGCGGATGTCGGGTCGGACCCGGCGTTCGAGCCAGCCGGCGCGGTTACGCTCTGCCGCGACCATGTCCCGAATTGACTCATTTACGACCTTTTGACCGAGACGGAGGAGCGCTACCGTGGCACATCCTGCAAATTGGTAGGCTGTGTCATGGCTTCTACTTCACCGCGACAGAACAAGGCGATCGTCTTCGAAGAAAGCACGGTCGAAGAGCGGGCTCCCGATGTTGGCCGATCGCTTCCCGGATTGATTCTTCCCCCTTCGCTCGATGAGGCCAACTCATGAAGCTCTCCGGCAACACCATATTCATCACCGGCGGCGGTTCCGGCATCGGCCGCGGACTGGCCGAGGCTTTTCACAAGCTGGACAACCAGGTGATCATCTCCGGCCGTCGCCGCGGCCATCTCGATGAAGTCGTCGCCGCCAATCCTGGCATGGCAGCGATAGAGCTCGACATCACCGATCCGGCCAGCATCACGAACGCCGCAACCCAGCTCACGGGAAACTATCCCAGGCTCAACGTCCTCTTTAACAATGCCGGCATCATGCTGCCTGATGAAGCCGCGGGGCGGATCGACGACAAGCTGTTGGTTGACACCGTCACAACCAACCTCATCGGCCCGATCCGGATGAGTTCCGCGCTGATCGAACATCTGAAGCAAAGGGACGATGCTGTCATCGCCTATACGAGCTCGATCCTGGGCTTCGTGCCGCTGGCGTTCACGGCCGTCTATTCCGCAACGAAAGCGGCGCTGCACTCTTACCTTCTGTCGCAGCGCTTCCTCCTGATGGGCACGGGCGTCCGGGTGCTGGAGATGGCGCCCCCTTGGGTACGCACGGACCTGATGAACAGCCGCGAGGCCGAGCAGGCGATGCCGCTCGATCAGTTCATCGCGGAGACGATGGCCATGTTTGCTTCCGAAGCCGACGAGATCCTGGTGGAAAGGGCGACGCCCTTCCGCGCCAATGTCGGCCCTAAGGAACATGCCTTCGTCGACGCTTTCAACTCCCAAATGTTGACGGCGACCCGAAAGGCCGACCGTTGACGACCGTTTGGCACATGTTCGACCGCGACCGGCGGGATCCTTCCCGTCGATCCCTGCTGCGCCTGCTCGATCACCAGGTCACACCTCTCGGAGAAGCCCGTGTCGAATAGAGTCGAGCCTATCAGGATCGCCGTTCTCGACGATTACCAGGGTGTCGCCCTTTCCATGGCGGACTGGTCCGGACTTGATAATCGCGCGGTCATCACCGTGTTCAACGACCACATGGCCGATCCCGACGCGGTCGTCGCCCGCCTTCAGTCCTTCGACATCGTCTGCGTGATGCGCGAGCGCACGCCGATGACGCGCACGATCATCGAGCGCCTGCCAAGGCTCCGTCTGATCGCTTCGACGGCCCTGCGGAATGCCTCCATCGATCTTGAGGCCGCCGCAGAGCGTGGCGTCGAGGTCGCGCATACGGGCTATAGCTCCGCCCCAACGATAGAACTGACCTGGGCGCTCATCCTGGCAAGCGCGCGCCACCTCGTCGCCGAGAACGCCGCGCTGCGCGCCGGCGGTTGGCAGCGCTCCGTAGGCGACGACCTGGCCGGGCGGACACTCGGTGTGCTGGGCCTCGGCAACGTCGGCGGCGCGGTGGCGCGGATCGGCAAAGCGTTCGGCATGGAGGTGATCGCCTGGAGCCAGAACCTGACTGCCGATCGCACCGCCGAGGCCGGCGCCGCGCTGGTCACGAGGGAGGAACTGTTCAGCCGGGCGGATATCGTCACCGTGCATCTGGTGCTCAGCGGTCGGACACGCGGGCTCGTCGGCGCCGGGGAACTGGCGCTCATGAAGCCCACGGCCCGCCTGGTGAACACGTCGCGTGGCCCGATCGTGGTCGAGGCTGATCTGCTTGCGGCCCTGCGAAACGGCAAGATCGCCGGCGCCGTGATCGACGTCTTCGACCAGGAGCCGCTGCCGCGCGATCATCCGTTTCGCAGCCTGCCGAACCTCTTGGCCACGCCGCATATCGGCTACGTCTCGCGCGGCCTCTATGCCCGCTTCTACCAGGACACGGTCGACAATATCCGGCAGTGGCTCGACGCCCGGGGCGGGTGCTGATGCCGGCTCTGATCGCTTCGGTGCGGAGCGCATGATGCTCGAGCGGCGCGACGTGGAATTCGAGGTCGAAGCGGGCAACCGCCTCCGCGGCTGGCTCTTGGAGCCAAGCTCTGCCAGCCGTCCTGCGATCTCGATGGCGCATGGCTATGCGCGCGTCAAGGAACACGGTCGCGAGCGCCTTGCCCGAGCCTTCGCCCCGGCCGGGTTCGTGGTGCTCGTGCATGATCACCGGAATTTCGGCGCGAGCGACGGCGAGCCGCCCCGCCCCCAGAAGGTGGTCGGCGATGATCCCTCGGTGCCGGCATCCCATCGATCGAGGGACGCTATTTCCTTCTATCTCCAGCCGTTGCCGCCAAGTGCCTGGACGAACGTGGTGACGGTCCGCTCAGGCCGTCTTGCCCGAATGTGTGAGCCGGGAGCCCGGATCGCCCGCGTCGCCCCCACGCCGCTGCTGATGATCGTCGCCCTGGCCCACCACATCACACCGACCGATCTCGGGTTGCGCGCGTACGAGCAGGCACTCGGCCCAAGAGGCTCATCACGATCGACGGCGGGCATTTCGATCCCTGTCTGGGGCAGTTTGCGGCGGCGAGTACCGCGGCGGTGTCCTGGTTCCGTCAGCATTTGGGAAAAGATCAATGACCGAGGCATCTCAAGGCAACCAGCCCCTGCAATGGAAGCTGTTCATCCGCCGGCGCGCCAGCGCGACCCAGGGCACGCCGCCAGGCAAGGACGAGCTGAAATGGGTGGCGAATACGACCACGCTGGTTCATGGCGAACAGGATGCCCTGCTGGTCGATACTTTCCTATCGGAGGCGCAGACGGCGGAGCTGGCTGATTGGATAGCCGCGTCCGGCAGGCGCCTGTCCACGATCTACATCACCCATGCCCATCCCGATCATTTCTTTGGGCTCAAGCTGCTGCGCGACCGGTTTCCGGAGGCTCGGGCGATCGCACCCGCGCAGGTGGTGGACGCCATGCAAGCCGCACTCGCGCCCGAAGCCGTGGAAGATTGGCGCAGGCGGTTCCCGGGCCTGATCCCCTCAGATCTCGCCCCTGCTGAGCGGCTGGATGGCGGGACGTTCGACCTTGAAGGTTACGAATTCGTCCCGATCGACATCGGCCACACCGATACCGACCACACCACGTGTCTCCACGTGCCGTCGATCGGCCTGGTGATCGCGGGCGACGCCATCTACAACGGCACGCATCCGTACCTCGTCGAATTGAACCATCAAGGGCGGCGCGACTGGCTCGCCGCCATTGATAAGATCGAGGCGCTTAATCCGCGCGCCGTCGTGGTCGGTCACGGCCCGATGGAGCCGGACAATGCCCCGCGGCACATCCAGGAGACCCGCCGCTACATCCAGGATTTCATTCGCCTCGATGATGAAACCCGCACCGCTCTGGAGCTCTACGATCGGATGCTGGCCCTTTATCCGGACCGGATCAATCCGGGGTCGCTCTGGGGCAGCGCCAATGCCGCGAAGGCCTTTCGCCGCATCGGGGCGTGACGAGGCGACGCCACGGAAATCCGTCTCAGCGGAGCAGATCCACATTGGACGCGAAGTTCTGCATGCCGAAGGATTTCGGGCCGCGCGGTTTTCAGGCAGCGGGCCGCGGGAGCGTTCGCGGGGCACGATCGCAAATCCCATCGGATGCGGCTTTTATTACTCTGACTCCAAAGAAGTCGACCTCCGCCTCATGTATGACAGTCCCTTCGCTACAAACATTCTCTGGAGCGTGATCCGCACAGGTGGAGCGGACTTCGGAACCACCACACTAGAAAACAATGCTTTGCTGGTGTCCTCATCGATTTCGGAAGTTCGTAAGGCGGCTGATCCAGGCATGGCGAACCTCCGAATCGGGACGCTAGAGCAATATCAGCCTGACTCGCATCGCGAAGCGACCTCAGGCTGATGAAATCGCGCGATAAAAGATGAGCTGGAGCGTTTCCACTCAAGTGAGAACGCCTTACTGTGCAAGGAGTATTCGATGGACGACCAAGATCCTAAGGTGTCGACTAACGACGAAACCCGAACACCGGCCCAACAAGACCAGCGTCACAGCCCGGTGTCCCGGCGGAATGTCATGGCTCGCGTCGGCTTGTTTGGAGCCGCGTTCGCCGCTCTCAATGACAAGGCCTGGGCCCAGGGACCCGTCCAGGGCAGCTACAGCGATGAGGCTGTCGCTTTGCCCCCTGGGTCTGCGCTCAGCGATGCGGATGCGGAGATCCGCGCCGTGAAGATTGCCCGGGCGATGCGGGCCGGCCCGATTCAAATCACCAGGGACGCCACGGTCGCCGAGATGGACCGCCACGGCAACATGACGGCAATCCTGCGTCAGGGGACCAACGACTGGGTATGCACGCCCGGAGACGAGAATTGGATCAGCGATCCGCCGATGTGTATAGATCGTGCAGGAATGCAGTGGTTCAAGGATATTCTTCTGCGCAAACCGAGCCCTTCGAACACTGCGCCGGGGCTCTGCTACATGCTTTGCGGAGCCACCCAGCACAGCAACTCCGATGTGTTCGACCTTACCAGCCCTGCGATCCCCATCGGACCGCACTGGATGGTGCTCTGGCCCTTCGACTCGGCGCACTGCGGTCTCCCGACCGACGTGCGCGACGCAGGCGCGTGGATCATGTTCGCGGGAACACCATACGCCTACCTCCATATTTGCGGCTCCCCCTGGGTCGGCAACAGCTATTCTCCAGGGGATCAGGCGATATGGACAATGCAGTACGGGAAGCAGTCGGGCTGATTACTGTGCATAAAGCGTCGTCAAATGACCCCTGGGTTTCCAGCAGGATCAATCATTTGCGACCGCGGCGGGAGATCGATGGCCTGACCCGTGTGGTCGCGTCTGACGACGCACACGTATGTATCGGCATAAAATCGTTCTCGCAGGATGCGCCTCGGCACATCACCTAACGAGGCGAAGACCAGATCGACGTCGCTGCGGCCGACCTGGCCATTTGCGACACAACCACTTCGCTTCGTTGGACCGCTGTTCAAGGAACTGTTCAGGCCTTCCAGGTACCTGGATCAGCCCGCCGGCGCGGGGCCACCCAGCAGCGCCTTACGGGCGATGACGCCCTCCGCCAATCCCTCCGGCGCTCGGCATTCCATGCCGCGCAGCCGCGCGAGACCATGGAAGACGTCGGCGCTGAACCAGTCCTTGGATCGTTGCGTCGCGAACGCGGCCATCAGCAGTTCGACCTTGCGGTCGAAGATCGATTGCGTCAGTGGGCAATACATATTTGGCCGTCCAAGGTCGCCGTCCCATTTCGGGATTTCATATTCCAGGATCAAATGGTCGCGGAAGCTGTTCCAGGTGAGGTTGGAGATTTCCCGATGATCCTGGTGCGCATCGTCGCGCTGGTGGGTGAAGATAACATCCGGCGCGACCCGAAGCTTCAGTTGCTCCATCCAGCACTTGATCTCGCTCCCCTGGTAGGGAAAGAAGCCATCCTTGAAGTCGGCGATATCGATACGCACTGATGCCGCGCCGTTCAGGAAGGCGGCTGCCGATGCCTCAGCCTCGGCGGCTCGGGATCCGGTGGCGCTTAACACGCACCAATGGATGTGCAGCTTCACCC
>CAWFNN010000015.1:0-397589 GCA_963817185.1 uncultured Alphaproteobacteria bacterium | reverse complement strand
GCGATCCAGCTTAAGATCGTGCCGCCGATTCCGATCTCGATATCGTCGGAATGGGCACCGATGCACAGAACCGAAAGCGTTGTACCCGGTGCGCCAAGCGTCAAGGGCTTCATCGGGCAGCCATCAGGCAGCGCCTGTGAGCGGGCGGCGGGCGGGCAGGCGCCACGGCATGTTTCCCCTCTCGACCATGTCCTCGAGCGCCTGGCGGTCCCGCAGCGTGTCCATCGCCCGCCAGAAACCGGAGTATTTGTAGGCCATGAGCTGATCCGCCTCGATCAGTCGGCGGAACGGCTCGACGACGAGTTCTTCGCCCTCTCGCATGTAGTCGAAGACCTCCGGCCGCATGATGAAATAGCCGCCGTTGATCCAGATGTCCGAGCTGTCAGACGCGCGCATGGCGCGGACGCGCCCGGTTTCGTCGATGTCGGCGAGATGGAACGTCAGTGGCGGACGAACCGCCAGGAAGCAGGCGACCTTGCCGCTCTCCTTGAACTTCGCGATCATGTCGTCAAGGTCGACATCGGTCAGCCCATCGCTGTAGTTGGCGAGGAACATCTCTTCGCCCTGGACTTGCTCCCGGACAGCCCACAGTCGCTCACCGATGTTACGCCAGATGCCGGTGTCGATCAGCGTCACGCGCCAGTCTTCCTGCGGCTTTCCCAGCAGCTCCACTTTCGATCCGCTGCCGGACACAACGCAGTCAGCGTAAGTCTGCGGCTTGTAGCCAAGGAAAAATTCCTTGATAACGGTCGCCTTGTAGCCCATGCACAGTACGAAATCCAGATGCCCGTACTGTCGGTAATACTGCATCACGTGCCACAGCACAGGCTCATGGCCGATCGGGATCATCGGCTTCGGTATTGCCTCCGAATATTCCCGGATTCGAGTGCCCAGGCCTCCGCAAAGTAAAACGACTTTCATCAGGCCAACTCCTTCGGATTGGATACCCGTTCCGGTTGAAAGCGGAACGATGAACCGGCAGCCCCAGTCGGCCTTACATACTGCCCGGGCTGTCCCGGAAACCAGGACTGGCGCACGAGGACGTGCAGGGGATTGTAAGATCCGATTTCATGCAAGTGCGGCGCGTGAAGCGCGCCATCGACAAACGTGCGGGTCAAATCGCCACGGCAATGGCGAGCGGGCTCGGCAACAGCCTGGCGTAACGCCGCTCTGGGGAAATTCATCCGTCCCGCTCCAACCGCAACACCTGGTTTTCCGGTATGTGGACACCGGTAGCTCGGCGCGCGGAGTGTAGCACCGCTGACAACTTGCGAAGAATCAGCCTTAAGACTTATTCGACTGATCATTTCGTCGAAGCACGGTCGATGGATCGGGCGCTCATGCGATGCTGAAGCTGCGCACTTCCGCTGGCGATCCTGCCGGCAATTTTCACCGCCGGCGAATTGTCCGCACCCTGGCACCTGAAAATGTCACGCCCGCCAACCCGGCCGCGGAAGCGCACGCTCGGGACAGTTCCTGAAGCAATGGATGATGGCTGACCCATAGCCCGACAACCCAGCCGGCACCGCACGACATGACAACCGCGCTCAACATTTCGATCGTCATGTCCGTTCCTTGAGTGCGCGTGAGCAAAACCACGGCCGGACCCGCGGCACTGAACATGGTGCATATGGCGCTCTTTTTCAGCGCACCGGCGAATTCCAGCAATCCAAAGGGAACCAGGGAACGCACGAGCCAGACCGAGAGGCAGACAGTGAACGGGATGGTCAGCACGGTGCTGAGGGCAACGGCCGTGAGACCGTAGCCGGCGGCAAAGCTCATGATCGCCAGGGACACGGCCATCTGGCCAAACGCAACCGACACGGTGTGGCGGATGCCTCCGGCGGCTACCTGGATCGGATAATTCAGGCTGGTCGAGAAGTTGAACAGGAACGCTATCGCGAAGATCCGCATGATCGGGATCACCTCCCGCCACTGCGAGCCGAGGAGGAGCGTTACAATAGGCCCGGCAAGCATGCACAGCACGATCTGTGCCGGCCACAGAACCGCGGTGACGTGCTCGACAGCATCGAGATACGCGGTCTTCAAGTCTCGCCCGTGACGCGCATGGTCCGAGAATGCCGGCAGGGCCACGGCACCAATTCCCGCCAGAATGACTTTCTCCGGAAATTGCGCCAGCAAAAGTGCTCGCTGGCACAGGCCGACCGCGCCGGCGTCCAGGAACTTGCCAAGGATCAGATAAAACAGAGATTCCGACGCCCTGTAGAGAAGCGCCCTGGCACTCCCGTACGCGCTGAATGCCAATACGCTTCGCCATTCGGCAAGCGAAGGGACATAGATCGTGAAATCCCGCTTCACGCAAAACCCCATGATCGTCCAGGCAGCGTTCGAAATGACGGCCGCCCAGGCGAGCCCCATGAAGCTGAAACCCAGCAGCACCAGACAGATGCCCAGACCGGCATTCAGAAGCGCCGTCGTTACGTCGAGCGCCGCGATCACGCCAAAGGCCATGTCCCGCGTCAGCAGCGCATACAGCGGGTGGGCGAACGGCGCTATCGCATAGCTGAGAGCGATTGCCCTTATGTAGGGTGCGAGCATCGGAACGCGGTAAAAATCCGCCAGCGGACCGGACAGCACTACAAGCAGGATCGTTATGAGGGAGGTCACGATCAGACTGATCGAAAATACGGTCCGCGTCTTCCGCGGGGTCAGCTCTTTCTCCTGAACGAGATAGGAGATGGAGCCCAGCTCGCGGATCGCTTCGGCAATGCCGACAACGGCTGTCCCCAGCACCGAGATGCCAAACTCCGAAGGCGTGAGAAGCCGCGCGATGATGACGGTAGAAACAAGATTGACGCCCGTTATGACGTATCGCCCGCCCGAGGCGAACAGCAGCGCGCGCCTCAGATTCGCCATCTGGAAACCTCGAGCGTCCGATACGAATACATGGATATGATCACCAAAGGGCTCCTGACGTCGATCGCACCCGACCGCCACTGCTTCGCTCCGCCAGAGGTCCTGCGGTCATCGGCCAATCCCGGGGGTAACAAACTGGCGCCGAAAGGTCGCGTCGCCGGCCGGGCACGTGCTTTGTGACCAACGGCAGATGCCCTTGCTCATGCGACTGTGGAGCTTGACAGGAACAGGGTCGACTTTCTCGGCCGCGCGCTGGATCCAGTCGTCTGCAACAGCGCCCGCGATGACAAGGGCAGGAAAAGCCGGCCGGCGGTGAGCGGCGCCTTCGATAGCATTGACAATGTTCCCTCGCGCATGGACCGGACCTGCCGCGCGATGAAGTCAGGATGCCAAAGGTCGTCCGCGTCTATTGGTGCGAACAACTCTCCTGAGGCCCGCGCAAGGGCCGCGTTGCGCGCGCTCGACACACCTCCGTCCAGTTGTCGTATGACCGCGATACGAGGCTGTATCCCGTGAAGTCGCGCGACCTATCCACTCGCCCGGCCATCTCCGCAAGTCACCTAAAAGTGGAAGCCCCGGCGGAACGTCATCGCCGGCCAGCGTGCCGCGGCAACGCCCTCCGCGCCAAATCACCGCATCGGCTGCCGGCGCCAGTACCTGGACGGACCGGGCTTGGCACCATCGGAGCCGCCCTGCGTACGGCCGCGCACGACCCGCGCGACCTTCTCGACCGCGTCCATGGGGCTCAGGGTTAGCCTTGCCAGGGCCTTGAGAACATGCCTTGCCAGTTTCGCCCGACTGAGTGGATACCCAAGTTCACCCAGCAGCCTCCGGTGGACCGTCCAGAACTCCCGTTCTCTACGCCTCAGCGCGCTACTCGCGAGGAAATCGTAGTATTCCTCGAACAGCATGGCCAACCGCCGCGACCGCTCTTCCGGGGACAGGAAGGCCGACCCGTACGTCAGCAGATCCCCGATGCGCGACGATATGTAGGCATTCAGGCTGCGCGATCGCGTCGTGACCCGCACCTTGTGGACACGTTCATAGGAAAGAACCTGATGCACAAATCCATAGTCGGTGTGGCTCAGACACCGGCAGCAGGCACTGGTGTCGGCTTCCGCGGTCAAATTCGGATAGAACCGATCCTGGCTTCGTACCAGGTCGGACCGGTACAGTAGCGAGGTGGGACTGCCAAACACGTCCGGACCACCGAGCATGTATATACGTCCGATCTGCTGGCCGGGAACCACGACGCTCGGATAAGGGATCTGGCCCCACTTGATGCACCAGTCCGCCCAATCGGTCCCGCCGCCGCTCAGTTGGTAAGATCCGACGACACCGACAGACGGATTCTCCTCCGCGACCGACACCATCCGCTCAAGGCACTGCGGCAGCAACCAGTCGTCTCCCGACACGACCTTGCAGTACTTGCTGTCGGCCGCGATCAACCCGAACGCCCGGTTGTGATTGGAGATGACGTCCAATGTGGAATTGTTGCTCAGCACCCGTATCCGACGATCCTTCGCCGCGTATCGGGTGGCGATCTCCAACGTGCTGTCCTGACTGCAGTTGTTGACGATCACATATTCCCAGTTTTGATAGCTCTGGGCGAGTACGCTGTCGATACATTCCGCTAAGTACCGTTCGCCATTATAGACCGGCGTCAGCACAGTCACCAGCGGCTCAAATGGTTTGTTCATGGCGGAACTCCGGGGGAAACAATATGTCCAATTGCGTAACCAGCCGCTTCCGATAGTCTGTCGCCTTATCCGCCAGTTGCATCTTGATCCGGGTTCTTTCCTTCACAAGGCGGGCGAAAGTCGCCGCCAGCAGTTCCTCGTCGAACGTGTCGATGTCGAGGCAGAAATCCGCGAGCCCCAGATCCACCATCAGGGACCTCACTTTTGGGTGGTGAGATATGGCGATGAATGGAATGTTCATCAGGTGCGCGAATATCGCGCCATGGAACCGGCAGGTTATGATGTAGTCCAGCTTCGACATCGTCGCGATCAGTTCGTCAAGCGACGAAACCCTTTGTATGCCGAGAAGCAATTCCGGCGGCCTCGGGCTTTTCCGCAGCCGGTCGTCGACCGCCGCGAGCGTATCGGAGTCGAACCAGATATCCGTGCTGAACAGCGCCAGGCGATAGCGCCTGTCCAGCCGCATGCCAAACGAGACGAACTTCTCAATGAACTCCTCATGGACCGTGCCGTCGCGGATCCAATAGCGCTGAGGATGGCAGTACGCCATTGGCGAGAGACCGATGACATCCCTCCTGTCGACCTCGGTTCGTCCCGCCTCGAGCCGACGGGGATCGAGACCATACACGCAGTCGGGGAAAACGTGGGCTCTCCCCGCGAATCCGATGCTTGCCACCAGTGCCCGCGATTCCTCGTCGCGGAGCGAGACGTAATCGGCGAGGCGCAGCGCATTCCTGATAAAGAATTGACTGAGACCATGCCGGATCGGGCCCGCCCCCAAGTTGATGAAGTAGCATCTGGCACCCGACAGCTTGGCGAGGACGACCCATTTCCACAGCGTATAGGGATAGGCCCAGGGGCCGTCCCAGGAGTCCAGCAACTGCCCGCCGCCGCTCATGACAAGGACGTCGATCTCGCGCGCCGCTCGGAAAGATCGTAGCAGAAAGACCGACTTTCCAAGAACGGAATCCACGATATGCAGCGTGTGAGAGGCGACTTTCTTAATCCACTTCAGAGCAGGCGCGGCGTTCAGCCTGCTCGTGGGTCGCTTGCTGACCGGCGTCGCCTTCCGCGGCGACCGATCGGGATGGTCCCATGTTTTTCGCCGGATCGCAAAAGCGCGGATACCATGCCGCCTTTCCGTGTCAGGCGGGTTCATCGAGAAACCGTAGATCGTTGCTGCCGGCCAGCGCTGCCTTATGCTGGCGATCAAGGCAGTCTGTGTGGTGTCGTCGCCCAGGTTTCCGCCGCCCATGTGGTCGAGCAAACCGATCCGCGCTGCCCTCAACGGCCGGCGAGCCGAACGCGGCCGTCGTATCCAACCCTTCACACCCTCGAACGGGTTCGTTTCCAGTATCTGGACAGAGCGGGCGACGGTCGACTTAGGCGATGGCGGCGTCATCACGGCGGGACAAACCTTGGTTCGGGGGAGCGCTCCAAACGCCGAGCGGGGCAATAACGGCCTTACATCATTGCGCCACTCCAGTGTTGTCAATAATCATTTTCGATAGTCACCCTCATCCGTTCGCGTTTGCACTGAGACCTACGGCATCGATCGAAGGGATGTATCGCCCAAGTCGCTGGGCGGCCGAATTGCCAGAAGCCCGCCGATCCCAGATGACGTATAAGTCTCCGAAGCAGGGGGTGATGGCGGCGTTCATCAAGGAACAACGTGCACCTCCGGGACGCCGTGCGCGGCTTCATCGAGGAGCCGGCGGATGGCAGACCAGGCGGACCAAGGTTGGGATTGTGTGCAATGCGCTTCTTGGAAACCGGCATCGCGGGAGCCTGGCTGATCGAGCCGGCCCCGCATTGCGATGAGCGTGGACGATTTCTGAGGGCCTGGTGCGCGAATGAGTTTTCCGCGCAGGGGATAGAGTTCAGTCCTGTCCAGGCAAATGTCGTGTCCAGTATAATCAGCGGCACGGTTCGCGGTTTCCATTTCCAGAGGGCGCCGGCATTGGAAGCGAAGCTCGTCCGTTGCACCAGAGGCGCCGTCTTCGATGTCGTTCTTGATCTGCGGCCGGAGTTGGTCTCGTACCGAAAGTGGTACGGGATTCGGCTGACCCCGCGCGACGCCAACATGCTTTATATCCCGGAACGATGCGCTCATGGATGCCAGGCTCTTGAAGACGGTACGGAGATACATTACATGGCGTCGGCATTCTATTCGCCGGACGCGGCGTTCGGCGTCCGTTACGATGATCCGGCGTTCGGCATTCACTTGCCGCTGGTGCCGACATGCGTGTCCGCCCAGGACCGCAGCTGGCCCCTGTTTGAGCAGCAGGAGCGCTTGGTCGCCTGCTGAGGCAGGAGCTCGAACCTACGAAGGCGGCGAATGCAAACCGGGGAAACGATGATGAGTGTGGAAACGATGATGAGCGTGGATACCGCGCTTCGGGCCCGCGAAGCTATGGGACGGCCGATCAGGGTCGGCATGGTCGGCGCCGGCGCGACCGGGCGCGCGATCGCGTTGCAGCTCGGCACGCCTGTGCCGGGGATACGGCTGATGGCGATTGCCAATCGGTCCACGGAGCATGCCGCACGCGCCTTTCGCGAAGCGGGCATAACGTCGTGGCGCCACGCCGCCAGCACACACGAGGCGGGGTCGGTCATCGCGGCGGGGATGCCGGTGCTCACCGACGATCCTTCGGTGCTGACCGGCTGCGATGCGATTGATCTCATCGTTGAGGTGACGGGCACAGTCGGCCCTGCCGCCCGCGTCACCCTGGACGCATTCGCCCATGGCAAGAGCGTCGTGCTGGTGAACGCTGAGCTTGACTCCCTGATCGGTCCGATCCTCAGGGCGAAGGCGGACCGCGCGGGCGTGGTGGTGACCCATACCGATGGCGACGAGCCGGGAGTGGCCATGACCCTCCTGCGCTATCTCCGCACCCTCGGCCTTCGTCCGGTCGCCGCCGGAAACATCAAGGGTATGGTCGACTACTACCGCAACCCGGACACACAGAGGGCCTTCGCCCATCAGAACGATCAGGACGTGAGGAAGGTGACGTCGTTCGCCGACGCGACAAAGCTGTCCATGGAAGCCACCGTGCTGGCCAACGCAACGGGCTTCCGCGCCGGCCGACGCGGGATGTACGGCCCGCCCTGCAAAGACGTGCGTGAGATGGCCGATCTGCTGCCGGCGGAGCAGATGCTCGCGACGGGCCTGGTCGACTACGCGCTCGGCGCCGCTCCACATACGGGAGCATTCGTGATCGTCCACGAAGACGCGGCGCTCAAGCAAGCACAGCTCGCATACTACAAGCTCGGACAGGGCCCTTTCTACGTGTTCTACACGCCTTTCCATTTGCCACACATCCAGATCGCCTCGACGATAGGCCGGGCCGTCGAGCATCGCGACGCCACCGTCGCACCGCTCGGCGCGCCCGTCTGTGAGGTCGTAAGTGTTGCCAAGCGCGACCTGGCGGCCGGAGAGCGTCTGGACGGGATCGGTGGGTTCTCCACCTACGGTTTGATCGACAATTCCGACGCCGCGCGCGGCATCGCCGCGCTGCCGATCGGGCTCTCGGAGGGGTGCGTGTTGCGGCGCAGCGTCAGGAAGGATTCGGTCGTGACGTTTGATGACGTGGACGCCCCGGTTGGTCGGCTCGAAGAAAGGCTTTGGCTCGATCAGGCGGCGCAGTTCGGTCTGGCGGTCGGGGCGCGGGACCTGTCCCCGGAGCAACTTCGCGAGGCCGCGGCGGTGTCATGAGAACCTGCGCGCGATCCTGGCTCGTCGCCGCTCACGGTAACCGGCCCGTCCCCACTTGCGGTCGGTTGCGTCATGCTTGACCGATCGTTCTGGAAGGGCCGGAAGGTCTTTCTCACAGGACATACCGGCTTCAAGGGCAGCTGGCTGTCGTTGTGGCTGGACATGTTGGGAGCGCAGGTGACGGGCTATGCGCTCGAGCCCGCCGACATCGCCGAACCTGTTCGAGCAGGCGGCTGTCGCCGGCGGAATGCGGTCGGTTCTCGCCGACATCCGGGACTTCGACCGTCTTAAGACCGAACTCGCAGCATGCCGGCCCGAGGTGGTGTTTCATCTGGCCGCGCAGTCTGTCGTGCTCCGCGGCTACGACGATCCCATGGAGACCTACTCCGTGAACGTCATGGGCACCGTCCATGTCCTGGAAGCTCTCCGCCAGCTGGGCCTGCGCTGCGCGGTGGTGAACGTGACGAGCGACAAATGCTATGAGAACCGCGAAAGGATCTGGGGCTATCGCGAGAACGAGCGCATGGGCGGTCACGATCCTTATTCGAACTCCAAGGGGTGTGCCGAGCTGGTAACCTCCGCTTATCGGGACTTCTTCTTTCCGCCGGGGCAGAGCGAAAGCCACGGCGTCGCCCTGGCCAGCGCGCGCGCTGGCAACGCGATCGGCGGCGGCGACTGGACCAGCAACCAGCTCATTCCCGACCTGATGAGGGCCTTCCTGAGCAAAACGCCCTGCCTGATCCGGAGTGCCGCGGCGGTCCGGCCCTGGCAGTTCGTCCTGGAGCCGCTGTACGGCTACATGCTCCTGGCCGAGCATTTGACGCGGGATGCCCGGCGTTTCGCCTGCGGCTGGAACTTCGGTCCCGCGGAAGATGACGCGCAGCCTGTGTCCCGGGTGGCCGACCTGCTGGCGCAGGCGTGGGGCCCTGGCGCCGCATGGTGCCGCGATGCGGCGGCGCGGCCGCCTGAGGCGGGGTTGCTGCGGCTGGACACGTCCATGGCAAGGGCTTCGCTCGGCTGGCGTCCGCATGTGCCGTTGCCGATGGCGCTCGACTGGATCGTCGAATGGTATCGCGGCTTCGCTTGCGGGACCGATCTGCGGGCGCTGACCAGCGCCCAGATCAAGCGATTCGAAACCAGACTCGAGAATGGCTCGCCGACGAATCAGGGGCCAATGCGAGATCACAGGGGGGGCCTGTCGTAATGCCAAACATCGTGGTGATCGGTAGCGGCATGGGAGGCCTTGGTTCGGCTTACCGCCTTCATGCGGCGGGGATAACCCCCACCATGTTCGACGCCAGCGGGTACCCCGGAGGCCATACGGCCTCCGTCCAACTCGACGGCGGCTTCATCTTCGACCGTGGCCCCCACATCTCCTTCACCAAGGATCAGCGGATCCAGGAGCTCTTTGCCGACAGCGTCGATCAGGAGTACGAGGCGGAGCGCATCGTTCTCAACAATTACTGGCGTGGCCACTGGGCACCGCATCCGGTGCAGCTTCACCTGCACGGGCTGCCGGCGGACATCGTCACAAAGGTGATCACCGATTTCGCCGAGCAGAGCCAGGATCCTCAGCTCCCGATAAAGACGTATGCGGACTGGCTGCTGGCAAGCTTCGGGCGGACGTTCGCCGAGCTTTTCCCGATGCAGTACGCCCGGAAATACCACCTGACGGAAGCTGAGAACCTGACGACGGACTGGCTTGGGCCGCGCTTTTATCGTCCCACGCTGCAGGAGTTGGTCCGTGGTGCTGTCGCGCCGGCGCCGTCGGACAGCCACTACATCACCCATTTCCGCTATCCGACACGCGGAGGGTTCTTTTCCTACCTCCGAAAGTTCCTTCCGATGGGACAGTTGCATCTGAACCATACACTGGTTTCAGTTGATCCGAAGGCACGCGAGATCCGGTTTTTGGACGGACGGGTCGCAGCATACGACGCCCTTGTGTCCTCGGTGCCGTTGCCCGATCTGATTCCCATGATCCGCGGCGTTCCGGATGAGGTCGTCGCGGCGGCGCGGCGACTGGCGTGTTCTACCTGCGTGCTGGTTAACCTCGGGGTCGACCGCCGGGATCTGTCGAGCGCTCACATGACATACTTCTACGACGATGACATCTGCTTCACCCGCCTGTCGTTTCCGCACATGCTGTCGCCCAACAACGCGCCGCCCGGCATGGGCGCCATTCAGGCGGAGGTCTATTTTTCCGAGAAGTACCGGCCCTTCACCGGAAACCCCGAGGACTGGATTGAACCGGTCATCGATGATCTGCATCGGTGCGGCCTGCTCCGCGAGGACGATCGCATCGTGACGCGGCACGCCCTGCGCCTGCGGTACGCGAATGTCATCTTTGACCATGACCGCAACGAAGCTCTCGAGACGGTACACAGCTACCTCGACGACGTCAGCATAATCTACTGCGGGCGGTACGGCGACTGGGGATACATGTGGACGGACGAGAGCTTCAAGAGCGGCGAAAGAGCTGCCGAGAAAGCCCTTTCCTCGCGAAACTGAGGCGCTGACGGCTGTATCCGGCTGAATGGGCGCCGACCGGAGCGCGGCGAGAGGGAAATCTGCTGTGGAGTTGAAGACCGGTCATGGGGTCGCACGATGGAGCCGAACGAAGCGCATCGTGCGCGGGGTGGGCATGCTTCTGGCGACAGTATTGCCACGGGTCGCGTGGGCGGCAAGCGTCGGGCTGGCGCTGCTGGAAGGATCCCATGCACAAGGCGTGGCGCCGAACGCCGAACGACGCTTCAGCACCACGTATCCAATGACGGAGAATCCGATCTCCGAAGGTGGCGTCTGGCACCACTCGGGATACCGGTGGAAGCAGGTGCGGACCGTCGCCGGTCATGCGGTGGGCACTCAGACGGGGACGGGAGGGTATGATGATTCCTATGTGTACCTTGCCGGTTTCGGCCCCAATCAGACGGCCCGGGCGGTTGTGTGGCGGGATCCCGCGATCAAAGGCAATTATCGCGAAGTCGAGCTTCTGCTGCGCTGGTCCGACACGCCGACCGAAGCACGAGGCTACGAATGCAACCTTTCCTGGGACGGATCCTACGCCCAGATCGTGCGGTGGAACGGCGCTTTCGGGGACTTCACCTATCTTGCAAACCAGACAACGTTTCCCGATGGCGTGATGCCTCCGCGAACCGGCGACATCTTCACTGCCAGGATTTCCGGAGACGTGATCTCGGTACTCCTGAACAAGAATGACGGTCACGGCGATCGGCTGCTCGTTTCCGCATCGGATAATACCTACGCCGAAGGGAATCCAGGGATGGGCTTCTTCATCCAGGGACGTCTCGATCCGGCGCAGTTCGGCTTTTCTGACTTTTCGGCATCATCGCAATGAGGTCCGGCATGGCACTGGGGCAGTTGGCCGTCGGTTTTCGACCTGTTCTCACTCGGTATGCAGGGTCCGGTATACCTCGGCGGTGCCTCACCGCCTACGTGCGCTGCACGAAATGGGTGTGGAACCACCTGCCTGCCACCCTGCGCCAAAACGGGTTCGGTCGTGCCTACGGCCGCCATGTGAATTTCCTGGTGCGTCGCGATTCCAGGCGCAGCCAGTCCTTCGCCACGTTGTTTCTCCGCAACCGAGCGGAGCTGACGTTGATGCTTCGTCTGCTGGAGCAGAAGCCGGAGGGTTCGAGCCTGTCGATCACCGTACTGGCATGCAGCAAGGGAGCGGAGGTTTATTCAATTCTTTGGGCTATCCGCTCCGCACGTCCGGACCTGAAGGTTGTCCTCCAGGCTGTGGACATATCACCGCCAATATTGGCCTTCGCCGAACGGGGAATCTATTCACTGGCCACGGCGTCCTGTTCATCTCCGAACATGGTCAAGTCTCCGGAGAGCGAGCACATGTCGGTCGATACGGATACACACCAGACGGACTGGATCTTTGAGAGACTGACCGACGATGAGGTAGCGGAAATCTTCGAGATCGAGCACGGATACGCGAAGGTCAGGCCCTGGCTGCGGGAAGGCGTGACCTGGCGCCACGGGGATGCGGCCGATCCACGACTTCTCGATGTAGTTGGTCCTCAGGACATCGTCGTGGCGAACCGGTTCCTTTGCCACATGGCCCCCGTCACGGCAGAAAACTGCCTGCTTAACGTGGCCGCACTGGTCAAGCCCGGCGGCCTCCTCTTTGTCACCGGAATTGACCTCGACGTTCGCACCGCCGTTGCGAAGCGGATGGGATGGCTGCCGGTCGTCGACCTTATACGGGAGGTCCATGGGGGTGACCCCTCTCTGACACGCGGCTGGCCGATCGGATATTGGAACCTGGAACCCTTCCGCGAACGCCGCGCCGACTGGAAAATCCGCTATGCCTCGGTATTCCGGATCGCAGAAGCACCGCGCCAGAAGGAAAGGATCAACCTCGATCCAGCAGTTGGATAATTGCCTCGGTTGGCGAATCCGTGGATTCCGCCAGGATGCACACCTCGAATCAGGTCATCATCGGTCAACCACCAGGTGAACAACCCGCCGTTGAGATGCGTTCGGGGAAGATCCCGGGCACTGGTGGAGGTTGCCGGTCCGATCAAGCATAGACCATTTTCAGCCTGACTGTGCAGGCCGAAAATGGTCTAGCAAGCGCATATGCATCCCGTGCAGCACCGCGTTGCCAACCATCTCATGGGACCACCTGCAGCACGACGGGGATGAGCGGTTCGGGACAGCGTCCGGTTACCTCGATCTCCGAGCGGATCGTCCGCGTGTCATCGCCGAGCAACCCTATCGTCGCCTCGACCAGCCAACCGAGCCGATCCTCGAACGGCGCGAGTTCGGCGGTCATGCCGAACAGCGCGTCGGAGATTGGGCTGAGAGAATGATCCGGCGCCGGACATCATCCGCGAGTGCTGCGCCAGCGGCCGTCCTGCGCAACGCTGCCTGCTCCCACTGTACGATAATCCGCTGCAGGGCGTTGTTCATGTGGTGCCGCGGCAACCGGAACGCGAGCAACGACCTCTCTGCCGAAGCGGCCTCGACGCGCTGGTGGCTGCCGACGTCACTTTGCGCGGAAGCGGCGCAGGCAAGTGAAAAATGCGTTCATGTCTTTATGCCTCATCGTAAGACGGTGCGGTACGTCCCGAGCGAAGGCGGATCACGCCGCCCGCGCGCTTGTTGTCTCGGCTGATACGCACGAGGCATGGCCACGCGACGGCCTCTGGGCTGACTTTGGCCGTGGCGACGCATCCATCTTACGCGCCGGGCGTGCGGCTCGTGCGACGCACGCCGGAACCACGCGTGGACAGTCTCCGTAAGGGGGGCGGGATCAGCGTCTTCGTATCAGGAGCAAGCCGATGTCTGGCTGCTGCATTCGGAGACAACACATGTACGCCCGTAACGCTTTCGTCCGCTGGGTCTACCTCTTCATCGTCGTTGCGGTCTCGATCGAGATTGCGTGGTATCTGCTTGTCCGCAAGAGCGACTACCCCTGGCGAGAGATGCTGACGAGCGTCACCATCTTCGTCATGCGCATGCCGGCGCAGCTTCTCACCGCGATGGTCGTGGCGCCGGTGGGGTATCTTGTGTGGTCGCACCGCGACTGTCCCACTCAACACTGCCTGGGGCTTGGCGCTGCTGTTCCTTGGGGTAGAGCTCGCCTACTACTGGATGCATCGTGCGGGTCACGAGATACGCTGGCTGTGGGCGTCCCACGTCGTGCACCACACGCCCGAGCAGATCCATCTCGCGAGCGCGTTTCGGCTGGGTGCCACGGAGTTTCTGTCCGGAAACTGGCTGTTCTACTTGCCATTGTTCTTTCTCGGTTTCAGCCCGACCGGGGTTGGCGCAATGCTCGCAATCAACCTCTTCTATCAGTTCTGGCTGCATACCGACCTGATCGGCAAGCTCGGTCCGCTGGAGTGGGTTTTCAATACCCCCTCGCATCACCGAGTACATCACGCCTCCAATGAGGCGTATCTCGACCGCAACTACGGCGGCATCTTGATTGTCTGGGACCGGCTATTCGGCACCTTCGCGGATGAGAAGCCTGAAACAACGATTGTTTACGGTCTCGTCCACCCCGTCGCTACTCGCAATCCACTCCGGCTCACCTTCCAGGAATGGATCGCGATGGTCCGCGACGCGATCCATGCGCGCTCCTGGCGTGAGCGGCTGGTCTGCCTGTTCGGCCACCCGGGGGCGGTGGCCGAGCATCAGGCACCGGCAGAGTGAGGAGCAAAAACGTGAGCCAGACTCTGCGAGCGCGCGTCCTCGGCCCGAACGGGGGATTCGCGTCGGTTCGCTCGTATCATCCAGCCAGAGTACGAATGGCAACGGCGCGGCGCGCAGGGATGGGGAATGCGACGGCATCATGGCTGGAGATCACGCGGGGCGTGCTCGCTTCGGAGGCGGCCACGGGAGCGAGCACGGCCATGAATGGACCGCGCCGTTATGCGGAGATAGCAGACGAGGAACTCGCGTCACGGTCGGCCGCCGGCGACCGTCGGGCCTTCGACGAGATCGTCTGCCGCCATGGTCTCTTCGCGTTGCGCGTCGCGGCTGCCGAGGACATCGTTCAGGAAGCCATGGTGCGAGCCTGGAACCAGTCCGGCCGCTTTGACCCGGCGCGTGCCCGGTTCCGGACCTGGCTCTATCGTATCATTGTCAATCTCTGTATCGACGAACGTCGGCGCCGAACGCCGGAGCCCCTGCCGGAGACGTTCGATGCGGTCGATCCGGCAACCGCGGCGGACGAGGTCTTGGCGGCAAGCGAGCGCGACAACGCCCTTGCGAACGCACTCCGCACGCTACCCGGACGGCAACGCGCGGCGATGACGCTGGTGTACGACGAAGGCCTGTCCGGTGCCGAAGCGGCGCGAATCCTTGGCCTCTCCGCCAAGGCGGTCGAGCGGCTGCTGGCGCGCGCACGGACCACTCTCCGGGAGCACATGCTCGCTGAGCACGATAGGAAGGATGATTGACCATGTTGTCGCTCAAACGCTTTGCGTCTCTGGCAAACAGCTATGGCGCGGATCTCGAACGCTGGCCCGCGGCGACGCATGCGGATGTTCGGGAACTACTCGATGCATCCCCCGAGGCCCGCGCCATATTCGGGGCCGCACGTGCCGAGGATCACGCAATCGGCGCGGCACGGCGCCGGGAGGAGGGGGCGCTTTGGCATCCGGGTGACCAGGACGCGGCACTGGCGCGACTGCGATCCGGTGTCGCCGCCCGCATCACCGCACCGCCGGTGACACGACCCGGGACGCGTGTGGTCAGGCTGGAGCCTGCCATCGGTCCGCGATTGGGTTCTCCCGCACCTGGGATCGCTCGGGCTTGCCACGAGCGGCGGCGTCGCTCTCATGGCGGGACTCCTGATCGGCTCGCTGTCTGGCCCGGCACCTGCACCGACCAGTGTGCTTACCGCGTTCCAGGCGACGCCACTTCACATTCTTTCGGACTGATACAAGACCATGGCTCAGACACAAGCCGCGCGAGGATGGCGTCGGATCGCACTCCCGGCCTCGATCGTCCTCAACATCTTCCTCGTCGCTCTGATTGGCGGGCATCTTCTACGCGGCAGACCTGCCATCGCGCCAGGCGAAAATCCTTTGGCACGGGCGCTTGCAAACGCCGAGGCAAGCCTCGCGCCGTCGGATGCGGCAGCGTTCCGGCAAGTCATGCGAAGCGATACGCCGCGCTTCGAGGATGCCGCGCAGCAGCTCGCAGCCGCGCGTCGCGCGGTCGCGCGGCAGATCGCTGCCGAGCCCTTCAACGCCGACGCAGTGCATCAGGCCCTTACCCGCTGGCAAATGGCTTTGAACAGCTTCTTCGACGCGTTCAGCGACCCCTTGGTGGATGCCCTGGCGAAGGTATCGCCGGACGGGCGGCGGAGGCTGATCGCGGAGCGGCAGGCGGAACACGCACGAATCGGCCCCTCGCCGTAGCCCACCTAACAATCCGGCCAGGTTGGGATTGTCGGGCGGCGACCGCTGCTCCCTGACGCTGCATTGTCACGATAACCGGTCAGGCAGGCCGGTTGGCGCCAAGCGAGACTGTCGCCATTGGCCCGCGACCGTCCCGCCCTGCCGTCATCGCTTTTTTGCCGCCGGGATCATCACCCGCGCTGTTTCGCTGCATCACGCGCCCGCCTCAGCTTTCGAGATATCGAACTCTCGCTGGCCGAGCGGGCATTATCGTCTCCTGAGACAATTCAGCGCTGCTGCAAGAAGTTTGGCGAGATGTTCGTCAATCGTTTGCTCGCCGCCCGCCGCGGTCCGGTGACGAGTCGCGGGTTGACGAGGTGTTCATCCGGATCCCGGGCCCGCAGGACGATCTTTGGCGTGCCCTGGACCAGAACGGCGTCGTGCTCGACACCCTCGTTCAGTCCGGCAGAATGCCAAGGTCGCCAAACGTTTCTCTACAGTTGTACAAACGTTATCGTCACGTTAGCTTCTGGCGGACGGCCAGCGGTTATCTACAGACACATTGGGTTGATCACGCAACGCGCAACGCGCGTGTCTCTCGCTGCCAAATATTGTGGGCCTCGGTCCCAACCGTGCGATAGGAATTGGCGGTCGTCAAGGTGGAAGTGGCGGCAGATAAATACGAAACAGGAATGAAAATCATGTGCCTGTTCCGGGGGGCGAATGGAATCGAGCTACGCAATGCTGCGTTCAACAAATCAGGTAAGATTGACGACCTTGAAGGCTCGCTGTTTTCGTCTGACGATTTTCAAACTCCATCCGTCACTTCGGGGCTGTCGAGCGAGCTTACCGCGCTCCCCGAACGCCTGCATACTTTGAGCCCGGGCGCCCCTATCGCAGGCGAACATTTGGTCTGGAGCAATATCAAATCGCGAAGCGACCTCAGGCTGGTGAAATTGCTTGACAATTATTAGCTGGAGCGTTTCCGCTCGAGGTGGACACGCTCGAGCCAACTGCATTCCTGACATGCACGCCGCTGCCGCGTCGGATCGCTTGGATCCCAACGTATCACCTCTGTCGACCACGCAGACGGAGATGATGATGTTCCCCCACTCTTGCCATTTTCCGCGGCGGTTTGTTCTCGCGGCACTTGTCGTGACCCATCTCGGCACACCGCTGGCACACGCTCAGACGCGCGGAAACTTCGATGATGCGGACGTCAACCATGACGGGCGAATCACGCTCCAGGAGCTCGAGCTGGTACACGGAACGGTACCTCATGGCGGGCACCGGCTTCCGGGCGCAACACTTTCAACAAATGAGTACGCAGGAGCAGCAGGCGGTCTTGCAGAAGCGCTTCAAGCAGATGGACCACGCCAACAAGGGCTACCTTGATCGCAATGACTGGACCGCCTCGTGAGTGATCGCGTCGCATCGCGACGCGTTAGTCGTATCAATCTCGTTCCCACCTGAAGGAGCATCAACCATGATCCGCAAACTCCTGCTTGCTTCTGCATTCGCGACGGCCACCGCTATCGCCGCCGGCTCTCCCGCGCACGCGGGCGGATGGACGTACACCGGACCGCATGGCAACACGGCGACCGTCAACCATTGGGGGGGCTATAACGGCGGCCACTGGGGCCCTGGCCCTTGTTGCTATGCCGCAGGTGCCGCGGTCGGGGCCGCCGCAGGGCTCGCCGTAGGCGCCGCCGTCGGCGTGGCGGCGGCCTCGCATCCCGCCTACGCTGCACCGCCGGCCGTGGCGTATGCCCCCCCGCCGGTCGTCTATGCGCCGGGTGGATATTACGCTTACGTTCCGTAAACGCAGATGAGCCGTGGCCACCGGAAAAGCGGTGGCCGCGGTTTTCTTTTCCATTTGCTTCCGCATTCCGGGGGCGGGCGCCACATCAGCCGTATCAAACAGGACCAATTGCGGAGAGAGCCCATGTTCACCGACGACCAGAAAGTCTTCGTAAACAGAATTGACGTCGGAACGGTGTGCCGGCCGATGGCACCATTGCGTTCTGCCGGATTTGCCGCACTCCTGACCGGCCTTGCCGGCTGCGCAGGGGCGACGGTGAGCAACGTCGCTGCAGTGCAGCCCACCGGTCCGTCGCCATCCGAGATTTTGGTGGCGGTCGATGCCGCTCCGATGACCGACGCCACTCAGACACACGCCGCCCAGCAGGTTGCATCCAAGCTCCAATCCGCTCTCGTGGAGCGGCTGACAGGGGCACGCGTGACCGCGGAGCCCTTCGAGCCGGGATCCCAGCACCGAGGCGCCGCACTACTGCACGTGTCGGTCGTCCAGGCTGATCCCGGAAGCCTGGTCGAGCGCTTCGTCGTTGGCTTCGGCCTCGGCCATGCCGAACTGCAGGCGAAGACCGAACTCGAAAGTGCTGATGGATCAGGCGGCACTTCACTGACGGCATTCAATACATCCGGCGACAGCGGAATGAAGCCCGGCCTGATCCTGCCTGGCGCCGTGGCACTGGCCACTCGGAACCCCATTCATCTCGCGATCGGCGGCGGTATCGATATCGCCATGAATTTGCGCGGCGGGCTTGCCCGACCCACGAGCGAGCACAGCGTCCGCGATCGTGGCGCAGCTTAAGAAGTACTATGCCTCCGCGGGCTGGTACTGGCCGGCCGGAACTAAGACCTAGCCACTCAAAGCAAAGCGTAACGCGCCGTCCAACGCGAGCGGTCTCTTTACTCGAAACGGAAGGTTCTTCCCGGATGCGAACGTTGTCCTCGCGCGGCCAAATACGCCCCGCCAGACTGTGACCTGTTCGTCCCGGTGCATGCCTTGCCGGATGCGCGGCACCGGGCCCAGCCACTCCGGCTGTGATGGCACTCCCCGCCAAGGGTGAAAGCCTCGCTGTGTTCCAGCGGCACGACGCGACATGCCATGCCTATGCCTCCGCGCGGACCAGGGGACAAACGCCAGGGCAATCCGCCGCCAAGAGCGGCATTGCGGGCGCGGCGCTGGGCACCGGACTTGGCGCCGCGGCCGGTGCGCCGTTGGGCTCTGTTTCAGGCCACGCCGGTGGGGGCGCCGCTGTCGGCGCCGGAACGGGATTGGTGGCCGGCAGCCTGCTGGGCAGTGCTGCCGGCCGGCACGCCGCGGCCGCCACCCAGGATCGGTACAATGTCGCCTACACGCAGTGCATGGTCGCCAATGGCGAACATATCGTGCCCCCGGCACGCACGCGACCGGTCTGTTCCAGCGCGAGACCGGCAGCACTGGAAAGCGCCGACCGCAGGCGCGCAACGGGCGTTTTGCGATCATACTTGCCGTCGCCGCCGCTTTGACCCTCGGTGGTGTCGTGATGATCCATCGGGCGCGACATGGCCATCAAGTTGGAGTTGTCTGAAGGAAGGTAGAGGTTGCACATGACACCGGACGCTGAACCGGCTGGTGTGTGTTATTCGGCCGCCGGGCGCCCGGGTAGATGGTCTGCGGACGTCGACGTCGGCACCGGAGGCTTCTTCATGACCACGAACCCGGACTGCTCCAGGTGCCGCACAAGCCGATCGGCGGTGATCCGTGCCATCGCCTGGTCGGCATCGTGGACACGCCTCCGGCCCTGGTAACGCAGCGCGAAGGACAGGATTTCGGCAATCTCGTCCGGAGTGGCAGGGCGGAGATGGGATCCGTCAGGCATGCCCGGATGGTAGCTGCCTTGGTGGAACTAGAGCATGATCGCGGTGAGCGGAACGTCCCCGGCGCGTGAATCATGCGATCAAACAAAGACCTGGACCATTTTCGTCATGCACAGTCAGGATGAAAATGGTCTAAGCAAGAACTTAACTGCGCGACACCTATAGAGCAATATCAGTCTGGCCCAAATCACGAAGCGACCTTATGTTCATGAAATTGCTCGACAATTCTGAGCTGGAGCGCTTCCACTCAAGGTGAGAACACTCTCTAGAACCCAACCCCTCCAGCACCGCCGATATACGGTCCAGTCTGCCCATGGTGGGGTTGCTCTGATCCGTCGTCCGGTGCGGTGCAGGCCGTGAGCGCGATCGCGGATAGGAGCGCTACGAGGCTGATCAGCATGCGTATAAATGTCCCTCGGGTCTGCCCGAGCGCCGTGCTATGGCACTGGCTTGCCGTCCGGCGCGACGTCCGGGCCGAGATACGTCCACATCTCCCCGCCTCAACGGTCGACCCGGTGCTGCGGCCCGTGATGTAGTCGCGAAAGGTCCAGCCGCCCCGAATCCACCGCCTCCATCTCCGTTGAAGGTTCTCGTCCACGACCAGGTGCGGCCAGGGTTGGTCGGTGTTGATCGGCACCCCTGGATTAGCGGGATCAGGCCAACCGCGGGAAACGGACATCGACGCTCCTTGTGCGGACACGGTGCAAACATTTATTTCGGTATTCCCGGGATTTCACCGGGCGCTCGAAAAGACCTCTTCGTCTCGGTGGGTTGGTGGTGCCGGCGCACAGAATTGAACTGTGGACCTACTGATTACGAATTACCAGAGCGGCCGTTCTGTTCGGTGTCCCATATTGTTCCGAACCGTTCCTATCCATCGCTGAAAGCCGCCGATTTCCTTTGCTTTCTCGACGATGCTCCCGCAATATATGTTCCAGGCCGTTCCGTTTTGTAGCGTGCTGTTGATGCCCCGGTGATGCCCCAGTGATGCCCCGGTGATGCCCCGGTGATGCCCCGACGGGAGTGAAACGATGCGCGTGACCATCACTGATCCAGCGATCAACCGCGCGAAGCGGGAATGCGAATTGGAAAAGGTGCGCCGGGAGCTGTCGGACAACGGTAAGGGAGGTGTGCCGGGGTTGCGGCTGCGCATCGGCCCGTCCGGCTCGCCGGCGTGGGTGCTGGGATGCCGAGACCGAGAAGGCCGGATGCGGCGCTTTCCGTTGGGCCAGTGGCCGGCGCTGGGATTGGCGGAGGCTCGCGAGGCTGCCCGCACCATGCGCCAGCGGGTTAAGCACGAGGCGGCGGACCCGATAGCGGATGCTCGCAAGGCGCGGGCGACAGCGAAGGACGCCAAGGCCGGGATCGGCACGCTTGAGGCGTTGATCGATCGCTATGGCGCGGTGCGTGGGCAGAAGCTTAGATCATGGGGCGACTGCCGGCGCCAGATCAGCAACGTCTTTAAGGCTCAGATGACGCGGCCTGTTGCGGCGCTGATGAAGATTGATCTGCAAACAGCGGCGGTCATGCACTCTTCGGACCAGGCAGCGGCGGCGGCGGTTCGCTACATCCGGCCGGTCATCAAATGGGGTGCGGAACTCGGCTTGATCGATGCCGACCTCGCCGCACTCAAACCGCCCGCCAAGGTCGTGAAGCGTGATCGCGTGCTGACTGATGCCGAACTGGCTGCGATCTGGCACGCAACCGACGCCAGCGGCATCCCGGCGACGTTCGGCAGGCTGGTCAAGCTGATGATCCTGACCGGTCAGCGGCGCGAGGAGGTGGCGGCAATGGCATGGTCGGAAGTATCTGCCGATCGCTCGATGTGGACCATTGCCGGCGCCCGGTCGAAGAATGCTCAAGCGCATGCCGTCCCTCTCTGCCGCGCCGTCCAGGATCTGCTGCCGGCAGAATGTGGAGGCGGTCTGATCTTCCCGGGCCTGAAAGGAACGGCGTTTGCCGGCTGGTCGAAGGCCAAGAACGCCCTCGATACCGCATCCGGCGTCACGGGCTGGCGCCTTCATGATCTTCGGCGGTCAGTTGCAACCGGCCTACAACGGCTCGGCGTTCGGTTTGAAGTGACGGAAGCGGTCCTCGGCCACACGTCAGGCAGCCGCTCCGGTGTCGCCGGCATTTATCAGCGCCACGAATGGATTAACGAGAAGCGCGCGGCTTTGGCCGGTTGGGCAACCGAGGTTGCCCGCATCGTTGACGGGAAGGCTTCCGCGCCGAACGTCGTTTTGATGCAGCGCGCCGGCTGAGATCGTCTCAGGCCTCCGCATCTCGTGCATGGCACCATCCGGCGGTTCTCTCTACCGTCGACGGCGGAGCCCGAAGATGGCTCCGCATCACTATAACAACCTCCCCGCCATGTTCCGGCTGGCCAATGGCGGGGTATTTTTGCCCGTGATCCGGTGGCGCGCTTTCCCGGCCCCCTCGCCCGGCCCAGTTCTGGACCCAATGAATTCAATGTTCTGCGCGCGGTGCGCGACCGTAACGATGGGTTTTTTGCCACCGTGGCGGTAACACTGATTTCGTTAAGGATTTCAGCCATCTGCCGGAGCGGCGGGAACCTGCAGGCCGTTCGATCGTTATGGGCACTGTCCCAACGGCCTTCGCCCGCGCGCGAGGAGCAACACCTGACGACCTCTGTCCAACATAGGGCGTCCTTCGCGCGCGTGGAAGGTCTTCAGGCTGAGAAGCCCCTGGAGGGTCCGCACAGTGCGCGGACCCTGGTGTCCTCAATTCAAAGGAACCGGGCCGGGCTTTTGCATCGTATCAATGTAAAAGGTCCTGGTCGCCCCTACAAGCGAAGGCCGCCCCGAAGGACGGCCATGCTGCGGCAGACGGTGGGATCAGGTCGTCGGCTTCGGCTTGCGCCGCGGTGGGCAGTAGACCTTTGCCACGGGGAAGACTGGAGGCTTGTCGGGCAGCGGCTCGCCAGGGGCGCGGAACGGTCGGTTCATCACGCAAGCACCTTTCCGCGCAGCTTGCGCGCCGACGTCTGGCGGAGGTGCAAAGTCTTTTCGATCTGATCAAACGAGGCCATCATCCTCGCGTGGTGCTCGGGATCTTTGATCATCTTGCCCACGACGATGTCCTCAACCTCCTGCCGCTCCATGGCCACGGTCGGACCGGAATTGCACATGAATTGGACATCGATCATGTAGTCCATTCGACTGGAAAGGTGGGCTGCAACAGCATGTCCCCGCCACCAGATTAGGTAATGACCGCTGGAGATGTGGGGGCCTAGATCATCGAAACCGGTGATCGGCTGGATGTTTTCGGTGGACCATACATAGAGGCTTCCGTCCACGTCCATGCCGAGCATCTCTTGCTTGCCGGCAGGAACGCTTCCAATACCTTTTTCGGCCCTGCGTGCGATGCGCTCACGCTCCCTGGCCGCCCTATAGGCTTGGGCACGCACCTCCGTTGCCGCGGCCTCTGCAGCTTGGCATTCTGCGACTTCCGCGGGAGACATTTGAGGCGCCCAGTGAGCCGTTGAACAACTGCCGGGTCGCGGAGGCCATACGAAGCCGGGCGCCATCCCTTGGGCGACCATGACCAGCAGTTCCTCGAAGGTGCTGTCGCAGTTGAAATTTCCCTCGGTATCCAAGATCGCCAAGGTCAGTGCGACGCGCGCCATCGCAGCACAACCGGCCGGAGTGGTGGGAGATTGCCCCTTATCAATCAACGCGAGCAGGCGGTCCTGCTCGTTGTCCAGGTGCTCGTAGCGAGCGTGATTCGGGCCGAAGTCCGTAGCCCACCCGTCGTGATCCTGGAGCAGGAACCACTCGGTTTGGATCGACAGGAATTGATCGCACAGCGCGATCAGTTCGGCATCCGGGCCCGGCACTGAGGCGCGGGCCATTGTCGGCGCGGTGATGCCGGCGACGATCGCCGCGGCGCTGAGGCCGAGCGCGGATCGGCGGGATGTGGTATGATTGTTGGTAGCCGTGGGCATGTCTGTCTCCATGTTCTCGGTTAGGCCGGTCGTGCGCGGATACCAGCCGCTCACCCGGCCGTTTTCTGTTGTGTCGGAGCAACCCGACGCATATTGTGTAACCCGACACATTTAGTGGGTCAACACAAAATGAGTAAGGTTTGCACGTGGCGACGATAACGCCCGCTCAATGCCGAGCTGCCCGCGCGCTGCTCGCTTGGTCACAAGGGGATCTGGAAGCATCTTCTGGTGTTGCCCGGAAGACCATCGCCGACTTCGAGCGGGAGGCCCGGGAACCCTATTGCCGCACGCTCGACGCGATCCGGACAACGATGGAGGCGGTCGGCGTCGAGTTCATCCCGGAGAACGGCGGCGGCGCGGGCGTCCGGCTGCGCAAGCCATAGAGCAGAGCGTGACACCGCTCACCATTGCGCCTATGGCCATTATTTTATAGCGTGCGAGTGCACATGTTTGCCACTGTGCCGTAGGAGGCGCACTTTCATGATCGAAATTGATCGCGAAGACGACGGTCGGTGGATTGGCGAAGTGTCCGCACTTCCGGGCGTGCTGGCATACGGTGCCACCGAAGATGAAGCGCGCCGCCGCGCCCTGGCGCTTGCCTTCCATGTCATAGGCGACCGCATCGAGCATGGTGAGCCCGTGCCACCCTCGGTTACGAGAGAGCTCCTCGCCTTCACGTGAGCACTTGGCCCAGCACGAAGGCGTCGAATGTCCTCCGGGCCCTGCGGCGGATCGGCTGGGAGACTAAGCGACAGGCGTCATCCCACCGCGTGCTGTCACGCCCCGGTTACGAGGATTACACGTTCGCATTTCATGACGGCGAAGAGATCGGCCCGAAGATGCTCGCCAAGATCAGCAAGAAGACCGGTCTTAGGCCAGAAGACCTATAGTCCCGCTGAGCTTCGATGCGCTCGATACCGGTGACGATGGGGTGTATATCTCGTTACGCAGGAGGCGCAAGATGAACGAAATTACCCTTGATCAATTGACCGGCAAGCATTTGGAGCGTTGGCAGGTTATCGATGCGATAGACGATGCAGGCCTGCGTCAACTCGTCTGGGACAGCAACCGTTTGGTGCCCCTGTCTTCAGCCGGCACCCCCGCGAAGGTGACGGAACACGGTGTGATCCGGGTGGCATCCTTGGAGGCCGACTTGGAAGCCATCTACACGAGACTGGCCGCGGCCGATCCGCTTGGGGACCGACGCCTGGTGCGTTCGGCTCATACCAACCCGATCCACCGCGCCTGATACCCGAGCCGCTCGGACAACCGACCGGCGATGCCGGCGTCCGGTTGCCCGGTTCGCGCGCTCACGGCCGCGGCGCGCAACATCGCTACGTCAGTGTGCGAATGGCAGCGTGGTTCCGACGCCCGGAGGCGGGGCTTTCACGTTGCCAGATGTCTGGACATCGGCGCGCATTCCAGGAGGCGCATTCTGAAACCTGACGTTCACGTTCACCTCGCCGCCGGTATTACGAGCGAGAGCGTCGTGAAATTCTGAGAGACTTTCGCGGCTCTGTGAACCGCCAGGAAGCGATGGCCAGATGTCGTTCAAACCCGAGGCAATCCGCATGTCGTTCCCGCCGGCCTTCAGGTCACCGAGCAGATCGCGGCCGGTCTTGTCGCGGTAGGTCCGGTTCGCCAGATCCCAAGCGGCAGCATCTTGATTGTCCGGGCCGAAGTCGGTCAGGCTGAGCCTATCTTGCTCATCGTGCCAGGTTGAAGACAAAAACTGATATCTACCGGCTGCGGTGCTCGTTCCCCCAGGCCCGATACCTTCAGGAAAACTCCCGTAGCCGCTGAACCTGCTGCCGCCGTTTTTGATGTCGTAGAGGCCGCCGCTCTCGGGCCCGGCGATCGTGTTCAAGAAACCGCGCATGATTGGGTCATCCATAACCCGAGGGGCGCCTGGCGTGGTTACCGATGGCGACCCGCGCAGCGCCGGGTTATAGCGCGGATCGAACTCCATCGCGCTCTTGGTCGCACCCGTCTTCGGGTTCAAATAGGCTGTCGGCATGCCGGACGCATCGATACCGGCGACCTGGGTGAAGCCACTCTTGGCAGCGAGATCCTGTCCCGTCGCCGAGTCCTGACCTGATCGATACATGCTCCAGGCGGCTGCACCAGAGCCAAGGAGTGGCAGCGCAATGTCCGACAGTCCGCCCATACCGACCATGCTGAGCAGCGGCCTTCCCATCCGCAAACCAAGCGCAGCGCCACCGGCGCCGACGCCAACGGCCGCCTTGTCGGCTTCGGGTTTGTGGTTTCCGAGCCAGCTATCGAACCGCTCCACGGGGCCGGCCATGAGCGCGTCGAGCCGATTGCCAAGACGGTTGGCGATGCCGCCGAAGGCGGTCGAGAGGTCGGCCAGAGCGGCCTGCATTCTCGTCGCGTTCCGAACCATCTCGCTCGTAATTGCCCCGCCCAAAAATTGCGTGCGGGCCATCGCGTCCTCGATGCCTTTTGATCCCTTCTCCATCAGCGGGAGCATGGCCCGATCGATATGGTTCATATCGAGGATGTTTTCCCGACCATGAACGTCTTTGGTTGCGGCCACGCGATCGGCGATTTGCTTCAGGACATCAAGATCGTTGGCTGGATTTTCCTTTGTCCCAGGATTGATGTGCAGCATAGCAAGGTTGGCAATACTTGCCTGATCTTTGTTGTAAACCGCGGAGTAGATCTCTTCGTGAATGGCGTTCAGGCTGCTGCGCACCGCATCTACCGAAGCGCCATATCGCTTCGCCGCGCCGGTGAGGGCGCTATAACGCACAACCGGAATATCGAGCAGATGTGCGGTGCGTCCCGTGGCCGCGCCCAGGTCGGCGAACCTGGTGGCCAACGCCGCGAGGCCAGCGAGCGACGCCGCGCTCGTCAGGGATGACATCGCTGACGAGCTGCGGTCGATCGACAGGAATGCGTCCTCGGCGCCGCGGCTCAGTGAACGGAACGCCTCCGCCGCGCGGCTGACGCCCGACACATCACCGAATTTGTTCAAAGCCCGATTGAACCGCTCAGCCGGAGCGCCGAGGCGGGCGAGACGTTTGTTGATATTGTCGAGCGCACCGGCGGTTTTATCAACCGCCGTGATCGAGATGCTGAAACCGCTGCTACCGGCCATCGTTTGATCCTTACGGCTGTGTTGCCGGCGCGGGCGATGCGCCGCCAGGCGCGACGGAGTGCATTGTTTCGCGATCCCAAAGCGTCAGGGCCACCGGCTCCGGGTTGAAGGCGGCCGGCGGCATCAACATCACATCGGCGTGCGTGCCGGACCGATCCTTGCGGAAAGTGACTGACCCGATGATCCACTGCGCGTTGACGATCTTCAACGCCGGCGCATTGATCGGAGCCAGCATGTTCGGCTGCCAGAGCGCACCCGACGTGTCCCGCCAGGAGTTACAGGTCAGGCTGATCGCCTGGGATCGGCCGATCCGTCGCGCCTTTTCCCAGTCGACACGTTTTTGTGCCAGGGATTGCGAAGGATCTACCTGTTCGCTGATAATAATCTTCGGCCGGTAGCGCCACGACGGCATTGTTGGGTCTACTGCAACGGCAATATTTTCGCTGATCGGGCTGTATTCCGAATACTGCATGATCGAAGAAAACGTCGCCGCATAGGTCGAAAACCGCTGGTTGAAGCTCAAGGTCGACGAAGCGCTTTCAATGTTGCCCGTCGTCTGCGTAGCGGATAGTCCAGACAGGGAGAGGCCCAGAGAGGCAGAGTTGGCCGCGGGAGCCGCCATCGTGAAGCCGGAAGCGTGAGAGGTCGTCCCGACACGATCTAGCACCAGAGCGCCGTTCTGATCCTCGTAGATGACATAGGCGCTATACCGTGCGACGCGCTCGAGGATCTCGTAATTCGTTTCGCCAAGCGCAATTGAAAACGGCAGGATCGGAACTCCAAGATCAGCAACCGCACTTCGGCACACGATACCAAATGGCTTCGCCAGTTTCGATGCCAGATCAAGCGCGTTCGAGGCGCTGATCGTCGCGCCTCGCAGTTGCGGCGATGCGAGAAGGTCGGCGGAGCTATCGTAGAAATCAGCGCCGATGCCGCGACCTGTGATTGTGACGCTGTGGTGGCCCGGGCCGATGTTAATGGTGTATTGGTCGACGTAGCCGGTCAGGATCAGGTCAGACCCGATGTAAACTTGGCACTTCTCGCCGGGACCGGTGGGGAACACGGTCGCCCGTGAGGGATCGTCGGGGAAGGGATCTGAGGCGGTTACCACGAATGAATTCGGGTAGGATTCGACCGAGCGGGTTACGCTGACGGTTTCCCAGCCGGTTATGGTCGTTCCACCGACGCGGATGGAGACTTCGTCGGCCGAGGGATTGCCGTAGCCGAAGGCACCGGCTGCAGCGCCGAGGATGCCGCTCATCGTCTATACGCCCCGCAGCCGAAACGCAGCCGCCGCGGCCACGACACGCGGATCGGAGCGCTGCAGCCCATGCCTGGCCCTCAGCAGGGCGATGTGCTCCTCGGCCTCGGCCCGGGGGATGTAGGCGTCTGGGCTGCGATCGTCCATCAACCGCACGGCGGCCAAGCCCTCGGTGCGCCGGCGGAGGTCGGCCGCGCGGCGGATCCTGGCCAGCTTCGCCTCGGTTTCGTCATCGCGGCCGGTGCCGGCGCCTCCGAACCCGTGAATCGAGCACTCCGCGATGTTCTTGAGGCCGCATTCCGAACCGATCGGGCGCCCGCAGTTGCCGGATGCAGTTTCCTCGGCGCGGCGCAGTGCGCGTTCCGTAACGAGGGCATTTGCATTTGCCGGGACGGAAACGACTGACAACTCTAGCAACTCCCAGCTTGTGAATTTCAGTCCCCCTCCCTTGATCGGCTCCCACGCGCGGGGGAGGAACCCAACCGACACCGCGCCGAGCACGCGAGCCTTCAGGAGCGCCAGGTATTCGTCGGCTTTTTCACTCGTGCCGGCCGGCGGAAATTCGATCAGAGCGACAACGGCAGATCCTTCAACCCCGATCGAGGCACAACGGGCGATGGGTTGCTGCGGATCATGCTGCGCGAGGATGATTGGATTTCGCCGATACTCATCGAGGATAACGCCGCCCGGAACGAGCACATCGCCCATCCTGTCGATGCTTCCGTCCGACGCGACAACGCGAACCTGGCGCTCGCCGACGGTGCCGGCAAACTTAGTTGCACATGGAACTGAAGTCCGCCGCATCTCAATTCTCTCCGGAGGGTGCGCCGGCCGCCGGGCTGCTGTGCCCCAACGGCCGGCTGACGACACCGCGGGGAGTCCCGGCCACGGGCATCGTTTCTGTATTCAGGATATTCGCGTCGAGCCAAGCCTCGGTATCGGCCGCCGGCACCGGCGGTGCCATCGCGTGGAGCTGGAGAAGTGCGTCTTCCAAGTCACGAATTTTCGCGTGGGAGCTTTTGACATCGCCGCGCGCCCTGACGACGCCTGCATCAACTTGAACCAGGGCCGCGTCGTGTGCATGAACCCGCCACTGCAGCGCGCCGGCGAGGGTCGGATGCTGCCCAATCCTGGCGATTGCAGCGGCCAGTTCACGGCGCCCGCGCTTGGCCTCTTGAACGGCAGCCTCGGCCTCGGCCAGGGCCTCCAGATTGCTTGCCAGATCGGCCCGGGCGCTCTCAAGATCGGCGGCAATCTCAGCGCGCCAGGTTTCGAACGGTATCATCGCTCAGATCACTCCCAGAGATTGCATGCGGCGCTTGAAGAAGGAAATTTCGCTGTCGTGTTCGAGAAGCGTTCCGAGCCGGGATGCGGCGCCCAGTCCAGGACGCTGGAGAATGTGCTCGGCCGCGTCATAGCCGGCGCCGATCAGCGAAACGATGATCTCTCGCTCGGCCTGGGCTGCTGCGGCGAGCGCGGCGGCAGCAGCGTAAATCTCAGCGAGGGCGGCTCGGTGTTTCGGCGATAGAGCCGTCGCGGCCTCAACGGTCTGTTCCGATTTCAGTTCGTCCAGCAGCACACTGACGCCGCTCGAGGCCGCCTCGATGATCGCCAGTTCTTGGCGCAGCTGATTGAGGCGTGCGCCGCGATCTTGCTGGAGAGCAACCTTTTCCCCCTGCAACAGGGCCAAGGCCGCCACGACGGCTGGGGGCAGCCCGTCGGGTTCGGATTGCGCTACCACGGGCGCCGGAAGGGCCTTGCGGAGCGTCTCGGCACGGGCCCGCAGCGTATCCGCTCGAGGCCCTCGAGCACTGCCGCTGGTCGGCTTGGCGAGCTCGGCCTCGATCGCCGCCAAGTCGAGCTCGCGCTGGCGGTCTGCGGCCGCATTCAGAAGCGCCCGGCGAATCGCCGAAAGCCGGATGTGCTCGGGATGATCCGCCAGCGGCGTGATGACCGGGTCGAAGGCGGGGGTCGGTTTGCGTGAAAGAATTGCCATGGAAATCTTATCCTTCAGAAATGTTGGCCACTTCACCGGTAATTTTGGCCAACTCGGGAAGGCGGCGGCGGATTGAACGCGCAGAGAGGCTCGCGCCGGCCATCAGGAGGTCGAAGAGATGCCCGTTGGTGCCGCCGGGTCGGACGTTGCTCGCGCGGTCACGGCACCACGCGTTCGCCTCATATGCACCTGCCTGGCGGGCAATCCAGGTGGCGCGGGCATTCGCCGTTGGCCGGACCGGCGCTGCGGCCACCAGAGCCTCCAGGGCCGCGGCCTGGGCCTGCTGACGGCACGCGCCGTCGTAACCGTGCCCAAGATCGAGCGCTGCCTCCAGCGTGGCGCCGGTGCGCACCATAGACATCACCTCGCTAAGCCACTCGGCCAACGGATGGTCGACGTCACGGAGGAACCGCGCGACGGCGCTGAGGCGCTCAATGCCTGCCGGGAGGGCCGCCATCACTCGGCTCGAGGCGCGGCGCGGTTCACGGGCGGCGGTGGCGACGGCCGGCGGTCGTCCAGGATCAACAGGGGGCGACCGTCAGCGTAAGGCAAATTGGCCTCGGCTTCGGCCCCAGCCAAGCACACCGCAACCGCGTTCAACATAGCGGCGACGCCGTCAATCTTCCCGCTGCCAACGACGGTTGCCTTCCCGATTTCGAAGCCATTGCCGCGGCGACTGACCACGACGTTGCCGACATTCCATCGCATCACGGTTGTGCCGCTATGGCGCAGGTTATCGTCGGCCAATGTCCGCTCGATCCAGGTGATCGCCGGCGTGAGCTTCCATCCTTGCGGCACTGTCATCACCTCGGCACCGCAATCGGCAAATGCGGCACTGAGGCCGGTCGCGCCGTAGCTGTCGATACCGATCAGCTTCAACTTGCCGGACGCGGCGGCGAGATCGACAACCTCGGCCATACCGGTGATGTCAGCCTTTCCGCCATCGAAAACCACCAATTCGCCCGCGGCGATGAAGTCATCATAGGGAACAAAAGCTTTGCGCTTTTCATACCCTTGGCGGGAAATCCACTGATGCGTCCAAAGGAGGAATTTCCCCTCGGTTGTCCTGCCGATGACCGCAATCGCGCTGAGATCATCAAGGCCCCCGCCATCGCATCCGACGTAGATCGCGCGCGCTTCGCCGATCAGGGCCTCGAGCGTGATCGTGGTATCCGCCGCAGCATCCCACTGTTTCGCGCTCATCCAGCGGCCTTCTCCGGCCGAATTGTCCGGGGCGATGTTCAGGTTTTGCGACCGGAAATCGCGAAGTGCGGCCGGGTCAGAGCGGGCGCTCGCCAGGCTCGCCTTCAGCCGCTCGACCGACACGGTGTATCCGAGACTCGGGTTTGACCAGTGCCAGTTCGCCGGATCTTCAGGATCGAGGCCTTTTGGCACCTCGCAAAGCCATCCGAAAAAGTGCGGATCCGTCTCATCGCCGGCAATGACGCGGCGGGCCTTCGCCATCGTCGCCTCGAAAACCCCTTCGGACCGCTCGAGTGGCGCGGTGGAGATAGAAACGATCAATGGTTCCTTGCGCACGACGCTGCCGGTTCGGGCCTGGTTCAGCAATTTGCCGCCCTTCGGCGTGGCGCCCAGCAGGTGCAACTCGTCGACGAGCGCCAGGGACGGATTGAAACCGACGAGCGAAGACAACTCGGCGCTCAGCGCCTTGGCGGTGCTGCCAGTGGCGGCGTATGAAATGCTATGCCGGTGCTCAACGATCTCGAAGCGCTCGCCCAACTCGGCGTCCGCGCGGATGATCGCGGCCATACTATCGAAAGCGATCCGGGCCTGAACGCGGGTCGCAGCCACGCATACCACCTGCTCGCGCTGCTCCTCGTTCAAAAGCAATTTCGTCAGGGCCAGCGCCGCGGCGAACGACGTTTTTCCGTTCTTCTTCGAGATGCAGGCGAACACCTCACGGATGACGCGGCGACCTTCGCCGTCGACGTGGCCGAAAATCAGCCTTGTCAAGCGCTCCTGCCAGGGCGGCGCGTTCTCTCCGATCAGCTTGCCGCTGTGCTCGCCCTCCGTGATGGGCAGCCGCGCCAGGATGGACCACGCCCTCGCGCCGCGCCCCGTCGGGTCCGCCACCACGGGGATCATCTCCAGCGGGCCGCGGATCGGTCCGGCAATCGGGAACAGCGGCCGCGGGCTCGGGAATGGCTTCATAGATCGTCCCACTTTCCGCCTCCTGTTTTCTTCTCCTGCGGAGGCTGTTGGCGCCCGGTGGCGTTCAGACCGAGCGCGCGAGCCAGGCCCTTGATCGCCGCAGCGGTGGACGAGGCGGCTCGCATCAATGGCAAGATCTTGCCCGCTGTGTCAGGCATCGGGGCGGCTTCGATCTCCGCCGCGATCCGCCGCTGACGCAGCACCGCAGCGGCGAACGTTTCGAGCAGCACGCTGTCCGCAACATCGATGGTCGCAATGTTCGCAACGGTCTCGCGCCACACCTGTGCCGCTGCGGCCGACAGATGCGGCGGCGGCGGTAGATGATTGGGCGCGGCGGATGCTGGTTTCGGTTTTGATTTCGACGGCGCCATCAGGTTGACCTCACTGGAATTCGTTGGCGGATTTTTTGAAATTTCGGGGCGGCTCTATCGCGAAGGGGGGCGGCGGTGAGCGAGACCATCCCCGCGAAACATTTAGACCCCCCCACCCATGCGTGCGGTGCATGCCTCTGGCATCCGTTGATCGTTGGTGCATGCCTCGGTCATTTCTGGCTCGATCCCGCTGCCCGGTTCCACTGCGCCAGTTCACGCGCTGACTTTGCATTGTGATGATCGAGGCACAACGGTTGCCACGTGCGTTCGTCCCAGAAACGTGCACGCCAGTCGGAACGCTGGTGACCGTCACGATGGTCAACTACCGCAGCGGCAGCGACGATGCCTGCACGATGGCATTCGATGCACAGAGGGTTGTCGGCTAGGAACTGCAGGCGTGCGCGTTGCCAGCGTGCGGTGTGATACATCCTGGCGCGTTCGGCGCTGCCTGCTTCGACATCGGTCTGGATCGTGCGCATCGTCGCTGCCAGGCTGATAGGCTTGAGCGCGATGCCCATCTTCAGCGTCTTCGGCATCAGCTGATGGCCGCCCACAACGGCCTCAGTTCATTCGCCGCTTGGACGAAGCCTATCATGCCCAGTGCAATGAACAGGTGCTCGCTATCGTCGGAAACGATCGTCACGCGTGTGATCAAGGCAGCGAGTAGAGCAGCGGCATCCGGCCAGCGTTTGCCCCAGGCCTCGATCGCATCGAGGTGGGCGATCCGCTCGCCGTCGGGGTCTGGCGTCGGCATGGTCGGTTCCTTTTGTTTGGTGGACGATGTTCGGTGGCGGGCGAACGCACCGGCCGGATGCTTCGGAAGCTCTCCGCTTTTGATCTGCTTTGGTGTTTTGCTTTTTGCTTTTCCCCCTAAAGGGGGGAAAAAGCAGCCAAAGCACAAAGCAGTGCGAAGCAAAGCAAAAAAGCAATGCAAAGCAGGTGCGCTCATGAGAGCCACACGAAGGCTCGATCGAACGCGACAAAGCCGTTTCTTTTCAATGTAGATAGAGCGGTATTTTCGACCCCGTAAGCGCCGCGCGTCAGTTGCTGCGATCCATCCAAAGCAGTGCAAAGCAGATTGTCGGTGAACCAGCCCCGATCTATGAGCCGCTTGCGCAACGTTAAACGGGTCACCGCGGTGACGATTGGGCCGCCAGGAATGGGTGACGTAGGCTCTCCCGAGGTGAGCATCAGGTTCCGAAGTTCACGCAACATCAGCGCCGGCTGATCGCGTAGCTTGGCCTCCTTTGGCCTCTGCGCGGTGACTGGCTCGCCGTCGGTTTCCTGCACGAGGCATGTCGTGATCGGGTCGCCGTCCTCGTCTGTGCCCATCTCGACTACGCGGAGCGAAAATGACATTGCCGCGCCCTCGGGATCGTCCTTGGCCGCGGTAACGGTCGCGGTTCGCATACCGTCCGACTTCGCGACTTCGACGACCATATCAGCGGCACCGATCAGGCTGCCGTGCCCGCGAGGAGTGCTACCGTTCGGGTTCTTGGTTCCGTGATGGACCACCGCGACGTGGGCGTTCGTGTAGGACCGAATGGCGCCTATGTTGGTGATGAGCGCGCCCATGTCCTGTGGAGCGTTTTCGTCTCCGCCAGCCATGACACGAGCGAGCGTATCGAGAACGACGGTTCCAGCATCGATTCGCTTGTCACACACCGCGGCCTTCACGCTCTCGAGGTCGCCGCCGGTGTGGAACAGGTCGACGGGCTGGGCGATCAGGTGGAACAGCGGCGCGGGCCCCATGGCGTCGCGTATGGCGCGCAGGCGTCCTGCCAGGCCAGCCTCGCCCTCGGCCGCGACATAGAGCACGGGGCAGGCCCTGACGCGCCGGCCAAATACGCTTCGTCCTTGAGCGATGGCGTAAGCGACATAGAGCAAGAGAAATGATTTTCCGCACTTCGGCGGCCCCCACCAGACGCTCATCTCGCCAGGTGACATCAATCCCTTGACCAGGTAGCCGCGCGGCGCTGCGTCCCCAAGATCTTCCATCGAGTGGACGCGCAGTTTTCCGAACATAAGCGGAGGTCGGACGGTGCGCCCCCCGGCGGCGCGCATCCGCTCCGCAAGCCATGTCTCCGGATCGTCCGGGTTCACATCCGCCGCGTCGAAACCATCGGAGAGATCGTCGACCCTGACAACGCGAGCGCCTGGCAAGCGCGACAGCAGCTTCTGCGCGGCGCTGCAACCAGCCTGGTCGGCATCTGGCCAGATAGTCACGTCACGTCCCCGCAGAGGCGCAAGGTCGGCGGAATCGACCGACCCCGTGCCCCCGCACCACGACAAGCACGCATGGTCCGGAAACAGCGACTGGGCCGCGTCGGCGGCCTTCTCGCCTTCGCACAGCAGCACCGGAGCGTTCGGGAATGCGGACAGCCGGTTCAAACCATAGAGCGGCAGAGGTCCATCGAGGCGCTTGCGGTGCCAACCTCGAACGCCATCTTTTATCCCGAACGTTACTGGGATGAACACCTTGCGCCGGCCACCGCGGGCCTCGATGCGCCCGACGTAGTGGGTAATCCGGTCGGCATGATCACAGTATTCATATACGACGTCGAAGCCGTCCAGGACCGCCGCGGGCGGCTTCCCGGCGTCAACCGGCGGCGGAAAGATCGAGGTCCAGCGCTTAGGTATCGTCGGCCTGACGGGATGGTGGGCCGTTCCATTGCGGGGCGCTTTGCGGTCGAGCCCCAACACGTCTACCAACTCCCGTGCCGCGTCGCCGGCATTGCCTCCGTGCGCGATGGCTGCGCGTAGATCGATGAGATCCCCGCCTCGTTCCGTCCCGGCAAAGTCTGCCCAGATACCGGTGTCCAAGTTTACAGAGAGCGACGAGCCAGGTTCACCCCTTATGCTTCCAATCTTGAACTCGCGGCCCGTTACTCGGCCGTGCGGGAACCAGTCCTGCAGAAGGCGCCCGGCCTGCGCCAGTGCAGCGCCACGGATATACTCAAACGGGATACCGCTCATCTGGTCAGCCGCCTTCGGATCCGCGTGCGCGTTTGATGGCGTCCACCGATACGGCCAATGTCCGTGCCATTTCTTCATCGGAGGGCGGCCGCCCGAGGCGTTTTGCCAGCTCGTCGGCGAGGCGCGCCACGGTCGCGCGTAAGCCCTTGCGCGCGCCACCTCTCGGTCCCTGATACGGAAACCCGATCCTGCTCATGACAACACCTGTTGCGTGAACAGTTCGAACCCTGTATAGGGCGCATCCGTGTGGTGGGTTGGTTTCCGAAGCGCCTGGGTGTCGCGACCCGGGCGTTTTCGATTCCGAGGCGGCGGTTCGCCCCATCGGCGCCGAAAATGCGGGTTCAGGTCCAGGTCGGACTGCCCGGCGGCGACTGCGGCGTCCATCATGCCGCATCCTGGTTTTGCCGGACGGGTGCGGCCGGCAGGTTAGCCAGCATTTCTCGAAGCTGGTTGCCGTCGATGACGGTGCGGCCGAGTATGCGCTGAGGCGTCAATAAACCCTGGTTGAACAGCCGATACAGCGTCGATCGCGATTGGCCGGTGAAGGCCTGAGCCTGCGGCAACGTGAACTTCGCCTGATCGGGATGAAAGAAAACGCGGCGGACCGACGCACGCGCGGACGCGTCGGCCGTCGCCGCGAGATCGCGACTTCGACATTGGGAACCTCGATTGGATTTGGGGTGAAACGAAAAAGGGCACCCGAAGGTGCCCTGGTTTTACGTTGTCATCGGCGGCGCGTAGCTCGCCATAGCTTAGGAATTAGAACTCGATAATTCTGGCGGTTTCAACCAAAAAGAATTTCTAGGTGTCCCCTTCAATTCCCGGCTGTGTCGCTGCTGCCACAGAGCGACCGCTCGCACTTCGGAGAGCAACGCGACTTTCGGAGGCCGCAGACAGCGGAACAGCGGGCATGTCGCGCCACACGGGATCAGCAGACCTGGGGGCGACTTGCAGGATCGGGATGGGGCCGTGCCCCGGCGTCACTGATGCCCCAGTGATGCCCCGGCCCGTGAATGAGATCAGACGGGATGCGGAAAATGCCGTCTATGCCGTTGATTTAATTGGTGCCGGCGCGCAGGATCGAACTGCGGACCTACTGATTACGAATCAGTTGCTCTACCCCTGAGCTACGCCGGCCTCGCGCGAGGCGCCCGCTATACAATCCCCCCGTCCCGTAAGCAACAGGCTATCATCCCGGAATGACCCCGGACCCCATGCTGGCCGCACTCGACGAAGCCCGCGCCGCTGCCACTCGCGGCGAAATCCCCGTCGGCGCGGTCGTCCTCGGCCCGGACGGCCGCATCCTTGCCCGGGCCGGCAACCGCACCGAGGCCGAAAACGACCCGACCGCACACGCCGAACTCCTCGCCCTGCGCGCCGCCGCCGCGATCAGACGCAGCCCCCGCCTGCCCGACTGCGACCTTGTCGTCACCCTCGAACCATGCCCGATGTGCGCCCACGCCATCAGCCTGTTCCGCATTCGCCGCCTCATCTTCGGCGCCTATGATCCCAAGGGCGGCGGCGTCGATCACGGCGCCCGAATATTCGACGCCGCCACCTGCCACCACCGCCCGGAGGTTATCGGCGGCGTCCATGAATCCGCCGCGAGAACATTGCTGCGCGACTTTTTCCGGGCCAGGCGGCAATAAGCCCCTCATGCGGCTCGCCTCCCTGTCCATTCCGCCCGGCCTCACGCGCCTGCCAATCGTCGTGAACGCCCGTGCGTTCAGCCTGTCCGAGGCTGTCCGCGCCGGCCTGTCCGTCGCCGCCATCATCGCCCTCAGCGAATACCTGGCCCTGGCGCCGCTGCGCGAGGCAGCCCTCGCCGCCCTGCTGACCTGCATCTGCGACCCCGGCGGCCCTATCCGCCGCCGGGTCCCCGTGCTGCTGAGTTTCGCCCTGTCCGGCGCAGCCATCACCGCCATCTATGGCCTGCTGCGCAGCTTCGGCCCCGCCGTCGCCCTCCCGCTCGGCATCTTCGGCCTGTTCTGTTCCTCCTTCGCGCGCATCTACGGCCAGGCCCCGCAACAGGTGGGCGCCCTGCTCAGCACCGTGCAGATCCTGTCGCTCGACTACGCCAACCCCAGCCTCACCGAGGCCGGCGTGGAAGCAGCCGCCTTCATCGGCGGCGCCCTGTGGGCCATCCTCCTCACCATGGTGATCTGGCGGATCTACCCGTTCCTCCCCGCTCGCCGCGCCGTCGCCGGATCCTATCGCACGTTGGCGCAACTCATCGGCGATCTGCGCGCGCTCATACGGGCGCCTGCGATCAGCGAAGCCGACTGGGAACGCCATGCCCGCCTCCTGCGCGGCGCGGCCCGCGAGGCCATCGAGGCCGCACGCACCGCCGTCATGGACGTGCTGCGGTCACGTGGCGCCGCCAGCAACCGTGCCGCCCAGGCCATCATCCGGCTGGAGACCGCCGACCAGATATTCGGCGGCCTGATTGCGCTGAGCGACCTGCTGGAACACGCCTCCCAGGCCGAGCGCAACGGCGCTGACCGGCTGCTGCGCCGGATGCGCCCAGTGCTGCTGATTTTGGCTCGGGCCATCGTCACCGACGATCCGGACGCCCATCGCCGCATCAACCGCGCCATCGATGCAATTGCAAGCGATCTCGGAAAGTTGCCCGCCGACACCGCCTTGCGCGCCGTCTTCGATCGGATAACCGAGCGGTTGCGCATCGCCCATACGCTCGCCGTGCCGGCAAACATCACGCCGGACGTCGATACCGCCGGACGGTCGCTCCCGTTCTGGCCACAGTTGATCCGTCCGCTGCGGGCCAATCTCGACTGGCAATCCCCCGCCCTGCGCCACGCCCTGCGCACCGCCGTCACCGCGGCTGGTCCGCTGGCATTCACGATGTACCGATTCACCCCCTACGATCACTGGCTCACCATCACCGTCGTCGCGACGATGCAGCCCTATTTTTCCCTCACATATACCCGCGCCATCGAACGCATCGCCGGCACCGCCGCCGGCGGTCTCATCGCCGCCGCGGTGGGCCTCGTTTGCACCTCGCCCCTGGCCATCGCGGCAGCGATGTTTCCGCTCGCCATGCTGGCCTTCGCCGTCAGAGCGGTCAGTTTCGGCCTCTTCATGATGGCGCTGACGCCCCTCGTCGTGCTGCTCGTGGAGACCGGCGCCCCTGACACCGGCGAGTGGACGATTGCCTTCGCGCGCGCCGCACTGACCACCATCGGCGGTCTGATCGCCGTCGCGGCGAATTTCCTCCTGTGGCCAAGCTGGGAACCCGACCTCGTGGCACCCGAGGTGAAAAAGGCGATCGCCGCTCACGCCAACTACGCCGAGGAGGATTTCTCCGCCCTCCTCGGCGAATCCACCGAGGCCTCGCTCGGCCAGGCGCGGCGCGCGGCCGGCGTCGCGATCAACGCGCTGGAGGCGCTCATCACCCGCGCCCTTCTGGAACCAGGCAACAGGAAGCAGGTCCCGTTGGAGGCCGCGATGGCGATCGATGCCGCGCTGCGTCGATGCGCCGGGCGGTTGGCGACCCTGCATCATGACCCGGCGCTGGCCGCGGGGACCTGCGGCGAGACGTTGCGGACGTGGCGCGACTGGATCGGCACATCAATGCGTCTGCTCGCCGCCGGCACGTTGGATCTGCCGCCGCGGCCCGCCGACAGCGGGAACGCCACCCTGGCACGCCTCGCCCGGCAGATCGAATTGATGGCGGGCGCGATGCAGCGGTTGCAATAAATCGCCTGGTGCCACCTGGGGCGTCGCACAACGAAACATTTTTCCCGGCGTGCACTGCCTCATAATGAGACAACGCCGGATGCCCGGCGCGTAGTCGATGCAACGCACGGACGCACAACAGACGAACCGCCGGCGCCAGGGCGGCAGGAATCCTCAGCGTGCGGGAGCCTTTGCCTCCGCCTCGGCCAGTGCGGCCAGTTGCTCCGCGACGGCGGACCAGCCCTGCTCGAATCCCATCGCTTTATGCTGGTCGTAGGCTTCCCTGGTCCAGTGGCGTGCGCGGCCGGTGTAGCGGGTCTTCCCGCCCTCGTCGGCGAACTCCATCGCACCGACCATGAACGGGCCCTGCGGATGCCAGCCCGCGGCGAACGCGTCGGTGAAGACGAAGCGCTTGCCGGGCGACACCTCGAGGAACACACCTTCATGCGGCATCGTCCTCGCCGTTCGGCCCGCGCATGACCATCGCCGAGCGCCCGCCGGCGCGCCAGTCCTGCTCGACGATCTCGACCGTCCAGGGCTTCGGGCACCACCATTCTTCCAGGCGTTCGGTGGCGATCTTCCAGACGGTCTCGACCGGTGCGTCGATCAGGCGGGTAACGGAAAGTTCGAGGTCTTCGCTGGTCATGATCGTTCTCCTTGATATCGACCGTCCGGCGTCAGTCCCGATCGGAGCACCGAGCGGAAAGAACGGCCGATAGGGACGGGCGTCGTCGACGCAGCGGGCAAACGAGGGACGCGCCAGCAGACGGGCGCGATAGGCCTTCAGCGTCGGTGCGATTCTCGCCGATCGGCTGCACCCAGTCGGCGTAGAACAGCGCCGGCGCAGCGGCTGCATCGGCCAGCGTGAAAGCATCGCCGGCCGCCCATTGGCGCCCCGCCAGGGCATGGTCGAGCCAGGCGTAGATCGTATCGAGTGCGGTTCGGGCCTGCGACGACGCCATAACGGATCGCGAGCCTCCTCGGGACGGCGCGCATCGAACACGATTGTCTGCACTGGGCCCATCACATGGCTGTCGAACACGCGATCGAGCATCCGCACCGGCACGGCTTGCCTTCGCATCAGCCGGGATCAGCGGCACCGGACCGGGGTGAAACGCCGAGAGATGCTCGATGATCGCGCTGGTTTCGACCACCATCGTCCCGCCATCGACGAGCAACGGGAACCTGGCGACCGGCCAGCGCCGGGCCAGCTCCGCGGTGTTCTCCGGCTGATCCGGGCCAAGTATTCGGAAGTCGAACGGCGTCTCGTTCTCGTACAGCGCGATCAGTGCCTTCATCGTGTAGGACGAAAACGGATGGCCAAACAGCTGCAGGGTCATGCGACCGGCCCCCCGGCCCGCGCCCGCTCGATCGCGGCGATGTCGATCTTCTTCATGCCCATCATGGCTTCCATGGCGCGCTTCGCCGCCGCCCGGTCGGGATCGGCCATGGCGTTCATCAGCGCTCGGGGCGTGATCTGCCAGGACAGGCCGAACTTGTCCTTGCACCAGCCGCATTGCAATTCCTGGCCGCCGTTTTCAACGATCGCGTTCCAGTAACGATCTGTCTCTTCCTGGCTGTCGGTATAGACCTGGAAACTGACCGCCTCGTTGAATTTGAAATGCGGCCCGCCGTTAAGGCCAAGGAATGGCATGCCCAGCACAGTGAACTCGACGGTGAGCTCGTCACCCTGCTTGCCGCCAGGATAATCGGACGGCGACCGATGACGGGCATCCACATGGCTGTCGGGAAAAGTCGCAGCGTAGAACTCGGCCGCCTCGTGCGCCTGGCCGTGGTCAAACCACAGGCAGGTCGCGATCTTCTTCCGGGTCGTGTCGACGTTTGCCATGAGAAACCTCTCTATGCGTGTCGGTTGTCTTTCTTCGCCATGTCGAGATAGGCCTGTTTGTTCTCCGTCATCACGGGAACCACGAAGCCCTGGAAATTCCTCGATCGTTTCTTTCTCCTTTACGTTCAGGCGGGCAAAAATCAGGCTGGGACCGGCGCGTCGAACGTTGCCATGTGATCGGCCATTGCCTTCCTGTGTGCTGGCCGGCCTTCGCCGCGCGCGACGTAGCCGGCGAGACGCGGGAAGTCGGCAAGCTCGGCGGTGCGGCGCAGTCCGCGCCAGCACGGAGATCATCATCAGGTCGCCAACCGTGAACTCGATCCCGTCCAGCCAGACATTGTTGCCGAGCGCGGCCTCGAGATCGGCGAGCCGTGTCTTCAGATCGTCGACCACCTTGACGTGGCGCGCCCTGGACCATTCGCGATCCGCCTCGAATATGTCGTTGACCGCGAGTGCCATGACATAGGGCTCGACAGAATTGAGCGCCGCCGCCAGCCATTGCAGCGCGCGCATGCGCGCGGCGGGATCCAGCCGGGATCAGCTTGCCGGCGCGTTCGGCTATGCGCAGCACGATCGCGCCCGACTCGAAGATCGCGACCTCGTCGTCCCGGTAGGTCGGTACCTGGCCGAACGGCTGCAAGCGGCGATGTTCGGGGGTCTTGGAATCGGTGATCAGGTCGACCCCGTAGGGCTGGCCGACCTCCTCGAAGGCCCAGCGCGGGCGCATGTCGCGGACAAAGCCGCGGGCGAATTCAGGCACCCAGCCGAAGGTGGTGATGGTTGGAATCATATCACTCTCCCGGTTGCTGTTTCGAAGCAGCGCAGACAGCTGCATGCTTACTCCGCAGTAATAAGACACGAACTTATGTTCATGCCCGGTCCTTGGTGAAATGCCGTACCAGCTTGTCGAGCGCGCCGTTCCAGCCCTGCTCGTGGCTGGCCCGCGACGCCTCGGTCTGCAGACGCGAATGCGTGAAGGTGAGCTCGGTCCCGGTATCGATCGGTCGCAGATCGATCTCGACACGCGACTCCTCGCCCGCTTCCTCCGGCTCGCCCCCGTGGGTCCAACGCCAGCTCATGACCAGACGGGTGGGCTTGTCGACTTCGATATACTGGCCGCTGCTCTCATGCTCGCTGCCGTCGAGCATCCGGAACCGGACCCGGAAGCGACCGCCCACGCGGATGTCGGTTTCGGCAAGCAAGCACCGGTCCGTCGTCGGGGCCCCACCAGCAGGCGATGCCGTCAGGCGTCGTCAACGCGTCGAAGACGATCGAGGGGCGCGCCGCGATCCGGCGCACCAGGGTCAGGCTCGTCATGGCTTGGTCTCCTGTGTCTTCGGCCGCTCCGGCCTTCGCCTCCTCGGCCTCGGCATAAGCGGCGAGCCGGTCGAGGTGGGCCGACCAGAACCGCTCATATCGGCGCAGCCAGTTCATCGCCTCTTCCATGGGTTCGGGTGCGAGGCGCACCGCGACGGTGCGGCCCTTCTTCGATCGGGTGATGAGCCCCGCGGTGCCCAGCACGTCGAGATGCTTCATCACCGCTGGAAGCTTGATCGCGAAGGGGCGTGCGAGATCGCCGATGGACACGCTCCCCTCCTGCTCGAGACGCGCGAGGATCGCTCGGCGCGTCGGATCGACGAGCGCCGCGAACGTCCGGTCGAGTTGCGATCCTTGAAACTTCGCCATGTGGTGAAGTATGGGAAACGGCGGCGGATCTGTCAAGATCAGCAGCCGAGAGCCGGTGCCGCCGGCAAGCCGGTGCGGACACCCGGCCGTCAGTCCATCCGCCGTCCAAAATCCCACCCCTCTCCCCTTGCAACCACTCCTCCCCTCCCCCACCTCTGTTTTCATTTGGAACATAACACGAACACGTATGCCCGAACCCATCCCAAACTCCGCGCCGCCTTACGACCGGGACGCCATTTTCCAGCAAGAAGGCCCTTTCGATCCCATCTTCATCGAAGAAGCCGTACGCACACTCATGCGTACGCTCCCCCTCGACCCAGCCGAACCCAAGGCGTGGTCACACCGGCGCATGTACAGCGCGATGACCGCCCTTGCCGCCCTTCACCCCCGCGATGAGATCGAGGTCATGCTCGGTGTCCAGGCGCTCTCCGCCTACCATGCCGCGGCCGCTTGCTGGCGCATCGGCATGAACCTCCGCCGCCCCAGCGGTGACAGCACCCGCCACATCACGACGGCGGCCAGCGCCGCCCGCGCGTTCGATACCGTGCTCCGAGCGTTGGAACGCCGCCAGGCCAGGCCGATGTCGGTCCCCGTTGGTCGCCCGCCCAGCCGCGCCTGGCCCAGGACAGACCCCACCGCCTTCATGGTGGAAATGGAACAACGTTGCCGGCGGACCGAAAACGGCGCGGGACCCGACGCCGGGGCCGAGCCCGGCGCCGAGCCCCCCGTGGTCTGGACCAAAGCAGATCTCGCCGTCGCCGACGCCGTCCTCGAACAACAGCGCATCGACAAGGAAAACGAGGGCCTCGACATCGCCAATACCGAGGGCATTTTGCCCGGCGGCGGCATGATCCTGACCGAAGACCCCACGCCCCAGCAGAAAGCCTACATGGCCCGCCGCCTCGGCCTCGCCTATCGCCGCGAATACGAGGAAAATCTGCGCATGGGCATCAGGAAGATCCCAAAAATCCGACCCATCCGCCCGGGTGACCTGATCCCCTGACACCCCCCGACATGACAGCGTTTCCGCCTTGAGTGGAAACGCTGTCACGTCCGTTTTCAAGAGTTCCGGACGCAGAATTCCCGCCGCACGCCCTCCTCCCAAAGCGGATACGCGACAAGCCCCCCGACCAGCAAGGACCCAAAATGACCGATCCCGCCGCCGCCCCGCCTCCCAGTTACCTGATGGAATTCATCCTCGGTCTCCTCGCACCCCTCCTGATGGCGGGCGGCATCACCGACAACCATCTCGCCCGCTCCGCCGCGACAGAGGTGATCGGCGCCTACCGCGCCAACGGCCAAAGCGAACTGGTGACCGTCGGCCAGATCCTCGCCTTCGCCTTGACCGCCCTCGACAATCTTCGGCTTTCCATGGCGCCGGACCTCTCGCTGTCGATGAAGCTGAAACTCCGCGGCAACGCCAACGCCCTCAGTCGCTGCGCCGGCGACAACGCCAGACTGCTGGACCACGCCCCGCGCGCAAGCGACAAGCCGGAGCGCAGCATCGCGGAGCAAGCCGCGACTGCCGGGCGGGATCGTGAAACCCGCCCCGAAACCGCGACCGAATTCGCGGCAGACACGCAGCCCGCCCCCCAGGAAACCGGGGCCGCTTCGCCCATCCAGCCTGCGACCGCCGCCGAACACCGGAACAGACTGCACTGGGCCAGCGCGATGCAGCGCGAGGCAGCCAGGCTTCAGGCGGACGGGAGCAACATCCCCCTGGCCGAACAGAAGACCAACACTCTGTGGATCGACGTCCTGACCGGCGTCGCGCGTGATCTCACGCAGGGGAGATACAAGGTCGCCGCCCCTGGCATGAGCAAATCCGACCTGCTGCGCACCACGCTGATGACCAGCGGCTCAGGCTTCCCGGCCCATCTTCTGAAGGCCGCCGGCGCTGAACCCGCCGCGACCTAAAGCAGATCCAGCCCCGCCTTCCGTGACGGTGGCCGATGCACCTCATCGATCGCCGCCAAATCCTCCGCCGTCAATTCGATCGCCGCGGCCCCGGCGTTCTCCCGCACATGCGCCACATCCGCCGCCTTCGGAATCGAGACCACCCTCCCGCTCCGCATTCCCCAGGCGATCGCCACCTGCGCCGGTGTCGCGTCGTGCCGCCGCGCGACGTCCTGCAACGCGCGCGATCCCAGCAACCGGTGCACGTTGTGCCCCAATGGCGAGTACGCCATCACCGGAATGCCGTGCTCGGAGCACCAGGGCAAAAGGTCGAATTCGATTCCCCGGCTATCCGGGTGATACAGCACCTGATCGGCCGCACATGCCCCGCCTCCCGGCACGCCAAGCAGTTCTTCCATATCGCGGGTGTCGAGGTTCGAAACGCCCCAGTATCGAATCTTGCCGGCTGCCTTCAAACCCTCGAACGCCGCCACCGTCTCCGCCAGGGGATGCCCGCCGCGCCAGTGCAGCAGATACAGGTCGATCCGGTCCGTCCGGAGCCGCTTCAAGCTCCGCTCGCACGCCGCCGGCACCCCAGACCGGGATGCATTTTGCGGGAGCACCTTGCTGACGATAAAAACGCGATCGCGAATGCCCGAAACCGCCTGCGCGACGACCTCCTCCGCCCTGCCCGAGGCATACATCTCGGCCGTATCGATCAGCGTCATCCCCAGATCGACACCCAGCCGCAGCGCCGCGGCCTCCCGAGCCGCCCCGCCGCTCCGCTCGCCCATGTACCAGGTCCCCTGCCCCAGCGCCGGAACCGTCTCGCCGCCTGGCAACACCACCGTTCGCATCAGCCCGCCAACCTCTCCGCCACCCGCATCACCCGCAGGAAGTTACCGCCCCACAGTTTTTCAAGGGCACCCCGGTCATAGCCCCGCTTCACCAGCTCGATCGTGACGTTCGGGCTCTGGCTTGCATCGTGCCAGTCGGAGAACCCGCCCCCGCCATCGAAATCCGACGAAATCCCGACATGGTCGATCCCGATCCGCCGCACCGCGTAGTCGACGTGGTCGGCGAAATCGGCCACTGTCACCTCCTCCGGCTTTGCGTTCGGCTTCAGGAACGCCGACACGGCGGTGATCTGGATCACCCCCTTCACGTCCCGGATGACGTCGAGTTGCCAGTCCGTCATGTTCCGCGAATGATCGCACAACGCGCTGACGCAGGAGTGGGTCGACACGATCGGCGACCGCGACGCCTCCGCCGCCTGCACCATCGTATCGCGAGACGTGTGTGCCACGTCGACCAGCATACCGGCCTTGTTCATCGCCGCCACCGCCGCCCGGCCCATCACCGACAGCCCCCCATGCTCGGTTTCCCGATCGCCGAGATCGCGCCGCGGATTGCAGGAGTCGGCCAGCGCGTTGTGCCCGTTATGCGTCATCGTCATGTAGATCGCCCCGCGGCGGCGGAACTCGGCGATCCGCGACAGGTCCGCCCCCACCGCGAAACCGTTCTCGACGCACGGCACAATCGCCAGGACCCCGTCCCGCTTCGCCGCCAGGATCGCATCCGCGCCGGCAGCGATTCGCATCGGAATCTCCGACCGCGCCCGCGCCATGCCGTTGATCTCGTCGAGCATCGCGATCGCGCGGCCGTACGCCGCGTCCTCGGCGGTCGGGCTGCGGCCGGTTTGCGGCACATAGGCCACGAAACAGGCAGCGCTGAGGCCGCCCCGGATCATCTTCGGCAAATCCACCCGCCGAGGGCCATCCTCAAACGGATCCGGACCGGTCGGCCACGGAATATCGATATGGGTGTCCATCGTCAAAAGGGTTCGATGGATAGAGAGTGCGTCAGGCTGCATGGCGTCGTTCATGCCGATACGCTTGCAGATAACCACGCTACGCGGAAGAGGTTCGTCGCGACAAAATGACGACAGTATCCCGTCCCGTCGTCGCGGTCTGAGCTTCTGGCTTCGATCGAACGTGGCACCCGAGGCTTCATCGGCGGCGGATCACTTGGCGCCTTGGCGTCTTGGCGGTCCAGCTTTCCAGCCCTCGTCTCGGGCGCGCGCCGCGACGCCGCCCCTGACCGCCATACGCACCCGCGGACAAACGCGGCGGACCCGGGTCGGGCCGCGAACCGCGCGCCACCTGCCGCCAACACCGGCTGGCGGTGCATGGCGAAAGCTCAACCTGTGAACTATGGGGCAGGCCCGGCCTCGATCGGCAGCACCTCCTCATCCGTCCACACCTTGAAGCTCGACCAGCGTGTTCGGCCCGAAGGTGTTGCTGATCGGCACATCCACCGCGTCGCGCCCGCGCGCGATCAGGATGCGCCCGATCAGCGGCTTGTTGTTGCGTGGATCAAACGTGTGCCATGCCCCGTCCAGATACGCCTCGAACCAGCCGGCGAAATCCATCGGCGAGTGCGGCGGCGGCACGCCGATATCGCTCAGATACCCGGTGCAATACCGCGCCGGAATGTTCATCGCCCGGCACAGCGCCACGCCGAGATGAGCGAAGTCGCGGCACACGCCTCGTTTCTCGTTGAAAACCTCCCACGCCGTCTTGGTCGGCCGCGCCGCCATGTAGTCGAAGACGATATGGTTGTGGACGAAATCGCAGATCGCCTGCACCCGCGCCCAGCCGGTCGGCCCATTGCCGAACATCGCCCAGGCCGTCTCCGACAGCCGGTCGGTCTCGCAATACCGGCTGCCCAGCAGGAACACCAGCGCGTCGTCCGGCAGATCCTGCACCGCATGCTGCCGCGCCGACGGCACGACCGGATCAGGCAGCCCGGCATCGTTGACCACGGCGGTGCTGGCGATCCGCGTCCGGCCCGCGGGCGCCACGATCCGGGTGCACCAGTTGCCGAACGAATCGTGATAGGCATGAACCGGCAACGCCGGCTCCGTCATCAGGTGATCCGGGACCACGAGATCGGCGACCCGGGAATGATGCACGTGCAGCATCAGCACCATTGGCGTCGGTTGGACGCAGTCATAGACGATTTCGTAGCCGACGCGGATTTGCATGATGGTCCTTGTTTCGAAAATTGGGTCGACGAAGCGTCGATCTGGTGCGTATAAGGCACTCGTCCCGGTATCTCAGGTTAGGAACAGACCGCCATGGCGCGTGAGACCCTCTATCTCGTGCAGGCATTCACGGCCGGCAAAGGCACGCGGTTGACCGCCGATACGCCCGTGCGCTGCCGATCCGCTCGAAATCGCCCGCAAGCGAGCCGAGGACCTGGTGCCAACCCGGGCCGGAGTTGTCGCGTTCTCGACCTCGGGCGACGCGGAACTGGGCGATTACGACGACGAGCCGACGATCATATTCAAGGCGGGTCGTCTGCCGTCATCGTTCGAGGAGGCGTGAAACGGCGGCGTTGCGCAGGCTCGCGGCCTCCTGCTGGCTTGTGAGCGCCATTTCGGTCATCTCGAGGCTTACAGCCTTATCGCCCGCACCGCCAGGGGGCATGCGCGCGCTCGGACTTGCATTTTGCGCGCGAACATGCGCACATGAGGATCACTTCGCGCGGGAAACGCCGCGCCCGCCTGCCGGTCTCGGACTGACCTATGCTGTCAGCTTCGGCCCTGACCTGATCGCCATCGCCCCAATTGCCCGCGGAAGTCCGCCGCGGGTTCGGCGGTACCTACGCGACCGCTCACCAGAAGGAAAACATGCATGAGCACAGCGCCCGACGACGCACCGAGCCAGGCCGATCGCCGCCCAGGCCGATGACGCAGCCGACGCGATGAAGGATCAGTTGCAGAAAGACGTCGCGTCCTGGCGCGAAGGCCGGTCCGAGGGATCGTCGCGCGGCGCCACGGAACTCAGCGTCGCGGTGGCCCGCTCCATCGTGCCGCCGACCAACGCGCGGATGAAGCGGGCCAAACCCGCCGCCAGCGAGACCAAGCCCGCCACGTCCGCGAAAGAAGCCGTTCGGCATGTCCTACGACGGCACCAGCCGGTCGGACTACATCAAGCTGATGATCGCTCGCGGGGCCAGGTGAGCTGGGTCACCTTCGAGGCCGCCACCGGCGGCCTCGTGACCGTGCAGCTTCGCCATATCGTGGCGATCTATGACGAGCAGGGTTCGGTCAAGCTCGCGACGACCGCCGGCGGGGTCCATGTCCTGAAGGACATCACCGTCCAGCGTGCCGCCGGTATTGTCTCCAACGCCGAGGACGCGACAAGACATCGGTCCGACCAATGATTTTCGGCGCGGTTCTACAACCGTCACGTGCGACACGGCCGCCACCGTGCCACTCCCGGAAACCGAGGTGGGGTGAGTGATGGCAGACACGTCCTATCGGATCGTCCATCGCGACGACGACAGCTTCGCCGTCGAAATAGTCAGGGTTGGGGCACTGCCGCAAACTGCGGCCGGCTTCGCCACCGAAGCCGCAGCGAAAGGCTGGATCGCCCAGGATCAGCGCCTCCGCTCCGCCGTCGATCCATTCGGTACACCGGCCGGGCGGCGGCGGTGGCGCGGCGACTGACCCGGGTCGCGGCACCGCGATAATCCGCACCGCTTTCCCTGTCCTGCACTGATGCTTCGCATCGCTATGCCGTTGCCGGTCGCACGCCGCGAGAACCGGTCGCGGCGGCGCTTCCCGTTTCTGTCAAGCTTCAAACGGCCGGCGGTGTCGGCGTGTCTCGCGACGGCCGGCGCTGCGTGGAAGCTCCACGCCGCAGGTAGCAACACCAGACGGTGCCGGAAATCGAATGTCACACCGCTATATTCTACCTTGTAGGGCTGAATTCCGCTCGATGTGGAGATTGTGCCTTCTATTGATTTTCCCTCGTGTCGAAATCACCCGCATCTGTTGATCCCGTCGGAGCCACGGAGAAACGCGGTCGTGTTGATTTCGTGTCGAAACGACATTGCGATCCACGATGTACGGATAGGCGCGAGCGGCCGGAAAGCTCATGATCCAGGATTTGATTTGGCATCGGAAAACCATGAACACTGGGCCTACGGATAGTGCCCATGGCATTTTATTGCGTAAAGGAAATACCTGCGATCGGGCCAGGCGCGGTCGTCACACGCGGCAACCCAGGCGAAGGCCGTCGGTGCCGTTGCAATACTCGGCCCTGAAGGCACAACCGACCCTGGACCGGACGATCCCCTACTCCGGCGGGAATACGGCGCGGCAGATCCGAGCGTGGACGCCCTGGCGCCCGTCGACCACTTGCGTCACGGCGAAATCGGCCGCGACGCTCATCAGCGAATACGCGTCGTCTCGACTCAGGCCGCGATGTTCGGTCAGCAGGCGCAGCATCTCCAGACTGGCATTGCGCATGGCCTGATCGAGGTCTTCGTCGAAGCCGTGCGTCATCCAGCATTCCGGGGTTTGCAGCAGCGGCGATGGAAAACTGAAGTCGCGGCGGAGGAAAAGCTGGAAGGTGACGTCGAGCGAGGCCTCGATGGCGGTGCCGCTGATTTCCCCGTCGCCCTGCGAGATGTGCGGATCGCCGACCGAGAACAGGGCGCCATCGACCTGCACGGGATAAAACATCGTGGCGCCCGCGCCGATCCGCCAGTTGTCGATGTTGCCGCCATGCACGCCCGGCGGGATGGTGCTGACCCGTCCCTTTTCGTTGGGGGCGACGCCGGCGGTGCCAAGGTGAGGGCGCACCGGCACTCGTACGCCTTGCAGCGCGGGCTGCCGGCAGCAGTCGCGTTCGTGGGTAACGGTGCCGGGAACCAGATACTTGCCCGGGAAGTCGTAGGCGAAGACCGCCGCCGCGGTCTGCGTGGCCTCATCCAGACGATAGATGGTGACACGCTCCTTCTGGCCGAACTCCTTGTAGAGATGGCCCCAGTGGGCGGCGAGATTGGAGCCGTAGCGAAGCCGAGGGGTCATCTGCAGATAGCGAACCTCGAGGATATCGCCGGGACGCGCGTCTCTGACCGCGATCGGGCCGGTCATGATATGGACCCCCGGGTTGCGGTCCTCGGGCGGGATCGCGGTAAAGATATCCTGGATGCCCTGGTCCATCATCAGTTCGGGGGCATCGCCGGCGTGGTGCGTCAGCGCCTCCACCCGCACGATGTCGCCGTTGGCGACGGTCAGCACGGGGGCGAGCGTGGCGTCGAAGTAGCCCCAGTGCACGGTCGTTGGCGTTGCCCGCAATTCGTGCAGCACGGGGCGCAGACGCGCACGTTCGGCCTGGTGCTCGTCATGGATGAGAGTCATGTGCGAATCCCTCCAGCGGTTGGGGCAGGCCGGGCGCGAGGGGTGGCGGCCCGCGGCAGGCCCACGGATGGGGTGCGGGGCGTGGCAAGGTCGTGTACGGCCGCCACCGGGCCCCTTTCGAAACATGTCGTACGGTTTCGCCTGGGCCATTTTGATGGCTGGGACCCGGGGCGTCGCGAGGTTGTGGGTGACTGCCGGCGCGCGGCCGACCAAGACACGTACCTAAGGATCCGGCCATCACGAATATCGAAGGTCTGGACGTGGACCGCCTTGAAGGCCTTGGCGCGGGAGGTGTCATGCGGGGGTTTCCGCCACGGTTTCGGCACCTATCACCCGCAGGAAGCGGGCGGTCAGCTTGTGTCTGGGTCGGGTCGTCGATCGCGGGGCCTCCCTCGGTCGCCGAACCATTGCTGAGGAAGACAACGCGGTCCGCCAAATCCTTCGCGAAACGAAGCTGATGGGTGGAAATGATCATGGTGAGACCATCCTCGACAGCGAGGTGGCTGACAACCTCCAGCACCTCGCCGACGCGTTCCGGGTCGAGGGCTGAGGTGGGCTCGTCGTGCAGCAGGACGCGCGAACTGCTGGAACACCATGCCGACCCCGACGGTGGCTCGTTCGCGTGCCAGCGCGCGGACCGAGAGTTTCCCGCCATCCTCGCCGTAACCAAGGCAACGACCCGACCGCGGATCAGCCCAAGAAGGTTGCAATTGATAGATTTGGCGCCATCCGAGGGCCGCTCACGGGCAGTCCCTGGCCGGATCATGGGGGTCACCCGGGGGTATGGCGCGACGCCGCGGTCTTCGGGGGCGCAGCGCTTTCGCAACGGCGGCGGCACGTTGCCAATGCTCGAACGGCCAAGGAATTATGCAGTGTCCGGTGGCATAATTTCTTTATCGCAACACTATTACATCCCCTTCAATCGCGGTGGCGGGTTCGCCGCGCGGACAGATCGCCGCGAAGCCACGGGTCTTATACCGCTGAACCGCGCCGCTGTTAGCAATGTAAAGACGACGGTCCGAGCGGGCCAGGGAAGTAGGGCATTATTAGGGAACCAGCATAGTTTCCGAATATTGCACGGGCTTTATAGAACCGGCACTTGCTTCTGTCGGCGGGCACACGCGTACTATTAAGGTGGGCTCAAAGTTCCGTGAAAACGGATAGAACGACGAATGCTTCCGCAGGCGTGCAAAGAACAACGTCCAGCATAAAAAAAAAGTGAGGTCGCGCGAAACGGATTGAAATCAGGTTAATTCTTCGTCAGCCTTTCGGACAGGAGGTACCCCCAGCCATATTTCCGCCAGCAACGTAGCCGCGCCAGAACTGGCCGGTGGGGGTGCTGCTGTTCGCAAATAACATTCGACGCAGCGACAATGGAGATGGGATCATGTCACAAGCAATGGCCGCAGCACCGGCGACATTGGTACCGGCCAATGATATCGACGCGGCTCTGGAGCGTAGTCTGACAACGACCTGGAACGCACAGGTGGTCGAATATCCCAACGACGAATTCCCGTTCGACCAATGGATCCTGAATCGCATCCGCGGCATGGGTTATCCGCTAAACGAGTTGCAGAACCTGCACAACGTCATCCCGCTTGATGAGGTCTACAAGGTCACGAAACAACTGTGCGCCGATACCAACCTGCCGGAGTTCCGGCGATTGCTCAATCGTTTCGTGCGCGAGGTCGTGGTGCCCAAGGGGGGCCTGCGGCTTCCGGTGGCGGTGCAACGTTTCATGAATGTCCGCATCATGCTGCCGACCACGCCTGAGCTGTTCTTCCCGTTCCATACCGGCCTGCTGTACGGCCACGGCATCGCCTCGCGCAGTATCTGGATGCCATTCGTCGATGTGACCGCGGATGAAGACCGCAGTGCATCGATGCAGATTCTCAGCATCGAGAGGTCGCGCGAACTGATCAAATACGCCATCGACAGCCGGCTCAGCATGGAGGAGATGACGGAGGTCTTCGGGGCGGAGAGCCGGCAGATCAAGGCCGGCCCGGGGAGCTGCTGCTTCTTTACGCAGGAAAACATCCATGGCTCGGGCAGACCCAACACCACCGGAAAGACCCGGGTCAGCATGGATTTCCGCATCTCCGAGGGGATCTACGGCGATCTTCTGGGCCGCAAGATCCCGGCGGGATACTTTCACCTGATTCCCGATACGGAAGAAGAGGAAGAGGAACTGGCCAGCAGGCCGCCACGGGAAACGACATTCAATAACGGCAAGCCGAACATCTTCTACGTCGCCAACAACACGGCGTCGACCTATGGCATCCCGGTGCATCTGCAACGCTACATGCTGATGGACTATATCAAGAAAAAGAACATATCGTGCGACTATGAGCTGTTCGACCTCGAGGATATGCGGCATCTGCCGACGCTGTGGCACCTGGTCGAGCAGCGCGATTGCAACGTGGTCATGTACAGCATCTTCGCCCTGCCGGAGGAGGAGATCGAGCGCGATCGGATGCTCGAGATGGCGGTCGACAAGGGGATGATTATTCATTTCGTTAACGAGGATCTGGCGCTAACCGACGCCGAGGACTTGAGGACGATCAAACGATATCTGGAATTCGCGAAGTACGGTGAGTCACGGTTGCCGATCGGATTGCCGCTGTCCGGCCTCAGCAAGGACTATTTCAACAAGTGGTCGGCCTCGCTGGCGCAGTATCAATAGGAGGTTCGTCCGGGCCGATCGAAGTGGAGTTGGCTGGCCATGGTCCCCTGCCGCCAGGAACCTTGGTCAGCCAACGCGTCGACAGGTCCGAGCGAAGCACGGCCACTCGATGATTGCGCCAGTATCGCCCACCGGAGAGAGCCGAGATGCCGCTGATGACTTGAGGTATCCGATTCACGCGGTCAATCGCGACCGGCTGTTTGCGACTGGATACCGGCTGACGCGGGCCTGAGATCGCCCCGCAGACGGCACGTCACGTTCCACGAAATGTTGGCTGATGACCTCTCCACCGAATGCCCCCGGCGCCGCAGCAGCCGCGTTTGAACGGATAGCCCTCCCGGTTGCGACCGCGACGGACCCTGCGCCGGTGTGGTTTCATGGCAAGGTGCATGCGGTGCCGGTCGGCAACGTTGTTACGAAATCGCATGGTTTGGCCGAAGCGCTGTATCGAGGCCTCGAGATCGTTCTAGCGTTGATCGGGCTGGTGGCCGCGATGCCGCTGATGCTGATCGCGGCAGCGCTGGTTCGTTACGATTCGCCCGGCCCGGTGCTGTTTCTGCACAAGCGCCCTGCCCGATCGACCATCGCGTACGGCCGCGACCTGGTCGGGCGAACCGACCTGAGGCCGCCGCCAGGCGGGTATGAGCCGGACGGGCAGTACTACGTGCCTCGCTGCTTCACGCTGGTGAAGTTCCGTTCCATGTACAGCGACGCCCGGACGCGGTTTCCGGCGCTTTACGCGTACAAGTTCAGCCAAGCGGATTTCCATCAGCAGTTTCCAACGATCCGGCACGACCCCAGGGTCACCCGTGTCGGACGGCTGCTGCGCAAACTGTCCGTCGATGAAATGCCTAACCTGTGGTCGGTGCTGGTCGGCGACATGCGGCTTGTCGGTCCTCGCCCCGAGGCTCCGGAGGTATTGCAATACTATGCTCCCGAGGAAATGTACAAGTTCGCGTGTACGCCTGGTATTACCGGCCTGGCGCAAATCAACGGCCGCGGGCTGCTGAACTGGGGCGAGACGTTACGCTGGGACCTTCAATACATTCGCACGCGGTCTGTCGGGCTGGACCTGAAGATCATCCTGCTGACCCTGAAGCACATCGTCACCCGACGCGGTGCATTCTGAAGGGGGGATCGTACCGCCATGACACCGAGCTTGATCTTCCTGGTGCAGGCCTTGGCCATCGTTGCACTTCCTGTTGTTCTGTTGCGCTATTCGCGGTTGAAGGGCGTGGTTCCGCTCGTCGTCGTGCAGATACTGGTTGGCATCGCCCTGGGCCCCTCGGTGTTCGGGCGGGTGGCGCCGGATTTCTACAGGGTCATGATCACTCCCTCGTCGTTGTCCTTCCTTTCGGGCATCGCCTCCGTTGCGGTTCTGATATTCGGGCTGATTACCGGTCTGCACCTCGACCCCGACGCATTTCGTGCCAACGGCCGGTCGTTCGCCGCGGTGGCTGCCGCGAGGATCGGGGTGCCAGTCGCGCTGGGTTGCATGGCTGGTTTCTGGATCCTCGGACGGCATCCCGAGGAACTGCTGCCTGGCATGAGCCCCGTTGGATTTGCCGCGGCCGTCGGAATTTGTACAGCAATGACAGCGCTTCCGGTCCTTGGCACGATCCTGCGTGAGATGGACCTGCTTGGCAGTCGTTGCGGCCAGCTCGCATTGGGGATCGCCGGCATCAACGACGCGTCGCTGTGGATGCTTTTGAGCGTCCTGTTGACGGCGATGGCGGGACGAGGGGCCGGACAAGGGTCGAGCGCGCTCCTCAGCCTGCTGTTGGTGCCGGTGTACCTGGCAGTCATGGTGTGGGTCGTCCGACCGTTGCTGGGCCGCGTGGTTGTCGCTCGGATGCGTGATGAAGTGATCAACGAGCGGGCCCTCTCGGTCGTGGGTGCCGTTACCATAGCCTCGGCGTTCGCCACCGAAGCCATGGGATTGCACTACATTATCGGCGCCTTCGTTACCGGTGTGGTGATGCCGTTGAATTTGCGCAAGCCGATCCTGGATCGGCTTCAGGTGATGACCGGGGCGCTGCTGATGCCTTTCTTCTTTGCGCTGACTGGCTTGCGGACCATGATCAATCCTGGCTCGCCGGTGTTCGCGGAGGTTTTCGCCGTGGCGACCGTGGTCGCTGTCGTCGGGACAACTGTCGGCACCGCGGCGGCGGCGCGATCTGTCGGCGAGAGCTGGCCGTTTTCCCTGGCGCTTGGCGCGCTGCTGCAGACCAAAGGCCTGATGGAAGTGATCGTGCTGACGGTGTTTCTGGATTCCGGGATCATTTCAGCCAACATGTTCGCGGCGTTGATCATGATGGCGATCGTCAGCACTGTGCTTGCCATGCCGCTCGCCCGGCTGATGCTGGCCCAGGACGACAAGCGGCAGAACAGCCTGCCGGCGCGGAAGAAATTGCCGCAGGAGCGTTTCCGCCTCGAGTAGAAACGTCCTTGCTCATATTTGTCGAGCAATCTCGTCAGCCCGAGGTCGCCTCGCGATTCGTATCAGGCTGGTACTCCAGGTGTCCCGCCGGACCCTTTGGACCGACCGCTTTCGATCGATATCACTCGGCGGTGCAGATCACGCGCAAGTCCCTGTAGCCGACCGGTCGACCGCGACGGAGGGGAACCGGACGGAGAGGACAACGGTGTCGCCGACGGCTTCCCAGGAGTGCACGATTTCCGGCCCGAACGCGATGTAGTCGCCTGCCTGCCGCAAGGTGACGACCTGCGAAGTCCCGTTCACGTAGAATGTCACATGCAAGGTGCCCTCGATCAGGACGGAGATCGTAGTGGCGTTGCCGGTCGCCCAGGGATGGGCGCGCTTTTCGCCGTCCTTGTGGATGCCCCATTTCAGTTCAACGTCCGTTTGATGGCGAAGTCCCTGCTCGGGCGGAACGAACTGGCCGACGAACCAACCGGTGCCGCGCACCTGATCCAGTGCAGCATTGCCGAAGTAGAACGACGGCGTTGTGTCCATATTCGTACTCCCGCATGGTTTCGGTCTGTGATCTCGGACATCCGGCTTGATATCATTGAATATCGGCGATTGCCCAGCCCGGACCGGTTCGACCGCGGGAGGAAGGCGAGGTCGATACGGATAGCGTCGGTGTCCTGCTGTGGGGCATCCGGTCGGCGAGGTTGCGCCGTGCGTCACGGTCCGGACAGTGCATGGATTGAGGTTGGACTTAGGCGTGGGATCCGGCCATAGTTTCGGCAATGGGGGCTTCAATCTTCAGTTTCGCTGCAGACGTCCGGGCCCCGCCCGGTGGCGGCGGCTGCGCAGAGAAGCACCGATGCAAACGGGAATGGAACGGATGACGGACCGGAGACCGATTGGCGACGGCACGCCGGATTGTGCAATCGTGCTGTCCATCATCATCTCCTGCTACAACACGCGGGCGCTGCTGGCGGACTGCTTGTGGTCGATCTACGGTAATGCACCGAGCGAACCGTATGAGATCATCGTGGTGGACGACGCATCGTCGGACGGTACCAGCGAATTGGTGCGCGCGAGCTTTCCAGAAGTTCGTCTGCTGGTGAACGAAGTCAATCGTCATTATGCATTTTCCAACAACCGGGCGCTCGACCAGGCCCGGGGGCAATATGTCCTGCTGCTGAACAACGACACGATTGTGCTGCCTCGGGCGCTGGACGGGATGGTTGAATTTCTGCAGGAGCATCCGGAGGCCGGCGGCGTGGGGTGCAAGCTGCTCAACGAGGACGGGTCGATCCAGTGGTCCGTGAAATCGTTGCCAAACCCCGCCTCGGCGCTGTTCGGCGCGCGGTCGTTCATCACCCGGATGTTCCCGAACAACCGTTTTTCACGGCAGCATCTGCTGCACCTCGATCGCGACATGACGCAACCGTTCATCGCCGAGGACGGGTACGTTTCCAGCGCGGCGCTGATGATGCCGCGCCTTGTGGTTGACAAGGTCGGATACCTTGACCCCCTCTTCGCCTATCATGTCGATGCCGATTACTGCAAAAGAATTGGCGACGCCGGATACCGATGCTATTATCTACCAACCGAAACAATCATTCATTTGAACCACCGGGGCGGCACCATGGCAAACCTTCGCGTGCGGTTCCGGTCGCTGATGATGTTCGAGGTTCAGAGCTATCGGTATTATCGCAAGCACGTTCAGCGATCGCCGTGGAGCGCGATGAGGTTTGTTGTAGCAGGCGGCCTGTGCCTTCACTTCCTGGCATTGTCCGCGGGTCAGGCCTATGCCGAAGTCACCAGCGCCGCACGAGCGATGTCCCAGCCAAAACGGTCGCCGGGCTGAAGTATTTCCGCCTTAAGCGGAAACGCTCTCGCTGCATTCGCGACGTCCTGCTTGATCTCCCCTCAGGACGACCTGCCGCAGTTCCGTCGCCTTGGGTCCGCTTGGCCTACTGTATCCAAACCCAGGCCCGACGGCATCGCCCAACCGACGCTGTTCACGATTTGAGCGCGCACGTCGATCTTTTTTGGAACCACAGATGCACACAGATAAGCGGAACGGTCGGCGGCTTGTCGCCGGGCGAAGCCCTTTCAACCAACACTGTCCACCTGTGTCATTTGTGGTTCCGATACCCTTGTCCACCCCCGCAACCAGCCCGAGCATGCCCGGTCCGATCCCCGTCACCGGTGGTGCGCAGGCGGCGACCGAATTTGACGGTTCGGGTGAGACCGATGAATTTGGTGGTGCGCGGGAGGTGCGCCGACGAACCCGTTCCCGGGCGTGGCACACAGTGGTGCGGCCAGGGCGGATGACCGGGGACGGCAGCGGATATGCTTCCCGGGCGCCAACAGTTCCATAGGAGAAGTCAATGGCTTATAGGGAGTCTGGGTCGCTTGAAGGAGCGCAGCCGAGCGGCCTCACGGCGAAACGACAGCCTTCGATATTGGTGCCGGACGGGCGACGGAGCTTTCGCAAGCCGCTTGGACGGATCGTCAGTGCCGCGTTGACATGTGCCGTGCTGGTTGGCGTTTCGGTACGGTTCATTGATCGGCCGGTTGCCACCTGGGTGCACGCGCATCTCGGTGATACGCGCTTCGACTGGTTCAAGGCGCACTATGACGGTCATCTGCTCTCGATTGGTCCATTCGGCCTGATGGCAGGTCCGTCCCAGGCACTTGGGCCGGTAGCCGTCCTCGTGCTGGCGATCCTTGCGGTGGCGGGGGCGGCAGGGTGGCGTCCGAAGATGCGTGGACGCATTATCGTGGCGCTCACCATGTCTGTCTTCGCCGCGATGCAGATCAACAGTATCGTCAAGACGGTGTTTGGACGGACCTGGCCGGAAAGCTGGCTTGGCAGCAATCCGTCGTGGATCCGCGACGGTGTGTTCGGGTTCTTTCCGCTTCACGGCGGAGCAGGCTGGGGCTCCTTCCCGTCCGGCCACACGACGGTCATCATGACGCCGGTCACCATCCTGTGGGTTGTGTGGCCTGAGTTGAGGATGGTGTGGGCCGCGATCGTCGCTGTGGTGGTCGCGGGGCTGATCGGCGGCAATTATCATTTCGTATCGGACATAATTGGCGGCCTTTATCTCGGTGCCGGGATCGGGCTTGGGATCGCCCGGCTCATGCTGGCGCCGACGGATCGGCTGAACTGGTCACTGGTTCGGCATCCGGGGACGGCAACTGAGCCCGGTTTGCCTGCCGTCGATGCGCGACGGCCCAATCCGCCGTTGCCGTGATCGTGAACAGACGCTGATCAAACGGAAACCGCGGTGCTGATTTGCTGCAGCCGTGGCTGGCGGCCCGGTCTGAGGTGGACAATCTCGTGGTCCTGGGCCATACGGGGCAGATTGAGACTGATCCCGGCGTACAGCCACAGCAGCACGAGCACCGAATACTCCTGCAGGGGGTCCATCAGGCCGTTCACGGCGACGCCGCAAAACACCACGACAAGCGCATTTGCCGTCCACCTGATCTCCGGATCGGCCGCCTGGCGCGACTGCCGCCAGGCTGTCAGCGTCACGCTGGCGAAGAATGCCAGGAAAAACAGCGCACCGGGAATGCCGATCTCCGACGCCGTGCTGAGATAGAGGTTATGGGTCGGCTCCAGATAGAACTGGGTGTTCGGATCGTAACGGTTATAGGAGACCTTGACGTAGTTTCGCTTCTGTGCGGTTCCGTTGTTCAATCCCACCCCGAGAAAAGGATGGTCGGCGATCATCCTGAGGGTCGCCTCGTACTGGAGGACCCGCACGGATACCGAGTCCTCGCGAACCGTGAACTGCTGATAGAGCTTTGGACTGACCGCGGCCAATGCGGCGAGAGCGGACAGTACGATGAGGATGACCTCGGCCCGCTTCAACATGCGGTCTCGCACCATGATCATGAACGCGAGTACGAGTTGAACGGCTGTGGTTATGAAGTAGACCCGGGTAAACGTGAGCACCAGGCCGAGCAACCCGAAGGCGGTGAGCGCGGCGAATGCGAGCCGCATTCGGAACATCGGGTTGGGGACACAGAGAAACAGTGCGAACGGAATCACCATCAGGCACAGCCGCAGGGTGGAGCCTGGCGATCCCAAGGTCCCGAAGGCGCGCACCGCGGATCCCTCTTCGGTGCGATCGACGGCCAGATACTGCTCGATCTGCGAGACGTCCTGGTGGGTGTCGCCGGATCCCAGAGGTGTCATGTACCCGGTCTCGAACCGGGTCACGGTCATTCCGGCCTGGGTCAACAGGATGATCATGCCGACAATGGCGAGGACCCGCAGGGCACCCTTCGAAGTCCAGGCAGTTGACCGCGAACAGATAGACGATGAAGAACTTGATCTGCCGCGATATCTCGACGAAGCCGAGATAGGGGGAAGCGGCCCCGGCGACGGACAGCAGCGATACGGCGAGGTAGGCGACGGCGAGCCAGGTGACACGCGGAAAGCGCATCGGCTTGCGGTGGAAGATGCGATCGTTGGCCCAGATCGCGAGAAGCACCAGAAGCAGCAGGTCGGTGATGGTGATTTCAAACGTGAAGTACTGAATGGTGTAGTCGATTTTCAACCGGTTGATCACCTCCAGGCCGTCGTTCAGGTTCTTGCCGATCTTGAACTGCAACGACAACAGAAAAAGAGCGAACCAATAGAGGCGGGCGTTCCTGACCAAAGCCGCTGACACCACCAGCGCCAGACCCACGGGCAGCAAGGCCACGTAGGTGGTCTTCGTCACGTATAAAGCGAGTGCGACGAATGTGCCGATTGCCCCGCCGAGGCAAAGCATGAACAGGAATCCGAATGCGGACGTTCGGTTTCCGTTACGGAACCGCCGATGACCGAACGCGAGCGACAAAGTCGTCATTGGCCGCGGACCAGCAGGCGTCCGGAGAGCCCTTTGCGCCGTTGCCGGTGGCGCAGAGCGCGCCGAAGCATCACGCGGTCAACGGTGTACATTACGATGACAAACAAACCGTGTTCAGTGGTCGCTCCATGCAGGCGAAGGCCGGAGCCGCGATGGCCGCGATCGGCCGTGTGGCGGTCGCGGGACAAACGTTGAAGGAACCGACGACTGGATTCAAGACCCTGGATCGCCATTCCGCAAAATGATCGCCGCTTCGAGGGGGAAAGTAGCGATCGGATGCATCTGGAGCAATCCGTGGCATGGGCAACTCATACTTCGAGCCAATCGAGGCCGCCGGTGGCGGGCTCGATGAGTTGCCGGTTGCAGTGGCTGGCACAGGGGACAGAATTTTAACATCCATCGCGGTGTTGTCGGTTTTGTGCGTTCACTAAATCGAATGCAACAGGTATCCGTACAACGTCATGAGGCTGGTGTCGGTGGGCTTGGCCAAGACGAACGGATAGGGTTCATGGTTCTGGTCTTCGAGATGGCGGCAGATGGGGGATGACGCTGCTGTCAACTGGTGCCGGCAGCCAGGTCGATCGCACGTTCACTCGTGGCCCGGAGCTGGAGATACTGCCGGCGACCGCGGACGCCTGATTGCCGAGATCGCTGCCGGAGAACGACGCGACGATGCTGACAGTGTGCGGGTCGGCCGGATTCTTTCCGGCGAGCGTGCCTGGAGGCGGTTCCTGGCAGCGTAGCCGGAGCCCGCCAGGAGCCTTGATCCCTGTGCCGAGGGTACTAGCCCACGGATGGAATGAAGCATGTTGTTCCGGAATCGATACCGTCCAGACCATGAATTGAAGACCCGGGGTGAGGCGTATCATGGGAGAACGGATGTCGAGGATTCGGCGGCATTACGGCCAACGCCGTATCCCGCCGACCAATCGGCGATCGCGGCGGCGGCCAATGTGGAGCCGCTTGTACCGAGCGCACCGATGGAACTTCGGGTGTGGTTTCGGCAAGCCAAGCAATTCAAGCCGGCACGGCGCCGACTGTCACGCAAGCTGGTGATAGGAGCCAGCGGCCGGGGGGAAGTCTATTCGGCTTACAACCTTCTGCGCACGCAGATCATCAAACGCCTCCAGGAGAATGGCTGGAATACAGTTGCCATTACGAGTCCGTCGAGGGCCTCGGGCAACACGCTGACCGCGATCAATCTCGCCATCAGCATCGCGCGGGATTTCAGCTATACAGTGCTGCTGGTGGAACTCGACCTTGTGAACCCGTCGTTTCGTCAGATCTTCGGGTTCAAGCAGCGAGAGGGGATCGTAGACCATTTGCTGCACGACGTGCCGATCCCGGAGATCATGTTGAACCCTGGGATCGACCGCCTTGTCGTGATTCCGGCTGGTTCGCCGGTCGCCAACTCCTCGGAACTGCTGTCCTCTCCCAAGATGAGCCGGCTGGTGGATGAGTTCAAACTCCGCTATGAGCATCTGATCGTTTTGTTCGATCTGCCATCGGTACTGGCAACTGACGATGCGATGGCGTTTTCTTCGTTTGTGGATTGCGCACTGCTTGTGGTCGAAGAGGGAGAGACCCGGGTGAACGAGGTGCGCAGGGCTCTGGACTACCTGCGATGCACCAAGATTTCTCGGCGTCGTGCTCAATCGGTCGATCCATGTCGAAAGCGATGGCGGGACGATATCGCGCTGATGGTGCCATCCATCGCGGGCCGGCGGAGCACCGGGAAGACGAGACAGGTTCACGGCGAAAGCCACGCGGTTGCCGGTGCCCGCAATGGTTCGCGCATGCTCAATCCTGTATATACGCGATAGGCACGCCTGCCGCATCGAGAACATTGGCCAGAGCGGATGCGGTGAGAGGCCACCGCCCCTGGCAGGCGGCCAAGTATCCGGATTTGCGCTGCAACAACAGGCGGCAGTCAGCCGGCACGAGCGGCGATGGGGTGGGGTCCGAACCACTGCCGGTTGGCACCAGCGCCGCTGCGCCGATGCTCGTTACGCAACCGGGCGACGAGGGCGGCGATCGCGCCGGCCGGGGGCTGGTACCCTGGTGTCACCACTGCAACGAACTGGCCCGTTGCCTGCTCGACCGTCCATCGGGCCGCGGTCGCCGCGTTGACGGATTGATCGGTCGTCACGATACGAATCCATGGCTGCGTGCCGCGGTGCCGACCGAGCGCGCGCGCCGTCTCCGGGCCAACCGGAGCGTGCTCACAGATGCAGACCTCCCAGTCCGCCCCGCCGCGCGCGGCGAGAACCTCGACAACGGCGTCCACGGTGGCGGCGTCGTGTTCGGTTGTGCTGAGAAGAACACTCACCTCTCGATGTGCGGCATTGTAGATCGGTGCGTCAGCGAGCCTGGAGGCAGGCCACAGCACGCCGCGGAGCTTGGAGCACACCGCTTTCATCGCGATGCCGAATCCGAAGTCCCGAGCGACCGTAACGAACTGGCGCAGCGGCGAGCGATCGTTCACACGCCGTCCTCCAACCGGCTGGTGTCGTGGACAGCATTTGGACCGCCGCGGAAACGCTTCAGGTCATATTTGCCGAGTATTTTCATCAGTCTGACGTTGCTGCGCGCTTCGAGTCAGGCGGATATAGCCGCGAAGCGATCGCCATGAGCCGATTGGCGATACGGCGTCCCACGGCTTCCGCCGCATAGTTTTCGAGCATGCTCGCGCGGCCCTGCTGTCCCAGTGCCGCCGCGACGTGCGGCGCCAAAACGACGCCGCGTAGTAGTTCCTGCAAGTGCTCGCGTGACGGATCCGCCCATATCGCCCCTTTTGCGTAGGGACCGTGGTCGCGATCGACTTCCACCAGACGGCAACGAAGGGGAAAGCCGACCTCCGGGGTGACAAAATCGGTCGTGCCACCATAATCTGTCGCAATGACCGGCACCCCAGAGACCATCGCCTCGGCCACGGTCAGGCCGAAGCCCTCGGAGCGATGCGGCGAAACGTAACAATCGGCGGCGCGGATCAGTCCTGCGAGGTCCTGGGGTTGCATCGTTTGACGCAACACCACGCAGCGGGCATCACGCTGCACGAGTGCATCGAGGTAGCGCGAAAATGCCGGATCCGCGTCGGCATTCGATACCTTGAGCACGAGACGGACCCGGTCGTGACCGGGGAACGCGGCTTCGAAAGCATCCACGAGACACTGCGGATTCTTCCGCTCCACGAGGCTCGACGCGTCGAACACGTAGACAAAGGCGACGGCGTCATCGGCGATCCGCAGCCTTTCGCGCCATCCCGGTCGCGGTGCCGCGCTCTCGGCCACCACGTGTGGCACCACTGTCACGGGCTTCGCGGTCATTGCCTGAACCGCCCGCTGACAGAAGGCAGAGGGCACCCAGATCTCGTCGAAGTGGCGAAGCTCATGCCACCATTCATCGCGAAACGCCGGCAGTTCCCACGTCCACAGGCCGATCTTATATTGCGCGCGCGCAAAGGTCCGGGCGTGGAAGTGCAAGAAGCGATGGACGGAATCGGCGTTGATATGGACCAGCGAGATCGGATGGCGCGGCCGCTGCCGGCGCTCGGCGCTCGGCATGCCGGGCTGATGGACGAACAGTTCGTGAGTTGGCACCAGGGACAGCGGAATCGCGGCGGCGCGCAGAGCGGCCAGATATCCGCGACCCGCGGAACCGAGGCCGCTGACGACGCCGACCGGACTGTAGAAATTGACGCCGGGCGTGTCGATGCGGGGCGGGGTGTGTGCGGTTACCATTGCCTGACCTGTTTCAACTTCGGGTGATCGTGCGAACCACGAGCCAAAACCGAGTGGTTCCGGGCCAGCCGGATTAACGCGATGCGGCCGGAGGATTTCCGAGCTGAGTGGAAATGCTCCAGCGCAGATCTGGCGAGCGATTGCATCAGCCTGATGCCGTTTCGCGAGTCCGGTCAGGCTGATATATCCCTACGGCGCCCTGCGCAGCATGTAGAGATCCTGGAACGGATTCCCCTTCGCGCCTTCGGGAACGGCATCGATGATCTGGAATCCCTGCGCCAACGTCTCGCGCACATAGGATTCGGGATGAAAGGATATACAGACGTTCCCGCCCGGGTATTGGCCGAAGCGGACGACGGGCCGGCCGGCGTTGAATTCATCGAGTTCCTTAGTGTCGAGACGGGGTTTATAGGCGGCGCCGTGAACGGTGAGAATGAGAATACCATGCGGTCGCAATATTCGGTGTAGCTCGTCGCGCCATGCCCGCTGTGCCATGACGTCCAAGTGGGTAAAGACCGAGAACGCATAAACCAGATCAAAACTCGCACTCGCATAGTCGAGCGTGGCGGCCATGGAATTCTTGCTGATGACCGCGAAAGGAACGCAGCGCCGACAGGTTTCGACGAGGTGGTCATTGATGTCCGTTCCACAGATCCGTGTATCGGCGAAGCCGTTCCAATGCCGGAGGACCCGGCCACAGCCGCAGCCGAAATCAAGGACACTCCTGAGGTCGCAGAGTGGTGTGCCGTTCCTTTCGAGCATCTCGCGGATGCAATCGAAGCCGCGGCGTCCCGATGCAAGGAAGGAAGGAATGTCGGCGGAACCGGCGACCAACAATCGCGCCCAAGGGCCGGGTATCGGCAGGGCTTCGTTGTTGTCGCCGAGCCAGAAACGGAAATTGTGGATCAGGGCCCTGGGGGCCAGGGTTCCGGCGAGCATTCGAACGTTGTAGGCTTGTGGCATCACTCGAAGGGCTTGAAGCAAAGCGGTGATAGCGGGACCCCTTCTGCGCTCGACCTTTCGGCGCGAATTCCGGATGTGTCGCAATTCCGCTTTATTCACGCCGACCCCTCCGCCATGGCCGCCGACTTCGGGACGATAATGCACTATATTTACTTAAGGCGCAATCCTCCGGCGCCAATGCTTCAGGTGGCGTCCAGTATCGCGCACCAGGGAAGCCCGATACGTCGCTCTTGATCTCGCGATACGTGTCTCTTGGTCTGCAGTATCCGGTTCTGGCGGCGAATCGCGGTCGCCCGCGGCTCCCGCTCCTCTGCGATCGGGTACCGGACGCTGCCGGCGCTTGGCACGGGAGCTACTTAGACCATTTTCATCCTGACTGTGCACGCCGAAAATGGTCTACGTCTTTGCTCGATCGCATGATTCACGCGCCGGGGACGTTCCGCTCAGCGCGATCATGCTCTATTGTGGTGGTTCCGAAGTCCGCCTTACTGTGGATCATCCCCGGAACGGACTTCGGAACCACAACCACTAGTGGGCCTCATGACCATGGTGTCCCTGCATCTTCCGCAGGAAGTCCATGGGCGTAAAGGTTCGGACCTCCTGCCCGGCCTGGATCCGGTTCAGGGGGTGAAGGAAGTTATGGAGCGCCACGTTGCGCGGCCGAAGCTGGCAGTTGTCACACTCGCAAGTCTTGAGGCGGTCGTTTTTTTCCGGGAGGGACTTGGCCGCGGTGCGGAATTCCGCGTATTCGCCCGAGGCCCAGACGTCGGCGAAGCGCCGTTCTTTCGTCACCTGGCCGATCGGCGCGGCGCACTGGCAGCAGGGCAGCACGGAGCCGTTGCCGAGTATGACGGTGAAGTACCAGCCGACATAGCAAGGGACGACGGGTGGCCCGACGATTTCGCTTGGCATGTAGGGAGGGGTGGTGGCGCCGAACGGCGCGAGATTATTCTGCACCCCCAGCGCGGCGGCCTTTCCGCGGGCCGCGGGCAAGGCGGCCTGAAGCTCACGGTACTGTGCCTCGTTCAGGGCGAGGTCGGAGGTACCGTCGTGGATCACGGTGTGTGCGAACTGGACTTCCTGGGCGCCTACCTCGTGCGCGACCTCAATCATATCGGCGATTTCGAAGTAGTTCCTCGAGGTGATGACGAATGAGAGGCTGAGGTGGGGGAGATGGCTTCGAGCCGCGATCTTGCAGTCCGACAGGAAGCGCAGGTTCTTCTTTACCTTGATGTAGTCCTCGGGCCTCTCGGTGACGTGGATAAGCGGGTAAGTTTCCGGGGTACCTGCGTTGAGAGAGATGTTGATGCGGTCTGCCTGGGCCTCGACGAGGCCCTGGGCGATGGGCTCGAAGAGGCGCGACCCGTTTGTAACAATCTGCAGTTGCATGCCGCGCCCTTTGACGTATTGAATCATGTCGAGGGCGGATTTATTAAGCAGGGGCTCGCCGCGGCCGATGAGATCGACCCGAAGCGTCCCCATGTTGTACAGGTCGTCGACGATGCCCTTGAACTGTTCGAGCGACATCACGCCGGGGCGGGCGAGGCCAAAGCGCTGCACGGTGTCCGCATTCTCCCGGTCTTCGGGCGGATGGTCCCAGCAGAAGACGCACTCGTGATTACACGGATCGCTGAATTCCGATCTGGGCGTGGAGAGGACCGGACGGCGCACGGCCGCCAGTCAGGCCCAGGCCACCGGCGGCCACCATTGTGTATTGTTTGAAGTTGACACCGATCGACTTGAGGGAAGGCATGCCGGCACCTCCAAAATGACTGCCCCACTCTGGGAATGACGTTGAAATTCATCGAAGTCTGACGAGCGACAGCATGAGAGTCAACCGGATTTGACTTTTGCGCGCCTGTCGGCGGCGAGAGTTTCCCGGGTCCGGTTCATGTGGCTGGCCTCGCCTATTTGCTCGCTGCAAAGACAGCATTTAAGACTTTCGGACGTTTGCACGAGTCTGTTATATTGTGATCATCCTTCGACAAACTGGCGACAATTTCTGGAATGGCCGAAGATCTCACTATCCTCATCGCGAACCTCGGTCAGTTGGAAAACCTGCGTCCGTGCCTGAAGTCGATATTTGATACGGCCAGCGGCGAAACCTCCTTGCGGGTCATTGTTGGGTTCAATTTTCAGGGTGAGAGTGACAACCCGCAACTGCTGGCATCGGACTTTCCTCAAGTGGAGCCGTTAAGGGCACAGATCCGGCTGGGGTATTGCGGCGCGTACAATCAATTGATAGCGAGAAGCACCGGCCGTTACGTGCTGGTGCTTGACGACGACACGGTGGTTCGGCCCGGGACGATAGACGGTATGGTGCGTTTCATGGACGCGCACCCTGATGTCGGGATCGCGGGATGCCGAACCGTCAACCAGGATGGCAGCTATCAGAAGACGACAAGTTTGATGTACAACCTGGGCACCGAGATCATCAATGTGTTGCGCCCTGCCGCTTTCCTGAAGGACGGGGTCGATCGATCCGTTACCACGTGGCGATCGGTGGGCTGGCTGAACGGCCATTTCCTGATGGTGCGGGCCGAGGTGATCCGAGAGGTCGGTGTATTCGACGCGTTTTTTTACACATACCACGCCGAAAGCGATTGGTGCCTGCGCATTCGCCGCGCGGGCTGGACCGTCGCGTATGTGCCTGAGGTCGAGGTCATGCACGTCGGGGGCGTTCACAGCGTGGTGACGAGGGTGAAAAGTTATGATCATATCGTCCGAAGCCATATTAATCGTTACTATTTCATGCGCAAACACCATGGAGCCCTGGCGGTTCACGCATTTCGCCTGATTATGACCCTAGGCATGGTGCTGCGTCTGCTGAAGTATGTCGCTGTCTGGTTCGTCTTGCCCGAGCGTCGGCGGGAAGCCGGACCGAAGATCCGGGCGTTCTGGAGGATCGCGCTGCTGGGGGCCGCGGCTCGCCCGGATGAGTTGCCGGATGAGATGCGACGGCAGAATGGCGAGTTCGATTTGTTCCGGCCTGTCATCGCGGGATGACTCCGCAGCGGAGAACAAAGTGGCGGCGAGATGGCTCTGACCGTTGGCTACGATGGCAAGTTCCTGTGGCACGGCATGAGCTTCGGATCCCGCTCGGGGCATGGTGTTCATGCCAGGCAACTACTGAGGGAGATGCTGGCGTGCTGGCCGCAAGGGCGGATGCGGGTATATGCGCTCGAGGACGACCCTGGCATCGCCGATCGGCGAAACTGCGAGGTCGTTTCGCTACCGCGGTACGCCAGAAGCTCATTGCTGCGCAACCTGGTCGCCTACCCGATCGAGTTAACACGCCATCCGATCGATATCCTGGTCTCGTATTCCACCCTGCCCGCCTATGCACCTTGCAAGACGGTGCTGTTGCTTGCCGACATCTTCTGGTTGGCGAACCCGGGCTGGCTGCCGCCGCACATCGCCTTGCCTCGGACGCTGGCAACGCGAAGCTCGGTCCGGCGTGCCGATCAGATCATTACGACAACAGAATTTTCGCGGCGTGAGATCATGCGGATGCTCGACGTCCCTGGCGACAAGATCGTCGTCGTGCCGCACGGTACACGCACCGAATTCACCGAGCGTCTGGCGGCGCCGGCGCTCTTGGCGGTACGCGCGCGGTATGGCATCGGGCCGCAGTACATACTGTCTCTGAACGATATCCACCCGCGAAAGAACCTGGAAGGGCTGGTCGAGGCATTCGGACGTTTGAAGTCGCGCAGCGGACTGCCTCATCAGCTTGTGATCGGCGGGCGCAGCCTATGGCCGTATCCGGCATTCTATCGCAGTGTAGCGACCAGTCAATTCGCGGACGACATCAAAGTTCTGGGGTATGTCCCATCCGACGACGTGCTGGGGCTATACCAAGGTGCCGGATTGTTCGTCTACCCTTCATTCTATGAAGGATGGGGCTTGCAGGTTCATGAAGCGATGATGGCGGGGGTGCCCGTGGCGGTGGCCAACAACACGACCATGCCGGAGATCGCGGGCGACGCCGCCGAGACGTTCGACCCATATGATGCCGGGGACATGAGCGGCAGCATGGAACGGATCCTCATGGATCGCGGCTTGCGCGATACACTGATCGCGCGGGGTTTCGAGCGGGTGAAACGATACTCATGGCGCGAAGCGGCCGAAGCGACGCTCGCGGTGTGCAGCGGTCTTGGCGCTGCGTGAGGAGGAGGGAAATGCGCCTGTTTCCCGCGCGGTTCATCGGGTTCCTGGCATTCGTGCTGCTGATGATGTCGAACAGCCAGAGCGGGCACGGCAAGGATGTGAATACGGCGACCGAACCACAGTACCTGGTGTTCCAACTGTTCACCGCAGGCCCGGGGTTCACCACCGTACCGCGTCAGCATGTGCTTTCGCAACTGCCTGATCCCGGTTTTCTCGACGCCGAGGCGAAGAACATCCTGGACACGGTGGGTGAGCGCGGCGACGGACCGCACCGGTTGGGTATTGTCGTCGGCCCGCTCGCGCTGGACTACAGCGACGCGCAGTTGCGCACGCTGATCGAACGGACTTTCGCAATCGCATCGAAGTACAAGATCGCGGTCGGTCTGCACATCGACGATTCGAAGTTCTGGATGAACCGGCGTGAACTGTGGAGCAATCCCGCCAATGTGGAATGGCTTGACTGGAAGGGCACGCCGAACACCGGGCAGTACCTGAACTGGGGCGAGCCATGGAAGCTTGCGCCGCAGGCCTGTTTCAACAGCCCGGCGATGCTCGACGAGGCGAGGCGGCTTGCCGCAACGGTGATCGGTCCCGCGATCGCGGCACAGGTCGCGAAGCTGCGCGCGACGGGGGACGAAGCTTTGTTCGCCGGAGTGATCGTCGGCTGGGAGACAGCTATCGGGCGGGACTACGACACAGGGCGGCTCCTGGGTTACTGCGCACTCACCAACCTGGGCTTCAGCGAGCAGGCGCCACCGCCCGACCCGGATGGCGCGCTGGGATCCGTCGTCCAGGGCTGGATCGGAACCTGGGCAAAAGGCCTGGCCGATGCCGGTGTACCGAGCGCGAAGATCTACTCGCACATTGCGTTCATATCGCGAAAACAGTTTCAGGAGCAGCCGAATCCGGATCAGCGATCGTATGCGCAGATCGTGTTGTATACGCCGCCGCCGGTCGCGTTCGGTGAGGGCCGTCGGGCTGGCTTCAGTGTGTATGCCGATGCCGACGTCATTGGCGACATCCATGGTGAGTTGGCCGCGCACGGAAATCCGCCCTGGGCTTCCTCGGAAGGCACCAATGTCGACTTCCGCAACGGGCCGCCCAGAATTCCGGACGAGGGCATGGAAGACTATCTCGCCCACATCTTCAATCATGGTGCGACCATGACAAATGTATTTGGCTGGGGGATCGGCGGCAAGGGCAATCTGTTTCGACGGGCGACCGAGGGTGATGAGGCGATCGTGGCGTACCGAAAATTCCTCAGCGGTGTGCGGCTCGAGGAGAAGCCACTGGCCCAATCCTATCGCGATAACCGTTCGTTGTTGCAAAGACTGATGCACGCGCTGCCGGGCCGGATCGCGGATTATCGCGATGCCGGGGGTGACCCGCGGGTGATCCAACCCCGTGTCATTCGGCTTGAAGACGATATGAAAAATGGGCGGCTCGACGCGATGCAGCAGGAACTCGATGCGATCGAGACGATCATCGACTCGAAAGTTAATGCTAACGTGAACGTGAATGCCGCAGGTGGATTCAGTATCGCTGCCCTGCAACAGCAGATGCGGGCCCTGCCGCAGAATATTGAGACCTATCGACAGCGCGGGGGCGACATCAGCCGGGTGAAGCCACGGGTGGAGCGCATTCAACAACACATCGGGGCGGGTGAGTTGGAGAAGGCATTTGAAGAACTTCAGGCGCTTGCGCCGATACTGGCCTCGCCTTGACGGCCTGAGTATTCCGTTATCCGGCCGAGGCCGGAGAGAAGATCGCGCCTGCTGACCGGAGCAAGAATGAATCAGGGGAGGCTGACGCGGCGCCCCTGGGCGGGGGACCTTTCCGGTGGCGGCATCAATTGTCCGATAGCTTTCTCCGGCGAGGCAATTCAGCGTCCGATCCGACCATGAATGGTTCGCGCGGCGTTCGGTGGTGGCGGTATGCTTGGGCCGCGCCGCGCAAACGGGAAACGGTCTCAGAAGGGCGGAGTTGTGGAGCCAGTCGAGATGCCTCAGAAGCCTTGGCGCCAACTGGCGTTTCTACTCGGCGAAGCCGCTCTGTCGCTGATTTCAGGCGGCGCTCTGTTCATCATCATATCGCGCGTGGCGGGTCCGGAGTTGCTTGGCACATACGCCCTCGCCCTGGCGTGGCTGATGCTGTTTCAGGGCGTGAGCAGCTTCGGGATCCCGGAGTTCCTGATACGCGAAGTCGGAGCGCACGGAATCGATGCCGCCGGACACGTCGTTCATGCGATGTTGCTGGGGCTGGGCAGCGGGTTGGTGGCGCTCGGTCTGATGCTGGTGGCGGTGCGGTCGCTTGGCTACTCGCCATATCTCGTTCAGGTCATCACCGTTGCGAGCCTGGCGTTGATCCCGGCCTTTCTCAATACCGCCTGTCGTTCGGTGTTCCTGGCGCTGCGCCAGATGCATCTGACATTCCTTGCATTGCTGGTCGAAGTCACGATCGTCATGTCGGCCAGCCTGTATGTGCTTTTGTCGGGTTACGGCGCGATCGCGCTGATGATGGTCCTTGTCGTCGCCAAGGTCGCGTCATCGTCCATCGCCGTGACTTTGCTGCACTGGCGGGTGCTGCCGGTTCGACCGTCGTTCGATCCTGGCTTCCTGGCAGGAACGGCGCGGACGGTCTTCACCTTCGGCATCGGCAACATGCTGGCCATGCTGACGATGAGGATCAACACGATCATGGTTTCGCTGTGGGTGAATATCGCGACCGTGGGCCACTTTGCCGCCGCGACGAAGATCATGGAAATCGGCATGATCATTCCGACCCTGATCGCCCAGCTGCTGATGAGCCGGATCGCGTTCAGTTTCAACACCCAGGGGAAGCGCGATCCCAATCGCTTTGGCGGCTGGTATCAGGTTCTTTTCGCGCTGGTGGTGCCCACCTGCGTCGGCGGCTGGGTATTCGCCGGGCCGATCCTGGAGACATTGTTCGGCACCGGCTTCGGGAACGCAACGTGGATCCTGAGGATCCTGATGCTTTACCTGGTGATCGAGTCGGTTGACGCGGTGATGAGCGTCATGCTGAAGGCGGCACACAGACAGCGCGAGGACGTCAACCGGCTGGCGTTCAATCCGCTGACGAACATCGTGCTGAACCTGGTGCTGCTGCCGAGCCTGGGAACGATTGGGGCCGCAATCGGGCGGGTTGGCGGGGTGGGCGCGTCGGCAGTTCTGCGCGACCGCCTGATCGCTCGGGAACTGACCGGGGTGAACTGGTTCCGTTTCGCATTCAAACCGGCGTTGATCAGCATCGGGGTGGGATCGATCTGCTACTCGATGCTGGATGTGGACCGTCCGGCGTGGGTGCTGCTGTTCTACGTGGCGGCAACGGCGATCTTGTTGAGAGTTCTCATCGGGCTTTTCTCCCGCAGTCATCAAGGACATGATGACGTTCCCGTCGCGCGGCGACTGAGGGCGATTGTTCGGACGGTTTCGCCTGCATCGGCTTGGCACGCCCTTGCGCTCCGCTTCGTGATCGCGATCGGGCTCGCTTGCGGATACTTTCCCTTTGGGCGGGCGAAATGAGCGTGACGTGTAAGGTTTGGGACAGGTACTTCGGCAACCCGAGATTGCGGACGGAGTGGCGATCATGGAATTCTACCGCATCTGGCGTATTCTGGTCGGCCATAAATGGGTGTTGGTCTGTTTGCCTATCATTGCGACCTGCGTCGGGCTCGGGCTGACGTACGTGCTGCCCGAGCAGTACCAGTCGACCGCGCTGGTCCTTGTGCGACCGTCGGAAGAGATGAAATTCAACTCGAGCGGCGGCGAGAGCAAGGAGGTGCTGGATTTTCCGGTCAGCCAGTCCACACCGATCGACGCACCCAGCAAGACTTACATGGAGGAAATAAAAAGCCCGGCGGTGGCGGTGAAGATCGTTGAGGCGCTGCAACTTTATATCGACAAACCGAAGACGTACAGCAGTTCGTTCGAGGCGATCAAGGACAAAGTCAAGGCCTGGGTCAAGGAGACGATCCGGACGGTGCGCAATTACGCCAAGTACGGACGCGACATTGCAGCCTCACCGTTCGATCGGGCGGTCGAGACCGTCGAGGAGAATCTCCTTGTCGCGGTGAGGAAGGATACTTACGCCTTCGACATCAGCTATCGCTCCGGCGATCCGAAGGAGGCGGCGGCGGTTGCCAACATGGCAGCGCGGATCTTCCTTGAGCACAGTACCGCTGCGTATCGCGGCGAGGCGGCACGGGCGCGCGTGTTCATCGAGAAACAGCTTGGCGACAGCCACAATGTGCTCGACAAAGCGCGTGCGGCGGTCCTCGCTTACAAGAGCTCGGCCGACACGTTCGCGCTGAAATCGGAATATGACAACAAGCTGAAGATGATATCGGACCTCGAAGACACGCTCGCGAAGGACCAGGGAAAGCTGGCGGGGCTGAAGCGCGCGTACCGCGAGGGTGGCAGCCCGGCCGTGATCGCGGAGGAGGCGGAGATCGGGAAGCTGCAGGAAGAGATCTCGGCGCTGCGGGACCAACTGACCGCCTATCCAGAAAAGGAGGCGCGACTGAACGCCATATTGCTGAACGAACGCCTCGCGCAGGAGAACTTTGAGTTCCTTTTGAAGCGCGATGAGGAGGCACGCGTCAGGGAGTCTTCCGCCATCACCGAAATTCGCGTTGTCTCACCCGCGGAGCCGAGTCTGTACCCGATCAAGCCGGTGAAGTGGGTATATGCGGGACTGAGCTTCTCGGTGGCCCTGGTTCTGGCGATCGGCTGGGCGCTGTTTGCGGAAAGCCTCGACCCACGCGTCCGCACGATGCTCGACCTGGATGATGAGCTGGGGGTGCCGGTGCTGGGGGCGATACCGACGCTGCGGCGTCTGACGGTTGGCCGGTAGAATCCGGATTGACCGAAGCGGGGACGGAGGGAAAATGCCAGATGCCGCGGGCGGGTGCATGCCGGGCTGGTTCGTGTGCAGTTCTGGCTGGCCGCTCAGGAAGTTCGAAACGGCCGGGTTCCGGCTGATTTTCGGCATGGACGCTGGTGCTGCTGGAGGGGATTGAACTCTCGACCTCCCCCTTACCAAGGGGGTGCTCTACCACTGAGCTACAGCAGCGCCGGATGACAGGCGGGGGCGTTTCCTAGCGGGTTGATCCAAGCGGTGCAAGCCCGTTCCATGCTGCGTCCGCGCGGCCGGGCGGCGCGTCGCGGGCGGTGACGGTCGGCCGATGGCTTGCAGGCTGCCGGTCTTGTGCCCACCCTGCGGATGCTTCTGGGGGAGAGAACCATGTCCGAGCTGCGGGAGATCCTGCGCAACCATATGAAGGAGAAACTCGCCGCGAATGAGGTCGTGGCGTCCATGACCGTGCGCTTCGCGCGGTCGATCGAGATCGCCGCGATCGCGAAGACAGCCGGGTTCGACACGCTCTACGTGGATCTGGAACACAACACGCTGTCGATCGATACGTGCTGCCAGATCTGTATCAGCGCGCAGCAGATCGGCATCACGCCGCTGGTGCGCGTGCCGGCGAACACACCGGACTATATCGGCCGGGTGCTGGATGGCGGAGCGATGGGTGTGATCACGCCGCATGTCCGGTCGGCGGTGGAGGCCGCGGCGATGGTGGACCTGGTGAAATTCCCGCCGCTGGGGCAGCGGTCGGCCGGCGGCGCGCTGTCGCACTACCAGTATCGCAGCTTTCCGACCGCGGAGACGAACGCCGCGATGAACGCTGCGTCGTCGCTGGTGGTGATGCTGGAGACGGTCGAGGCGCTGGAGAATGTCGAGGCGATCATCGCCACGCCCGGCGTCGACATGCTGCTGATCGGCAGCAACGATCTGTGCGGGGAAATGGAGATCGCGGGTCAGTTCGACCATCCCCGGTTGCGGGACGCCTTCGCCCGCTCGATCGCGGCGGCGAGCAAGGTCGGGAAGCATGTGGGGGTCGGCGGGCTGGCGTCACGGGATGACCTGATGGCGCGGTTCGTGGAGATGGGCGCGAGATATGTCTCGACTGGGACCGACCTGGCGTTCCTCGCTGCCGCCTGCGCGGAGAGGGCACGATTTGTCAGGCAGATGAAGAGAAGACGCAGGCCCTTTGATCTCTGTGGCCCTTTGATTCTCTGTGGCCCGCGGACTCCCTGCGTCCGAGGCAAAGCGCGACGGACCTTGGAGGTGAGACACGTGAGCGCACCCGCTTTGGCGCGCGATTTCGCCGACCTACGGCTCCACGGATCGGGTCAGGCTGATACTGCTCATGTGCCGCAAGTCCGAATGCCTCGGTCGCTTGGGACCACGGATTCGTGACTTCAGGTGTTTGTTGCCGGTGGCGCGCGGGTCTCCTACGTCCGGCTCACGAGGCGGAGACCGCGGAGGGGCGACTGCCCGTCGTATTGGCAGGACCGTACGGGACCGGTCGCATGGTTGGTTCATGCGCACGCTGTTGATCACATTGGGCGTCGTGCTGCTGATGGCCGGACTGCTTTGGCCCTGGCTGGACCAGCTGCCGTTCGGATCGCTTCCCGGCGACATCCGGGTCGACCGGCCCGGCTTCCGTTTCTTCGCCCCGTTGGGGAGCAGCCTGGTGATTTCGATCGGGCTGTCGCTCCTGCTGACGTTGATCGCCTGGCTCTGGCGGCGGTGACGCGATGTGCCGACGGTGTGCGTGCCCGGACGGCGGTGGCCGGTCATGCCGATGACGAGGTGACGCCTGGAGGTGTCATCTCCTGTCGAAGCGGAAGCGTCGAGCGCAATGATCGACCAGCGCGCCGATGGTGTCGAACACCGCCGCTCCGGCTTCGGTCAGCCGTCTCGTCTTGGTCTCCAAGGTCCCGAAGGTGCCGTGCACCAGCGCTCCGGCATGACCCATGGAGACGCCTTCCTTGGCCTGCCGCCCGGCGATGAGCGCCAACAACGGCTTGCATGGACCGAGCCGCCTGTAGGCTTCGGCACATTCCTCCTCCTCGGCGCCGCCTACTTCGCCGACGAGAATGATCCCCTTTGTCCGGCTGTCGTCGAAGAACACCCGCAGCATGTCGGCGAAACGAACGCCTTTGACGGAGTCGCCGCCGACGCCGACCCAGATGCTCTGGCCGAGGCCGTGCCGAGCGAGGCGGTAGCCGACCTCATAGGACAGGGTCCCGCTTTTTGACATGATCCCGATCGGGCCGGGGTTCAGGCAGACGTCGGGCAGGAATCCCAGCTTGCACTGGCCGGGGATGGCCAGGCCTGGCGTGGAGGCACCGACCCAATGTCGCCCCTGCCCTTCGCGCGGCGCGGCCGATCCTGATCGCATCATGCAACGGGACGCCTTCGGCCACGGTGACGATCAGCTTGATGCCTGCCGCCAGCGCCTCGCGGACCGCGATCCAGGTTTCCTCCGGGGGAGTCATCGCGACGGATGCGACCGCGCCGGTTGCCAGCACGGCGTCCGCGCACGATAAGAAAACCGGCACGCCGGCGGTTTCCTTGATGTCGGTGCGGGTCGAGGTTCCGCCGACGATATTGGTTCCGTAGGCCCGCATCAGGGCTGCGTGGGTCTGCCCCATGCGTCCGGTGATTCCCTGGACGATGACCGGCGTGGTGCGTGACAACGAACCGATCATGACGCAGAAGTCACGATCATTTCGATTCGCGCCAGTGCCTGTTCGAGGTCTTCGGTCACCAGCATCCCGGGTCGGGCTTCACCGAGGATTCGTTTTGCCTCAGTTGCGTTGCGCCCGATCAGCCGCGCCACGACCGGGACTCGCAGGTTTGGCGAGGCCTTGATCGCTGTCGCCAGCAATCCAGCGAATTCAGCGAGGTCGGTGATTCCGGCGAAGACGTTGACCAGCACGGCCTTCAGGGACGGGCGAGCGGTGATCCATTCCAGGACCCGGATCAACCGGTCGGGGCTACCGCGCATCTGGCCAGCGCGAATGTCGCAGAAGTTCAGCGGTTTGGCGCCACGGGCGGCCAGTTCATCGACCAGCATCATCGAGAGGCCGGCGCCGGTGGTTACGAGGCCGATTTCGCCGCCCGGATCGAGTTCGACGTAATCAAAGCCCTCGGTGAGTTTTCGGCACGCGTCGGGATAAATGGCCGGACGGGCGGCGATCAGCGCCGAGATGGCGGGCTGGCGATAGACCGCATTCAGATCGACCGCGACCTTGGCGTCGCCGGCGATACAGCCTGATGGTGCAACGAACAGCGGGTTGATCTCGGCCAGCGCCAGTTCCCTGTCGAGCAAAAGCGAGGCCAGAGCCTTGCCGATCGCGGCCACCTGATGGCGCCAGCCGTCCGGTTCGCCGGCGATCAGTTCCGCCAGCGCCTCGGCGACGGCCCCGGCGTGCGGCGGGCAGAGACGCCCCGTGGCGGACCCGGACTGTTCGATCGCAGTCCCGCCCTGGGCGGAATAGAGCACGCGCAGGCCGTAGGCGGCTGCGTCGACCATGACGGCAAGGTAACGCTCCTGTCCAAGTGCGGTCTGTTCGACGAGACAGGCGCGGACCGGGTGCCCGTTCAGGCGGCGACCGAGCATGCGGGCGGCGGCGGCTTCGACTTCTGCCTGCGAGTGACACAGAATGATGCCCCCTGCCCTGCCGCGGCCGCCCACCGGCACCTGAGCCTTCACCATCCACGGGCCATTGCCGGGAAGCGGAGGGACGCTGTCGGTCACGAGCGCACCCGGGGGGACGGGAATGCCGTGCCCGGCGAAGAGTGCCTTGCCGTCCGCCTCGATCAGCAGCACGTCAGAAGGTCCCGAGGCCCATGATGCCGTCGGCGACGTCGAACTCGCCGACGATCTTCTTGCCGATCAGATCGCGCAATGTCTCCGAGGCGCCGCCGCCGATGGAACCGTACCGGGCGCCGCGATAGAAGCGGGAGACCGGGTATTCGTCAGTATAGCCGAAGCCGCCATGGACCTGGACCGCTTCGGTTGTTACTCGTAACGACATCTCGTTGCAGAAGATTTTCGCGGCCGCGGCCATGAACGGATCGGGGAATGGATTGGCGGTCAGACAGGCGCGGTACAGCAGACCGCGGCCAGCCTCGATGTCCTTGAACATGTCGGCGAGTTTCCAGCGGATGCCCTGGAAGTCGGCGATCGGCTTGTTGAAGATGGTGCGTTCGCGCACATAATTCACGGCCTCATCGAACGCGCCTTCGGCGAGGCCGAGGGAAATCGAGGGATTGAGGCAGCGCTGGGTGTTGAACGCGCTGAGAAGTTTTCGGAATCCGTCTTCGCGGATCACGAGGTTCTCCAACGGAAGTTCGCAGTCATTGAACTGGATCTCGTGCAGGTTCTCGCCGCCCATGGTGTGGTAGGTCGCGGTAACCTCGAAGCCGGGGGTGGCGGGTTCGAGCAGGACGCAGCCGATGCCCTCGCGTCCCGGCTTGCCGTCCACGCGGGTGAAGATCACGAACATGCCCGCCTCGGGCGCCCGGCTGATCAGCGTCTTGGTTCCCTTCAGGATCACGCGGTCGCCTTGGATGCGGGCGTTGGTGCGGTAGTTGGCGACGTCGGTGCCGGCGTGGGGCTCGGTCATGCAAACCGCGAGGATGCAGTCGCCGGAGACGACCTGGGGCAGGATGCGTTCACGGATCGATGCTGGAGCGTAGCGGGCGATCACGCGGGTCTGGACGCCGGCCTCGCCCATCACGGCCATGGCGGTGACGTAGTCGACCTTGGCGATCTCCTCGAGGATGAGTGCGGTGTCGAGGATGGGCAGGCCGAGGCCGCCGTATTCCTCGGGCACCGACATGCCGAGCACGCCGAGGTCGGCGAGTTTCTTCATGTTCTGCCAGGGGAAGGTGCCGTCCATCCAGCGCAGGGCGGCCGGCTTGAACTCGGTCTGTGCGAGTGATCGCACCGAGGCGATCATCTCTCGCTGCTGGGCGCTAATTTGAAAGTCCATTGTTTCAGACCCCCACATCAGTTTCCCGGAGTGTAAACGTTACACGAGCCGCCGCAAAGGCCTGGCTGCCGATCCTGCTTTTTCCCGCCTGCGGGATGGCCCTTTCGAACCCGAACACTGGCCAGAAGCAGCTGTGCCGGGCGGAAGAGGGAGTGACGCAAGAGCCGTTCTCAAGCGAACATCGCTCGCGGAAGCCGTACAACCCGAGCAAATTTTCGCGGAGCGCCGTGACATAGTCCAGGGCGCCGTGCAGGTGGGAGGCCTGGGATATGCGCGGGGGGGATCCGATGATTGACGCGACGCCGAAGCTGTATCGAACGCGGGCGACCGGCAGTCAGACATAGCCGGCCGCCATGCCGAGAAGACATTCCTTCTTCCCGACCCGTTTCACCGCAGTCCCTAGTATCGCGCATCAAAGATGCGCGACAAGTCGGTTTTGATTTGAAGTATCCAACCGGCGACGCGGATCATGGTCGCATTGCTACTCATGCTGTTCTACGATCGGCTTCCAGCGGACGAGATCGATATGCCTGCGCAGCGGAGGTTTCAGATGACCAGACCAGGTGAAAACAGGATCGCGGGCGGGTGCATGATCCGCAGGGCCGCGATCGTCGCGCTCTGGCTCACCGCTTTCTTTTTTTGCGACGCCTTGCTTCCCAGCGCGGGGTTTGCCGCTGAACAACCAGGGGCGGAATCGATCGCGGCGTTTGTCCCGTCGCTTGAGTCATACGTCATCCAAGCGATGAAGACGTTCGACTCGCCCGGGCTCGCCATTGGGATCGTCGCGAACGATCGCCTCGTCTACAGCAAGGGCTTCGGCGTGCGCAGCAAATCCGGTGCCGCGCCGGTTGATACACGCACATTGTTTCAAATCGGCTCTACCACCAAGGCATTCCTGGCCGCGAGCATCGCGTTGATGGTGGACCGCGGCAAGCTCCATTGGGACGATCGGATCATCGACCTTGATCCGGCGTTTCAGCTTCAGGATCCCTGGGTGACCCGCGAATTTCGTCTGTTCGACCTGTTGGCACAACGATCCGGTCTGCCGACCGAAGTGAACGACGGTTTGGGCATGCTCGCCTATCCGGAAGACGACATGATTCGGTCTCTCCGCTATGTCGCGCCGACATCGAGCTTCCGATCCACATTTTCCTATACCAATATCACCCACATACTGGCTGGACGTATCGTCGCCAGGGTCGCGGGTGCCCCGAATTGGAACGCGGTTCTGCAAAAGGAATTTCTCGATCCCCTCGGGATGAAGGATACGTCGTACACCGCCGCCGCGATGGAAGCGTCGGGCGATCACGCAATGGGATACCGCTGGGTTCCTCAGGGAACGATCGAGGTGCCGTTCACCCAGATCTTTCCCTATGACTATTATGGCGCCGGCGACATCAACTCCAACGTCGAAGAGATGGCGCGCTGGGTTCGGCTGCAACTGGGCAAGGGCAGTTTCGAAGGTCATCGTCTCGTGTCCGAGAAGAACCTTGAACTCACCCATCGACCAAGGATCGCGATCACCAATGATCTGTTCTACGCATCCGGCTGGGTGGTTCAACAGACCAAAAACGGAAACGTTGTTTGGCATAACGGCGGAACAAGCAGCTTTGGCGCTTATGTCGGTCTTCTCCCGACAAAGAATGTCGGGGTCATCCTCCTCACCAACGAGACGAATGTGGGCCTTCCGGATGCGGTCGGTCTTTGGGCGTTGGACCGCATCCTGGGAAACCCCGAGGTCGACTATGTCGCCGACAGGCACAAGGCGGCTGTGTCCAGTTTCAATGCGCAAGACAGACAGTTTGCGATACCCGCCAACCCCCGGCCGAGCCAGCCCGCGGAGACGCTGACCGGGAATTTCGTCAATGCCGCGTTCGGCAGAGCCTTGGTCGGGCTGCAGGGCAACGTGCCGGTCATGACGTTTGAGAGGACCGGCGCCGCGCTAAGGCTCGACCCCTGGGACGGCAGCGTGTTTACCGCGACCTATGTCCCGGCAGGCCGGTTCGCCGCGATGGCCTCATCACTCGGTCCATCGCCGCTCGGATTCGTGCAGCCGCAGATCGACAAGGACGGTAGGCAGAACGTGCTGCGCCTGACCTTTTCCGACGGACAGAGCTACGATTTTGCCCGTCAGTAGGTCGTTATCGGCTAGGCTCCGAACCCAATTTCCGTTTGCCCCGGCTCGAAGGGATCGGATTCAAGCTCCTTGGTTGATAGGAGCGGGATAATTGGCCAACGAATTCTGGATGAGCGACCGGCAATGGGCGGCGTTGGAACCGCTCATTCCGATGAACCGGCGCGGTGTAAAACCGAAACGCAACCGAGAGGTTATCAGCGGCATCGTGCATGTTTTGCGGGTTGGATGCCGTTGGCGCGATTGTCCGGAGGTGTATGGTCCACACACCACCATCTACAATCGGTTCAATCGATGGTCGGCGGCCGGTATCTGGCAGAAGATGCTGGAAACGTTGGTAGATGCCGAAGCATCCGGATCCCAGAGCATCGACAGCACCACCTCCAAGGCCCATCGCTGTGCGGCCGGCGGAACAGGGGGGGCTCAGACGCAGGCGATCGGCCGCAGCCGCGGCGGGCGGACGACTAAAATCCATGCCGTCGCCGACACTTCTGGCCGCCTGATCGGCTTCGATCTCACACCCGGTCAGATGGGTGATGTCCGTTCGGCGAAAGGCCTGATCGACAAGCTACCGCCGGCCGCGCGGGTGATGGCCGACACCGCCTACGACAGCGATAAATTCCGTGAATTCCTGGTCGAACGGGGCTCGACCCCGGTCATCAAACCCAATCCGACCCGCAAGAACGTTCCGCCGTTCGACAAGACCGCCTACAAGGGGCGCAACGTTATCGAACGAGCCTTCTCGCACCTGAAGGACTGGCGCCGCGTCGCAACGCGATACGACAAACTGGCGAGGAATTTTCGCGCCACTGTCACCCTCGCCATTGTCTTCAAATGGTGGATCTAATTGAGTCCGGAGCCTAAGGCGGCGACGCGAAGACTGCTCCACTGATCTTAGTAAGTCGTATTCGCTGCGTATTATTGGTTGAGCTTCGCATCCGCCGCCGCTGGTGCCTGGCGCAACGTTACTTACTTACTTTCTTTCTGCCTATTTAACGTCCGCGCCCGATTACCCGAACGTTCTGCTAGACAATTTTCAGCCTGACTGTGCAGGCCGAAAATGGTCTATCTCTTTGTTTGATCGCATGATTCACGCGCCGGGGACGTTCCGCTCAGCGCGATCATACTCTAACGGCGGCCGCGCCGGTCAGCCCGCCTCGATGCGGATCATCGTCGGCTCTTCCATCACTGTTGGCAACTTGGCGATCCGGTCCAACGCATCGCGCATGGCGCGTTCCTTCGTTTCGTGAGTAACGAGCACGACCGGGACCGCCTCACCGGGGCTGCGGCCACGTTGCAGCATCGATCCCAGCGAGATCCCCAGGTCACGCAGTATCGCGGTGACATCGGCGATGACGCCGGGCCGGTCGACCACCATCAGGCGCAGGTAGTACGGTCCGACGTGGTCGCTCATCGGCACCGCGGGTGCGCTGGACAGCGCCGCATCGGCGGCCCCCCAGACCGGGGTCATCCGGTTGCGGGCGATGTCGATCAGATCGGCGACGACGGCGGAGGCGGTCGGGCCCGCCCCGGCGCCGCGGCCTTCCAGCACCACGCGGCCGACGAAATCGCCCTCGGCGACCACCGCGTTGAAGACGCCGTCGACCCTGGCGATCGGGGCGGTCTGTGGGACCATGCAAGGGTGGACGCGGGTCGTGACCCCGGCCTCGGTCTGACGGGCGATGCCCAGCAGCTTGATGCGGTAGCCGAGTTCGGAGGCGAAGGCGATGTCGACGGCGGATATCCTGCGGATGCCTTCGACGTGGACGTCCTCGAAGGCGACCGGCCGGCCGAAGGCGAGGGCCGCCAGGATCGCCAGCTTGTGGGCCGCGTCGATGCCGTCGATGTCGAAGCTGGGGTCCGCCTCGGCGTAACCGAGCTTCTGGGCGTCGGCGAGGACCTCGGCGAATTCGCGTCCACGTTCACGCATCTGGGTCAGGATGTAGTTGCAGGTGCCGTTAAGGATGCCGGCGACGGCGGTGATGCGGTTGCCGGCAAGGCCTTCGCGAAGCGCCTTGATGACCGGGATACCGCCGGCGACGGCGGCCTCGAACCCGAGTGGGACACCACACTCCTCGGCGGCACGGGCCAGTGCGGCGCCGTGCACGGCCAGTAGCGCCTTGTTCGCGGTGACCAGGGGCTTGCCGGCGGCTATGGCTGCCTCGGCCAGTGCCAGTGCCGGTCCGTCGGAACCGCCGATCAGTTCGACGATCACATCGACACCGGGGTCGGCGGCGAGGGCGACGGGGTCGTCGTACCAGTGCAGGCCGGAGACCGGGAAGCCGCGATCCTTCGAGCGGTCACGCGCCGAGACGGCGGTGACAGCGATCGGGCGGCCGGCGCGCGCAGAGACGATGGCGGCATTCTGGCGCAGCAGCTTCAGGACGCCGCCACCGACGGTGCCCAGGCCGGCGAGGGCGACGGACAGCGGGTGGGTCATGGTGCGCCCGCTTCGGAGAGCGCCGGTTCCGCCACGTTCGACCCGGCGTGCAGGAAGCCGCGGATGTTGCGAATGGCCTGGCGCAGACGGTGGGTGTTCTCGACCAGGGCGATACGAACAAATCCCTCGCCGTGCTCGCCGAAGCCAAGGCCTGGGGCGACGGCGACCTTGGCCCGCTCCAGCAGCAGTTTCGAGAATTCCACGCTACCCAGCGAGGCGTACTGTGGCGGAATGGGCGCCCAGGCGAACATCGACCCTTCCGGGCTGGGCATGTTCCAGCCGGCCGACGTCAGGCCTTTGATCAGCACGTCGCGGCGTTCGCGGTACAGGTTGCGGAGCTGCTCGACACACTCCTGCGGGCCAGTCAAAGCGGTCACCGCGGCCACCTGGATCGGCGTGAAGGCGCCGTAGTCGAGGTAGGATTTCATGCGTGTGAGCGCGTTGATGAGGCGTGGATTGCCGGCGGCGAACCCCATGCGCCAGCCGGGCATGGAGTAGGTCTTGGACAGGCTGGTGAACTCCACCGCGATGTCCCTGGCGCCGGGGACCTGCAGGATCGACGGCGGCACCTTGTCGCCGAAGTAGATTTCCGCGTACGCGAGATCGGACATGATCCAGATCTCGTGCTTGCGGGCGAAACCGACGAGTTCCTCGTAGAAGTCGAGGTTTGCGAGGTAAGCGGTTGGATTTGAAGGAAAATTCACGATCAACGCGGTCGGTTTCGGAACGGAATGGCGCACCGCGCGATCGAGCGCGCGCAGCATGTCCTCGTCCGGAGTGGCCGGGATGCTGCGGACCGCGGCGCCGGCGATGATGAAGCCGAACTGATGGATCGGATAGGACGGGTTGGGCACCAGGATGGTGTCGCCCGGGGTGGTGATCGCGGAGGCGAGGTTGGCGAGGCCTTCCTTGGAACCAAGGGTGGCGACGACCTCGGTTTCCGGGTTCAGGCCGACGTCGAAGCGCCGTGCATAGTAAGACGCCAGCGCCCTGCGAAGGCCGGGGATGCCTTTGCTGACGGAGTAACGGTGAGATCGGGGATCCTGTACGGTCTCGATGAGCTTGGCGACTATGTGTTGTGGGGTGGGACTGTCGGGGTTGCCCATGCCGAGGTCGATGATGTCCTCCCCGGCGCTGCGGGCCTTGGCCTTGGCCGTGTTGACTTCGGCGAAGACGTAGGGCGGCAGACGGCGGATGCGATGGAACTCGCCGGACTGATCGGAACTCATGACAGGCCTTTCGGGGTTCAGGAAGAAGCTAGTGTAGCAATTGCAGCGAGGCGCCGCGACCGGAAGCTTCCGCGCTGACGCGGATAGCCGTGCCGGGCACGCCGTCGGCCTCCAGGGCATCGACGATCGACTGGGCGCGGGACAGACCGAGGTTGAGCGCCGCCGACTGGGCATCGGGATCGCTGGAGACGGAATCGCCGTACCCGATGACGGAAATGGTGCCATTGCCGCGTTTGGCGGCGAAGGACTTTACCTCATCCGCCGCGGGTTGCGACAGGTTGGAGGCGCGTTCGAGGAAGACGATTGTCGCGGAGGTGCCGGAGGGAGGCGCCGGCATCGGCGCGGGCACCACCGGCGGCACGGGCGGTGCGCCGGCTTCGGGCGGGCGCGGCGGCGGAGCAACTGGCAACGGTGGTTGCGGACCCGTGGAGGGGCTGGCGGCAGCTGTCGGGGCGGTGGCCGGGGGCGCGGCGGCATTCGCGACGGTGGCCGGCGGGGTCGCGGCACCGGATGTGGGTCGGTGCGGAGGCGGACCGGGTAGGCGGAGCCTCAAGGGGCGTGCTTTGCACGGCCTTGCGAGGCGCGGGAGACGGTGCGGCGGGCGGAGCAGTGACCGCGGGCATGGAAGCGCTCGCAACCGGCGCAGCGGGCGATCCGCTGGCCGGCGACCCGGTGCGGCGTTCGAGGTGGCGCCCGCTCGCGGCGGTGGCGCGGTGCCCACGCCGAACAAGGACGGAGAGGCGGTTGGCGACGATGGGTCCGCCAGCGGTGCTGCCTCAGCTGTGTGCTGGGCGTTGGTGCGGTCGGCGATCAGCGAATCGGTGAGCTGTTTCATCTCCGCCTGACTGGGCGGGGTCGGGCGAGGCGGAACCGAGGCCATGTTGGGGTAGGGCTGGTTGGCACCGGGGGGCGCGGGCCGCTGTTTGGCGATCTCCCCTCCCTGCTGCTGATGCCACCAGTTGATCGGGTCCATCGATGAAATTGTTGAACAACCCGCCAAAAGCCAGCTCATCGCCACCAGCATGGCAGAGCCTCGCAATGCGGCTTGCCGCGGTTCTTTCACGCAACTAGGTTGCGTGCGTGTTTCGCTGACCACCATATGCTGGTTCCGCTCTCCGCTACCGGCGGCCTGTGTAGCTGTTGGTGTGGCCGACGCAAAGGATGTCTCCATGGCTCCGAACGACAAGAACTCAGGAAACGACTCCGCCGACGCTGTCGCGTCGACCACGGCCGCGGGCCCGGGGAGCACGCCGATGACCCCGCCGATCAGCCCGTTGGCGGCGCTTGATGCGATGGGCTTCAAGATGCCGGACCCGTCGCTGGTCGGGCGCTCGATGGCGGATATCGCCGAGCGGTCGCAGCGGCTGGTGGGTGAGTGGCTGAAGCGCCAGTCGGAGGAGGAGCATGCCGCCGATCCGCTGAACATCGGGCGCGCGTTCATGGAAATGACGACGCGCCTGATGGCCAACCCGACGCGGCTGATGCAGGCCCAGCTTGGGTTCTGGCAGGATTATGTGACGCTGTGGCAGAACACCACGCGGCGGATCATGGGGATCGAGACCCAATCGGTGATCGACCCGCCGTCCAGCGACAAGCGCTTCAGGGACGACGCCTGGAAGGAGAATGAGGTCTTTGACTTCATCAAGCAGTCCTATCTGCTGTCCGCCCGCTTCGTGCAGGACATCGTGACCCATGTGGACGGGCTAGACACGAAGACGGCGCAGAAGGTCGATTTCTACGCGCGCCAGTTCATTGACGCGATGAGTCCGTCCAACTTCCTGCTCACCAACCCGGAAGTGCTGCGCAAGACGGCGGAGACGGGTGGCGAGAACCTGCTGAAGGGGCTGAACAACCTGCTGGGCGACCTGGAGCGCGGCAAGGGCAAGCTCCACATCAAGATGACGGATACCGATGCCTTCAGGGTCGGCGAGAACATCGGGGTCTCGCCCGGAAAGGTGGTGTACGAGAATTCGCTGATGCAGTTGATTCAGTATGCGCCCTCGACCGAGAAGGTGCTGAAGCGGCCGCTGCTGATCGGGCCACCCTGGATCAACAAATTCTACATCCTGGACCTGCGGCCGCGGAACAGCTTCGTGCGATGGGCGGTTTCGCAAGGGCACACGGTGTTCATGATCTCCTGGGTGAACCCGGACGAGACCTTGGCGGAGAAAGGGTTCGAAGACTACATGAAGGAAGGCTACCTCGCCGCGCTGGATGCGATCGAGGCCGCGACGGGCGAGCGGGAGGTCAATGCCATCGGGTATTGCCTGGGCGGCACGCTGCTGGCTTCCACCTTGGCCTATATGGCGGCGAAGGACGACGACCGGATCAAGACCGCGACCTTCTTCGTTACGATGATGGACTTCCGGGAAGCCGGTGAACTCGGCGTCTTCATCGACGAAGAACAGCTGCAGATGCTCGAGGACAGGATGAACAAGCGTGGGTTCCTCGAAGGCAGCGAGATGGCGACGACGTTCAACATGTTGCGGGCCAACGACCTGATCTGGTCATTCGTGGTGAACAACTATCTGCTGGGCAACGACCCGTTCCCGTTCGACCTGCTGTACTGGAACGCCGATTCGACACGAATGCCGGCGAGGATGCACAGCTATTACCTGCGGAAGATGTATCAGGAGAACCTGCTGTCGACGCCGAACGGGATCGAACTGGATGGCGTGCCGATCGACCTGGGCCGTATCAAGACGCCGGCGTATTTCCTGTCGACCCGGGAAGATCATATCGCGCCGTGGAAATCGACGTATCGGGGCACCCAACTGCTGAGTGGGCCGAAGCGGTTCGTGCTGGCGGCGTCGGGGCACATAGCCGGCGTGGTGAACCCTCCGGAGGGGGGCAAATACGGCCACTGGATCAGCAAGGATGTGCCGGCAGACCCGGAAACGTGGCTGCAGGGTGCGACGGAGATGGCGGGGTCATGGTGGCCGGACTGGCACCGATGGATCCTGGCGTCCAGCAAGGCGCAGGTGCCGGCCAGGCAGCCGGGCGACGGCAAGCTGGAGCCGATCGAGGAGGCGCCAGGGCGGTATGTGAAGGTGCGGCTGGCCTAGACCATTTTCAGCCTGACTGTGCACGCCGAAAATGGTCTATCTCTTTGTTTGATCGCATGATTCACGCGCCGGGGACGTTCTGCTCAGCGCGATCATGCTCTAGGGAGCGTTACCGCGCCGCGGACCACGTTGGCCGTGGGCGCGGAGCGGACATGCCGCCGCCCATGTTCGGCGGGCAATTCCATTGTCGAACCGTCAGACCCGGGGTGGCCGGTGGTGTCCGTGCCATCGCGGCGTGCAGGCTTTGGACAACCATGCATCGCAGCGCGTGAGGGAAGCACGGCCTCGGGCTCGTGCTCAGGCTCGGACCAGCATCTTCTCGTGCGCCGCCAGCGCCCGATGCAGCATGTAAAGCGGGACGGCGAGCGCGGAAATCGCCGCGGCGGCCAGCAGTGCGCCTTCCGGCCGGCCTGAGTAGTCGGCTGCGACGCCGCACAGCGTCGGCGCGAACGTTCCGCCCAGGTAATACATCGAATAGAACAGGCCCATGCCGACCGCTCGATTTTCCGGCCGTGCGGACAGGGTGCCGACGGCCATGATGACGCCGGGCTGGATCGAACCGGCGACCCCGACCAGCATCGCCCAGGCGATGGGCCATCCGGTCAGCGCGCAGCCGATCATCCCGATCGCCAGCGAGAATGTGCCGGCCAGGAAGATGTTGAAGCCGCCAAACCGGGCGACGAGCCCGCCGCCGGCCATGGTCGCGGGGATGCCGCCCCAGGTGGCAATGGTCATGACGGCGGCGATGAGGGGAAGGCCGTAGCCTCGGAACGCCAGGCTGGCGGGCAGGTAAGAAGCGAAACCGGAGAAACCCGACGTGTAGACCATCCATACACCGCCCGCGATGGCGAGCAGCAGGCACTCACGTCCGCTGGGCATGGAGAAGCGGCGCGGCACGGCGGTGACATGCTTGGCTTCACGGTAGCTCGCCACGAACAGCAGCAAGGCCAGAGCTGACGGTACGGCGTCGGTGAGGAAGGCGGCCTTTGGCCCAAACGCATGCAGCACCGGCGGCAGGACGAGCTGGGCGAGGCCCATGCCGATCGAAAATGCGCACACCGAGACGCTGATAGCGATCATAAAGCGCTGTGCGGTGAACCAGTCGGCGATGATCTTACCCTGCAGCACGATCATGCCGACGGCGCCGACTCCGGCCACGACGCGGCCGGCCGCGATGCCGACGGGCGCATCCGCCCAGGCACTGATGCAGGACCCCGCGGTCATCAGGACCAGTCCGGTTGCCAGCACCACGCGATCGCCGAATCGCCGGCCGAGGAGGCCGAGCGGGAGCGCCACGAAGACGCCCAGCAGCATGTAGGAGCCGATCAGGCTGCCAAGCTGGGCATAGGAGAGGCCGAAGCGCCGGACGAGGTCGGTGGCCAGCGTCGCGACCGTCTGGAACTGGTAGCCGAACGCAATCCGGGCGAGCGCCAGGGCCGCGAGAATGATCCAGGGGCGAAGCTGCATCCGTTTCCTCAAGGACGCCGGTTCTGGGCCGGCCTGTCGCAGGCTAACCAGGGGCGCTCGGGGTGACCAGCCTGCGATGGTGCAACCCTGGGTAGACGAAGCCGGGGCTGGTAGGCGCATTTGAATCGTGCCTCTGGCGCCGACGGTCGGTCGTTCCGCCCCAGCTCCTGGAGAATCCGCCCCGGTTCTTGAGGAAACCGCACACTCAGCAGAATCGTTATAAAACCGCAAGTGTCCGTGCGCCAATCTGTTCACGACTGTTTCGCATCGATGCAGCATGGGGAAGGACACGCATGCGTCGACTATTTGTCGGGCACGCATGCGTCGACTATTTGTCGGGTTCGTCTTGATATTGGCCGCAGCTCCGGGATGGGCGCAGCCCGCTGACGAGATTGCGACAAAATGCAGGGCAACGATCCAGTCGCGACAATCAATGGCTGTACCGCGCCAATCCGGTCAGGCACGGAGGCCGCCGCGGACCTGGCGAAATCTTACCTCAGTCGCGGCGTCGCCCGTGGCCAGGCAGGACACACCGCTGCTCGCTGACCGAGGCGGGTAGCACGCGGCCGCCGGGTCACCTATCTTAGCGTCATGTCCGAAACGCCAGCCTTCCTCGATAGCGGCCGTCCGCCGGTGCCTGACCTTGTGGTCCCGCGGGGCGTGCTGCCGTTTTTCCTGCCGCGGCGGCCGGTGCGCGGGCGCCTGGTGCGGCTGGGTCCGCTAGCCGAGGCCTTGCTGACGCGTCACGACAATCACCCCGTGGTGACGCGGTTGGTCGGGCAGGCGCTGGCGCTCGCCGCGGGCCTGTCGACGGCGCTGAAGTTCAGGGGATCGTTCAGCCTGCAGGCGAAGGGCGACGGGGCGGTGTCGGTGCTGCTGGCCGATTGCACGGACGCCGGCGAATTGCGCGGGCATGCCATCACGAACCCTGGCAAGCTCGAGGCGCTGCTGGCCGGCGATTCCTCGCCCACGGCCGAGGCGCTGCTGGGCAGCGGGTTCCTGGCATTCACCGTCGATCAGGGCGGCGGTCAGAACCGCCATCAGGGCGTGGTCGCGATCGAAGGCGAGTCGCTGGCGGACATGGCACTGCACTATTTCGACACCAGCGAGCAGATCCGCTGCCGGGTCCGGCTGGCCTGTGAGCAGACCGTCGCCGGGTGGCGGGCCGGCGCGCTGATCCTGGAGAAGGTCGCGGGCGCGGGCGGGATCGATCCGGCGCTGGACGAGGCGGCGCAGGAAGACAGCTGGCAGACCGCGACGACGCTGGCGGCGACACTGACCGACCGGGAACTGCTGGATGACGGCCTGCCGGCCGAGCGGCTGCTGTATCGGCTGCTGCACAGTGAGGGCGTCGCGGCGGACCGGGCGCGCGCGCTGTCGTTCGGCTGCCGCTGCTCGCGGGCGAGGCTGGCGAGCATCCTGGAGGGATTTCCGTCCGAGGACCTGGACCACATGGCGATCGATGACGACATCGTCATGACGTGTGAATTCTGCAATTTTGATTTCCGGTTTCCCCGGCGGGAGGTTCATGGGCAGATCGCCAATGGACCTAAGCCTGACTGACAAGGGACTTCCCGCCTTCATGCAAGCCGGACATCTGACACGCCGCCGCGTGCTGCTGATACCCTTGGCCCTGGCTGCCTGTGGCGAGGAGGAAGAGCAGGCCTTTCCGCCGTTGCGCTACGACTACCTGCCGCCGATCCGGCTGAACGTCGCCTCGATTTCGATCGAGCAGCGTTTTGTGCCGGCCGGAGTGCCGCCCGATGTGAGCACTGAGGACCCTGAGCCCGCCGGTGGAGGCTCTGAAAGCCATGGCGAATGGCCGGTTGCAGACGTTTGGCACCACCAACAAGGCGGTGTTCGCTATTCTGGATGCGTCCCTGACGCGTGAGAACGACGTCGTAATCGGATCGTTCGCGGTGTCGCTGACGATCCTGGACGACAGCGGCACACAACTCGGGTTCGCCGAGGCGCGGGTGGAAAGCCGCCATACCGGCTCGTTGGATCATTTTCGGACGGTGCTCTACGACATGACCAAGAGCATGATGAGCGACATGAATGTAGAGTTCGAATACCAGATCCGGCGCAACCTGAAGGACTGGGTCACGAACGGAGCCGCGCCGGGGCTGCCGGTGGAGCAGGCGCCGCTGCCGCCGCCGGCACCGTAGCCGCTGCTCGACGTTCATCGGCGATGGCGCCAGCCACGCGACTTGGTTGACGAGCCGACGCGGCGCAAGGAGCGACGTGGGCCAGGAACCGATGGCGACGATGCCGTCGCCCGCGTGCCGTCTGGCCGGGACCGCGCCGGATCGCAGCGCAAGAAAGCGGCGGGGCAACGGGACGGAAGGGGTCAGGGCATGACGACGGAAATGGCCGCAACCAGTGCCAAAGCGTTCCCAGGCCATCTTCATCGCGACTGCGTACGCCGAAAATGGTCTAGGTCTTTGTTCGATCGCATGATCTACGCGCCGGGGACGTTCCGCTCAGCGCGATCATGCCCTAGCTCATATTTATCGAGCAATTTCATTAGTCTGAGGTCGCTTCGCCATTCGAGTCAGGCTGATCTTACTCCAGCCTGACCGGAAACGCCCCGGGTTCATATTTGGCGAGCAATCGCATCAGCCTGGATTGCCCGGTGATTCGAGCCAGGCTGAGAATGCGCTATTCGCTCAAGATCGTCGAACCGCGGTTGCCGATCATCGCCAGCAGTTCCCGTCGCGTCGCGGCATTGTCGCGGAATGCTCCGAGCATCCGGCTGGTGACCATGGTGACGCCTGGTTTGTGAACGCCGCGGGTGGTCATGCACTGGTGTGCGGCCTCGATCACGACGGCGACGCCGCGGGGCTCCAGCACGTCCTGGATGGTGTTGGCGATCTGGGCGGTCAGCTTCTCCTGGATCTGCAGGCGCTTGGCGTAGGCGTCCACGACGCGGGCGAGCTTGCTGATGCCGACCACCCGGCGGTGCGGCAGGTAGGCGACATGCACCCGGCCGATGATCGGAGCCATGTGATGTTCGCAGGTGCTTTCCAGCCGGATGTCTCGCAGGAGAACGATTTCGTCGTATCCGTCGGTTTCTTCGAAGGTTCGTTCCAGGACGGCCACCGGATCGGTGGCATATCCGACGAAGAATTCCTGATAGGCCCGGGCGACCCGGACGGTGTATCGCGCAACCCCTCACGGTCCGGGTCGTCACCGGCCCAGCGCAACAAGGTGCGGACGGCGGCCTCTGCCTGCTCCGGTGTCGGTCGATCTTCGGTCGCCTTGCTGGCGGCCCCCGCCCTGGTGACGCGGGATGGGGCAGGCGTTACGATGTTCACCGAGAAGGTTCCTCCGGCTTGGCCGCTGGGGTTGTCTATGCGAGCTTGACCAGCTTTGCTGGAATGTAGGGCCGGTTGGTGACCCCGCAACCCGGCTTATGTCAGCTCAATGAACCCTACCGTTTTGGTGCGGGCTGTCCAGGCTGAAGGCCGGAATGGCCACGTCGAAGTTCTCGCCGGACGATGGAACGACCATATGGTATGCGCCGACCATGAAGCCGGAGGGCGTGTCGAGCGGCGTCCCCGAGGTATATTCGAAGCTCTCGCCTGGCTCCAGCAACGGCTGCTCACCGACCACGCCGGCGCCCTGGACATGCTGAGTGCGTCCCCGCGCGTCGGTGATCTGCCAGGTGCGGCGGAGCAACTGGATCGGTTCCGCCCCCTGGTTCTCGATCTTCACCCGGTAGGCCCAGACGAAATGGTTCTCGTCGGGCTGCGACTGGTCGGCCAGGAAGAAGGACCGGACCGAGACCTGGACGTCGCGGGTGGTGCGGGAATAGTCGGCGCGCACGTTCCCGGCGGACGCGGCCTGGCCGCTGCGACTGGATCACAGGCGAGACCGGGCGCTTGCCACGGCCGGATTTGGGATCTTCAGACGACATGACACCCTACACCTTCCTGCCTTGCCGAGGGGTGAAATCAAGGACGAATCCACCGGTCTTGTCCAGGAGGGCGATCAGGCCCTTCGATCAACCCGTGCACAATCTCCCATCCGACGCAACGGCTGATCGCGATCGTTGCGGCAATTTGCGAGGCGGCTGCGAGGCGGCGATGATGATGCTGATACAGCGGCGGACGGCCAGATGCGCGGCACCCGGCGGGCGTTGGCGCCCGCCGGCCGTGGCAATGACCTGGACAGAAACGATATCGCGTGGTCGTTTCTGTCTCAATAGAACAAGATCGCGAGGGCTGTGCCAACCGCGCGGTCATACCAGCCGGCCTGTTTGAGCGCCGGCGTCAGTCGAGGCGCGGCGTCGGCGCCAGCGGAACGGACCGCGGATATCATCGGGTTGAACGTCACGACCATTCAGGCGTCAGCGTATCGGCGATGAAGCAATGCCGGTCGCGCACGCCGGCGAACGGCGGTCGAGCGACCTGTCGGGCGCCGGTCACTCCGCGGCTGGAGCGTTGCGAGCTTGAACGGGACTGTTCCCGCTCCGGTTTGACGCGCCACTGCATCACCCGGCGGTCGCTTCGGGATCGCGGCCGGGCGGAAATCATTCCAGCGCTGCCTGCTTCGTGGTGATCCCTGGAGCGATTCCTGGAGCATTCCTGGGCGGTTCCGGCCAGCGCCTGACGCAGGTCGTCCCTGATGTCGTCCGGGTCCTCGAGACCGATCGAGACACGGATGACCCCATCGGTGATGCCCAGGCGTGCGCGCTCCTGTTCGCCGATGCGCATATGCGTGGTGGTGGCGGGATGGGTCGCGAGCGACTTCGAATCACCGAGATTATTGGACAGTGCGATCAACTGGAAGCGCGTTCATGACCTGGAAGGCGCCGTCCTTCCCGCCGGCGACCTCGAACGTGACGATCGTTCCGCCGCCGGTCATTTGCCTGCGGGCGAGCGCCTGCTGCGGGTGATCGGCGCGCATCGGGTACCAGACGCGGGTGACGCCGGGCTGTTCGGCCAGGAAGTCGGCGATCGCGGCGGCGGATCGGCTGGCGGCATCGACCCGCAGGGCCAGCGTCTCGATCCCCTTCAGCAACACCCAGGCGTTGAAGGGCGACAGCGCGGGGCCGGTGTTGCGGATGAACGGCTGCAGCGTGTCGTTGACCCACTTCCTGCTGCCGAGGACGGCTCCGCCCAGCACCCTGCCCTGCCCGTCCATATGCTTGGTGCAGGAGTAGACGACGACATCGGCGCCGAGTTTGAGCGGCTGCTGCAACAACGGCGTGGCGAAGACATTGTCGACCACGACGATCGCCCCTGCCTTGTGCGCGAGGTCGGCCACGGCTGGCAGGTCGACCAGTTCCAGCATCGGATTGGAGGGCGTTTCCAGCAGCACGAGGTTGGCCGGGCGCGACAGCGCGGTTTTCCACTGCGCCAGGTCGGCGCCGTCGACGAACTCGGTCTCGATGCCGAATTTCGGCAGCAGGGTGGAGACGATCCAATGGCAGGAGCCGAACAGGGCGCGCGCGGCGACGACACGGTCGCCGGCTCTTGAGGTGCGACAGCAGCGCGGCGTTGACGGCGGCCATCCCGGTGGCGGTCGTGCGGCAGTCTTCGGCACCCTCGATCAGGGCGAAGCCGCTGTTCCAGCATGGTCGAGTGTCGGGTTGGCGAAGCGCGAGTACTGGTAGTGCTCGACGGTGCCGGCGAAGGTGGCCTCGGCCTGTTCGGCATCGTCGTAAACGTAGCCGGAGGTCAGAAACAACGCTTCCGCGGTTTCACCGTGATGGGTGCGGTGGACGCCGCCGTGGACGAGACGGGTGGCGGGACGCAGGCGGGATGGATCGAGTGTCATGTGTCAGGGCCCTTGCACGCGATGGCCCGACCGTTGAGCAGCTTGGGGTCCGGAGTTTGGACCTGATGCTGGCCTCTTTAGCGCGCTTGTTTCACCTCGCCGCAATCCGGCCGGACAAATCACGAGGACCGGGGACATCCCGGTACCGCGCTGATAGTGCCGGACCAGGGATTGCGTCAATGGGGCGGGTAAGCGAGAGGGCGACGGCTGTGGAGTGGGGCGTTGGGCGCGTGACTTGAATCGGCGATGGCCGCGATGTGGTCCTGCCACGCACGAGGTTTGTTGCCTGGCCGGCCTGGGTCAAAGGGAATCCGGGTCGGCGTCGAGCCTCGCGGTTGCATCGCTGCCGCGGACAGCCTACAAAGGTCGTGCGGTGCGGGTGTAGTTCAATGGTAGAACGGCAGCTTCCCAAGCTGCACACGAGGGTTCGATTCCCTTCACCCGCTCCACTCTAACCGCAGGAAAATGCCAAGAAATCCAGGAATCTCACGGTACGGTCATTCCGCAGATGCGGCGCTCTGGGACAGCCTCTGGGACAGCCGCCCGAAGAGGTGGGATTGTCCCAAATGCCGCACACCCATTTCGAGAGCTTCCTCAGCAGGGTCAATGACGAGGTGCAGAGGAACCGGGTGGCAAAAAGGCGACCCAGCGGGAGGATAGATATCGCGCCCGTCAAGGCTGCGATGCTCAACGACCACGTGATTTATACGGTCGCTGACGGACACCGATATTTCTGGATGATGGGGCCTGAGGGCGGGCCGCATCCGATGACTGCATCGGGTGGAAAGCAGTCATCTGCGTCACGCGAGCCGGGTCGGGGCGCAGCGCGAGCGAGCCTCACTGCGAATGCCCCCGAAACAACGCTGATACCGGCAGGTTTACGGTGAAGTAGATCGAGTGACCCTGAAGTCTGCGGTAGGAGTCAAACTCCGTGTAGCCGCGCACGTTGGTATAGATCGGCACGCCGCCGATCTCGAAATTGTAGCCAATCTGCGGGCCGACGCCTCGCGTGCGCAATTCGTTTGGGCCGAGGATCGCGAGCTGTCCCTGATCGGCGGTCAACTGTTGATAGTAATATCCCACAACACCCACGAAGAACTGCTTGTTGAGAAATTGTGCCGCAGCCAGGTCCAGATGCGCATCTGTCCCGTTCGTGTAGTCTGTGGAATGGTTCTCGAAATTCGCCGTAAAGCCGAGGGTCGCGGAGGCCTCCGTCCCGGTCTTTTCGTTGAGATAGGTGTAGGCGCCGCCGCCATCGATTGCGCCGTGGCCGATGCCGATGCTGGACAATCGGTTGGGATCATAGCTACCGACCGGAATGTCGCCCGCGAGGTAGGTCATGAAGTTGTGCACGCCGAAGTGCCAGAAAAGCTGTGCCGTCGGGTAAAGATCACTTCCACCGAACAGGGAGTCCGATCGGGACGCTGAAAAAGGCCCGAGGCTGACATTGGCCGTTGTGGGGCTGTAAGACGGCGCGAAGGCGATTGAGAAATTTGGGCGGGCGCCCAGGACCTTCGTGTCAGGCGTATAGGTCGGCACGAGGAACAACCCATCGAACGACCCGTTCAGGCCGGCCGCAAGCAGGTGGCCGCGCTCCAGCGTAACCCCACGGCTGGCGGACCCACCGTAGTTGTAGAATACAAGTGGCATCGAAAAGCCTGGGTCGGGGGCCGCAGCGGCGAAGCTGCCGTTTTGTCCGGGAAGCCAGAAACTGATCCCTCCCTCGTCGGCAAGCGCGGCCGCTGCAGGGCAGCCCGCGATCGCTAAGGCAAGACCTGCCACCGCGCGGATGCGATCTCTTATCACGAATATTTCCTGATATGGCTCACGGGCGCCGGTCTGGTGAAGATGATGACCCCGTGTACCGAAATCGCCGATTATCCGACGCCGCTGCCGGGGCTCACCCCGTCTGAATGTCCAACCCTGTTTGCCCATCCGGCACCTGCTCTCGTGCCCTGACAAGCGTCGTGACGAATTGCGTGATGACACCGATTTGAAGGTGCTCCTCCACACGAAGTTCGCCCGGTTTGGGAGGTAGATAAGGGTCGGGTGTTCCCGGCTTGATCGGGGGCTCGATCGCAAACGTCTTTAAGAACATCAGGACGGCGGCCGCCATCGGGTGAAGAACCCAGGCGTGGGGCAGGGTGACTTCATGCTCCTCGCGCGGGTCCCATTCGAGGTTGTGAAGATGCGGAATGTTGTAGGGTGTCCAGGTGGACAGCCCCGTGGGTTGTTCGAACAGGTGCGCCTTCCATTGGCGCCACTTCACCGCCTGCAGCCGATTGCCTTGGAGACAAAGGATCGTGTCGCGGCCGGATTGCTCGGCGGTGCCGAGGAGGAAGGCGCGCATATCCATGCCGTCGATCTGCCGGTCGGGCGGCACGTTCGCTCCTGCCGCGAGCAGCAACGTCGTAAACGTATCAACCTCGTGAACGAGCTCGTTGCTGACCTTCCCGGCCGGCACCTTGTTTGGCCAGCGAATGATGCAGGGCGCACGGTTGGAGCCCTCCAGCGACGTATAGTACTCGCCCCGCCATGGCCCCGAAAACCCATGCCATTGACCACCCAAAGGATCAGGATCCATCGCTGGTATGCGGAAATGAGGGTCGGCGCCGTTATCGGAGGTCCAGATTACGATCGTGTCCTCCGCAACCCGCAACTCGTGGAGCTTGTCAAGAATCATGCCGGTGAAGCCATCCATCTGGGTCAGCAGGTCGGCCATGTTCCCACGCTTGGTCTTGCCCGCAAATTCGGGATCGGGTGTCGGCGGAATGTGCACCTGGGTGTACGGCAGAAAGATATAGAATGGCTTGCCCTCCGCCTTTGCGCGGCCCATGAAGTCGATTGCCCAATTGGTGATCTTGCGATCGAAGCCGGCGCGGAATTCGGCATCGTAGGTGCCGATGATTTCGGCCGCAGCCCCCTTTTTCCTGGAATAGATCGGCTCCGGCTCCAGTGTAATCTTTATCTCGCCGGCATAGGGGGCGGATGTCACCGGCTCGTCTGGGAAGTACGACTGCATCGTCCACATCACCTCGTCGGCGGTGCGTGGGCACCATACCGCCTCGTCGAATCCGAAATCGATCGGGCTGCGCTGCGCCGGATCACTCCCTAAGTGCCACTTACCCCACGTTCCCGTCGAATATCCGGCATCCGAGAGTGCTTGGGCGATGGTAACCTCCCAGCGAGTCAATCCATCCGCTCCGCCCGTGATCGGCACGGTCTGTGTGCCGGAACGAATAGGATGGCGTCCGGTCAGGATGGCCGAGCGGCTTGGCGTGCATTGGGCCTCGACGTTAAAGTTGAGTAACCGCATGCCTTCTGCGGCCAGCCGGTCGATCCGAGGCGTGGCGGCACCTCGGAGAATACCACCGCCGTAGCATCCGATTTCGCCCCAGCCGAGGTTGTCCATCAAGATGAAGACGATATTCGGTTTCGTGTCGGCCATTCCTCACCCTCCTTTGGCCCGCCCAGGAAATAATGCCTTACTGCATGCCAGGGCGCCGGGCAGGGTGCTGTTCCAGTCTAAAGGTCAGGCATAAGAGTTTATTATTATGCTATGCGATTTTGGCAGAAATGGCAACGGCGCGAGACCGCAGCCGTCGGCCAGGAGACCAATGGGCCACGCCCAAGGCGGCGGGTGGGATGATGCCCCGTTGTTGATCGATTCCAGGGCTTCGTCCTTCGCCTTGCAGAGCAGGGCCGCAAACTTCGGGACGATCTCCCGGAGCAGCCGCTGGCCCGCCGTCAGCTCGGACAGGTCTCGGGTGGCAATGGCTTCCCGGAATCGCTCCACACCCAATCTTAAATGCTTCGACCTCGAAGCGTGCCTGCTGCTCCATTTGGAGCGCGGTCGGCTGGGGAAATGGCGGCATATCGAACCCTCCACAACAGCTTTTTTCGGGGGTTTCTGGGACACCACTGGGATTGTTCCCGGTTCGATCTGGGTTTTGGCTAACCCATTGATTCCGGTAGTGACGTAAGGGGATAGTGGCCTAACGCAGTCTTTCACAGGCGCTTAGGGTCAATATATCATAAAGCTCAGTGGTCCAGTTGGCGATATCATCGGGCTTCCCAAGCTGCACACGAGGGTTCGATTCCCTTCACCCGCTCCAGCGCGCTATTGTGGCGCCGCGCCGTCCGAAGAGGACGTTCCACCGGTCGTGAAGCCGCTGTCGGCTGCACCCGACGTCGCGTCGCCGGTGGATGAGCCCGCCCTGTCGGCCGATGACCATGAATCCGTCGCCCCCGGTGTCGTGGTGGAGGTCCCTTGCGATGTCGTGAACAGCGGCGTCTCCGCATTCGCGCTGGCCGATGCCGGGATATCGGGCTTGGGCGTCGGGATCTCAGTCGAGTCACTGAAGAAATTGGGGACGGCCGATTGTGTCTGTTTATCGGTATTATCTGTATCGGTATTATTAGTCGTGGTGGCCCTGTTGGTCGCCATTGTTTTCTGCCGCGGCAGTTCCGAACCGGGCATGCCGAAGGAGGGCAATCCGAAATTCTTGTCGGGCTGGGTGGAGTCACCGGTGGTGTACTGTGGTGTTTCGTCCTGCTGCTGGTCTTGTGCGACGGCCCCGCCCGCGGGCAGGGCACAGAGCGCCACGATGCAAGCCGATACCATGCATACCCGTGACATCGCGGAAAGCGTCATCGTGCCTCTCCTGTGCAGAGGCATGACCTGACCCGAAGCGGGCGGGGGAAGGCAAATCGCTCCTGCGTGAGAGCACGCGGCGAGGCTGCCGACCGCGGCGCGGACGTGAGGGGGCTCATGGTTCCAGTGCGTCCCGACAGGTTTCAACCAGATGCGACCCCAGGGCGCGATAGTCCGCGGCGCGTGGCGCGTTCGGGCGCCATGCGAGGCCCAGCGTGCGCCACGCACCAGCCCCTGCGACCGGACGCAGCACGAGGCCAGTTCCCTCGGTGATTCCGGCGGCGATCGCGAGTCGCGGCAACAGTGTGATTCCCAGCCCGCCGGCGACCATCTGCACCAACGTATGCAGGCTGGTCGCGGCGAAACTGTCCTGATCGCCTCGTTCGCCGGCGAGGAGACCGCACACGGCGAGCGCATGATCGCGCAGGCAGTGGCCGTCTTCCAGCAGCAGCAGCCGCTCGGTCGCCAGGGCGGGGACCGGGATCTGGTCCTCGCCGGCGAGGCGATGGTTGGGCGGCAGAGCGATCATGAAGGGATCGCGGGCCACGGCCACGGTGTCCGCTCCGGCACAGTCGCAGGGCGTCGCCAGCAGCAGCAGATCGAGCCGACTGGAGGCCAGGCGGTCGACGAGGTTCGCCGTCGTGTCCTCCCGCACATACAGCCGCAGACGGGGAAAGGCGTCGCGCAGCGCCGGCATCAGCCTGGGCAGCAGAAACGGCCCGATGGTGGGGATGACACCCAGACGCAACGGCCCGGCCATCGGGTTCCGCGCGGCCATCGCCGCCTCGGTCACCGATTCGAGCGAGGTCAGCGCAGTGCGGGCGCGATCGACGAGTTCCAGACCTAGCGGGGTGAAGACGACGTGACGTCCGGCGGCACGGTCGAGGATATGACAGTCGAGTTGCCGCTCCAAAGCCAGCAGCCCCGCCGACAAGGTGGACTGCGTCACCGCGCAGGCCTGCGCTGCCCGGCCGAAATGGCGGCTTTCGGCAAGGGCCAGGAGATACCGAAGCTGTTGAGGACTGGGGAGGAGTGTCATCGTCCTAATCGATCAAAATATCCAATTTCATTCATTGGCACGAAATTGAGACGGGCGCTAGGTGTGTCTTGCACCGTTTGGAGAAACCTGATGCTGACTGTTGGTGACACCTTCCCCGCTTTTTCGCTCAAGGCGGTCAAGGGCGGCCCCGAAGGCCTGAAGCCGGATAGCGCGTTCACCGAGATCACATCCGGCACCGATGCCGGAAAGTGGAAGCTGGTGTTCTTCTGGCCGAAGGACTTCACCTTTGTCTGCCCGACCGAGATCGTGGCGTTCGGCAAGCTGGCCGGCGACTTCGCCGACCGGGACACGGTCGTATATGGCGTCTCGATCGACAGCGAGTATGTGCACCTGAACTGGCGCCTGCACCACGACGACCTGAGGATGCTGCCGATTCCGATGCTCGCCGACGTCAAGCGCGAACTGTCCTCGGCGACCGGCGTGCTGGAGAAGAACGAGGGGGTCGCCCTGCGCGCCACGTTCCTGGTCGATCCCGACGGCGTCATCCGTCATGCCGCGGTGAACGACCTGTCGGTCGGCCGTAACCCGGCCGAGGTGCTGCGGGTCCTGGATGCGCTGCAGACCGACGAGCTGTGCCCCTGCAACTGGAACAAGGGCGAGCAGGTGCTGCGTCCGGCGGCCTGATCCCGGTTCGGCATCATCGCTTCATTTCATGGCCCGGTGACCGCGCTGCGGCGGCTGCCGGGCCGCGGCCATTGGAAAGACACGTCATGTCATTGGAAAACCTGAAGAGCGCCCTTCCCGAGTATGCGAAGGACATCCGCCTGAACCTCGGTTCGCTGGCAGCGGAGCCCGCGCTGACGGATGAGCAGCGGGCCGGAACGCTTCGTCGCGTCCGCCATCGCCTGCCGCAACCCGGTGGTGACGGCGGCGATCCTGGCGGAGTTCGCGCCGCTGCTGTCGCCCGCAGCCTTGACCGCTGCCAAGGCCGCGGCGGCGATCATGGCGATGAACAACATCTATTACCGCTTCACCCACCTGGTCGGCGGCGATTATGCGAACATGCCGGCGAAGCTGCGGATGAACGTCATGGCGCGACCGGGGGTGGACAAGGCGACGTTCGAACTCTGGTCGCTGGCGGTTTCGGCGATCAACGGCTGCGGGATGTGCATGGAGAGCCATGAGCATGCGGTTCGCCAGGGTGGCCTGACGGCGGAGCAGATTCAGACGGCGGTTCGCATCGCAGCGGTGATCCACGCCGTCGCTGCGACGCTGGATGCGGAAGGCGTGGCGACGGCGCAACCGGCTGCGTGATGGCAGCATGATGGAGGGGTTGGGCAGTCGGTCGCCCGCGTTGAGCAGCAAGAGACGGGCTTGGTCCGACTGACGCCCACGTATCGCGCATTTGTCCAAGCGCGACACAGCGGTCCGGGCTGGAAGCACCGCTTCACGCAGCGGATAGTAGCTGCGCCACGCAGCGGATCGTGGCTGCGCCGCGCGCATTTCGACGCTCGAATTCCGGAGAGCGCCAGCACCCGTAGTGGCAGCGCTCCGACGCACGTTCCAGGGGCCGCACCGTCAGCCCGGGGTCACGTGGCGGTTCGCGCCGGGCCGATACGGCTCTAACCGAGCAGTGCGGCGATGCGGCGGGCGACCTGGGTCTGCGAATAGGGTTTCTCGATGAACCGGACGCCGGGGATCGAGGCGGCAGAGAGGCTCCGGCCACCATGATAGCCCGAGGTCAGCAGGACGGGGACGTTGGGGTAGTGCGACCGAAACCATTCCGCCAGACCGAACCCGTCCATTTTGCCCGGCATACGAATGTCGCTGAACACGAGGCTGACCGGCTCGTCCGCGTCCATCGCGGCGATCGCCTCGCCCGCGTTGCCGGCCTCAACGACATTGTATCCGCAATCACGCAGAAATTCGGCGATCGGCATCCGCACCATGACCTCGTCCTCAACGACGAGAACGGTGTGCATTGCGTCGTGCTCCGGGGCGTTTTGCTGTGCTGACATTGAAAGCGTATTCATAACCCGCGATGTAATGCCGTGGGCGGCGGAATCCGGGCTGCCCGGCGGCAATTTCTCGTGATGCAGACTGGCTCATCAAATCGTCGGGACGGAAACGGTGGACGCAGGGCGCGACGCCGGGCGGTTTGGCCGCGACATGGGGACGACGGGCCGCAGCGACGCCATTTCCTTCACAAAATAATGTAGGGATAGGGGATGCAGGCATCGGGGATATCGGGATCGGGATTTGCGGAGCCGGGCCGCCTACCGTGGGAGATCGCCGGCGGCGATTGCGATCAGGCGCGCTGACGCGGAGCGAGGCGCGCGCGGACGATGTCGTCCAGCGCGTGCTGTTCGCGTCTGGCGGCGTCGGCCTGACTGGCCGCTCTGCGTTCATCGAGAAGCTGCTCGACGACTTCGGCGGCGGTGCGCGCGGCGGTGACAACGCCACGCGCGTCCGCCGTGCGGGCGGCAGCCGAAGCCAGTTCCGCGGCGAGGGCCTCTCGCTCGACCCGCGCGGCCGCAAGCCGGGCGGCGGACATTTCCACGAACTGGTGGGCCTCCGGCCACGTGCCACTGGCCTTGCGGTCTCTTTGCATGGCTGTATCGATCGCGGCGATCCTGTCGGCGACCACGGCTTCGCTTGTCAGGCGATGCCGCGAGGGCATAGCGCGCCGCTTCGACTGCACGCCGGCGGATGGACAGGAGGACCTGCAGCGGGTCGCGCGCCATGTCAGCCTGCCATCGCCTGGTTCAGACCCGTGAACGATTCGAGGAAGCCGGACCGATCCCCCGGAGCCTGGCGCAGGAACGCCTCGATTGCCGGGACCAGGCGCATGGCCTCATCCACCGCCGCGTCGGTTCCGGGTCGGTAGGCGCCGAGCCGGACCATGTCCACCATGTCGCCATGCAGCGACAGAATGGCGCGCGCGCGTCTGACCGTCGCCGTCTGCGCCTCATCGAGGCAGGAGGCGGCGACGCGGGAGAGGGATCGCAGAACGTCGATCGCCGGATATCGTCCTGCCTCGGCGATCTTGCGATCCATGATGATATGCCCGTCCAGGATACCGCGGACGGCGTCCGCGACCGGCTCATTGTGGTCGTCGCCCTCGACCAGGACGGTGAACAGCCCGGTAATTTGCCCGGCGGTGCCGTCTGGCCGAGTATCGGGCCGGGACCGGCACGTTCCAGCAAGCGCGGCAGTTCCGCGAACACGCTGGGCGGATAGCCGCGCGTTGCCGGCGGTTCCCCCAACGACAGGCCGATCTCCCGCAGGGCCAGGCAAAAGCGGGTCACGCTGTCCATCAGCAAGAGAACGGACAGACCCTGGTCGCGGAAATGTTCGGCGACGGTCATGGCGGTGTAGGCGCACTGGCGGCGCATCAGCGGCGGCGCGTCCGACGTCGCGACGACCACGACCGAACGGGCCAGGCCGTCGGGACCGAGGTCGTTCTCGATGAATTCCCGCACCTCGCGGCCGCGCTCACCGACCAGGGCGAGAACCACCACGTCGCACTCGGTGCCGCGCGTCAGCATCGACAGCAGCGTCGATTTGCCGACACCGGATCCGGCGAACAGACCGAGCCGCTGGCCTTGCCGGCAGGTGGCGAAGCAGTTGAGGGCGCGGACGCCCAGATCGATGCGGGGGCCGAGGCGGGCACGCGGTGGTGGCTTCGGGCGGCGCAATGCGGGTCGCTTTGGGTGTCGGGCCGCCGAACAGGATGCCGGCGTGGTCGAGCGGGTTGTCCCAGCGGATCGATCACCCGGCCGAGCCAGGAAGTGGCGACGTCGAGCATGCCGTGGGAGGGGCCGTGCAAGAGGGCCTGGGCGCCATGGGCCAGGCCATCGAGCGAGCCGTAGGCCATTGCCTGCAAGGCTGCGTCTGTGAAATCCGATCACCTCGGCCGGGATGAGACGATCGTGTCGCGGTGCGAAGGGCCAGCCGGTCACCGATCGCGGCGAGGCCGGTCAGCCCTTCGACCTCGACGACAAGACCGAGGAGATTGGTGACGGTGCCGCTGATCTGGGCCATCTGGGTGCGACGGAGACGGGCTTTGCAGGCATCGACGCGGTCTGTGAGATTATATGATCTCATTTAGGCATATTCATCTAAATGACGTTTCCGTTCTGGATACATTCGCATGTTAGTTGTGCCTCAATCGGGGTCAATTGGATGAAAAATACACTAATTCGTTGAGAAATCGTTAGCTGATAACACGCTATAGTGGTATACGATCTTTCATGCTTTGTTAAGGAGAAGCCGGGATGCGTGTCCTTCTGGTCGAAGAAGATTTGATCGCCGCCCGCGGTATCACCCTCATGCTGAAGGCCGCCGGTGCGGTCGTGGACCAGACCGACAGCGGGGAAGACGCGCTGGAGCTGCTGCGGCACTATGAGTACGATATCGTTCTGCTTGATCTTGCCCTGCCGGACATCGAAGGGTTCGAGGTCGTGCGGCGCATGCGGGTTTCGCGCAACGACACGCCGGTGCTGATCCTGTCCGGGCTGACCATGCCGCAGGCACGGGTGAAGGCGCTGAGCCTCGGCGCCGACGATTTCATCACCAAGCCGTATCGACAAGGCCGAGCTGCTGGCTCGGATGCAGGCGATCGTTCGCCGCAGCAAGGGGTTCAGCCAGCCGACGGTTCGCTTCGGCCGGCTGGAACTGAACCTCGACAGCCGGGAGGTCATGGTGGACGGCCGGGACGTGCACCTGACCGGCAAGGAATATTCGATCCTGGAGCTGCTGGTCCTGCGCAAGGGGATGGTCCTGACCAAGGAGGCGTTCCTGAACCATCTTTACGGTGGGATGGATGAACCCGAGGTTAAGATCATCGACGTATTCGTATGCAAACTCCGCAAGAAACTCGCACGGGCCGGCGCGGACGGCATCATCGGAACGATCTGGGGTCGCGGCTACATGATCCGCGAAGCCGCGGTGCAGGAGGTCTTCCCGGCGACGCCGGCGTTTGAACCGATGCGGATCTCGCGGATGTCTCCGGCGGCCTGACATACGGCTTGCGCCGATGGCGGGCGGGGCGGGTCCCGGGTCAGGAGCGGGCCGGCTGGGCCGCTTTGCCGAGTGGCGTGCCGACCGGGCGTAGGCGTGGACCTAGCGCAACCGGGCATAGGCGGGGACATAGCGCAACCGGGCGATCCTGCTCTATATGCGCGCCATGATCATCCCGTTCGTGAAGATGCATGGCTGCGGCAACGACTTCGTCATCCTCGACGACCGTACGCATGCGATTCGGCATGAGCCCGGCCCGGGCCGCCGCGCTCGCCGACCGGCATCCGGGGATCGGCTGCGACCAGCTGATCGTCATCGAAGCCGCCGAGACCGCGAGCGCGTTCATGCGCATCTACAATCCCGACGGTTCCGAGGCCGGCGCCTGCGGCAACGCCACGCGGTGCGTCGCCGACATCCTGATGCGGGAGAGCGGACGTGCCGACGTCATCATCCGCACCGATCTCGGGGGATCTGCCGGCCACACGCCGCTCCGATGGCCTGATCGAGGTCGATATGGGTCCGGCACGAGCTGGACTGGACCGACGATCCCGCTGGCGCGGCCGATGGACACGCTGCGGCTCGACGTTGCCGGGCGAGCCTGCCGCCGCCAGCATGGGCAATCCGCATGCGACGTTCTTTGTCGCTGACCTGGACGCCGTAGCGTGTCCGCGAGCTGGGGCCGCGGTGGGAGCACGATCCGATTTTCCCGCGGCGTGCCAATATCGGCTTCGCCCAGGTCATTGACCCGGAGACGATCCGGCTGAAGGTCTGGGAACGCGGCGCCGGCTTGACCCTGGCCTGCGGTTCGGGAGCCTGCGCGACGTTGGTGAACGCGCATCGCCGCGGGCTGACGCATCGGCGGGCGCGGTGATCGTCGACGGCGGCGTCCTGGAGATCGAATGGCGGGACGACGGCCACGTGCTGATGACCGGCCCGGTCGCCACCGCGTTCCACGGTCACTTCGCCGCGGAGGTCGTATCCGGCATGACCGTCGATATCCTGACCTTCGGCTGCCGCCTGAACGCCTACGAAAGCGAGGTCATGCGCGGCCTGTCGGCGGCCAACCGGCGACACCCGACCGACACCGTCATCGTCAACACCTGCGCGGTGACGGCCGAGGCGGAACGGCAGGCGCGCCAGGCGATCCGCCGCAGTCGCGCGGGAACGGCCGGAGGCCCGCATCGTCGTCACCGGTTGCGCGGCGCAGATCGATCCCGCCGCGTGGGCCGGACTGCCGAACGTGCGATCGCGTGCTGGGCAACGACGACAAGCTGAAGCCGCGAAAGCTGGGTGGCGCGGCGCCGGATCGGCGGTGTCCGACATCATGGCGGCGCGGGAGACGGCGGCGCACCTGGTCACCGAATTCGCCAGCCGGGCGCGGGCGTTCGTGCAGGTGCAGCAGGGCTGCGACCACCGCTGCACGTTCTGCATCATCCCGTTCGGCCGCGGTCCGAACCGCTCCGTGCCGATCGGCGTGATCGCGGATCAGGTGCGCACGCTGGTCGCCGGCGGCTATCAGGAGGTGGTGCTGACCGGGGTCGATATCGCCTCCTACGGTCCGGACCTGCCGGGTGCGCCTTCGCTCGGGCAGATGATCCGGCGCTTGCTGCTGGCGGTGCCGGAACTGCCCCGGCTGCGGCTGTCCTCGATCGATCCGGCGGCGATCGACGACGATCTGTGGCGGCTGATCGCCGAGGAGCCCCGGCTGATGCCGCATCTGCATCTGTCGCTGCAGGCCGGCAGCGACCTGATCCTGAAGCGAATGCGCCGGCGGCATCTCGCGGGCCGAGGCGATGGCGGTGGTCCAGCGCGCGCGGGACCTGCGGCCGGGCATCGCGCATCGGTGCCGACCTGATCGCCGGCTTTCCGACCGAGACCGACGCTGTTGTTCGACGAGACGCTGCGCTTCGTGCAGGAGGCCGCCCTGCCCTATCTGCACGTGTTTCCCTACAGCGAGCGCCCCGGCACGCCGGCCGCGCGCATGCCTGCCGTGCCGAAGCCGGTCCGCAAGGAGCGCGCCGCCGCTCTGCGCGAGGCCGGGGTGGCCGAGGCGCGCCGTTTCTTCGCCGGTCAGATCGGCCGGGTCGGTTTCGTTGCTGACCGAGGCCGACCAGTCCGGTCACACCGAACATTTCGCGCCCGTGCGGCTGGCGCAGCCGCTGGCGTCCGGCCGGCTGGTGCGGGCGACGGTGACCGGCGCGACGGATGATCTGTTGCTGGCGGAGGCGGCCTGATGGCGCTCGGTGGTTTCTTCTCGCGCCTGAAGGAAGGCCTGTCGCGCAGCACGCAGAAGCTGTCCGGCGGCATCACCGCGGTGTTTCGCAAGCGCCGGCTGGACGACGAGGCGCTGGAGGAACTGGAGGAACTGCTGATCTCCGCCGATCTCGGCACCGAGGTGGCGCGGCGGGTGATCGCCGCGTTCCGCCGGACCCGGTTCGGCAAGGAAGTGACCGACGAGGAGATCAAGCAGGCCCTGGCCGAGGAAATCGCGGCAATTCTCGCGCCGGTCGCGCGGCCGCTGGAACTCGATCCGGCGCACAAGCCGCACGTGGTGCTGGTGGTCGGCGTCAACGGCACCGGCAAGACGACGACGATCGGCAAGCTGGCGCAGACGTATCGCGACCAGGGCAAGCGGGCGGTGATGGCGGCCGGGCGATACGTTCCGCGCGGCGGCGGTGGAGCAGTTGCAGATCTGGGGTGAGCGGACGGGAACGCCGGTGGTGGCCGGCGGAGCCGAACGCGGACTCGGCCGGGCTGGCGTTCGACGCGCTGACGAAAGCGAAGGCCGAGGGCGCGGACGTGCTGCTGATCGATACCGCCGGGCGGCTGCACAACAAGGCCGCGCTGATGGAGGAACTGGCGAAGATGATCCGGGTGCTGCGCAAGCAGGACCCGACCGCGCCGCATTCGGTGCTGCTGGTGCTGGACGCGACGACGGGACAGAACGCGGTGCAGCAGGTGAAGGTGTTCAAGGAGATGGTCGCGGTCACCGGGCTGGTGGTCACCAAGCTGGACGGCAGCGCCCGCGGCGGGATCGTGGTGGCACTGGCGGAGACGTTCGGGCTGCCGGTGCACGCCGTTGGCGTGGGGGAGAAGGCGGGCGATCTGCGGCCGTTCGACGCGGGGGAGTTTGCCCGCGGGCTGGTGGGCGCCGAGGCCGAGGCATAGGGGGTCTCGTTTCCGCCAGCCCTGGCGGCTGGGTGGTTGCACCGTATGTATCTGATCAGCCTCGATCGCGGCGAGGTGAGGATCGAGGCCGGATGACACCTGCCCGCAGAAGTCCCGTTGCCTGGGAAGGCGGATCCGTGGCGGAAGGATAGTGAACTGGGTGGGCCGGCGCGATCCACCGGTGACCGCGGCGTTGTCATCATGATAACGCGAGAAGCCGGGCGACCGACCCGCGCCACTGGATGAAAGGCATTCGGGGCGGCGTGGCTGGCCCGCCTGGACAGCCGATTGGGGTCATGGCGCGGACGGTGCCGCGGATGGGCGGCAATGCACCACGAAGGCACGAAGACTCATGCATCAGTAAAATCGTCGACCATGCCTTGGATTGCATCGCCTATGTCAGGCATGAAAACCGGTGCCGCACGTTATCGATGCGGCGGAGGTTTCGCCGTGAAACTTCGAAACAAAATGCCATCTGCGCCGTTCTGGCTCTCCGCTACAGGCGTTCAGGTTCACGGGCAATATGGATGACACGGGGCACTGGTTGACAGTAAACGCGGATGTTCTGATGCATGCCACCCAGAATACGAATATGGCGGCATACGAATACCGCGGCCACGGCACAGTCCGAGGGACCCGGCCGGGGAAATGAACCGCAGCAGCAGGAGAGCAGCGCCATGGCGACCTGGAGGCCGGATCCGACATTCTATCCCTCGCCGCGCATGGCGATGAGGGCGCCTACGGAAACACTTGCTTACGTGGCCAGCTTCGATCCCACACGGCAGGTTCCGGATGCGATCAGCGTTGTTGACGTCGATCCCGGGTCGGCAACCTATTCGCGAATCGTCGGCACCGTAACGATGCCGAATGCCGGGGACGAGTTGCACCACTTCGGCTGGAACGCATGCAGTTCGTGCCTGTGCCCGAACGCGCCGCATCCACATGCCGAGCGCCGGTACCTGATTGTGCCGGGCTTGCGTTCATCGCGCATCCACATCCTCGACACCAAGCCCAATCCACGCCAGCCGGCGATCGTGCGGGTGCTCGAGCCACAGGAGGTCGCGGAGCGGGCCGGTTATACGCGCCCTCACACGGTCCATTGCGGACCGGAGGGGATCTACGTGGCTGCCCTCGGCGACGCGCAGGGGGAGGCGCCGGGCGGCATATTCCTGATGGACCACGAGAGCTTCGACATCCGTGGCCGCTGGGAAATCGATCGCGGACCGCAGCGTCTTTCCTATGACGCGTGGTGGCATCTCGGCTACGACACGATGGTCACCAGCGAGTGGGGTCTGCCGGCGACATTCGAGAACGGCCTGGTGCCGGACGTCCTGCTTGGGGGCCAGTACGGTCACAAGCTGCACTTCTGGGACCTGCACGGGCGAAAGCACAAACAGGAGATCGACTTCGGCAGCGAGAACCAACTGGTTTTCGAACTGCGTCCCGCGCACGATCCGACCAAGGCCTACGGCTTTGTCAACTCGGTCATCAGCCTGAAGGATCTTTCGGCGTCTATCTGGACGTGGTACCGGCAGGGCGACGCATGGACGGCCAGGAAGATCATCGAGATCCCGGCCGAACCGGCCGAACTGGCCGACGCCGCGCTGCTGCCGCCCCTGCTCAAGGGGTTCTCGGCGGTGCCGCCGCTGGTTACCGACATCGACCTCTCGATGGATGATCGTTTTCTTTACGTTTCGTGTTGGGGAACCGGCGACCTGCGGCAATATGACGTGTCGGATCCGTTTTCGCCAAAGCTGACCGGCACCGTCAGGATCGGCGGCATCGTGTCCCGCGGCGGGCATCCGAAAGCCTCCGGCCGCGCTCTGAACGGCGGGCCGCAGATGGTGGAAATCAGCCGGGATGGGCGGCGCATCTACTTCACCAACTCGTTGTATGGCGCCATCGACGAGCAGTTCTACCCGGAAGGGATCGATGGCTGGATGGTGAAACTCGACGCCGGCGCGGATGGCGGCATCGCTTTCGATCGAGACTTTTTCGTCGAGTGGCCGAAATCACACCGCCCGCACCAGGTTCGCCTGGAAGGTGGTGACTGCTCCTCGGATTCGTACTGCTATCCGTGAGACCGCGCCCGACGCTGCCGCAACTCCCGCGGAGCTGAAATGACCCTGGGAGGCGCCTGGCCCTGGTTTACCATTGCCGGGCTTGGCGTGTTCCATGGTCTCAACCCGGCGATGGGTTGGCTGTTCGCGGTGGCGCTGGGCCTGCACCGGCACAGTCGAGCAGCCGTGCTGCTGGCACTGCCGCCGATGGCCGTAGGCCACGCGGTTTCCATCTGGCTCGTGGCGGCTTCGGTGATGGCTTTGGGGATGGTGATCGACACCTCGGCCATCCGTCTGGTGGCGGGCGGTATCCTGGTGCTGTGGGCGGGGTATCACTGGCGCTATGGCCACCGGCACCGCGTGCGCATCGGCATGACGGCGGGTGTCGCCGGACTGGCTTGCTGGTCGTTTTTAATGGCGAGCGCTCATGGTGCCGGGCTGATGCTGGTGCCCGCCCTGATCCCCTTGTGTGCGAGCATGCCCGCGATCGGGCGGGGATCGCTGCTGGTCTCGCTCGCCGCCGTGGCCCTGCACACGTTCACGATGCTGTCGGTGACAGGGTTGGTCGCATTGCTGGTGTATGAGTGGCTGGGTCTCGGGTTGCTGCGGCGGAACTGGATCAACTTCGACCGGCTATGGACGGGCGCACTGGTGACGACGGGTCTCTTGCTGGTGATCACGGCGTGAGGCCGGTCGGTATTTATTGCTTATTCCGTCCGGTTTGACTGCGCGGACCGCGGTATCCTCCTCGTCGGCAGACACTTTGCGGACACTTTGATGAGGGTGATGTTCGGAAGCTCATGAGGGCCGGTCCCGATGCTCGCGGCTGTCAGGCAGGAAGGCAGATTTGCAGTGTCTGGGGGCCGTCGACGACGAAGACCGAAAGAGCGGCGCGTCGAGAGACGGCCGCTCCTCGTGGTTCGATCCGGCTGGCCTATGATTGGAGCTGCATCGGTGCCGGGTAGTAGTGGAAGCCCTCGCCTTGCTTGGCGACATTACCGATGCCGGGCCAGGCGAAGTGATACGCCATGATCGGGATTCGATTATCGGCCAGCATGGTCAGCATCTTGACGCGCGAGTGCGAGGATTGCACCGGATCCGTGTCGTAGGCGAACTGCGTCAATGGGTGCTCGAGCAGCAGCACGGGATGATGCGACAGATCGGCAATGTAGCAGAGCTGCTGATTGCCCGAAGAGATCATGAAGATCGTATGCCCGACGGTATGGCCTGGTGCCAGTATGGCGTGGACGCCCGGCAGGATCTCCTCGCCATCGCGGATGAAATGGATGCGGTCGTGGTTCGGCACCAGATTCTTTGTCGCGGTCTGCCAGAACACCTTGAACTTGTCGCCCACCTTTTGCTGGTCGGTCCAGAAATCGTAATCCGCCTGGGTGATAAAAAGCTGAGCATTGGGGAAGTTGCGGGTGCCGTCATCGGCCATCACGCCACCGCAATGGTCGATATGCGCGTGGCTCATCACCACCGCGTCGACGTCCTTCGGATCGATGCCAGCCTGCCGCAGCGTCTTCATCAATTGGCCGGTGGTCGGGCCAAACAGCTTCAGGCCACCCATGCCGGTGTCGAAAACGATCGTCTTGCCGCCCTGGTTCAGCACGAGGACATTCTGCTGCAAGACGATCTTGTCGAGCGGCAGAAAGTTGTTGCGAAGCTCGGTCTGGATCTCGTCTTTCGTGATATTGGCGAAGTTCGCGGTGGGCTCACCGAGCGGCAGGATCCCGTCCGAAACTATGGTTGCCTGCGAATCGCCAAGCTTGAAACGGTAGAGATAGGGGGCGTTGTCGGACGGCATTGGGGCGTAGGCCCGTGCCGTACCCGAGGTCAAACCAAGCGTTCCGACGGCAGCCACCGACGATGCGGCGGTCAAGAAAGTGCGTCTGTCCATTTGTTTCCTCACCACGAGAACCCGGATGTGCTCCGGGGAATCGGAGGCTGTCCTGCGCCGCCTCCTTCGCGCCGGGTGGCCTTTGCGCCGGGCGTTGCGCCCCGCAGCGCGGGCCTCTCGTCGATCAAAGTGCAAGACCGTTGATCCCGCACTCTGCTGATGTTCGGCAAAGCTTCAGTACCTGGTTCGATTGGGGTACACCCACGAGGGCTTGTTCCCAGCCGTGACATCGACACCGCAGCGTCCTACCCCGCCAACGAATGGCAGCCACGCTTGCGGTGCCTGTGCTTGCGATCTTCTATGCGTCCGCCGCTGCAAGCCCCGGCGTCCGCCTCAGAAAGCGTATCCAATTGCTCAACATGGCCGGCGAAGGCAGCCGCCATCGGGCCCGTTCACCCAATATTTCCACGAGACCTGCCGGAACACCGGGGACCCAACGAGTCTCTCCATCAGAGTTCAAGACAGCGGCCACGCGACATGTTGGCGCCGATCCGCGACGATCTGATCTGATAGGGCAAGATTAGGAGCTACGAAGTATCATGTCTACGGCAAAATTGACGTATGATAGCCAGGGCATAATCGGCCGTTCTGGGTCGCAAGCACCGATTCCACACCCACACGCATCACACTCCGCGCGCCCCACACTCATGCAATCGTGGCTCGGGCGAAGGCCTTGATGTAGTCCACCAGTGCGTCCGAATCCTGGCCGGCCGCATCCTCGTCGCCGTCGGCGATGGTGCGGGCGATGGAGGCGTGCAGCCGCGCCGCCAGCGGCAGGTCAGCGACCTGCTTGTAGTGCACGTACCAAAACCGGCGGGACAGCCCGTTCATCAGGCTCATCGCCGCGGCGGCGAATTCGTTGGCGGCGCTGTCCAGCACGAGCAGATTAAATTCGCGGTCCAGCCGCATGAAGGCGATATCGTCGGCCTGTGCGGCCGCCTCATCCATGCCGGTGGCGATCTCGCGAAACTGGATGCGCTGGAGCGGCGTCGCGCGCTTAGCGGCGGAGCGGGCGAGGAAACGCTCGATTTCCCGCCTGGCTTCGAGCAGGCGAAGCTGGCGGAGCGGGTCGAGATCGGAAACGATGATGCCGCGGCGGGGCATGATGACGACCAGTCCCTCGCGGGCGAGGCGTTGCAGCGCCTCACGCACCGGGGTGCGGCCGACGCCCAGGCGGCGGCTCAGGATCGTCTCCGACACGATGGTGCCGGGCGGAATGCGGAGGGTGACGATTTCCTCCTCGAGCGCCCGGTAGGCCTTTTCGGTCAGCGTTTCGACGGGCAGCAGTTCGTCGTCGTTGGTCAGGCTGTCCATTTCGGCTCCTTGCCGGTTGAGCCTGGACGTGGCGAGGTCCTGGCGGCACGACGGATGACGGGGAACTCCCAAGGGGGAATTTCCCGGCTGGTGCTTATAGATCGGCGAGGCGGATCCAGAAGCCGATCGCCAGCGCCACGACCAAGCCAGAGGCGACCAGCGGCACGCTGGGGGGAAATTGTGTCAGTTCGCTCGCAACCAGAAGCCACAGCACGAAGCAGCCGATGGCGATGACGATGCCGCCGACGAGGGAAGCGATGTTGCGCTTGCGCGGTTCGGTTTCACGGATCGTGATGGCCATGGCCTATTCTCCGGCCATCGCCGGGGCGGTCCGCGCGCTGGAGCGGACTTTGGCCAGGTCGCGACGGACGAAGCGGGTGTCATAGCCGTTGAACAGATGACCGAGCAGGCCGCGGTTGAGGTCGCTGGTGCCGAACAGCCAGTCGGAGAACGGGTAGGTCAGGTTCATGTTGCGGTTCATCATGATCGCGGTGTTGTGGTGGGCGATATGATGACGGCGGATGGTGTTGACGAACGGGACGTGCCGCAGGATGCGATCGTCATGGACGTGGCAGCACCAGTGGAAGAACTCGTAGTTCATGTACATGCCGGCCGCGGTGCAGACCATGAACCAGCCCGCGTTGGCGGACCATATCGCACCGAGAACGGCGCCTATGGCCGAGGCCATCACCAGGAACGCGATGAGGGCGTACGGCGGGAAGAAGACGATGCGGTAGTCCCGGGTGGTGTCGTGATAGGGCGCATCCTGGGTGAAGAACTGATGATGGGCCAGGGTGTGGCGGTTGTAGATGCCCATCAGGCCGGGGCGAGGCCGATGCATGACCTGGGCGTGGAGGAACCACTCGAACATGTTCGCCAGGATCACGACGACGGGGATGACGGCCCATTCGGCGAAGGTGGGAGCGTGGATGTGCACGGCGGCGTACCACAGGGCGGCACCGCCGATGAGGTAGATCAGCGCGACATGGATCAAGCCGGAATAGGCGGGAGCGATCTGGGCGCGGTAGGCGGCTCGGAAGGCCGCCTGGCGGGGTGACATCATGGGGCGTCTCCTGATCTGTTGACGGCCAAGCTAACATATCAGTGGTATGTTTCAAGCCCATCGCGGAGTGGTTCGAAGGGCGACAACATCTCGCCGCCGCTGCACCTGGCGCACGTACCGGCCGGGATGGCGGAACTGGTGTTGATCATGCAGGACCCGGACGCGCCGCTGCCGCGCGCGGTGACCCATCCGATCGCGCGCATACCGCCGGATGGAGATGGTGTCGGCGAAGGTGCACTCCCCGCCCGGCAAGGATCTGGCGCCCGGCAAGGATCTGGCGCCCGGCAAGGATCTGGCGCGCGGCAAAGACCTGGCGCCCGGCAATTATCTGGCGCCCGGCAAAGATCTGGCGCGCGGCGGAGACCCCGCGATCAGCCCTGGCGCGGCTCATTTCGCCGGATCGGGTATACCGGGGCGCGACCTGTGTCCGGTCACGGCCCGCGTCGCCACGTCGTTCGGATTCAGGCGCTGGCGGAGCGGTTGAAGGGTTCGGCGGTCGCGGAGCGTAGCGCATGATTTCCGCCATCGCCAGCACCGCGCTCGCGCGAGGGCGGCTGACCGGAACCCTTGAGCGGCGCTAAGGATTTACCGACGACGCGCCGGCCGCGTTCTGGGCACGAGGTCGAACCGATCCGGCCGGGGGAGCGTTATCTGGCCTGGAACGAGCCGAAGCTACGAGATATCCCCGCAAGCCTCGCGGCGTCGGCTGGCCAATCCACCTTTTGCGCGCAAGGTGTCACACCCTGACCAAATTGATGAAGGTTCCTTGACGATTTCGATAATGTTCCGGGATGCGGTGGACATTACTTTACAGGGATGGTCCCAAAGCCGGCGAATGCCCTTCCGGGCGTACAGATTCTGCGTGGACTGGCAGCGACGCTGGTCCTGGTGCATCACGTCCTTGAAGAGTCACAGCCGCTCTACGGCGGGAGCATCCCGGCTCCTCTGGTGCTGCTTGGTGCCAGCGGCGTCGATCTGTTTTTCGTGATCAGCGGCTTCATCATGTACTATACGAACCGCGATCATTTCGGGCGCCCTGGTGCCTCGGCGGATTTTTTCGTTCGGCGCCTCATACGAATTGTGCCGCTTTACTGGTTGTGCACCCTCGCCATCGTCCTGATGCATGTCTGCGATCTGTACCGGGCCAAGGTGATCACCGGGGCCTCACTGGCCGCATCACTGTTGTTCCTTCCCAATTCGAACATCGTCCTCGGGGTCGGGTGGACGCTGAACTATGAGTTGTATTTCTATTCGATGTTCGCGCTGTGGCTGCTGGTCGGAACGACCCGAGCAGGTATTGTCGGGATTCTCGCCACCATCCCACTTATGATCGTGTGCAGCCTGTCGCTGCCGCCCGGGACAGAGCGCAGCTTTTACACTGACCCCATAGCACTTGAATTCACCTTCGGCTTTGCCCTGGGCGTCGCTTTCACCCGCGGCGCCATCTCGCCCCGGACCGGCCGCTGGGCTCTGCTGATCGGCGTGATCTGCCTTGTGCTTGGCACCTTGCTGGGACGGCACGACGGGACCGCGGGACTGGCGCGCGATATCCGCTTCCTGTTCTGGGGTGTTCCGGCCGCGGCGATCCTGATCGCGGGGCTCTTCGTGCGTGAGCCGCGAACCCGCATCGGCAGGTTGCTGATCGCGGTGGGGGATGCGTCGGTACTCGATCTACCTGACGCACGCCTTTGTCATGACGGCCTATGCCAGCGTGATTAAGCACCACGTTCTGCGGGGCATGCCGCGCGGCGCGGAAATGCTCGTGCCAATCGTGGTGAGCCTTGTGATCGGCATGGCGACCTACCGGCTGATCGAGCGGCCGGCGAACGAATGGCTGAAGGCATGGTGGAAACGACGGTCGATCGCGGCGGCGCCGTTTCCGTTGCCGCTTGCGGTCAGATCGGCTGGGACGGCAGAGGGTGCCGGTTCGCCTGCATTGAAGCCTCGCCGCTGACGTGCCGCGTGGCTGGCTGACGGGAACCGGACCGTCCTGACGATGGCGGCATCCTGACGATGGCGGCATCCGCGGCGGGCGGTGACCATCCGGTCCACCGCGGGTTCGGAGCGAACGCCTGTCCGGATCAGCGGCCCGCGACGCGAACCGATGACGCGCCGGCACGGTATCGGTGGTAAGAGCACGCGGACCGCCCATACCGGAGGGACGCAAGTGGAATATTCCCGCCATTTCAAGTTTCTTATCTGCGCCCCCGCGTTCGGTCCCGCCGACCTGGAGGGCCAGCGGCTGCAGGCGATCGCCGAGGAAATCGAGCGCGACGGCTACGGCGTGATGAAGGCGCGCAAGGTCGATGACGCCGAACTGGTGATCCAGACCGATGCCGCCGTTGGCTGCGTGCTGCTGGACTGGGGCAAGCGCGGGCCGCAGGGCAAGATGGCCGGCCTGGTCTCGCTGATCCGCAAGCGTGGCCTGGACATGCCGATCATCATCCTGGTGCGCCACCACCGGCTGGAGGACATTCCGGTCGACGTGCTGCGCGAAGCCGACGGGTACGTGTTCCTGGCCGAGGAAACGCCGGACTTCATCGCGAAGAACCTGATCAGCCGGCTGCGGCAATACGCCGAGACGCTGAAGACGCCGTTCTTCGGCGCACTGGTCGACTACGCCGAAGAGGGCAACCAGCTTTGGACCTGCCCCGGGCACAACGGCGGGGTCTTCTATGCGCGCAGCCCGATCGGGCGGATTTTCTTCCAGCATCTCGGCGAGGCGGTGTTCCGCGACGATCTGGACAATTCGGTGCTCGATCTCGGCGATCTGCTGACGCACGAAGGTCCGGCGCTGGCCGCGCAGCAGGAGGCCGCAAAGATCTTCGGCGCCGAACGGACCTATTTCGTGCTGAACGGCACCTCGTCGTCCAACAAGATCGTGCTGCAATCGCTGCTGACCGAAGACGACCTTGTGCTGTTCGATCGCAACAACCACAAGGCCGCGCATCACGGCGCGCTGTATCTCGGCGGCGCCATTCCCGGTGTTCCTGGAGACCGATCGCAACGAGCACGGCCTGATCGGGCCGATCGACTATGAAGCGCTCGACGAAGAAAAGATCCGCGAAAAAATCCGCACTGCATCCGCTGGTCACCGATCCGGACGCCTGGCGGCGGGAGCGGCCATTCCGAGCGGCGGTGATCGAGCAATGCACGCTACGACGGAACGATCTACAGCGCGCAGACCATCATCGAGAAGATCGGGCCGCTCTGCGAGTACATCCTGTTCGACGAGGCATGGGCCGGGTTCATGAAATTCCATCCGATCTACCGCGGGCGCTTCGCGATGGGTCTGGACGGGCTTGGGCCGATGCACCCGGGCGTGATCGCGACGCAGTCCAGCCACAAGCAGTTGGCGAGTTTCAGCCAGGCCAGCCAGATCCATGTGAAGGACCTGCATATCGCCGGGCAGCGCCGCCGGGTCGAACATCGGCGGTTCAATGAGATGTTCATGATGCACGCCTCCACGTCGCCGTTCTATCCGCTGTTCGCCTCGCTGGATGTCGGGGCGCAGATGATGAAGGGTCGGCAGGGCGAGGTGCTGTGGGACGACACGATCCGGCTTGGTATCGAACTGCGCAAGAAACTGCGGGCGATCGGACGGGAGTTCGAGGAGAACGAAGCCGACCCGGACCGCAGGTGGTTCTTCGATCCGTTCGTTCCCGATATGGTCGAGCATGACGGGGTGATGACGAAGTGGGAGGACGTACCGACCGACGAACTGGCGGCTGATCCGCGGTACTGGCAACTGACGCCGGGAGCGGCGTGGCACGGCTATCGCCACGTCACTGCCGGCTATGCCATGACCGATCCCAACAAGCTCACGCTGCTGACGCCGGGCTTCGACCGGCAGACCGGCGGTTATGCGGAGCATGGCGTTCCGGCGCCGGTCCTGGCACAGTATCTGCGTGAAAACCGGATCGTCGCCGAGAAGAACGACCTGAACAGCATCCTGTTCCTGCTGACGCCCGGGCGTGGAATCGAGCAAGGCCGGGACGCTGCTCAGCGCGCTGGTGTTCTTCAAGCGGCTGCACGACGACAACGTGCCGCTCGAGGAGGTGATTCCGGAATTTGTTCGCGAGCGGCCGCTGCGGTACGGCGGGATGCGGCTGCGCGACCTGTGCCGGCAGATGCATGCGTTCTATCGCGATCAGGATACCAGCGGCCTGCAACGGCGGCAGTTCCGTCCGGAGCACTTTCCGACACTGGCGATGCGGCCGCAGGAGGCGGTTCGGCGGCTGGTGAAGAACGATGTCGACTACCTGCCGATCGATGAACTGTCCGGACGCATCGCCACCACGCTGTGGGTGGTCTATCCCGCCCGGCATCGCCACGATCGTGCCCGGCGAACGCCTGGATGAACGGGCGCAGCCGATGATCGACTATTTGAAGGTGTTCGAGCGCGGGGCGAACCTGTTCCCCGGCTTCGAGAACGAGATCCAGGGGGTGTACCGCGAGAAGGCAGCCGGATGGGTCGTCGCGGATCTTTACCTATGTGACGTGGTAGCGGTGGCTGACCTGCCTGGGTCGCTCCAGTGACGGCACGTCGCTGACCTGCCTGGGTCGCTCCAGTGGCGGCGCGTCGCAGGTGAGCTGCCAAAGCGGGCCAACCGCGGCGACAGGATTGGGATCACACCCGGCATGGGTTGGATCAAACCTGAGCCGGGGAATCGGATGGCCTGGCCACGTCGCTGGCGGGGCTGATGAATGTTGTGTTGCGGTCTGTCCAATTCGCGCCGCGGCGCCGCCCACCCCTTGATTCGTGATGTTTGCAAACCCAGTTGCGCTGCACTCGAACCCAGGGAGTGCTAACCCGCTGATCGGCAGCGCCAGGCACGGCGGACCCGAACGTTCGGTTCCAGCCGCGTGGCCCGCTCCCTGCTTCGACATGCAAGAGGGGGTATGTTCCATGGCGTTATTTCCCGACCCATTCAACCCATTGCTCGGGCTGCAGGAAGCGCTGGAGACGTTCCGGGCGAGCGGCTGGCTGCAATCAGGCCCCAGCGGCGGGGGAAGCTACCCGCCGCTGAACGTGTTCCGCAAAGGCGACGACTTCGTGCTGATCGCGGAGGTTCCTGGGATCAAGAGCTCTGACCTGGACCTGCAGGTCAAGGGCCGCACGATACGGCTGTCGGGTTCCAAGACCATCAAATACGGTGAAAAAGCCAGCCTGCATCGGCGTGAACGGCTGGCGGGGCGGTTTGATCGCTCGGTAGCGCTGCCGATTGAAATCGATGCGGAGGCGGTGAAGGCCGAATGCCGCGACGGCATACTGGTTTTGTCGCTTCCGCGGGCCGAGCGGGACAAGCCTCGTTCGATCAAGATCGGCTGAGAGTAAGAAGTGACAGGAGGATAGTATGTCGGGTGCACAGGAACTGGCCGTGCGCGAAAAGCAGGAGCTGGCCAAGAAAGAAGAAAAGACAGTCCCTGGCCGGTATTTCATCCCACCGGCCGATATCTTCGAGACGGATGACGCGTTGACAATCATCATGGAGATGCCGGGCGTCGAGAAGAAGGACATCAGCATAGCGCTGGAAGACGACGTGCTTCGCGTTGAGGGGCATATCGACTTTGCGAAGTACCATGGGATGGAACCTGTCTATACGGAGTATAACGTCGGGCACTATTCGCGCGGGTTCACGCTATCCGGCAAGATCGACCGCGACGGCATCAGTGCACAGCTTGAAGACGGGGTTCTGACGCTGACGCTGCCGAAAGCCAAGGAGGCGATGCCTCGGCGTATCGCCGTCAATTGACGGTCAGCGCCGGCCGCGGGAATGCGGATCCGGCGCTGGTCGCCGCCCGGGACTGGTATTCGGGAGGATCCGGTGCCGCCGGACGGCCTGGAGAACGGTGTTACCGATATGGTGACCCTGTTGGCGATGGCGTGTGGCGCTCGTAACGATCGCCGCACGCCGGCCGTCGTCGCGGACATGATCGGGGAGATCGCCGCCAAGACCAACCTGCTGGCGTTGAATGCAACCATCGAAGCCGCGCGCGGGCGATGCCGGCAAGGGCTTCGCCGTGGTCGCCAGCGAGGCGGAGATTACCCGTAACGTGGCCGAGACCTCGACCGCGGCCAATAAGATGACCACACGTGCCACCGAAGTTTCGGCCGAGGCGGGTGAGGCCAGACAATTTTCAGCCTGACTGTGCTGATCCATGTGGTGCGCACCTCAACCGCCGGGCTCGACGGCCGCGCCGCCTGACGCTCTGCCACCTGCCCCTCCGCGGCCGACCCCATGCCGCCTCACCCGCCGGGGCGGATCAGCGGGACGCGGATCGCCGGTGGGTCCGACAGCGGACGCGATTCGGACGGTCGCTCGCGTTCCGCCGTCAGCCAATTTCCGCCAGCGCTTCATCGATGTCCATCGACGTCAAGCACCATGCATTGTCCAGATAGGCGACTACATGGCGCATGAACGCCTCGCTGAGCGCCAAGGCCTTCGGGTCGTCGCCAAGATGGTCCGCGAGCAGCGCCAGCGCCAACTGCCTTGGTCCCGGACCCGCATAGGTCCATTCGAAGCCGGTCCTGTTGAAACAATGCAGATCCATCCGGGGGGGCAGAAGTGCCCCGTCCACCGTTACCTTGATGCCCCGCAGTGTGCGCTCGCCTTCATAGGTCTTCATGCCGCTCCTCCGAACACAACCACCGACCGGATCGCCCGCCCTTCCTTCAGGTCGTCGAAGCCTCGGTTGATCTCCTCCAGAGCGATCCGCCGGGTGATGAGTTCATCCAGTTTCAATTCGCCGCGCAGGTAGGACCGGGCGAGAGCCGGAAAATCGGTTGCGGTGCGGGCTCCGCCATAGCTGGAGCGGATGATTTGTTTCTCACCCATCAGTGCGCCCCATCGGAACGACACATCCTGGTTGACCGCGACCTTGCCGAGCCAGACGATCTGGCCGCCCACGCGACAGGCCTCGGTAGACAGGCGGAATGATGTCTCGTTCCCCGCGGCTTCCAAGACGCAATCCGCGCCGCGTCCGCCAGTCAGGTCGCGCATTGCCGCGACCGGATCGGCGGAACGCACGTTCACGGCGTGGGTTGCGCCCAACTGCCGGGCCATCGTCAGTTTCGTGTCATCGAGGTCCACAGCCATGATCGGGGAGGCGCCCGCCAGCCTGGCACCCTGCACCGCCGACAGCCCGACCGCGCCGCAGCCGATCACCATGGCGGCATCGCCGTAGCGCAACCCGGAGATCCGCGTCGCTGCCCCGACCCCGGTGAGGACGCCGCAGCCCAGCAGACAGGCGCGGTCCAGCGGCATCTCGGGGGGGATCGTGATGGCGCAGGCGTCGGTCACGATCGCGTATTCGGCAAAGGCGGCCACGTAGAACATCGTTCGCACTGGCCGACCATGCAGGCTAAGCCGGGTGGTGCCGTCGAACGCGACCGCGTGAGAGCCCAGCGACACATATCGGTCGCACAGAATTGGCTGACCGCGTCCACAGTGGAAACAGCGTCCGCAGTGCGGGTTCCAGGACAGCACGACACGCTGGCCGACTCGTTGGGGATCGACGCCCGGACCGGCGACAGTGACGGTGCCGGCGGCCTCATGCCCCAGGACGATCGGCATGGGATAGGTCAACTGGCCTTCGATGACCTCCAGATCGGTGTGACAGAGACCGGCCGCGCCGATGCGCACCAGGACCTCGCCGGCGCGCGGCGGTTCGGCCTCGATCGTCTCGATCCGAAGTTTCTCACCGGGAGCGGTCAGGACCGCGGCACGGAAGCGTAGCGTCATGGTCAGATTGCCCCTGCCGCCCGAACGCAGCGCCATGCGGCCTCGACACCGACCAAGACCGGCCCATCCCCGGCAACGGCTGTGTCTGGCGGCACGGCTACGACCTCCCTTGCGATCATTTCGCGGGCTGCCTGTCCTGGATGATGCCGGGTATAGCAGGCTGACGCTGGCGATCCGTCAACATGGGCCTTTGCAGCTCGCGCTTCGCTGGCCGGGTCCCGACTCCGGCCGGCGGTGATATCGTGTTGCCGGTGAGCGATCCGATCCTCCTGTTCCTGGCCGTTGACGCGGTTGCCCTGCTTCTGGTGGGCGCCTGCGCCGGCGTGTTGCCGCCTGCCGGTTGCGCCTTCCTGGTGAGCATCGCGAGCGGGCTGGGCGTGCTGCTGTGCCTGCCGCCGCTTCTGATGCGTTCGCCTGCGACCGCGCTTGGCGTTCCGGTCGGGCCACCTGGGCTGCCGGTGCACCTTGCCCTCGATTCGCTGTCCGCGTTCTTTCTTCTGATCGTGTTCCTCGCCAGCTTCGCGATCGCGATCTACCAGGCGACCGCGGTGTCCTTGCCGCGAGTCGCTTCGATGCGCATGACGGCGCTCGGGCTTGCGGGCACCGCGCTGGTCTTGCTGGCGGGGGATGGCGTAGCGCTGGCAATCGGTCTGGCCGTCGCCTGCGGTTCGATCTGGCTGCCGTCCGGCGACCAACCTCAAGATGACCGGGTGAGGCGCGATCGGCGTCGGCAGGCCGTGCTGCTTGTGCCGTTGCTGGTGCTGGTTGCTGTGTGCCTGCTGGCGCCGTCCGGGTTCGCTCCCCGCTTCGATGCCATCCGCGCCGCGCCGGCCGATCCGGAGCACGCCGTTGCCGCCGCCGTGCTGACCGTCGCCGCCGTCGCAGGTCTGGCCCATGCCCGCTCTACCGAGCGTTGCTGGACCCGCGATGCGCTGGCGGCGGGCGTGGTGATCCCCGCCGGATCCTATCTGCTGTTGCGCCTGATCGCCGATCTCTCCGGCGGAACCACCCAGACGGTGTGCGGCTTTGGCGTACTGCTGGCTGGCGGATCGATCGCGGTCGTGCAGGCGTGGCGCGCCGTCGGGCATCCGGACATGGACGGTTCGGTGGCCTGCCTGATGCGGCGCGAGGCGGGGCTGGCGATGGTGGGCGTTGGGCTCGCGCTGATCGCGCGCGCGGCCGATCTGCCGGGGGCGACCTGCTTCGCGCTGACGGCGACGCTTCTCACCGGCGATCGGCGGTTGCGCCGGGGGCGTCCTGACGTCGCTGGCGGCGCACGCGATGGGTGCGAGTGCCGGAACTTACCGTCTGTCGCGCCTGGGCGGGCTGGTTCATGCGATGCCAGGCACGTCCGCCGCGATGGCGGCGGGCCTGCTGGGACTGTCGGCGATGCCCCCGGGGCTCGGCTTTGCCGTTCTCTGGCTGCTGTTTCAAGCTATCCTGTCGGCGCCGCGCACCGGCGGGCTGCTGTTTCAACTGCCACTGGCGTTGACCGGGGGTGCGCTGGCGCTGTCGGCCGCTGCCACCGCCACTGCCTCGGTTCGCCTGATCGGCGTTGCCGTGCTGGGCAGGCCACGCACGCCGGTGGGTGCCGGCGCACAGGAGAGCCGGTCGGCTTCGCGGACGATCCTGCTGATCGGAGCCGCGCTGTCCGTGCTGGTGGGGATTCTGCCGGGGCCGGTCCTGTGGTTGCTGGCCGTCCCGGCGATCCGTGCATTAACCGGTACCCCGCCAGGCGGGCACATCGGACTGGCGGTGCTGTCGGCTTCGGCCGCCTCACCGGGGTATCTGGCATTGCCGGTGTCCGCGCTGCTGCTGCTGGCAGGCGGAGCGGCGATTCTGGTGCCAGGGTGGTCGCGCAAGGAGGGCAAAGCAGCCGTTCCCTGGGCCGGTGGCATGCAGCCGCCGGTCGGCTTGCCGTTCGGCGCGCCCGCCGCCCAATCCGTCGGGGAGGGCTTCCTGCCGACTCCGCCCGGATTCGTGCCGGTTCATGCCCTGGCGCGCCCACTCGCCCAGCCCCAGGCCGACTTTCCGGTCGACCCTCTGATCGACGCCCCGGCCGACCCGCTGGTCCGGCTGCCTCGGGTTGGCGTGCCGCGACTGTTCCGTGCGCCCTCCGCCACTAGGGGCATGTGGCTGCTGCTTACCGCGTTCGGGACGTTGCTGCTGTTTCTGACCGTGCTCCAATGATCGTCGCATTATCGCTGCTGGCGCAAGTTCTGCACATCAGCCTGATGATCGTCGCCGCGCCGACAGTCGCCGGTACGCTGGACTGGCTCGATGCGCGCCTCGGCGGGCGAACCGGGCCGCCGATCCTGCTGCCGTGGCGCGATCTGGTGCGGCTGTGGCGAAAGACGCCGATGACGGTCGAAAGCGTCTCCGCGGTTTCACGCCTGGCGCCGGCGGCTGGCCTGGGAGCGACGCTGTCAGCGGCCGCCCTGGTGCCTTCCTTCACGCTGGGGATGGCGCTGGCGCCGCTGGCCGATGTGCTGGTAATCGTCTCACTGCTGACGGTGGCGCGCGTGGCGGCCGGGCTTGCGGCCCTGGATTCCGGAGCCGCCCTGCCGGGACTGGCCGCGCAGAGCGCGAGTGCATCGGCAGTCCTGGCAGAGTCCGCGCTGATGCTTGCCGTGGTGGCACTCGCGCTGATGGGGGGCAGCTTCAACGTCGACCTGATCGTCGGCCAGCAGCGCGAGGGGCTTCTATTGCCGGCGGCGGCCTTGGCCGTTGCCGTGACCGCCATGCTGGCGCTGGTGTTCGCGGAGGCAAGCGGCGATGCGGGCGGACTTCATTCGATGTTCAGCGGTACCGACCTCGCCGTGGCGCGGATGACGTGTTGGCTGCGGCGACTGGTGTGGATCGACCTGACTGGCGGCTTGTTCCTGCCGGTCGGGATAGCCGGCACCGACGGCTCCCCGCTGGCGTGGCTGATCGGCCTCGCATGCTGGGGCATCAAACTTGGGGCGTTCATCCTCGGGCTGTCTTTGATCCAGGCGCTGCTGGGCCGCCGGATCCCACGCCAGCGTCTCGCCGACCTGATCGGCGTGGCGGGCTTGCTGGCGCTGCTGGCGATCATCATGGTCCTTGCCAGCGCGGGGACCGCATGACCGCGCTGGCGGAAGCAAGTGCCGGCCTGGCCCTGGTGATGTGCTTCGCCTTGCTTTGCACCGGCCCGTCGCATGCCGCGGCAATCGTGCTGGCCGTCCAATCCGCGGCGGTCGCGCTGGCCGCGGTCGCTCTGCACCAGCCGTTGATGGCGTTTTCACCTTTGGCGCTGGCCGCCGGTGTCTGGATCGGCGGGATCTGGCTGGCCCGGCAACCATCCCCGGCGATGGAGCCTCGGACCGCGCCGCTTGGACGGGTGCAACCGGGCATCGGCGCCGGCGCGCTGCTGGCCGTTCTCTGCCAGTCACAGGGCAGCCTCGCGTTGCCCTTGGCGATTATTCTGCTGTCGATCCTGGTCGCCGCGACCCGGCCGGATCCGCCGATGCAGGTCATGGCGCTGGTCTCGGCGCAGAACGGACTGGCGTTGACCGCCAGCCTCGTTGCCTCGCCGACTGCTTTCCCGTCGGCCATGCTTGTGCCCGTCGCCTGTCTGGTCCTGCCGCTACCACTCGCCGCCGGTTTGCTGGTCCCCGCATTGCCGAACCGGCGCGCATTGCGCCCGGCGCGGGTTCAGGGGGCCAACACCGCCTGGCTCGGATGGATCGACCTCGGACTGGCGCTAGCGATATTCGCAGCGACCTTGACCGTCCCGCTCGACTCGCTGGCTTCGGTCTTCGCTCCCCTGCTCGGCCTGGACGGTGTGCTGCGGTCGTGCGTGCGGCGGAACCGTCATGCCCCGACGATGCTGCGTCGAGGCACGTCGTTGGCGCAAACCGGCTTCACCGTGCTGGCGGTGTGTGCTCCGAACCTGATCGTGGCATGGCTGGCGGTGGTGGGCGCAATGGCGACGGCGTTGCTGCCGATGCTGGCGCGGCGCTGGAACAGCGCGGTCCTGGCTTTCCTCGCAGCCGGGCTCGCGCTGTTCGGGATACTGATATTGGGCGCCACACCGTCGGTGGCGGGTTATTTCAGCCTGTTCGCCGGCTTTACGACGATCGCGGCGATCGTGCCCGACCTCGGCGTGGTGCTGGTGATCCTGATCCTGCGCCTCGCCGACTAGTCAGCCTGGCCGGCGGATATCGAAGCGCTGGGCAGCGGCATCGCCGTGACTGCCTTGCTGGCCTGCGCCCTGTTGCTGACGAACCATGTCCGATCGCGCCGCATCGCCCTGCTGCTGCTGAGCTCAGGCGAGCATCGCGGCGCTGAGCATCTGCATCGGTGGAAGCGAAGGCCGATTCGCCGCGCTGGTGCTGCTGATCCTGCTGATCCTGACCCGTTCCGCTGCGAGGCTCCCGCAGGGACCGGTTGGCGCGGTAGCGATGGCCGGTCTGGCAGGCGTTCCGCCGCTGGGCGTGTTTCCCGGGCTCGTCCTCGTCGTGCTGACAGTAAGCGGAGACGACCCGTGGTTTCTGCTGCCGCTGGGTGTCGCGCTGATCCCGATCGTCCTGGCCGGCCTGCCGAGACGCTTTCCTGACTTGTCGTTTTGGAAGACGGTGCCGTCGGTCGCATGGCTGCCGTTGCTGCTGGCCCTGCTGGCCGGGTACTTTGCCCCGGACAGCCTGGTCCACTGGTGGCGCATCCTCACGGCCGGCCGCACATGAGCACCGCCAACGACATCGTCCGATGCGGCGGAGGCCGAGGAGGTGTGCCGTCCGTGGCTGCGCCACATCCTGTCCCGCGGCCGACTGGACCGCCCTTGCGCGTGCATCGATCCGCCGAGTCCTGGACGCTGCTCGCCCTCTGGGCCGACACGCTGCAGGCCCATGCGCTGTTCCTGGACCCGGAGGCGTCTGACGATCCTTGCCGGTATCGACCGCGGTGGAAGGTGGACGCTATCCCGCTTTGTCGCCGTTCCTGCCCGGTGCCGCCTGGTATGAGCGGATGATCCACGACCTGTGGGGACATGCGGCGGACGGCGGCACCGACGCGCGCCCCTGGCTGGATCACGGCACCTGGCCGCAGATCCCGCCCGATGGCGGCGCGGCCGGCGCCACGGACCGTGGTCGAACCACTGATGCTGGGCGATCCCGATCAGGACGACGCCATGGTGCTTCCGCTGGGTCCGGTCTGGGGCCGGCTGGACGAAGCCGCGCATCTCCGCCTGAGCCTGGACGGCCCCGCCATTCGGCGCGCCGAAGTCGCTGCTCGGTTTCACCCACAAGGGCACGCTGACGCTGATGCGCGGCAAATCGCCCCGCACCGCCGCCCGCTTCGCTGCACGCCTGTCCGCCGATGCCACGGTCGCCCATTCGGTTGCCTTTGCCCGGGCGACCGAATCGGCCATGGACGTCGAGGCTCCGGCCCGAGCCGTGGTGCTGCGGATCGTCATGACGGAGGTCGAACGGATTGCCGTCCATCTCGACAATCTCGCCGAGGTCGGCCGGCTGGCGGACGCCGAGGCGGTGCGCACCCGATGCGGCGCGCTGCGGGAGAACCCTGCTGCGCGCGTCGGACGCAGCGTTCGGCCATCGGCTGATGATGGATTGCGTGGTGCCCGGCGGTGTGGCCGACCGACATCGCCGAGGGCGGTCCCCAGGTGCTCCTGCGGGCGCTGGGCGCGATCGCGTCGCAGCTGGAGTCGATCCGCCGGCTGCACGACGCTCCTGCGCTTGTCGTCGCGGCTGTCCGGCCTGGGCCGGGCGGACGGCGAACTGGGTACCGCGCTGGGGGTCGGCGGCGTGGCTGGCCGAGCGTCGGGACGCGCCTTCGACGTGCGGACGGTGTTCTCGCCGGCAGTATGCGGCGTTGGCCCCGCGACTCGCCATCCGCACCGAGGGCGACGCCGCTGCCCGGCAGCATCTGCGGATTTTCGAGATCGCGGAGAGCCTGCGCCTGGTCGGCGCGGCGCTGGACGCTCTGCCGGATGGACCGGTGACGCGTCGCCCTGCCGCAGGTCAGCGGCGAAGGAATCGGCTGTGCCGAATCAATCCGCGGCGACGTGTGGCACTGGCTGCGGCTCGATCACGGGCAGATCGCCGCCGTGTTCATCCGTGATCCCGGCTGGGCGTTGTGGCCGCTGGCCGAACGTGTGCTGGAAAACGCCACGGCCGACGATGCCGACCTGATCCGCGCCTCGTTCGCTTTGCCCGCATCCGGAATGGATTTGTGATGATGCGAGCGCCGCGTCCGGAGCCTGTCGGTCCCGTCGACCCGGAAACCACCGAGTCGCTCGTCGCTTGCGTCTGGAGGCGGCGGCGCAAACCCGCCTGGGCCGCAGCCTGGCGATTCGCCACGTCAACACTGGAAGCTGCAACGGCTGCGAACTGGAACTGCGCGCGCTCAGCAACGTTCTGTATGATCTGGAACGTTTCGGCCTGCGCTTCGTGGAGAGCCCGCGTCACGCGGATGTCCTGCTGGTGACCGGCCCGTTGACCCGAAACCTGCGGACGGCGCTGGAGCAGGCCTGGGATGCGACACCGGATCCCGAAATGGGTCGTCGCGGTGGGCGACTGCGCGGTCGACGGCGGTGTGTTCAAGGGGAGCTACGCGGTCCTGGGCGGCACGGGGCTTTGCATCCCGGTGGATCTGACGATCGGCGGATGCCCGCCGCCGCCGGCGCGAATACTGGCGGGGCTGCGAGTCGCTGCTGGAAGCGAACGCCGGAGCGAGATCGGGCTGAACGGGACGCTGGGGCCGGGGGGCGCTATCGGGAGGCCGGCGGTTCCCGGAGGGGCTGATGGTTCTGACCTTGCATCCGAGCCGGCTGTGCCAGCGGATGCCGCGACAGGCGGGGCGGCGATCCCTGGCCGGGCCGGGAGGCCGGTGAAGGGACCGGAATACTCTCTGCGGCGAACGTAGAAGTGCTTGGTGAAAGATCAGCCAAACCGCTTTCACCTTGAGTGGAAACGCCGTGGCTCATATTTACCGAGCAATTGCATCAGCCTGAGGTCGCTTCGCGATTCGCGTCAGGCTGATATTGCTCCAGTATCACGCATTGGAGAAGCGCGATGCCAGCTCTGGTCTGAACGTATCCGATCGAGGCGCCGAATTGCGGTCGCGGGACAACTCGCGGTCCCCGCGACCAGATACCAGACCATCTTTTAGCCTGACTGTGCATGCCGAAAATGGTCTAGCTCTTGGTTTGATCGCATGATTCACGCCAGGCGGACGTTCCGCTCAGCGCGATCATGCTCTAGACCATTTTCATCCTGACTGTGCATGCCGAAAATGGTCTAGCTTTTTGTTTGATCGGCATGATTCACGCGCCGGGGACGTTCCGCTCAGCGCGATCATGCGCAAGTCGGCGCGGTCGCCTTCTTAGCGTGGCTTGTCTTGTGTGTGCTGGCCTTGTGGATCGACGCTGTGGTGGGTCTTTGTCTTGGTCTGGCTCGCGGCCATGACCGGCGACGTAACCAGGGCAGCCGCTGGCACGATGAATGCCAGCGCGGCGATCAGGCGCTTGAACGAGGTAATCACGAGCGTATGCTCCGGATGGGTTGCAAGGGCGTAGTTGGGCTGACAGTCGGGGCGAAGATATTGCCCTAATCGACTGACATCATTTTGCATCGTTGGAAGGTATGAAAGCAAGTGAAATAAGGCGCGAAGATGTCACCGCCGCTTAAAGCAGCCCGTAGCGGCACGCCAGCCACAGTTTTCTCCATTTTGGCAAGCTGACCCGCTGATCCAGCCGTTTCCAGCCACGCCGTTCCAGGGCCGACAGGATCGCGTCGTAGGTCGCCCCCATCAGCCGTGCCGGTTTCATCGCCGCCGGATCGCACAGATCCATCGCCTTCGCGGGCCTGGCGGAAGTAAGCGTGGGCCAGCGTCGCCAGCCGGTCGCAGACCGCCGGCAGGCCGGGCGCCGTCAGGATTGACAGCGGGATCGGCCGGCACGCCGGCGTCGCGGAGATACTCCAGCGGCAGGTAGATCCGTCCCCGCTCGGCATCCTCCTGGATATCCCGCAGAATGTTTGTTAACTGCAATGCTCGACCGAGCGCATGGGCCACCTGATCGGCCTGCTGGCGAAGCATCGCCAAATATTCGGACAGACAAACGTCCCACCGCCGATGCCACGCGATCACAATAAAGATCGAGCGTCGCCATATCCGGCGCCACGACAACGGTTTCCGCATCGGTCTGCATCCCGTCGATCACGGCGATGAAGTCCGCGGCCTGCAACTGGAACCGCGGCACCGCCGCGGCGAGCACGCGGGTCACCGGCCCTTCGGTGCGGCCCTCGTACAAAGCCGGCGATATTGTCGCGCCAGGCCGCCAGACCGAGACGTTTCTCTTCCAACGTTCCAGCCTCGTCGGCGATGTCATCGACGATCCGACAGAAGGCATAGATCGCATACATCGCGTGCCGGCGGTCCGGAGGAAGCACACGCATGCCGTGGTAGAACGACGTCCCGGCCGCACGCACGATCGTTTCTACAGCGTCGAGATCCGCCTGGGCGACGCCGAGCGGCGTGGGCTCCGCGGACCGACCGGACCGGGCACTCATACGAGATGGAACGCGGCAGACAGGACGCTGAAGACCGCATCGGCCGTTCGCAGCTTCACGCGGGTCGCCAACGGATCGTTGCGGACAAGTCTTCGGGCCAGTCGTTTCGCCAAGCCATGGATGATGCCGGTTTCAAGCCGCAGGCGAGCATTGCGGACGATTTCGGGCAGTTCCGATGCCGCGTGGTTCATCCGGTCGACCCGGTCCAGCAATGTGACGAACACGCGGCGCAGGGCCGGCGTTTCGGCCGGCAGGCGCAAATCGGCGACCGAGGCGCCGAAATGATCGAGCAGCGCCTGCGGCAGATAGCAACGATCCAGCTCCGCGAGGTCCTTCGCCGCAATCCTGCATATGGTTCAGGATCTGCAACGACATGCAGAGCGCGTCGGATGGCGGATAGCAGTCGTGACTTTCGCCATGCAGATCGAGCACGTAGCGGCCCACCGGCACCGCCGAATAGTTGCAATAGTTGTACAAGTTCATCGATCGTCGCATAGCGCAGTTTGGTCGCGTCCTGGCGGAATGCGACCAGCAGGTCGGTCGCGTGCGTCGGGGTGACCCCGGTCTCGGCCAGGCTGGTGCGCAATGCCAGCGCGCTGGGTGAACCCGTCGTGCCGGCGCCCGAGCAGGACGTCTTCCATGACATCGAGGCGGGCGAGCTTGTCCTGCGGCGGAAAGGTCCGGCGAATCGGCGATGTCGTCGGCGTTGCGGGCGAACGTGTAGAACCGGTGCATCGGATCACGATATCTGCGTGCGATCAGCCGGGATCCGACGGGAAAATTCTCGTCATGCCGGTCCCTTGCCCGACCACGTCTCGACATTCGGGGCGCCCGGAGTGTCCGGCTCGGCTCATCCGGCACTCCTCTGATAGGCGCGTCCTTTCCAGGCGACGCCGCGGCCGAGATAATGGTTGACGGCCGATCCGATCGTCGCGGCCATGTAGAAGCCGGCGATCAACGGCAGGAACGGCGCCCAAAGCGGCGAGCGGCCAAACCGGCGCAGCGTCGGAAGAAACGATGCCGAAAGCATCATCCACGCCGACCAGGCCGCACCAGAATGCCCGGCCGTGCCCGAACAAGGCGGCAGCGGGCGGGCACCAGCCAGATCAGTGCCATGCCCAGCGTGGTGGCCAGCAGCAGCAGCAGCGAATAGCGAAGCTGCACGAAGGCGGTGCGCGTGATCATGCGCCAGATGTCGGCCACCGACGGGTACGGCCGCACCGACCGGGCGAGATCCGCGTGGCCGAGCCAGATCCGTCCGCCCTTCTTCACCGCCGCCGCCAATGCGACATCGTCGATCAACGCCCCTCTCACGCTTTCCATCCCGCCGATTCGCTGCAATGCCCGCTGACGGATCAGGATCGTCCCACCCGCCGCCGCGGCGGTCGCCTGCAGGCTGTCGTTGACCCAGGCGAACGGATACAGCAACTGGAAGAAATACACGAACGCCGGCACCAGCGCCCGCTCTGCCCAGCTATCGCACGCCAGTTTCACCATCTCGGAGACCAGATCAAGATTGTATCGCTCGATTCGTGCAACGAGAGACGACAGATGGGCGGGTTCATGCACGATATCGGCGTCGGTCAGCAGCACAAGATCGGCGTTGCCGGCTTCGGCGATGCCCTGCGACACGGCCCACAGCTTGCCGCTCCATCCCGCCGGGCGCGGTGCGCCGGTGATCACGGTCAGACGGGGATCTCCGATGGCCCGAGCGATGTCGCCGGTGCCGTCGGTGCTGTTGTCGTCGACCAGGATCACGCGGAACGGGCCGGCATAATCCTGCGCCAGCAGCGACGCGCAGTGTGGCCTCGATCAGCGGCGCCTCATCGCGCGCCGGCACGACGACGGCGACGGGCGGCGCGGTGACCGGATACGCCACCGGCAACACCGGGCCGGCCTGCCAGAACGTGCCGTGCGCGAAGATCAGATAGATCCAGATCAGCAGCGCCACCACCGCCAGGGTGGTCATTCCGGCAGCATTCCGTTCGCCCGGAACCAGGCGACCGCGTCCTCCACCGCCGAACGCACGGGCCGGGGCTGATACCCCAGTTCCGCCGTCGCCTTGGCCGAGGAATAGAACATCTTCTTGCGCGCCATCTTCAGGTGGTCGCGCGTCATCATCGGCGCGATCCCGGTCAGCTTGGCGAGTTTCTCCATCACCAACGCCGCGGGCCAGACGAGCGCTTCCGGCAGTCGGATCGACGGCGGCCGGCGATGCACCACATCGCAGACCAGGGCCAGGATGTCCTTCAGCAGCATGTTCTCCGCCGCCCAGCACGTAGCGCTCACCCACCCTGCCCTTCTCCAGCGCCAGCACATGGCCCTCGGCGACGTCGTCGACGTGGACGATGTTCAGGCCGGTGTCGATATAGGCCGGCACACGCCCCGCCGCGGCGTCGCGGATCATCTTGCCGGTAGGGGTCGGCTTGATGTCGCGCGGGCCGACCGGGGCGGCGGGATTGACCACCACCACCGGGACCCCGTCGCGCCGCGCAAGGTCCAGCACGGCTTTCTCGGCGAGGTACTTGGACCGCTTGTAGATGCCGACGAAATCGGCCTCGTTGGTCGGGGTGGTTTCATCGGCCGGCGTGCCGTCGCCGATCTGGCCGAGGGTGGCGACCGAACTGCAGTGGACGATGCGTTCGGCGCCGGCCTGCGCGGCGGCGCGCACCATCGCGACCGCGCCGTCGACGTTGGCTCGCAGCATCGCGTCCGGGTCGGGAACCCAGAAGCGGTAGTCGGCGGCGACATGGCAGACGATAGCGGCAGCCGGCGGCGGCGCGGACCAGCGAACTCGGGGTCGGTCAGGTCGCCGGTCACGATTTCGGCGTCGAGGCCGGCGAGATTGCGGCGATCGCTGGACGGGCGGGTCAGCAGGCGCAAGGTGTGGCCACGCGCCGCCAGGGCGCGCGCGACGGCGGAGCCGACGAAGCCGGTGGCACCTGTGACCAGGGTCGTCATAACAACTCCATTTTGCCGTGAGGGCACCAGGAAGGCCGAGCAACGAGCAGGCGAGCGCAGTCTGCCCGGACCCGCAATGGGGCCGAGGGTTGCCTTGATCCCACGAATCAAGGCGGGTGGACAGCCGGGGGAACGCGGGGTTGACAATCGACATGTTGCCCGGCCTTGCCCTGGCGGGCCGGCGCGGGCAGAAGCCGCCTCATGAAACGCTTGTCCTATGTGCTGGCCCTGCTGGGCGTGCTGGTCGCCCTGGTGCTGGTCTCCTATTACGGCTTCGGCAACGTCGTCTCCGCGATCAGCCGCATCGGCTGGCCGAAGTTCGGCGTGATCGTCGGCTGGCAGCTCGTGCTGTTCGTGATCCTCGGCCTGGCCTGGGATCTGATCACCCCGTCGCGGACGATGCGGCGTCCGTGGGTGCTGATCTGGGGACGCATGGTGCGGGATGCCTCGGCCAACTGCCTGCCGTTCTCCCAGGTCGGCGGCTTTGTGTTCGGCGCCCGTGCGATCACGCTGCATGGCGTCGAGTGGCACACCGCCACCGCGTCGACGGTGGTGGATGTGACTGCGGAATTCCTGGCGCAGATCGCCTTCGCCTGCATCGGGCTGGGTCTATTGCTGCTGCGGGCGCCGCGGTCGGGGCTGGCCGTTCCGGCCGAGATCGGGATCGGACTGGCGGTGCTGGCCTGCTTCGGCTTCGTCTGGGCGCAGCAAGGAGCCGCGCCGATGTTCGCCCGGCTTGGCCGCCGGATCGCCGGCAGATGGTTCGCCGATGCCAAGGAACGCATGGAGATGCTGCAGGCGGAACTTGGCTTGATCTACGGCCACACCGGGAAGCTGGCGCTCGGTTTTATGGTGCATCTGATCGGCTGGATCAGCACCGGGTGGCGGGCTGGATCGCCTACCGTGCGCTGGGGGTGCCGATCGATTTCGACGACGCGCTGGCGATCGAGGCGCTGTTGAGCGCGGCGGCGGCGCTGGCCTTCCTGGTGCCGGTGAACGCCGGCGTGCAGGAGGCCGGATATGTCGGCCTGGGGGCGATCTTCGGGGTGCCGCCGGAGCTGTCGCTGGGCGTGTCGCTGATCCGGCGCGGCGCGGGATATCGCTGGTTGGGGTGCCGATCCTGCTGATCTGGCAGTTCATCGAGATTCGACGCCTGCGGGCAAGACGGGGCAAGGACAGCAAGCGCTCGGGGCGGAGGGCGGAGCCGTCGGCTTCGCCCCATCATTGACGGCGGCGGCGCGCGACGGCATCTCTCCGCGCCATGCGAATTGCCGCCCTTCTTGTCGCCGCGGGGTCGGGGACGCGCTTTGGTGCCGGGTTACCGAAGCAGTTCCTGACGATTGCCGGCAAGCCGGTCATCCGCCACGCCGCGGAGGCGCTGGCCGCGCATGTGTCCCTGCTGCAACCGGTCGGCGAGGCGGAACCGATCGAGGCCGCGCTGGAAGGCATCCCCGGATGCCTGCCGGTTGTCGCGGGCGGTGCCACCCGCCAGGACAGCGTCCGCGCGGGCCTAGAGGCGCTTGCCCCGCATGAACCCGACATCGTCCTGGTCCACGATGCCGCACGGCCTGTCATACCGGAGGGGACGATCCCGGCTCTGCTCGCGGCGCTGAAGGAAGCGCCGGGTGCGATCCCGGCGGCGCCGGTCGCCGACACGCTGAAGCGGGTCGTGCGCGGCGTCATCACCGAGACTGTCCCGCGCGCCGGGCTGTTCCGCGCGCAGACGCCGCAGGCCTTCCGCTTTCCTGTCGTTGCTGGCCGCTCACAGAGCGGATCTGACGGGAGCGACCGACGACGCGTCGCTGCTGGAAGCCGCCGGGCAGACGCGTGGAAGTGGTTCCCGGATCGGATGACAACATCAAGCTGACCTATCCGGACGATCTTGTCCGGCTGGAGCGCATCATGGCTGCCCCGTTGATCACGCCCGCCCCGACCCCGCGCGTCGGCTCCGGCTTCGATGTGCATGTCCTGCAAGCGGGCCGTCCGCTGTTCCTGTGCGGCGTGGCGGTGCCGCACGAAAAGGGTCTGGCGGGCCACTCCGACGCGGATGTCGGCATCCACGCGCTGTGCGACGCGATCTACGGAGCATTGGCGGAGGGTGATATCGGCCGGCATTTCCCGCCCAGTGAGGCGACCTGGAAAGACGCCGACAGTGCCCGCTTCCTGAGCCACGCGGCGGAGCGGATCGCCGCGCGTGGCGGCCGGCTGGTCAACGCCGACGTGACGCTGATCTGCGAGCGGCCGAAAATCGCGCCGCATGCGCCGGCGATGATCGAGCGTCTGGCCGGCTGCTCGGGGTCGATCGCGGCCGCGTGTCGGTCAAGGCGACCACGACGGAGAGACTGGGCTTCACCGGCCGCGGCGAGGGCATCGCGGCGCAGGCCGTGGTATCCATCCTCATCCCAGAATGATTCCCACCGCTGGAGACCATCCGACCATGAGGAACCTCACGCCGCTGACCGCCCTGCTGGCTGTCAGCCTGATCGCCAGTTGCGCGAAAGCGCCACCGCCCGATGCCAATGCGTTCCCGCCGGTGCCACCATTGATCTCCGAGTCGATCCCGAAGCCGCCGGTGACGGCCGAGCCGTTGATATGGCAGCCCGGTCACTGGGACTGGAACGGCAGCGGCTATGTGTGGGCGAAGGGCCAATACGTGCCGGCGGAGGGGCACGGCAAGCTGTGGATGCCGGGCTGGTGGTCGCCCACCCCGTCCGGCTGGACCTGGCAGCCGCCGCACTGGACCTCCTGAGAGCAGGGTATCGGAATAGGGCCCGCCTTTTGTCCGTCCGGATTCTTGCCCTGAGGTTCTTGTTCTGAGCGGGGTCGGCGTATGGGGTCGGCCTCAGCGGCAGGTTTACGCCGAGCCCTGCGTGCGCTTCGGGTTTGCGACCCGCGATCAGTTTCTGACCTGGGCTGAAACCCAGCGGGCTTGTCACGAATTCGATGGGTTCGAGCAGGTCGCGATGACCGGGGCGCCCGCGACCACAGCCAAGCCTGCGCGGTTAATCATGCCGCCCCGCGCACGAAATTGAAGGGAACGGGTTGTGCGCCGCTCGTGATCCGACGCGGGCGTTGCCGCGATGGGAGATGCTGTCCGACACTACCGGAAATCGGCATCGAGATTCTGGTGGCGGAGTTCCACGAAGGCACGGACGTGGAAGGTTTCATGTCCGGGACACTGGAACCAGCCGGGCTGCACGCTGCGCGTCGGCGCGGTGAGTGAATTCATGGACCCGCGACCGTTTGATTCACCCCAGGCAAGCGATGGGCCAGGAAAGCGATGGGCCAGGAAAGCGATGGGCCAGGAAAAGCGATGGGCCGGGATGGGACCGCGGACGGCGCCGCCCGGACGGCGAACACCGCCACGGCAGCCGCGATCAGCAAGGCCAGCAGCAGCGCCACGGCGAAACGTAAGACGCTGCGCAGCGGCAACACGACGAAGCCCACGACCTCATCCTTTCCAACGCGAAACTGTTGACAAACTACACCTCAGGTTCCGCTCGGACAATGCCCATCCGCGGCAAGGTCTACCTTTCCACCAAGCGGTTGGCGCTGGCCTGCCCTACGGAATGAGCAGACGAGCCGCGGGGCTTGATCGGGAAAACCGCTAATCCAGTAACCACGGCGCGGCCGCGGCCTGGGCGATCTGCCGCACCTGGTTCAGCAACCCGGCACCGACCGGAATGCCTTCGCGCATCCGCGTCTCGGCGTATTTCCACTGCGGATCGCCCGCGACCATGACCGGTCGGACGGATCGACCGGCGTCGTGGCTCGCAGCGCGCCCATGAAGGTTGCGACATCGGTCTGAAAATCGTCGGAGTCGCGGAAAAGACTCGGGTCGATCGCCATGAAGAAGTGACCGATATCCATGCCCACCGGCTTCTTCGTGTGCATCGGATCGGTGATCAGCGTCGCCCCGGACAGGCAGGACGCCAGGATGTTCACCATCACCGCCAGGCCATATCCCTTGTAGCTGGAGTTCTCCGGCGATCCGCCGAGCGAGGTCAGGAACCCGCCCTTCTCCTTCGCCACCAGCGGGTCGTTGGACGGCTTGCCCTCCGCGTCCAGGACCCACCCGTCCGGAGTTGGCAGCCCCTCGTTCGCCTTGTTGCGGATCCGGCCGGCGGCGACCGTGGTCGTCGCCATGTCCAGCAGGAACGGCACGCCATCCGCGCTCGGTGCCGCGAACGACCACGGGTCCGTCCCGAGCCGCGCCTGCTTGCCGAAGGTCGGCGCGACCTGGATGCCGGAGGCGGACGTGCAGGACATCCCGACCAGTCCCTGTCTTCGCCGCCATCAGCGAATAGTAGCCGGCGGCGCCGAAATGCGCGGAATGCTTCACGACGGCGATCCCGACCCCGGTGGCTTTTCGCCTTGGCGATGGCCGCCGACATGGCGAAATGCGCCGGCACGTGGCCCAGCCCGCCGCCGCCATCGACCAGCGCGGAAACCGGGGTCTCGCGGACGATCTTCCGGATGTGCGTCCATCTTCGCGCGTCCCGACCGCCGCAGCCCGTCATAGCCCGGGATCATCGAAATCCCGTGGCTGTCCACGCCATGCAGATCGGCCCAGGACAGGATGTCCGACGTCGTCTCCGCGTTCTCCTCCGGCATGCCCCAGCCGAGGAGGATCGCTTTGATCTGGGCACGGTGACTGGCATAGGACGCGGGCATGATGGGTGTTCTCCGGACGGTTGGCCTGGACGCCAAACCTTGCGCGTCCGAGGTGTTCCGGCAAGGGTGGCGAAGGAAGACCGGCAATGCGGAAGGGAACGAAGATGGCTGACACCCAGGCGCTGCTTCAGGCACGGTTCGGCATCGACCTGCCGGGGGTCGAGGTGCCGGATGCGATCGCCGGCCTGATCGACCGGCGGGTGACGCGCCGCTACACGGACCAGGACGTGCCCGATTCGCTGCTGGACGCGCTGCTGGCGGCGGCGCAGTCGGCGCCGGCGAAATCGGACCTGCAACAGTTTTCCGTGGTGGTGATGCGGGACCGGGCGCGGATCAAGCAGATCGCCGACTGGATCGGCACGATGGACTGGATCGCGACCGCTCCGGTCTTCCTGGTGTGGTGCGGCGACATGCGGCGCGGGCAGCGGCTGTGCGCGATGCACGACATGCCGCATGCCAACAACAACATGGACACGTTCCTGAACACCGCGGTGGATTGCTCGCTGGCGATGGGTCAGTTCATGGCGGCGGCCGACGCGGTCGGGCTGGGCACCTGCCCGATCAGCTACGTGCGCAGCCACATCGAACGGGTGTCGCCGTTGCTGGCACTGCCCTCCGGCGTCTATCCGCTCGCCGGCCTGACAGTTGGCTGGCCGGTGTTCCGCCGCCCGGTGTCGATGCGGCTGCCGCCGTCCATCGTGGTGCATCGGGAGTGTTATGACGACAGCGGGCTGGAAGCTGATGTCGCCGCGTACGACCAGACGCCGTAACGCACGCGATCCGGTCGCCGCCGGCAGCCTGAAGAACAACGACGTCTATCCGCCGCGCGACGGCGTCGGCTGGAGCGAGAACGCCGCCCGCCAGCTTTCGGTGCCGGAGCGGTTCGGTTTTTCCACCTGGCTGAAGACGAAGGGGTTTCGATCTTGCCTGATGATGCCACACTGCTTGCGCGAGCGGCGACCGTGCGCGCCAAACATGCGGCCAGCCTGATCGTGTTGCGTTTGGTTAACGACGAGCCGCACATGCTGATGGGCATGCGCGGGGCGAAGCACCGGTTCATGCCGAACCGTCTGGTATTTCCCGGCGGCCGGGTCGATCGGGCCGACCTGACGGCGCCGTTCGCCACGCCGTTGTCGCCGGCGACGGAACGAGCATTACGCAAAAAGACCAATCCGACGCTCGCGCATGGCCTGGCGGTCGCCGCCGCGCGGGAGCTGCGGGAGGAGACCGGCCTGTCTCTCGGCCAGCCGCCGCGCTTGGACGGCTTGCATTACCTGGCGCGGGCGGTAACGCCGCCCGGTTCGCCGATGCGTTTCAATGCGAGGTTCCTTCTGGTGGAGGAGCGGCACGTCAGCGGCGAGCTCGGTGGTGACGGCGAACTGGAGGGGTTGCGCTTCTACGGCATGGGCGAGGCCCTGGCGCTGGAACTTGCGCTGCCGACCCGGCGGGTGCTGGAACGGCTGCAAGTCGTGGCTCGCGTTGCCTGAGTCGGAACGAAACGCGCAGACCCGGACACCGGTCCTGCTTCGCGACCGCGGGTGGTTGATGGAGTAGCCGCGACAGCGGCCGCGTGATGTGGCGGGTCGGGTGCCTTGGTATCGGTCTTGCTTCGCCTTCTGCTATCGTCTGCAAGTTGAAGGCATCCTTTATGACCGACCTGCATTTCCTGACCATCGCGCAAGCATCCGCCCTGATCAAAGCCCGGAAGCTATCCCCGGTCGAGCTGACCGAGGCCTTCCTCGCGCGCGTCAAGCGGCTGGATGGAAGGCTGAACAGCCATCTCCTGGTGCTGGAAGAACAGGCAATGGCTGATGCCACGAAGGCAGAGGCCGAGATCGCGGCGGGGGGATGGAGGGGCCCGCTGCACGGCATCCCGATCGGATTGAAGGACATCTACAACACCGCCGGTATCCGCACCACCGGTCATTCCGCTCTGTTCAAGGATCACGTTCCGGCCGCGGATGCCTTCACGGTAAGCCTGTTGCGCGACGCTGGTGCCGTCATAACGAGCAAGTTGGCGACTTGGGAATTTGCGATCGGCGGATCGTCGTTCGACCTGCCGTGGCCGCCGGCGCGCAACCCGTGGGACATGTCGCTCGATCCGTCGGGGTCGTCGTCCGGGTCGGGCGCGGCGGTGGCCGCCGGTCTGTGCATGGGCGCGATGGGCAGCGACACCGGCGGGTCGATCCGCGGGCCGGCCGCGTGGTGCGGCATCGCCGGGCACAAGCCGACCTATGGTCTGCGTCAGCCGGCGCGGCATCTTGCCGCTGTCGTTCTCGCTGGATCACGCCGGCCCGATGTGCTGGACCAGCGAGGACTGCGCGCTGATGTTGCAAGTCCTGGCCTGCCACGATCCCAAGGACCCCGGCAGCGCGTTGGTTCCGGCGGCCGACTACAGTGCCGGCATCGGCAAGAGCCTGGCGGGCCTGCGGATCGGCGTGGTGCGACATTTCTTCGAGAAAGACCTGCTCACTGACCCTGAAACGATCGCGGCGCTGGAGACCAGTGTCGTGGCACTGCGCGACCTCGGCGCCGTTGTCGGCGACGTGACGCTGTCGCCGTTCGGTGCGTACGCGGATTGCGGCAGCCTGATTTCCCGCAGCGAGGCTTATTCGATCCACCAGCATTGGCTGCGCACCACGCCCGAGTTGTATGGCACGTTCGGACGCCATCGGCTGATGGCCGGGGCGTTCGTTTTGGCCGCCGACTATATCAATGCACAGCGGGAACGGTCGCGGCTGGTCAGCGCAGTTTGGCGAGGTGATGAAGACCGTCGATGTGGTGATTTTCCCGACCGCCCGCTGCCCGGCGCGTCCGATCGGCGAGGACTTCGATGGCATCCGGCTTCCAGCCCTTCTTCAATCGTGCCTTCAATGTGACTGGCGGCCCTGCGCTGTCGATCTGCAACGGCTTCAGCGCGACCGGCCTTCCGCTGGCGTTGCAGATCGGCGGCCGTTCGTTCGAGGACGCGCTGGTCCTGCAGGTCGGGGACGCATTGGAGCGTGCGCTGGGAACCAGGGCACGCCGGCCTCGGCTGGCGGAGCCCAGGGTTTGATGGGACGGTATACGACCGGGCGGGACCGATTCGGGCCCAGCGGGATGCCGACCATCTCCTGGTGGCCAAGTGACGACGGTGGGATTGCGTGCCGTAACGAAGCATCGAGTCTTGCTCCGAAGGAATGACATCGTTGAACCGTCTTTCCGGGAAGGAGGTCGCCCCCGGGACAACTTTCGAGGCCGAAGCTCCGTTTTCGTGCAGGCGGAACGCGTTCGTGCACGCGATACGTCGGCAGGGCGGATTTCGTTACGGGATCGCTTGGTGTGGGAGGCAAGCAACCACCTCGAGGCGCGGTGGCGATGCTCGGGCAAATCCGTGAGGTGACAGTCGTTCCGGCTCACGGATGGACCGCAATCCAGCAAGGAATTTAACACGAAGAAGAAGGGAGAACACACGTCAGGATTTCAGGCGCGTCGCACACGCGAGCGATCGGCTGTCGCGTTGTCGGGGGCTGTCCTGGGAGCGCGCTCTCCGGGTTGAACACTTGCTTGCGGCAGACCGGGACGAGACGAGAGGAATGAACGTGGCAGCGACGCAGGTCAGGAGACGACGATCAGTCGCGGTCGGATCCGGCGCTGCGCCCCCGCTTGATCCCGGCCCGATGCGCCTTCTCATCCAAGCGGCGGAGCTTGGACGCGTGGCTTGGCTTTGTCGCCACCCGCCGGGTCGGGGCGACGGTGGCGCGGCGGATCAGTTCGATCAGTGCCGCCATCGCCTCGGCTCGATTGCGCTCCTGCGTTCGATGCTTTTGCGCGGTGATCAGGATCTCTCCGTTCTGCGTCAATCGCCGCCCTGCCAGCTTCTCGAGGCGTGCGCGGACGGCCGGGGGCAGACCGGCACGATCAAGCGAGAGACGAAGCTGGACCGCTGTCTCGACCTTGTTGACGTTCTGCCCGCCGGGACCCGAGGCGCGAAGGAAGTTTTCCTCCACCGCCTGTTCATCGATCGACAGTGTCCTGGTCACGTTGATCATGGATATTCGCCGAAACCCTTCATCGCGAGCCGATCGATCCGGGACGCCACCGTCACCGCGTCCCTTGTTGCCACGTCGCGGCTGAGGAATACTCTGTCCGGGGAAGACAGGGCAGGCAAATGTCGTCGGCCGGAAAGCGACCCCGACGATGAAACTGCGTGTGGCGGGCACGTATCGTCAGTGTTCGCGGCTGGTTGCGCCTCGATGGGTTGGCGCCAGTGAAGCGGATTTAGGGGAGACTTTGTAACATGCCTGATTTTTTTGAGATCATCGGCACCACGCGATCGATGCGGCGGCTCAAGCCGGATCCCGTGCCGGATGAACTGATCAAGAAGATTCTGGAAGCGGGCATCAGCGCGGCCAATGGCGGGAACAACCAGACCTGGCGGTTCCTGGTGGTCAAGGATCCGGCGATCAAGAAGGCTGTGCAGGTTTGGTACAAGAAGGCGTTCGACGAGGTGGTCGGGCCTGGTTACGCCACCAACCGGACGCCGCCCGGCGTGACCGCTGAACGATACCGCAAGCAGCACAGTGCGGTGGAATATCTGACCGAGCACTACCATGAAGCGCCGGTCTGGATCGTTGCGTGCCTGGTGGATGGGCCGAACCCGGGCCGCGGGGCGGGCGCTTCGGTCTATCCGGCAGTGCAAAACATGCTGCTGACGATCCGGGCGCTCGGACTTGGCTCGACGCTGACGACGCGGCATCTGCTGCATGCGAAAGAGACCGAGGCCGCGCTGGGCCTGCCGGAAGGCGTGCATTCCTACGCGATCCTGCCGATCGGCTATCCGATGGGAAAGTTCGGTCCGGTCGGGCGCGGGAACCTGTCGGACTTCGTGTATCTGGACAAGTGGGAGCAGCCCTATCCGGCCGTGAAGGAAGGCTGACGCGTTCAAGGCGCGCGTCGCTGAAATACGCGGCCCGCACGACGGTCCGCTGGCCCTCGTCCGCCTGGGTCAAATCATCACGTGGGACGGTTGCCTGACCCGTCCCTGGAGTTCTCACCTTAGGGTGGAAACTCCAGGGCATATCTATCGAGCAATTTCATCAACTGATGTCGCTTCTCGATTCGAGTCACGCAAATATTGCTCCGGCGGATCCAGCAGAGCGATCGTGGCCGCAATCCGGCACGTAACGCACACTTCCTCTTGCTCGTCGTGGATCGATTCGGATGCCGCCTACCGACCTAAACCCGTTATCGGGCAGACAGGGTCGGGTGCCGGATTCCAATCTCCAATCACGACGACACGGGCGACCGGCGGATCAACCCCTTGCGGTCAAAGATACGTGGGTTGCCTGACAGGATTGAAAACGGGCCAAAACAGACTGGTCATGATGCCAGGGAATGTTAAGCTCGACCGGACGCCTGTCGATCGTGACGGTGAGGTTCAAATGCCCCAGCTGCCCACCCGTTCCGTGCTTGGATCGCTGGTGCTGATCGCCGTGATCACCGGTGCTGCTGCCGCTGCCTTTGGCTACACGGCTGGGTGGTTCTCGCCCCGGCGCCTCACGCCGAACAAGATGGTGGATGCTTTCAGGCCGCCCGGCGGCGTGCCGCTTGGCCACCGCAAGAACCACGCCAAGGGTATCTGCTTCACCGGCACCTTCGAATCGAATGGCGCAGGGTCGGCGCTGTCGCGGGCCGAGGTCTTCTCCCGCGGACAATATCCGGCGCTCGGGCGCTTTAATCTCGGCACCGCTGATCCGGACGCGCCGGATGCGACGGTCCGGGTAAGAGGCATCGGACTGCAGATCTCGACCCCGGATGGGCAGAAATGGCGCACCGCCATGATCAATGCTCCAGTCTTTCCGGTGTCAACGCCGCAAGCGTTTTACGGGCTGCTGCTGGCATCGGCGAGCAAGGACCCGGACGCGATGAAGACATTTGCCGGCGCGCACCCCGAGATCGCGGCGTTCGGCGCATGGGCCAAGAACGCACCCTGGACCGGCAGCTACGCGGAAGAACGGTTCAACAGCCTGAACAGCTTCACCTTCGTCGACGGTTCCAGCGCCGAGCACGCGGTACGGTGGTCGCTGTTGCCGGCGGCGCAACCTGTGCCGGTCTCGCCCGATGATCTCGCGAAGCGCGGCCCCAATTTCCTTGAGCAGGAGATTGTCGAGCGGGTCCACGGCGGGCCGGTGCACTGGACCATGACGGTGACTGTCGCCAATCCGGGCGATCCCACCGCGGATCCGAGCAAGGTCTGGCCGGAGGACCGTCATACCGTCGAGGTCGGCACGCTGACTGTGCAACAGATCGAAGCCGAACGGGATGGGCCGTGCCGCGACATCAACTTCGACCCGACCGTCCTGCCGACGGGGATACGGACGTCCGACGATCCGTTCCCGGCCGCGCGCTCGTCCGTCTACGCGAAGTCGTATGATCGTCGTACGGCAGAGGCCAAGGATTACCCCCGAACCGCAGCGGGCACCAACCCATGATCGTTCGTCAACGCTTCACCCCGCTCCAGCGCCTGCTGCACTGGCTCGTGGCGATCTGCATCCTGGCGATGCTGTTCATCGGCGTGGGGATGGTATCGACCATCATGCCAAAATATCTGACACTCGTTTCGTTTCACAAATCGCTCGGTATCGTCATTCTGGTGCTTGCGCTGATCCGCCTGGTGGTGCGCCTGGGCTCCGGCGCGCCGCCGCTGCCGGCCGACCTGCCCGAGCCGATGAAGCTCGCGGCGCAATTGTCGCATTATGCGCTGTATATTCTCATGATCGGCATGCCGCTGATCGGCTGGGCGATGCTGTCGGCCGCCGCTTACCCGGTCGTAGTATTCGGTGGCGTGCGCCTTCCGCCGATCCTGCCGCAGAGCGACAGGCTGCATACGCTGCTCTGGGACGCGCATTTCTATTTGGCTTTCGTATTCTATGCCCTGATCCTGTTGCATGTCGCGGCGGCGCTGTTTCATGCGCTCGTCCGACGAGACGGTGTGTTCGAGGCGATGGCGCCTGTGTCGACTCGCAACGAGGTCGCACCCGCAGAGTGACAAGCCGTTCCGGCGGGCGCCGGGAACGCTTTCCACCTTCGCGGGATTGATGGCGGGCCGTCACCGACCTTTATGACGCTGCCGCGACAGTCCCGCGCTATCCCCCCTCGATCCGTGGGATGAAGAATACCTCCGCACCTGGCGGCACCGGCTGAAAGTATCCGGTCTCGTGATATTCGCCATTGATGGCCACGGTGGTTTCCTCCTCCAGGTGCTCGCCCAGCCCGGGAAACAGGTTGTCCATGGCTTTCAGCACGCCGCGCAGGTTCTTCGCCTCGACCTCGAACTCCCGCACGCCGCCGGTGTAGCGGCGCGCGAAGCCCGAGGTGAACACCACCCGTGCCAAGACGGTCAGGCCGAAAGGGCGGCGAGCAGGCGTGGCGGCGACATTGGCAGTTCGGTCATCCGCTTGCCCGTCGCCATTGCGATGGCGTTGGCGATGGCGGCCATCGGCGGGCAGATGTTGACCTCGCCGACACCCTTCGCACCGTAGGGATGGGTCGGATTGGGCACCTCCACGAGGATCGGCTCGATCATCGGGAGATCGGACGCGACCGGGCAGCGATAATCCAGGAAGCCCGGGTTATCCAGTTGGCCCTTCGCGTTGTAGATGTACTCCTCGTTCAGTGCCCATCCGATGCCCTGCACGACACCGCCCTGAATCTGGCCCTCCACGTAGCTCGGATGGATGGCACGCCCCACGTCCTGGGCGGCGACGAAGCGCAGGATGGTGACCTTGCCGGTCTCGGGATCAACCTCCACGTCACAGAACTGGGAGGAAAAGCCGGGTGCCTGGCCGCCGGCATTGACACCGGCGGAGGCGGTGATCGGGCCGCCGGTGGCCGCGGCCTTGGCCGCGATCTCCTTCAGCGAAAGCGGCTTGAAGTCGCCGACGTTCGACGAAGCCGGCTTGGCATGGCCGTCTTCCCAGATCACGCCTTCCTCGTCGACACCCCAGATCAGGGCGGCACGCTTGCAGAGTTCCTTCACCACGGTCTTCGCGCCGTTCACGACGGCGGTGCCGGTCGCGAACGTCACCCGCGACCCGCCGGTGACGTGCGTGTAGCCCACCGAGGCGGTGTCGGCGACGATCGCGCGGACGGTGTTGTAGTCCACGCCCAACGTCTCAGCCGCCATGATCGCCATCGATGCGCGAGAGCCGCCAATGTCCGGGCTGCCGGTGGCGACCAGCACCGTCCCGTCGGCATTCACCTGCAGCGTGGCGCTGGATTCGCCGCCGCCATTGAACCAGTAGCCCGAGGCGACGCCCCTGCCCTGATTCGGACCTAGCTTCACGTTGTAGGCTGGATGGTTCATCAACGCCTCGAGGGTTTCAATGTAGCCGGCGTGGGCGTGCTTCGGGCCGGCGATGGTCGGCGTGCCGATGCGGCAGGCGCTCCTGCGTCGCAACTCCAGCGGGTCCATGCCGATGGCGTTGGCGCACATGTCCAGCACGCTCTCGACCGCGAAGGCGGAGATCGGTGATCCCGGTGCACGGTACGCCGCGGCCTTGGGCCGGTTCGACACCACGTCAAAGCCAACCGCGCGCTGGTTGGCGATCTCGTACGGCGCGAAGGCGCACAGGCAGCCGTTCATAACGGGCGATCCCGGGAAAGCTCCGGCCTGGAACTTGAAGATGCCGTCGGCGGCGACGATCGTACCGTCCTTCTTGACGCCGATCTTCACCCACATCGAGGCGCCCGAGGTCGGGCCGGAGGCACGGAAGACGTCCTCGCGGGTCATCTGCAGGCGCACCGGCAGGCCGGCCTTTTTCGACAACACGGCAGCCACCGGTTCCAGGTAGGTCACCGTCTTGCCGCCGAAGCCGCCGCCGATCTCGGCCGGGGTAACGCGCAGGTCACCGAGACTGGCCCCGAGGACCTGGGCGGTGAGTGCGCGCATCTGAAAGTGTCCCTGGCTGGAGGACCAGATCTCGCACTGGCCGTCGGCCTCATACTTCGCGACGCAGGCGTGCGGTTCGATGTAGGCTTGGTGAACGGTGGCGGTCTTGAATTCCTTCTCGATCACGACGTCGGCCTGGCCGAAGCCAGCCTCAACATCGCCGATGGCGAAGTGCAGACGCTTGGAAATGTTGGACGCCTTGGCCGGCGGCGGTTCGATGCCGCGGGTGATCATGTTCTCGAACAGCAACGGTGCGTCGGGCGCCATTGCTTCATCGACATCGATGACGTGAGGCAGGACCTCATAATCCACCTTGATCAGGGACGCGGCGTGTTCGGCGACGCTGCTGCTGATCGCGGCAACGGCGGCGATCGCGTGGCCCTCGTACAGCGCCTTTTCGCGCGCCATGATGTTGCGGGTGACGTGCCAGAAGTTCACCGCTACGCGTTCGGGACCGATGTAGTCAAATTTCTGTTCCGGCAAGTCGGCGTATGTCATGACCGCCTTCACACCAGGCACCGCCTGGGCGGCGGAGGTGTCGATCGACTTGATCCGTGCGTGGGCGTGCGGGGAGCGCAGGATTTTCCCATACAGCATCCCGGGCAACTTGAGGTCCGCACCATACAGCGCTCGGCCGGTCACCTTGGGCACACCGTCGGGACGGATCGGGCGGGTGCCAACCCACTTGAAGCGCTTCACTGAATCGGTGACGATCGTGGTGTCGTTCACGGCATCCTCGCTTTGCTGGTCCAGGACTTGCTGAAGGGGTCAGAGTCGCCCAAGCCGGCTCGAAAGGCAAGCGGGCGGCCACCCGAGGTACCGGCAGCATCAGGGAAAATCCGTCGAGATCCGGAGATGCGATGTGCGGAGCCGACCGCAGATCATAACGTTATGGATATGGATTGAGAGATCAGCACAACGTCGGATTGCCTGCGACCATACGCCAATCGGATGTCTAGTCCTGGCGGCCAACATGGCTGAAAGTCAGTCGAGCTTGAACGCTTGCTGGTGCTGACTTGGAATTTTGGGTCAGACGATCAACGAACAAACCAGAACACCACGTGTGGCGGTCTATTCGGGAGAGGGTCGTATCGGTTCCGGTACGGGACTGGCAGGGTGCCCGAGGAAAAAAATTCGCATAGGAAGCGTGAACATGCCTGGCGGAATTCGGAACGTCCTTCTGGCGATTGGCCTCGTGGCGGTGACAACGCTGCCGGCCCACAGCGAAAGCCGAACCTTTGCTGACTTGCTCGCCCGAGCGAAAGAGCAAGCCGCTGCGGGTCATCGGTGGGCGCCGCCGGGCGATAACATGACCGAAACGATCCTGAGCATGATGGATCTTGTTCCTTCGGCGACACCGGCTCAAATTGCTGAACTGTCGGCCTTGCTGGAGCATGACAAACGGGGTCCCTCGGCGGCATCGCCCGGTTCGGACGCAATAGACGGACACGCAATCAGGTCCAACCCCGCCGGTTGCCGCCCCCTCGACCGCTACGCCAGTGGCTGCGGCCCCCGCGGCTTCCACGGCAGCCGTCCCCAGTCCCGCGGCCCCTGCCCCGGCGGCTTCCGCCGCAACGGCGCCGAACCCCGCGATCTCCGCCCCGTCGGCCAGCGACCCCGCGATCTCTGCCTCGGCGGCTTCCACCGCGACGGCGCCGAGCCCCGCGGTCTCCGCCCCGTCGGCCAGCGACCCCGCGATCTCTGCCCCGGCGGCTTCCACCGCGACGGCGCCGAGCCCCGCGGTCTCCGCCCCGTCGGCCAGCGACCCCGCGGCCTCTGCCCCGGCGGCTTCCACCGCGACGGCGCCGAGCCCCGCGGTCTCTGCCCCGTCGGCCACCGACCCTGCGATCTCCACCCCAGTGGCTTCCACCGCGACGGCCCCGAGCCCGCCGGTCTCCGTACCGTTGGCCCCTGCCCCGGCGGTCCCCACGCCGGTGGCTTCCACTGCGTTGGCCTCGACCGCACCGGTCGCTGCCCCAGCCGGCTCTGCCCCATTGGTGAAAGCCCCAGTGGTCGGCGCCCCAGTCACCTCTACCACGCTGACCTCGCCCCATGCGGCGTCCAGCGCGGAGGTCTCCGCCCGATTGGCCGCCATCCCCGTGGCCATCGCGCCGTCGGCGCCTACTATGTCGCCTGGCCGGAAGCCTGAGCCGTTCGAGACCGCGGGACCGACACGGGCTCTGATCCTCCCTGACGAGGCGGCACCGGAGGAAGGCCGGCTGATCGCGCCCAGCCAGGTGCCGCCCGCGGCGACCGCACCCGTTGGCGACAGCCGAGCGGCGGTGCTATTTGCCCGCGGCCTGGATGCCGAACACCGCGGCGATGTCTCGGGTGCGCGCCGCTTCTACTTCAGTGCCGCCCAGTATGGCGACGCCGCGGCCGCTCGCAACCTGGGACGCTTGTATGATCCCACATATCTTGCGCAGACTACCCTTGGCGGTGTCGATCCCAATCCGACACTCGCACAGCATTGGTATGAACGCGCGCTCCGGCTCGGTGACACCGAGGCGGCTCCTTTGCTCGAAGCCCTGTCAACGAGGTAACGATGTATCGCCGCTCCCTGCTTACCGGCCTTTCACTCGCCGCGCTGACCGCGCGACCCCGCCTGGGCGCCGCGGCGGTCGCGCAACCGGCCACCATCGGGATCATGGGCGGTGAAATCGATGGCACGTTTATGCGTATCGCCACCGATCTGACCTCGGTCATGAACTCCGACACGTTGCGCGTGGTACCGATCGTCGGCAAGGGATCGCTACAGAATTTGGGCGATCTGCTGCATCTGCCAGGCGTAGACCTCGCCCTGATCGCCGCGGATTGTCTTGCCTATGCGCAGGCGGAGCATCTATATCCGGGCGATCTGTCGAAGGTCCAGTATATCTGCAAGCTTTACGAAAATGACTTGCACGTCTGCGCGCGTCCCGAGATCCAGGTGCTGTCGGATCTCCAGGGAAAGCCGGTAAACATCGACGTCGAAGGCGCCGGCACCAACCTGACCGCCCGCGCCGTCTTCAAGACGCTGGGCATTGCGCCGGAGTTTCACACCGACGAGCCGACCATCGGGCAGGACCGGCTCCGGCGAGGAGAGATCGCCGCCAACGTTTATTGCGCGGGCAAACCGGTCCGCCTGTTCGCCAGTCAACCCGCCGGCACCGGGCTGCATTTCATCGCCGTTCCGTCGAATGCGGAACTTGAAAAGATCTATCTGCCGGGCGGGCAGATCACAAACGCGGATTACCCGAACCTGGTTCCGGCCGAACAGAGCGTTGAGACGGTTGGAGTCGGTGTGGCCCTCGCCGTGTTCGCATGGCCGTCAAAGTCGGTCCGATACCATAATCTTGTGACGTTCGTGGATACGTTCTTCAGCAAGTTCCCGCAACTTCTGAAGCCGCCGCATCATCCGAAATGGCACGACGTGAACCTGCTCGCCGAGCAGCCCGGCTGGGTGCGGTTCGCGCCGGCCGCAGCCTGGCTTGCGCAGCATCATCCGGGCATGGTCGAGACATCCGGCACGGCGCAGGCCAGGACGCAGACTGACTTCGATCAGTTTCTGGCCGAGCGAGGTGTCCCGCATCTGACCCCGGCGCAGCGGGAGGCGACGTGGCAATACTTTCAGCAGCAACGGCCCCAGCCCCAATAGACTTGGTTGCCGGGCGGGTGGCCGGTCGAAGCCCCGGCTGCCAACGGCTTGTGAGACATGGCACGGCCTGGCCTGGCTCCGCCGGTGTCCGCGTCCGCCCCGGTTAGCGCGCGAGAAACGAAAAACCGGCGATCCCGCTTCAAGCCGTCGGAGCGATCGTCAGTATTGTTGCATCTCCGGTATGTCCGAGCTGAAAACTGCTGCTGGTCAGGCTGCTGCCGGCCGCGGGCTGCGAATGAAGTGTGCCGATGCTGCCGCCGTTCAGAAGCAAGACGCCGTTCGAGTAGGTAACGGACGTGGCGTCCACACCCACCAGCGCGATCTCGTCCCCGGCGTTGAGGTTTGTCACGGTCGCAAGGAAGCTGCTCAGGTGATCGATGGTCAATGTGCCGGTGTTGAGGAGAATGGACTGTCCCGCCGAGACCGTGCCTTGGACCTCAAGTGTGCCGGCCGTTCCCGACGTGTTGCCAACGATGATTTGGCCCGTTCCCGAGATCGCGGTTCCGAGGAACATCATGCCGTTGGAGATCAAGGTACCGGCGTTGAGCAGGCTTCCCGCGGCAGTGGTGGTGATATCGATCGTGGTCCCTGCCCCGGCATCGATGGTACCCACGTTCTCCAACACGCCGGGGACGGCGGCGGCGCCAGTGGTGATCGGCCCGTTGGAGATACTGATCGCAAGGGTCGCGGCCCCTCCGGCGCTGCTTTCCCGGGTCACGATCCGGCCACCATTCATGTCGCTGCCGATCACCGCGACGCTGCCATATTGCCCGACGGCGCCGGCGCCTGTCACGGACACGGTCATCTGCCCCCCGAAGGTGGCGGACGTTGCGTCTACGATCGGGGCGCTCGTGGCCGACGCGCCGCCCAAGGCGATGGTATAGTTATTGATCGCTTGTGTCGCGGTAACTTGCGCGCCGCTGCCGAAGGTGACATTCGACCCTGTGCCGGGGAGCTGGGTTTCGATCACCACCGGGCCCGGCAGCGGGGCGAACGCGCCGGCGAAATTCGCGGCGTTGCCGGCGGAGTCAGCAACCGAGGCGCCTGTCGGCATGTTGACCGCCGTCACGGCAAGGGCGGTCGTGCTTTGCTCGGCCACGACCGTATAGGTGAACGTCAGGGCTTCGCCGCCCGAACCGGAGAGATAGTGTGCTACGCCACCGTCGTTCAATGTCAACGTCGGCTGCCCGGTCACCTGAACCGCCTCGCTGAATGTCAGCGTGACTGTTGCGACGTTGCCCGCCCCCAGTGCCATGGCACCTGGTGCCGTCGTGCTGACGGCGGTCACTGTCGGGGGCGCCTGGAAGGTGAAGTCCAGAGTGGCGACACTGGTTGCGCCACCCACCACGGTCTCGGTGACGGTCACCGCATAGGACCCATCGGCGAGGGCGGCTGGGGCGTAGCCATAGCTCCAACTGCCGGTCGAGCCGATCGTGAAGGTGGTCGGCGTCGCCGAACCCATCGCAATGGTCAAGGTCGCGCCCGGATCGGCGGTGACGGCAAGCGTGGCGTTGTCGGTGAGGGCATTCGCCGAAGCGGAGCCTGTGCTGTTCGACAACGAGACGGTCAGCTTCGAATTGGGCGCGGCGGTGCATATGGCGTCCGTGTACTCCAGGGACTGGATGTAGGCGATGACAGGATCTTCGCCGGTCGAAATGTCTGGAATCGTTTGTTCCAGATTTTTGGTATTGATGTCTGGTGCGGGATTGTAGCCTTCGAGCCAGCCTTGCTGCTCAAACTGGGTCAGCGGGCTGGTCCCGGCGCTGACAACGTCCGCGTATGTATTGATGTAATAACTTGTCGAGAAGAAAGGGCTAGGATCGTTCCCCATCATCCAGCCTGTTGTACTGAACTGTGTATAGGGGTTGACGCCCGAAGAAGCGGCCGCCGGGTATTTCAGCAGATACCACGCGGCATCAAACAAAGGGTCGTAGTTGATCACGGCGGCCTCCTGGGCCGCGGTGTCGATGGTCAATTGCATCGTGGCCGGAGCGGCCGCGGTTCCGGCGGGGTTGACCGCGGTGGCCGTAACGGTGTGCGTGCCAACCGCCAAGGCGGTGTTCAGCGCGCAGGACCATTGGCCGGAGAGATTGGTTTCGACAGTTGCGACGGTTGTGCCATCCACGGCCAGCCTGATGTCGGTATCGGGATCGGCAACGCCGGTGAAAATCGGCTGCGTGACATCGGTGATGTCGTCGTCGGGATATCCACTGTCGCTGCCTGGGGCGAGCGCGATTGTCGACGGAGCGGGATGGGATGTGTCGACCGACACGACATAATCCTGCTGTGCGCTCACGCCGGTCGCGCTGTTGGTGACGTTGGCGACTACGACGTGAGCGCCGCTGCTGAGTGCTGCGGCGAAGGTGTAGCTCCAGGTGCCTGCGCTGCTGGCGGTGGCACTGCCGATGCTGGTCCCATCGACTTGCAAGGCAATCACGGCATCCGGCGCCGCCGTCCCGGTCAAGACCGGCGTCGCCTGGCTGGTGATGCCGGACCCGGCAAAGCCGGTCTGCGACGCGGGCGCGAGGGCGAGCGTGAGCGAACTGCCCGATGTCACCGGCGCGGTGAACTCAACGCCATTCGCGGCGACGCCGATCGAGGAGGTTTCGCTTTTCCATACCGGTGCCGATCCGACAGCGGACGTCAAGACGAGAGCGGTCAGCGAAACGGTCGCGGTATCCGGATCGAATGCGAAGCTCTGTACATTGCTCCAGGCTGCCTGGTAGACGACGCTGCCCGTGGGAGAGATCACCTGGAACAGACTGCCGTTCTGGGTTGCCGTCCAGCCGCCGGTCCAGGTGACGTTCTGCAGAAGGCCGGCCGCGTCATATTGTGCGACAGCCGTTACCGCCAAGGCCGCGTTCTCGCTTGCGGCGACATCCGCTGCGACACTGGCCAGCGTGCCTGGCACGACGGGGTCGCCCGCCTCGCTTGGGTCGGTCTGCCAGGATTGCACGATCAGGTAATCCGGCCGCAACACCGGGTCCGACAAGATCAGCTGCGCATTCGCGACTGCCTGGGTGGCCCAGGCATTGTCGTTATCCGCGGCACCGATCCCATCGATCACGACGCCCATGGACATCTTGTTCGCATGTACCGTCGTAATTGTGCTGGCAAGCTGGGCCTGCCAGGTCGGGGTCCACGGGGCGAGATCGGCCTGGAAGAACTTCAGCGGCGTCCCGGTGGCCTGTGCATAAGCGGTGAACCACGCCTGCAGGCCCGTGGCGTCGGTGCCGCCATTGCCGACCGGCTCGATGTCGCCGATCTGTGCGTCAGGAAAGACAGCCGCGACTTCGCCGGCAGCCACCGCGGCCTGAGCGGCGAGCTGAGCAACCGTGTAGATCCCTGTCGTTATGTTCCCATAGTACAACGGCTCATCCCAGGCGACGTAGCTGACCGTGCCGCCCAGCATCTTTATTCTTGTCAGTATTGAATTCAGGCCGCCAGGGGTGAGGAAACCTTCGATGCCATAGCCAGGCTGCCCCGGACCTGCGACAAGCGCCCCGGTCTCGATGCCCAGCTTGATATTATTCTGAGACAGATAGGCGAAGAAGGCCTGCAAGGTGGCGTCCGGCCAGGAGGCCATCTGCCCGTACATCTTGAAGACCGCGATCCCGCCTGCGATCGTGGAGAACATCTGGGGATTGTCCAGGATGTTCTGGAAGTATTGAACCGTATCGGCCGGGGCATACCAGATCGGTATGGGCACTTCATCGGCCGTTGCCAGAGGGTCCGCGAATACCGTTACGGCGTCTGGATTGACGTTCTCGATGGCGTTGCCCTGATCGCCGAAGACCGACGTGGATCCGTCCGGGTTTTGCGTCACCGGGGTGGCGTTGATCAGGGTCACCGACGCAGCGGCGGAGGCCGGCCTGGACAAGCGTCGTTTCGGCTAGGGAAGCTCCCGTCGGCGCGCTGTTCGACGCGGTCGTCATGGTTGACGCCCCCAGCGTCGCTGCCGCGGCGGTCGCCGGCGGGACGGAGCCGTCGCGTGATGGGCTTGCGAGGGGGACCGAAGCGGGGATGGACGTGGGCGGCGAAGCCGCGCCACCGTGGGCGTATCCGATGGCCCCATTGTCGGTCCCCGACAGGGTCTGGAACGTGACCGTTGTGTTGCCGCCGCTCGTTGGTGCGGCAACATACGGGCCGCGGTTCGACGCGGGCGGGCCATTCGTGTCGCGGCGGGCGTTGATGGCTGGAAGCGGCCCGTTCGCCGGCACGGTCGCCGGTTTTCCGCTGGCGTAGCATTGTCCCCGGCTGGTGTCCGCGATGAACAACCCAGGGATGCCTCTGAAAAGGCTCAGGCCGCTGATGTTGCTGGTTGCCTCAGATGGGCCGTCCGATTGATCCGGGGACAGCAGGGCGACGAGGCGGCGCGAAAGCTTTGTCATGGTAGTTCTTTTGCCGTATTGTTAATGTATAGCCAGCGTGCGTCGTTTAATGCATGTATGACCAAGTCTTCGATACGATACTTCATCGGAAACTTTTTCGTTTATGCGAAGTTCCGGTCGTCGTTCGTATCAGCCCGATCGTTGCGAATCTTCCTGATACGAGTTCGATATCGCAAGGACTATCAACAAAACCGCGGCGTTCGTCAACCGAAATCACATTCCCTTGATCAAATTTACCGAATAATACGATTTACGACTGAAAGCTACGGAACGGCCGTGGATCGGCGGCTGGGCCGGCGATCGACCAGCCGCTGGCGGGGCTTTGCGCGGCTTGCCGCAGCAGCTGATTGCCACCCAGGATCGGCCTGCTGGACAAAGAGGAGGCACGAATTGACCGGTTCGCTGAAGCGATCCGGAAAGCGCCGACGGCCGACGCGAGCGGCAGGCCATCGTCAGGATCGAGACGACGCTGGCTTGTCACCGTGACCCGCTCCGATGAACCGCGGCAGCGAGCCTACCGGAATGGCGGCTCGTCGAAACTGCGCAGCTTGCGCGAATGCAGCGCGCCGAGGTTGCCGCGCAGCAGATCGAGCGCGGCCAGGCCGATGCGCAGATGCTCGCTGACCGCGCGCTGGTAGAACGCGTTGGCAGTGCCAGGCAGCTTGATCTCGCCGTGCAGCGGCTTGTCGGAGACGCAGAGCAAAGTGCCGTAGGGTACGCGCAGCCGGTAACCTTGAGCCGTCAAGGTGCCACTCTCCATATCGACCGCGATGGCACGGGAGAGATTGATCCGCCGCCGCTCCTGCGACCAGCGCAACTCCCAGTTGCGGTCGTCATAGGACACCACGGTGCCGGTGCGCAGGCGCTGCTTCAGCGCGTCGCCGCGCTCGCCGGTGACCTCGGCCGCCGCCTCCTGCAACGCGACCTGCACCTCGGCGAGCGCCGGGACCGGGATCTCGGGAGGCACCAGGTCATCGAGTATCCGGTCGCGTCGCAGATAGCCGTGCGCCAATACATAGTCCCCGATGGCCTGGGATTGCCGCAACCCACCGCAATGTCCGATCATCAGCCAGCAATGTGGCCGCAGCACCGCGAGGTGGTCGGTGATATTCTTGGCGTTCGACGGGCCGACGCCAATGTTGACGATGGTCACGCCGCCTTGCCGGTCGGCGCGGGCGAGGTGGTAGGCAGGCATCTGGAACTGGTACCAAGGCGCGCCCGCGATGCGAGACGCGGCCTCGGCGGGGTCATCGCCGCGCCGGGCGACGGCGCCGCCGGGAGCGATCAGACGGTCGTATGGGCTGGCGGCACCGGCAAGCTCATTGACACCCCAGCGCACGAACTGGTCGACATAGCGCTGGTAGTTGGTGAGCAGGATCCACGGCTGGATGCCGCGCCAGTCGGTGCCGGTGTAGTGCAAAAGGCGACGCAGCGAGTAATCGACGCGTACCGCATCGAACAGCGCCAGGGGCAAGGGCTGCCCTGGCACGGACGTCCACAACCCGTCCGCCACCTCGTCGCCGACCGCCGACAGCAAAGGGGTAGGGAAATGACGTGCCAACTCGGCTGCGGACGTGTCGCTGTGGGCGAGTTCGTCGCCACGATCGAGCACGTAAGGGTACGGGATCTCCTGGTCGCTGACCTGCACATGGATGGAGGCGCCGTATTCCGCGACCAGCGGCCTCAGTTGCTCGAGCAGATAGGGGCGGAAGAAGCCGGGCTGGGTGACCGTGGCGGCATAAAAACCCGGCGCCATTATCTTGCCCCAGGCGCGGCGGGTCACCGGGATCGGGCCATTTGGCTGCCAATGCAGGCGTAGTTCGGGGTAACGGAAGCGCTTGCGCTCCTCAGGGTCGGGCGGCGCACCGCCGGCTGCAAAGCGTGCCAGTGCCGCGCGCTGCGCTTGGACGGCCTCGGCATGCATCGCCTCCAGGCGGTCTACCGTCTGGTCCGGGGAAAGTCCGACCTGGCGTCCATCGGGCATCGTTCGGTAGTCTCCAACAACAGCGCCGCGACCGGCGGGGGCACCCGGCGGGGCGCGGCAATGCGACACAGATCGGGCCGGGCCCGATCGCGCAACAGACCCGGTGTGCAATTCCCGTGTCGCTGATGGTTGTGCCCGGGTCCGAGACCGACCCGAAGACCATCACCAGCTTGGACGGCTCCGACTGGTACCTTGGAAAAGCCCATGCGCCTGCCCGTCCCTTCGATGCAACCGCTTTCGTCGGACCGGACGTTCGCGCTGTCTCGGCAGGCAACCGCCGCGCCGAAGGCGTTGCTGGCTCCGGGACGGCTTCGTTCGGGCCGGTGGCCGCCCGGATGACTCGGATGGCGGCGGCGCGCCGTTTCGCGTTGGCTGGGAAGGCGATTTTCGGGTGCGCGGCGAGGCCAGCACGACCGGCTTCACGGTGAACGGCCTGCCAGCCTTGGTGCCCGGACCGAAGTCACGGCACCGCGAAATCTCCGTAGCAATGTCAGCCGGACCAGAATGGGGCGGCGACCGCGGGTTGATGCAATTCCCCGCCCACTATGACCCCGGAGCGTTTCCGTTCGAGGTGGCAACGCTTAACCTGAAACGAAAGCCGTCAGATCGGCGTTGATGGTGGTATCGGCCTTGGTCGTGGGCATGCCGTGCGGAAAGTCATGATAGGATTTCAGCGTGCCGTTTTTTCAGCAGCTTTGCCGACAGCGGTGCCGAATTCGGCGTCCGGCACGATCTGGTCGTCGTCGCCGAGCATCACCAGCACCGGCACGGTGATCTGCTCCAGGTCATCGGTGAAGTCCGTCTGGGAGAAGGCGACGTCATGAAACCCGCCGCCCTGGCATGTGCTGCTCCGACCCCGGCCCATTCGAACACCTGCTCGGAAGGGTGGTTAGGACGCACGCGCGGGGTCGAAGCGTCGGGCGACGATCGCAGCATCGCCGGATCAACGAGGCGAGAAATGCCGGCATTGCGCACAGCGACGGTTTTATCGCGGTCGCGTCGAGCAATCCACCTGTACCGGATAGGCAAAACAGACTGATGACGCGCCCTCCGCGGCACGCTGCACGGAGGCATTGTCAAGAAAATCGCCTTCGGTAGCTCGGCGCCCGGGGTCGCGAATGGTCTGCCCATCCGTCGATTCGGTGGACGAAAGCGCGAACCGGCACCCCGCGCGCGAGCAGCATTTCGGACACGTGCCGACCGGTCTGACCTTGCCGGCCGCCGGCCGTTCCGGTGACCAGAACCAATCGATGCGTCATCGGTCGTCCCTCCCAACTGGTCAATTCCACAGGGCTCACAGCGAGAACAGCCGAGATGGAGTGCAGCGAGAACTATCGTCAGCCACAGCTCCGCCGGCTTTGAGCCCCCCGCCGTGGTCGGCAGGGAAGGGCAGTCACGGCCCAAGGCCGTCCGGTCTTTCAAGCAGACCTGAGAGCCGTCGCTCGCAGCTCGTTTGTCCATCGCATCGTCTCACGCTCGGGGCGCATCAGCGCAATCGCTATGATCCCACCGACCAACATGACGACGCCGCAGATCATGAACCCCGTGTTGAAACCGTTGAGCGGTGTTGTTGTCGCCTCGACGACGCTGCCCATGACGTAGGGGGCGAGAAGCCCTGCCGAGGCGCTAACAGCAGTGCCGATAGCGAGCAGAGCACCGCGCTGAGCGACTGGCACGATTTCGCTAACGACCGCGTTAGCGATCACGAAGATGACCGAAGGGAGTGCCACCCCGATTGTTGTCAGGGCGATCTTGGCGGAAATGCCGGGTGCATAGGGCATGATCGTCAGCGCAGCACCGCCGAACGCGACGCAGGCGCCGCCGAAGATCCCACGCGCCATCCGGCTCGATACCCCGCGGGCGAGCAAGTGTTGTGAAAACCAGCCGGCTGAGACTACCAGTATCACGCTGACGCCCGCCGGAAGCGCACCCAACAGGCCGATCGAGGCCTGCGTGAAACCGAGCCCCTTGATCAGAAACGCACCCTGCCAGGAAAGCGCTTGCGATAATCCCCACTGGGCGCCGAAACTCGCGCACCAACTGGCGATGACCGTCGGGCTGAACAACAGCTGTCGATAGGGAATTCTGTCGGGGACTCCCATCGCCTGCGTCGGTCCGGACGTGGTAAGCGGGCCCTCGCGGCCGAGCACCAGCCATGCCGCAGTCCAGGCGAGGCCCGTGATGCCCAGCACGCCGAACGCCCAGTGCCAGGAGTAGCGGACGATGACCCAGTTGAGCAGCGGCAATGCCACCATGATTCCAATACCGGCACCTTGCGCTATCATCGCGGTGGGTAATGTGCGCAGCTCATCGGGGAACCATTTGTAGGCCGAGTGCAGCGCCACCGGATAGGCCGGTCCCTCGCCAGCCCCGAGAGCGACGCGGCAGCCGACGACCGTCGTGAACCCGACCGTCCCGAGCATCGGGAACTGAGTCAGTGCCCAGACGAGGCCCATGATAACCAACACCCAGCGTGTCTGCATCCGATTGACGATGAAGCCGGTAACAATCGCGGAGAGCGAGAACAACAGGAAGAAGCTCGACCCGATCAGCCCGAACTCGCGCGGACTGAGCCCCAGTTCCTGCATCATCGGTACGGCAGCGATCCCGATCATTGCCTTGTCGGCGAAGTTGACCAGCATAAACAGGAACAGCAGGGCCACGATTACCCAAGCATCCGTAGGTGTCCTGATCGCGTGCATTCTGGCGGCGTCGTCAAGCCGAGCCGACACTCGGCGAATTCGGGCGCTTGGGGTGTGAGAAGTCGGGACACTCATGTCGCGCTCCGTGCTTACTGTGACAGCCGACCCGAACAACCTGGCGATGCGCAGCCTGCCGCAACGACGGCTAGAGCGTGATCCGCACAGGTGGAATCACCGGAGCGGTGAATCACGCTCTCAAGCAGAGAGCTAGAGCGGGTTCCGTGAGCCAACGCGAATGGAAACCGCTCTAACGATCGTTCTTCCAAGGCTTCAGATCCTCGTCGCAGACATAGGAGCGCTTCCCGCGAACGACTATCCGCGATAATGTTGGCAGGGTATGAAGCAGAACTTCACAGTCAGGCAGGGCGCGCTCGACGGCGTAGAGGCGTTCCTGAGCGTTGCTCAGCACCGCAGTTTTCGCAGAGCGGCTGCGGAACTCGGGGTGACTCCATCGGCGATCAGCCAGGCGGTGCGCGCACTCGAGACGCGCGTTGGCGCAGCGCTCTTTATCCGCACGACGCGCAGCGTCGGTCTGAGCGAAGCCGGCGAACGATTTCGCTCGCGCGCAAAGCCTGCTTTCGAGGAGCTTGTCGCCGCAAGCGAGGTCGCGCGTGACCTTGGGCAGCGGCTTGCCGGACTGCTGCGGATCACGGTGCCACGGGCTGTGGTGCCGATCCTGCTGAAGCCGCTGGTCGCGTCGTTCTGCCAAGCCCATCCCGAGGTCGAGGTGGAGATCGCCGCAAGCCCGGAGCTGGTCGACCTCGCGGCCGAAGGGTTTGATGCCGGCATCCGGATCGGCCAGTTCATCGCAGCAGACATGGTTGCGGTGCGACTCACGCCGCCCTTCCCCTTCGTGGTCGTCGGCAGCCCCGAGTATCTACGCCGGCGGGGACGGCCCGAACGTATCGGCGATCTGCGTCAGCATGCTTGCTTGCGCATTCGCCGATCGAACGGGTCGATCGCGCCCTGGTCCTTTGTCAACGGCAACAAGCCGATCGAGGCGATCGTCTCGGGACCGCTGATTGGCCACGATATTCCCACCATTCTTGGCGCGGCCGCGGCAGATATGGGGCTTGCGCAACTGCCCGAGCCGATCGCCGCCAGCCAGGTGACAGCCGGCAAACTCGTGCACGTTCTGGAGCCATTCGCACCGATGGCGCCGGGTGTGTTTCTCTACTACCCCAGCCGCCATCAAATGATGCCGAAATTGCGAGCCTTCATCGATCACGTGAAGAGCCGCTCGGGCGCTACCGACGAAACCCCAATTGACATCAACGACTAAACGACAAGCGAACACGCGAGATAAAAATGCGCTGACGCGGGAAGCGCAAAGCGGAATAAATTATAGTCACTATGTGCGGCAAGCCACGATGCGAGACCTATAGACTGCTATTGCAGAGCCAACATCGCGTCTGATACGCTACGCTTGGCGGCAGCGCTTCTTGCCGTCCTGGCTCCTCGTGCATGTCCGCCCAGAACGTTTGGGACGGAACCGGAACGTGCCTAGACCATTTTCAGCCTGACTGTGCAGGCCGAAAATGGTCTATCTCTTTGTTTGATCGCATGATTCACGCGCCGGGGACGTTCCGCTCAGCGCGCTCATGCCCTAGGAGAAGCGCGGGGGGCGGGATATTCATCGCTGTCGGCAAGCCCCAAAACGAGGGGGATCCGGCAGGCGATCATCGTTGTGCCGGAGAAATCCGAGCCGACGCCTTGGTGAGGGACTGCGCTTCCACGACCGCTACCTGGGCTTGCAAATCTTCAGTTGTTTTGCGCAACAGTCATGCAGAACATGATTAATATGCGGTTGCCTCACGACGATGCCTGCCCATATCGTTGATCACAATCGGCCGCGACCGAAATCTCCGCAAAATCCGATTGTCGGAGCGCCACGCTCGCGCGGCGGTCGACTTAAGCGATCGGGACCAGATGCAAGCTTCGAATTTCCCGCTGTTGGTTGTGGCGCCCCGAGCCTCGGTACAGGATCGGAAAGGAGGTTTCCAATGCTATCTGCTGCCAGTCTCATCGCCTTTGCTTTTGTTTCGCTTGGCATGGCTCTGACACCCGGGCCGAACATGATCTATCTTGTATCACGATCGATCACACAGGGACGCGCAGCAGGCTTGATCTCGCTCGGCGGCGTCGCGCTCGGCTTTCTTGTTTACATGCTGTGTGCAGCGTCTGGCATCACGGCGCTCGTCTTCATGGTGCCATACGCCTATGATCTGCTGCGGCTCGCGGGTGCAAGCTATCTTCTCTGGCTGGCATCGCAGGCACTGCGACCGGGGGGACACTCACCGTTCCACGTCAGGTCTTTGCCAATCGACAGTGCACGCAAGTTATTCGTGATGGGTTTTGTGACGAACCTTCTTAATCCCAAAATCGCCTTGCTTTATTTGTCGCTGCTGCCGCAATTCATTGATCCGCATGCGGGAAGTATTCTGAATCAGTCGCTGCTTCTGGGAACGATCCAGATCGGGATAAGCCTGACGGTAAACGCACTCATTGCAATCATGGCCGGATCGATCGCGGCATTTCTGACGCGACGTCCGAAATGGGCGCTGGTTCAGCGCTGGCTGATGGGGACTGTGCTTGCCGGATTAGCCGCCCGTATGGCGGCGGAAAGTCGGCGTTAGACCGCCGGCTGTTCCGGTGCACATTTCTTAGCCCGACTCATTCTGCCGCTCAACTCGGGCCCGTCGATTTGGACCGTGGCGGCTATCTTTGCGACAGTAACGATACCCGCCGGCACGCGATCAATGTGGATACGCCCGAACGTGTTTGCCGCCGCGACACGAGATGGGTCGTGCCGGTTCGGCGGTGAGCAACGCGAGGCCGTTGAGCGCATCGGCGATGCCCAGCGAAGACCTCGGCCGCCTTGTCGGCCAGCAGACGCAACGGCGGTGTCCGGGCCGGCAGCGCGACCTGCGCGGTCAGAACGCAGATTTTGTGCAGTGCGTAGCGGTCTCGAAGCCGGTATGCCCAGGGTGTCGGGCATGACAACGTCGCCGGCGAGGCGGGACTCTCGCCGGCGACGCATTGCCATCAGCGGAGTATCAGGTCACTGTCGCGTCAGGCGAACCACGTCCTGCCGCAGAAGGTAGAGCGAGACGGCGAGCAGAACGACGTCCTTCATCAGGAAGGGCACATTGCCCGTCATCGCAGGGAAGCCTCCTGCGGCGACGTCCCAGCCTTCCGACATGAACGGAATGATCGTAACCGTCGCGACGAATGTGCCGGTCGAGCCCAGGGCGCCCAGAACGCCGAGCCGCTTGTCCCAGAAGCCCGCGAGGAGCAGGGATCCGAACGTCCACTCCGAGCTGCCCAGGAAGTAGCTGGCGCCGGCGTGGCCAAAAACCGGATACAGCCACCAGATCAGCGGGCCATTGCTGATGAACGGGACCAGTCGTTCAAATTCATACGGAAACCACTTCTGGTAACCGAAGAAGAAAAACATGATTACCATCGAGGCCCGGACGATGTGGTAGTCGAGATCCTCCGCAAGCAGGCCTGACCGGCGCAATGCGAGGACAAGCGGATTCTGAGTGATGCTGGCTAGCGTGGTCATGGTCGTGATCCTTTCGTGCAAGACCGGACGGGGCGCGGCCGCTTCACGCGACCGCGGGGAAGTCGATCTCGGTGTCGTTGATGCGGTTGAAGACATTGGTGAAGACGGTGGTCGCGAAGGCCAGGCTGATTTCGACCAACTGGGCGTCGCTGTAGCCGGCGGCCTTGATCGCGGCGAAATCCTGGTCGCTGACAGTGCCGCTGGACTGTGCGAGTCCACGGACAAAGCCAGCCAGCGCGTCGCGCCTGGGATCGCCCGAGGGCTGCCCCTCGCGGATCTGCTTGAGCACCTCCGACTTCACGTCGGCGAGCTTGGCGAGATGGGTGTGGGCGGCGACGCAGTAGTCGCAGCCGCTGGCGGCGCTGATGACGAGCTTGACGACCTCCTGATCACGCTTGCTCAGGCTGCCCGCTGCGAGCACGGCGTCCGCGGCGAGGATCGACTTGAGGGCAGCGGGGCCGTGGGCGGCGATGGCCGCGAAGGTGTTCGGCACGCTGCCGATAGCCTTCTTGATCTGGGCATAGATCTGGCCCGACGCGCCGGTGTCGGATTCGAGGTCGGGGACCGAAAGGCGGGACATGGTGGCACTCCTGTTGCGGGTTGGTGAACGATTGCGGAGTGGAGGTAAGACCTCATTCATAAGACTTTTAATGTCGCAAAGTCTCAACTATATGCTCCTTCGTCTCACATCCTGCTGCGTTGGGAGGTCGCCATGGATTGGCTCAGCAAGCTGTTCGAGATGATGCCGGTACGCGGTCGGCTTGACTTGCGCTGCTCCTACGGCGCGCCCTGGCGCATCGACCAAGGGCCGGGCGAGGCGAACGAAATCCCGTACCATGCGGTGCTCGCCGGTTCCGCGATGCTGGACGATCCGGCGGGAGGCCGACCGTTGCAGCTGCAGGTCGGCGACATCCTTCTGCTTCCGGGCAACCCACGGCACGTGATGCACGACGCAAGCGGAGCGGCGCCCCTGCCGGTCCGTAACCGAGCGTCTCTCAACCTCACGATCAGCGAAAATCCAGGCTCGGACGAACGGCTCGATCTCCTGTGCGGACACTTCGCCATCGCTCCTCCACACGACCGCATGCTGCGCCTCTATCTGCCGCCGCGCCTGGTCGTGCATGCGGGCGCTGACGCCGGGCGGAAGGACACTGCCCGGCAGCTCGCCGCACTCGTCGCGGTGATGCGCAGCGAGGCGGCGGACGATCACTTGGGCGGTCGCGCGATGCTGAACGCGCTGTCGACGGCGATGTTCGCGCTTGTGCTGCGGCTGGCCAGCGAGACCGAAGACGCGCCGCGAGGTCTCCTTGCGCTGGCCGGTCATCCCCGCCTGGCACCCGCCGTTGCGGCTCTGTTCAACGAGCCTGCGCGCGCATGGTCGCTGCCCGATCTCGCAGCCCTGTGCAACGTGTCGCGGGCCACGCTCGCGCGGCAATTCCAGGAGAAGCTGGGAAGATCGGCCAGCGATCTCCTGACCGACATCCGCATGACACTCGCGGCGAACGAGCTGAAGAAATCCTTGCTTTCAACAGGCGCCGTGGCGGAGGCTGCGGGGTATCAGTCCGAAGCGGCTTTCCAGCGCGCCTTCAAGAGCCACATGGGCGTCACTCCGGCGCAGTGGCGCAAGATGCAGGAGCCGTCCGGCCGGGATGTCTTCGCAAGGCCTGCAGCACCCGCTGATGTGACGTGAGTGAAGACCGCTTAACCGGATACCAATGGAAGTACAGGCGAGCGAGGGGCGCCGAGGTGCTCTCGCCGGCCTGAGATGATCGGACAGAGGCGCCAATCAGGCCGCCGTTGCGGCCGCGGCGGTCGGATAGTCGCAGGTCGACACTATAGTCTGGTCAATAATAGGCTCTTTTGCAAAAGAGGAGCGGCTGAGCATTGAAATCTACGGCGCCGAGACGGCAACCGCCGTCAGACTGATGTCGGACCATCGGCTTAAGGTTCCGCGAGCTCACTTCCCTTGGTGAACGTATATCCGCGCGACTGGCGCCGGATCACCTGCGGTGGTTGGCCGTAGGCGCGGAGAAAGGCGCGTCGCATTCGGTTGCGATCTTCGAAGCCGGTCAGTTGCGCGACAGCATCCAGGGGGTGGTTGGTGTCTTCCATCAGCGCGCGCGCGCCCTCCAGGCGGAGGTTCTCGACAGCCTTCGCCGGTGTCTGGCCGGTTTCGGCCTGGAAGGCGCGGCTGAACTGGCGTGGTGAGAGATGCGCAACTTCGGCAAGATCGTCCACGCTCAGCCGGCCGGCAAGATTGCGCCGGGCATGCGTGAGCACGGTCTGAATCCGGTCCGATTTCGGTTCCAGTTCGAGGAGGGAGGAGAACTGCGTCTGGCCGCCAGCTCGGCGATGATACAGCACAAGCCTGCGCGCAACAGTGCGCGCCGCCTCCAGCCCGAGATCCTCTTCGATCAGAGCAAGCGCAAGATCGATACCGGCGGTCATGCCGGCTGAAGTCCAAACCGGTCCGTCAGCGATGAAGATCCGGTCCTCTTCGACCCGCACATTGGGATAGCGGGCGCGAAGCTCGCCGGCACGGATCCAATGGCATGTAGCGCGCCGGCCGTCGAGAAGTCCCGCTTCGGCGAGGACAAACGCCGCGTGGCAGGTAGCCGCGATCCGGCGGCAATGAGAGCGCGCATGGCGGATGAACTCGATCGTCTCGGGCGATGCATCCTCCATACTCGCACATACGACGATGAGATCGTACGGCTCCTCGGAAAAAGGCTCGGTCGACACCTGGAAGCCGAGTGAGGTGCGCACCAGCCCGCCGAGCCTGGACAGCAGCCGGATGTCGTAAACGGGTTCGGCTGCTTGCGTATTGGCGATCTCGAACGGGCTGGTCACAGCGAAGCCCATCGGCTGATAGCCGGGGTAGATGACGAAGCCGACCTTACGCATCTTTGCCTCCCCGTGTCTGAAAACGACGCTTATACGACATTTAAGTCTCCACTTGGGAAATCTACATATGGTTCATCGAATATTGGCAGCAGGAGATTGATCGGTGCCCGCAATCCGTCAGGACGCCTTCGAAAGCCCCGAGGTGCCGAAAGGCGGCTCTGTTGACGCAGAAGCCACAGGAGGGACGCACTCACGCGCGCGGAGGCAAAACCAGGTTCTCATGGTCAAGACTGCCCTGTGTGCCGCGATTGGGTTCGCCGCGATCTCCTCGACAGCTTTGGCAGAAGACCTTTCCTCGGCAACGACCCTATTGCCTCCCGGGACATTCACGACGTCGGCGCACTCCGACGAATGGAAGATTGCGAACGCGCTGAACGCAGGCCCTGCGACCATCACCGCGCATGCAGCCGTGGTCGATTGGCCGACGAATCCGCAGGATGGAATGTCTCACGGCAGGGTGCTTCGCCAGGGCACCAATGGGTGGACATGCATGCCCGACACTCCGGGCAGGCCTCAGCACGACCCGATGTGCGTGGACGAGACCATGATGAAGTGGCTCGCGGCGACTCTGGCGGGGAAGAAGCCGGACATCGATCGCGTGGGACTGGCCTATATGCTGATGGGCGAGGCAAGGCAAGGACAGGGCGAAACGTCAGCAAAAGACCCCAGCCAAGTCAAAGATTGGTTCTATATCGGCCCGCATATCATGGTCGTGCTTCCGGATTCAGCCAAGGACGCGCTCCGGGGCATCAATCAGGATATGTCCAATAACCAACCCTATACAACACTCCTCAGTTCCGCGGATGTCGCGACGCCACTCTGGGTCGTTCCCGTTGCAAAGGGCGGTGACAGGATCGAGGAGGAGCCAGCGAAATAGGGCCCGCGTCATGTATCGCGATGCGCCGGGCGCACGCTTCGACCAAGCGTATCAGCCGGACAGGCACATGCCGCCCATAACCGTACGCCGAGCCCCGGACCTCGAGAGTGCTCCGCGTTGACGAATACATGTCCAACCTCAGCGCCGCCAAAATCACGCGGCGGGCTCGTCGATTAAGAGGCAGTCGTCGCGGCGCTCCGCACCGGGACTCTCGCTGGTGCCGGACTCGACGTCCTCGAGACGGAACCGCCCGCAGCAAAGAGTTCGAAGCATAGGAAAGGATGGAAACAATGGCTCTCAAGGGCAAACCGCGCGATATGAACAAGTGGCGGGAAGTACTCCTCGACCCGAATGTCCACTTCCCCGGCGAGTCGAGTGAATACCGGCGCGCACGCAACGAGCTGTTGGAGGCGGAGGCAGAGCTCCGGCGGCTGAACGAGCAGGTCGTCGCCAAGCGCCGGGCACTTCCGACGGGCGGCCTCATCAGGGAGGACTACATCTTCGAGTCCGCGGCCGATGGCAGAAAGATAAGGCTCTCGGAATTGTTCGCACCGGGCAAGAACTCGCTGGTCATCTACAACATGATGTTCCCGCGCTGGTCGGAAGACCAACGAGCGGGTGCTTCAGTGGGCAAGACAGCCGAGCTGCCGCTTGTCGAGCAGCCGTGCCCGTCATGCACATCGGTCGTCGACGGGCTCGAGGGTGCTGCTTTTCACCTCGCCGAGCGGACCAACCTCGTGGTGGTCGCGAAGACAAGTCCCGACCGGCTCGGCGCCTACGCACAGGAACGCGGCTGGCGCAACCTGCGGCTGCTGTCCTCGCGGAACAACACCTTCAACCGCGACTACCATGCGGAAACACCGGACGGCGTGCAGCTCGCGGTCTTGAACGTGTTCTCACGCGACGTGGACGGGATCCACCACCACTGGGCGAGCGAGATGACGTTCAAGCGCGGCGACACCAGCTCCCTCGACCCGGTCTGGGCAATTTACGGCGTTCTCGAACTGACGCGCGAAGGACGCGGCGACAGCGCCGCCTACCCCAACCTGCAATATTAGAAAATCCTCGAATTCTTGCTCGGTTCTCCGGGCGGCCCTGCGACGGGGCCGCTCGAACGCGAAACCCAGCCTGACTGTCCGCACTTTCGTGGCGAACGCAGACCCGGTCAGGCCCACCGGCTCGGTGCAGCGGGTCGGTGAACCAGTTCAGAGCATCCCCGACCACACCGACACGTTGCACTCCCGCTTGCTTACTGGCGAAGGGATCGAGCATGCCATCGTTCATCGCGAACGGCTTGCCGGTCCTGGCCAGGGGTGCGAAGGCGTCCACGTCGATGCCGCGAGAGAAGTTCTCGCCGTGGCTAGAACACCGCCGCCCGCACGCTCGGGTCGTTGTCGAAATCGTAGTAGGCCTTCGCCAGGCCGAAGAAGGCGTCCGAGATCCGGATATGGGACCGCGAGACACCGCCATCACCTCGAGCACCGATCACACGGGGCATGTCCGTTCTTCGGCAAGAACTTCCTTGGTCGCCTTTTCAGATCCGCAGGGAAAAGCCGGATCGCATCGTTCGCTCATCTCCGCAGGTATGTGCGAATAACGTACGGATCGGGCTCAATTCCCAGATCGGGATTCTGTGGCACCCGAATGCGCCCATCGACAGCAGTGAGCGCATCGCCGTAGATGCGCGCTTCAAGATCGAGGCAACGCCACTCGATCATCGCGTCGACGGTCCCCATGGCGGCCGTCGCATGGATCGCGGCTAGCAGGCCCGGGCCGTCGTAGAAGGAGTGTGGCATCACCGGAACGTTATGCACGGCGGCGATCGAAAACACGTCACACAGCGCGCTGATGCCTCCCATCTTGGCCGGGCTCGGTTGAACAAAATCCACCGCCTTCACGGCGAGTAGGCGCTTGAACTCCATCAGCGTGGACACGTTCTCGCCGGCCGCGATCGGGATTCCGCAGGCACTTCTCAGCTCGGCCAGACCGGTGAAATTCTCTGGCGGCCAGAGCGGCTCCTCCAGCCACTTCAGGCCGACCGCCCTGAGTTCCTCGGCCCGCGCGCGCTTCGGTCAGTGTCCATGGGCAGTTGACGTCGAGCGTCAGCGCGACGTCCGGACCGGCCTCGTCCCGGGCCGCGCGGATCGCCGAGAGCGCTATTTCGTGCAGCTTGAGCATATGAAAGCCAGCCTCGATCGCCTGTCGCACATTGGCTCTGACGAGCGAAGGATTGGAGTAGCGCACCAGGCTTCCGTAGCAGGCGATGTCGGCCACCCCACCGCCTAGCAGCCGACATACGGGGGCTTTCGCGGCCTTGCCGGCTATATCCCAAAGCGCGATTTCTACCGCCGACATGCCGTAGGCGAACACGCCGCCCCGACCGAAGATGTGCAGTTTCTTCTGTACCTCCAGCACGAGCGGACGGATCCGCGTGGCGTCCTGCGCGATGAAGATCGGCGCGATCAGCGTCTCGATCGCGAGCTTGGCGGAATCGACAGCACGAAAGCCGAACGCCTCGCCCCAGCCTTCCAGCCCATCGTCCGTCGTCACCCTGACGAGCAACGAGTCCACGGCGGGCAGGATTTTGTCGCCCCAGGCGGAAGCATCGGACCTGCTGCCGGCCTTGAACGGTATGTGAAGCGGGAAGGTCTCTATCCGGGTGATGATTATTATCCAATCTCCTGATGAGGCCGATTGGGAGCAGCCACCAGAAGCGTTTTCACCTTGAGTGGAAACGCTCTGGAGCTCACAATTGTCGAGCTAATTTAATCAGTGTGAGGTCGCTTCAGGCTGATATTGCTCTAGTGTGGTGGTTCCGAAGTCCGCCATACCGTGGATCATCCCCGGAGCGGACTTCGGAACCACACTAGAGAACAGTGCTTTGCTGGTGTCCCCATCGATTCGGAAGTTCGTAAGGCGGTTGATCCAGGCATGGCGAACTTCCGAATCGGGACACTAGATGCGTTACGTTCGGGCGGCGTCGCCGCCCCGCCGGGCAGCGCGTCGCGACCTACTTCGGTGCGTACTGCATGTCGCCGTTGCCGAAAGACCAGTCCTCGCGTCCGTCATCCACCAGGTTGATCCAGACGTCCTCTTTGCGGACGCCGGCCTTGGCGTGAATTTCGTCGGCAATGCGCCGGTAGAATTGCTTCTTGACGTCGGTCGAGCGGCCGCCGACCCAGGTTACTTGAATGATGATGAGGTCCGGCGAGTATTGGACACCAAGATAGCCCTCCTCCGGATAGATGATCTCATCCGCGTTGTGGCGGGTCACGACCTGGAACTTGTCGTTGATCGGCACATTCGCGATTTCGATCATCGCGCCGTAGACGGCCTGGCTGACGATCCGAACCCGCTCGGCGGGTGCGTCCTTGTTGAGGTCGATTCTGACGAGTGGCATTGCTCTCTCCTTTCATTCCTTGAGCATTACAGTCGACCGCTGCGCCTTCATGGCGCTCCGACAATCGGATTTTCTGCGGAGATGTCGTTGGCGGCCGCTGTCATGAACGACATGGGCTGGACATCGTCGCGAGGCAAGCGCATATTATTCATGTTTTGCATGAGTGTTGCACAAAGTGATTGAAGATTTGCAAGCCCTGGTAGCGGTCGTGGAAGCGCAGTCCCTCACCAAGGCATCGGCTCGGCTCTGCTTGACCCAATCGGCCGTCTCTCGCCGACTTCAGCAACTCGAGCAAAGGCTGGGTGCGGCTCTGTTCGATCGTGCGCAGCGGCCTCCGGCGCCGACAGCGATCGGCCTGCGGGTCTATGAGCAAGCCCTGCCGATCTTGCAATCAATCGAGGATCTGCTTGCGATGGCCAAGGAGAAGGCCGACCCTGCTGGGATCCTGAGGTTGGGCATGGCGCAAGGGATCGGCGACTTCGTGCTCGGCGAAGCGGTCGAGAGGCTGAGAATGGACTTCCCAAAGCTCGATCTGCGCTTGCGCACGGACTGGAGCAAGGGCTTGTGTCAGCAGCTGGCGGACGGCGGTCTCGATGCCGCGCTGGTGCTCTTGCCGGCGTCGTCCCGCCCCCCCGTGGGGCTGACGGGTCATTTCATCGGCGCCTTACAGACCGTCGTCGTTCAGCAAGGCCGTCACTACCGCTTCCGACGGCCGATCCGGCTCGTCCATCTCGCGAAGGAAGGCTGGGTGCTCAATCCTGTCGGGTGCGGCTTTCGTGCCGCCCTCGAGACCGCTATGGGGGAACGGGCGGGGACCCTTCACGTGGCGATCGACACGTATGGCACCGATCTCCAGCTTCGCATGGTCGCTTCCGGGCACGGTCTCGGCCTGGTGCCGCGCACCGCGCTTGGGGCGAGCCCGCTCCGGGATGAGGTCGTGGTCGTGGACGTGACCGATTTTTCCCTATTGCTCGACGTGTGGCTGATTCACCGTCGGCAGCCAGGGAACCTGCGGAAGGCTCTGGAAAACGTGGCGTTGAGCGTGGCCGCACGGATCGAAGGCGCCGCTCAATCCGGTTTGACGTAGCACCCTGGCCGCGTGACCAAGGCGATATCGCGCCCGCCGTGCGCGACGCGGTCAGTGATGGAGCCGCTGACCCGACCGCGGGGAGGAAGAAGCAGCCGATGGCCGCGGCTGCCGAACAGCTTCTTGCGGCGACCGCCTGGCTCTTCTCGCTCATGCGGACGCCAGAACCCCTGTGGCTGGCACCGGAACAACTGGAGCCGCGGGAGGCTGCCGAGGCGGAGAATGTCCCGCGCCCGACGGTAACGGCTGCCCCATCGCCAAAGAGTGAGAGGCGGTTGAGCCATGATTGACAACCGACATCGATCGTCCCAGCGAGGTGTCGGTTCCGAGGTCGATCATTTGAGGTGTCCCCAGTTAGCGCGCGGGCGAGCTCAGGGTGCTTTCAAACGTCGCGGCGAAGTCGTCCGACACGAGGAAACGCAATGCCTCCCGAAGCGCCTTGGACTCCGCCCTGCCGAACGCGATCTCGAAACCCCGCTGCGCCTTCGCCCACAGCGCATCAGTCTCCGCGAGCTTGGAGCGCCCCTTCGCCGTCAGGGTAGTCAGCCGATTGCGACGGTCGTCGGGGTTGATCTCGATGGTGACAAGGCGGTCGCGCTCCAACGGTTTCAGCGTGTGTGCGAGGGCGCCGGAGTCCATCACCAGCGCCTCGGCGAGCGCCCCCACCGTCGTCCGCTCCGAGCGGCTGATCTGCGCCAGGATCGCGCGCTGTGTCGTCTTCAGGCCGCTCGGGGCGAGCACCGTGTCGTAGAGCTGCGAAATGCGGCGGGACGCTTTGCGGAGCGCCGTGCTGTTGCAGCGGCTGGCCTCGCTGGCCTTCGCGCTCTGATCCGTCCTGCCCGCCATTCATCGCTCCTTAACCTTGCCGGCCCTTGACTTCGATTGTCAGCATATACAGCTTTCCGCTTGGATACAAGCATATGCAGACAATGGCCCGTCGGCCAATCGGCCGGCGAGCGATCTGGCCCAACCGTCAGGAGAAAAGACAATGCCACTCGTCCCCATCGACCTTCACTGGTCCTTCGGCAACGCCGTCGCGCGCTTCGCGATTCCGTCGGTTTTTGCCGGAGCATTGGTCGTCGCCGCATCATTGCCAACCCCGGCCGATGCCGACACTGCCCAGACAGTAAAGCCGCTGGCACGCGGAGCAGAAACGATCACCGCGCTTCCCGATCTGACCGCCACGGCGGCCGGCGAGCCACTGCTCTATCTGAGCACACCGGATCCCGTGATTTCGTCGGACATTCTCACCATCCCGCCGGGGTGCGTCTCGCACTGGATGACGCATCCCGTGCCGGCTTACCTCTATGTCCTGCAAGGGGACCTCACCGTCGAGTTCGTCGACGGCAAGCGGCAAACCTTCCATGCCGGCCAAGCTTTCCTGCAGTCGCGCACACAATGGCACCGTGGGCGCAATGACGGGCAGACGCCGGTCCGCTTCCTCGCCGTGTTCCTCGGCGCGAAGGGTGTCCCGCCAATTCTTCATCCACCTGCCGCTGCCATCTCGCGTAAGGAGGACTGATCATGCCAACCTATGTTTGCTCCCTCGCGGAAGGCTCGGTCAACGACCGCCAGAAAGCCGCGATCGCCGAGACGCTGTCGCGGATCCACAGCGAGGAGACCGGCGCGCCGCCCTATTTCGTGCAGGTGGTGATCGACGAGAAGAAGCCGACCGATCGCTTCCTTGGCGGCTCGCGCGTCTCCGGACAGATCTGGATCCGGGGTGACATACGGGCTGGCCGAACCGAGGCACAACGCAACGCGATGATGCTGCGCATGATGCGCGAGGTAGCGCAAATCACTGGCGTCAAGGAGGACGATATCTGGGTCTATCTTTGCAATCTGGCACCGACGGACATGGTGGAATACGGCCATGTGCTGCCCCTGCCGGGCGAGGAGGCCGCCTGGTACGACCGGCTGCCGAAGCCGCTCCAGGAATACCTGGCGAGCCTCGGGACGAGCAAAGAGACATTCACCCTCTGACCATCGCCTATAGCAGTGCCAGTCCGAACCGGCCGGCCTGCCTCGAGGAGGCGGACCCGGCCGGGTTTGACACAGGTACCTGCAATGCCTGCAATTCATACAAGCAAATGCAGATATTGAGCGGCTCGCGGGCGAAAGCGCGCTGCCCTTCGAGCGGGACCGCGAGCGGGGACCTGATCCATGTTCGATGGCGTAGCCCTAAATCACCGAAGGCTCTTGTCCAGCGCCGCACTTCTGGCCGGGCTCGGTGCCGTATCATTCCCCCTAGCGGCGGCAGCTTCTGCCTAAGGCCGACCACGGGGGACGCATTTGGCCGAAGTTCCGCTCGCGAGCGGCGCCACGCTCACCATCGAACGCCGCGGGCAGATGGCGCTGTTGGGACTCAATCGGCCTCAAATTCACAACCGCATCGACCTGGCGACCTTCCTGGCGCTCGCGAACGCGTACTACGACTATGAACATGATCCGTCGTTGCGGGCTGCCGTCCTTTTCGGCCATGGCGAGCATTACTTGCGCGGAATCGACGTCGACGCCTTCAGGTCGCCTGTCGCCACACAGCAACCGCTGATTCCCGCCCAGAGGACGATCGACCCGCTCGCCAAGCGGCAGCCACTTCTCTGCAAGCCACTCATCATTGCGGTCCGTCGTGATACCCGGAACATGGCGGACGGGCTTTTCCTTGGTCGCCGACATCCGGGTCGCAGCCGCGAATACCAACTTTGGCCAGGACGAACTTGTCAGAAAACAGGATGATCTCGGATAAGCTCTTAATCTATCTATCCTTCTTTTTTACCAAACCACAGTCAAAAGCGAATCGATGCTGTGTCAAACCGGCATTGGCCGAACCGGAGCCGGTGGCGTTATTGTGCGACGCCAATCCATCGCCCCGATCAGCACCGCCTATCGCGGGGCGTCAGCGTGATCAGCCATCGCCGATCACGGGGCCACGCGAAAAGACTTTTCTCAAGCAATGTCCAGATCCGGACAAAACCGCTGCCATCCCGATATATGGCCTCCCGATAGTCACCCTTTGCCACAGAAATTAAACCGACTGTTGCCGAAAGGATGTTGACGGGTCACTTGCTGGACCTTCGCTGCAAGGCGATTGGCCCGCCGAAGATGGCTGGCAGGCAACACCTTCGTCCCGGGTGGCAGGCTGATCATATCGAGCCCTTCATCGCGCTCAGCACCCGCGACAGCGCTTTTGCGACGAACTCCACATCCGACACGCAAACCTTTTTTCGTTGGTATGGACGGCCCCGGCGGCGGTATCGATTGTGCCAAACCAAGGTCGTTGTCGACCTCCGACAAAGAAGACCGCCTGTGGAACAGATCAGCCCGATCGGGATGGATACGTCGAAGCACATCTTCCAGATTCACGGTGTGAATGCCGCCGAGACGCCGGTTCCATGCAAGAAACCGCGGCAAGAGGAGATGGTGGCTTCGACAAGCTCGCGCCGACGGTGATTGCGATCGAAGCCTGTGGTGCGAGCCATTATTGGGCACGGCTGCTGCAATCGTTTGGGCATACGGTGAACTTGTTCGCACCGGCCCTGTGGCTTGCCTCCTGAGCTCGGACGCGGTTATAGATAGATTGGAATACGTCTTATCGCATTATTACCTCAATTTACTGGTCGACGGGCGCGACCCGCTTTACCCTGGGCGGCGCCGGTGTGACGCTTTCCGAAAGCGCGTGAGGGGGATCTCGCCCGATGAGGAACACAGCCGATCCGCTGCACCACCTTCGGCGCTCAGGCTTGCGTCGCTGGCCGGTTGCATGCGCCGCGATACTCGTCGCTTCCTGTCATCCGGCCGGCGTATTGGATCCGCAAGGGCCGATCGCGTCTGCGCAGTTGCTTCTTCTCATTAACTCGACGGCTATCATGCTTGTCGTCGTGGTCCCCGTGATCCTGGCGACCTTCGCGTTTGCCTGGTGGTACCGCTCGTCGAACGTCCGCGCCAACCGCAGCCCGGACGATTCCTACGAAGGTCGCCTCGAGTTCGTCCTCTGGTCGATACCGACGCTGATCGTGATCCTCTTGGGCGGGGTCATCTGGATCGGTTCCCATCAACTCGATCCGCGTGCGCCCATCCCGGCAAATGCCGATCCGCTTCGGGTGGACGTCGTGGCGCTCGACTGGAAATGGCTGTTCATCTACCCCGACCAGCGGGTCGCCGCGGTTAATCAGCTTGTCATCCCGGCCGGGACCCCAGTCCACTTCCGTCTCACCTCGGCGACCGTGATGAATTCGTTCTTCGTGCCTCAACTCGGCAGCCAGATATACACGATGGGCGGCATGACGACCCACCTCACCCTGCTCGCTGACAAGCCGGGAGAATATTCCGGCTTTTCGGCGAATTTCAGCGGCGACGGCTTTGCCGATATGCGGTTTATGGCCAAAGCTGTGCCACCGGGCGACTTCAATGCCTGGGTAACACAGGTGCGCGGCGTCGGATCTGCGCTCGACGATGCCGCTTACGCGCAATTGGCAAAGCCGAGCGAGGCCGTGCCGCCGAAAACCTATCGTTCGGTCGAGCCCAAGCTATTCGAGCAGATCATCGAGCAAACGGTCTCGGGTCCTCCGCGCGCGGACAACAAAAGGGTGGGGAGGGGCGCCGGCGCGGCCTGGCGTCCGCCGGTGCAACAGGCAGGGGGTTGACATGCTGGGCAGACTCACCTGGGCGGCGATTCCGCTCAACGAGCCGCTCCCGCTGGTGAGCGGAGCTGTGGTCGCCGTCGTCATCCTGGCCGTGCTCGGGATCGTCACTGTAAAGGGGTGGTGGCCTTATCTGTGGCGCGAGTGGCTCACCAGCGTCGACCACAAGCGCATCGGCGTCATGTATTTTGCCTTGGGACTGGTCATGCTGCTGCGCGGCTTTTCCGATGCGATCATGATGCGGACGCAGCAGGCAATCGCCGTCGGACATGCGCAGGGATACCTGCCACCTGGGCACTACGACCAGATCTTCTCGGCGCACGGCACGATCATGATCTTTTTCGTGGCGATGCCATTCGTCATTGGGCTGATGAATTTCGCCGTGCCGTTGCAGCTTGGCGTACGCGACGTCGCCTTTCCAGTGCTCAATTCCGTCAGCTTCTGGCTGACCGCAACGGGCGCGCTGCTGATCAATCTGTCGCTTGTTATCGGCAATTTCGCGCGCACCGGGTGGATGGGCTACCCGCCGCTGTCCGAACTTGCCTTTTCGCCGGATGTCGGGGTCGATTACTACCTCTGGTCGTTGCAGATCTCCGGCATCGGCACCTTGCTCACCGGCGTCAATTTCGTCACCACGATCCTCAAATTGCGCGCCCCGGGCATGACCTATTTCCGCATGCCAGTGTTTTGCTGGACCGCACTGGCCGCAAATCTGTTGGTCGTCGCCGCATTCCCGATCTTGACCGCGACCTTTGTGATGCTCCTGCTCGACCGTTACCTCGGCATGCATTTCTTTACCAACGACGCCGGCGGCAACCAGATGATGTATGTCAATCTGTTCTGGGCCTGGGGCCATCCAGAAGTCTACATCCTGATCCTGCCCTGCTTCGGCGTTTTCTCGGAGGTGGTCGCGACCTTTTCCGGCAAGGGGTTGTTCAGCTACCGCTCGATGGTTCTTGCGACTTTGGGGATTTGCGTTCTCTCGTTCATGGTCTGGCTGCATCACTTCTTCACAATGGGGGCGGGGGCCGACGTCAATGCCTTCTTTGGGATCATGTCGGCGATTATCGCGGTGCCGACGGGCGTCAAAGTCTTCAACTGGCTGTTCACGATGTTCCGTGGTCGGCTCGTGTTCAACACGGCGCTCCTGTTTACGATCGGGTTCATCATCACCTTCGTCCTTGGCGGCATGACCGGCGTGTTGCTGGCGGTTCCGCCGGTCGATTTCGTGCTCCACAACAGCGTCTTTCTGGTCGCGCATTTTCACAACGTCATCATCGGCGGCGTCGTGTTCGGCGCGCTGGCGGGCTACAATTACTGGTTTCCGAAGGCGTTCGGGTTCACGCTCGATGAACGGTTCGGCAAGGCCAGTTTCTGGTGCTGGCTCATTGGCTTCTACCTCGCCTTCATGCCGCTCTATGTACTGGGCCTGATGGGTATGACCCGGCGCCTTGAGCGCATCCCCGACACGAACTGGCAGCCGTTGCTGCTCGTCGCGGAGGTCGGGGCGATCGTGATTTTCTGCGGCATCCTCTGCCAAATCGCGCAGCTCTATGTCAGCATCCGCACGCGCGAGCAACGCCGGGACCTGACCGGCGACCCGTGGAACGGTCGCACCCTGGAATGGGCAACGTCGTCGCCGCCGCCGGCCTACAATTTCGCAGTGCTGCCCCACGTCGAGACGATCGATGCCTTCTGGGAGATGAAGCGGAGGGGACAGGCCTCAGCCGGTCCGTCCGGGGCCGAACCGGCCTATGAACCGATCGAAATGCCGCGCAGCAGCCCCACCGGTTTTGTCACCGCTTTCTTTGCGGTGATCACCGGCTTTGCGCTGATCTGGCACATCTGGTGGATGGTGATCCTCGGCCTCCTTGCCGCTGCTGTGACGGTCCTGGTGTTCGGCTGGAGCGATGAGCGCGAGCACGAAATCTCAGCGGCCGAACTTGCGCAAATGGAACGGGCCCGAGTGGGCCTGGGGCGGTCCGCATGACGATGGCGACACTCGACAGAGCTTCAACCTCGGTTACTACCGAGCTCGCGCGCGGGCGCGGCGGCGGCGGGCCGGCCCCGAAGCGCATCGTTGTCGCCTATGGGTTCTGGATCTTTATTCTCAGCGACATTGTCATGTTTTCCGGGCTGTTCGCGGCCTATGCGGTGTTGTCGGGCAATACCGCCGGCGGACCGACCGGGACCGAACTGTTCGATCTCAGGAACGTATTTATCGAGACGATGTGTCTGTTGCTCTCGAGCTATACATGCGGGCTCGGGGCGTTGTCCGCTGAACGCAGGCAGTTGGGCCGCTTCCTGATCTTCGCCGCCCTCACATTTGTGCTGGGTGCGGTCTTTCTCTTCATCGAAGGTTCGGAATTTGCCGGCATGGTCGAGAAGGGCGCCGGACCCTCGCGCAGCGGCTTTCTGTCCGCCTTCTTCACACTGGTCGCCACGCACGGCCTGCACGTCACCGGCGGGCTGATCTGGCTCATTTACATGGTCGCCCAGGTCATTGCCAAGGGCTTGCGGCCCGCGGTGCTCCGGCGCCTGTTGTGCTGGAGCCTGTTCTGGCACGCGCTGGACATTGTCTGGGTCGGCGTATTCACGTTGGTTTATCTCATGGGGGACTTTCGGTGATGGACAGTGACGACCACCGGTTCGACGACCGGACACCGGGTGTCGAAGAGCAGGAGCCGACAGCCAGTTACCTATCCTACACCGTGGGCCTCGGGCTCGCGGTACTGGCGACGATCGGTTCGTTCATCGTGTCGCAGACCAATTTGCTGTGGTCCCCCGGGATACCATCCGGGCTGGTCGTGCTCGCCTTCGCACAGATCGGCGTCCACCTCGTCTTCTTTTTGCATCTCGGCAGCGGCCCCGATAACACGAACAACATTCTGGCTCTGGCCTTTGGTGTGCTGATCGTCTTTCTCGTCATCACCGGCTCGATCTGGATCGTCGCTAATCTGAACGCCAACATGATGGAAATGCCGCGTTGACATCGTTCCGCGCGAGCCTCCGGGCTGTGCCGTCCCCTCCCGCGTACTGGTGCTGGAGTGGCGCCGGCTTTCGGATTGATGCTGGGCTGGGCATTCTTCGGCTTGCCGCTTCGAATACGCCAGTGCAGACGTTTGACTTCAGTGACGATCGTCGCCTCCGCTATCACCCGGCCTGGGTTGTCGGATGACAAATTCGCGGCCGCCTGCCTCGTTTGCTGCAGACCCATCTCGATGTGGAACCGATCGGCGGTTTCGTCACTATCGCGTCGCGAGCGAACCGACACCTCCGCTCCGCCGAGGGTGAGGACCCGATCGACACCAGCCGGCAGGCGGTCTGGGTCGCGGAAGATCGCCTCCCAGGCCGTCGCCGACCCGATCGGAAGGCCCGCTGCATCGTCGAACGAGAGCTGTTCCGGGATCACCGCAACGACACGATGATTGACCGCGACGCTCTCCACCCAGCGGCCATCTCGTGTCATGTCCCCGGTGCCGAAGACGCGATCGGCCACCTTGAATCGAGCCACGGCAGCGCCTATCGCGCTCACTACGCCCGCGAAATCCCAGCCCCAAAATACGCGGCCTCCCGGCTCCGCGCTGCGCATGCTCCGGATGGCCGCTTCGCCTGGATCTATCCCGAACGCACGTCGACCAGGACATCATTCTCGCGCGGCGTCGGGACAGGGATTTCGACGAGCTTGATCGCAAAATCAGCGAGGCTGAGGGCCTTGTCCCAGACCAGGGCCTTCACAGGACGAACCGTTCGCTGAAGGTAAGATTGACCCCCGCGAGCGGTCCGCCGAGTTGCTGGAGCCGGCCGCCGACCGCGAGGGAACCGAGATCGAGGCTGCAGAAACCGATCTGCTCAATAAGGTCGCTCACCACCTTTTTAGCGTAGGCGTCGTCCCCAGACACGAAAAGCGCGGTCTTCCGCTTTGATGGTGAGAAATCCGAGAAATCCGAGATCCAGGACATCGGAACGGAATTGAACGCCTTGACGACCTTCGCTCCGGGAGCGAGATCGGCGACGATCTCGCTCGATGTCCTCCCGGATATGTCACCCAGCGCCAAAGGCTGATAGCTGAGAACGCGGTTGGTCGCATCCACCAAGATCCGGCCCGTCCAATTTCCGACCGAAAACAACGCTGCCTGCACGCTCGCCCAATTGGCGGCAAGCACGACGAGGTCCTGCTCCGCGGCCTCTTTCGCCGTTCCGGCGGCAGCGCCGGAACCCAACTCCGCCACAAGGGCGGCGAGCGACTCAGGCCCACGCGCGTTGCTAAGCACAACCCGGTGACCATGCGGCAGGACGTGCTTGGCGATCGTCTTGGCAACAGTTCCGGCGCCGATGAAGCCGATTTTCATTTTGAATTTCCTCGCTGTTATGGGGTTGATCATTTGTGGAGATCGCCGAGACCGACGGTGGCCTTGATAAAGGCCTCGAACTGCTTTTCCTGCGGGAACGGCTCGGGGATCGTCAGGCCCTTCTGGACCGCTGGCCGTTCGAGCACGCGTTCGAGCCAGGCCTTCAGATCGGCGTTGTCATTGAGCGGAAGATCCTGCGTGAACGGAGCGATCGCGCCCATCCGAATCCAAGGAAGAAAGGCTATATCCGCGATGGTGTATTCGTCGCCGGCAAAATAAGGCCTGCCCTCAAGGCGCCGGTTCAGCACGCCGTAGATGCGGCTGACTTCCTTGAAGTAGCGGTCCGTGACTTCGGGCGCTTTATCTTGCCAGGACCCGCGGAACACCGCAAGCTGCCCCAACATCGGCCCGAGCGACGCCATCTGATTGATGACCATCTCGATCGTTTTGATCCGCGCTCGCGGTTCCTTGGGCAGCAACTTGCCCGTCTTCTCGGCCAGATAGATAAGAATCGCGCCGAACTCGCTCACCACGACGTCGTCGTCGACGAGCACAGGGATCTTGTTGTTGGGGTTCAGCGCCGTGAATTCCGGCGTCATCTGCTCTCCACCGAGGAAAACTCGATGGACCTTGTATTCCAACCCCAACTCCTCAAGTCCGATCGAGACTTTCAAGCCATTGGGAGTCGCATCTGTGTAAATCTCTATCACTGTCGCTCTCCGGGTCGAGTTAAGGGATTCGTGGAGTGCCAGCGTGATCCGGCGACCGCGGCCGCCAGGCGCATCAGCTCGCAGCTCGGCTTCATGATCAATCCTCTGTGGGCCCCGGACCTTGGGGCGCTGGATCATTTCGGTCGCGCTGGACTCGAAATAATGCCGTTCAGCGGAGCCGTCGAACGAAGTGAAGGTCGAGTCCCGACAAAGGCGCGCCGACCTGATAGAGCGCTCCGCCACGTGCGAGGGACCCAAGATCGATGGCCACGAGGCCCGTGCTATCGATCAAGTCGGTCACAATCTTCTTGGCTTCACTGTCGTCGCCCGCCGTGAAGATGACGGTCTTCGGCTTCCGGGGCCAAAAATCCTGTATCCACGCCATGGGCATATTGCTGATCGACTTCACGAGTTCTCGCGCCCGCCGACCATTCTCCGATCATCTCGCTCGAACTGCGTCCGTTCAGTGCGGCGGCCGATCTCTTTGCGCCATCGCGGCTGGCATCGGGCTTGGGACCCGAATGGGCATTGGTCGCATCGATCAGGATGCGTCCATGCCAGTCGATGCCCTTGAGGGCCTCGGGCACGTTCACCCAATGCGTGGCGAGGATAACGACGTCGCACTCAGCCGCCTGCGTCTTCGTACCAGCCGTTGCGCCGGGGCCCAGTTCGGCGACCAGTCCAGCCAAGGTCTCCGGTCCTCTCGAATTGGATACGACAATCTCATGACCAGCGTTGATCAGGTGCCGCCCGAATGTCCTGGTCACATTTCCGGCGCCGATGAAGCCTACTCGCATGATGGTTGTCCTTTCCGGGTACGGCCACGCCGCGACGGCGGACGTGACCTCGGCTCATTAGCTGGGAGGCACACATGATCGAAATAAGGGTTCAAATTTCGATCAAGATAATCTACATATCTGATCATGTTGGATTCGCTGACCCTGGACCAAATTCGGCTGTTCCTCGCGGTTGCCGACACCGGAAGCTTCTCTAAGGCTGCAAAACAGCTGACCCGCGCCCAGTCGGCGGTGACTTACGGAATCCAGAAGCTCGAAGCCCAGTTCGGCATTCCGCTATTCGACCGCACAACTTATCGACCAGCACTGACGGAGGCGGGGCGCGCGTTGCTGCCGCGGGCGCGCAGGATCGCCGAGGAGACAAATGCTTTTCGTGATACCGCGCGAAGTCTGGCCAGCGGATTGGAAGCAGAGTTGACGATCGTGGTCGACTCCATGTTCCCGATGCCTGCGGTCGTCAAAGCGCTCCGCGCTTTCACCGCGCAGTTCCCAACCGTTCCGCCGCGCGTCTATGTGCAATCGCTCGGCGCCTCCGCGGAACTGGTACTCGACGGCACCTGCATGATTGGATTGCTGCAGCTTTTCTTCAGCGACATCGCGCTCTTAAAGCGCTTCCCCTTGCTCACGATCGATCTGATCCCGGTGGTGGCACCCGACCATCCGCTGGCTGCACTCGAGGGCCCAATCGATACCCACGTCCTGGACCGGCATGTTCAACTCGTGCTCACGGATCGCTCGTCGCTGACGGCGGGACGTGATTATGGCGTATTGTCGGGCCGTGCCTGGCGCCTGGCGGACCTGGGCGCGAAGCACTCGATGCTGCTGGCCGGTCTCGGTTGGGGCAACATGCCCGCCCATCTGGTCCAGAATGACATTGCGCATGGGCGGCTAAAAGTCATTCGACCAGTGGAGTTCGACGCGAGAGGGGCGCAAGTCGTGATGTGCGGCGCCTACCTCGCCGACCATCGGCTAGGCCCTGCAGGGCAGTGGATGATCGACCATTTGTCGGCCGTCGTCGGCGGTTAGACACCGAACGCATGCATCTCACCATGTTGCTTCTTGGTACGAGGCCGACGTGTCGGAGCGGCGCTGAACGGCCGGTACTGATCGAGATCAGATGTCGCGACTGGTTCGGGTAAAATCACTCGATTTCAATCGACTGCTATTGACGGCCTGCAAGTCGCCCGGTGTCTCCAACTAGACCCAGCTTCCCTCTTCAGAAGCGCGCAAGCCATTGATTAACCCAGATAACGTTTCAAAATAGCCGGCCGCTACTGGCTACACCGCGACCCCCAGCAGATCGAACGCCTTCTGCTGAGTGGGGGTTGGCCTGGTCAGCACGGTGAGCGGATAGTTTGGGTTGATCGCGGTGGTGATGGTGTTGCGCGCCAGCGTCGCCAGATCGGCCAGCAGCGAGTGGAAGCTGTGCACCGGAAGGCCGTCCTCGGTCAGCCCGGTCGTCTGCTTCTTCACCGCGGCCTTCGAACGCTGCGCCTGCGCCACCACGCTGCGCCGCCGCGCCTCGGCCGCTTGCTTGTCCGTGTCGTCGAACAGCATCGGTGCCAAGCGCTGGCGCATGTGCCATTCGAGGTAATAGGCCAGCATGCAGAGAAACACATGCGCCCGCACCCGACCCTCCAGCCAGTGATACACTGGCCGGACGTGCAGATCGACGGTCTTGATGCAGCGAAAACCCCGCTCCACCAGGCTCAAGGATTTGTAGCTGCGCACCGTCTCGGTGTCGGCGAGCGTCGTCTCGGCCAGACTGGTGCGCACGACATAGATGCCGTCGGTTGCTGCCTCGGCGGCGATCTCGGCAGACTTGCGGGTGAAGCTGAAGGCGTCGTCGGTGATCTGCAGATCGAAATGTTTTTTCATCTTGTGCGCGTTCAGCACCTCGCCGACCTTCAGTGCGATCTCGGTCGAGCCACGCAGCGGATTTCGCTTGCGCCCGACCGCGGCTTTGATGCGGGCAAGGCCTTTCTCCGTCGCCGCCAGCAGGTCTTCGCGCTTGCGTCCGCGCTCGGTGGCGAGTTCGGGATTGCGGCAGACGATCAGCCGTTCGCCCGGGAAATCGGGGGATGTGATGGAGGCCATGTCGCGCTGGTCGAACAGCGTCAGTTGCAAGGCGCCGCTGTTCACCAATTCCTTGATCGCCGGGGCGCGCAGCGCGGTGATCCAGTCCAGGCCTGCCGCTTTGAGGTCCTCGGTGATGCGCGCCTCGGTGAGTGCGGCTGACGCCTCCCGGCACATCAGTCCGCTCCGCGGCCTGATCATGCCGCGGTCGCCGACCAGCACGACGCGGTCGAGGTGGAAGCGCTGCTTCAGCTTCTCGATCTGTGGTGCCAGGGTCTTCGGATCGGCGGTGTTGCCGTCGAACACCTCAATGGCGAGCGGACAACCGTCGGGGGCGCAGAGCAGGCCGTAGACGATCTGTCGTGTGCCTCGGCGGCCGTCGCGGCTATAGCCGCGCTGGGCCAGCGGACAGCAGCGGCCCTCCATGTAGCTCGACGAGACGTCGTAGAGCACCAGCGTGCCGTTGGTGAGATGGCGTTTGGCCAGGATGGCTTCGATGGCGGGTTGGCGTTCCAGCAGCCAGTCGAGCGCGGCGTAGAGTTCGTCGTCGTCGACGTCGCCGAGGCCGAGCGCTTCGCCGAGGCTGGAGGCGGCGGTGGCAGGCGAAAGTGCCCGCGCCGTGGCGAGCTTCGAGGCGGGGTCAAGGATGCGGCTGATCAGCATGGCCAGGACGAGATCGCGGCCGCCGTGGGGGCGGTCGTGGGGGCCGAGGATACGGTCGAGGCCGATCTTGCGGGCGGTGCCGAGGGCGGCGGCGACGTGGCCGTGCGGCAGGCTGCGGGTGACGGTGAAGGCCTCCTGTCCGGCGGGGATGACGGTGCCGCCCTTGAGCACCCCACGCAGGCCTTCGACATGGGCGGTGGGCCAGTCGGAGAGGTTGCACAGCGTGCGCTTATGAACCTTGCCATCGCGGCGGTAGCTCTCGCGCAGGAGGATGGCGGGGGGCGAGTTGCGGTTCGGGACGAGGTCGATATACATGACCACATGGGAATCGATTCGTCCCTGAGGGTACAAATCACAAGGACGTGATTACATGGCTACGTTTCAGACGCCTCCGGCGGGATTTTGCGGCCGTTGTGGACCCGCCTGAAACGCATCGGAAGGTCAAGCTCGATGGCGCATTTCAGGGTGATAAGGTGGAGGCCCGAGTTTCCGACCGGGACCAGCCATTGCTTCTTGAGCGAGTAGGCGATTGCTGCCGGAGGAACCGTGCCGAGCATTTCGTTCCGCTCGACCGCAACTCGGTTTTTGAGGACGCTGCGGAGGTCGGCGGAGGTCCAGGCCCGCCAGTCGTCGCCGGTCCAGACGCGCATCACGTTGCCGTCTTCGTCTTCGATGGTGGCGGGGCGGGTGAAGGTCGCGGAGATCAGCAGTTTCGCGGCCCGCGTGGAAAGCCCTGTGCGGTCCTCATAGGACTTGCGGGCGCGGGTCTTCCTTTTGGTGGCTTGGGTCATGTGGCAGGTGCTTTCCGTGGTAGGAAAAGAAGAAGCACCCACTATGTAGCATGTTTACTTCTTAGAACAAAGTAGAAAGCAATCTGCACTTGCGTCTATTCGACGTTACTTGCGGCGACCTTTAGAGGACAGATGGGTTCCACCTATCTGGCGGGGTGCAGTTCCCCGAAGCCGCTCCAGTTTCTCAGCCGCCGAAATGGCGCTGGAGGGTATCGAGCCCGGCGGGGAACTCGCGGGTGCCCGAGACAATGATGATAGCCCGGCGAGGATCGTGCGGGGCAATGCCGACAACCCGGTGCAACTCGCCGTCGATCCAGGCTTCGCGGCCGACAAAGCGGGTGAGGTCTGGGGCGTCGGCCTGCGGAACTTCCCGCGCGAGACCGGGCGGCATGAGCGGGTGTTCGGCCTGCGAGAGCGTTTCGAGGCCGACTTCTGGGATCGGCCTGCCGAGCGCTTCGGCCAGCCACTCAGCCGTCATGGCGCGGTGGCACCAGTCGGGACCGCCGGCCTTCTCGTAGCAGACCATGACCGGCACGGCGCCCCTGGCGAGGTCGATCAGCTCGGCGGCGATGACACGCGGATCGAGCGGCGCAAGTATCTCGGTGTGGTAGCGGTGGTAGTATTCCTCGGCCGACACGCTGTTGAACCAGATGCCGGGGGCCAGCTTGCGATAGACGCGATAGCCAGCCGGCATCCGGCGCGGTACGCCTCGCGAGATGCCGATCTTGATGTGGTCAGTCGGAACTTCTCCAAACCATGACCCAGTCTTTATGTCCATCCAAAGTGCCTTCAAAGTAACCGCAAGCAGTATAGCAGATAGGACTGCCGGTTGGCAGAGGCAGGAACATCCGCCGCGGTACGCTCGCCAGCCAGGAATCGGCGGTTGCAACACGGCGCGGCTGCGGCCATTATGGTGTCTTCTCTGTGGTAGGAGAAACGTGTCCCTTCGGGGATGCCTTGGGCCGGCGCGGGTCGCTACCGTGCCGGCCCTTGGGCGTCGCACGGAACTCGGAGGGGCCAGAATGAGTGTGCTGTTCTTCGGCACTGTGCCAGGCGAGACGCAGGAGCAACTGATCCGCGTCGTGCCGTTCGAGAAGTGGGGGCAGATTTTCGTCGGCTGCTCAGGCTCGTTCCGGTTTGAAAAAGTCATCTCCGCGACCTATCCCGCCCTGCAGCTCCACAGCAACGAGGTCTCCCTGCTGTCCTGCTCGCTGGGGACGCTGGCGGTCGGCCAGGACTTCCCGCTGCGCTTCACTGGCCGGCTGGCCTGGATCGAAGACATGCTCGGTCCAGACGCGCCCTTTCTCGACCGCGTTGCGGCCGTCCAGGTGGCGCAGACGATGGCCCGTTATCGCGGCCTGAACCCCTACGCGCAGAGCTACTTCGCCCACTATCAGGAGCGGTTCGGTGATTTCCTCGCCAAGCAGCGCAAATCGATCGAGACGTTCCTGTCGCCGGTCAAGCTCGCCTCGTTCACCAGCGGCGACTTCCGCGACCAGGCCGGGCGCGCGGCCGAGGCCGGCGGCGGATTCATCTGCTTCCCGCCGACGTTCCGGGGCGACTTCGAGGGGCATTACCGCTTTCTCGATCAGAACACCGAATGGCCGCGGCCGGACTATCGGATCTGGGACCCGGACACGATGGAGGATCTGGTCGACGAACAGATCGAGCGCGGGACGCACTACTGCTGCCTGATCGAGCGCAAGCTGAGGCGCCACACGCCGGCCGCCGTGTTTCGCGGCAAGATACGACCGATCTACATTTACACCGACGGCGCCGGTTCGTCGGTCAAGCGGGGTGCCCCCAGGAAGGCCGAGGCGTCTGCGATACGAGGTCGCCGACGCCGCGCAACTGACGCGCGATACCAAGGTCAGGATCGTAGCCGCGAGCACGGCGCAGATGAACTTCCTGAAGGACGTTTATCTGAAGAAAGAAATCCACGACATCGGCGGCATCGCGAACTATCTGGTGCTGCTCGACGGCAAGCTCGCGGGTGGCTTCATCTACGTGCCGTCAAAGTATGTCGGCGAGACGCTGTATGTGCTCTGCGACTTTTCGCTCTGCCCGAAAAGCCGTGTCTCCAAGCTCATCATTATGCTGCAAACGTCCGCGAGCATGGTGCGCCGGATGGAGATACGCCTTGTCAAGCGGCTCTCCCAGGTCGCCACAACCGCCTATACGAACAACGCGGTCAGCATGAAGTATCGCGGCCTCTACGAGCTGAACAAGCGCATCCCCGCCACCGACCTAACATCGCAGGCGCTCTACTATGTCTCCAAAGTCAGACCGGAAACCCCTGATCAAATCTACACCGCCTGGTGGGACCGATTCGGCGCTGGCCGACCTGAAGCTGGAAACAAAAATCGTCCGCTCGGCGCTGGCCGACCTGAAGCTGGTCGAGAAAAACGCCCGCTACATGGAGGGGCGACAGTTCAGCAAACTGGTGGCGAACATCAAGCGCGACGGGTGCTTGACGACGTTGCCGCTGGTGCATCGTGAGGGCGGGAAGCCGACCGTCATCTCGGGCAACCATCGCGTCCAGGCGGCGATCAAGGCCGGGCTGGTGGACACCGATGTCATCGAGGTTCTGTCGCCGCTGTCGCGCAAACAGTTCGTCGCCCTGCAGCTGAGTCACAACGCCATCGTCGGCATCGACGATCAGAGCGTCCTGAAGGCGCTCTACGAGGAACTTGACTTCGACTGGAAGGAATATTCGGGGCTGACCGACGAGGCGTTCAACATCGCCGACCTGGACGTGAGCGTGCTGCATGTCGATCAGCCCTTCTTCGAGGAACTGAACATCACGTTCCTGCCCACCGACCGGGACGTGTTCACCGGCTGGCTCGACAAGCTGGCGAAGTCGAAAGAGGCGCAACGGATGGTCGGGCGCTACGAGGATTTCGGCGTCTTCTTCGACCAGCTTCTTGCGGTCAAGTCGGTCAAGGGCGTTCACAACACCGCCGTCGCCTTGCGGGTGATGGCTGAGCTGGCGGGTCGGGCGCTGACGCTGGAAGCAGAGGAAGCAGATGCGAGGGCGTAAGCCGAAGGCTTCGGTCATCAAGCTCATCACCGGCAATCCCGGCCGCCGGCCGCCAAACGCCCAGGAAGCAAAGCCGGCGATCAAGATCCCGCCGCCGCCCGAGGTGCTCAAGGACGAGGCCCTGCGCGAGTGGAATCGCGTGACGGTGCTGCTCGCCGAGGTCGGTCTGATTACCCATCTCGACCGGGCCATTGTCGCCGGCTACTGCATCGCCTGGCAGCGCTGGCTTGAGTGCGAACGAATGCTCGTGGCAACCGGCATGGTCGTGAAGGCGCCGAGCGGCTATCCGATGTACTCGCCCTATCTCGCCGCCAGCAACAAGGCGCTGGAGCAACTGCGGCAGTTCTCCGAACAGATCGGGCTCACCGGCTCGTCCAGGTCGCGCATCAAGGCCGGCGACCCTGGCGGCAGCGTCGATGCCGCCGAATCATTCCTGCGGAGCGGGTGACAGCGATTACACCGTCAGACGGTGAAATTTACTAAACGTCTCATTGACCAAAAAAAGAGAATGAGGCTGGAGGGGGCTTGCCGCACAGGCCGGTATGGTTGTGGGGGGCTTCCTCGGGACCGCCCCAGAAGCTCTTATACCAACGGCCCTTTCTAATGACCGCTTACGGGCGGGCCCCAATGGTCCGCTTTCGGGCTAGGAAGCGGTGAAGTCTGACATTCGGTTCAAGGCGGGGGGCTGGCCGGAAAGGACCGGTAGGAGAGCACAGAAGCTTTCATTTTCGTGCCACACCTGCCCTTGGTCGTCACCGACATCGTGGACCGCCACATCGTCAACTCGCTAGTATGGCTGTCCGATTACTATCGGCGGCAGTTCACGAGCCTTCCCCGTGTTAGTCAGCCGTTCTTTTTGCCCCATTCGATCATCTAACCGCGCTGGTCGCGGTCAACTGATACTCCATGACTCCAGATCTGTTCCAAGGCGTTCTTGTAAGCTAAGAAGGTCCCTTCTGGCGCACTAAACTTTGAAACCCAAAAACACGGGCGGAAATTGGACCCCGTATGGTAGAGTATTGGACGAATTAAAATCCTCCCTCCCGGGTCATTGGAATTTACTAGTGTTGCCGAGACGTTGCCAACCCTCTTGCACCTCCGGATTTGTAATCTATTGCTGTCGCCAGCCGGGCGCTTTTTCCACTCGGCAAGCCACGCACGAAAAGACCCGTCGATTTCAGGAAATTGGCCAGGCATCGCCTCGTCTATTATCTCCGATAGCGCCGCTACTTGCGTCTTATCGCCACTATCGGCATAAAGAATCCTAACTTTTAGTTTTGTCGATCGCGAAAGCGACTTAAAAACCCTATCTCGTTCCTGTTCATTCGTCGCAAGGCCATGGAGATTTTGCCCGATAATTAACACGTCGTCTTTAGCAGAACTGAGCGCACCTGCCGTATCCAACGGCGAGTCAGCCACGTTGGCCGTCATACGCGCGATTCCGACCTTTAAGCGGAGGTGTTCGGCTACGGGACTGTCGGGAACAGGCCGCCGCTGCAAATCTTCGAGATGCCTCTGAAGGTCCTGAGTAAACAGCGCCCTGTCAACCTCCACGTAGGGCACAACTCCGAAATGCGAGAGATCGAAGGGAATGCTCTGTCCCTTTTCGATCGCCATAATAGTGCCATGCGCCAAAGAGTGACGCACACCCAGTTCGTATAAGACATTCGGGTTAAAGTCTGTGAGTATTGCAAGGACAATATCGGAGTTAAACAAGTCGTCGACTATCGTCCCTACAATACTGCGAGAGGATGCAATCGACCGCTCGCAGCTATAACCCAATTCTTCTACGGCCGGCTTTATGAAGTTTTGATAGAATTTATCCCAATATGCGGCGTCGTGCCGTGTACCCGGCGTGCCCGAAAATGGCATAATGACGAAGCATCGCTGAGGCATGATTCATCGCCTTATGAGGATCACTGGATCAGGATCGCACCTGTGAGCTTGCCGCGCAATGGCACAAGCAAAGCGGCGAACGCCTCGCGGTTAGAGCAGGGGTCGCCCGGTATCACCGAAATCGGCGCTACCTTATTGGTGGTGCGCGTGCTGGCGAAGAATTGGGATCCACCGCATCGGCCCAGCGTCCAACGAGAGGCCACGTCCGCTTCTGGAAAAGCCAACGACGAGCGGCGAGCCCGGTAAGGGCTCCGACCGGCTGCGGTCACCGTGGAATGTCCGCTGTTCTCATTGGGGCCAGGACCTTCGGTGTCTAACCCGGGCCGAGACGGTCACTGGATAGGGCCGTTGGTATTAGAACCGCGTTATAGCGGGCCGGATGGTGGTATGCGATGGCGAGACGAAAAACCGAGCCGCCCGCCATAACCGATCCGGTGGAGCGCTACGCGCGGTCCGTTGTGGCTGGAGAGGTCGTCACCGGGCGTCTGTTGCGCATGGCCTGCGAGCGGCATCTGCGCGATTTGCGAATAGGTGCGGAGCGCGGCCTGCGCTTCGATTACGTCGCCTCGACGCGGGCGATCGACTTCTTCCCGGCGGTCCTGCGCCACAGCAAGGGGGTGTTCGCCGGCCAGCCGTTCGAGCTGCTGGCCTGGCAGAAATTCGTCATCGGCTCGATCTTCGGCTGGAAGCTGGGCGACATCCGGCGGTTCCGCACGGCGTTCGTCTCGACCGCGCGCAAGAACGGCAAAGCGACCATCGAGGCCGGCATCGGCCTGAAGGCGCTGGTCGACGAAGGCGAAGCCGGGCGCCGAGATCTACTCCGCGGCGACCACCCGAGACCAGGCGCGCATCGTCTTCTCCGAGGCGGAGCGAATGCGGGCCGCGTCCCCGGCGCTGCGCCGGCGCATCGCTTCGACCACCAACAATCTGTCGGTGCTCGACGACCGCTTCGTGGTTCCGTCCGCTGTCCGCCGACGCGTCGAGGATGGACGGGCTGAACGTGTTCGTCGCCCTGGTCGACGAAGTGCATGAGCATCCGAACGCCGATGTGATCGAGAAGCTCGACACCGGCATGGGCGCGCGCCTCCAACCGCTGATGTACGAGACGACCACGGCCGGCGTGAGCCGCACAGTCGATCTGCTATCAGCACTGGGACTTCTCGACCAAGGTGCTGGAGGGCAGCATCCCAGAGGTCACCGCCGACCGATGGTTCGCCTTCATCGCGACGGTCGACGAAGACGACGACTGGCAAGACGAACTGGCCTGGCGCAAGGCCAACCCCTCGCTCGGCACCGTGCTCCACATCGAAGACCTTCGCGCCGAGGTCGCGCTTGCCCGCGAGATGCCGTCGCAGCAGAACTCGATCCGGCGGCTGCGGCTGAACCAGTGGACCCAGCAGCTCGTCCGCTGGATCGACATGGACGTCTGGGCGGCGAACGGCGGCGACATCGACGCTCGATGCGCTGCGCGGCCGCCGCTGCATCGCCGGGCCTCGATCTGGCGCGGGTGAACGACCTGTCATCGCTGGCGCTGGTGTTTCCGCCCCAGCGAGGACGGCGAGCGCTGGAAAGTGCATCTGGCGGCACTGGTGTCCCGAGGATGACATCATTGAACGCGGCCGGCGCGACCGTGCGCCCTACGTGGTCTGGCGCGACCAGGGGCATCTGATCGCGACGCAGGGCAACACGACCGATTTCAAGTTCGTCGAGGCGGAGATACTGAAGCTCGCCAAGCTCTACGACATCAGCGAACTGGCGTTCGACCGGACCTTCGCCGGCGAGATCGTTCGCAACCTGGTGGACGAGGGCATGGACCTGGTCGAGTTCGGCCAGGGCTTCATCAGCATGGGTCCGGCGTCGGCCGAGTTCAGCCGCCAGCTGCTGGCGCGCGAGCTGTACCACGGCGACGATCCGGTGGCCGACCTGGTGCGCCTCCAACGTCACGGTGCGGACCGACCCGGCCGGCAACGAGAAGCCGGACAAGGAACGCTCGATCGAGCGCATCGATCCCATCGTCGCCGTTATCATGGCGATCGGGCGCACGCTGATGGGTGACGATGACCTCTACAGCGACGGTCGCGGCCTCCTGATTCTCCAGTAATCGGAGGCTAAACCGCATGGGCTTCTGGTCGAGGGTGGCGCAGTTCGCCAGCAAACAGGCGGGCGATGTCAACGACGACCGCGCCTTCGGCATGTGGGACGGACGTTCCAACGCTGGGGTCGATGTCAACTCCGCGACCGCGATGCGCCACGTCGCCGTCATGGCGTGCGTGAGTATACTGTCGGAGGATTTCGCCAAGATCCCGTTCGGCATTTTCCGCCCGCTGCCGAAGGGCGGCAAAGAGCCGATGACGGATCACCCCCTGCACCGGCTGTTTCGCATGCCGAACGCCTGGCAGACCGGGTTTGAGTTCCGCGAGATGATGCAGGCTTCGCTGGTGCTGCGCGGCAACGGCTTCGCCGTCACGGTTCGCGACGGTCGCGGCAATCCGTCCTGCATGGTGCCGATCCATCCCGATCGGGTCGGACTGTTCGAGGCTTACGACGGCAGCTACTTCTACGCGGTCACCCGCAACGGCCTGCACGAGATGGCGGTGCTGCGCGAGCTGCCGTTGCTCATTCCCGCCGATCACATGCTGCACGTCCGCTGGCTGTCGCAGTGGAACTCGCTGCTCGGCTCGTCGCGCCTTTCGATGATACGGGAATCGGTCGGGCTTTCGATGGGCCTGGAGGAACACGAGGCGCGGTTCGTCGGCCAGGGTGCCAGGACCGGCGGCGTGCTGTCCACCGAACAGAAGTTCGGCAGCAAGGAAGTGCGCGAACAGCTCCGCTCGGAATGGCAGCAATTACAGGCTGGTGCACGAAACTCCGGCGCGACCGCGGTACTCGAGCAAGGTCTGAAGTGGCAACCGCTGGGCCTCTCGATGGTCGATAGCCAGTTCATCGAAAGCCGCAACTTTCAGGTCCGCGACATCGCCCGCGCGTTCAACGTGCCGCCCTACAAGCTGGCGATCGAGGGCGAGACCGAAGGCCCGGCGATGATCCAAGCCGGGCAGCAATATCTCAACGGGCCGATCAGCGGCTACTGCGAGCGCTGGAAAGCGAAGTGCGAGCAATTCTTCAACCTCGACGGCACCGACCTGTTCCTCGACTTCGACTACGGACACTTCCTCAAGGCCGATCTGATGACGCGGTTCACCAGCTACCGCCAGGCGGTCGGGCGGCCCCTGGATGTCAGTCAACGAGGCGAGACGCGCCGAGGGTCTGGCGGACGATCCGAACGGCGATGCCGTCTTGCAGGCGACCAACATGGCCCCGCTTGGGCTGGGAGCCACCGGCGGCGCCCGCGAGCGGCCAGGGCAGCAACCAGACCGGATCGCCCGCGCAAGGCGGTGACGGCGATCCCGAGCGCAACCCGGCGGACGATCCGGCACCGGGCGTATGAGGGAGACCCCACGATGAGCGACGACACCAGCGACAAGACCGTCAACGAGCATCCGCAGACGGTCACCGAGGCGACAAACGAGGCCGGCGTGACGACAACCCGTTTCCAGCCAGGGACGCTTTCGACGGCGTCGACGACGACCGTGACCGACGATCCGCGATCCCAACCCCACTCTGGGAAGTATCAGCACACCGACGAAAAGCTGGAGCGCGATGCCGTCCTGGCGAAGTTCGCGCCACTGCGGGCAACCATCGTCCACGCCGGCAATGGCGACCGGGCGGCCTTGGCATCGGCTCTCTCCGCAACTGACCGATCTGCATCAGGGGCCGGTGGCTGAAGACAGCCCGGCGGATCATCTGCGCGCCGCTGGAGCGGCGATTGAAAGCGGGCGCGACGCAACGGCCGCATCGGGCCTGACCGCCGCCCACGCTCTGCTGCCCGCCGGGATGGCCGCCGACAAGACGGCTGCGGCCGAAGCCGCCCTGACGGCCGGCGACCCCGAGGCAGCGCTGAAGCTGATCGACGAAGCCTTAGCCGACGAAGCCGGCTGAACGGGAACGCAACATGGATCTGATAACCGTCGCGGAGTTCCGCAAACAAGTTCAGGCGCATCGCAAACCAACGGCCGGCGTGTTCCGCGTCAACATGGACCCGCCGACCGACGTTGCTGACAAGTCACGGACCAAGCGGTTCTGCTTCAGCGACGGATCGGTTGACCGCATGGGCGACACGATCGCGCCTGACGGCTGGGACATCGGCCACTTCATCCGAAACCCGGTGGCGCTCTGGGCGCATGACAGTTCGGATCCGCCCATCGGCCGCGCCAGCAATGTCAAGGTCGAAGGTCGCAAGCTGATGGGCGACATCGAGTTCGCGCCGCCCGAGGTCTACGCCTTCGCCGAGACGATCTTCCGCCTGGTGGACGGCAAATTCATCAACGCCGTCTCCGTGGGCTTCCTGCCGCTGGAATACAGCTTCGTCGAGAACGACCCTGACCGTGGGTTCGGGATCGACTTCAAGCGGCAGGAACTTCTCGAAATCTCGTTGTGTCCAATCCCGGCGAACGCCAACGCCCTCGGTGCCGCGCGAGCGGGGGGCATCGACACGAGGCCACTGGTCGAATGGGCGGAACGTGCGCTCGACGACCGCGGCAGGGTCATCCTGACCCGCGCCGAGCTGAACCGGCTGCGCAAGGCCGCAAAGGAGCCTCCCATGCCATCACTACGCCGACGCCGCGCTGAAGACCCGGAGGATGACAAGCCAGAGGACAAGCCGGCGGACAAGGCCGATGGCAAGCCCGAGGGCAACTGCGGCCGCGAGCCGGACGAGGCGTGCGGGATGAAAGACCCGCAGGAATGTTCGGTCCACGCCAGCAAGGCGGCGGACACGGAAGACGACGAAGCCGAGGACAAGCGGTTCCGCCGCCTCATGCTGCGGTGGATGCAGAGCGGTTCCGCCGGGACGGCGATACGGCTGGAACCTTATCGCCGAGAGGTCGGAGGCGACGACGACGAACCGCCGGTCGCGCATGAAGACGCCATCCGCCTGGCGCACAAGTGCCTGCGGACCTCCAAGGCGTTTCTCACCGAAGCGGTCACCCACCACAACAAGGCAATGGGCCTGCTCGATGGCGTGGTCGGTGCGCTCGACGACAAGGCCGAAGACGAGCCTGAAGACAAGGCCGACAACGACACCGGCGACGGCGGCGAGCCGGAAGAAGACGACAGGGGAAAGCAGCTTCAACGTGCCGCCCTGCTGCGCCTGAAGTATCGCGCCGCCTGAGTGCCCACGCGAACACAACCTCAAATGGAGCCTTACCGAACATGAGCACCCTTCAGTCGCTCCGCGTTGCCCTCGGGGCGGCGGTGGATGCCCTACCGACCTTTGCCGGGAAGAAAGACTTCGCGAGCAAGGAACGCGAGATTGAAAGTATAGAACGGACCATTATGGACCTGGAACGGGCCGAAACACGCTCCGCCGCGCTGGCACGTCCTGCGCTGCGTGGCGGCAATGAGGACGGCGCGGGCGTTGCCGAGATCAACCCGATGGAACGCACCATCACCCAGATCCGCGCGATGGACCCCCGCCCCGGCAAGCTCAAGGGCTTCGACGACTATCTGAGCCTGGCGCGCAAGGGTCTCGACTTCACCCCCGCACGGACCTCCGGCTATCGCAATCTCGGCGAGCAGCTTCAGTCCATCTTCATGCACTACTCCAGCAAGGGGTCCGTTTCCGACAACCGCCTGGTGCGGGCGCCGACCGGAGCGAGTGAAGTCGATCCGACCGGCGGCGGCTTTCTGGTCCAGGTCGATTTCGCCTCGGCGATCTTCATGCTGGCGCACGACATGGGACGCATCCTGTCCGAAGTGAACAAGATACCCATCAGCGCCAACGCCAACGGCCTGAAGGTGCCAGGTGTCGACGAAACCAGCCGCGCGACCGGATCGCGCTGGGGCGGCGTGTCGTCCTATTGGGTCGGCGAGGGAACCGCTGTCACGCCGTCGAAGCCGAAGTTCCGCATCATCGAGTTCGACCTGAAAAAGCTGATGTCAGTCGCCTACACGACGGACGAAATGCTGCAAGAACTCCACGGCGCTGACCTCGATCATGTCGCGGGCGTTCGCCGAGGAAATCATGTGGATGACGGAAGACGCCATCTTCGAGGGGACCGGCGCCGGTCAGCCGCTTGGCATCATGCACAGCGGCGCCAAGATCATGATCCCCAAGGACAGCGGCCAGGTCACCGGCACGATCAGTCCCTCCAACATCACCCAGATGTGGGCGCGGCTGTGGGCTCGCTCGCTGCCGAACGCGAAATGGTACATCCAGCAGGACATCTTCCCGGCGCTGATCCAGATGTCAGAGGCGATCAGCACCGCAGGCGGCCAGGTCGTCTTCATGCCGCCCGGCGGATTGAGCGCCACGCCTTATGCAACGCTGCTCGGCCGCGAAATGGTCGTGACCGAGTATGCGAATGCCTGGGGGAGCGAGGGCGACATCATGCTCGCGGACTTCTCGCAATACACCCTGGTCGACAAGAACGGGATCCAGGCCGCGACCTCGATGCACGTTGCCTTCCTGACTGATGAGATGGTGTTCCGCATCACCTATCGCGTCGACGGGCGGCCGATGTGGACCCAGCCGCTCACCCCGGCAAAGGGTCTGACGAAATCGCCGTTCATCACCCTCGGCCCGCGCTAAACGGGCGGAACGCGGAAGGCGGCTTCGGCTGCTTTCCGCTGCCTCGCGCATAAGAGCAACGATCTCCGGCGGATTGGCGCTCGTGACCACGCAACGAAAGCCGAGCTTCGCGGCCTAGGCGCTGTCGCCGAAGGCTTCCGCGAGCGTCGGATGGTTAGGTGGCTTGATGTCTCGACCGGGGGCCAAGTGCGCAACGCAGCCCCACAGGAATGCCTCGTGTATGGGCAACCAGTCCGGGTCTGCTTTGGCGGTCGGCATCAGCGTCGCAGTTCGTCCTCGGCCAAGGGTTCGTAGGCGTCCGGCTCATTCTCCGTCATTCCCCGCGACCTTCCCCAAGTCGCGGTTATCACAAGCGCCGCGTTGGGGGGCGGCAGGAGATCACCACAATGGCTCGTCAATTCTCGCGTCCCGCGCAACTGCCTCCGATCATGCTGCTCCGCCCCGGCGGCCGACGCGGCGGGACGTTCCAGCCCCTTCCGCTCGCTGCGTAACTCGTCTGAAGGCGTATGTCGTCGTCCACATCAACCAGGGCAACGCCGCGCCGGTCACCCTGTCGCTTCTTCAGGCGACCGCCGTTGCCGGCGCCGGATCGAAGGCCCTGCTGAACACGACGCCGATCTGGTGCAACGCCAACACCGGCGCGAGCGACAGCTACGTCAAGCAGACCGCGGCGATGAGCTTCACAACCGATGTCGGCACCAACGACAAGATCGTTATTTTCGAGATACAACCTGAAGTCCTGTCTGGACGTGGGCAACTTCTTCAACAGCATTGCGGTCGTGACCAGCGCATCCAACGTTGCCAACATCACCGAGGCGACCTTGATGTTCCTCGGCGCGATCCAGGGCGCCACACTGCCGAACAGCTACACCGACATTTAAGAGGGCGGAATGCTACGCCGAACCCAAGACTACCTGACACGCGACATCGCTTCACCTGAACGGAAAGGACGGCCCGACCATGCTGCTCCAAACGACCCTCCAGGTGACAGCGCCGCCGGCGATGGAGCCGGCAACGATCGAGCTGGTGCGGCAACACTGCCGCATCGACTCAACCGCAGACGACGATCTGCTGGCGAGCTACCTGACGGCGGCTCGGATCATGGCGGAGGGCTACCTTAGCCGCGCACTGATAACCCAGACGTTGCTGTGGACGGTGCGGCCGTCCTCGATGCTGCGGCCGGAACAAAGCCGGCTGCGGCAACCGCTGCGCCTGCCTCGGGCTCCGGTACAGTCGATCGTTTCCGTCTCGGCGCTCGACGATCTGGGCAACATCACCGCCATAGCGCCTGCGGCGTTCCCGGTTTCCAGCAGCCTATGAGGTCAGTGGCTACTATACCGACCTGGCGATTGAACCGGGCTCGCTGGCGATCGGACCCAGCACGCCAATGACCGGCGGCCTCCCGCTGCATCAGACCCGGATCCAATACCTCCAGGTCTCGATGATCGCGGGCTTCGGCGACACCGCCGCCGCCGTGCCGCTGCCGATCGTGCAGGCGATCCTGCTGGCGGTGGCCTTCCTCTACGAGCACCGGGGCGACGACGGCGGCGACATGCCGAGGGCGGCCGAATGGCTGCTCGACCGCTACAGGCTGGTGTTCTTTGGCGGATGACAACAGCATCGGCCGGCTGCGCTGGCCGGTCTACATTGCCACCCGACAGCAGGCGCCTGACCCCGCCAGCCCCGGCTTTGTCGAGAGCCTGGCGAACACGACGCTGGTTCATGCCAACGTGCAGCCGATGGGGCCGATGACGTTCTATGCCGGGGTCCAGGTCGATACGCCTGTCACGCACAAGATTTTCGTCCGCTGGCTGGACTGGCTCGACACGACTTGCATCATCTACCGCCAGACCGTGCGGCCGGACAGGTCAACCCGCATCGAGATTTTCCGCATCCGTCGCGTGATGGAGCTGGAGGGGCGCAAGCGCTTCCTCCGGCTGGACTGTGAACAGGAGATGCGGGCATGAGGCTGACAATCTCCATTCCTGACGGCGTTGCGCTGGTTGCTGGCAAGAAACAGCTCACCGCGGTTATGCGCGCGGTCGGCGATGAGGTCGCCCAGACGGCGCGGGCCTCGATCCGCGCTGGAGGGGCGACCGAGAAGCGCAAGGCGAAGCGGCAATCAACGGCGGGTCAGCCCCCGGTCAGTCGCACCGGGCAGCTCGCCAAGTCGATCAAGGTCAGGACCTCGTTCAACGGCTCGCGGGTGACGATAACCGACGTGGCCTCGAACAAGGACGCCTTCTACGGGCTGTTCCTCGAGTACGGTGCCAAGGGCGGCGGCGGCAACAGCCGCAACCGGGCCAACATCCTGCTTGCCGGGGAGCGCAATTCGCGCGGCCGGGTGCTTCGTGGTCAGAACCGGATGATCGCCTCTGCGGTGAACAAGGCGCGGGTGCTGGCACCGCATCCGTTCCTGCAACCGGCCCTCGATCGGGTGGCGAAGAACGGTCTGGCCGATCGGGTCCGCCAGGCGGTCCTAGATGGTGTCCGGCTTGAAGCCAGGAAGCCCACGCCGGTCTGGTCCATCTACAAGTGAGCAAAATCCCCCCGCCACCGAAACCGCCCCCCAAGCCGACACCGTTCGAGAACAACCTGTGGACCTAACCGCTGTCATCAACCAGCTTCGGACCTGTTGCCTGCCGCTTGGCGGGAGGGTCGGCGGAGCGGCCGACTTCGACACCGGCATTGAGACGGTTGTGCAGATCACCGACCCGGTGACCGGCGGCCTGGTGTATCCCGTCGCCGTGGTCATCCCGCTCGCCGACGATGCCGCCGACAACAGCCTGACCGGGGGCGGCGAACTCAGCCAGATTGTCACCGAGACTGTCGGCGTGATCGTGGAATTTGACGCCTCGGTGGACCGTCGCGGCCAGGGCGCCGTGAGCCAGGTCGAGGCGATGAAATACAGCCTGTTCGCTGCCCTGCTGAACTGGCAGATCAATCCGGCCCGCGCCGATCGAGGCCGCGGCCTCTACTATGCCGGCGGCGAGTTGGTGACGTTCGACCGCGCCCGCCTGTTCTGGACCTTCCGCTTCAGCTTCGACGCGCTGGTCACTGACGCGGACGGCTTCATCATTTCCGGCGATCCGCTGACCGACGTGAAAACGACCGTCACCTTCGATGCGCCGAACGTCATTCCAATCATCATCGACGATCACCAGTGAGGTAAGGGCATGTTCGTTAAACCTGGACCACGGCGCGACGATCCGACCCGGCAACTGCTGGTGCGAAAGCCGAACCGGCAATTCCTGTCGCCCGAGGGCGAGGAAGTGGCAGACGACGATCTCTACTGGCACAAGCTCGTGCTGGATGGTGATGTTGTCAGCGCCGATGCCATCGCCGCCGAGCCGGTCAAGGCCGAGCCCGTGGAAGTCAAAGGGTCAGCAGCATGAGCGGCACACTCGCGTTCCGGTATTTTCCGTCGCAGACTTGGCGGCCGTCCGGGGTCAACATCGAGTTCGACCCGAGCCAGGCGAACACCGCGACGCAGAATCTCCGCGCTCTGCTCATCGGACAGATCCTCGCGGGCGGAACCACGGCGCCCAACGTGCCGGTGCTTGCCTACAGCCTGGCGCAAGTCAACCTGCTCTGCGGCGCCAACTCGATGCTGGCGCTGGAATATGCCGCCTACCGCAAGATGGACCCGAACGGCGAGGTCTGGCTTGGCCCGGTCGCCGATGCCGGCGGCGGGGTCGCCGCGACCGGCAGCATCGCCTTCACCGGCCCGGCGACCGCCGCCGGAACGATCGCGCTCTACGTGATGGGCGTGTCGGTCCCGGTCGCGGTCAGTGTCGGCGACACCGCGACGGTGATCGCTAGGCAACGTCGCCGCCGCGATCAACGCGATGGCCGGTATCGCGGTCTCCGCCGTCGCCGCGTCCGGCACCGTCGCCCTGACCGCGCTGCACAAGGGCCTGGCGCAGAACGACATCGACATCCGTCTCAACTACATCGGCCCCCAGGCCGGAGAGGTTCTGCCGGCGGGCGTCGGCGTCGGCATCACGGCGATGGCGGGCGGAACCGCCAACCCGGTGCTGACCACGCTGCTGACCAATCTCGGGGTCCAGGCGTTCGACTTCATCGCCCTGCCCTACACCGACACCACCAGCCTCAACGCGCTTCAGAGCTTCCTGTCGGATGCAAATGGCCGCTGGTCCGCCGAGCAAATGCAGTTCGGCCACGTTTTCGCCGCGTTCAACGGCACGCTCTCGGCACGCACCACGTTCGGCGTCGGTCGGAATGACCAGCACGCATCCATCCTCGGCTACTACAACTCGCCGACGCCGGCCTGGATCGAGTGCGCCGACTGGTGCGCGGCGAACGCGATCAGGATCAAGGTCAACCCGGCGCAAGGTCTGTCCACCCAGCCGCTCAACCTGTTGCCGCCCCCGGTCGCCTCGCAGGACACCATCGGCCAGCGAAACATCCTCCTGTTCGACGGCATCAGCACCTTCACCGTCGATCCGTCCGGCACATGCCGCATCGACCGCTCGATTACGACCTATCAGCTCAACGCCGCGGGCCAGCCCGACAACTCGTATCTCAACACCAACATTCTGTTCCAGGCGATGTATGCCGCCCGCTACATCTCGTCCCAGGTCTCCAGCCAGTTCATCGCGGCGGGCAAGATCCTGGTCAGCAACGGAACGCCCATCGGTCCCGGCTCGCCGGCCACGACGCCGAACGCGATGCTGGGGTCGGTCATCGCGATCTACGCCTACCTGTGCAGCATCTTCATCGTCCAGAACCCGTCGACGTTCGCCAAGAACGCCTATGCGACGACAGGCGCGAAGGGTCAGGTGTTGCTCTACCTGCCGCTCGATTTCAGCGATCAGGTCATCAACATCGCCATCCTGGCGCAGTTCGTCCAAAGCACTTGAAGGGAGCCTGAAGCATGAGCGGCACACTGGCTCCCACGACGCCGACCAACCGGCGGCTCGCGGGCATCACGGCTTTCACCGTCAACGGCTCGGCGTTCCCGGTGATCGAGTTCACCTGGGATCCGGCAGTGACCGAGAACGAAACGATGACCAGCCTGTCCGGCGTGGACGGCTACTCGCAAAAGCCGGTCGCGCCGTTTGTCTCGGGCAAGTTCCGCGACAGCCAGGCGGTCAGCGTGACCGGCTTCACCAACCTGAACAACGCAACCATCGTGGTCACGCTCGCCAACGGCAAGCAGATCAACGGTCATAATATGTGGTATACTGGGCGGCCTGGCGTGTCAGGTTCCGACGCTGGCTTCGACTTCAAGTTTGAGGGCGTGGCCGGTTGTCTGGTCGAGACCGGCGGCCCGTGAGCTGGGTTCCGGTCCCTGAGCCTGTCACCTGGACCCTGACGACGCCACTCAGCCACAACGGCCTGAACTATGCCACCGTCACGCTGCGGGCCCCAACCAGCGCCGACATCCTCAAGGCAACCGCGATCCGCGGTCAGTCGCCGCTCGACACGACACTGCGGCTCATAGAGGGGGTGTCGGGTGAGCACGTTCCCTATGACGCGCTGAAGACCCTGCCGGCTTGGCTGGTGATGCAGATGGGCGAATACATGGACGAGTTCATGGGGTCGCCAGGCCCCGACCCTTTGGTCGCATGGCGGGCCGCCCGCCGGGCAGCGGACGAGGCCGAGGTCGCGGCGGAAGCGGAGGCCAAGGCGGCAGAGCCGTCCGATACCGCACCCGCCTGAACGACCTGGCGAAAGCCGGTGAGATTGAGATCGTGGCGGCCTGCGTTGGCCGCTTCTTTGGCGAAGGTCTGGTCTGGGCGCTGAACCTGCCGCTTCCGGAACTGCGTCGCTGGTGGGGTCTGATCCCTGAAATTGTGAGGCGCGAACGTGGCTAACACCGGCGTCTCAGTCACCATCGACGCGATCGACAAGGCGAGCGCGAAGTTCGACACCGTAAACAAGCGCATCAACGCGCTGTCGAAAGCGGCCGGGCAAAGCTCGAAGAACCTCGTCCTCGATCAACGACGGCAGCGCCGGCCTCGCCAAGCTGTCCGAAGGGATGCTGGGCCTCGGCAACAATGCGCTCGGCGCCTTCCGCGCGATCGAGCAGATGGTCTCGCCGATGGCGGCGATCACCAGCGCGACCAGCCTTGCCGGCATGGCGGCGCTGGAGAAGACATGGGCCTCGACCGGCAACACGATCAGCAAAACCGGCTACGCGCTGAACATGCCGGTCAGCAAATTGAGCAGTCTGGAAAAGGGGATGCAGCTCGCGGGCAGCTCGGCCGGCGCGGCGGATGCCACCGTCAAGGGTCTGAATGCCACGCTGCAAGCAGCCTTCTACCGCCACGACCAGGGTGCCATCCAGACGCTCGACGCGCTCGGCATCTTCGCCAGCGACGGCCACGGCAACATCGCCAAAACCGAAGACGCGCTCGATCAGCTCGCCAACAAGATCAAGACCTACAAGGACCACGGCACCCAAGTCCGCGCGATTACCTCGGTCGGGGGCGATGCCGACGTGCTGCCGGCGCTGAAGGACGGCGCGGCCGGTCTGCACGAGTGGCAGAAGAAGGCGGAGGCGACCGGAGCCGTCTGGACCGAACAGATGGCGGCGAACGCGACGAAAGTGCAGGGGTCGTTTTCCCGCTTGCAGGAAGACCTCGAAGGGATCGGCAACCACATCGCAAACGACTGGTCAGGTGTCGCCGACCGGGTGATGACGAAGACCTCGGATTGGATCGAGCACAACCAGGGCCTCGCGAAATCCTACACGGAACTCGGCATCGGCATCACCGCCCTCGGCCTGCTGAAGCCGGCGGTCTGGGTGCTGCGGCTGCTGGGCCTGCTCGGACCGACGGAAGCAATAGCGGTTCTCGGCGCGATTGGAGCGGGGGCGGCGGCTTTGCCACCCACTCCCGACACGACAACGCTAATCACACCGGGCGGCCTGAGCGATAACACCAAGCGCCAGCTCGGCCTGCCCGGGCCGATGCTGTCTTCTGATGATGCGCCTCCCGAATCCTGGGCCGACTGGTTCCGCAGCCTGTTTGACCGGGGAACGCCGGGGCCGCGGCCAGGTCCGATCAGCGCCTCGTCCGGCTACTGGCAAACCCACGGCCCTTTCGCCCCGCTTGCGCCAGGAGCGCCCGGCGAGACGCGTGGCATCCACAACCGCAATCCGATGAACCTCGGCTTCGTGGGCGACCAGCCGGGCGTGCTTGGTCGCGAACCCGGGTCGGACCATCGGTTCGGCGTCTTCGCGGACATGCCACACGGCATCGCGGCGGAACTGCGCCAGCTCAGGATGTATCAGGATAGCGGTCTGAAGACCGTCAAGGATCTGGTGGACCGCTGGGTGGGCGACCCGGCGTTCGATTCCACCGGCTATGTCGCGGACGTGGCGAAATCCATCGGCGTCGTGCCACACGACACGATCAACATGCGCGACCCCAAAACCGCCGCCGCCTACGTTCGCGCAGCCGCGCCGCATGAAAGCGGAGCGGTGTCGGAAACCGACCTTGCCGCCGGCGTGAACCTCGCGCGGGGACAGGAATATGGCGGAGGCGGCGGTCAGTCAGACGGAACGGTGCATGTGACCGTGGACATCAACCACGCGCCGCCGGGGACGCGAGCGCGGGCAACGGCGTCCGGCAGAGCCACCACCGCACCGCCTCGCGTCGAAACACCGGCGGTCGGTCTCTGATGAGCGGCTTTACCAACATCACCGGCTTTGCCCTGCCGACCTCGCTGCCGGGCTTCCTCGGCCTGCTGCAAACCGCGAGCTTTCGAGGCGTGCCGTTCAAGGTGGTCGCCTCGGGCGTGCGCAAGGGACGGCGGCTGGCGATCCACGAATATCCGTTCCGCGACGGCGGCTGGCCGGAAGACCTCGGCCGCTCGCTGCGCGTCTTCTCGATGAGCGGCTACCTGATCGGCGACCTGGCGCCGGTGCTGCAACTCGCCCTCGATGGCGCGGCGGAAAAGAAAGGCCCTGGAACCCTCGTTCACCCGACGCTCGGGATGATCCAGGTCACGCTGCTGTCCTACGGCACGGCCTTGAACAAGGACCGCTCGCGCGTTGTCGAGGTCCATTTCGAGTTCCTTGAAGCCGGCACCCCAAGCCTGCTCTCGACCATCATCTCAACCGTGCTGTCGGTCATCAACCTGGCCGCCGGTGCGCTTGCCGGGTGCGGCGCAAGCCTCGGCGGCGTGGCCGCTCCGGCAGCGCTTCAGGGGTCAGCGGTGACTGGCGAGGGGCAAACAGTGGTCGCGGCCTTCGTCGCCGCCACGGCCCTGGGTGGTGCTGATCCCGGCGGGATAGTCGCGATGGCAACGGCCCTGCCGCCGCCGGACAGCGACACGACCTACGGGCGCTTTGCCGCCGGTTCGGCCACGGCGAACCTGCCGGTCGGAACGACGGTCGCCACCCTTCAGTCGCAGCTCGCGGTGCAGCGGCAAACCACCGCCACCGCCGGCAGCGCGGCCGTCGCGGCGATCGGCGCGTTCTCGGCGGCAACCGACCTGATGACACCCCTCTCGGCGACGGTGGAGGCGATGCGCAGCGGGATCACCAACCCCGCCGATCAGCTCCGCATCTTGCAGTCGCTCGCGGCATTTAGCTTCGAGGATGGGGCCGGAGGGTCCGTGGGCATCGGCGCGGCCAGGGCGGTCATGCGCGATGCCGCCGCCGCCGCTTGCAGGCGGGCTGCCCTGGTCAGTCTGGCCCTTGCCTCGGCGTCCTATCAGCCGACCAGCTACAACGACGCCGCCGCGGTGAGGGAGGCGGTGGCCGCAGCACTTGACGCGGAGATCACCGCCGCCGGGGATGCGGGCCAGGATGACGCCTACACCGGGCTGAAGACGCTCCGCGCTGCGGTGGTGCGCGACCTGACGACGCGAGGTGCCAGCCTGCCAACGACCGTTCCTGTCAGCACGAATGTCGCCATGCCGTCGCTTGCGCTGGCGCAAACGCTCTACCGCGACGCCGGCCGGGCTCATGAGATCGCGGCGGAGGCGGGGGCGATCCACCCGGCTTTCTGCCCGACCTCGTTCCTGGCGCTGGCCTCGTAGTGTCAGCCGTCGCTCCGGCGGACCCTGATGCGGTCGCCATCGTCACCGGGTCAGACCGTTTCGAGGGCTGGCAGACGGTGGCGATTTCGCGCTCGTGCGAGACGATCCCGAACAACTTCTCGCTGTCCGCCTCGACCGAGTTCCTTCAGGGCGCGGCACTGAAGGGGACGCAGCCGGGGCTTGCCTGTCAAATCTACATCGGCACCGATCTGGTCATAAACGGCAAGATTGACCGCCGCACGATCAACCTCGATGCCCACGGTCACATGGTCACGCTCACCGGGCGCGGCCTGACCCGGAACCTGGTCGATTGCAGCGCCGACATCGCCAACGACCCCACCATCAAGGGCGGCTCGATCAACGCCAAAGACACGCTCGACCTGGCAACGCGGGTGTCCAAAGCCTACGGCGTCAAGGTCGTATCAGCGGTCCAGGACCTCGGCATCGCCATCCCGAACTTTCAGGTCAGGTTGGGTGAAACGCCTTACGAGATCATCGAGAGCGTCGCCCGCTATGCGCGCTATCTGGTCTACGAGAACGAGGCCGGGATGCTGGTGCTTGACCGGGTTGGCACGCTCTCGATGGCGAGCGGCTTCACCGTGCCAGGCAACGTCGAGGCGATCACCGCCGAACGGTCGGTGGACGGTCGATACAGCGACTATATCGTGGTCGCGAGCGCGATCTATCAGCTCGCCGATCTGAGCCCGACGCAGAACCAGCGGGCGGCGGCGCAAGACCCGACCCTCGGCGAGCATCGCGTGAAGATCATGGTCTCGTCGCAATACTCGCCCGCGTTCGACATCGCCGAAGCAATGGCGAAGTGGGAAAAGGGAAGGCGCATAGGCCGGGCGCAGGCGGCGATGCTGACCTGTGATGCGTGGCGCGATGCCCCGCCAAGCGGCGGGACGCCCCGGCTCTGGACGCCGAACCGTCTGGCGACGATCAACGCCCCTGTCGCCGACATCGTTGGCGCGAACTGGATCATCGGCAGCGTGACCTTCCGCAAGGATTTGTCGGGGACGCACGCCGACCTAGTGCTGATGCCGCCCGACGCCTTCGCGGTGGAGCCGAACCCGCTGAACCTGTTCGACGCCCAGCTCGTCAATTCGCCCACGACATCCAACCCGGCGCCGGCCTCGGCCGCTCCGGCAGCACCGGCGACGGGTGGCTTCATCAAAGGCAATCCGAACCTGGGTGGCGCTGGAAGCCCTGTGGGGGGAGGGGATTGATGTCGGCAGCGCTGGAAGCCCGCATCATCGCCCTGGAGCGGCAAGTCGGGGCCCTGAAAAAGCTGGCTGGGCCGTCCTCCTCCTTCGGGCGGTCCACGATGGTCGTCAACGACACCGGCCCGGTCCAGACCGTGCAATCGACGCTCGACGTGCTCTCTGCGCGTGACGGTATCCCGGTCCTCTACAGCTATGGCTTCACCAGCTCGCCGCCGGTCAATGCCGACCTTCACATGGTCTACCGCGACAATGACCCGGCAAAGGCCGTCGTCATCGCCAGCGGGCATCAGTCCTATCGAATGCGCGGCCTGCAACCCGGCGAAGCCGCGATCTACGATCAGTGGGGCAACTCGATCCGCCTGACGGGGGCAAGCATCGTCATCTCGTCATCCGCGGCGGTGCAGATCAATGCGCCCGCCCTGGTCGTCAGCGGAACCGTCACCTCGGGCGTGGGCGCCACCGGCACGTTCACCGACAGCACCGGATCGACCGTGACCGTGGAAGCCGGAATCATCACCAACATCAACATGTTTTACAAAATGGTCGGCGACCTCGGTCGCGATGTCCGTAATGCGCTGGGGCAGTTTCACCATCACGTCAATGACGGCGTTTTCCTTCTTAAGCTGCTCGCGCTCACCGTCAGGCAAATGGGCAAATGCCGCGTCGAACTTCGCGTCTAATTCCTTACCCCAAAGTTTCCAGTCGCGTGGGCTAGGTTCCCACATCAGCCGTAGGGTTGCACCATCGCGAATCGAGTCAGCGATGGAGTACCGCGGCTCGAGATAGCGCTCATAGCGAGTGACGCCAGTGTCGTCGGTTGAGAGCTCCCGGCCAAACGCGCGCGGGGTGTCGTGATCCCCTAGTTCAATGGGCGTTCCCGTAAAGCCGAACAATGAAGCTTCCTTCAGCACGAAGCGCATCGCGGTGCCGAGGTCGCCTTCCTGAGTACCGATGAGCTTCGTCCACAAGCACGACTACGTTTCTCCGGTCTACCCGGAAGTCTCCGGGCTGGAACTTCTGCATGATCGTGACGATAATGCCCCGGAAGCCCTCGCGCAGTTTAGCAAGCAAATCCAGGCGGCTGGTGGTGACGTAGCAGTTCTCCGTGTTGGTCCGGAAGAATTGACCGCTGATCTGGTCCTCCAATTGGTCGCGGTCGACGATAATGAGAATCGTCGGCTGGCTGAGTATGGGGTGGAACCACATCTTCCGTGCGGCAAAGAGCATTGTCAGGCTTTTCCCTGACCCCTGCGTGTGCCAGACAAGGCCACGCCGCCAACCTCGCGGCTTGTCGATTTCCAGTGCACGCTTCACCATTTCGTTGGCCGCCAGGAATTGCTGCCAGCGGGCGACCTTCTTGATGGTTTGTCCCTGCTCCTGATAAAACACGACAAAGTTTCGTAACATGTCGAGCAAGTTAGTCCGGTCGCACAGACCGTGGATCCCGCTCTTCAGCTCGTTCTCGGGTTCGATATGACTATGTGGATGAGGACTGTGCCACGTCTGCCAATAGTGAAACTTCACGCCGGGCACACCATAGCGCAGGGTGATCTCATTCACGGCCACGCAGAAGGCATTTGAATGATAAAGTTGCCCCGCCTCTTGCAGGTAGCGCCCGCACTGTCGCGCACCCTCCGTCCAGTCGTTGTGCCAGTCGCGAGCCGTGGTCTTAGCCTCTATGTTCACCAGCGGGATGCCGTTGACAAAAAGCAACACATCAGTGCGAATGCGATGGTCGCCGCCGTCCACCCAAAACTGGTTGGTGACGAGAAAGTCGTTGTTCGTAATTTCGTCGTAATCCATTAGGCAGATCGGCTGTGCGTTTTCCTCGGCGCTAAACTTGTAAGTCACCTCATTGCGCATCCACCTGATCCATTCAGCATTGTCGCGGATGCCGCGCAGCCTGGTGACGATGGCCTCGGCACGCGTGTTGTCGGTGATGACGCCTGGGTTCAGCTCCTTGAGTTTCTTCCGCAGGAGGGGTAGCAGCAGCACCTCCACCTCGTCCGTGCGATAGCGCTCATTCACGCTTCCCTGGTTCTCGAAGCGCCAGCCGAGCTCGGGCGATCCCAGCCAAGCAATGATAGGATCCTCGACGGTGTTTTCTTCATTCCAGTGCTTAGTTTTGACCGGCATGCGTCAGGCTTTCAGGCGAAGTTTGCCGGTCAGGAGGTTCTGCAAAAGCGACTGCTTTACTCGGCGGGCAGCGAGCAGCTGGGACCTTATTGAGGTCACGATTGCTTCTGCCGCTTCCAAACGCTCAATAATGACGTCCTGGTCGCCAGGGTCTGGAACGGGGAGGATCAGACGGCGAAGAGCTGTGCGATTTATGGTATTCAGGCCGCTGCTGGTGTTCGCTGTCGCTACCCAGTGACGTCTGATCCGAGCCGAATTCAAAGCTCGCACCAAGAACCGTGGTCGTACCTGCTTCTTGTCCCAGACCCGGACTCGGAAAAGATGATTTTGGAATGACATCCCTTCTTCCCGATCTGTCGTAAGTGCAGCGCGCCCGATTTCAGCGGAGTTCGCATGTCCCTCGATCACCATGATGTCTCCTGGCGAGATGCGCTTCGTTTCAGCTTCGCTGCCTCGCATTTCCAGATGACGAACCTCTGTCAGATCAATGCGGCCACGATGGACGTTGATTACTGTCAGATAGCGAACGCCATTGTCCGCCGCTTCGCGATCTTGGTTTAGCGTGATCCCCGACGTAACGTCGGCAAACCGGCCAAGTGGCATGGAGTTGCAACTGGCCGGAATGGTGCGTGCAGTACCATACTCATACGGAAACTTTACGTCGTGCGGCCCAGCGGCGAAGTGGGCTTGATCGACAGCGACCGCTACCCGCTCCGCCTTGTGAATCTGCTCTTCCAGGGCACGGATGTGATCATCCGCCGCCCTTAGTGCTTCCGCGATGCGGATTTGTTCGTCTTTGTCTCGTGGAACTGCGACCCACATCCATTTCTTGAAGGTCTCGTCGGTAACACGCAATCACCCTGTCGATCCCTCCATACGAGACACAGCACGGGAATGAATCGATGGTGAGATGGTAAGCGAATATACGAAAAATGGATCGAAGCCTTCTCGGGGCGAAAGGACGATGAACTCCGTCGACCCACACCCGTTTTCACCAGGGAGATGATCTACAAACGCAACCTTTCCATTTTCAGCGCAGGGTGTAATCTTTGCAAATAGTGTATCATTCAAAGCGAACCGACTGAGTGAACCTTCAAAGACGCGCGTGTCATATGCGATTATGCCAGAAAAGGATTCGCCCACCGCGGCCATCTCAAGAAACGGGTAGTCGCGGCCGCGTTCCATCGGATAAAGCGGATTTACCTCCACAACCTCGCCAAAAGAACACTTTTTCTAATCAGGTGGCGAATTGGGGTGACAATCAACTCTTCCGCGGGGAACGTCCCATTTTGGTACAATGTCCATGTTAAGGAAGTTTCAATACGCTACGAATTTTCTCGTGTGCAGCCTGTGAAGTTGCCTCCGCCGCTGCAAGCTCGGTCAATGCCATTTGCAAATCGATGTCTTCTTCTGGCTCGAAGGTGTCAACGTAGCGCGGCAGATTCAGGTTGAACTCATTCTCTTCGATCTCCAGTTTCTCGGAGACGGTGAAGTAGCGGCGAGCTTCGTCAGAATCGGCGCAGATCCGTTGAAGTTCAGAGATGGCCTCCTGCACCTCGGCCGTCTCGCGATCAGCGCGGCGATTGACCTCGGCGACGCGTTCACTCCGTTCCTTTTCGAGCTTCTCCAGCGCCTTGATCTGGCCTTTCACGGTCTTTAACCGGGCCTTTGCGTCGTCCCTGGCAGTCTTGGTCACGGCTTTGACGGCCGCCTTATCGAGCTTTTCATCTGCCAACTTGCCCCATACGGGATGAGTAGCATCGCGGTTCTCCTTCCACGCGTTGAAGCCCTCTGCCGATAGGCTCTCGGCTTCCTCTCGTAATACGGGCAGCGCGGCAATGATCACGTCGTAAGCTTCGCTGATCTCTTGCAGGGCATGTGCTCGGTCGTGGGCGATCTCATCAAGGACGGCCTGGCCCTCGGCCGGGAGGATCACCAGCGCCTGAGCCGTATCTCCAAATGCCCGCCACGGCAGGAGGATGCGAAGGCAGTCAGCGCGGCGCAGGGCGGCGCACCCCACGGGTCGACGATGTCGACCCCGCACCCCTCAAAATCCGAGATGTTGCGGGTGGCGAGGGCCGCACCGCGGGACCGGGCGATTGCGGCAATCTGAGCATCCGCCTGTGAAATCGGCCGGCCAGCCTGGCGGCGGCCGGCGGCCAGCGCAGCGAACGCCTCGGCGGCTTCGGAGTCGAATGGCAGAATTCTCCCGCGAAAGTAAGTCTCGAACGCGGTGCGCGCGGCGCGTGCCAGCCCCTCCCGCCGCTTTCCTTCCGGAACCAAGGCCACGCCATAGAGGATTTCTGCCTGGGTGACGGCGGAAATGAACACGGTCGAACCAGGGAGGGCATTGATCCAGACCATGACCGCAGGCTCGGGGGCTGATTTCATCAGCTCGGAGACGACGTTGGTGTCGAGAAGGATCATTCGCCGAAGGTCGGCGGCTCGCGCATCGGTTCGCGGGGCACCTCCGGCAGGTCGAAGCCGCCGAAGGGCTTGAACAGGGCATTGATCGCCGTGCCAAGGTTCTTTGGCTCCTGCGGCTCCTGATTGAGCGACGACCGCAGAATGTCGCGCGCTTCGTCCTCCATCGAGCGGCCGTGAACCGCCGCCTGAATACGCAAACGGGATTTCAGGGATTCGTCCAGGTTGCGGATCGTTATGCTCGCCACGGAATTGCCTCTGTCAGCATTGATGCGATTATAAGCAATGCTGACGAATCAATCCAGTGCAACTTCGGGCGTCATCTTGTCCCGCCACCGGGCGACCGCGACCGAATCAGGCATGCACAACAAAGCCCGTCCACGGTTTCCATCTGCGAGTCCGCGCAATACCGATGTGCTTCGGGCAGAGGGTAGCGAGGCGCCGACCGGCCCATATTTCGCTGGCGCCGACCTCAAGGAAGACTTTCCGGGACATTTAATTCCCGGGACACTGAGCCGGATGGTCGCGGCTGGCCACGGAGCGCGGCTTCACAGAGGTGCGGCGGGACACTAACCGGACACTCGTTTCAGCCCATCACATCTAACTGCTTGATTTCCCTGGCGTCCCGTACGAGATTCGAACTCGTGTTACCGCCGTGAAAGGGCGGTGTCCTGGGCCTCTAGACGAACGGGACAGGCCGGCGCCAACGGCAGCAACCGTCGGGCCGGCGGTGGGTAGCGGACCCGTCTTCACCGGTCAAGCGTCGTTGTTCGCCGCCCGATCAGGCATGCGCAGATCAGGCCACCGCGGCGTCCGAGATGATGAAGCACGGACTGACCGAACCGTTCCATTCCTCGGCCCGCAGATGGCCGGCCAGATGCAGCGGCAGCGCCCTCGGCCCGCGCCAGCAGCGCATCGGCCAGCGCCCCTTCCCGGGCACGGAACAGCATCGCCTTCAGGCGCGGCCCACCGCCCTCGCCTTCCACGAACGCGCGGATCGAGGTCGCCTCCCGCCCGACCCGGTCGGCCCGCACGACGCGGGCGCGATGCAGCACCAGCGTGGGTTCCTCATTCCCGGCGCCGAACGGGGCGAGGCGCTCCAGGTGGCGCGCGACCTCGGTCGTCGCGCCGGACACCGCCAGGGTCCCCTCGACGATCAGGTCGGCCGCGCTGGGCATGGCGGACGCGGCGGACAGCCGTTCGTCCAGGAAGGCGTGGAAGTCGCCCAGATGTTCGGCCCGCACCGAGAACCCGGCCGCCATCGCGTGCCCGCCGCCGGTCACCAGCAGCCCGGCCTGGCGGGCGGCGATCACCGCCGATCCCAGATCGACGCCCGGGACCGAACGGCCGGAGCCCTTGCCGATCCCATCGGTGAAGCCCGCCACGCAGGCCGGGCGGTTGAAGCGTTCCTTGATCCGGCCGGCGACGATGCCGACCACGCCGGGATGCCACCCCTGCCCCGTCACCAGCACCGCCGCGCGTCCGGCGGCGACCTGGATCTCGGCGGCGAACATCGCGGCCTCCATGATGCCGGCCTCGACGTCCTGGCGGGTGCGGTTCACCGCCTCCAGCTTTTCGGCCAGGGCCAGCGCCTCGATCCGGTCCTCGCTCAGCAGCAGGCGCAAGCCCAGATCGGCCTCGCTGATGCGGCCGCCGGCGTTGATGCGCGGCCCCAGCGCGTAGCCGCAGGTGGCGGCGTTCAGTTTGTCGCGCGCCTGGGTCACGTCCAGCAGCGCGGCGATCCCGGGGCGAGAACGCCGAGCCATGATTTTCAGCCCCTGGCAGACGAAGGCTCGGTTGACGCCGGTCAGCGGCATCACGTCGCAGACCGTCGCCAGCGCGACCAGGTCGAGCAACCCCATCAGGTCGGGTTCGGCTCGGTTGGCGAAGAAGCCCAGGCGGCGCAGCGCCCGCACGGTCGCGATCGCGGTCAGGAAGGCCACGCCGGCGGCGCACAGGCATGCTCAGGCCGGAGGTGTCAGTCCAGCCGGTTCGGATTCACCGTGGCCAGGATGGCGGGCGGCGGCCCCTTCGGCCTTGTGGTGGTCCAGCACGATCACGTCGGCCTGGCCCGCGACGGCGGACAGGGCGACCGCGGCGGCGGTGCCGCAGTCGACGCAGACGATCAGGGTGGCGCCGCGCGCGACCAGCGACACCAGAGCCGGCGCGTTCGGGCCGTAGCCCTCCTTGATGCGATCCGGCACGTGGTGATGAACCGGACAGCCCAGCGCCCGCAGGAACCCGACCATCAGCGCAGCGCTGCAGGCGCCGTCCACGTCGTAGTCGCCATAGACCGCCACGGTCTCACCTCCGCCGGACCGCATCGGCGAGACGGTCGGCCGCGATGTCCATGTCGGCCATGGCGGACGGATCCGGCAGCAGCACCCGCAGCGTGGGTTCCAGGAAATCGGCGGCGGCGTCGATCCCGATCCCGCGGGCGGCGAGCAGCCGGCTGACGATCTCCGGCAGGTCGAGCCGTTGGGCGATCCCGGCGGCGACGCGTTCCTCGCCGCGTGCGCCACAGCCAGCGGCGCCCGGACAGGCTGCTGGTGACGCCCAGGACGATTGTGGCGGGGGTCAGCATGCAGCTTGCCCGTGGTGGCCACGGGCGCCACCGACTACGCCCACCTGGTGGTGCCCCAGTCGCAGGGGCGTTTCTCGCGCGCATGCCCGGCCATGCGGCCGCGAAGCACAAGTCACCGGACGCACTACGTCGGTGTCCAGGTCTTCTGCACGAAGTTGTGGTGTGCCTCGATGAAGCGAACCGTGCCGGAGTGGCTGCGCATCACGATCGAATGGGTGATCGCCCCGGTCAGGCTGCGCACCACGCCACGCAGCATGGCGCCCGACGTCACGCCGGTGGCGGCGAACATCACGTCTCCTTTTGCCATCTCCTCGCAGCGAAAAGCACCGCTTCGGATCGGCGTGGCCCATGGCGCGGACACGCTCGATCTGGTCATCCGACTCGTACAGCAGCCGCCCCTGCATCTGGCCGCCGACGCAACGCAGCGCCGCGGCGGACAGCACACCTTCCGGCGCGCCGCCGGACCCAAGGTAGATGTCGATCTGCGAATCGGGCATCGCGGTGGCGATCACTCCAGCCACGTCGCCGTCGCTGATCAGCATGACCCGGGCACCGGCCTCCCGGCAGTGTGCGATCAGATCCTTGTGGCGGTCGCGGTCCAGGATGCAGGCCATCAGGTCGGAAACGTCGCATTTCTTCGCCCGCGCCAGGTTGCGCGAGGTTGCGCGCAACCGAATCGTCGAGATTGACCACCCCGGGCGGCAGGCCGCCGCCCACCGCGATCTTGTCCATGTAGATGTCGGGCGCATGGAGGAAATTGCCGCTCTCGGCCAGCGCCAGGGTCGCCATCGCGTTGGGGCCTGCCTTGGCGGTCAGGGTCGTGCCCTCGAGCGGATCGACTGCGATGTCCATCGGCGGGCCGCCGGCACCGACCTTTTCGCCGATGAACAGCATCGGCGCCTCATCCATCTCGCCCTCACCGATCACCACCGTGCCGTCGATCGCCACCGCGTCGAACGCCCTGCGCATGGCCTCGACCGCCGCGCCGTCGGCCTCATTCTTCTTGCCGTGGCCGATCCAGTGCGACGCGGCCAGCGCCGCGGCTTCCGTGACGCGAACCAGTTCCAACGCGAGGTTGCGGTCGGTCTGGATGCCAGATCGGGGCTTGCTGCTGTCGGCCATCGGCTTTTCCTCCTGTTGGGGACGCGCTTCGAGTCTTCGTCGGTTTAGCACGAACCGCGTCATGCTGACGAACCAGGACAACCCGATGCGACCCCGTATTGTTGTAATCGAGCATCGCGCGCCCGCACATCGCGGGACGATACGCCGGATCGATTTGGTGTGCTCGAAGAGCCTGCGCCGGCGGGCGGCGCCGGCGCGGATCAGTTACGATCCCCCGGACGAAACCGTAAGCGACCCGGAACGCGTGCCCCGCATCCCCTATTTGTCGCCGAGGCAAATACCCAGACCGCGGGCGGTTCGGACCAGCGTGTCATCGGCGGCGATCAGCTGGGTCGGCCCGAACGCGGCAGTAAGCGGCACATCCACCACGCAGCGGTTCTGCCACGCGACCATCCGGTCGAATTTGCCCTCGGCGACGAGGTCCACGGCATGCACGCCAAAAGCGGACGCGACCAGACGGTCGTCCCAGGTCGGCTGGCCGCCGCGTTGCACGTGGCCAAGCACCGTCACACGTGTTTCCGCGCCGGTGAGCCGGGCAAGTGCCTCGCCAATCACGTGGCCGATGCCGCCGTATGTAACGCCGCCGAGTGCATGCTGGTGTTGCACACGCTGACCGGCGTTGTCTCGCACGGCCTCGGAGACGACAACGATGGCGAAGTTGTGCGCGTCTTGCCGCAGCCTGCTGATATGGGTGGCGACGAGGTCGATACTGTAGGGTATCTCGGGCACCAGTATGATGTCGGCACCTCCGGCGATGCCGGCCGCGAGTGCGATCCGACCGCTGTCGCGCCCCATCACCTCGAGGATCATGACCCGGTCGTGGCTCGCAGCGGTGGGTTGCAGGCGGTCGATCGCTTCGGTCGCCACCATGACCGCGGTGTTGTATCCGATCGAGCTTTCGGTGGCTCCTACATCGTTATCGATCGTTTTGGGTATGCCAACGAAGGGGATGTTGCCCTGCTGAGCGAGGTGGCGAAGGATGGCGAGACTCCCATCGCCGCCGATGCCGATCAGGGCGTCCAGGCCAAGCAGGCGGACGCCTTCGATCACCTCCGCCGAACGGTCCTCGAGACCGCCCTCCGACATCGGATAGGCGAACGGATCGCCGCGGTTGGTCGTGCCAAGGATCGTGCCAGCCATGCGCGCCATGGCGGGGCCGGCGGCGTGCAGGTCGAGCACCGCGAAGTCGACAGGCCGGCGCAGAAGGCCGTGGGTGCCCTGGCGGATGCCGAGAACACGCCAGCCGTAACCTTGAGCGGCACGCGCGACCACTGCACGGATCACGGCATTGAGACCGGCGCAATCGCCACCACTGGTCAACACGCCGAGCGTCGTTTCCGTACTCATAGTCGCCTGATTTTCCGAAACCGCGGCCATCTGATTTTTGTGCTCCACGGCCTCCTGAGGAGAAACTGCAATTATCTCGCCTGTATGCCACCTGGCGGTGTCGTCCACCACCGATTTCCGAGCTCTGAAACAACGCGACACTGAAGGGACGCCGGCGCCACCCGCTCGGCATAACGATGCATGGTCGCTTAGGGCAATATCAGCCTATCTCGAGTGGCGAAGCGACCTCAGGCTGATGAAATCGCTCGATAAATATGAGATAGAGCATTTCCACTCATGGTGAAATCGGGCTAGCGGCTCGGTTAGACTAGAGCATGATCGGGCTGAGCGGAACGTCCCGGCGCGTGAATCATGCGATCAAACAGAGAGATAGACCATTTTCGGCCTGCACAGTCAGGCTGAAAATTGTCTAGCCGCGGGCAGCAAAGCGGCGACCGCCGCAACGAAAGGACCGGCCAGCAATCCGCGCCGGCGCGCGCTCACCGTCGCGGGGCCGTCGCGGTCTTGGCCGGGGTCGCCTTGGCCGGAGAAGATTTGGGTGGAGGGGATTTGGGCTGGTCTCCCTTGACCGGCGCCGTGACCGGTGCCGCGGCTTCGCGGCGCAGGCGATGCTCGCCCAGGAACAACAGGATCGGCGCGGCGATGAAGATCGATGATGAAGTTCCGACGACGATGCCGAACAGCATCACCCAGGCGAAGCCCGAGATCGACTCGCCGCCGAACAGTGCCAGCGGCAGGCTGGCGAGGAACACCGTCATCGACGTGCCCAGGGTCCGGTTCAGCGTCTCGTTGATCGACAGATCGATCAGTTCCCGCAGCGGCATCGACTTGTATTTGCGCAGGTTTTCGCGGACCCGGTCGTAAACGACGACCTTGTCGTTGGTGGAATAGCCCAGCACGGTCAGGATGGCCGCGACCATCACCAGGTCGAACTCGATGCGGGTCAGCGCCAGGAAGCCGATCGTCTTGGTGATGTCCAGGACCAGTGTGACCACCGCCCCGACAGCGAACTGCCACTCAAAGCGGAACCAGATGTAGACCAGGATCATCAGCAGGCTGATACCCAGCGCCAGCAGGCCGTTGCGGAACAACTCCGCCGAGACGCTGGCGCCGACCGCGTCGGTGCGCTCGATCCTGGAGCCAGGGACCCCCTTCTCCAGCGCGGTCCGCACGCGTGCCACCGCCGCCTGAGTGGCCTGTTCGGTCGGCTGAGCACCGAGGCGGATCAGCACCTCCGACGGGTCGCCGAAGCGCTGCACGCCCTGGTCGGGGATGTGTTCGGCGTTCAGCGCGGCGCGGATCTGGCCGAAATTCGCCGGCCCCTGGGTGCGCACCTCCATCACCACGCCGCCCGAGAAGTCGATGCCCAGATTCAGGCCGGGATAGAAGAACAAGAGCGATCGAGGCGGTGGACAGGATCGCCGAGACGATCAGGCCCATGTACCGGCCCCGCATGAAGTGGATGCGGGTGTTGTCGGGAACCAGGCGGAAACGGGGTTTGACGAACATCGGGGAAAACCTCAGACCGGCAGCAGCTTCGGCCGCGTGGCGACATACCAGCGGGAGACCAGAAGCCGGGTCAGCATCCAGGCGGTGAACAGCGAGGTGGCGATGCCGACGGTGATGGTCACCGCGAACCCGCGCACCGGGCCGGAGCCGAAGACGAACAGCATCACGTGCGCCAGAAACGCGGTGGCATTGCTGTCGAAGATTGTGCTGTAGGCTCGCTTGAAGCCGTGCTCCAGCGCGGCCAGCGGCGGCCGGCCGAGCTTCTGCTCCTCGCGGATGCGTTCGTTGATCAGGATGTTGGCGTCGACCGCCATGCCCAGGGTCAACAGAATACCCGCCATGCCGGGCAGCGTCAGCGTGGCCTGCAGCAGCGACATGATGCCCAGCATCAGGAACAGGTTGACCACCAGGGCGAGGTTCGCGAACCAGCCGAACAGGCCGTAGAAGAACGCCCATGAAGGCGATGACGAACAGGAACCCGGCGACCAGCGAGATCGCGCCGGCGCGGATGCTGTCCGCGCCCAGTTCCGGCCCGACGCTGCGCTGCTCCACCACCGTCAGCGGCGCCGGCAGCGCGCCCGCGCGCAGCAGCACCGCCAGGTCGTTGGCGGATTGCGCGGTGAACGACCCGCTGATCTGACCGCGGCCGCCGGTGATCGCCTCGCGGATGACCGGGGCGGAGATCACCTTGTCGTCCAGCACGATCGCGAAGCGGTGGTTGACGTTGGCGCGGCTGACATCGGCGAAGCGCCGGGCGCCAATCGAGTTGAAGGTGAAGTTGACCACCCACTCGCCGGTTTCCGGGTTGGTGCCGGCGCGGGCGTCGGTCAGGTCGGCGCCGTCGACATCGATCCGCTTGCGCACCGCGATCTTCTCGTTCGGACGGTCCTGCATCGGCAGGTATTCGTCGCCCGGCGGCGGCGGACCGCCGGCGGCGGGGTTGGCGGTCTCATCGACCAGCCGGAACGTCATGTGCGCGGTCTTGCCGATCAACTGCTTGATGCGGTCCGGATCGCCAACGCCGGGAAGCTGCACGACGATGCGATCCTGCCCCTGGCGGGTGATCTGCGGGTCGACCACGCCGGTCTCGTCGATGCGTCGACGGACGATCTCGATCGACTGGTCGACCGCGCCGGCGGCCCGCGCAGCCAGCGCCGGCGCCGACAGGGTCAGGGTGATCGGTGCCGTCAGGCTGCGACCGATCGTCATGTCCGGCCGGCCGGTCGAAGCATCCTGGCTGATCAGCGGCTTCAGCGCTGCGACCGCGGCATCGGTCTTGGCTGGCGTCGCGCAGCCGCAGCAGGACCCGATTCTGGTCTGGCTGTGGCTCCAGCGTCTGGTAGAAGATCTGGCCGCCGCGCAACGCCTGCCGGACCCCATCGGCCAGGCTGTCCAGCCGCTCCTTCACCACCGCCTTCATGTCGACCTCGAGCAGCAGATAGCTGCCGCCGCGCAGGTCGAGGCCGAGGTGAACCGTGCGCCAGGGCATCCACGCGGCCGGGGCGGGAAACAGATTGGGCACGCCGAGCAGTATCCCGAGCAGGCAGACGCCCAGGATGAGCGTGGTCTTCATGCGGCTGAAATACATCATGGTCTTACGCGCGGGGCTCCTGGACACCGTGTCGCTCGTTTGGCGGCGGTCCTATGCGCTGCGGCCGCGTGCGATTGTCCAGTGCACGGTGGTTCACGCGCGGGCGTGGCCCCATTTGTGACTGCCGCTGGCGCTGTTTACAGCCCATGAGGCTCGTCGCCCCACACTCGCATCGCTGCGGCGATCAAACACGGGAAACATTCAGATCGGATCGGCAACAAATAAGCCGGTTGTAACTTGTCAGCGGCTGCCGTCGATCCGATGCCTCGGCGCCGTGACCAGCCCGCCCCCTATCGCCGCCCTCGCGATCCCCCGCGGCTCCGACCCGTCCGTGTTGCTCTCCGCCGTCGTGGTGGCGGCGGCGCTATGCTGTGGTGGGCCTGCGCGACCTACCCGGCTGAAATGCCGGTGATCGCGCCGTGGGACTTCTCCTGGATCGAGTATCTCGGGATCGCGCTGCCGTCTGGCCTGGTATTTCCGCGGCCTGACGCTGACCCGGGCGGCAGACCGGCCGCACTGGCTGAGGCGAACCGCTTTCCTGGCCGGCATCGTTCTGATCTACGGCACCTTGCAGACGCATTTCGTCTACCTGTCGCAGCACATGTTCTTTCTGAACCGGCTGCAGCATCTCGGGATGCACCATCTCGGCCCGTTCCTGATCGCCCTGGCCTGGCCCGGCGAGACGATCGCGCGGGGCATGCCGACGGCGGGCCGGCGCATGGTGCGGGCGGGCTGGGTCCGGCAGGCGCTGCGCATCGTGCAGACCCCCGTGATCGCCGGCGTCCTCTTTGTCGGCCTGATCTGGTTCTGGCTCCAGCCGGATATCCATTTCCACGCGATGATCTCGCCCGTGCTCTACACCACGATGAACCTGAGCATGGTGATCGACGGACTGCTGTTCTGGTGCTTCGTTCTCGACCCGAGGTCAGCCCCGCCGGCGCGGCATTCCTACGCGGTGCGCCTCGCCACCTGCATCCTGGTCATCTTCCCTCAGCTTCTGCTTGGCGCGCGTCTTACATTCGGGATGACGCCGCTGTACTCCTATTACGATCTGTGCGGGCGGCTGTTTCCATCGGTCGGCGCGCTGCTCGATCAGCACCTGGGCGGCCTGGTCGTATGGATCCCGTCATCGATGATGAGTTCGGTCGCGTTCATGCTGATGCATGAATAACATCCGACTGCAGGAGGACCGTCAGTGCGGCGGCAACAACAGAGATGATATCGAGATCGCGCCTGGGGTCCGGGTTTCGTCCAGGGGTTGGACCGGGCGTTAGCGCCCTGCTTCTGGCGCTGGCGGCAACGCCCTCGGCATGGGCGCATCACCAGATGTCAAGGTGACCGATGCGAGAATGCAGGTGCTGCTGCCGTCACGACCCGCCGCCGGGTATTTCACGCTGCAAAACCGCGGCGTCATGCCGCTTGTCCTGTCCGGGGCCAGTGCGCCCGACTGTCAATCGGTGATGCTGCACCGGTCGATCACCGAGGGCGGCGATGTCACGGATGGCGATGGTCACGTCGGTGCCGGTTCCTCCGCACGGCAGCATTCGATTTTCTCCCGGGGGGTACCACCTGATGTGCATGCAGCCGACCGGCGCTTTGCTGACTCATCAAGGCACCGAAATCGTGACGTTGCAATTCACCGACGGCGCTTCGGTCAGCGCGCCGTTCGCCATCCAGGGGGTCGGGCCCAAATGAGTCGAACCGTGAGACGCCGAGAGGCACTCGGCCTTCTGACCGCCGTACCTGCCTTTGGGAGCGGCGCGCGCCGACGATGAGACCTGGCACGATATCGACGTGACCGGCACCTCACCGTCGCTCGATTTCACCCTTCAGGCGACGCCCGACGGCCGGACGGTGACGCAGGCCGACTACCACGGCGTCGTGACGATGCTGTATTTCGGCTACACGTTCTGTCCGGATGTCTGTCCTCTGACGATGCAAAATGTCGCTGCCGCGCTGAGCAAGACAGGCGATGAGGCGCAGCATATCCGCTTCCTGTTCGTCACCGTCGATCCAGACCGCGACACGATTCCCGTGCTCAAGAACTACGTCAGCCTGTTCGGTCCTGATTTCGTCGGCCTCCGGGGCAACGCAGACCAACTGGAGCGGCTGGCGAAGCGATTCCGAATCGCCTATTCGGTGACGCCCTCCAACGATCGGCGCAAATACGAAGTCACCCACAGTTCCGCCATCTACGTCTTCGACCAGCAAGGCAATGCTCGGCTGCTGGTGGCGTCAATGGCGTCACAGAAACCCGACATCAATGGGCTGGCCGCCGACCTGGTGCGGCTCGTCAACGAAAAGCCGTCGTGGTGGAGATGGCTGCTCAGTCAAGTGTAAGCATTCCGTCCTGCTTGACTGATGAGAGCCGAAGCACACGTTGATCACGCTTTGAAGCTCTCGCTCGGAAACGATCGCGAGCCGAGCCGGTCGCGCCCGGTTCGCGATCCTGAGGTCGCGGACCTCACGCCGGCAGCGCGGCCTGCAAATCATGCAGCATCGTGACGTGCATTTGGATCACTGTCCGGGCCAGCATCGCGATATGTCGATAGTCATCGTCGGACGGCCTGTTATTGAGGAACGACTGCTGCGCGGTCAGCAGTTCCGCGTGTACGGTTAGCTCCTCCTGAACATAGGCCCTGTCGAAGTCCGTGTCGGAAACACCCTGCAGGCGCTTCAGGATTTCGGCATGCTCAGGATCGATCGGAACCGGCTCGGGGTTGGCTTTGTCGGTCAAAACCTGCGCCATCGTCGTCTGCTCATCGATCTCGAACTCGGCAAACTCCTTGATCTTCGGATTACGGCTCCGCTCGACCGCGAGCTGGCTGGCCTGCTTGGACAAACCGCCAAACATCAAAGTCTCTGCTTCATATTGCGAATGGTCCAATGTGGGGAGCTTTGCCGACTGGGCGGTTGCCAGGCCCGGAAGAGTCACCAGCAATGGGGTCGCCATCGCACCGGACAAAGCCATGAGAGCGTTGCGTCGATTCATGTCGTTGACCCGTACCTCTGTGGTTGACGTAGCCAACTTTGAACGGCCCCAGGCGCGCGGGGTTCGGGTATCGACGAAATCACAGCTGCGCTGGCGGCCACACCAGAGCGCCCGAGGAACGGACCCCCTGAGTGATTCCCAGCCTTTATGCCTGGTCTTATCCGGGCATTGAGCAGGCCTGACCAGCGCGATGGGCGGTCACGCCGTCGTCGTTGGAAGCGGCAGGTTTCTGCCGCCGGGCCGGCGTTCTCGGCAAAGCGCGGCCCGGCCAAGGGGCCGCCACATTGAGGCGAGCATCAGGCCGCGTGTGTCTTCTCCGCCGTCCATTCGCGCACAATATCGCGAGCGCGGTTGCCTGCGGGATCCATCGCCTCGTCATGACCGGGCCGTTTGGCGGTCAGTTCGATTACGTATCCGTTCGGATCACGGAAGTAGATCGAGTCGATGAATCGATGGTCAGAAATCCCGCGGGTTTCTATGCCAGCCGACTTGCCCTTCTCGAACATGGCATGCAGCGCGTCCTGCGTGACCTCGAGCGCGATGTGCAAGTCGAAGTCATGTTGCGGCTTGAACTCGAACGGCATGTCGGGCGCCTCGAAGAACGCCAGGAACGAGCCGTCATCCATACGGAAGAACGTGTGCAGCACCTTGGTCGGGCGGCCGCTTTTGGTCTCGTCGATCACCAGTGCGCCGCTCAGCGGCAATCCGAGGAAATCCTCGTAGAAGACCCGGGTCTCCTCCGAGTCACGGCAACGATAGGCGTTGTGGTGCAGGCTCTTGATCACGCGGGCCTCCTCTATCAGGTGGTTTTCGACTTTACATGGTCGATGTAGCCGTGCACGTCAGCCGCGGGCTCGGTATAGGCGGCGCCCAGCGCGGTCGCCATCGCGGCCAGATAGGCCGGCACCCAGGCAGCAGGCTGGTAGTCGATCGCCGCCAGGAATTCGAGCGTGCCGGCCAGTCGGAAATCGGCGATCGACGGCGTGTCACCGCCGATGAACTTCTGGCCGCCGATGAAGAAGCCGGCGATCACCCCCAACGGGTCGTCCAGCGCGTGCTGCGCGGCCAGCCGGGCCGCTTCCTTGGCTTCGGCCGATGCATCGCTGGCTGCCACCTCGCCGGGATAGGCCGGAAAGCCAAGCGCCGGATAGGTGGCGCGCGCGACCAGCGGATACAGCGTGCCGGTCACGTAGAACATCGCGCTGTCGATCATCGCGCGGCGGTCTGGGTCGGTCGGGTAGAAGCGGTCGAGGTGATGCTTGTTACAGAGATACTGCATGATCGCACAGCTTTCCCACAGCGCGCCCTTGGGCAGGCCGTCGGCCTCAAGCATCGGCGTGGAATGCGCCGGGCACTTCGCCAGGAACGCCGCGGAGCGGGTGTGGCCCCAGGCATCCGCCTCGGTGAATTCCAGGCCAGCCGCTCGCACGAAGGCCCGGACGGTCATGTTGTTGACGCTGGGTTTCAGGACGTTGAGCGTGAGCATGCGTTCCTCCCCGGGGGTTCGTGCGATGCGGCTGTTGCCGTCCGAACGTTTTTATTGCACCAGCCGGCACGGGCCGAAATCAGCGGTGAGTGGTCCGAGCGGCGCGCGCACTATTCTTGGCGCTTCTGCGGCGGGTGTGCAACGTCCATTCTGCGGAGGCAGTGCGAGACAGTGACGCAGAACATTTACGACAGTCCCGAATTCTTCCAGGGCTACAGCCAGTTGAACCGGTCCGTCGACGGTTTGGCGGGCGCACCGGAATGGCCGGCGCTACGCGCGCTGCTGCCCGATCTGCGCGGCCTTGATATCGTGGACCTGGGCTGCGGCTTCGGCTGGTTCTGTCGTTGGGCGCGCGAGCAAGGGGCGGCAGGGGTGCTGGGCCTCGATGTGTCGCGGAATATGCTGGCGCGAGCCAGTGACGCCACAAGCGATCCCGCGATAACGTACGCCCGCGCGGATCTGGAACAACTCGATCTGGCCGCGGCCTCATTCAGCCTCGCTTACAGTTCCCTCGCGCTACACTACATCGAGGATCTGGCCGGGCTGCTGGCGACGATTCATCGCGCCCTTGTTCCCGCTGGCCGCCTGGTCTTTTCGATCGAGCATCCAATCTACATGGCGCCCACGCGCCCGGGCTGGTCAGTCGACGCGGACGGCCGCAAGACATGGCCTGTCGATGGCTATCTGGTGGAAGGGCCCCGTACCACGGACTGGCTCACCGACGGTGTCGTGAAGCAGCACCGCACGATCGGGACCACGGTGAACCTGCTCATCCGCACCGGCTTCAGCATCACCCATATCGAAGAGTGGGGGCCGACGGATGCGCAGATCCACGCGCAGCCCGAGCTGGCGGAGGAGCGCGAGCGGCCGACTTTCCTGCTCATCGCGGCCCAGCGACCGAATGAGCCTGGATCAGCGTGACCGGCTGACGTGAGCGGCGAACGTTACGATCGGCGCGGCCAGGTTCTATCGCCTTACATGCGGCTTCTACGGACGTGCCTGGTCGAGAGAGACGGCGATGTCAGTCTCTTTGGCGCATCCGACCGTCCCTGATACGTGACATTTGCACACCTCTCGGCCGAGGTCTCGATGCCGCCCACAGAGGAGGACGTCGCACCGTACGCGGTTGGGTTCATCAGCATGCTGAATGCGGCCTTCAATAGGCGTTTCGCGCTTTTCTCGCCTGTACCGAACCGGGCTTCGCCGAATTCGGGACGTGCCGCGGCCCGGCCCGGAGGTCGCACGACGTCGTGTCGGTCTGGTCGACGAAGCGGCGCCGGGCGTTGCGGGGTGGAGCGGCGGCGCGTTGGCCGGACATGGGGGACAGACGGTTATCCGGCGTTTGGCGCGTGCCTTCGCGCGCTGGGCGGAGCCTGGCCTTCCGGGACCGGGCGACTTCGGGCTCGAGGTCTGGCGTGCACGTGCCGCGCCGGCCGGTACTGTTTGGCGCTGGGTGGAGCGATGCGACGGCACCGCACTGGTATGGAGCGTGGCACAAGTGCTCGGCGATATCGAGGCCGGTTCCGACGCGGACGGTTCCGACGCGGACGGTTCCGACGGGGCCGTTGGACCGAAATAGCCGGTTCGCCCAAGTGCCAGGACGGGCACTTCACCGGACCGCTTGTCCCGCGGCGCAACCTTCCGCCGCGGCCGGCCCCACCGTTACGCCTTGCGGGTCTGCGACAGCGGATGATGGTCCTCCACCAGCTTCCGCAGCCGCTCGGTCTGCGTGTGGGTGTAGACCTGCACGGTCGAGATGTCCGCGTGCCCCAGCAGCATCTGCAGACTGCGCAGATCCGCCCCGCGCGCCAGCATGTGCGACGCGAACGAATGTCGCAGCACGTGCGGCGAGACCCGTTCCGGGTCCAGGCCGGCCTCCAGCGCGATCTGCTTGAGCAACAGGAAGAACGCCTGCCGGGTCAGCGAGCGCTTCGGGTCGCGGCCGGGGAACAGCCACGGGCTCTTCGCCTCCGTTGCCGCCAGCAGCGCGGTGGCGGCCTGCTTGGCCGCGGCGGACAGCGGCACCATCCGTTCCTTGCCGCCCTTTCCCTTGATGATCATCGCCTCGGCCTTCGCACCCAGGGCCGCACGTGGCAGCGACAGCAATTCGGAAACCCGCATCCCGGTCGCGTAGAGCAATTCCAGCGCCGCACGAGCCAGCGCGCCAGGGCGGCCTGGCCTGTGAACGGCGGCGGCCAACAAGGCATCGACCTCGGCCTCGGTCAGAAATTTTGGCAAGCGGCCTCGGCAAGCGGGGCGTATCGAGCTGGCTGGTCGGATCGTCCGGGCGCACGCCCTCCTTCAACAGGAACAGATGGAACTGGCGCAACGTCGACAGCCGCCGTGCGGCGGTGCGGGCGGACAGGCCGCGGGCGTGCAGCGACGCCATATAGCCCTGGCACGTATCGGCGTTCGCAGCGGCGGTGGCCTGGCCGCGGCTGGCAGCGAATTCGGAAAAGTCGGTCAGATCACGGGTATACGATTCAATTGTGTTCCGGGTGGCACCACGCTCGACCGTCAGCATCTCCAGGAAGGCGTCGACCTTCGGGTCCATGAACTGGCCGACGGCCTAATGGGCGGTGAACTTGTCGTTGGGCACGACCTTCTCCACCGCCTGCGGGTGCGGCGTGGGCGGGAACGCCCCCAGCATCAGCACACCGCCCGCCAGAGCCACCAGGCCAGCGAGGACGACAAACAGGAAGATGCGAATCATCGTGGCTCCTGAAATCGGTTTTCCGGACGGCATGGAACTCGCGGGCAATCGCCTGTTCCGGAGCCGGTGTGCTAACGTCCCGGATCATGACACGCAACTCTGCTCTGCGGGAGACGATTCCGGTTCCCGACGCACTCGCCGGCCGCAGCATCGTGCTGGTCGGCCTGATGGGAGCCGGCAAGACCTCGATCGGCCGTCGGCTGGCCGCGCGCCTGGGTCTGCCGTTCCGCGACGCCGATCAGGAGATCGAACTGGCGGCTGGCTGCACCATCCCCGAACTGTTCGCACGATACGGCGAGGCAGCGTTCCGCGACGGCGAGCGGCGGGTGATCCGGCGTCTGCTGGCGGGCGACCCGATGGTGCTGGCCTTTGGCGGCGGCGCCTTCATGGATGAGCGAACGCGCGAAGCGACTCGAGCCGATGCGGTGACGGTCTGGCTGCGTTGCACCTTGCCGACGCTGCTCCGCCGCGTGGCGAGCACGGGACAACCGCCCTCTGCTGAACGGCGTTGACCGCGAGGAGACGCTGCGCCGACTGATCGAACAGCGCTATCCGGTCTATGCCGAGGCCGACATGATCGTGGATTGCGGCGAGGAGCACCCGGACTACACCACATCAACCGTCATGAATGCGCTGATGGACTGGAAACCGGCCCGGCGGCTACACGTGATAGCTGCCTGGTTCCAGCTACGACGTGGTGATCGGCGACAACCTGCTGGCCAGGGCCGGGGCGCTGCTGGCACCGAAACTGCCGCAGAAACGGGCAATGGTAATCACCGACCGGACCGTCGCCGCACTGCATCTGCAGACCTTGATGGACGGGCTGGCCGAAACCGCGATCGCCGCGAGTTCCATCGTCGTCAAGGGCGGCGAGGCGTCCAAGAGCATGGACACCTATCTGGACGTGGTGGACCAGTTGCTGGAAGCCCGGGTCGAGCGGCGGACTGCGGTGATCGCTCTGGGCGGCGGCGTGGTCGGCGACCTGGCCGGGTTCGCCGCGGCGACGACCCTGCGCGGCCTCCCATTCATCCAGATCCCGACCACGCTGCTGTCACAGGTGGATTCGTCTGTCGGCGGAAAGACGGGAGTAAACACACGGCGCGGCAAGAATCTGGTGGGGGCCTTCTACCAACCGAAGGTGGTGCTGGCGGACACCGCCACGCTGGCAACGCTGCCGCCACGGGAACTGAAAGCGGGCTACGCGGAAATCGCCAAGGCCGGCCTGATCGGCGATGCCGCGTTGTTCGCCTGGTGCGAGATGCACGGCCAGAGCATCGTCTCCGGCGACCGTGAGGCTCAGGCTGAGGCGATCAAGCGCGCCTGCGCCTTCAAGGCCGCCGTCGTCGGCGATGATGAGCGCGAGGAAAAGCCAAACGATGGCCGCGCCCTGCTGAACCTGGGCCACACTTTTGGGCATGCGCTGGAGGCGGAATACGGCTACGACGGCGGCCTTTTGCATGGTGAGGGCGTCGCCGTCGGTCTCGGCCTGGCGTTCAAGCTGTCGGCCCGGCTGGGATTATGCCCCCCGGCGGACGCGGAGCGGGTGATCGCGCATATCTCTGCGGTCGGGCTGCCCGCGGACCTGTCGATGCTGAATCGGCGGTTCTCGGCGGAGACGCTGATCGGGCACATGCAGCGTGACAAGAAGATGCGGGACGGGAGCGCTGCATTTCGTGCTGGCGCGGGGGATCGGCCAGGCATTCACCAGCGCCGAGGTGCCGGCGGACGCGGTCATCGACCTGCTGCGCGAGGAAGGCTGCGGTGTGTAGGAGCGATGACGGCTGAACGCGAATGGGCACGCGTCTCTGCACTCCGCGACCTGACGGAACCAACCGACCGAATAGGCTTTGATGAAACTGCAGAGAGCGGCACCTCGCGCGGAGTTCGGCAAACCCTTCAGCCTGGACCCGTGGTTCCAGTCGTTCAGCCAGCTACTCGAGGCGGCGTCGGTTCACTCCGACCGCCTTTTCGTCCATCGTGGTGTCGGGCAACAGGCCGGGGGATTGAGCGGAAACGCTCCAGCCGATGTCTGGCCAGCAACTGCTTCGGCCTGGGCTCGCTTCGCCGTTCGAGTGAGGCGGGTCTGGCTCTCAGCGCGGCGCGAAGGCCCCGTAGACAAGCGAGCTCGGCTCGAACGCGCGATAGGCGGGGTCGCCGTACGATCCACCGATATGGGGTTTGTCGCCGTAGGCCTTGCCTGCCCCGGCGAAATCGCCATAAGCGACCCGCCCGGTGATCGGGGCATGCGGATGGCCGTTCTGCCACCGAGCCATCACCGACACCCGGTAGGCCTCGCCCAGCCCCGGCGTTTCCGAGTGGTAGGCGGCGACCGCGGCTTCCCAATCCTTGCTGTCGGCATAGAGCGTGTTGAGAAAGCGAGCGGCATAGTTCGCGTTGGTGCGTGGATCGAACGCATCCTGCAAGGAGGCGAAGGCATCCGCGTGATACATCAGATTCACCTGCAAACATCCGACGTCGATGGATCTGATCCCCCTGTCCTGAAGGGCCTTGGCAGCGGTGATCGCCGCTTGCCTGGTTTCGAAGAACTGGCCTTCGCCCCCTGCATTGATCGTCCAAGGCCAGGGCCGGGCTCGACCCGTGGCGGGTTCGACCCGGCCGCTTTCGGTCAGGCTGATGGCGCTTAGCAGACCCGATGGCAGCCGGCCGGCGTATTCCGCGGTGGTGACCGCCGTCTCGCACAGCGTGGCCGGATCGGCCACGGCGGCGTGGCGGCTAGTCCAGCTTGCCGCTGTATGCGAAGCTGTTGCAATGGCGGAGGCGGGCAGCAGCGGCGACGATTGGGACGTGACAGGCGCAGACCGATGCGGCTGGACTATTGGCGCCCGGCCGGCCCAGGCGGGGCCAGCCAAGGCGAACAATAAAAGAACTGATGGATTGGCCGGCATACCCATGCGACAGCCTCTACACACCGGGCCGTATCGGAATCCAGAACAATCGATTCATCGGCCTCACGCGACGATATCGGACATGGAACGGTTGCGAGGCCTTCCTGGAGGAAGTTTCGTTTATCCATCCGTGTGGCCGGCGTGCGGCTGTACCCTTGGCGGCGAGATTGTCACGCTCCCTTTCTGATGATGGCGTGGCACGCGGTCGTGATCCCGCATCCGGGAGGTTTGCGATAACACGTCACGTGATGAAACAGGCGTCGTTCACATCATAAATGGAAACGATCCAGGATGTCCGAAAGCCGGCCGTATTTACCGGAGAGACGCAGACCGTCGGGCGTTGAGAGGTCCACGATGGCTCGGGTCAGCTTCGATGACCTGGCACGTGTTCCGGCCCAGCGGCTGGCCCGTCTGTTGCTGGAACGTGCGGCCGAGGACCCGACCCTGCTGAGCCGGTTGCACGAAACCGTCGATCTTCGAAGCGACGTCCCGCGTTCGACACGACAGCTTCGGGGGGCGCCACTGCTTTCGCAAATCGTTGTCGAAAGTCCGGCGATGCGCCGCGTGGCCGCTTTGGTCCGGCGGTTCGAACAGACCGATGAGCCGGTGCTGATTACCGGCGAGAGCGGCACCGGGAAGGAGTTGCTGGCGCGCGCGATCCACGAGGGCTCGCAACGGGCGCACGGACCGTTCGTGGCGGTGAACTGTGCGGCGATCCCGTCCGGGTTGGTGGCGTCCGAATTGTTCGGTTACGAAAAGGGTGCCTTCACCGGAGCCGCGTCTCGCACCATCGGTCAGATCGAATATGCCAAAGGGGGCACCCTGTTCCTGGATGAGATCGGCGACATGCCGATCGACCTGCAGGGTCATCTGCTGCGCTTCCTCCAGGAGGGCCAGATCCGGCGGGTTGGCGGTCGCGAGACCATTGGTCTGGACGTTCGTATCGTGTCTGCCACCAATGTGCGGCTGGATCAGGCGATCGCCGAGGGACGGTTCCGCCAGGACCTGTTCTACCGGTTGAACGTGCTGACGCTGCCCGTGCCGCCATTGCGCGAGCGGCCGGAGGATATCGCGCCCCTGGCCTATCACTTTCTGCGGGCGGCGGAGCGCGACTTCAATCGCCAGATCGAGGGCTTCTCGCCAGATGCGCTGGCAGCGCTGCGCCGTAACCGCTGGCCCGGCAATGTGCGCGAACTGATGTCGGTGGTGCGCCGCGCCGTGGTGATCGGCGACGGGAAGCTGATCGATACGACGGCGCTGATCGGGTTGGACGACCGGCCACCCGGGGCGTCCGCGCCGCCAGCGCCGCCGTCTGCCGCAGCCAAGCCGGGCTCTGCCGAGGAACGGGTCATGCTGCTGGCGGCGCTGGAGCAAATGGGCGAGAATATCACGTCGACCGCTGACGCGCTGCGGGTCTCGCGGGTAACGCTCTACCGCATGCTGCGCCGCCACGGTATCGTCTTGAAACGAGGCCTCGGGGAGGCGCCGATCGCGCGCCGGCCGCTGCACGCCTAGACTAGAGCATTATCGCGCTGAGCGGAACGTCCCCGGCGCGTAAATCATGCGATCAACAAAGAGATAGACCATTTTCGGCGTGCACAGTCAGGCTGAAAATGGTCTAGCACGTATTTGTCGAGCAATTTCATTAGCCTGAGGTCGCTTCGCAATTCGAGTCAGGCTGAAATTGCCGAAGGCGCTCTCCGCTTGAGTGGAAACGCTTCGATCATGCCTGGCGAGCACTTTCTTCGGCCCGAGGTCGCCCGGTGATCGGGTCAGATTGATATTTCTCTAATCTCGCCCTTCGCCGATCCCCGGCAGATCGTCCGTTATTCCGGCCAGCACTTCGGCCACATGCCGCACATGCGTGCGATGCCCCTCCCGTTGCAGTCGTCCGGCGATGTTCAGCAGACAGCCCAAATCGCCGGCCAGGACCGTCTCGGCCCCGGTCGCCACGATGTCCTTCGTCTTGTCCGACACCATCCGCACTGAGATCTCCGGATACTTCACGCAAAACGTCCCGCCGAAACCGCAGCAGATCTCGGGTTCCGTCATCTCTACCACCGTCGCCCCAGCCGCCTTCAGCAGATCGCGCGGCTGTTGTCGGACCCCCAGTTCCCGCAATCCCGAGCAGCTGTCGTGATAGGTGACCAAGCCGACTGAGGATGCCAACCCGGTATCTCGGACCCCCAACACATCGGTCAGGAAACTGACAAGCTCGAATACCCGAAGCGCCATCGCGTCCGCGACCGCCCGCTGATTAGGGTCGTCATCGAACAGATGCGGCAGATGATGCTTCAGCATTCCCGCGCATGACCCCGACGGCGCGACGACATAATCGTACCCCCGGAACGCTTCGACGATTTCCACTGCCAGATCGCGGGCGGTCCGCCGGTCCCCCGAATTGTAGGCCGGTTGCCCGCAACAGGTCTGCGCCCGAGGCACTTCCACCTGACAACCCGCCCGCTCCAGCAACTTGATTGCGGCGAAGCCGATCGACGGCCGGTGCAGGTCGACCAGGCAGGTCACGAACAGACCCACCCGAGGCTTTGTCTCGTTCATTCCCTCACCCCGTCACGGCGGGGCATTGCCCACCATCATCCATCGCCATCACGGAAACCAGCGTTGCAAGCCGTGATCCCCGAGTGTTCATCGGCCATGACGCGGAACACCGCGGGGCGACCGACGATCGGGTCCGTGATCAGGCGCTACGGGCGGCGACCAGCCGCCAGGTCGGATCCTGCTGCGACAGATCGCGTTCGAATGTCCACAGATCGGTGATTTCCGTCACCGCGTCGGTGCCCGTCACGGCGCGGCCGTCCTTGTCCTTGGTGTAGCTGATCTGGTCGGACACGATGCGCACCGTGACCGCGCCCACCCGCCCCTTCAGTTCGGCGGCGTCAATGCTCAGGTGCTGCATCGATTTGATCTCGCTGACCTGTGTCTCGCCGGCCTTTTCCCGGGCGCTGATCGCTTGCTCGAACGCCTTGTAGGTTTCGTCCGACAACAGCGATCGCAACACGACCCGATCGCCGGCCGCAAAGGCTGCCACGATCATCCGGAACGCCTGATCCGCGCCCGTCAGGAATTTCGCCGGGTCGAAGCTACGGTCCAACGCACCCATCTGCGCCAGGGCCTGGCCGGTTTGCGACGCCGCTTCGGGCACGGTCTGAGTGGCAGCGGGTTGAACGGTTTCGGCGCGCGCGTCGATGATCGGCCCCGCGGCCGGCCGAGGCCCCGGCTGAACCGGCGGCGCCTGGCGCTCGAACCCCGTCCGCTTGCCCAGAATGCTACGTAGCCGCAGGACCAGAAAGGCCGCGATCATCCCAAAAAGGACCAGATCGATTGGAAATCCGCTGCTCGCACCCATGCTCCACGCTCCTTATTGCATCACAGATAGGCGCACACGTGGGCCATGACAAACGAATCCGAGCCGAATTCGCATCAGATCGGGTGAGCGCAGCGCTCCAATGCCGGAAAGCACGGCCGGCAAGATAGTCTGACCAGCGCTCCGCCCCTCGCCGCGCTTCCCGGATCAACGGGCACCTCGCGCTTGCCGCCCGATCGGCGCCTCTGTTATGGCCCCTTGCATGATCCTGCTGCGCCATGGCCAGAGCGAATTCAACCTCCATTTCGGCGCCACAAGGCGCGATCCCGGCATCATCGATCCGCATCTGACCGAGCTCGGCCGCACGCAGGCCGAGGCAGCCGCACGACAGCTTCTGGGGCAGGGAATCGAGCGCATCATCGTGTCCCCCTACACCCGCGCCCTGCAAACCGCGCAGCCGGTCACGGCGGCACTGGGGTTGCCAGTCGTCATCGATCCGATTGTGCGGGAGCGGTTCGCGTTCGCATGCGATATCGGCTCGCCCCGCGCCGCCCTGGAGCGGAACTGGCCAACGCACGACTTTTCCCAAGTTGAAGACATCTGGTGGCCTCGGGAAGCTGAGCCCGAGGAATCAGTCGTCGAACGCGCCGCCCGCTTCCGCACTGCCCTGGCGCACCGGCACGACTGGGCCAACACGCTGGTCGTCAGCCATTGGGGCTTCATCCTCAGCTTGACCGGGCAGAGCGTCGCCAACGGCCAATGGCTGCGCTGCGACCCTACTGAACCCGCACCGGAACGTCTCGTCTGGCGCGCCTGACCTTCCGCCGCCGAACGCAAACGCCGGTGGCAATCGCAGAACAGCCGTGCTACCCGGCGCGCCTTATCGAACGCCGACGTCAGCGCGGTTTTTGAAACGGAGCCCGAAATGTCCGAGACCACTCCCGCCCCGCAGCCTATCGGCCAGCCAATCCAGCCGCTGGTGGTCAACATCCAGTATGTGAAGGACCTGTCGTTCGAAGTGCCGGGCGCGCCGCAGATTTTCACCCAGCTCAAGGCGCAGCCGCAGGTCAGCATCAACCTGGATGTGCAAGCCCGGCGGGTGCAGGAAGGTCAAAGCGTCTTCGAGGTCGCGATCATCATCCGTGCCGAGGCCCACGATCATGCGGCGCAGGGCAACGGCCAGGCGGCCAGCCCGGCTTCGACGGTTTTCGTGGCCGAACTGACCTATGCTGGAGTCTTTACACTGAGCGGCCTGCCCGACAACGCGATCGAACCGGTGCTGCTGGTGGAATGCCCGCGAATCCTGTTCCCGTTCGCTCGCAACATCCTGTCCGATGTGACGCGCGACGGCGGCTTCCCCCCGTGCTGTTGCAGCCGATCGACTTCGTGGCCCTTTGGCAGGCCCGGCGCAACCAAGCCGGCGCCGGCAACGCGGTGGTTGCCTGATTCGTGGGCATCGTCCGTGCCACGGAATCGCGCGCCCGCCCTGGCGCCACCGGAGAAGCAAGGCCGGGCTCGGGGTCTCTGCTGCTTCGGCTACGTGAGCCCACGCCTGAATTCGCGAGGCCATCGAGCGCTCGCAAACGAGGCCATGGGCCAAGGGGGGCCTCACCTGCCCCACCCGGCACCCCCACGCGCGCTTGCCATGGTGAGGCGACAGGCAGGCCGGCACCGCCGCGGCCTCAGTTCCGTTCAAATGCCTGATCCGGGATATCCGCCCCGTCCGGCGCCTCGGGTGCCACCACCAGGCGTGAGCCCGCAGACAACATAAACGCATCGTCCATCCGCCGTGCGCGCATCCCCGCCGCGAACGCGTTGCATGCTCAACTCCAAAGTTCGCCGATCGCGAATTCGGTGTGGTAGGTTCCTTCCGGAAGCCTATCGAACGTGGCGTGGCCGCCAGGCCCCAGAAACATCGAAAGAACGACCGCTCCGGTTGAATCCCGTAATTTCACGACGGCGGGCTGCACCGCCCGGTTTTCCATCTCGAGCGTCCCGCCGCCGTAACCGCGACGTTCCAGCACTTCCCCGTCATACGGCGTGGGTCCGGCGTTGTAGCCGCAGTAGGCCTGGCGAGCGGCGGTGGCATCGCCGGGGGTAAGGCGGTCGGCGCTGATGAAGCCGTTACGATGGTCGTCTACGACAACCTCCAGCATACCGCTCTGACGGATCAGCCGGACCGCCTGCACCGCGCTGAACGGCGGAAGCTCGGCGAGCGGAACCAAGGCGTTGCGTTCCGGGTCCAGGCTCCAGAGCACGGTCGGCCCTGCGGCCGGGACGACGTAGAAGTTGGGCAGACCGGCTAGTCGCACCGGGCTGGCGCCATAGAGGATCGCCCGGTGCGCGCCGGGTGACAGCGGCGCGACGATCGGAGCGTTTGGCCTGATGTGATCGCGCGCCGCGCGCGGCGGGGCCAACAGATGTGTCGCCGCCTGATAGATGCACAGGCACAGGAACGCCCCAAGCCCAAGCCAGACCATCAGCGAGACGTCGAGGAAGCGTGGCTGCGCACCAGGGGCAGACCTCGAAGCGGCTGGCCTTGCGACAGCGATCGTCCCGGGGGTCACCTCGGGCTCGACGGGATGCAGCGGCACTTGCCGAGCCATAAGATCATACGCCGCGCGCCGCTCCCGGTTCGACAACACGTCGTAAGCCTGCCTGGTGGCGACGAAAGCACTGGCATTGCCGGTCTTCGGCACGTCCGGGTGCAGCACCCTCGCCTTGGCACGAAAGGCGGCGACGATATCCGCGTGGGTCGCCGCGGGCTTCAGGCCAAGACGGTGGTAGTAGCCGCTGGGATCCAGTCTTGTGCGAGGGGGCAACATGGAGGTTGCATGCTAGAGTATTTGGACCTTGAGTGGAAACGCTCCAGCTCATATTTGGCGAGCGATTTCATTGGCCTGAGTTTGCTGCGTGACTCGCGTCAGGCTGATATTGTTCGTGTTTCGGCAAGCAACGGCAAGCCGTGCCGATTGGGGCACGGAGCGGCAACCGGCCCTTTGAGCAGAGCGATCGGGCAGTGGCCGATCAGTCCAAGGAGAACGCGTGACGAATAGAAAAAACGGTGCCCTCCGATGGGTGGCGCTGGTCGTGCTGCTGGCCGGCGGCTTCATGCCGCCGCTGGATTTCTTCATCGTCAACGTCGCCCTTGCCTCGATCCGTGAGGGTCTGGGCGCGACCCCTGCGGAGTTGCAACTGGTCATTTCCGGTTATGCATGCGGGTACGGCGTGTTTCTGATAACCGGCGGCCGCCTGGGCGACCTGTATGGGCGCAAGCGCTGCTTTCTGATCGGCATGGCGGGTTTCTCGCTGGCCAGCCTGAGCTGTGGCATCGCGACGTCGCCGGCCCATCTGGTGATCGCCCGTATCGTCCAGGGACTGGCGGCGGCGATGCTGCTGCCTCAAGTGCTGGGCTCGATCCGCGCGTTGTTCCCCGATGAGCGCGAACTGGCGCGGGCCCTGAGCGCATATGGCATCATGATGGGCATGGCCGCCGCGATCGGCCAGTTCAGCGGCGGCGCGCTGATCCAATGGAACCCCGCGGACCTGGGCTGGCGAGCGATCTTCCTGCTGACCCTGCCGGTGTGCGCCGTGACCCTGTTCCTGGGCTGGAAGGTGGTGCCGGAGACCGGTGGCGGCGGTAACGTCCGGCTGGACCTGGGCGGTGCTGCACTGATCTCCCTGACCCTGGCCGCGATTGTCGTGCCGTTGTCCGAGGGCCGCGACCAGGGCTGGCCAGCCTGGGTGTTCGCAAGCCTGGCCTGCGTGCCCTTCCTGACCGCGGCGTTCCTGGGTTACGAAGCCCGTTTGCGCCGGGCCGGCGGCATGCCGCTGGTGGACATGGCGCTGCTGCGGATTCCCAGCTTCCGGCGCGGTGTCCTGGTCGCCGCACTGTTCTTCTTCACCACCAGCTTCTACCTGCTGTTCGGGCTGTACCAGCAGGAAGGTCGGGGGATGGCGCCGCTGGACGTCGGTCTGGCCATCGTGCCCTACGGCGTCGGCCTGTTCGCCGGACCGCTGATCAGCGCGCCGCTGGTCAAACTGCGGCCGAGCCTGCTGTCGATCGGGATGGGTATCGAGGTCACCTTCTACGCCGTGGTGGGCCTTCTCGTGGCGCTCGGAATCGACGGCCTGCCCCTGACCGCGGCGGTCTTCCTGGCGGGTCTGGGCCAAGGCGTGGCCTTCCCGCGGCTTTTTGCGACGGTGCTGGGCGATGTTCCCGCGGCCCAGGGAGGCGTGGCCGCCGGCATCACCAACTCGGCGATGCAGATCGGAGCGGCAGTGAGCGTGACGGCCGTGGGAAGCCTGTTCTTCATGGTGCTTGGCGCCAGGACGGACGAGCGTGCCTACGCTCATGCGTTCGCCGTTGCGCAGTGGAGCGCGACAGCCGGCCTGTTTCTTGCTCTGGTTCTTGCTATGGTTATCGCGCGATCGCCTCGCCGGCGGTAAGCTACCCTCCCGACTTGATCATTGGATGCATACTTGCGGCCAAAGCATATGAATGAGTATGGAGCGTCGTATGCGAACCATTTCCGCCAACCCGCGCCTCATCGGCGTCGTTCAGCTCGGCGTTACCGTGATCCTGCTGAGCGGCTGCACCACCGAGCACCTGGAGCGCACCTTCGGTCTGACGCGTGATTCACCGGATGAATACACAGTGACGACGCGTGCCCCGTTGTCGATGCCTCCGGACTACAACCTGCGTCCACCTCGACCCGGTGCCCCGCGTCCGCAAGAGCAAAGCGAGCGGCAACAGGCCGAGGAAGCACTGGTGCCACAGACGGCGCTGAACGCGCCTCAGGGGAGTGCCAGCGCGGGTCAGGCGGCGCTGATTCAAGAGGCCGGGCCCGCCGCACCGAGCGATATCCGCCGCGAGATCGACGAGGACGCGCGCGACGCGAACTCCGATGAAGGTTTCATCGACAAGGTGCTGTACTGGCGCAAGCCGAATAACCAGCCAGTACAGATCGACGCGCAAAAGGAAGCACAGCGCCTGCGCGAGAACGCTGCTCTCGGCGAAGGGCCGGATGTTGGCGAGACGCCAATCATCCAGCAGAAGAAACAGGGGTGGTTCAACAGTCTGTTTTCGTGGCTCTAAAGCATGATCGCGCGCAGCGGAACGTCCCCGGCGTGTGAATCATGCCATCAAACAAAGACCTGGACCATTTTCGGCGTGCACAGTCAGGATAAGAATGGTCTGGGGTCGCGCATCGCAGCAGCCCGGCATTTGGTTCGTGATGGGAAGTACCTGGCCGGCGGCCGCGTCGCGGCTCACGTCTGTCCGCGACCGGACGTCAGGTTACGGGTCGCGTGACGGCGGAGGTCCACTTCGTCCAGGCCGGAGATGCTCCGGCCCTGGTTGGTGCCGGCCGCGGGACTCTGACCTGCGCTTGTGGCAACGTCCTGATCGAGGGCTTCCAACCGGAACAGTTCCTCCTGGTCGGCATCCAATGCGGGCGTTGCGGGGCGATAACGACAACGGCTTGCCTGCCGGAGGGCAAGCCGCCGCCATCCGGCCTTAGCCTTGTGGAACCGTCGACACAGCCACGCATCCATCCGGTGCAGGTGCCGACCGGTGTCGCCCTGGTAGGCCAATCGGAGATGACCCGTTTGGCGACGCTTTTTGGGCCGGCGAAGCCGCCGGTCGCGGTTTACCAGATTTCAGCCTCGTTGCTGGATGAGACCGAAGCGGCGTATGAGCGCTATGCCGGCAGGGCGTTGCCGCGTGTCGAGGCCGACCCGTCGGATGCGTTCGCCGGCCTTCGGGACCATTCTCTGGCGTGGTCGGTGCGGCACCTGCGGGCACGGGTCAAGAGCGAGTCCTGGTCTTGTCAGGAGGCACAGCCGACTTCCAACGCAGTGGCCCATGTAACGGGCTTCCTGCATTTCGTTGCCACCTGGTCAAGGCACCCGCTGTTTCCGGCGATGGTGGCAACCGCCGATGACCGCGGCTTTTCGCCGCACGGGCTGGCGCTGTTCGGGGCGGCCCATGCCCTGGCGATGATGCGCAACCGGATCGGATTCCCGGAACCAACCGGGTATCCTGCGCGGATCGAGGGTTTCAACCTGGCGGCCGGCCCGGCGGAGGTCGTGCGCGTCCATATGGGAGTGTTCGACCGCTTCGAATTTCCGTTCGGTCGCAAGTGGGATCCTGGCAGCGTCCGTGCCGCGGTTTTGGAAGTGGTGGCCGCGGCACAAGGGCGGATCAATATGCGTAACCCTGGCCTGCTGCTGCTGTCGCCGGGCTCCGCTCTGCCGGGATACGATGAGGTTCTCATCGAGGCAGTGAAGGCCGCGATGCAGTCCCTTGGGCGGAAGAACCGGGGCCTGATGGCGTTGACACCGATCGCGCTGCGGCTGCAGGCGATGGCGAACCCACGCAGCGTCCGGTTCGGCTACCTGGTGCACCCGGTCGTCAATCGGCACTACGGCGGCGAGACGCTGATGCAGAAAGTCGGCACCTGAGGACGGCCTCAGCCGGCACGCGAGCCCGGGCAAAGCTGGCGCTGGTCTGGACAAGCGAACAGGATCGGGGCGAGGCTCGATGGGCAACCGCCGCCGCGGCTTCGCCTCGCCCGAGAGTGCCCGGGTCTTTCCGCGTGTACCGTACTGATCTCAAAGTCCCGGGTGGTCAGGCCTTGCCGAACATCGCGGCCATGCGGCGCTCGATTTCGTCGATTGTGACGTCCTCGATGTGCGTTGAGACGTGCCAGGTGTGGCCGAAGGGATCGAGCAGCGAGCCCATGCGCTCACCATAGAACTTGTCCTCCGGCCCACGCTCGACCGTTGCGCCGGCGGCGACGGCTTGGGCTACCGTTGCGTCAACATCAGGAACGTAGAGATGCAGGCTGACGGGTGAACCGCCGTAGGCACCCGGCGGCTTCGCGCCGATGGCCGGAGTTTCGTCTGCCAACATGAGGCGGCTGTCGCCGATCTCAATCTCGGCATGGCCGATCCTTCCGCCTGGAGCAGGCAGACGCATCGGTTCGCGCGCCCCGAAAGCCTGGGCGTACCACGCGAGGGCGCGGGCGGCGTCGTCCACGATCAGGTAGGGCGTGAGCGTGTGGTAGCCGGGCGGAACGGGCGAAACGGGCATCGACGTCTCCTCAGGTGTGGTGGCGACGGAGGCATTCTATATCGGAGGGCCGGCTGTGATCTTGAACATACAGTGAACTTCGCACCGGGAAGCCAACCGGGAAGCCATGGGGAATGAATCTTCATTGAGGTGTTCTGCCGCTAACGGAGGCTGGGCCACTTCCAGTTCGTCCCCCGTCCGTGCCGGGCACCACGATGGACCAACATGCGGTCGAAGCCAACAGACGTGCCTCTGGTGGCACCGCTGGACCATTTTCGGCCTGAGCGGCACGCCGAAGATGGTCTCGATCTTTGTTTGATCGCAGGATTGGCGTGCCGGGGAGATTCCGCTGAGCGCGATGACGCGTGAAAGGACTGGAGCCGCTGATGAACGTCGCTGGGCTGTCGTCACCGCACGAGGCTGCGGCGGACCGCTCCGCCTGTCCGAAACTATTGCGCGGATCCGCGGTTGAAATGTTGCCTCTCTTGGCGGTGACGACGTCCGGCATGGCTCGTGCCAAACCGGTCGGCGTGCGGTTTTCGTGGTAGCGCGGGAATACTCCGGCTTACATTTGCCCGGCCATCTGATCGGCCTGACGTCGCTTTGCGCGATTCAGCTGACAGAGCCGTAGCCAGCGGATGTATAACGATCTATTCACGGGTACTGATGTCCACCGCTTCGATGCCCCGTCGCGCCGTCCTTAGCTATGGCGTCACCGCGCTGGTCGCCCCGGTTGGATTGCTCGCCTATCCGGTCGATCAAGCGGCATTGCTGCCGCAAGCAGGCGACCTGCTGGTCTTCGAGGAAGCCTCTCATACCGGGGCGGTGGTCAGTTCCGGTGCATTGCCGACGGGCGGGCCACCGGTGCTAGCCTGGGCGATGGAAGCAACCGACCGCGTGATCAGGAATTGCTCCCGAACGAGTCAGATTCTGCTGGTGCGGTTGGACGCCAGCACTCTGAGCGATGCCGAACGCCCGTTTGCCGCTGATGGCGTCGTTGGCTTCTCCGCCATCTGCACACATGCCGGCTGCGCGGTATCCGGATGGAAACCGACGGTCTGCCATTTTCTCTGTCCGTGTCACGGTTCCATCTACGATCCCGCGGCGCGAGGCCGCGTGTTGGCGGGTCCCGCACCGCGGCCGCTGCCGGCCCTGCCATTGCGTATTGACGGAAATGCACTGACGGTCGCCGCGGGATTTACCGCGCAAATCGGCGGCTATACGGGGCGGACCGATTGACGGTGATCACGCGCGTTCGTGCTTTGTATTTCGCATTGCCACCGGAACGATGGAACGGTCGCGTTGCGTCTTTACGCGGCACGACCCGATCGGCCGGACCGGTCTGGCAGCGCTCGCTTGTGAAGGGTCCGCTTCCTTTTGGCCTATGGCTTCATGGCCCCGGTCTTGGCGCCTGAAACGGGTGCCGGCTGTCGCTGCCTGCTCCGTTCTTACGCAAGGACTCCGTTTTCGGTCCCTGCCATGGTCCGGAGCCAGGCAGCCCAGAGCGTTTCCATCTTGGAGTGGAGACGCTCCGGTTCAAACCTGACGCGCAATGTCATCAGCCTGAGGTCAATTCATGACTTGGGTGAGGGTGATGCCGCTCTGCTCTAACGTGCGATCGGGGTGAAATCCTGCATCGTGGCCTTGTAGACCACCTGGGTTCGATTGGTGGCGCCCATCTTGCGCATGATGTTACGGATATGGACCTTCACCGTGCTTTCACTCATGCCAAGATCGAAGGCGATGATCTTGTTTGCCTTACCGCGTTGCAGTTGGGAAAGAACATCCATTTGTCGCGATGTCAGGCGGTTCCTTCGGCCCGGTGTAAGATCCGCTTGGGCGGGCAGCATCAGATCGGCGGGCACAAACGTGCCTCCGGCATTGACGAGGCGGATCGCCGCCAGAGTAATCGAGAGACCCGCCGACCGGGTCGGGACAAAGCCGCGCGCGCCGCTTCTCATGGTCACACGCATGAGCCTGGGCAGTTGTGCGGGTTCCGCGTCGGAGAAGACAATGAGCGGTACGGTCGGAAACGCCGCGCAGGTTGTCGCGATGGCGTGGGCGACTCCTGCGTCGGATGATTCGCCTCCGTGCAGGTGGTACATGACGAAGTCGAGATCATGACTGGCCTTTGCGGCAAAGTCTTCCACCGTCGCAAAACTTGATATCGAGGTTCGCGGATGCAGCTCATCGAGAGCCTTCAGCAGACAATCCTCAGCGAAGCGATGGAAATCAATGAGGCCGACATTGAGTGACTTGAGATTTGCATCGCTGAGTTTCGGCGTTGTCTCGCCGGCGCCGGTTTCGGACTCCATGATTGGTTGACCGGCCGCGTCGGCTTCATTGACGGCGGAACATTCTGACCAAGCGGCCAACTGTGGCGCGACGGTCGGTTTGACACCATAGAGGTGTATCATTGCTTTCTCTCCTGACATTGGTGGAATCGCCCTAAGTCCGTGATCCAATCGAGACCCGGAGATCGGCGATCGGTGACTGTGTTAGCCGTTGTGGCGTGAATGAACCGAATGACCGCGAGACCAGAGGGCGGCGTCATTGGGCCCCATATGCCCTCCATCACCCGCGGACAAACGCGAGGGACCGGGACGACAGCCAGCCTGCGCGGGGCCGCCCCTGATGTTGGGAATGGTCCGTCCGGAGCTAAGCGATATAATCATTTTTGATATCATTCCCCATAAATTGTATGACATAACGTCGCAGATTGCCTCAATAATGTCAACACCATTTTGGTAGTATCACGTTGCGGTGCGAGATAGGTCCGCCAACCGGAATGGCTTCGACCTGGTCCACGGAGCGTTTCGCTGCCGTCTCAACGGATCACCCGTTCGCTGCCGCTCAGCGTGTCACCCGTTCGCTGCCGCTCAACGCATCACCCGTTCGCTGCCGCTCAACGCATCACCCGTTCGCTGCCGCTCAACGCATCACCCGTCCGCTGCCGCTCAACGCACTACCCGGCGGGCGCCTGCATGACAGCAAAGCGACTTCGCGAATGAACGACACCGCCGATAAGGACGCACCCGGCGCGTTGCGGTCGACGGCGGCCACCGTCCGCCCTGGACCGTCACACGGAATTCCCGCACGCTGCAGCGCACCGGATCAGTCGAGGACACTGCACATGACCCATCGTCCGACCGTCTATGGCACGCGGCACGCAATTTCCGCCGGCCATTATCTGGCGGCCTCGGCTGGATTTGCTATCCTCGAGGGTGGCGGCAACGCGATCGATGCGGGTGTCGCGGCGGGGATCGCGCTGGGGGTGCTGCAACCCGATCTGGTCAATTTCGCCGGCGTGGCGCCGATCCTGATCCGGCTGGCCGACGGTACCTTTGAAAGCATCGCCGGGCTTGGCTGGTGGCCAAAATCGATCCCGGCCGACCTGTTCATGCGGGAACACGGCGGGAAAATCCCAGACGGCGTGCTGCGCACCGTGATCCCGGCGGCGCCCGACGCCTGGATCACCGCGCTGCGGCGGCACGGGACGATGCGCTTCGCCGACGTCGCCGCCTCGGCCATCCGTTTCGCCGCGGAGGGGTTTGCCATCTATCCGCTGCTGGAGCGGTCGATCGGCGCGCACGCCGACGAATATCGGCGCTGGGACTCTAATACCGCGGTGTTCCTGCCGAATGGACGGGTGCCGAAGACCGGGGAAAAATTCGTCCAGACGGATCTGGCGCGGACGATCCAGTTCATGGCCGATGAGGATCGCGCCGCGGGGCCGGACCGGATGGCGGGACTGAGTGCGGCGCACGAGGCGTTCTACCGGGGCGACATCGCCCGCGCGATCGTGCGCTTCCAGGCGCAGGAAGGCGGCTACCTGTCGATGGAGGACCTTGCCGCATACAGTTCTGCACTCGAGCCTGTGGTACGCCGCCGGTGGCGCGGGCATGAGCTGGTGACCTGTGGCGCGTGGTGCCAGGGACCGGCGCTGCAACAGGCGCTGGCACTGGTCGAACATGTCGGCATCGACGGCTTGGCGCACAATTCGCCGGACTATCTGCACCGCGTCGTCGAGTGCCTGAACCTGGCGCTCGCCGATCGGGAGTATCATTTCGGCGATCCTCGGTTTGTCGATGTGCCCCTCAACTGGTTGCTCGATCCAGCCACGATTGCCCGGCGAGCGGCGGCGGTGCGCGACCACCAGGCGTTTGGAACCATGCCGGAACCACTGGACTCGCCTGCACCGGCGTGGCCGGGCTCCGACGCCGTGCTACCGAAGATGGAGGCGGACACGTCGTATTGCTGCGTCGTTGACCGCTGGGGCAATGCCTTCAGCGCGACACCGTCGGACGGGTCGGGCAACGTGCCGGTGGTGCCCGGGCTGGGGATCGCGCCGTCCGGCCGCGGATCGCAAAGCCGGCCGGATCCGCGTCATCCGGCGGGCGTGGCGCCGGGCAAACGACCCCGGTTGACGCCGAATCCGGCGATGCTGGTCACCGAGGCCGGGGGCGTCATGCCGTTCGGCACGCCAGGCGGGGATGTGCAGATCCAGGCGATGCTGCAGGTGCTGCTGAACGTGATGCATTTCGGGATGGACCCGCAGAGTGCGATCGAGGCACCGCGGGTGGCGTCGTATTCGTTTCCGTCGTCGTTCGCGCCGTTCGAGTATTTTCCGGGCCGGCTCGCGGTGGAAGGACGGATCGATCGGGCGAACTCGGGACGAGTTGACGGCGCGCGGACATACGATCCAGGACTGGCCAGAGTGGACGTGGCTGGCCGGGTCGGTGGAGGTGATATTAACCGATCCGGCGACGGGGATGATGGCGGCTGGTGCGGACCCACGGCGGCCCGCCTACGCCATCGCGATCTGATCCTGTGGCCGTGCCCATTGAAGCTGGGCCGTGTCCGATTGAGGCTGGGCGAATGAATGAATAATTCATAGGTGGCGAACGATCGCACCAGCCTTGGATCGCATCGCAATTCTGATCCGGCTGATACTGATCTAAGCTCGGCGGAAGGTCAGAATGAGGAGCGAGGCGACGCTGATCAGGCGGACGAACGTCGTCACGAAAAGCGCGGCAGCGTATGCCAGCGCATGGGCCGAGGCGAACGGCTCGTGTCGGCTAGAGCGTGATCCGCACAGGTGGAATCACCGGAGCGGTGAATTACGCTCTCAAGCAGAGAGCTAGAGCGGGTTCCGTGGGCCAACGCGAATGGAAACCGCTCTAGCGGGTGGTTGCGCGCGGCAACGAGGTGCCGGCTAGGGCATGATCGCGCTGAGCGGAACGTCCCCGGCGCGTGAATGATGCGATCAAACAAAGAGATAGACCATTTTCGGCCTGCACAGTCAGGCTGAAAATTGTCTAGCCGAAGGACGCGACGATGCGGTGCTCAGTTGACCGCGGTCAGCATCTCCCAAAGTCGATCTGCGCCGTTGGCGCAGGCGTATGAGCCAACCCGAGCGGCCCATTCCGGATCGGATCCGAACTCCTCGCGCCAGGACCACAGCCGGCGGGTCGAAAGTTGCAGCGCGTATTCCTTGGTAAAGCCAATCGCGCCGTGAACCTGGTGGGCGATCTCGCAGGCCATGGTCGCCGCTTCACCTACCCTTGTCTTGGCGATCGCAATGAGAAATGTCTCGCGCTCCCGGTCGGTCCTGCCGAGTGCCTCGATGCCGAGATTTGCGGCGGCGACAGCAGCGGCGGTCTGGCCGGCCAGCACAGCGAGATTCTGTTGTACGGCCTGGAATTTTGAAATCGGCCGGCCGAACTGTACTCGCTCCTGCGCGTAGCCCACCGCGAGGTCCATCGCCTTTTCCAGCGCTCCCGACATCATTGTCGCCCGCGCGAGGGCACCGCGGCGGTACAGCGCACCGCGGGAGACGCTCCGCCCCAGCGACCCGACCGCGTCGGCGGAGACACGAATGCGAGAGAAGGCCAGCGTGTCGCGTGGTTCGTTGGCGATATTCCTTCCTGGCGTAACGTCGGCATCGCCGGTGCCTTCCAGTGCGACCGCCATTTCACCGTCCGGACCGTCGGCGACAAGGATCGTTTTCGTTGCGTACGCGGCGTAGGGAATGCGGGACGCCTTGCCGGACAGGCGCCAGCCGTTGCCATCACGATCAATACTGAGGCGATCAGAACCGCGGACCGGTCCGACAGTCATGGGACCATCGGAAGGTTCCAGGCCGGCACTGGCAGCGATCCAACCAGCCAGCATCGTTTCGGCCAGCGGAAGCGGAACGGAATATCGCCCGGCTACTCGTAAGACGGCGAATAGATCCGACCATTCCGCGTCCGCGCCACCGGCGGATTCGGGCAGCGCGGCCAACGGTACACCGGTTTCCGCAACAACCTGCCAGAGCTCGGAGGCGAATTCGCCGGTTTCCGAGCGGTCGATCGCCTGCTTGGTGCATTTGTCCTCGAACAGCCGGGTCATGCTTTCCAGCAGCATCCGGGTCTCGTCACGAATGGCCATTCTGTAGCGACTCCCTTCAGCGCAGACCGAGGCCACGGGCGATGATCCCGCGCAGGATCTCTCGTGTTCCGCCCTGGATGGAAAAGCGCGGGGCGTTCATCGTGCTGCGGGCGATCATCGAGACATAGGTGTCCACCGCCTCGAGTTCCGGTTCGGTGGGAAACAATTGCCTGGCGACGACAGGGATATCCTGCTCGTAGCGCGTGCCCAGGTCCTTCACCACCGCGGATTCGTTATTCGGCTGCATCCCCTCTTGCAGCATGCCGGCGATCGACAGCGACATGTTGCGCAAGGTGGCCAACTGCGCGATCAGTTTTCCGAGTGCTGCCGCGGTGGCCTTGTCCGGCGACGGCCCAGCCATGCGGACCATCTCGCACAGCACCTGGAACAGCACCAGGAAGCGGTCAGGGGCACTGCGCTCGAATGCCAGTTCGCTGGTGACCTGGTTCCAGCCGTTGCCTTCCTTGCCCAGCAGGCGGTTGTCGGGGACGATGACGTCTGTGAGGAAGATTTCGTTGAAGTGATGCTCGCCCAGCAGGTTCAGCACAGGCCTGATCTCGATACCCGGCAGCTTCAGGTCGAGCAGGAACTGCGTGGCGCCGGAATGGCGGTCCGCCTCTTCCTTGCCGTCGCCCGCCATCTTGCAGAACAGGATTGCGTAGTCGGCGCGATGTGCATTGGAAGTCCACAGCTTGGTGCCGTTGATCTTGTACCCGCCTTCGACTTTTACCGCGCGGGTGCGCGTGCCGGCGAGGTCCGAACCGGAGTTCGGCTCGCTCATGCCGATACAGAAGGTCAGTTCGCCGGCGGCGATTTTCGGGCAGAAGAACTGCTTCTGCTCCTCGGTGCCGAAGCGCAGGATGTTGGGGCCGCTCTGCCGGTCGCCGGTGTAGTGAGCGGACAGTGGCGCACCGGCCGCCAGCATCTCCTCAATCAGTACGTAACGTTCGAACGCGGTGCGCTCGTGACCGCCATATTGTTTCGGCCAGGTGAGCCCGATCCAACCGCGCTTGCCCATCGCGCGGCTGAAGTCGCGGTTGAAGCTGCTCTTGCCGAATCCCATCAGGTGCTGATGTTCCTTGATGAATTCGCGCACCTCCGCGCGCATCGCCAATGCCTCGGGCGGCAGTTCGACGGGATCAAAACGGAACATCGGGGTCGCCATTGGTCGTTTCTCTACCAGTTCGTATTGAAGCCGGAGAAGGTATGCGGGATGCGGTGGATGTCGGTCACCAGTTCCTTCGCCATTCCAGGCGCGATACCTGAGGGGAAGTGGATGTCGACGGAATCGGCGATACCGCCAAAACGCTCCTCGATCGCTTTCGGCAAGTTGTCGTACGTGCCGCAAGCAGCGAAGATGCGAACGATGTCATCGGAGATCTCGGCCCCCATGCGGTCCCACTGGCCCTCCACCGACATCCGGTGCAGTTTGCCACCCAGATCTTCCAGCCCGTGCAATGCGAGGATCGGCAGGTAGGTTCGCGTCGACCCATAGAAGCCGATACGCCGGCGGGCTTTTTCCATTTCCGCGGCGACGGTTGCCTCGTCCGGTCCGGTGCAGACAAAACCCCCGCCGTGAACATCGAAATTCAACCGCGAGCGACCGCTGCGCCGCATGCCCTCCATCATCTGCGGCAGGCACACCTGTTCCAGATAGGCCCGCGAGCACAACGGATGCAGCCGCACGCCGTCGCCGACCTGACCGGCGACACGCAGCATCGCCTCGCCGACCGCCGCGACCGTCACCGGGACCATGGGCAGTCCCGTGGGTTCAGGGGAGAAATCGGGCGTCATCAGCGTCAGCTTGTAGTGTGGGCTGTCGAAGTTCAGCCGCCCGCGGGTCTCCCACGCCTTCCACACCGCCCGCAGCGCCTGCACGTAGTCGCGCATCCGCGGGGCCGGCGCTGTCCAGGGGATGCCGAACCGCCGTTCGTTATGCCCCTTCACCTGGCTGCCCAAACCGAGGACGAAACGGCCGCCGGAGTTGGCATGGATATCCCAGGCCTGCTGCGCCAGCGCGGTCGGGCTGCGGGGAAATGCGACGACGACCGATGGGGTCAACTCGACCGTGTGGGTCGCCAGTGCCGCCAGCCGCCAGCGGCATCAGCGGATCGTGGCCGAGTTCGACCGTCATCAACGCATCGAACCCGGCGGCTTCGGCGGCGGCGGCGGCAGGGCCGACATCCCGCCACTGCCGTTGCGGCAGGATCGTATAGACGCGCATCAGCCGTGCGCCAGACGGCGCTCGACGAACTCCAGCCGGTCCTGGCCCCAGATAGATGTCGTCGCCGATGACATAGCTGGGGGCACCGAACACGCCGCGATCCAGCGCCGCCTGGGTATCCGCCACCCGCCGCTCCGCCCACTGTGGTTCGGCCGCCCAGCTTCATCACCTGGTCCGGCGTCCAGGCCGACGTCCTTGATCAACTCAGCCAGCGTCGCGGGATCGGCAGGGTTCTTCTCCTCCTGCCAAAGCGCCTTCAGCACCCGGTGCACCAGCTTGATGGCCGGCTGGTCCCCGATCGTCTCCCGCACCGCGATCACGCAGGGTGCGGACAGCTGTTCGCTCGCCGGGAAAAATTTCGGCTCGATAGCGATCGGGATGCCCAGATGGTCGCGCCAGCGGCGCAGTTCCTGCAGCCGGTACGCCTGCCGCTGCGGCGACCGCTGCGGCAGCGGCAGGCCGCCGGACTTCGCGAAGATCGCCCCGAAATCGACCGGAAAGACCCGCAATGTCGCGTCGTGGGCCATCGCCATGGCCTCGATCCGAGCCGCGCCCAGGTGGGTCCAGGGCGAATTCAGCGACACGTAGTAGTCGATATGCAGGGCCATCGGTTTCCTCCCTCGGATCCGTTGGGCGATCCTGATGGAGGGCGCGGGTTGGCACAAGCCGGGACACATAGGATAGGATCATGCCGAGACGGAGCAAACGACATGAAATGGACCATTGGCGACGTCACGGTGACCAAGATTGTCGAACTGGAGATGACCGGTGGGTCGCGGTTCCTGCTGCCTCAGGCGACGCCCGAGGCGATCCTGCCGATCGCGTGGCTGCGACCGCATTTCGCCGACGAGACAGGGCGGCTGCGCATGAGCATCCACAGCTTCATCGTCGAAACGCCGGACCGCCGCATCATTGTCGATACCTGCCTGGGCAACGACAAGCAAGGACGCCGCATTCCGCACTGGAACGACCGCGACGGCCCGTTCCTGGCGTGATCTGGCCGAGGCGGGTTTTCCGGCGGAGTTGATCGACACGGTCCTGTGCACCCACCTGCATGTGGACCACGTCGGCTGGAACACCCGGCTGGTGGACGGCAAATGGGTGCCGACGTTCCCGCGCGCCAGGTATCTGATGGGCCGGACCGAATATGAGCACTGGCGCTCGGTGAAGGATCGCCCGGACATGGCGAACATACTTGCCGATTCGGTCACCCCGATCATCGAGGCCGGCCTTGCCACGCATGGTCGAAACCAATGAGCGCATGTGCGACGAGATCACCCTGATCCCGACCCTCGGTCACACCCCCGGCCACGTCAGCGTCATGATCCAATCCAGAGGCGAGCAGGCGCTGATCACCGGCGACTTCATGCACCACCCCTGCCAGATCGCGCATCCGGAATGGAGCACGCTCGCCGACAGCGACCCCGACCAGGGGATCGAAACGCGCCGCCGCATGTTCCAGCGCCTGGCGGGGACGCCGGTGCTGATCATCGGCACTCATTTCGCAGGCACTACGGCTGGACGGCTTGTCACCGATGGCGACGTCTATAGGCTGGCGGTTTGAACGACAGGAGACACCCATGACCTACCTACGCAGCGGCATCTTCATGGCGCCGTTTCACAACCTGGCAGAAAATCCCGTTCTGGCACTGGAACGGGACATGGAGCTGCTGCAGCACCTGGACATGCTGAACTACGACGAGGCCTGGGTCGGCGAGCACCATTCCGGCGGCTTCGAGATCATCGCCAGTCCCGAAGATGTTCATCGCGGCGGCGGCCGAACGGACGAAGCACATTCGTCTCGGCACCGGGCGTGGTGTCATTGCCGTACCACAATCCATTCATCCTGGCGGACCGGATGGTGCAACTGGATTACCAGACCCGCGGGCGGGCGATGTTCGGCGTCGGCCCCGGGGCGCTGGTGCACGACGCGAAGAAGATCGGCGTCGAGCCGGCCGATCAGCGGCGCATGATGAACGAATCGCTGGATGTGATCATCGAATTGCTGCGCGGCGACACGCGTCACGCGCAAGACCGACTGGTTCGACCTGCAGGAGGCGGGGCTGCAACTGCCACCTTACACACGGCCCCGGATGGAGATGGCGGTGGCAGCCTCCCGGTCCCCGGCCGGCGCGCTGGCCGCGGGACGGCACGGGCTGGGCATGCTGTCGATCGGCGGCACAAGCGACGATGCGATGAAGCATCACGCCGGCAACTGGGATCTATATGCCGCCACCGCTACAGAGAACGGGCATACGCCCGACCGCAAGAACTGGCGGCTGGTGACGCTGATGCACATCGCGGAAACGCGGGAGCAGGCACGGGAGAACGTCAAGTTCGGACTGGACCGGTTCTGCGACTATTTCCGCGACGTCGCGACCTTCCCGATCGTCCCGAACGATATCACCGACCGTTACCAGTTCATGATCGAAAGCGGCTCCGCCTGCATCGGCACGCCGGACGACGCGATCGCCTTTATCGAGCGACTGCTGCAGGGTTCGGCGTGGCTTCGGCGTGATCACGGAACTGGCGCAGAACTGGGCCGACTGGGCACAGACGAAACGCCACTACGAGCTGATGGCCCGGTATGTTCATCCGCACTTCCAGTCGTCCCGGGAATGGCGCAGCGGAAGCTACGATCAGGCCCTTGGGCACCTTGCCGAATTCACCCAACCTCCGGCGCCGCGGTGCAGGCGGAAATCGACCGGTTGGCGGCGAAGCGGCGCGCGGCGGAGTAAGCCGGCTCTGGCGGTCGGGCGGTGCGCCGGCGGCGCACAGTCCTGTTCGCCTCTGTTGATGAAATTCGAACGATCCTCCGATTCGGCGTCCGATTTTTGACTGGCAGGCCAGCCTCCGGTCAGGTGGCAGTGCGACATCGAAACCTCTTGACGATACATCCGGCTGGCAGCCAAACGTCTCGGAGGGGTTAACCGCAAGCCGTGTGCCAATGCACGCAACGGATCAGAGGATCGCCTGCGTCCGCAGATTCGTGGGAAAACAGCATGGTACGACTTGCGACAGGTCGGACGGCTTCCATTGGCGGATGTCCGGAATGAAAATTTCGTGCGATCACATACGCCGATCAATGGGCCAGTTGCTTTGGTTGGACGCCTGGCGCGGCGTCGCTCCCGCGATTGGCCGCGGGCTCAGGCGACGATGCCGAGCGGCATCGCCTCCGCCGCCTGGGGACGTGCCACGACATTGAGGCTGACGACGATTGGCCGGTGGTCGGACGCCTCCCGCAGAAGGGCCCTGGCTTCCAGACACGCCACGCCGCGGATCAGACACCGGTCAATCCGCAGCGGGACCATGTCGCCCGCTACGTGTGTCGGCTCGCGCGGCCCGGCGTCCCGAAACCCGGGCAACAGCGCCGGCCCGATCAGATTGTAGTCGCCCAGGACGGCGGCCCGATACGGCAGGACCTTGGCGATGCGGCGAAGCTGGCGGCGGTTCAGGATCTGGCCATGCGAAAGATGCACGTTGGCCACCGTGATCGAGTTCGAGTTCAACGATCTGACAGACCCGATGGAACATCGCACCTGCCTGGAGGGGCAGCACGACCGGCCATTTGGGCAGTGGCACCGGGCTCCAGACCGCGAGTCCATGAACCCGGCCAGGCATGAGATTCCGTTGGTACTGGCCGCCGACGCGGCTGGTCAGCCCATCCATCTCCGGCGTTGCCTCCTGCATCAGCAGGAGATCGGGATCCTCCCGCCTGATCAGCCGGACAACGTCTTCGAGTGATGCCCCGGTCAGGCGGAGCAGGTTCCAGCTGATGAGTTTGGCCATTGCGGGTGGTAGATGGGGCAAGCGATCGGTCGAGTGCAACCACGTTGTCTGCATGGCTGGCCTCTGTTGACGTGAAAAATTGTAACGTTCGCGCATGGTTCCCGTACAGCGCGCATATCTGATCAGAGATAGGGCAACAGCAGTCGTGCGCCTGCGTCACGTATACGCGTCGGGAGCGAGCGGGAGTCGAGATACGCCCGGGTCAACGCTGAACCTCGGGCGCGTTCCATGAGCGTTGTGAGCGTCGCCGCCAGGCCGGGATCGTAGACCTCCATGCAGAGTTCGAAGTTCAGCCGGAATGAGCGGATGTCCCAGTTGCAGCTGCCGATCAGGCACCATTCGTGGTCGACGGTCATGATCTTGGTATGATGAAAGGGCGGCGGGCTGCGCCAGATTTGCACGCCGTCGTCCAGCAGCGGGCCGATATTGGCTCGGGTGGCCCAATCCACCAGCACGTGATTGCTGGCCCGGGGCACGACCAGGTTGACGGCCACACCGCGCATCGCGGCGAGGGACAGCGCGGTTATGAGCCGCTGGTCAGGCAGGAAGTAGGGCGTCATGACGTCGATACGGGTGCGCGCGCAGGCCACGGCCTGAAGCACCGCGAACTCGACCTTCTCGAGATCCTCGTCGGGCCCGGAGTCGATGACGCGTGCCAGCGGGCCGGGGCACGGCGGAATGTGGGGCGACCAGACGTCGCCCTGGAGGTCTTCGTTGGCGGCGAACGCCCAGTCCTCGGCGAAAGCGGCGACAAGTTGGGAGACGACCGGCCCCTCGATCCGAAAATGCAGGTCCTGCACCGGCATCTTCGGGCGGCTGGCCAGGACGTTTTCGTCGCCGATGTTCAGGCCGCCGGTAAAGCCGACCGTCCCGTCGATCAGCAGGACCTTCCGGTGGGAACGCAGGTTGAGGAACGGCATCCGCCAAGGCAGCGGCGAATGCAGGAAGCGGGCCGCCGGCACACCCTCACGGCGCAATCGATGAAACGTGCGGGAGCGCAGCCAGCCACCGCCGACACCGTCTATGAGCACACGCACCGCGACTCCGCGCCGCTGGGCGGCGACCAGTGCGTCGATAAAGCGTCCGCCCCACACATCGTCGCGGAAGATATAGGACGACAGGCCGACGCTGACCTTGGCCGCCGTGATCGCGTCCAACATGGGCGGATAGGCTTTGTCACCGCTCTGAAAGACCTCCACCGCCGTTCCCGCCAGCAAAGGTCGACCGGTGATCCGTCCGATGCCGCGTCCCAGAGGGCCCAGGTCGCCATCAACCCCGGTTGCGAGCGCCGTCAAGTCAGCGGAATCCTCATCCTGCGGACGCAGCTGGCGGGCGCGGCGCTTCACTCTGTTGACGCCGAACACCGCGTAGCAGACTGTTCCAAGGATCGGCGCGAACCAGACGAGGCCAATCCAGCCCACAGCGGACGCCACCTCGCGCTTGCGCAGCAGAATGTGGATCGTAACGCCCACTGCCAGGACAAAGCCGATCGCCAGCGTCACGTCCGCCCTCGCGTGCAGCAGGTCTTGCCAGATCTCATTCACGGCGGTGAGGGCACGGTTTCAGATAACGATTGATGCATTGGCTTCCGGAAGTTGTGTCGACCGTAGCACCCGTCGATGCTCAGCGGGATCGTGATTCCGCGCACGATGGCAACATTCGGCACCTTGTGGCAACCTGCCATGGACAGACGGCGTGAGGGTCCAAGCTATGCTGACGCCAAAGCAGTGATCGTCCATGCTTGTCGGCGCCGCGCGAGCGGGGGTGCTTCGGCGCGTGCCCGCGCCTGACTCCTCAGGCACTGCCGCCCGGCATTCGAACGGTCCGCTTGATGAATTCCAGGGGGGAGGAAAAGGATAAGCCCGATCCTGCTCCCGAGCGCCTGGTCGACGTCGTCGGGGTGCAGCAGTCCGAAATGGAACAGCTCCCGCCGGCGCGAACGCGAGGACATTGGCCGGAACGGCCAAGCCAAGACTGGCTGCGACCAGCCGGTGAAGGTCACCGCGCAGGCGTCTTGTTCCGGAAGTTCCTGGCGCAACGCCAGTACGAACAGGCCAGTGAAGAAGGCAAGCACAATGGCGCCTTGAGCGAGGCTGCGCGCGAGATACCAAGGCAGAACGGCAACGGCTCCCAGTGACGCGGTGGGCCCCAAGTAGCGTCGCCGTCCGCGCTTTCAGCCTCGACGACGATCGAGCACATGGGATCGCGGACCGGTTTGAGGTAAGCAATCTGCAAGGGCAAGAAGATCGGCACCAGGCCGAAGGCGAGCGGAATCAGGGCGAGGCCGGCGATCGGCACAACCTACCATAGACGCGACGATGGGGATCGCGATCAACAGCGTATTGCGAGCCGAGTGTGTCAGTCGCGCGACAACATCGGCCAGTGGCCGAAACGAACATCCAGCCAGTGGCCGAACGCGGCCGTTCGGGGGCAGCGGCGGATCGAACAGCCGCCAGGCGATACACAGACCGCTCAGGATGACGGTCCCGAGCCCTGCCCCATGCCTTGCTCTGTGTCAAAGCGATCTGGCAGCCGCGCTTCGTCGGGGAGGCCGGTCGCCCGCCGAATCGGATGCCCCAACGCTCGTGCCTCCAGGTTGACCTGTGACGCAGGTCAATTACGGCCTTCCGGCCAGAACTATCGCTCTGAGGAACACCTGTCTCCCGTGGATATCAAGGCAACAGCAGTTCTGCCCTGACTGGACATGCTCCGGTTCCTGTTTGGCGCGTTCGCTGTTCTGATCAGATTGATATTCTAGAGCATGATCGCGCTGAGCGGAACGTCCCCGGCGCGTGAATCATGCGATCAAACAAAGAGATAGACCATTTTCGGCGTGCACAGTCAGGCTGAAAATGGTCTAGCCACGATCAGTTTTGGCGTCTCCAGGTTGCACGGACTTGGCCCTATTGGATGCAGGATCGGATTTACTCTGTTCGTGGGCCCTTTGCTTCGCCGCCCACACGGTCCCATAGTTGGTGGGCATAGTGCCCGCGGGCAAGCCGCCACCAAAATGGCCACGCGCCAGCGCCATCGGAGCCGTTGACACCAGCCCCGCCGCGACGGTCGCGGCGACAAACACCACATTCAGGCGAATCATGACCCTCGCTGCCCTTCGTTGATACGGCGCAGACATATGTGGGCATGACCTCGACGATAACACGCTCTCGGTCAGCAAAATTTCCGTCATCTTCGATCCGCATTGCCCACCCTGGCAGTGGAGTGGGCTGAGGCTCGGCGTGGCTGGGCCAACGGTGAGATAGACGCCCGGGTCGTCGACATTGAGGAATCCCTCCCGGTATGTGTCGATCCTCCGAGGAGCGTGGTCCAGCTCGCGCTGTTCAGGCATGGCCGCTTGGGAACAAGCAGGCAGCGGAACCGACGTGACGTTGTCATGGCGGGCAGGACCGGCGGCAGCGAGGCGGCGCGTCGGGGCCGTATTCCGGCCACTTGCACGCCCCGCCGCCGCCCTGACCGGTCCGCTCGCGTGCCGCATCATCGCCGCCGGGCCGTTCCCCGGTTCGTCACAGGTTTGGGCGGCTTTTGCGGTGTGGTGGACTTTTGCCTGATCCGGTTCGCGCACCGTCACACATCGGCCAGGATCGCGTCCGCCATCTTCTCGGCGGTCATCAGCACCGGGAAATTCGTGTTGGCGCACGGCACGACCGGAAATACCGACGCGTCCACGACGCGCAGTCCCGCTACCCCTCGGACCCGCCCGGAAGGGTCGGTGACCGCCATCGGATCGTCATTCGACCCCATCCGGCAGGTGCAGGATGCGTGCCGCATGCCCACTTCGGCTGCGCGCACGTAAGCCTCCAGCTTGTCGTCGTCGGTCATCAGGTCGTGCAGGCTCACGCCCTCCATAACGAGGTTCTCGATCAGGTAGGTTCGCAGCGCCGCCGGTCCATCCAGCAGCATCGCCAGTGCCCCGGTGAGGATTTTGTTCTTCCAGTTGCGCTGGCCGACCTTGTGGAGCTTGTGGCTGTTGTTGACGGGGAACGGGTTGCTGGTCACGCTCCGCATGATATCGGTCAGGTGCATCGCGCCGAACCGACGCATGGCGTCCATCAGCCGCTCCAGGTCCCGCCGGTCCGACATCAGGTTGAAATCAACCCTCGGCTCGTCTTGCCAGTAGGGCGAGCGCAGCCGCACCTGACCGGTTTCCGAACAGGTTTTGTAGACCGTGACGACAAACGAGCCGATCTGCTGGCCGACCTTGTGCCAGGCTGACTTGTTGGCCACTGCGATGAACATGTCGCCGGGGGGAATGCCGGGCAGGTGGGAAGAATATCGCAGTGCGGTGTACATATGCATGCGGGTGTAGTCATGGATCATTCGAGCGTGCGGTTTCAGAAATGCCGCGATCGCCACAGCCGGATGATCCTGCAAACGCTGCCCGACGCCGGGTAACGCCGCCCTGACGTCGATCCCGAGTTCGCGCAGCTGCGCCTCTGGCCCGATCCCGGCCCGCAGCAGATGCGCCGGAGAATGGATGGCGCCACACGACAGGATGATGTCCCTGCCTTGGAACTCCTGTAGCCGGCCGCTGACGACTGCCCTCACGCCGACGCAGCGCTGACCTTCGAAGAGCAGTTCCGATACCTGGGTATTGGTCGAGATGGTCAGATTCGCCCGCATCCGGGTGGCGGGGTCCAGATAACCGATCGCGGCTGATACCCTGCGTTCATAAGCGTTCGAAATGGTGAGAGGGAAGTAGCCGTCCTGCCATTCGGCGTTCTGGTCCGGAAGGAATCGGTATCCGGCTGCCTCGAACGCGTTTGCTGCCGCCTTGGCGTGTTCGGGCCAAAGGTCGGGGAAGATCCGCCGGACCGGAATGCGGCCTTGGGCGCCGTGCCACGGACCCTCGAAGTCCATGTCGCGTTCGACCTTTTTGAAGTAAGGCAGGACGCTGTTCCAGTCCCAGCCGGCGGCGCCCCGTGACGCCCATTCGTCGTAATCGGTTGGCGCGCCGCGATTGGCCAACTGGCCGTTGATGGACGACCCGCCACCCAGTATGCGCGCCTGTTCGTAAATGTGCAGCGCTTGACGTTTTGAATCGGGATCGTTATGCGGAACTGCCTCGGTGGTGACCTTCAGTTTGTTCCAGGTGTAGTTCGGATCGAGGTACGCCGTACCCGGGTAGGTATCCAGCACTGCTTCCGGCACCTTTCCATGCGGTGTGTCCTGACCCGCTTCCAGCAGCAGCACTTTGTTTTGGGTTCGCGCTGAAAGCCGGTTGGCCAGCACAGAGCCGGCGGAGCCTCCACCGACGATGATGGTGTCAAAGATCATAAACCGCTGGCCTCGCGACGAACCGCTTCGATTATCTCCCGTCTCGGCACCGCCGCATCGGGCATCGCGTTCCTCCTTGTTCTGGCCAGGCGGGAGGATCGCTCTGTTTGCGGGCTGCTGGCAAGAGCGATGACGGATCAACCGACAAATGCCAATGCGTTGGTGCTGCTCTGTCGGCCTCGCGCCGATGGGACACCTGACCGGGCCGAAGGGGCAACTGCGCGATGGAATAGCTGAACCGTTACGATTTCGGGCGGCAAGGCGCATTCATCGCGAAACAGGGTTATTACTTATCCGTTCCGGAGACGGTGAAGAAGTTCCTGAGGCCGGAGGAATGGGACTACTCGTACTCTCGCCTGATCACCCGCCGGGTGCATCACATCGTTAAACAGCCGCGCCGGGTTCCGCTGTCCGCCGACATCCCGCGCCCTGCATTTCCGGATCCCGACCGGCACATAGCGACATGATCTCCACCTGCGTGTGCTTTCGGCACCAACGGATTTTTTCGTGTCGATGCACGAGACCGTATGCTTGAGGACCGCCGCGCATTTGACGTCCCCGCCGGACAAACGTCGCGAACCTGGGCTCCGTCGGTGGCGTTGTCTATAGACAACATGATATTCATATTGACAACACTGAATTCCTGTTTTGTAGTCGAGGCACAGCAGGAGGATGTTCGCGCCGCATGCCGAAATTGACGGACTATACGACGTACGCCGATGCCCAAAGATTGTTCTCCACGGCGCGCCTGTGGGAGCTGTTTGACGGCACGCGGGAGCGGCTGAACATCGGGCATGAGTGCGTCGATCGTTACGCATCTGCTGGACGGGTCGCGCTCCGCGTCGCTCACGCCGAGGGCTCCGACGAGACCATCGGCTTCGTCGAGCTGGCGGCCTGGTCGTCACGGCTCGCACATTGGCTGGCAGCCAAGGGCGTCATGCCCGGCGACCGTGTCGCCATCATGCTCGAGCCTTCGCTCCCCTTCTATGCGGCCTTGTTCGGCGTCATGAAGCGTGGCGCCATCGCCGTGCCGTTGTTCACCCTGTTCGGTGCCGAGGGCGTCCGACTTCGCACCCGGGACTGCACGCCATCCCTGCTCTTGACCTCCGCAGAGAAGGCGGCGGCGCTCGCCGGACTGGACGGCCCACGTATGATCGCCATGGATGAGACATTCATGGCCGCGCTGGCGAACTTCCCGGACCGATACGAGTTCCGGACCGCCGCCACCGACCTTGCCATCTTCCAGTATACGTCAGGCACCACCCGGGAAATGCCGGAAGCCATCAGGCACACGCACCGCGCGGTGGTGGTGGTGATGAACGCGGCATTGTACGGGACCGGTCTGCGGCCGGGCGACCGATTCTTCTGCCCGTCCTCGCCGGCCTGGGGTCACGGCCTCTGGCACGGCACGCTTGCGCCGCTGGCGCTTGGGATCGAGACGGGCGCGTACGCTGGGAAATTCCAGGCCGAGCGCTTGCTGAAAGCGCTGCAGGACTACGGTTCGACCAATCTGTCGGCCGCCGCCACCCACTACCGGATGATCAAGAACACCGGGCGGGTTGGGAATTATCGGACGACACTTGAGAAACTGTCGTTCACCGGCGAGCCGATCGACGGTGAAACCGCGGCGTTCATCGAGGATGCGTTCGGCGCGCCGCTGTGCAGCATGTACGGGACGACCGAGGTCGGCGTCGTTCTGGCCAATTACCCTGGTGCCTCCGACTTCACGATCAAGGAAGGCTCGCTCGGCCGCCCGGTTCCCGGCGTCGAGGTCGAGGTGCAGAGACCGGACGGCTCGCGCTGCCCTCCAGGGGAGCTTGGCGAGATCAAGGTGCGCCGTCACGATGCCTGGTTCCCGACAAAGGATCGCGGTCGCATCGATACGGACGGGTATTTCTACCACGCCGGCCGTGCGGATGACGTGATCATATCGGCCGGCTGGACCATGAGCGCGGTCGAGATCGAGGAGGCCATTTCTGGGGCATCCCGCCGTCCAGGCCGTCGCGGTCATCGGTGTGCCGGATGCATTGCGGGGCTTGGTGGTGAAGGCCTTCATCGTTCCGGCCCCTGGGCACGCAGCCGACGCAGACCACCGTCGCCGGACATCCAAGCCTTTGTGCGTGATCGCCTGAGCCAGCACGAATATCCTCGCCTGGTCACTTTCGTTCGCCGACCTGCCACGGACGCCCGCCGGGAAGATCAATCGCAAGGCGCTTCGCGATCAGGAGGCGGCCGACGACATCGAATTCCATCAAGCAGGCAGAGAGCGCATGAACGCGGAACCCACGAAGTACTTTCCGAAGATCACCGACGAAGCGCTGGACGCGCTGCGTGCGCGCAAGAACGTGCCGATCGAAAATACCGCCGAACCATGGTGTTACGAGGCAACGCGCGACAACATCCGGCACTATGCGCACGGCATCGGCGATGACAACCCGCTGTGGTGCGATCCCTCCTATGCGGCGAAGACCCGCTTCGGCGACATCGTTGCGCTGCCCAGTTTCCTGTTCGCCACCAGCCGCATCGTGTCCGGCTATGTCGGTGGCATCCCGGGCGTGCACGCGATGTGGGCGGGCGCGGACTGGACGTGGCACAAACCTGTGCTGCGCAACCAGGCCATCTCCACCGAAGCGTGGCTGAAGGACCTGATCGAGCACGATACGAAATTCGCCGGCCGCGCGGTCCAGCAAATCTACCACGTCAACTTCTTCAATCCCGACGGTGACCTGGTCGCCGAGGCCGACAGCTGGTGCTTCCGAACCGATCGCGACCAGGCCCGCGAGCAAGGCACCAAATACACCGAACTCCGCAACCGGCCGTCGCGGGTCTACACCGAGGAAGATCTCCAGCGACTTTACCGTCATTACGAGACCGAGGAAATTCGCGGCGCCCACCCGCGTTATTGGGAGGACGTAACGGTCGGCGATGCATTGCCCACCATGGCGAAGGGTCCGATGACCGTTACCGGCTTCATCGCCTACGCCCAGGGCTGGGGCGGGCTTTACATCCGCGCCAACAAGCTGGCGTGGCGTCAGGTGAGCAACCATCCCGGGCTAGGCATCCCGAACCGCTTCGGCATCCCCGACTGTCCCGAGCGCGTCCACTGGGAACCGGCGTTCGCCCTGATGGTCGGTGCGCCCGGTGCTTATGATTATGGTCCCGAGCGCTGCTCCTGGCTGACGCACCACCTCACCAACTGGATGGGCGACGACGGGTTCCTGCGCCGGGCCAGCTGCAAGATACGCCGCCATAACCCGGAGGGCGATCTGCTGTTCATCAACGGCAAGGTGACACGCAGATTTCAGGAGGATGGCCGACATCTGGTCGAGATCGAACAGTCCGCACACAATCAGGACGGCGAGCTCTCCGTGCTCGGTGCCGGCGTGGTTGAGCTGCCAAATCGGGGCTTCAGGGCGCACGAAGCGGTTGGATGAGAAAGGTGATGAATGGCGGGCATTTGCCTGTCGCGGACGCAGCCGGCCGGCCACGCCCCCAGACAGTGCCGGCTGGTGCGTGATGACCGCAGGCGGAATCGTCGGGTCTAAATCACGCGATCGCTCAGGCATGGCCCAGCGCGCAGCCGGTCGCGTCCAGGGGCGTGAATGCATCGTTGCCGTTTATCATGGCGACCGGCTCATAATAGTCCCAGTTGTGCGCCGCGTGCGTGCTCGGCTTGACGCGCCAGACACGCATGGCGTCCAGAACCTGGCCATTCGACCGCAGCGGGACGTTGTCGTGGTAGAAGTCGATTACCGGCATCGCGTGCATCTGGGCCGCGACGGCGTTCGCATCCACGGTATCGGCGGCGTGCGCGGCCCGCATCCAGTGCAGCGCGGCGGAATAGTCGGCCGCCTGGATCATCGTCGGCGGCAGATCCATGCGCTTGACGAATCGTTCCGTCCAGGCGCGCGTTTTGGGGGTGAGATCCCAGTAGAACGAGTTGGTCAGCACAAGCCCCTCGCAGACGTCCTGGCCGAGCGCCACGACGTCGGTGATGAACATCAGCAATGTCGCCAGGCTCTGTCCGCCCTTGACAATTCCGAACTCGGAGGCCTGCTTGATGCAGTTCTGCAAATCACTGCCCGCGTTGGCGAAACCCACCACCTTGGCGCCGGAGGCTCGCGCGCCGCAGCAGCGCGCTTGAAAAATCGGCCGTGCCGAGGGGAACCTTGACGTCGCCAAGCACCTGTCCTCCAGCCGCCTTGATGAATTGCGCAGTGTTCGCCTGCAGGGAATAGCCGAACTGATAATCCGCGGTGATGAAAAACCAACTGGTCCCGCCGGCGGCGGTAAGCGCGCTGCCGGTCCCCTTGGCGAGCGAGTACGTATCTGCCCAGAAGTGAAATCCATAGGGGGAGCAGAACTTTCCTGTCAGGTCGGCTGCCGCGGGCCCGTTCCCCAGGTAGATCGTCTTCTTCTCGCGTGCGACTTCCTGGATGGCGAGGCCGGACGATGTGGCGCCTCCGTCAACGAGCACGTTGAACCCATCGTCGATCCATTCCCGCGCTTTCGCGCTCGAGATGTCCGGCTTGTTCTGCATATCGGCCTGCACGACCTCGATGGGGCGGCCTAGAGCATGATCGCGCTGAGCGGAACGTCCCCGGCGCGTGAATCATGCGATCAAACAAAGAGATAGACCATTTTCGGCCTGCACAGTCAGGCTGAAAATGGTCTAGCGGGCTTCCCCCAAAATCCTCGACCGCCAGTTCGACCGCAATTTTCGCACTCAACCCGCCCAGTTTCCGATAGGGTCCCGCCACATCGCTCAAGAGTCCGATTCAGATCGGGGCGGACGATGTCTGCGCCCGAATCAGGCCAGGACGGGCAAGTGTTGTGGCGGCCGCCGCGCCGAGCATCACGCGGCGTGTGATCAGGCTTGTCATGGGTCTGCACGCTACCCTCGCAATCGGATTTGGGCGGAAGCTGAGTCCTGCGAGCCTCTGTTGTCAATCGCACGCCGATGTTGTCTGGCGACAACCGCAGTTCGGGCCAGCTCCCATCCCGTCAGGAGTGGCGCGGCAGATCTGTGTCGTTGTATGGGACAATATGAATGGAAAAGTGACACGGAAGATGCCGGCCAAAGGTTATGCGCGGCCGGCGGCCAAGCCTGCTCGGATCAGACACGTTCCGGCGCTGTCGCGCGGCATCGCCATCTTGCGGCTCCTGGGCAGGAGCGATGAGCCGCTCGGCGTGCATGCGATCGCCAGGGCGCTCGATCTCGTGCCCAGCACGTGCCTACACATTCTGCGTGTGCTGACCGAGGAACGTTTGGTATCCGTGGATCCTCGCCACCAAACGCTATGACGTCGCCGCAGGGCTGGTTGCCATGGCACGCACCGCGCTCCGCAAGCATACGTTTTCGGCCCTGGTCCAGCCCGACTTGGTCGAGTTGGCGGAAGCCTACGGCGCGACGGCGATCGCGGTCGAAGCAAGCGGACTGGAACACATGGTCGTCGTCGCTCTGGCACGCGCCGCTTCTCCGTTGCGCGTGCATGTGGACATCGGCAGCCATTTCCCTGCTCTGATCAGCGCGACGGGTCGCTGCGTCGCCGCGTTCGGCGATCACCCCTGGGTCGAGATCCAGGCACGTTTTGGCAAACTGCGATGGGATGATCCGCCCACCCTTGCCGCCTGGCGCGAGCAGGTGCGAGCAACCCGCCTGGCGGGTTACGCGATCGACGACGGACAGTATATCCGTGGCGTGGGCATCGTTGCCGCACCAATTCGGATGCCGAACGGCTCGATCAACGCATTGGTCATTGTCGGTGTCGGCGAGCAGATGCGTCGGATCGGGGCCACAACAATCGGGGAGGATCTGCGGAGCCGGGCGGCGCGTCTCTCCCACGCCTTTGGCGGAGCGCAATTGGCAACTGCACCGTCAAGTTGAGCAGCCGTGTCCGCCGATCTTGTCGCGTTCCCGGTTCAGGGAATCTCACCACCAGGCGGTACTGCCGCAGCCACTCCGCGCGACGCAGAAGGGGCCGGTGGCCAGCGCCGGCAACCGCTCGGCGACGCTCATTGCCCATCGATCTTACGTCTCGCGAAGGTGGGGCCATCGCGGTTCTCGTCACACCGAGGTGATGCGGATGGGACCGAAGGGCAGACGGGAGCACGGCCAGATCGGCCTCGTGGCACACGACTTGCCTCTGATATGCTGCGGAGTTTGCGCTCCGCACAACCGGAACGGAGCAAGGGATGAACCACGACTTCACGGGACGGGTGGTCATTGTCACAGGCGCCGGCGACGGCATTGGCCGTGCCGCCGCGCTGGATTTCGCGAGTGCTGGTGCCCGCGTGATCTGCCTGGATGTCAAGGACGCGGAAGCGACCGCGGCTGCGGCCGGCGGTGATGCGCTGGCGCATACCATGGATGTGCGTGACGCCGCCGGCTGGCGCGCCTTGGTGGATGCGACCCTCGCCCGCTGGGGCGGTATCGACGTCCTGGTCAACAACGCGGGCATCGCCATCGCCGGCGACACCGCGGTGGACATGGATGAAGACGGATGGGACCGCATCATGGATGTCAACGCCAAAGGGGTCTGGCTAGGCATGAAGCACGTGCTCCCGGTGATGCTGCGACAAGGTCACGGCAAGATCTGCAACGTCGCCTCCACCGCGGCCCATATCGGGCTGCGCGACGCCGCGGCGTATTGCGCGTCCAAGGGTGCGGTGCTGGCGCTGACGCGGCAGGCGGGCGTGCAGTATGCACCCGCCAACATCCAGATCACCTCGGTTTCGCCGGGCACCACCATGACGGGGCTGCAGCGCGACGTGACCGAAGCGCAGCGCGCCGCCTTCCTGCCGCTGACCCCGATCGGCCGGTTCGCCCAGCCGAAAGAGGTGTCGGATGTGATCCTGTTCCTGTGCTCCCAGGGGTCGTCATTCATGTGCGGCGCCGACGTCAGCGTCGACGGCGGGATGGTGGCGCTTTGACGGAGACGGCGGGCGGCATGGCTGTCACGACCAACCGCACGCAGGCCGCGATGAACGTCGAGTTCCGTCGTGGCCGGTGGGGCTGCCTCGACCGATCCGGGAAAGCACCATCGCACCGGCCCCTGCCATCCCGTCTGGAGGACTTCGCATGACCACGCTGGTAACCGGTGGCGCTGGGTTGATCGGTCTGGCGGTGCGGGCGCTGCTTGGCGAACGAGGTGAGCCTGTGGTGGCGGTGGACGTGACCCGCCATGGCCGCGACGACCCCGCGTTGCATGAAATCGGACTGCACGAGACCGAGCGGCTGCGGGCATTGGCAGAGGCCGAGGGCGTGGGGGCGATCGTGCACTGTGGCGCCATTTCCGGCCCGATGCTGGCCAAGGGACGGCCGCTCGACATCATCGACGCCAACATCGCGGGCACCGCTGCGATGCTCGAACTGGCGCGGGCGTTGAACGTTCGGCGCTTTGTGTTCTGCTCGTCGATAAGCGCTTACGGCGATGCCGGCGCCGCGATCCTGGATGAGACGCGGGCACCACTGCCCAGTTCGGTCTATGCAGCCTCGAAGGTCGCGGGCGAGGCGTTGGTGCTCGCCTACGCCGCCGAGTACGGCCTTGATGGGGTCAGCCTGCGGATCGGGCGGGTGTACCGGCCCGTACCGCCGCGCCAACTGCGTGTTGAAAGCGATCATCGAGGACACCCGGGCCGGCCGCGCCACGGTCATCCCGTGTGCGCGCGATTTCCCCTACCATTATGTCTGGGTTGGCGACGTGGCGCAGGCGATCGCCGCCTGTCTCGACGCGCCCGTGTTGCGCGGGCGGGTCTACAACGTCGGTTCCGGCGAGGTCCTCACCATGCCGGAGATCGTCGAGATCGCCGCCGCGATGCTGCCCGCGTCGCGGGTCACGCTGGTGCCGGGACAGGACGACGTGCCGGACGTCCAGACGCACTTTCCGGTATCGCGGATCGCCGCCGACCTCGGCTTCCGTCCCCGCTTCGACCTCGCCCTGGGGATGCGCGCCTATGCCGCTGCGTTGCCTGAGCCGATCCGCATCGGCTGATGCCAGCGGCCCCTGGGGCGGACTGGCATACGCACAGGATTGTCGGCGTGGGGGCTATGCGCGAAATCAATGAGATAGCAGGCGCCCGTCTCGCGCTTCAAGAGTCAATGCTTTGGGCGCCTGGCATGAGGCGAGAGGGGTTGGGCCGCAGCGTTGAGCAGCGGCGGCATCGCCCGGAAGGTTATTGCCAGGGGGCGGACGCGGGCCTCGCACATCGAGGGGCTCAGCGCGGCGCGAATACGTAAATGGTGTGCACGACTCCCATGCCCAGCAGCGTGTACCAGCCCACCACCAGGACCAGGAGGCCGACACAGGTGGTGATACCGATCCAGCTCATGCGAGGAACTTCGACGAAGGTTCGGTCGGGATAGGCGCCAAAGGCGCGGGCCTCCATCGACATCACCATCATCGACGCACGCCGCAGGCTGCCTACGAGCAACGGCATGGCGTAGCGGCGGGCGTCGCGGATACGGCCCGCGATACCGCGCCCGCGGGCGACACCCCGCACCGCCTGAGCGGCGCGAATGATCTTGATCTCTTCTTCAAGCGTGGGGACGATGCGCAGGGCGATGAAGAACGCATAGCCGATGCGGTAGGGGACGTGCAGCTGCACCACCACGGCGATCGCCAGCTCACGCGGATCGGTGCATCGCACGAAAACCAGCGAGGCCAGCAGAATGGTGTAGATGCGCAACGCCGAAGCCAGGGCATAATCGGCGCTTTCCGCGTAGACCGGCCGGCCGAACACCTGGAAGGCCTCGTGATTGCCTGGAAGCGTCAATGCCTGGATCAGGAAGAAGCTGATGCAGGCCAGCACGAACGGCCAGGTGCCGCGCCAGATTTGCAGCGGGCTGATCCAGGCCAGCCCGACGGCGGCGAGCAGGACCGCCGCGCAGACCACGATCTGGACCCAGGCGATGTAGACGCCGAAGGCCAGCAACGAAACCGCGAACAGGGCGACGAGCTTGGTCAGCGGGTCGAGCCGGTGCAGCGGCGAACGGCTGGCGCGAAACTGAAAGACGGTACCGCGCGCCATCTCAGACGCCCGTCAACCAGCCGACCAGTTCGCCCGCATCGAGCGTGGCGTGCGGCACACGCTGCGGATGCCGGCGCGCCAGTTCGGTGCTGAGGGTCTGCAACGGCGGCGGCATCAAGCCGACTTCGTCCAAAAGTGCGGGCTGAGAATACAGGTCGGCGGGCCCCCCGTCGAAGCGCAGATGCCCGTCGCCCAGAACGATGGCCCGGTCCGCCCACTCCGCCACCAGCCGCACGTCATGGGTGATCATCAGCACCGTGGAGTGGTAGCGTTCGCGCAACCGCGCCATCAGCCCCATGAGCTGCTGTGCCCGCTCATAGTCCTGGCCGATCGTCGGCTCGTCCAGGATCAGCAGCTTCGGCTCCAGCGCCAGCACGGTAGCCACGCTGAGACGCCGCCGCTCCCCCAGACTCAGGCTGAACGGCGAACGCGTGCGATAGCGGTCGAGATCGACCACCGACAGCACGTCGTCCAGCCTTGCGGCGATCGCATCGTCGGACCAGCCGCGCACGCGCAGGCCGTAAGCCACCTCCTCGTCCACCCGGTCGGTGACGAACTGATGGTCCGGGTTCTGAAACACGTAGCCGATCTCGGCGGCGATCTGGATCGTATCCATCGTGGCGAGATCGCGGCCAAGCAGGCTGACTGATCCTTTCGGCGGCGGGTTGATGCCCATCAGGGTGCGCGCCAGGGTGGTCTTGCCGGAGCCGTTGCGGCCAAGCAGAGCCACGATCGTTGCCGGCTGGAGCGTGAAGGAGACGCCGTCGAGGATGCGACCGCCGCCATCGTAACCGAAGCGCAGATCCCGTACGGTCAGCAGCGGGTCGACCACGGGCGGCGGTGCGGCACCGCGTGGAGGCAGGGCGGGACCGGCTGGTGCGATCGGGGTCCGGTCCAGGATCGCCTCGGCCCGCTCCAGCGCCTCGCTCTGGTTGAGTGGGATCCAGGCGGGATCGACCGGCTGTCCGGCGCTGGCGGCCAGTTCCAGCGCGAATTCGGCGAGTTGGGGGAACCAGGCGCCAGACGATTGCACACCACCGGCGGCGTGTGGATCGGCGGGGGGCGGTGCATCAGCGACAGACACGATGCGGCGTCGCGCGAACGCCTCCCGGGGGGTGCCGTCAAACACGATGCGACCATCGTCCATCATCACCACCCGGCTGACCTTGTCGGCCAGTTCGTCTACCCTGTGCTCGACCAGCACGATGGTGGTGCCGACCTCGGTGCGCAGCCGGTCCAGCACGGCGAACACCTCGCGCATGCCGGACGGGTCAAGGTTGGCGGTCGGCTCATCCAGCACCAGCAGCCGCGGGCGCGCGGCGAGCACCGCCGCGATGCTGACGCGCTGCTTCTGCCCGCCGGACAGGTCCCAGATCGAACGGTCACCGGCATCGGCCAGTCCGACCAGTGCCAGCGCCTCGGCCTGGCGCTGGAGAATCTCGGCCGGCGGCCGGCGCAGGTTCTCCAGGCAGAAGCAGACCTCATCGCGGATCCGCGTATTGATGATCTGCGCTTCGGGGTCCTGGAACACCATGCCGACGTCGGCGGCGAAGGCAGCGATGCGGGTCGTCGCCACATCCTGCCCGCAGGACCACGCGCTGCCTGTCAGGCGACCGCGCAGCGAGTGCGGAATCACGCCGTTGAGCACTTGCAACAGCGTACTCTTGCCGCAGCCGCTCGAACCGAGGATCAGCACGAATTCGCCCGGCTGCACCTGCAGTGTCACGTCGTGCAGGATCGGAACGGTCTCGCCGTCGTAGGTGTAGGAGACGCCGCGCAGGTCGATCAGCGGCGCATCGGGTGCGGTCTCGGACCGCGATCTCTCGCCTGTCGCGGGGCCGGGGTAGCCTTCGGGAGCCACGTCGCCGATCCGTTCAGGCGCGCTTCATTCCTGCTTGGGGCATGGCCAACTCCTCGGCCACCGCCGTGCCCTTCAGCACGCCGGCGCGAGCGAGTCCATGGGCGATCGGCTTGACCAGCACGATGGCATAGACCGCACCACTGACCATGCGGATGGCAAGGGCGAGAAGATTATAGCCAATGCCCATGTCGCCAACGCCGAAAAAGTAGACTTCCGGGATCTGTTGCAGCAGCGGCGCCAATCCTCCTGAAAGGGCAATGGTCAGTGTGCTCCATTTACCGTAGCCGAAGAAGGCGAAACCCAGGTCGGACATGAAGCCCTGCAGGAAGCCTGCTCCCAGCACCATGACCCCGTTGGGGTTGCCCGACAGCACCTGGGCGACCCCGTTCATTGTCTCCGCCAGGGTGGCGGCGCCAGGCTTGCGGATGATGTAGCCGCACAGCGGGCCGGATATGTAGAAGCCACCGCAGATCGCGGCGAAGGCGAGAAAGCCGTAGGCGCCGGAGAAGGTCATGAACAGCCGGCCGAGCATGGCGTTAGGGGTGCCGAGCACGCCGTTGACCACGCCGATGATCGCCATGATAACGATCTCCAGCAACGTGAAGCTGACAAAAAAGCGGTCCCGGCCGCGATTGATCGCCCACGCCAGTAATGCGAGAGCAAGACCGATGAGGGCGACCACAAGATAAAGCGCGCCGATCGACATTCTTTGCTTCCTTCCGCGGAATTGGCGTCAACGCACACATAAGGTGCATTCTGCGTGCCACGCGGGAAAGTAGCGCTGCCACGCCTGTCGTCTAATTCTGAGGCGCGTCGGCGGGAATGTTTGCCTACGAAATGTGCAGAGGTTTGGGATATGGGCAGAGATCGCTGAGCGGCGGGCGGCGGCCTTGCGATTGTTTAATATTGACAACCAGGACAATTGGTCCCGGCGAGGTGAGGCGGGTGTACTGCAAGCCTGCGGATGTCCCGTGATCGTGCCCCTAGCCGTGGTGTAAGAACCTGCGGCTTCATTACGCTCTCCGGCGGTCTGGCCGGGTCATGTCAGTCGGCCATTGCGGGCAGGCTGACAGTGGCATCATCGCTCAGGGTTGCGATAGTTTCCAGCGTCATGTAGCGGGCGCGCTGAACCGACCATTCATCGTTCTGCTCCAGCAAGATGGCACCGACCAGGCGATAGATGGCGTCTTCATTGGGGAAGATGCCAACGACGTCAGTTCGGCGCTTGACCTCGCCATTGAGCCGCTCCAGCGAATTCGTGGAATGCAGCTTGGTCCGGTGTGCGGCGGGGAAGTCCATGTAGGCCAGCACGTCGGTCTCTACTTCGTTCATCGCTGCGGCGAGTTTCGGCAGTTTGGGCCGGAGTTGATCGGCGACTTTGCGCCATTGTGCCTTGGCCGCGGCCGCATCGTCCTGGGCAAATGCGGTGGCGATGAAGGCGGCGGCGACACCGCGTCCCTGGCGTCCAGCGTGGGCCAACAGGTTGCGCATGGTGTGTACTCGGCAGCGCTGCCAGGTGGCGTGCAGCACCTTGGCGACGGCGGCTTTCAGTCCCTCGTGCGCATCCGAGATTGCCAGCTTGACACCGCGCAGCCCGCGCCGCGCCAGGGAGCGCAGGAACTCGGTCCAGAAGGTCTCGGCCTCCGAGGCACCGACCGTCATCCCCAGCACCTCGCGGCGGCCGTCGTCGTTGACACCGACAGCGATGATCACGGCAACCGAGACAATGCGCCCGGCCTGGCGGACTTTGACGTAGGTGGCGTCGAGCCAAAGATAGGGCCATTCGCCCTCCAGCGGACGGTTGAGGAAGGTGTTCACCCGCTCGTCGATCTCGCCGCACAGGCGGCTGACCTGACTCTTGGAGATGCCCGTCATCCCCATGGCTTGGACAAGGTCATCGACAGACCGAGTGGAGACCCCTTGGATGTAGGCCTCCTGGATGACGGCGGTCAGTGCTTTCTCGCCCATTCGCCGCGGCTCGAGGAAACCGGGGAAGTAACTGCCCTTGCGGATCTTCGGTATGTGCAACTCAACCGTTCCGGCGCGGGTGTCCCACTCGCGCGAACGGTAGCCGTTGCGATGGGTGAGACGATCGGCGTTGCGGCTACCATGCGGGGCTCCAGTCAGGGTCTCGACTTCGAGTTCCATTAGTCGTTGCGCGGTGAAGCCGATCATCTCACGCAGGAAGTCGGTGTCGGCAATCTTCTCCAGCAGCTCTCTCAGGTCCATGGTGGTCGCGGTCATTGTCGGGTCCTTGGTTCGCGTTGGGGTTCGCAACCAAACCTTACCGAAGAGTTGCAATGACCACCGCTGTGGATAAGTGGCCCGCCTCCGCCAAACTCTGGGCGGTCGCTCCGGCGGGCCACTTACCCACAGCTCTTACACCACCACCTGGGACACAACCTGTCCCGTGGCGCATTTCCAGCCACGGTGAAAATGTTAAGCGTGTGTCGGCGCGCTGTTTCATCAGCCTCGGGTCGCTTCGCGATTCCGTGATGCGGACCTTGCCGCGAAGTCAATAACGAGCCGGACCCCGATGAACAAAACCCGGTCCGAGCTCGGCTCTGTCATTCCGAAATCGGACTGTTCTTCGATGGGTCCGACGTGTGGCTCGACAGATGATGGGAGTGTCCCCGGCCGCAAGCATCCGCCGTTGCAGTGGCCGCAGCCGGCCCGACGGGGCAGTTTCCCTGCCCCATCGGGACGCGATCAGGGTTGCGCCGCCAGCCGCTTCCCGCCCGGTCCAATCAATCCTGGATAGGGGGCCTTGAAGCGATAGACGGTGCCGCTTACCGCGCCTTCCATGTAGATATACTGATTATTCTCGCCGCCAAAGGCGAAATTGGTGGCTGACGAATCGCCATTCGGCAGCGGCACGTAGCCGAGGATGATGCCACGCGGGTCATATTCGATGATCCCGCCGATACCACACTGCGCCCAGAGGTCTCCGTGCACGTCGTAGTGGATGCCGTCAGGTCCGCCGTTGCCCGGATTGTAGCTTCCGGCGGTGGCAAAAAAGAACGTCGTGTGTGAGGGATCCTTTGCGCACATCGTGCACGCCGCATTCGGTCCATCCAGGAACGAATAGTAGAGCATCCGGTTGGCTGCGTAGTCGGCCACGGCCAGCGTACTGTCATTCGGTGACACGGCGATGCCGTTCGGAAATTGGCCGGTCGAAATGATCCGCCGGAGGATGCCCTGCGTGGAATATTGATAGACCGCACCTAGCTCGTCCACAGAGTCTGGCCCGGGCCCAGTTCCCCACGGATCAGTGAAGTAGAGATTGCCCTCGGCGTCGAAATCGAGGTCGTTAGGGCCCTTGAAAAGCTGGTTGTGAAAAGTGGTGACCAGTGAGCTCAGCTTTTTCGTCGCCGGGTCATAAACCATAATGCCGAGATGCCGCGTTGTCAGGTAGAGCTTGCCGTCGTGCCAGCGCGTACCTTGTGGCTCACAGGCAAAACCCAGTTCGGCCGGCGGGTTGCAGTTGAACCCGGGGACGAGTTTGCCTTCCGGTGTCAGATAGGAGATCCATCCGCTGCCGATGGCGACAAACCAGAAATTGCCCGCGTCATCGAAGGCGCCGCCTTCCAGGAACTTGCCCTGTGGCGTGCCGTGGATGTCGGCGAACAGCGAAACCGGCCCGACGCCGGGCGGCGGTGGAGGCAATCCCCACGGCTGCACGTGTTCGGGCGCCGGAGGCCCCGCCAACGCGCCGGATGCCGAGGTGCTCGGCGTTTGCGCCAACGCACCGCACAGCGAGATCGAGGCGCCCAGAATCGTAAGCGAAAGGGCACGACCAGCCTGTCGCAATTTCGTTATCATAGCGTTTCCTCCGTGCATCTGCGCGGCAGTTCATGCGTGTGCGCCGCGCTTCCTTCAATGCGGCCAGGATTAGAGATCGGTGCGAAATCCGCCGCCACCCCCCGGACAGTCGTCTCGCGGCGAGTTGATGAATACTCCGGCAGATTGTTCGAGAAAATACAGTATTGCGATAAGTCAAAATAATCAAAGCGTCGCACACAAGGTCCCTGATCTTGGGGCAGTGTCGGATGGAAACTGACAGCGGAACGTATTTATCCTGGCCGCGGTTCGTGGATGGCATTTCGTTGTAGCGACGGATGCTTCGTCGTTGTTCGGGGATGTGCCTGCCCACCCATGGGCCCGGCGTGCCTGCCGGAAAGTTGCCGGTCAGCCTGCGCATGCCCAAGCGACTTATCCGGCGCCGGCCCGGCCGCCCGCTATTGCTCTCCGGCTTCCCGCCCATACAGCAGAAGCAGCACGAGGATGATCACGCCATAAATGATGCTGCGCCCGTATTCCGGCATGTTCATCGCCATCAGTACGCTGATCAATGCGACCAGGCTGATCGAACCGGCGAGCGTGCCGATATAGTGGCCGCGGCCGCCGAGGATGTAGACGCCTCCGATCACCACCGCGGCGATGGATTGGAACAGGTACGGGTCGCCCATGCCAAGGGCTGCCTGGCCGCCGAAGCCGACAAGCATGATGCCTGCCAGGGCAGAAAACAGCCCGCTCAGCATATACAGCATTACGATCGTCGCGGTAACTCGCACACCCGCCAGATAGCTGGCCCGTGCGTTGTTGCCGATCGCGTAGGTGCTGCGGCCGAAGGTGGTCAGGCTCAGCAGCACGGAGACGACGGCGGCGACGACGGCCCATAGGTACAGCGCCGTCGGGATGCCCAGGAACCGGCCGTGCACCGCCGCCTGCACCATCGGCGGCGCGTACGACGCACAGGCTTCGCACGTCATGCCGCCGGACAGGCCGAGCGTCAGCCCCTCCATGATGCCATTCATGGCCAGCGTCATCACCACCGCCGGGACGCCGAACAGTGCGACGCCGATGCCGTTGCAAAATCCAACCAGTGCCCCCATTCCCAAGGTCAGCACGATGGCCAGCGCCGCTCGGTCGTTCTGGCCGAGCGAAGTCGTCACCATAAGGATCGCGGCACCGTTGAGGATCCAAGGCACGGAAAGATCGATGCCGCCCACCAGAATGACGAAAGTCTGGCCGGCAGCCACCATGCCGACGAACGAAGCGACGACCAGCACCGCCTGCACGCTCTCGAAGCTGGCGAACCCCGGGCGCACGACGTCGCCGATGATGAACAGCAGCACCGCGGCGCACCAGGCATAGACGATGCGACGCCGTTCGGGAGAGAGCAGGAAGCGCCGCAGTGCGTTCGGCCTGGCGGCGATCGCTTGCCGGGCTTGCGACATCACGCGGCCCTCCGACGCATGAAGCGCCCGATCCCGCCCGCCAGCAGCACGGCGATGACCAGGAACAGCCCTTCGTAGAACGCCTGGTACAGCGGATCGATGTGGGCAAAAAACAGGATGTTCACGATCATGGTGGTGACCAGGGCGCCCATCACCGTGCCGCTCGCGCTGCCGCGGCCACCGAACAGGCTGACACCGCCCAGGACCACGGCCACGATCGAGGTCAGGGTGTAGCTGTTGCCTGTAGTGGCATCCCCGGCCGTCGAGGTCGCGGCCAGAAACAGCCCGGCGGCGGCAGAGAACGTGCCGCCCAGCATGTAAGCCAGGATCTTCGTCCGCCGGACGTCGATGCCGTTCGATTGAGCAGCCGACTCGTCATTGCCGATAGCGTAGATCGAGACGCCAAGCCGTGTGCGCCGGAACGTCGCCCAGAACAGCACGAGCAGCACCAGATAGATGAGCGACACCGGTGCCATCGGATTGGCCAGCACATTGGTGTAGCCCGGCGGCACCTGCCCGCCCGGCTGTGGCAGAACGCGGATCGCCACCCCTTGAAAGATCGACAGCGTCGCAAGGGTGACCAGGATCGGCTGCAAACGCCCGATCGCGACCAGCAGTCCGTTCACCAGGCCACACAATGCGCCGATCAGCAGGATAAGAACCGACCACAGCACCATGCTGCCAACGGTGGTGCCGAGATTGACCGCGGCCAGCGCATTCGTCAGGTCGACAACGCCGCCAACGGACAGGTCGATGCCGCGCGTCAGTACGACCAGCGTCTGCGCGATGCCGGCAAGCACCAGCGGCATCGTGTTGTTTATCGTGGAGGTCAGCTCGAACCCGCCTGGGAAGCGCTGCTGGGTGGCGTAATAGACCGCGCAATAGAGCACGACACTGCCGAGCAGCATGGCGAAGGCAAGCGCCAGTCCGGCGTTTTGAGTGACGGCGTGCGCCCATCGCGGACGGCGGGGGCCACGCCTGGCGCCATCCCCATGCGGACCCGTCGTGACGCCGTCGCGGCGCGAGGAAAGTTCAGGCGGCAACGGAGTCTCTCACGGCGGCACCGACGATCTGCTCGGCCGTGACACCCGGCGGTGTCAGTTCGGCGGCGATGCGTCCCTCACGCAAAACAAGCACGCGGTGGCAAAGATGGGCAAGCTCCTCCGCGTCGCTGGAATAGAACAGGATCGACTTGCCTGCCGCGGCGAGGCGCAGCATCAACTCGTAGATCTCGTGCTTGGTGGCCACATCGACCCCGCGCGTCACGTCATACAACAACAGGATCTGAGGGTCGGTGAGCAGCCAGCGCCCGACCAGCACCTTCTGCTGGTTACCACCCGACAGGCCGCCGACCGGACTGGCGATGCCCGGGGTCCGTACCTTCAGCAGCGCCACCATGTCCTCCGCCAGCCGCCGCTCGGCTCGCTGACGCAGCATGCCACGGGTCGATATGCGTTTCAGGATGGGCAACGTGAGATTGTCGCGGACGCTCATCGCCAGCACCAGTCCCTCGGTCTTGCGGTCCTCCGGCACCAACGCCAAGCCGACGCCATGCCTGACCGCGTCGCGCGGGCTGTGGATGCGGACCTGTCGTCCGCCGATGATGACCGTCCCGCCGGTCGCCCGGTCAGCTCCAAAGAGCATGAAGAACAGCTCGCGATGGCCGTGCCCGGCAAGACCGCCGATGCCCAGCACCTCTCCCTGGTAAAGCGTAAATGTGGCGCCGTGCAGTCGTGGGCCGGTCAACGCCTCCACCTGCATTGCGGGGACGCGGGCACGCAAAGCTTGCACGGGCGGATAGAGCGTCTCGACCCGCTGGCCGGTCATCAGCGTCACCGCTTCGTCCTCGCCGATCTCGCTGAAGGTGCCGACATGCTGGCCTCCACGGAAAATGGTGATGCGGTCGGCGATGCTGCGGACCTCGTTCCAGCGATGAGAGGTGAAGATCACGCAGACGCCGCGCTCGCGTAGCCGGCGGACCTGGTCGAACAGCCAGGCGACCTCGCGCTCGACCAGGGAGGACGTGGGCTCGTCCAGGAACAGGATGTCGGGATGGTGGCTGATCGCCCGCACGATCTCGACGATCTGCCGTTCGGCCAGGGACACGTCCTCGACCAGGGCCAAAGGATCGATGTGCTCGATCCCCATACTGGCCAGCATCGCCTCGGCTGCCCGCCCCACGCGCCGGCGGCCGATCAATCCGAAGGCGCCGCGGGGCTCACGCGTGAGCAGCAGGTTTTCAGCGACCGTCATCCAGGGCAGCAGTGTGAGTTCCTGGAACACCGTCCAGGCGCCCTGCGCGTGCGCGTCGGCAGGACCGGAGAAATGCACCTCGCGCCCCTTGAGGCGGACGGAACCGGCATCGGGCCGGATGCGTCCGCCGAGGATCTTGATCAAGGTGCTCTTGCCGGCGCCGTTCTCGCCAACCAGCGCGTGCACCTCGCCGGTCCGCGCGGAGAACGACGCACCGGCCAGCGCCCGCACGCCGCCGAAGGAGCGTGACAGTCCGAGGCCCTCGATCGCCGGGCCCTCGACCGCGAGGCCCTCGAGCGCCCGGACCGCCTCGGCGCCGGACGAAGGAACCGCCTGGCTCACGCGGGGGGCAGGTTGACTGTCAGCGTGCCGCCGCACGGCTTGCCGTCCAGCGCCGCCTCCAGGCACAGCTTAACGATCGGATGCGGACCTGAATCGGTGAAGTCGGCGAAGAAGCTGTCCGGCTGATCGGGGAACACCGTCTCACCCACCTTGACCGTATCGCTGGTGACGATCGCCAGCGGCAGGTGCACGTCCTTCTTCGGATATTTGCCTTGCAGCACCCGCCGTGCGAGTTCCAGGCTGACAACCGACAGGAACGGCGGCTGGCCGATCGAAATGCCGTCCACCTTGTGGCCGTCGTAGCCGATCATGAACTTACGGAAGCCGTTTTCGGCTTCGCCGGCGACCTTGGGCAGCGGCCGCTTGGCGGCGATGAAGGCCTTGATCACACCGTCGGTGCCGCCCTGGCACCACACACCATCTATCTGCGGCAAAGATGGCAGGATGGCAGCCGTGTTGCGTTCCGCCGTGGAACTGTCCCACATGCCGTTGTAGCGGTTCACCACTTTGATGCCGGGATTTTTCGCCCAGACGTCCTCGGCGCCCTTGTTGCGATCAAGGTCCACCTCGGTGCCGGCGACGCCCGTAACCATCACCACGTTGCCCTTGCCGTTCAGGTTCTTGACCAGCCATTCGGCCCAGGTCTTGCCCATTTCGTACTGGCTGTCATTCACCTTCAGCGCCGACGGCGTGGTCACCGTGTTGTCGAACGCGACCATCAGGATGCCGCGCGAGGCGCCCTGCGCAATGATGCCGTTCAGAGCCGTGGGAGAGGCAGCGTTGATGATGATCGCATCCATGCGCTCGGCGATGAGGTTCGACAACTGCTGCGACTGCTTGCTGACATCGTTGCCGGAATTGAACCAGGTTCCCTCGACCTCGCTTTTATAGGGTTCCATTTGCAGCGCTGCCTTGAACACATTCTCCATCTCGATGCGCCACTTATTGCCGATGTAGGAATTGGACAGCGCGATTCTGAGCTTCTTCCCCTCCAGTGCCCGGGCGGGGCGCCAGCCTGCGGCGGCCAGGCCGGTGAGGCCAGCCACGCCGGTCCGCAGAACAGAGCGGCGTTGAACGAGTTCTATCATTGTTTCCTCCCACTCGATTTACCCGGGATGTTGCATGTCTCGGTTTTCACGGTCGCGACAAGGCCGGGTTGTCGCCGTACCGCTCAGAATCGTCTCGTTGGCATATGTGTGCTTGCACCCTAGGCCGTTTGGAATCAACGGTCGATGGATGACGAACTGCTTCGTGCGGCCTACGCGTTCCACACAAGTCCACACGGTTTGGCGGAGATTGGGCTTCTCAACTCTGGTTGAGCGATTGCGATTCCGCAATGCGGCGACCGCTTGCCCTGGGAGCGCCCAGCTGATCTTGTGGCGACGCCAACCAAGCCGGTCCTGTCGCGAACGCCCGCCCCTGGAGCGTAGCCAACCGGCCTTGAACCGCATCGCGGGTTGGGTTGATCCCAAAATCGCGCGCGCCTGCTTGTCATCGAGCGTCTTTGTCATGACGCCAGCGGATTGTGCGCCGATTATCGGGCGCCGCCAGGGATTCTCCTCCTGACGCCATCACTTTTGCGGCGAATGATTCCCCATTTTCGTAATCGATATTCCAACGTGGGACGCGTCATGCCAAGTTGCCGAGCCGCGAGGGCGACATTGCCGGCGCATTTTTCGAGGGTCGTTCGGCATAACGTCCGCTCCATCTCCTCAAGCGAACCACCGGGACCGAGTGACGGCATTTCCGAACCAGCGCCAGGGTAAAGACCGTTGGTCGCCTTTTGCCCTCCCTGGCTCGCTTCCGGCGACAGCAGTCTTCCTCGCTCATCAAGCACGAATGTCTGACGCGCAAGCGTCTCGCCCTGACGAAAAATGTGGGCTCGGTCTATCAGTTCGTTCTCCGCCGCACAGATAACGCCACGCTCGATCAAATTCTGCAGTTCACGTATATTTCCGGGATATTCGTAGTTGAGCAGTGTCTCGAGGGCCGCGCCGGTGAGTCGTTTGATCCGCTTGTTATGCATATCCGAATAGAAGGCAATGAAGTGGTCGATCAGCAGGGGAATGTCGTTTCGCCTGGAACGAAGCGGCGGCAGATCGATTGGAAACACGTTAAGCCGGTAATACAGATCGCGCCGGAAACGGTGCTCCTGCAACTTGTCCCACAGATCGACATTCGTCGCGGCCACGATTCGAACGTCGACATGGATACTGCGCGTTCCCCCGACGCGTTCGATCTCCTGCTCCTGCAGCGCCCGCAGCAGCTTGGCCTGCGCGGTCATGCTCATGAGGCCGATCTCATCAAGGAACAATGTCCCGCCGTCCGCGCGCTCGAAGCGTCCCAACCGGGAGGCCGTCGCGCCGGTGAAGGCGCCGCGCTCGACGCCGAACAGTTCCGCCTCGACGAGGTCCTCGGGCATCGCGGCGCAATTGACGGCAATGAACGGCTTGTCGCGACGGTCGCTGAGCTGGTGCAATGTCGTCGCGAACAACTCCTTGCCGACCCCGCTCTCGCCCCGCAGCAACACGCTTGCCCGCGTGCCCGCCACTTGCTCAAGCAGGTGGCGGGCGCCAACAAGCGGCGCAGACACGCCGATGATCGACTTGCCATTGGTGGTGCCGGTCTCCTGCGCGGCGGCGACACTCGCATGAGGCCACGGATCCAAGTTTGTGCGATTCCGCACGCCCGAATCATCGGCGGGCAGAGCCTCCGCATACCGGACGATCGCGCGGCAATGCTGATGCCCGGCCGCAGCGCACTCAAGCTCCTCGACTACGACCGGCTTGCCATGGATCACGCTGCCATAGCCCTCCGCGTAGCCGACAAGTGTGCAGCACACCGGTGCCGCCGACGGACCAAACGCCGCGGCATGCTGATCAGCCTCGACTGAATCGGTCCAGATGTATTCGCTGTGGAAGCCGTGCTCTGAATCGGTTTTCCAGCCGAGTGCCGTGACCTTCACAAACCCTTCCAACGTGTGCAATCGAGGGCCGGCAGACCAGTGCGGGAGAAGGTGTTGAGCCGGCCAGCGACCGCAGACCAACTCGGCGTCACGCTGGCCCTGCGCGTGACCGATCCGTTTGAGAATCGCGCGTCCTTGCTCCAGGCCCACGGCCTGGATGATTTCCTGACGCATCGCGCCGAACGTGTTGGCATGCATCAGCAGCGTCCGCTGCTTGTCGAACCAGATCCGCCCGCTGGCCGGCGCGAACACCAACCAGTCGGCCAACTCTTTCATGCTTGGCAACTCCGCAGGCGCTGAGGTTCCAGAGCCGGGGCGAGCAGCCGGCGGGTGCCGCGGGCGCTCCATTGGAGTTGCAGAGGTGCCACTCGATGGACCGAAGGCTGGCATGTCACCGCCACTTGCCTTGCGCATACGTGCTCCCATCCAGCCCTGAACGGCCAGTTGACGATGACTGACCCGCTTCACTGGATGATGAATGACTTGATCAAATAGTCAATCATGTGCGTACCTGGTGAACGGGGTACGCCTCCACCGCGCGGGTGGACGACTTCAACGGCGCTGATCGCGTTGGCACAGTTATTGCTCCAGTCACTGCTGATGTACCTAGGCCAGTAAGGAAACAGGCGCCGTTGCCTACAACGGGCACATGGGAGGAAATCGAGTGGGGCGCTTCATGAGTCGCCCGGCTGATGCTGAACAGCCATGGCATCCGCTGGATCGACGTTCAACGTCGATACGGGTGGAGGGCAGCCCGAGCTTGACCCTGAAGCCGCGGTGCACCGCGACGGAGCGCTGTGTTCCGCCTCCTGAAACCACCGCTTCACACAGCATCAGCCCGATGGTCGCGGAGGTGGACAATCCAGGCCACGCATTCCAAAGACAGGCAGAAATTTCCGCGCGGCTATTGAGTTGCCCGTCCGACAGGATGAAGGTGACCCCCGCTCGGTTTGTCGGCCACTCGCCTGAATGGGATAAGCGGCCGCGTGCCCACCGCCGAGCCCTTTTTGGGCTGCCAGAAACTGTTCACATCTGAACAAATCTTGGAGGAAGACATGTCTGCAAGCCAGTCGACAAAACCAGGCCCGGTCACCCCGTCCGGTCTGAACCATCTGGTCCTGAACGTCCGCAATCTGGAGGAGTCCCACCACTTCTGGACCGAGATCCTGGGCTTCAAGCAGGTTGGCGAGCTGAAGGCGACGCCGCAGCGGCCGAATCCGGCCAAAATGCGCTTCTACAGCGGCGACCACGACGGTCACATGAATCACCACGACGTCGCACTGATAGAAAACACCGATCTGCCGCCGCCGCCGGCGGAATGGAGCATGAACGGCATGCCGATGGCGATCGCCCACATCGCGATTACGCTGCCGAACCGCGAGGCATGGCTCCAGCAGCTCGAATACCTGCAAGGCCGCGGCGTCAAATTCAACCGGCGCGTCGAGCACGGGATGACCCACAGCCTGTACATCAACGACCCCAACGGCTACGGCATCGAACTGCTGTACGAGTTGCCGCGCGAGGTCTGGGAAGGCGACATCGACGCCGCCCTCAACTTCGCCGTGGCGGTGCCGACCGAGGGCGCCGAGGCGCTGTCCGACCGTGTCGCTGACGTGCCGGTCTTCCGTGCCACCCAGACCGCGGCCGAGTGAGGATCCTTTCATGGCAAAGCGTCAAAGCATCAACGAACCCGTCGCGCGGCACGAAAATCCGATTCCGAACGCCAGCCGGATCGGCAACATCGTCATGTCGAGCGTGATCGGCGGCACCAATCCCGGCACACGCGACCTGCCGCCCACGCTGGAACAGCAGGTGGCCAACGTTTTTGCCGCCATCCGCGGCGACATCGCGGCCGCCGGGGGCACGGTCGACGACATCATCAAGATAACGTTCTGGGTGAAGGACCCGGGATCGCAGCGGGCCGCGCTCAACGCGGAATGGGTGAAAATGTTTCCCGACGCCGCGGCACGGCCGGCTCGGCACACGCTGACCCTGCCACCGGACAGCCGAGCGCTGGTGCAGGCCGATTTCACCGCTGTTCTCTCTTGAGAGGCGCCGCCACCATGCTCGATTCCACGACGATCGACACGATCGCCCGCGGGTACCACCACGCCGAGAAGAACCGCAAGCTGGTCCGGCCGCCGACGGCTCAATACCCCGGTTTCACCATCGAGGACGCCTACGCGGTACAGCGCCGATGGGTCGAGATCAAGGTCAGCGAGGGCAATCGGGTCAAAGGTCACAAGATCGGCCTCACGTCACGTGCGATGCAGCGCCAGGCGAACATCACCGAACCCGATTATGGTTCGCTGATGGAGGATATGTTCTACCAGGATGGGGCGGAGATCCCGATGTCTCGCTTCATCCAGCCGCGGCTCGAGTGTGAGGTGGGCTTCGTCATCGGCCGGCGGCTGAAGGGACCGAACTGCACCATCTTCGACGTGCTCAGCGCGACCGACTACGTCGTGCCGACTGCCGAGATCGTCGACGGTCGTGCCCACCGGGTCGATCCGGAAACGGACAAACCCCGCAACGTGCTCGACAGTATTGCTGATAACGCCGGCAACGCGGCCCTGATTGTCGGCGGCCGCCCGATGCGCCCAATGGACATCGACCTGCGCTGGGTCGCTGCCCTCTGCTATCGCAACAACATCATCGAGGAATTGGGGGTGGCGGCGGCGGTGCTCAACCATCCGGCGAACGGCGTCGCGTGGCTGGCCAACAAGCTCGCCCCGTTCGACATCGCGCTGGAACCTGGGCAATTCGTTCTTGGCGGATCATTCACCAGCGTCGTGGAGGCCCGCGCGGGTGACACCTTCCATGTCGATTACGGACCGTTCGGATCCATTTCCGCCCGGTTCGTATAAAGGCTGCGCGACCACGCGAACCGATCATGATTCGATCAGGACCCTCCAGCTCGAACGGTTCGCTGAAAAATCGTTCGGGCCGTCGGGCGAACCGGCCACGGGATCCCCGATCCACAATGACCTGTCACGTCGAGAGGAAACGGCCATGAACAATCAGCCGCTGCGGCCTGTCACTGACGAAGAAGTGGACCGCTTCTGGCAAGACGGCGCTATCTGCCTGCCGGGCATGTTCGATGCCGACTGGGTCGAGGCGCTGCAAACCGGCACCGAAACGGCCATGGCCAGCCCGGGCAAGCTGGCCACAGGTCGCAATGCCGAAGACAACAGGTCATTCTATATCGAGCTCGGCCTGTGGTCTTCGCATGTCCCGTTCCATGACTTCGTGTTCAACTCGCCCGCACCTGAGATTGCCCGCCGGTTCCTGCGCACGAGCAAGCTGAACCTCTTTTTCGATCAGCTATTCGTCAAGGAGCCTGGTTTGCAGAACAGGACGCCCTGGCACCAGGACCAGCCTTACTGGCCCGTGCATGGCCGGCAGGTCCTCTCGATCTGGTTCGCGATGGACCCGGTGGCGCTGGAAACCGGTGGGCTTGAATACGTGCGCGGATCGCACGACTGGAACCGGGTGTTCCATCCCGAGACGTTCCGGCCAGGCAATCAGGCCCTGGCGGACAAAATGGCGAAACTCGAGGGCGAAAAGATCCCTGATATCGAGGCCGCTCGAGACAAGTATGCGTTCCTGAGTTGGGACATGCAGCCGGGCGACATCCTGATCCATCATGGCATGTCGATCCACGGCGCACCCGCCAACAGTTCCCGGTCGACGCGCCGGCGTGGCTATTCGGTGCGATGGGTGGGCGACGATGCACGCTGGGATCCCCGGCCCGGCATTTTGGAGACGATCCCCGGTCCGTCACTGCTGCCGATGCCGACCGAGCCCGGCGGCCCGATGGACAGCGCGGCGTTCCCCATGATCGCTCCCAGGCGCTGACCCGCGCTCGATGCCTCCAAAGGATGAAACGATGATGAAATATGGTGTTGGGCAACCGGTGCGGCGTTTCGAGGACAGCCGGCTTCTCACCGGACGGGGCCGGTACCAGGACGACATCACCCTGCCCCGCCAATCCTACGCCGTGTTTGTCCGCTCGCCGCATGCCCATGCCTGGATCCGGGCGATCGACACCGTTACCGCCGCCGCCGCACCCGGCGTACTCGCGGTCTATACCGGCGCGGACTACGAAGCCGACGGCCTCGGCATGCCGAAGGCAGCGATGCCGCGCAAGAAGGCGGATGGCTCGCCCATGTTCGCGCCGCAGCGACCGGCGCTGGTCTCCGACCGTGCGCGCTACGTCGGCGATCCGGTCGCGATGGTGATCGCCGAAACGCTCGATCAGGCCAAGGACGCGGCCGAACTGGTGCAGGTCGAGTACGAGGCGCTGCCGTCCGTGACCTCGGTCGCCGAGGCCGCGGAACCGGGATCGCCACGGGTCTGGGACGAAAACCCCGACAACATCTCCCACACGTTCGAACGTGGCGACCGGGCAGCGACCGACGCAGCCTTCGCACGGGCCGCGCATGTGGTCCGCCGCCGCTACGTCATTACGCGTGTTCATGCGCAGTACATGGAACCGCGCGGTGCCATCGGCTCCTACGACAAGTTCGAGGACCGCTACACGCTATACGCCGACGTGAATTATCCGCACCGCGTCCGTAACATGCTAGCGAACTCGGTGTTCCGGGTGCCGGAGAGCAAGGTGCGCGTGGTCTGCAACGATGTCGGCGGCGGCTTCGGCGCCAAGGGCTGGCAGTACGTCGATCACCGGCTGACGCTATGGGCCGCGCGCAAACTCGGATCGGCCGGTCAAGTGGAAATGCGAACGCTCCGAGGTGATCCTGGCAGACGAGCATGGCCGGGACAATATCGGTGAGATTGAACTTGCGCTTGGACAGCAATGGAAAGTTCCTTGGCCTGCGGCTGCATATGCTGGCCAGCATCGGCGCCTACATCGCCTCGGACCGACAGCTTCTCACGCCATTCGGCATGATCGTCACGGTTTCCGGGGTGTACGACATCCCCGCCGCCCATGTAACGATCGATGCCGTGCTGTCGAACACCAACCCGACCGCGCCCTATCGCGGTGCGGGCGGCCCGAAGCGATCTACCTGATCGAGCGGATCATCGAGGTCGCGGCACGCGAGCTCGGCATCGATCCCATCGAGTTACGCCGGCGCAACATCATCCAGCCGGAAGCGATGCCTTACAAGGCGCCGCTCGGTCCCGTCTACGACTGCGGCGAGTTCGCCAGGAATATGCAAATCGCGCTCGATGCCTCGGACTATACGGGCTTCGCCGCGCGGCAGGCGGAGTCGCGCAAAGCCGGCAAGCTGCGCGGCATCGCGCTGGTGAACGCGATCGAACAGGCAGCCGGACCGGTGCCGGAATATGCCGAGATCCGGTTCCAGCCAAGCGGCAGCGCCATGCTGCTGCTGGGGACGAAGACGCACGGACAAGGGCACGAGACGTCGTTCAAGCAGATCCTGCATGAGAAGATCGGCATCGATCCGACGGATGTGCACTTCATCGACGGCGACACCGACCGCGTCGCCTTCGGCATGGGATCGAACGGCTCGCGTTCGATGGTGACCGGTGGCTCCGCGCTGGTGCTCGCCGCCGACAAGATCATCGACAAGGGCAAGAAGATCGCGGCGCACATGATGGAAGTCGCGGTCGGCGACATTGAGTTCGAGGATGCGAAATTCACTGTCGCGGGGACCGACCGCAGCGTGACGCTGAAGCAGGTCGCGATGGCCGCGTTCCAACCGGCCCGGCTGCCGAAAGGAATTGAACCCGGTCTGATCGAGAGCGCCACGTACGCGCCGGAACTCGCCACCTGGCCCAACGGGTGCCATGTCTGCGAGGTCGAGGTGGATCCCGAGACCGGCTCCGTCCAACTGCTCAGTTACCTGGTGGTCGACGACGTCGGCACGGTGGTCAACCCGCTTACCCTCGCGGGCCAGATCCATGGCGGCGTCGCCCAGGGCGTCGGCCAGGTTCTGATGGAGCAGGTGGTCTATGAGAAGGACTTCGGTCAGCTTCTGACCGCCAGCTTCATGGACTACGCCATGCCGCGCGCCGACACGATGTGCAACGTCGCGATCCGCAGCAATCCGGTTCCGACCAAGACCAACCTGCTCGGCGCCAAAGGCGCGGGCGAAGCGGGCTGTGTCGGCGCCCTGCCCGGCCGTCATGATCGCCATCCTCCACGCGCTGGAACCGCTGGGGGTGCGTGAACTCGACATGCCGGCAACAAGCGAACGGGTGTGGCAGGCCATCCAGGATGCACGCGCGAACGCTCCGGCTCGATCGGAAGCCGCATGAGGACGGGGGCCGAGTACAGGGAGGCTCTGCGCGACGGGCGCCGGGTCTGGATCCTGGGCGAGGGACCAGATCGAGGACGTCACCACCCATCCTGCAACCCGTCCGATGGTGGACGAATACGTTGCCTGGTACGATCGGCACTTCGACCCCGCCTGGCAAGATGTGGTGCTGATGCCGTGCGACCCCGGCGCCGCGCCCACGCCGGTCGGCTACATCGTGCCGCGAAGTGCTGACGACCTTGCCCGTATGGGCCGCTGCTTCGCCGCCACAACTTTCCTGAGCGCCGGCAACATCACGCATACCCCGGCCTACGGCCACATGATCGCGCTTGGCGTGCTGCATGCCGTGGGCCAGCGCAACGCGTCGCCAACGCAAATCGAGAACGCCGAGGCGTATCGCGCCGGGATCGCACGCACCGGCCGCTTTCTGACGTTTGCCGCCGGTGCGGCAACGATCGGCTACCGTCTGCGGCCCGACCCGGCTGAGCGCGCGGCGCTCAGGATCGTCCGCGAGACCGATGCGGGGCTGGTGATCCGCGGCAAGATCGGCATGCACACCAGTCCCGCCTATGCGGAGGACGTTTACATCGGCGCGAACAACGGCGTCGATTTCGAGGGCCATCGCGCCACCTTCGTCGTCGCGGTCAATGCGCCAGGCGTGACCGTGATCTGCCGCCGGCGGTCGGCGCGTGACGCCAATCCGTTCAGCGCGCCGCTCAGCAGCCGGTTCGACGAACTGGACGGCCAGATGTGGCTCGACGACGTGCTGATCCCGTGGGAGCGCGTGTTCCTCACCGAACCTTCCGCCGAACACGTCGCGCGCTGGCTGTTCTGGCACCAGCTGTACTGCTGGCTGTCAAAGGCCGAGTTCACGCTCGGCATCGCCTTCGCCTGCACGCACGCCATGGGCCTGGTGTCGCACGACGCGACGGTCGAATACTTGATCGATCTTATCAACGACGTTCAGACGGTGCGGAGTTGTCTGGTCGCCACCGAACGCGACCCAGTCTTCACGCCCGAAGGCTTCTGTGCGCCGAACCACACGCACCTCTCAGCGGGCAGCCTCGCGATGCTCAAGGCGCGGCCGCGCATGGGCGAAATCCTGCGCGCCCTGCCCGGCTCCTCGCTCGTGAACGCGCCATCCGATCGCGATCTTGCCGATCCGGACCTCGCCGCCGGGCTTGGAAGAGTCCTTCACCGGCGGCGGCTACACAGCACTGCAGCGATCGGCTCTGCTGCAGATGGCGTGGGATCATGTCGGCTCCGCGCTCGATCATCGCGAATTGGTCTATGAGCTGCATTCGAACGGTGGCGTGCAGAGCTGGCGCAACCGCCTTCGGCGCAGCTTCAATCGTTACGATGAACTTGCGAACGGTGTGTTGCGCCAGCTCGGGCTGCCGATGCCACACGTCGATCTGAGCGCCATTCGCGACGCCCCGATGACGGCGCGACGGCCGGTCACGCCACCCACGCCAGCCGCCAAACCGTAACGACAAACCTATTGAGGAGATTTCGCATGACGGAACTACGAGCGGCCACGAGGGAGGCATTGCTGAAGGTCGCGACATCGACGCTGACCGGCGCGCTGTACAAGCGTGGCCTGCGCAACATGTTCCTGCAGGACGTGTCGCCGCTTGCGGGTTGACCAGCCCCGCATGGTCGGGCTCGCCTACACGATGCGGTTCATTCCGTACCGCGAGGACATGAATCCCCCGAAGGGCAAACGACAGTCTGTCCAGCCGCAGGCGATGGAGGAATGCCCGCCCGGCCACGTGCTGGTCATCGATTCACGCGGCGATCCGAGGGCGGCATCAGCCGGCGATCTTTACATCGGCCGGCTCGCGGCGCGGGGTTGCTCCGGCATCGTGACCGACGGCGGGCTGCGCGATTCGGAAGGCATCCTGAAAACCGGCCTTCCAGCGTATCAGCGCCGTCCGACATCACCGCCGAGCCCCATCGTGCACTATCCGATCGATCTCAACCTGCCGATCGGCTGCGGCGGTGTTGCGGTCTATCCGGGCGACGTCATCGTCGGCGACTGCGACGGCGTCGTGGTCATCCCGGCCGCGCTTGCCGACGAAATCGCCGAGGAAGCGGTCGCGACGACCCTCTATGACACTTTCGCCGAAGAAGAAGTGGCGCGCGGGCGCTCGCTCGTCGGTCTCTTCCCGGTCGTTGGCGACGACGCCAAACGTGACTTCGAGGCCTGGAAGAAAAAGCACGCGGGCAACGCCTGAACAGAAGGACGACAAGCATGGCGCGCATGACCGGCGGCGAGGCGATCGTGGACAGCCTGTTGCGGCACGGGATCGATACCGTGTTCGGCCTGCCGGGTGTGCAGGTCTATGGCCTGTTCGACGCGTTCGCGCGGGCCTCCAACCGACTGCGGCTGATCAACGCGCGGCACGAGCAGGGCACCGCCTACATGGCGCTCGGCTATGCCTGCGCGACCGGACGTCCCGCGGCCTATGCGGTCGTTCCGGGTCCGGGCGTGCTCAACACCACCGCCGCTCTCGCCACCGCCTGGGGCGTCAACGCCCCGGTGCTGTGCCTGACCGGTCAGGTGCCAAGCGCGATGATCGGCCGTGGGCGGGGCCAGTTGCACGAGCTTCCCGATCAACTGGCGACGTTGCGCAGCCTGCTGAAATGGGCGGAGCGGATCGAGCACCCGACCCAGGCGCCGATGCTGGTCGCGCGGGCGTTCCAGGAGATGCTGTCCGGGCGGCGCGGCCCGGTGGCGTTGGAAATGCCGCTAGACCAGTTTCCCGCTGTCGCCGATGTGGACCCACAGGACCCGCTGCCGCTGTTCCCTCCCCCACCGCCCGATACCGAGAAGATCACCGCGCTCGCCGCGCTGCTGGATCAGGCGAAAGCACCGATGCTGTGGGTCGGCGGGGGCGCCCAGCACGCTTCAACTGAGATCCTCGCATTGGCCGAGCGTCTGGGTGCACCCGTGGTGTCGTTCCGCGGCGGCCGCGGGATTGTCGATGACCGTCATGCGCTTGGTTTGACAATACCCGCCGGCTATCGGCTGTGGCAGGAGACCGATCTGCTGGTTGGCATCGGCACCCGGCTTGACGTGCCGTTGAGCCGGTGGGGCGCACCGCCGCCCGGCCTGCAGGTGGCGCGCATCGATATCGATCCGGCCGAAATGCGCCGGCTCAATGTCGATATCGGCATCGTCGCCGATTCCGCCGACGCGGCGCAGCGTCTCACCGCACGCGTGGCGCCGCGGCAAAACGCCGCCCGGGCCACCGCGATCGCGCGCGTCAAAGCCGAAACCGCCGAGGCAGATCCACAAGGTGCAGCCGCAAAAGAGCTACCTGGACGCAATCCGCGAGGCGCTGCCGGAGGACGGCATTCTCTGCGACGAGATGACACAGGTCGGCTATGTGTCGTGGTTCGGATTTCCGTTTCACACGCCGCGCACGCTGGTGACATCGGGCTTCTCCGGAACGCTCGGGGCCGGCTTCCCGACTGCGCTCGGCGTAAAGGTTGCCTACCCGGACCGTCCGGTCGTGGCGGTCACCGGTGACGGCGGCTTCCTGTTCGGTGGAGCAGAGCTTGCGACCGCCGTGCAGCATGGCATCAATCTCGTGACGGTGCTGTTCAACAATTCCTCCTACGGCAACGTGCTGCGTGACCAGCGCCGGCTGTTCGACGGACGAGAAGCAGGCTCCAGATTGCATAATCCGGATTTCCGTACCTATGCGAAAAGCTTCGGGGTATCCTACTGGCGCGCGGCGGATGCGGGTGGCTTGCGCATCGCGGTCGCCGAGGCGCTTGCGGCCCGTGTCCCTGCACTTGTAGAGGTGATCACGGACATCACCGAAGAATACCCACCGTGGGAGTTCATAGCGCCCGGCCGAGGGTGAAGATGGCTGTTCGACAGACGGCACAAGGTTCAATTAGAATATTCACAGACTTTAGTATGACCAGCCAAAATTGACCTTGAACAAGAATCAGGAGGATCCTATGCTAACGCCTCGGTAATGGCTGGGTTTTCAGACCATAAAAACAATCGACCATCTGCAAATGCCGATGCAAAAGCGGCGCAATGCAAATAAGCATGGCGGTAAATACAGGGAGCGAAACAGCATGAGGATTCCGTCCAGTGACGTACGTAAAGACCGGATGCGGCTACAGTCGTTCATCTTCGGGATAACACTGATTGCAGCAATAGCATTGTTATGGATGCCCGTGGCACATGCCGTTCAGCCCACGTGCGGGCTGAACAACGGTAAGCCGGCAACCGGAACGCCGATCCCCATCGGGTCAATCAACGGCGTGACAGGCCCCGACGATTTCAGTTCATCGGCGCATGCGGCTGACGCCTACTTCAAATGCGTCAACGCAAACGGTGGGATCAACGGCCGCCCAGTCAAATACATTATGGAGGATGATCAATGGCGGCCGGACGTGGCATCCCAGGTTGCGACCAAGCTGGTCAAGGACGACCATGTCGTAGCAATGATCGGCAGCAACAGCATCGTCGAATGCCGCGCCAATGCGGGTCTTTACGACCGGGAGAACGTGCTGGTCATCGACATCGGCGTCGCCCATGAGTGCTTTACGTCCAGGAACATCGCCCCGATCAATCAGGGTCCACGGCTGAGCGGGGTCGGTATGCTTCGCTTTGCAGCCGAGCATTTGGGTGTCAAAAAGGAGGCCTGCATCGCCTGGAATATACCGGGCACTATTGACTGGCTCTGCAACGGTTTCGCGGCCTGGGGCGCAAAGCACGGCGTCACCGTGCAGAACGTGATCGTCGATCCCAGTTCGTCCGACTATACCTCGGCCCTGCTCGAGGCCGCGGCAGGCAAGCCGGACGCGATGCTCGTCGCATTCACCAAGGGCGCAATCATCCAGGCTCTGACGGCGGCCGAGGATCAGGATATGGGAAAGACCTACAAGTTCATTTCCCTGGCGTCAGGATACGTGGTGGGACTTCCCAAAGCGATCGGACCGTACTGGAACGACCGGTTCTGGACCCAGCTTGAATTCACCCCGCTTGATGGTACGGGCCCGGACAACCAGAACTGGATCGCGATCATGGATAAGTATGGGTCAAGCAGCGATCCGCGAGATACCTTCAGTCAGGGCGGCTATCTGGCTGCCAAGATTGCGACCGACGCGATGCTGAAACTGGACCCCGGCAAGATCGACCGCGCCAGCGTCGCCGACGCGCTGCGCGCGGTGAAAGACTTTCATACCGACATGATGTGTGGTCCTTGGTATTTCGGCAACGGCGCGCGTCATAATGCCAACCACACGGGAATGATCGCCGTCGCGCATGATGGCGGCTGGAAGACCGTAAGCGGCTGCATCAAGGACAATGATCCCGAATTAGACGACATATTCGCCGCGGAGAAGAACAGCACGAACTGATTCAGCCGAAGAAAGCCGGGCTACGACATCACGCGCAGCCCGGCTTCTTCCCACGGAGGCCGATGATGATTCTCCCGTTCGTTGCCGCCGGGATTGGATTAGGTGCCGTTTATGCGATGTCGGGGGTCGGTCTTGTCGTATTGTACCGGTCGTCAGGAACCCTGAATTTCGCTTTCGGCGCGCTCGGTGCCATCGCCGCTTACTGCACCTGGTCATTGCTGCGCGCTGACGTTGTACCGGTGGTCGCCTGGGGTGCCGGCATCGCCGTCGCCGCTGCCGGCTCCTTCGGCTACGGGCGCCTGATCGCGCCACGGCTCGCCGCCCGTGACCGTGTCGTCCGGGCCGTCGGCACGCTCGGTTTCGCTCTGTTCATTCTGGGCTGCACCGGACTGATCTGGGGCGAAACAATCCCGCGCCGCCTCACGCTGCCGACCGACCATCTGTTTGTCGCAATATTCTCGGTGCGGGTTACTTACACGCGCCTGCTGACCCTCGGCATCGCATTGGCGATGGTGGGGACGATTGCTCTGCTGCTCAACGCCACGCGGCTGGGCCTTTGCATGCGGGCGCTGGCCAACGATCGGCAGATCAGCAGTCTCATCGGAATCAGGGTCGTCCATATCGATTCGATGGCCTGGCTGATTTCCGGCGTGTTCGCCGGCGTCGCCGGGTTGTTGCTGGCGGACCTTGTAGCCCTTAATGCAACGTTCTTGACATTCCTTGTCATCCCGGCGATCGCCGCCGCGATCTTTGGCCAGTTGCAGTCGCTGACCGCCACCGCGATCGGTGGGTTCGCGGCGGGAATAATCGAATCGGTCCTGACTGCCATCCCCGCCGTTAGCTCCTATCGCAGCAGCGCGCCGTTTGTGCTGGCGTTGCTCTTCATTACGCTTGTCGCAGGGCGCAAGAGCATGGCGGCATACGAATGAGCCCCGATCAGCACATCGACGCCGCACAATTCGATCTCGTCAACATGACGCGGCGACAGCGTCGCGCTCATCCTCTGCTGACGATGATCGTCAGCCTCGCCGGGCTGACGGTTGTGATCGCCGCCAGCGCCGGCGGCTATTGGCTGACGGTTTTCACCGCGAGCTTCGCCATCGCACTTGCGACCTCGGGTACCGGCCTGCTGTACGGCCGTCTGGGCCTCGTGTCATTGTGTCAGTTCGCCCTTGTCGGCATCGGCGGATGGGTCACGTTGCGGGTCTATTACGCCTTCCACCCGCCGTTCCTGCTCAGCCTTCTTGCTGGCGGCATCGGTGCGAGCGCGATCGGCATGCTGTGGGGTCTTCCCGCGCTGCGCATGCGGGGCCTGCACCTCGCGCTCGCGACCCTTATGCTTGCCGGCGCCTTCCAGGTCGTGATCACCAACTGGAGCTTCCCAAACGGCGGCGAAAGCTTCCTTGGCTACATGGGCGATAAGCCGCGCGTTGACATGGCGCGACCGATGTTCGCGACGAGCGACGTCGGCTATTTCATTTACGTTGCCATTATCCTGGCGCTCGGCCTCGCCTTGCTGGAATGGCACCGGCACGCGAAGCCCGGACGCGCATGGGCGCTGATCAGCAAAAGCGAGCCGATGGCGACCGCGTCCGGTGTCAACATCGTGTTCTACAAGGCGTGGGCGTTTGGACTGGCCGGGTTCCTCGCCGGAATTGGTGGTGGCCTGCTGGCGGGATGCTACGGCGGGCTAGACGGCGGCGCGTTCACGGCCTCGGATTCGATCCTGCTCTTCGCCGTCACGGTCATCGGCGGCATCGCCGACTGGCAGGGTGCTGTTCTCGCGGGCATTCTGTTCCGCGTGCCGCCAGCGTTCCTCAATGGTCTTGGTGTAAACGGCAACATCGCGACATTGCTTTTTGGTGCCGGGCTGATCCATGCGTTGATGACGGCGCCAAACGGTATCTCGGGCCAGCTTCAGGACGCTGTGACGCGGCTTCGCGACCGCCGCAAGAGGACGAAACCGCAATGATCCGGATCGAGAACCTGAGCGTTCGGTTCGGCGGGGTCCGTCCATTGGATGATCTCAGCGCCGATCTCACCGCTTCGATCGTCGGGCTGATCGGTCCCAACGGCGCGGGCAAGACGACGCTGCTGAACGTGCTGTCCGGTTTCGTGCGGCCACAGACCGGTCGGATCACGATGAACGACGTTGTGCTCACCGGACTTTCCCCGGCGCGCCGTGTCGCGCTTGGCCTGCGCCGCACCTTCCAGCAAGAAATGGTGGTCGATGAACTGAGCTTGCGTGACAATGTGCAGGCCATCGCCGACCATGTTGTGCGCGACGGGCGAATGCGCCGGACCGAAGTCGATCGCACGCTGGCTTTCGTTGGGCTGGCGGTCCGTTCCGATCGACCCGGACGTACACTCAATCTGTTCGAACGCCGCATGGTGGAGATCGCCAAAACTCTTGTTGGGCAGCCGAAGGTCGTGCTGATGGACGAGCCAGGCGCCGGTCTCAACGAGGCCGAAGCACAGCAGCTTCGTACAGTCCTGCTCGGCATACCGGGCACTTTCGGCGCTCAGCTTGTGCTGATCGACCACGACGCCGATCTGATCGCTGCTGTTTGCACCGAAACGCTGGTCCTGGACTTCGGCAAGCGGCTTGCGCTCGGTCCGACACGCATGGCGCTCGACGACCCGGTCGTCCGCCGAGCGTATTTGGGGAGTGCGTAGGCGATGTCGGGCGACAATCTGGTCATCGACAATCTGGTGGTCCATCGTGCGGGACGCGAGGTGCTGCACGGCGTTTCACTGACGCTGAACCGCGGCGAGATCGCAGGGTTGCTGGGCGCGAACGGTGCCGGCAAATCCACGCTGGTGATGACGATCGCCGCGGCGCTGCCGGCCAGTAGCGGCAGCGTGCAACTTGGTGGAACCGGACTGCTTGGACTCTCGCCTGAAGCTGTGCGACGTCGCGGCGTGTCGGTGGTAGCCGAGGGCCACAGGGTCCTCGGCGCGCTGTCGGTGATCGACAACCTGCGCGCCGCTGGTTCGAACCTGACGCAGGTGGTGCTGAAGCAGGAGATCGACGGCGCGCTGACGCTGTTTCGGGAGTTGCAGGAGCGCCGGAAGGTCCTGGCGCATAACCTGTCAGGCGGCCAGAAGCAGATGGTCGCGATCGCACAGGCGCTGATCGGACGCCCTGATTTTCTGCTGGTGGACGAATTGTCGTTCGGACTTGCTCCGGCGATCGTGCTGCGGCTTGGGGACACACTGAGGCAGATCGCGAAGCGCGGCGTTGGAATCTTGCTGATTGAGCAGTTCACCACGCTGGCGCTGGCCCTATCCAGCCGTGTGCATGTGATGGAGCGCGGCAAACTCGTCTTCTCCGGCACGCCCGATCAGATTCGCGAACGGCCGGAAATTCTGCACAGCGCCTATCTTGCCGGCGAACCGACGGCGCGGACGCCGACACAACAACCAATCGTCGAAGCGGAGGAAACCAGACATGCCGGCACGCACGGGTAAGCAATTCCTGGCGGGACTGAAGAATGACGGGCGAGAGATCTGGGTCGGAAACGAACGTGTGTATGATGCGACCGAGCACCCGGCGTTTTGCGGCGCGGCGCACGCCCTCGCCGGCGTGTTCGACCTCCAGTACCAGGAAGCCGACGCCTGCCTGATGCCCGATCCCGACACCGGCGAACTGATAAACAAGAGCCACATGATTCCCCGCTCCCGCGAAGATCTGCTGCAACGACACCGGGCGTTGGAGACCATCAGCGAATACACCGTCGGCCTCATGGGCCGCACGCCGGACTACATGAACGTCACGTTCGCGGGCTTTGCCGGCCGCTGGGACGAGTGGGCTGTCGGCGGCAACGAACGCGGCGCGACGAATCTGGTTAACTTCCAGAAGGAACTCGCGCGCAACGACATCAGCCTGACGCACACGATTGTTCACACCACGACCAACAAGGCGAAGGGCGAGACGCCGATCGCGGGTGACGAGGACGAAGATGTCGCGTTGCACAAAGTCGCAGACACCGAGCATGGCATGATCGTGCGTGGCTCACGCATCCTAGCGACGCTGGCGCCGTTTTCCGATGAACTGGCGGTTTATCCGGGCCATCCCATGCCGGGCGCGTCTGACCAGCACGCGGTGTCGTTCTCCATTCCGATGAACACGCCGGGTCTGCGATTTCTGTGCCGTGACAGTTTTTCAAAGGTGGGCAATGCCTTTGACTATCCGATCTCGAGCCGTTTCGATGAACAGGACGCATTCGTTATATTCGATGATGTCGAAGTCCCGAAGGACCGGATCTTCATCGATGCCAACCTTGAGGTCTACAACTCGGTCATGTTGACGGGTTGGTGGCCGAACATCATGCAGCAAACCATGATCCGGGCACAGACCAAGCTGGAATTCGCCTGGGCGCTGGCCTCGCAGATGGCTGAGGCAATCAACGCGAACCAGCCCCAGACACAGCAGATGCTCGGGGAGATTCGTATCTTCGCCGATCTCACCCGTTCAGCCATCGAGTCAGCCGAACTGAACGCCATCGAGTACGGCAACGGCGTCTGGTTTCCGAGCCACCCGCCGCTCACGGCGCTGCGGGCGATGATGCCGGTCTGGATGCCGCGGGTGAACGAAATCATTCGTCTGATCGGTTCGCACAACCACTTCACGGCGCCGACGTCGGGGCAACTCGCCGACCGGACACTGCGGCCGATGATCGACAAATACCTGCGCGGCACCGGCGTCAACGCCGAACAGCGGGCTCGGATCTTCCGCCTTGCCTGGGACTTCGCGGCGAGTGGGCTTGGCAGTCGTAACGAGCAATACGAGCGGTTCTACCTGGGCTCCGCCGGGCGCAACTTCGCGAACGCCCATCTCTACAACGACAGGACGCGCGGAGACCGCCTTGTCAGACGCTTCCTTACCGAAGACTATGCGGTTCAGTAGCCAGGGAGTAGTGTCACGGCGGTTCTGGCGTGTTGTTAGGCACCATTCAGGCAAAAACAGGAGGATCAAGATGTCAACGACGGAAACCCCAACTCGTCCGATGAAGCCGTCGGGGATCAACCATCTCGTGCTCAATGTCCGCGACATGGATAAATCGCACCACTTCTGGACCGAGATCCTCGGCTTCCAGCAGGTGGGCGAGTTGCACCCAAGGCCGGAGTTCCCCGGCGTGAAGATGCGGTTTTACAGTGGTGACCACGACGGCAGCATGAACCATCATGATATTGCCCTGGTCGAGAACAAGGATCTGCCGAAGCCGCCGGCCGAGTGGGGCCTGTTCGGGATGCCGAGCGCGATCAATCATATCGCGATTACGCTGCCGGACCGGGAGGCATGGCTGAAGCAACTCAGTTACCTGCAGGCACGCGGCGTCAAATTCAACATGCGTGTCGAACATGGCATGACCCACAGTCTGTACATCAACGATCCCAACGGTTACGGCGTCGAAGTGTTGTATGAGCTGCCGCGGCAGGTATGGGAAGGCGACATCGATGCGGCTTTGAATTTCGCCACCATCGTGCCGTCCCAGGGGCCGGAAGCCTTGCAGGATCGGTTCGAGGACGTCCCGGTATTTGGTGCCGCGCCGGCTGGCTAAGTTCCAACCGGCGATACAGCGTTCCGGCCTTGCTTAGGCCGAGGCCGGACGCCGGCTTCGAAAAGATGCTCCAACGCAGCAGGATGTGAGTGTGATGCAGTACGGAAGTCCCCTGCCGATCACGGCGTTCTCCGACGCCGGTGCGGTGAAGGCCTACGCCGAGGCGCTGGAAGGTGCGGGTTTCGACTTCACGTCCACCAGCGGCCATGTCATGGCTCAGCCATCGGGTACGAATCCGCAGCGACCGGATCGGCAGTATGTCGGGCCCTTCTACGATCCGTTCGTCACGTTCTCCTACCTGGCCGGCCTCACCCGGCGGCTTCGTTTCGTCACCGGCATCCTGATTGTCCCGACCTGGCCGACAGTCCTGCTGGCCAAACAGGCCGCGGAACTTGCTGTGTTCAGCGGCGGCCGCTTCGAGCTTGGCATCGGCGTCAGTTGGAACCCGGCTGAGTACCGTGCGATGGGCCAAACGTTCAACGACCGGGGCCGCCGCATGGAGGAGCAGATCGAGGTCCTCCGCCTGCTGTGGACGCAACCCTACGTCACGTTCGACGGCAAGTATCACAAACTGGACAATGTCGGCCTGAACCGCGCGTCGATCCCGCCGATCCCGATCTGGTTCGGCACCGAATCGGGTGAAAGGCCGCTCCGTCGTGTCGCCAGGCTCGCAGACGGGTGGATGTCGCTCGGCGATCCGCTAGCGGATCTGCCTCGCCTGCATCAATACATGAAGGAGGCCGGCCGCGATCCTCAGAAACTCATGGTGCGCGCGCCGCTGCTGGCGGACGACCGCGGCGAGGCGGCGTGGATCGAGGCGGCGAAGAAGCTGCAGGCAGGCGGAGTGACACACATCAACATATTCGCACCACCTGATCTTGCGCCGGAACAGGCGCTGTCTCGGATTGCAAAGGTCCGAAAAGCTGTGGCGGAGCAACTTTGATAGGATGCACGAAGTATGGCCGTTACCGCGGATGATGCATTTGAGGACGGTTTCACCTCGGCATGAAACATCGTGAAAGCGGTCTTTTCATCCCAGAACAATGTGGAACACACAACCACGCAACCCGCCGGCAGGTGCTTCATGATTCTGGACCCCGACGTCGCCGCCATCAACGCGCTTCGCCTGATGGGACCCGACCCGCAGAACTGGGTTCCTGACCGTTCCGGGATCGATCACAACGTGATGCTGGTCGGTGGCGGCCAGACCGGATGCGCCCTCGCATTCGCCCTGCGGCGCGCTGGCATCGGGAAGGTTTCGATCATCGACGCGGCGGAAGACGAGGACCGGGCGGGCGTATGGCTGACCGCCGCACGGATGCAGCTGCTGCGTACCCCGAAGAGCCTGCCCGGTCCGGAACAGGGCATTCCCGCGCTTAGCTTCCAGGCCTGGTATGAAGCGCGACACGGCGAGGCGGCGTATGCCGCGATCGACCGTATCCCTCGCCTGGACTGGGCTGAATATCTCAGTTGGTACCGGCATTTCCTGAGGATCCCGGTCCGCTATCGGACACGCCTCCTGCGGATCGAACCGGCCGACGGCTTCTTCCGCCTGCATCTGGAAATCGAGGGCCGCGCGGCCATCGAAACGACGCGCAAACTCGTCCTGGCGACCGGCTTCACCGGAAACGGTGGCCCCTACACCCCGCCGGTGCTGGCCTGCCTGCCCAGGGACGTCCTGTCCCACACGGAAGAGAACATCGATTTCGCCGGCCTGCGAGGCAAAACCGTCGCGGTCGTCGGTGCCGCCGCCGCTGCCTTCGACGCCGCCGGCGTGGCCCTGGAGCACGGAGCAGAAGCGATCCACCTGTTCGCTCGCCGGCCTTCAATTGCATCGGTGCCCATCACCCGCGTGCGGGGCTATCCGGGCGCCTACGACAATTACCGGGAGCTGCCGGACGCGATCCGCTGGCATCAGGCGCTCCGCTTCCGCCGCACCGGATCAACTCCCACCATCGATGCGATCGAGCGGACGGTCGCCTTCCCGAATTTTCACTTGCACCTGGCCGCCCCCTGCCACGAGGCGTATGCCGAGGATGGACAGGCCGTGCTCCGATTCCCCGACGGCATTTTCCGTTTCGACCACGTCATAGCCGGCACCGGCTACTTCGTTGACCCATCGGCTCGGCCTGAAATCGCCGGCTTCGCCGATCACATCCTGTTGTGGCGCGATCGATACGTTCCGCCCGCCGAGGACGAAGACCCGTTCCTCGGCAGCCATCCCTATCTTGGGGAGGCGCACGAATACCTCGAAAAGACACCCGGCCAAGCGTCCTATCTGCGCGACATCCACGTCCACAATCCAGCCGGTTTCGTCAGCTTCGGCCTGCCGATCGGCGATGTCCCCAGCATGCGGCGGGACATCCCGAAGGTGACTGCGCGCATTAGCCTAGACCTGTTCCTGGCCGATCTGGACAAGCACGAACAGCGCATGACCGGCACGATCGCAGCCGACTTTCCCGACGACGCCTATGCCTCCGCGATCTGGAAGCCGCCGGCGTGACGCGCCACGGCTCACGCGATCAATCCGGTGCGCGCGGCCCGCGCACGTCACGAACAGTCAGGCCGCGCGATCGCTGTTACATCGCCAGGTAGCCGCCATCGACGTAAAGTTCCGCTCCGGTAATGTAAGACGCTTCGTCCGACGCCAGAAACAGCACCGCGTTGGCGACTTCGTCCACCTCCCCGCTGCGGCCCAGCGGCACGGCTTTCAGCATCTTGGCCCGAACCGCCGGATCCGCGGTCGCGCCGGATGTGCGCATGGGAGGCATCAGTCCGGGATGAATGGAATTGCAACGAATCTTGTCCTTGCCGAACTGCACCGCGGTGGATTTGGTCATGATCCGCACCGCACCTTTCGCCGCGTTGTAGCTCATGTGGACAAAACTCTGGCCGACGACGCCGGATATGGACGAAAGATTGACGATCGAGCCGCCGCCGTTCTGCTGCATCTGCCGCACGGCTGCCGCGGTCCCCAGGAACACCCCGGTGCTGTTCACCGCCATCACCCGGTCCCATAGGCCAGAGTTCGAGCAGATCGTTGGTCGCACTGCCGCTGATACCTGCGTTGTTCACAAGGATGTCCAGCCGGCCAAACATGCGGACCGTTTCATCGACCACCTTCCGCCACCCTGCCTCATCGGTGACGTTGAGCGCCATGAACACGGCCGTTCCGCCAGCCGCGTTGATGCTGTCGGCGACCGCCCTGCCCTCCCCCTCCAGCATGTCCACAATGACGACCTTGGCTCCTTCCTTGCCGAACCGCCGAGCCGTCGCCGCCCCCATGCCCGACGCTGCGCCGCTGATGATGGCGACCTTGTCTGCGAGACGCATGATCATTCCCTCCTTTTGCTGCAGTTCTTGGCTCGACTCTGCCACCGTCGCCGTCCCTTGGCTACCAGACAGCGCTTACCGTCGACCGACCTCGACTTCCGTGGCGGGCCAGATTTTCAGGACAAGCCGGGCACGGCGATGCCGTCGCTCCGGCGCCGAGACGCCGCGCGATTGATTATCGCAGCAACGACCTCCGCGCGGACAGAAATTCCTCCACCGCAGCCACCAGCGCGTCGCACTCCGGATCACCGATCGGCAGCGACACCGTCATCATCCCGCGCCGGCGAGCCATATCCCGTGCGCCAGCATGTCGAAGAAGAACAGTTCCTTCAGCTTCGGATCGGACCTTGCCGCATCCTCTGGACAGGTCACCGGCCCGCGCATCGTATGCACCGCGAGCATCGATCCCTGATCCCGGTGAACTGCATCGGCGCATCCGCCGCCCGACACAGCGCATTCAACCGCTGCCGTAACGTCTCGCCACGCGCGTTCAAGCGCAACGGCTGCCTCCGGCGTATAGACATCCGTCAATCCGGTCAGCCCAGCCGTCATCGTCAGCACGTTGTTGTTGAACGTCCCGGCATGGGGCAGAGCATCCGCCCGCCTCGGATCGAACAGATCCATGATGTCCGCGCGGCCGCCGAACGCCCCGAATGACATTCCTCCGCCGATATATTTTCCGAATGTCGTCAGGTCGGGCTTCACCCCGACAACCGATTGCAACCCGCCCGGCGCCAATCGGGACGTCATCACCTCGTCCAGGATCAGCAGCGCGCCGACCCGCGTCGTCTCCCGCCGCAACATGCTCAGGAATTCGCCGGACGCCGCGATGCATCCGCCGCTGCCGATCATCGGCTCCAGGATCACCAACGCCAGATCCGCGGCGTGTTCCGCGATCAGCGTCTGGGTCCGGGCGATGTCGTTATACCGCGCCACGACATAATCGAACGGCACGTTGATCGGTGATCCCCCGCCGGCGAACCCGAACACCGCGCCGTGGTAGCGCGCCGTTGAACACCATCACCTTCTTCCGCCGGGTGAAGATCCGTCCCAGCGAGATCGCCAGCAGGTTCGCCTCGGTGCCGGAGTTGGTGAACCGCACCCGATCCAACCCGAACCGCTCGCACACCACGCGGGCGAACCGCGCCTCGGTCATGTTGGACGCACCAAAGCTGATCCCGTTGTCCAGCGCCCGATCCAGCGCCGCGCGGATCACCGGATGCGAGTGTCCATACAAGCCCGCGGTATATTCCCCCAGGAAGTCGATGTACTCCCGCCCGTCGACGTCCCACAGGCGGCAGCCCTCGGCCCGTGCCATTGCCAGCGGGAAACGGCGCGTAATGCAGCACGGTGCGGGTATTGCCGCCGGGCATGACAGTGGTCGCCTCGACGTAGCGCGCCAGGCTGCGTGGCGCGCTGGTCACATAGGCTTCCTTCGCCTCGTTCAGCGCCGCGTCGATGTCGGTGTTGCGCAAGCTGGTTTCGCCCATGTGTCCGCTCCGCCTCTGGCCGGAGCAGTCTGCGCACCGGGCCGCCGGCGCGCAACCGGGCCTTGTCTTACCGGCCGGCCGCGTTTAGGGCCGACTTCCTATGACCGCCCTCAGAACTCCTGGCCGACGACCTGACCGGTGCGCTCGACACCGCGGCCGAATTCGTCGCGCCTGACCGGCCCGGTCGACGCGTTCTGGCACGGCGTCATTCCGGCCGAGCTGCCGGACAACGCCGCCCTGGACAGCGGCACCGGGAACTCGAAGCCGCCGCGGCGGCCGCCATCGTCCGTCGGCCTGACGCCGCCATCTTTCCGCCGGCTCCATCGCCTTCAAGAAGATCGACAGCCTGATCCGAGGCCCGACGATCGCCGAACTCGCGGCCGTCGCAGGCGACGGCTGGCAATACTGCGTCCTGGCCCCGGCTTTCCCGTTCCAGGGACGGATCACCCGCGGCGGCAGGCAATACGCCAGACAGGCCGAACGGCGACTGGCGTCCCGCCGGCGACGATCTCGTCGCCGCGTTGCGCGCGCATGGCGTCAACGCCCAGCCCGGACGGCTCGAAACCGCGCTCCAACCGGGGATCAGCGTATTCGACGCGGAAACCGACGACGACCTCGGCCGGATTGTCGCGACTGTCCGGTCGCTGTCCCCACCCCGTCCTCTGGAGCGGCACCGGAGGCTTGGCGCAGGCGCTCGCCGCCGGCGTCACTGCCCCGGCGCTGCCACCGCTGCCGCGCCCGATCCTCGGTCTGTTCGGGTCAGACCAGTCCGCCACCCTGGCCCAGCTTGCCGCCTGCGAGCCGCACTGGACGAATCTGTCAAGCGGCCGAGCACGGCCAGTATCGAAGCCGTCGCGAGCCGCCTCGCCGCCACCGGCATTGCGCTGGTCGAGTTTCGACCTGCCCGCGGGACACCGCGCGTCAGGTCGCCGCCGATCGCATCGCCCGGCACACCGACCAGCTGATCCAGACGCTCGACCCGCCCGGGACGCTGATCGTCGCCGGCGGGGAAACCCTCCGCAGCGTCTGCCAGTCGCTCGGAGCGACCAGCCTGGAGGTCCAAGGCCGCATCGTTCCCGGCGTGCCTCGCTCCGATCCTGCGCGGCGGACGATGGAACGGCGTCACCGTCGTCTCCAAATCGGGTGCGTTCGGCCACCCGCATCTGCTGCGCGACCTGCTGCTTGTCACATCTGAAAGGAAAGCGTCATGACGCCCCGTCCCCTCGCCATCACCATGGGCGATCCCGCCGGCGTCGGCCCCGAGATCATCGTCAAGGCCGCCGCCGAACTGTATCCGCGCATCCGAAAGCGGCGAGCTGCGGATGGTCGTGATCGGCAGCAATCGCGGCGCTGGAACATGGCGCGCGCCCGATTCACGCCCGGACCTGGCGATCCCGACCGTGACCACCGAAGATGCCGAATGGCCCGCCCTGTGCGCCCTGCAGGCCGGGCCCGAGGGCGAACCTATCCACCCTGGCCAACTCTCCGCCGACGGCGGCCGCTTCGCCTTCCAGGCGGTGGAGCGTGGCGTCCGGCTGGCGATGGACGGCCGCATCGGCGGCATCGTCACCGCCCCGCTGAACAAGGAGGCGCTGAACAAGGCCGGCTACCACTATCCCGGCCACACCGAGATGCTGGCCGAACTCACCGGCGTCAAAGGCTCCTGCATGATGCTGGCCCACGGCAACATGCGGGTCAGCCACGTGACCACCCACATCGCGCTGGAGGACGTGCCGAAGCGGGCGACCGCCGAACGCCTGCGCCGCGTCATCGACCTGACCCACGACGCGCTGACACGCCTGAGGCTGGGCCGCACCCGCATCGCGGTCGCCGCGCTGAACCCCCACGCCGGCGAGGGCGGTCTGTTCGGCCGCCACGACATCGACGTCGCCGAACCGGTGATCGCCCGAGCGGTCGCCGACGGTCTGGACGTGGTCGGACCCGTGCCCGGCGACACGGTGTTCGTGAAGCTCCGGGCCGGGCAGTATGACGCGGTCATCGCCAACTACCACGACCAGGGCCACATCCCGGTCAAGCTGCTCGGTTTCGAGATCGATCCGGCGACCGGCCGCTGGGACGCGCTGTCCGGCGTCAACATCACGCTGGGGCTGCCGATCATACGCACCTCGGTTGATCATGGCACGGCGTTCGACATCGCCGGCAAGGGTATCGCCAACGCGCGCAGCCTGGTCGAGGCGATCGAATACGCCGAACGCCTGGCCGCCGGATGAAGGCTGGCGAGCCGGCGCCGCCCGCTCTACTGTGCGCTGCACCGAACCAAGGAGCCCTGCTGATGGACCTGAAAGACCACATCCGCGGCATTCCGGATTTTCCGAAGCCCGGCATCCTGTTCTACGACATCTCGACGCTGCTGCGGGATGCCGATGCCTGGCAGGTGGCGATGGGCCGGATGGCGCGGGCGGTGCGGGCCTATATGCCCGATCTGGTGGCCGGCGTGGAAAGCCGCGGCTTCCTGGTCGCTGCCCCGCTGGCGCTGAAACTGGGCTGCGGCTTCATCATGATCCGCAAGCGCGGCAAGTTGCCGGGCGAGACGGTCGGCTTGAACTATGCCCTGGAATACGGTGAGGACCGGGTGGAAATCCAGGCCGATGCGGTCCAGCCGGGCCAGCGTGTGGTGGTGGTGGACGATCTGCTGGCGACCGGCGGCACGATGGCGGCCGGCATCGCGCTGCTGCGGCAGGTCGGCGCGATCGTGCCGGCGGCGGCGGCGCTGATCGAACTCAGTTTCCTGAACGGGCGCGCGCGGCTGGACGTGCCGTGCGAGGCGCTCGTTTCCTACGACGAATAGGGCGCATTCGGGGCACATGGAAGTGGGCCGCGCCGATGACAGTCGTTCGAAGAGCGTCGTATGTTAGTAGACGAAATCGCCCAGGCGCAGCGGCTCGTTAGAACCGACGCCTATCAGATGTCAGGCGGCGAGGACTTGGCCCGCCGAAACGGCGAAATTAGTCGTCGGAGGGACGAACAGTCACAGGAACGTTACGCAACCAGTTCCGCCTGCGGCCCGCGCACCAGCTTGCCCGGCAGCGTGCCGGTCGCCTGTCCCTCGCGGAACGTCAGCTGGCCCGAAACAATCGTCGCATCGTAGCCGGTGACCTTCTGCAGACAGTCGCTTGCCGCCCGCCGGCAGGTCGTTGACGACATAGGGCGCCCCCGCACCGAGCTTCTCCCAGTCGATGATGTTGACATCGGCCTTTTTGCCGACCGCCAGCACGCCACGGTCGTGCAGTCCGGCTGCCCCTGCCGTGTCGGACGTCAGCCGCCGGATCAGCTCAGCAACATCCCAGCGCTTCTCGTCGCGGCCCCAATGCGACAGCAGCCACGTCTGGTACCCGGCATCGAGGATGAACGCGACATGGGCGCCGCCATCGCCGAGGCCCATGATGCAGTTGCGGTTGTCCAGCAACGTCTCCGGCATCGACAAGTCGCCGTAGGCGTAATTCCCGAGCGGGTGGTAGATGAAGTTGGCGCCGTCATTCTCGATCAGCATGTCGTAGGCGACGTCCGGTGCTGCTCGGCCCTCACGTGTCGCGATCGCTGCCACGCTGTCTTCCAGCCTCGGCTGATAGTTCGGCGGGTTGCCGAAGCGGAACATGAAGTCGAACTGACATGCGATGGAACAGCGGGAAGGTGCTGCCTGCGGCCGGGTCCTCGCCGAGGATTTTTGCCCGCACCGTCGGATCGGCCATGACGCGGGCCCGTTCGGACACCGGCAGGTGCGAGATCTCCTTATAGGTCGGCGTGCCGGAGAACGGGTTCTGGCTGCCAGCCAGCCCCAGCAGCACGCCGATCGCCCGCGGCGCGACCACCGGCCGGATGGGCAACCCGTCGCGCGCCGCCTTGTCCGCGTGCCGGATCAGATCGCGCCACACCTCGGGCCGCGAATGCCGCTGGGTCAGCGTGAACACCGCGGGCCGGCCGCTGGCCTCGATCACCCGCCGCAACATCGCGAATTCTTCGTTGTGATCGGGCGCCCATTCGGACACCATTTCCAGCATGCCTGATCCGGCATCCTTCATCCCCAGGGCGATGCCGCGCAGTTCTTCCTCCTGGGCACGAAGCGTCGGGGTCGGATCGCCCCGCAGCGTCTTGTGCGACAGGCTGCGCGAGGTGGAGAACCCGAACGCACCCGCCGCCATTGCCTCCGGGCGATCTGGCGCATCTCCGCGATGTCGGCCTGGTTGGCGTTTTCCAGGTTGATCGCTCGGTCACCCATCACGAACACCCGCACGGCGGCGTGCGGCAGCAACGCACAGACGTCGATGTCGCGCGGCCGGCGCTCCAGGGCGTCGAGGTATTCGCCGAACGACTCCCACTCCCAGTTCAGGCCTTCGTGCATGACCGCGCCGGGGATGTCCTCGACGCCTTCCATCAGTTCGATCAGCCGCTCGCGGTCGGCCGGCTTGCAGGGGGCGAAGCCGACGCCGCAATTGCCCATCACCGCGGTGGTGACGCCGTGCCAGGACGACGGCGCCATGTGGCTGTCCCACACCGCCTGCGCGTCGTAATGCGTGTGGATATCGACGAAACCCGGGCGTGACCAGCTTGCCCTTGGCGTCGATCTCTTCCGCGCCGCCGCCGGAGACCGAGCCGACCGCGGCGATCCTGTTGCCGATGATACCGATGTCGGCCTCACGCGGTGCGCTTGCCGGTTCCATCGACGACCGTGCCGCCACGGATGACCAGATCGAATGCTGGCATTGGACTTTCTCCTGTATGGTTGGCATCCGATCCTGATCCAGCCTGACCTGGCTGGCAAGTTTTGGGGCGGCGCCGAATGGAGGTCAGCGAGGCGCAACATCGACAGAGTGTTGCAATCCTTGTTGACCGCGCGCCGACCAGCCCTATGTGCCGTCCGAGTCCGGCGCCGCTCTCATCGCCGTCTGTTCCAGTTGCCGGTGGCACCAGCCATGTCGTTTCACATCACCGATCCCTGGCCAGACCCCGAATCCGTGCAAGGCGTTCGGCATGAAGCCGTAACATTCGCGAGCAGCGACCCATTCGTGCCCGCCGACATCGGTCGCGCTGCCGCACGCACCGTCAGGGGCCTGCTGTTCCTGCCGCCCGGCGCACCACCCGATCACACGACCCCCGCCGTCATCATGCTGCATGGTTCGGCCGGATTGATCGCCGACCGCGCCCGGTATGGCCCACAACTCGCGTCGATGGGCGTCGCGGTCCTGCTGATCGAGACCTATGACAGCCGCCAGGACCTCGGCACCAGCTTTATCGATCGTATTCTAAACATCACAGAAACGATGTTTGTCGCGGACGCCTATTCCGCGCTGCACTATCTCGCGAACCGGCGCGAATTCGATCCGCGTCGCATCGCCCTGGCCGGCTTCAGCTACGGCGGCATGGCAACGGAATACGCGATGTATGCACAGATCGCCGATGCATTGTCGCCGCTCGGGCCACGCTTCGCTGGCCATGTCGCGTTCTATGCGCCCTGCATCGCTCGCTTCGTTGACAGTCGCACCACCGGCGCGCCGCTGCTGATGCTCTACGGGGCCGAGGATCAACTGATCCGGCCCGATCGTTGCGCTCGGATTGCCGGGGATCTTCGATCGGGTGGCAGCCACGTCGAGGTCATCGCCTATCCGAACGCGGTGCACCAATGGGACGGCGGTATGCAGCGCCGGCTGATCGGCCGGCAACTGGCGGGGTGCCGGCTCCGGGTCGCGCGTGATGGCACCGTACGAGATGAGATCACGCGGCTGCCGATGACTGGCCCGTTCACACGCAAGATCATTCTGGGGCTTTGCACGGGCAGCCGGCCCTACCCGATTGGCCGGGACGATTCGGTTCGCGCGCTTTCCAACCGCGATTTCGGAGCTTTCCTGAACAGGATCCTGGGCTCAGCGAGCGGCTGAGCCATGGCGGACATATGCTGTCCGCCGGGCCGCGCGCTCAACCGTCATCAGTCGAAGAACACCAATGTCCGCAGCTCGATGCTTTCGCGGGGCAGCATGTCCGCCGGTGCGTTCGGATCGGCGAACGAAGTGTGCGGCATGAACCGCGCCCGCCCGTCCTTCACGGAATCGAAGCACTTCAGCAGCAAAGCCTCGTCCGCCCGCATGGCTGGCGCGTAGTACCAACGATGCGTCGGGTTATAGGTCAGGGCATAGATCTCGCCTTTGCGGTCGCGATAGATCAGATCCTGCGCCACCAGGTCACCCTCGGCCAGGGAAGCCGCATCGCAGACGGCCAACGGTGCGTCGTAGAGGGGACCGCGGATCGGCCGCCAGACGTTCACAATGGCGAACCGGCGCTTCAACAGGTCTTCGGCCTCCGCTCCCATCAGGTCACGGACACGCTGCGGTCCGGATGCCTCGGTATAATCACCGTGAATGCGTGTCACCGGTTGGCGCGGCGTGCCAGGCGTCCGATCCTCCACGCCTTGCTCCCGCCGGCGGATCGTATGATCGAACACCACCACGCGGCTGGCGCCCGTCGCCTGCTTCACGAGGTCCTGGGCTTCCCGATAGTACGTCGACTGAAGCTGCGCCTCGTCATAGAAATCGGTCACGGCGGTCGGCGCATCGATCAGCGCAAAGCCCTGGACATCCAGGCTAAGACCGTCCGCCACCGGCCGCATGTCGAAGATCGGCACCGTATGCGACTCCGGGACGATGTTGCTCCGGGGCACGCCATCCGGCGGATCGTAGGTGTAGACGTGCGGTTTTTCCGCGTTCTTCGCCAGATACACCACCTCGCCTGTCACTTGGGGAAGCAAAGAAACGGCATCCATGGTATCAGTCCTCCTTGCTTGTCGGGCCCTCGGCACCGATATGCGTCACACCGGTCTGTGTGGAAACGCAGGTGGGATGCGCTGTTGCTTTCCGCAAGTTAAATCACGCCGTCGCATCGGAGGGCTGTGAGAAGTGACCGAACGGGCTCCTATGGCGGAGCGGATCATGGCAGCAGCCGACCGGCTGTTCTACCAGAAGGGTATCCGTGCCGTCGGCGTGGATACCGTGGCGGCCGAGGCCGGGATCAGCAAGCGATCCCTGTATGACACTTTTCCCTCCAAGGACGCCCTCGTCGCGGCGTATCTGCGGCAACGCATCCAACCGTTACCCGCGTCCGACGACCCTCCCGCCACCCAGGTTCTGGCGCTGTTCGACCTGTTGCATACACGCTTCATCAAAGGCGATTTCCGTGGCTGCCCCTTCGTCAACGCGGTCACGGAACTCGCCGAGGACTGCGCGATCGCACGCGGCATTGCGTCGGACTATAAAGAGGGACGGCGCCGGTACATCGCGTCCCTCCTGGCGCGGGCCGGCGCATCAAGTCCCGACATGCTGGGCAGCCAGATCGCGCTGCTGTTCGAGGGTGCGATCGCCTCGATGCTGGTGCGGCAGGATCCAGCCGTCGCGATCCAGGCCCGCGACGCGGCCGCGGTCCTGATGCAGGCTGCCGGAGCCTCTGTTTAGACCGTCGCGTGGGTTCGAGAGGGTGCGTCTCCCTCGGGGACCGGTCACGTGATGCAACCCCGCACTCGCGCCGGGATGGTCATCGGCGATCGAACGAGATTTCGACGATCATGGCGTGGTCAGTCAGGTTCAGATGCACGAAACGGCTATTGGTCAGCGACCCGAAGGGCGTTGTCCCCGTGGTGATGTCATAGATCTTCACGGTTTTATGGGGAGATCCCAGGTCGATCGTCACGGCATCGCTGCCATGGACCCGCTCGTCCCAGACGATCAGGTCGAACTGGCTCTTGGTCCGCTGCAGCAACAGGTCGTGGACCGTGGCCGGTTCATCCGGGATTGTATACCTCAGTTCCCCGGTTTCGGTGACCGGCCCGTTGCCCGACAGCAGCGTGGTCAGGTTGTGCAAGTATGTGGCTGCCAACTTCGGCGTATCGCCTCGATACAGGCCTTGCTTGGCATTGCCTCCTTCGTCGTCCCTCATTTCGTAGACGAAAGTGTAACTCCAGCCCCGTTTGAACTGCGCGAGATACGTGTTGGTCAGAACCGTTCCCTGCGTGCGCTCGCCTCCCGCATCGACGGTGGTATCCCAGCCGGTCTCGGTGGTCACCCGTGGCAAGGAGACGAGCGCCCGCGGTTCGTAGCCCTGGTAGTAGTGGTACCAGGTGACCCCATGGTTGCCATACAAGCCGTCCCAGCGCGCGTTCAGGGTGGGATCGGCCGCATTCCATGCCTGGTTTTCCCCATAGGAATTGCCATTGCCACTGACATAGTTATGCACGTTTGCGTAATCAGCGAATCGCGTGCCGGCGGGAAACAGCGCCCCAGCGCCCGGCGGAACGACCAGGAACTGAAGCCCGACATTGTCGGTTTCCGCGCCGGTCTCTGACGGGCCGAAAACAGGGTAGCCGCGAAGCACTGGGTCCGCCTTTGCCGCAGCGTACAGATCCTTCTGAAACTGCGCCACCGGGACCCACGTCCCGTTATGGCCGCCGCCTCGCTTTCCGGCATACGTGATGGGGAAATTGTTGGGCTCGTTGGGCCCTTCCAACGCCAGCAGCGCGCCGGCGGCAGCCATGATCCTGCCCGCGGCGAGCAAACCATTCAAATCTGCGGCGCCGTTGAGCGTATAGTGAACACCAGTCTTCCGATGGATCATGACGTCGCTTTGGACGTGGCGCTCCCCGTCGCGCACCTGTCGTATGCCCGTGTAACGGAGCGGTCCAATGTACGAATCGGGATTATATCCCTGATCGACGTGCATGTTCACGCCGATCGAGTTCAGAAAGACACTGGCGTCGGCTGCACGCACCCGCGGCAGTGCCACCTTGACCTCGGGCGATACAGCGGGCGCAGCCTGCGACGCGGTTGGTTGAGCGGTGGCCGCGAGCAAGCAGGACGAGCAGACGCCCGCGAGCGTGACACGCATCAGCGACAGATGTGGCGGCATCAGGTTCATGATGACCTCTGTTTCCGACGGTCGAGCGATGACTACGATGCAAGCGAGGAGTGCCGGGAGCCGGCCGCACCGGACCGCGACAATTTGACGTGTGCGGCGGGCAGCCGCAACTCAACCGAAAAGGTAGCGCATGGCGACCGCAAAAATCCTGTTCTGGCGCAGCAGCCCCTTCCTGGCGGTGCTCCACCCATAACGCGCGATCGGCCACGACAGCCTGCGACTGTCGCCGTACGCTACCCAAACGCCCCAACCTCGTGCGTTACCGCTGTCGCGATCTCCCGCACCATCGCGAACAGCCGACGCATCGGGGCGAAAATCTCCTCGTGCTCCCGAGCATAGGCGGCGGTCCGGCGGTTGGGCGCCGGCTCCCCGTAATCGCAGTCCGCCGCGCGGTCCGAGGTCGACGGAAAGATCTCTGCAAGGATGTTCAGCGAGGCATCGATGTCCAGCCGCAGGATCGCTGCCTCCAGCGCCACACGGGTGACGCCGTGGCGCGGCGAGAAATCCGAGATCTCCGTGGCCAGCAGCCAGATCCGATGGATCAACGCCAGGCGTAGGGCATGAAGCAGGATTTCCCGGTTCGCCATGTGTGGCACGTCCGGCCAGGTGGCCCGCAACGCCAGATGATCGGCCGTGATCCGTCGAAACATCGACAGTGCCGCGGCCCATATGTCCAGCCGCTCCAGCGCCTTGGCTACCGCCACCAGCGCCTCCCGCCGGCCCGGCCGGTGCGTGTGCGCGGCGCGGTCCAGCCATGTACCGGGATCCAAGGTTGCGATGACCGCGCGCAATACCTCGATATTCGAGTGTGCCAGCGCGTGGCTCACGAGGTCCATCGCCCGCTTGAACCGGCGGCTGCTCTGGCGCAGTTCGGTGAACGTCTCCGGGTGTCGCGCGGCGGCGGCTCCGATGCCCTGGAGCGTGTTCGCACACCAGCCGATCTGTTGCAGGATCGCGTTGTTCGGAATTGCGCGCAGTTCGCTCGGGTGGCGGATGCGCGTCGCACCGCCCATCCCATCGGACTGCCGAGCCGCCGGACGCGATCCGGTTCGATCCAACAAGGATGGTCCGAACGCTCCCAGCAGGGCCGCGTACCCCTCGTCCTCCACCAATTCTTCCATCCCGCCGCGGATCGTGGCGAAGAAATCGGCCGCGAAGTCGGGATCGGCATAGACCGGGTCCTCGATCGGACCCGCCGCCGGATGATAGGTCTGCTCGGCGATCCGCGTGATCGTGGCCAGAGCCAGCTCCAGTGTGCCGAACAGCAGATACCCGTCGCCCCCCTGGAACGCCGCTTCCTCGCGCACGTTCAGCCCGGCCCGTCCGAGCGCCTGCCGAGAAGCGGTTGGCGACAGGTATTTCAACCGATCGGCCAACGAACCAGGATGGGCTCCACGCCCAATGCTCTCTCCATGGGTGTCGAACAGGATAACCTCGACCCCGGTTACCCCATGGTGCTGCAGCGTCTGACCAATCTTCAACCGCAGCCGCTCGATCAGGTAGCTGGCGGCGAGCTGCCCGACATAGCGCCCTGAGTCCGAATACCCGAACTGCAGCGCCAGCTTGCCCGTCTGCTTCAGGTATTCGCGGTAATGCGGGCTGCGCAGCGCCTCTTCCAGCACCGTGGCGCCACGCTCCAGCGCCTCCGCCGTCTCGAACAGGGGGGAGATTTCGACATGCCGCTCAACCCCGAGCAACCGCGCGAGCCAGAGAGCGGCAAGGAGCGTATAGCCGGTTTCGGTCTCCGCTATCAGGAAGCGGACCGGAATCGAACTGTCCACGTGCTTGACGATCTGTGCCACCGTCATCATCAGCTTCGCTGCTGAGGCCTGCTCGCCGATCAGCGCTCCGAAGTCCACCGGTTCGGCCTTGACCGTGTCCAGCGCGGCATTGATCGCGGCGAACAAGGCGCGCCGGTGGGCCGGGTCTTCGGGGGGATCGGCAATCCCCAGCCGCTGACGAACCACGTTGTGGATCTGTGCGGCGTTGAGGCGCGTGTGGGTGTGAGCCAGTGCCAGGCCGTGCGACACCAGCCCGGCCCGCGCCACGGCCAGCGCCAGTTTCTCATGGTCCTCGGCCTTGGCGATCGCTGCCCGGAACAGCGGCACCAGCGGTGCGGGAGAGGTGAGCGCGGTTTCCCGGCTACCTATCAGCACGTGTGCGAACACCGCGACCTTGGCGGGCTCCGGCTGATCGGGACAAAGCTCGATCTGCTGGTCAACTGCGTCCCGTGCTTCCGCCACCCGTTCCGCCAGACCGCCCGCACTCGCCAGCGCGCAAACCTGCGCATGCAGCCGCGCAAGTTGCAGGCGCTTCATTTCGAGCCGCAGTCGCAACGTATCCCACCAGCCGATGTCCGTGCGCCCGTCAGTGTCATAGCCAACCCACGTGGACAGTACCACCGGGCTGGGAGTCAGCCCGGTCCATCGATCCGCCCAGGCGCCGCGCGCGACCGAAATCAGTGCCGCGTTGAAACGATCGATCGCGTCGCGTCCGTTGGAGATGGCCGTCACGGATTGGTCGAACTCGCTGCGCAGCGTGATCGGCGGCGGACGATGGGACTCGAATGCGGGCGCCGGCCGGCCACACGCCGCTTCCGCCAACGCCTGGTTGACCGGCAGGGGCAGCGAAAACGTCGGATGCGCGGTAAACACCGCGGCGAAACGGGTCCGCTCTGTCAGGGCCTGGTATTCCGCCCAGCGAACCGGGCTGTCGTTCGGGTCCGGCCGCAGCAGTTGCTGCGCCAGGCGCGCGAGGATGCCGTCGTTCACAACCGTGTCGATCCCGCCGACATAGTCGGCGATACGCCTGGCACGGTCGTCGAACGCAGCGTCCCGAAGGTGGCGGATCAGCGCCGCGATATCCGCCTCGGTCAGGCTCCCTGTGTCCAGCTGGCGCGTGATCGCCAAAGACACCAGCAGGACCGGATTACCGAACGGATCCTCCTCCGCGCGGGCGCCCAGCCGTGCGGTAAGGTCCAGGAGCTGCTGGGCCAGTGCTGTCGTCGAGGAGGCGGCTGGCACATCCGGCATGGCACAAGTGTGACGGGACTTGTGCGACGCAGCAAGTGTCAAGCCGTCGATTTTCTTCGCCCGATCGCGCGGGCCGGGCAGGTCTACTTCATTGCAGCGGGCGGCTCGCACACCACCGTTTTCATGTCTGCCGGGACCGAGACCTCCAACAGTTCCAGTTCATCCGCCGTTCCCGTTTCATTGTGCCGCATTCCGCCCGGGATCATCAGCGAATCCCCAGGCATCAGCCGCACTTTTGTGCCGTCCTCGAATTCCAGATCGACCCAGCCTTTCAGCATGTACACAAGCTGATGCTCGCAAACGTGATAGTGCCAACCCGTCGGCTCACCCAACCCCTGCGTCGCGGAGGTGACCTGCGCCCGCATCTTTCCGCCGGTGGCGTCGGTCACCCCAAGGTCCCGATATTTGAAGAAGGACCGCCGCCCGGGCACATACTTGGCATTGTCCACGGTCGCATGCGCGAGCTTGCCGCCAGTCTCTCCCACAACATCATTCATGATCGTTCTCCTCCTGCGGTGCGCGTTCCGGCTGGCCGCCGATTGCGCGAGCGCCCATGCAGCTAAGACCGATCTGGTTCGGCCCGCAACTCAACGACGCCGGCCCAGGGGGTGGGTTCACCGGGTGAGGCGCGCGACGCGCCCCGTTGCCTATTCCGTCGGGCTATCCCGAAAGTAAGGCTCGACTGGCCCGTTGGCCTTCATTGTCAACGGCTTGCCCCGGCGATCGAGGGTCTTGCCGACGGCGACGCGAACCCAGCCTTCGCTGACGCAATACTCCTCGACGTTGGTCTTCTCCACGCCTTTGAACCGGATGCCGACACCGCGGCGCAGCGCGGCCTCATCGTAGAACTTGCTGCTGGGGTCGTTGGACAGGCGGTCGGGCGGCACATCGGACATCGGAATACCTCCAGGCGATCAGGCGGTGCCGGATACCGATCCCCGGCCGGACTGTCCATTCCGCGCGTCGCGCCTTCCGCCTGCACGCCAGGCTCACGGAAGGCCGCCGCGTTGTGCGCCGCCGCCGGTAGCGGCGGAGACCGCGATGGCCTACCATCCGGGTCCGGTCCACACGTCCGCCTTGCCAATATCGTTCCCGGAGGAGCCCCGATGATCATCGTTCATCACCTGAACGATTCACGTTCGCAGCGCATTCTGTGGCTGCTCGAGGAACTGGCGGTTCCTTACGAAATCCGGCGCTATCAGCGCGACGCGCAAACCCGTCTCGCCCCGCCCGAACTCAAATCCGTTCATCCACTCGGTAAATCGCCGGTGATCTCCGATGATGGCCGCGTCATCATCGAGTCCGGAGCTATCATCGATTACATCATCCGGCGCCATGGCGGAGGCCGGCTGCAGCCCGACCCGGCAAGCGCCGCCTACGATGACTACGTGCAGTGGCTGCACTTCGCCGAGGGTTCGGCGATGCTGCCGATGCTGCTCAAGCTCTATACTTCGCTTCTGGGCGCCGCGGCGGCACCACTCGGGCCAAGGATCGAAAGCGAGATCGCCAATCATCTCGGCTACATGGACGCGATGCTCGCCGGACGCGACTACCTGATGGGCAGTGATCTGACCGGCGCCGACATCCAGCTCAGCTTTGTCGGCGAGGTCGCCGGGGCGCGCGCGAATCGCGCCGCCTACCCTAATGTCGATGCCTGGGTGCGGCGCTTCCAGGCCCGCCCGGCCTATCAGGCCGCGCTCAACCGCGGCGGTCCGTACAGCTACGCCGCCTAACGGTCGGGGCTGAGGCCCGTCGTACAAATTGCAGCGTCGTCAACGCGCCGGCAGGTAGGTCCGGTACCAGGCGAGCGTCGACTCGATCACTTGGCGGAATGCCTCGCCGGTATACACTTCGTAGTGCCCCCACCCCTTCAGCACGACCAGCTTCTTCGGCTCTCCCGCCTTCGCATAGAGGGACTCGCTTTCGTCCGGCGGCACCAGACGGTCGTCGTCAGTGGTGATGAACAGCACCGGTCGCGGCGCGATCTTGTCAACGATCCATTCAGGATGAAAACCGAGCGTGTCGTCGATGTATTCGAGGGGGATTTCGCCAACAGCCGCTGGATTGCCCCGGCGGGCGGCAGCGGCCAGCTCGGCGGACTGGCGGTCCGGCAGCAGGATGGCATTGCGGTCGACGAATTCGGATTTTCCGGACATGACACGACGGGTACGGTCGGCCTCGGACAGAGCCAGAAGGTCGGCGAACTCATCCGGGTGGCGGACGCTGCGCATCCAGCGGCGGCCGTGCCCGATGCCTACGACCGAGACCACCGCCTTCACCCGCGGATCAACCGCCGCGGTCCAGACGACGGTCGCCCCGCCATAGCTGGTTCCGTAGATTCCCAGCCGATCAGCGTCCACCATTGGCTGCGCGCCAAGGAACGTCAGGGCGGACTGCGAGTTGATGACGCGGCCGTAGGGGGACAACCTCGATTTTGGCCCATCGCTGTCGCCCCAGCCCTTGTAGTCAAAGGTCAGCACGACATAGCCGGCCTCGGTCAATGCCTGCGCCGTGTCCGGCAAATACAGGGCACGTACGCCGGTATAGCCGTGGCACAGCACGATGCCAGCCCGCTTTTCACCGGAGGCCAGCGCTTCCGGCAGGAACAGGTCTCCGGACAGACGCGTGCCCTCGCTATAGAAACTGACTGGCTGGCTCGGCATGGCGTTTCCCCCGTTCCTGTGCTGATCTTGGCTGCATAATGAGGGGAGAGAGCGCACATGGCTACCTATGTCCTGCTGCACGGTGCCTACCAGGGCGGATGGATCTGGCAGCGCGTGACGCCGCATCTGCGCGCGGCCGGCCACACGGTCTTCGCGCCCACGCTGGACGGCTGCGCGGAACGGCGCCACGCCCTGCGCCCCGGCATCGACACCGAATCGCAGGCGGCCGAGATTTCGGAAATGCTGTTCTTCGAGGACTTGCACGACATCGTCCTGGTCGGGACCAGCAGCGGCGGGATGGTCGCTGCCCGCGTCGCCGAAACCGCTCGGGAGCGGGTGGGCCGCATCGTGTTCGCCGATGCGCTGGCGCTGTTCGACGGCGAGACGATTGCCGATCATGTGAAGCGGCCGACGGCGGTCACCACGTCGATCGGCACCGGCCCATCCCGGGAGGACGCCGCCAACCGGATGTTCGTCTCGCTGGACCCGGCGACCAAGGAATGGGCGCTCGCCCGCTACACGCCGCACCCGGTCGCGGCGATGGCGGCGCCGGTAAAGCTGAACAGCTTCTGGCAACAGTCCTGGAATGCCTCGGTGATCTGGTGCCGGCAGAGCGTCAACCCGCCGGTCGCCACCAGAGGCGGACGGCTGAAACGTTGAAGGCGCGCTGGTACGAGTTGGACACCGGCCACTACCCGATGCTGACCGAACCGAAGGCCCTGGCGGACCTGATCATGGCGGAATAGCGTGGCAGTGACCAGATAACCCGTCTCAGGAGGAACCGTCATGACCGAAGCCTGTATCGTTGGCTGGGCGCATTCGCCGTTCGGCAAGCTGGACGACCCCGATATCGAAGCCCTGATCGGCCGCGTCGCCGGCGCCGCGATCGCCGATGCCGGCATCGCCCCGCATGAGGTGGATGCGACCTTCGTCAGCCTGTTCAACAACGGCTTCTCGGCGCAGGATTTTCCGGCGTCGCTGGTGCTTGCAGCACGTGCCGGAACTGCGCTTCAAGCCGATCACCCGGTTCGAGAACGCCTGCGCCTCCGGCTCCGCCGCGGTGTATGGCGCACGCGACTTCCTGCTGTCCGGCCGCGGCCGCTTCGCCCTGGTGATCGGCGTCGAGAAGATGACCGCGACGCCCGGCAAGGAGGTCGGAGACATCCTGCTGAAGGCCAGCTACCAGAAGGAAGAGGCCGACATTCCGGCCGGTTTCGCCGGCGTGTTCGGCCGCATCGCGGAAAAATATTTTCAGCGCTACGGCGACCAGTCCGACGCGCTGGCGGCGATCGCGGCGAAGAACCACAAGAACGGCGTGGACAACCCGTTCGCGCAGATGCGCAAGGACCTGGGCTACGACTTCTGCCGCAACGTCAGCGAGAAGAACCCGTACGTCGCGCCGCCGCTGAAGCGGACCGACTGCTCGCTGGTGTCGGACGGCGCCGTCGCCCTGATCATGGCGGACGAGGAAACCGCGCGCGCCATGGGCAAGGCGGTTCGCTTCAAAGCCGCCGTTCAGGTCAACGACTTCCTGCCGATCAGCAAGCGCGACATCACCGGGTTCGAGGGCGCCGCCCAGGCCTGGGCTCGCGCCCTGGATGCCGCCGACATCAAGCTGACCGACCTGTCGTTCGTCGAATTGCATGACTGCTTCACCATCGCCGAACTGCTGGAATACGAGGCGATGGGTCTCACCGCGCCAGGCCAGGGCGCTCGCGCCGTGCTGGAAGGCTGGACAGCGAAGGACGGGCGACTGCCGGTCAATCCCTCCGGCGGACTGAAGGCGAAGGGCCACCCGATCGGCGCCACCGGCGTGTCGATGCACGCGATCACCGCGATGCAGCTGACCGGCGAGGCGCCGGGCGGCATGCAGTTGCCGAAGGCCGACATCGGCGCGGTGTTCAACATGGGCGGGGCGGCGGTCGCCAACTACGTGTCGATCCTGGAGCCGTTACGCTGATCCCGACCGCCAACCTCGCCTCGCTGCTGATCCAGACCGCCCGCCGGTTTCCCGACCGACCGGCGATCGTCTGGCGCGATACCACCTGGACCTGGGCCGTCGTTCCGTGACCGGGTCCAGGCGGCGGCCGGCGCGCTGGCGGCGCGCGGTGTGCGCCATGGCGACCGGGTGCTGCTGCACGCGCGCAATTCCAACGCCGTGCTGGAAACCATGTTCGCGACGTGGATGATCGGCGCGGTCTGGGTGCCGACGAATTTTCGCCTCACTCCGCCGGAGGTAGCCTATCTGGCGCGTGTCCTCCGGCGCGTCCGTGCATATCTTCGACAGCGCCTTCCCCGATCACGTGGCCGCCGCCCGCGCCGAAAACCCGGCCTGCCGGCTGGAGATTTCCATCGGCGGCAGCGGAGCGGACGACTGGGAGGCGTTCGCCCGGTCGCTCGACGCCGATCATCCGGCCCGCCGATGTCGACCGCGACCATCCAGCCTGGTTCTTCTACACCTCCGGCACCACCGGGCGGCCGAAGGCGGGCGTGCTGACGCACGGGCAAATGAATTATGTCGTCTGCAACCATCTGTGCGACCTGATGCCGGCCACGACGGAACAGGATGTGTCCCTGGTGGTCGCCCCGCTGTCGCACGGCGCCGGTGTCCACGCCCTGCCGCAGGTCGCGCGCGGCGCCGCCACGATCCTGCTGTCCGGCGAACGGCTGGACTGCGAGGAGGCCTGGCGTCTGGTCGAAAAGCATCGCGTGACCAACATGTTCACCGTGCCGACGATCCTGACATGCTGACACGGCATGATTCGGTGGACCGTTACGACCACAGTTCAGTCTGCGCTACGTCATCTATGCCGGCGCGCCGATGTATCGCGCCGATCAGGTGCATGCGTTGCGCAAAGCTGGGAAAGGTGCTGGTGCAGTATTTCGGCATGGGCGAAGTGACCGGCAACATCACCGTCCTGCCGCCCGCGCTGCACAGTGAGAACGACGCAGAGATGCCGGTGGGAAGCTGTGGTTTTCCGCGCACCGGCATGGATGTCACGATCCTGGACGACACCGGTCAGTCGGTCGAACTCCGGCATCACGGGCGAGATCTGCGTGCGCGGCCCCGGCGTCTTCGCCGGCTACCACGACAACCCCGAGGCGACCGCGAAGGCCACCGCGCATGGCTGGTTCCACACCGGCGACCTCGGGCACATGGATGCACGCGGCTTCGTCTACATCACCGGGCGGGCGTCGGACATGTACATCTCCGGCGGCTCCAACGTGTATCCGCGGGAGATCGAGGAAGCCCTGCTGCTGCACCCGGCCGTCGCGGAGGCCTGCGTCGTCGGCATGCCGCACGAAAAATGGGGCGAGTCCGGCGTGGCGGTCCTGGTGCTGGAGCCGGGCGCGTGAACGTCGACGCCGGCAGAACTGCTGTCGCATCTGGACGGCAGACTGGCGAAATACAAATGGCCGCAGGAGTTTGTCTTCTGGTCAGAACTGCCGAAATCCGGCTACGGCAAGGTGACCAAGCGTGACGTGAAACATCTGTTGCAGAAGGACGTGTGATGGCAACCCCGCCCGTCGATCCCGCGCGGATCACCGACTACCACATGCATGTCTATTACGATCCCGAAAGCCGCGAACGTGCAGCACTGCTGCGGCAATGGGTGGAGGAACGGTTTACCGGTCCGCATGGGCCGCTGGCACGACGTGCCGGTCGGACCGCACGTAACCGCCGATGTATCAGATCCAGTTCATGCCGGATCTGTTCCCGACCCTGGTGCCGTTCGTGATGATGAACCGCATGGGTCTGACGATCCTGCTGCATCCGCAGTCCGGCCGGCCGCGCGACGACCACACGATCAACGCGATCTGGATGGGCGCGGTGCTGCCGGTGAAGACCGATGTGCTGCGGGAGAGCGACTAGAGCATGATCGCGCTGAGCGGAACGTCCCCGGCGCGTGAATTCATGCGAATCAAACAAAGAGATAGACGATTTTCGGCCTGCACAGTCAGGCTGAAAATTGTCTAAGTCCAGCTCCTGGATACTGTCGGATCCTGACAGCGTTCAGCCTCGACCGAATCTGGTTGGTTCGCGCAAGCCGCGCAACGGCCCCCCGGCATCGTCGCGACGAACGCAGTGACGCGTGTCATGGCGCGGAATCCAGCGATGGGGCAACACCCCGCGGTGTCATTCGAGTTTACGTGCGCAAAATGAGAACGGCCACTCCCTGACCTAGACGATTTTCAGCCTGACTGTGCAGGCCGAAAATGGTCTACCTCTTTGTTTGATCGCATGATTCACGCGCCGGGGACGTTCCGCTCAGCGCGATCATGCTCTAGGGATCCGCCCCCCTTGATACTATCCATTGGCGGGATCGTGCTGGAGATACAAACGCCATACGCTAGGAAGACGGTCGTTGTGCCCCAAATGGTCGCGGTCAAGGCATGCGGCAGATCGCGAATAATTCGTATCGGTATCTACCCGCATCCGCGAGATTGCTGATCGCCCATGACTCCGCCAGCCCTGTCTTTCACTTGTCTCGGGCTGATACGGTTCGGCAACGCGGTCCGATATTTCCCGTCCGGGAGACCCTTACGATTTTTTCATGACATGGCGGGCCGCGACACCCATAAGGTGCTCCGGCAAGCCCGGAAAGGGCCAAAAAAGAGGGAGAAAGAGCTCATGCTGCACAGGCGTTCACTACTGACGGCTGCCGCTGCGTCCGTATTGGTTCCAGCCGCGCCGGCGATCCTGCGTGCCGCCGAGACGCCCGGCGTGACCGCGACGGAAATCCGCCTTGGCAATACCATGCCTTACAGCGGCCCGGCTTCCGCGTATGGCACGATCGGCAAGGCCATATCGGCCGCATTCCGGATGGCAAACGACCAGGGCGGGTTCGCCGGTCGCAAAGTCAATTTCATCTCCTACGACGACGGCTATAGCCCGCCCAAAACCGTTGAACAGACGCGCCGGCTGATCGAGGAGGACAAGGTCGCCGCTCTGTTCGCCGATCTCGGCACGCCGACGAACTCCGCGATCGTGCGCTATGTCAACCACAAGAAGGTGCCGCATCTGTTCCTGGCCACCGGGGCTGACAAGTGGGGCAACTACAAGGAACACCCGTGGACGATTGGCTGGCAGCCGAGCTACGTGACGGAATAGGTCTATGCGAAGTACATCCTGGCACAAAAGGCAGACGCGAAAATCGGCATCCTGTATCAGAACGACGACTTCGGCAAAGACTACCTGCACGGCGTGCGTGACGTGCTGAAAAGCCGTTATGATCACCAGGTTACCGCCGTCTCGTTCGAGGTTACCGACGCAACGATCGACAGCCAGCTCGTCAGCCTGCAATCCGCCGGGATCGACGTGCTGATGACGATCGCCACGCCCAAATTCGCCGCCCAGGCGATCCGCAAGGTCGCCGAGATGAAGTGGAAGCCGATGCATGTGCTGACAGGGGTCTCGGTCTCCGTGGGCGCCGTGATGATCCCGGCCGGGCCCGAGAATGGCATTGGTATCATCAGTTCGGCGTACCTCAAGGATCCGACCGACCCGCGCTGGAAGGACGACGCCGGCATGAAGGAATGGCGCGCGTTCATGACGAAGTATTATCCCGAAGGCGACCTGAAGGATGGCGGCAACGTTTCGGGCTTTGGCCTGACCCACACGATGATGACCGTCCTCAGGAATTGCGGCAGCGACTCTGTCGCGGCAGAACATGATGAAACAGGCGACCAGTCTGCATGATGTGTCGAACCCGGTGCTGTTGCCAGGCATCAAGATCAACACCAGCCCGACGAACTATCACCCGGTGCGCCAGCTTCAGCTTATGCGCTGGTCCGGCAAGACCTGGGATCTGTTTGGCGATATCATCCAGGGTGAAAACGCCTGAGCGCCGGCCCGTGCCTGGCAGACCGCGACCCGCGCCGCGGTCAGCCGGCCAGGGAATCGCGGATGTCGGCCAGGTGTTCTCGGCCCCAGTAGATTTCTCCCCTGAAGACGAAGGTGGGAACGCCGAACACGCCGTCAGCTTCGGCGGCGCGGCTGATTGCGGCGACCTTCTCGCGCAACGCGTCGATCTCGGCGGAGAACGCGGACGCGGACGCGCCGGACGCAGTCAAGACCGCGGCCAGGGCATCGGCGCTCTCGATGTCGAGGGCCCGCTGCCAGAAGCGCTCGAACACCGTGTCGTGGTAGCGACGAAACACCGCGTCCCCCGCCCGCTGGGCGAACAGCATGCCGGCGGCGGCAAGGGTGGAATCCCAAATTTTCTGGGGGCCGCGAATCGTCAAGCCGCGTTTGCGGGCCTGACGGCGGCAATCCATGTAGCTGTAGCGCACGCGACGCCATTGGTGGGCATTGCGGGCTTCCTCAAGGACGTTGCCGAGCGCATCCACGCGAGCTGAACCAAGAAAGCTCGGTATGTCGAGAATGTAGGGCCGCCAGTCTAGGTGGACCGGCAAGTCTCGCTCCAGGTCGTAGGCGAGGTCCTTGGCCAGGTAGGCGTATGGGCTTTTGTAGTCCGTATAGACGATCATCGTTTCAGCCATTGCACTCCCTCCCGCGGTCTCAGTGTCCTGCCTCAGAAACGAAGGACGGTTCAAACTGCTCTCGGATCTTTATCGCAAGGTGCAACGCCACGAAGCGATCCGGTCTGCGTTTCGAACTGACATCGGGATTGCCGCGCATGCCCTCGGGGCTTGTCCCGAGGGTCGCCTTCGCGGCTCGCGAAGACAAGTGAGACCGCCGCTTCGCCCTATCGACATTCGAATTGAAATTGCTGGGTTCACACCGCCTCCCGCAGGAACCGATCGACGAGCCGGTCCGCGTCGCCGCGATCCGCCCGCAACTGCACGTTCTGGCGGTTACGTGCACCCGAGGTCAGGTAGAACCGCTCATATTGTTCATTCCGGCTGGCCAGCGCGCTGCCGGCGAAGTCCCAGCCCAGGCGGAAGATCCGCGCTCGGTCGAACGCGGTCGTGTCGCCCGCGCCGCGCAGGTATTTGTCGATCAGCGGACGCAACCGCGGATCGTCGAACGCGCCCGCCGCCGGTGTGGCCAGGACGTTGTGCGACCCGATCAGCCGAATGATCTCGTTCACCCGAGGGAACCAGTAGGGCAGCGAGGTCCGTAGCGCGTCCATCGGGCGCCCGTCCAGGAACCACGCGCCATTGCCGTGGTGATAGGCCCCCTCCTCCGCCGCGCGGACCGCCGACCGGGTCAGTTCCGCGAAACTCCAGATCTCACCCAGCATCTGCAGCGTCACGGGGTCGGAGGCGCCGATCGCCTCGGCCATCCGACAGGCCAAGCCCCACGCGAACTCCAGCTTGGTCCAGGCCCGGATCATCGTCTGGTGCATGGCGTTGGCACGCCAGCTCGCCGACATCACCGTATTGTAGACGTGCAGGTTGCCATCACAGAAAATCCGGTTCCGCGGCACCTCCACATTGTCGAAGATGACAAACGCATCCTGCTCATCGAAGCGGCCGGACAGCGGGTGGTCGAATCGGTTGTCCGGCAGCGACACGCTGTCGCGGCAGATGAATTTCAGGCCCGGGGTATCCATGCGGATGCAGAACGACAAGCGCATGCCGCCGGCTGGCGTCGGGCATCGGCTGGCTGGGATAGACCGCGAGTCTCGTCGGAGAACGGCGCCAGCGTCGCCAGCACCCGCGCACCGCGGACCAGGATGCCGTGTTTGGTCTTTTCCACCGTATGCAGCTGGGTCTCGTCGAAGCCCGCCGGCACGTGCCCCTTCGACTTGTCCGACATGGCGTGGATCAGCGTATGGGTCAGGCTGAGATCCTCACGCGCAAGCTGCTTCTGAAACGCCACCAGATTGGCCGCGCCTTCGTCATTCCCATTCGCCGCCCACTCATCGCTGCGGCCGGCAAAGCCCGCGTAGGTGACGTTCATGTAGTCCGGCGTTCGGCCCATCAGGCCAACGGAAAATTCCGCAACCCGGCGCAGCGCCTTGTGGCGGCGCAGCAGGTCATCCTTGGAGCGTGGAATCATGTGGCTGACGGCGATCGGCTCGGCGGTTTCCGGATCCGGCATCAGGCAGTCGTCGGGATATTGATAATGCAGGTCGAAGACGGCGGCGATCGCCTCGGCAGCACCACGCAGAGCCGGATGTTCCATAGGATCGGTGATGCGCTGACCACCGAGCCAGACCTCGCGGGTGTCGCGCAGGCCCTGCAGGAATTGCGCACCGGTCCGGGCTGGCATTGTTGTTTCCTCCGTGATTCGCGGATCGGGCAGACACTGCGCCCGTCGCGGTTCGAATGCAGATGACATAGCCTTGTTATCGATGGCCTGTCATGTCGCCGGTTCGCCCGGTGGTCCATCATTCCGCTTGCGGCTTGGACCATAGCACGCGGTGAAGCGTGGAGGGCCGGCCGGCATGGCCGTCTCGCCTCAGATTATCTAGGCTGGGTTCCAGCCTCTCAGGAGCACGACGATGCGCAATCTCCCACACCTGCTGCTTTGGACCGACAATCCCGGCCCGTATATCGACGCCATCGCCAAAGCCGGTCTCTCCGATCGCGCGACGATCGACATTCTTGGCCGCCGGGAGAAACCGTCCGAAGTCCCAGCGTGCGGAAACCCACGTGCTCCTCGCGGCGGGCGTTCCGCCCGGGCTGTTGCCGACGATGCCCTCCCTCCGCTGGGCCCAATCCCTCACCGCGGGCGTCGAGGGATGGCTCGCACTACCCGACCTGCCGCCTGGCCTGACTTTGACCTGCGCCCGCGGCACGCATCGCGAGTCGATGCCCGAGAACATCCTCGGTGCGCTGTTCCATATCACCAAGCCCTACGCCGCGATCGCCGAGGACCAGAAGCAAAGCCTCTGGCGCCACCGCATCGCCATACCCCTCAACGGCAAGACGCTCGGCATTCTGGGACTTGGCGCCATCGGGCAGGAGGTCGCACGTCTCGCGGTCGCCCTTGGTATGCGCGTGATCGGCACCAAGCGCCGTCCGTCCGCCCTGCCCGGCCTGGCGGAGGTCTTTCCCGCCGATCAGGCCGCCGAGGTGCTCGCGCAATCCGATTTCGTCCTGCTGCTGCTGCCCGCCACATCAGAAACCGACAACTTCATGAACGCCGAGCGGCTGGGGCAGATGAAGTCCGAGGCCTGGCTGCTGAATTTCGGCCGGGGTCATCTGATCAAGGACGACGACCTGATCTCGGCGGTGACCGCCGGGAAGATTGCCGGTGCGGTGCTCGACGTGTTCCGTCAGGAACCGCTGCCGAAAGAGCATGGCTTTTGGACGACTCCGGGCATCCTTGTGCTGCCCCATATCGGCGGTCCTCACCCGGAACGCGACAGTATTGTCGCGAGGCTGTTCGTTGACAACCTGGGCCGGTTCATGGATGGCCAGCCGCTGAAGGAGGTCGTGGACCGCGTGGCGGGCTACTGATCGGCAGCGACGACCGGGCCTGGCTGACGGCTCGATCAGCTCGTACGCCGGGCAAATCGGGGCAGATCCCTGCGCGGATCACCGCCGCCTATCCCGATGACGAGTCGGGTGGAGCAGCTTCCTTGGCTGCGAAGAAGGGCGCACATTACGAGGCATCCCCATCGGGAGATACCGGCATGACCACCAACTCGCCTGTCCACGATTTCCTGCTGCCACGCCTGACCGCGCTGGTTGACGCGACCGTAGCGGCAGGTTTTGCCCGTGACGTCGCGGTCGCCGTCCTGATCGACCTCGTCACCTCGCCTGGGTTCGACACCGCAACACCCGACCCTGACGCAGACTCGGAAGCGCATGCGGATTACCAGCGCGAGCCGGGTATCGTGTTGGTCCACGGAATGGTTCCGCTTGGACCGCTGCCGATCGACGCACAAGACGAAGCCGATTTCGTCAAGCCGTTTGGCCCGTTGACACCTTCGTGAGGGCCACCTTCGCTGCACGTCGCCATCCGATATGCGAGCGCGACTTATTGTCGGGAGTGCCCGGTCTATCGCCGGAATGTTTCCGATCCGCCGCGATGTCAGGACACCACGTCGGCATCCGGCCGGTCGTCGCCTTCCGATAACTCGGTATGCCACCGGCCGTCCGCGTCCTGGAACTCGATCCGCGTCGTATCGCCGGGTATCCGCTGCTCCGCAGCCACCCGTCTGGCTGCCGCCAATGCGGTCGCCTTGTCACGAAACGGCTCCGAGAACACGTCGTTCAGCTGATAGGCCCAGCCCCCGTCGTGCTGAACAACCCTGTAGTGGAGCTTTGCCATGATTTCCCCCTTCGCGGCCATTCTGACAGATAGGGATTTGTCCATGTCGTGCCATACGCGACGACGCCGATCAATGATGGCACGATGGCATCGGCCACACAGGAGACATGCCCATGTCCACCTCCCCAGACAAGCAGGATAACACGGCCCAGATCGCGTACTGGAACGATAGGGCGGCGATAACGTGGACCACCTACCAGGAGCGCCTCGACACGCTGTTCGAGCCGATCACCGCGCTCGCGCTGGACGCCGCGGCGCCGGTATCGGGTGAGCGCGCTGTCGACGTCGGCTGCGGCTGCGGCGCCACCGTACTGGCGTTGGCGGGCCGCCTCGCTCCAACCGGCCGGGTCCTCGGCCTTGACGTCTCGGAGCCCATGGCAAACCGGGCACGGCAGCGGATAACCGCAGCGGGTCTGACCAACGCGCAGGTCGTCGTGTCCGACGCCTCGGTTCACGAATTCCCCAGGGCTGCTGCCGACCTGCTGTTTTCACGGTTCGGGGTCATGTTCTTCGCCGACCCGGTCGCTGCCTTCGCCAACCTGCACCAGGCGATCCGGCCGGGCGGGCGTCTGCTGTGTGCCGCGTGGCGCCCGCTGGCGGAGAATGCCTGGTTCACGGTCCCATTGGAGGCCGCCAGCCCCCTGTTGCCGCCGCAGCCGCCAGCCGATCCGAACGCCCCCGGCCCGTTCGCCTTCGCAAATCGTGACCGCACGCACGCGATCTTCACGGAAGCGGGTTGGCAGGCCGTGACGCTGACAAGGCACGATGTGTCAGTGCGCCTTGCCGCGGCCGGCCAGATCGACCACGCGGCCGATTTCGCGACACGCATCGGCATCCTGGCGCGCCTTCTGGCCGATGAAGGTCCTGAACTGCGTGCGCGCGTCAAGGAGGCGGTGGCGGAAGCCCTCAGAGGTCACGACGGACCCGCCGGTATCAACCTGTCCGGGTCGATCTGGCTGATCTCGGCACGGGCCTGAGATGTACCGGTTGGCGGTTGAACCGGGCCGGTAGCCGCCGAGGCCGCCTGGCACTGGGCGGGGGCAGGTCGGATCGCGCTCGATCTTCTGCCGCCGACGTTGGACCTAACGTCCTGTCGATCGCGCATTGGACGAAAGAGGGGAGAGATGGCGGACAAGCGTCACGCCGATCGTGTCACCGTCGAGTGGACCGGCAGTTGTGGCGCCCGTTGTCCGTGCACGCCGGTTACAGCCGGGACCACATCATCGCCGCCGGCTCGACGCCACCGATCGCCGGTTCCTCGGATCCTGCATTCGGCGGCGATCCGATCGAGATGACGCGAAGGCGACGATGGTCGAGGAACCGAGCGGCGCCGGCCGCTTTGTCAACGCGGTTCTCCGCCCTGTCATCACGATCAAGGCCGGCACAGACATCGCGCAGGCGATCCGCCTGCGTCACGACGCGCATGAACACTGCTTGATCGTAAACTCGGTGAACTTGTCTATCACCTGCGAGCCGATGATCACAGCCGCGCGAGGCCGTCCCGGCGGGATCACCAGGATCGACATGCGTTTCGCTCAAAACACGTTCCATTTATAGGCCGACAGGCGCGTCCAGAAGCCGGCCAGGTATCAAGCGTACGGGTCACCCGACCAATAGCGCAATAATTCGGAAGTATCATGGCGCGACCACCGTACCGACACGCCAATGTTCGCCAGACCGGATCAAATAAAGAAGCGGATTACTTCCGGGCTGTGCAATCGGCCTAAAGGTAATCCGGCCTCCGAGCGCGGCGAACCTCATCGCCGATCCCCCAAACCGTCGGGCATCGGTGGGTACTGGGTGCGGAAAATATTGTCTGCAACAATCACTTCGCCGCTTACAAGATGTTGCCGACGGTGCTTAGCGTGCTGCTCAGATTGCTGCCGATGGTGCTGAAGCAGGTGATCGCGACGACGGCTATCGGGGCGGCAATCATGCCGTATTCGAGTGCGGTGACGGCACCCACGTCAGTGCGAAGAGCGGTCAGCATTTGGCGGATCTGTTGCATGGCAGCGATTCCCTTTCTCGATGCAGTTTCGTCCCGCGACCTGCTTCGAGCGTTCGTGCCGCAGGCGCGGCTTGACGAGAAGACTAAATGCCGAAAGTGGTTACAGAGTATTTTCATACGGAAAATTTGTGTGTGAGCTTGCTTTGTCCGTCGACCGGATTGGTCGCTCTTCGGCAGGGACGCCAGTCAGGCATATTGCAAATTGGTTGATGATCGGGCACTATGGTTTCCGCTTACGTCATCCAGGATACTGATAGGTCAACCGAGCTGTCCGAAGTGACCGCCGGATGCGGGGGAACGCCCGATGCACACCGAAAGACATCGCGGCCTCATGCACGGGGGCATGGGTGCCGTTGCCGCTTGGTACGCCGCGACCGCGAAAACGCGGGCACCCGGCGTCGAATGCCGCGACGGCGCCCCCGATCATGCAGGCAGCGGGTTCTCGGACGACGCCGCTCAAGTCTACGACGCGTCCGCCGGCTGGCAGAATTCCCGATGGCACAAGTATCTGCGACCCGCGGCGTTGCCGCGGGCTGTTGTATCGATCGACCGACGCAGCCGGCCTCGTGTGAACCAGCGCTCGTAACGCCACACTCGAATTGAGGGGACAAAATGGACGCCGTGTCGCATAAACCATTGGAGGCGCTCGCCGTTCCGACCCTTCTCGACCGCTCGGCCGCCGCGTTCGCCGATCTGCCGGCCTTGTCGTTCGAAGGGCGGCGCTGGACCTACGCCGAGCTTGCCGCCCTGGTCGGTCGGGCCACCGCCGGGCTTCAGCGGCTCGGCCTGGGCCGCGGCGGCAAGGTCGGTCTGTGCCTGCCGAATACGCCATATTTCGTGATTTTCTATTACGCTGCGCTCAAGGCCGGCCTGGTCGTGGTCAACTACAATCCGCTCTACGTCAGCCGCGAACTGCGCCACCAGATCGAGGACTTCGGCACCACGACAATGGTCGTTCCCGACCTCGCCGCGATCTACGACAAAGTCGTCGACATCGAGCCATTGGAACAGATTATTGTCTGCCCGTTCGCCGAGGTGCTTCCGACCGTCAAGGGCATCGCGTTTTCACTGCTGAAGCGTAAGATGATCGCTCGTCCGGCCTACAGCGCGCGCATCATCCCGTACCGTCAGGTTGTCGCCCCGGGCGTGCCACCGACCCCGGTTCCGATCGACCCATCTGATGTAGCCGTGCTGCAATACACCGGCGGAACGACTGGCCGCCCGAAGGGTGCGATGCTCACTCACGCCAATCTCTCGATCAACGCACAGCAGAGCACGCACCACATGCCCAGCATGCGCCTGGGCGAGGAAAAACTGATGGGTGTGCTGCCGTTCTTCCATGTCTTCGCCATGACCTCCGTTCCTGAATGGCGGAATCAGCATGGGCGGCGAACTTATCCTGCATTCGCGTTTCGAGATCGGGGCCATGATGAAGTCGCTGGTGCGCGATAGGCCGACAATCATGCACGCGGTGCCGACGATCTACAACGCGATCGCCACCGCGGCGGAAAAACACCGCGTCGACATCTCCAGTCTGCGTGTCTGTGTCTCCGGCGGGGCTCCCTTGCCAGCCGAAATCCGCGAACGGTTTCAGAAGCTGACGGGGTGCCGGATCATCGAAGGCTACGGGCTGACCGAGGCCTCGCCGGCCGTTTCGTCGAACCCGCCGGATGGGGAAGTCCGCGCCGATTCGGTCGGGATCGTGCTACAGGACACGACGGTGGAAATTCGTGCGCTGGACGACATCTCGCAAATCCTGCCGGCGGGCGAACGCGGTGAGATCTGTGTGCGCGGACCGCAGGTGATGAAAGGGTACCTGAACCGCGAGGCGGAAACGCAGGACGTGTTCGTCGATGGCGCTCTGCGAACCGGCGATGTCGGCTATCTGGATGCGGATGGGTATTTGTTCATCACCGACCGGATCAAGGACCTGATCATCTGCAGCGGCTACAACGTCTATCCACGGGTGATCGAGGACGCGCTGTACGAACACCCGGCGGTGGCCGAGGCGATCGTCATCGCCATTCCCGACTCCTACCGCGGCCAGGCACCGCTCGCCTTTGTCACACTGCGCGCCGGAGAAGTCAGAAACGGCGAAGAACTTCGAGACTTCCTCCGCGACCGCCTCTCCCCCATCGAACTGCCGGTGCGCGTGGAGATCAGGACGAGCCTGCCCAAGACCGTGATCGGCAAGCTGTCGCGTAAGGAACTGGTTGCCGAAGCCGCTGGGTCGAAGCTGAATTAACGTGAGGTGGTTGACGTATAGGGCAGGGTGAGATATCGGGGCATCCATGGCACAGGGGCGTCTGTATACCGTAACGGAACTGGCCAAGGAGCTTGCGATGACTCCGCGGGCCGTCCGTTTCTATGAGGACAAGGGGCTTATCACGCCGCAGCGTGCGGGAACCACACGCGTCTACTCGGCCCGTGACCGGGCCCGCATGATCCTCATCCTGCGCGGCAAGCGGCTCGGGTTCTCCCTGAGTGCCATCAAGGAATATCTCGACCTGTACGACACGGACATCACGCAGCACGCACAGCTTCGCGCTCTCCTCGCGGCCGTTGCCAGGCGCCGCGACCAGCTTCTGGTGCAGCGCCAGGCGATCGATGACGCTCTGTCCGAGCTTGCCGAGATCGCCGCCCAGACCGAGGCGGCGTTGAAAGCAACCCCTTCGCGCGCCCGACGCGCCGCGAGCGGCTGAAACAAAGGAGACAACCATGACCCACGCGGTGATTGCCGGCTACGCCCGCTCGCCTTTTCATTTCGCCGGCAAGGGCGGTCTCGCGCGGGTGCGTCCAGACGACCTCGCCGCTCAGGTCGTCCGGGCGCTGATCAGCCGCACCGGCGTCAATCCGGAAGATATCGAGGACATCATCGTAGGCTGTGCCTTCCCCGAAGCCGAACAGGGGCTGAATGTCGCCCGCCTGATCGGCCTGCTGGCGGATTTGCCGCTGTCGGTCGCCGGGGTCACGGTCAACCGCTTCTGTGGCTCGTCCATGCAGTCGATCCACATCGCCGCCGGCCAGATCGCCCTGGGCGCCGGAGACGTGTTCGTCTGTGCCGGTATCGAAAGCATGAGCCGCGTGCCGATGATGGGCTACAATCCGCTGATCAATACGGCGCTGATGAAGGCGATTCCCGCCGCCTATATCGGCATGGGCGAAACCGCGGAAAACGTCGCTCGCAAGTGGCAAATTCCGCGCGTTGACCAGGAAGCCTTCGCCGTCCGCAGCCATCAGCGCGCCGCCGCCGCCGCTGCGTCGGGCAAGCTGACCGATGAGATCGTGCCGATCACCGGCAAGGCGGCCACCGTCGACCAGGACGGTTGCATCCGTCCCGACACGACGGCCGACGCCCTGGCCAGTCTGAAGCCCGCATTCGACAAGGATGGCACCGTGACGGCCGGCACGTCCTCGCCGCTGACCGACGGCGCCGCCGCCGTGCTGGTGTGCAGCGAGACCTATGCCGAAAAGCACGGTCTGCAGCCGCTCGCCCGGATCAAATCCATCGCCGTCGCCGGATGCGCGCCCGAAATCATGGGCATCGGCCCTGTCGCCGCCACCAGGAAGGCCCTGGACCGCGCGGGGATCGGGATCGGAGCGATCGACGTCGTCGAACTGAATGAGGCGTTCGCCAGCCAGGCGCTGGCCTGCGCCCGCGAACTTGGTATCCGCGACGAGACCCTGAACCTCGATGGTGGTGCGATCGCGCTTGGTCACCCGCTCGGGGCCACCGGGGCGCGCATCACCGGCAAGGCTGCATCCCTGCTGGCGCGCACCGGCGGCCGCTACGCCCTGGCCAGCCAGTGCATCGGCGGCGGCCAGGGCATCGCCACGATCCTGGAACGCGTGTGATGGCCGGCCCGATCCGAAAAGTCGGCGTCATCGGCGCCGGCACGATGGGGGCGGGCATCGCCGCCCATGTCGCCAATGCCGGGGTCCCGGTCGTGCTGCTCGATATCGTCCCGAGCGGCAGCAACAATCGCGATGCCCTGGCCGAAGGGGCCGTGGCCAATTTGCGCAAGGCCGAACCCGCCGCGTTCATGTACGACGGTGCTGCGAAACTGATCGAGCCCGGCAATCTGGAAGACGACCTCGGCAAGCTGTCCGACTGCGACTGGATCGTCGAGGCGGTGCTCGAACGCACCGATATCAAGCAGGCGCTGTACCGGAAGCTGGAGGGCGTTCGCCGCCCTGGAAGCGCGATCAGTTCCAACACCTCCACCATCGCGCTGAAGGTGCTGACCGAGGGGATGAGTGAAGCGTTTCGCCGCGACTTCCTGATCACTCATTTCTTCAACCCGCCCCGCTACATGCGCCTGCTGGAAATCGTCGCCGGTTCGGACACGGCACCCGACACGGTCAACGCCGTCACCGGATTTGCCGATGTCGCCCTGGGCAAGAGCATCGTCCGTTGTGAGGACAGCCCCGGCTTCATCGCCAACCGCCTGGGTATCTACTGGTTGCAACTGGCGCTGATCGAGGCGATCGACCAGGGGCTGACGGTTGAGGAAGCCGACGCGATCATCGGGCCGCCAATGGGGATTCCAAAAACCGGCGTATTCGGACTGATGGACCTCGTCGGCATCGATCTGGGACCCCACGTCAACGCCTCGATGCGCGGGGTGCTGCCGAAGTCCGATGCGTTCCACGGCGTGGACCGGGACGTCCCGCTGATCGGCCGGATGATTGAGCAAGGCCTGATCGGGCGAAAGGGCAAGGGCGGCTTCTATCGCCTGGACCGGTCCCAGGGCGGTCGCAGCATGCAGGTGATCGACCTGCAGTCGGGCGAGTACAGGCCAGAACAGAAACCGGTCCTGCCGGAACTCGAAGCGGCCGGCCGGGATTTGCGGGCGCTTTTGTCAGCGCCGGGCCGGATCGGCACCTATGCCTTCCGCGTGCTCGCGCAGACCATCGCCTACGCCGCAACCCTGATCCCGGCTGCCGCGGCCTCGATCGCCGACATCGATGAAGCCATGCGGCTCGGCTACAACTGGAAATGGGGGCCGTTCGAGCTTGCCGACAAATTGGGGGCGGCCTGGCTGGTGGAGCAACTGAACGCCCGCGGCTTGAGCGTGCCCACACTCCTGGCAGACGCTGCGGGCAAGCGCTTCTATCGGGTGGAGGATGGCAAGCGCCAATACCTGGGCATTGACGGCGCGTATCACGACCTTATCCGCGCACCTGGGGTGCTGCTGCTGGAAGACATCAAGCTCGCTGCCCAGCCAGTCTTGAAGAACAGTTCGGCCTCCTTGTGGGACATCGGCGATGGCGTTGCCTGTTTCGAGTTCACCTCGAAATCCAACGCCCTCGACGACAAGATCATCGAGCTGCTCAACAAGTCGATCGAAGTCGTGGGCGCGAAGTTCAAGGCGCTGGTCATCTACAATGAAGCAAGCAACTTCTCCCTCGGTGCCAATCTGGGTCTCGCGCTGTTTGCCGCGAATATTGCTGCATGGGGCGAAATCGAAAAGTCCATCGCGGCCGGCCAACGGACCTACAAAGCACTGAAATATGCCCCCTTCCCCGTCGTGGCCGCGCCGGCTGGCATGGCGCTTGGCGGAGGCTGCGAGATCGTGCTCCACGCCGACGCCGTGCAGGCACATGCCGAAACCTATATCGGCCTGGTCGAGTGCGGTGTCGGCCTGGTTCCCGGCTGGGGCGGCTGCGGCGAGATGCTGGCCCGCTGGCAGTCGGACCCCAAGCTGCCGCGCGGCCCGATGCCCGCGCCGGCCAAGGTATTCGAAGGGATCAGCACGGCGGACGTCTCCAAGTCGGCTCATCAGGCGATGGAGAAGAAGTTCCTGCGCACGGCCGACGGTATCAGCATGAACCGCGACCGTCTCCTGGCCGATGCAAAGAAGCGGGCATTGTCCATGGTCGACGGCTACGCGCCGCCCAAGCCACCGGAGTTCGTGCTGCCGGGGCCGTCGGGGCGGGCGGGCCTGAACGCGGCCGCACAGGGCTTCCATCGGCGCGGGATGGCGACTGACCACGATCTGGTTGTCGCGGATGCGCTCGCCGAGGTTCTGTGCGGCGGCGATACCGACATCATCGACAGGGTCACCGAGCAGCAGATCCTCGACCTGGAACGTCGTGCGTTTATGCGGCTGGCCCGAACCGGCCTGACGCTGGCGCGGATCGAACACACGCTTGAAACCGGCAAACCATTGCGCAACTAGCATGTCATTTCCGTCCGTCGTCTCTGGTCGACGTCCGTTCCCGCGCGTCCCGCGTCCAGGGAAGCGCCGGCGGTCCACCTTCTCGGTGTCGCCGCCGGGCGAGCGATCACGCGAGCGAGGGTCAGGCCGGCCGCCCACGACTTGCGGTGCGGCCACCGGCCACGTCGCGGATTATCACGATCCGCGCGACGGCAACGCCTGCAATTCTTCACCCTCTCCCGGAGGAAGCCCGTATGCAGACCTATAAGGCGCCGCTCCGTGACATGCGCTTCGTCCTGCATGAACTGCACGACAGCGCCGCCCTTGCCCGGCTTCCAGGTCTCGAGGATATCTCCCCCGACCTGATGGACAGTATCCTCGAAGAAGCCGCCAAGCTGGCCGAGGAAGTTTTGCTGCCGATCAACGCCGCCGGTGATGAAGACGGCTGCGTCCTGGAAAATGGCGTCGTCCGCACGCCAAAGGGCTTCAAGGAAGCCTACGACACGTTTCGCAATGGCGGCTGGACCGCCGTCGCCGCTGATCCGCGCTACGGCGGGCAAGGGCTGCCGCAGAGCGTGAACAAGTTGATCGAAGAAATGATCTGTTCGACCAACGTCGCGTTCGGCATGTATCCAGGCCTGACCCACGGCGCGTACCAGGCGATCGCCCATCACGCCCCGGACACCCTGAAGGACCTCTATCTGCCGAAGATGGTTGATGGCACCTGGTCCGGCACGATGTGCCTCACCGAACCCCATTGCGGCACCGATCTCGGACTGTTGCGAACACGCGCGGTGCCCCAGGCCGACGGCAGCTACAAGGTCAGCGGCTCGAAGATCTTCATCAGCGCCGGCGAGCACGACCTGACCGAGAATATCATTCACCTGGTCCTCGCTCGTCTGCCCGATGCGCCCCGCGGCAGCCGCGGCATCAGCCTGTTCCTGGTGCCCAAATTCATTCCCGCCGCCGATGGCCGCCCCGGCGCGCGCAACGGCGTGATCTGCACGGGGCTGGAGCACAAGATGGGAATCAACGGCTCCGCCACCTGCCAGTTGACCTTCGAGGACGCCATTGGATGGCTGGTGGGCAGCCCGAACAAGGGCCTCGCCACCATGTTCACCATGATGAACAGCGCGCGCCTGGCCGTTGGCATCCAGGGGCTCGGCGTCGCCGAAACCAGCTACCAGGGTGCCGTCGCCTATGCCCGCGACCGCCTCCAGGGCCGCAGCCTCGGCGGCGCCAAGGCACCCGGCCAGGCCGCCGACCCGATCATCGTCCACCCCGACGTGCGCCGCACGCTGCTGACGATCCGTGCGTATACCGAAGGATGCCGGGCCCTGGGCGGCTGGGTGGCGCGGGAACTGGACGAGATCGAGCGGTCAACCGACCCCGAGGCCCGCAAGCGTGCCGAGGATTTCACCGCGTTGATGACCCCGATCGTAAAAGCCCTGTTCACCGACCTGAGCTTCGAGTCCACTAATCTCGGCCTGCAGGTCTACGGCGGCCATGGTTACATCCGCGACAACGGCATGGAGCAGCTTGTCCGCGACTCTCGCATCTTCATGCTGTACGAGGGCACCAACGGCGTGCAGGCACTGGATCTGGTTGGGCGCAAACTGGCCCAGGGCGCCGGACGCATGCTGCGGACGTTCTTTCATCCGGTCAGCGCTTTCATCGAGGCCAACACCAACCACAAGCAGCTTGGCGAGATGGTCAAGGGGTTTGGCAAGGCGTTCGGCGCGCTGCAACTCGCCACCGGGGAGATCGCCGCGAAGGGGATGGCGGATCCCGAGGAAGCCGGCGCCGCCGCGACCGATTATCTTCGCCTGTTTGGCCTGGTGGCGCTTGGCTTCATGTGGGCGCGGTCCGCGGTCATCGCGGTTGACAAGCTGGCGCGACGTGACAGCGATGGCGCCTTCTACAGGGCAAAGCTGACCACGGCGCGGTTCTACATGGAGCGAATCCTGCCCCAGGTCGGCGGGTTGCTCATCGCGATCAAGGCGGGCAAGGGTGCCATGATGGAGATGGAGGAGACGGCGTTCTGATCCCGGCGTGTGGCCCACACCGCGGCGTCCTCCCACCGGGCTTGGCCCGGTGACCCACGACCTGGCGCGCTGACCGCAGGTCGTGGACGGCGGCCCGATCCTCGTTCGGCCCCACAATGATACCGCCGACGGGATGAGTTGCACATTTCCAGTCAGTGCCGCTGGCCCGTGCCGGGTACCAGGACGGAAGAAAATCGAGCGGTAATCTTCGCAACAGAGGCTCGGTCCGTGGCGCACCACCGGCAAGGGAATTGCCACCGGATGGTTCGACACCTCCCTCGCGGCCGCCGGGATTGATCGGGAACCAACGTCTCGCATGGGCCCCATGATCGGCGGAGCGACCCGGCCGGCGCGGATGTGCAAATCGATTTGCCCGAGGCCGGCGGACCGGTCGCAGGACAAGTCATCCGGTCATCCGACGGAGTGATCGCGATTGCCTTCAGCCAGACGCCCGCCGTGCTAGCCCGGATCGACAAAGCCCTGGCCAGCCTGTCCGCCGCTCGGAGAGCCGCCTGAGCGGCTAAATCGGGGCTTCGTGGCGGCATCCATCCTGTCAGTCCCGCCGCCCGGGCAGTCCGCTGAGCACTTCCTTGGCGGTGTCGACGATCATGCTGCCCCTCCTCCGGATCGTCCTTGATCAGAGTGGACGTGAACGCCTTCGCCTGCGCCAGCGTGATGTGCGACGGTAGCGGCGGCACATTCGGATCGGTTTTGACCTCCAGCATCACGGAACCCGATCGCAGCGCTTCCGCCCACGCGCCCGCCAGGCGGCCCTGTTTGTTGACGAACATGCCGCGGACCGATCAGTTCGGCAAAGCGATGATAGGAACATCCGGGATCTGCTGCGTGGCGTTGAACTCGGCACGCCCTCTATGACAGGCTGCTCCAGGTCACCTGATCCAAGCCTTGGTCGTTGAAGACACACACCACCCAGGTCTTGTTGGTCCACGTCGCGCCAGGGGCCGGCAAGGGTGCCGCGACGGCGATGGAGGAAGCGGCGCTCTGATATCGGCCGCGGGATGATGTGACCTCCCGAACGGCGGTAGAACGCCTCCACCCTGAGCGGAAAACGCTCTGACCTCTGCTTACTGGGCGATTTCCTGATACTGGGCGATTTCCTGAGCCCCAGGTCGCTGCGCGATCCTGGCCAGGCTGGTATCGCTGTAAACGTTCGTCCCTACGCAGGACCGGTGTTGCTTCACCTCAGATTTTGAACCCTTGCATTAACCTGGTGGTTCGGGCGTTCCTTTGACTCCCTGGCAGGCTCGGACCGAGTCGGCCCTCCGTTCCATTGCCGCCGTGCCGACCAGCGCCGCGGTTCCCCCCGCCCTCTAACCGCCGAAGGTCTAGCCACGCTCATGCCGACGCCGTTCTCTTCCCAGGACCTTGGCCGGATCTTCGACGCGCGCGTTCTTACCCGCAGCCGCGGACTGGGCTTGGCAGGCGGGGTGAACGTGGAACTCGACGGCGACACGGTCACGGGTATCGTGCAGGAACGCGGCGTCTCCCACCATGTGCGCATTACGCCATCATCGCTTGGGCGCCGCGTGGTGTTCGATCACCAATGCAGCTGCGGCGTCACCGGCTGCGCCCATCTGGCTGCGGCCGCGTTCGCGGCGCTTGACCGGTTCCCTGCCCTGCGCAGGCCTGAGCAGCAGACTTTCCTCGACACACTGGTTGGTGGCCTGCCTGAGAAGGAGCGGCAGAGGATAGTTTTCGAGTTGGCCGCCGCCGACCCGCCGCACGCCTGTATCGTCACGACGCTGTTGATCGGCGAGCGCAGCGGCATCGGCGCGCCGACGACGCCATGCCAGATCGCCGACAATAAGCAGGCCGATGCCAAAGTCCGCAAGATAGCCCGTCTGCTGGGGAACGGAAACGAGACACGCACCGGCGTGTCTGCGACGATCGTTGCCGAGTTGCTGGATTCGCTCGTAGAGTGCGGACAGGCGCGCTGGCATGCGGGTGGCCGGCGTCTCGTCAAAGGCGAGCCGCTTGTGCTGGCCTCTGCCTCGGCCGCCTCGCTCCCACCTCGTTCTGGGGTTCTCGTCGCCGATTCGCGCAGATGGTACGTCGACGCTGTCACCGGCGCCGTTGGCCGCGTTCGCATTCAGCCACCTATGATCGGCCGGAGCGCTCCGCCGCCTGTTGTTCGCGTCGATCCTCCAAAGCCGCGCCCCGAATCAACCACCACGGACGATCTGGTGATTGTCGACCGTCCCGCGACCCCCGTCCTGCGCCTGATTCGATTTCCTTGCCCCGACGAGTTCGGCCGAATGCAGCAACTCGACGCCCTGCTGCTCGAGTTTGACTATGACGGTGCTCGGATCCCGTATGATGACGACCGGCAATTCGTCCGCACCAACGCCGCTTGCGGCCCGGTCTTTGTGCGGCGCGATCGCACCGCCGAAGCTGCGGCCCTCGATACAATTCGCCGGGACGGACTCATGCAGATGCGGATGGGCACCGGCAAGGCGGAAAAAGGCCGGCTGGTATTCGTCTTCCGCGGGCGCGAGGCCTGCGAATCCTGGCAGGGCTTCGTCGCCGAGCGAATCCCGGCACTTCAGGCGCTTGGTTGGCGCAACGAGATCGATGACGATTTCGGCCCACGCCTTGTCGAGTCCGTCGGCTGCTGTGACGTGAGGGTCACCGACGCGCCAAATGGTGCATTCTCGCTTGATTTCGGCATCGAGATCGATGGCAACCGCCACACGCTGTTGCCGATCCTGAGGCGCCTGCACGATCGAGGCGGCATGGCTGCTGCACGGGTCATTGACGGGGAGGTCATCACCAGCCTGGACGACGGCCGTATCCTGCGGCTGCCCGCGGATCGTATCGCCCGCCTGTTGGCAGTGATGAACGATCTGATCGAGGCTGCCAGCCGCACCACAGGGCAGACGATGGTACTGGATGCCTCGGCCGCGCCCAGTGTGCTGGATCTGGAGGACCTCGTCACCACGCGCTGGCAGGATGGCGCCATCATCGCCGCCCATGTCGCTCGCTTTCGCGCCGTCGCCGATATCCCCGATGCACCCGTCCCCGCCAGCTTCAAGGCGAACCTGCGCCCATATCAGCAACATGGCGTCAACTGGCTGCAGCACTTGCACCAGAATGGCCTGGGCGGGCTTCTCGCGGACGACATGGGCCTCGGCAAGACGGCACAGACCATCGCTCACATCGTGATCGAGGAAGCCCACGGTCGCCTCGATAGGCCGGCACTGGTTGTCGTGCCGACCAGCCTGGTGCCGAACTGGGCGGCGGAACTCGCGCGTTTCGCTCCGCATCTGCGCGTAGCCGTGCTGCACGGCCTGGGTCGGCACGAACGTAGGCGTGATCTCGCCGGCGTGCATGTCGTCATTACGACCTACACCGTGCTGACGCGGGACATCGAGGACATGGCGAGGCTCGCCTGGCACATAGTCGTGCTTGATGAAGCGCAGGCGATCAAAAGCCCGACCGCGAAAGCGACGCATGCGGTGTGCCGTCTCGACACCCGTTACCGCCTTTGTCTGTCCGGCACGCCAATCGAGAACAACCTTGGCGAGCTATGGTCGCAGTTTGCCTTTCTGATGCCGGGCCTGCTGGGTCCACGCAAAAGCTTCAATCGCCGCTTTCGTACGCCGATCGAGAAGGACGGCGACCCGATCCGGCGCCGTCAGCTTGCTTCGCGCATCCAGCCGTTCATCCTGCGCCGGACGAAATCGGCCGTGGCAACCGAACTACCACCGAAACACACGATTTTGCGCCGCATCACGCTCGCCCCGGATCAGCGCGAACTCTACGAAACGATCCGCGCGACGATGCATGAGAGGGTGACTCAGGGGATCGCCGCGCGCGGGATGGCGCAAAGCCATGTAATCGTGCTCGATGCACTGCTGAAACTGCGTCAGGTCTGTTGCGATCCTCGACTGCTGAAGTTGTCATCGGCACGGCCGGCCGGCACGTCGAGCAAGCTGGACGACCTGCTGGGGATGATTTCGGAAATGGTCGCGGAGGGACGGCGCATCCTGTTGTTCTCGCAGTTCACGTCGATGCTGGACCTGATGAAGCCGGCGCTGGTGGCCGCCGGGATCCGGTTCGTCGAACTGCGTGGCGACACAGCCGACCGGGCGGAACCGGTGCGCGGTTTTGAGGCGGGTGAGGTGCCGCTGTTCCTGATCAGCCTGAAGGCGGGCGGGCGTGGACTGAACCTGACGTCGGCGGATACGGTAATCCATTACGACCCGTGGTGGAACCCGGCGGTGGAGGACCAGGCCTCCGACCGCGCCCATCGGATCGGGCAGACGCGGTCGGTGTTCGTCTACAAGCTGATCGCGGCAGACACCGTGGAGGAACGCATCTTGGAATTGCAGGAACGTAAAGCCGCGCTGGCGAGCCTGGCGCTTGGCGACGACGGGAGGGCGCTGCCGGCAATGGATGCCGACGATATCGACTTTCTCTTCGGTGCGGACGCAGAGCGGTTGGCCGCTTGAGTTGATGCTGGAACCAGGTTGGGCTTGTCAGTCCTGCCACCGGTCGTCGGGACCGCTCACCTCGCGCAGAGCCGACAACGAAGCCTGCGGCACCTCGGCCGCAACACAGAGCATATTGGGGGAAATCGCGTCGGGGAAGATGTTCGCGGGATCGCCCCGGAAATTGTCCGGACTATAGATCGGCGGAAGATACCAATAAAGCCGGTAGCCGTAAGACTGCAGCAGACCGATCAGCTCCGCGGAGCGTGCCTCATGACCGTTCCTGACGTACAGAATTGGCCGGAATGCGGCGATCGTCACGGCGCCGCCACGCAGCACCTCGGTCTCCATGCCTTCGACGTCGATCCTGATCATGTGGCAGGCGGGAAGGGCCAGGCCGTCGACCGTGACCAGAGGCACTGTCTCGCCCTGCAGTGCATCCGGGAGCGACAATGCACCAAAATTCGCGGCGGTCTCCGGATCCAGCGCGGGAACCAGCGAGACACCGCCAACAGCACCGACCGCCACATGATGAGTGAAGACGTTCCCACAACTGTTCAGCGCCACGTTGGCGCAAAGCAATTGGAACATCAGGCGTTGCGGCTCGAAGGCGTGCACCGCGCCGGTCGATCCGGCCAGCCGGGACAGCTCGACAGTGTGCGCCCCGATGTTTGCCCCGATGTCGAGCAGAGTCATGCCCGGCAGCACGATCAAGCGGAACAGCTTGGATATTCCGCAGGTCGGCCGTAACCAACTGAATTATGAGGTTTATCAGTTGAGTAGAAGGATAGCGTTGGTCAAAACGTTGGTCATCTTGCCCTCGCCATGTCGTTCAATGTGGTGGTTCGACTCCCGGCGTTGACATCGAACCCACGTTGGTCTCCGCCCGTAAATTGCCCACCGGCCCCTATCGCTGAGGGGGGTGACACCCGCGACGCAATCTCTCTCGCTCACGCTCCTCGGCGCGGCCAACGGCATCGGCATGCAGCGTTCATCGGTGCTATAAGTGGGCGCGGTTCAACCAGGGAGGGAGCCATGCAAATAAGCGAACGGCAGCGTGCCAAAGCCCCAGACATTCTTGACAGAGACCGGGCAGAGTTGAGACGCGCCGCCCACAAGATCGCCTGGATGCGGATGAATGGCAGCATCGACGCTCCGAATCCGTTTTTGGAGGCGGCGGACCCCAACCGCCTCGCGCCAGGGGGTGGTCGAAAAGAAAATCGCCCGTCACGGCATCGATAACACAGTGGTGCCTTCGGGCGTTTGGCTACTCGGCTTGACTGACAAGCTCAGGATGATAGCAACCGTGCAGCGGTCAAAGCGATTCGCACGGCAGTCGCGCGTGGCCAGCGCCGTGACGATCGGCAATAAAGGGCGTCGAGAAGGTGCAGGGCCGATGGCAACTTATACTCGTGACATCGATTGGAAGTTGGCCGACGGCGAAGACTTTCCCAGAGGCCGCTACAGCCGTGGTCACACGTTGACCTTTGACGGCGGGACCGTCGTTCCGGCATCGGCCTCGCCGCACGAGGTCGGCAAGTCGGCCGTGAAGGAAGCCGTTGACCCGGAGGAAATGCTCGTTGCCGCCCTGTCGAACTGCCACACGCTATCGTTCTTACACGTGGCCAGACTGCCGGGCTTTACCGTCGCGGCCTATCACGACCATGCGGAGGGCGTGATGGAAGAAATTGCGCCGGGCAAGGAAGCCATTACCAAGGTTGTCCTGCGTCCCAAGATCGAATGGGTGGGCGAAGCTCCCGAACAGGCGAAGCTAGACCACATGCACAACGAAGCTCACGAGGTTTGCTTAGCTGATGGCGGGTGCCACACTCCTTCCCTCCGAATGCGACCGATCGGCACAATCATGAAACTACCCGACGAAGCTGGTTCGCGACTTCGTCCACCTCAAGTTGAGTCGTGTATCGCCCAAGGCTGAACCGGATCGCTCCCATGCCGACTTCGGGTGCGACATGCATGGCGCGCAGCACGGGTGAAAGCGTGACCTGACCGGCATGACAAGCCGATCCGGTTGAGGCCGCCACGTCCGGCATGGCTGCAAGGATTTCGGCACCGACACAACTGACAAACGACACGTTTAGCGTGTTCGGCAAGCGCTGCGTGGGATGGCCGTTGAGAACGACCCTATTGCCGAAGGTTGCCTGCAAGCGATCCCATAGAAGATCGCGCAGCCGTTGCATCTCAGGCTTTCCGATCCAAACCTGTGCAACCTCGCACGCCTTGCCGAGAGCCGCCGTCAGCAATGCGCTTTCGGTGCCTGCACGACGGCCGCGTTCATGTCCCGCGCCATGGATCAGCGGCTCGATCGCGACACCGCGCCGGACGTAAAGCACCCCGATCCCTTTCGGCGCATAGACCTTGTGTCCTGCAACCGAGAGCAAGTCCGCACCCAACTCGTCTACGCGCGTAGCGATCTTGCCAACCGATTGCGCTGCATCCGTGTGGAAGCAAATGCCATGTTCGTGGGCAATTTTCGCCACGTCGGCGATCGGCTGAATCGTGCCAACCTCATTGTTGGCGTGCATGACGCTGATCAGGCAGGTATCTGCTGTGATCTCCTTGCGGATATCATCGGGATCGACGAGGCCGCTGCCATCGACTGGAACATAACTCACGGCCACGCCAAGTTTAGCGAGATGGTTGCAGGGTTCCAGTGTCGCCGGGTGCTCGATCTGCGACGTGATGATGTGTGCTGGACGCTTGCGAGGCGGGCCACATATGCCCTTGAACGCGAGATTGTTCGCTTCGCTTCCGCCACTTGTGAAAACGATCTCATTCGCAGCGCAGCCGAGCAACGCAGCGACTTGGCCTCGGGCGTTTTCCAATGCTGCTCTGGCTGGCACCGCCGCCCAATGGCCACTAGAGGGATTTCCGTAGCTGACCTCCAGCAATGGCCGCATGGTGGCGATCACTTCCGGATCAATGGGTGTGCTGGCGTTGTAGTCCAGATAAACTCGTGTCATCGCGACCGGCCTCAGTGTGCGCCATTAGTCGTTGAGGGGATAAGCTTGACTCGCTGTAGCAAAATATTCAATAGACTAATTGAATGATAACACGTGAATCGAAACCTATGTCAAGCCGTGCGGCTGCCGGGACCGTTCGGGCGGCGCTGGCCGAGGTCGCCAAGGCGCTCGGGCACGAGCACCGAGTGGAATTGATTGAGCAACTGGCCCAAGGGCGGCGCAGCGTCGAAGTCCTCGCCGAGCGGGTGGGCCTGACCGTGGCGAACGCATCGCAACATTTGCAGCAATTACGCCGTGCTGGTCTGGTCACCACGCAGCGCGACGGCAAGCGCGTAGTGTATCGCCTATCTGACGACGCGGAGACAGGCATCGTGTCCCTGCTCGGTGCCTTGCGGCACGTGGCCGAGTATGCGGTTGCATCGATGGAGCGCATCGTCGCCACCTATTTCCACGCCCGCGATCGACTGGAGCCGGTCACCGCCACGGAGCTTATAGCTGGGCTGCGTGATGGAAGTGTCGTTTTGCTCGATGTTCGACCCGAAGACGAATACGGCCTCGGTCACTTGCCCGGTGCGATGAATATCCCGCTGCGCCAATTGAAGCAGCGTCTCACTGAGCTACCGCGCAAGCAGGCGATTGTCGCCTATTGCCGAGGCCCCTACTGCGTTATGTCCTTCGAGGCGGTGGCGGCCTTGCGTGCGGATGGTTTCGACGTGCGTCGGTTCGAAGACGGTTTTCCCGAGTGGAAAGCGGCCGGTTTGCCAATTGAGGCGGCCCCCTAAGGGACGCACGCCCCGGTCGACGGAGTATTCGCGGTTCGCAGAAAGAGAAGGTAAGGAGATGAGCCAACAGTTTGAGGGCAGGTGCCTGTGCGGTGCGGTGCGATTTGTCGCCATGGGAGACCCGATAGGGGTAGCATGGTGTCATTGCCAAAGCTGTCGCAAGCATAGCGGTGCGCCTGTCTCCGTGTTCGTGGCATTCAGGCGTGACGCTTACACGGTAACCAAAGGGGAGATCACGAAGTTCAATTCGTCGCCCCGGCAGGTGGCGCGGCTTCTGCCCGACGTGCGGGTCCACATTAACGTGCGAAGGCGAAAGCTCGTCGGAAATGCATTTTCATGTCGGCGCATTCGATGAGGCTGCGCGACTCCAGCCGACGAGACACATATTTCCAGAAGAACGCATGCCGTGGCTGCATCTGAGCGAGGACGCGGAGCGGTAGCAGCCTCGATGGCGAAGCGTTCTGCCAACCTGTCGGGCGCGGCATGGCACAAATAGGTCGTCTCGCAGATCGGTCGCACATCGCGCTGGATGCTGAAAACGACCAGCGCAATCAAGGCGTCGTTGTTCATCGCGGGCGCTCGCAATTCGGGACACGCAAATATGGCGTCGGATCGACCGGCTTACCGGCCATGAGCATCTCAAAATATACATGGGTGCCGACCGTGACCCCAGTTCTTCCAACAACACCGAGTTTCTCGCCTGCCGCGACGGTCTTTTTGCCTTCAGCAAACGCTGGGGCAGCCAACCCCAGGTGGCTGTAGATGGCGACGAAGCCTTCGTGCTGCACCAGGATTTCAAGCCCTCCTGGACCCTTCTTCTGGATACGGATCACTTTGCCGGGCGCAGTCGCCACGATCGACGCGCCCGGTGGTGCTGGCAGATCGACGCCATAATGGTACCTGCCCGCCTGGGGATGGTTCGCAAGCACGCGCGCACCGAACGGTGAGGAGATGCACGCGGGACTGACGGGGGGCACAAGTATCGGGCCGGGTCGCGGGTCCGCGTTTCGCAAGACCTGCCCTCAGAATCAAGGCGAGAACCGGTCCTGCGATGAATAAACGTCCCAGCATTGGCCCCCTGACGAACGCGATTGGCTGGTCGGGCGTCAAGTGCGGAGTGTATTCTTTGTCTCCTTAATCCCGTGCTTCTTTAACCAAGCCTTGTGTTCAGCCTGCGCCTTGGTCAGCGCCGCCGTCTTGGGCAGTGAACCGCGCCGGGTTTGCCGGAGGCTGTTCTGTTTGAGTCACACCACCATGGCGTGCTCGTCGGCTTGGGCATAGTAGCGCGCTTCAGCCTCGGCGGGCGGGATATTTCCGATCGGTTCGAGCAAGCGACGATTGTTGAACCAGTCGACCCATTCGAGGGTAGCAAATTCCACCATCTCGGCACTGCGCCACGGGCCCCGCCGGTGGATCACCTCGGCCTTGAACAGGCCGTTGATGGTTTCGGCGAGCGCGTTGTCGTAGCTGTCTCCGACGCTGCCGACGGACGGTTCGATCCCAGCTTCAAGCAGGCGCTCGGTGTAGCGGATCGAGACGTATTGCACGCCGCGATCGCTGTGGTGCACGAGACCGCCTTGGCGGACCGGGCGGCGATCACACAGCGCCTGCTCGAGCGCGTCGAGCACGAAATCGGCGCGGGCCGAGCGCGACACCCGCCAGCCGACGATGCGGCGGGCAAACGCGTCGATGACGAAGGCGACATAGACGAAGCCCTGCCAGGTCGCGACATAGGTGAAGTCCGAGACCCACAAAACATTGGGTCCCGGCGCCCGGAACTGCCGGTTCACCCGGTCGAGCGGACACGGCACCGATCGGTCGCTGTGCGTGGTCTTCACCGTCTTGCCGCGCACCGCGCCTGCCAGCCCCATGCGCTTCATCAGTCGGGCAACTTGGCAGCGCGGCGCCGCGATGGCCTCGCGCTGAAGCTGCCGCCAGACCTTGCGCACGCCGTAGACCTGGAAGTTGGCGTCCCAAACCCGCCTGATGTCCGCCTGCAAGGCCGCATCACGTTGTGCCCGCGCCGATCGCTTGCCCGGATCGGCGCGCTTTGCCGCATGGGCGTGGTAGCTGCTTGGGGCGATCGGCAGAACCCGGCAAATCGGCTCGACCCCGTAAGCAGCGCGATGATCATCGATGAACGCGATCATGGCTTGGACCGGCGGTCGAGCTCCGCCATCGCAAAATACGCCGACGCCTTGCGCAGGATTTCGTTGGCCTGACGCAACTCGCGCACCTCGCGTTCGAGTGCCTTGATACGCTCGCGCTCGTCGCTGGTCGGACCAGTTCGCATGCCTTGGTCGCGTTCCGCCTGACGCACCCAGCCGCGTAGTGTCTCCGCCGTGCAGCCAATCTTCGCAGCGATCGAACCAATCGCAGCCCATTGCGAGGCGTGATCCATCCCGTGCTCCAACACCATCCGGACAGCACGCGAACGGACCTCAGCCGAATAGCGGTTTGACGTTTTCGATTTCTCCATCGCTCCAACCTCTCAAGGTTCAGAGCCTCCGGCAAATCCGGCGCGGTTCACAGGCTGGTTGGCTTGCCTTTTGGCGTGGACATCTTGATTACGCGAGACATTCGCTTGGCTCCCGCCGAATTCGCTGGCGAACTTTACCAATTTCCGCAGCGGATGTCGTGCTCAACGGCGGTCATGCACAGAAGCTTTGGTTGCTGCAAAGCTATTGTCCAGCCATCCCAAACGGCTAAGGGGTTATTGATCGAAGCGTCCAGTGCCTCGTGTTCCCTCGGAGGCCGACACGACAGAGGGGCGCGATGTCGATACGCCAAAAGGACATTGGCTTGGCATCGATGCCAAGAACGATGGCAGCCCGGATGACGGCTGGAGGGTGACGGCCACAATACGACCGTCCTCTCGTTTGAGCGCGTCAAGTCAATCTGAGATTTGCTCAAGCAAGGCGACGACGGACGCGCCCCCGTGTGGGGCGGCGTCGCTCTGACTGATCCACGCCGCGTCCCTCCGGGGTCAGATTGCTGAACATCAGTGAACGACCGGCCCGCCCAGCAGCCGAGGTCAATATCCCTGAGCGCGGGATTGACCGGTGCCTCAAGTCGTAACGCCGTGGCAGTTTGCATAGCGCGCAGCGCGGAACTCGTCCATGCGGCACCGACCCGACGTAGTTCCCCAGCAAGTGCTGATGCTTTTGCATGACCTTGGGGGTCAAGCGGCTCGTCGGCCGGAAAGGCAACGTCCCGAAGGGCGCCGGTCGAGGCGTGGCAAATCAAGAGCCATTTGACAACCGGGTGTGCGAGGCGTACTCGCGCATAGTCATAGATGTGGAAGCCGGTGGAAACCCGGCACGGTCGCGCCACTGTAGTCGATGCGCAAGCAGTCGAGAGTCAGACCCACCGATGGCCTGGGTGAGCACCAACGGGACGCGGAATCCCAAGGAGAACTTAAATATGCCCAACACGACCTTTGCTCCAGATGGCATCGCCGCCCCGATCCCGGTGGGTGAAATCCTGCCATGGGCGATCTTTGCTGTGCTCGCGTTGCTCGCGATTTATTTCGTGGGTGCCGACGAAGGCGCCACGTCGGTCATCCCCGGCCATTATGTCCACGAATTCGTACATGACGGGCGTCATCTGCTCGGGTTTCCCTGCCACTGACCGGGAAATCTCGGCATGGTCAGGACGCTGCTCATCCGTGGGATGTTCGTCGGGTTGCTCGCTGGCCTGCTCGTTTTCGGTTTCGGGAAGGTCTTCGGCGAACCACAGGTCGATCGCGCGATCACTTTCGAAAGTGCGATGGATGCCGCGAAAGCCAAGGCTGAGGAAGCCAAAGGCATCCCTGTCGTGGAAGAGCCGGAACTCGTGAGTCGCAGCGTTCAGGCGGGCCTTGGCCTTCTCACGGGCGTTGTCGTGTATTCCACCGCGTTCGGCGGTCTGTTTGCGCTGGTCTTCGCCGTCGCGGGTCGCCGAGCGGCCAATCTGCGCCCTCGCGCTGTTTCCGCGCTGCTGGCGGCGTCGGGATTCATCGCCGTTTACGTGGTGCCGAACCTCAAATATCCAGCCAATCCGCCATCGGTCGGAGACCCGGACACAATCCGTCAACGCCCGCCCTGTATTATCATGCTGGCATTCTCGGTTGCCGCAATGATCGCTGCGGCAGTGCTGCGCAAACGCCTTGCCGAGCGGCTAGGCGGTTGGAATGCGGCCTTGATCGCGGCCGGTGGATACGTCATCGCAGTGATCGTGGCGGCCGCCATTCTGCCCGGCGTCAACGAGGTGCCGGATGGGTTCCCGGCCGTGGTTCTGTGGCAGTTCCGGGTCGCATCCTTCGGCATGCAACTGATTATGTGGACCACTATCGGCTTGGTGTTTGGCGGACTCACCGAGCGAGCCATCATGGGCCACGGTCGGGTAGCACTCCAGCATCCGAAACCTGTTGGCTGAGCACGGGCGCTCACAGAAGGGACCAGCCCGTAACTGGGCGGATTTCTCAGAATGGAACCCAAGCATTCTGCGACTCATCGCTTCGATCCGCACTAGTATCAACGGGGTGAGCGGTATCGGCCGTCGGCGAGGCTCTCGACTCAACCTGCTTGGCAGCGCGCCAGCGCTCGAAGTCCCGAAATAGCTTGTCCCTCTGTGCATCGCTCAACTCGTGGTCAGTACTTCTATTCGAAGGAACGGTAAGATGGCGGTGCGAGTTCCGTAGTCCCGTAGTGGTGGCTTTCCGTGCGGGCGGAACACAGCCGCACACTATGAGAAGGATGACAACCTGGGCGAGTTCTCACACCCATTTAGTGACCCCTGAGCGGCGTAATCGCAGATCGATGGCCTTCGGTCAGGCACCATCGTATGCGAGTGTGTGAACCGTTTAATGATGTGAAGTCGATAGGTGCAGAAATTTACGCCTTCGCGGGCGCGCAGGGGTGTCAAGATCGCGATACGGCAAATCAAAACACGCGTCAGTCTGGAGAGGCCGAAGCCGCTCTGCGTCGCTCGCGGAGGCCATCGACACCGGCCCGCCCAACGCGAGAAACGCCCAACCGTCGGGACGGTCTCGATCAAATTGGCCGTGTTCGGATTGATCCTTCAACGGGCGGGCGCTTGCCGGGCTATGATAGATCGGACGGTCTCTCGGCAGGGGCGAGGCGATTCCGCGAGGCTACCCCGTCACAAGGAAGAACATGTTCACCAGCATCCGAAAGTACAAGGTGAGACACGGCTCGGCGCAGGAACTTGCCCGACGTGTTCAGGAGCGCTTCGTACCCATTGTGCGACAAATGCCGGGATTTCGCGGTTACTATCTGCTCGATGGCGGCCCGGATGTGCTGATCACCATCACCATGTTCGACACGATAGACGAGGCGCTTGAGTCAAACGCGAAGTCGGCAGACTGGGTGCGCAACCACGTCCTTGAATTCACCAAGGGGCTGCCGGAGATCATGGTCGGGAGCGCCCTGATCGCCGAGGTCAAGTAGGTAGGCCCTGTCGCGGGCGACCAACTAGGGACCCAGCGAAGAGTGGCGACTAGACTATGGCGTCACCTCGATCGTGCCGTGCATGCCGAATAAGCTGTGAAGAAAGTGGGTGCATCTGAGGGGGTATCTCCCCGGTGTGCCGGGTATCACCGCGAGTTCGACCGTCTGGTGTGCACCGACAGCGACCTCACCATTCGGGGGCGCCGACGAGCCGGGCGGAAAACTGCTGGCCGCGAAGAACGCAGGGGCACTGAAATCGTGCCCGTCGCCGCTCTCGTTCATGAGGCGAAGCCGGACTGGTACGCCCGCCTTGAACCGCAGATGATCGGGGTCGAAGGCGAAGTTCGACATTCGAACCGTGATGACATTGCTCTCGCTGGCAGGTGCCGTGGTTTGCTGTGCGCTGCCCAACAGCGGTATCGAAATTGCTGCAAGCGCTATTAATGAAGTACATGCAATGATCCGCATAATCCCCCGAACGCCCTTTGTTTCATCCGGCCGATCGCCACCACCTAGACCGCCTCCTTCAGTTCCTTCGCTGGCCGGAAGGCGATCTTTCTGCTGGCAGCGATCTCGATCGATTCGCCGGTCGCCGGATTGCGTCCCATCCGCGCCGGTCGCGCTTTCACTTGCAGGATGCCCAGGCCGGTCAGGCGGATTTTGTCACCCTTCTTGAGATGTGTGGTCGTAAGCGTCACCAGATCGCCCAGCACGGATTCGGCGACCTTTTTCGGCAGATCGTGACCTTCGGCCAACTCGGCTGCCATCTGCTTCAGCGTGATGGTGACCTGTGGCGCGGCCTCCTTCGCAGCCGTTGTCCTAGCCGCTGTGGCAGGCTTCTTCGGCGGAGTGGCCTTCTTTGTCGGGGCGGCAACCGTGGTAGCCGGGGCGGCGGCCTTCTTGATGGCAAGAGCAGCCTTCTTCGCTGGCGGCATAGAGATGTCCTTTGCTCGATTCGTTTGAGCGACATGCTCCTGCGCCCCGATTCGCACAACTCCAGCAACGCATCATGCATTGAGTTTACCGTCATTTAATTACGTCTGGCCGACGTGAGGCAGCCCTCCTTCTCAGGTTGTCAAGGCTCGATTGTCCTGACCGTCGCAGTTGCCGCAGAGAGGCTTCCCCTGCCAAATCGGTGGACACGCGATCGTCACTTCTCTAATGACGATGAGTCGGTAACGGAGACCCCTCGGTGGAAGACCAAATTATAACCTTGAGCGCTCAGATCGTGTCGGCCCATGTGGCTGCCAACAATGTGTCAGCGTCACAGCTACCAACGTTGATCCGCGAAGTGTATCAGGCACTGAGCACGGCGGAGCATCCAACTATCGAACTTTCCAAGGCCGAACCAAAGGTGGCGGCGAAGAAGTCGGTCTTCGCGGATCACCTTGTCTGCCTAGATTGTGGCAAAAGTTACAAGATGCTCAAGCGTCACATTTGGACCGATCATCAAATGACCCCTGCCGAGTATCGGACCAAGTGGGGTCTGCCAGCGTCATACCCGATGGTTGCCGCCGACTATGCCGCGTCGAGATCGAAGATCGCGACGGACACCGGACTGGGACAGAAGCCGCCGCCGTCGAAGAAGGGTGGACGATCGAGAAAAGGCTAAGTTTCGGAAGCGGCGACGATCGGCGACGGGTTATCAACACTTCCGCCGCAGCACGGGTTCCACCCGCACCTGATGAGCAGGAAGCGGATTGACCGGCGTTATCCGGCGTATCGCAACGAACGATTCTGGTTATAGCGCAGATCATGAGCCGGAGATCGGATCAGTTTCAGTTTCGAACGAACGCGGCGGCGGGATTGTGAGAAGACGGCACGCATCGGTCAAAGCAGCGCCGACCTGCTGGCGTCCGGATCGTTCGAAGAGAGGCCGAAAGAGCCAGTTATCTTGCATCTGCACATCTTGGCAGTCGCGAGCCGGTCGCAGCGCGGTGCGCTCAACGTTAACCGCATTAAAGGGTCGTGAATAAAACTGGCTGCCCGAATGTGAGGCTCGTCCTCGATTCTAATCGCCGCCATCATATCCCCTGACTGGCCGGTGTTCCTGCGAGGTGACTTCTGGTTTGCTTCGGAAAACTTCCCATACGAGCCCGTCCAATCCGACAACCGAGCCTATCGCGACCGATCTCGGCATCATGGTCGGGCGGATCAGTCAACGATTATCGCCGATGACGAACGCAAATTCCAATTGAACCAATAACGTGTCCGTCAACGGCCGGGTGTGGTGGAAATCTGCCGTCCCTTTTCATCGTAGGTATAAATCAAGGAACCCTGCTGAATGTTCACGGTGCCTCCTGTATAGCCCTTTAGCCCGTCCCCCGGCCGAGACCCCTTGGGCTTTGCGAAAAGCTGACGCGCTTTCTCGTCGTAGACATAGACAAGCGAACCCCTCTCAACGGCATTGCCGATCGGCATGTAACACTCCAGCGTTAGCCTTCAAGGCTTGTAACTGTACCGACTACACCTATCACCGCGCAATCCCGGAGTCGAGATCGACGAATCGCCAAGGTGCTACTCGGTTCTTCGATGAACAACCTGTCCAGCCGCGCGGGGTTGCTTCCCTGGGGGAGCACGGCTTGGCATACGCTTGCGGCCAAGAGTGCGGCTGCGGATGCGGTTGAGCGAGGCTGACGATACCAAAAACTCGATGATGCTCCACTAACTGGAGGAATAGCTTGACGATGGAGTTTCAGGAGACGGAACTCCCGCTTCTTCGGGCTTTCGCGAGATGATTTAGGATGGAAACCGGCGCACAGGTGTATGATAAAGACCGGCCCGGAGTGGTTGGCCGCCCTCGCTCGGTGCCTCGCTTTGGGGCCACGGTGACCTGCCCCTACGGCTTACCATTGGGTTGGAGAAACTGATGAGCTACAAGTCCGAAACCATTCAGGCGATCCTGCCGCGCATAAACTCGACGTTCTTCCTTCCAGCCATGCAGCGTGAATTCGTATGGACAGCAGAAAAAATTTGTGACTTGTTCAACTCACTAATGCGGCGCTATCCGATCAGCGGGTTCTTGTTCTGGCAACCTCCGTCTGAGGCTCTTGACGACATCGAGGCATACGAATTTCTTCACATCGTCAATGCGTCGCAGAACCGCGCCCGTTTGGCCCCGTCATTTAGAACCCGAGGCACTACTCTTGTTCTAGATGGACAGCAGAGAACTCACAGCGTTTCTTGTCGGGCTGCGGGGAACTTATAACGAACGAATAGCGAAAATTGGCAAAGGAGCGAGAACACCCGTACCAAAAAAGCTCTATCTCGACCTGCTGCATGACGGACAGCGGCCAGATAAAGAGGGAGAGACATATTATCGTTTCCAGTTTCGCGAAAATTTGGTGCAGTCCAGAGAAGGCTTTTGGTTTGAGGTAGGGCGCATTCTGAATGTGGCGGAGGATACGGGTGGAATTGAGGGACTCGTGGAGCGCCAAAAAAGGACGCTCAGCGATTTGCGGGCCCGAGACGCCGGTATGGTGGAGCATAATCTAACGAGGCTGTACGAGGCCGTCTGGTCGAACGATGTCCTCTCATACCACACGGAAACAGACCCCGACCATGAGCGCATCCTAGAAATCTTTGTCCGCGCAAACTCTGGCGGAACCGAATTAAGCAGGTCCGACTTGCTTCTCTCGACGCTGACGCTTCATTGGGGAACCGATAATGCCCGCGAGGTCATCAATGACTTTGTGGCCGAGCTAAATGGAAAGCTCACACGTAATAATCGGCTGAATAAAGACTTCGTAATGAAGTCCTGTCTGGTACTTCTGAATTTGCCGGTGGCTTACCGTGTGTCAAGCTTCACAAAAGATACATGCACTGAAATTAGACGCAACTGGGAGGAAATACGGAGCGCCATACGTCGTACAGTCGTCGCTGCCAATGCCTTTGGAATTGATGAAAACACTCTCACAAGCCACAACGCCCTTATCCCGATTGCATTTTACCTCTATCAAACTGAGAATCAGAGGCTAACTCTCCAGGGAGAGTCCTTTGTAGAAGTGGCCAATGCCGCGCGTGTGCGGGTTTGGTTGCTATCCGCCTTATTAAATCGAGTCTTTAGTGGCTCGTCGGATTCGACGTTGACAAAGGTGCGGGAGGCATTAAAGCAGCATATGCCGCTAAATGGCGATTTCCCGATAGCCGCTGTCGATCGGGCTGTAAGGGAGGCGGGCCGGACCGGAGGGTCTAATGCGGACGCGATCGATCGCGTTCTGGATATCACATCTAGAGACGAAACATGTTTTTTGGCGCTGTCTCTGCTGTACGACGACCGAAACTGGGCAACGATGCCCCACTCGATTGATCACCTGTTCGCACAGAATGACTTCAAGAGAAGGAATGTGCCGGATCACGTGAAGAAATTGCGCGATGACCTTGGGAACTTAGCGCTCGTCATCGTAAATGAGAACTCTGGCAAGGGAGACCTCCCGTTGCACGAATGGCTCGCCACTCGGAGTCGGGAGTATTTGAACCGCCACCATATTCCCGCCGAGCCGTCTCTCTGGCATATGGAAAAATATGAGGATTTCCTTATCGAAAGGCGCAAGCTGCTGAGGGCAAGGATACAGCAGGTGCTTTCGTTCGACGTGGAAGCTGCGAGCGCGGTCGGCCACGGCTGACCCGCGATTCAGGAAGACCACCAAACAGTCGAAGAAATGTACGAGGCTGCGTCCCTTTGGCCAGTCCCTGGTCGTCGGCTGAGCGCGCTGGCTCGATCAGGGCGGCCGGTCGCTCCCAGGTGCGGCCCAGTCCGATAGACCAAGGTCCAGCCGGACACCTCCAACCGCTCCATTAGCATACCGGAACCGTTCCGCTGAAATACCGTTTGCCTTTTTCGGTCACTTCGTCCTATAATGTCTTTGGGATCAATGGGACGGAAAGGCGAGGGATGCTTATCGGATACGCTCGGACATCGACCTCTGAACAGGCCGCCGGTTTGGCCGCCCAAGAGCGAGACCTGCGGACCGCCGGGGTCAGAAAGGTCTTCGGCGAACAGGCCAGCAGCGTCGCCCAGCGTTCCGCACTGAAGGCGTGTTTGGAGTTCGTTCGAGAGGGTGACGTAATCATTTGTACCAAGCCCGATCGTCTCGCGCGCTCGACGGCCGAGTTGCTGACGATCGAGGCCGATCTGACGAAACGCGGCATCGGGCTGGTGATCCTCAGCATGGGCGGAGAACGGCTGGATACTCGCAATCCGACATCGAAGCTGATGCTGACGATCCTGGCGGGCGTAGCCACCTGGGAACGGGAGATCATGTTGGAGCGGCAGCGCGAGGGGATCGCCAAGGCGAAGGCCGAGGGCAAGTACAAGGGTCGCAAGCCGACCGTCGCCGCCCAGATCGAGACGATCCGCACAATGCATGCGACCGGCGTGAAGCCTGCCCATATTGCCCGGCGTCTCGGGGTCGCCCGTAGTAGCATTTATCGGATGCTGGGGGAGGGATGATCCGGCGGCAGGCGGTCCACTCGTCCTCGGCGCTGGAGTGCGTTTGGACATCCAATCCGTCACGGCACCGGCAAAAGTGGGTGGGGAACTCCGCTTAGCGGGCGAGGGTCGCCGCATAACCAATGATTGACAAGAGGCGTAGCGAACTCAAGCAACTCCGACAGAGTAGATCGCATCCTGGTTTCAATATCGTCAAAATCCTGAAGCTCATAGACTCGCCATTGTTTTTGTTGTTCAGCCTCATTGCAGAATAGGCTATTAGCTACACTTGTTCTGCGAGATCGAATATCCATCTCTGCTTGAATGTTCTCAACTGTGTCGACAATAATGTCTTTCGGGTCCGCCCAAATGAGAGCGTTGGGATAGTTAGCTGAAACGCCCCATGCGCCGTGAATAACAGAGGCCCTCTCCTTGGCCTTGTCCGCCACCTTCCTGAGTATTCTTTTGAGGCTGGCCTGTTGTATGTCGCCTAATTTGAGACTTGCGACTGCCTCGATGGAAGCCCGTTGTGCTGGTGCGCTGACGAGAGATAGGTACATCCCCACTACTGTTCTGGCCTCAGCGCCGATCATCGCCGCCAGCAACATTCCGAGGTCTCTTTCGATCTGTCCCCATATACCAGAAATGACCGCGACCCGAACGGCCAAATCCGGCCGCGTGTGTAGCTTCTCCGGTAGAAAGGACGCAATGATGGTAGGCCGTACTGGTTGAGGCATGGCCTGAAGCATCACAGACGAGCAACACACAGTCCAGGGAAACTTGCCCTGCGGCGGGCCGCTGCCACCTTCCGAGGGTCGGTTTCTCACCCTCCATCGCCATGGATTCATGATAGCCTCTACATCTGGGATGGATCATGGCGAGGGCTTTGCGAGCGGCGCTGCATCTTCGTGTCAGTCGAGACAGCCAAACCACCGAGAACCAGCGGATCGTCCTGGCGACGCTCGCCGGGCACCGTGGCTTGCGGGTTTTTTGCGCAGGAGGGTGTCAGAAGCCGGACATGATCCCGGTCGAGATTGGTGTAACCGCTCACCGGTCGGATCGATTGATCACAATCGATCCGATTGAGCGGCCACGTCGATCCCCGATCGGCCACCCGGCAGATGCCTGTAAAGGGTGCTCGCCGCGCATCCAAGCTGCTGCGCCACTTCGGCTGCCGACATGCTGCCCGACGCCATCATGGCACGGGCCGCCCTGATCTTGGCATCATCGAGCGCGGCAGGCCGACCACCACGCCGACCGCGTTTTGCCGCAGCCTGAAGCCCGGCGCGGGTTCTTTCGACGATGATCTCGCGCTCCATCTGACCCAGGGCACCGAGGATGTTGAACAGGAACCGGCCCGATGGCGTGCTGGTGTCGATGCTTTCGGTGATCGACTTCAGTGCGATGCCGCGCCGAATTCAGATCGTCGGCGATGTCGATCAGATGCCGCAGCGATCTTGCCAACCTATCCAAGCGCCAGACGACTAGCACATCGCCGTGGCGGGCCTGCTCCAACGCCTTGGCGAGTTCCAGGCGATCGGCCCGCGATCCTGATCCGGTCTCGACGAACACCTTCTCACATCCGGCGATACGGAGGGCGTCGAGTTGCAGGGCATGGTCCTGTTGGTCAGTGCTGACCCGCGCATACCCAAGCAACATGAATCTCTCCCAAAACTCACCGATACTCCCATCAAATGAGAGAATGGTTTCAAGATAGGGTTTCGAGAGACGGAACTCCACTCTTCCTCGATAATTTTGCGAGATGATTTAGGATTCCCGAAAACGACCGTTTACGGGAGGGTGGGATTATCGGGCTGACCGGGCTGACTACCCTGACCGGCGAATGGTCAGGACGGTCAGTATGGGTGGTGGCTGTTCAGCACCAGGGCGAACACACCTGCCAAATCCGACAAAACTGCCAAAAGGGTGTGCACGACGCTTAAGGTGAGGCGTTTTGTCGGTTTTGTCACGATTGTCAGGAGTTCCCCCAAGCCTTTACGCAACATTTTGTCCCTTGCAAATGGAGCCAAAAGAGCCGAAACGTTCCGCATGGGCGCACATCGCTTGAAGGTAATCTTGGCAAAAGAGGCGAAGGATGGCTTCGGGCCTAATTGACCACGCGCGCATGGAGCCGGTGGTGGTCTCGAAGCACGGTCGGCCGGTGGTCGTTATCTTGGCGATCGAACGGATTGTCGAGCTCAGAGCGACGGCTACCAACCAAGGCAGCCGGTCTTGGGGCATATTGGAGCCTGCCAGTTCGACGGCGCCCGACGGCGCGCAAACAGGTGCAAAGCGGGTCTGGAGTAAGGGATGGTCGCCGACGTAAAGCAATATCGCGTTTTTGTCTCTTCGCCCGGAGACATGCCAAGGCAACGCGCTGTGATAAAGCAGACCGTTGAAGCCTTATCGACAACATGGGAACGCAAAGGCGTAACGCTGTCGGTGTGGCGATGGGAAGACGATGCTATTAGCGAGTTCGGACAATCGCCGCAAGATGCTATCACCAGTCAGCTTGGTGAATACGACTTCTATATCGGTCTGATGGGTGCCCGCTTCGGTTCACCGACGAGCAGCTATGGATCAGGGACAGAACAGGAGTTTCAAGAAGCCCTTGATTCATATCAAAAGACGGGACACCCAGACATTGCTTTCTACTTTAGAATCGAAAATATCGCTACTAACCTAAATCAAGCAGCACTTGAGCAACTCACAAAGGTGTTGGCCTTTAAACAAAAAATTGGACCTTTGGGACTCTACCAAGAATTTGAAGAGGACCACCAACTTAGCATAGAAGTAAATAAATTCATCGAGAAGGCTCTTCTAGCTAGAATCCCAAGTGCTTCGAGCTTGCCCCACCAATATATTCTGCCGACCGAAGTGGGGCTTCGGACGCCCCGCATTTCAAAGCTCTTCTTCCAAGACTTCTTGAATACCACAGGTGAAGACCTAGGGAGTGGAACGAAAGTCAGCGCGACCCTAGATGAGATATGGGTTGAACCTGGGTTGCAATTAACCTCAGGGAAGCAGGCTCGCAATGGGGTAATAGGTTCGCCCTACTCAGTTGACAATCTTTTAGCGTCCATTTGCGAAGGCGCCCACTGTTTGTTAATAGGAGGGGAGACAAGTGGCAAGACGAGCCTCTGTAAGACCCTATTTATTAGGTTATTTGAACAGGGATACTTCCCTGCTTTCCTATACGGCGAGCGCATCAACAACCCAGACCCAAAGAGATTTGAAGCACGGTTGCGAGCAGCATACGCCGAGCAGTATGAGGACATACAGCATGATGAGTTAACGGGTAAACTCAGAGATCGACAAGTTATAATTGTGGATGACTTTGATCTTGTGAGGTTGACAGCCGTCAACAGGGATCGGTTGTTGTCTGGCATCTGCCAGCAACATGCTCGACTCGTGCTCACCGCCGCTCCAACCTTGTCGTATAGCTTGATAGAACGTGTGAGTTCCAAGCCTCCCGTTCTTCATCGGGTGGAGATTCTGGAGTTCGGGAAGCATAAGCGTTACAGCCTAATCGACCGCTGGTGCTTGGTTGAACACCCCAACCTCGATGAAGAGAGCCTACGCGCGATCGTTGAGAGTAAACGGCGCACCATAGACCGCGTGCTCGCTTCCAACCTTGTCCCTCGCACTCCGCTAGTTGTGTTAATCCTTCTCAAAGCCATTGAGGCCGGGCAAGCTGGTGATCTAGCACACGCTGGTTATGTTCGATATTATAAGTTTCTAATCGATAGCGCTATTCTGAGAAATGTATCAAGGGAGGATGCCGAGGGCGCTTACGCGTTGCTTCCGGAGATAGCTTGGGCAATGTATGCCTCAGCCTCCCGTGAGTTGGTTCCTCAGGAAGTGGAGAGCGTCATTGAGGATTTTGCCCAAAGACGGGCGCTACGTAAGCCTTCCCTTTACAGCGTCCTCGGAAGCCTTCGTTCCATAAACATGTTCGACGCACTGGGTGGCTCATTAAGGTTTAAATACACTTACACATACTATTTCTTTCTTGGGGACTATATCAGCAAAAATCTTCACAAATCTGAGATGCAACAGGAAGTTCGTAGCTTATGTTCGGCGGTATCTAATAAAGAGTCGGCAGATATACTGGTTTTTTTGGCGTTTCACACTGAGTCGCCTATAATAATCGACACTCTGGTGGAGGGGCTATCGACATTATATCCGGATGCGCAACCGTTTGAACTGAGCAAGGCACGAAACGCGGCGCTCAACAAGCTCATTTACGAGATGCCAAAGCAGGTTGTCGATTACACAAAAACAGAGGAACGGCGCGCTCAACATCTAGACGCGGAAGCGGCCATGGAGGCACAAACCTCGGAAGCCGAAACACCGAAAGAGCTAGGTCATGGCGGTCCTATCGATTCACTGATGACCACGTTGCGCGCCGTGGATATTCTCGGCCATATCGTTAGGAACCATTACACGAGATTGGATGCTCAGCCAAAGATCAAAATAATCGAGGCTGCAACCGGGGCTACACTCCGCTGCCTTGGTGACATGTTTGACCATCTATCCCAGTCAGTCGATAGGGTGGTTACCGCAGTCCGTTTGACCACTAAAGAACTTGACCAGGAGGGCGATGAAGGGAAAAAGCAGGAAATTGCGGAGAAAGTGGTTTTCATCATTGCGGCTGGGCTTTTGATTTTCTTTGGGAAAAGCCTTGCGCGTGCCGTAGGAGATGAAAATCTTGAGATAACGTATCAAGCGGTTCTTGGCAACGCACCACAAGTCATCGGTGAATACATCGATGTCCTTATAAAACTTGATTGCTTCCGGCAGTTTCCGTTGCGTGAAGTTCGGACGCTCGTTGAGAAAATTTCTGATAACCAGCTTGGAATGGTCTGTCTTAGGCTCGCTGTAATCGAGCGGCTCGATATGAGACCTCCTGGCAAGCCAGCCGATTTGCAACGTTTTTGTGACGCGGTTGGCCTTCAAATCTTGCCAAGGCTTGTTGCCCGTCGCCGAAGGTGAGGATGGCTCTCGCTCATCGGCAGGGAGAACCCCGTTTGTCACGATGGGGTGGACATATCGCTTGACGCTGACAGGGTGCCAGTTACCACCACGGTCCGTAGGCGCGCCTCGCAGCGTCAGTTCCGCAGCGATTTCGCGGAGGGGACGCGCACTCCCGATGTCGAGGATCAGTTGCTTGAGATCATCCGCGCGGCGTTGCGCGGCAGCGTTCTGATTTGCGGCACTCGTCATGCGGCAGGTTGTGACGGAACGGCAGCGAAAGGTCGAGCGATAAACGTTTGTATCAACTCGGACCGATGTCGGCTTCGCATGCCTGACCATGCCGCCAGCCTGACAATCGTGACAAAACCGACAAAACGCCTCACCTTAAGCGTCGTGCACACCCTTTTGGCAGTTTTGTCGGATTTGGCAGGTGTGTTCGCCCTGGTGCTGAACAGCCACCACCCATACTGACCGTCCTGACCATTCGCCGGTCAGGGTAGTCAGCCCGGTCAGCCCGATAATCCCACCCTCCCGTAAACGGTCGTTTTCGGGAATCCTAAATCATCTCGCAAAATTATCGAGGAAGAGTGGAGTTCCGTCTCTCGAAACCCTATCTTGAAACCATTCTCTCATTTGATGGGAGTATCGGTGAGTTTTGGGAGAGATTCATGTTGCTTGGGTATGCGCGGGTCAGCACTGACCAACAGGACCATGCCCTGCAACTCGACGCCCTCCGTATCGCCGGATGTGAGAAGGTGTTCGTCGAGACCGGATCAGGATCGCGGGCCGATCGCCTGGAACTCGCCAAGGCGTTGGAGCAGGCCCGCCACGGCGATGTGCTAGTCGTCTGGCGCTTGGATAGGTTGGCAAGATCGCTGCGGCATCTGATCGACATCGCCGACGATCTGAATTGGCGCGGCATCGCACTGAAGTCGATCACCGAAAGCATCGACACCAGCACGCCATCGGGCCGGTTCCTGTTCAACATCCTCGGTGCCCTGGGTCAGATGGAGCGCGAGATCATCGTCGAAAGAACCCGCGCCGGGCTTCAGGCTGCGGCAAAACGCGGTCGGCGTGGTGGTCGGCCTGCCGCGCTCGATGATGCCAAGATCAGGGCGGCCCGTGCCATGATGGCGTCGGGCAGCATGTCGGCAGCCGAAGTGGCGCAGCAGCTTGGATGCGCGGCGAGCACCCTTTACAGGCATCTGCCGGGTGGCCGATCGGGGATCGACGCGGCGGCGGCTTGATGCTTGCCGAATTGTCTGAATAACCGGATGATGTTGATATGAACGGTTGGGATTGCTTGGCCCATGTGGCCGATGACGGAGTTCAAGTTGCCCTTGCGATGGTCCCGTTGGGTGCCATCTGGCTGAGGGATTTTTTAAAAAGCCTTTGCGTGACAGACTTTCTGTCAAATCCTGTGGCTTAATCGCACATGATAGACGTTGCTGCCTCAATCCGACTGAAAGCCAGCTTTCAGAACGTCACCGACATCGGCTGATCGCCCGCAACTCGCTGCCGCATTGGAGTTCATGCCATGTCACGAAAACACCTATAGAGAGATGAATTCGTCCCGCACCACATGGCCGATTTGAGAGCGATCTGACTGCAACTGGGGTTGCGCCTGATCCGCGATCAGATCGAGTTCATCGACCTCCATCAGCTTTGCCGTCTTGTTCGCCACGGCGTCCACGGCTGCCAACAGGACGGCATCGGCAGCATGGACATATCGACTGGTGATCGAATGCAGCTTGTGGCCGATCAGCCCCGCAATGGTGGATTCTCCATAGCCAAGATCGGCGGCAAGGCTGGCGAACGAATGGCGTAACACGTGCGGCGTCACGTCCGTCGCCAGTTCGGCCAGTTGGGCGATCTTAAGCGTATCCATCCGGTGAAGACCGCGGACCGCTGCAGAGCTGTGACGCGTTGTTATTTCCCGCCTTAGCGCTTCATGATGGTCGGATCGGCCTTATGGATTTCGATGAGTTCTTTAAGGTGTTCGATTCCAAAGCTGGTAAAGCCTGTCGTGCCCTCGTCGTTGACGCCATAGACGGTCAGGCGTCCGTCTTCAGGGTCCATTTCGAGCGCGACATCGGACAGCCAGTTCTCATCCTCGCTCAGCATCGCGGCCACACGGGCGATCGTGAAGACAGCGCTTGGGGCCGCCATGATCAGGCCGCCTCACGCCGTTCGCGAGATTGCCAGGACCACGGAAGCAGCTCGTCCAACTTCTGGACCGGGTGATCGGCCATGCAGGCCAGGACATCTGCCAGCCAGGCCTGAGGATCCACGTCATTCATTTTTGCCGTCACAATGAGGCTGTACATCATTGCCGCCCTTTGGCCGCCACGATCCGAACCTGCGAACAACCAGGCTTTTCTGCCGAGAGCAATCCCTCTGAGCCCGCGCTCGGCGGCGTTGTTCGTCAGACAGATCCGCCCGTCGCGTAAGAACTGGGTGAACGCCTGCCAGCGATTGAGCATGTAGTCCATCGCCTGCGCGACGTCGTTGTGGCGCGAGAATTTGGCGCGTTCCTGACGCATCCAGCTCTCAAGTTCTTCGACCAAAGGCGTACTGACCTGCTGGCGGACCACGAGACGCTCTGCCGCCGGCTTGCCGTTGATATCGCGCTCGATGTCGAACAGTGCGTCAATGCGGCGCACCGCCGCCAACGCCACAGGCGAGACAAAGGCCGCCGCCTTGCCCTGCGCCTTACGCTGCGCATTCGCGGCGAGATCAGCAAGGACGAAGAACTTTCGTCGGGCGTGACTCCAACAGGCGGCTTGTGTGATCGGACCCGGTCGTCGGTTTGCTTCGTACAGTTTGGCGTACCCACCATAGGCATCAGCCTGGAGGATTCCCGAATAGTCGGCCAAGTGTGCCTGCGGATGTGCCCCGCCGCGATCGCGCGAGTAATAGAACACCGCCGCCGGCGGTGCCGGCCCACCGAACGGACGGTCATCGCGCACGTAGACCCATGATCGGGCTATATCGGTTTTGCCGCGCGCCAGCACCGGCACGGTCGTATCATCGCCATGCAGCCGCTCGGCGGCGAAGACATGCGCCTCGATACGCTGAAAGATCGGTGCCAGCACCGAGCAGCAGGCACCAACCTGATCGGCCAACGTCGACAGGCTGAGCGGCACGCCTTCCTTGGCGTAGCGTTCAGCTTGTCGGTTCAGCGGCTGATGCTGACCGAACTTTTCGAACACCAGCATCGCCAGCAGGCTTGGTCCTGCCCAACCGCGCGCCGTCACATGGAACGGCGCCGGCGTCTGGCTGATGCGCTCGCAGTCACGGCAGGTAAACTTCTCGCGGACGTGCTGGATGACCTTCCACTGCCGCGGAATGACCTCCAGCGTCTCGGTGATATCCTCGCCCAGCTTGGACAGCCGCGCCCCGCCGCAGCAGGCGCAGGCCGTCGGGCCAGGCACGATCACCCGCTCGCGCGGCAGGTTCTCGGGGAACGGTTTACGCGAACTGCGCTTGCGGCTAAACGCGGCTACGATTGTGGTCTTCGCCGCAGCCTTCTCGGCCGCGAGTTCGTCCTCGGTCGCCGCCGCCTCCAGCTCTTCCAGCTGCAACTCCATCTGATCGAGCAGGCGCACGCTGCGCTCCGAGCGCTGGCCGTAAATCTCGCGCTTGAGCTTCTCGATCTGCAGCTTCAGATGCACGATCAGGGCATGGGCGTCGGATTGCGCGGCCCGGGCAACAGCGGCTTCGGTCTGCGCCGCATCCGCCCGCGCGACGGCGGCCAGCAGCGCCGCTTTCAGCGCTTCGATGTCGTCCGGCAGGGCGGCGGGATCAACCTCCATGCAACGGATCGAATCACAAACTCGGGCACAATGGTACCTTTTTCTTCGTTCCGCGTAAGAATTTTATTGCCTAGCCGGCAGATTGTGGACGCCAGGTTTGTTGCGGATGGCGCCAGTCGATCGCTTCGAGCAAATAGCCCATCTGACCCGGCGTCAGTGATACCGCGCCATCGACGGTTTGCGGCCAAATGAAACGACCACGGTCCAAACGCTTGGCATACAGCGACAGGCCAAGGCCATCATGCCAAAGCGCCTTGATCAGCGAACCGCTGCGACCGCGGAAGATATAAATATCACCAGCGAAAGGATCCCGGCCCAGACCTTCCTGCACCTGCAGAGCCAGACCCCGCATGCCACGACGCATGTCGGTATATCCCGTCGCGATCCAGATCCGCACTCCGCTCGGAAGCGGGATCACCCGCGCAACGCCATCAGCACGCGACGCAACGCGGCCAGGTTGACGTCGCTGCCCACCCGCACCTGCCGACCATCGCCGAGTTCGATCTCGATCAAACCAGATGAGGGCCGAGGGGACGGTAACGCCTGGCTTGGTGGATGCGCCACCGCGGCTGTCGCCGGTTCCAGCGGCTCGAACGTCCGCACCGGCATGAACGCCGCCATCTCCTGCGCGACCAGAACGCCCTCTCGAACCTGACGCCGCCAGGTGAACACCAAACTTTCGCAGACGCCGTGGCGGGCCGCCACGCCGCTGATCCGGGCACCAGGTTCTTGCGTCTCAGCTACAATCCGAAGCTTGTCCGTAACGCTCCAGCGCCGCCGACGCTCCCGCCCGCTGAGCAGTTCCATCACACCGTCCATCGCCCCACCTTAACCACCACCTTAACTACCAATTTAAGGTGGAGAGAGGATCAAACCCAGGCGGTCTTCGGCGGAGGGATACTCTTAAGCCAGAGCTTGCGATAGCCAACCATCGGCCCAGTGCCAGAGGTCGTCGGAAATACCAGCACATCAGTCTGATTTTGCGCTCGGATCAGATCACAGACCGCCTGGGGCAGTGGACGGATCGAGAAGCCCGTCTTGGTGTCCGATAGCCGAGCAGTTCGTCGGTCGAGATCGACCTCGGACCACCGCAGTCCAAGAACTTCGCCCCGTCTCCAACCGCTCAACGCCAGCATGCGTGTTGCGGCGACGGCGGGCAGCCACATGCCGTTATCCTGCGCCAGTTGCAGGCCATTGCCGAGCCGACGGGTACTCGTCATCCGTCAATCGACGGTCACGCCGACCGTCCGCGTATCGGATCACCCCATGCGCCGGGTTGTCCGTCCGAAAGCCGTTGCGGATCGCATAGGTAAAAATCGCGCCTAATAATCCGACCGTTCGGCTGGCAACACCACGACCACCTCGGACGACGGATAGGCCGCGTGGCCGGGTACTTCATGATCGACTCCGCCCTCAAGTACCTCCAGGACAGCAGCGGTTGTACCATCGGCTCTGGACCAAGCGTCGTCGTCATGGACAAGGGGCGGCCGCCAACATAAACAGCACGACCTGACTCAGGATGTCTATGCTGTCCCCTTCGGTCAGCGTGGACTGATGGCCGGATTTAGCCTTGAAGGGTCCAAGATCACGCATATAAGTCCAACGTCGTGATGCGTGGAGATCGAGGTGGCGTGCTGTCCCGGCGGTTGCCGAGCTTCACGGACGGCATCTGCCTCTGGATAGGCGATCAGAGCGGCAACCCAAGCGCCTTCTTCATCGCCCGCAGATTGCCACGCAGATTGCGCGTATAGCGGGTCGTGATCTCCTCATCGGTCTGACCCTCGGCCGGGGCCACGTGCATGATCAGCGTGATTCGGCAATGCTTGTCATCGAGCGGGACGACCGCAACGGTTGAGCGGTAGTCGGCCATTTCAGGACGTATGTGTACGAATATTGGGACTGAACCACGAGCCGTTCCTTGACGACCCGGTCCTCCGGCATGATCAGGGTGCGAACCTTCCCAGATGGCGTGTCCTCGACCGATTCGCTTTGCACCAGCACGGCCCATTTTCGGATACCGCCGAGGTCGCCGATCACATCCCACACGGCATCGGCGGGCATCTCGATGTCCTCAAAGGTGGATACGTCGGTCATTTTGGTTCCTCGCTACGTCGGAATTACCCCTGCTGGTGGAGTTTGGTTCGGTTTGAGCGATCGTCGCAAGGGCGCCGCCGTCGTTGGCAGTAGGCGTGGAGTGATTGGGACTTCGTCGATCGCGGGTTGGTCCCGGTGCTGTCTTGGCAGTGAGGCACTAATACGGGCATGCAGAATTGCCGCAGATGAGGCTCAACGCCGGGTCGTGGAAGGCTTGTCCTGGGCCTGAATGGGTCAGCCGCATTATTGCAGCCCGATCCGCCGTATAGCCCCCCAGACGACCCCTGGCGGGTCTTCGCTTCGTCTCGCAGCCGACCAGACGGGGATCGGCACGCGTCAGTCGCGTTGGCCTTAAAGATCGCTCCGGGCTCATTCGACCCTCTAAGAGATCATGTCTAGGCAGTACCAGCGAAGCACATGGGCGCGCCCACGGCGAAATCATTATGGGCAGTCTACGGCAAATCGCAATCGAAGCGCTTATCGCCGATCTGGAGCAACAACCGGTTGTCCGGGATGATGATGGCGGCTTGTTCCACTACCCGCTTCTTGGAGAACTTGATGCTGCTCCCCGCGTGGTTGAGGCCCTCCATGTTGAGGGCCGTCGGCAAAAATTTGTACGTTGCAGGCTTTCCCACGGAATAGTCAGGGCCGCTGGTGCGTCTACCGAACCTACGAGTGGCAGCACCCCAAAATATCCGCACGGAGGTTGAACTATGAGGAAGCCTTTCGCAGCAGGGGTTACCCTCGCCCTTCTGTTGGGCACGGCAGCTTCGTCAGCTAGCGCGATGTCGGGCGGTGCAGGTGGTTCAGCCGGTGCCAGCGGGAACGATGTGGTACGGCGGGGGTGGTCACGGGAGTTATGGTCACGGTGGAGCCAGCTTCTTTCACGCCGATCGGTTTCAGCGACGCTTCTTTACATTTGGACTAGGGATCGGTGCGCTTGGGGAATGCAGTGCTAACAGCGCCTACTATCGAGTCAGACACCAGCCGCCCGTCTATTATGTCCCGCTGCCTACCCCATGTATGTCACAATACCCTCCAAACAGTTATCCGCCACAAGGCTACTATCCGCCTCAAGCGTGGCTCGAGCAGCCATGTCAATAGTGGAACCGAACCCGGCGCCCAAGAAATCGGGCTTCACTCGCACCGTACCGGATCGCCGGTGGTGGTCGAATCCGGCCGTTGGGCGGTGACCTAGTCTGTTTGATTCCAAAACGGCAACCCGAAAAGCTATTGGAAGTCCACCAGTCGTGAGTATCGACCGTTGCTGCGGTCCAGGTACCGGATGTGCAAAATATGCGTGAGCTTCAGCAAGCGAGCCGGTCCCGTAGAACTGCGCAATTTGGGAATGGCCGAGCGCACGCAGTTGCGGGAATCCGAACCACATCCAGTGCGTTCGCTTCTGAGCGGCTCGCAACTCTTGTAGCACGCCGTCGATCACGGAAATCTGTGCCGTGATGGAGCGATCTCGGGAGAAGCTGTCGTCGGTCATGTCGGCCCTTCCTTCCGCGATTTGCAGGGAGCGGTTCGTCAGTGCCCCTGGCGCGAAGATCGATTCGCTCGTCGTGTTTCCAACTCATCATCGCAATGTTGCCGATTTCACTGAAGGGAGCGTTGACCCAAAGTCATCAGGGCATACCTCGGCACAAGTGGTCACCGGACTTCCTCGACCGTGGCTCAGTCGCACCGACTGGCGAGAGCGCCTGTCCAACGGTCGTCGTCGGCAGAAAAAAATGCGGACGGAACAGCGCCGCTGTTGACGTGTCTACCGTAACGGCACCCTCAGGACTGGCATGACGGATTGAGGTCTTTGGCTTGCTCGGCGATGATCCCCACGGAGGTTAAACCATGAAGAACCCGATCGCCGCAGCGGTTGCCCTTGCCCTTCTGTTGGGCACGGTGGCTTCGCAAGTTAGGGCGAAGTCGGGCGGTGCAGGCAGTTCAGCCGGTGTCAGCGGGCACAGCGGGCACGGCGGCGGGCGGGGGTCACGGCGGTTATAGTCACAGTGGGGCAGGCTCCTTTAACCCCAATCGATTTGAACGACGCTCGCCCGGCCCTGCGCCCGGCGGCCAACCTACCCACCATAGCAATTAAGAACCACGGGAACTCAGGACTGGTGGTTGCGGAACGGCTAGCGCCCCGCCCGCTGCCAGCCGACGCCTAATCGCGGCGATGATGGGGTGGCACCAGATTCCGTCACGTTGAATCGCCGTGGCGAAGGAGAGCAAGGTGAAGTCCGCTTTGGGCGATTTGTTAAACTACGTATACCGGCTGGACGTGTGGGATCGACGTAACCAAATGAGAATTAGTCACACTGGGTGATTGCTAAATGAGGCGTTCCCGTCATGACTGACACGTCCTAAAATGCTCTCGATAGTATCGTTCTCCGTACGATATGGAGCGTAGACCGTGCTGCCAGCCATACGGTCCTGATGACCAAACCGCCTGTACATCCTGATCGGAAAGGTATCGCTATGAATACCCTTCTTCCACGGGAGCTTGCCGAGTTGCTCAGAAGCGACAGGACATGGTTCTTTTCGCGGGTCGCAGATCGAACCAAGCGCGAGCGATCGCAACAGTCGACACGATTTACAGATCGTCCACCTACCCAGCATGGGCGGGATTCAACGCGGATTAGCGCGTAAGGCTGACGATCATCCGCGCCGACGCAGGACGCGAATTGTCCTCCGCGAGGCCAAGGCAAATGTGAAGGTTTGCTGTTGCCTACCCGTCTGAGGCCGAAAGGCTGATGATCTGATTGCTGAGGTCAGTTAGCCCGGCCCTGCGAAAGAACCTCAGGCGTTCGGGCATAGCCCGCCTCCCGTGTATCCGTAGCCCCTAATACCTGTGGAGAACTCAGCTAGTTTTGGAGTCCAACCCCAAGGCATGGCCGCGCCCGCCGCCCGCGTCCGGTCGCCCAGACCATCACCTAAGCCCAAGCGGAGGCAGGCTTCTCTGCATTGAAGACCTCGGCGGCCCGTTCGATCAGTTCCTACGCCCGCAAGCGGTTTATCGGTGATGGACGAGACCGCCCCCGAGGATGCCAATGCCGAGCAACGCCAAGCTGACCGGATCGCAGAGGTGCACGTGGATTACGCACCATGCGTGCGAGCACACCAACTATGCAGCCTAGCTGCAAATAGAAGGATGGCGACGTGATAATCGGGCCGGAGATTAAATAGCAGCGAACTGGCCGCACACGGAAGCGGTAAACCCATCGACCAGGATCATCCCGGAGTGGCCCGGCGACGCGGCGCGTCCACGCGCGCCAAGCCGCCATACGGATTGAAACAACCACACGACCATCACTGCGCCGAACACCCCGCCGTTGGACAACAGAGCGGGAATGAAGCTCATGGCCCGAAAACTGCCCCAGCCGACGCCAAGTCCGTACGTTTCGGACACGGTGGCAAACGAAGCGTCGGCGTTAATCGCAGTCCGTTCGTCGAACGACCCGCTCTCTCCCTTATTGAGCGTCGAATCGACAACGATATTGACGGCGTCTATGAGCTTCGGTTCCATGATAAAGACTGGTAAGAGCACAATAAAACCGCCAAGCATCAAAAGGCCCATGGTCCGACCGATCCGGCTGAGGGCGCCGGGTTCGCGACGGATTGAGGCAACCCCGATGATCAGCGGCACGCCGACCACCAGCATGATGATTCCGGTTGTCGAAGTGGACAGCAGTATTGATGCGATCGCGAGTGAGAGCAGCAGATTTGGCCGCAGGAATGGGACCCACGAATGCACAGCCACAGACAGCAGAATACAAGGCTGGAGAGATAGGCAGCGAGCGCGGCGGGTTCGGTGAATGGTCCCTGCAAGCGATGCACTGATCCCATCGCTTGGTCCACGATCGCCCAGCCCGGATTGGAATGCAGCAGATCGTCGGGGAAAGGTACCCCAGCGACTTGATTGGCAAGCTGCCAGAACACCAGTCCGACGACGATATAGCCGCCGATCAGATACGCGCCGATCACGCTCTTGTAGGGGATTGCGCGCCGCGTGAGGAAGATCGCGACCGTGGCCGCGAAGATGACATTGAAGGCTAGATAGAGCACTTGCGTAACATTGCCGAACGTGAACTGGAGTGGCTGTGCGCCATAGGTGAAGGGGTCCACCTTCTGCGGCCAAACCATCACGACGCCTTCAAAGGCATGAGGCAAAATCCAGATCGACATCAGCGCATAAAACAGCAGATAGAGCAGGGGCGCGATCCCTTTCAGCGCGGTTCCCTCGCCGGGATAACGCATCCCGAGAGCATATTGCATAATGATATTGGCGATAAACAGCAGCCCCGGTACCATCGCGGGCTGAAGCCCGAACCCGCCCATCACCACTGCGGCAGCGGCTTCAAACACCGAGGAAATCAATGCGAGTTGGAGCAGTCGAATCGGGTTTGCTGCCCATAGCACGGCTCAGCGGGATCAGGACTATGCCGAGCAGGGTAATCTGCATTTTACACCTTTCCCGTGATCGCTGACTTGCGCTCCTGCAACGGTCGATCGTTGGATCGGTTTTGGAGTCCAACGATCGTGCCGTGGCTCGCTCTGATTGCGCGAAGGCGCTCGATGCCGGTCGTCAGCCAGCGTCCGACGACCTGCTCAGAAGGGCGTTCCAATAGGTGATAAGTGGCGAGGGCGGCCACGATCGCACCGCTAACGAAGAGAGCGAAATAAACCCCTGCAGTATGCGTCCCCGAGGCCGCTATCGACGGGTCGCAATACAAGCGTGAGCAGACGCATTACGAACAGGTGGACGAGATAGAGACTGTACGATGCCCCGCCCAACGTGACCAAGCATCGCCCGCCCACACGCGTCGGCGGGGCTAGGCGACCGAGGATCAAGCTCGCAACGATCAGGGCCGCTGGTACCCCCCAGAAGAAGCCACGATAGCGGTGGTCGAGGGCGAGCATGTTAAGGGCGCGCGGATCGAGACTGATCACGAGCCATAACAGTACCCCCGTCGCCAATAGAATGATCGTCGTGGATCGGTTGAAGTAGAACTGTTTGCCAAACGCGAATGCGATCAACATGCCATAGCCGAATTCCAACACCAGACTGCCGGTCCAGACCCCCATTACGACGCTTTCCGGCTGAAGCAGACGGCCGATGATGAAAACCGCGATAAAATAGCCGAGCACCGCCCAGAGCGCGCGTGCCTTGAACAGCACCATGGCAGCGAAAAATAGCAGATAGAAATACATTTCGTAATTGAGCGACCAGCCCAGACCGAGAAGGGGCTCAATCGCCCCGTTGCTGGGGCGCGCAAAGGGCACAAAAAAATACGAAGCAAAAACGTAAAGCGTATCAGTATCACTGTGGTTCTGCACTTGTGGTATGAAGATCGCGATGATCACCAGGAGGGTCGTGAAGAACCAATAGACGGGGACGACGCGGGCGATACGCCGGATCAAAAATTGCTGCGCATAGCCCGGCGTGCCGATACGCTGACGACTGATGTACACGAGGATGAAGCCGCTGATGATAAAAAACAAATCGACGCCGAATTGGCCACGGTCCCAAAGATAGACCCACAGACCGGCAAACGGCACCTGCCCGTGTTGGAGGACTTCCCTGGAGCCATGCGCGAAGATCACGAGCAACGGGCTACCGCGCGAATGACTTGAACGATTTCCAGCCGATCCTGTTTCACAGGGTTCACCATTGGTCGCAACCCCACTCTTCGTTTTTCTGTTCGTCGGTAAGGCTATTCCAATATTTTTCGTGCCTGATTTCTGCCCGCCACGCCAACAGACCAACCGCCAGCAACAACAGCAATAGACAGCAGAGCAGCATGGGCACGGCTTGGCCTCCTGCGGGCGCGTAAGATAGCGGACCAAGTCGCGGACCGCGACCAAGCCGGGCGCGACGCGCCGATACAACTTATACAGGATGATCCGGAGCCGGTATATACACCAAAAGGGTAACGAGACGAGTTTACGCGTGTCCTTGAGAGGACACTTGCAGATAACTGGTTGTCGTCAATGCCATTTCATCAACATCGGCGTCATGGATCAGATGCCCCTGAAGGATCAGTTGGGCCGTCTCTGCCGAAGTTGCCTTGATCTTCAACACATTGCGCGCGACCACCGTCGCCGCCATCCGCTCTCTGGTTTCGCTATCCGGCGGGGCTTGGGATTGCCATCGTTTGATCCTCCTACTCGTCCATCGAAGATCATCGTCTCCGACATCGGGTACGCCCTGCGCACGCCTGCAAGGACTTCCTCTACGGCATCGATAAGATACATCAACCCGCCGAGGATAAGCGCAGCGACGGCCACCGGGAGCAGGATAATTGAGGGCGGGATCGGCATTTTGGTGAGCCAATCCTGCCGCCCCGCAATCGAAACTTGGACCGACTGGGGTCGCCGGCGGAGGAGGTGCTGTGACGCACCCCTGTCATTAAACTCAATACGATCATGGGAAGCGGTCTGACGGTCGTCCGACCGAAGGATTGTCCGCCTATGCCAAGAAGCAGCGATTCTAGCTCCGCTCCTCAGGGGAACTGGCGTAGACAGCAAGCTTCTGTCGTTGCGCTGCTGTCCGCTCCAGCCTACTTCGCAGGAGCGCGAACACGAAGCAGCAAATCCCGACTACTATCGAGATAATTACCAGATATGGTGGTCTCCATATCGACTGTGTATCAAATACGGCCGCCGCACTCACTCCGGCCACCAACAGCCCTAGCCACAGCATCGCTATCCAAAAGCGGATCGACATGGGCTCGGCGACGAGGCAGACACCGAGCAGTGCGAAAACCGCTAAGAAATGAACCACAACGCCAAGCTCCAGACCGCCATTACAGTGACGGCACTCGCAAACGGATCAACTCATCCAATAGTCGTAGCCGGCGATGCCGGCGACCACCGCCCCGTTACGAGAAAGTTCCGGCGTATCGATCTCGCGGAGCCCCGGCGGCTATGGGCCCAATCAGACGTGACGCCAGAGTGGCCGTGTCAGTATCATGCATAGCAGCCCGGCCAACCCCGACGCCGTGGTGGCCCATTGCGCTCCAATCGCGTCTGCCAATAGCCCAAGTGCTATAAACCCAATCGGTCCAACACCGATGCACATTGACAGCACGCCAAGAATGCGTGACCGCATCTCCGGCGGCGCGGTGAGATAGACCAGCGTTGCTTGCATGGTGCTGAACCCCGCGCCTCCAAATCCGGTCAGCAACAAGGCACTCCCCGCAATCCTGGGCCACGGCACGAGGGCGAACACGACCAGCATCACCATGTAGGTCACCACGCCGCCGAGATACGCGCGAGCATACCAAGCAGGGCGCAGGAATAGCGTCAGCAGCAGGGCGCCGCAGAATGCACCGATGCCGTCCATGCTGGTCAGAATGCCGATCCCTTCCGCGCCGAGCCCAAGCTGGTTCTGGCCGATGACCGGGATCATGCTCGTGAATGGCCAAGCGAATACGTTATAGATCATAGTGACCACTAGCGTACCGGTCAGGCGGCGATCGCTGACCGCCGGCCGAAGTCCCTCGGCGACGCGCGCCAGAACGGGTGCTAATCCGACTAAGGCGGTGCCGCGATAGCGGACACGGAAAGCGGCGTACAACGCGAAGGCTTAGAGTGCCACGCTGAGCATGAAAACGCCGCCAATGCCGACGCTGGCAAGCAGCAGGCCGCCGACGGTTGGTCCCACCATGCGACTGGCGTTGTTGGCTCCCACATCGAGCGACATTGCGGTGCTCATCTGGCTGCCGCCGGCAACGTCGCCGATCATCACCCGCCGCACTGGATTATCGGTAGCCCAGCCGAGATATTTTATGCCTATCGGAAAGCTGTGGGTTGGCTTATTACTTCCTAGGGCGCAAACTGCGCTCCCTACTGCGGGGAGAGGCTCTGATGGATCGCATCGTCTTGGCGGTTCTCCTAGGCGGTACAGATTCCGCGATGGTCTATTTTGCGTTCGTCTCAATACCGCACCACTATGCTTTGGGTCTGTCGGTGTTGGGGTTGACGATGGTGGCTACCATTTGCCATGCGGTCATAGTTTCGGATGTGATCATTGCTGTCCGTCGAGCCGCTCGAACAGAACTAATCTCCATCTCCGAGTCTCAGGCGGCTTCGCTTGCAGAAGCCGGTGCCATAACATCTGCCTGAGGGCTGGCACAACGGGCCGCCGCCCGCACTTCAGTGGCCAATCGACGCCTTCATCTGAACCCGGGTCGCGTGGTGAGGGCGCGGACGCGAAGCTCCGCGTCCTCCATCGCATTATCCGCGTATCAAATCGATCATAAGCTGCGGATCAGAGGATACCCGTTGGAGCGCCTGGAAGGGCACACCGACCGCGATCGGCCCCACGAAAAGTGCCTCCGGCGCATGGCCGTCACAATTCTCCCATTTCCGCACCGTCAGCGCCATGCTACCGATGTGCGGACGGTATCATGAAGCGGTTCATTAACATATCAGCGTGGCGATCGCGTCAACCGGCGTCGGTCAGGTGGGGTGGTGCGATTTTTCTTTTTGGTATCGCGCTGTCGGCCCGCTTTGGCCTCGGCGGACTTAACGGCGCGAACCCCGGCCTGACGTTCTATCCAGCAATGCTGCTGGCTTCGGTGTTCCTTGGCTGGAAGGAGGCACTCCTCGTCCTTGGCCTGTCGGTCTCAGTGGGGGCATACCTCTTCCTCCGGCCCGACATGTACCTGCTTCCGGTTGGTTGGACCGTGGTCGGGGGCCTGAGCATCGCAATCATCGCTGCGCTGACCGCCGCAGCCGAGGAGCTTGCTGCTGCCAATGAGCGGCAACGGGTTCTATTTCAAGAAGTTCAACACCGTGTCGCGAATACACTACACGCTGTCGTCGGGACCCTCGAGATCGCCAGGAGACGCTCGCCCACCGAGGCCGCTAAATTTCTGGATGAAGCCGCACAACGCTTTGCCGCTTCGGCAGAGGTGCATCGTCGATTGAGCGATCCAAAGCTGTTTCGGAGGGAGGCGGGGTCCGTCCTCCAAGATGCCGTCCTCACAGTTGTTGATCAAAATGCAACTACTTTGACCTTCGATATTGAAGAACTTGATCTGACGTACGACCAGATGAGTACCATTACGATGTTGGTCATCGAGATGGCGAACAACGCGCAGAAACATGTGTTTCAGCATGGGCGCGGTTCGAGTTTCTCCGTTTCGCTGAAGGCAACGGTGGGCCGTCGCGCGATGCTGAGAATCTGCGACGATGGGCCGGGCATCTGGTACTCCTCGGATGCCGGATCAACCGAACAGACGCTTGGGTTCAAGATAATTCGAGGCTTGGTGAACGAGCTTGGTGGGACGTTCAGCGTGACATCCATGAATGGAACCGAGATCGTCATGGAATTTCCAATCGTCGGTCGCGCTTCAGGCGCGCTACTCTTGCGGAGACGCTCATCCCCACGGTCCCGCTAGGGGTTGTTTTAGGCTTTAACTGCACCAAGTCCGGCCGGATGCCAAATGGACTGTAGAAAGCTGCAACGCTTGATGAAAGGCAGCGCGTTGACGGTTCGATCTTGATCCGGGTTGCGCGCGATTTCCTGGAGCAACGTCGCCTCCCATTGCCCAGGCCGCGTCTCGGTGAATGCCAGCAGGACCCCGTCGAGAAGTGCCTTGCCGCGTTTAAGCATGAGCTTAGCCCCCACGCCCCAGAGGTGGCTCAATGACCGGCATGTCAGGCGGATCAGCTATGGACGGGAAGATGCGGCGGGGCCACCGGTCCTTGACCATAGGAAAGTTCAATTCCCGCGCTCGTCGGTATCACATAAGGAGGCATGGCGGTTAATTTCAAAGTGTCAGCTACGCGATTGCCGTTATAGAGTTTGAGCAGATCATTGCTGTATTCATAGCTGGTGGCCGTCACACCCATCAAATCGATTACCAACGCATCTGGTCCGAATGTTTCGGCATTGACGGTTCCAGCGAAGGCCAACGGCTTGTCAAGAACAAGAGTGTTTTCTGCCATAACATCAACAGTCTGCCCTGCCCCTACCGAACCGTCGATCGTTAGTGACAGAGTCAGTAGATAAGCGGTCGAAACAACACCTGTTCCGGTCAAATTGGTGTCAATAGTGCCAGACTGAATTCCCCGCGCAAGTTCCAATCTGCCGTCATTGATAAGTTCGCTATGTGCTCCCCCAGAGGCACTGATGAAGTACATACCCCCAGACAGCAAGAGATGCGCGTTGCCTTGCAAATTGATCATTGTATTGTCAATCGGGTTGCTCGCTGGAGCAGTCACGGAGTCACTGCCGCCAGCAACATTCAATGTGATGTATGGGGCGGGGTCACTAAATTCTGGCGGCTGGTTCACCATCCCAAGGGCGATTTTGGCATCGTCAAGATTTAACGTCGGTTCGAGGCCGGTCGAAGATGGTTCGATCGAGAGCACATTCCCAGCGAGCGCATGGCCGGTGATATTGATCGTACCCCCATTGTCGATAAGCAAGGTGTGGCCGAGCCTCGGTGAGCCGGTGGGCGACCAGTCCTTTGGATTGCTCGCATCGTCGTTCCCGCCGCCGATCCAGGTGAGAGTGCTGCTCATGTGCTCACGCTTCCCTTGTGCTTTTCGTCACTATGCGCTGATAGTCGCGAAACTCAAATATATTAGCTCACGTCCCTCCTATCACCTTCGCGTAGACCATCTTCGGCTGTTCTACAAAATGGTTCTACATGTGCTATGAAACAGCTTTTTTGTAGCCAAATGGATAACCGCTGCAAATCCAGAACCAAGGATGAAGGTAGCGCATGCGGAGGCCAAAGCACATCGCCAACTCAAATGCCTCTCACCAAATGTCCAAACAAACCCTTTGGATGATCGCAGAAGGCCGGTGTCTGAGGCAAGGAGCCCGAACGCGATCAGGCTGTGCGTCTTGCCGCCGCCCATGGCCTGGGTGAGATAGAAGGCACCATCGTCAGCCGCACCGGCCAGCCGGTCGAAACCGCGCCTGACGAGCCGCTCCAGGCCGTCCGTGAAGTGGTTATGCCGGAAGAAATCCCGTCCGTCGATCTTGCCGGTGGCAAAATCCTCGGTCTGGGCGACCTGCTCGACGAGGCTATCGCTCGTGACGAGGAAGTTCGGGGTGCAAAGCTGCCTGACGGTTGCAATCGGCATGAATTCGTCCGGATGAAGATAGCCCTGGCCTTTAAGACGCCGGATCGAATAAGGGGTTTGTAGCCTCCTATAAGCCCCGACTCCGCTAAATGCGGAATAAGCTCCAGGATCGAGTCCATGGAATGCCGTTCGGCGTCCTCAAGGGACCCGACGGTTGACAACCGGACCTGCTCGCTTTGGGTCGCTACGTCAGCGCGCGTCTTAGCCACATCGCGCGTCTATGAATTTAACTGTGCGGAAATGATCCCTTCACATTCCGACGCCTGGAAAGGCTGCTTTTCCCTTTCATCTACGGGTAGCGACCCTTACGGATGGGGAATCGTAAAGGGAGTGATCGATGCGGTGACGGCCAAGAGGCGCCCAAATGCGGGAAATATGCTGTGGGAGGGCGGCAGGATAGCCGGGGCGGCTTGTCACAGACTATGATCGGCTGCTCGTGCCCTGTGTCCGGTTGCGTCGATCCGCGAACATCCTTAATGCCGATACTGGTAGCCATACGCCCGGAATCCTATTGCATCCGCCTAATCAAAAATGTCGTACAAAACTGTCCTGATGTGACCCGTCCCGAAAAAGTCCTACCGCCATCGCTCGATGTTCCAACGAAGCCAATCATCGTGTAGCCCAACGGTCGCGATAGCCACCTTACCGGAGACAAGGAGATGAGGCCCTGCGCTAAATCCAGTTGCCCCTCGACGATGAAAGAACCGGATGGTGTGCCGTAATTTGGTCCCAATGGTCCGAACTTAACCAAGTATTCTTTTCCTTCGGAGGGCAGTCCTTTACGGTATTCAATCGATAGGTCCGTCGGGCCTTGAATGCAGGTATAAGTCCCATGGAAAGAGATCGAAGGTTCGGCACCGGAATTCATTGGCTGCTTTTGATTGGTACTGATTGGCTTGACATTCATCGAAGCTAGGTCCGAGGGGGTTAGCCATGCCATTTTGCCCGGCTCAGTGGACACCATCTTCCCGATGATGGCTGCTGGAACTCCAAATTGCGCCGCATCTCTCGCCATCGCCGTCGTAAAGGCCATAGCGGAGGCCGTTTCGCGTCCATCGTGATCCGCAGCACTGTGAACACCAATAAGAGCATTCGGCGCGGCAAAGCGAATTGTGGCACCAGCAAAGATCAGAAAGCACGCTGATGCGCATTTTGCGTTTGGGGGAACCACTGCGGCGAAATTTAATCGCCGAGCCAAAGCTGCCAGCATTTCTGCTTCGAGCAAGTTTCCACCGGGACTATCAAGCACTACTCCCAAGACCTTGTCGGCTGCGGGAAGCGTCAAGGCAAATGCCTGTAGGCGCCGCAGGTCCCCTGGTACTATCATCCCCTTGGCGTAGATGAAGACTTTCGGGGGAGTCCCCTCTACTTGAAACTCTAGGGCTTTCGCCGGGAGGCAGAGCACCATGCCGATCAGCCCAACCCACGTCAGACGATTGAGAATCATAGACACCATAGCGAAGGCCCCTGAGCATTGCCTTCGGTAACATAGGGTATCGATCCGGCCATCGCCACTTTCTAATCGTGGCTCGCTGCCCGAGCTAATCACGACCATCTTTTCAGGCGCCAAAATTGCGTCCGTCGCCAAGCGACCGGCGTGAGTCGTGGCACCAAATCGATTTCTCTGCCTTCATCCTGAAGCCAATGAGCGCCGACCGCGTCTGAAATCCCGACCAAGAGCAATCGCACGGTGCGGCATTCGGTGCGCAGGCCGCTCTCCGCGCTGCGCCCGGACAGCTCGGCCGGTGCTTGCCAAAATCATCGAACAAGACCGCCAGCGGGCCGTGCTGGGCTGCTGGATCGGCTGGGCGGTCTGCGGCATCTTAATATCTGAACCAGCGTGGCGTGGCGCTCAAGTGCCGCGTTAAAGGGGCGACCTCGGGCGCACCCCTTTCTGGACGGTCAGCCCGTATAGCTGTGAATGATGTCACCTTCGATAACTTCCGGTGGAATGGGGAACACCTTTTGTAGCCTTGATCCCGCTTTACTCGTCGCTGCGCGGGCTTGGGCGGTCAACTGGGTGGCTGCCTCGCGTGACGCATTCGCCGTCATGGCCGCGAACCAGTCGCCCTCATCGGTCTTAAAGACGGTGTAGCGCAGCAAGCCTGACGCGTTCTGAAGGATCGGCATAGCCTCCTGCTCAAGGGCCTCCTTCACGTCTAGCGCCGATGCTGTGGAGCGGTAGAGCCGGATCACCCCGAAGGTGTTTGCCAGCGATGGATTAGTTTGGGGGTGATGGCTAAACACATGTTCGCCACGCAGCGTGCGTGTCGGGCCTGAACCTTGCATCGCCCCAGTGCTTTTTGCCCATTCAATGCCAATCGAGGCGGCCCGTTCGGCGGCGGCTTTGTCGGTGTAAAGCGCCGTCGAACCAATGTAACCATTAGCGAATTTGACCGTGGTGTAGCGTTGGCATCCAGCCTTGAACAATTCGGGTGCAAGCTCCCGCCCCGCACGCTGGGAAAGCTGCTCGGCATCGGCTTCGCCCGCCGGGGTGTACATGCGCACGACGATGTAACTCATGTTTAGCCTCCCTTTGTTCTTTGGCGCCGATACGATGCCATATATTAGGAAATGTCTGATCGCACGGTGTCGTGAAGGCGGCGCGCTCTGCCGATCCACCCGCTATCTGACCGGCGTCGATCGTTCCCAAATGATGTTCATAAACCCTCTCCCGACCATCCAGAACCGCCGCACGACAAATCCTGACCCATCGCAGCCCGAACGGTTTCCAGCCTCCACAGACGCTCCGAGCGCGACGGTCTGAAGTCACCGGTTTGACCGCCTGAACAACGACGGGGCTGGAACTAAATACGGCCACTCACTATATTAAGGCGATGAGCGATCTTAGTTCACCTGATCTAACGAGCGAGGGGGCAGCAATTTACGCGCGGACGATTGGAACTCCACCAGAACTCGTAGCAAACCTTCGGCGCGCGATTGAAGATCGTGGGGGAGCGAGGGTTGCTGTTTATCGCGACGACGATGAGATCACCGGACGTGGCAGGTATGCCAAGTGGCACCGTTTGATCGCCAGCCTCGATTCGGTGGACCAGATCGTTGTCGCCAACGCAGGTGACCTCCCAGGTCGATCGGTGGCGGACCTGTTGAAAGTCCTCGGCCTTTTTCGCGATAGCGGCGTCACGCTGCATCTGCACAACATCGAAACCGGCACCACCACCTCGGTGGTGCTCGACATCGTTCAGGCATACCGGCGGGCCAAGTTGTCCCAGGCCATCCGCATCGGTCAGAGGAAGGCGGTGGCGGCTGGCAAGCGCATCGGTAGGCCAATCGTCCCGGCCCGCGTTCAGGACCGTATCCGGGCCGCGCTGGCCCAGGGTGGGGGTATCCGTCCGACGGCGCGGATGTTCAACGTTTCCCCGGCGAGTGTGATCAACATCCGGCGGGCGATGGGGAGCACCGAATGCACCTCCTGCTGATCATCGTTTTGCTCGCTCTGGCGTTCCCGTTCTTCGCACGGCTGCTCGGCTCGATCGTGTCGGTGATGTTTTGGCTGATCGCGGTGGGTACGATTGTAGCGATTGTCAGCGCCATCTTTTGAATAATCGTGACGACTGTTTGGCAACAGAAGTGCCGATGAGCTTGCCTCGGTGCCTTGATCGACCTAATCTGATTGCGGCCACAACCTTGGCGCGGTTACCGCCACGCCGAAGAACTTGGATGTGAGCGATCGTCAAACCATGACATCGACGGTCAGTATCCCGATCTCGGACCGGAGCGGAATGGTGCGATTGGCTCGGACGGTGAGAGCCAATCGATCGCGGCATCGTGTGGAAGGATGAACAAAAGCTGTCGCCGCACCGGCAGCGGTCAACCAGCGCCAATTCGGCTACCTGTTCCACCAGGGCGGCCTCGCCCTGTTGGAGGAGAAGATGCTGCAATTCCGCGACGAGTTCGGGCGCAACGTTCGCGAGGCGAGGCCAGGACGTGGAAATCATCGGCGCACTTCATCGGCGCAGGCTCGTCGGCGCTTGGTCGAGCCGGTCGTTTGTGTTCGGCCAAATATGCCGCAACGCATTCGTCTCTAACTTCACGCCAAGGTCGAACCGGAATTCCTGCGCGTCTCTTGCGGTGCCACTCAATGCGGAGCGAAACGATTAGACCCCATGGAACAAAAATTGCGTTGGGCGGGATGGGCGGGTTATCGGAGACGAAGGTCATACGAAGTGCCGTCAAAACGGCTGCGAGATAACGACCCGAGATTTAGTATGCTTTTTTGATAAAGTCCACCGAGGTCTTCCCCTATGAGCGTCCGCAAGGAACTTTCCTTCACCACTTTCGGCTGGGCCGTGGGAGCCGCAACCGGTTTTCCGCCCGGCGTGCCGATGCTCCGGCTATTTTTTCCGGCGGGTCATTCCGTCGAACCCTGGCCGCCTCGGTGCGACTGTGATCTGCCTATCCACGGTGCGGCGAAGACGCAACTGGTCGTTCGCGATGCAATCATCTAGGGAAATGCGCGGGCGTTAGCTGGCCATTCGGTGCTTGCCGAAAGTGCCGGTTGCTTCTTCCGCAGGCTCTCCGGTGATTGCGACCATGACCCAACGCCTAATAGGGGAAAAACCGGACGTTCCCAAACGTCTTATACGCATAGGTGAGTGCGAGGTGCAGCGCCCGTGGCCCGGTGAAAACCATCTTCTCGATCTTCGATACCAAATTACACGGTGGCTCGACGATCCAACCAAGGGACTCGTTGGCGCGATAAACCTTTGACCGAAAGACCTGCGGCGACCTGCCTTGGTCGTCCTTCATGCGAACCTCCAGTATTTTCGTTACGTAACATCATCATATTGTAATGCAGCTTGGCAGAACGAGGGGCAGTCGGAAATAGGGAAAGAAGTGCATGTTGCCTCGACCCCGGCCTCTGATTACGGTCCCAGTGGGGCCGACACGATGATCGGCAGTGCCTCGCACGCGCTTAGGATTGGATGTCGGAATGCTGTTTCGCGTCCGAACGCGGACTGCAAGCTTGGTCGGCGATCAGCGGCATGCCCCAGGGCGTGGCACCGCAAGCACAGTACGGCGTAAAAAGGTTATCGTGGATCGACTGTGCCCGTGCGGAGTGACCCGGCTTCGCCGGTCATAGACGCCGAGTACAGCCTCAATTTAATGAACGTGACCTGCTGCATCCCGTCACGGGTCGCGTTCATCCCATCCTGGCACGGAATCGCCCACCATCAGCCAACCGATGGAGAGTCAGTCTCGGAGGTAAGAACATTGCCCCAGCGACCAAGCTTCTCCTGTCTCCTGGCGGCGTCTAGCAGCCGATCTGACTGGGCCATTGCCGCCTTGAGCGCCTGAGCGTTCGCCTCCATTCGAGCGGCCGAGGCTTTGACACCTGCGATATTTTTGCTATGTTCGTTCATTATCCGAGCGGCTTCGATGCGCAATTTGTCCAGGGTGAAAGGCTTGGTGAGATGGGGAAAACTGAACTGATGTAATATGAGATTTGTTTCTGGATGCCCAGAGATCAGCAGTACGGGCGTATCTTCATTGGCCGCGAGAGCCGCAAGATCAAACCCGGACCTCTCGCTCATCCCGGCGTCGATGAGCACGAGGTCATAGCGGCCTCGCTCAAGCACGTCCGCACCTTCGATGCTGGAGGTCGCACATTCCACGATCATGCCGAGATCGTCGCGGAAGTACTCTCCGAGCAGATCGCAGATGAACGCCTCATCATCAATGACAAGAACTTTGCCCATTGGCAGCATTCCGATCTTGGCGACATAGGGCATATAACTATCACCAATAGGGAATGGCCGAAGCTACCATGAGTTGTAACTAGCGAATATTCTACACGTTGGAACGCGGTCGAAAATGAACTCATTGTTATCGCACAGCATTTGGGTGTGACCTCGGGTTCGCCTCGCGCGCTCGTGATCGAAGTGGCTCCGGCTTACGAACACTTCCCGAAGCGGATGTCCGCCAAATTGCCCACTTCTCGATTAGCGGTCGCCGCTCGCAGGCACCGGGCGGAGACAATGTCGCGAAAAGGGTGCTTACTGCTGCCCAGCGGATCACTTCTATCGGCACACCTACGGCAAGGCTCTGCCACATGCCCTATCCACCTCATGGCGCTCGCTTCGAAGCGAGGGCAGTCTCAGCGCGGGATGGTCTCTGCAACTACCTCTGATCAAGAGGTCCCAATCTCACTACTTTCCTGCCGACGCTCCGGCTATTTTCTCTGGCCGATCGTTCTGTTGAGCCGTGGCGGCGCCCAGGTGCAACTATGATGCGTCTGGAGACGACCTGTGTTGCAAGCGACCCGAATAATGTTGCGGATCGAGCAATATAGCGAGCACGAAGCACTAATCGGTTGGAAGTCTATCAATCAATCGGCAGCTTCGTTGACTTTAGCATTTGCCGCCCGATTCGTTTCCGTCAGCCCTTCGCTTGCAGTTGCGCTTTGATCATTTCGACATAACGGTCTTCACGTTCGATGCTGATGGACCGCATACCCCAGCGCATCGCGGCCTGCGCGCCGGTTCCTGCACCCGCAAACGGATCGAGCAACAATCCGCCCGGCTTTCCGGCAACATCCAGCATTCGCGCATAGAGGGCGACTGGCTTTGGCGACGGATGACCCGTGGCATCCCGCGAATCAGTGGGGATGTCCCAAACGTCCCGCATCTGAAGACCGGCCTTCTTGAGGCCATCGCCTGGATAAACTGCGGCCTTGCACTCGCGATAGCGAAACCTGTAGCTCCTCGACTTGACTGCCCACAGCACCGTCTCGTGGCTGCTGGCAAGTCGCCGTCCAGCGAGGTGCGGCACGGCGTTTCGCTTGAGCCAAACGATATGGCCCAAAATCTCGATGTTTTTGACCTGCAAAATTCGATTGATCAAACCGATATTATGATACGTGCCGAGGACGAACAGCGAGCCTTCTGGGTCCAAGACGCGCATGGCCTCACCGATCCACCCAATGCAGAACCTCTCGTACGCATCAATGTCGTCATACCGATCCCAGACTTCCGCGAATTGATCCCCATTACCTCTCGTCTCGATGAGGTCACCCGTGAAGGCCTGATCCGGCTGCCGCAGAAAATACGGAACATCTGCAATTACGACATCGATCGAGTTGTCGGCCACATGGCCTCGCATCATCTCGATGCAGTCGCCCTGGAGCAACGTGCTGGTCGGATTAAGCGCGTAAGGCTTCGGCGATCCATCGCCGCCGTTGCTGTGATCGGTTGGCAACGATCGCGAGATTTTCCGGCGGTCATCATTCGCGATAACGAGAGCGGCTGCATCGAAGTTCCGTTTTGAAACCGGATTGTAGGCGCTTTCACGCGCTGACGATTGGGTATCGTGACGTTTTTTCGTATCCATGATGTCGAAGGCCAATTGCAAGCTTGGTCGGCGGTCAGTGGAAGGCGGCAGGCCATCGGCCCACTTTTTAGCCTCAAGGAACTCTCTCCATCGCTTGAAGAGTTCCGCGTGGCGGTCCATCCATTGCCTGCCGACCGGCAAGTTCTCTTTGGCCCAGGCGTTGATGTTGATTCCACGCTCGCCCAGTTCTGCCTTGACCGCGATCCAATGCTCACCAGCGTTTCTGAGATGCCGATACATCGTTATCTCAGCGCCGTGGGAGGCTTTGAGTTCGCGGCAGATCGCGTCTCGTTCGGCTCGGAGCGACAAGTTCTTCCGCACGCTGTTGGTCCCGTTCGTGATTCGAGATGTTCAGGATATCCATAGCGTTACCGAACCGCAATCACATAGCGAAGCAACCGGCTTAAGGGCCGCCGCGACCTCCAAGAGGAGGACGGGGCGATGATCCCTACTGCGATGAAGGCAGTCGATCGGCGATGACATGGCCGCGCGACCGGTCGAAACTGATCGCCAGCAGTTGCCAACGACGACCGACACGTTTGCATCAAACAGGGCAGATCGCCGTCGCGGTTTGCCCGAAGGTTCCCGACCGTTGCAGTCGGGGACGTTGGGTGGCAGACAGCCCGGATGCGAATCCGTTGGCGACGATGGCTTGCAAAGTCCTGGCAGGTGTCGCGTTGGCACTACCGGCGGCATGGTCTCGTGCTGGATGGTCGGCCGTGGGACCAGATTTGGTACTTCGCTTATGGTTCCAACATGGATGAAGGAACATTCGTCAAGCGCCGCAAGATCAAGCCGCTCGAATCCCGTGTTGGTCGCATCGCTGGTTATCGCTTACGCTTCAATCTGGAGGGCAGACCGAAAGGCAAGGCCGCGCCAGCCAACATCAGTCCCGACGCGGATCAAGAAGTCTGGGGGGTCCTATACAAGACCACGCGTCGAGACATGATCCGCCTGAATTCAACCGAAGGGGTGCCGGGTGGGCGTTATCAGCCGACGTGGCTGGTGGCGGAGGATATGAACGGCTATTCCGTGACCGCGATCGCGTACGTGGCCACCGGCAAGCAGATCGATGGCAACCCGTCGCACCGCTACATTTCGCTGTTGCGAGAAGGGGCGCGACGCCATGGGCTACCCGGCCACTGGGTTCAATTCCTGGACGATGTAGGGCACGCGGAGTGAATGCAGGTTTCACGTTCGAGACTTGCTCATCGGTGTCTGTTTGGCCATCCTGGTCCTATGCTGGACCAACCCTTCCGAACCGTGGATGGGTCGATCCACCGCATGGATCGCGCGCCGCCGACAAACGGGAGCCATGCAATATGCGTGTGAGAGAGGCCCATGCGAAAATATGTTGAACGTGCCGCGATCGGGATAGCATTGCTCCTGGTGTCACCGTCGGGCGCGTGGTCTCGTCCAATGCGAATGGTGGAATGCTTCCCGGCCGCTCATGCTATCGTGGACGGCAACAACGCGGAGTATGTCGTTCGGTTTGATGGCCTCATCGATCATCAAACATCGCGCATGTGGCTCACGCAGGGCGATCACCTCGCGCGGACCCTGACGCCGAACCTGAACTCTGCTCCGGAAGTCCTTTTCGCCTCCAGTCCACGCCTTCCGCCGGGCCGTTACCAACTGCACTGGTCGGCGAAGTCGGTGCCTGACCCAGACCTCACTGACGGCTCCATCGATTTCACCGTTGGGCAATAGGCTATATCCGTGCCATGGCTGCAGACAAACGGCGGTTTGGTCCGAACAAGCGTGGAGCGAATTCTGGGCTGATGGTCACCAGCAACCGGGCATGATATACCGAAACGATTGAACAGATCGATCCCCCCGAATTTGCGGAACCGTTGCCTTTTTGGCTATTTGGCAGGTTCGGCGGGCTGGGATGTCTCGCTGCCGGTCGGAGACTTCGCCCCGCACGGATAGCGTCCGCTCAAGAAGCGGAACAGCCCATCCGTTGAGGCCAGCAGGCGTCGCTCCGGCAGGGCACCGACCCAGGCAACGAACTGTTGCATCGTCTCGGCGCGCGACGGGGCGCCCTTGCCAAAGCAAAACGGTTTGTCCTGTCCAGCGTGACGTAATTCCACATTGATGGCGCCTTGGGCAAAACCTTGGCAGAAGGTGCGCTTGGTAGCCGCCGCCGGGTCTCCTTGTTTCACGCCGCAGATATCGGCCAGTTCACCAGCCGTATTCGTGTTGATCGAGACGGTCTTTGCCGCGTGTGCGGTGCAGGTGACAACAACGCTGGATATCGCCAGAACGATGAGCCTGTTGTTCATCGAGATCGACCCTCGGACGCGGTAGTGGCCTGGAATCGTATATAACATCCCCATAAACATCGCCCGTGCAAACGGTTTCGTGAACAGATGCCAATGGCTGGTTGCGGCAGGATGCTCGGAACGCTTCAAATGTAGAGACCACGATGACCGACGTTGAAGTGATAAACCAAGCGATTGCGGGCCGAGGCCAAGATTGGCGATCTGTCGATCCGCGAGCGCGCCGTTGCACATCCTCGCCCAGATGATCAGCATGATTGGCGAAAGTGATGTGGACCCTTACGCCATTCTGGGCGCGCTGATCGAGGGCGCGGCCCATACCGTCAGCCAGCATATCCCGGCCGAGCGGCAGGAGGATACGGCGGCGACGCTGGTGGAATTGCTGAGGGAACGCCTCAGGGCGCGTGGGCTGACTGGCGACGCCCAATGACCGATCCGAATGGACCTGCACGACAGGCGTCGAGGACACAAAGGCCGTTAATGGCGCCCAATTTAGCCCGGCGAGACTTTGGCGCCGATCTATCTCGGGACAGTGCCGCCCATGGTCGTCCGATACATCAGCCGCCGCTGTGGCATGTCGTAGTCCTGGATGGCTCGGTGCTGCACCGAGCAGTTGTCCCACATCAGCAGGTCTCCACGGCGCCATTGGTGGCGGTAAATGAAGGCGGGCTTGACGATGTGATCGGCAAGTGCGGCGATCAACGCCTCGGCTTCTTCTTGATTCACGCCGTCGATCCCGGTGCAATCGTCGCGCATGACGTACAGGCACTTGCGGCCGGTCTGGGGGTGCGTCCGAACGATTGGATGACGGACCGGCGGATAGCGATCGATCTCCGCTTGGGTGAGTGGGAAGGCACGCTTACGGGCACTGAAGTCGAAGATCGCGTCGTGACCGCCGATCCGATCTTTGATCGGCGCGGGCAACGCATCCCAGGCCGCAGCGGCGCTGGCAAACTCGGTATCGCCCAGGGGTAAGCCGTACAGGTCAGGAACCTCAAGCGCGTACAGCATGGTCCCGCGTGGTGGCCGGGCAGCGTAGCACATATCGCTGTGCCAGTGCTCGCCAGCGCGACGGACGCCGATCGGGCGGCCGTCCTCGGTGACGTTGGAGACCACCACAATCTCGGGACTTCCTGGCACGCTCCAGCGCTCGCCAAAGATGTTGAATTCGATCTCGCCAAAACGACGGGTTAAAGCAACCTGCTGGGCCGGAGTGATGTGCTGGTCACGGAAAAAGATGACGCCGTGATCGTTAAAGGCCCGCTCGATCATGGCGAACGTCTCATCGTCGAGCGGTTCAGCTAAATCGATACCGCTGATCTCGGCGCCCAGCGCGGCCCTGGCTGGAATGATCTCTATGGACATGAGCAGTCCTCCTGTTGGTCATTTCGCATGGTTTGAGCGAACGGGACCTCCGAGAGCGTCCTGCATCCGGGCCGACAGGCAACCGATGGGCTATTCGCAGATTGCGCCCAAAGGTGTTTGGCCTTTAGGCAAGAGCGGTTGCCGTATTGTTCGCCGTCGCCTCTGTCGAACCTGATCACCGACTGACGGAGGAAGAGCAGGACCCAGTGGGAGATCGGCCCGATGGACATGACCACCGCAGGGACGATTACCGGCATCTCATGATCGTTGGCGCCCCCTTATTCCCCGTCGGGATCGAGGTAGATGGACGGCGACGCATACCCCGGCTCACCCCCATTCAGCGGGCTTTCTGACACCGGGTCGTCGCGCTATAAGTCGATATACCGCACCCATACGGACTGCGCGATCGAGGGGGACCCAGCCAAATGATGCGGCAAGCAAGCGGGCCGATGGATGTATGGACGCTGGGGAGCATCGTCCTGGCGCTGGCGATTGCATATTCGGCGTGGCTGACATCCATCGTATTTTGCGCGACCAACGGCATGCGTCCCCTGCTGATCGCGGATGCCACCTTCTTCCCGGTCGGCATCGTGCATGGCATCGGGGTATGGTTTGGCGGCTGGTAGGTCAAATGAGGGCAACCGAGATTGAGGGATCATGATCGACAAGGCCGCGATCTTCCATGCGATCACAAAGCGCAACGCTCTCCGGAGGACGCACGGACTGCCACCCCTCGATGTCGCTGCCGAGTATCGGCACGAGGTCTTAATCGCAAAGCAGCGTGAACATCAGGCCCGCTGCGATGCTCATGCAGACGACCGTGAAGCGATCCGTCAAGAGGTGCTCGCCGAACTGCGGGCGCAGCATGGTGCTAGCTTTGGGCTTAGCATCGGAGGGCGCTGGGCGGTTGGCCTCCTGACGCGGAAGCGGTTCGAGGCGCTGATGGAAATGAAATATGGCGCGCGGATGGAAGGCCCCAGATGGCCCAGGAACGCGATCATCTACGGGGCCTCCACCCCCGACACCTAGCGGATCGTTCGAGCCGCCGGAGCGTCAATCGGGGGGAGGACGCTCGGCGCTCCGCGACGGCAGACCGAAACCGCTTGTTCTCTTATCGTTCACTTGCGGCCATGCACCCGCCGCCGTTCCGTCTCGCGCATCGGCTTTCTGACTGTCCTGCCTGCAATCTGGAACTGAATTGCTGCAAGGGTCAGACCGTCCTTCCCTTACGCCTTTTCGCCGATCGATACGGGCCGAAATCCTCCGCCACCTTCGCTGTGCACGACGAAGGCACCGACTATGCCTCACCGAACAACTCGACCCTCATCTTTCGCAGGGTCGCCGCCTCGTGCTCCAGACGGTCAATCTAAGCATCGACGGGCGCCAGGAATTCGCGTCCTCGGCCTCCCAGCCGAGCCTTCGGAATTCTTGCTTTACATGCTGCTCCGTGTCCGACGAGAGGTTTCAGCTTCGCCGCTGTTGTCCCAGTTCGGCGACCTTGCGGACTCTCCCGTCAATCAAACCCTTTCTCTGAAAGCGCGAGCCGATGTTATCAACTGGCTGCTCCAACAACGCCTTCAGCTTACCCCCTGCATAAGGGCGTGTAACCCGAGCGTTTATTTCACCGGGATCATGAGGTGCTCATACGGCGATCCCGGCCACATCACGTACGGCTTGGTCGGGTCAGCGTCGGCAGTCCTTGGGTACCCTTGCATCGTCTTGGCCGCTGCGCCGACGATCATGACGTGCGATCCGGTCTCAACCCAGTGGTTGTCGGCGGTTTTCCCTTTCGCATAGGGGTCGGTATTGCTTGCCCCGGTGTCGCCCGCCAGCATGTAGATAAACCCGGTGCTGGTCGGTGCTGGTCCGTGGGTCTGCCACGCATGCGCCCATTCCATCGCGTTCGGGTCCATGCACATCGGCACGCCGTTGGCCTCCATGCAGGTCCACTCATTGCTACCCTTTTTCAGGGTTTGCATCTCGTTGCCGTCCATTTTGATGATCGTGGCGTCTTGGACGATTTGGGGCGGAGCGGCCTTCATGACCCTCGCCATATAAGCTTCCTGCGAGGACGACTGCTGAGCAGTTGCGGAACCGGCGAGAACGCTGAGACAGCCCGCCAGACAAAAAGCGCGCATCGATTCCCTCCCTTATTTTTTGACCAAAGTCACGTTATCACGAAATGGGCAATCCCAACCGTGTGGTTACGCGAATGTGAGGTAGCGGCCTGCCAGCCAATCCAATCGAGAGGCCCCACGCCCATGGTTGGGCCGCGCTAGATGAACTCACAATCCCCCGGAGGACGCCACACCGCGATAGCAGCGATGCAGGCGTCCACCTGCGCCGGTTTGCGGCTGCGGATTGGGCGATTGAATTCGTACCACCGCCGCGACCATCGACTTCTTTCGGTAATGCCAGTCAGCGAATGTCATTTTGATCGTCTACCTTTGGTTTTCGTCCCAGATAAATACTATCGTATTTACTGATATAGGACGATCCATGCCCCAACTCATAGAAGAACCCGACCATGACCCGCGCGAGACCCGCGCCGCAGAAAGGCGCGACAACTCTAAACAGCGAGCCAAACTCAAGGCGTCCCTGAACGATGTCGGCGACGAGGTCACCCAGTCCCTTCGGGAGGCAGGTATTGCCGTTTCAGTCTTTTTCACAGTTCCCAGCAGCGGGCCATTGATGACCTTTGCAACCCCGATCGATCCAACTGACCAAGAATGGACACGGGTCTCGGAGATCGTTGTCCAAGTGGTCTCCCGCGCTCTGGGCGTCAATGGTCTGATCTCCCAACCAGCCCCGTGTGTTGCGACTGTGCCAATGGCTGCCGCTGACCTGTTGACGAATTCCGACACCGCCGGGACGGACGTTTGAAATTCTGGGTTACCATTCACTTTCCAGCATGTCTCGCCCTGCACGACTTGCGCACGCTGCGAAGACGATCCAGTTATCCGGCGAACGACTGTCGATGCCCAGCAGTCGCACGTCCGGCTGATCCTCCGTCATACGAATGAACCGTCCAACTTGGGCCGGGTCCATAGCGATCGTAGCGATGTGCGGATGGCTTCCTGTGCCCGCAAATGGTGGTTCAAGTTCTGTGTGCCTCATGATGGTTCCTCCGATGAGTTTTAGATATTTATGCTCCAACGGCTGCGGCGTGCCCCAATCCCCTCGGTGACAACGCTTTGCTATGACGGCCAAATCTTTTCGGCTGGGGGCCCGCAGCATCGAGAGAAGCAACCGGTTTATTCGGTTGCTGCCGATCGCCGCTGGATGATCAACCCGTCCCCTGACAGCTATTTCCCGGTAAAGGAGGTCGGTCATCGTAAAGCCGCGCTACGGCCATAATTGGCCATAGCCGGTTGATTAGTTGCGCCAGATTTTGCGGCCGTAGTTCCTCAAATCGTTCAGTCGCTCGACTTGTGATCCTGGGTGCGCCCATTGCGCCTGCTGTCTCAGCAATGGCTCTGCATTTATCCAACTGAGGCCAGCGTGCTTGTAGGCCACCGCCAGTCGGAAGAAGGCTGCATTGCCTCCTCCCTTCTGATGGCTTTGCCAGTTCGCATTTGCAGCCTCGATCTTGGCCTGGGCGGTTGTCGTCCCACCGATGCGTTGCAACGCCTTGGAGACGGCCTGGGCAGGTTTGACGATGGTAGGTGGCCGATGATCCACTATTGTGCGGTCAACCCACTCATACGGGTTCAGGAGGTCGTTGTTCCAGTGATATTCGAGGAAGAAGCTGGCGTCTGCACCGGCCTTCGCCTGGGAAGGCAGATAGAATAACACCGCCTGTGCCATCTTGCCTTCATCGAAGCCATGGTGCTTCACCCGTCGATCGGGGTGCTTGGCGATATACGACTTGCCATAGTACCCGCGTCGCACCATCAGCTTGCGTAGCTGCGCCAGCAGCTCCTTATGCACGTTGCGTGTGATCAAGTGCGAGGTCGGTATCCACACACGCCAGCGCGGCGCATTGGTCGTGCTGTTGAATGAGTTGAAAATGCACATCGGGGTTTTCAGCATCTTGGCGAACTCATCCGGTGTCAGGTCGCCGCCATCATTGTCCATCCATATGCCAGACATTGAGACGATATTCTCGTTGCCGCGCCAAGTTTCGGCCAAGTCGGGATTGAAGACGGCCGGGCAGATCAGACTGCGATCGGTCTTTTCGTCGACGACCTTGGAATGGGCTTCGGCAAGGAGATTGCGGAAAGAAGTAACGGATATGCCCCGTGTAGATGAGGCGTAAATGCTGTATTTGTCCTGGAAGATGGAACCCACATGAGCGGGAGAAAGGCTTTCCTTTATATTGTATAAGGATGTCCTTTCTCCCATCTTGTTCACCTCATCCAATTCAGCGATTAGCTCAGTCCTTCTGTTTTGCCGGTGGGCAAGAATCATCTCGGCATTGGTCTTCGGCGTCGGCACATGTCTGCCGTCTGGTCTCACAATCTCGTTGCCGGGCAACTTCTCGATGTGATCGGTGCCGATCACATTGGCGAGCCAGATGGCGGAGATTTTATCTGGCACTTGAATCCTTTTCCGGTCCTGATTGCTGAGATCGCGAATGCTGATCCGCATGGATGCCTGATAGATCGCCCCGCGATAGATCGCCGTCTGCACCTCGTCAGAATCTAGGCCCATCATCTCGTTGCAGAATCCGAAGTACGCAGGTGGAGGGTTCAGCGCGCTCAGCAGCATCGCGTTGTCAAACCTCTGGTACTCGTTCAGGCCGTGACTCAGGTGCGGGAGTGCCTTGCCGTTTTCGAACGCGAGTTGGTGCTCGGCCTTGTTGACCAGATAGACGAATGGTTCGTCGCCTATGGCGGCGAGGCACCGTTCAGCAACGGTGTCAATCACGCGTTTGCCGTTGATGACGGTATCCCTGACCTTGGCAGACCACTTGCGATCGATGGCGTACTGCACCGTGACCAGATCGGCGTTTGGGTATTTGATGAAGCGCGGCTTTATGACCGGGTGCGGTTCGAATCGCACACCAAGCGACCGCCAATAGCGGTACACCAACGAGTCCTCCATGCACGCGCCCATCATCGTGACCGACTTGAAGCCGCCGAAGATTGATGGTCGCAGCAAACCGAACATGTCGATCGCATTCTTTGCGGCTTGGCGCTCGCGGAAATTGGCGAGTTGACCGTTCAACGCGAAGCATTCCCAATGTCGCGACAGCAGCTTGTTGGCGAAGTTCGACGTGTAGCGCGTGATCTCATCGTCATATGGGTTCTGTCCCACGTGCATCACATTGCCGGTGTCCGCCTCGCTTGCTGATAAAAGGCTGTATGCTGCGTTCCAGTGTGTTTCTTGGATCAAATCGAGCAGATGATCGCGGTTGTCCATCAAGCTGAACCGCTCATGATAGATTGGTGTTGGCACCTCATCGACGATCAGATGCCAATCCTTCCGCTTTTCGATGTACTGGATGCGCTCCATCGCGGCGAACGTCATCACTACGATCTCACCACGGTTGCAATCAGTAGTCTTGAAGTGTTTTGTCAGTCTGGCGACGACCGACAATTCCTCGCCGTCGTCGTTATGGATCGCCGTGACCCTCGCGCACCCAGCATTCCGGCAATCTTTTGCGATCTGATCGACCAGCAAGGTTGAGGGCGCGCATATGATGAAGCGTTCACCGGCTCGGACTCCGGCGACAACAAACTTGATCGCCTCGTAGGTCTTCCCGGCTGCTGCGAGGGAACTCACATAATGAATAAGCATGAAATATGTCCTTGTAAAATGCACAAGGAGATGTTGCAATGACCAGACCGATGGGATATAAATACCTCGTAGCTTTAATCGGTTTTCGTGCCTCCGGCCCTCGCATTCTCCCGGTGCGAGGGTTTTCTTATTGACGGACGGCTTCGATCCGTTGCCATGATGCACGCCATGCATCGAGATCAGCCAGATCGTATAGGGTCTTCTTCGGTGTGGGACGAATGCACGCCAGTTGCCGATGCTTGGTTGCTATCTTGATGGCCTTGGATGGCAGGCCGAGATACTCCGATGCCGCTGTAATGTCGATCAGTCTCATGTTCATGTCCTTCAAATAGGTTGACCAAGGCAACTAGCGCCTCATGCATATCTATATATCAGATCAGATGAGCCGGATCGAATATAAGGTCATGCTTGAGGTCCGAATAGTAATATTGACCCGGAGCGGCCAGATGACATACATAGGTCTGGTCTGGCCGATCGACGGTCTGGCGATTTCAGAAGAGGCATTTGAACATGAACAACGTTTTGCTTTTCGATAGGCTCGTTGCGCACCACGGCGAACAAGGGCTAGTGGGTCTTCACCTCGAGTCGAAACGCCCTGGCTCATAATTGTCGAGCAATTCCATTAGCCTGAGGTCGCTTCGCGATTCGAGTCAGGCTGATAGCGGCACGAGATGCGGCTCAACCCACATCATCCAAGACGTGGCACACATGGCAGCGCATACTCAACGGCTGCTCGATCTGTTGGCCGAGTAATCTAT
>CAWFNN010000014.1:0-713590 GCA_963817185.1 uncultured Alphaproteobacteria bacterium | reverse complement strand
GCGCAGCGCGTCCGCGAAGCCTTTGTTCACCAGCAGCAGGGTGCGGTCGCCTTTGCGCTCCAGCAGGGCGTTTGTAGCGACGGTGGTGCCCATCTTGACCGCCTCGATCGTGCCCGGCGGAAATCGGCGCGTCGGGATGCCAGGCCCAGGATCAACCTGATACCGGCGATGGCGGCGTCCTTGTAGTGCTCCGGGTTGTCCGACAGCAGCTTATGGGTGGACAGCTTGCCGTCCGGGTCGCGCGCGACGATGTCGGTGAAGGTGCCGCCGCGGTCGATCCAGAATTGCCACATCGTGTTGTCCTGTTGCCTGATATCGGTCGCATGAGGGCAGATTTGCATCAGCCGAAGCAAGCCCCCGCTCCGCGATGGTGCACGGATGGTGCGAAGGCGCTATAAGCATCGGCGTAGAGCATGATCGCGCTGAGCGGAACGTCCCCGGCGCGTGAATCATGCGCTTAGACGAAGAGCAGACCATTTTCGGCCCGCGCGGTCAGGCTGGGAATGGTCTGGATTTCCAGAAGGATCGTCCATGTCTGCCAGCACGTTACCGAATGCGACCTTGACCCGGCCTATGAGGCGATGACTCCCGGGTCCGCGGCGCTGGCGGCCGAGGCGCGCGGCTGCATTGTCGAGTGGGTTCGCCGCATGACGGCCGGCCATCTCGATCCGTATCCAATATATATCCAGCGCGCGTCTGGGCCGGTCAAGTGGGATGTCAACGGCAACCGATATGTCGATTACTTCGGTGGTCACGGTTCGCGCTCCTGTTAGGCCACAACCATCCGACGGTAATGCGGCCGTGCATGCGGCGCTGGAACTGCGGAACGCATTTCGGTGCCTGCCATGAACGGGAGGTGCGCTGGGCGAAACTGATCACCCGGATGGTGCCGTCCGCGAGCGGGTCCGGTTCACCTCGTCGGGGACCGAGGCGACCCTGATGGCGCTGCGGCTGGCCCGCGCGTACACCGGGCGACCAAACATCGTGCGGTTCCGTGGACATTTCCATGGCTGGCAGGATCACATGACCAGCGGCCTCGCCAATCATTACGATGGCACGGCGACCAGTCGGGTGTGTTGGACGGCGTGGCCGAACGCTGCTGTTGTTCGACCCAACGACAACGCGGGCATCACGCGGATCTTCAACGACCACAAGGATATCGCGGCCGTCATCCTGGAGCCGACCGGCGCGAGTTTCGGCAAGATGCCGATCGTGCCGTCGTTCCTGGCCTTGCTGCGGACCTGACCCGGCAGGCCGGCAGCGTGCTGATCTTCGACGAGATCGTAACGGGATTCCGGGTTTCTCCGGGCGGCGCGCAGGCCGCGCTGGGGATCACGCCGGACATGACCACGCTGGCGAAGATCATGTCCGGCGGACTGCCGGGCGGGGTCGTGGTCGGGCGGAAGGACATTATGGACTGGCTGGACTTCAAGGTCGCCAAGGAGACCGGTCAGGAGAAGATCTCCCATCAGGGCACGTTCAATGCGAACCCGATTTCCGCGGCGGCCGGCATCGCGACCCTGGAGATCATCGCCGCCACCGATGCCTGCGCGCGGGCGAATGCCTACGGCGAAGCGGTGCGGGCGAAAATGAACGAGGTGCTGGCGGAAGAACGGGTGAAGTGGGCTGTCCACGGATCCTACCCGGGATGCACATCTATACGAATTCGGAGGGGGCCGACATCATGCCCAGTCGGTTCGATGCGGTGGCGTTCATTCCGAAAATGCTGACCAAGCCGAGCGGCGAAGGTGTCGCCGGGCAGCTTCGTCTGGGGCTGCTGGTCAACGGCGTCGATATGAACACCGGTCCCGTCGGGGTGGATCTCGGCGATGCATGGGGAGGAGGAGATGGCGATCACCGTCGATGCGTTCCGAGCGACGGTGCGGGCGTTGAAGCGTGAGGGGGTCATTCGCTGAGCGTCTGGCTCGTCTGGGTCGGCCCGCGTGCAATCGGGCGAAGACAGGGGATGCGGAGAGGTTGCGCCGTTGAACGACAGGCGGGCCAGTCGGATGCCGCTTGCCAGCATCGACCACGGGCCCATCTGGCGACCATCCGGAAATGACACTACGTTGATCGGCGATGAACCAACGCTTCCCGCTCTCCGACCACTACGATGGGCGGCACTTCTTCAACCCGGGGCCAAACCGGCCGGCGCGGGGGTTGATGCAGGTGCTACGCTGGCGATTGCGGGGTGAGCAACGTGCCACCTGGCCGACCCGCGTCGCCGACCCGGTGTTCCCGCCGCCACCGGGCCAGGTGGAGCCGAACAGCGTCGCCATCACCTTCATCAATCACGCCAGCTTCCTGATCCGCCTGCCCGGCGCGGTGGTGCTGACCGATCCGATTTTCAGCGAGCGTTGCTCGCCCGTCTCCTGGGCCGGGCCGAGGCGGGCGCGGCAGCCCGGTATCGCTCTGGAGGATCTGCCGCGGCCGGACGTGGTGCTGCTGTCGCACAACCACTACGACCACATGGATTTTCCGACCCTGCGCGCCCTTCAGGCCCGTCACGCCCCGCAATTCGTCACCACGCTCGGCAACAGGCGGACGCTGGCGAAGCTGGGCATCGTCGCGACCGAACTGGACTGGTGGCAGGACACGACGGCCGGTCCGTTGCGCATCACCGCGACCCCCGCGCGGCATTTTTCGGCGCGCACGCCGTTCGACCGCAATCGCACCCTGTGGGCCGGCTTCATGATCAGCGCCGGCGCCGGGACGGTGCTGTTCGCCGGCGAATTCCGGCGCCGGCCCGCATTGGGACGATATCCGCGCGCGCCTGGGGGCGCCCGATGTCGCGTTGCTGCCGATCGGCGCGTATGAGCCCAGATGGTTCATGGCGCCGGTCCACATGAACCCCGCCGAGGCGATGCAGGCGCATCTGGCCCTGGGCGCGCGCCGCTCGGTGGGGATGCATTTCGGCACGTTCCAACTCACCGACGAGGCGATCGACGCACCGCTGCTCGCGCTGGAGGCCGCGCGGCAGGCGGCGGGGTCGACACGTTCGGGACGCTGGGGTTTGGCGAAACCGGCGTCGTACGGGCTGGGAAACCGTTCCATGAAGCCGAGCGGCGCGGAGCGCCACGGGTGCGAGCGGACAGGATCGAAAATCGGCTTCAAACGAGCGATGCCATCGCCGTGAGCGGCGGGAAATTGGCGGTCGACGTGACGCCGCACCGCACTGGCGTAATCACGCTGAGCAGAACGTGCCTGGCGCGTAAATAATCAATCAAACAAAGAGATCGACCATTTTCAGGCCTTCACGGTCAGGCTGAAAATCGTCAGTGCCCGATTCGAAGTTCGCCATGCCTGGATCAGCCCCTTACGACGAACTTCCCAAATCGATCGAGCTGGCTCGGCAAAGCATTGTTTTCTCATGTGGTTTATCGGTTCCGAAGCTCGCTCCGGGGATGATCCACGGTATGGCGAACTCGAACCACCAGCACTGGAGAAAATCGATCCGAATTCGTATCGCGAACAACCTGAGGCTGATCAAATTCAATAAATGTGAGCCCGAGCGTTTCCCCACTAAGGGAAAACGCCTGGTCATCCGACATCTCTCTCCTTGTGGAGACTTTCCTTGTGAGATTTCTTCTCATGTTGGAGGTTTTGCGAAGGTGGAGCGCGCGGCAGCCGGCGGCGAGGGGCGTTCGCCCTTGCGCTGACACGACGACGAACAGCACGAATGCTCGATGGCAATACCGATGAGACGATGCCGTAACGTTTTGACGACGACACGGCGCATCGCTTTGGTCGGTGCATCGGCGAAGCCGTGGCGCATCGCATCGGGTGATGCGCTTCCTGCTGGATCGCGGCTACAGCGTGACCCCGGTCAATCCCAGCCTGGCCGGCCAGACGATCCATGGCCAGACTGTGGTGGCTTCCCTGCCGAGGCGACGCCGCTGGAGATGGTCGATGTGTTCCGCGATCCATCCATGTCGCGGGCATGGTGGACGAGGCCATCCAACTCGGCGCGAACGTGTACTGGATGCAATTCGGCGTGATCGATCAGGAGGACCGCCGCTCAAGCCCGTGCTGTCGGCATCAAGGTGGTATGATGGACCGCTGCCCTGTTATCGAGGATGCGCCGCATCGGCCCGTTCGGGCCGCCGCCCACGGACCCGTGGACCGGGCTCGGATCAGCGCCACATTCCGCGCGTTCAGGTCAGTCTGACGGACCCATAGGGGACACCCAATGACAAACGAAGAACGAGACATCATCGGCCAGTTCATCGCCCGTGTCGGCGGCGCGACGCCCTCCGGCGGCTTCGCCGGCGGATCGGTCCACACCCAGCCGGCCCTGCCGCCGGTCGACCGCGACGCCGACGCCTTCATCGGCCAGCCTTCACCCAGTATCCCGAGGCGCGCTACCGCATCACCCAGCTCGCCTTCGTGCAGGAGCACGCGCTGGTCGAAGCGCAGAACCGCATCAAGCGGCTGGAGTGGGAACTGCAGCAGGCCCAGCAAGCCGCCCAGCAGGCGCAGCAGTCCGCCCAAAGCCGGGCGGCGGCGGATTTTTCAGTGGCTTGTTCGGTGGCGGCAGCCGGCCGCAGCAGGCTCCGCCGCAGGGCGATCCGCGATGGGGCGGCCAAGGCGCCCCGGGTTACCCGGGCGCCCAGCCGCAACAGCCGTATTACCAGCAGCCACCGCCGCCGCAATATCCGCCGAACTACCAGCAGGGCATGTTCCAGCAGCGTGGCGGCTCCGGCTTTCTTCGGTCGGCCCTGACGACCGCCGCCGGCGTGGCCGGCGGCGTGGTGGCCGGCGAAGCGCTGATGAATTTGTTCTCCCCACATCGGGGCTTGAGGGCGGCGGTGGTTTCGGCGGCGGCGTGCCGGGAGCGAGCCCCTGGGCGACTCCGGCTGCGCCCAGCCAGGACTACGTCGATACCGGCATTGGGAACAGGGCGGCGGAGCGGCTCCGGCCGGGCCAGGACTACGTCGATAACGGCACCTGGGACCAACCAGCGCCGGCGGCGATTCCTCGTCCACCGACAACAGCGGCGGCTGGGACAGCGGGAGAGGCGACAGCGAGGTGGCGGCTGGGACAGCGGCGGCAGCTCGGACGATACGTTCTAGCGGTCCGATCAGACGCCGATACCGGCCCCGGCCGGACTGGCATTGTTTATGGCGTTGGCTGATCCGGCCGGGACACCACTCCCTCGGGACACCGTTCCCGTCCGACAAAAAAACGGCGGTGCTTGTGGCACCGCCGAAGTTTAGGGAGGAAACGTCCAAGAAAGCAGTGCGCCGAAGCGCGTCTGCGAGGCAAAAATGGCCTGCGCGCGCTGCGGCACGCAAGGGATTTTTTGCTGCGACGCAGCATTTTTTGCGTCGCGCAGGTCGTGTTGCCAAATTGCCACATAATTGGAGCTCCTATACGCCCCGCCCGGGTGCCCGCCGATCAGGCAGGATCGCCCTGCGTTGCCCTCGCCAGGGCAACCACCGTCCCCAAGCTGTTGGCCATGTCGGTCGGAATCAGCACGGTCGTCCCGCGCTCCTTGTTCATCTCATACAGCAGGTTCATCTGCCGCAGCTTCAGCGCGTTCGGATCGCTGCCATACAGCTTCGCCGCCTCCAGGATCTGCTCGGCGATCGCCTTCTCGGCCGAGGCCAGCGTCACCCGGGCATCCTTCTCCCGTTCGGCCTGGGCCTGACGGCTCATGGCGTCCTGCAATTCGCGCGGGATCGAGACGTCCTTGATCTCCACGCTGCTGGCGGTGACGCCCCAGGTGCTGGTCTTGGCGGTGATCGCCGCGCCGCAGTTGCTCATCGGCGGCCTTCCGGTCGGACAGCAGCTTCGACAGGTCGGTGGAACCGATCATCTCGCGCAGGCTGGTCTGGGCGACCCGCTCGATCGCCTGGCGGTAGTCGGCGATGCGGATGGCGGCGGCCTCGGCGTTCTCCACCTGCCAGAACACGATCGCGTCCACGCCCACCGCCACGGTGTCGCGCGTCAGGGCCTGTTCGGCGGTGATCATGGTGGTCTGGATCCGCAAGTCGATCACCTGGGCGACGGCGTCGATGACCGGGAGCACGAAATAGATGCCCGGACCGGCGACCATATGGAAGCGCCCCAGCCGCAGGATCACCGCGCGCTGCCACTCCGAGGCGATGCGAACCGACCGCGCCAGGACCAGCAGCACGAAAGCGGCGATGACGAGGAACACTATACCCATTGGACGTCTCCGGATCGTTCTGGTTATATACCGGAGCGTGACGGTCGCCTCGCGCCCAGGCGCCCGAAACCAGCGTTGGGCGGCCGAGCCGTCCCGGCCATTGCCCCTCGGCGCGTTGTCTGGCACCACCCGCGGCATGTCCGGCACCACCCAATCCCGCCCCGCCTCCATCCTGGAGCAAATCGCGCTCTATGGCGTGATGCTGCTGCCACTGCTGCTGCTGCATGCCCACGGCATGGCCGAGATCGTGATCGGCGTGATCGACCTGTGTTTCCTGGCCCGCGCCGCACTGACCGGCGACTGGGCCTGGCTGCGAACCCGCTGGCTGTGGGTCGCCGGCGTCTGGTGGGCCTGGCTGGTCATCTGCTCGTTGCCGATCCCCGGCACCCACCTCGGCGAGGGCGGCACGCGGTCACTGATCCAGGCGCTGGCGACCGCCCGCTTCCTGATCCTGGTCGCCGCCATGGAACACCTCGTCCTGAGGACGCCGGAGGTTCGGCGCTGGATCTACCGCCTGGTCGCCGCCTCGGCCGCCTGGATCGCGCTCAACACCTTCATTCAGTATATCTTCGGACGCAACCTGATCGGCTGGCCGCCCGCCGGCGAGGGCGTGCTGACCGGCCCGTTCGGCACCGCCCGAGCCGGCCCGCCGATGGCACGCATGATCATCCCGGCAGTGCTGCCGGCGGTCGCCAACCTCCTCAAACGCCGCAGCGGACGGGCGACGGCCGGAGCCTACGCGCTGCTGCTGGGCAGCGTGGTCGTCATGGTGCTGATCGGCCAGCGGATGCCGCTGGTGCTGACGCTGTTCGGCCTGCTGATCGTCGCGCTGCTGATCCGCTGGCTGCGTCCGCTGGTGCTGGCGGCGGCGGTGGCCGGCGCGCTGCTGCTCGCCGCCTCGCCGGTGGTCGCGCCCAGCGCGCTATTACCGGCTGGTCGAGAAGTTCTCGACGCAGATGGAGCATTTCGCCGTTTCGCCCTACGGCCAGCTCTACGCGCGGGCGTGGGAGGTCGGCGTGAAGAACCCGATCACCGGCATGGGCTTCGACGGGTTCGGCACCGGCTGTCCGCGTCCGGCCTATTTCCGTCCGAGCTTCGATGGCAGCCAGCCGCACGGCGGCGGTGCGATCATCTGCTGGGATCATCCGCACAACCACTACCTGCAGGCGCTGGATGACGGCGGTTTTGTCGGCCTGGCGCTGTTCTGTGCCATGGCGATCGCCTGGCTGCTGCCGCTGGGCCGCGGGCTCTGGCGCGACCCGAACCCGCTGCGGGTCGGGCTGTTCGCGGCGATCTTCATCCAGCTCTGGCCGATCCAGTCGACCACCGCATTCACCAGCATGCCGGTGGGGGGCTGGTTCTTCCTGCTGCTGGGTTGGGCGATGGCGGAGGCGCGCTTCCGGCCGACTGACCCGCCGCATCGAGCCGCTCCGCCCGATGGCGCGATAATCCGGCCCACGGTATAGACGGTCGATGCCCCCTCCGCGCCCACCGTCGCCGTCGTCCTGCCGCCGCGTGAGGGTTTTGGGCACGGCCGGACCGGGTGCGATCGGCCTGCTGGCGCGGCGGCTGGTGCAGACACCGGGCTTCCAGACCATCGTGTTCGGCGGCAAGCAGGACGGTCCCGTCTTCCCCGATATCGACTTCCGTCCGGTCAGCCCGACGCTGTGGAAGCTGGGCAACACCAATGTCCGCTATGCCGCCGCGGTCGGCCGACATCCTGAAGAAGCTGAACCCCGCGTTAGTCGAGGTCCACAACCGCCCGGAAATCGCCCTGACCTTGCGGCGCGGCTGCCCTCGACGCCGGTGACGGTGATCCTGAACAACGACCCCCAGGGCATGCGCGACGCCGCCACCCCGGCGGAGCGGAGCGACATGCTGCGGCGGCTCGCCAGGGTGATCACGTCCTCGGACTACCTGCGCGGGCGCGTGCTGGACGGCGTCGCGGCGCCGGCGCGGCCGCCGGTGGTGCTGCCCAACTGCCTGGACCTGACCGAGTTGCCGCCGCCGCGGACGCGAACGGCTGGTGCTGTTCGCCGGCCGGGTGGTCGCCGACAAGGGGCCGGACGCCTTCGTCTCCGCCTGCGCCGCCGCGCTGCCGCATCTGCCCGGCTGGGGGGCCGAGATCATCGGCGCCGACCGGTTCAGCTTCGACAGCCCGGACACCGCTTTCGTCCAGGTGATCCGCGCCGCCGCCGAGGCCGCGAACGTCCGCATGCTCGGCTATCGCGACCACCCGGAGGTGCTGGCCGCGATGTCCCGCGCGGCGATCGTCGTGGTGCCGAGCCGCTGGGCCGAACCGTTCGGACTGGTGGCGCTGGAGGCGCTGGCGAGCGGCGCGGCGCTGATCTGCTCCCCCCGCGGCGGCTTGCCGGAGGTCGCCGGCGATGCCGCGCTGTATGCCGATCCCGTACCGTCCCGGCGACATCGCCGCCGCCATCCGAACACTGGCGGGGATCGCTACCAGGCGGGCGGCCCTCGTCGAGGCCGGACGGCGGCGCGCCCAGTGCTTCGACGTGCCGGTGATCGCGGCCCAGTTGGCGGCCCTGCGCCGGCCGTCCTCGGCGGCGGTGGTGGACGTCCCGTACCACGCCCTATGCTGCGCGAATCGTCGCGGAGCCCGGACTTCATGGCTGACGCGACTGCCCAGGTGCCGGTAACAGTGCTGACGGCTACCTCGGTGCCGGCGGACACGCTGCTCAACCACATCCTGACCGGGCGGCGCTGGACGCAAATATGCCGTGGTTATCAACGATTCGGGACCTCAGCGTCGACAACGACCTCGTCGTGGACAGCGACGAGGAAGTGCTCGATGAACAACGGCTGGTACTCTGCTCCACCGTGCGCGGCGACCTGATCCGCATCGTCGGCGGGCTGATCAAGCGGCGCGACAAGTTCGACAGCATCATCATCGAGACGACACGAATCGCCGATCCCGCCCCCGTGGCGCAGACCTTCTACGTCGACGACGACGGTGGCAGGAGGGCGAAGACCCGTCTCGACGCCATCGTCACTGTCGTTGACGCCAAGCACCTGCCGGCGCGCCTCGCTGACAGCCACGAGGCCGCGACCAGATCGCCTTTGCCGAGTGGTCGTGCGACGAGACGGTATCTGGTCGACGCCTGACGAACTCGACGCGGTCGAAGCGACATGCGCTCGATCAACCGCTTTGCCATCGTCCACCGGACGCCGCCGGCGGCGTACCGATGAGCAGGGTCACCGATCGCGGCGCCTTCGACCTGTCGCGCGTCCTGGCGCTGCAGCCGGATCTCCTCGATGAGCAACGACGACCACGAACACGATCAGGACGTCTCGTCGATGAGCTTCGAGGTCGGGAAGACCGATCGACCCGGAGAAGTTCAACGCCTGGATCGGCGTGCTGCTGCAGGACAAGGCTCGACCTGCTGCGCCCCAAGGCATCCTGCATTATCGCGCGGCGAGGACCACCGTTTCACCTTCCAGGCCGTCCACGTGGTTGCCGACGGTGATCGTTCGTCGGCCCGGCCAAGGAAGGCGAGCCGAAACGGCCGTCTGGCTGTTCATTGGCCGCAACCTGAACCGCGCGAACTGCGCCGGTTTCGAAAGCTGCGCCGCGGATTGAACCTGTGCCTTGTTCGCCCGCCAACCTGCCGTGTCATGACCAGGATTGTCCCGGTCACCCACGATTTGTTGTGCTACGGCCGGGCTGTCGGGCGCCGAAGCGCCTCGCCCGGCCAATCCTCAGTGACATGACGGGGCTTGGCGCACTCGCCCGATTTTTTGACGATGTGACATATCGATCGTCCAGGCCATGAGGTATCGAAAGAACTTCCCGTCATGAGCCAGACCGCCGAAGCCGCTTTCCTGCTGAAATCCCGTGGCACCTCCCGCGACCTCAACGCGTTCGTGGTCGCCGCCCGTTTCTCCCTCGACGGACGGCGCGCCGGCTTCGCGCTCGGCGACGGTACCGTGCGGATCGCCGAGGTGGGTGCGCCCGGCGAGTGGACATCCGTCGCGGTCCACGACGGTGCCATCCTCGCTTTCGCGTCCGATCCGGCTGGTGACGGTTTCATCTCCGGTGGCGACGACGGCAGGCTGAACCGTATCGCTGCCGATGGTACCGTCGTCGAACGTCGGCAACTTCGGCATGAGATGGGTGGAGCACGTCGCCACCTATGCCCTCGACAAAGGCAAGGGACTGATCGCCGCCAGTGCAGGGAAGGTCGTGCGTCTGTTCGACCAGTCGGGCCACTTGTTGAAGGAACTCGCCGCACCCCTCCACCGTCACCGGCCTGGTGTTCGACACGAGAGGAAAACGGATCGCGGCCTCCCACTACAATGGCGCCTCGGTCTGGTTCGTCGCGGCAAAGACAGACACGCCTCGCAAACTGGAATGGAAAGGCAGCCACACCGGCATCATCATCCACCCCGAGGGCGACGCGGTTGTGACCGCGATGCAGGAGAACGCCCTGCACGGCTGGAAACTGCCTGACGGTGCCCACATGCGCATGAGCGGCTATCCCGCCAAGACCGCGAGCCTGTCGTTCACCCGCAACGGCAGATGGATGGCCAGCAGTGGTGCCGATGCGATGGTGCTGTGGCCGTTCTTCGGCGGCGGCCCGATGGGCAAGGCGCCGCTGGAACTCGCTGGTGGTGACGGCATCATCTGTGCCCAGGTGGCCTGCAACCCGAAGGATGAGATCGTCGCCGGCGGCTTCGCGGATGGTCTTGTCGTGGTCGCCGATATCAACTCGTCCCGTGTGCTGCCGGTCGTGCCGCCCGAACATGGGCCGATCAGCGCCTTGGCCTGGAGCCCGGATGGGACCCGGTTGGCGGTCGGCACCGAAACCGGGTTCGCTGCGCTGATCGATTTCGCCAGGCGTTGAAGGGGGCGAGGTGGACAGCGGATTCGCAATCCGACCCGCCTCCGCCAACGACATCCCCTCGGTCGCGACCCTGTTCCGCGCCTATGCCGACACGCTCGGCGTCGATCTGTCCTACCAGGGCTTCGAGGCGGAACTGGCTATGCTGCCCGGCGCCTACGCTCCTCAAGCCGGCGCCCTGCTGATCGCGCTCTCCGTCACGGGCGAGGCCGTCGGCTGCGTTGGCCTTCGACCGCTGCCCGAGCGCGGTTGCTGCGAGATGAAGCGACTGTATGCGACACCGCCGGCCCGAGGCGCAGGCCTCGGCCGAGCACTGGCGGTCGCGGCGATCGCGGCTGCGACAGAGGCCGGCTATGTCGCCATATGCCTTGATACCTTGCCTGCGATGACCGCGGCCCAGAGCTTGTATCACCATCTGGGATTCGAGATCGTGCCGGCGTATTACAATTCGCCGGTCGCAGGTACGATCTTTATGAGACGGACGCTTCAACCGCCTGAAGCGCGACCGTAGCAGGCAGAGCCGGACGGAAAAATCGGACGGAGACCAGACAATGACGTTGCTCGCCCCCTTCGCCGCCCCTGGCCGCTTCTACAAGGGCAACCTGCACACCCATTCCACCCGCTCCGACGCGGTGCGCGATCCTGCCGACGTGTGTGCACTCTATCGCGACGCAGGCTACGATTTTCTTGCCGTCACCGACCACTTTCTCGGGTGTTACAATTTCCCGGTCACGGACACGCGCCCGTATCGCACAAACAGCTTCACCACGCTGCTGGGCGCCGAGGTGCATGCGCCGGCAACCGAACTCGGCGACCTGTGGCATATTCTGTCGGTGGGCCTGCCGCTCGACTTCGAACCAACCCCCCCGGAAGAAAGCGGCCCGGTGCTCGCCGCCCGCTGCCTCGCCGCCGGAGCCTTCGTTGCTATCGCGCACCCGTCGTGGTACGGCCTCACCGTCGCCGACGCCGAGAGCATTTCCGGCGCCCATGCGATCGAGGTCTATAATCACGCCAGCGCGGTGCGTACCGACCGCGGTGACGGCTGGGGCCTGATGGACGCCATGCTGGCGCGCGGCCATCGACTGAATGCCTGCGCCACGGACGACGCCCATTTCAGATGCAACGACTTTTTCGGCGGCTGGATGATGGTGAAAGCCGAATCGTTGGAACCGGAGGCACTGCTCGCGGCGTTGCGCGCAGGTGATGCCTATGCCACCCAGGGTCCCGAGATCCATGCCGTGGCGCTTGACGGCGACACCGTGGCCGTCGAGTGCAGCCCGGCGACATCGGTCATGCTGCTTGGCCGCGCGAGCGCATCCGAGGTCGTATTCGGCGCCGACCTACGCCAGGCACGCCTCCCGCTCGGTTGTCTGAAGGCAAACGGCTACGGCCGCGTCGTGGTCACCGATGCGGCAGGAAAACGTGCCTGGAGCAATCCGTTCTGGCTGGACTGATTGAGCCAGCCGACAGTCTCGGTGCAGCCGATCAACTCATTCCGTCAGACAAGTCGCGCGACTTGGCGGTCAGGCTCGCCACCAGCGCGGGCGCGCCGCCGCGGGCGAGCAGCCGGCGGAAATCCGATCGCTGCACCGCGACCTGGCTGATCGTGCCGTCCGCCAGAACGTCCACCACGCGCCAGCCGTTGCCGCTGTTGCGCATTACATAGTCAAGCTCGTTGCTGTCGCCTGATGGGGAAGTGAACTGGGTATGCACGATCTGCTCGCCGCTGCCGACCGGCCGAGGCTGCGGCTGCACGATGAAACGCTGCCCTTTGAAGCTGCTGAAATTATTGAGGTAGGAAACAACGGTATAGCGACGGAACGCCGGGCGCAGCATGTTCCGTTGGTCTGGCGGCAGGGAGGTCCAGGCGGAGCCCACCGCGGTGCGCAGAACGGCATCCAGATCGAATACGCTGTCGATTACCGGTGCCAGCATGTCGAAGCGTTGCTCGAACGGAGTTCCCGGGCCGGCCTGCATGACTCGCAGCAATCGATCGGTCAAATGCTCGACAGGCGCTACCGGCGTCGTGTTGGCACGTGCCGGGATCGCGGCCGCCACGACAGCGAGGGAAACCGCCAGAAGCGACGCTCTTCGGGTTAGAGATGTCATATGCATCGCGCAGCACCTTCTTGAAGGCTGGACACCCTATGCTGGCGCGATCCGCGCGCAGCGGGCAAGTATCACACGATGAATTGCACCAGAGCGGCCCATATGGCGAGCAAGCCAAACGCGATCCCGGTCGCGGTGATATAGCGGTGCATCGTGCCGTCTCCTGTCTCGATATGAACAGGAATGGCGGCGGCGGAAGGACCGCGCTGTGACCCAGGCTACAGCCGTGCCGTTTTTTCGTTCGATTAAATCGCCGGCGTCGGATGAAGACCTGGCCGGGTCGATCGGCGTGGGCGGTCTGCGCCCGGCGATTGCCGCGTCATACGGGTCGCCCTCGATGTTGACACGTGACCGGGTTGACGGCCGCCGGCCTCTGATTGATTTCGCGCGCAGCCGCCTCGCTCGCGTGCTCGCTCGCCGCACCGGCACGTGCCTGCCAGGCGGCTCCGCGTGCCGCTGGAACCAGGCACCCAGCAACTTCCACCGTCAGAATGGGCGGAAGTTTCCTCTGCTTCAGTGAAATGCCTTGGCGATCCGGCCCCATTCCTCGATGGCCGCCTCATGGCCGGGGACAATCGGAATGACGAGTTGCGACAGACCGCCGTCGCGCATCGCCTCGATCCGCTGCCTGATGTCCTGCTCGACCCCGGTGAAGGTGGTCTGGCGGATCAGTTCGGCTGTGATGAAGCGCTCCTCCTCCGGTTTCAACGCGAGGCAGTGGCCGGTGTGGTTCATAAGGTAGCGCGCGTCGGCCGGTTCGAATTTGCGGGCGGCCTCCACATAGCCTTGCAGCACATCCTTCACGCTGTCCGGCACAGGCGAGGTGTTCATCCAGCCTTCCATGTCCAGGTCCGCGGCGCGATGAAGCAGCACCGCCGCACGCGGGCCGGCCTCGGTGCGCACACGCGGGTTGTCGAGGGTTTCGCCGTCACGAAGGAGGCAGCCCCAGATCCAGGCGGAGGAATAGAGATCGCCGGCCGCCCGTCCGCTGTCGGTCCAGGTCCTGCGCATCCCCCTCAGCGCGGCCAGGCCATCGTCGACGCCGGACATCACGGTCTTCCAGGCCGCGCCATGGCGCGCCGTCATCTGCCGGCCCTTCGGTCCCAGTGCCGAGATATGCAGCCGGATCGGGTCCTTGATGTTGATCAGGCCCATTTCGGGATTGAGGAACCTGATCTTCTTGCGCACGCCGGGATCGACCTCGGCTTCAGTCATCTCGCCATTCAACAGAGCATAGACGATGCGGATGTACTCTTCCATGTCCGCGAGTTTCATCGCGCCCAGCCCCATCGCCCGTCGCGCTGAAAAGCCTGTCCCGACGCCGAAATCGATCCGCCCCGGCGCCATAGCGTTCAAGGTCGCGAAGGCGGAGGCGGTTACCGCTGGAATCCGGTTCGTCGGTACCAGCACGCCGGTGCCGAGGCGGATGCGCGACGTCTTTAGCGCCGCCGCGCCCATCGCCACGAACGGATCGCCCACCAGCATCTGCGTGTCGTAGAACCAGGCATGTGTGAAGCCGAGTTCCTCGGCTCTTCGCGCCACCTTCCAACTGTCGTGGGATGTCGGAATGCCGATGCCGAACTCCATGATCGTCGCCCCCTCGCGCTTTTGCTGGAGCCTATCGCACGACCGCCACAGCATTCAATCCGCCCAGGGCATCCGCCTGGGCATCCGCCTGGGCACCTCGGGCCACATGCCTGGGGTGCCCTGCAGACCGGACCAGGCGCGCTGTGGGGCGACGGCCACCCCGGTCCCTTTCGACGCGACGGTCCGCCGTCGCGACGATGATGCGTCCGTCCGCACATTTCGCGCGATCGAACCAGACGGGTCTATGGCATTCCCGCGCGATAGGTGCCAACGTGTTCCGGCAGGTCACGGTGGCCGGCTTTCTGTGGTCGATCAGCCGGCGGTCGTTTGTAAAGAAGAAACAAAGCTGGAGCGAAACAACAGGAGGAACGCGGATGCGGTTTACTTATTTCGAATTGATGCCGTGGCCTTATCTACGCGACGATTTCCGCGACAAGCATCGTTCTGTCTGGGTCGACATCGATCGTGCGCTTTACGACCCCGTGAAGGGACACGCGGTCTACAACGAATATCTCGATATGCTCGAAGAAGCGGACACGATGGGCTTCGACGGCATCGGCGTCAACGAGCATCACCAGAACGCCTACGGGCTGATGCCGTCGCCCAACCTCATCGCCGCGTCGCTGGCACGCCGCACCTCGCGTTCGGCGCTGGTCGTGCTCGGCAATTCGATCGCGCTCTACAATCCGCCGATCCGCGTGGCCGAGGAATTCGCCATGCTCGACGTGATCTCGGGCGGCAGACTGGTGGCCGGCTTCCCGGTCGGCACCTCGATGGACACCAATTTCTGCTATGGGACGGTGCCGGCGCTGACGCGCGAAAAATACGCCGAGGCGCACGAACTGATCATGCGCGCCTGGCACGAAGACAAGCCGTTCGCCTTCAATGGCCGCTATACGAAGCTTCGCTACGTCAATACCTGGCCGAAACCCTTGCAGCAGCCGCACCCGCCGATCCACATTCCCGGCGGCGGCTCGGTCGAGACCTACGATTTCTGTCTCGATAACACCTACTCCTATTCCTACCTTAGCTATTTCGGCTATCTGCGTGCCTCCTCCGTGATGCAAGCCTACTGGGATCGGGTGGCAGAGCGTGGTTTGGACAACTCGCCCTATCGGGCCGGCTTCGCGCAAGTCGTCTGCGTCGGGGAAACAGACGCCGAGGCCGAGAAGCTCTATGGCGGCTACGCCAATTATTTCTACAACCGCTGTTTGCATATCTATCCGGGCTTCCTCGATGCGCCCGGCTACCGCACCATCAAGACCATCAAGATGGGTGCGCTGTCGCAATATTCGCCCGACCCAAAATGGGCGACCCTGAGCTGGAAGAACCTGATCGACGATGCCTTTGTCATCGCCGGCGGCCCCGAGACGGTGCGTCAGCGGCTGGAAGACCTGATCAGGACCTTGCGCGTTGGCAATCTGTTCCTTCTGTTCCACGTAGGGAACATGCCAAAAGACCTCACCATGCATTCGGCGCGGTTGTTTACCGAAAAGGTCATGCCGAAATTGCGAAATATCTGGCCGGAGCACGCCGGCGACAGCCGCTTCTGGTGCCATCCGCTGGCTCAGCGCGCTGAGCCCGCGCCGATCGTTGCGGCAGGGAGGTCATGATGATCGAGCTTCGCACCATCGACACGCCCCGCCTTCCCGTTCGAGTGCTGCAGGGCGGCACAGGCGCCGATGTCGTGCTGCTGCACGACGCCGGCGGCATCACCGCCGAGCACCCCTTCCTCCAGACCCTGACACGACATTTCCGCGTCCATGCGCCCCTGCTGCCGGGTTACGGCGACAGTGACGAAGCACCGCACATCCGCGACATGCTCGACGTCACGCTGCATACCTTCGATGTCGTCGAGGCTTTGGGGTTGCATCGGCCGACGCTGGTCGGCTGCTCGCTTGGAGGCATGATCGCGGCCGAAATGGCCGCCATCGCGCCCAATGAGGTGGAACGGCTGGTGTTGATCGACCCCGCCGGCCTGTGGCTTGACGCGCATCCGATGCCGGATGTGTTCTCGATGATGCCGTTCGAACTGCCCGCGGCGTTGTTCCACGACGTCGAACTGGGCGCCAGGCTTCTCACCGGCGGGATCGATATGGACAATCCGGACTTCCTGATACCATTCCTGGTGAATTATGCCCGCACCTTCGGCATGGCAGGCAAGTTTCTGTTCCCGATCCCCGACCGCGGGCTGAAAGACCGGCTCTATCGGATCAAGGCAAGAACACGGATCATTTGGGGCGAGAGCGACAAGCTCATCGCGCCGGTCTATGGCGAGGCTTTCAAGGCCGGGATCCGCAACGCCGACCTGGTGGTCATCGCGAAGGCGGGGCATGTCCCGCATCTGGAACAAACCGAAGCGACTGTCCGTGCCGTGGTTGACTTCTGACCGTCCGCCGGTCCTTGGCTCCTTGCTGAGGGCCGGCGAACCAAGGTCAATCTGTTGAAGGGGATTGGATCCCGATCGGACAAGGTCCGCAGGCTAACCAATGGCGTAGGGACAGCCTCGGCGGCGGCTTTGCAGCAGCAAGACAGTTCATTGTTTCGGCGCGACCAGAATCTGCAATCCCGGTCTTCGTCGGAGGGTACTTGGGTGATGAGTGCTTCGGGCTGTACTTCGGCCCGCAAGACAACACTTCCGTCCTCGAATGTGCGCCAGAGGCCCGCTGCGAAGGCCTTCGCTATATTCGGGTCGGTCGTCCTTGACATGCCACAGGTGCGCCTCTGCCGGTTCCACGCGCCGTCACCGCGATAGACTCGCCTCGCCGATGCCGCGGGTCCGTGCCGCTTCGGTCGGTCGTGCGAACACAGGATCGTCCGGATGCGCGTGAGGCTGCTTGATCGGGTCGATTCGGGGCATGGCATCGCGATCTCTTCCGGCCCCATCCGAGAAGCTCCCAAGCTGATCCGCGCCATTCATGAGCCGCAAGATCAGGAAATTTGTGGTGATATGTAATCATGACCGCTGTCGCATGTGTCATTGCGGGGCCGATCATCCGCGCGGCGCAGCCCGACCAGGCACCAGACATTGTCGCGTCCGATCCGATCGGCGTAGCCGCGTATCACAAACGGCCGCTCGGTCGTGTTCGGCCAGACACCGCAGCCACAATCAGTCAAGGTGCGGCCGTCGCCCGCCATAAGGTGTAAGCGTTGGAGCAGACCGCAAGCCAGGAGGCCGTGGGAGGTGCTGAAGACAGCTGGTCCGTGCGCGACATCTTGAAGCGATCCATGTAGCCGACCAGCAGCCACGGCTTCACCGCCTCCACCGTTTCATTCGAGTGCGCTTCATCATAATACCGAACCAGGAACGGGATTGCATCGCCGTGTGCGCGGATGGCGGCATGCAGCCGATCGATTTCGCCATCGGTGAGGTTGCGGCGGATATCCCTGAAGACGAAGATCTTCTCGCCTGCCTCCAGGTCGTCGATCAGCTTGCGGCGGAGTGACTGGAGCCTGCGGCAAATCTCGAGCGCCGCCTGTTCGGCGCCAAGGCCGTCCGTCTTGACGAACGACCGCATCGCCATCCTGTAGCGCTTGTCCTTGCTCCACCACTCGTCGCTGTGGTCAGGTGTAAACACGATGTATTTTCTCTAACGTGCGATCGGGGTGAAATCCTGCATCGTGGCCTTGTAGACCACCTGGGTTCGATTGGTGGCGCCCATCTTGCGCATGATGTTACGGATATGGACCTTCACCGTGCTTTCACTCATGCCAAGATCGAAGGCGATGATCTTGTTTGCCTTACCGCGTTGCAGTTGGGAAAGAACATCCATTTGTCGCGATGTCAGGCGGTTCCTTCGGCCCGGTGTAAGATCCGCTTGGGCGGGCAGCATCAGATCGGCGGGCACAAACGTGCCTCCGGCATTGACGAGGCGGATCGCCGCCAGAGTAATCGAGAGACCCGCCGACCGGGTCGGGACAAAGCCGCGCGCGCCGCTTCTCATGGTCACACGCATGAGCCTGGGCAGTTGTGCGGGTTCCGCGTCGGAGAAGACAATGAGCGGTACGGTCGGAAACGCCGCGCAGGTTGTCGCGATGGCGTGGGCGACTCCTGCGTCGGATGATTCGCCTCCGTGCAGGTGGTACATGACGAAGTCGAGATCATGACTGGCCTTTGCGGCAAAGTCTTCCACCGTCGCAAAACTTGATATCGAGGTTCGCGGATGCAGCTCATCGAGAGCCTTCAGCAGACAATCCTCAGCGAAGCGATGGAAATCAATGAGGCCGACATTGAGTGACTTGAGATTTGCATCGCTGAGTTTCGGCGTTGTCTCGCCGGCGCCGGTTTCGGACTCCATGATTGGTTGACCGGCCGCGTCGGCTTCATTGACGGCGGAACATTCTGACCAAGCGGCCAACTGTGGCGCGACGGTCGGTTTGACACCATAGAGGTGTATCATTGCTTTCTCTCCTGACATTGGTGGAATCGCCCTAAGTCCGTGATCCAATCGAGACCCGGAGATCGGCGATCGGTGACTGTGTTAGCCGTTGTGGCGTGAATGAACCGAATGACCGCGAGACCAGAGGGCGGCGTCATTGGGCCCCATATGCCCTCCATCACCCGCGGACAAACGCGAGGGACCGGGACGACAGCCAGCCTGCGCGGGGCCGCCCCTGATGTTGGGAATGGTCGGTCCGGAGCTAAGCGATATAATCATTTTTGATATCATTCCCCATAAATTGTATGACATAACGTCGCAGATTGCCTCAATAATGTCAACACCATTTTGATAGTATCACGTTGCGGTGCGAGATAGGTCCGCGAACCGGAATGGCTTCGACCTGGTCCACGGAGCGTTTCGCTGCGGCTCAACGCATCACCCGTCCGCTGCCGCTCAACGCATCACCCGCAGGGCAATCGCACTTCAGAATAGGGCCAGTAGCCGGGCGAGGTAGCGGTCATTCCAGCCTGCGCGCATACACTTCCCACGCAGCGATCCTTTGGTAGAGCATGATCGCGCTGAGCGGAACGTCCCCGGCGCGTGAATCATGCGATCAAACAAAGAGATAGACCATTTTCGGCCTGCACAGTCAGGCTGAAAATTGTCTAGTGTCCGTCTGCATCACGTTCAGGGCCCTGTGGCGCAGCACGGCGAGATTATGTGGGCCGTTGTCGCGAACGCCGCCATGCGGGTGGCACCCTGGTCGCCACTCAAGACGGCGCACAGGGCTATCACCAGCAGCTCATGCCGATCATGAACACCGGCATTGCCGGTCCGAGGATCCTTCAGTCCTTCAAAGCAGGCGACAAACGGATCCAATGCGGCCGCCGGTCACTACCCACCGAAGGTAGAATCCATGCCATCCGCATCGGGCAAGCGCCGATGCGCGTGTCAAGGGAATTCCAAATGCGATTGCCCCGCGGGCAGGCGAGCAAATTCTTGAACCCTGCGTTGCAGGCCGTGTATCCATCGCGGGTCGGCGATTTCAGAGGTATCCTACGAGATGGACGGGGCTGAACGGTCGGAACATTCCGCGGGCGTCAGGCTCGCCGCGCATGCGACGGCGCGGGCACGCCGCGACCTGGCGATGCAGTTCGAAAGCCTGGGCGGCAGTGGGCACGGCCCGGAGTTCGCAAGTTTCCAGCAACATTTGGGTGCCCAACCCGATGGCCTGCTGGCATGGGCGGATCTGGGCGCGGACCTGCTGAGAAGCGCGCTCGAATCCCGTTTTGACGGCGTCGGGCTCGACGAGAATACGATCGTCTTTACACCTGACCACAGCGACGAGTGGTGGAGCAAGGACAAGCGCTACTGGATGGCGATGCGGTCGTTCGTCAAGACGGACGGCCTTGGCGCCGAACAGGCGGCGCTCGAGATTTGCCGCAGGCTCCAGTCACTCCGCCGCAAGCTGATAGACGACCTGGAGGCAGGCGAGAAGATCTTCGTCTTCAGGGATATCCGCCGCAACCTCACCGATGGCCGAAATCGATCGGTTGCATGCCGCCATCCGCACATACGGCGATACAACGCTGTTCTATGTCCGGTACAGCGACGAAACCCATCCGCCGGGCTCCGTCGAGGCTGCCGCGCCGGGTCTGCTGATCGGCTATATCGATCATTTCACGGTTTCCGCTGTCAACAGGCCCAGCGGCCCGGCGGAGCCCGCGTGGCTCACGCTGTGTGAACGCGCCGCGGCATTGCACCGGCAGCGACCGGTCGAACCCCCCGCCGGCCCGGACGACCTCCCCGTCACGCAGCAGCGCCTCGCCGGGCCGCGCGCGAAAGCCCGGCCGGCCCGGCGGATCGTCCTGATCGGCAATTGCCAGATGCAGGCGATGGCCGGCCTGTACAAGCGCTTCGTCGCCGGCCGCAGCGGCGATGTGCTGGAGCATGTCCCCTCCTACCAGGATCTGTCGGACCAGCACCGCATCGCGATCCAGCAGGCCGATCTCGTGGTCGAGCAGTTGTTCGACCTGAAGCAGCACACCGACACCGAGGCGGTGCCGACGACAACCCCGCGCATCTTCATCCCGATGGTCACGGCGGCCTTCCTCTGGCCGTTCGCCGGCTCGGCGCATCCGAAAAACACCTTCCACCCGTTCCTGCCCGGCGGTCCCTACGGCGGCGAAGCGGCCAATTCCTATCTCAACCGCCTGATCCTGGCCGGCACCGACCCGGAAGAAGCGGTCGAGACCTACGCCAACCTGGACGTCAACACCCAAGTCAACCTCGACCGCCTGTTCGAGATCGTCATGGACCGGCAGCGCGCCCGCGACGAAGCCGCCGGCTACCGCATCGCCGACCTCATGGAGCAGCATTTCCGCACCGAACAGATCTTCCTCAGCCCTTACCACCCCAACGTCCGCATCGCCATCGCCCTCGCCTCCCAGTTCTTCGCCGCAGCTGGGCGCCGAGCCGGACGAGATCGAACGGATGCGCGACTGCACCCGGATCACTCCGTTCCCCAAAAGCGAACTGCCGTTCCACCCCAGCGTCTGCCGCCATTTCGGCCTCGACTTCGTCGCCCCGGACCGCCGCTACCGCTTCATGAACGAAGGCACCTTCACCTTCCGCGAATACGCCCTGCGCTACATGCGCTATGAGTGGAATGAGGCGCTGGAAGAAGGCATGCACCTGATCCACATCGGCAAGCCCGGCGAAGCGCACGAACCGCTGACCGCGGCCATCCGGGTCAGCCCGCTCTCGGCCGCCGCCCACAACGCGCTGAGCCACGTGCTGAACCACCAGGGCGCGCGCGATCAGGCGGTCGCCGCCCAGCGCCGCGCCGTCGCCCTCGAACCCGACGCGGCCGGCTATCATGCCAACCTCGGCAACCTGCTGCGCCAGCAGCATCAGCTCGACGAAGCGCTGGCCGAACTGCACGCCGCCGTCGCCGCCGACCCGGCCGAGCCGCATTATCGCGTGCTGCTGAGCCATCTGCTGCGCCAGCGCGGTGACCTCGATGGCGCGTGCGACGCCATCCGCGCGGCCATCCGGCTCGATCCGTATGCGTCCGGCCTGCGAACCGAGCTGGCGGGCTCGCTGGAGGCGAAAGGCGACCTGGCCGAGGCGGTCGCGACCCTGCGCGACGCCGTCGCCATGACGCCGCACGATGCGGCGCTGCACGTTCGCCTCGCGCAACTGCTCGGGCCGGCTCGGCCGGCTGGACGAGGCGATCGCGGCGGCGCGCGAGGCCGTCGCGCTGGAACCCGACCAGACCCGCACCCGCATCGTGCTGAGCGACCTGCTGCTGCGCCAGGGCGACCCGGCGGACGCGGTGAACGAAGCCCTCGTCGCCGCCGTCGCCGAACCCGACAGCGCGCATGTCTATGGTCATCTGGGTCACGTGCTGTTCCGCACCGAAGACCTGCCCGCGGCGGAAGCCGCGTTTCGGCGCGCCGCCAGGCTGGACCCGCGCAACGCGCATTTCCGCCACGAACTGAGTGCCGTGCTGCAGCGTCAGCGGCGGTTCACGGAGGCGACGGGCCCGGCGCGGGAAGCGGCCGAGCTGGAGCCGCGCAACCCGCATCGCCGCGTGCACCTGGCGGCATTGTTTGACCAGGCGGGTGATCCGGCGGCGGCGCGGGACGCGCAGCGCGGCGCCGTCGAGCTGGACCCTGAACAGGCCGGGTTTCGCGTCACGCTGAGTGATCTGTACGCGCGCGACGGAAAGTTGGATGAGGCGCTGGCCGAGGCCGCCCTCGCCGTTCAGCACAATCCGGACAGTGCGCACGCGCTGGGTCATCTGGCGCATGTGTACTGGTTGCGGGGGTCGTTCGAGCAGGCGGATGAGACGTTGCGGCGGGCGCTGGAGATCGAGCCGCGAAACGAGGGTCTGCTGCGCAGGGCTGAGTCGTTGCGGGCGAGCGGGAAGCTGGTGGGTGCGGTTTGAGCCGGTAGTTGGAACGCTGAATCTACCGCCAAATGGCCTGCCACCGCCAGCCTTAGTGGCGTTAGATGATTTGAACGGCTACTTGCTGATGACGTGGGTTCAGCCCGATGTAGCGATAGCTGAGCCCGGCCGATGAGATGAACTCCTTGAATGCTTTATGTTCGTGATGCCTCCAGCCGACATAATTGAAATATTCATCAAAAACGATAACTGTTCCGCTAACAATACGCTTGGCCAAATAATAAAATATCGTCTTCGTCGAAGAGTACAAATCGCAGTCGACATGAAGCAACGAGACCGGGCCAGGATGCGTGGCGACGAATTGAGGGAGTGTGTTGTCAAACCAGCCAACAACGAGTTCGACGTTCGGCCGGGTCTCTGGGAGCGCCGATCTTTGGAACCGGCCTTGACGGAAATCCGGACGCCAGTCTTCGGGCAAACCCTCAAAGCTATCAAAGCCGTATACCGCCTCGTCCGTTCTGGACGCAATATGGTTTATCGTGTGCCCTGAGAATACCCCGAATTCTAGAACTAAACCTTCGATCCGACGGGCCTCCATCCCGGCATCTAACAAATCGATCGCCGCTCCGTACCGTTTGCATCCCCACATGTGCGAATTCATATAGTTGGCAGAGTCAATGGCAGCGGCCAGCTTCTCCACCCTGCCGAGATCAGCCCCATCATCTCGAACCTGAGAGAGGCCAAAATATTCCTGGAGGAAATCGGCCATTGCCTCACGTAGATCGTGCTCTCCAGTTACAACTTCTGGTGCGCCACCCTGAGTCATGGAGATCTTCCCATTCCGTGCGTTTCCGCGATAACATACGTGGGCCGCCCGAAGAGCGCAATGAAGATTGCGGGGAAAATAAGGCGGCCCGAGATGCTGTCTCACGGCGACAGTGCTTCGTCCTCTGTTACTATCCCTGACCGCATCGAAAGCGGATAATTCCGCGGATGCCAGCGAATTGGTCGAGAAGGTTGCGCGCAATGGGTTGGCTGGGTTTCGTCTCCGACTGGATTTATCGGCTCCGTACGCTTCACGAGTTACGTAGTCGCCAAAAGGCATCAGTCTACGACGAGTCCTGGAAGTTCAAGGACGAGCTATCGCTCGCTCGGGATCTCGTCGAACGCGACACGCCTGACGCTGCCCGCGTGATAGTCTTGAAACTTCTTGAACGGTACCCCGAAAATGCAGTTCGCTCCGGAGAAATGTTCAAAGCGCTAATGGACCTGCGCCTCGTAGACCAAGCCGAGGAGTTGATGAGCTCGAGGCCATAAGAGATTTCCGCGAGAAAGGCTCTACATCCGAGCGCTAGCAGAGATAGCCGAACGCCGTAGCGACCACGGCGGGGTCTATCGCTGGTGTAAACTTTTGCGCAAGAACTTTCCTGCAGACTTCTCCGGCTATGGCCTTGCCGCGCGGGAGTTGAGCAAGGAGGGGCGTGCCGATGAGGCCGAAAAGTTGTTGGCGCAGGGTGTAAGATTTGTCCAGGATGATGCGGGCGCGGCGATCGAATATGCGCGGCTGCCCATGGCGCGGCAGGACTGGGCCGCAGGTATCGAACGCTGGCGAGTGGTAAGCGAGCGGTTCAACCATCCCGCCGGCGCCGTATCGATGGCGGAGTGCCTTCGCAAATTGGGCCGATTTGATGAGGCGGAAGCCACCTTGAACGAAGCCCAGCCGCGTTTCCCTCTGGAACCGGCAATTCGTGCCGAGCTGGCACGGGTGGCGGAGGCTCGTGGCAACACAGAGGAAGCCCTGAAACTGTGGGATCAAGTCCGCCAGAGGTTCCCCATGGTACCCAGCGGTCACATCGAGACATTTCGCATTTTGCGGAGCCTTGGCCGCGAGGCCGACGCGGAAGGGGTGAAGGCAGCAGCACTCGACCGGTTCCCCGATCTGTCATTTTGAATAAAGCGATGAGAGGAGGCCGGTCGAGACGCCGGCGACGCCGTTCGGTCTCCACGCCGCTACAGCCTTGTGCGTGCCATTTCCCGAACGCGGTCGCGAAGCGTGGCTGGAAGGGCCGCCAGGGCCGGATCATCGAGCGTGTTCAGGAATTTCTCTATCCAATCGCGACCCTCGAAGCGATTCAGAATTCGCGTCAGGAACTCCTCATTTCCGTAGACTTGATGGATCATGCGCGAGTGGTTTTGGAACCCTGACGCGAGATCGATTGGCAAGCCGAGAAAGCGTCCGGGCAGGATCATCAGGTGTTGATCGTACGCGCTCGGGATCACCTCATTGAGATCGCCGACACGAAATCCGCCGAGCATGAGCAGAGTTGGAACAAATGACTCGCAATAAAGGATTTCATCTGCGGGCGTCTGCTTGAATGCCTCCATCTGCCGCTGCGCATAGAGGAAGCCCACAGCCGGGCGGGACAGACCCAGGAAGGGAAAGAAAAAGGAATGCACCTCCTTAAATCGTCGGAAGGCCGCCGTTACGAGGTGATCGTTACGAAAGTCTTCGCGCCTAAAGCGAATCCCAATAGCGTCGAAGTCGCACATGCCAGAGTTTATTTTTTGGACTAGCTCCTGAAAGAGCACCCCGCTTTCGGCAGTCAGATGAACATCATATTCGATCATGAAATAATATTTGTAACTGGGCAATTGCTGGTAGGCAAAATACAGCGGGAAGTCCCCACACCACCACAAGGGTCGTGTCGAGGCGCAAGACAACCCCATCTCCCCGCATGCTTGGACGGAGTGCCATACGATCTTCTGATGAGTAATCGGCGGGCGGCCGTTGGTCTCGTCGACCACGAGCGCAACGTCGTAGTTAGTAGCTGTTTTCTCCAGAGCATCTACGAGCGATTGGACCTTTTCGTTCATCAAATGCGTGCGGATGAGAACCACGCCTGGCCTATCGGCGGCTTGTCTGAGGCGTTTAGCGGCAATCGGCGGTTCATACGGATGCTGGGATGCTTCTACGAGGAATCGTCGTGTCTCACCCGCTGGCTTCCCATCGCCGTCACTCACCAAGCAAAGTTCACCGCCTATCGTCTCCGCAAGGCAAAACAGGCCGGTTTCGGCCCCCTGGGCGTTACTGATGACGATCTTCCCGTCAACGAGACGCCATGACTCTTCTTGCGGTCGTCGTGTCCCGAAAATCCGACCATCGGGCAGAAAGTAGACCCTGGGCGCGAGGACTTGCCCGGCCGCGTCCTTATAGACGAAGACCTTGTTGGCGATCTCCGCCTCCGTTACTATCGGCGAACCGGTGCCAGGAGAACAAGCTTGCGATTGTCCGCCGCTCGCCTTTCTAGCGCGCAGCGCGGGCGGTTTAAGTACCGATCTCTCGCAATACGTGCCAGGGCTCTTTCCGATCGCGCGGCACAAAGCCACCCACCAGAGTCAGGAGGCCGCCTGCGTTCGAAACTTGGAAGAACTCCGTAATTAGCTCGCCTCGATCGTCATGGAAGGTTAGCAAGCCATTCCTAATCTGCCAGCTCGTTTCGTGAGGGTGGTTGCTCCCGATAATCCGATGGTCCACCGCGAGCCGCAGCGGGCTGGCAATATGAGAACCATCAACCCGCTCGAACCGGAAGTAACGCCCGAAAAGGTCCTCCTCCTGCAGCTTCATGCTGAATGCCCGCCCGCCACTCATCCCGCCTGCCTCAGACCGCAACCGGCCGCTCATGATTTGCAATCCAGTCGGAAACGTGGGTGAGGGATTGATTGATGACCTGGTGCATGTCGAGGTACTGATAGGTTCCACAACGGCCAATGAAAGTGATTGCGGCAACTTCGGCCGCAAGTTGCTTGTATTGCGCGTAAGCTGCCTGATACCGGCCATCCGACGTTCTCACGGGATAGTATCGTTCTCCGTTGTTTTCCATATAGTCGCATGGCTCTTCCCGCGTAACGGTCTTGTACGAGCCGTTGCTAGCTCGATGGAACGGCAGTCGAGACCAGTCTGTCTCTCGCGTCAGCGGGCCGCTGTCGGTGTAGTTGACAGTAGGCGCGCTCCCGCGCGCGTACTCAAGTGGGACCGTATCATGATGAAATCGGATCGACCGGTATGGAAGCGGACCGAATCGGTAATCGAAAAACTCATCTATTGGCATGCTATTGAAACAATAATCGAAGCCGCGCAGCATGCCGGGTTCAAAGGGCTCGTTTAAGGTGACACGGATGCGCGAGTGATCTAGGATATTTTCGAAAACGCGGGTATATCCGAAGCGTGGAAGCATTTGATACTCATCATCTGGGAAATACCGGTCTTCATCGTCGTGGCGCAAGGGAATCCGCTTGACCACGGATGTGTCTATTTCCTCCAGATCAAGGCCCCACATTTTTTTTGTGTAGGGACGAAAAAAAAGATCGGTCAAGACGACACCTATGTTGGCGGCCAGATACGCGGCGGCGTTAGTAGGTTCCGCGATGTCGAGTGCCTGGGTCCGTAAGAACGCACGGGCCGATCCGCTGTCCGTCAGCGATACACCGAAGACTTCATTGATCGTCTTGCGATTGATCGGGAGACCGACGCACCGCCCATCGGGCAGAAGCGCCTGCACACGGTGCTCGTAAGGCACGAACTCCCCGAATCGCGTCAACCAATCGACCACACGCCGGTTATTGGTGTGAAAAAGATGTGGTCCGTAGCGGTGGACTCGCGTTCCATTCCGATCGATCGCGTCGTACGCGTTGCCGCCGATATGGCCACGTTGGTCGACCACATCAACCTCCCAACCGGCCTCGGCCAGCTCGCGCGCATATACGGCGCCGGCGAACCCGCATCCGACGACGAGGATGCGGGTCAATTCCTTGCTGCCTGGCCAGCGTGAACGCGACGAAGCCACACATTAACATACATTAGGCGCTAACCTGCTGTTGCGTATCAAGAACTACACGGAGCCGCTGACTTCGGGATTGCAAGATAGCCTCGGCGGCAGCGGCGGGCAGGCGCCGGAAAAAGCTAGCCAGCAGCGACGGCGGCAGCACGTCGATCTCTGGCTGTTCGAGAGCGACGAGCAATCCGTCCAGATCCGATCGCCCGCCGCCGAGATATTTGGTATATAACCGGTTAAGGAATTCCTCATGACTGTAGACCGGATGGATGACCCGCACACTTGGTTTGGCCGCATACGGCGCGCCCAGCGGCATTCCCAAACGACGTCCACGCGCATTCATCATGACCATGTCGTCATAACACCCAGGAAATATATCCTGAAAATCCACACAATTGAACCCTGCCGCCTGCCCGCACGAAGGCAGGAAGGCCTCGCAATGCACAACCGGCGAGCGTCGCAGCGCCTCCAGCTGTCTTTGGGCAAAGGCAAACGCCGCTAGACGTCTTGATACCAGAACGAGCGGAAACGTTGCGTAATAGGATGTCTCCCGCGGAAAGGTGCGCTGCCATGCACCAGCCCAATTCGGATCCCCGTCCGGATCGGCGCGAAAGGAGATGCCTACGAGGTCGAGGTCTTGATGCTCCCTGCCCGAAACTAATCGACTTAATTCGCTGATAAATGCGCAATCTTCGTCCACCAGCTCCATGTCGTATTCGATCATTACGTAATGAGTGTATAGCGGCAGTGATCGCAATGCGAAGTAGAGTGGAAAATCACCGCACCACCAAAGTCCTTCGCTCTGCCCTAGCCCAACGTCCTGGCAGGCGGCAAGTGAATGCCAGATTACGTAGGGGTATTCGATCCTGGGGCGTCCGCGAGTTCTCGTCGAGCAAAGCAAACACATCGTAATCACGCGAATTGGTTGAGAGTCGAGCAAGAAGATCCTGAAATTTCGCGTCACAATGGTGGCTCCGAAGAAGGACCGCGACCCGCTTATTTTCGATGGGCCCTATGCTCTGGCCCGTTACGAATGGCGCCAACTTCGTAGCATCCCACGGCCTGTCTACAAGTCTGTGGACATGGCCGACGCCCACAAAGTTACCGACGAATGAAAGCGATTCGCCCAAGCGATTGGCACGGTCAAAGGTGGTCGTAACGGAGCCGTCCAGGTGGAGGAAGACGAGGTTGCCGTCTTCTATTTTCCATGCGTGTTCATTAATGTGCGTGTGGCCAAGGATTTTTCCGCCTTTCGCTAGCACCAGATGTTCAGAAAGGACTGAGCCGTCCACCCGTTCGAAACGGAATTCACGGTTCGTGAGAAAAATCTCCAAGGTGTCCGGGATGGATCCGAGCGCGCACATAAGATTTGTGCGGACACCCCCAGGTATCCACGACCCCGTGCTAACGAGAGTCCGCGGTTCAGGCGTCGGGTTCTCGCGGTCCATCCCAAATCCTTATCCTGTAAGCGAATTGGATGCACATTTCTGAGAGCCGGTTCAAGAGCAAAGATCGCCCCGGTGCCCATAGCGACCCATTGCCCCTCTCCTTGCGGTCGAGCGTGGCACGGTTGAATTGACGTACCACCGCGAACTGCCCCCGAGTGACCGAATTTTCACTCAACTCATATCACGTCGGAGTGGTATTAATGCGCTATGCAATACGATGCATCGCAGGCGTCCCGACGCTTCGGCTTTGGCTGGCGGCCGACTGAATCCGTTCCAGCAGACGTGCGAGGATGGCTGGCAGGCCAACTGGACGCAACCGACCCGCTGCTGTCTGGTCCCGGCCCCTCCACCTCCTACGGCCTGGTGGTCGCCAAGCCGACCGCGGAAGAGGCCAAGACCTTCCCAAGGCCGCACTACGGTATGGCGGACCTATTTTGGGACGAGATGGAAGCCTATCTGCGACACGCGACAACCACCGGTTCGCCTGTGCGCGAGCGGTTAGTCTGGTTTTGGACCAACCACTTCAGCATCAGCGGCCGCGCCGGGAACTGACACGTTCGGCCTTGCGGGTGCGTACGTCCGAGAAGCGATCCGGCCGCACGTAACCGGACGTTTCGTCGACATGCTGAAGGCGGTGATGCGGCATCCGGGGATGCTGACCTATCTGGACAACTGGGTGTCCGACGGTCCCGATAGCCCGCTAGGCCTTAAGCTGCACCGTGGCTTGAACGAAAATCTTGCCCGTGAATGCCTCGAACTTCACACGCTTGGCGTCGACGGCGGCTACACGCAGCGTGACGTGACCGTCTTCTCCGCGATCCTCACCGGGCGGTCGATGGAAAATGATGGGGACAACCGCGGCTTCGTGTTCAAGGCTGATGCGCACGAACCGGGTCCCGAGCGCTTCATGGGTCACACCTTTCCGGGAGACTTCCAAGGCAGCGAGGACGCGCTGGATTTCATCGGCACCCATCCCGCGACCTATCGCCACATCGCCACCCAACTCGTCCGCCATTTCGTCGCCGACACTCCGCCGCCCGCCTGCGTGGCTCGGGTGGCCGAGGACCTTGGCCGCACCGGGGGCGACCTGAAGCAGGCGATGCTCGCTATCTTCGATATGCCGGAAGCGTGGCTGCCGCTCACGAAATTCCGCGCCCCGACTGAATACGTGGTAGCGGTGCTCCGGGCGCTCGACCTGCCGCCGCTGCCAGGGCATGCCCTGACTGGACGCGACCCGCGACCTGGGCCAGCCGTTCATGGGCCCGCTGCTGCCGAACGGATGGCCGGACACGGCGGAGGCCTGGCTGTCCGGCGAGGGACTGCTGAAACGGGCGGACTGGGCGATGACGCAGGCCTCCCGCCCCGGCGCGCCCACCGCACAGGCCGTCGCCGACGCCACGCTGGGGCCGCTGTGCTCGGCGTCGACCCGCGCGGCGTTCACGGCGTGCCCAAACCCGGCCGAGGCGCTGGCGATGCTGTTCGCCTCCCCCGAATTCATGCGGAGATAGGCGATGCAACCGTCACGGCGCGGCTTTCTCCTGGGTTCGGCGGCGAGCCTTTCGCTGGGCGGCGCGTCGCTGCAGGTGCGGGCGGCACAGACCGACAGCCGCTTCGTGCTGATCTTCCTGCGCGGGGCGATGGACGGGCTGGACGTGGTGGTGCCCTACGGCGACATGGACCTGAAGCCGTGGCGGGCGAAGCTGGTGCTGCCGGAGCCGAACCAGCCCGGCGGCCTGGCCGACCTGGGCGGCTTCTTCGGCCTGCATCCGGCGCTGAAGACGATGCACGCGCTGTATGAGGCGAACGAACTGCTGCCGATCCACGCCGTCGCCGGCCCGAACCGCAGCCGCAGCCACTTCGAGGCGCAGGACATGATGGAGATCGGCGCCGAGACGCGGATGACGAGCGGCTGGCTCAACCGCATCGCCGGCCTGCTGCCGCCCGCTCCGCACTGCGACGTGGCCTTCACCCTGGGGTCGATGCCGCCGCTGATCCTGCACGGGCCGACGCCGACGACGACGTGGGACCCGTTCCATCCGCGGCCCAGGGTTTCGCCCGGCTTCTACGACTCGATCGTCGCGATGCACGCGAACGATGCGCGGACCGGCGCCGAGATCGCCGATGGGCTGCGCGAACGGCACTATATCGACGGCGTGCTGGCGGGCACTTCGTATGAGGGCATTTCGCCCGGCTTCCCGCGGCTGGCTCGGGCGGCGGCGCGGATGCTGGCGGCTCCGGACGGGCCGCGGCTGGCGGAACTGGACCTCGACGGGTGGGACTCGCATTCCTGGCAGCAGCCGATGCTGGCCGGGTCGCTGCCGAAGCTCGACGAGGGGATCGCCGTGCTGCGGGCCGGGCTGGCGGAGGTGTGGTCGCAGACCGCGATCCTGGTGCTGACCGAGTTCGGCCGCACGGTGCGGGTGAACGGCACCAACGGCACGGATCACGGCACCGGGACGGTGGCGTTCCTGATGGGCGGCGGTGTCGCCGGCGGGCGCGTACTGGCCGACTGGCCGGGGCTCGGGCGGGCGCAACTGTTCGAGGATCGCGACCTGCAGCCGACACTCGATATCCGCGCGGTGGCGAAGGGGATCGTGGGGCCGCATCTGGGCCTGTCCCCGGCGGGGCTGGCGACGGTGTTCCCCGACAGTGAGCGCGTCGCCCCGAAAGGCGGGCTGTTTCGCGCATAAACCGAGGCTTTACTTGGGTCGCGGCGGCGTGGCACAGGAGGGCGATGTCGCGCTCCGTTACTGGGACCATCCGTTACGGGCGCGGCGCCGATCGGTTGATGCAAGGTGACCCCATGAGCCCAGATCAGGACGCCGCATTGATGACTTGGCCGCAACGGCCCGCGGAGACCGAGGCCGGACCTGGGCCACTGATCCGGCGGGCCTGGGAGGCGTTCCATGCGCGTCACTGGGACGAGGCCGATCGTCGCTGGGCCGTGCTGCGGTCGGAATTTCCCGACGTGCCGGTCGGCTATTCCGCGGCGGTGACGACGTTGCGGGAGGCGGGGCGGCTGGATGCGGCCGAAACGATGGCCGAGAGCGCGCTGGCACGCTTTCCCGATGAGCCCGCGGCACACCACGAACACGCCTGGGTGCTCGCCGCGCGCGGTCGCAAGGCAGAGGCGATCGCAAGATGGCAGTCGATCCGGGAGCGCTTTCCCGGCGAATGGGTGCCTTACCTGGGCGGTGCGCGCGCTCTTCGCGAAGCCGGCGACGCGGCGGCGGCGGAGGCCCTGTTGTGCGCGGGGGTGGAACGCTTTCCCGCCGAACCGGCGCTGCGGACGGAATTCGCATCGGCCGCGGCGAACCGGCGCGACTGGCCGGAGGCGATCGCGCGCTGGGCGCGGTTCCGGACCTGCTTTCCCGGCCACCTCAGCGGCTATACCAGTGGGGCCCAGGCGTTGCGCAGTGCCCAGCGCTTCGACGACGCCGAGGCGTTGTTGCGGCAGGCCGCCGCGCTGTTTCCCGACGAAACCGCGCCGGCGACCGAGTTGGCCTGGCTCGCCTACGTGCGGCGGGATTGCGCCGAATCGGTGCGGCGATGGGACGACGTGCGCGATCGCTTTCCTGATCTGATCAGCGGCTATCTGGACGCGATCCATCCGCTGCGGGAATTGAAACGCCTTGCCGAGGCAGAGCGCATCCTGGTCCAGGCGGCGCTGCGCTTCCCCGGCGATTTCGGGCCGGCCAGCGCGCTCGCGGCGCTGGCGCTGGCGCGCCGTGACTGGGCGCAGGCGGAGCGGCTGCACGCCATCCTGCGGGCACGGTTCCCCGATCAGACCGGCGGCTACAGTGGCGGCGTCCTCGCGCTACGGGAGCTGCGCCGCTTCGAGGAGGCTGAGGCGGTCGCAGCGGCGGCGGCCGAGCGGTTTCCGAACGATTTGGGGTTGCGCATCGACCAGGCGTGGCTGGCGCAGGCGGCGCGGGACTGGAACAACGCGATCGACCGCTGGGCGGCCATTCGGCGTGAGCAGCCCGACTTCATCGACGGCTACATTCAGGCAGCACGAGCGTTGCGTTCTGCGTGGCGGCATGACGACGCCGAAGCGCTGCTGTCGGACGCGATCCGGCGGTTTCCGGATGTCGCGGACCTCGCGAGGGAACACGCCTGGATGGCGCTGCACTTGAATCGTTGGGACGACGCGCAGGTTCGGTTTCAGCGCTTGCGGGAACGGTTTCCGGCGGTGCCCGACGGTTGGCAGGGCGGCGCGACTGTGTTGCGCAACCAGTTCGAGTTTGCCGCGGCGGAGGCGATGCTGGAACAGGCGATGGCGCGGTTTCCCGACGCGCCGCAGTTCGCGCTGGACCACGCGCAGCTTCCCGCGGCTCCGCATTTCGCGCACGAGAAGAACTGGCCGGAAACGTTGCGGCGGCTCGACAGGCTGCAGGCGGCGTTCCCTTCCTTCGAGGCCGGATTCGTTGCCGGCGTGCGCGCCTTGAATGATGCCGGTCTGCCGGATCAGGCGGAGGCATTGGCTCATTCCGCCAGCGCGAGCCTGCGCGACAGCTATGCTCTGGCGGTGCAATACGCCGAGGCGGCGCAGGACCGGCGCGACTGGCCGCAAGCGATTGCCCGGTATTCCGACGTCCGGGACCGTTTCCCCGATCAGCCAGGAGGAGACATCGGGCTGGCACGCGCCCTGGCCGCGGCGCATCGCTTCGCCGAGGCCGAAACGATGCTGCGTGACACGATGGCGCGCTTCCCGTTGCAGCCCGCGCCGTTCGCCGAGTACGCGGAACTCGCGACGCGGCAGGACAAGTGGGCTGACGCGCTGGAACGCTGGACCGTTGCGCAGGACCGGTTTCCGCAGGAACAGCAATTCGCTCACCGGGCCTACGAGGCTCGGATGCGGCTGGCGGACGCGGATCCGGCGGCGGCGGTCGCGCTCGAACAGCTTGTGCCGGCGCCGATGCCCGACCCGGACAGTACCGACCGGCAGGTCCGTGACCTGGTCATGCAGTTCGAAAGCCTCGGCGGTCGTGGCCTTGGCTGTGAGTTCGGCATCTTCCAGCGCGATTGCGGCGCCGAACCGCTGGGCCTGCTGCGCTGGGCGGACATGCCGTACGACAAGCTGCTGTTCGCGCTGCGCAACCGATTCGAGGGCGTCGGTTCAGCCGAACATACCGAATTGTTCGTGAGTGCGGTGAGCGGCGGCCGGGGCGAGTACTGCACGAGGGATAGGCGCGACATGATGTTCATGCGGGCCTTCGTGTATGAGGATCAGGCGCCGTTCGAAAAGATGCAGATTTCCGCCTTCAACCGCCTGCGTTTTCTGACTCGCAAGTTGATCGATGATCTGGAAGAGGGAAGCAAGATCTTTGTGTTCCGGTTGACCGACCGGGATCTGACGGCGAAAGAAATCGACGATCTGCACGCGGCGATGCGGGCCTATGGCAACAATACTTTGCTATACGTTCGTTACGAGGACAGTGCCCATCCGAATGGGACCGTGGAGGCGGTGAAGCCGGGGCTGCTGGTCGGCTATATGGATCGCTTCAAAATCTCGCGCACGGACCAGTTGTCTTCAGCACCTCCCACGGCCTCCTGGCTTGCGGTCTGCCGCAACGCTTACACTTTATGGCGGGCGGCGGCCGCACCTTGACTGATCATGGCTGCGGTGTCTGGCACGGCTAGAGCTAAAGGCCGCTTGTCAGACGCGGCTACGCGAATCGGATCGGACGCGACACCGTCTGGGACCTTGGTCCAGGCTGCGCCACGCGGATGATCGGCCCGGCAATCACAAATGCGACGAGCCCGCACCAAGGGATCCCATTGCTCCGGCACTGAGCCTCAATGAGAAATTACCCACCCGATCGGGTGGAATCAATTTCGGCAGATAGGCAATGTTCGGCAAATCTCCTGCCCCAAACTCGCCTGACAAGATCGATGCCAGCAGCGTTCCGAGTGCTCGCTCCCGTTGTCTGGCGTCGCAGTCGAGCGTACCCGACACACCCGCGCACAAGCCGGCGATCATATCGAAAGAGATCAGGTCAAAGCGTCGCGCAAATATTCGAACCACTGCGCGGGGCATTTTAAGGCGAAAAATTGCCTCGTGGTCGGGACGGTCGCCACCGGCCTCGACCCTGATGTCCACGTTCACGCATATTGGGCGCGTAGTCAAGCACAACGGATTTCAGCACAACGGATTTCACCACAACGGATTTCAGGAAATGGCTGATTTCTGCGGTTTTCGAGGTAGAAAATCGGCGGAAAACCTAGGGGTTCTGGTGGAGGGGGTTGGATTCGAACCAACGTAGGCGCACGCCAGCGGATTTACAGTCCGCCCCCTTTAGCCACTCGGGCACCCCTCCGCGCTGGGAAGCGGGGACTAAAGCCAAATCCCCGCCGCTGTCAACGCGCGCGTTTGAAGCTGTTCTCCTGGTCCTGGGATCACCGCCGGCGCCGCGCCTGCGGCATGGCGCCTGACAGCGTCCGGCCCGGTTGCGGCCGTCCAGGACGACGCCTTCCCCTTGACCCCGCCGCCATTTTCCCCGCACGTCTTGCCAAAATGAACACCACGCCGGGGCGACGTTCATCCACATCGAACCACAAGACGACCCCGGATGAGCATCCACGTCGCCCACCGAACCACCCACCCCACCTGGCTGCCCTCCCTCCTCGGTCTGTTCATCGCCGTCGGCCCGGCGGCCACGGACATGTATCTGCCCGCCTTCCCGGCCGTGGAGGCCACCTTCGGCACCGCACCGGGCACCGCGCAGCTCACGCTGGCGACGTGGTTCGCCGGCCTCGCCGTGGGACAGATCACCCAGGGCACTCTGTCGGACCGCTTCGGCCGCCGCATCCCGTTGATCGTCGGATTTCATCGTATTCACCCTCAGCACCATCGGCTGCGCGCTCGCCCCCAGCCTCACGGTGCTGGCGATCTTCCGGGCCGTCGCGGCGTTCGGGGCCTCGGCGGGCATGGTGATCGCCGGGCCGTGGTGCGGGACCTCGTCGGAGGGCCAGGCCGCCGCCATCATGATGTCCCGCCTGGTCCTGGTGATGGGCGTGGCGCCGATCCTGGCACCCACCATCGGTGGCGCCATCCTGGCCTTCGCCCATTGGCGGGTCATCTTCTGGCTGCTGACGCTGTATGGCACCGCCTGCGTCATCACCGCCTGGAAGGTCCTGCCGGAGACGCTGCCGCGCGGACCGCCGTATCCGGCTGGGCTTCGGCGGGCCAGGCGACGCGTTACCTGATGATCGTCCGGGAAAAAACGTTTCTGACCCACGCGATCATGGGTGGCTGCTCCACGTTCTGCATGTTCGCCTACCTGTCCGGGTGCTCGCCGGTGTTCGAGGACGGTTTTGGTCTCAATCCGTCGGAGTTCGCACTGATATTCGGATTGTGCGCCGTCAGCCTGGTCGCGTGCTCGCAGTTCAACGCGAGGCTGCTGCCGCGGTTTGGCCTGTCGCGCATGCTGACGGTGGTCGCGCGGATTTCGTTCTGCGGCACCGATCGTGCTGGTGGCGCTGGCATTCAGCGGCGTGCATGTGCTGTGGGCGATCGTAGCGCCGCTGGTGGTGGTCATCGGCTGCCAGGGGTTCAACAATGCCAACGCCACCGCCGGCGCGCTGTCGCGCCACGCCGGACACGCCGGCAGCGCGTCGGCGCTGATGGGAACGTTCCAGTTCGGCCTGGGGGCGAGCGCCGGCCTGCTGGTCGGGATGCTGACCGACGGGACGCCACGGGGCATGGCGGCGATGATGTTCTGTGGCATGCTGGGCGCCGTCATCGCCGACCGGTTCCGTCCCCGCTCCGGGAGCATCCATCCATGATCGTTGGCATCCCCGCCTGTGCGAAAACCATCTCGGAGATGCTGTTCCACCAGACTCCCGCCCGCTACGCTCAGGCCGTGCTGGGCGGTGTCGGCGCGCTGCCCGTCCTGATCCCGCCGCTGGGGGAGCCGATGCTCGGATTGCTCGACAATCTGGACGGGCTGCTGGTGCCGGGCAGCCCAAGCAACGTGCATCCCAGCCATTATGGCGGGGGCGACAGCGAGACGCCGGATTTCCACGACCTGGAGCGCGATCACACCACGTTGCCGCTGATCCGCGCCGCGATCGCCGCGGGCATCCCGGTGCTGGCGATCTGCCGCGGCATCCAGGAACTGAACGTCGCGCTGGGCGGCTCGCTGCATCCAGCGGGTGCACATGCTGCAAGCGCGGATGGACCACCGCGGCGGCCCGGGTCCGCATGAAACCCGCTATGGGCCCGAAGCATCCGGTTACTGTCACCGGCAGTCTGGCGCGCATCGCTCGAAGCGGACAGCATCGAGGTGAACTCGTTACACGGCCAGGCGATCGACCGGCTGGGTGACGGGCTGGTCGTGGAGGCGCGCGCCCCCGACGGCACCATCGAGGCCGTGGCGATGCCGTCCGCCCCCGGCTGGCTGCTCGGTGTGCAATGGCATCCGGAGTGGGCGTTCGCCGGCAACCCGCACAGTGTTGCTATTTTCGCGGCTTTCGGCGATGCCTGCCGCATACGCCGGCGTGATCGCTCGGGAGGAACCCGTCACAGCGCCTGACTCACCCCGGCGGATAAACTGGGTCCGACAGAAGGGTGCATAACCATGGATCTGCAACTCGCAGGCAAGACGGTCCTGATCACCGGCGGCTCGAAGGGCATCGGCAAGGCGACGGCCGAGGTGCTGGCCGAGGAAGGCTGCAACCTCATCCTGGTCGCGCGCGGCGCGGCGCTGCTGAACGAAACCGCGGCGGAGATCCGAGCCAAGCGCCAGGTCAACGTGCGCACCATCGCCGCCGACCTGTCCAGCGATGCGTCGGTTCGCAAGGTGGCGCTGGAGGCCGGCGAACTGGACATCCTGGTGAACAATGCCGGCGCCATTCCCCCGGGCGATCTGCTGTCGATCGACGATGCGAAATGGCGCCAGGCGTGGGATCTGAAGGTGTTCGGCTATATCTCGTTCTGCCGGCTGATCTATGCGCAGATGAAGGCGCGCCGCGCCGGCGTGATCATCAACGTCATCGGTTCGGCGGGGGAGAAGTTCCCCACCAACTACATTGCCGGCGCGGCGGGGAATGCCTCGCTGATGGCGTTCACGCGGGCGCTGGGCAAGGGCGCGCCGGCGGACGGGCTGCGGGTGGTCGCGATCAACCCGGGGCCGGTGGAAACCGACCGGCTGGTGATGCTGCGCAAGGCCGAGGCGCAAGCAGAAGTGGGGCGACGAGGAGCGCTGGCGGGAACTGAGCGCTTCGATGCCGTTCGGACGCCCGGCGACCCCGCGCGAGATCGGCGATGCCGTGGCGTTCCTGGCCAGTCCGGTGTCGGGCTACACGACGGGTACGGTGCTGACGATCGATGGCGGCGGCTGAGCGAGACGATGTTGCCGCAGCATCCATTACAACCGAGCGGTCCGTTCACGACGACCCGACTGAGGGAGACATTCGGCCATGAGCCTTAGCTTTGCCGTTGGCGATATCACCATTCATCGCGTCATCGAATCGGAGGGTCCGTTGTTCGACCCGCTGACATTTTTTCCGACGCTGACGCAGGATGTGCTGGATGAGAACCTGTCCTGGTTGACGCCCGACTTCATCGACCCAGCGTCGGGTCAGCTGATGCTCTGCATCCAGTCATATATCGTGCGCACGCATCAGCACACGATCCTGATCGACAGTTGCGTCGGAAACCATAAGCCGCGCGCCAACTATCCGTTCTGGAACCAGATGACGTCTCATCGTTACGAACAGAACCTGGCGGCCGCCGGGCTGACCTTCAACGATGTCGATTTTGTCATGTGCACCCACATGCACGTGGACCACGTCGGATGGAATACGCGGCTGGAGAACGGACGATGGGTCCCGACCTTTCCGAAGGCAAGGTATGTGTTCGCCGATCGGGAACTGGCGTTCTGGACCGAAAAGGAACGAACCGATCCCGGCAAGCAGCCGTGGATCGTCGACTCGGTGCTGCCGATCGTTGAGGCGAGGCGCCACGAAGTCGTCAGCAGCGATCACCAGCTCAGCGACATCGTGAGCCTGATTCCCACACCCGGTCACACGATCGATCATTTCTCCGTACATGTCGGCAAGCCGGGCGCGGACGTGGTGATCGGCGGCGACATGGTTCATTCACCCCTGCAGGTGCGCTATCCGGAGCTTTGCATGCGGGCGGACTATGATCGCGCGCAGGGCGGCCTCTCACGCAGGGCTCTGTTCAGCAAACTCTGCGACACGTCCACGCTGCTCTGCACAGGGCATTTCCCCTCGCCGTCGAAGGGCCGACTAAGTCGCTGGGGTGAGGGGTTCCGCTACAGTCCCGTATAAGGTCGGAAGTCGCGACGTGATAGGATTCCGGTTCAGAGGATGTCACATTTCCCTGGGAATTGAGGCGTCCAGTTCCTGGCCTTGCTCGATCGCCGGCTTGGTCGCAACCGAGTGGGCGCCTCTGGCGCGATGTTGCGGTCCCACGTCTTGCGGCATGCTGTCACGGTGGGGCGACCGCGCGACGCCCGGCCGTGCGAATGCCGGGGACATGAATTTCACATGAATCCCTGGGTCGCCTATCGTTCACCGCGCCTTTCGTCACCTCAGCTTCGGCTGTTCTGTCTGCCTTACGCGGGCGGTGGGGCCAGCCTGTACCGCGACTGGTCACGATATTTGCCGGCGGACGTCGATGTTTGTCCGGTGCAACTTCCTGGCCGCGAGATGCGGATCGCGGAACCGGCCTTTGCTTCAATGGCTCCTCTGGTCTCGGCACTGAAAGAGGGTATCTCTGCGCTGCTCGACCGCCCTTTTGCCCTGTTCGGGCACAGCATGGGAGCGGCCATCGCGTTGGAACTGGCGCGAGCGCTTTGCCGCGACCCGGCGACCGCTGCGGTGCCGATGACCGGCCTGATCGTGTCGGCTCGAGTATGCCCTGGCACACCGCCCAAGCGGCCCCCGATCCACGCACTCGCGGATCGAGACTTCATCCGCGAATTAGGTGGGCTCGGTGGCACCGCGGCCGAGGTTCTTGGCAGCACCGAACTGATGGAGGTGATGCTGCCACTGCTGCGGGCGGACTTCACGCTGGTGGAGACCCATCGGGCAGCGCCGACGCCGAAGCTCGCCGTGCCGATATTAGCCCTTTACGGCACACGTGACCCGTCGGCGGGCGAGCAGGACGTCGCTGGCTGGACTCGGATCACCACCCGCGGTGCGCGGCCGGAGCCGATAGAAGGAGACCACTTCTACTTGCTGCCCGCGAAAGCAGAGGTCACCCGCCTGGTCGCGACTTTCCTTAAATAGAGCAGGATCGCGCGAAGCGGGACATCCCCGCGGGTGAAGCATGCTATCGAAAAAGCGCTGGACCACTTTCGGCCTGCACAGTCAGGCTGAAAATGGTCTGGACGGAATTTACCGAACCTTCGAGCAATGTCATCGAAATAACACAAATTCATCTTCAGTTGCAATGGTGTAATTCGTAACTTTCAGCTCGACACAGCATGCATCGGCTCGCCTCAGCGGCGCGCGGCTGGTCCCGATCGCCTGCAAGCTCTTCCTTGCCAGTCGGCGGTCCGGCGCTCTGTCCTCAACTGGTCACGCCTGCGGGACGGGAACGCGGCGGAGTCCGCCGGCGGGATCCTGGGCAGGCAGCGGGCACGGCGTTCCGGGACGTCGTGTTGATCCGGAAAGAATGACTGCGCTTGCCAAATGGTTAGAGAGCATGATCGCGCTGAGCGGAACGTCCCCGGCGCGTGAATCATGCGGTCAAACAAAGACTGGAAGACTTTCGGCCTGCACAGTCAGGCTGAAAATGGTCTGGCCGACCAATTCGCAGCCAACGACATCTGCCATATTCTCCTGGCGGGCCCGGCAACAGCCTGGATCGGCGGTCGCACGCCCGCGGCCATCACGCCGCAACCGAAGCCGAACCGCCCGGGGATAGCTATTGACAGTTACTTTGGTAAGCCTCACACAGGCGGCAGGCGTGCCGGGGATGCGCTCTGGAAGGTGAGATAGCCAGAGGCTGTGGAAACCTGCTCTTAATTCATTGCTCGAAAGGAAACGACCTGATGCTCCCTAACGAACTCGGTGAGGCTTCCTCCAAGATCGCAAACACAGCAATGGTCGCCGGGGAGGTTTTCGTTCCCGGCGCCAGTGAGTTCGCCGTCGGAAATATCCGTAGTGGCACCGGGCACCTGCTGGCTGGTCTGGCGGCTACGGCGTTGCTTCCGACGATGCCACTGCTTGCCGTGATCGCCGCGGTCGGAGTGAGAGTGAACTCCTACAGGCACAGCACCACGGGCGCTTACCTCTGGAACCGCTCCGGGGCGGCCGAGGCCGAAGCGCCGGAAGCATCGAAATCAACCAAACAAGAAACACCGAAGCGCACATAGTCGGGGTGTCGAGGCCGAGTGGCCGCTTGAGCCTCTCGGCCTGTCGGGACGCCGCGGGCGTACTGTCTTGACGGACGTCGACGGTGACCCGGCAACCGCGCGGCGCGCAGAACCTGGTACGGACGCGATTTGCGGCCCGACGATGCGCCGAAGACGCCGGGCTGCTGTTGGCCGAGAAACCGGCGCTGCGATCACGGACCATCATCCACCCGGTACAATGTGCTGGCCCGGCACGGGCAAATTCTCCCCTACTGAACCAAGGGTTTAGACGCCGGCGTAACCCCGCTGGCCGGCCTGCGACTGCGCAACCGGTCGAGGGCGACATAGTCTCCGTCTTTTTCTCCAACGTAGAGATCGGCGGTTGAAACAGCGCCTGCCCCGGAGCCAGGCTGGAAGACGGAGCCTGGCGCGGTCCCGCGGACGACGGCGACATGGTCGTGTGGCTGCTGGCGCGATTCCACACTGACAGGAAACGTTCCGAGTTGTATCCGGCGACCGGTTTCTTCAGCCTGAGCCCGCCTCGCGATTCTGCTCGGGCAGTATTCCAGCGCTCGGCGCGGATGGTCTGCTGCTTCGCCGGAAGCACGGCGTTGCCCACCACCCATATCAAGTCGTATCGTTGGTCAGGCCAACAGGCTGGCTATCGTGCCCGGCGAACCTTTAGGTCCTTGCGATGGCGCACGCGTCCCGGGAATGGCGGAGGTGAATTCCGCGCGAAGATGCTGTCAATATATTTGACCCGCAACGAGCATGCTGCGTGCCGCCGGGCAAGTCTCAAAACGCATGCTTCATGGCCGCGCTTTAGACAAAATGTCGGATTTATATTATAGAACTTTAATGATTTAGACAAAAGGCGGCCGGAGGTTCAGTAGAATTTTGCAAAACGAAAACATTGCAAATTCGTGGTAACAACTCAGGTTCATCCCCTTGCGACAGGCCGCAATCTGTGGTTATGGTATTTCACATCGAGACCCGTGTCGTCATCTGCATGAGGAATGCATGATCAACGTCGTCAGGTGCCTCGCAGACCAGGGGGAGGGAAAATCCGATGTCGATCCGACAGGCATTTTGCCGAAAGACCCTTAATTAGCCGTAAAGATCCAGGGGCAAACCGCGCGAAATCTGCGTCTCCCGCATGGATCGGAAGCCGCTGTGATGTCTGATGGTTTCCCCACATACTATCGTGCGACGTCGGGGATGACCGCGTTCATCAGGCGGTCTCCCGCTGATTGAGAAGCTTCAGAAGAGGCAGACGACATGATAAGGACTCTATTCTGGAAATGTCAGGTTAGGTCCGCTTGTCACAGGGAGAACCTCGTGCAAGTGGAAACAGGGCAAGGAGCCAGGTACAGCCTGAACCGAGGCCGGCTGCCGGTTTGCCGGCAGGAACTTCCTGGCGTGGCGCAATCATTGAATCATGCGGTGTCGGCTGCGTAAGGCGGCTGACTCCATGGGTTGCTGCTGCGTCGGTTTCTGCTGTCTGATAGGCACCCCCATGTCATGTGTGCGTAATGAAATCAACTTTCGAGATGATCCGACTGAACGACAAATGACATGAGCGTTTCAAATTTGACGAAGCCGGACGACTGGTCGCGCCGTTTCCCGCTGACGCAAGCTCAAGAGGGCATTTGGTTCGCTCAACGCCTGCGTCCCCACAGCTCGGCGTACAACCTCGGCGAGTTCCTGGAGATCCTGGGCCCGGTCGACATCGACACCCTCGACAGGGCGCTGCGGCATTTTGTCGCGGAGAACGATGCTCTCAGGCTTCGCTTCATCGAGACGCGCGACGGACCGAGGCAATACGTGGCACCCGCTCCGCTCTGGCGTCTTGCCTGCATCGACTTCGTGGGCGAAACGGACCCGGCCGCGGCTGCGCGCTCGTGGATCAGCGAGGATGCAGCGCGCGCCTTCGATCTGGTCCAGGGCCCGCTGTTCCGCTACGCATTGCTCCGCGTTGGGCCCGACCACTATTTCTGGTCCTACGTCCACCATCATATTTGCCTCGATGGATATAGCCTGTGGCTCGAAGCGCGCCGGGTTGCTGACCTCTATACCGCGCTGCGGCGGGGGAGTGCCGGTGATTCGGAACCCCTTGGCCGGTGGCTTGAGCTACAGGAGGAAGAGAGCGCCTACGTCGGTTCGAATCGGCATCGTCAGGATCGAAGCTACTGGAAGCAACGACTTCACTGTCGTCCGGGCGTGGTTACTCTGTCAGGTCTCCCGCCCGCCGGGTCCATCGACAGCATTCAGCTCACGCGCACGGTGCCAGGCGCAACGGTCAAAGCCCTGCGGGCGTTGGCGGCAAGTCTCGGAACCAGTCTGCCTCAGCTGATCGCCGTCGCGGCGGCACTCTATCTACGGCGGCTCGCAGGAGGAACCGACCTCGTGCTGGGCCTGGTTGTCAGCGGCCGGGATGATGGGCCGACGATGCGGACCGCGGTGGGCATGGTTTCAAAGGTCCTGCCTCTGCGCGTGAACGTGGACCTGTGCGACAGTCTCGGCCAACTGGTGCAGAACACGGCGAGAAGCATCCGCGAGGCTCTGCGGCACCAGCGGTATCCGTTGCGCGACCTGCACGCGGATCTTGGGCTGCGCGCGGACGAGCCGCCAAGCCTGGGTCTGACAGTGAACCCCTGGGCGTTCGACTACGACCTGAGCTTCGATGGCCACGCGGTCCGCGCGCACAACGTCTGCGCATTCCCTGAGGAAGACTTTCAGATCATCGCCTACGACCGGCGGATCGACGCTGACATGCGGGTCGATTTCGTCGGCAACAGGCAGCGTTACGACCATGATACAGTCGACGCACACGGCAGGCGGATACTGGTTCTGCTCCAGCGGCTGGCAGCGGCGACGCCGCAGACCGGCCTGGGACAACTGGATTTTCTCGACGCCGATGAACGTGCGCGCTTGCTCCACCGGTTCAATGCGACCGCCACGCAGAGACCGCGAGCAACCGTTGCAACCGTTGTCGAGATGTTCCAGTCACAGGTCCGGCTGCGTTCGGCGGCGACCGCGCTGGTTTGCGGCGAATTGTCGCTCAGTTACGCAGATCTCAATGTCAGCGCCAATCGGCTCGCGCATCTGCTGATCAGCCTCGGCGTCGGGCCCGAAGCGGCCGTCGGCGTCTGCCTGGACCGATCGGTCGACCTGGTCGCGGCGCTGCTGGCGATATTGAAGGCAGGCGCCACCTACGTGCCTGTCGATCCGGCGATCCCGGGTCCGAGGGCGTCCGACATCATCGAAAGCTCGGCCGCGCGGCACGTGATCACCTTGGACCATCTGGCCCGGCGCTTCCCGGCCGGGAAAACCATAGCGCTTGATGATGCGGTCACCAGGGATCGGCTGACTGGCATGCGGTCCGCCGATCCCCGCGACGGCGATCGCGTGGCGCCGCTGCTGCCGATGCACCCGGCTTACGTCATCTACACCTCCGGCTCGACCGGCAAGCCCAATGGCGTGGTGGTCGACCATCGCGCGCTGGCGAACAAGATATCGACGCACAATGTGGATCTGGGAATAGCCGACGATGTGCGTTACGCGGCGATCACGTCGATCGGCTTCGACCCTCTGCTCGAACAGGTCCTCTGCCCGCTGTGCGCGGGCGGAACCTGTGTCGTGGTGCCTGACGCGATCCGAAACGACACGCACCTCTTCGCCGTCTACGCGGAACATCATCGCATCACGGTTTTGGATGCCAGCCCGGGATTGATCGAGCGCCTGCTGCCCCACGGACGCCTGCCGTCCAGGCTGGACGCCTTGATCAGCGGCGGTGACGTTCTGCCCCCGCGGCTGGCGGCCAAGCTGGTATTGGGCGGCGCGGCTCGGCGAATCCTCAACTTCTATGGGCCCACCGAAGTTTGCATCGATGCGTCCGCTCACCTGGTCGCCGACGCCGATCCTCTCGGAACGATACCGATTGGAAAGCCGCTGGCGAATTACCGGCTTTACGTGCTGGACAGTTCGTTGGACCCGCTACCCGTGGGCGCGGTCGGCGAACTCTATGTCGCCGGAGCCGGATTGGCCCGGGGCTACCTGCGCCAGGCGGCGCTTACGGCATCGCGCTTCATCGCCGATATCGGCGACTACGAGCCCGGCTCTCGGATGTACCGCACCGGCGACCTGGCCTGCTGGCGCGAGGATGGCAGCCTTCAGTTTCACGGCCGATGCGACGCGCAGGTGGAGGTCAACGGGGTCCGCGTGGAGCTGGGCGAGATCGAGGCAGAGCTCGCCAAAGTCCCAGCGGTTGCCCGGGCCGCTGCCGTGGCACGCGAGAATGGGCCGGCGGGAAAGTGCCTGGTGGCATACATCGTGCCGGCGACCGGGGTACCGTTGCCGGAGGCGACCGGCTTGCGCCTGGCGCTGGCAGCGCGACTTCCGACAAGCATGATTCCGGCGCGGTTCGTGGTTTTGCCGGCAATGCCGCTTACGCGTGAGGGAAAACTCGATCGTAGCGCGCTTCCCGCGCCGGATCGATACCAGGACATCGTCCGTGCACCGCGCAACGAAGAGGAACGCGTCCTGTGCCGGCTCTGCGCCGATCTGTTGTCGCTGAGCGAGGTCGGTATCGAAAGCAACTTCTTCGCCCGCGGCGGCGACTCGCTGCTGGCGACGCAGCTGATCAGCAGGGTTCGCACATCATTCGGCGTGGAACTTTCGTTCGCTGAAGTGTTCGCCGCGGTCAACCTCGAACAGCTCGCCGCCCTCATCGGTGAGCTGCGTGTCGTGTGCGCTCGCGCCGGCAACGAGGTGCTGGTGCCGGCAGATCTCGAAGAGAGGTACCTGTGACCCGAGCCGACCTGCTGTCCCAGTTGAACGCCGTGGGTGCGCGGCTGTGGCTGGACGATGAACGCGTGCGAGTCAGTGCTCCCCAGGGCGCGATCAGCGAGGTACTTTGGGAGCAACTCGCTGATCGAAAGGACGAGCTGAAAGACTGGCTGCTGAGCCGGCAGGCAGGTGTGCCCGCCCGCGAGTCCCTGACCCCTCGGCCGAGGCCGCAACGGCTGCCGCTTTCCTCTGCCCAGCGGCGGCTGTGGTTCATCGACCGGCTGAAGGGCTCCAGTGCCGAGTACAATATGCCGGAAGCGCGACGACTGCGTGGCAGGCTGGACAGGGACGCACTCGGGAGGACGGTGCAAGCGATCGTCGACCGCCACGAGGTCCTCAGAACCCACTTCCTGGAAGTGGACGGCGAACCGTTCCAGAATATAGTTTCCAACGTAAGGGTGGAGCTGCCCTTCGAGGATCTCAGCGCCTGCGACGAAGTTGCGCAATCGCGCGCGATTGCGCTCGCGCTGCGCGCGGAGTGGGAGGAACCTTTCGATCTGACGCGCGGCCCGGTGTTCCGGTTCAAGCTGTTCAGGCTTGGGCAGTACGAACACGTTCTGCTCAGGACCGTGCACCACATCGCCTTCGATGGCTGGTCCACCGGGGTGTTCAATCGCGAGTTCGGCGCGATCTACCAGGCGTTTTGCGCGGGCCACGGGGATCCGCTGGAACCGCTGTCCGTTCAATATGCGGACTTCGCGCTCTGGGAGCAGGACTCGCTGAGCGGCGATGCGATCAGGCGAGGGCTCGAGGTACTGGACGGCGCAGCTCGCTGGCGCCCCGGAATGTCTGGAATTGCCGACGGCTCGTCCGCGCCCCGCCGGGCAGACGTTTTCGGGCGGGGTTTGCCGGCGTCGCCTGCCTGCTGTCCGCTCCGAGCAGCTTCGGCAACTGAGTCACGCCAGCCGGGCGACCCTCTACATGACGCTTCTCTCGGCGTTCGCCGTGCTGCTGCAGCGCTACAGCGGTGAGGACGACATCGTCATCGGGACGCCGATCGCCAATCGTCAGGACGCCAAGGCCGAATCCCTGATCGGATTCTTCGTCAATTCGCTGGTGATGCGGATTCAAATCGAGCCGCGCGAAAGCTTCACCCGGTTACTTGAGTCGGTCCGCCATATCGTTCTTGAGGCGTACCAGAACCAGGACCTTCCGTTCGAAAGGCTGGTCGAGACGTTGTCGCCGGAGCGCCGGGCGAATTGCACGCCCCTGTTCCAGGTGGCGTTCGCGATGCAAAGCCGGTCCCTGGAGCACCAACAGCTCGACGGTCTGGAAGTCTCCCCCGTCGAGGCTGCGGAGATGGGTGTGCGATTCGACCTCGAGGTGCATGTCTTCGAGGAAAACGGTGTCGAACTGCTTTGGCTCTACAATCGGGACCTGTTCGAGCCGCAATGGCTCGAGCAGATGGCGGACCACTACCTCGCCCTCCTCGATGACATCGTAGCGCAACCAGACGCGGCCCTCGGAACGCTGAAACTGCTGCGCGAAGACCGGCGCCATGCCCTGCTGCAAGGCTTCAACGCGACGGCGCGGGAGGTGCCGCGGTGGACGTTTCCGCGGTTGTTCGAGGCGCAGGTGGACCGCGATCCGGCCGCCACGGCGCTGGTGTTCGGAGACCGTCAGCTCAGCTACCGCGAACTGAACGAGCAGGCCAACCAGCTGGCGCATCATCTGATCGGGCAGGGCATCGGCCCGGAAACCCTGGTCGGCATAGCGCTGGAACGCTCGTTCGAGGTGGTCGTGGCGGTGCTGGCGACGATGAAGGCGGGCGCCGCCTATGTGCCGCTCGACCCCGCCTATCCGCCGGCGCGGCTGGCGCAGATCCTGGCCGACGCGGCGCCGGCGCTGGTGCTGAGCAGCGGCCCGTTGCGCGCGCGTCTGCCGGCGGCGGTGGCGCGGCTGGAACTGGATGCACCCGCGGTGATGGCGGCGGTCCGGCAGGCGCCCCGGCACAATCCTGGCGACGCGGAGCGGGTGGCGGCGCTGCTGCCCGGTCACCTGGCGTATGTGATCTACACCTCCGGCTCGACCGGCACGCCGAAGGGGGTAGGGGTGAGCCATGCCGGGCTGCCATCGCTCGCGGGCGATCAGATCGCCCGTCTGGGGCTCGCGCCGGGGTCGCGGATGCTGCAGTTCGCGACGCTCAACTTCGACGCCTCGGTGTGGGAGATGCTGGTGGCGCTGAGCGCCGGGGCGGCGCTGGTGCTGATGGCGGCGGACGATCGCAGCGGCGCGGCGCTGCGCGATGTGCTGGTGGGGCAGCGGGTGAGCCATGCGCTGCTGCCGCCGGCGGTGCTGCCGACGATGGAAGCGGGTGAAGCGGTGCCGCTTTCGGTGCTGATCGTCGGCGGCGAGGCGTGTTCGGGTGAGCAGGTGGCGCGGTGGTCGCCGGGGCGGCGGATGATGAACGCCTACGGACCGACCGAAGCCACGGTGATGGCGACGATAAGCGCGCCGCTGTCCGGCACCGCGGCGCCGCCGATCGGCTCGCCGGTCTGGAACAGCCGGGTGTATGTGCTGGACAGCGGGCTGGAGCCGGTGCCGGTTGGTGTCGCCGGGGAGTTGTATATCGCCGGCGCCGGGTTGGCGCGCGGCTATGTAGGGCGACCCGGCCTGACGGCGGAGCGGTTCGTGGCGGCGCCGTGGGGTGAGGCGCCCGGCAGCCGGATGTATCGCACCGGCGACCGGGTGCGCTGGCGCGCCGATGGGGCGCTGGAGTTCCTGGGCCGCACCGACCAGCAGGTCAAGATCCGCGGCTTCCGCATCGAGCCCGGAGAGGTCGAGGCGCTGCTCCGTGGCCACCAACGCGTGCGCGACGCGCTGGTGACGGTGTACGGCGAGGCGGATGACAGACGGCTCCTCGCGCATGTGATTCCTCGCCATGCGGGAGACGACGTCACACAGGCCCGGGTGGCCCACATCGAGAACTGGGAGCAGCTCTACAATTCGACCTACGGCGACGGTACCGACAGCGCGGAGTTCGACGTCACCGGCTGGAACAGCAGTTACTCGGGCCAGCCCATCGACCGTGGCGAAATGCGTATCTGGGTCGATTCGACGGTCGCCGCGCTGGCCGCGCTCGGGCCCAGGCGTGTGCTCGAGATCGGATGTGGGACGGGGCTGCTGCTCACGCGGCTCGCCCCTTCCTGCGAAAGCTACTGCGGGCTGGACTTTTCGGCGCAGGCTCTTGCGCGCCTGGGCAGCCACACAGCCCGCAGGAGCGAACTGGCCCACGTCGTGCTGCGACAGGCCATGGCCCATCCGCTGCCGTTTCTCGACGATGACACCGTCGACCTCGTGATCATCAACTCGGTCGCGCAATATTTTCCCGATATCGACTATCTGCTGGACGTGCTGGGCGAGGCGGTACGCGTGACGTGCCGAGGGGGCACGGTCTTCGTGGGAGACGTCCGCAGCCTGCCGTTGCTGGAAGCCTTCCACACTTCGGTCCAGCTGCATCAATCGCCTGCGTCGCTGTCCCTCGAGGCGCTTCGCCACCGCATCGCCGAAGCGATGCGGGTCGAGAAGGAACTGGTCGTCGATCCGGACCTGTTCCTGGAACTGGGCCGGCGCTGGGAACGGCTGGGACGGGTCGAGCTGACGCTGAAGCCGGGAGCCTACGACAATGAACTCAGCCGGTTCAGATACGACGTCCGACTGGGGGTTGGAGACAAGCAGGAGCCGCGTGCCGCCGACTACGCGCTGCACTGGGACGCCGGCGGGACCTGGCGAGACGCGCTGCGTGAACGACTGACGTCGGAGCCGGCGCTTCCGGTGCGGGTTCTCGGCGTTCCCGATGCCCGGGCCGCCACCGCGGTTCATACGGTCAGGGTCTTGCGCGATCCGCCCGCCGACGTGCGGACCGTGGCGGATCTGCGGACGACGATCGCCCCCCCGAGCGGCGAGGATCCCGATGCCCTGATGCGGTTGGCCGCGACGCTCGGCGTGGGCCTCGACTGGCAGTCCTTCGGTGCGGACGGCATTTACGACTGTGTGTTCAATCCTGCGTGGAGCGCGGTCGAGCCGTTGCCGGCGCGGGCCGCGGCCGATTTTCAGCGGCATGGGAATTCGCCCGCGCGAGCCGCGGTCGATGCGGACCTGGCCCTGACTTTGGGCGGCTATCTTGAGCAACGGCTGCCCGCTTACATGGTGCCGTCATCGATCCTGGTGGTGGAGGAATGGCCCCTCACGGCAAGCGGCAAGATCGACCGTGCCGCACTGCCGGTCGCCGACCACGGCGGGGGCAGCGCGTACCAATCCCCGCGGACACCGGAGGAGCAGATACTCTGCGGGATCTTCGCCGAGCTTCTGTCATTGCAGCGGGTTGGGATCCGCGACGACTTCTTTCGCCTGGGTGGTCACTCGCTGCTCGCCATGCGGCTCGCCAACCGGATCCGTGTGACGCTCGGCGTGGACGTTTCGCTTCGCACGCTGTTCGAAGCGCCGACTGTGGAGGCGCTGGCAAGGCACCTGCGGGCAGGAGATCCGGGGAGCGTCGCGCTGGTCCGCCGTCGCCGGCCCGAATCCCTGCCGCTGACCGACGCACAGACGCGCCTGTGGTTTCTGCATCGCCTCGAGGGCCCGAACGCGACATACAACATACCTGTCGCCTTTCGCCTCCAGGGAGTTTTGAATGTCGACGCCCTGAACGAAGCCTTGATCGACGTGGTGGCCCGCCACGAGACGCTCCGCACGGTCTTTCCCGAGCGGCTGGGCGTTGCCTGTCAGCAGCTGGTGGCAATTCCCGACCTGCATGCGCCGTTGGTGCCTCAGCCGGTGACGGAGGACGACCTTCCCGCCCGGCTGGCGGAAACCTGCCGCGCGGCGATCGACCTGACACGGGAGATGCCGTTTCGGTGGACGCTGTTCCGGGTTTCGGAGCAGAGCCACGTCCTGGTCCTGCTGCTGCATCACATCGCCGGCGACGGCTGGTCATTCGGCCCGCTGCAGCGGGATCTGGCGCAAGCCTACCGGGCGCGGCTGCGCGGCGAAAGTCCCGCGTTCGCGCCGCTGGCGGTGCAGATGTCCGACTACACGCTGTGGCAGCGCGAACGGCTTGGCGAAGAGAGCGATCCGGGCAGTCTCGCCGCCCGGCAGGTGGCGTTCTGGCGCGAGGCGTTACACGACCTGCCGGCGGAACTCGAACTGCCGGTCGACCGGCCAAGGCCGCCGGAAGCGAGCCATCGGGGAGGCGACGCGCCGCTGCAAATCGACGCCGACCTGCACCGGCAACTGCTCGCATTCGCCCGCTCCACGGGCGCCACGATGTTCATGGTGCTGCACGCCGCGCTCGCCGCCCTGCTGTGCCGTCTCGGTGCCGGAACTGACATCCCGATCGGAGCTCCGGTTGCCGGACGTGGCGATCGGGCGCTGGAGGATCTTGTCGGCTTTCTGGTCAATACGCTGGTCCTGCGAACCGATGTCTCGGGTGATCCCAGCATGCGGGAACTCGTCGAGCGCGTTCGTGCGTTCGACCTGAGCGCGTTCGGCCATCAGGATCTGCCCTTTGAAAAACTGGTGGAGGTGCTGCGTCCGCAGCGTTCGCTGACCCGCCAACCGTTGTTTCAGGTCATGCTGGCGCTGCGGCAGGACAATGAGGCGCTCGATCTGCCGGCCCTTGCCGTTCGGCCAGAGCCGTTCGCCTGGGACATCGCGAAGTTCGATCTTACGCTGAGCCTCGAGGAAAAGCTGGGCACGGCAGGCGAGCCCTGCGGCATAGAAGGTGTGTTCGAGTACAGCCTCGATCTGTTTGATCCAGCCACGGCCGAGACCATTGCGGCACGCTTCGTGCGCCTGCTGACACAGGCGGTCGCGTCGCCGGACCGGCCGTTGCACCAGTTGCAGATTTACCTCCCCGGGGAGCAGCAAGCCCTCGTCGAGGGGTTCAATCAGACCGGTCGGCCGCGGCCTGAGATGACGGTCGTCGCCATGTTCGAGAAGATGACGGCACGGCAACCCGATCGCATCGCGGTGCTGTGCGGCGATGATGCGGCCACCTACCGCCAGCTCAATGAGCGCGCCAACCGGCTGGCTCATCATCTGATCGGACTTGGGGTCGGTCCGGAGACGCTCGTGGCCGTGGCACTTGACCGGTCCATTGGGATGGTCGTCTCCGTGCTGGCGATCCACAAGGCGGGCGGCGCCTATCTGCCGCTGGACCCGAACTATCCAGAGGCGCGGCTTGCCGCGATGGTCGCGGATGCGGCACCCGGGCTGGTGATCACGACCGGGCGCGCCGCCGCAGGATTGCCTGTGGACGCGAACGTCCTGCGCCTGGACGCTCCCGACACTCGGGCCGCGCTCGAAGCTCGGCCGCACCACGATCCACGCGATGAGGATCGGCTCGGGCCCTTGCTGGCCGGGCACCCCGCCTATGTGATCTACACCTCGGGGTCCACCGGCACGCCGAAAGGGGTGGTGGTGACCCACGCCGGCACGACGAGCCTCGCCGTGGCGCAGAGTGAACGCCTGGGCATCGCCCCTGGTGCGCGGGTGCTGCTGTTCGCCTCTCTCAACTTCGACGCGTCGTTCTCGGAACTGGCGATGACCCTGAGCGCCGGCGCGGCGCTGGTCCTGGTGGGTGAGGACGAGCGCGCCGGCGCGCCGCTGCGGGACGTGATGCGCTCACAGGGGGTGACCCATGCCACGTTTCCGCCGGCGGTCCTGGCCACGCTGGACGCCCGGGAGACGCCTTTGGGGGGGCTCATCGTCGCGGGTGAAGTTTGTCCCGGCGAGTTGGTCCAGCAGTGGTCTGTCGGCCGGTGCATGATCAATGCTTACGGCCCTACCGAAACGACCGTCTGCGCCACGATGAGCATGGCGTTGTCCGGGGGTCATGTCTGCGACATCGGCTCGCCGATCGCGAACACGCGGGTGTATGTGCTGGACGCTCGGCTGGCGCCTGTTCCGGTTGGTGTATGCGGTGAGCTGTATGTGTCGGGTCTTGGTCTGGCGCGGGGTTACCTGGGCCGTCCCGGTCTGACGGCGGAGCGTTTCGTGGCGGATCCGTGGTCCGTGGCGCCGGGCGGGCGGATGTATCGCACGGGCGACCTTGTGCGCTGGCGTTCGGACGGCACGCTGGTGTTCCTGGGGCGAGCGGACGAACAGGTGAAGATCCGCGGTTTCCGCATTGAGCCGGCGGAGGTGGTGTCGTGCCTGCTGGCGCAGCCGGGTGTGGCGCAGGCGGCGGTGGTGGTGCGCGCGGACGGCGCGGGCAGGCAGCTGGCGGCGTATGTGGTGGCGTCGGCCGGGTCCGGGATCGACCCTGGGGCGTTGCGGCGGGGACTGGGCGAGCGGTTGCCGGAGTACATGGTGCCGTCGTCGTATACGGTGCTGGATGCGCTGCCGCTGACCGGCAGCGGCAAGGTGGACCGCCGGGCGCTGCCGGCGCCGGAGCGGCCGCTGGAGGCGTACCGGGCGCCGCGGACGGCGGCGGAGGGTGTGCTGTGCGGGCTGTTCGCGGAGCTGCTGGGTCTGCGTCGGGTGGGGATCGGGGACAACTTCTTCGGCCTTGGCGGGGACAGCATCGTGTCGATCCAGCTGGTGAGCCGTGCGCGCCGGGCGGGGCTGGCACTGACGCCGCGGGATGTGTTCCAGCACCAGACGGTGGAGGCGCTGGCGGCGGCGAGCCAGGCGGTGCGGCCGGGGGCGGGACGGGTATGGGACGTGCAGGCGGGGATCGGGGCGGTGGATGCGACGCCGGTGATGGCGTGGTTCCTCGACCGCGGCGGCCCGCTGGAGCGGTTCAGCCAGTCGATGCTGCTGCGGGTGCCGGCGGCGACGCAGGCTGTGCTGGTGTCGGCGCTGCAGGCGGTGCTGGATGGGCACGATGCGCTGCGGCTGCGGGCGTGGCGTGAGGACGGGGCGTGGCGGCTGGAGGTTGCGGCGCGGGGGACGGTGTCGGCGGCGGCGTGCCTGCGGCGGGTGGACCTGACGGGTGCGGACGGGGCGGGTGCGGACGGAACACTGGATGGGGCGGGCCTCGACGGGACCCTGGATGGAGCCCTGGATTTGGCGGGTCCGGACGGGACGGGTGCGGACGGAACACTGGATTTGGCCTCGACGGGACCCTGAATGAGGCCCGGACGGGACGGGTGCGGACGGGGCGGGTCTGGTCAGAGCGTCACGCCAACAGCGCATGGCGGCGGTGGCGCGTGCGGCGCGGAACCGGCTGGACCTTGCGGCGGGACGGCTGGTGCAGGCGGTGTGGTTCGACGGTGGCGAGGCGCCGGGGCAGCTGCTGCTGGTGGTGCATCACCTGGCGGTGGACGGGGTGTCGTGGCGTGTGCTGGTGCCGGACCTGGCGTCGGCATGGGCGTCGGCGCACCGCGGCGAGACGCCCCAGCTGGAGCCGGGTGCGCTGCCGTTCCGGGCCTGGGCGGCGTATCTGCGGGAGCGTGCGGGCAGCGCCGCGGTGGCGGCGGAGCTGGGGTTCTGGGAGCGGCAGGCGGGGGCCGGAGGGGAACTGCTGGCGGGGGCGCGGCTGGATCCGCGGCGCGACACCTTCGCCCGGGCGGGCCACCTGAGCGTGACGCTGCCGGTGGCGCTGACGCGGACGCTGCTGGGCGAGGTCGCGGGAGCGTTTCACGGCGGCATCAACGACGTGCTGCTGAGCGGGCTGGCGGTTGCGGTGGCGGGCTGGCGGCAGGCGCGCGGAGCGGCGGCGGGAGCGCTGCTGGTGGAGTTGGAGGGGCACGGGCGGGAGCCGGAGGACAGCGGGCTGGATCCGTCGCGCACGGTGGGGTGGTTCACCAGCATCTACCCGGTGCGGCTGGACCTGGGCGGGCTGGACGCGGGCGAGGCGGTGGCGGGCGGCGCGGCGGCGGGGCAGGCGCTGAAGCGGGTGAAGGAGCAGTTGCGGGCGGTGCCCGGGCGGGGACTGGGCTACGGCCTGCTGCGCTATCTGCACCCGCAGGCGGGTCCGGTGCTGGCCGGGCTGTGCGATGGGCAGGCCTCGGCGCAGGCCGGTGGTCATACCTCGGCGCAGGCCGGTGGTCAGACCTCGGCGCAGATCGGCTTCAACTACTTCGGGCGGATCGCGGCGGGCGGCGGCGACTGGTCGGCGGTGGAAGCGGAACTGGAGCCGGGGGTGGATCCGGAGACGCCGCTGTTCCACCTGCTCGATATCAACGCCCAGACGATGGACGGTGCCGACGGGCCGGCGCTGTCGGCGGTGTGGAGCTGGTCGCGCGCGCACCTGCGGGAGGCGGAGGTGCGGGCCCTGGCCGAGGGCTGGCGCACGGCGCTGGCGGGGCTGGCCATGCACATCCGCCAGCCGGGCGCGGGCGGGCACACGCCGTCGGATTTTCCGCTCGTCGAACTGTCGCAGGCCGGGATCGAACGGCTCGAGGCGATCGCGCCGGGCCTGGACGATGTGCTGCCGCTGTCGCCGCTGCAGGAAGGTCTGGCGTTCCATGCGCTGTATGACGCGGGGGCGGCCGACGTCTACACGGTGCAGTTCGAGGCGGAGCTGGAGGGCGCCCTGGAGGCGGACCGGCTGCGTCAGGCGGCGCGGGCGTTGCTGGAGCGCCATGCCAATCTGCGCGCGGGGTTCCATCACGAAGGGCTGGCGCGTCCGGTGCAGGTGATCCCCCGCGCGGTGGCGCTGCCATGGCGGGAGGTGGACCTGTCGGGGCTGGCGGCGGCGGAGCAGGAGCGGCGGCGGCAGGATCTGCTGGCCGCGGAACTGGCCGAACGGTTCGTGCTGTCGCGCCCGCCGCTGCTGCGCCTGGTGCTGCTGCGGCTGGCCGCGCAGCGCCACCAGCTGGCGCTGACCGGTCATCACATCCTGATGGACGGCTGGTCGCTGCCGGTGTTCTTCAGCGAGCTGTTCGCCCTGTACCGGGTCGAGGTGAACCGGGTCGAGGTGAACCGGGGCGAGGCGAACCGGGTCGAAGTGAACCGGGGCGAGGCGAACCAAGTCGAAGTGAACCGGGGCGAGGCGAACCGGGTCGAGGCGCTGGCGCCGGTGCGGCCGTATGCGGACTACCTGGCGTGGCTGGCGCGCCAGGACCGGGAGGGCGCGCTGCGGACGTGGCGCGACTACCTGGCGGGGCGTGATGCGCCCACCCGGCTGGTGGGGGGTGAGCCGGGGCCGGCGGGGCAGCCGCCGCGACGCTGGCAGGTGGCGTTGCCGGCATCGCTCAGCGAGCGGCTGCAGGCCCTGGCGCGCCAGCACGGGGTGACCCTCAACACGGTGTTCCAGGGGCTGTGGGCGGTGCTGCTGGGCCGGCTCACCGGGCGCGACGACGTGGTGTTCGGGGTGACGGTGGCGGGCCGGCCGGGCGAACTGCCCGGGGTCGAGCAGATGCTGGGGCTGTTCATCAACACCCTGCCGCTGCGGGTGCGGCTGCGGCCGGGGCAGGCGCTGGCCGCGCTGCTAACGGCGATCCAGCACAGCCAGGCGCAGCTGATGGCCTGCCAGCACGTGGGGCTGGCGGAGATCCAGCGCGCCGCCGGCGGCGGGGAGCTGTTCGACACGCTGCTGGTGTTCGAGAACTACCCGCTGGACGCCGCGGCCCTGGCGGAACCGGCGGGGGGCCTGCGGATGAGCCTGCGCGGGCAGGATGCGACGCACTACCCGCTGAGCCTGATCGTGGGGCCGGGCGAGCGCATCCAGGTGCGGCTGGACTATGATCCGCGGCGGCTGGCCCCGGCCGAGGCGGCGGCCATCGGCGAGCGCCTGGTGCGGTTGCTGGAGGCGGCGGCGGCCGCGCCGCGGGGGCCGGTGTACCGCCTGGACATGCTGGCCGCGCCGGAACGCCGCGCCGTTCTGGAGCACTCCAACGCCACGGCGCACGCGGTGGCGGAGACGACACTGGTGGCGTTGCTGGAGGCGCAGGCGGCGCGCACCCCCGAGGCGCTGGCGCTGGTGTTCGGGGACCAGTCGCTGAGCTACCGCGACCTGCACGCGCGGGCCAACCGGCTGGCGCACCATCTGATCAGCCTGGGCGCCGGTCCGGAGCGGCTGGTCGGGGTGATGCTGGAGCGCTCGGTGGAGCTGGTGGTGACGCTGCTGGCGACGCTCAAGAGCGGCGCCGCCTACGTGCCGCTGGACCCGGATTATCCGCCGGCGCGGCTGGCGCACATGCTGGGCGACGCCCGCCCGGCGGTGCTGGTGAGCAGCCAGGCGCTGCGGGCACGGCTGCCCCAGGGGACAGCACAGGGCACACTCGCTGAGACGTCCGCCGGGACAGCGGCGCAGACGCCGGTGCTGCTGCTGGACGCGCCGGAGACGGTGGCGGCGCTGGCCCAGGCCCCCCAGCACCCGCCAGGCGAGCCCGAACGGGGCCCGCTGCTCGGTCTGCACCCGGCCTACGTCATCTACACCTCGGGGTCGACCGGTGTGCCCAAGGGCACGCCCAACCCGCACCGGGCGCTGGTCAACCGGCTGCTGTGGATGCAGGCGCGCTACCGGCTGGACGGCAGCGACCGGGTGATCCAGAAGACGCCCTGCAGCTTCGACGTGTCGGTGTGGGAGTTCTTCTGGCCGCTGCTGGCCGGCGCCGGGCTGGTGGTGGCGGCCCCCGGGATGCATCGCGACCCGGCCTGGCTGGCCGACGCCATCGTGCGCCAGGGGGTCACCACGGCGCACTTCGTGCCATCCATGCTGGCGGCCTTCGTGGAGTGTCCCGAGAGCCAGGGCTGCACCGGCCTGCGGCGGGTGATCTGCAGCGGCGAGGCGCTGGGGGGCGCGCTGCAGGCCCGCTTCTTCGAGCGCCTGCCGGGGGTGCAGCTGCACAACCTGTATGGTCCGACGGAGGCGGCCATCGACGTGACCGCGTGGGCCTGCCGGCGCGAGGACGCGGCGGCGCCGCCGCCCATCGGCGGGCCGATCTGGAACACCCGCGCCTATGTGCTGGATGGCGGTCTCGAGCCGCTGCCGGCAGGGGTGGCGGGCGAGCTGTACCTGGCGGGGCGGCCGCTGGCACGGGGTTATCACCGGCGCCCGGGCCTGAGCGCGGAGCGCTTCGTGGCCGATCCGCATGGCGCGGCGGGCGAGCGGATGTACCGCACCGGCGACCGGGCGCGTTGGCGTGCCGACGGAACGCTCGAGTTCCTGGGGCGCGCCGACCAGCAGGTGAAGATCCGCGGCTACCGGATCGAACCGGGCGAGGTGGAGGCGCACCTGCTGGCGCAGCCGGGTGTGGCGCAGGCGGCGGTGGTGGCGCGCCAGGACGGCCCCGGCGCGGATCAGCAGGGCGCGGATCAGCAGGGCGGGGGTCAGCAAGGGGGGGGTCAGCTGGGCGGGGGTCAGCAACTGGTGGCCTACGTGGTGGCGGCGCCGGGAGCGGCGGTGACGCCGGCGGGGCTGCGCCATGCCCTGAGCCTGGAGCTGGCGGAGTACATGGTGCCGTCGGCGGTGGTGATGCTCGATGCCCTGCCGCTGTCGCCGAACGGCAAGCTGGAGCGGGGTGCGCTGCCGGCGCCGCAGCGCCACAGCGCGGGCGGACGGGCGTGCCGCAACCGGCAGGAAGAGGTGCTGAGCCGGCTGTTCGCCGAGGTGCTGTCGCTGGCGCAGGTGGGTCCGGAGGACAGTTTCTTCGCGCTGGGCGGCGACAGCATCCTGTCGCTGCAGCTGGTGAGCCGGGCCCGCCGGGAGGGGCTGGCGCTGTCGCCGCGCGACGTGTTCGAGCGCCAGACGGTGGCGGCGCTGGCGGAGCTGGCCGGCCAGATGGCGGGCGGGGCGGCGGGTGCGGCGGCAGGCGGGGCGGCAGGCGGGGCGGCGGCATGGGAGCCGGACGCGGCGGTCGGGGAACTGGCGGCGACGCCGATCATGCACTGGCTGGCGCAGCGCCAGGGACCGATCGGGAGCTTCAGCCAGTCGATGCTGCTGACAGTGCCGGCGGGGCTGCGCCAGGCCCAGCTGGAGGCGGCGCTGCAGGCGGTGCTGGACCACCATGGAGCGCTGCGCCTGCGGCTGCTGCCGGTGCGGCCATGGCGGCTGGAGGTGATGCCGCCCGGTGCGGTCGCGGCGGCGGAGTGCCTGACGCGCGTCGCCTGGGCGGGGCTGGATGCGCCAGCGCGGCTGAGCTGCCTGCAGGCGGCGGGGCGTGAGGCGCCGGCGCGGCTGGACCCGGCGGCCGGGCGGCTGGTGCGGGCGGTGTGGCTCGACGCCGGCGCGGCGGCGGGACGGCTGTTGGTGGTGATCCACCACCTGGCGGTGGACGGGGTGTCGTGGAGCATCCTGGTGCCGGATCTGGCGGCGGCCTGCGCGGCGGCGGGTGCGGGGCAGGTGCCGCGGCTGGAGATGCCGGCGCTGCCGTTCCGGGTGTGGGCGCAGCACCTGGAACGGCAGGCGCACAGCGCGGCGGTGTGGGCCGAGCTGCCGCGCTGGCAGGCGTTGCTGGACGGCGGCACGCCGCTGCTGGCCGAGGCGCGGCTGGACCCGGCGCTGGACACCGTGGCCAGCGGGCGGGAACTGACGGTGGAACTCGGCGCCGACCTCACCGCGGCGCTGCTGACGGTGGTGCCCGGCGCCTTTCACGCGCGCATCAACGACGTGCTGCTGGCCGCTCTGGCGGTGGCGGTGGCGGCCTGGCGGCGGCAACGCGGCGAGGCCCCCAGGGCAGCCAGCGCGGCAGCCAGCGCGGCAGCCAACGCGGCAGCCACGGGCGCGGCAACGGGGGCAATCGTGGTGGACATCGAAGGCCACGGCCGCGAACCGATGGACAGTGGTCTCGACCCGTCGCGCACGGTGGGCTGGTTCACCAGCCTGTATCCGGTGTGTCTGGACCTGGGCGAGCTGGACCTGGAGCAGGCGCTGGCCGGCGGCGCGGCGATCGGCGAGGCGCTCAAGCGGGTCAAGGAGCAGCTGCGCGCGGTGCCCGGGCAGGGCCTGGGCTATGGCCTGTTGCGCTACCTGCATCCGCAGGCGCAGGCGTCTCTGGCCGGGCGCTGCGAACCGCAGATCGGCTTCAACTATCTGGGACGCTTCAGCGCCGGCGAGGCACCGGGCTGGGGTCCCGCGCCAGAGCAGTTGGCCCTGGGCCAGCCGGCGGCGGGACAGCCAGCCCCGGAACCGCCAACCCTGGACCAGCCAACCCAGGGCCAGCCAACCCAGGGCCAGCCAACCCAGGGCCAGCCAACCCTGGCGCAGCCAACCCACGGCCAGCCAACCCAGGGCCAGCCAACCCTGGCGCAGCCAACCCACGGCCAGCCAACCCAGGGCCAGCCAACCCTGGGGCAGCTGGCCCCGGAACAGCCGGCCCCGGACGGCGGCGGCGATCAGGCGCTGCCGCTGGCGCGGCTGCTCGACATCAACGTGATCACCCGCGACGGCCCCCAGCCCATCATGTCGGCGTCCTGGAGCTGGGCCTCGCGCTGGCTCGGCACCGCCGAGGTGCAGGCGCTGGCGCAAGGCTGGGTGGCGGCGCTGCAGGCGCTGGCACACCACGTCCGCCAGCCCGGCGCGGGCGGGCACACGCCATCGGACTTTCCCCTCGTCGCGCTGTCGCCGGCCCAGCTGCACAGCCTCGAGCCCCTCCCGGGCGGGCTGCACGACGTGCTGCCCCTCTCGCCGCTGCAGGAGGGGCTGGTCTTCCAGGCGCTCTACGACGAGGCCGCCCCCGACGTTTACACCGTCCAGGTGCGCCTGGAGCTCGACGGCGCGCTGGACACACCCCGCCTGCGCCGCGCCGGCCAGCGTCTGCTCGAGCGCCATCCCAACCTGCGCGCCGCCATCCGCCGCCAGGGCCTGACACAGCCGCTGCAGGTGATCGCGCGCCATGTCGAACTGCCCTGGCAGCAGGCCGACCTGTCGGACCTGCCGCCGGCCGCGCAGCAGACCCGCTGCCAGCAGCTGCTGCAGGCCGACCGCCGGCGGCGCTTCGATCTGGAGCAGCCGCCGCTGCTGCGCGCCACGCTGCTGCGCCTGGGCGCGCAGCGCCACCTGCTGGCGCTCACCAACCATCACCTGCTGATGGACGGCTGGTCGATGCCGATCTTCCTGGGCGAGCTGATGGCGCTGTATGGCGACACCGCGCTGCCCCCGCCGGCGCCTTACGCCGATTACCTGGCCTTCCTGGCGCGCCAGGACAAGGCCGCCTCGCTGGCCACCTGGGCGCGCTACCTGGAGGGCGTGGCGCCCACCCGGCTCGCCCCCGACACCCCCGCGCGCCCGGCCCCCGAGACCCCCGCGCGCCCGGCGCCCGAGACCCCCGCGCGCCCGGCGCACGACACCCCCGCGCGCCCGGCGCACGACGCCCCCGCGCGCCCGGCGCACGACGCCCCCGCGCCACTGCCCGAACATTGCGTGCTCGACCTGCCGAGTGGCCTCAGCACCCGCCTGCGTGAACTGGCCCGCCAGCACGGCCTGACCCTCAACACCGTCATCCAGGGGTTGTGGGCGCTGCTGCTGGGCCGGCTGAGCGGCAGCGCCGATGTGGTGTTCGGGGTGACCGTGGCCGGCCGCCCCGCCGAGCTGGCCGGCGCCGAGCGCGCGGTCGGGCTGTTCATCAATACCCTGCCGCTGCGGGTGCGGCTGCGCCCCGGCCAGCCGCTGGCGCAGCTGCTGGCCGGGATCCAGGCCAGCCAGGCCCGGCTGCTGGCGCACCAGTATGTCGGGCTGGCCGAGATCCAGCGTGCCGCCGGCGCCAGCCAGCTGTTCGACACCCTGATCGTGTTCGAGAACTACCCGCTGGAACGCGGCCCGCTGCAGGCCGCTGCCGGGGGCCTGCGCATCACCGCCCTCGAGGGCAGCGACGCCACCCACTACCCGCTGGCCCTGATGGCCATCCCCGGCGCGCGCCTGCGCCTGCGCCTGGACTACGACCCGGCCCGCTTCACCGTCCGCGCCGCTCGTGCCGCCGCCGCCGCCCTGGCCCGCCTGGCCCGCCGCGCCGCCCATCACCCGGAACGAGCCCTCTATGCGTTCGGCATCCTCGCGCCCGCCCAGCGCCAGCACCTGTTGCATGGCTTCAACCCGACGCCTCGCACCGATCGGCCCGGCACCGGTCGCGGCGACCTGACCGGCCCCGACCGGCCCGACCCGGCCCGACCCGATCCATCCCGCACCGGCCGCGGCGGTCAGCCCAGCCCGTGGCCCCGACCGGCCCAGCCCCGACCTGCCCAGCCCCGACCGGCCCAGCCCCGACCGGCCCAGCCCCGATCTGCTGCCCCAGCTGGTGCAGGCGCAGGCCGCGCAACGCCCCGACGCCACCGCGCTGCGCCACGGCGCCGACACACTGTCCTACCAGCAGCTCAACGCCGCCGCCAACCGCCTCGCCCACCTCCTGATCGGCCGCGGTCTTGGACCCGAAGCCCGCATCGGCGTCGCCATGGCCCGCTCCCCGCGCATGCTGGTCGCCCTGCTCGGTGTCCTCAAGGCCGGCGCCGCCTACCTGCCGCTCGACCCCGACTACCCGACGGCCCGCCTCGAGACCATGCTGCGCGACGCCGATCCCGCCCTGCTGCTCACCGAACACGCCCTGCTCGACCGCCTGCCCGGCGACACCGACCGCCTCGTCCTCCCCCGCCTGCTGCTCGATCACCCCGACACCGCACGAGACCTGCAGGCCCAGCCCGACCACGACCCGCGGCAAGCCGAACGCACCACCCCCCTGTTGGCGCAGCACCCCGCCTACGTCATCTACACCTCCGGTTCCTCCGGATCACCCAAAGCCGTCGTCGTCACACATCAAGGCCTCGGACCGGTAGCGGCCGCCCATATCGAGTGCCTCGGGATCGGCCCCAAGTCCCGGGTGGTGCAGCTCGCATCGATCAGTTTCGACGTGGCGACCATGGAAGTCGCCATGACGCTGAGCGCAGGCGCCACCCTGGTATTGCTCAACGAAGACGAACGCAGCGGAACCGCTCTCCGGCGCGTGCTGCATGAGCAGGGCGTGACGCATATCATGCTGACCCCGGCCGTCCTCGAGACACTGGGTGATAGCCACGATCTCGCGCTTGAGGGCCTGGTCGTTGGCGGCGAGAGCTGCCCCGACACATTGATCGCCCGCTGGGTTCCCGGCCGGCGCATGCTGAACGGCTACGGTCCGACCGAGACGACGGTATGCGCCACGCTGAGTTCGCCGCTGTCGCCGGGCCGGCCGGCTCCCATCGGACACCCGATCGGCGGCGCACGCGCGTACGTGCTGGACGACGGCCTCGAACCGGTGCCGATCGGTGTGGACGGTGAGCTGTACATCGTCGGCCCGACCCTGGCGCGCGGATATCTCGGCCAGCGCGGCACGACAGCGGAACGGTTTGTCGCCGATCCGCACGGCACCGAGCCGGGGCACCGGATGTATCGCACCGGCGACGTGGTGCGACGCCAGGAAGACGGTTCCCTGCTGTTCGTCGGCCGCGCTGACGAGCAGGTCAAGATCCGCGGCTTCCGCATCGAACCCGGCGAGGTCGCCGCCGCTCTGGAGGCGAGCGACGACGTGCTTCGGGCCGTGGTCCTCGCCCGCGGGGACGCACCGGGGGACAGAAAGCTCATTGCCTACTTCGTGCCCTCGTCCTGTCCGTCCGACACCGCGGCGCTGCGGGGGGAGCTGAAGAAACGACTGCCGGCGCACATGATCCCCGCGGCCTTCGTTGAGCTTGAATCTCTTCCTCTCCTGCCCAACGGCAAGCTGGACAAGGCGCGACTGCCGGAACCCACGCCATCGGCACGGACCTACCGGGCCCCCAGCAGTCCTGAGGAGGCGGTGCTCTGTGATCTGTTCGCGGAAGTTCTCCACGTGACGACGGTCGGCGCGGACGATGATTTCTTCGGGCTGGGCGGCCATTCGCTGCTGGCGACGCGGCTCTCGGCTCGGATCCGCTCGAAGCTCGGCGTGGATCTGTCGCTGCGCACGGTGTTCGAGAACCCGAGCGTCCGTGATCTGGCGGCCGAACTGGAACGGCTGCGGCGGGCTCATGAGGACACCGTGGAAGAGCTCATTCTTTGAGTGATCAACCGTCTCTCCAGGCAGACGCAGGGATGTCCGCCTGGGGCGTGAATAAGAGTGAAGGAGGCGGAAATGAGCCCCAATGAACTGATTACGCGACTGGCCGAAGCGGGCGTCCAGCTGTGGATCGAGGAAGAGAACCTCCGGGTTCGGGGACCCGGTAGCGCGCTCACGCCCGAACTGCGCTCCGCCCTGTCGCAGCAGAAGGACGAAGTGCTGGGCTTCCTGCGTGACGCGGAGCCGGCGCTTCGGGACTCGATTCGTTCCGGCCGCGCGGGTCTTCCTCTGACGGCCCGGCGGCGTCCCGACCACCTGCCGCTTTCGTTTGGGCAGAGGCGCTTGTGGTTCTTCCAGCAGCTCGAAGGGGCTACCGCCACCTACAACATCGCGACGCCGCTGCGCCTCGAGGGGGTGCTGGACGAAGTGGCACTGGTGGGGGCGCTGCGGGACCTGGTGGAGCGTCACGAAAGCCTGCGCACGGTGTTCCCTGAGGTGGACACCGAACCGGAGCAGTTGATTCTGCCGGCCGGGGAAGCCCTGCCCGCCTTGGCGACCGAAGACGTTACCGAGGCGGAGTTGCCGGAGCGCCTGGCACAAGCGGCCGGCGAGGGTTTCGACATCACCCGTGAGCCGCCGCTTCGGGCATGGCTGTTCCGGCTTGGCGCGCGGCGGCATGTGCTGCTGCTGTTGCTGCATCACATCGCCGGTGACGGCTGGTCGATGGGTGTGCTGCTGCGCGACCTGGCGCGGGCGTACATCGCGCGCAGCCGTGGCGATGCGCCGGCGTTCTCCGACCTGCCGGTGCAGTATGCGGACTACACGCTGTGGCAGCGCGAGCGGCTTGGCGAGGAGAGTGATCCGGCCAGCCTGATGGCGCGCCAGCTGGGGTTCTGGAAGACCGCGCTGGCCGGGATGCCGGAGGAGTTGAGCCTGCCGGCCGATCATCCGCGGCCGGCGGTGTCGCGCTATCGCGGGGGTGCGGTGGCGCTGAGCCTTCCGGCGGCGTTGCACGGCTCGCTCGCGGCGCTGGCGCGCTCGAGCGGGGCGAGCCTGTTCATGGTGCTGCAGGCGGGGCTGGCGGCGTTGCTGTGCCGGCTGGGGGCGGGGACGGACATCCCGATCGGCAGCCCGATCGCCGGCCGCGGCGAGACCGCGGTGGAAGATCTGGTGGGGTTGTTTCTGAACACGCTGGTGCTGCGGGTGGACGTGTCGGGCGATCCGACGATGCGGGCGCTGATCGGGCGGGTTCGGGCGTTCGATCTGGATGCCTACCGGCACCAGGACGTGCCGTTCGAGCGGGTGGTGGAGGCGCTGCAGCCGGCCCGCTCGCTGGCGCGCCAGCCGCTGTTTCAGGTGATGCTGGCGCTGCAGAACGTGCCGCAGGAGAACCTGGAGCTGCCGGGTCTGTCGGTGCGGCCGGAGGCACTGGACTCGGAGGTGGCGAAATTCGATCTGACGCTGAGCCTGGCGGAGACGCTGGGTCCGGCTGGCGAGCCGCTGGGGATCGAAGGCAGCCTGGAATACAGCGCCGACCTGTTCGAGCGGTCGACCGCGGAAGCCCTGGTGTCGCGGTATGCGAGGGTGCTGGCGTCGGCGGCGGCGGACCCGGGGCTTGCGGTGAGCCGGCTTGAGGTGTTTGCCCCGGGTGAGCGACAGACGCTGCTGGAGCGGTTCAACGACACCGCCCGCGATGTGCCGCAGGCGACCGTTGCCGCGTTGTTCGAAGCGCAGGCGCGGCAGCGGCCGGAGGCTGTCGCGATCGAATTCGGGGATGCGCGGCTAAGCTATGCCGAGCTGGACCGGCGAGCCAATCAGTTGGCGCACCACCTGCGCCGGCGCGGCGTCGGACCAGAGACGGTGGTCGGGATCTGCCTCGAGCGCTCGCCCGAGATGATCATCGGCCTGCTCGGTGTCCTCAAGGCAGGTGGCGCCTACCTGCCGCTCGACCCGGCGTATCCGGGCCAGCGCCTGGCCTTCATGCTTGACGACGCGCACGCGCAGCTGGTGCTGGTGCACCAGGCCACCCGCGACCGGCTGGCGGGCGGGGCGGACCAATTCTGCCTCGACGCCGGCGGGGCAGTGCTGGCGTGCGAGCCTGACCACGCGCCGGACGGAACGGCCGGGCCGGACAACGCTGCCTATGTGATCTACACGTCGGGCTCCACCGGCCGGCCGAAGGGCGTGCTCCTGGCTCATCGGGGTCTCGCAAATCTGGCGGCTGCCCAGGCCGGCCTCCTGGACGTCGACGCCACGTCGCGGGTCTTGCAGTTCGCGTCGTTCAGCTTCGACGCGGCGACCTGGGAAATCGTCATGGCTCTCACCTCGGGCGCCCGGCTGTGTCTCGCGTCGAAGGACGCGCTGATGCCCGGCGATGCGTTGGCTGAAACCATAGGTCGGCGCGGCGTTACCCACGTCACGCTGCCACCGACGGCCCTTTCAGTGATGCCCGCGCCCGATAGGATCCCCACCATGCGGGCCATCGTCGTTGCCGGGGAAGCCTGCCCGCCGGAACTGGCGCGTCGCTGGTCGGCTCCGGTACGGTTCTTCAACGCTTACGGGCCCAGCGAGACAACGGTGTGCGCGTCTGTCTTCGAGGTCCGGGATCCGCAATCGGAATTGCCGATCGGCTCGCCGATCGCGAACACGCGGGTGTATGTGCTGGACGCTCGCCTGGCGCCTGTTCCGGTTGGTGTGTGCGGTGAGCTGTATGTGTCGGGTCTTGGTCTGGCGCGGGGTTACCTGGGCCGTCCCGGTCTGACGGCGGAGCGTTTCGTGGCGGATCCGTGGTCGGTGGCGCCGGGCGGGCGGATGTATCGCACGGGCGACCTTGTGCGCTGGCGTTCGGACGGCACGCTGGTGTTCCTGGGGCGAGCGGACGAACAGGTGAAGATCCGCGGTTTCCGCATCGAGCCGGCGGAGGTGGTGTCGTGCCTGCTGGCGCAGCCGGGTGTGGCGCAGGCGGCGGTGGTGGTGCGCGCGGACGGCGCGGGCAGGCAGCTGGCGGCGTATGTGGTGGCGTCGGCCGGGTCCGGGATCGACCCTGGGGCGTTGCGGCGGGGACTGGGCGAGCGGTTGCCGGAGTACATGGTGCCGTCGTCGTATACGGTGCTGGATGCGCTGCCGCTGACCGGCAGCGGCAAGGTGGACCGCCGGGCGCTGCCGGCGCCGGAGCGGCCGCTGGAGGCGTACCGGGCGCCGCGGACGGCGGCGGAGGGTGTGCTGTGCGGGCTGTTCGCGGAGCTGCTGGGTCTGCGTCGGGTGGGGATCGGGGACAACTTCTTCGGCCTTGGCGGGGACAGCATCGTGTCGATCCAGCTGGTGAGCCGTGCGCGCCGGGCGGGGCTGGCACTGACGCCGCGGGATGTGTTCCAGCACCAGACGGTGGAGGCGCTGGCGGCGGCGAGCCAGGCGGTGCGGCCGGGGGCGGGACGGGTATGGGACGTGCAGGCGGGGATCGGGGCGGTGGATGCGACGCCGGTGATGGCGTGGTTCCTCGACCGCGGCGGCCCGCGGGAGCGGTTCAGCCAGTCGATGCTGCTGCGGGTGCCGGCGGCGACGCAGGCTGTGCTGGTGTCGGCGCTGCAGGCGGTGCTGGATGGGCACGATGCGCTGCGGCTGCGGGCGTGGCGTGAGGACGGGGCGTGGCGGCTGGAGGTTGCGGCGCGGGGGACGGTGTCGGCGGCGGCGTGCCTGCGGCGGGTGGACCTGACGGGTGCGGACGGGGCGGGTGCGGACGGAACACTGGATGGGGCGGGCCTCGACGGGACCCTGGATGGAGCCCTGGATTTGGCGGGTCCGGACGGGACGGGTGCGGACGGAACACTGGATTTGGCAGGCCCGGACGGGACGGGTGCGGACGGGGCGGGTCTGGTCAGAGCGTCACGCCAACAGCGCATGGCGGCGGTGGCGCGTGCGGCGCGGAACCGGCTGGACCTTGCGGCGGGACGGCTGGTGCAGGCGGTGTGGTTCGACGGCGGCGAGGCGCCGGGGCAGCTGCTGCTGGTGGTGCATCACCTGGCGGTGGACGGGGTGTCGTGGCGTGTGCTGGTGCCGGACCTGGCGTCGGCATGGGCGTCGGCGCACCGCGGCGAGACGCCGCAGCTGGAGCCGGGTGCGCTGCCGTTCCGGGTCTGGGCGGCGTATCTGCGGGAGCGTGCGGGCAGCGCCGCGGTGGCGGCGGAGCTGGGGTTCTGGGAGCGGCAGGCGGGGGCCGGAGGGGAACTGCTGGCGGGGGCGCGGCTGGATCCGCGGCGCGACACCTTCGCCCGGGCGGGCCACCTGAGCGTGACGCTGCCGGTGGCGCTGACGCGGACGCTGCTGGGCGAGGTCGCGGGAGCGTTTCACGGCGGCATCAACGACGTGCTGCTGAGCGGGCTGGCGGTTGCGGTGGCGGGCTGGCGGCAGGCGCGCGGAGCGGCGGCGGGAGCGCTGCTGGTGGAGTTGGAGGGGCACGGGCGGGAGCCGGAGGACAGCGGGCTGGATCCGTCGCGCACGGTGGGGTGGTTCACCAGCATCTACCCGGTGCGGCTGGACCTGGGCGGGCTGGACGCGGGCGAGGCGGTGGCGGGCGGCGCGGCGGCGGGGCAGGCGCTGAAGCGGGTGAAGGAGCAGTTGCGGGCGGTGCCCGGGCGGGGACTGGGCTACGGCCTGCTGCGCTATCTGCACCCGCAGGCGGGTCGGGTGCTGGCCGGGCTGTGCGATGGGCAGGCCTCGGCGCAGGCCGATGGGCAGGCCTCGGCGCAGGCCGATGGGCAGGGCTCGGCGCAGGCCGATGGGCAGGGCTCGGCGCAGGCCGATGGGCAGGGCTCGGCGCAGGCCGATGGGCAGGGCTCGGCGCAGGCCGATGGGCAGGCCTCGGCGCAGATCGGCTTCAACTACTTCGGGCGGATCGCGGCGGGCGGCGGCGACTGGTCGGCGGTGGAAGCGGAACTGGAGCCGGGGGTGGATCCGGAGACGCCGCTGTTCCACCTGCTCGATATCAACGCCCAGACGATGGACGGTGCCGACGGGCCGGCGCTGATCGCGCACTGGACCTGGGCCGCCGCGCATTTCTCGGATGCAGACATCGAGGCTCTGGCCGAAGGATGGAAGCAGGCCCTGGCCGGCCTCGCGGCGCACGTCCGCCAGCCGGACGCGGGCGGGCACACGCCGTCGGATTTTCCGCTCGTCGAACTGTCGCAGGCCGAGATCGAACGGCTCGAGGCGATCGCGCCGGGCCTGGACGATGTGCTGCCGCTGTCGCCGCTGCAGGAAGGGTTCCTTTTTCATACCCTGTACGACGTCGAGGCGCCCGATGTCTACACGGTGCAAGTCCAGTTGGCGATCGACGGAGATGTCGATGCCGAGCGACTAAGATCGGCGGCCGCGGGGCTGCTGCGTCGGTATCCCAACCTCCGTGCGGCCTTTCACCACGACGGGCTGGCGCGCCCGGTGCAGGTGATCCCCCATGCGGTCGAACTGCCGTGGCGCGAGCTGGACCTGTCGCCCCTTTCGGGCCAGGAGCAGGATCGGCGCTGGCGGGAACTGCTGGTCGGGGACCTGGCCGAACGGTTTGTCGTCGCCCGTGGCCAGCTGCTGCGCCTCACTCTGGTCAGATTGAGCCCGAATCGGCACCGGCTGCTGCTGACGATCCATCACATCGTCATAGACGGCTGGTCGCTGCCGATCTTCTTCCGGGAGCTGATGACGCTTTACGAGGCCGGAGCGGACACCGGCGTTCTTCCGCCCGTTCGCCCCTATGCCGACTATCTTGCCTGGCTAGCGCGGCAGGACGAAGCCCACGCCAGGACCGCCTGGCGAAACTACCTTGCCGGGCTGGAGGGTCCCATTCGTCTCGCGCCCGAGCGAAACCCCGGTGCGTCGGCGCCCCGAGAGATTTTCCAGACTGATTTGACCGAACAACTCAGCGAAGCGCTCCAGGAATTCGCGGGCCGGCACAAACTTACGTTGAGCACGGTCCTGGAGGGCTGCTGGGCCGCGCTCCTGGGGCGCATGACGGGCTGCACGGACGTCGTGTTTGGCAGTACGGTTTCGGGCCGGCCGGCCGAGCTGATCGATGTCGAGCGGATGGTGGGGCTCTTCATCAACACCACGCCGGTGCGTGTGAAGATGGACCAGGACGAGCCGTTGCTGTCGTTACTGTCCCGGCTTCAGGACAGCCGGTCGGAGATGCTTTCCTTTCACCACGTGCGCCTGGCGGAGATCCAGCAGGCGGCCGGTGTCGGCGATCTCTTCGACACGATCTTCGTGCTCGAAAACTATCCGATGAAAAGCGAGCCGGCCTCCGGCTCGGCCAGGGCCTTGCAGGTGTCCGGCGTCGAGGGACGCGACGGGACACATTATCCGCTGAGTCTGACCGTGGTGCCCGGCACGCGTCTGACCCTTCGCCTGGATTACGATCGGGAGCTGCTCAGTCCCGAGACAGTTGGATCGATCGCCTCCCGCTACGCGCGTGTGTTGACGGCCGCCGCGGCGGCACCGGGGCTTCCCGTGCGCCGGGTCGACGTGTTCGGTCCGGGCGAACTGCGGATGGTGCTGCAAGGCTTCAACGCGACGGCGCGGGAGGTGCCGCGGTGGACGTTTCCGCGGTTGTTCGAGGCGCAGGTGGACCGCGATCCGGCCGCCACGGCGCTGGTGTTCGGAGACCGTCAGCTCAGCTACCGCGAACTGAACGAGCAGGCCAACCAGCTGGCGCATCATCTGATCGGGCAGGGCATCGGCCCGGAAACCCTGGTCGGCATCGCGCTGGAACGCTCGTTCGAGGTGGTCGTGGCGGTGCTGGCGACGATGAAGGCGGGCGCCGCCTATGTGCCGCTCGACCCCGCCTATCCGCCGGCGCGGCTGGCGCAGATCCTGGCCGACGCGGCGCCGGCGCTGGTGCTGAGCAGCGGCCCGTTGCGCGCGCGTCTGCCGGCGGCGGTGGCGCGGCTGGAACTGGATGCACCCGCGGTGATGGCGGCGGTCCGGCAGGCGCCCCGGCACAATCCTGGCGACGCGGAGCGGGTGGCGGCGCTGCTGCCCGGTCACCTGGCGTATGTGATCTACACCTCCGGCTCGACCGGCACGCCGAAGGGGGTAGGGGTGAGCCATGCCGGGCTGCCATCGCTCGCGGGCGATCAGATCGCCCGTCTGGGGCTCGCGCCGGGGTCGCGGATGCTGCAGTTCGCGACGCTCAACTTCGACGCCTCGGTGTGGGAGATGCTGGTGGCGCTGAGCGCCGGGGCGGCGCTGGTGCTGATGGCGGCGGACGATCGCAGCGGCGCGGCGCTGCGCGATGTGCTGGTGGGGCAGCGGGTGAGCCATGCGCTGCTGCCGCCGGCGGTGCTGCCGACGATGGAAGCGGGTGAAGCGGTGCCGCTTTCGGTGCTGATCGTCGGCGGCGAGGCGTGTTCGGGTGAGCAGGTGGCGCGGTGGTCGCCGGGGCGGCGGATGATGAACGCCTACGGACCGACCGAAGCCACGGTGATGGCGACGATAAGCGCGCCGCTGTCCGGTGCCGCGGCGCCGCCGATCGGCTCGCCGGTCTGGAACAGCCGGGTGTATGTGCTGGACAGCGGGCTGGAGCCGGTGCCGGTTGGTGTCGCCGGGGAGTTGTATATCGCCGGCGCCGGGTTGGCGCGCGGCTATGTGGGGCGGCCCGGCCTGACGGCGGAGCGGTTCGTGGCGGCGCCGTGGGGTGAGGCGCCCGGCAGCCGGATGTATCGCACCGGCGACCGGGTGCGCTGGCGCGCCGATGGGGCGCTGGAGTTCCTGGGCCGCACCGACCAGCAGGTCAAGATCCGCGGCTTCCGCATCGAGCCCGGAGAGGTCGAGGCGTGTCTGCTGGGCGAACCGGGGGTTGCACAGGCGGCGGTAATGCCGTGCGAGACTGATTCGGGCGGCAGGCAACTCGCAGCCTACATCGTGGCGGCGATCGGTGCGGCGATCGAAATTGAGGCGCTGCGGCGAAGCCTGGGCCGGAAGCTGCCGGAGTACATGGTGCCGTCGTCCTATACCCTCCTGGACGCACTGCCGCTGTCGCCGAACGGCAAGGTGGACCGTCGCGCCCTGCCCGCGCCGCAGCGGCAGGACGAGACATACCACCCGCCCGGAACACCGGAGCAGGCAGTCCTGTGCGACCTGTTCGCCGAGGTCCTGGGGCTCGATCGGGTCGGAACAGATGGCGACTTTTTCTGGCTCGGCGGTCAGTCGTTGCTGGCCACACAGCTGGTCAGCCGCATCCGCACGACTTTCGGGATCGAGCTGCCGATTCGCGCCGTGTTCGAGGCACCCTGCGTCGCGCTGCTTGCTCCGCTGCTTCGCGAGGGACCCCTGGCCGGCTCCCCGCTGACGCGTCGGCCGCGTCCCCAGTTTTTGCCGCTTTCCTATTCACAGGCGCGGTTGTGGTTCATCGACCAGTTGCAGGGGGCCGGCGCGACTTACAACATCCCGGTCGCCGCCCGGCTCGACGGCGAACTGCAGCCGAGCGCGCTGGAACAGGCTCTGGCCGACGTGGCCGGTCGCCATGAGAGCTTGCGCACCGTCTTTCGCCAGAGCGACGGAGAACCTCACCAGTTCGTCCTTCCGGCGGAGCAGGCGCGTCCCAGCATGGTGTTGCAGGATGTTTCCGAAGCTCGGCTAGCCGAGCACCTGCGCAACGCGGCCGCCACCGCGATCGATCTCGGGGCGGAAATTCCGCTTCGGGCATGGCTGTTCCGGCTTGGCGCGCGGCGGCATGTGCTGCTGCTGTTGCTGCATCACATTGCCGGGGACGGCTGGTCGATGGGAGTGCTGCTGCGCGACCTGGCGCAGGCGTACATCGCGCGCAGCCGTGGCGATGCGCCGGCGTTCTCCGACCTGCCGGTGCAGTATGCGGACTACACGCTGTGGCAGCGCGAGCGGCTTGGCGAGGAGAGTGATCCGGCCAGCCTGATGGCGCGCCAGCTGGGGTTCTGGAAGACCGCGCTGGCCGGGATGCCGGAGGAGCTGAGCCTGCCGGCCGATCATCCGCGGCCGGCGGTGTCGCGCTATCGCGGGGGTGCGGTGGCGCTGAGCCTTCCGGCGGCGTTGCACGGCTCGCTCGCGGCGCTGGCGCGCTCGAGCGGGGCGAGCCTGTTCATGGTGCTGCAGGCGGGGCTGGCGGCGTTGCTGAGCCGGCTGGGGGCGGGGACGGACATCCCGATCGGCAGCCCGATCGCGGGCCGCGGCGAGACCGCGGTGGAAGATCTGGTGGGGTTGTTTCTGAACACGCTGGTGCTGCGGGTGGACGTGTCGGGCGATCCGACGATGCGGGCGCTGATCGGGCGGGTTCGGGCGTTCGATCTGGATGCCTACCGGCACCAGGACGTGCCGTTCGAGCGGGTGGTGGAGGCGCTGCAGCCGGCCCGCTCGCTGGCGCGCCAGCCGCTGTTTCAGGTGATGCTGGCGCTGCAGAACGTGCCGCAGGAGAACCTGGAGCTGCCGGGTCTGTCGGTGCGGCCGGAGGCACTGGACCCGGAGGTGGCGAAATTCGATCTGACGCTGAGCCTGGCGGAGACGCTGGGTCCGGCTGGCGAGCCGCTGGGGATCGAAGGCAGCCTGGAATACAGCGCCGACCTGTTCGAGCGGGCGACCGCGGAAGCCCTGGTGTCGCGGTATGCGAGGGTGCTGGCGTCGGCGGCGGCGGACCCCGGGCTTGCGGTGAGCCGGCTTGAGGTGTTTGCCCCGGGTGAGCGACAGACGCTGCTGGAGCGGTTCAACGACACCGCCCGCGACGTGCCGCAGGCGACCGTTGCCGCGTTGTTCGAAGCGCAGGCGGCCCGTGATCCGGATGCCGTGGCCATCGTGTTTGACGGGCGGCGGTTGTCGTACGGCCAGCTTAACGCGTGGGCCAACCGTCTGGCCCATCAGTTGATCGCGTCCGGGGTGGAGCCGGACAGCCTCGTCGGCATCGGCATGGGCAGGTCGCTGGAGATGGTGCCGGCCCTGCTGGGCATTCTGAAAGCGGGGGCGGCGTATGCTCCCATCGATCCCGACCTGCCCGACGCTCGCCGAGAGCGCCTGGTGGCGGACAGCGGGCTGCGGCATATCGTCACCAGCCGGCGCCATGCGGCTTTGTACGAAGGCCGTGTCTCGCAGGTGATGACGTTGGAGGCGTGCAGCCACCAGCCGGACACCAACCCGGCGTCCACCGCGATGCCGCTCGATCGGCTGGCGTATCTCAACTTCACGTCCGGTTCCACAGGCGCGCCCAAGGGCGTCATGGTACCCCACGCGGGCGTGGTGCGTCTGGTGCACCAGCCGAAGTTCGTCCGGTTGGGGCCTGCGTCCCGCGTGCTGCAGATGGCACCGCTGAATTTCGATGCCGCCACGTTCGAGATCTGGGGGGCGCTGCTCAACGGCGGTTCGCTGGTGGTGATGCCGCCAGGTCCTTTGTCGGCGGAGGACATCGGCACCGTCCTGGTTCAGCACCGGATCGACACGCTCTGGCTGACGGCTGGCTTGTTCGATCAGGTGGTTGATCATGCCCTCGCCTCGCTGGCAGGGGTGCGGCAGCTGTTGGCGGGCGGTGATGTGCTGTCCCCGGAGCGCGTGCACCGGGTGCGCCAGACGCATCCGCAATGCCAGGTGATCAACGGCTACGGTCCCACCGAAAACACGACGTTCACTTGCTGCTATCCGGTGCCGCCACAGGCCGATCCGGGTGGACCGTTGCCGATCGGCTCGCCGATCGCGAACACGCGAGTGTATGTGCTGGACGCTCGGCTGGCGCCTGTTCCGGTTGGTGTGTGCGGTGAGCTGTATGTGTCGGGTCTTGGTCTGGCGCGGGGTTACCTGGGCCGTCCCGGTCTGACGGCGGAGCGTTTCGTGGCGGATCCGTGGTCGGTGGCGCCGGGCGGGCGGATGTATCGCACGGGCGACCTTGTGCGCTGGCGTTCGGACGGCACGCTGGTGTTCCTGGGGCGAGCGGACGAACAGGTGAAGATCCGCGGTTTCCGCATTGAGCCGGCGGAGGTGGTGTCGTGCCTGCTGGCGCAGCCGGGTGTGGCGCAGGCGGCGGTGGTGGTGCGCGCGGACGGCGCGGGCAGGCAGCTGGCGGCGTATGTGGTGGCGTCGGCCGGGTCCGGGATCGACCCTGGGGCGTTGCGGCGGGGGCTGGGCGAGCGGTTGCCGGAGTACATGGTGCCGTCGTCGTATACGGTGCTGGATGCGCTGCCGCTGACCGGCAGCGGCAAGGTGGACCGCCGGGCGCTGCCGGCGCCGGAGCGGCCGCTGGAGGCGTACCGGGCGCCGCGGACGGCGGCGGAGGGTGTGCTGTGCGGGCTGTTCGCGGAGCTGCTGGGTCTGCGGCGGGTGGGGATCGGGGACAACTTCTTCGGCCTTGGCGGGGACAGCATCGTGTCGATCCAGCTGGTGAGCCGTGCGCGCCGGGCGGGGCTGGCACTGACGCCGCGGGATGTGTTCCAGCACCAGACGGTGGAGGCGCTGGCGGCGGCGAGCCAGGCGGTGCGGCCGGGGGCGGGACGGGTATGGGACGTGCAGGCGGGGATCGGGGCGGTGGATGCGACGCCGGTGATGGCGTGGTTCCTCGACCGCGGCGGCCCGCTGGAGCGGTTCAGCCAGTCGATGCTGCTGCGGGTGCCGGCGGCGACGCAGGCTGTGCTGGTGTCGGCGCTGCAGGCGGTGCTGGATGGGCACGATGCGCTGCGGCTGCGGGCGTGGCGTGAGGACGGGGCGTGGCGGCTGGAGGTTGCGGCGCGGGGGACGGTGTCGGCGGCGGCGTGCCTGCGGCGGGTGGACCTGACGGGTGCGGACGGGGCGGGTGCGGACGAAACACTGGATGGGGCGGACCTCGACGGGACCCTGGATGGGGCCCTGGATTTGGCGGGTCCGGACGGGGCGGGTGCGGACGGAACACTGGATGGGGCGGACCTCGACGGGACCCTGGATGGGGCCCTGGATTGGCGGGTGCGGACGGGGCGGGTCTGGCCAGAGCGTCACGCCAACAGCGCATGGCGGCGGTGGCGCGTGCGGCGCGGAACCGGCTGGACCTTGCGGCGGGACGGCTGGTGCAGGCGGTGTGGTTCGACGGTGGCGAGGCGCCGGGGCAGCTGCTGCTGGTGGTGCATCACCTGGCGGTGGACGGGGTGTCGTGGCGTGTGCTGGTGCCGGACCTGGCGTCGGCATGGGCGTCGGCGCACCGCGGCGAGACGCCGCAGCTGGAGCCGGGTGCGCTGCCGTTCCGGGTCTGGGCGGCGTATCTGCGGGAGCGTGCGGGCAGCGCCGCGGTGGCGGCGGAGCTGGGGTTCTGGGAGCGGCAGGCGGGGGCCGGAGGGGAACTGCTGGCGGGGGCGCGGCTGGATCCGCGGCGCGACACCTTCGCCCGGGCGGGCCACCTGAGCGTGACGCTGCCGGTGGCGCTGACGCGGACGCTGCTGGGCGAGGTCGCGGGAGCGTTTCACGGCGGCATCAACGACGTGCTGCTGAGCGGGCTGGCGGTTGCGGTGGCGGGCTGGCGGCAGGCGCGCGGAGCGGCGGCGGGAGTGCTGCTGGTGGAGTTGGAGGGGCACGGGCGGGAGCCGGAGGACAGCGGGCTGGATCCGTCGCGCACGGTGGGGTGGTTCACCAGCATCTACCCGGTGCGGCTGGACCTGGGCGGGCTGGACGCGGGCGAGGCGGTGGCGGGCGGCGCGGCGGCGGGGCAGGCGCTGAAGCGGGTGAAGGAGCAGTTGCGGGCGGTGCCCGGGCGGGGACTGGGCTACGGCCTGCTGCGCTATCTGCACCCGCAGGCGGGTCCGGTGCTGGCCGGGCTGTGCGATGGGCAGGCCTCGGCGCAGGCCGGCTGTGCGATGGGCAGGCCTCGGCGCAGGCCGATGGGCAGGGCTCTGCGCAGGCCGGTGGCAGGCCTCGGCGCAGATCGGCTTCAACTACTTCGGGCGGATCGCGGCGGGCGGCGGCGACTGGTCGGCGGTGGAAGCGGAACTGGAGCCGGGGGTGGATCCGGAGACGCCGCTGTTCCACCTGCTCGATATCAACGCCCAGACGATGGACGGTGCCGACGGGCCGGCGCTGTCGGCGGTGTGGAGCTGGTCGCGCGCGCACCTGCGAGAGGCGGAGGTGCGGGCCCTGGCCGAGGGCTGGCGCACGGCGCTGGCCGGGCTGGCCATGCACATCCGCCAGCCGGGCGCGGGCGGGCACACGCCGTCGGATTTTCCGCTCGTCGAACTGTCGCAGGCCGGGATCGAACGGCTCGAGGCGATCGCGCCGGGCCTGGACGATGTGCTGCCGCTGTCGCCGCTGCAGGAAGGTCTGGCGTTCCATGCGCTGTATGACGCGGGGGCGGCCGACGTCTACACGGTGCAGTTCGAGGCGGAGCTGGAGGGCGCCCTGGAGGCGGACCGGCTGCGTCAGGCGGCGCGGGCGTTGCTGGAGCGCCATGCCAATCTGCGCGCGGGGTTCCATCACGAAGGGCTGGCGCGTCCGGTGCAGGTGATCCCCCGCGCGGTGGCGCTGCCATGGCGGGAGGTGGACCTGTCGGGGCTGGCGGCGGCGGAGCAGGAGCGGCGGCGGCAGGATCTGCTGGCCGCGGAACTGGCCGAACGGTTCGTGCTGTCGCGCCCGCCGCTGCTGCGCCTGGTGCTGCTGCGGCTGGCCGCGCAGCGCCACCAGCTGGTGCTGACCGGTCATCACATCCTGATGGACGGCTGGTCGCTGCCGGTGTTCTTCAGCGAGCTGTTCGCCCTGTACCGGGGCGAGGCGAACCGGGTCGAGGTGAACCGGGGCGAGGTGAACCGGGTCGAGGTGAACCGGGGCGAGGCGAACCAAGTCGAAGTGAACCGGGGCGAGGCGAACCGGGTCGAGGCGCTGGCGCCGGTGCGGCCGTATGCGGACTACCTGGCGTGGCTGGCGCGCCAGGACCGGGAGGGCGCGCTGCGGACGTGGCGCGACTACCTGGCGGGGCGTGATGCGCCCACCCGGCTGGTGGGGGGTGAGCCGGGGCCGGCGGGGCAGCCGCCGCAGCGCTGGCAGGTCGCGTTGCCGGCATCGCTCACCGAGCGGCTGCAGGCCCTGGCGCGCCAGCACGGGGTGACCCTCAACACGGTGTTCCAGGGGCTGTGGGCGGTGCTGCTGGGCCGGCTCACCGGGCGCGACGACGTGGTGTTCGGGGTGACGGTGGCGGGCCGGCCGGGCGAACTGCCCGGGGTCGAGCAGATGCTGGGGCTGTTCATCAACACCCTGCCGCTGCGGGTGCGGCTGCGGCCGGGGCAGGCGCTGGCCGCGCTGCTGGCGGCGATCCAGCACAGCCAGGCGCAGCTGATGGCCTGCCAGCACGTGGGGCTGGCGGAGATCCAGCGCGCCGCTGGCGGCGGGGAGCTGTTCGACACGCTGCTGGTGTTCGAGAACTACCCGCTGGACGCCGCGGCCCTGGCGGAACCGGCGGGGGGCCTGCGGATGAGCCTGCGCGGGCAGGATGCGACGCACTACCCGCTGAGCCTGATCGTGGGGCCGGGCGAGCGCATCCAGGTGCGGCTGGACTATGATCCGCGGCGGCTGGCCCCGGCCGAGGCGGCGGCCATCGGCGAGCGCCTGGTGCGGTTGCTGGAGGCGGCGGCGGCCGCGCCGCAGGGGCCGGTGTACCGCCTGGACATGCTGGCCGCGCCGGAACGCCGCGCCGTTCTGGAGCACTCCAACGCCACGGCGCACGCGGTGGCGGAGACGACACTGGTGGCGCTGCTGGAGGCGCAGGCGGCGCGCACCCCCGAGGCGCTGGCGCTGGTGTTCGGGGACCAGTCGCTGAGCTACCGCGACCTGCACGCGCGGGCCAACCGGCTGGCGCACCATCTGATCAGCCTGGGCGCCGGTCCGGAGCGGCTGGTCGGGGTGATGCTGGAGCGCTCGGTGGAGCTGGTGGTGACGCTGCTGGCGACGCTCAAGAGCGGCGCCGCCTACGTGCCGCTGGACCCGGATTATCCGCCGGCGCGGCTGGCGCACATGCTGGGCGACGCCCGCCCGGCGGTGCTGGTGAGCAGCCAGGCGCTGCGGGCACGGCTGCCCCAGGGGACAGCACAGGCCACTCGCTGAGACGTCCGCCGGGACAGCACAGGGCCCACTCGCTGAGACATCCGCCGGGACAGCACAGGGCACACTCGCTGAGACATCCGCCGGGACACCGGCGCAGACGCCGGTGCTGCTGCTGGACGCGCCGGAGACGGTGGCGGCGCTGGCCCAGGCCCCCCAGCACCCGCCAGGCGAGCCCGAGCGGGGCCCGCTGCTCGGCCTGCACCCGGCCTACGTCATCTACACCTCGGGGTCGACCGGTGTGCCCAAGGGCACGCCCAACCCGCACCGGGCGCTGGTCAACCGGCTGCTGTGGATGCAGGCGCGCTACCGGCTGGACGGCAGCGACCGGGTGATCCAGAAGACGCCCTGCAGCTTCGACGTGTCGGTGTGGGAGTTCTTCTGGCCGCTGCTGGCCGGCGCCGGGCTGGTGGTGGCGGCCCCCGGGATGCATCGCGACCCGGCCTGGCTGGCCGACGCCATCGTGCGCCAGGGGGTCACCACGGCGCACTTCGTGCCGTCCATGCTGGCGGCCTTCGTGGAGTGTCCCGAGAGCCAGGGCTGCACCGGCCTGCGGCGGGTGATCTGCAGCGGCGAGGCGCTGGGGGGCGCGCTGCAGGCCCGCTTCTTCGAGCGCCTGCCGGGGGTGCAGCTGCACAACCTGTATGGTCCGACGGAGGCGGCCATCGACGTGACCGCGTGGGCCTGCCGGCGCGAGGACGCGGCGGCGCCGCCGCCCATCGGCGGGCCGATCTGGAACACCCGCGCCTATGTGCTGGATGGCGGTCTCGAGCCGCTGCCGGCAGGGGTGGCGGGCGAGCTGTACCTGGCGGGGCGGCCGCTGGCACGGGGTTATCACCGGCGCCCGGGCCTGAGCGCGGAGCGCTTCGTGGCCGATCCGCATGGCGCGGCGGGCGAGCGGATGTACCGCACCGGCGACCGGGCGCGCTGGCGTGCCGACGGAACGCTCGAGTTCCTGGGGCGCGCCGACCAGCAGGTGAAGATCCGCGGCTACCGGATCGAACCGGGCGAGGTGGAGGCGCACCTGCTGGCGCAGCCGGGTGTGGCGCAGGCGGCGGTGGTGGCGCGCCAGGACGGCCCCGGCGCGGATCAGCAGGGCGCGGATCAGCAGGGCGGGGGTCAGCAAGGGGGGGGTCAGCTGGGCGGGGGTCAGCAACTGGTGGCCTACGTGGTGGCGGCGCCGGGAGCGGCGGTGACGCCGGCGGGGCTGCGCCATGCCCTGAGCCTGGAGCTGGCGGAGTACATGGTGCCGTCGGCGGTGGTGATGCTCGATGCCCTGCCGCTGTCGCCGAACGGCAAGCTGGAGCGGGGTGCGCTGCCGGCGCCGCAGCGCCACAGCGCGGGCGGACGGGCGTGCCGCAACCGGCAGGAAGAGGTGCTGAGCCGGCTGTTCGCCGAGGTGCTGTCGCTGGCGCAGGTGGGTCCGGAGGACAGTTTCTTCGCGCTGGGCGGCGACAGCATCCTGTCGCTGCAGCTGGTGAGCCGGGCCCGCCGGGAGGGGCTGGCGCTGTCGCCGCGCGACGTGTTCGAGCGCCAGACGGTGGCGGCGCTGGCGGAGCTGGCCGGCCAGATGGCGGGCGAGGCGGCGGGTGCGGCGGCAGGCGGGGCGGCAGGCGGGGCGGCGGCATGGGAGCCGGACGCGGCGGTCGGGGAACTGGCGGCGACGCCGATCATGCACTGGCTGGCGCAGCGCCAGGGACCGATCGGGAGCTTCAGCCAGTCGATGCTGCTGACAGTGCCGGCGGGGCTGCGCCAGGCCCAGCTGGAGGCGGCGCTGCAGGCGGTGCTGGACCACCATGGAGCGCTGCGCCTGCGGTTGCTGCCGGTGCGGCCATGGCGGCTGGAGGTGATGCCGCCCGGTGCGGTCGCGGCGGCGGAGTGCCTGACGCGCGTCGCCTGGGCGGGGCTGGATGCGCCAGCGCGGCGGAGCTGCCTGCAGGCGGCGGCGCGTGAGGCGCCGGCGCGGCTGGACCCGGCGGCCGGGCGGCTGGTGCGGGCGGTGTGGTTCGACGCCGGCGCGGCGGCGGGACGGCTGTTGGTGGTGATCCACCACCTGGCGGTGGACGGGGTGTCGTGGAGCATCCTGGTGCCGGATCTGGCGGCGGCCTGCGCGGCGGCGGGTGCGGGGCAGGTGCCGCGGCTGGAGATGCCGGCGCTGCCGTTCCGGGTGTGGGCGCAGCACCTGGAACGGCAGGCGCACAGCGCGGCGGTGTGGGCCGAGCTGCCGCGCTGGCAGGCGTTGCTGGACGGCGGCACGCCGCTGCTGGCCGAGGCGCGGCTGGACCCGGCGCTGGACACCGTGGCCAGCGGGCGGGAACTGACGGTGGAACTCGGCGCCGACCTCACCGCGGCGCTGCTGACGGTGGTGCCCGGCGCCTTTCACGCGCGCATCAACGACGTGCTGCTGACCGCTCTGGCGGTGGCGGTGGCGGCCTGGCGGCGGCAACGCGGCGAGGCCCCCAGGGCAGCCAGCGCGGCAGCCAGCGCGCGCCAACGCGGCAGCCACGGGCGCGGCAACGGGGGCAATCGTGGTGGACGTCGAAGGCCACGGCCGCGAACCGATGGACAGTGGTCTCGACCCGTCGCGCACGGTGGGCTGGTTCACCAGCCTGTATCCGGTGTGTCTGGACCTGGGCGAGCTGGACCTGGAGCAGGCGCTGGCCGGCGGCGCGGCGATCGGCGAGGCGCTCAAGCGGGTCAAGGAGCAGCTGCGCGCGGTGCCCGGGCAGGGCCTGGGCTATGGCCTGTTGCGCTACCTGCATCCGCAGGCGCAGGCGTCTCTGGCCGGGCGCTGCGAACCGCAGATCGGCTTCAACTATCTGGGACGCTTCAGCGCCGGCGAGGCACCGGGCTGGGGTCCCGCGCCAGAGCAGTTGGCCCTGGGCCAGCCGGCGGCGGGACAGCCAGCCCCGGAACCGCCAACCCTGGACCAGCCAACCCAGGGCCAGCCAACCCTGGACCAGCCAACCCTGGACCAGCCAACCCTGGCGCAGCCAACCCACGGCCAGCCAACCCAGGGCCAGCCAACCCTGGCGCAGCCAACCCACGGCCAGCCAACCCAGGGCCAGCCAACCCTGGGGCAGCTGGCCCCGGAACAGCCGGCCCCGGACGGCGGCGGCGATCAGGCGCTGCCGCTGGCGCGGCTGCTCGACATCAACGTGATCACCCGCGACGGCCCGCAGCCCATCATGTCGGCGTCCTGGAGCTGGGCCTCGCGCTGGCTCGGCACCGCCGAGGTGCAGGCGCTGGCGCAAGGCTGGGTGGCGGCGCTGCAGGCGCTGGCACACCACGTCCGCCAGCCCGGCGCGGGCGGGCACACGCCATCGGACTTTCCCCTCGTCGCGCTGTCGCCGGCCCAGCTGCACAGCCTCGAGCCCCTCCCGGGCGGGCTGCACGACGTGCTGCCCCTCTCCCCGCTGCAGGAGGGGCTGGTCTTCCAGGCGCTCTACGACGAGGCCGCCCCCGACGTTTACACCGTCCAGGTGCGCCTGGAGCTCGACGGCGCGCTGGACACACCCCGCCTGCGCCGCGCCGGCCAGCGTCTGCTCGAGCGCCATCCCAACCTGCGCGCCGCCATCCGCCGCCAGGGCCTGACACAGCCGCTGCAGGTGATCGCGCGCCATGTCGAACTGCCCTGGCAGCAGGCCGACCTGTCGGACCTGCCGCCGGCCGCGCAGCAGACCCGCTGCCAGCAGCTGCTGCAGGCCGACCGCCGGCGGCGCTTCGATCTGGAGCACCCGCCGCTGCTGCGCGCCACCCTGCTGCGCCTGGGCGCGCAGCGCCACCTGCTGGCGCTCACCAACCATCACCTGCTGATGGACGGCTGGTCGATGCCGATCTTCCTGGGCGAGCTGATGGCGCTGTATGGCGACACCGCGCTGCCCCCGCCGGCGCCTTACGCCGATTACCTGGCCTTCCTGGCGCGCCAGGACAAGGCCGCCTCGCTGGCCACCTGGGCGCGCTACCTGGAGGGCGTGGCGCCCACCCGGCTCGCCCCCGACACCCCCGCGCGCCCGGCGCACGACACCGCCACGCCGCGGCCCGAACATTGCGTGCTCGACCTGCCGAGTGGCCTCAGCACCCGCCTGCGTGAACTGGCCCGCCAGCACGGCCTGACCCTCAACACCGTCATCCAGGGGTTGTGGGCGCTGCTGCTGGGCCGGCTGAGCGGCAGCGCCGATGTGGTGTTCGGGGTGACCGTGGCCGGCCGCCCCGCCGAGCTGGCCGGCGCCGAGCGCGCGGTCGGGCTGTTCATCAATACCCTGCCGCTGCGGGTGCGGCTGCGCCCCGGCCAGCCGCTGGCGCAGCTGCTGGCCGGGATCCAGGCCAGCCAGGCCCGGCTGCTGGCGCACCAGTATGTCGGGCTGGCCGAGATCCAGCGTGCCGCCGGCGTCAGCCAGCTGTTCGACACCCTGATCGTGTTCGAGAACTACCCGCTGGAACGCGGCCCGCTGCAGGCCGCTGCCGGGGGCCTGCGCATCACCGCCCTCGAGGGCAGCGACGCCACCCACTACCCGCTGGCCCTGATGGCCATCCCCGGCGCGCGCCTGCGCCTGCGCCTGGACTACGACCCGGCCCGCTTCACCGCCCGCGCCGCTCGTGCGGCCGCCGCCGCCCTGGCCCGCCTGGCCCGCCGCGCCGCCCATCACCCGGAACGAGCCCTCTATGCGTTCGGCATCCTCGCGCCCGCCCAGCGCCAGCACCTGTTGCACGGCTTCAACCCGACGCCTCGCACCGATCGGCCCGGCACCGGCCGCGGCGACCTGACCGGCACCGACCTGCCCGACCCGGCCCGACCCGATCCATCCCGCACCGGCCGCGGCGGTCAGCCCAGCCCGGGTGGCCCCGACCGGCCCAGCCCCGACCTGCCCAGCCCCGACCGGCCCAGCCCCGACCTGCCCAGCCCCGACCTGCTGCCCCAGCTGGTGCAGGCGCAGGCCGCGCAATGCCCCGACGCCACCGCGCTGCGCCACGGCGCCGACACACTGTCCTACCAGCAGCTCAACGCCGCCGCCAACCGCCTCGCCCACCTCCTGATCGGCCGCGGTCTTGGACCCGAAGCCCGCATCGGCGTCGCCATGGCCCGCTCCCCGCGCATGCTGGTCGCCCTGCTCGGTGTCCTCAAGGCCGGCGCCGCCTACCTGCCGCTCGACCCCGACTACCCGACGGCCCGCCTCGAGACCATGCTGCGCGACGCCGATCCCGCCCTGCTGCTCACCGAACACGCCCTGCTCGACCACCTGCCCGGCGACACCGACCGCCTCGTCCTCCCCCGCCTGCTGCTCGATCACCCCGACACCGCACGAGACCTGCAGGCCCAGCCCGACCACGACCCGCGGCAAGCCGAACGCACCACCCCCCTGTTGGCGCAGCACCCCGCCTACGTCATCTACACCTCCGGCTCCTCCGGATCACCCAAAGCCGTAGTCGTCACACATCAAGGCCTCGGGGCATTCCTGGATGCGATGAATGAAATCATCGGATTCAAGCCGGGCGACCGGCACCTCAGCGTCACGACCATCAGCTTCGACATCTCGGTCCTGGAGCTGTTTCTGCCTCTGATCCACGGGGCACAGGTGGTGCTCGCCGCCAGGGACGAGGCGCGCGACCCCTCGGCGCTGGCGGCGCTCATCGAATTCCACAAGCCGAACTCGATGCAGGCCACGCCGAGCCACTGGAATCTGCTGGTGCAGCATGACGCCGGTTGCCTGCGCGGATTGCGCGTGCTGAGCGGAGGCGAGGCATTAAGCGTTCCACTTGCAACGACATTGCATGGTCGCGCGCAGAACGTCTGCAATCTCTACGGACCGACCGAGACCACGATCTGGGCCACCGCCAATCGCTTGACCGAGGCAGATCTCGCCGCTTCGGGATCCGGCGTCGTCGATCTCGGCAGCCCGCTTGAAGGCTACCAGGTCTATATCCTGGATGCAGGCCTGGAGCCGACCCCGATCGGGGTAGCCGGCGAGCTTTATATTGCCGGAGCAGGGCTCGCCAGGGGTTACCTCGGCCGCCCCGGCCAGACGGCCGAGCGATTCGTTGCTGATCCGCATGCGCTCTCGACCGGATCGAGGATGTATCGAACCGGCGACCTGGCGCGCCGGGGCGAAGACGGTGGCCTCGAGTTCCTCGGCAGGCTCGACGACCAGGTGAAGATCCGCGGTCTCAGGATCGAGCTCGGGGAGATCGAGACGGTATTGGCCGCCCATCCTGACGTGGCCCGGGCGGCCGTCGTCGCCGATGACGCCGGAGCGGCGGGCGTTCAGTTGAGTGCCTATGTCGTTCCCACGGCCTCGGCGGCGCCCGACGCGAACGCGCTGCTCCGCTACCTCGGTGAACGGTTGCCCAGCCACATGGTGCCGAACGTTCTTCTCGCGATCGATACGTTACCGGCCACCACCAATGGCAAGCTTGACCGAAAAGCGTTGCGCAATTCAAAGGCAACGCGCCTGCAGCGGGATTCAACGGCGCCTCGCACTGACCTCGAGCGGCAGATCGTGGCCATCTGGAGCGAGATCCTGAGCCTGCCGGAAATCGGCGTTAACGATCAGTTCCACGCGCTCGGAGGGCACTCGCTGCACGCTCTGCGGTTGGCGTCCAGGCTCTCCGGCACACTGGAGACGGAAGTCACTGTCCAGATGTTGTTCCGCCACCCGACCGTCGGAGCGCTGGCTGCGGCGATAACCGAGCGGAGGCATCTCCAGGCATCGGGCATGTCCCCGCCGGCGCGGGCGACGCCAAAGGCCACCGCCGTTCCTCGCGTTCCCGGTGCCGCCTCGAACTCGCGTTACCTGCGCTATGAGCCACGGCACCTGACATCTCTGTTCTTGACCGGTGAACTCGCCGCCGTGGACTCCGCTGCGCTCGGCTACCTGCCCTCAAGCCTCCTCAGGTCTGGCAAAAGCCGTTCCGATGTACTGCGCGAGTTTGGCGACGATGGACCGGTCGTGACCGATGTCGTCACTACGCCGTGGGGCAGCATCGCCGGCGTCATCCTGCCTGTTTTCGATACGGATCTGTACGCCGATCAGCGGGCGGTGGTTCGCGAAACCGCGCGCGCAGCGATCATGGCCGGCCGGCTGGGCGCCAAAGCTGTCTCGCTCACCGGGCTGCTGCCGTCGGCAACCGATTACGGAAGGCTCGTGAAGCAGGAATTGGACGGTCGAGCGAGCGCGGAATCGTCGCCTCTGATCACCACGGGACACGCCACCACGAGCGCCACCGTGGCCCTGGCGCTAAAGCGCATTCTGCAGGATGCGGGACGAGACCTCCGCAACGAGCGGGTGGCGTTCCTTGGGCTTGGCTCGATCGGAACCGCTGTCCTGCGCCTTTGCCTGCGCTGCCTTCCCCATCCCGCTGCGATCAGTCTCTGCGATGTCTACCAACAAAGCGAGCACCTCGCGGCGCTCAGGGATCAGTTGCTGCAGGAGTTCAATTTCCGAGGCCGGGTCGAGGTCCTGATCTCGGACGGCGCAATTCCCAGCCGCCTCTTCGATGCATCCGTTGTCGTCGGCGCTACCAATGTGCCCGACCTCCTCCGGATTGACCGGTTGCGTCCCGGCACGTTGCTCGTCGACGACTCGGCGCCACATTGTTTCGCCCCTGAGGATGCGCGCCGGCGGCACATCCAGGACGCCGACATCCTGTTCACCGAAGGCGGCGTCCTGCGCTCTCCGGAGCCACTTATGCGTCTCGCCTACATGCCCGAACGTTGGGAGACCCTGCTCGGCCCACGCCCCGCCGCCCCGCCCGAAGGCACGGAGCGAAACATTACCGGTTGCGTGCTGTCCGGACTTCTGTCGGCTCGGTTTCCGAACCTGGCGCCGACGCTGGGCCTGGTGTCCGGCCACGCAAGTCACGAGCACTATGAGACCCTCACCGGCCTGGGATTTGGCGCACCCCGGCTCCACTGCGAAGGTGAGCCATTACATGAAGGTTCCATCTCCCGCTTCCGGGCACGCTTCCATGCGGCCGCTACCTTGGCTTCCATGCAGCCCCTACCTCATGATATCATTGTTGATCGGTCGCCGTTACGTTGATCGCGGACGGAATCGAGCCGTATGATGAAACGTGTCGCAGGATCATTGCCCCCGCCCGCTGAAGGAGCTCGCTATGACTAATCCATTCGAAGATGAAGACGGCGAATATTGCGTGCTGGTCAACCATGAGGGCCAGCACTCGTTGTGGCCCACGTTTCGCGATGCACCGGCGGGCTGGACCCGGTTGGGCCCGATCGGAAAGCGTCAGGAATGTCTCGACTGGATCGAGCGGAACTGGACGGACATGCGGCCAAGGAGTCTCGTCGAAGCCATGGAAAAAGCGGGAAAGCCCCAGTGACATGGAATTCCGGTTCGACCGCGACCTGTTCGACGATTTCGACCTGTACGTTCTGTCCTATCCGTGCAGCGGTCTGCACTGGAACGAAATGGTCCTCAATGCGTACGCGGCCAGGCACTATGAATTCCACAAGCACTTTCATGTGACCGGCGACGTCCAGTTCTTCCGCGATGAGGCGACCGACAAGCCCATGTCGTTCGAACAGTTGCGGACGGCGCTGAAGAAGATCGGAGCGCGTTGCCCGCTGTATTCCCACGACATGACGGCCGATGACTTGCGCCGCGCCCTGGCGCTGCATCCGGACATCACCGGCGAAACCAAGGCAGTGATCGATCGTGCCCGCGGACAAGGATTGCTGGATGACGAGGGATGCGATGAGGCGGTCTTTGCCAAGGCTTTGATGTGCTCGTTCCAGCCCTTGTCCTGGCGCCGGCTCGACTGGAACCGCGGGCAGTACCGCGGCAAGAAAGTCGTGCTCAGGACCCGCAATATCAAGGACACGATGGTTTCGTTCTACTTCCACCTGTCGCGACTGCAGGGCGACCACCGCGCCTTTCGCGGCAGCATCTCGGAGTTCCTCAGGCATGAGGAGTACGGGGTACAGCGTGCCTTGACGTTCCTGCGCATATGGGAAGAAAACGCCCACATTCCCGACCGGTTCCTTCATATCGAGTACGAACAACTACACGCCGAGCCTGAGCGCACGTTCGGCAAGCAGATCGACCTGCTGCTCGATGGACCGGCCAACCAGAATTACTTGCGCGAGGCCATCGCTGCCGGTTCATTCGAGAACATGCGTCGACTGGAGGAGGAAGGAAAGATCTGGGACCCTGATGCCAAGGCGAACAAGGACGCCTTCAAGGTGCGAGCCGGGCAGGTGGGCCAGTACAAACAGCATCTGTCTGCCGAGGATATCCACTACATCGATACGCTCACGGTTGAAATGGGCAACCCCTTCTCCGTCCTGGGCGAATCCCGCGCCATCCGGCCGGCCAACCAGGGAATAAGCCGTGATGACCGCTCCATACAATAGAACCTCGAGGACATTAATTCGCGGGGTCGCACTCGTCGCGGTGATTCTCGGCACCTCGGCAAGCCATCCTGCTTTCGCCCAAGCGCAAGCGCAGGCGCAGGCGCAAGCACCGGCCAGCAGTGCCAGCGCGCTGGACGAGAAGCTCGCCGCCATCGACAGGATGATGATCGAGGCACACGACCAGGGGCTGTTTCGCGGCAACTTGTTGATCGCCAGGCGCGGCAAAACCATCCTTGCCCATAGTTACGGCCCGGCGGTTGTCGAGTGGAAGATACCGCTTTCGTCAGACGTGATTTTCAGGCTTGGATCGGTCACGAAACTGTTCACTTCGATGATTGTGCTGAAGCTGGCGCAGGACGGGCAACTGGCCCTGAACTCGACCATCTCCGATTACCTTCCCTACTATCGCAACGATACCGGCGGCAAAATAACGATCGCCGAGCTCCTGGACCACTCATCCGGTCTCCCGGATTATACCACCGATCCGAGATTTGCCAATGTCATCAGTAGGCTGAAGATACCAACCAGGAACTTCATAGTGAAATACGGTGAGCGGGATCTCCTCTTTCCGCCCGGAACGTCGTATTATTACAGCAACACCGGCTACTTCATTCTCGGCGCCATCATCGAAGCTGTCACTGGCAGGACCTACGGCGACAATCTTGAGAAGATCGTCTTCGGGCCGCTTGGCATGACGCGTTCGGGCTACGACGAGAACGCGCTGGTGCTGCCGCACTCTGCGGAAGGATACGTGATGGAGGGATGCCGGGAAAGCGTCGCCCCGTTTGCCGAACTGTCGGTGCCGTTCTCGGCCGGTGCCGCCTATTCGACCGGGCCCGACCTTGAGCGATTTGATGAAGGCATCCGGGTGAATTCCGTGCTCAACCGGCGTTACACTGAGCTTATGCTACAGCCCCACATCAAGGAGCCCTCACAAATGGACGGCGCCCCCGTCTATAGCACTTACGGCTGGGACCGGTTTGAGCTGGCAGTTCCCAATGGCACGTCCCAAAGCAAGGTAATCGTTCATTCCAAGTCGGGGGAGATCAATGGTTTCGTGCACCTCGTCCTGATGACCGACGAGTACTTCGTAGCGGTGCTTGCCAACAGTCAGGACGCTTACTCGGGCAACGTCGGGCTCGCCGTTTTGAGCATTCTGTACGGAGCACCTCCCGCGTCCGTGGCGCCGCAAAAATCGAGTTTGACGCTTATGCGCGAAGCGATCTGCACTTCAGGAACCTCGGCAGCGACTGCGCTCTATGAGCAGCAACGCGCCAAGCTCCCTGCGGCATCGTTCTCTCAGGGCACCTTGAGCGCTCTCGGTCAGAACTTCCTGGGTATTGGCTTGAATATCGATGTTTCACTGGAAGACATCGACCGCGCGCTCGCACTGTTTGAACTCAACGCCAAGTACTTCCCGCGACAGCCGGGCGTCTATACCGACCTGGCTGCGGGCTTCTCGATGAAGGCAAGCCACCTGCCGGCTGCTCTGAAGGCTGGCGGGGCTGACTAGCTAGTGCATGATCAGACGAGAACGTCTTGAGCCAGGACCAGACGGGGTCGCAACGAGACGGACCATTTTACCCTGCAGCGTCAGGACGAATTGGCTCAATTTTGCGCCTGAATTCGCTTGGGCATCGCCAAGTGTCCTGCCTGCCAAAAACCGTCCCGGGAGCCGGATTCGGCCCTCGCGGAACATGTGCTTTTCCCATTACAAATTGTGAGTCCTCTGCTTGCTGGAGGACTCCCGGTCTTTCCTGGCAGGTCCGCACGGACCGCAAGAAGCACGCCACGTCGCCCTCTTGCTGCACCCCGACATAGCACCTACCCTCAGCGGGATGGTCCGATCTGAAATAGGTGGTTGCAAGCATGAATTCAGGGTCTACCGATGCCTCGACGGAGATCCGCTTGCGATCTGCGATTCCCGGCAGAGAGCGTTGGGAAGCCGATGTCCTCCGGCGCCGGCCGCAACTGGCTCGCAGAATTGAGGAATCCCTTCGTGGTGACCCGGTTTTCTCCGAGGTCGTTGCCAACCCGATGACAGGCCGGATCCTGGTTACTTTTGAACCAGAATCGTTTCCCGACGGATCCGGAGCGGTCATCCAACGGGCAGTTGATGAGGAGTGGCAGAAGCTTGGGGCGACGGAGACGACGGCGGCGCTCGCGTCTCGGAATCCCATTTTCCGTGTCATGGAACGGGCTGGCGCAAGCCAATATCTGACCCTCAAGGCACCGTTCTGGTCGGTCATGGCGACCGTCGCGAGTTTTGTCTCGGCTTGGAGCCTGTCAAAACTGCTCGGCACGGCCAGTCGTGCTGCCAAGCAACAATTGGTCGGTCAGGCGGCGAGGGCTCTCACGTCCCGCCTGTGGACATTTGGCTTTTTTGCCGCGATCGCTACTTTGGGCGAGATCTGGCTGATGCATTACTACCGAAAGCTCTGGAGGCAACTGGCCTCTGCCACGGAGCACCGCCTGCGCAGCGAGGCATTCGCCCATGTCTTAAGTCTGGACATGGCTTTCTTTGACGAACAGAGTACCGCCAGGCTGCTCAACGTAATCTCCCAGGACAGCGCCAGTATCGGCCGGTTTCTCGAAAGCGGGCCTGGCATCGCGATTCAGGTGACGGGCACCAGTGTCATCGTAGCGCTGGTCTTGCTCGCGGTCGCACCCGTTCTGGCGCTGACCGTGCTGTTGCCGGCGGCTGGGGTGTTCATAACCTCCCGCTACTTTCAAAAGAAAATTGCGCCTTTGTACGAATTGGTCGGGATGCATTCAGGCCGGCTGAGCGAGTTGCTGGCCAATAGCCTCGAGGGTGCGGCCACGGTCAAGAGCTTTGCGGCGGAGGAATATGAGATCACTCGTGTCAGGCGAGAGAGCGATGTCACTCGCCAGAGCTACGAAAACTCAGCGGATTCCAGCATGGCGTACGGTAGCGTGGTGCATGGTATCTCGGCCGCGGTGGTCATACTGACGCTCACCCGGGCGGGCATATCCGTCGTCAGGAACACGCTCACGGAACGCAGTTATATTTTGCTGCTCCAGTTGGTGCCCAGATTGATGGCCTCCGTGGGCGAGACCAACAGGATCTTCGACCTCTATCGGAGCGCAGTCTCCGCAGCGGAACGATTGATCGAGATTTTTGACACGATCCCGGAAATAAAAAGCGGTCCGGTAAGTCTCGCCGCGGATCAAGTCAAGGGAGCCATTCGGTTTGACAAAGTGTATTTCAGTTACCGGTCTGGCCTGAATGTCCTTCGAAATCTCTGCCTGAGTGCGGATCCGGGTGAGACGATCGGAATAGTGGGATCCACGGGGGCGGGTAAAACAACGATCCTGAAGCTGCTGCTGCGGTTTTATGACCGACAGGGCGGTGACCTGACGATCGATGGTCTGAACATCGAGGACATCAGAACGACCGATCTGCGGAGATCGGTTGGATACGTCAGTCAGGACGTGTACCTGTTCGGCGGCACCGTCTACGAAAACATCATATACGGAAACCCCGGGGCGTCGAGAAACGATGTGATCGAGGCTGCCAGGGCGGCCGTGGCCCATGACTTCATTATGCGGCTTCCGATGGGCTACGAAACAGTTATCGGGGAACGCGGCCAGAGGTTGTCGGCCGGGCAGCGACAGCGCGTCTCGATCGCCCGGGCCGTGCTCAAGAACGCGCCTGTCCTCGTTCTGGATGAGGCCACGGCGTCGGTGGACAACGAAACGGAAGCTGCCATCCAGAGATCAATCCAAAGCGTCGCAATGGGCCGCAGCATGATCATCATTGCGCATCGCCTGTCGACTGTCCGAAGCGCCAAGCAGATTTACGTCATCGATGATGGGAAGGTAACGGAGAAAGGGACGCATCAGGAACTCCTGGAGATGAACGGACTCTACGCGTCTCTGTGGCGCGTGCAGACAGGAAGTCAGTCGACCTCCGGCGACTCCTGATAACAACCGGGGCACTGCGTCGGTCATCCGGGACCGATGCAGCCTGGGCAATCGATACGTCGGGAAATATTGCCTTGACCTTCTTGGCCCCATGAGGAAGATGAGGGTAAGTCGGATCATCACCCGGACTTTGACCCGGACTTGCTCTTAGCTCGGGCCTCTGCCAAATCATCCTCGATGTCTTCGGCTACAGCTTCCTGCACTTCCCGGATTCGCTGGCCGGCAACAACGCTCGTCTTCACGGCCGCCCTGAGAATTTCTCGGGAGTGACGCGCCAGAAAGGAGCCTGCACCAATGCCGACCAGAAAGATGAAGAACCTGTTGTTCAGCAGTCCGTTCATGAGTTGTGGTCCTTTCTGCAGGGTTGGGACAACGATCTTGTCCGCAAGGTCGCTTCCGAATATTGCCGATTGAGTTGCAGCGGTTTGCGCGGTCGGCGCCCGACGGCCGGCATCCGCGGTCCGGATGCGGCCACGAGATGATCCTGGAGCGCAATCAAACGCCACCAGCGCTGCGGCCGCCCGACTGCAGTGTCCGGTATTGCGTCTGCCGCTCCGACGGTATCCACACGCAGTGGCTTGCCGGCCACCGATTGGGGGAACAGGTTTGCCGCCGCCGCGCATCCCCTGGAATAGGTCTTGACCCTGACGGCCACCGTCAAACCGGTGACCAGGGGGCCGGCGCGTAGCTGTCCATCGACGTACCTGGTAGTGCTTGGCATTCGGGGCTCTCCGGCGAATTCGCCCCTTGTCCGAGCGTCTCTTCCTTGATCAAGGGGGAGGGGCAGAAGATCTGACACCCGTGGCCGTTGCTGTTCGCGTAGCCAGAGGCTCTGCTCTTGTCATCTTAGGTTCTAGGACTCGCCTTTTGCTGGAGGTGTCAAACAGTTAAGCGTTGTGATCCGGCTACCCCAAAACATCCTCATTTGCCTCACCCGCCGAAGATCCATTGACGGATTCCTGGACGCGGACTGTGTTGCAAACTCCACCTGCGACGTCAAGCACAGGACCGGCGCTTCGACATTCGAACGAGTCCCACTCATCGCTGGCCCGGGCGGTGCCATGCTGCGTCTGGGTCGAGAGCCCGGCCTTCTCGTGGTGGTTGCGGCCTGATCGGACGGGCAAGCAACGTGACGACGGGTTCGGCCGTCACGCTCGGCATTGGCCGCGGTCCTGCCGACATCGCTCACGCGTACTCGCCTTCGTCGGGGCAACCCACTAATCGTGTCGAAGCGATCACGGCTCACCTTGTGGTCGAACTGGCCGTCGCCGATCGCGATAAAGCGCGTCGAGATCGGACGTTGGTGCACGGACGGCAACGATGCAATACTGTCGTTCGATGGCGGACTGCTTGTTAAGTACGGATACCGTGCGCGTGCGATGGCTTTCGCTTCATGCCGAGGCCGGCCTGCATCTGCCGCGATGGCTGTCCATGCTCGATAGCGACGAGGCGGCGCGGGCGGACCGCTTTCATTTTGCGCACGATCGCGAAACGTTTATCGCTGCGCATGCTCTCGCGCGTGCGATGCTGAGCGAAGCCGCCGGATTGCCGACCGCCGCATGGCGCTACGTCTACGGACCGTTCGGCAAGCCGGAAATTGCGCCATGTTGCGGCGACCACGGGCTGCACTTCAACATTTCGCACACGCGTGGCATGGCGGCGTGCGCCGTGGCACGCGATCTGGAATTGGGCCTGGACGTTGAGGCAACGGACCGCCCGACAGAGATCGACGGCGCCATGCACTACTTTGCCCCGGAAGAGGCTGGCATTGTCCAGGCTTCGCCAGAAGAGCGGCGGCGCGCCCAGTTCTTTCGCCTCTGGACGCTGAAGGAGGCGTTCATCAAGGCGACCGGCGAGGGTCTGACCCGTCCGCTGGACTCGTTTGCGTTCAGTCTCGACGTGCTCCGCATCGCGTTCTATCCGGAGCGCGCGGACGTTACGCGCGATGACGATCCGGCCGACTGGCAGTTCGCCGAGTACCGTCCCGCGCCCCATCGGCAACTGGCGCTAGCACTCCGCCGGCGGCGCTCGCACACCATGCACCTCGACGTCCGAGCCGCACGCCCTGGCGAAGTGGCGCCTCATTAAGGCGCCATCGACGCCGGGAGCGGGCACGAAGAGCGGCGCCCCGATGAATGTGATGATGTCAACCAGGAGACCGCTCCACGACGGTGCTGCCGATCATTTCATATCCGTTGCCGCCATCTGCCGACGTGCCAAAAGGCTGGCTGCCGGACGGCTTATTTCGCCCGGCCGCCGCGGAGCGTCGATGCAGGTTCCAGTCACGCAGGCTTTTCGCAAGGTCACGCCAGGGGTTTTCGGCTGTCCCGCCATTCTCATGGCGGCGAGCGCCGCGGAGGGACCCGGAACGCCGCGCGCGGGCACTTCGCGAAGCAGCGCCCCAAGGTCCGTACGCCACAACCGAGCGTCGAACTACGTCCCGCCTCCGCCGCTCCCGACGCTCCCGACGCTCCCCTCACCGGGTCTTCGCCTCGAACCGATACGGCGACGCGCCCGCGGTCAGCGGATCCAGCGACAGCCGGTGCTCCAGCGGCGGGAACGCCCGACTGCCGCAATCGGGGCGGTCGCACAGCCGGCAGGACAGGCCGATGCCTACCCGCGCACGGTCCAGGTCGAGGCCGTCGGCGTAAACAACCTCGCCCGCGTTCGCCAGGGCACACCCCATCGCCACCACGTGAATCGGCCGCGGCTCCCCCCATCGCGCGACGGGCTGCACAACGGCGCAGGCGAAGCACAGATACGCCGCACCATCGGGCAGTTCGGCCACCTGCACCTGCACGGTCCCGGGCCGGGAGAACGCCGTGTGGACCACCCAGCGGGGGCACGACCCGCCGAACCGGGCGAACGGAAAGCCGGCGGCTGAGAACCGCTTCGACACATTGCCCGCCGGATCGACCCGCAGGAAAAAGAATGGCACGCCCCGCGCACCCACGCGCTGCAGGGAGGAGAGCCGGTGGCACGCCTGCTCGAACGATACGCCGAAACGGGCCGCGATCGCCTCCATGTCATGCCGCAACTCCGACGCCGCCGCGTGGAAGGCCGCGTACGGCATCACCAGCGCGCCGGCGATATAGTTCAACAGGCCGATGCGCATGAGCATCCCGGCCTCGGACGTCGACGGGGCGGCTTCTTGCAGCACGGTCTCGACCGCCTCCCGCGCTTCCAGCAGCGCGAGTTGGAAGGCCATGTGAAAACCGCGGCTCTCCCGCGGCAACGATTCGGACAGCGCCAGGCTGCGCGTCGCCGGATCGTATCGGCGCAGCGCCATGTCCAACGGCTGAACGGTGACGCGCACGCCGTGCACCGCGCGCAGCCGTTCGGCGAGAGCGTGGTTCATCTCGGCCGGCGCGCTGGGGGCCAGTTCGCCGGCCAGGGTTTCCGCCGCCGCCTCCAGTAGCTGGAAAATGGTTGGCATGGTCGTCGAAGAAGTCGCGCACCTCCTCATTGGGCAGCAGGATGCGGCGACCGGACGGCAGAGCGATACCGTTGGCATCCTCGCGCGCCACTCGCCACGCCCGATACAGCGCCAGCACGGCTCGGGCGGCGTTCGGGCTGCCGGCGGCCAGGGCCTCGACCTCGGCCTCGGCCACATCGTCGGCGCCGAGCAGGGGATCGGCGAAGGCTTCACGCAGACCGACCTCAAGCTGGCGCTCCTGCGTGCCGGACAGTTCGCCCAGATCGACGCGCAAGGGTTTCCCCCAGCTTGATCAACAGGGACGCGGTGACGGCGCGCTGGTCGTGCTCGATCAGGTTCAGGTAGCTGGCGGAGATGCCCAGCCGCGTGGCCAGCGCCTGTTGCGAAAGCGCCCGTTCGGTCCGTAGCCGGCGCACCGTCCGCCCGATCAGCGTGCGGCTCATGCATTTACATCCTTTACAAATTTACAGCGGGGTCGGTGAAGTCTGCGACAGGATTGCCCTGTTCGGCGCCAATTAGGGCTTCGCTTTCGCGCCGGCAATGTCAATTATTCACGCAGCGATTCACCGATACGAAGGAACCTGCTTTATGCGCTCAACCCCACTTTATGCACCCGACGGCATGGCTGGCACTCGCGGCGCACCGCAGCGGTTCAGCTTTGATGCGGTGCAGGCGCATGAGCGGCACGACGATGGCTTGGTGCACAACCACAACTGGGCAGTGACCGCGGATATCGGCGCGATGGCGGGACTGGGCGAGACGTCGTTCATCCCGACGTTCACCGGATCGAGCGAGGCGGCGCGATCCCGCGATCACGGCACGCCGCAGGCGCACGACCGCTACGACGACGGCCTGGTGCACAACCACGACTGGGCTGTGACCGGGAAATAAGCACGCCGGGGTTTAGGGAGGACGACGTCAACGGGCGGCGGGGCGAAGGTCCCGCCGCCCGTGTTCGCGCGTGCGCCCACTGGAAACGACCCGTTCGGTAGCTAAGACCCGCACTTGCTGAGCGGATGATGGTGCGACAACGAATGGATGCTCCTGCTATCGAGGGCGCTGTGCCGGGCCATTGAAAGAACGGGATAGGCAATCTCATAATGCGTGCTGGACGGCAGGAAGCCCCCAACGTTGGCTTTCAGATCGGGCCGGAGGATGCGATGGCTCCAGGTTTTTCACGTTTGTCCGTAAGCGGCTATCGTCGCCTTGGATCCATGGATGTCGCGCTTCGCCCGCTCAACGTCCTGATCGGCGCCAACGGCGTCGGCAAAAGTTCCTTCCTTGACGTCGTCGGTCTCCTGGCCGGATCGGCCGAGGGCATGCTCCAGACAACGATCACCGACCTGGGTGGCATGACCTCCCTGCTGACCGCGGACGGCAAGACCAATACCATGACGATGGCGCTGCAGATGGAACAGGAGGGTGCCGCCCCACTGGATTACCAAATTAAGCTTTCCGCGGAAGTGGCCGGTTATGTCATTGCTTCGGAGGCGATGACGCACCAGCGCGTTCCTTCGGCGAGCGCTCCCTTCAAATATATCGATGCGACTGGTCCTCGCGTGCGATATCGATATCAGGGCGCCGAAGGCTTTGTGGAGCCAAATTGGGACTATAAATCGCAGGAAACAGCCCTGTCTCAAGTGCCAAAGATCTACCGTGAGGCGGAGACGTTTCGCCGCTTGTTGGCCGATGTGTCTGAGATCTATCATGGACTTGACGTTTCGGCGCGCGCGCCGGTACGACTGCCGCAGACTGTTTCTCCGGCCCAGACCCCCGGAGCGGACGGAGCCGACCTCGCTTCCTGTCTCTTCACGATGCGGGAAACCGCCCACGAGCGATTCGATGCGATTGAAGCCGCATTGCGCTCGGCGTTTCCCGCGTTTGAGCGGCTAGACTTCCCTCCAGTCGCGGCTGGTCGCCTCAGCATGACATGGCGAGAACGCGGTTTCGCAAGACCATTTTACGCCAGCGAACTTTCGGAAGGGACCTTGCGCTTTCTTTGGCTGGCGACATTGCTGCAAAGCCCTGGGTTGCCCAAGGTAACCCTGGTCGACGAGCCCGAAGTCAGTCTGCATCCGGAGATGCTCAGGCTTCTGACCGAGTTGATGCGTGAGGCGTCAGGTCGCACCCAACTTATCGTGGCGACGCATTCGGATCGGTTCGTCAAGTTCCTTGAGCCCAATGAACTCCTCGTTTGCGATCTGGATGAACGAGGCAGCATGACCACCCGGTGGGCCGACGAGATGGATCTGAAGGCTTGGCTAGAGGATTACACACTCGACCAGCTCTGGAGCCAGGGCATTCTTGGTGGACGATCGTGACGCAACGTATCGCGATCATCGTCGAGGGTGCCACCGAAAAGGCGTTCAAACCTGCCCTGCAAGCGTACCTCGACCGGAAACTGACGGGCGTGATGCCAAAGCTGACGTTCATCTCCAAAGATGGCAGGCTTCCGACACAAGAACGACTTAAGCGTGACGTTCAGCTTTTGCTTCAGCGGCACGATGCCGTCGTGGCACTCACCGATGTCTACACAGGTCGCCGCCCATTCGATTTTCTCGACGCCGCGGACGCGAAGCAAAAGATGCGCCAATGGGTCGGGCAGGAACCCAGATTTTATCCCCACGCCGCTCAATATGAGGTCGAGGCATGGCTTCTGCCATATTGGTCCCGCATTCAGAAAATATCCGGGAGCAACCGAACCACACCATCGTCCAGCCCGGAAGCCGTGAACCACGACAGGCCTCCAGCCAAACACCTGGAAGAGGTGTTCCGCACGGGACTCAATAAGCGGGCGTATTCGAAAACACGTGATGCGGCGGATATCCTTCGCGGCCAAGACCTCGAACTGTCTGCGGCCCGCTGCCCTGAATTGCGGGCATTTCTCGACACAATCCTGGCCTTGTCAGAAGCGCCATAAGCCCCCGGTGCCATCCCCCGAAAGCCCGGCGGCTTTGCTTTTACGCCGCCTTGCGCCGGAACGCGTCCAGGCTGCCCGCATGGATCAGTTCGCTCGGTAACTGGTGCCCGACGATGTCCTCGGCCATGCGCCCGACCTCGATCAGCGCATCCAGATCGACGCCGGTCGCGATACCCATTTCCTCGCACAGCAGCACCAGTTCCTCGGTGCAGATGTTTCCGGCCGCCTTGGGCTGCCCCGCGAACGGACACCCGCCCAATCCGCCGACCGTGGAGTTGAAGCGGATCACGCCCATCTTCAGGGCCGCGTGGGCGTTCGCCACCGCCAGGCCGCGCGTATCGTGCAGATGCAGCGCCAGGGTCATGTCCGGCCAGCGAGTCGCGCACCTCGCCGATGACGCGTTCGATCCGCGCCGGCGTGGCCCAGCCCATCGTGTCGGCCAGTGAGAACAAGCGTGATCTCGGCGCCGGTTTCCGCGGCGATCGCCAGGCCGTCCTGCAGGGTGCTGATGACCTGGGCAGGGGAGATGTCGCCCTGGTAGTTGCAGCCGAACGCGGCCATCACGCCGATCCGGGTGACCGGGACCCCTTTCGACCGCTGCAACACGCTATGTTGCTTCATCGCCTCGATGTTTTCGGACGGGCTGCGGTTCAGGTTCTTGCGCGTGAACCCCTCCGACGCGGTCAGCGAGATCGACCCGTTGACGGTCAGTTTGTCCCTGAACGCCAACGCCCGGTCGAGGCCGTTGCCGTTGAAGAAGAGCCCCGTGTAGTGGACGCCGGGTTTGGCGGTGAAGCCCTCCACCACGGCTTCCGCGTCGGCCCAGCCGGGTACCAGCCGAGTGTTGACGAACGAGCAGGCCTGGATGTGATGCAGGCCGGTTTCCGCCAGCGCCTCGATCAGCCGGATCTTCTCGGATGTCGGGATCGGGCCGGGCTCGATCTGAAAACCCTCGCGCGGGCCTTCCTCGTGGATCTCGACGTGGCTCGGCAGGTCCGTCATGGCGGCGCTTCCTCATTCCTGTCGCAGGGTTGCCCTATCCTGGGAGCGCGGTGGACCGCTGGCAAGCAAGGCGATCGATCCGCGAACGTGGTTGCCGCGCGGCTGCCGCGATGGTAGCCGCTATTGGCTGCCGGGGTGCCAACAAAGCGTTGTCCTTCCGCGCGCGAGCGTGATGAGGACATGACGGATCTTTGGTCATCGGCGGTCGTGTTTGTGATCCTGCTGGGCAGCGCCATCATCGGCATGCTGGTCCAGAGGTTCCTGTCCGATTCACACAGAAGCCGGGAAACCAGGGAATTGTCCCAGGCTGTCACGGGCATGCTGGTAACGCTCGCGGCGCTCGTGCTCGGATTGCTGACCAGTTCGGTCAAACAATCATTCGACCGGACGGAAAGCGACCTTCGGGCATACGCCGTCGATCTGATCGAGCTCGGCCAGTCGCTCCGGGATTTCGGTCCTCCGGCCCAGGCGGCGCGGGGTTTGCTGCGCACCTACGTCATCGGCGCGATTGTCAGCACCTGGCCGGGCGAGCCCAAGCCGCCGGGCGCGACTGGCAATGAGGATTTCCCGGCTTCCGCCGCGCCTCATCCGACCATAGAGAGCGAGGCACTGGGCACCATGCTGGATCGGGTTGGGCACCAGGTGCGAGGGTTGCCCCAGACCGATCAGGTCCATAACCTCATTGCCGCGAGGGCGCTTGAGCAATTCGGCCGCGTCATCGACGGAAGATGGAAGCTGCTCGAGGACGCCCACAGTTCGATCCCGATGCCGTTCTACCGCGTTCTGGTCTTCTGGCTCCTCATCGTGTTCGCGACACTTGGCCTGATCGCGCCGCGAAATCTTCTCGCGCTGGCGATGATCGTGCTGGCGGCGATTGCGATTGCCTCGGTGATGTTCGCGATCATGGAGATGGACACGCCATTCGGTGGCCTGATTTATGTCCCCAGTGAGCCGATGCGCGACGCGCTGGCCCATCTGAGCGAGTGATGCCGGTCATGGCCGCCGACGGCCGGTGTCGGGCAGCGGCTTGAGCGCCCGGGTCAGACGCCCTCGTTACGCGGCAACCCACCGACGTTCAGGCCGCCTGCGACAGAGCATAGGTGGTCGTCGCCTGGCCGATCAGCCGGCCGGTCAGTTCCTCGGTGATGCGGACCTCGGCGGCCGCGGCCTCGTCGCTGTGGGCGGCGAGGATCAAGGCGTATGTGGCCACGTCCGCCAGTCGCAAACTGCACCGGGCCGGCGACGCTGCCGCCCGGCCGGGTGACATGGTCACCCTCGCCGCAGGCGAACGGCGCCACGCTCCGGGCTTGCTTCGATCACATCGATGTTGAACAGTGGCACCAGAGGCAGACCTTGCTCGATGTGTTGCCTGATGTGGTCCAAGGTCCACGTTAGCATCCTGCGCGTCCAACCCTACCATCCTGTCACGTGCCGCAGCCGATGGCGATCACGCTATAGAGAAGCCGGCGCCCTTTCACAACGCGGAGATTTTTGCCCATGCCGTTCAAGGTCCAGGTCGGCCCGCCGCAGATCGCCATTCACCAGGCCATGACGGTCCTGGTGACCGAATCCGATGGGCAGATCAAGTGGCCCAGCGACAAGGGCCTGTATTTCTTCGACACGCAGACTGATCAGCGCGTGGTCGGTGTACGCGAACGGCACGCCGTGGGACCTGCTGAACGGCGGCGCGGTGAATTTCGACGCCGCCCGCATCTTCCTGACCAATCAGGCGTTTCTGACCGAAGACGGCCCGATCCCCCGGCAGACGCTGGCGTTCGAGATCGCCCGCGTGCTGGACCAGGGCCTGCACGAAGACCTGGATATCACCAACCACGGCCAGAAACCGGTCCGCTTCAACCTGGAGATCGCCATCCGCTCGGATTTCGCGGATGTGTTCGACGTCAAGGCCGGGCGCGACATTCGCCGCGGCCACATCAACTCCGACTGGGCGGAGGCGCGGCAGACCTTGCGCACCACCTACCGGAACGCCGATTTCTCCCGCTCCGTCGCCGTTTCGGTGGGCATGAGCGATTCCCGGGCGGTGTTCGCCAACGGCCGGCTGAGCTTCGAGGTGCGATCTGCCGCCGCGCGGCCGCTGGCATTGCTGCCTGCTGTATGAATTCGCCGACGGCGACAAACGCTACCGCGCGCCGAACGAGTGCGCGGTCGAGGCAGAGTCGTCGCCGCAGGCCCAGGCGCATCGGGACTGGCGGCAGACGGTGCTGAAACTGCGCACCAGCAACGAGGAGTTCTATCGGTTCTACCATCAGGCCATCGACGACATGGCGGCGCTGCGCCTGCCGATCGAGGGCACCGACCACATGGTTTTCCTGCCCGCCGCCGGGCTGCCCTGGTTCATGGCGCCGTTCGGCCGCGACAGCCTGATCGTTTCGCTGCAGAACATTCTTGTCTATCCTGAATTCGCCCGTGGCTCGCTGGATGTGCTGGGACGCTGGCAGGCCACGGAACGAGATGATTTCCGCGATGCCGAACCCGGCAAGATCATGCACGAGCTTCGCTACGGGGAACTGGCCCATTTCAAGCTGATCCCGCACACGCCGTATTACGGCACCGCCGATGCGACGCCGCTGTATCTGATCACGCTGCATGCCGCATGGCGGGCGACCGGCGATCACGCGCTGCTGGAACAGCATCTTCCGAACGCCGAGGCCGCGCTGGACTGGATCGACAACTACGGCGACCGCGACGGCGACATGCTTCAGGAGTACCAGACCCGCTCGCCGGTCGGGTATGAGAACATGGCGTGGAAAGACGCCGGCGATTCCATGATCTACGCGGATGGATCGCCGGTGCGCGGCCCCAAGGCGCTGTGCGAACTGCAAGGCTACGTCTACGACGCGTGGGTACGCATGGCCGAGGTGTTCGACGCACTCGGCAAGCCGGACCGCGCGAAGACGCTGCGCGAGAAGGCGGCGGCGCTGTTTGAGAAATTCAACGAAACGTTCTGGGACGAGGAGAGCGGCTTCTACGCCTACATGCTGGACGGCGAGAAACGAAAGGTCCTGACAGTCGCCTCCAATCCGGGACACCTGTTGTGGTCCGGCATCGTGCCGCCCGATCGCGCGGGTCGCGTGGTGGCTCGGCTCATGGCACCGGACATGAACTCCGGCTGGGGCATTCGCACGCTGTCCAGCCTGCATCCGGCGTTCAATCCGTATTCCTACCAGAACGGATCGGTCTGGCCGCACGACAACAGCCTGATCGCGCTTGGTTTCAAGCGATACGGCTTCAGCGCGGAGGCCGGACACATCGCGCGCGACATCAGCGAGGCCGCCAGCCATTTTCTGCTGAACCAGTTGCCGGAACTTTACGCCGGCGTGCAGCGTAACGGCGCAAATTTCCCGGTGCAGTATCTCGGCGCCAACGTGCCGCAGGCCTGGGCGGCCGGGTCCTGCTTCGCCCTGCTGCAGGCGATGCTGGGCATCCAGCCGGACGCACCGAACGACAAGCTGTATGTCGATCCGGACCTGCCCGACTGGCTGCCGGACGTTACGCTGACGGATCTGCGCCTCGGTCGCCGCCATCTGGACATCCGCTTCCGCCGCGACGGCGACAAGACGGTCTGGGAGGTGCTGCGCGGTGACGCCAAGCTGGTCAGCCTATCGCAGCGCGGTCGAGGCACGCGAAGCCCTGAGCGCGGGCTGACGACGCGCGGGCACACGTAATCGGGCGCTGTCGCGGACGGCCATCGGGAAGCGGGTGCAGCAAGCGGGCAGAGGCAGCGTGGAAGGTCCTGCGGTCGGTCCGAAACGGACTTCAGGGCCCCTGTCACCGAGGCTCACCGCCTCGTCGCGCCGGATGTCAGCGCGAGATGGTATCCGAAAATCCGCCGGAAATCCCCAGCGTCACGCCTAGGCCTCATGACGGCATTGCAGTCCTCGAGATCGGGGCCATTATATTTTTGAAATGGAAACGGTCAATCAAAAGACGGCAACTGCACCCCTGGGCAAGGGGCTTTGCCTGGCAGTTTGCGCATTTATGGCTAAAAGGGGCTTGGCCGCGATTTTGAGGGCAAGATGTGACCGACGTGAAAAAGCAACCGATTATCGACGATGGGGATCCTCCGAGGATCTCGACCGGCAGCGACGGTCTCGACCAAATTCTTGGCGGCGGGCTTGACGCGGATCGCCTCTACCTGTGCGAGGGGCGGCCGGGCACCGGCAAGACGACGCTCGCGCTCCAGTTCCTCCGCGAGGGTGCTCGCAAGGGCGAGAACACGCTCTATATATCTCTGTCCGAGACAGAGCGCGAATTGCGCCTCGTTGCCAGGCGGCACGGTTGGTCGCTCGACGGCGTCGCCGTGTTCGAACTCGTGCCGCCGGAGGCAAGTCTTGACCCAAGCCGAGAGCTGACGGTCTTCCATCCAGCCGAGATGGAGCTCAGTGAGACAACGCAGCTGGTCTTTCGCCGCGTCGCCGAGTTGAACCCGTCGCGGATCGTCTTCGACAGCCTGTCCGAGATGCGGCTTCTGGCACAGAACCCGCTGCGTTACCGCCGTCAAATCCTGGCGCTGAAGCACTTTTTTACCAGCCGCTCCTGCACGGTCCTGATGCTGGACGATTTTTCCTCGGACAGCGACGATCTCCAACTGCACTCGATCGCGCATGGCGTCGTCTACCTGGAGCAGATCGCCGTCGACTTCGGTGGTGAGCGTCGGCGCTTGCGCGTGGTCAAGATGCGCGGCATGGCGTTCCGGGGCGGCTTCCACGACTTCACCATCAAGACAGGCGGGCTCGAGGTTTATCCACGTCTGGTTGCGGCCGAACACCACCGGCCCTTTTCCAGGGGCGTCGCACTCAGCGGCAATGCCGGCCTGGACGCCATCGTCGGCGGCGGCCTGGAATGGGGTACGAGCGTGCTCCTGCTCGGAGCAGCCGGTGTCGGAAAATCCACGTTGGCCATAACCTACGCGGCGGCCGCGGCCAGTCGCGGCGAGCGCGCGGTCGTCTACGCCTTCGACGAAGGGCACGCCACGATTGTCGCTCGCTCTGTCCTGCTGGGCGTGCACCTGCAGCCGGCACTCGAGTCGGGGCTCATCCGCATCCAGCAGATTGACCCGGCTGAGCTTTCGCCGGGCGAGTTCGCCTGTCGCGTCAGGAAAGCCGTGGAGGATGACGACGCGCGCGTCGTCATCATCGACAGCCTCAACGGCTATCTGAGTGCCATGCCGGACGAGCGCTTTCTGATCCTGCAGATGCACGAGTTGCTGAGCTATCTGAACCAGCTGGGGGTGCTGACCATTCTCGTCCTGGCCCAGTACGGCTTGGTCGGGCCGATGCAGACCCCGATCGATATCAGCTATCTGAGCGACGCGGTGCTCATGCTGCGCTACTTTGAATTCGAGGGCACCGTGCGGCGCGCCCTGTCCGTCGTGAAGAAGCGCAGCGGCAGCCATGAGCCAACCATCCGCGAGTTCCGGCTCGGTTCGCAGGGGCTTACCATCGGGCCGCCGCTCAAGGACTTCAGCGGCGTTTTCACGGGCACGCCGCGCTACACCGGCAGTGGATCTCCTCTCCTGGCCGATGATGAGCCCGGCGCCCGCTGACCCTCGCCACCCGACGGTCCTCGTGGTCGCCCCGAGCGGACGGGACGGCCCGGCCGTGGCGGAAGTGTTGCGCCGGATGGCTATTCCGGCCCAGGTCTGCACCGGAATTCCGGAGCTGGTCGAGGGCCTGACGGCTGGAGCCGACGCGGTCTTCGTTGCCGAAGAGGCGCTGCACAACCAGCCGATCAAAGACCTGACAACCTGGGTCGAGCAGCAGCCCCCATGGTCGGACATGCCTTTCGTGATGCTCACCAGCCACCTGGAGCACCCGGCGGTCGTCGCGGGACGCGGACGACTGGTGGCAGCGCTCAGGAACGTGTCGCTGCTTGAAAGGCCGGTCCAGGCGATCACCTTGACGAGCGCCATCCAGGCTGCCGTGCGGGCGCGGGCACGGCAATATGAGCTCCGTGAGCATCTTGCCGAGCGCAGCCGGGCGGCTCAGGAGCTGGAAGATTTGGTGGCGGCACGAACCAACGAGCTGGAGGCGGCGAACCGCGCGTTGCAAGCGCAAATGGCTGAACGGGCCAGGATGGAGGAATCGCTGCGCCACGCACAGAAACTCGAGGTCATCGGGCAGCTTACGGGCGGCGTGGCGCATGACTTCAACAATCTTCTGATGATCATTTCCGGGGGTCTCGAACTGCTCGAGCGCCAGACCGATCCAGCCAGGCGGCAGCGCGTGATGAGCGGCATGAAGCAGGCTGCCAATCGCGGCGCAACCCTGACTCATCAGCTACTTGCCTTTTCACGCGGGCAGGCGCTTCGGTCTCAGATCGTCGACCTTCGCGTCCATGTCGGCGGGATGATTGAGCTATTGAATCGCAGCCTGGGCGGCGACGTTCATGTCGCCCTCGACCTGCGGCGCGATCTTTGGCCGGTCGCGGTCGATCCGGGCGAACTCGAGCTTGCCGTCCTGAACCTTGCCGTGAACGCCAGGGATTCGATGTCCGGGGGCGGCATCATCACCATTCGCGCCGAGAACTGTCCCGATCTGGCCGACGGCGATCTCAGGGGCGACTTCGTCCGCCTCTCGGTCATCGACACGGGAACTGGGATGCCGCCCGAGGTGGCCTCACGCGTGTTCGAGCCGTTCTTTACGACAAAGGATATCGGGAAGGGGTCTGGGATGGGGCTCTCCCAGGTCTACGGATTCACCAGGCAGTCTGGCGGTGAAGTCCGCGTTGACACCGAAGTCGGCCGCGGCACGACAGTCGCGCTGCTTCTGCCGCGGTCTGACGCGGCGGCCTCGATCGCGCGGCATGAATTCGGTGCAATCCAGGCTGAGCCTGCTCGAGAGATCTCGGTCGCGCATGTGCTGCTGGTGGAGGACGATGACGAGGTCGCGGCACTGGTCACAGAGATGCTCACCCAGCTTGGCATGAGGGCGACGCGGACATCGAGCGCGGCGGCCGCTCTCGGTGCCTTGGCTGACGGCCGTCCCATCGATCTCGTATTCTCGGACGTGATGATGCCAGGCGGTATGAACGGCGTGGACCTTGCACGCGAAGTGAGGCGGCGCAGACCCGGGCTGCCGCTGCTCCTTACGACCGCCTATGCGGAAGGGGTGAGGCGCGAGGCTGAGGCCGAAGGCGTCGCCCTGCTCCCGAAGCCTTACCTGCTGGAGGAGCTTGCAGCGGCGACCAGGAACGCACTCGGCAGGTGATGTGAGGCAGCGCAGAGCATCTGGGTTCGGACTGGGGTTATCGCGCCCGGGTTACGCCACGCCCACCCTGCGCTATGCTCCCTCCGATCGATCGCCGGAGGAAACGCCATGAAAATCACCAGCTATGAAGCGACCACGCTGCGCATTCCGGAAGATGACCCGCTGGCCAACATGCCCGAGGAAGCCGGCCGCACCCGCCCCGATCGTCATCCTGCGCCTGCGCACCGACAGCGGCATCGAGGGCATCGGGCTGACCTTCTACGGCGGCACGATGACCGGCAGCCTGCGCGTCGCGGTCGAGGAACTCGCCGCCCTGACCATCGGCGAAGACCCGCTGCGCATCGAAAAGATCATCGCCAAGCTGCGCGACGGCACCGGCGATTCCTGCGGGCCCGGGCGGCATCTTCACCCTCGCCCTGTCGGCGATCGACATCGCGCTGTGGGACATCAAGGGCAAGGCGCTCGACCAGCCGTTGTGGAAACTGCTCGGCGGCCACCGCGACCGCGTGGCGACCTACGCGTCCGGCTCGCTGCGGCGCGGGTCTGACCGACGAGCCAGGCGCAGCGCGCCGCCCGGATCCTGGTGCAGAAGGGTTTCGTCGAGATGAAGACCCAGATGGCGCTGCCCGGCAACCCGACACCGGCCGACGAAATCCGCCGCGTGCGCGTGGTGCGGGAGGCGATCGGCCCCGACATCAAGCTGATGTGCGACATCAACCAGCGCTGGCGGCCGGAACAGGCGATCGACATCGGCAGCCGGATCGAGGATGTCGGCCTGTTCTGGCTCGAGGACGTCACCGCCGCCGACGACTACCAGGGCCTCGCCCGGGTCACCGCGGCGCTGAAAACCCCCATTGCCGGCGGCGAATACGTCTGGGGCATCGTGCCGTTCCGCCACATGATCGAGGCCCGCTCGGTCGACATCGTCATGATCGACATCTGCCGCGTCGGCGGCGTCACCCAATGGATGAAGGTCGCCGGCATGGCCGAAGCCTTCAACCTGCCGGTCGTCAGCCACGTGATGCCGGAGATGCTGGTCCATCTCGTCGCCGCCTGCCCGAACGGGCTGACGGTGGAATACATGCCCTGGATGCTGTGCCTGTACGAGGAAACCCCGGCGATCGAAAACGGTGAGCTCGTTTTGCCGACCAGGCCGGGCTTGGGGCTGAAATTCGACGAAAAGGCGGTGGCCGCGTTCAAGGCGTGACGGTGGGCGCGTCATCGTTGCGCGCGACGACAGTTCGATATCGATATCGATCGAGCCCGGTCAGCACCCTGTCGCGGGAAGACCTGCGAGGACGGCGTGAGGGCGGTGCTGCGGCTTGAACCGCAAGGCGGCTTGTTCGGCTGCCCTGACACGATCGGCGTATTCATGGGATGCGCGGCGACGGTGCCGCGCCCAGACGACGAGAATAGGGTACCCACACCCACACGTCGATCGGTCACCTGAACCTCGAAAATCGCGATCCCGTCAGCTTGGGTCGGCGGTCAGGCCGGCCGCGGCGATCCCCGCCAGCGCGGCCGCCTCGTCATTGTCCGACGTGTCGCCGCTGACGCCGACCGCGCCGATGATGCTCTTGTCGTCGCCGCGGATCAGCACGCCGCCGGCGACCGGGATCAGTGACCCGCCCACCGCGTGGGTCACGGCGGCGATGAAATGCGGCCGCTCCTCCGCCCGCTTGCCCAGCGTGCGCGAGCCCACGCCCATCGACAGCGCGCCGTACGCCTTGCCGATCGCGATATCGGCCCGCCGCAGCGCCGATGCCGTCCTCGGCCGCGATAGGCCTTCAGGACGCCGCGCGCGTCGAGCACGGCGACGACCATCGGTGCGAACGACTTCTCCCGCGACGCGCCAGCGCCGCGGTAATGATCGTCTGGGCCTTGGCGAGTGTCAGTTGCGTCATGCTGTCTTTCCTCAAATCGGACGGCTACAGGAATACCTCATCCGGATCGCCGTTGAACATCACCCTGCCGACCGCCTCGAAATGCGCATCCCGCGACTGGATCTGCTGTGACAGGGTGTGGATGTCGCGGAACCGGCGCTCGAACGGCGTGCCCGGGAAGATGGCCGAGGTGCCGGCGGCCTTGTAGACGTAGTCGGCGACCTCGACCGCACGTGCTGATGGCATGGGCACAGCCGAGCCGCACGCGGGCACGGGCGTTCAGGTCGATCGGGGCGATGTCGTCGGCGGCGGCCCAGACGTCCTTCAGGATCTCGACCAGCCAGGCACGTGCGGCACCAAGCTGAGCCTCCCGCCGAGCCACGTCGGCCTGCACCACGGGACTGTCGGCGAGGCGCTGCAGGCCGCGCGGCGTCTTTTCGGCCGCCAGGGCGATGAACGCATCCAGCATGGCGCGCGCGATGCCGAACGCGACGCCGGCGACGCCGACGGCATAAAGTCCCTGCATCGTGAAGGCATAAAGCGGACCGGGGTCGCGGCGCAGCGACGGATCCTCGCGGGTGCCGCTGTAGGCCTCGGGGACGAACAGGTCGGTGACGCGATAGCCCTCGGACGCGGTGCCGCGCATGCCGATCGGTGTTCCAGTCGTGGATTGGCTCGGCGTGCTCCTTGCGGAACAGCAGCGTGCGGATGGTTGGGCGGCCGAAGCGGTTCAGGCGCAGCGACCCGTCCGGTTCGATGACCTGGCAATGCGCGCCCATCCAGTTGGCCTGCCGGCTGCCGCTGGCGAAATGCCACTCGCCGCTGACACGATAACCGCCGGGCACCGCCTGCGCCTTGTATTGGTTGGGTGGTCCCCAGGCCACCCAGGCGCGCGGATCGGTGAAAATCGCCTTCGCGGTTTCCAGCGGGATGAACGGGGCGATCAGCGCGGCGCTGTTGGCGACGAACAGGTTCCAGCCGACCGAACCATCGTGGCGGCTGATCTCCTCGATCGCGTGCAGATAGGTCCAGGGATCGACCTGATCGCCGCCGACCGAGCGCGGCAGCAGCATGCGGGCCAGCCGGGCGTCATGAATATGCGTCAGCAGTGGTTCGGGAATGACCTGGGTGCGCTCGATCTCGTCGGCGGCGGCGGCGATTTCCGGTCCCAGATCGCGCGCGCGGGCAACCGGGTCGATGCCGGCGGATCTACGCCGAGGCCTGCTGACATGGTTCATGGGGCGCTCCCTGCGTCTTGATTGAACAATTAGCGGTCCGTCACGCTGGAATTGTCAATGTATGCGCCAGCCGGAGCGGCCGCGCACGGATCGCGGCACACGATGGTTCATTGAACGGAACAGCGGCTTCCGCTACCAATCGTTGCCATGCGCCCATTGCCGATCCTGAGTGCCGTTTTGCTGACCGCGGCGACACCTGTGTTCGCCCAGGTCACGGTCGATCTGCACGCGCTGCAGGCGCTGCCGGACCATCCGCCGGCCAGCCACCCCTCGCGCGGCACGGCTGCCTCGGCCGTGCGCAGGCCCTCCCGCGCCGAGCCTGCCGCCCCGACCACCGCGGCTGCGCCGAACCACTCGAGCGTGGCGGCGCGAGAGGCACCCGCGGCTGCGCCGAACCAGTCCAGTCTCGCGGCGCGAGAGGCGCCCGGGCCGGCGGTCGCTATCCCGCCGGCAGCGGCGCAGCCGGCGATGCCGGAGAATGTTCCGCCCACCGCCGCCATCGCACCGATCGCGCCGCCGGAACCACCGCCCGGAGCGCAACCGCCGCCGCCACCGCCGGTTTCGGACAAAGCCAAGACCGTCGCCGCGCCGACCACCACCGGCCTGCGCCTGACATTCGCGCCCGGCGCAGTCGGACCTGAGCCCCGAAAGCAGCGCATCGATCAAGCAACTGACCGCAAGCCGCGCCGACCGGCGATGAGACGACCTTCAACGTTCTGGCCTATGCGCCCGGCAAGCCGGATGATCCGTCCACCGCGCGCCGGATTTCGCTGTCGCGCGCGATGGCGGTGCGCAGCGCCCTGGTCGCCGACGGCGTGCCGTCCGCCCGCATCTTCGTGCGGGCGCTGGGTGAGCAATATGGCGACGGCCCGCCCGACCGGGTGGACATCAGCGTAACCGGTGCCGAACGCCGGCCGACCAGCCCCTGCTGCAACGGCGAACTCACGATGACCCGCCCGTCCGGCTACCTGATCCGCATGCTGATTTTCCTCGTGGCGGTCGGCGTCGTCGCCGCGCTGCTGTCGCCCGTGCTGATCACCGCGTTCAACAACAATCCCGTGCTGAACAGCCTGATCCTGCTGATCCTGGTGTTGGGCATCCTGCTGGAACCTCAATCAGGTGCTGCGGCTGCGGCCGGAAGTGACCTGGCTGGAAACCTACCAGACCTCGCGCAGCCGGCTGGCCGCCCTGCCCTCGCCCAAGCTGCTGGCGCCGATGGCCAGCATGCTGGCGATGCGCGAAGGCCGCGGCCACGGCGACAGCCGGCAGTTCACCCTGTCCGCGACCGCCATGCGCAGCCTGCTGGACGGGATCGCCTCGCGGCTGGACGAAAGCCGCGAACTGTCCCGCTACATGACCGGCCTGCTGATCTTCCTGGGTCTGCTCGGGCACATTCTGGGGCCTGCTGAAGACGGTCACCTCGGTGTCCGACGTGATCGGCAGCATGACGCTGGGCAACGGCGACATGAACCTGATGTTCGAGCAGTTGAAAACCGGCCTGGCGCGGCCGCTCGCCGGCATGGGAACCGCGTTCTCGGCCAGCATGTACGGCCTCGCCGGCGCGCTGGTGCTGGGCTTCCTGGACCTGACCGCCGGGCCAGGCGCAGAACCGTTTCTTCAATGAGCTGGAGGAATGGCTCGCCGGCCTGACACGGCTGTCGTCCGGCGTCCTGTCGGAGGGTGAAGGCTCCGTTCCGGTCTATGTCCAGGCGCTGCTGGAGCAGACCGCCGAGAACATGGAAAGTCTGCAACGAGTACTGACCCGGGACGAGGAAAACCGCTCCCAGGTGCAACCATGCGGTCATGACCTTGAACGAACGGCTGGGCGCGCTGGCCGACACCATGCGCGCCAACCAGCATCTCATGCTGCGAATCGCCGAAAGTCAGACCGCGCTCGGGCCGGCACTGCAACGGCTGGCGGAACAGCAAGGCGGCGACGAGATCAGCCGCGGCCATCTGCGCAACATCGATATCTATCTTGCAGCGGCTGCTGACGGAAACCGAACAGGGCCGCTCCCGCGCCACCGCGGACCTGCGCAACGATCTGCGGTTGCTGACCCGCACGGTCGCCGCCCTGGCCGAACCGCAGCGGTAGCCGGTCATGGCAGGGCGCATCCGCAGGCACGGCGGCAACGGACTGGAGGCATGGCCCGGCTATGTGGACGCGCTGTCCACCCTGCTGATGGTCATCATCTTCGTCCTGCTGGTGTTCGTTCTGGCGCAGGCGTTCCTGACGCGTGGCGCTGTCCGGCCGCAGCCACGAACTGGACAAGGCGAACCAGCAGCTTGACGGCCCTGGCCGACGCCCTGTCGCTGGAACGCGGAAAGTCGGCGGATCTGCAAGTTTCCGTGTCTCAACTGGGCAAGGAACTGTCGGCGCGGTCGAGCGAACGCGACCGGCTGACGTCGCAACTCGCCGACGCGAACCTTGCCGTGCAGGCCGCCACCGTCGCCAATGCCCGGCTGCAATCGCAACTGACGGACACCTCGCGGCGACAGGCCAACGCCGCGAAGGCGCAACTGGCGGATGCGCAGAACCAACTCGCCGAGATGAAGAAGCAGATCGCCGATCTCGATCGGACCGTCGCGGTCGACAAGGACACGTTGCAGGCGAAACTGTCGGATCTGGCGACGCTGGCGAACCAGACGCGCGCCCTGGCGGCGCTGCGGGACGAGCTGGAGAAGCAGGCCCAGGATGCCGCCGCGCGGGCGATGACCGAGCAGCAGCGGCGGCAAGCTGTTCGAGGCGCAGCTCGGCGACGAGAAGAAGCTCGGCGACAGCGCCCGCGCCCAGATCGCGCTGCTGAACCAGCAGATCGACCAGTTGAAAGCCCAGCTTTCCTCGATCGCGTCCAGCCTGCAACTGACGCAGCAGCAAAACAAGGACGAAGGACGTCCAGATCGCCAACCTCGGCCAGAGGCTGAACGTGGCGCTGGCGGCGAAGGTCGAGGAGCTGCAGCAGTATCGCAGCGAATTCTTCGGCAAGCTGCGGACGCTGCTGGCGAACCGGTCCGGGCATCACCATCGTCGGCGACCGGTTCGTGTTCCAGAGCGAGGTGCTGTTCCCGGTGGGCAGCGCCGACCTGACGCCGGCCGGCATCGCGCAGATGACGGCCCTGGCGGTGACGATCAAGGATATCGCGGCGGAGATTCCGTCTGATCTGCACTGGGTGCTGCGGGTCGATGGACACACCGATCCGCAACCCGTGAAAGGTGGGCAGTTTGCCTCGAACTGGGAACTGTCGGCGGCGCGGGCGATCACCGTGGTGAAGCTGCTGATCGCCGATGGCGTGCCGGCCGATCATCTTGCGGCGACGGCGTTCGGTGAATACCAGCCGTTCGCGCCCGGGGACACGCCGGAGGCCTATGCCAAGGACCGGCGGATCGAATTGCGCCTGACGGATCGCTGAGGGGCTGAGGGATCTGCTCGAAAAGTTGGGGCGACACTTAACCCGGATAGTCCGCGGGACTTCGAGTCCCGGATAGGGCCGTTAGATCACGTGCTTTTCGCCCGCCCCGGTCGCGCCTTCGTTTCGTAGTCGAACGACCGGGGCAGCCGGGCGTGATGATACGCTGCCGGGTGATACGCCACATTGGATGTCAACAAGGGGAGGGGAGCGGACGGTCCGCTTTTGGCCGGGAACAGCGGTTACCCATCTCCGGGCGCTCCGGGACCTCCTCCGTGCTGTATGCGGAGGTTCAAACCGGCACGAAGGCTGCGGCCGGCGCACGATCCGGACCGCCGGACAGAACATTACTGCTGGCCTATGGCCCGGCGACCCAAGATCAGGCCGCGCGATGGCAGCACCGTGGGCGTCGACCGGTCGGACTCCGCCATCGCCTCTGCAGCCATGCCTCACATCCCACCGCCAAACGTGACGACGCCGGGCTGCGCGATGGCGATAGAAGCCAGCAGTTCCGGGACCAACGGCCGCAGATCAGCCAAGCGGTTGGCCTTGGCCCGCAACACGATGACAGCGATCGAGAACGATGGCAGGTTTTGCTGGAACGACAGGTTCCGATCCACCGTCACAAAAACATCGAAGCTTTGCGAGACCAACGCAAGCAGCCGGCCGTTCGCCATCCCGGTCCACCCTTGGTCGCGTTCAGTCTTTACCTCGTGGCCAAGGATATCGCGAGCCAGCCGGCGATCCACGCATTCGTCGAGAAAGATCCTCAACCGACCGATTCAACCAGGCGATCCTTCGCCTGCTCCAGAAAGTCCACAACCTGCGCCCGTGCGACCGACGCAAAGCCGTCGAGGAAAGCGTCGATGGATTCCCCTGCTTCCAGATAGTCGAGCAATGTCTGCACGGGAACGCGCGTTCCGCAAAACACCGGCGTGCCATCCATGACGTCCGGATCGCGTACGATGACGGGCTGTTGCATCCCAGGACATTATCCCATCACCGGGGGTCGGTTCAACGCCGGGCGTGCAGCAGCGCTGCCGCCGGCTACAGTCGAGCGGGTCGATTCTCACCGTTCCGCAGCCCAGGCGCGGATTCGTGCCGCACAGAATCCCGCGGCAACCCCCGCCAAAAAAGCAGAAGGCCCCGGACACATGGCCCGAGGCCTTCACATTGTTTGTGGACTGTCCGTTGCCGGACCGGAGTATGCTCAGGCCGACGTCTTCTCGTCGGCGATCCAGGTCACGGCAAGGGTTGCCACCGAACAATGAGACACTGGATCACCTCCTTTCAGTTGTTGCTACGACCCCCGCAGTCTGCTCCCATTCGGCGAGATTAGGCAAGAAAATCATCAGGGAGGACCATCGTGATCCACGGCATTCACCGCTATCCGCCCATGGAACGGGTGATCTACGGCATTCCGCTTGCCGAGGCGCTGGCCGAGGAGGTCACGCGGCACGACGCCCGCGCCGTCTATGTCATGGCCAGCGGCACGCTCAACCGGGAGACGGACATCGTCGAGACGGTCCGCCGGGTGCTGGGGAACCGGTTGGCCGGGCTATGCGCGAAGATCGGCTGCCCACACGCCGCGCATCGATGTGGTGGCCGCGGCGAACGAGGCTCGGGCCGCGAAGGCCGACCTGATCCTGACGGTCGGCGGCGGATCGGTCACCGATGCGGCCAAGATGGTTGGGCTGTGCCTGGGCAACGACATCACGGCCCGGAGCAGCTTGATCGATTCCGCGCGGTGATCACGGCCGACGGCAAAACCGAACGTCCCGCCCGTGAAGGCGCCGCCGATCCGCTCGGTCGATGTGCCGACCACGCTTTCGGCCGGCGAGTTCACCGCGATGGCCGGCTGCACCGACACAGTGCGGAACCGGAAGGAAAGCTACGCCCATCCGCTGATGATGCCGCAGACGGTGATCCTCGATCCCGCGGTGACGATCCACACCCCGGAGTGGCTGTTCCTGTCAACCGGCATCCGCGCGGTCGATCATGCGGTGGAGGACTATCTGTTCGATCAACCCGACGCCATTCTCGGACGGCACGTCGATGCAGGCGTTACGTCTGCTCGCGCACCGGGCTGCCGGCGGTAAAGGCGAACCCCGGCGACCTGGAGGCTCGGCTGAACTGTCAGCTTGGCGCCTGGATGTCGATCATGGGGTCGCAGAACGGCGTCGCCAAAGGCGCCAGTCACGGCATCGGCCACGTGCTGGGCGGGACGGCGCACGTGCCGCATGGCTACACGTCCTGCATCATGCTGCCGCACGTGCTTCGGTTCAATGAGCCGGTGAATGCCGAGCGGCAGAAATGGGTGAGCGAGGCGCTGGGACGGTTCGGCGACAAGCGCGGCCGATGCGGTGGCGAGCGCTGATCGCCAGCCTGGGTCTGCCGACGACGCTGCGCGATGTCGGGGTGAAGCCAGAGCAGCTTGACGAGATCGCGGCCGGGTCGATGCACGACCGCTGGGTGCATACGAACCCGCGCAAGATCGAGGGGCCGGCGGCGGTCCGGGCGCTGCTGGACGCCGCCTGGTAGGACGCCCCTAGGCCGCCAGCTGCAGGATTTCCCGCACCTCGGCCGGTCCCCGGATCGGCCGTGGATTTCGCGGGATCCACGGTGTGTCCATCGCGCCCTGCGCGATCCGATCGAACGAATCCACGCCGATGTTGACGGAACTCAGGCTGCGCGGCATGCCCAGCCCGCCGATGAACCGGTCCAGCAGGTCCGCCGCGTCCTCGTGCGGATGCCCCATCGCTGCCGCCACCATCGCCTGACGGGCCGCATTCGCGGGCTTGTTCCAGCGCATAGCGGCCGGCAGCATGATGCAGGACGTGTGCCCATGCGGCACGTCGAAGACCGCACCCAGTACGTAGCCGATCCCATGACTCGCCCCCATGGGCACGCCGCTCGCCAGCGGCCCCATCGACAGCCATGATCCCATCTGGCAGTCCAGCCTCGCCCGCAGATCGGCAGGGTCCGCCTTCACTTTGCCCAGCCCGCTCGTCAGCAGTGACAGCCCGTGCAGCGCCTGCGCGTCCGCGAAGGCATTCGCCTCGTTCGAGCAGATACCCTCCACGCAGTGATCGACCGCCCGTATCCCGGTGGACAGGAACAGCCACTCGGGCGTGTGCACGGTGACCGCCGGATCGAGAATAACCGCCGCCGGCATGATCCGCGGATGCCTGAACATTTCCTTCACCCGCGTGCGTTCATCGGTCACCCCGGCGATGGCGCTGAACTCTCCCGCCGAGAGGGTCGTCGGCACACTCACCTGGCGCACCGCCGGCGCGTTCATCGGCGGCGCCGTCACCGCGCCGTCGGCGCCTTTCACAGCCCGCAGCGCATCCATCGCCTCCGGCGTGCGGATATCGTTCGCCAGGCACAGCGTCACCGCCTTTGCCGCGTCGGTGATCGATCCGCCGCCAACGGTCACGATCAGGTCCGCCCCGGCCAGCCGGGCCTGTTCCGCGGCCGCGATCACCGCCCGGCGCGGCGAGTGTGGCGCCATCGCGTCGCACACACCGGCGCACCGGTTGCCTAGCGCCTGGCGCACCGCCTGAATTGCCGCGGTGGTTCGGTTCAGGGTTCCGCTGACCATCAGGAACACGCGCTCGGCGCCAAGGCGCCCCGCCTGTTCAGCCACCGCCTGCGCGGCGGGAGCGCCGAACCGTACCTCCTCCATCTGCCCAAAAACGATCCGGCCGTCGGTCAGCATGGCGCGCTCTCCCTGATTTTCCAGCCAGCATACAGGCGACGGCCGGTCAGGTGAACTGAGGATTCCGGTACTCTCGACCCTGGCGGGGTCGCCGGATTAGCGCATGATCGCGCTGAGCGGAACGTCCCCGGCGCGTGAATCATGCGATCAAACAAAGAGATAGACCATTTTCGGCGTGCACGGTCAGGATGAAAATGGTCTAGCATTCGCTTCGCACAGCCGGAGACACCGCATGACCTATCTCACGCCGAACTCGGTACAGGCGCGCGACATCGCCAGCATCGTCCATCCGCAGACGAACCTCGTTCACCACCTGGAACAGGGGCCGATGGTCATCGGGTCCGGCCACGGCTGCTATGTATATGACGACAGCGGCACGCAATATCTCGATATGGCCGCCGGCTTGTGGTGCGCATCACTGGGCTATGCGTCGGAGCGGCTGGCCAAGGTCGCCTACGAGCAGATGCGCAAGCTCGGATACTATCATCTGTACCGCGGGACGACGCATGAAGCGGGCGTCGATCTGGCGGAAAAGCTGCTGTCGATCGCTCCCGTGCCGATGAGCAGGGTACTCTTCCAGTGTTCGGGATCCGAAGCCAACGATACGGCGCTGAAACTGGTGTGGTATTACCACCACGCGATCGGCAAGCCGGAAAGGCGGAAGATCATCGGCCGTCGGATGGCCTATCACGGCAGCACGTCAGCCTCGATCAGCGCGTCCGGCAAACCGGACATGCACGCCGATTTCGGCCTGCCATTCCCCGGATTCCTGCACACGGAATACCCGCACTACTACCGTCACCACACCGAGGGTGAGTCGGAAGAGCAATTCGCGACCCGCATGGCCGATGCACTGGAGGCATTGATCCTGCGCGAAGGACCGGAAACTTGCGCGGCCTTCATCGCCGAACCGGTGATGGGCGCCGGCGGCGGACTGACCCCGCCGCGAACCTATTGGGAGAAGATGCAGGCCGTCATCCGTAAATACGACATGCTGTTCATCGCCGACGAGGTGATCTGCGGGTTCGGCCGGACGGGCAACATGTGGGGCAGCCAGACCTATGATCTGCAGCCCGACATGATTTCGTGCGCCAAGGCGTTGTCCGCCGGGATGCAGCCGATCTCGGCACTGCTGATCAACCAGCGGATCTTCGAGGCGATGCTGGATGAAAGCCGCAAGCTGGGGAATTTCGCCCATGGCTTCACCTATGCCGGGCACCCGGTGACGACCGCCGTGGCGATGGAGACGCTGCGTATCTACGAGGAAATGGACATGCTGGGCCATGTCCGTGAGGTTGGCCCCTATCTCCAGCAAAGGCTGGGCAGACTGTTGGATCATCCTCTGGTGGGCGAGGTGCGTGGCGTCGGACTGGTGACCGGCATCGAGATGGTCGCTGATAAGGCCACACGGGCTCCGTTCGATCCGGGACATCAGGTTGGCGCGACGGTGGACAGACACGCCCGCAGGCACGGTCTGATCACCCGCTTCGTCGGCGACCGGATCGCGTTCTCCCCGCCCCTCATCATTACGGAAGCCGAGATCGACGAGGCCGTGGCGCGGATCACGCGGGCGATGGACGACACGTGGGCCGGTATCGGGCAGAAGGGGTAACAGCGAGCGCTTGCCCTGGCCATCACAGCCGGGGGCGTCGGGTTATCGCACGGCGACGAACAGCTGTCGTGTTGCGTAGGAAATCCACACACGCCGGCCCCCAAGCCAGTCCGCGCCCAGCAACATGTCGGCGATTGGCCTCAGATGGACCGGCGCGACCCAGATGATCGGCGAATCGGTCGTCTGACCGCCGACACGAAGCGCGTTGAATGTGTGCTGGTGCATCGTCACGATATGGGGTCCCAGGCCGGCGACCTCATTCGCCGGGTCACCCGCGAGACTGGCCGGCTGAAGGCCAAGCCGGAACAGCCCCGGGGCCGCGACGAGGCTTGAACTGGCCCCCGTATCCAACAGCGCGCGCAACGGCGTGCCGTCCAGCGTCACCGGCACGAGCACGGCGTCCTGATCGGGAAATGCCGCGGGCACGGCGACATAGTTGTCCCGCCAGGGCAGGAAGCGGCCGGCGCAGCCCCGCACCTGGTACAGCGTCAGGCGGCGGCCGGGCACATCCAGATCCAGATCGAACGGGGACAGGAAGTCGCGCCCGAGCAGGCCGTCGATCAACAGGTTTCCGACGCGCGTGCGTGGAAGAATGCCGACCGTGAGGCTGGTATCGTGGCTCAGCGTCCGGCGGACCAGCGGGACACCACCCAGTGTCAGGCTGCGCGGATCGGCGTTCGGACGGCTTTCAACGCCGCCGACGCCGCTCATGGTGGTGCCGACCCATTCGTCGCGCGCCAGGTCGAGACGATGGACCGCCGCTTCGGTGACGACCGAGCGCTGGGCGCCGGTGTCCAGGATGAAGGTCGCGACGATGCCGTTTACCCCGACCGGCACGGTGATCGTCCCGCCGATGAGGTCCAAGGGGACCGTAGCCTTGTCGTCCACCACACACGCTGCGCGCGCCGCGGTTGGGGTCACGAGGACAGACAGCAGCACAAGGAGGGCAATTTTCGCGAGCATACCAATCCCCTTCTGCTCGACCGTATTCTACGGCAATTGCGTTCGACGGCCAACGTCATTGCAGCAATTGTCGAATGGGGGCGGCGTCGCTATCCATCTCCGGATGCCCGAAACGCGCCATATGCCGACCCTGTTCGACCTGTTTGCCGGCTTCTTCGTTGTCGGAGTCTGCGGCTTCGGCGGCGTCCTGCCCTGGGCGCGGCGGATGATCGTCGAGCAGCGCAAATGGCTCACTCCGGCCGAGTTCGCCGAGATGCTCAGCCTGTGCCAGTTCCTGCCCGGCGGAAACATCATGAACGTCACCATCGCGCTGGGGGCCCGGTTTCGGGGCATTCCGGGAGCGGCGGCTTGCTTTCTTGGCCTGATGATCGCGCCGGTCGCGATCGTGATCGGCCTGGGCGTGGTGTACGACCAGTACGCCGCTTTTCCGCCCGTCCGGCGGACGTTCGTTGCGTTGTCCGCCGCCGCCGCCGCCTACCTGCTGGCGACCGCGTGGAAGATCGCCGCGCCGCTGCGGGGCCGGAAGCTGGCGATCGGCGTTGCCGCCTGCACCTTCGTGGTGATCGCTGTGCTGCGGTTACCGCTGCTGGCGGCCATGCCGGTCCTGGCGATCGGTTCCACGCTGCTGCTCTGGCGCTTCCGGACATGAGCACGCTGGCCCAACTGGCAGTTATCTATGGCCAGTTGTCGCTGCTCGCGTTCGGCGGGACCAACGCGATCATCCCGGAGATGCAGCGCCAGATCGTCGACGTGCACCACTGGATGAGCGCGCGTGAGTTCGCGGCGCTCTTTGCGCTGGCGCAAGCGGCACCGGGGCCGAACATGATGGTGGTGAGCCTTGTCGGTTGGCGGGTCGCCGGGTTCTGGGGCGCGTTGGTCACCACCGCCGCGGTGGCGGCACCCTCCTCGGTCGCTGACCCTGCTGGTCAGTGGCGTCTGGTACCGTTTCAAGGACGCGACGTGGCGGAAGGCCGTCCAGGCGGGCCTGCAACCGGTGACGGCGGGACTGATCATGGCCAGCGCGGCACTGTTGATTGAAAGCACCGCCGTGGATTGGAGAGCCGCGGCTGTGACTGTGGTGACGGCGGGGCTGTTCATCTTCACCAAGCTGCATCCACTGCTGATCCTGGGCGCCGCCGCGGCCGCCGGCGCGATCGGACTGGTCGGTTGACGGCTGCCCGACGGCGAAACGCTCCTGGCTCGAACCGGCGACGACTTCCTTGCTTTTAAGAAAGGAACGACCGCGACCGGATACACGTTGTTCAACGATCAGGCGGTGTCCGTTGCCGCCCGGCGGGACGACAGCGTCGAGCGTTTCTCCACTCAAGGCGGAAACGTTCTGGCAATGGCTGCCGGCCCGGTAGGCAAGTATATCGGGCTCGACGGTACAGGGGCGTTTCGTCTAACCGGAGAGGACGCCTTGTCGCGGGCTGGTGCCGTTGCGGCTGGCGCACCGTTGTTCTGGATCGCGGCATGCTCAGCCTGACCAACGGAATCGATTTCACGGAACGATCAGCGACCCCGCGCCCGGTCCATCCTGAATTCGGACCAATCTCATTGGTCGATGTCTTTAGTCCATTTCGACGCAGTGCAGAAGAGTTTCGATTAGACGACGAAGGATGATGAGCTCTGTCCGACGCCCCCGGAGGCCAAGTGACAAGGCTGATATTCGCCCGAACCGGCGAGCGTGACCCCGTCCCAACGGCGGGTCTGTCAAATCAACGCTTTGCACCAGGTCCCGTCCCTCGACCGGCGCTGCCGGTCAATTTAGCAGAACGAGCGAAACCGGGACCGCGGTACACCGTTCGTTGAGCCGACAGTTGGAGGCGAACGTGAATTGTCGATCTCTCCTGACCGCCTCGGCGGCTTCCGGCCTGGGACTGGTATCGTCGGCTCGGGCGGCGGGCGACGGCGACGCCAGCAACCCGGGGCCCGACAATACGGCGCTGCTGGGGCAGTTCCCGTCCTCCTTCACCGCGCCCGAGACGGATCACGGCGATGTCCCGAACCTGTGGTTCCCATTTTCCCAGGCCCATCGCCGTATCCAGCCGGGCGGCTGGTCGCGTCAGGTTACGGTTCAGGACTTCCCGGTCGCGAAGTCTATTGCGGGGGTGAACATGCGCCTGACCGCGGGTGGCATCCGCGAACTGCACTGGCACCTGCCGGCCGAGTGGGCCTTCATGCTGGACGGCCGGGCGCAGATCACTTCGGTCGACCAGGCCGGTCGCAACTTCGTCGCCAATGTCGGTCCGGGCGACCTTTGGTACTTCCCGTCCGGCATTCCGCACTCCATTCAGGGCCTCGAGCCGGCCGGCTGCGAGTTTCTGCTGGCGTTCGACGATGGAAAATTCTCCGAATTCGATACGTTGTCTATCAGCGACTGGCTTGCCCATACGCCGAAGGAGGTGCTGGGCAAGAATTTCGGTGTCGATCCGGATGCATTCGCCCGTATTCCAGACAAGGAACTATACATTTTCCAGGGCAGCGTCTCCTCCGCCCAGCCGACCGTTCACGGCGCACAGGGTGTGGTACCGCAACCGTTCAACTTTTCCCTCGGATCGAAAGCGCCCGACTTCAAGACCAGAGGAGGCACAGTGCGGATCGCCGATTTGCACAACTTTTCGATTTCATCGACCATGGCGGCCGCCTTGGTCGAGGTGAACCCTGGAGGCATGCGGGAGCTTCACTGGCACCCGAACGCGGACGAATGGCAGGTACTGGATCACCGGTGAGGCCCGCATGACGGTGTTCACAGCCGGCGGCCGTGCCCGGACATTTGACTTCCATCCTGGCGACGTGGGTTATGTGCCGCGCAGCATGGCGCACCACATCGAAAACACCGGCTCCGACGACCTTCGATACCTCGAACTGTTCAACAGCGCCTATTATACCGACATCTCTTTGACGAACTGGATGGCCGGCACCCCGCACGACCTTCTCGCGCAGCATCTGAACGTCAGCCAGGCGTTCCTCGACAGCCTTCCGCGTCAGAAGTATCCGATCGTGCCGGTATAGAGCAATGTCAGCCTGACTCGAATCCCGAATCGCCCTCAGGCTGATGAAATTGCTCGATAAATATGAGCTAGAGCGTTTCCACCCAAGGTGAAAACTCTCTAGGTTTCCATTCGCGTTGGCTCACGGAACCGCTCTAGCTCTCTGTTTGCGAGCGTGATTCACCGCTCCGGTGATTCCACCTGTGCGGATCACGCTCTAGTGTCCCGATTTGGAAGTTCGCCATGCCTGGATCAGCCGTCTTACGAACTTCCGAATCGATGAGGACACTAGCAAAGCATTGTTTTCTAGTGTGGTTTGTAGTTCCGAAGTCCGCTCCGGGGATGATCCGCAGTATGGCGGACTTCGGAACCACCACACTAGAGCATGATCGCACCGAGCGGAACGTCCCCTGCGCGTGAATCATGCGATCAAACAAGAAGACAGACCATTTTCGGCCTGCACAGTCAGGCTGAAAATGGTCTAGAGCACGATCGCGCCGAGCGGAACGTCCCCTGCGCGTGAATCATGCGATGAAACAAGAAGACAGACCATTTTCGGCCTGCACAGTCAGGCTGAAAATGGTCTAGAGCATGATCGCGCTGAGCGGAACGTCCCCTGCGCGTGAATCATGCGATCAAACAAAGAGATAGACCATTTTCGGCCTGGACAGTCAGGCTGAAAATGGTCTAGTGTGGCACCGCCCGCCGATAAAGATGCCACGTCGCGTGGCCGAGCACCGGCATCACGAAGATCAGCCCGAGCAGCAGCGGGATCGATCCGATGACGAGGCCGGCGGCGACGATCAAGCCCCACACCGCCATCGTGGACGGATTGCGGGCCACGACCCGCACCGACGTGCGGACTGCCGTTTCGAGTGAAACATTCCGGTCCAGCAGCATGGGAAACGACACCACGCTGATCGTGAGTGCCACCACGGCAAGCAGGAAGCCGGTGCCGATGCCCACGACAGCCATCGCCCACCCAGCCCGCGTGGCAACGACATCATGGACGAAACTGCCCAGCGAGGCAGGCGGCTTCGGTCCCAGGGTCAGATTATAGATCGCGTTCGACAGCAGCAGCCAGAACAGGAACATCAGGATCAGCACTGCGCCGAGCAGCACGATGCCGTGGATCGAGGGGGAGCGGAACACGCGGAATGCGTCGGCCCAGCCGGCGCTCAGCCCCTGCTCCCGCCGGCGGCTCATTTCGTTCAGTCCGACAGCCGCGAGCGGCCCGACCAGCGCGAAGCCGGATGCCAGCGGAAACACCAGCGGAAGCATGTCGTATCCAAACACGAGCCGGGCCAGCAGCAAGCCCAGCAGCGGGTAGATCACACATATCAGGATCACGTCGCTGCGGGAGGCGCCGAAGTCTTCCATGCCGCGGGAGAGCGCCCAGCGCAGGTCGGAAACGTCGAGCCGTCGCACCGTGACAGGCGCCGAGGCGCCCTCCGATGCGCCGGGCTCGACCCCGATGACGGAATGATAGGCCCGGGTGAGCACATCCGCACCCCAGCCTGGCGGTGTCTTGATCATGATGGCCTTCCTCCGAATTTTTCATTCGCCCAAGGTCTTGCGCGCTTGGTCGCGGGCCTCTCACGCGGTGCTTGTCCGATCGCCTCACGAACGAAGCCGCGGCCATCGCGTGATTTGGATGATGGGCACGTTTCGCCCCGCTCGGCGATCACGAATTCGAGATCAACGGGTGCGTTCCGCTCGGGATGGGCCGCGAAACCCGCCGGTCCACTTCCGCGCGTCCTGCGGGGGCGGATCGGCCGCCACGCTTGTCTGGGAAAGGCCATGCTCTGCGCCGGGGTGGCACCTCGCGCGGGGGCGGATGGGGGCGATCGCATTCTGCTTTTTGTGTCGCGCTGCGATGTATCGCGAATTTCTTTTGGCCGCGCACCCGTTGGGTCTATGGTATTCCTATGAGTTCAGCGTTGCGGCCTCCCGACCGAATGACCGTGGCCGAGTTCCTCGCCTGGGACGCGCCGGGCCAAACTCGCTGGGAGCTTGTCGACGGCGAACCGATCGCGATGGCGCCGGTCAGCCGAACGCACGGGGCGCTGCAACTCGAACTGGGGGGCCTGATTCGCAACCATCTGTCGGCCGCCGGCAGCGGACGCTCGGTCGTCGCGGCGCCCGGGATCGTTCCTCGGGTGCGCGCCAGTGAGAATTTTCGCATCCCCGATCTGGCGGTGACATGCACGCGGTATGAGACCGAGGAATACGATGTCAGCGACCCGGTTCTGATCGTCGAAATTCTCTCACCCTCCAACCGTGCGGACACCTGGCGGAATGTTTGGGCGTTCGCGACGATCCCGAGCCTGCGGGAGATCCTGCTGCTCAGCAGCACGGCGGTTCGGGCTGAGGTGCTGCGTCGCGGAAGCGACGGAAACTGGCCGCCGTCAGCGACGGTGATCGAGGAAGGTGATCTGGTTCTCGAAAGTATCGACTTCACCGTGAATCTGGCGGCGCTATACCGGACCATGCGTCTCGCACCGGGATGAGACGCGGGGGTTTTTCGGTCCTGGACCATTATTCATTTTGACTGTGCACGCCGGAAATGGTCTAGGTCTTTGGTTGATCGCATGATTCACGCGCCTGGGACGTTCCGGTCAGCGCGATCCTGCGCTAGTCTTACTGTGTCACAAGTTGCGTCGCGCTTCGGTCACTCGTCCTGCGCCGCAGCACGGGCACCGCGGCAGATGCTTGACCAGAGCGACAGTAAGCCGTCGCCTCAGCGTGGCGATAGAGTTCGAAATATGGCGCTCGGGACGCCGCGGCGGCGCCTTCGGATCGGTGACCGGCGGAAACGTCAACCGTCGCGGATCTGCCGTGTTTTCTGGCTCCTGGGGGAAAAATCGCCCGCTCGGCGATCAGGAAGCCGTAGGCTGCGATACACAGCGTGATGTGGTGATGGAGCCCACGCCATCCGCGTCCTTCGTAATGACCCAGGCCAAGTTCTTGCTTGAGGTCCTGATAGTCCCGTTCGATCCGCCAGCGCAGTTTGGCGCGATCGACCAGTGCCTCGAAGCTCATATCGGCCGGCAAGGTGGATAGCCAGTATTTGGTCGGCGCCGCCTCGTCCTCCGGCCATTCGATCAGCAGCCACTCCTCCGCGGGTGACTCGGCCCGCGTAACCGGGCGGACGCGCAGACGCGTAAAACGTGAGGTGAACGCCTCGCCATTTTCGCGCCAGGTGACGTTTTGCCAAGCTGCCGCCGGCTGGCTGAGCGCCAGCTCCTGGGCGGAGATCTGCTGCGCACGCAGTTGCGGACGTGACAGTTTCGGCCCGTCCGGCCCCGGCAGGAGGGTGTCAGCCCTCCACATCAGCACGTTCGATTGGATACCGACGGCGTAGAGCAACCCCAGTTGCGTTATTCCCTCGCGGAACTGGCCATCATAGCCGTAGCCAGCATCGCCCAGCACCGTGCCGAGTGGACTGCCAGCGGCATGCGCGGCGCGCAGGTGGTCCAAGGCGATCTGCGGTTTGGTCTTGAAGACGACGTCCCCGGGAACCTTGGCTTGCTTTCTCCGATCTGGGTCGTTCGCCCAGGCTTCGGGCAGATAGAGCCGGTGCGCGACGGGCAGGCTGGCGTGGTGGTTGGCGATGGACAGCGAGACCACCGCCTGGCAATTGTCCTGCTTGCCCAGTTGGCCGCAGTACCGCCGTGCGACACCGACCGAGTGCTTGCCCTTTTTGGGGAACCCGGTGTCATCGATGATCGAGGCTTCGATCGCGCCGAGTGCTTCGATCTTTGGCAGCGCCATCTGGCGCACTTTGGTCAGCACAGCCTCATCGGACCAGGGGGCGATGGCGACGAAATGCAGCAACGACTGGTGTTTCGCCGCTGTGGCGGCTGGCGCGGTGAGGGCCGCCATCGGTTCGACGCTCTTGCGCTCGCCGGGCAGCAGCAGCCCGGTGCAGTAGTCGTGCAAAGGCACCACGCGGTCGGCATGGCCGATGACGCTGGCCAGTTGCTCGACGTAGGCCTCGAACCTCAGGCGGCTGGCGTTCTCCAGGAGATCCATGATTGCCTCACAGTCAGGGGCATGAATCTCCATTGTTTACGAGGCCGCGCTGATTTGGGGGAAGCTCCATTTTGCGACTCAGTAAGACTAGGTCTTTGTTTGATCGCATGATTCACGCGCCGCGGACGTTCCGCTCAGCGCGATCTCTATCGCGATCATCCTCTATATTTCAGAAATCGCGACGCTTTGAAGGCAGAATTGGGGCTGGAGGGTCGGGCAGGCGCACGTCCCACGACCGAAGAGGTGCTTTCGGTTGTATCTTTGGGAAACCACAACTCATTGAAAACGCTGGGTTCGGCCCGATGTCCGAGATTCTTGGTTTTTGTATCTGCTGCATCAGCTTTGCTGCCAGGCGATCAAGCCGTTCAGCTCGGGTGCCCAGGGGTCATTGATCGGGCCTGGCTGTTGCACCCCCGCCCGGGATGCCCGCCGGCACGACCCGGGCTCCGAAACGGACTCGACGGCGAAGCGGACGGTTCAGGTCGCCGCGCCCAGGTGGTGCGCGACCGAGAACGGCGCATCGGTGCTTTCGTGCACATCCGACAACGTCACACCCGGCGCGATGTCGATCAGCGTCAGGCCGTCGTCGTGACCCTTCGCCGCCACCTTGAACACGCCGAGGTCCGTGATGATCAGGTCGACCACGCCCGCCCCGGTCAGCGGCAGGGTGCAGCGCTTCAGCAGCTTGGGCTTGCCGCCGGCGGTGTGCTCCATCAGCACCACCACCCGCCGCACGCCCGCCACCAGGTCCATTGCCCCGCCCATCCCCTTCACCATCTTGCCGGGGATCATCCAGTTCGCCAGGTCGCCGTTCTCCGCCACCTGCAGCGCGCCGAGGATGGAGATATCGATATGCCCGCCGCGCACCATCGCGAAGCTGGCGGCGCTGTCGAAGAAGCTGGTCGTCGGCAGTTCCGTGACCGTCTGCTTGCCGGCATTGATCACGTCGGCGTCTTCCTCGCCCTCGAACGGAAACGGCGCCCGTGCCCAGCATTCCGTTCTCCGAATGCAACTGGATCGACATCCCCGCGGGGATATGGTTCGCCACCAGGGTCGGAATTCCGATCCCCAGGTTGACGTAGAAGCCGTCCTCAAGTTCCTGCGCCGCACGAGCGGCCATCTGGTCACGGGTCCAGGCCATCGTTGCCTCCTTCCAAGCATGATCGCGCGGGGCGGAACGTCCAGGGCGCGTCGATCATGCGATCAAACCCCTATGCCCGCTTGCGTACGGTGCGTTGCTCGATCCGTTTGTCCACCGTATCCAGCTTGACGATGCGATTGACGAATATTCCGGGGGTGATGATGTGGTCGGGATCGATCTGCCCCGGCTCCACCAGATGCTCGACTTCCACCACCACCGTCTCACCGGCGGTCGCCATCATCGGATTGAAATTCCGGGCCGTCTTTCGATACACCAGATTGCCTTCGGTATCGGCCTTCCAGGCATGCATGATCGACAGGTCGGCGCGCAGTCCGCGTTCCTGCACATACAGCCGCCCGTCGAATTCCTGCTGCGGCTTGCCCTCGGCGATCTGAGTCCCCGCGCCGGTCGCGGTGAAGAACGCCGGAATCCCCGCCCCGCCCGCTCGGATGCGTTCCGCCAGCGTGCCCTGCGGGTTGAACTCGATCTCCAGCTCCCCGGCCAGGTACTGCTTGGCGAACGTCGCGTTCTCCCCGACGTAGGAGCTGATCATCTTCCGCACCTGCCGCGTCTGCAGCAGCAGGCCCAGCCCCGCATCGTCGATGCCGGCGTTGTTGGAGATGATGGTCAGGTTCTTCACCCCGCTGTCGCGGATCGCCTCGATCAGCGCCGAGGGAATGCCGCACAGCGCCGAATCCGCCGGACATGATCGTCATGCCGTCGTGCAGCAGGCCTGCGAGGGCCGCCTTCGCATTCGGGAAAATCTTGTTGACCGCCATGCACGCCCCCACCGCAAACTCGTCGCATCTAGCCGAACCGACCCGCCGATCAGCAAGCACCCCATAAGAAACGTCAGCTCATGCTTGTTATGGAACAGGTGCACGACCTGCCCGCCCGGGATCGCGGCGAAGGCCTCCGCCGAGTCGTGATCGGTTGGCCCCTGGAACTTGATCGTGCAGACGATATGCCGCGCCGCTCCCGCCGTCGATCCATCGCCGCACCAGCGCCAGCAGGCGGTCAGGATAGGCGATGACATCGCTGAACAGCCAGTCCACCGGCTCCGGCGCAAGCCCGAATGCACTGTCCAGCCGCTGGGTGACCCCCGCATCGCCGCGACCGTCGCCCCGAGTGGCGCCTTGTCCACCGCCGTCACCTTCGCGCCCAGCGTCGCCAGCACCCACGTCCACCCGCCTGGCGAGGCCCCGAGATCCAGACAGGTCTCCCCCGTCTCCGGCCACCGCCCAAACCGCACCAGCGCCTCCCACAGCTTCAGATACGCTCGGCTCGGCGGCCCGATATGGTCCTCCACGAAATGGCATTCGCCGTTGACGAACGGGCTGGATTTGGTCGGGCTGGCGAGCAACCGGTCCGGCCCCAGCAGCGTCCACGCCCCCAGATGCGACGCCGGCGCCGCCTCCGGAAACCGCAACGCCCGGGCCTTCACCGGCGGCAGCCGTTCTGCGATCAGCGCCATCCGCCGGTGATGAGCCGGCGCCATACGCGGCCCAGTTGCGCTGCATCGCCCGCAAAGCGTCGGCCGCGGCCTTGACCGAGGTAACCTCGATCTCCCGCGGCTCGGTCCAGATATCCAGCGCCCAGGCGGCCCGCACCGGCGGATCGGGCGACAGCGCCAGCCGTCCGTGCCAGTCGCTGATGGTGACGCCGCGCCGGTCGAGTTCCTCGGCCAGCGGCGCTTCGAACCCCTCAGCCGCCAGATAGGCGGACCCGATCATCGGGCGCGCAACGCGGACGCCCCCAGCAGCAGCCAGCCGAGCATCAGCAGCGTGCCGCCGGTCGGCGCCAGCCAGCCCAAGCGACACGCCGAACACGCCCAGCGAGTAGACCGCCCCGCAGAACAGCACCAGCCCGACCGCGAACGCCACCCCCGCCGCATGCGCCAGCAACCCGCCGCGCGGCGCCCAAAGCCCGACACCGAGCAGAGCCAGCGCGTGCCAACCCTCCATCTGCACGCCGCTGCCGACGATCCGCACGGACGCCGCATCGCTGACCCCATGCGCCGCCACCGCCGCCATCACCACCGCGCCAAACCCAGCCAGCGAGCCTAAACCGATCCAGATGCGTTGCATGGAGCCCCTGCAGAACGTGCCGGTGGACCACGCTGCCTCGACTACCTCAGTTCGGCAAGAAGCGCTTTGGCCTCCAGCAGGTCCCTGGTGTCGAAGCCTTCGGTGAACCAGTCGTAGATGGGGACGAGTAGTTCATACGCATCGTGGCGTTTGCCTTGGGCCTGCCACAGCCGTGCCAGGCTGGTCGACGTGCGCAGTTCCCACATTTTCGCCTGCTGGCGGCGCGCCCAGTCGAGCGAGGCGAGAAAGTTCTGTTCAGCGCCTTCAAGGTCGCCGTTGAGTGAGAGCATCCAGCCCTTGAGGCGCAGGATCTCAGCGTAGTGAAGGCGTTCCTCCCACCCGGGGCGTTCGATTTGGGCGATCTGCTCGTCGATCAGCTGCAGGGCATTGTCGAGATCGCCGGTCAGCGCCATGGCTTCGGCCAAGAACATGTTCGTGGTGGGGCTACGAACCTTGCCGCCGCTCGCCTCCCAAGAGGCGATGCAGGTCTTAAGCGCGGCAACCGCTTGATTGACCTTGCCTTCCCGGATCAGTGCTCGGCCATATGAGATGGGTGCCATCAGCGCCCACAGCAGAGGCAGGCTGTTCTCCCGACCCAGCCGCTCACACTCTTCGGCGCGCTTGCGCAGGTCGTCGTGGCTACAGCGGTGATCGAACTCATGCGCCCCATTCGTCAGCGCATATCCCAGGTCGATGGGGTGACCACGCCTGCGGGCGTGCGCGTCTTTTTCATCGTTCAGACGCAATGCCCGGTCCGGGTAGCCCAGAATCCAAGTGCTGATCGAAGCGTGCGCACCGGCTACAGTTTTGGGATCGATCTTGAGGATGTCTGCCAGATGGCGATGCCTTTCATCGTCGTAGAGCTCCAGCACCTTGTCGGCATGCTTCAAGGCCTTGGTGAGCTCGCCCGCGAAATGGTAGCAAATGTTGGCAAGTATATGTCCCGTGATCAGCAGGTCGGCATCGCCGGTCGTCTTCGCGAGGTCCAGCGTCTCCTGCGCCCACGGCAGGGCCTCCGCGACGCGACCTTGGTGGAGGACGTTGATCGTCAGTCCCCAGAAGATGGGCAGCGATGCGTCGTTGCGTCTGAGCGACTTCGCCAACGCAAGGGCCGGATGCAGGCTGGTCCAGACTTCCGGAGCACCCCAGCCTTTGAGCGCCATCCATGCTGTTCCAAGGCGGCTGCGCAGCCCCAGTTCGCTGGCGTCTCGTTGCGATGACCGAGGCAGGGTGAAGACCAGTTCAAGCCCGTGGTTGAGTTGGGCGATGGCCTCGGTCAGGGCCATACGCTGTGACGCCAGTTCGCCAGCAGCCTGCCAAAGCGGAATGGCGGCTTCGGCAAGGCCCGCGGCGGTGACGTGATGCGCCAGCAGTTCGGGCTCGGTGGTCTTGATGGTCGGAAAGCGCTGCTCGATCGCGCGGGCGATCTTGGCGTGTAACTCCTGTCGGCGGCTCTTCAGCAGTGAGTCATAAGCTGCGTCCTGCACCAGCGCGTGTTTGAAGGTATAGATGGCGTCAGGCGGCGTGCCGCGACGGAAGGCAAGACCCGACTCGCTCAGCCGTGCCAAAGCGTCGTCGAGTTGGCCCTGAGGCAGCGGCGCCACCGCGGCGATGAGCTCGTAGCTGAATTCGCGCCCGATCGCCGCCCCGATCTGGGCGATCTCCTTCACTGGCATGAACCGATCCAACCGCGCCATCAGCGAGTCCCGCAGTGTCGCCGGTATGGTGACAGAGCGAGCGGAGCCAGCGTATTCGTAATGATCGCCGGCCTCCTTCAGCTCGCCCGACTCCAGAATAGACTTGGTCAGCTCCTCTACAAACAACGGCACGCCATCGGTTCTGATTAGGATCTGCTCAAGCAGTACTTCGGGTAGCGCCTTGCCCCCGGCCAGCGCCGAGACCATCGCCGCGCTCTGCGTCCGGGTGAGCTTCGACAGGTTCAGGGCCCCGACATGCCCGTGCTGCGACCAGCGCGACTGGAACTCCGGTCGGTGGGTGAGCACCACCAGCAGCGGCACGGTCTTCACCCGATCTATCAGCAGATCCAACACTTCCAGCGTGGTGGGATCGGCCCAGTGCGCATCCTCGAACAGCAGCACACTGGGTTGCTGGCGGGCGGCCGCTTCGGTGACATCGACCAAGGTCCGCAGCGTCTCGTCCTTGTGCTTCTGCGGCGTCATCGGCAGCGGCCCGTAGCGCTGCTCGCAGGGGATGGACAGAATTGACGCTACGAACCGGACGTCCGCCAGCGGACGGCCGTAATGCGTGACGACTAGCGCTTCCAGCTTGTCGAGTTTCGTGCCCGGTGTTTCGTCGCGGGTGAACTTCAACGCCCGTTCGAAGTTGTCAATGACCGGCCAGAAGGCACTGTTGACGTAATAAGGCGAGCATTGGAAGCGCAACGATTGTGCCCCCTGGGCCTCCAGACGCTCGCGCAACGTGCTCAGGATGCGGCTCTTGCCAATTCCCGGTTCACCCGACAGCAGCACCACCTGGCCCTCGCCGTCCCTCGTCTGCGACCACCGGCGAAGCAGCAGGTCGACTTCCCCTTCGCGGCCCACCAGTGGCGTCAGCGCATTTGCACCACGACTGGGCGTCGAAGCGGCTTTCCGTCACCAAGGCCCGCTCCACCCGCCAAGCGTGCACCGGTTCGGCCAGCCCTCTCAGGTCGTATTCGCCCAGATCAGCCACTTCGAACGTATCGCCGACCAATCGGCGGGTCGAATCGGCGATAACGATCTGATCAGCGGCGGCCACTCCCTGCAACCGAGCGGCCAGGGTGAGGGTGCTGCCCACCGCGGTGACCGTCTGGGTGGCACCAGGCCCACCGTGGTCGGCGGTGACGACCATGCCGGTCGCTAGCCCGATGCCCGCGTGCAATGGCACGCGCGTTGCCGTGAGCTTCGGTACGGCTTCGACCAGCGCAAGCCCGGCTCGGACAGCACCCTCGACGTCGTGCTCATCTGCCTGGGGATATCCGAAATATGCCACCACCCCGTCAGCCGAGTAGCCGGCGACGTAACCATGATGCCGTTCGATGATATCCGTGCAGCACCGGTGACAAGCGGTCGTCACCGCGCGCAGGTCCTCGAGATCGAGGTGTGCCGACAGCGCCGCCAAACCGACCACGTCGCAAGCCATGACCGTGAGCTGGCGACGCTCGGGCGGCCGAGGCTCCAACCGCTTGTCATCTCGTGCCGCCTGACCTGGCGCGGGGAGAGTTCCTGCATTCGGCGACGGATCGGACGGGATGACCGCGCCGACCGGAGGTTCATCTTCCCCCGCGGCACGCATTCCTGGCAACGCCGGCCACGACGGGAAGTGGCGGCTGCTCGGGATCTCCGGCGCCCGGGCGTGCGCGCTCACGCCCGCTTTCGGTCGCAAGTCGCGTGACAGTCGCGACAAAACGGTAGCCTCTGCCGGTCACCGTCTGAATGCAGCTATCCGATACGCGCCCGCCGTCGAGAACCTTGCGCAGCGCCGTGATCTGGACTGTCAGATTGTTCGCCTCGACCGCGATGCCCGGCCAGACCTGCCGCATGATGGCATCTTTCGTCACCAGCGCGCCGGGTTGCCGCAGCAGGACACTCAGGACGTCGAGTGCACGCGAACCAACCGCGACCGGCACCCATTCCCCTGTGACGTCCCGGCGCAACAGACGTCGGAGTTCGACGTCGAAGCGAAAACCCTCAAACTCAGCCATTCCACGGTCGATCAGCTGCGTCCATCTCTCGCAGCCCCTGTCTTTTGGCGCCAGCGACACAGAGCCGATTAGAACCGGCCATCACATGAAGCTCTCGATCGTGTGAGAACCTACACCCAGGCCAACCCAAGGGCATCAGATTGCATCTTCGCGTTTAGCAATTTTTAGCGATCTTTCCTGACGAACTGATCGATTTTTAGCAGCGGAGGCGCCGAGAATTGACAGGCTGACGAATTCATTTCGGTGATGCTGCGCGTGTTGTGGCCGGGCGTCGCACACGACGCCGAATCGATGCCGTTCAGCCGAGCCAATTGACCATGGAGCAAGGGGATATTCGACGCGTCCGTCGAATACCCAAACGCCACAGGCGGAGCAGAAGAAATGACTGTTGCGAGACACATCGTCTATGCGTCGTTGCTCGGGCTCGCGCTGCCCGCGCACGCCGGAGCCACGGGCACCGGCTACGTGTTTGTCAGCAATGAGCAGACCAACAACGTCGCGGTGATCGATCCGAAACAGGAAGACAGCGTCATCAAATGGATCAAAACCTCCCATCACCCCCGCCGCATGGCGTTCCGCGACAATCGAAAGCAGATTCTCGTAGCCTGTGGCGATGACAACGTGATCGACGTGATCGACGTCGCTACGCTGGCGATCACCGATCACATCCCGACCGGAACCAATCCCGAAATATTCGAACTCAGCCGCGACGGGAAAACGCTTTACGTTTCGAATAAAGAATCGTCTGCCGTTCAGCAGATCGGTATCGATGACAAATTCATCGGGCACGAGATTCGAACCGGCGCCGACCCAGGAGACATCGCCGAGAGCATCGATGGGAAGACATTGTATGTGACTTCGAAGTTGGACGACTGGGTCCACGTCATCGACCTGGCGTCGGGTGCCGTCACCGACAACATCCGTGTCGGCACGCGCCCGAGACAGGTTTTGCTGACGCCTGGCGGAAATGAGCTTTGGGTAGCGAACGAATTGTCCGGACAGGTCTCGATCATAGATCGCACGACCAAACAGGTGACGGGAAGCCTGGAATTCCGGCCGCCCGGATCACGCCAGACTGATGTCACGCCGGTGGGTCTGGCGACAACCGGAGACGGCGGGACTGTTTTCGTTACGCTCGGCCGGGCTGGGGTTGTTGCGATTGTCGATACAATACATCGGAAGGTTCAGGATTACGTGCCGGTGGGCAGAGGGGCAGAAGGAATTGCCCTGAACGCCGACGAGAAGACGCTCTACGTCGTCAACCGGCTCAGCGACGATGTTTCGATCATCAACGTTGCAAGCCGAAAGGCAATCAAGGCGGTTCCGGTTGGCCGCGCGCCGCACTCTGTCCTGGCGGATGATTGACGAAACAACAGTCTGTTTCGGCTGCGTTGCGGGCGGTCGTCCGGTCGCCGACCCCTGAGCATCCCTGTCAGGAGACAAAATGTGAGCGACACAAAAAATCTTAGACTGCGTGGCGCCGTACTCGCGGCGGCAGTTTTGGTTGCTTCTCCAACTCTATTTGAAATTCCTTCTGCATCCGGCGAGCAACTCAAGGACATCCGGCCGACGGCAACCCAGGAGCCTGTCGCGCTTTACATCACACTTTGCCTGTGGTCGGGGCAACGCCCTGCGACCTGCCGCGAATTGCCGCTCACGCCCGGAGCAGCGGGGCCGGTGTTCGCGAGCTTTAAGGCCTGTCAGGACGGTCAGGAAGAAGCTATGGCCAGGTGGCGTGCGCAAGCAGGACCAGTGTTCGGCTTCACGGCCATGGCCGGTGATGTTTACCGGATCGACGGAACGCGTTGCGGCCCGGTCGTGGGTAGATCGGGCGACGAGTGATATGCCACGGCACCAAATACAAACCGGAGAGCTTCGCGTCTGATATCGCGTCAGAAAATCATTGTTACGGAAAATACCATGAAGAATACAAAACCGCTTGCGTCGATAGCTGTCTTTGCTGGCGGATTGATCTTCTCACGAGCGGCGTGAGACCGACAAGGCAACAGCAAGGCCTGGCACCGCGCCTGGCGCCTCGCCGGGACAGGCGGAAAACCGCTGTCCGCGCGCCCCTCGCTCGGCGCGGGAACCGAACAGGATCAGCTTTTCCGCGCCGGGCAGCCCTTCCACCACGGCTCCACCGCCGATCTCGAGCGCTCAGTTTATCCTGGCCCCTCCGCGTACGGGATCGGGACCAGGTCTCGGCGCCCGCCGCGCATCCGGGGTTACGGAACCGGCGGTCGCAACACATGGCGCACACCGCAGATCTGCGGGAAATCTCGCCGCCTGCAAGGCCGCGCGGCTTCCTCCGGTGACGGCACGGTCGCGGGCCACGCCGGAGAGGACACGACGAACCTGCCGCCGATCCGAGAGATCGCGAACCACGACGGCAACGTCATAGTCGCTGTAGGCACGTGGCTCGCCGCGGGCGCGCGAACCGAACAGGATCAGCCGTTCCACCCCGGGAAGCGCTTGCGCGACGGCACGCTTGTAGACGGCAAGCCGGGATGCAGCCCACACGGGGCAGTATTTCGCCCGTCGTTCTGGTTGTGGCGCTCGTTCGGTGCCCTGGGTCATGCGCAACAGTGACAGAACGCCCCGCGCATGTCGCAGGCGCCCTACGACCCGTGACCCCGCATCAGGTGGTAGCTCAGCTCCCCCGGATCGCTCAAATCCGGCACCGTCCACCCGTTCAGATCATATTCCGCCATGCACTGCTCGGCGAACCCTTTGAACGCCGCCGCATTCCCCGACGCCTGCGCCCCAAACAGGCAGTACCGCCTTATCTCCTCGGTCGAGCCGCCATAGTTGATCTCATACAACTCGTGCCGGCCACCGAACTCCGATCCGATACTGTCCCACAGCAGCTTCATCAGCTTGACCCGCTGCTCCGCGCCATACCCATTTGATCCACGCAGATACTTGTCGAGGTACGGCCGGATCTCCGAGCTCTGAAAGTCGCGCGCATGGCTGTTCAAATAGATCAGCCCCGATGCCACCGTCTGTTCGATGATGTATTTCACCTTGGTGTACGCCATCGTCGAAATGATATGATACGTGTTGCCCGGTTCCATGTTGGGCTGCACATACCCTTCCGTCCAAGGCTTCGGATCGCGCACCATCGCGTCCGACAACGCCCAGAACAGATTCCGCCACGCAATCACCTCGCCCACGTTCGCCTGCACGCCCCGGTAATCCTTCGTCCCCGAAGCCTCCACCGCCTTCAGCAGCAGCCCCGAAATGAAATCCAGCTTCACCGCCAGCCGCGTGCAGCCATGCACCACGAACCGAGGCAAAAACCCGGTCCGCGGAAAGAAATTGTTCGCCTTCTCCACGTCGCCATAGACAAAGACGTTCTCCCACGGCACCAGAACTTCATCCATGATGAAGATCGCGTCGTTCTCATCCAGCCGGCTCGACAGCGGATAATCGAACGGGCTGCCCATCGCCGTCGCGGCCATCTCGTACGACGTGCGGCAGATGAACTTTATGCCCGGCGCATCGGTGGGCACCATGAACACCGCGGCGTATGCCCGATCCTGCAACGGGATCCCGTGATGCGCCACGAACGTATGATTCGTCAGCACCGATCCCGTCGCGACCACCTTGGCCCCGGACACCACGATCCCCGCATCCGTCTCCCGCACCACATGGCAGCAAACATCGCTGACCTGGTCGGGCGGCCGGTCCCGATCCACGGGAGGATGGATGATCGCGTGATTGATGAACGGCACCCGCTCCTGGCTGAACCTGTACCAGCGCCGCGCATTCTCCTGATACGGCGCATAGAACTCCGCATTGCCACCGAGCGTCGCCAGGAACGCCGCCTTGTAATCCGGCGAGCGCCCGACCCAGCCATAGGTGATCCGGGCCCACGCCGCGATCGCGTCCCGTCCCGCAAGCAGGTCAGCCCCGGTCCGGGGCGCCTTGAAGAACGGATGCGTCACGCCGCCGTTGCCGGTGTCCGTCGGCGCCACCAGTTCCCCCCGGCGTTCCGGATCGTGCAGCGCGTCATACAGCCGCGCGATCATCCGCGCGGTGTTGCGGAACGCCGGATGCTCGGTCACCCTGGCGACGCGCTCGCCATAGATGTAGACCACCCGCCCATCGTCCAGCGAGGCCAGGTATTCCGCCCCGCTCATCGGCGCGGCCGGCCCCGAGCCAGCCGCGAATCCCCCCGTGGTCCCCTCCGACATGGCGTCGCCTCCCCCTTTTGTCTTGCCGGGCATTATCGGTCCGCGGCACCGGTGCCTGCAACTGGTGCGTCCCATCGCGCCAGCGGCCACCGGACCAGGATCAAGAAGGGCCCACTGTAATCTTGCCCACCATAAATCTTGATGGGTAATTCCTGTTTTCCAGCGGCCCGTTGGCCTGTAGCATCGCCCAACCATGCCACGCGGCGACCTGTTTCCTGAGATTGGCCCCTACGAGACCGGCTATCTGCCGCTGTCCGGCAATCACGTGATGTATTGGGAGCAAACCGGCAACCCGAACGGACGCCCGGTGCTGTTCCTGCACGGCGGCCCCGGCGCCGGTGCCGGCACCGTCCACCGCCGCTTCTTCGACCCGAATTACTGGCGGATCGTCATTTTCGACCAGCGCGGGGCAGGGCGCTCTCGGCCGCTCGGCGGCCTGGACCGCAACACCACCCCGAACTCGTTGCCGACATCGAGATCCTGCGCCGCCACCTGGCGGTCGACCGCTTCCTGCTGTTCGGCGGTTCCTGGGGCTCGACCCTGGCGCTGGCCTACGCCCAGGCCCACCCCGAACGCGTCTCCGCCGCCGTCCTCCGCGGCGTCTTCCTGGGGCGCAGGCAGGAGGTGGACTGGTTCCTGCACGGCATGCAGTCCGTCTTCCCCGAGGCCCACGCCGCCTTCGCCGGCTTCCTGCCGGAGCCCGAACGCGCCGACCTGCTGGCCGCCTACCTGCGCCGCCTGACCGATCCCGACCCGTCCATCCACCTGCCCGCCGCCCGCGCCTGGTCGGTCTATGAGGGCACCTGCAGCACCCTTCTCCCCAGTCCGGAGACGGTCAACGGCTTCTCCCAGGACCGCACCGCGCTCGGCCTGGCCCGCATCGAGGCCTACTACTTCGCGCACGGCCTGTTCCTCCCGCCAAACGGTCTGCTCGGCCACATGGACCGGATCAGCCACATCCCGGCGGAGATCGTGCAAGGCCGCTACGACATGATCTGTCCCGCGGTGACCGCCTTCGACCTGGCCGCCTCCTGGCGCAACGCCCGCATGACCATCGTGCCCGACGCAGGGCACTCGGCGCTGGAACCTGGTATCAGGCGCGCCCTCGTCGCCGCGGTCGAGCGGTTCCGCAGCGGCCGCTGAGCGGGCGTGAAGGCACTTCCACCCGTTCGGCCGGCCGAGCCCATTGACACCTGCCCGAACCGGCTAGAGCCTTGAGCACCGAACGTAGGGTGCCAGTCACCGGAGGTACACACAAGAATGAGTGCTGTGCCGGACCTGATCACGGAAGCCGACCCTTTCGACCTGCACGGCCGACCCGGTCGAGCAAGCTCGCGCCATCGTGCCGCTCCTGCGTGAGGAGGCGCCGAAGATCGACGCACTGGGCCAGTTGACGCCCGCGGTCGTGGACGCGCTGCATGCCCACGGCCTCTACCGCGTTCTGCTGCCCCGCCAGCTCAAGGGTTATGGCGCCGGGCTGGATACCTTCGTGAAGGTGATGGAGACCCTCGCCGCCGCCGATGCCTCCACGGCCTGGTGCCTAGGCCAGGCAGACGGCTGCTCGATGGCCGCGGCATACGTTGAACCGGCGATCGCGCGCGAGATCTGGGGCGATCCGCGCGGCGTCCTGGCCTGGGGCTTCCAGCTCGAAGGCCGGGCCAAGGTCGTGCCCGGTGGCTACAGGGTCAACGGCAAATGGGCCTTCGGCAGCGGCGGCCACCATGCGACCTGGATGGGCGCCCATTGCCATGTCGAACTGCCGGATGGTTCCCTGTTGAAAGACCCCGCTGGCAACCTGATCGAGCGCACCATGTTGCTCCGCCAGGACCAGATCAGCTGGTTGAGCTCACTGGGACGTGGTCGGACTGCGCGGCACCGGCAGCGACACCTATACCGTCACCGACATCTTCGTCCCCGACGCCTGCACCGTTCGGCGCGACGTCGACGACGGAACGGCGCATCGACGAACCCTTCTTCCGCTTCACCACCACCAGCGCCTATTCCACCGGCTTCGCGGGCGTCTCCATGGGGATCGCCCGCGGCATGCTGGACGAACTGAAAAACCTGGCCCAGACGAAGAAGCCCTCCTTCACCGCTCGCACTCTGCGCGACAGCCCGGTGATGCATCACCTCATCGCTGAAAACGAGGCCAAGCTGCGCTCAGCCCGAGCCTTCGTGCTGGAAACGATTCGCGATGGCGAAGCCTGCATCCGGCGCACCGGCGACCTGGACATGGAAAATAAGGTGCTGATGCGGCTGGCGACCACGACCGCCATCCAGCGGGCGAAGGAAGTCGCCGAATTCGCCTATCATGAGGCCGGCGCCACCGCGATCTTCACCAGCAACCCGTTCGAGCGAAAAATGCGTGACATCCACGCCTCGGCGCAGCAAGTGCAGGGCCGGACGGGGCATATCGAGATCTGCGGCCAATACTTTCTCGGTTTCAACCCGACGGCTCGGTTCATCTGACGCTCGTCCACCCGTCACGGTGACCGAGCGGCCTCACCCAGGCCTCGGCTCGGACGGACACCGGCGGATTCGAACACCTTCGCCCTTCGCAGGAGGAAGCAGCTATGAAAGTCGGCGTTATCGGTCTCGGCAACATGGGCATGGGGGCCGCGGTCAACCTGCTGTACAAGGGACACGACGTCACCGGCTGCGAGCTGCGCGAAGAGACCCGCGCCGCCTTCGTCGCCGAGGGCGGCAAGGTGGTGGTTTCGCCGGACGCACTGCCGACCGATCTGGAGGCCGTCGTCGTGTTCGTCATCAACGCCGCGCAGACCGAGCAGGTGCTGTTCGGCGAGCATGGCTGCCTCGCGCGCCTGGAGAAAGGCGCCGTCGTCCTGTGCTGCGCCACCATCGCCCCCGAAGCCGCCAGGACGCTCGGGCGCAGGATCGAGGACGCCGGCTTCCTGATGATCGACAGTCCCGTCTCCGGCGGGTCCGCCGGGGCGCGGGCAGGAACCATGACGGTCATGGGCTCCGGCTCCGAAGCAAGCCTTCGCCAAGGGCGCCCCGGTACTCGACGCGATCTCCACCAAGGTATGGCGCCTGGGCAACGAGATCGGCGTCGGCAGCACCGTGAAGATGGTCAACCAGCTGCTGGCGGGTGTGCACATCGCCACAGCCGCAGAGGCCCTGGCACTCGGCATTCGCGCCGGTGCCGATCCCGAGACGCTGTACAAGGTAATCTCGGAGTCCGCCGGCAGTTCCTGGATGTGGCAAAACCGCGTGCCTCATATCCTGGCCGGCGACGACACCCCGTCCTCCGCGGTCAACATCTTCGTCAAGGACCTGGGTATCGTGCTCGACCAGGCGAGGGCGCTGACCTTCCCGCTTCCCATGGCCGCCGCCGCACACCAGCTGTTCCTGGCGGCCGCCGCGAACGGGCAGGGGCTGAAGGACGATTCGTTTGTGATCCGGGTGTGGCAGGAACTGACCGGCATCGCGCTGCCGGAGAAGAAGAAATAGATCCCGCGCAACAGGTGCGTTCCCAGGGCAGCCTCAGTTCCCGATTCCTTGTTTGAGCTTGCCCTGTTACTCACGGAACATCCAACCGGAAGGCGTCGTTCTTCGGGTGCTATCCCAGCACCCAAGGAGGACACTTTCCATGCGCGTACACGGTCTCGCAATCCTATGCGCGTCAGCGTCGCTCTTCGCGTTGCCCGCGCTTGCTCAGAATCTCGAACAACAGAACGGCTCGGCCACGGACCAGACGCCGAACCACAGCCAGCCGGCAAACTCGGAAATGAGCCCACGGAAGCACCTGATCCATGACCTGAAGCAGGCCGGCTTCACCAATATCCGGGTTGAGCCCGAGGCATTCGTCGTCCATGCCGTCAACAGCCAGGGCGAGCCGGTCCTGATGCGCATCACCCCCGAATCCATTGAGTTGGTGACCGCCATGCGGGAAGGCCAGAACAGTCAGGGGGCCTCGAATAACACGAATGGAGCCAACCATGCGGATGCCTCTAATGGCGTAAACAATTCCAACGAGCCGAATGGAGCCAATGGTATGAACGGGTCCAATGCCTGGCATGCTTCCAAGGGCACGAACGAGTTCCGGCGGTTCGCATGCTTCCGTTGACATGAATGGGTACAACAATCCGAATGGCGTGAGCCATACGGGCCAGAACGCCTCTGCCAACGGTCCGTCCAACAACCAATAGGGCACCACGACGCGGTAAAGCTGGCAGACGAGCCGCGTTCGCCCCCGGTCGCCGCGAACGCGGCTCGTCCGGTGCGCCGGCCGCACCAATACGCTTGAACCAAACGCCACCGCCGGTCATCATTCGGGCATGACCGAACCCCTCAGACCCTTCCAGCGCCTCGACTACCAGGCCTCCATCGACCGCCCCAGGCTGACCCTGCCCGGGCGGCAAGCGCGTCGCCGTCTTCCTGGTCGTGAACATCGAGCGATGGGACATCGACCGCACCATGCCCCGCCAGGTGCTGTCCGCCCCGCAAGGCGCCGCGGTCACACCCGACCTGCCCAACTGGGCCTGGCACGAATACGGCATGCGCGTCGGCTTCTGGCGCCTGAAGGCCGCGCTCGACCTGCACGGCATCGCCCCGACCCTGGCGATCAACGGCATCGTCCCCTCCGCCTATCCCCAGGTCACGAAAGCCTGCCGCGACGCCGGGTGGGAGTTCATGGTCCACGGCCACCACCAGATGGCCACCCATCTCGTCGAGGACCAGCGCGCCATGATCCGCGACGCCATCGCTGCCTTGCGCGAGGCCGGCGGTCACGACCCGGTAGGCTGGCTCGCCCCCGGCCTGACCGAGACCCTCGACACCCCAGACCTGCTCGCCGAGGCCGGGATCAAATACTGCGCCGACTGGGTGATCGACGACCTCCCGGCCACCATCCGCACCACGCACGGCCCGATGCTGACCATGCCCTACAGCGTGGAGCTGAACGACATCCCGATGATGATGATCCAGCATCATCGCGCCGAGGAACTTTACGACCGCATCGTCGCCCAGTTCGAGCGTCTGTATGAGGAAGCCGGCGAACAGGGCGTCAAGGTCATGGGCCTCGCGGTGCATCCCGTACATCAGCGGCGTGCCGCACCGGATCGGCTGGTTCGAGCGTGCCCTGACCCACATGGCCAGCCGCCCCGGCACGCTGTTCTGGCAGGGCCGCCAGATCATGGACTGGTACCAGAAGGCAACAGCATGAGTTTCATGGCGCGATGGGGCATGCTCAGCCAGGCCGAACGGGACGCGGCCTACAACAATTCCGCCCACGTGGCGGACAGCCCGGTGCTGAACGCCGCGCGCGAGGTGGCATCGCTCGGCGTTTCGCACTGCCAATCCCGATGCACCTCGACAAGCGCTACGGCCCGCGGGAGCGCAACACCTGGGACCTGTTCCCGGTGTCCGATCCTGATGCGCCCTGCATCGTTTTCATTCATGGCGGTTACTGGCAGCGTAACAGCAAGGACCAGTTCGCCAACCTGATCGCCGGTCCGCAGGCGCGCGGCTGGGCCGCGGCGTTGCCCGGCTACACGCTGGCCCCCGACGCGTCGCTGACCGAGATCGTCGCCGAGATCAATGCCGCGCTCGATTGGCTCGCCGCGCATGGTCCTGCGCACGGGATCAACGGCCCGATCGTGCTGTCCGGCTGGTCGGCCGGCGGCCATCTGACGGCGATGTGCCTGGGTCATCCCCTGGTAAAGGCCGGTCTGGCGATCTCCGGAGTCTTCGAGCTTGGCCCGATCCGCGACACCTACCTGAACGAGAAGCTGCGGCTCACCGAGCAGGAAATCGTTTCTTTATCGCCGATGCGGCTGCCGCTGATCGACAAGCCGCTGGCACTCGCGTACGGGACAGCCGAACTGCCGCCGCTGAAGTCCGACAGCCGTGAGTTTCACGCTCTGCGTTCGGCGGCCCATCTGCCGGGCGCGCTGATCCCCGTGCCGGGGCGAACCATTTCACCATCGTGCATGAATTGCGCGATCCGGATGGGATTTTGACCCGGCATTTGCCGTTGTTGCTGGACTAGAGCATGATCGCGCCGAGCGGAACGTCCCCGGCGCGTGGGTATCGAACCGACATCAACTTCCATCCGCTCCACGAGGCGCGGTTTTTGACTTGTCCACGCCTCCGCGGATACCGCATGGCGCTGCTGATCGATTCCAACACCGGATTGTTGACCGACGGTATTCGCCGTCGCGTTCCGTAAATCCGCCCACCCTCCGGTACCGTCAGAAAATCCGCGTGCGTGCTGTGTTGGCGCATCCCGGCCTCGAAATGATCTTCGTCTCCTCCACCTCCCCACTCCTTGCCTGATCGCATCATCCCGGCCGAACCGGTGTGAGCGCGGTGATCGCCCGCCGCGAGGCAGAGATCGTCTGCTCGGTTTCGCCACCGTCCGCACTGCCAGACTGCATGGGGTCTCTGCCAGTATCGTCACAGGGGCGCAGCAACCCGAGGCCGCCGCATTCCTGCGCTTCCCGGTCTCGCCGGAGGGCCAGGCCCGCTGCGACCGACAATGCGCTGGAACCTGCGCAGCCAAACCGGCCGTGACCCTGCCGGCTGTCATCAATGGTTATGGTTATGTTCCCGCTCGGACTGCCCACCCGCCCGCGGAGCACCGCCTGGATGATACGCGTCGTACCGCCCGACAGGGTGCGCGGGCCCGCCGACGCGGAAGACAACGCCCGCCCGTCGTCGATCTTCCAGATGCCGGAACACTGGATCTGGCGCGCGGACCCAATGGTGGCCGCTGCCCCAGTAGCCCCATACGCCGCCAACCAGGATCAGCGGGAAAACCACGCCGGCGACGAGCAGCGTCGGCGCTCCATTGTTGTAGGCGTAGCCGGGATAGACGCCGCCGTAGGGATCCGGCTGGGCGACCGGGTAGGGCGGCGGCGGATAACCGGGTGGTGGATAACCGGGTGGCGGATAACCCTGGGGCGGCGAGGCCGTCGGCGGGTAACCGGGCGGCGGATAACCCGGGGGCGGGGAGCCTGCCGGCGGATAACCGGGCGGCGGATAACCATACCCCGGGCCAGGCGTCTGAGCGTAGGCAGCGCTCAGCGGCAGAAAGACTGTTCCCAGCAAAAACAAACGGCGGTGCATCCCTGCGCTTCCCCTCCATTAGTTATAGGAAATGATAGCCCCGGTGACCCAAGTCAACCCGATTCTCTAAACCATCCGCCCTTCCCGCGAGGCTCGCGTTTGCACCGCGGGAACCCGGCGCCGAACGTCATGAAAGTCAGCATCAGGCTGGCAAATTCGCTGCCCGCCGGGAAAAACGCCCGGGAGATATACGTCGCGTAGAACCCGAACAGGAAAAAGTCGAACATCTCCAGGAAATTGCCGCTGGTCACCCGGAGGACGGTGCCGACGCCGGAGGCTTTCCCGCGGGCAGGGGCCGTCGCGGACATTCTTCCATCTCTCCCGTTGAGCGGCCGATTGACGCAGGATGGTGACTAGAGCGTGATCGGGCTGAGCGGAACGTCCCGGCGCGTGAATCATGCAATCAAACAAAGAGGTAGACCATTTTCGGCCTGCACAGTCAGGCTGAAAATTGTCTAAGCAGGGTTTTGCCTCTCCGCCCATCCCCGGATCGCCGTCGCCACGTCCCCAGAGCCGGCCGGACGCCGATCGACCTTGACTCGCCGCGCCGTTCCCGATTTCGCCAGTGCTTCACGTCACCGATTTTACCAGGACCTCGCGGGACGTACCCGCGTTCGCCAACCGCCCGATAGCGGCCGACAGAACGAGACCGGGTACGAATGTCGCGATCAGCGGCCCGCCGCACGCGTGCGAGGACGGATGGACAGGTGAACCGCCAGGACCCCAAGGCGCCAGGTCATCGGCTGCCAGTGAGGCGTCTGCCGAGATGTGCGATCAGAGCGAACGTCTTGGCGCCTTGGCGTCCTGGCGGTTCAATCGCCACCGATCTTTTCGGGATTTCCCCGGCCGCGTGCGCATCGCGGTCGTTAGGGACGGACAGAACGGGGCCCGCCGGACTCGACCTGCAACGGCCGTCTGGCGCCCGGCACCGACGTGGCCCTCAGGTCGTTTCCGCCGGCCGAACAATGCAGCGGAAGCCGACATGGCTCGTCGACGTGTCTATCGGCTCCGCATGACGTGCCGCCGGGCGATAGCGCCGGCAATAATTCGGCGCGCAGAGATGCGAGCCCCCCTTGAGCACCTTGCGCGGGATCCTGATCTCCGGAAGGCAGGGATCGTAGCTGGCATCTACTCGGCCGCCACGGGGATTTGCCGGGATGCAGCACGATTTTGGAGCATCCGCCTCATGCGCGGACGAATACCAATCGTTCGTCCACTCCCACACGTTGCCGATCATGTCATGGAGGCCGTAGCCGTTCGGCGGAAATGCGGTCACGGGCGAGGTGCGCTCATAACCGTCAAGCTTCAGGTTCTGGCGTGGAAAACCGCCTTGCCAGGTGTTTGCCATCTGCTTGCCGCCAGGCGTGAGTTCGTCGCCCCAGGCAAATTCGGCGCCGTCCAGTCCGCCGCGAGCGGCAAACTCCCATTCTGCTTCCGTCGGCAGATCCTTGCCGGCCCATTGGGCGTAAGCCAATGCATCGGCATAGGCGACGTGAACCACCGGATGATCGTTGAACCCGGCAAGCGAACTGCGCGGTCCGTAAGGCCGCTTCCAGTTGGCGCCGAACTTGAACGTCCACCACTGGCTCCAGTCTCGCAGATCGACTTGTTGTTTCGTAACCGAAAAAACCAGCGAGCCTGGCCTGAGCATGTTCGGCAGCGCACCCGGATAGTCCCTCGCCTCCGGCGCGATTTCGGCGACCGTGATATGACCGGTTGCAGTAACGAATTTACGGAACTCACGATTGGTCACGGGCGTGCGATCGATCCAAAAACCGTCGACCGTTACGCTGTGAGCCGGCGCCTCTTCCGGATAGTGCTTGTCCGACCCCATGCGGAACGTGCCGCCGGGGATCCATACCATATCGGCATCGCGTAAATTCCCTGGAACCGCTGTCCGCGGCCGCGCTGGCGCGACGGTGTCAGGCTCGGTCATGGCTGAACTGGACCTCCGAATCGTAGATGAGCATTCGCGTGTGAGTTGCGGCGCATCTGCACCTGGCGACCGTTGGATCCCTTCACCAATCCTCCCTGTCAGACCTGACGTTGAAGCCATCCGTGTTCCCCTTTATCGACGTCGCCGTTGCCGAGGGCGCGGGCCGCGTCGCACAGGCCGCGGGACACGATTTGTCCTTGCAGCCATTCAGCGTGCTATGCAGTTCCGGCGGAATTTGATGGCCACGGTCCGAATGACCGGAATTGAGGCGAGGCAGCCGGCGCCATATGGCACCGAACGTCTGCTCCCGAGACTGCCTCATAGACCGGCCCACGCCTTGCCTGGGTCGAATTCGGTCCCGCAGAGATAAATCGTGCGTTCGTCCGCCGCAATATACCAACCCGTCAGAAACTCTGCGCAAAGGTATCCGATCGCAGACAGGCGCGAGGCGCGCATCGGCCACGATTAGCCCCCTGCTGCGGATGCTTCCAATCAGGACCGCTGTATCGCACGTCTCTGATGCGCGATACTAGGGTCATGCGTCCTTGAAGTCCTGGAGTAAGCGCGTGAACCTGAACGTGTCCGCCGCCGTCAAATCCGATCCGATCCCGGTCCCCGAACCGGACATGACACCCCAGCGCCTGTTTGACCGCGCCGTCGCCCTGCGCGGCCTGTTGCGCGACCAGCAGGACGAAGCAGACGAGCGCGGCACATACTCCCCCGAGATGCACCGGGCCTTCGTCGAGGCCGGCTTCTATCGCGTCACCCAGCCACGCCTGTTCGGCGGCTATGAGTTCGACCTCGGCACCAACTACCGCCTGATCGTCGAGATTTCGCGCGGACACCCCGCCGCCGGCTGGTGCCTCTCGCTCGGAGGCTCGCACGCCTACGTCGTCGGCTCTCACTGGCCGGAGCAGGCCCAGCGGGAACTGTTCGGCCGCGACGGGCATTTCATCGCCCCGCACCGCCCGGCGACCATGGGCAATCTCAAGCCGGTCGAGGGTGGTTACATCCTGAACGGGCAATGGAACTATTGCTCCGGCATTCCCTACGCGACACATCTCCTGTGCGGCGCTATGCTTCTTGACGACGCTGCGCCGGACGGCAGCCCTCGTCAGGTCGTGGTGCCGCGCGCCGCGTTCGAGGTGCTCGACGACTGGGGCGGCGACCGCACGCTGGGCATGCGCGCGAGCGGCTCCCACAGCGCCCGGGTCCGCGACGCCTTCGTTCCGGAACACATGGTCGTCCAACTCGACTGGCTGGGCGCGCGGCCGGATGGGATGGAGAATGGTACGCCAGGCACCCGCCTGCACGGCAATCCGATGTATCTCGGCCGCATGATGGGACCGTATCATTGCTCCCTTGTCTCGGTGGTGGTGGGAACCGCCTGGGCGGCACTGGACGAGTTCGAGACGCTGATGCTGCGCAACCGTTCCTTGGCCGAGCCGGCCCTGCTCTGGGCCGACCATCCGGACTATCTGCGGCCATTCGGCCTGGCGCTGGCGATGACCGAGGCGGCGGAGACCATCCTGCACGGGGTTGCGGACCGGTACATGGAATATTGCCACAGATGGCAGCGCGATCGCACGCCGATCAGCGTCGAGGACAATCTGCGGCTATGGGCGCTGGCGCAGCAGGCCGGTGGCCTCGCCCGCCAGGCAGTCGAACTGATGTTTCAGAATTCGCTGTCGGCGCCGACCAGGAAGGGCAGCCGGCTGGAGCGCTATTTCCGCGACGTCGCTATGTACAACTCGCATGTTTCGGCACTCCAACATAACCACGCGACCTATGTGGCGCGCGCCCATTTCGGCCGCCCGACCGGGTTCCGGGGCTTGTGACGTCGGGCGGCCGTACTGAACGGGAATCGAAGGCATGCGGGCCGCCGACCGGGCTGAATGAGGCGCCGCCCCACCCGCGCTGACGATTCGGTCTCATAAATTGTGCTTGATCGAAATAACGCTAATTCACACCGCGAACGGCAGTTTCACGCGATTGCACACGTTAATTGCTTGGCATTAACATTCGTATCCTCCTAAGGAAGTATTGATCGAATTCCCTGCCGCGGTTGGATGTCGATGCTCGCCCAGAATGTTGCAAAGCAGCGGACCTTGCTCTCCGTCGGCCACAGCTTCGTGCTGACGAGCGTGATGCTGACGCTCGCGATCCTGGCCGGGACCGGCTGGCTGATCCAGGCAAGCCGAGCGGTGATATACGATCGCGCCGTTCGCGCCGGCGAAAACGTGCTTCTGGGACTCGAGCACGACATTCGCCATTCGGTCGATACCATGGACATCGCTCTGCGTGCAGCGATTTCAGGCACCAGACTGCCGGAACTGGCGGCGTTGCCGGCCGATGTGCGGCAAGCCGTCCTGTTCGATGGTGCGATCGGAACGCAGGTCTTCGGCGGCGTGTCCATCACCGACGAAAGGGGCCAGGTCGTCTATGCTTCCACGGCCGAGACACCGCTGAGCGTCAACGTCTCGGACCGTTACTACTTCAAGGCGCATCGTGCCAGGGCCGACCTGGGCCTGCTGATGACCGGCCCAACGCTCAGCCCGATGGACGGACGCTGGTCGCTGCTTCTCAGCCGGCGGGTAAACCGTCCGGATGGCACTTTCGCCGGCATCGCCGTCGGCTCCATCGAACTCGATATCATTCTGGAGATGTTCGATAAGCTCTCCACCGGCGGGGCAGGGGTCGTGGCTCTGTTCACCACCGACGGCCGACTGCTGGTCCGCAAGCCGGCGGAGACGGCCGCGATGGATCGTGACATCAGCGGCGGATCCCTTGTCGCGCGCATCACGCAAACAGCGTCGGGGGCCTACGAAACACGAAGCCTGACCGACCATGTCGACCGTGTCGTGGTCTATCGCCAGGTCGGATCTTATCCGCTCGGTATCCTCATCGCGATATCCTCCGATGAACTTTACGCCGGCTGGTTCGAGCGCGCTCTCATGGTCACCGGCGCGCTCGGTAGCCTGATGCTCCTGGCCGCCGGACTGGGATGGAGCCTGCGCCGGGAACTCCGCCGGCGTGCCGCCGCGGAACACGTGGCGCGCAGCTACGTCGATGAAGTCCGTATGCTGACCGATCATGCCAGCGATTTGCTGCTGCGCCTCGATTGGGATGGACGATGCCGGTTCGCCTCCCCGGCCAGCCAAAGCGTTCTGGGCTATCCGGACTATGCCCTGGTGATGCGTAACTGGCTGGATCTCGTGCATCCCGAGGACCGGGACCTCCTGATGCCAGGTTTCCTCGATCAGGGCGATCCGCCACCGTCGCCCCCGGTCGTGCGCGTTCAGCACCACGATGGGACCTGGCGGCAGGTCGAGGCGCGCGGCCGCGCATTACCCGCCGGCCGCGGCGTGATCGTCGTCGTGCGCGACGTCACCCGGCGCATGGAACTGGAGGCCAAGCTGGTCCAGGCCGATCGCATGGAGGCCCTGGGCCAGTTGACCGCCGGTGTCGCGCATGACTTCAACAACATCCTCCAGGCGCAACTGGCCTGTCTCGAACTGTTGCTCGATAGCCTCGCCGACTCCCCGGAACCCTGGGCCCTGGCATCACAGGCGCTGGAACTAGGTGAGCGCGGCGCGCGACTCACCTCCCAGCTGCGCTCGTTCTCCCGCCAGCAGCACCTTCACCCGCAGGCTATATCGGTTTCCGCGTTCCTCTCGCATCTGATCGAGACGATCGGCAAAGCCGTTGGACCGGCGATCAGACTGGTGCCCTGGGTCGAGCCAGGCACGCCGGCGATATTCGCCGACCGTGCCCACCTCGAGTCGGCGCTGCTCAATCTGGTGTTCAATGCGCGGGACGCGATGCCCGATGGGGGGACGATCCGCATCCAGGCCAGGGCGGCACCTCCGTCGGTTTCGCGACCGGACCAGCAGGCGCAAAGACATGTTCTGCTGAGTGTCGGAGACCACGGCACGGGGATGGACAGCAAGACGCTGGAGCGGGCGTGCGAGCCGTTCTTCACCACGAAAGGCGCCCATGGCACCGGCCTCGGCCTGTCTTCGGTTCAAGGCTTCATCGCCCAGAGCGGCGGCGAATTCCGCATCCGGAGCGCGCAAGGCCAGGGCACGACCGTCGAACTCAGTCTGCCGGCAGTAGCCGAAGAAGTGCCTGACTGCGCCACGCAGGACGTTCCGCGAACACAGACCGTGGGTCGCCTGCTGTTCGTTGACGACGCGCCGGATGTTCTCGTGACCGTCGGTTCCTTCCTCCGCGGCGCGGGATTCGAGGTGGTTCCGGCGTGGGGGGCGGAAATGGCTCTGCGTGCGCTTCGTGAAGATGGGCCCTTCGACTGCCTCGTCACCGATTTCGCCATGCCGGGCATGGACGGCATTGAACTGATAAGCCAGGCCCGCGCGATCTGCCCGGGTCTGCCGGCACTGGTGATCACCGCATGGATGGAAGACGCGAGGCTGGCCGGCGCAGGCCCCATCGAGGTCCTGCAAAAGCCATTCAGGCGAGACGCCCTGGTGCGGGAGCTCCAGCGCATCATCGCATCACCACAATCCAAACCATCTCAATCGCCTTTGGTCGAGGGAATCCGAATCCGTGAGCAATAACGACACGCGTGATATTCCGGGGCGCGGCCTTCCCTACGGGACCATTCGGTCCGATGACGGCTTGGTATCGGATGAAACCAGCCATGGCCTCGGGAACCGGTTCCGCGCATCGGAACTGGAGCGCCATATCGGCGAGCGTCTTCGCTTCCTGCGCCGGCTGTCGGGTTTCTCGCAGCAGCACGTGGCCAGCGAGATCGGCGTATCGTTTCAGCAGATACAGAAATATGAGAGTGGGGCCAACCGGGTCTCGGCGGTCCTGCTGGCCGAGTTCGCCAATCTGTTCCGCCTGCCGATGGACTGGTTCATCGGTCCGTTCAACACCTGCATGGAGCGTGACGAGACAATCGTCTATACCGCTCACGCCCAGGTGATGCAGCAACTGTTTCGCGGGCTGCGGGATCTTGACGATCTCCAGTGCAGCACCGCCCTCGACGTCATTTGCCGTGTCGCGCGCGTCGCCCCGGGTTTGCCGGAAACCCGGCTGACGCGGCTTCGGCATGTTCTTCGCGACGCCACGCAGGAGGCGAACGACTTCGTCATCGAGGTCGTCACGCGCTTCGCCGACGCGCATGTCTGCGCCGGGCATGTCGGCACACATGCCGGCACTTCCGAGGCGCTCCCGGACGGCGCCGCGCGGACCGACGACACCAGCGTGCAGACGATTTTGATGGTGGACGACGATCCGGATGTGCTGCGGATGTTGTCTGCATCTCTGACCGCTTCGGGATTCGCGGTCAGGTTTGCCCGCAGCGGCGATGAGGCACTCGCGATACTGGGGAGCGGCGTCAGGGTCGACGCCATGGTGACCGACTATGCGATGGTGGGCATGGACGGCGTCGAACTGCTGGCACAGGCTGATCAGCTTCGGTCCGGCCTGCCAGGCATCGTCATCACCGGCTTCGCCGATGCGGCTCGGTTGCGCGATCTGCCATCCGGCGTCGAGGTCTTGAGCAAGCCGTTCCGACGGATGGAACTCGTGGGCCGGCTTCGGCTGTTGATCGATGGCCGAAGCGGCGTGGACGCGTCACGGCGCCATGCGCCGATGCTTCGCCTCATCACCTGATTAAAAACCAAAGGTCGGGAAAGGCGATGGCGGACATCGCGACGGGTAAACGGCTGCTGCTCGTCGAGGATGAGGCCCTGATCCGCTTTTGGATGGCGGAATGCCTCGCTGAGGCCGGTTTCGACGTGGTCGAAGCGGAAGACGGCGATCGCGCCTTGCTGTTGATCGATCAGCCTCGGGCCTTCGACCTGCTGATCACCGACATTCAGATGCCGGGCCGAGCCGATGGCAATGCCGTGGCGACCAAGGCCAGGCAACGCTTCCCGGGCTTGCCCGTGATCTATGCCAGCGGCCGCCGTGAGAGCCTGAAGAACGAAGTTCGCGCGTGCGATGCGTTCGTCTTGAAGCCCTTCAACATGACAACGATACTGACCTTGGCCCAGCGTGCCCTGGATGCCTGCCGTGATTCGGGGCCTGACGCCGTCCAGTAGCGCCGTCTCAGGCCGCGCGGATGGGCAGACTGCCTATCGACGGCCTGGGAAGCGAATCATGGCGCCCCGCGCCTCGTCCCACAGCGTGAACCTTGGTGCGCGCAGGGCCTGCCATAGCGTCAGGCCGGTCACCGTGGCGAACGCCGGTCCAGCCCGATGGGCGGCCTGCAGCCGGTAGTTCGGCACGCGGGGCATCAGGTGGTGCACGTGGTGGAAGCCGATGTTGCCGGTGAACCACTGCAGCACCTTCGGCAGCCGCAGCCAGGAACTGCCGTGCATCGCGGCTCCCGCGGCGGTCCAGTCGGTCTGGCGCAGCCACAGCGAGTGCTCGAACCGGTGCTGGACGGCGAACAGCCAGACGCCGATGATTGACGCCATGGCAATGACCGGCAGTTGGACCAGCAGCACAGGCTGCCATCCCATCAGCAGCGTAAGCGTCAGCAGGAAGGCGCCGATCCCCAGGTTGGTCAGATAGACGCTCGCCCGTTCCTTCCGCCAGCCCCTCGGCGCGGCGAAGGGGATGCGGTGAAGCAGGATGAACACCACCGGCGGCAGCAGAAGCTGCGACACCAGGGGATGCAGGGCGAGGCGGTACAGCCGCCGCCGGATCGGCGAAAGCGCCTCGTACTCCTTGAGCGTCAGGCAGCCGGAATAGATGTCGCCGCTGGAGGGGCGCCTGTCCAGGTTGTTCCATACCGCATGGTGTGCCGCATGGTTGCGGCGCCACATGGCGTACGGTGTGTAGGTGGTCAGGCTGCAAAACAGACCGACCACCTCGTTCGCCCAGCGCGACCTGAAATACGCGCCATGGCCACAATCATGCTGGATGATGAAGAGGCGGACTACCAGGCCGGCGGCGGGCAATGCGAGCGCCAGGCTCAGCCAGGGGGATATGTGGTAATAAGCATAGTACATGAAGGCGAGCAGCAACACGTAGGGCGCGGCGGTCACGGCAAGCTGCGTCATGCTGCGGCGGGCCGACGGCGCCTGGAACGACGCGAGGCTGGCGAGCATCGCCCGTCGGTCGAGAGCCGCCGCATCTAGCTGTGGCGGCGAGGATTCGAGGTGCATGGAGGTTCTTTTCGTTCGGCCGGCACCCGCGGCGTCCGGATTTGGACGGCTTCGCCTTTGGCATGCTCACCGGCTCTATAGGCCAAATGGTGCGGCAAGAACACGATTCAAATTGGGTTTCAAATTAGGTTTTCTCAATGTCTCTGGAACCGCGTGCCGCCGACACCGCCCAGGGCCCTGTAGGTGCCCGGGATCCGGCAGGACCGCCATGCAACGCTATGCGTCTGCGAAGCGGCAGGCTTCCGTGGTGCCTCCATGCGCCGGGAGCAACGATGATCAACCCCGCGCCCGCCCGCGCCTGCATCACGCCGCGCGCTGCTGGCCCAGCCGCCCCAGCGTCTCGCGCAATTTCGCTTCGGTGGCCTTGTCCAGCGCGAACGCCAGGCCCAGCGTGTCATCCAAGCTGCGCGTGACAATGAACGGTAACGGATAGCCCACGCCATCAATGGCGAGCGTGCCGGCGATACCCGCCTGGAACGCCGGGGCGCCGCGCACCCGGGCGCCGGCACCAGACAGATCAACGACCTGCGCTCGATGGGCCTGGCCCCCGATCATCACGCGGCAGGCCAGGTCGATCCCCAAGCGCGCGCTGCCACGCCGATCGACCTGGATCGCGGAGGTGCGCACCGTTCGGATCACCGAGTGGCGCAGCTCCTCCATCGCATCGTCCAGCCCCGTTGTATTGTTACGTACCTCGATGGCCTGGCGGCCGGTCTCGCTGGCTTCGGCCGAAACCTCCGTGGCGCGGGCCGTCATCTCGTTCGCGGCGGCGGCGGTCTCGGTCACGTTGCGGGCGATTTCCGCCGTCGCCGCGCCCTGCTGCTCGACCGCCGCCGCGATCGAGCCGGCGATCGCGTTGACCTCGGTAATCGTTGCCTCGATCCGCTCCACCGCCGCGACCGAGGCTTCGGTGGCCGCACGAACCTGACTGATATGCTGGGTGATCTCCTGCGTCGAACGGGCGGTCTGGGTGGCAAGCTGCTTCACCTCGGAGGCCACGACGGCGAAGCCCTTGCCGGCATCGCCCGCGCGGGCCGCCTCGATCGTGGCGTTCAGCGCCAGCAGGTTGGTCTTGGCGGCGATCGCCCCGATCATGTCGGCGACCACGCCGATCTGCTCGACCTCCTGGTTCAGTGCGGTGATGGTGGCGCGTGTCTCGCTGCCGGCGAGCACCGCGCGTCCGACCACGGCGGCGGACTGGCTCATCTGGCTGCCGATTTCGCGGATCGAGGCACTGAGTTGTTCGGCCGCGCCGGCAACCGACTGCGCATTGGCCAGCGCTTGCCCGGCCGCGCTCGCAGCGGTCTCGGCTGCGGCGCCGGTGCGCCCGGCCGAGGCGCTCATCGCATCCGCGGTCGTCGCCATGGCTGTCGTGCGCTGGCGGATCTGGTCCAAAACCGCGCCTGTCTCGGTCTCGACGGTTTCGGCCATTGCGGTCAGGGCGGTTTGCGTCGCCGCCTCGGCTTGGGCACGCGATGCTGTTGCTTCCTCCTCCAGAAACCGGGCGTGCGCGGAAGTATCGCGGAGCAGTTGCAGCGCGCGCGCCATTTCGCCGATTTGGTCAGTCCGTTGGATCCACGGAACCGCGCAACCGAGCGTCCCGTCCGCGATCCGGTGCATGACGCCTGCCAGATTGGTCAGCGGACGAACGGTTGCGCGAAGCACCCAGAGGTAGCCAAGGCCGGTGAATATGGCGATCAGCAGCGCGCCGGCCGCGGCCTCTGTCTCAATACGGCTCATGAAGGCGGTCGCGTCAGACATGGGCACGCCGACAAACAGGATACCGACCGTCTGCCCTTGTGGGTCTCGAATGGGTTCGTAGCGGGTGAGATAAGGCTCTCCCAGGATCACTGCGAAACCGTCATAGCGACGTCCATCGCGCAGCACCGCATCGTGGACCGCGCCAGGCGCAAGCTTGGTGCCGATGCCTCGGGACCCGTCGGGCTTCCTGACGTTGGTCGCGACCCGTGTGGCGCCCAGGAAGATCGTGGCCGCTGCGCCAGTCACGTCCTTTACGGCGTCCACCAGGCTGTTTCGATCATTCAGCGTCGTCGATCCCAGCACCAGGCGGCCGTCGGTCGTTGCGCTCCAAGTCCCGCCGAGCGGAGCCAGTTCGAGCTTCAGCATCGCCATGCTTACGCCGAGCGCCTCTTGCGCCCGTTGCAGCCCGTTCTTTTCGACGGATCTTAACGTCCAGATCTGGACGGTTGCGACCGCGACCAAAATCGCCAAAAGCGAACATCCGAGCAGGCGCGGAACAATCCCGATCCGGTCTGCCAGGCGCACCCGCTCTGACGCCGGCGCTTCTGTACCGATGTCACCCACTGCAGGTCCTTAAGCGTATCCTGCTGAAGATATACACGGGGACTGTTAAGGAATTCTTAACGGCATCGCCGTGTGAACGGTGGGCCAAGCCGTTGCGCCCGGTAGGACGCCATCGCGCACATCGCGCCGCGACGTGCCATGGTTTCACGATGCCCGCCCATGCGGTGCTAACTCATGACTGATCAGAGGATGGCGAAGTCCTGGCGTCAGCATTGGACCACACGCGATCCCTTCCGGAGGATGTGATGTTCCGGAACCATTGGTACTTGCGTCCTCTCCGCTCGATCGTCCCGATACTGATCCGGGAATCCCACCTGCCAGCCCCGATCGTCGCCATCGCAACACGGTCGGTCGCGACAGTGGGGTCCATACCCACCGTTAACTTCACGGCAACCTTCCCCTGGTAAGCTCGCGCCATCTGTGGAGATCCCGCGATGGCGCCGCCTGAACTTCTGCCGGCCGCGATGCAACTGCTGTCGGCCGGCGCCTGGCTGCAGGCCGAAACCGCCGCCCAGGCCGCTGTCGCCGCCGACCCGCGTGATCCGATCGCCGCGCTGGTGCTGGGTCTCGCCGTCGCCGCGATGGGCGAGGACGCGCGCGCGGCCCCGATCCTGGCCGCCGCCGCCGCGCTCAGGCCGGGTGCGGACCATCCTTGCCTGGACCTCGCGCGGTTGACGCTGCCGCTGCCCCGCGCCCTGGTCGCCCGTCAGTTCCGCGCCTGCCTGCGCCTGTCGCCCGCCGACGATCGCCTGCGGTTGAGCTTCGCGGCGTTCCTGCTCGACATCGACCAGCCGGCCGAGGCGCAGACGATCCTGGCGGACGGCCCGGACACCACCGCCGCGCACCACCTGATGGGTCTGGCACGGGCGGAACAGGCCCGCTTCCCCGCGGCCATCGCACAGTTTTCAGCGTGCTGTCGCGCTGAACCCGGACGCGGCGGCAAGTTGGTCGAACCTCGGCATGGTGTTGAAGATCGAAGGCCGTTTCGCGGATGCCATCGCCGCGCACGACCGTGCGGTAGCGCGCGATCCGAACAATCCGCGCTTTCGCGTCAACCGGGCCGTCGCGTTGCTGAAGGCGGGCCAGTGGGAGTGTGCCTGGCAGGACTATGAGGCGCGCTTCAACCTCACCGGACGAGCCGCCGATCGACCTGCCCCGGCTGATGCCGTCGTTACGTCCGGACGATCGCATGACCGGCCTGACCATCCTCGCGCAGCATGAGGACGGGTTCGGCGATACGCTGCAGTTCCTGCGCTACCTCCCGCTGCTGGCCGAACGCGGCGCGCGGGTCCTGGCATACGTGCCGCCGTCGCTGGAACGCGTGATGCGGGCGGTGCCGGGCGTCGCCGCGGTCGTGACCGACTCGCGCCACCTGCCGCGAATGTAACTTTGTCTGCCCGATGTTCAGCCTGCCCAGGATATTCGGCACGACAGTGCATACCATCCCGCCCGTGCCGGCGGTGTCCCTGGACCCGGCGCTCGTGCGAAGTTGGGCGGCGCGGCTGCCCTGCGGTGGCCTGCGGGCCGGACTGGTCTGGGCCGGTCAGGCGCGGCCGTCGCTGCCGGGCTTCGGAACGCTGGACCGGCGCCGCAGCGCTGGACTGGCGGCATTTCAGCCGCTGTTCGACGTCGCCGGCGTGTCGTTCGTCAGTCTGCAGGTGGGCCCGGCGGCGCGCCAGCCGCGGCCGCCAGGCCTGGATCTGACTGATCCGATGCCTGACGTGACGGACTTCGCCGACACCGCCGCGATCATCGCCGAGCCTCGATGTGGTGATCAGCGTCGACACCTCCGTCGTCCATCTCGCCGGTCTGGTGGGCAAGCCGGTCTTCCTGCTCGACCGCTACGACGGCTGCTGGCGATGGCTGAGTGGGCGGCGTGACAGCCCCTGGTACCCGCGGTTGACGATTTTCCGCCAACAGCAACCGGGCGACTGGTTCGCCCCAATCACCGGGGCCGCCGCCGCACTGCGCGCGATGGTGCTCTCTCGCGGCGTTCGACACCGTCAGCAACGGCATGTCGGAGCATGCGTTCGTCGCTTGACCGAGGCGACGATAGCTTGGACACAGGCGGATCGGCCCCATCTTCAGCCAATGGACGTTCCGATGAAACGGTTGCTGCGGACCCTGAGCGGTGAAGCAGTGTGGCCGCCGCCGGTCTGGCTGATGCGCCAGGCGGGGCGCTATCTGCCGGAATACCGGGCGGTGCGTGCCGGCGTGAAGGATTTCGTCGCGCTCTGCACCACGCCGGACCTCGCGGCCGAGGTCACGCTGCAGCCGATCCGCCGCTACGGCTTCGACGCCGCGATCCTGTTCAGCGACATCCTGATGCTGCCCTGGGCGCTCGGGCACGGCCTCGAATTCAAGGAAGGCGAGGGGCCCGGTTCTCCCCACGCTGCGCGATGAGGCCGGTGTCGCGGCGCTCGACCCCGCCCGGGTGGCCGAACGTGTGGCGCCGATCATGGAGACGGTGCGCCTGGTCCGCGCCGGTCTGGCGCGCGAGGGCTTCGCGGACACCACGCTGATCGGCTTCGCCGGCGCTCCGTTCACCGTCGCCTGCTATATGATCGAGGGCGGCGGATCGAAGGATTTCGCCCATGTCCGCGCCATGGCCTACGCCCAGCCGGCCTTGTTCCGGCGATTGATGGACGTGCTGACCGAGGCGACGATCGAGCTACCTGTCCGCCCAGGTGGCGGCGGGCGCCGAGGCGCTGATGCTGTTCGATTCCTGGGCCGGCGTCCTGTCGCCGTCGCTGTTCCGGGCGCATTGCGTCGCGCCGGCGAACACGGATCGTCGCGGCGCTCAGGCAGCGACATCCTGGTGTGCCGATCATCGGGTTTCCGCGCCTGGCGGGCGTGATGACGCGGGACTACGCCGCGACCGGTGTCGACGGGATCGGCGTCGATACCGGCAGCGACATCGGCGCGATAGCCGCGATGCTGCCGGCGCACGTGGCGGTGCAGGGGAACCTCGATCCGCTGGCCGTGGTCGCGGGCGGCGCCGGCGATGGCGGGCGAGACGGCCGCGATCCTGGATGCGATGCGCGGCCGGCCGTTCATCTTCAATCTCGGGCCATGGGATCGTGCCGCAGACCCCGCCGGAACACGTGGCGGCGCTGCTGGAGCAGGTGCGTGCCGGCTGACCAGCCCGCCGGGCGCGTGACTCCTGCCACGGCCGCCATGGCCCCGTCCCGCCCCAGGATCGCGATCGTCCTGTTCAACCTCGGCGGCCCCGACCGCCCGGAAGCGATCAGGCCGTTCCTGCTGAACCTGTTCCGCGATCCCGCGATCCTGCGCGTCCCGTTCTTCGTGCGTCCGTTCCTTGCCCGGATCATTGCCCGTGCGCGCGTGGCACCCGCCACCGCCAACTACGCCCTGCTGGGCGGCAAATCCCCGCTGCTCGGCCTGACCCGAGCAGCAGGCCGCGGCCCTGGAGGCCGCCCTTCCCGGACGTCGAGGCCAAGTGTTTCATCGCCATGCGCTACTGGCACCCGTTCAGTCTGGAAGCGGCCCGCGCGGTCAAGGCGTGGGCGCCGGATGAGGTCGTGCTGCTGCCGCTGTACCCGCAATATTCGACCACCACGACCGGCAGTTCGCTGATCGCGTGGCGGCAGGCCGCGGCACGGGTCGGGCTGGCCGCCCACACCACGACTCTCTGCTGCTATCCTGTCGATCCCGCCTTCGTCGCGGCCACCGCCGCGCTGGTGAAGGCGGCCTACGACCGCGCCCGCGCCGAGCTGGATCCGGCCGATGCCGCTGCGCGTGCTGTTCTCGGCGCACGGCCTGCCCGAAGTGATCGTCAAGGCCGGCGATCCCTATCAGTGGCAGGTCGAGCAGACCGTCGCCGCGGTGGTCGACGCCTGGGGTGAGACCGTCGATTACACGATCTGCTACCAGTCCCGCGCCACGCCGCAGAAATGGATCGAGCCCAGCACCGAGCAGCAGATCGAGCGGGCGGCGCACGACAAGACCGCTGTGCTGGTCGTCCCGATCGCCTTCGTCTCGGAACACACCGAAACACTCGTCGAACTGGACGTCGAATATCGCGACCTCGCGTTGAAGCTTGCGGTACCCGGATATTTCCGGGTGCCGACGCAGAACGCCGATGCAGGCTTCATCGCCGCTCTGGCGAAACTGGTGCGCCAGGCCCGATCAGGGGGTCCCGGGCTGCGCAGCGGTGCCGGCGCTCGCTTCTGTGCCGCGCAGCATGGACGGTGCCCGTTCGCCACGGCTGCCGCCAGGTAGCGTTGCATTTCGTTGCCCTAATTTTCTTCGTCCGTCACGTGGGTCTGCTAAAGCGCCCGGGCCGCATGGTCAGCCGAGCGCATCCGGATGGTTTGGGAACTGGTTTCATTTGGTACAATACTGCTGCTCGGTTTCGTTCTGAGGCTGTATGCCCTGGCACGCAACGGGTTCGGCAACGAGTATTATTCCGCTGGCGTGCTCAGCATGACCCGCAGCCTGCACAACTTCTTTTACAACGCCTTCGACCCGGCGGGCGTCCTGGCCCTGGACAAGCCGCCGCTGGCACTTTGGGTGCAGGTTGCCAGCGTGCGGCTGTTCGGCTTCGCGCCCCTGAGCCTGCTGATGCCGCAGGCGATCGAGGGTATGGTGTCGGTCGCTGTCGTCTGGCTGCTGGTGCGCCGGCGCTTCGGCGTCCGGCCTGCACTGCTGGCCGCGCTGTTGATGGCGATCACGCCGATCAGCGTCGCGGTCGACCGGTCCTCGAACACCGATAGCTGCCTGGTGATGGTGCTGCTGCTGGCGGCCTGGGCGTTGCTGGTCGCGGCCGAGCGTGGCAGTTGGCGCTTCCTGCTGCTGGCGATGGCGCTGGTCGGGGTCGGTTTCAACGTCAAGATGTTGGCCGCATTCGTCGTCCTGCCGGCATTCGCGTTGACATACTGGATGAGCGGCGACGGGCGCCCCGGCAACCGCTGGCGCCCCGCGCTTCATTTGGCGGCGGGCGGCGTCGTCTGCGCGGCCGTCTCTCTCGCCTGGGTCGGCGCGGTCGAACTGACGCCCGTGTCGGACCGTCCGTTCGTCGACAGCAGTCCGGTGAACTCGATGCTCGATCTCGTGGTCGATCACAACGGTCTGCAGCGGTTCTTCCCCCGCGCCGGCGTGGTGCACGCCGGATCTCGTGCCGTGATAGACCAGCGCGTGCCGGCGGGCCCATTGCGCCTGGCCGACCCTCGGCTGGCAACCCAGGTAGGCTGGCTGGTCCCGCTGGCGCTCCTCGGCGGCCTGTCGGCCCTGGCCGAGCTTCCCCTGGCCGAGCTTCCCCCGGCCGAGCTTCCCCTGCCTGCGCCCGCCGCGCTGGATCTGGTCCTGTGGCTGGGTTGGCTGCTGACCTATGCGATTGTCTACAACGCCGCCGGTGGCCTGTTCTCACCGTATTATCTCGTGACGCTGGCGCCGCCGCTGGCGGTGCTGGCCGCGGTCGGGTTCCCGTCGCTGTGGGCGCGATGGCGGGACGCAAGGCGCGGCTGGTGGCTGCTGCCGCTGACGCTGGTGCTGACCGCGGGCTGGCAGGTGTGGCTTATCATGCCCTCCACCGACATCGGCGGCACGATCGACGGTGTCACCGCGGCCGAGAGTGGCCGCACCTGGCTCGCGCTCGGCGTGATGGGCAGCGTCATGGCCGCCGTCCTGGGCCTTGTGGTCGCACCACGCCTCCGGGACGCCAAGCACGCGGTGGCGTTCGGTCTGCTGGCGCTGCTGGCCGCCCCCGCTCTGTGGGCAGGCGAAACCGCCTTCGCCCACATCCAGGGCCCCCGGCCCGTTGCGTCACTCGACACCCCGACCGAAGCAGGCCGCTGGCACCGTGACCCCCGGACGGAGGCCGCGCTGGCTGCGTTCCTGCGTGCGAACGGCGACGGCGTCCGCTTCCTCGCCGCGACCATGAACGCCCGGCAGGCCGCGCCGCTGATCATCGCGACCGGCGCGCCGGTGCTCGCCATGGGCGGGTTCATCGGCAATGTGCCGGTGGTGACGCTGCCCGCGCTGCAGGCACTCGTCCGGTCAGGTCAGGTGCGGTTCGTGCTGCTGGAGGACCCCGAACGGCCACCCGGCGACGGTCGGCGGTTCGCCGTGCGCCGGTCGGCGCCGCAGCTGGCGATCGCGGCCTGGGTGCACGAGCACGGCACGCTGGTCGCCCCGAACCGGTGGCACCCGGAGGAGCAGACCGAGGCCGATGGCGCGCCCCCGATGGTGGCACGACTATATGACCTTGGCGGAGAAACGGAGTAGGGCAGAGTGGCGGGCGGAGCCAGGAACGGCCGCAGCCAGACCCGCATACATATTCTGCCTATCCAGTTAGTGCAGGTTCTGCCTATCCAGTTAGTGCAGGTGTTTTTCGCCAAATCGCTCTGATCTGTGCGGTTGTTGAGCCATTCGGCTGGCTGGCTTGTCTGTCTTGATCTTGTTTCTGGCGGGTTGGAATGTCAGCTTGATCCCAAAATACGTTGGTTATGGCCATTCCCGCCTTGGTCGGTTTATAGCTGATCCAATACATATGCACCAACAACCATCGGACGCCGGGTCTGGCAAGCGACCGGTACGTCGCCGGAAAATTCCGATGCCGTGTGGCTGGATTATCGACGGCCGCTTCGGCGGCGATCAGCGCTTGTCGAAGATTTCGAGTTGCCTCAGGACGGTTCTTGTCTCGATAATCAGCTTTTAGAGCGTTTATTAGTCGTCGCGCGGTTTGGGATATTGTCGCCATGGCCAACCTGATCGTCCACTTCGTTGGCCATCCCAGCGAGGGTCGCGTCAAGATCACTGATGACGTCAGAGATCGGCGTCACGCGACCCTGATCAACATCAGCGAGCCCGCGATCTAATTCTTCCGCCCACCCAGCCGGGGGCGGGGCACCCGACGCATCTTCTTTGGTTTTTTTCCAACCCATGCTGCGGTAACTCCAGGCCATGCTTACATAGCATGACCCGGCCGCCACGTCACCCTCGTATGCCAATACAGGCCGGGACCTCCCCAGGCCTGTAGCACCTCCCTCCCCATGGCCCTTCGCCTCCGCGGCAACGCCAACGCCTGCAACCGCTCGGCCGAACAGAACCGTCGCGCGCTGGAGAAATCCCGCGCCAATCCCGCCAACAGCGCATCCCCCAGCCACGTTCCACCCGCCGATCCCGACGAACACCCCACTGACGAGGCGCTGGCAGGCGGCCTCGCGGCAGCCCAGGAACTGGCCGACGCAGTCCAGGCCCGCACACGCGACGGCCAGCCCGCCGTCCGGCAAACGCCCCAACCGCTCCCCATGACAGTGCCGCAACGGTCCCAGGCCTGGGCCACCGCGATGATCGACGCGGCCGGGAAGATCAACGCCACCCTCGGCACCCTCCCGCCCGACCAGCGCCGGTCAGCCTCGCTCCGAGCCGCCACCCTGACCACAACCGCCACCGGCCTGCTCGGCGGCATGGCCGCGCCGTCGCTGCAATCCACCCTTCACGCACTGCCCAGCTAAAAGCTCCACAGCCCTAAATCGGGCAAACCCCGCTCGCACACTCCAGGTGCGCCAGGTCCACTGCCTCCTGCGACACCCCCGCATCGATCCCCAGCACGATCGAGTCGAAATCCGCCGCCGACACCTCTTCCTCCGGCAGATACTCATACCCCAGTTCATGATCCGGCCGGCTCGGCAGCACCGCGCAGCAGCGCACCAGCGGCTGCTGTTCCCGCACGATCGCCCGGAACGACTCCAGGTCGTGCCGGTCGGTAAAAATCTTCAGCGTATAGCTCACCTGGTTGCCCTGATCCGCGCCGATCCAGTGCTCTTCCAGCAACCGCAGCCACCGGAACTGTTCCCCCGGCGACGCCTCCCCCGCTGTCACGCTCCGCTCGCCCAGCCCGAGCCGCAGCAGCAGCGGCACCGTCGGGAACCCCACCGCCGTCATGCCCGGAAACGTCTTCAGCGTCCGCATCGGATAGCCGCGGTCCGCATATGCGCGCCAGCAGCGGATCGGACCCCTCGGCCCATTCACCGCTCTCCGGATCCCGCACCCCCTTGAACTGCACCCACCGCAGATACTGCCGCCGAGCCGGCAGATGCGCCCCCTCGGTCAGCCCGAACAGCTTGCTCGTCGTCCCCGCCGGCTTCACCGTCGTCACCGTCGTCGGGCGCGCCCGCCCGAGTTCGTCGGCATACGCCCCGCCCTCCCGCTTCGCCGCCTCCGACAGCCGCCCGACCATCGCCCAGAACGGCGCCGACCGCGCCTCATCCAGCAGATCGTTGAAATCGAGCCCAAACCGCAGCCACGCCCACTCGTGCAGCCCGGTCGGACCAATGCCCATGCGGTTGGTGCGCGCAACCTCCTGCCCGTACAGCGCGTCCATGCCGTTGGCTCGCATCAGGAAGCGCACACCCAGCCGGACCGAGTCCTCCACCCGCGCATCCCACAGTGCCGCCACGTCATCCGGCGCCTGACCGGGAGCAACCTGCTCCAGCGGCACCGGGCAAGCCAGCAGCGGGGCGAAGTCGGCGATCACACAGTAGCCGCCGGTGACGTGCAGGGCGATCTCCCCGCACGGGTTGGTTGTGACCGGGAACCGGGACGAGGCTGCGCGCCGCGACACCTCCGCCAGCAATCCGGCCGCCTCGTCCGCCTGATACCGGGAACTGCGAAAGTCGCGGCCGTCCTCATGCACCGGCTTGTCCCAGGCGGTGCCGGTGCGATGGTCCTCCAGCGCGTCGCCGTTGATGAAACCGGGCTCGCCGTTGATCCAGGCGCAGCGCGTCGCCTCTTCGAACACCGCCCGTGCGTGCCGGGTCAGCGAATCGGCGGCGTCGGACCGCACGCGCTGCCAGAATTCCGCATCCACCATCACCGAGTGGTTGGCGGTCCACAGCCCGCCCTCCGACTTGCAGCGGATGAAGCGCAGGATGCCCGCGTCGCGCCAGGACTTGGTGGCCATCCGAGCGGCGCGCCGGGCGCCGCCGACCTGCACCTCGACAGACAGATGATGGTCGATCAGCAGCGCCTGCTCCCACGGCTCAAGCGTCGCGGCCTGATCGATCACGTGGCGGCGGATGTTCAGGAACGCGCGCAGCAGCGACATCGGACCAGACGCCGGCCGTCCCTGCATGCCGCGGATGGGCGAGCCGGCCGGCCGGACATCGGACAGGTCCAGAAGCAGGGTCACATCGCGCTCGCGCGCGGAAGGTCATCGCCTCCAGCACCTCAACCGCCTTGGCCCACCCTTCGCGGCTGTCGGCGATGCGATGGTAGGTCGTCCCGTTCGGCAGTGCATGCAGGTCCCGGACGAGGTGTGTGGCGAGGAATGCCTCCACTACCCCGGCGCCGTCGGTCGTGGTGCCCCACGGCAGCAGCCCGAGATCGACGCCGAGGCGGCACAAAGCTTCTCGGCTGTGCGGGTAGTCGGGATGCGTAGGCGCCAGATGCAGCAACAGTGTGGGTGCGTTTATCCAGTCGACCGCGGTCAGCGCGTCGTCATAGCTGCGGCCGACGCCGGAGCCGTTCAGCAACAGGTAGAACTTCGCGAACGACGCGATGGCCGTGGCACAGTTGGTGAACACCTCCATGTTCCGCTCCGGCTGGCTGGCATCGCCATGCTGCAGATGCCGCCCCGAGGTCAGCAGTGCGCCGGTGGCGATGGCATTGCGCAGCCGTGCCTGTTCCTGCCGTTCGGCGTCCGTCGGGGCGCGCCCCAGCAGCGCCATGTTGCCCGCCGCAACCCGGTCGGCGACGCGGCCGAAGCTCTCCTCATCCTCGGACCGAAAGACGGTGCGGCGCGCGACGGCGATGCCCATACCGGGGTCGAGCGCCCGGCCCGCCACGGCGATATCGCCGAAATGGCTGCCGGGAACCGAAGCTCGTCGCGTCAAATGGGCCGCGAATCCATCCATCGAAAATCCCTCTCATCAGCGGGATTTCCTATATATAGGCATATCAGTCGGAATGAAATACCAAATGCTGCGTCGTTGTCCTGTGCGTCCCGCGAGGCAGCGTTGTCGCGGATGCCGCCGCGAGGATCCTGAACCCGCCGCCGGTCACCCATGGGGTGGATTGATCCCCCACGAATTCATCGCGATGCTCATGCATCAATCAGCGGAATCAAGGCATGATCGCCCGCGCTTTCTTCTTTCTCGTCGATACCAACCTCATGCTGTTGGCGGCGGCGGTCCTCGCGTTGCTCTACATCGCCAACGAAGCAGGCTTCCAGATCGGCCTCTGGCGCGCTCGACTCCGTCCTTCCCACGAACGCGACCTCGTTGGCATCGGCACCATCACCACCGGCATGCTCGGGCTGCTGGCATTTACTCTCGGCCTGACGATCAACATTGCCCAGGCGCGGTTCGAGGCGCGGCGCGGCCTCGTCGTTCAGGATGCCAATGCGATCGGCAATGCCTGGCTGCGCTCCAAATTGATCACGACCGGCGACGGCCCCGCGATCACAATGCTCATCCAGGATTTCGCCGAGGTCGAACTGGCCTATGTCAGTTCGGACAGCTTCGACGTCGAACCCGCGCTGATAGCTCGCAAGCAGCAATTGCAAAAACAGATCTGGCAAGCGGCGGAAGAAGTCGCGCAAACCAGTCCGTCCTCGATCACGACCTCGCTGATCGGCGCGCTGATCGACATGTTCAGCACGGCGCGCGCGGAGCGGTTCGCGTTCGAAAGCGAAGTGCCGGCCGATCTGTCATGGATGCTGATGGGCGGCTCCCTGCTGGCCATCGGGGCGATGGGCTACCATCTCGGCGTGTCCGGGTCCCGCCAGGTGGTGCTGACGGCGCTGCTGCTGACGATGTGGGCAGGCGGAATGGTCCTGATCGCCGACCTCAACCGCCCGCGCATCGGCGAGATACGCATCGACCCGGCGCCACTGGTTTGGACAATTCAAGAGTTGCGACAGGTTCACTGACGGCAATGGCAGGCAATTACGCCGCGGAGATGGCAGCGTCACTGTCTCGCCGGAAATGCTCCCGCGGTGGTGATGTGTTAATCAAACAGAAAGGATTTTAGGTTACTGTCGCCTCGACGATGGCAGACGGTTATATGTTTCAAAGGAGCCCTTGTTTACTTGGGTTGACCGCGCCTGCTCTTTCGCCGGGCGGAAGCGGCAGACGCCATCCCAAAACCCTCGGCACACCCGACGCGATGCCGCGGCCTCCGGTTCGTAGGTGCGGCAGCCTTGCGATCCTCGCCCTGTCAGCCTGCCTCGCCATCGCCGGCCCGCGCGACGCCGACGCAGGCACGATCGGCAGTCTGGCCAACCCAGCCTCGCTCACGCTCGACGGCCTGACCTTCACGGTCACCGGCTGCGAGGTCGCTCTGTGCGCCGATCTCGAGCTTACGGCGACCGAGACCGGCAGCGGCGTTGCGGTCGAGGTGCTGGGAAACGGCGCTGGCTCGTATGGCTCCAATATCCTCGAATCGGTGAACGGCGTGGGCCTCGGCCTGCTTGATTTCACCCTGACCGTCGCGGGGACCGGGAATACCAGGATCGCCTCGGTCAGCACCACGGTGAATGGAAGTTATCCTGCCGGTAATGACAGCGATATCGGCGCCCTTCTGCAATTCTCCGGATTAGGCACTTGCACCACGACCGGCGGATATAACTTCGGTTACGGCTGCAACCCGTTTCCATGGGGCACGAATGGCTGGCTGACGGCCTTCGGACCGGTATCCAGCCTGTCGGTGAACTATCAGCTGGCTCTGCTCATTCTGCCGGGCCAGACGATCATTCTGTCGAGCATAAGTCAGACATTCTGTCCTGCCGTCGAGCCGGCCAGCATCGGAGTGATGGCGACCGGACTGGCGGGACTGGCAATGGCGCGGCTTCGGCGGAATTGGCGGGTCAGACCGCCCGGCGGCTCGACGTGAAGCGGCTGCCCAGATGCATTCGTTCTCCCCGCGGCCTACCGCCCGGTCAGCAGCCGCTCCATCAACTGCTTCACCGTCGGGATGAATCCGTTCGAGTAGAACGGATCCTTGCCGAACCGGTACGCGTTATGCCCGCTGAACATCAGGTTGCGCTCCACCGCCGCCGGCTCGTCGCTTTCGTGCGCGATGGCCTGCAGCGTCTTCTGGATGCAGAAGCTGCGCGGATCGGCCTTCTTGCCGTTGGTGTAATCCGGCTCGTGCTGCGCCCAGTTGGAGAAGCGGCAACTGCTCAGGCAGCCCATGCAGGCGGTCTGATCCTCCAGGATCTCCGTGCCTTCTCCGGCGTGACGAAGATCAGCGTCGAGTCCGGGGTCCGCAGCGCATCGGTGAAGCCCTGGCGTTCCCACGCGAAGGCGCGTTCCCGGTCGCCAGACGTCAGGTAGACGATCCGCTTGCGTGGGCCCGACCCCGTATTCCGCGACGTGCTCGCCGATCGTCTCGGTCGTGAACGCGACCTGGCGTTCGCTGCGTTCGCGCAGTTCGTGGATGAACCCGTTGTTCACCGCGCTGGAGTAGAAGCCGGTCGGGCTGAACCGGTTGAGGAAGACATCGCCCTCCTTCAACGTCAGCAGCCGCTGCTTCCAGGCATCGCCGATCGGGCTTTCCTGCGTCAGCAGCGGGCGCGTGCCGAACTGGAAGGCGATCGGCCCCAGATCGGGGTTGTCGATCCAGTGCTCCCACTCCTCCAGGCACCAGACGCCGCCGGCCATGATGATCGGGGTTTCGTGCAGGCCGAAGTCGCGCATGACTTTCCGCAGTGCCATCACCCGGGGCAACGGGTCTTCGGGCCGCAACGGGTCCTCGCCGTTCGACAGGCCGTTGTGTCCCGCCGGCGAGCCAGGGGTCTTCGTAGACCACCCCGCCCAGCAGTTCCGCGGTCTTGCGAGTAGGCCCGCTTCCACAGCGCGTTGAACGCTCGGGCGGACGAGATGATCGGATAGTAGTAGACATTGAAGCGGGCGGCGATGTCCGACAGCCGGTACGGCATGCCCGCGCCGCAGGTGATGCCGTTGACGATGCCCTTGGCCTGCTCCAGCACCTCGGTGATGATCCGTTCGGCGCCACCCATCTCCCACAGGATGTTGGCGTGGATGCGGCCCTTGCCGCCGGTGATGTCCCAGGCCCGCCGGGCTTGCGTCAATGCGCCCTGGACGGCGTAGTGGATCAGTTCCTCGTGCCGCTCGCGGCGGGTGCGGCCGTGGTAGACCTGCGGGATCGCCCGGCCGTTGACGTCGAAGCTGTCGGCATTGACCGCGCTGAACGTGCCGACGCCGCCGGCCAGCGCCCAGTTTCCGGCGGAAAGACCATTGGAAATGGAGACGCCCTTGCCGCCCTCCACCAGGGGAAGGACGTCAACCCCGCCCATCCGTATCGCGTTTATCGCTCGCATGGCCGTATGTCCCTCGAAAGGCCAATCCCCGGGAACGCCTGTGCGGGTCCCCGCGACCCCGATCCTTTTGTGCTTCCGCCGCGGGCGGCCTATCGCCAGATCGATACGCCGCCCGCTGAAGGATGCAAGTGTTTCCTGTGACTCTTGCGAGCCGGATTGTTGGCGGGTTCAGTCGCTGACCACGGGCTGCTGCTCGCCCTCACCCGACGGGGAGCGCTCGTAGCGGTCCCGGCGTTCGCCCCGCTCCGGCCGGTCGCGCTCGCCCCGTTCCGGACGGTCGCCGCCACGGTTCGGCTTGGCGCCGACCTGTTCGGTGATATCGGCACCGGTCGCCTGATCGACAACCCGCATCGACAGCTTGACCTTGCCGCGTTCGTCGAAGCCGATGACCTTGACCTTCACCGCGTCGCCCTGGTTGACCACGTCGGTGGTCTTGCCGACGCGGCCCTGGGTCAGTTCGCTGATGTGGACAAGCCCGTCCTTGGACCCGAGGAAGTTCACGAACGCGCCGAAATCGGCGGTCTTCACCACCTTGCCGTTGTAGATCACGCCGATTTCCGGCTCCGCGACGATGCCGCGGATCCAGTCGATCGCCCGCTGCGCCTGGTCGGTGTCGGTGGCGGCGATCTTGATCGTGCCGTCGTCGTCGATGTCGATCTTGCACTTGGTCTGCTCGACGATCTCGCGGATCACCTTGCCGCCGGTGCCGATGATCTCCCGGATCTTCTCCTTCGGCACGCTGATGATGGTGATCCGGGGCGCGGTGGTGGCGACATCGCCGCGGGCGTCGGTCAGCGCCTTGGCCATCTCGCCCAGGATGTGCAGGCGCCCATCCTTCGCCTGCTCCAGCGCGGTCTTCATGATGTCGAAGGTGATCGAGGTGATCTTGATGTCCATCTGCAGGCTGGTGACGCCCGCCTCGGTGCCGGCCACCTTGAAGTCCATGTCGCCCAGGTGGTCTTCGTCGCCCAGGATGTCGGACAGCACGGCGAAGCCGCGGTCTTCCTTGATCAGCCCCATGGCGATGCCCGCCACCGGCCGCTTCAGCGGCACGCCGGCGTCCATCAGCGCCAGCGAGGTGCCGCAGACCGTCGCCATGGACGAAGAACCGTTCGACTCGGTGATCTCCGACACCACGCGCATCGTGTACGGGAACTTTTCCTTCGACGGCAGCAGCGGATGGACGGCGCGCCACGCCAGCTTGCCGTGGCCGATCTCGCGGCGGCCCGGCGATCCCATGCGGCCGGCTTCACCCACCGAGTACGGCGGGAAATTGTAGTGCAGCATGAAATTCTCGCGGTATTCGCCCAGCAGCGCGTCGACGACCTGCTCGTCCTGGCCGGTGCCCAGGGTGGCGACGCAGAACGCCTGCGTCTCGCCGCGGGTGAACAGCGCGGAGCCGTGCGCGCGCGGCAGGATGCCGACCTCGGCGATGATCGGGCGGACGGTGCGGGTGTCGCGGCCGTCGATGCGGATGCCGGTGTCCAGGATGGCGTTGCGGACGACATCGGCTTCCAGGTCGTGGAACAGATCCTTGGCCTTCTCCGGAGTCCAGCCCTTCGGCGGCCAGCGCGGCGACGGCGGCCTGCTTGGCGGCGGCGACCTTCTCGTAGCGGGCCTGCTTGACCTTCTCCTGATAGGCTTCGGCGATGGCGGCGCGGGCCACGGCGTCAACCCGAGCGGCAAGCGCCTGTTCTTCCTCGGTCTTTTCCGTCAGCGGCCAGGGATCCTTGGCGGCATGTTCGGCGAGTTCGATGATCGCGTTGATCACCGGCTGGAACGCGTCGTGGCCGAACTTCACCGCCCCCAGCATGACCTCTTCCGAGAGTTCCTGCGCCTCGGATTCGACCATCAGCACGCCCTCGGCGGTGCCGGCGAGGACCAGTTCAAGCTGGCTGGTCTTCATCTGGTCGAGGGTCGGGTTCAGGATATACTGGCCGTCCTGGTAGCCGACCCGAGCGGCGCCGATCGGGCCGAAGAACGGGATGCCGGACAGGGTCAGCGCGGCGGAGCAGCCGACCATCGACACGATATCGGGGTCGTTCTCGTTGTCGTAGCTGAGGACGGTGGCGACGATCTGCACCTCGTTACGGAAGCCTTCCGGGAACAGCGGGCGGATCGGGCGGTCGATCAGGCGGCTTTTCAGCACCTCGGCCTCGCTGGGCCGGCCTTCGCGCTTGAAGAAACCACCCGGGATCTTGCCGGCGGCGAACGCCTTTTCCTGGTAATTGACGGTCAGCGGGAAGAAATCCTGGCCCGGCTTGGCGGACTTCACGCCGACCGCGGTGCAGAGCACGATGGTCTCACCGTAGGAGATCATGACGGCGCCATCGGCCTGGCGGGCGATCTTGCCGGTTTCGAGGACGAGCTTGCGGCCGCCCCAGTCGAGTTCCTTGCGGAAATAATTGAACATTCAGTCGTCCTTCAGATGCGCGGCATCGGCGGACAACCAGACAGCGTTTTCGGCCAGTCCCTGGCTGTGGGCGGGGTGGCGGCGTCTCGGGTAACACGGAGCGCGTGCTGCGTGCCGTTGAAAGGGTCGCAGCCGCGGCCATGTGGCCGGAAACGCCGTCGCTTGTCCCGCGCCTTTCGGGGCGTGCCGGATCGGCGATCTTTCTGTCCACCGCGTGTCGCGGTGTTAGCCGGGGGACTGCCTGCCCCCGCTCAGGTCTTCTTTTCAGTCGACATGCTGGAAATAGGGATCATTCCAGCCCCTGACCAGTTTTATCTGTTGTTTTGGTAATCGTTGGCCCGATTACCGCGGACCGCCGGGCCATTGTGCCACGCGCCGGTGGAGTCACGGGCGGGATCGCTCCGGCCACCCACGTCTTGCCGTATGAACCGGGCAAGCCCTGGGCGACCGGTCTGGCCCGCGGGAGAAGCGTGGGTACGGTGATGCCACGGCCGGCCGATTTACCGGCGCAGACTCAGGCGTCCGATCAGTGTCTGATAGCGGGACTGGTCCTTCTTCTTCAGGTAATCCAGCAGGCGGCGGCGCCGTCCCACCAGCATCAGAAGGCCGCGGCGCGAGTGGAAATCCTTCGCATGCGTCTTCAGATGTTCGGTCAGGTTGCCGATCCGTTCGGACAGCAAGGCTACCTGCACTTCCGGGCTGCCGGTATCGGCCGCGCCGGTCTTGTATTCGCCAATGAGCGTCGTGCGACGCTCCGCCGTATATCGACATCAGGCATCTCCTGAGCAAGGGTTTGCGACGACGCGCGAGGGTCAGGGAACCCGTTCGGGCTTCAGCATGCCGTCCTCGAGACGGCACAACCCGATCACGCGGCCCCCCGCCATGGCTCGGGCCAATCCGCCATTCGGGATCGGCCGTCGCCGGAATCCGGCCCATCAAAGCAACCAGGCTGATCGCCTGGCCATGTTCAAGGTCGGCGGCCTCCTGCTCGGTCAGGGCCAGCGCCGGGATGTCGGCCAGCGCGGTCGCGACCGGAAGCAGCAGGTCCGGGGAAGCGGGCGCGGTATCGTCTGGTTCGCTGGCGTTTGTCCAGCGGAATCACGTGGGTCCTTGTGGAACAGGTCGGCGGCGCTGCTGCCGTTGCTGCTCGATGTGCCCGGCTTTTACCATCATTGCGACCTGGCACGAGCGAACCCATCATCATGACCCGGCCCAAAGCTGCGCACGCACGCTGCTGGGCGAAATCGCGGCTGCGCCACCGGGCAGCCGACGGTGACAGCGGTCATCGGGTCGCTGCCCGGCTTCGCCTGTTCCGTTGGCAACGGACGGCGATGCGGCTGACCGCCCGTCTAGAGCATGATCGCGCTGAGCGGAACGTCCCCGGCGCGTGAATCATTCGATCAAACAAAGAGATAGACCATTTTCGGCGTGCACAGTCAGGCTGAAAATGGTCTAAAGAACCCGTTCGGGCTTGAGCATGCCGTCTTCAAGACGGCACAAGCCGATCACGCGGCTCCCCGCCATGGCACGCGCCAATCCACCATCAGGATCGGCGGTCGCCGGAATCCGGCCCATCAGCGCGACCAGGCTGATCGCCTGGCCATGTGTGAGCTCGGCGGCCTCCTGTTCGGTCAAGGCCAGCGCCGGGAGGTCGGCCAGGGCGGTCGCGACTGGAAGAAGCAGGTCCTGGGAAGCGGGCGCCGTGTCCTCCGCGTCGCGCAGTTTGTCCAGCGGAATCGCGTGGTGCTCCAGGAACGGGCCGACCCGCAGGCGGCGCAGGGCGGCGATGTGGCCGACGGTGCCGCAGGCCTTTGCCAGGTCGCGGGCCAGGCTGCGCATGTAGACGCCCTTGCCGGAGGCGACCTCGAAGATCGCGGTATCCGGGTCGGGGCGCTCGATCAGTTCGAACCGGTCCACCCGAGCGGGGCGAGGTTCGAGGATGGGGGCGCGGCCTTCGCGGGCCATGTCGTAGGCGCGCTCACCGGCGACCTTGACGGCCGAGAAGATCGGGGGAATCTGCATGATGGCGCCGCGGAAGGCGGGCAGGGCGGCCTGGATTGTCATCGTCGCTCGGGCGGATTGACGCTGGTCTCGGTCACTCGGCCCTCGGCGTCGTCGGTGTCGCGGGCTTCGCCGAATTTGAGGGTGAAGCGATACAGCTTGGTGCCGTCCATGACATAGGGCACGGTCTTGGTGGCGGCGCCGAAGGCGACCGGCAGCAGGCCGGTGGCGAGCGGGTCGAGCGTGCCGCCGTGGCCGGCTTTCTGCGCAGTCGAACAGGCGTTTGACGCGATTGACGACGTCCGTGCTGGTCATCCCGGCCGGCTTGTCGATGATCAGCCACCCGTCGAGCGGGCGGCCGCGAGGCTTGCGACGGGACATTTCTGGGATCTCGGTTCGGCAGGGAGGTGCAGCCTAAGGAGGCGGCGGGGTAGGGACTGGGGCGGCGGTTGTCAATGGGTTCGGCACGGCGCCTGCAGGGACGAGTGTGAGTGACCGGCCTGCCGGGGACCGTTACGCCAGGACCGGCGCGCCATAAAGCGACGTACTATCCGATGGAGCGAAGTGCCGTCTGTCTCTCGACGGGCGCGCCCCTCGCTCGTCGCCGCCGCCAGAGCGATGATGCCGAGAACCGCGGAGGCGATCCCGTCGATCGCCCGCACGCTCGCCGTGGCGAAGACGGACTCCTGCCCTACCAAGCGGAGCATCGGGCGGTCGGCCGCACTCTCCGTTTCCAGCGAGGCAATTCGCGCAGAGGCCGCGCGGTTCAGCGAAATGCCCAGCCCGACCAAGGATCGCGGCACCAGGACCGCTGGCTCGACGTGGACCAGGGACAGCACGCCGGGGATGACCACGGCGGTGCCGAGGACCTCGTCGGCGGTCGTCCCGGTCATCATGTCGCCAACTCGGGCTGAAGGCTCCAGTCTGGCGGCCAGCCGACCGCAGGATCCAGCCAACGCCGTGCCGGATACGATCAACGCCACACCAGGCGCGATTTGCGCGCTGGCAGCAAAGCAGAGATCGGCCCCAGGATGCGCCGCGATGATCGCCAGTTCGACAACGCCGAGGACAGGCGCCGCACCGCCGAACACGCCTTGCGGGATCTGGCTCGAGGACATTTACAGAAGGCTACATGAAATCACATCGCAAATAAGCTCGGCGAAGACATTTCTGTTCTTTTGTCGTTGTCTTCGGCCTGCTTGTGGCATTAAACAAACGGGCGGGCTTTACCGACCGAGCGCTGAAATTGGGTTGGCCGGCTTTTCCGGTGACGGGCTCTGCGTTCCTGGGCGCCCTGAGACGGACCGCCCGCGAAAGATCCAGACATTTCCTCAGACCGGCGCACGGCGGCCAGGTTGGCGTCTCGCCATCCGAGTGGCAGCGCCCGGTGCCTGGGGAGGACGGTCAGAGGCGAAGTCAGGAAGGCAAAGGCATTGCACGACACGCCACAGGCGCTGCTTCGTTCAGTTGGACGGGCACTGGTTCAAGCGATCACGGCCGAGCCGGTTAAAGCAACGACTTGTAGACCGCCTCCTCGAACGCATCGAGCGCCTGCAGAACGGTCGGGTCGGCGAACGGCAGGGTCTGGGTCATGAACACACCGGCCACTTTCTTCACGGGGTCCAGCCAGTAATAGGTGTTGTTCAATCCCGCCCAGGCGAGGCTGCCGGCACTGCGCCCGGCGGGGCCGGGTTCGGTGTTGATCAGGAAGCTGAGACCCCATTTCTTCGACATGCCCGGAAACAGATTGACCGGGTTGGACAAGCTGCGGATTCTGCGTCGGCAGGGGCTGCACGTCGAGGTCGCCCATGTGGTTCTGGCCCATCAGCGCCACGGTTTCCGGTTTCAGGATGCGGTTGCCGTCCAGTTCACCGTCGTTCATCAGCGCCCGCAGGAAGCGCAGGTAGTCGGATGCGGTGGAGAACAGGCCGCCGCCGCCGGGGAAGAACTCGCGTTCGGTGGCAGCGGCCTGGCGGCCGAGGCAATCGGGTCCAGCGAACCGTCGGGCTGGCGGGCGTGGACGGTCGGCAGACGGCTGTCCCACTCGGGACGCTGGATGAAGCTGGTGTCGGGCATGTCGAGCGGCGGCGAAGATATGCCGCTGCATGTAGGTTTCGAGGTCCAGGCCGCTGGCGACCTCCACCATGCGGCCGACGATGTCGATGTTGATGCCGTATTCCCAGCGCTCGCCCGGGTCGAAGTTCAGCGGGGCGGTCAGGGCTTCCAGCTTGCCGGTGCGCGCGGCGGGGAGGTCGGTGATCTCGGCGTACCGGTGCATCTCCTCGTTCCAGTGTCGTAGACGAAGCCGGCGGTGTGGGTCAGCAGGTTGCGCAGGGTGATCTGCGTGCGCGGGGCGCGCATGATCGGGATGTCGTTGGTGTCGAAGCCGAGCAGGACCTTGGTATCGGCGAGGAAGGGCAGGATTTCCTTGGCCGGCTGGTCGAGCGAGAGCTTGCCCTGTTCGACCAACTGCATCGCGGCGACGGCGGTGATCGCCTTGGTCATGGAGGCGATGCGGAACACCGCGTCGGTCGTCATGCGCTGCGGTTGCGACAGGTTCCGGCGGCCAAAGGCGGCTTCGTAAATCACGCCGTGCTCATCGGCAGCCGTGGCCACCAGGCCGGCGATGTTTCCGCCGCTGACGGCCGTGGCCAGGACGCTGTCGATAGGGGCTGCGTTGCGCATCTGGTTCTCTTTGCTGGCTACGAGATTCCTGTGAGGTGATTGTTACCGGATGATTCCCGTTGAGTGCCTCCCTGGCGTCGACCCTATCATCCCGCGGCGGCGGCTTGCAAACCGGCGGCGACGGCGTGACAGTGCCGGATCGGTGAAGGCGGGTTCGGGCGTGGCGCCATGGTCGAACAGGACGTAACAGTTACGACCAGGCATGGCCGGATGCCGGCTTTCGCGGCGTGTCCAGATGGAGCGGGAGCCGTTCCCGCTGGTCATTTTTATATGGATGCGCCGGGCACCCGCGAAGAGTTCTGCGAACTTGGTGCGCCGGATTGCCAAACAGGGTTACTTCTGCCTGCTGCCGGACATGTACTACAGGCTTTCGGGACGATTCGCTTCGATATCCCGCGGCGCGACGACGCCATGTCGGCGGTGATCCGAGCCGCGATGAACAGCCTCACGAACGCCCTGGTCACCGACGACACCGCGGCCATGATCGCGTGGCTCGATGCGAACGACAGAGCGCGACCGGGTCCGGTCGGCTGTGTCGGTCATTGCATGAGCGGATCGGCGTCGCACGGCAGGATCGCGCGGGGTCACGCCGACCGCGCCGCGGAGGGGACCACGAGGCGCGACCCCGTATGATCGATGACGTGCCATCGTGGCTTGCCGGCACGCAGATTGAGCTGGCGCGCGCTACGCGGCCGCCCCAGCAGATAGCCTTGGACGAAGTTGCAACCGAGTGCGCGCAGCATGGAGAGTTGGTGCTTCGTCTCCACGCCCTCGGCGGTGACGTCGAGGCGAAGGCTGCGGCTCATGGCGATGATCGCCTGGACGATGATCTCGGCCTCGGAATCATCCTCGACGTCGCTGATGAAACTGCGGTCGATCTTGATCTTGTCGAACGGAAATTTCCGCAGGTAGCTCAGGCTCGAATAGCCGGTGCCGAAATCGTCCATCGCGATCTTGACCCCGAGGCCTTTCAGCGATGTGAGGATCCGCAGGGCGTTGCTGCGTATCGTCCATCAATGTGCCCTCGGTGATCTCCAGTTCGAGCCGGTTTGGCGGCAGGCCGGTTTGGCGCAACACGTCGGCGACGGTGCTGACGATGCCGGGCTGGAGGAACTGTGCCGGCGACAGGTTGACCGAGATGATCAGCGGTCTGGTCCCACGACACGGCCTCGGCGCAGGCGGTGGCGAGCACCCAGCTGCCGATCGGCACGATCAGGCCGCATTCCTCGGCGAAGCGGGATGAAATCGGCGGGGGAGATGCGGCCCGCGCTCGGGGTGATCCCACCGCAGCAGCGCTTCGTAGCCGATGACTTCAAGGGTCGCGGTATCGACGAACGGCTGATAGTTCAGACTGAACTGATCTTCCTTCAACGCGATGCGCAGATCGTGTTCCAGCGACCGCTTGGTGCGGAGCAGACAGGTCCATACCGGTCTCGAAATAGCGCCACCGGCCACGGCCATCATTCTTTGCCTGACGCACCGCCAGGCGGCGTTCTTGATCAGATCCTGTGGCCCGATTGCCGTCAGCCGGATACACCGCGACGCCCACGCTCGCGGTCACGACGATCGGCTGATCGTCGACCGAGAACGGCAATGCCATTTCGGTCACGATCCGATCCGGCCAGCGCGGCGGTATCCGCGGGTTGTTCGGTGAGCGCCTGGATGATGACGAATTCGTCGCGGCCGACGCGGGCGACGGTGTCGGTTTCCCGCACCGTGCCGCTCAGCCGGCGCGCGGCCTGGATCAGAATCTGCTCGCGCGCGTGATGACCCTGGGTTTCGCTCAGGACCGTCGAAGCGATCGAGATCGACATAGAGCAGAGCGACGCCGATCCTTGTCCGATCGGACAATGGCGAGGGCGCGATGCAACTGCTGCTCGAACAATTCGCGGTTTGCCAGGCCGGTCAGCGGATCGAACCGCGCCATCCGCTCGATCCGCCCCTCGGCGGCTTTTTCCCGCGAGATGTCGCGGACGGCCACGACACGCTCGCCGCTGTCGGGACCGCTCCGCCACAGTATTTCCACCGGGATGGTTCTGCCCGTCGGCGAGACGCACGTCGTGTTCGATCGGGCTTCCCCGTTCGGCGTCTGCGGTAGTTCTATGCCCGGGATCAGATCCGATAACGGGCGGCCGATCAGCGATGCGGCGTCGGTTCCCGCCAGTTGGCACATCGCGCGGTTGGCATCGACGATCTGTCCGTCCTGCTCGAAGATCAGTCCCTCGAAGGTTGCGTCGGCCAGCGCACGGAAGCGGCGTGCCTCCTCGGCGAGGCGGCTGGTGAAGTGCTGGTCGAGGATCGAGGCGGTGAGGGCCAGAGTGAGGATCAGGAAGCATGCACTGCCGGTCGCCATCGCCAGGTCTGGCTCGGGAGATGGCGAGCGGCGTGCCGCGCCGTGTCGCCGATCAGTTCCAGCGTGACCGATCCCATGGCGATGAAATGGGTGAACGCGACGGCGAACGTCAGGAAGATCGCGGCCCATTCTGCGGCCCGGCGCGCCAGCAGCGCCATGGCCGCGACGGTCGCACAAGGCGCCCACGGACAGAGCGACGACGACCAGCACCGGATCGTAGTGGATCATCCCGGGCACCACGCAGGGATCGCATTCCGACAAAGTGCATCGCACCGATTCCGCCGCGAGGACAAGGCCGCTGGCGATGGTCGACGCGTTAGCTGACGGGTCCACGCTGCCAGATGGTGAAGGCGACGGCGGACGCGACGATCGAGACGACCGAAGGACAGCATGCAGAGCGGCACGTCGAAGCTGACGGGCACGGTCGGGCGGAAGGCGAGCATGCTGATGAAATGGGTGGTCCAGACGCCGATGCTGAACGCGGCGACGGCGGCACCGATGCGGACGACGCGCGGCCACTGGTCCCCGTCGCGACGTGGAACTGACCAGACGCACGCTGGTGGTTAGCCGACGAGGAAGCACACCAGACAGGCCAGGGCGACGAGCCCCAGGTCGTGATCCTGCGTGATGCATCCGACGACCCGGAGCATGGATCATCCCCTCGGTGGAAGAGGGGATCATAGGTCCGAAAAGTTATCAGATGGTTAACGCTGGAGCGAATTCCGGGACGATTTGCGTATCGAAGTGAAAGATCAGCGTGAAAGATCAACGCACCGAGGTGATTGCGTTGCGATTTTGTGCCCAGGCCTCGGGCGTGGACGCGGCGATCGATCGGCCGCGACTTGCCGTAGCTGATCGTCTCGATGCGGCTGCGCTGGATGCCGTGGGCGACCAGATAGTCGCGATCGGCATTGGCGCGCCGTTGGCCAAGGGCGAGGTTGTATTCCTCGGTGCCCCGCTCGTCGCAGTTGCCGGCGACCCAGATGTTGACCTGCGGGTATTGCTGCAGCCATGCGGTCTGACGATCCAGCGTCGCGGTCGCCTGCGGTGTCAGGGTGTTGCGGTCGGTGTCGAAGAAGATGCGATCACCGGCGGACTGGGTCAGGTCTTCCTGGCTGCCGGGTGCGGCAGTGCTGGTGCCGGCCGCGCCGCCACTGCCGAAACCAGACGCCGGATCCCCCCGCTCCGTTGGCATTCTTCGACTCGTCGGAGGAGGAGCAGGCGGTGAGCAAGGCCAGGCCAAGCAGGCAGGCAAGGGTCCAATGTTTCATGGAGCATCTCCAGTCAGATCGTGGGGAAGCGGGGTTGTAGCGGGGCGGCCTCGATTCGCGGCGTGCTTGTACCGCTCGCGGCCGAATGGCGATACAAGCGGCTGTCTCCATCGCGGCGCGTCAGATCGGCCGTAAAACTTTCCGCGCGCGGAAACGACCGCTGGCGAGATCGAACGCGCCGACAGCGTCGGCCAACGGAACGATCTGGATGAGCCGGGGGTGATCGCGATGACGGCGCCTGCGATCTCGTGGCCCGGATCATCGGCTGCTGGATGTGCACCGAGTCGAAGCCGCGATGCGGCAATCGTGCGGGTCCGAGCCGCGGACCGACGATGATGTTCGCGCCGTTCACACCGAACGGCTGGCCGGGGGTTCGCTCGATTCGCCGATCGGGGGCCTGGATGACGGCGGCGAGCATTGACGGTCCCCTGAATCCGGGCCTGGCCGGTTGCGCGGCTCGCTGACCCGGGGTTAGGCTTACCCGCGAAGGTTGCCGTGGTCCAGACCGGTTGCGGGAGTGTGGGGCGTGGGCTTATTCGACCTGACCGGGCGGCGGGCGCTGGTCACCGGCTCCAGCCAGGGGATCGGATTTGCCCTGGCCCGCGCGCTGGGCGGCGCTGGCGCGGCGGTGGTGCTGAACGGGCGCGATGCCGCCAAGCTGGAGGTGGCGGCGGCTGTGCTGCGGGCGGCGGGGATCGCGGTCGAAGTTGCCGCTTTCGATGTCACCGACAGGGGCGCCGTGATCGAGGCGATCACGCGGCTGGAGGCAGGTGGGGCGCTGGATGTGCTGGTCAACAACGCCGGCATCCAGCGGCGCGCCCCACTGGAGGATTTTCCGGAAGTGACCTGGCATGAGGTGATGCGCACCAATCTGGACAGTGTGTTCTACGTGGCTCAGGCGGTGGCGCGGGGGATGATCGGGCGGAAGCGGGGCAAGATCATCAACATCTGTTCGGTGCAGAGCGAGTTGGGGCGGCCGAGCATCGCGCCCTATGCGGCGAGCAAGGGCGCGGTGAAGATGCTGACGAAGGGAATGTGCGCTGACTGGGCCCGGTACGGGCTGCAAGCGAACGGGCTTGCGCCTGGTTACTTCGAGACGGAACTGACGGCGGCGCTGGTGGCCGATCCGGTGTTTTCCGAATGGCTGTGCAAGCGGACGCCGGCCGGACGCTGGGGACGGGTGGAGGAACTGGCGGGGGCGGCGATCTTTCTGGCGTCAGCGGCGTCGGATTTCGTGAACGGGCAGATCATTTATGTGGACGGCGGGCTGACCAGCGTGGTGTGAGAGCGGGCTGTTGCTTCAGCAGGTCTAGACAATTTTCAGCCTGACTGTGCAGGCCGAAAATGGTCTGTCTCTTTGTGTGATAACATGATTCACGCGCCGGGGACGTTCCGCTCAGCGCGATCATGCTCTAGTCCGCCCGATCGGAGGTGCCGGTTACTTCGGCGGCTGCAAGGTGATTCCGTACTTGGCGTAGATGCGCTTGATGGTGCCATCCGCGGTTAGTTGGTTGAGGGCGCTGTCGATCGCGGCGCGCAGCTTGGCGTCCGGTTTCGACATTCCGACGGCGACGTTCCAACTGAAATCCCGTTCGAGCGCGTCGATTTCCACGAGGCGGACAGCCTCGTGAGGATGGGTCACGTTGAAATACCCGGCTGCAGCCCGGCTGACCACCGCGCCTTCAATCTCCTTGTCGACGAGCGCCTGCAACATCTCATCCTCGAAGCCGAATGCCGAGGTAGTCAGGCCGCGCTTATTGAAAATCATGGAGGCGATCGAACTGCCCATAACGCCGATCTTGGCGTGCGGATCAATTGCTTCAGCGCTCGTGATCGAACTGTCCGGCCGAACCGCCAATACGATACCAGTACGGTAATAAGGTTTGGACAGTTGCAGTCCCGCCTCGTCCTGCACCTCGGGTTGGTCGATCGCATCCGTGACGATATCGCATCCGGATCGCCGTAGCTGGTGCCCTCCGATGATCCAGATCGGTTCCAGCGCCACCCCGATCTGTTTCGCGATTGCCTCTCCAAGCTCGACCTGGAACCCCGGCGGCTCACCCTTACGGCTGGAGAACGGCAGCGCGTTGGGGTGCAGGCATTGCCCGATCGTTCCCTGCGTTTGGATGAGGTCAAGCGAACGCGCCTCAACGGGCGGCGCAAACAAACCAGCGGCCAACAGCAGCGCTGCCGACACGGCGACTTTCATGGCGCGGATCAATCCTTCAGCGACCGGATATAGGCGATAAGGTCGGCAAGCTGGTCAGCATCGATCGAGCCGCCGAAGGCCGGCATCAGGCCTGGCTTGCCGTTCATGATCCGGAACGCGATAAAGCTGTCATCGCGGGAAGTCCCCATCAGTTTCGGTCCTTTGCCCGCCGCTCTGCCGCCGTTATCGTGACAGTAGGTGCATCCATGCGACAAGAACACCGCCTCACCGCGCTTCGCCGCATCGGCGTGGGCAGCGCCACTGGAAGCTCCGGTATTATCCGCTAAGCCGAAACTCATGGTCAGCGCAAGCATGCCGCCAACCGCAAAAAGCAACCGCCCGATAGCTCGCATATGGCTCCGTCAGAAAATGTGGAGCGGGGAATGACCCCCGCTCCCGTTAGCACCGTCGCCGCCGCTGCCCGTCAATGGCTGGAGGGCAGCGCATACACAATCATCGCTCCGGCGTCCGTCGGCATGGACTTCCACGGCTCTGTGCCGAATATCGTACCATAGTCTTGTCCCGCCAAGCTACCCCAGCCCGCCGGGACCGCGATGTACTGCTTGCCGTGCGCGGCGTAGCTGATGATGCCGCCGGCGTGGCCGATGCCGTCGTTGTGCGACCAGAGTTCCTTGCCGGTCTCGGCATTGTAGGCGTGGACGATTCCTGCTGCGTCAGGCAGGAACACGAGGTTGCCGGCGGTGGCCAGCACGCTCGCCAGGGGCGGTTCGCGGAAGCTCACCCGCCATTTGACCTTGCCGCTCACCGGATCGCGCGCATCGAGATGGCCGCTGTAATCTCCGCCCGGCGGAGGAACGAACTTGAATTCCGCGCCGACGTTCAACTGCACCTGCGGCTCGGTCACGGGCGTCGTCTTTTTGACATCGAGCGTCATGCACCACTCGTTGCCGACTTTGTACATAAGCCCGGTCTTCGGACTGTATGCGCCGCTGTTCCAGCTCACGCCGCCGCTGATCGCCGGACACAGCGGTTCGCCCTCGAGCTTGCCCTCCGAGAAATCCCGACGCCCGTTCAGTTCGCCGGTCTTCGGGTCGATACTCTTGACGAAGTTGGAGTTCTTCACGAGATCCCAGACGTTTTCAAGCTTCGCGTCCGAGCGGTCATAGACGAAGATGTATCCGCTCTTGTTCGGGTGCACCATCAGTTCCTTGCCGCCGCGATCGATCTGCACGAACTCGCCGATCGCACTGTCGAAGTCCCAGTTATCGTGCGGCAGTTCCTGGTGGTAGAACTTGAGCTTGCCCGTGTCGATGTCGAGCGCGATCACGGAGCTGGTGTAGAGGTTATCGCCCGGGCGGGCGCCGGTCTTCATCCAGTCCGCGCCGGCCCAGTCATACAGAGGATCGGGATTGGCGACGCCCCACCAGATTGCATTGGTCTTTGGGTCGAAGGTTCCGGGCATCCAGCCGCCGCCGCCGCCGATGCGCCAGGTATCGTTGCCCCAGGTTTTCTCGGCCTCGGGCGTGCCGCCGGAGGTGAAGAATTCCCACTTCTTCTTGCCGGTTGCCGCGTCGACGGCGAAGAGCGGGCCGCGATACGGCCATTCGCCACCCTGGGCGCCGATGACTACCGTGCCGCGCGCGAAGATAGGTGCGCCGGTGAAGCCGACGGTGAGCTTCTCGGAGTCGATAAGCTTGGTGTCCCAGGCCGGTTTGCCGGTCTTCATATCAATCGCGATCAGGCGACCGTCGACGGTGCCGACGTAAAGCTTGCCCTCGCCCATGGCGATGCCACGGTTGTACGGCGAGTGGGTCTGGCGTGCGACCAACTGGTCGTCGAGTTCAGGGAAATACGTCCACAGCACTTTGCCGGTGGCGCCGTCGAGCGCGAAAATGCGGCTGTACGACCCCGAATAGTAAAGGACGCCGTCCTTGGCCAATGGCATTGACTCAATGCCGCGTGTGGTTCGGCCGGGGAAGTGTATCCAGGCGACCTGCAGGTCCTTCACGTTGTTGGCGTTGATCTGGTCGAGGCCGCTGTAGTCGTATCCCTTGTATGTGGCGTGATAGCTCAGCCAGTCGTTCGGGTTCGGGTTTGTGGCCTCGAGTTCCTGGGAGGTCTGTGCAAGCGCTGGCGCGGCCGTCAAGGCCGTCCCTAACGCCAGCAATGCCGCCAATCCTTTTTTACCGTGTTGCATTGAGTCTTCTCCTCCGGGTGCGCGGCCGCGGCGTGTGCGGCTCGCATTTTCTTGGGGTGGGTAAAGCCGATTTTGGTCGAACGCTATCAGGAGCGGCAGCGTGGTGCGCCCCGGCATGTACATCCAGGCGACCTCGACGTCCTGGATCTTGCTGGTGCTGATCCAGCCGAGGCCGCTACAGCAGTAGCCTTGGCAGCATCGATGACAGGAAAGCCGGTGATCTGGATTATCTGTCTTACTCCGCGCGGTTTCGGCCGGTGGCACAGGTGCCGTTTGCCATCACCGCGCCAATCGAAGCAGGCGCGAGTGACCCTTGGGATTTCTTCCTCATTTTTTGCCTCCCTTGACTGGACGCCAAAGGCCCCGCCGGTTTGATCAGCACTGAACTCAACGGTCCAGCTTCGGACGACTCACGTGCGTTTTGCACGCCAGCCGGTTCGGGGCGACGCACCATGCCGAGCCGTGAACCCCCGGCTATGCTTCAACCTGACCCGCCACAGACTGCACTGCAAAGTGGCCCATGGGAAGTGAAATTACATTCTCGTAACCGAAACAATGGTGGGCCGTCGACGGGCTGGCCGAAAACATGACCCGCCCCGTTGGATCACGCGTACAAGAGGACGGGGTAATATCGTCGTGGGCGACGAGATATTCGAGTTTGACCATGCCAGAGCGGAAGCGCCGTCACCTCGGCGGTGCGCGGAGGCGCCCGCCCTCAAGGCCCGGACGCGTCTGCTGCTGAACTGTCCCGCCTAGACAATTTTCATCCTGACTGTGCACGCCGAAAATGGTCCAGGTCTTTGTTTGATCGCATGATTCACGCGCCGGGGACGTTCCGCTCAGCGCGATCATGCTCTAGTCGGTGACGGCAGCGTAGACCATGTCGCGGAACAGCACGCGATAGTGCTCACGCTGGACCGGCGCCTGGATCATCAGCACGGCGTAGAGGCGTTCCGTGGGGTCGACCCAGAATGTCGTGCCGGCGGCGCCGCCCCACCAGTAGTTGCCGACCGATCCCGGGAACGGTGCCATGCCGGGCTTGGTGCGGACGGCGAAGCCCAGGCCGAAGCCGTGGCCGGGTGGCAGCAGGTCGGGGGCGCCGGTGATGGTGCCGAGGTGGTCGGAGGTCATCAACTCGATGGTCTTGCGGCCGAGCAGGCGGGTGGCGCCGAGGCGGCCGTTGCCGAGGAGCATGCCGAGAAAGCGCGCGTAGTCCAACGCGGTGGCGACCATGCCGCCGCCGCCGGATTCGAACAGGGCGGGGCGGCGGACATCCAACAGGGCGACGTCAGTACCGCCCTCGGGGTCCTTGGCGAAGGGTTCGGCAATGCGCGCCTGGTCTGCGGGCGGGACGGAGAAGCCGCTGTCGGTCATGCCGAGCGGGGTCAGGATGCGTGCCGACAGGAAGGCACCGAGGGTCTGGCCGGAGATGACCTCCACGAGGCGACCGAGGACATCCGTGGAGCGGCTGTATTCCCACTTGGTGCCTGGCTGGTGCAGCAGCGGCAGCCTGGCCAGGTCGTCCGCGTGGTCGGCGTTGGTCTGTTTCAGGCGGGCGACGCGGGTGTCGGCGTAGGCCTTGTGGATCGGGGTGGTGCCGCGGAACTCATAGGTCAGGCCGGACGTGTGGCGCAGCAGGTCCTGGATGGTGATGGGGTTTTGCGCGGCGGTCAGGCTGTAGGTGTCGCCGGCAATGACGCCGACCTGGGTGTAGGCGAAGGCGGGGAGATATTTGGCGATGGGGTCGCTCAGCAGCAGGCGGCCTTCCTCCCACAGCAGCATGACGGCGACGGAGACGATCGCCTTGGTCATGGAATAGATGCGGAAGATGCCGTCGATGCTCATGGGACTATCGCGGGCGGGGTCCAGGCGGCCGAAACTCCGGTGGAAGGCGACCTTGCCGTGGCGGGCGACGAGGGCGACGGCGCCTGGAACATGGCCGGCGGCGATGCGGTCGTCCAGGGCGGCGGACAGGCGGTCGAGCGCGGCCTGGCTGAGACCGACTTCCTCGGGCTTCGCGGTCGGCAGGGGTTCGGTCATCCGGACGGTCCTTGTGGCGGGCTGAACCGGCAGTATGGCGGGAAGGACGGCGGGATCAAGGTTGGCCGGAGCGGGCTGGGCGAAATGGTCGGGTCCTTGGGCGAGACCCGAAGCGAAGGTCTCCTGCCTACCCCCTGCCTAGCCAGGGTGGCGACATATCGACTAGCATGCCTCACCACCGACAGGTCGCCGCCAAGCGAGACACGGTGGTCGATTCAAGCAAAAACCAGGACAGCGGAGGAAAAATCATGGCTGAAAGCGTATTCAAGGTCATCGAACTCGTCGGCACGTCCGATGAAAGCATCAGCAAGGCGATCAAGCTGGCGATCGGCAAGGCGGGCGCCACGGTCCGGCACATGGGCTGGTTCGAAGTGACGGACATCCGCGGCCACATCAACGGCGGCGACGTGGATTCGTACCAGGTGACGCTGAAGGCCGGTTTCAAACTGGAAGACTAGAGCACGATCGCGCTGAGCGGAACGTCCCCGGCGCGTGAATCATGCGATCAAACAAAGGATAAACATTTTCGGCCTGCACGGTCAGGCTGAAAAGTCCGGAGGGCGATATCGGCCTGGCGCGCATGTTGAAGCGACCCCGGGCCGGTACGATTGCCCGTCAAACATGAGCGGGAGGGTTTGGGCGCACGGCGGCAACGGTCTGGGAGGCAAGCCGCGCTACGTATGAGGTTCGGCATCGGCACCGGTTTCCTCCGGTCGGAAATGAAGACGCAGCCGACGCGTAACGTGGCGCGGATGGCTGGGGCGCGGGCTCGCGGGCGGCCGCGACGGACACCGATCGGTGGCATGCGGGCTGGATGGAACCACGACCGCGCGGTTGATCCGCGCGCAGCGAAGGCGGTGGGGCCGCACACCGGAACGCGGCGGCGTGGAGGACATTGACCATGGACGACAAGAAATCCAGCCCTGCATCGGGCCGCACCGAATCGTTTCCGGGGCCTCCAGAGCCCGGGCCGGATACCATGCTTGGCATGTGGTCGTCGTGGATGGATGCCGCGTTCGGTTCCACCAGGCAATGGACTGACCGGTGGGGCAACCCTGGCCAGACATGGTGGCAGGTGCCGCCGGACGCGGCCGCCGGGCAACTGCTCGCTCATGGGGTGAAGCAGTTGAACGACGTCCTGAAGACAGATCCGGCGCTGCACGCGATAGACCAGATGTGGAACGCCAATCCCCTGCGCGAGGTTGTGCCGGTGGACTGGGCCGAAATCGTGCGGGCGCTGCGCACCGTCTGGCTGCGTTCGCTGCGCGAGCCCGGCAAGACGCTGTCAGCCGCGGCGGACCTCAATGCGCGCTTCATCAGCGCGGCGATGGAGGCCTGGAGCGATGTGACCCGGCGGTGGTGGATGGGCGGCGGTGCGGGCACGACGGAAGTTAAGACGGCGGGTCCCGCGGACAAGCGCTTTGCCGCGCCGGAATGGCAGGCCAATCCGGTCTATCGGGTGCTGAAGGAGATGTATCTGCTCGCTTCCGACTGGCTGCTGCGGCGGGGCGAGGTGGAGGACATGGATGAGGCGGAGCGGCAGCGGCTGAATTTTCACCTGCGCCAGTTCGTGGATGCGATGAGCCCGTCGCTGATGCTGCTGTCCAATCCGGAGGCGTTGCGGCGGGCGATGGAGACCGGCGGTGCCAGCCTGGCGGATGGTGCCCGCAACCTGATGCACGACCTGAAGGAGGGCCGGCTGAGCATGGTGGACGCCACGGCATTCGCGCCAGGGCGAAACCTGGCGCTGACGCCGGGCAAGGTTGTCTATCGCAACAAGCTGATCGAGCTGATCCAGTATGCTCCGTCGACCGAGACGCCGTATCAGGTTCCGCTGCTGATCATCCCGCCCTGGATCAACAAATACTACATCCTGGACATGCAGCCGAAGAACAGCATGGTGCGCTACCTGGTGGAGCGGGGATTTACTGTATTTGTCGTGTCGTGGAAGAATCCGGACGCCTCGATGGATGGTACCACGATCGAGGACTACATGGACCTGGGTCCGCTGGCGGCGAGCGATGTGGTGCGCGAGATCACCGGGAGCCCGACGGTCAATGTCATGGGCTACTGCATCGGCGGAACCCTGCTGGCGATGACGCTCGCGTGGCTGGCGGCGAAGGGTGACAAGCGGTTCGGCGCGGCGACCTTTATCGTTTCGCTGCAGGATTTCTCGAAGGTGGGTGACACCGCGGTGTTCCTGGGCGAAACGGCGATCGACTTCGTCGAGCAGCAGATGCTGGAGCGCGGGTATCTGGACAGCCGCGAGATGTCCAACATGTTCAACCTGCTGCGTTCGAATGACCTGATCTGGTCGAACGTGGTGAACAACTACCTGCTGGGGCAGAAGCCGCCGGCGTTCGACCTGCTGTACTGGAACAGCGACGGGACTCGCATGGCTCGGGCGGCGCACAGCTGGTATCTGCGCAACACCTATGTCGAGAACAACCTGATCCAGCCGGGGAAGGTCGAGCTGAAGGGCGAGGCGCTGGATCTGGGCCGGATCACACTGGATGCGTATGCGGTGGGGGCGGAGAAGGACCACATCGTGCCGTGGGCCGCGGCGTGGCGGTTCACGCAACTGAGCGGCGGCACGGTGCGCTTCGTGCTGGCGTCCAGCGGTCATATCGCCGGGATCATCAATCCGCCCGGCGGCAAGGGGATCTACTGGGCGAATGATGAGAAGGCGGCCACGCCGGAGGCCTGGCGGGCGGCGAGCACGCGCCACGACGGCAGTTGGTGGATGGACTGGGCGCGGTGGCTGGCCGAGCGGTCGGGGGAGCGGGGCGAGCCGCCGGGGATGGGCAGCCCCGCGCATCCGGCACTGGAGGACGCGCCGGGGCGGTATGTGCTGGAGAAATGATCGGGGGGCGGGGTTATCATGTCGTCCGGCAAGCGTCCGTGGCGGTCGGGCCGTCGCGATTGGCGCAGGGCGGCAATATTCGCCAGACCGCGGCTCGGCGGACAGACCAAACCACGGAAGTCCAGACTGATGCCGGGCGTGTGGTCATCGTGGCTGGATGCCGGGTCGAGTTCCGCCCAGGAGTGGCGGGACCGGTGGGCGATCCTGCCCTGCGATGGTGGCAGGTGGCGCCGGATGCCGGCCGCCGGTCAACCCCTCGCTTCGGGGGTGAAGCAGGTCTGCGACGCCCTGTGGACAGATCCTGTCCTGCGCGCGATCGACCAGATCGAGATATTGGGTCCGGGGATCAGCACCAGCACGACGGTCACCGTGATCCAGCACGACGGTCACCGTGATGAAGCCGAGATAGAGCGGCAGCGGCATTGGCATCCTGCCTTGGATTGGCAGGACAGCATGCACATGCCGGCGGGAAGGGCAGCCGTGCCGGCGGCGCCAGGCTACGTTCCTGGATCCAGGCCAGCCAGCCACCGCAGTCCCGATGCCGCCGGAACGAATGCGTATACTCCACCGGTGGTGGTGACGTGCTGGTCCAAACGGAGAGGGCACGCCGGGGCACCCCGCCGTCGCAGCACGGCCGGAGCATCCGCGCGGCCGATCACCGGGTCTGGCCCGTCACCGGCTTCCGCGAAATCCGGGTCGTTCGCCCAGCTCCGCACCAGGAACTCGAATTGCTCATCGATGTCCGCCATATAGGCAACCAGGAGAAGTCCGCGCTCGGGTGCGTCCGGTCCGCTTTGCTCCGCTTCTGTCCACGGCGGGCCGAAGGGCACGCCGCGCCGGATGATCCGGCGCCAGTCGCGTTCGTGAAATCCCGATATTCTGGGCAGCATCTTTCGGATGTGAGCGAAGCGCGGCGTGACGAACCCCTCGCGATCGTCATCGAAGTCGAACGGCGCGTCGGTCGCACCGCCGGTGTCGCGATCCGGGGCCGTTGCCAGCGGCGTGCCACTCGGCCACCGCCCGATCAGCTTTGCCGCGATGAGCTCTCGCGTCAGCGAATCCGACGCACCTGATTCGTGCCAGAGCCGATCGATCTGTCGCCGCCACCCCATGACGTCCTGGTTGAGCCGCCGGATGACCTGAAACGACCCGTTCAGCATCCAGTCCGGACAGACCAGACGGGCGGCACGCGGATGTTCACTCTCGCCCGCCCGCAATTGGCCAAGCACGAATTCCCCGACTGGGACCGAACGGTCGCGATCCGACGTTGTCGAAGCGGCGTCCGCGGCCTCATCGCGCCAGAAATGGGGCTGACTGAGCCCGTCGCGAAATCCGAAATGTTCGCAATCTGCCAGCGCCCCGGTCAGTTTCGCGCAATCCTGTCGATAAACTACCTGTATGCCGACATGATTGGCCCAGGATTCATGCCAGGTAATCCCGGCGTTCAGGGATGCGGCATCGCTCGCGGCAAGATGCAGGATTGCATGAACATCCGGCACCGATGGGCCGCCGAACACCCAATCGTCTGGTCCACTCGGCCCGCGGTCCCGCAACGCAGGGGCCCGCCCGGCGGCGCCTTGCCGGAAGGCAAAAAATGGCGCCAGTCCTGCTCCGGCCTCGTCGGAGATGGCAAGGATGCCCGCCGCGGTCAGCCCGATTCCACAGCAGACGCCGACGTATTCGTCGCTGCCGGGCGCCGGGCGGAGATCCGCGGTCAGGGTTACTTTCGGCGCAATCCCGGCGAGCCATCGCGCAGGGACGGCAGCGTGTTCGAAGTTCAGGAGCAAGAACGCCTGATGGTCTTGCGGAAATGGAATAAGAACATTCCCCTGCACTTCCATCAAGGCGCTTGCCACCATCGCGAAATGGAGCTCAGTTCTGCCGCAGTCCGGGGAACAAGGCATTGATCGGCTGAACCTTGTCCAGCTGCTGAAGCATGCCCAACGTGTTCATTTCCAGCCAGCCGTTTGCGATCTGGTTTCCGAACGGGCCGCCCCCGTAGAATCCGATGGCCGACAGTGTGACATAACGGGCGGTCGCGCCGAGCCCGAGCAAGTTGCCATCATGCCGCCCACGCAGCGTCCATCGGATGGCAGCCTTGTCCTCCGTTCCGAACAGGTCATGTACTTCCAGTTCGAATGCGGGCAACGCGGCATGAAACATTTCGGAAAATTGCCGGATACCTTTTCCTCCGGAGGAAAAACCGGAAAATGGGTATTGAAAGACAAAATCCGGCGCCAACAATTCGTCCAGAAGCTGGTACTGTTGCTTATGAAATACCTCTTTGCTTATGAAATACCTCTTCGAAGAGGCGGCCTACCTGGCTGACGAGCTTCGTCGGTGTTGATCCCTGGCTCATGATTGCCCCCTGGTTTCGGCGTTCAATACGCCAACGGACCGGTCACTTTTGCGTGCCCATATCACATGCTTGGCATTGGACGGACAAGTTTCTATGGCTATCATCACAAATAGTTGATATCAGATGAGACTTATATCTGTTTGTTCGCCATGCGGTGGGCAGATTGCAATTATGTGGAACAGCGCGTGAAGCAGACGAAATCTGCGGGTCGAGCAAAAACTCATTGTAGGAGAAGGCGCCCGAAAGGTTGACCTATTGGCGCCGCCGCCACCGTTATGGCAGGCTCTGCACCGGCATGATGCATGGGGTCATTGTCCATATGTCAAAATTTCGTGGGCTGGGATAACGGAAATGAATCCACGGCCGAGCAACTCCACGACCTGAAGGAAGGCAGCCTGAGCCGGTACGCCCCTTCGACCGAGACGGTGCAGCAGGTTCCGTTGCTCAAGGCGCGGGGCGGTACGTACCGGAGAAAAGATGCGCAGGCGCCCGGCCATGACGCGAGCGACAGCGATTGGGGCGGCCAGATCGTCAGCGACCGAGTTGCGGCCATCGAAAGGCAGGCTTTAGCAGGCTGCGGAAATTCGGCTTTACAGAACGCTATCGGTTCGATTCACTGACGTCCTCAATTCGCTGGAGAACCTGGACCGATGCGTGGTGCCGACCGTCAGACTGCTGCGATGTTCAGCTACCTTAGCCCCGAAGCTTTTGTGCCGACGACCCACCCGCTGCGAGCCATCCGCCCGCTGGTAAACGCGGCGCTTGAGCGCCTTTCGCCAGACTTCGCCAAAATCTACTCGGCGTTCGGCCGCGAATCGATTGCGCCGGAGAAGTTACTGCGGGCACTGCTGCTGCAAGCCTTCTTCTCAATCCGCTCCGAGCGGCAGTTGATGGAGCAGTTGACCTACAACATCATGTTTCGCTGGTTCGTTGGCCTTTCGATGGACGCCTCCGTGTGGGATGTCACCGTGTTCACCAAAAACCGCGACCGTCTGCTGGAAGGCGATATCGCGCGCCGCTTCCTGGCTGCGATCCTGGTGGACCCGCAGGTCAAGCCGCTGCTGTCGGACGAGCATTTTTCGGTCGACGGTACCATGATTGAAGCGTGGGCCAGCATGAAGAGCTTCAAGCCGAAAGATGGATCGGCAGACGCACCCGGCCCCGGACGGAACAGTGAGGTCGACTTCCGCGGCCAGTCGCGCAGCAACGAAACCCACGCATCGACGACGGATCCCGACGCGCGGCTCTACAAGAAAGCGGCGGGTCAGGCTGCCAAACTCTGCCATCTCGGCCACGTGCTGATGGAGAACGCCAACGGGCTGGTCGTGGCGGCGACGCTGACCAAGGCGACCGGCACGGCGGAGCGCGAGGCTGCAATCGAAATGCTGGATGCGCTGGACGCGAGCCACCGGATCACCGTCGGCGGTGACAAAGCGTACGACACCGCCGATTTTGTTGCCCAAATGCGCGATCTTGGCGTGACGCCTCACGTCGCGCAGAATACCAAAGGCCGTCGATCGGCCATTGATGGCCGCACCACCCGCCATCCCGGCTACCGCATCAGCCAGAAGAAGCGCAAGCGGATCGAGGAGGTGTTTGGCTGGATGAAGTCATCCGCGGGCTTCCGCAAGACCCGCCACAGAGGCACCGAGCGGGTTGGCTGGATGTTCACGCTGAACGCCGCTGCCTACAATCTGGTGCGTCTGCCAAAGCTGCTGGGCGGCTCGGCTTAGGCAAGCCACGCCCGGAGTCTGTACTGAAGCTGGGAATTCGCTGATAAACACAGCGAATCCCCAGCAGGACAGCGAAAATCCCTCGAAAAGACCTTCTTGATCCGACTATGAGGCCGAAACGCCGCGATTTCTGGGCGAATTTCCGCAGCCTGTTTAGGCTCGTTCGACCGACGTAAGGGCACAAAGCCGACGTGAAGGGAGGGAACAAATGGCAGCTCAAACCAAATGGCGTCTGTCCGGCGACTACTTCGAGAACTGCAATTGTGACGTAGTATGCCCTTGCCTCGTTTCGCCTGCCGCACCGCTGACGGCACGACCGAGCCAGGGTGTCTGCGACGTGGCGCTGGTTTTCCATATCGACAAGGGTAGCTACGGTCAGGTTTCGCTCGATGGGCTCAATGTCGCCGTGATCGCGCATACGCCGGGGGCAATGGGGGAAGGCAACTGGACCGCCGCGCCTTATATCGATGAACGGGCTGATGACCAGCAGACGGCTGCGCTGGGCGCGATCTTCGGCGGTGCCGAAGGAGGGCCGATGGCCGCTTTCGCACCGCTGATCGCCACTCATCTGCCCGCGAAGAAGGTGCCAATCGCATACGCCATCAACGGCAAGTCCCGCTCGGTTGAAATACCTGGGATCATGCACATGCAGGTGGAGCCGCTCGGAAGCATGCATCCGAGCGGCGAGCTATGGGGTGCGCTGGGACATCCGGTGGCGCCTGACAGGCTGGCGTTCGCGGTCGGCTCCAAGGGCAGCACATTCGCGGACCACGGCATGCGCTGGGACAATTCGGGCAAGAACGGCCACTACGCGCCGATCAACTGGTCGAACTAGCGTTTTCACCTGGAGTGGAAACACGCTCTAGGCTCCGGACTCAATTAGATCCACCATTTGAAGACAATGGCGAGGGTGACAGTGGCGCGAAAATTCCTCGCCAGTTTGTCGTATCGCGTTGCGACGCGGCGCCAGTCCTTCAGGTGCGAGAAGGCTCGTTCGATGACGTTGCGCCCCTTGTAGGCGGTCTTGTCGAAGGGCGGAACGTTCTTGCGGGTCGGATTGGGTTTGATGACCGGGGTCGAGCCCCGTTCGACCAGGAATTCACGGAATTTATCGCTGTCGTAGGCGGTGTCGGCCATCACCCGCGCGGCCGGCGGTAGCTTGTCGATCAGGCCTTTCGCCGAACGGCCATCACCCATCTGACCGGGTGTGAGATCGAAGCCGATCAGGCGGCCAGAAGTGTCGGCGACGGCATGGATTTTAGTCGTCCGCCCGCCGCGGCTGCGGCCGATCGCCTGCGTCTGAGCCCCCCCTGTTCCGCCGGCCGCACAGCGATGGGCCTTGGAGGTGGTGCTGTCGATGCTCTGGGATCCGGATGCTTCGGCATCTACCAACGTTTCCAGCATCTTCTGCCAGATACCGGCCGCCGACCATCGATTGAACCGATTGTAGATGGTGGTGTGTGGACCATACACCTCCGGACAATCGCGCCAACGGCATCCAACCCGCAAAACATGCACGATGCCGCTGATAACCTCTCGGTTGCGTTTCGGTTTTACACCGCGCCGGTTCATCGGAATGAGCGGTTCCAACGCCGCCCATTGCCGGTCGCTCATCCAGAATTCGTTGGCCAATTATCCCGCTCCTATCAACCAAGGAGCTTGAATCCGATCCCTTCGAGCCGGGGCAAACGGAAATTGGGTTCGGAGCCTAGTGTGGTGGATCCGAAGTCCGCCATATACTGTGGATCATCCCCGGAGCGGACTTCGGAACCACAAACCACACTATAAAACAATGCTTTGCTAGTGTCCTCATCGATTCGGGAGTTCGTAAGGCGGCTGATCCAGGCATGGCGAACTTCCGAATCGGGACACTGGCTCAAATTTACCGAGCAATTTCATCAGCCTGAGATCGCTTCGCGATTCGAGCCAGGCTGATATCGCTCCAGCACCGTGCGCCGGCCGCATCGGTTGTGTTGAGAAGCCGAAGAAACCGCGCGGCGAGGTGCCACAAGCGGCACCGGCAAAGTTGCGGGAATGACCCGGAAACTCCTGCATGCCCTGCGCTTGTCGGTGGCGCTGACGGGCGTTCGCGCAAGTCGCCGTTCCGGCGAGCGCCCCCTTTCATATCCTGCAGGGTGTGGATTTCCGTGTCCGCCGCGATGTGGCGACAGGGATCGTGGGCGCGTCGGGGTCCGGCAGGACGATGCTCGGCCCAGGGGCACCTGCTCGAACCCAGCGGCAGGCACATCGGATTTGTCGGCCAGGACATCCCGCACACACCGGGGCGGCATGCTGGAGAAATGATTTTTCGGCGGTATGGCCGATCCGGACGGCAACCGGGGCATCACCGGCAGCATCGCCGTATGGACAGGTGACCTGACTGATCGACCGGCCTGCGATGGCGAATTTCCATACTGTCGCCGAAAGGGCGAAGCGTGCCGCGAAGTAACGCGCGAAAGGCAATCGTCGGTTGAAGTGGCTGCGGAAAGGCCTGCCGGGCTCGGCGCGAGAATACCGCCCGAGGGGATACCCATAATGATTTGGGACGATGACCCCTGTTCTGCCACCGCGCGGCGTGCGAGAGAAGACGCGGTCACGAAACTGATTGACTGGACGATCAACCAGGAACTTCGAGGGGGCCGAGCGAATGAATATTACGCGCAGGGGGCTGGTCGCCGGCGGTGTGACGCTGGCTGTCGCGGACCGTATCGTGCCGATCCGCGCCGCGCGCGCCGATGCCGGCACCGTCACCATCGCCTATAATGTGGGCCTGCCGTCCTGGGACCCGACGGTCGGTCCTTCGGCGGTGAACCCGACGATCCAGGCGCTGTACCAGTCGGTGTTCGATCAGTATATCGGCCAGAATCCGGACCTGTCGTTCACCCCCGGGCTGCTGGAAAAATGGGGCTGGAACGACGCCGGCACCGGCATCTGGATGGATGTGCGCAAGGGTGCGATGTGGCATGACGGCTCACCCGTCACGCCCGACGATATCGTCTGGTCGCTGACGCGCGCCGGCGATCCGAAGGGCGGCAACCCGATCCAGTTCATCTGGGGCAACCTCTCCAACTTCAAGGTCGATGGTGCACGCGTCACCGCGGACGCCCACCAGTACGACCCCGTCCTGTTCAAGTGGATGGCGTTCCTGACCGGGTACGTCCTGCCGCGCGCCTACTTCGAGAAAGTCGGGCCGGAAGGCTTCGAGAAGGCGCCGGTCGGCAGCGGCCCGTACCGGGTGGATGCATTCGAACGCAATGCATTCCTGCGCCTGAAGGCCAATCCCGCATTACTGGGGCGGCAAGCCCGCGATCGACACGGTGGTGTTCAAGTTCGTCACCGACGCCTCGGCACGCGTGGCCGAGATCGAATCCGGGTCATCCGACGTGACGCTCGAAATCCCTTACGAGGAGTTCGACCGGCTGAAGACCAAGCCCGGGCTGGCCGGCGTCAGCACGCCGGTTTCCGACATCGGCATGATCTTCCTGACCAACGTCGACCCCGTGATGCTGGACCCGAACGTGCGGCATGCGCTGGTGAAGTCGGTGGACAAGAAGCTGCTGGTGGACAAGCTGCTGCGCGGCTACGGCGTGCCGATCGACACGCTGGAGGCGCCGCAGTACGCCGCGTTCGATCCCTCGATCAAGACGCCGTACGACCCCGCGGGCGCGGCGAAGCTGCTGGCGGCGAGCGGATATTCGAAGGAGAAACCGGCGAAGTTCGTGATCCAGACGACTCGCGGATTCAAGCCGAAAGACTATGAGATGATCCAGGCGATCGTCGGGATGTGGCGCAAGGTCGGGGTCGATGCCTCGATCGAGGTGTACGAGATCGCCAAGCACTACGAACTGCGCGCCGCGCACAAGCTGGCCCCCGCGGCTTTCTACAACTGGGGCAACGCGATCGGCGACCCGACGACCTCCACGGGCTTCGCGATGTTCAGCCACTCGCCGCATTCGGCGTGGCGCTCCAGCGACGTGGACGCGTTGATCGACCCGCTCTGGGGCGAGCGCGACGAAGCCAAGCGGATCGCCGGCTGGAAGGCGGTGGACCGCTACGTCGCCGAGAACGCGCTGGTGCTGCCGCTGCTGCAGTATGTGCAGCCGATCGTGCACAAGACCAGCCTGAAGGTGGTGCCGCATATCTCCGGGGCGCTGCAGCCGCAGAGGTTTACCCCGGCGTGAGGCCGCGTGACCCGCCCTCCCCGTCGGGGGGAGGGTGTACTTCCATCTGAGCCATGCTGCCGCGCCTCATCCTGCTGCGCATTCTCCAGGCGGTGCCGACCCTCGCCGGGGTGGCGGTGCTGGTGTTCGTGCTGGTGCGCGTCGTTCCTGGTGATCCGGTCGCGATGATGATCCCGCCCGGCGCGGACGATGCCGTCGTAGCGCGCCTGCACGCTCTGTACGGTCTCGACAAGCCGCTGTGGCAGCAGTTCGTCATCTGGGCCGGACAGGCCCTGAGAGGCAATTTCGGCATTTCGATCACCACCCGGCAGGACGTGGCCGGCCTGATCGCTTCGCGCCTGCCGGCGACGCTGGAACTGGTGGCGCTGGCGACGACGATCGCGGTGCTGCTGGGCGGCGCGCTGGCCGTGGTCGGCACCCGCTTCGCCGGCCGCGCCGGAGAGGTCGCCATTGATGCCGTGACCGGCTTCATCCTCTCGGTGCCGGACTTCCTGTGGGGCCTCGGCTTCATCGTGCTGTTCGGCGTGTTCCTGCCGCTGCTGCCGATCTCGGGCCGCAATGATCCGACGCGCGCTCTCGGCCTCGCCACGGACTTCACCCTGACGGAGAGCTTTCTCCGCCTGCGCTGGAGCGTCTCCGCCGACGTGCTCAGGCACATGGCCATGCCGGCCGTGGCGCTGGCGCTGCCGCTCGCAGGCGATGATCGCACGCGTGCTGAAATCCTCGCTCGCCGAACAGATGGGGCTCGACTACGTGCTGCTGGCGCGGGTCAAGGGGTTCTCGCGCTGGCACGTGATCCTGGCCGAGGCGTTGCGCAACGCGGCGATCCCGACGGTGAGCCTGACCGGCGTGCAGGTGACGTTCCTGGTCGGCGGCACGGTGCTGATCGAGAAGATCTTTTCCTATCCGGGGATCGGCAACCTCGCGATCGACGCGGTGATCAACCGCGACCTGCCGCTGATCCAGGGGCTTATACTGACCTTCGCGGCAATGTTCATTCTGATCAACCTGGTGCTGGACCTGTCCTACGCGGTGCTCGACCCGAGGCTGCGGCATGGGTGAGCCCGATGTCTGAACGGGGGACGCTTCGCCACACGCTGACCAGCTGGCGGGTACTGGCCGGAGGCGGCGTCCTGCTGCTGCTTTTCATTGCCGCGATTTTCGCGCCTGCGATCGCACCCTGTGACCCGCTTGACCAGGACCTGGCGGCGCAACTGAGCGCCCCTGACTGGCACTTTGCCCGCGACATGCATGCGCTGGGCACCGACAGCCTTGGCCGCGACGTGCTGTCCCGGCTGATCTATGGCAGCCGGGTGGCCCTGACGGTCGCATTCACCGCGGGCACCCTGACCGCTGTTGCCGGCACCGCCCTTGGCCTTGCCGCCGGGTTCTTTGGCGGATGGACGGATGTGATGATCTCGCGCGCCGTGGACATCTGGTCTTCCTTCCCGCCCGTCCTGCTGTCGATCATTCTCGTCGCCCTGATCGGCACCGGGCTGTGGTCCGTGGTCGCCGCCATCCTGCTGATCGACTGGACCCGATTCTGCCGTGTCGTGCGCGCCGAAACCTTGAAGCAACGCCGCATGGACTACGTGGACGCCGCCGTGGTTTCGGGCCTGACCCCGCACGCGATCCTGTGGCGGGAGGTGGTGCCGAACGTGCTGCCGCTGACGCTCGTCCTGCTGACCCTGGAGATGGGCATCGCTGTCGTCGTGGAGGCGATCCTTTCGTTTGTCGGACTGTCGATCTCCTCGGACACGCCAAGCTGGGGCGGCATGATCGCGGAGGGGCGGGAGGTCGTGCATCAGGCGCCCTGGGTGCTGATCAGCGCGATGTTCGTGCTGCTGGTGACGGTGCTGGGGTTCAACGTCCTGGGCGACGGGCTGAAGGCCGAACTCGACCCGGTGCTGCGGTGAAAACCCCCGTCCTGGCGATCCACGATCTGTCCGCCGCCATCGCCGGCGGCGGCGCGGTCTTGCTGCGCGACGTCTCGCTCAGCATCGCGGCCGGCGAGGTGCACGGCCTGGTGGGGATGTCGGGTGCCGGCAAGTCGATGATCGGCCGCTGCGTGCTGGGAATCCTGCCAGCCAACTGTGCAGGTCACCCGCGGCTCGATCCGCGTGCTTGGGCGGGAACTCGTGGGGTTGGCGGAGGGTGCGCGGCGCAAGGCCGGCGCCAGCATGGCCCTGATCCCGCAGGACCCGCTGTCCGCACTCAATCCCGCCCGTCGCATCGCGGGCCAGATGACGGACGTGATGCGGCTGCGCCTGGGGCTGTCGGGGCGCGAAGCGGCAGCCCGAGCAGTGGGGATGCTGCAGGAGGTGCATATCCGTGAGCCGGAACGGGTGCTGCGCCGCTACCCGCACGAACTGTCCGGCGGCATGCGCCAGCGCGTCCTGATCGCCACCGCATTCGCCTGCGAACCGCGCCTGATCGTCGCGGACGAGCCGACGACGGCGCTGGACGTTACTGTTCAGAAGCAAATTCTACGCCTCATCCGCGAGCTGCAGCGCAGGCACGGGACGGCGCTGCTGTTCGTAACGCACGACCTGGGGGTGGTGGCGAAAATCTGCAACACGGTTTCGGTGCTGAACGCGGGGGGGATCGTCGAGCAGGCGCCGGTCGCCGAAGTCGTCGGCCATCCGCGGCACGCCTATACGCGCGCTCTGTTCGCCGCGACTCCACGATACGACCGTCCCGGCGAGACGCTGCGGCCGGTCCCGGTGGACCTCATGCGATGATCCAGGACTTGTTGCATGCGACTGACCTGCGGGTGGCGCTGCCGGATCTCGCACACAAGCCGCCGTTCCGCCGAGCGCCGCTGGTTCATATCCTGCATGGGGTGGATTTCCGCATCCGCCGCGACGAGGCGGTGGGGATCGTAGGCGAGTCGGGCTCCGGCAAGACGACGCTCGGTCGCGCCTTGGTGCGCCTGCTTGAACCCACCGGCGGGCGCATCACCTTTGGCGGCCAGGACATCACGCACGCGCCGGAGGCGGTGCTGCGGCCGCTGCGAGCGCGGATGACGATGATCTTCCAGAATCCGCTGTCGGCGCTGAACCCGCGGCACACAATCGCCGCCTGTGTCGCCGCGCCGCTGCGGGCGCGGGGGGCGCGCGGCGATTTGCGCGGCAAGGTCCTGCGCGCGCTTGATCGCGCCGGTCTGGCCACTGGCCTGGCCGACCGCTATCCGCATCAGTTGTCCGGCGGCCAGCGGCAGCGCGCCGGCATCGCGCGCGCCATCATCACTGAACCGGAATTCATTCTGGCCGACGAGATCGTTTCCGGCCTGGATGTCGCCACCCAGGCCCAGATCCTTGACCTGTTGCGCGAGCTGCGGCGCGACATGGGCCTGGCACTGGCGTTCATCGCGCATGACCTGAGTGTCGTGCGCGTGCTGTGCGAACGCGTCGTGGTGATGCACCAAGGCCGCATCGTCGAGGAGGGACCATGCGCGGATGTTTTCGCGGCTCCGCGTGATCCGTATACGCGCCGCCTGCTGGCCGCGATTCCGTTGCCAGACCTGGACGACGGCTGGCTGGACGCCGAGGATCCGGCGTAGCAGGTGAGGAGCCCGCTCATTGCCTGCATTCGCCGCGGAATGCAGCGAGCCCAGGGGTGGATGGTTCACCGGCGCAGTCCCATTGCGGCGGCAGAAGGACGCCTGGCCGACCGGGCCGGCGAGCTCATTGCGCACGGCAACACGACCGTCATGATTTTAAGCGCCAAGCCGGCCCCTTGGAGCTACGCGGCCCCCAGCTCCATGCGCACGAGCTGGACCCAGTAGGCCACGCCCAGGGTCAGGATCCCGTCATTGAAATCGTAGTTCGGGGTGTGGACGTGGTGGATCGATCCGTCGGGGGCGGTGCCGTTGCCGATCATGATGAACCCACCGGGACGCGCCTGCAGCATGAAGGAGAAATCCTCCGAGCCGGTAACGGGCGCAGTGTCGGTTTCGACCTTGTCGGCGCCGACCAGCGCCGAGGCAGCGGCGATCGACCGCGCGGTCTGTTCGGCATGGGTGATCAGTGGCGGATAGCGCCGGTCGTAGATAACCTGGGCGGAACAGCCGAACGCGGCGGCCTGCGTGTGGGCGAGTTCGGTCAGGCGCTTCTCCATGAGGTCACGGACCTTCGGCTTGTAGGAGCGCGCCGTGCCGGTGATCGTCACCTGCGCGGGGATGATGTTGGGCGACTGGGGATCGCCGGCTGCGATGGAGCCGACGCTGACGACCGCCGTATCGGCGGCGGGGACGTTGCGGCTGACGATCGTCTGCAGGGCCATGATGAAATGGGCGAGCGGCAGGGTGGCGTCGGTGGCGAGATGGGCGCCGGCACCGCCATGGCCGCCGGTGCCGCGGAACGTCACCTGCCAGGTATCGCTGGCGGCGAGGAAGGCGCCGGTGCGGGTGCGGAACTCGCCGGCCGGGATGCCCGGCATGTTGTGCATGCCGTAGACGGCGTCGACAGGGAAGCGGTCGAACAGACCTTCGGCGACCATCTCGCGGCCGCCGCCGAGACCCTCCTCGGCGGGCTGGAAGATAAAGGTGACGGTGCCGCCGAATTCGTCCGGATGATCGGCCAGGTAGCGGGCGGCGCCCAGCAGCATGGCGGTATGGCCGTCGTGGCCGCAGGCGTGCATCTTGCCCGGCACCGCCGAGCCGTGGCTTCGGCCTGGCACTTCCTGGATGTGCAGCGCATCCAGATCGGCCCGCAGGCCGATGGCGCGTTGTCCGGGCCGGCGCCCTTTCAGCGTCGCGACCACGCCGGTTGCGGCGATCCCCTCGGTGACGTCGAGACCCCAGGCGCGCAGGCGCCCGGCGACCAGGGCGGCGGTACGGGTTTCCTCGAAGCCGACTTCGGGGTTGCGATGAATATCGTGCCGGATCTCGATGAGCTCGGGCTCGTATATCTTCAGGTCGGCAATCAGGTCGTGCGGCGCCATTGCAAACTCCGGTGGGTGAGCAGCGAAGTTAGCATGATCGCACGCCGCCCGTCAGTCGGGCGTGATTGTCCGACCGCCGACGGCCCGGGGTCCGCGGCTTTGGTGTCCGGGCGTGAACCTACGGCCGCGGCATGATCCGGGTGTGGTGGAACTGGCCTTGCCGGGGGGCATTCTGACGGGCATCCTGGGCACGTGACCGCCTTCCGCCGGGTGACCGCACGCTTCACCATCGGCAGCGAGGCCGCGGTCGCGCGGCACTCCCCGCAGGTGCATTAACTGACGGGAATCGTGTAAACCACGAGCGATCACCCTGTCCGGGCCGTGCCGATGAAACGAGCGATGTCAGCATGCAGTCTGTCCGTGTGGGTGAACATCAATCCGTGCGCCGCATCATCATAAATCGCCAACTGGCTATTTCCGATCAACGAAGCTGTCCGTTTTGCCGTCAGTTCGACCGGCGCCGAGACATCCCGCGCGCCGTGCACCACCAGTGCCGGGACCGAAACCGCGCGGCAATCCGGCCGATAGTCCGTTTCGACCACCACCTTGTTGCACGCAAGCGCGATCGCGACGGGAGTTTTACAGATAAGGGCCACCACCCAGTCCATCATCGCCTGGCTCGTCTCCGCCGCGAAGAAGGGTGCCACGTTACCGGCGGCCCAGCCGGGAAAATCCTTCCTCCACTGTGCCCGCATTGTTTCGACCAGCCCGCCGTCGATGCCATCGGGACTGTCATCGGTCTTCAGCAGAAACGGTGTGGTGCCACCGACCAGCACGATCCGCTCGACACGGGCGGAACCATGCCTCGTGAGATACCGCACGATCTCGCCGCAGCCCATCGAATGTCCGATCAGCGTCACGCCGCGCAGGCGCCGAGCCTCGATCACATGCGCCAGATCGTCGGCCAGCGTATCCGCGTCGTAGCCACCCGCGGACGGCGAGGATCGGCCGTGGCCCCGCCGGTCGAACGCCACGACCCGGTAGCCGGCCGCGAAGAAGTGCGCGTGCTGGTACTGCCAGATATCGTTCGATACGGCCGCGCTGGAAACGAACAACAGGGCCGGTCCGTCGCCCCAGTCCTTGATGAACAGGTCCGTTCCATCCTCGGTCGTTGTTGTCGGCATCGGTGTTTTTCTCCTCCGTAGTGCCGCTCATCGGCGGCGGGAGGATGATGACGAGATCCCAGACGCGAAGCGATTACGTGGCGGGTAATGCCAGCCTGCCAGGACGGGCGTCCCACGAGGCCGGGAGGAAGCGACATGCCGGTGGTGAGGCGGTGCACCCGGAACCCGACCGCCAAACCGCATGGCAACCTGGGATGACGGCTGTCGGGAACCGCCAATGTCATGTCTAACAGGACCGGACATCCTGTCGCCTTGGCGTCTCGCCGGGTCGACCCAGGCGCACATCACCGGTTGCGCTGGGGTGCCGCACGCTCCCCGGGACGCCAACCGTCCTGCCGCGATTTGCAGGAAACGACGGCCCGGGACCCATCCGATCGGGATCCGCGGCACGACGCACTGGTTCCTGATTTCCACTCCCTCCTTGCTTGCGTTCGCCGCGCGGCGCAAAGAATGCAGCAGGACAATCAATGCCTGCTCATGGTGCTGTCAGGCGATACACCCGTGCCGCGGTGCCGCTGTAGAGTGCTGTCTTTTCCACCGCCGACGCGCCGGCGGTGATGCGCTTGAACGCATTCCACAGTTCCGTGTAGCCGCAGGACTGCTTGTCGGGCGGGAAGTTGCTTTCGAACATGCAGCGGTTCACGCCGAAGGCTTCGATACATGGCTCGACATACCGGCGCCAGGCGGTGGCAAGTTCTTCCGATGACGGCGGCATGTCACGCTCATGAAATTCGAAGCCAAACGAGGTCATGCCGATGCCGCCAAGCTTCACATTGACGTTCGGGCATTTTGCCAGATCGTTGATATTTTTGCGCCATGCACTCAGGATTTCCTGCCGGCGTCCCGAATAGGGGCCGACGCCAAGGACGCCGCCGACGTGATTGAGGATGATCGTGGTGTCGGGGAAGGCACGCGCCAGCTCGATCGCGTCCGGTAGTTGCGGATGATACTGCCACGACTCGAAACTCAGCCCGAGCTTCGCGAGTTCCGCGAAGCCCGTGCGGAACATGGGGTCTCGAACCAGATGCGGCGGAACGGCGCGGGAGGCGAACTTGCCGACCCTTTCATCGCCATCCCAGGCGACGCCCTGGCGGATGCCGCGGAAGCGCCCGCCGCCGGCGGTGATTTCGGCCTCCAGCACATCGCGTACGCGGGCACCGAGCCGCAGGTCGGCGTAGCCGATGATGCCCTCGGCGACGCGACAGGAACCGTAGTTGCCCGACGCGCTCATCGCGGCGATGCCGTTGACGAACTCGACCTCGCCGACCGGCGCCATCGCGGCGGGGCCGTCCTTGCGATACATCGACTGGCATTCGAGGAAGACGGTGGCGACGATGTTGTGGCCACCGCCGATGTCGGCCAGCAGTTCCGGCAGGAAATAGCGGCCACGCTGCGGCGTGTCCCACAAATGGTGGTGGGGATCGATGATCGGCAGCGCCGGTTCCAGTGCCGTCTCCGCCGGGCGCTTCGCCAGCCAAGCCTTCAGGTCGGCGTCGTTGCGATAAATCAGGCCGCGGTACTCGCCCTTCGAGTCGCCGATTTCACCCATATCCCGCCCCTTTGCTCCTGTGCCTGCCCGCCGCCTGAACGGTGCGGCGACTGTCGCCGCCGGCCTTCGCCAAAGCCCAGACCATTTTCATCCTGACTGTGCACGCCGAAAATGGTCTAGCTCGTTGTTTGATCGTATGATTCACGCGCAGGGGACGTTCCGCTCAGCGCGATCACACTCTAAGCCATGCCATGCGCTTGCGACAAGATCGCGCCGGGCCGGTCGCTTCACTGTCATCCGGGCGCGGTTGACGGATCGGGCGATCTCCCCATTCTATCGGCCCGTAACGCCGCATTGCACGGGAGGGATCGGATGGGTGAGACAATCCAGTTGAAGGCCGCTGACGGCTTCAGTTTTTCGGCCTATGTCGCTGGTCCGGCCAACGCCACCAAGGGCGTGGTCGTGGTCCAGGAGATTTTCGGCGTTAACCATCACATCCGGAGCATGGCCGATCGCTTCGCGGCGCAGGGCTATGCCGTGGTCGCACCGGCGGTGTACGACCGGGTCGAGCCGGGCTTCGAAGCCGGTTACACGCCGGACGACATCGCCAAGGGCCGGGACGTCCGGATGAAGCTGTCCGACGCCGACCTGATGAAGGACATCGAAGCCGCGGCGGGTCATCTGGCGGGCAAGAAACTGGGCATCGTCGGGTACTGCTTCGGTGGCACCGTCGCCTGGTGGGGGGCGACGCGGACGACGAAGTTCTCGGCGGCGTCCTGCTGGTACGGCGGCGGCATCCCCGGCTCGAAGAACGAGACCCCGCACTGCCCGGTGCAGATGCATTTCGGCGAGAAGGATGCGTCGATCCCGATGACCGACGTCGACGCGGTGCGCGCGGCGCAGCCAAAGGTCGATGTCTATGTCTATAACGGTGCACAGCACGGCTTCGGTTGCGATGAGCGCGGCAGCTACAGCAAGCCCGACTATGAGCTGGCGCAGCGGCGGACACTGGAGTTCTTCGCCAAACATCTCGGCTGATGGGTGGACGAGGCCGTTCCGGGCGTCGCAGCCGGCGAGGATGAAAATGTGGTTCGCGTGACACCCGCCGGCCTGGTTTGGCGGGTTTCACGTTTTCCCGAGTTGGCCAGGGGAATCGGGCGACGGCTCAGTCAACCGATTGTTCCTGTCCTGATCCGACCGTGCGACCCGCTGGGCGAAAACATCACGAGCCACAAAAAGGACAAAGACAACCAACCCGAACGACGTCACCTGTATTCAAAATCCTAACCAAATGCGGTCACACTCACTGACTTCGTGTTCTTAGTGGCCTGGACGGAAGCAAGCGATCCAGCGGCACAGCCCATGCCCTGGCCCCCAACAGCCGGTTCAACCCTGACGGAGACGGCGCGCGGGAACCGTTCACGCGATTGCATGCCGAGCGGGCTGATTGTCTTGTATTCTCCTCCGCAGGTCGTTATTGCACAACAGTGGATCCTGACGGCAGGAGGATGTGTCCGCGCGGCGGGCGATCGGAGCGATCAGAACACCGCATGCAGGAACCTGATCATCATTCGAATCCCGGCGAGATCAACTTGTCAAACGTGGTGCCCCCGACCGCTCCCTTGCTGGCTCGTGCGTTTCGTCGCAGCCCCGCGGTCCTGCACGACAAATACGGTGACCTTTCGAAGGGAGGCTGGGCACCGAAGCAGCGCCTCGGATTCGGCCACCTCACGCCGGCGGATTGGTATGAGGCGCTGCTGGACGCCCTGGTCACACCGCAGACCGTCTGGCTGGACGTTGGTTGCGGGCGCGATCTTTTTCCGGGCAACGTCGCCACCGCACGCCGCCTGGCGGATCGATGCCGCAAACTGGTCGGAATCGACCCCAGCGACAATATCGACGACAACGCCTTTGTCCATCAACGTCTGCGGATGCCGATCGAGGCGCATCCGCCCGGGCGAGCCTACGATCTCATCACCCTGCGCATGGTGGCCGAACATCTCGAGGCACCCGAACAAGTGGTAAGGCAACTTGCGAGTCTGCTGCTGCCAGGTGGCCAGATCGTCATCTACACTGTCGCGGGATGCTCGCCGTCCGTGCTGGTCGCCGCCCGCACGCCCTTATGGGTGCATCACGCCGCGAAGCGAATGCTGTGGCGAACCGAGGAGCGCGACACGTTTCCCACGGTCTACCGCATGAATACGAGGAAAGCCCTCAGGCGGCTGACCTGTGGCGAAGGGTTGTTGGAAGAAATGTTTGCCTATCTCGGCGATTGCCGGTCCACGGCCCGGTTCAGGCTGCTGCAGTATGTCGAATTGTCGACGTGGAAGATACTTTCCCTGCTCAGGCTTCACTATCCGGAAGGCTGTATCCTCGCAGTGTACCGGTCCGCGAGATAGCGCACGATCACACCGGACGCACCATTCAAAGCGTGCAAGCCCTCCAATCAGACCAACAACTGGAGCATGCTCGCCCTGTGGAGCATGCTCGCCCTGTACAGTCGCGGTGACGATGCTCGGTTACGTCCCCTCGGTGCGGGCAAATGCGGCGAATCGCGGTCGCTGCGCCGCCCGCGGACTGCGATCGGATACCAGAGTGTCTCCACCTTGAGTGGAAACGCTCTGGCTCATATTTCGAGCAATTCCTCACCCTGAGGTCGCTTCGCGATTCGGGTCAGGCCGATACTGCCCTATGGGGGCACCGTCGTGGAGACGGCCTTGCGTTTGCGCCAGCCGGAGGTTTCGGCGACCGGCGGCTTGATGAGATCGGCCCTCATTGCCCGCCATCCCGTCAATTCGGTCGTCTCCATATGCTCGACACGCCACATGTAGGCGTTGAGGCAAAGGCTCATCGAAACGAAATACCAGAACATCGGCTGAAAGGCGAGGCCGACAAAGGCGCCGCAGGTCAGGAACACGGCCAGTCCGCTCTGCAAAGCGTCGGACAGGTCGACCACCCATTTGAGTTCGGGATAGCGGCGGGCTTGTCTGGCAAGCCGCCGCAGCATCAGCAACGTCGATCCGGCCAGCACCAGGAACATGACAAGTCCCGGATAGCCATGCTCACCAAGCATTTCGAAATAGCTGCTGTGAAACGCACGTGCGAAACTCCATGTGAGCCGGATCGCCGTCGCGGGCGGGTAGCTCGATGTGATCGATAAGATAGGTCGCGAACCCGCCACCCAGCGGGTGGTCGGCGACAAATCCAAGCGTCCAGCGCCAGACGAGGATCCGGCCGTAGGCAGAGTTCTCCTGCTCGAAATTGCCGATCGTGGACACCCGGGCGTTCCAGGCGCCGGATGTCGAATAGACGACCAGGCAGGCAACGACAGCCAGAACGATCCCGAAGCCAAACTTGTGTTTGGTTCGAACCCACATGTAAAGGCCAAGGACGACCAATCCGACCAGAGCACTGCGTTCATACGTGCCGATGGCGGTGGCGATGGCAAGTCCGGCGATCCCCCAGTAGGCCAAGGGCATCAGCTTGAACTTTGGAATGAGCTGGCTGTGCGAGGCGAGGAAAATCGCCAGGGGAACCGCCATGAGGCAGGAGGTGGAGAGCAATCCGCCCTCACCGAGACCGCTGTTGCCCCCCTCCAGACCCAGATCCCGGCCGTATCCGCCGCCGGAAAGCAGCACCTTCAGGCCGAACGGCACGAAATTCGCCGCCAGCGAGAAGACGTAGGTCTGTGCGAACGCCTCGATCTGCACCCGTGAGCGGATGACGAACGGCAGGAAGGTCGCGAATACGATCGTCTTGAACGCCCAGTCCCATTTCTCCCACGCGGCGTCGGGAACCTGCGCCCAGATCAGCGTGAGCGTGACCCAGATCGCCATGATCACCTGCAGCGCCGATCTGCAGCGTCAGTGGCGGTGGTGAGCGGCGGTCCAGCAGGAGGTATCCGCCGACCGCCACGGTTCCCATGATCAATGCGACAGTGGCAACTGGTTCAGCATGATATAGGCGACGTTCTGCGGCTGGAACGTGTCCACCCAGACGTAGCCCAGGGTCGCCACGAACGGCGCGGTGACGCTTAGCCCCAGGAACGAGACATAGACGAACAGCAGCCAAAGGCTTCGAAGCACGCGGTGCCATCCGAGTGCGGGCTAGGGCCGCCGTTGCCAGTGGCGCTGCTCGGCGGTTGGCTGCCCGTCCTGGCGCTCTCACCGTCTGAAACCAGGGCTGCACCCGATCCAGTTGCAGCGCCCGGACGATCACGATGAGCATCATCACCGAACTGAACAGAATTCCGGTCAGGTCGAGCATGCGGCACTCCCGATCCTGACGATCGCAACATGAAATTCGTGCCGATCCCTATACAGGTTCACACCTCCGCGAAGTCACGAAGTCTTCCGGTACCGATCGTTTGTGATCGGAACCCGCCGGCTTCGCCGGCGCGTCTTCGTCTCGACGCATGAGGGGACAGTGAGATGATGAAGTGGCGGGCCGTGATTGTCGCGGCGGTTGTTTGGCACAGCCTGTGTGGCCGTCGCGGCACCGCTTCCGGCTGACACGCCAGGCGCGAAAGCAGGAAGCGGAGAGGCTGGACAAGCTGCCGCCCGTGCCGCCGGGCCGACGGGACATATCGACCGTTCCGGGCGTAAGCAGGAAGGGCCGGGCGTCGTATCTACGCCGATCCTTCTGCCGACCGGAAAATGGCGGATGGCCGGCGGATGAACCCGAACGCCAATGTGGCGGCCAGCAAGACCCTGCCGCTGGGCAGCGTGGCGACGGTCACGAACCTGGACAACGGCAAGACCGCGACGGTGAAGATCGAGGATCGTGGGCCTTACGTGCGCGGCCGCGTGGTCGATCTGGCGCCCAAGGTCGCCGATCAGCTCGATCTCAGGAAGAAAGGCGTGGTCCCGGTCGAGGTGAAGCCGATCACGCTGCCGCAGCCGGATGGGCAGGTGAGGCTTGGGCGCGGGCGCGGCGGAAGCCAGCCCGCAGGAAGTGCGACAGGCGATCGAAGTCACCAGGCAACTGACCGAGTCGCAAGACCAGCGAAACCGCGGAGAAGTAGCCGTACCAGGCGCCCGAGACAGTGACTCCTGTATCGGGTGGCGGGCGCCTGGCAACGTAATGATTTCGCGCAGCCAGGTCGCTCGCGTGCTGCCTCACCGGACCGAGCCTGAGCGCCTGCCGGTCAGCCTCGCGGTCGCCCGGTATTACAATACCCGGCCGGCGACGGCGTCCAGCTTGCCGGCCAGCGTCTTGTCGCGCCGGTCCGGCGCCGTGATCACGGCGTTGTCCAGCGCGCGATCACACCCGCACGGGCAAAGTTCGCGCTGCTGCCCGACTCGGGCACGATCGCTGCGGACCAGGTCGCGGGCCTTGTCGGCGTTGCTCGAGAAGGACGCGGACGACCGCCTCGACCGTCACGTGGTCATGGTCCGGATGCCAGCAGTCGAAATCCGTCACCATCGCCACCGTCGCGTAGCAAAGCTCGGCCTCGCGGGCGAGTTTGGCCTCCGGCATGTTGGTCATGCCGATGACGCTGCAGCCCCACGAGCGGTAGAGTTCGCTCTCCGCCTTGGTGGAGAACTGCGGCCCCTCCATCACCAGATAGGTGCCGCCGCGGGTGACCGGCAGCGACAGCGATGAGGCCGCGCCGTACAGCGCATCGCCGAGACGGGCGCAGACCGGATGCGCCATCGAGACATGGGCGACGATGCCGTCGCCGAAGAAGCTTTTCTCCCGCGCGAAGCTGCGATCGATGAACTGATCGACCACGACGAAATGTCCCGGCGGCAGCTCCGCCTTCAGGCTTCCCACCGCCGACAGCGACAGCACGTCGGTCACGCCGGAGCGTTTCAGCGCGTCGATGTTCGCCCGGTAGTTCAGATGCGTCGGCGAGGTCGGGTGGCCGCGGCCGTGCCGCGGCAGGAACACGCACTGGATGCCAGCCAGGCGCCCGAACAGCAGTTCGTCCGAGGGATCGCCCCACGGGGTTTCGACCCGCCGCCAGACCTTGTCCTCCAGCCCGTCGATATCATACAGGCCGGAGCCGCCGATAATGCCGATGACGGGCTGGATCATGAGAGTTCAGGATCCAAACGATTTCTGTGCCGGGAGCCGCGGATGCCAGAAATCAATGGTGCTGGAAATCAGTGATACCAGGGGTCAGTGCTGAACATCCGACCAGACCTTGCGCTTCACCGCGTAGGTGAGGCCGGTCATGAACACCAGGAACAGGATGACCCGGACGCCGATCTGCTTGCGCTCCACCAGTCTCCGGGATTCGCGGCCCAGGACAGGAAGGTGACGACGTCATGGGCTTCCTGGTTCAGGGTGTTGCGGGGTGCCGTCGGTGTATTCGACGGTGCCGTCCTGCAACGGCTGGCGGCATGTCGATCTGATGCCCGGGGAACATCGTGTTGTAGTTCATCCCGTCCTGCATCTTGAACCCGGCGGGCGCCTGGACGAAGCCGGTCAGGATGCCGTAGACGTAGTTCGGGCCGCCCTCACGGGCATTGACGATCAGCGACAGGTCCGGCGGCAGCGGCGCCATTGTTGGCGGCGCGGGCGGCGATCTCGTTGGGGAACGGCGACCTGAACTGGCTGGCCGGCGTTGCCGGCCCGTCCTTCGGATTGCCCTGGTCGTCCAATCCCGACGGCACCGTCACGGCGGCGGCGATCGCCTTGATCTGCTCCGGCGTCCAGGCCGATGCCCGGCGAGGTCGCGATAGTGCAGGTACTCCATCGAATGGCAGTTGGAGCAGACGTTGGAGTAGACCTGGAACCCGCGCTGCGCGGCCGCGAGGTCGAAGGTCCCGAACAGACTCTCGAAGCTCCATTTCTCGTGCGGCAGGGGCTCGCCTTCCTGCGCCACGGCCGGTGCGGCCAGCGAGCCCGCGAAACGGCGGTCGCGACACGCGGCTGGGGCGAAGACGCCGGCCAGAAGGGAACGCAACGTGCGCATCACGCTTTCTCCATCGGCTTGGCCGCGGCGCCTCCGGGCAGCGGTCCGCCGCCTCGTCGCGCCGAGAACCGGCTGGCTGATGCTCTCAGGCAGCGGCAACGGCCGCTCCAGCTTGCCGAGGATCGGCAGGATCACCAGGAAATGCAGGAAGTAGTACAGGGTGGCAGACCCGGCTGAGGATCACCCAGATGCCCTCCGGCTTGTGCGCGCCGCAGACGCCCAGGACGATGACCGCGGCGACCCAGACCCAGATCAGCTGCCGGTAGATCGGCCGGAACCGCGCGCTGCGCACCCGGGAGGTGTCCAGCCAGGGCAGCACGAACAGCACCAGCAACGAGCCGAACATCATGCACACGCCCAGCAGCTTGTTCGGCACCGATCGCAGGATGGCGTAGTACGGCAGGAAGTACCACTCCGGCACGATGTCGGCCGGCGTCTGCAGCGGATTGGCGGGGATGAAGTTGTTCGGGTCGCCCAGCACGTTCGGCGCAGAAGAACACGAACGCCGCCCACACGATCAGGAACACGCAGATGCCGACGCTGTCCTTGATCGTGTAGTACGGGTGGAACGGCAGGGTGTCCTGCGGCGACTTCACGTCGATGCCCAGCGGGTTGTTCGACCCGGTGATGTGCAGCGCGGCGACATGCAGGAAGACCACGCCGACCAGCACGAACGGCAGCAGGTAGTGCAGCGAGAAGAAGCGGTTCAGGGTCGGGTTGTCGACGCTGAAGCCGCCCCACAGCAGGGTGACGATCTTCGGCCCGACGACCGGGAAGGCCGAGAACAGGTTGGTGATCACGGTGGCGCCCCAGTAGGACATCTGGCCCCAGGGCAGCACGTAGCCCATGAACGCGGTCGCCATCATCAGCAGCAGGATGACCACGCCCAGCATCCACAGCAGCTCGCGCGGGGTCTTGTAGGACCCGTAGTACAGGCCGCGGAAGATGTGGATGTAGGTGACGATGAAGAACATCGACGCGCCGTTCTGGTGCACGTAGCGGATCAGCCAGCCGTAGTTCACGTCGCGCATGATGTGCTGGACGGAACCGAACGCCAGTTCGGTGTTCGGCTGGTAGTTCATCGCCAGGAAGATGCCGGTGATGATCATGATCACCAGGGTGACCACCGCCAACGCGCCGAAATTCCAGAAGTAGTTGAAATTCTTCGGCGTCGGGAACACCGCTGTACTCTTTCTGCATCATCGTGAAGATGGGCAGACGGGTGTCGATCCAGTTGATCACCGGATTGGCGAATTCGCTCTTGTGCAGGCCGGCCATGGTTGGTTCCCAGTCGAGTTGGGGGGCGCGGGTCGGAAGGCTGAACGGATCAGCCGACCTTGATCTTGGTGTCGGACTCGAACGCGTACGGCGGCAGCGCCAGGTTCGCGGGCGCGGGCCCGTGGCGCACGCGCCCGGAGGTGTCGTACTGGCTGCCGTGGCAGGGGCAGAACCAGCCGCCCCACTCGCCGCGCGGATCGGACGGCTTGTTGCCCAGCGGCACGCAGCCCAGATGGGTGCAGATGCCGATCAGGACGATCCACTGGTCATGGCCGGGCTTGACCCGCGCCGAGTCGGCCTGCGGCTCGATCAGCTGGCCGAGCGGACGTCCTGCGCTTCCTTGATTTCGGCCGGCGGTGCGGTGGCGCACGAAGATCGGCTTGCCCTGCCAGACGATGGTAATGCCCTGGCCCTTCGACGACCGGGGTCAGATCGACGTCGACCGCCGACAGCGCCAGCACGTCCTTGGACGGGTTCATCGAGTCGATCAGCGGCCAGGCGATGGCGCCGGCCCCGATCACCGCGCCGGACACGGCGACGAGTTGCAGGAAATCGCGTTTGGTCACGTCGCCTGAAGGAGCGTGATGGGGCGGCAGCGGCGGACGGGTCAGCCATACTTTCCCTCGAGTTATCGTTTCAGCCAGGGCGCGGGCGCGCCTGACCGCGAGCCAACCCTACGACCGGCCCGGAACACCATCTTGTCACCCGCCGGGTTGCCCCGGAAGTGGCGTTCGGCGCAGTCTAGGGACCGGCCTCGCCTCCTGCAACAAGCTGGCAGCACGGGGTTATCCCGACTGTCGCGCAGGAACAAGCCCCCGATGACGGAAAATCCAGCACGCCCGTGTTGCGCATGAGGCACTCAAACCCGCCGCCAAGGCCTGGTTCGAGCAGTTGCGCGATCGTATCTGCGCGGCGTTCGAAGCGATCGAGGACGCTCATGAAGGGCCGTTCAGCGACCGCCCGGCCGGGCGGTTCGAGCGCACCGCCTGGAGCCGCCCGACCGAGGATGGCCAGGAGGTGGCGGCGGGGTCATGAGCATCATGAAGGGCCGGGTGTTCGAGAAGGTCGGGGTGAACGTCTCCACCGTCTGGGGCGAATTCAGCCCGGATTTTCGCGCCCAGATCCCCGGAGCGGCCGAGGACCCGCGGTTCTGGGCCAGCGGCATCAGCCTCGTGGCGCATATGCAAAGCCCGCTGGTGCCGGCGGCGCATTTCAACACGCGCATGCTGGTGACGACGAAGGGCTGGTTCGGCGGCGGCGGCGACCTGACGCCGATGCGGCTGGACACCGAAGCGGCGAAGGAGGACGCGGCCGACTTCCATGCGGCGTTCCGGGCGGCCTGCGACCGGCACGACCCGGGCTATTACGAGACGTTCAAGGCGTGGTGCGACCGCTATTTCTACCTGCCGCACCGGCAGGAGCCGCGCGGCGCGGGCGGCATCTTCTTCGATCAGCATGCCACCGGCGACGTGGAGGCGGATTTCGCCTTCGTCCGCGACGTGGGGGAGGCGTTCCTGGACGTCTACCCGCGGATCGTCCGCCGGCGCATGGGCCAGGCGTGGACCGCGGCGGAGCGGGACCATCAACTGGTCCGGCGCGGGCGCTACGTCGAGTTCAACCTGATCCACGACCGCGGCACGCTGTTCGGCCTGAAGACCGGCGGCAACGTGGAGGCGATCCTGATGAGCCTGCCGCCGGAGGTGCGCTGGCCGTAGGAAGGCGGGGGCGCCGCTCCTCGACCCGCCAAGGGCCGGCGGCCCCTGGAACCCGGTTCAGGGCGTGGGGAGGACCGAGCGGCCAACTGCGTTGCCCCCTCCTCCTAAAGTCATGGGATCAAAGGGCCGTCGGCCCCTTTGCGGGTGCCAGGGCAGAGCCCTGGCCTTCCTTCGGCAGCGCCGTCTGACCCAGCACCCAGCCCTCCCAGCGCTGGATCCACGGATCGTCCGGCGCGGTGTCCGGCCGGTTGCCGGCCAGCACATTCAGCACGCACAGCACACCCAGGACGCTGTCGAAGCGGTCCTCGCCGGAGGCGTCGGCGCCGAAACCGTCCAGGATCGCCCGGCGCATCGCGTCATCCGGCGTTCGCCGACTGCTGGTCCATGGCCGTCATCAAGGCGCCGGCGGCGGCGCATCGGTCGGCGTGCCGCCGCTTGCTGCCGCGCAGTCTGATCCCGAGGTGACGCAGCGCCTCGGCCGGATAGGTTTCCGCCAGAGCCACCGAACCTGGGGACAGCAAGGACCGGAACGGCCCCTTCGAACGGCCACAGGCGCAGCCTGGCCTGATTGCGCCAGCGCCGGCAGGATCAGGTGCTGCCAGGCGGCGATCGCGGCCTTGCCGGACTGGTTCGCGCCGAGCGTCCAGAACAGTGGCGCGCCGGCGGGTCGTTCCGCCGTCGCCCGGTCGCAGGCGCGGGACAGCCCGGATGCGTCGGCCAGGCCGAGCGCCAGCGCATGCGACAGACGGGTCATGCCGGCGATGCCGCGGGTGGGATAGAACGGGCGGTCCGGCCGGATTTCGTCCAACGTCGGCACAGACGGAGAAGAAATCAGGCAGTCCGGTGCAGGCTGCGCAGGAACGCCGGAAAATCCGCCTCCGGCCGGGTCGCGGCGTAGGCACGGGGCAGACCGATCGGCAGGTCGGCGCCCAGGGCCACCGCGCCGCCGTCGGCCTCCTCGACCAGGCGGTACAGAAGCGTCGAGACGTCCCCAACCAGCCGCGGCGCGCGTCAGGCTCCAGCCGGTCGTGGTTCGGCGCGCGACGTGATCCACCGCTTGCGCGGATCGATGCTCCAGTCCGCGTGGGCGGCGAGGCTAGACGTGATCGCGCTGAGCGGAACGTCCCCGGCGCGTGAATGATGCGATCAAACAAAGAGCTGGACCATTTTCGTCATGCACAGTCAGGATGAAAAAGGTCTAGGATCCAAGTGGCCGCTGGGCGCGCTCCAGCAGGCGGCCGAAGAATCCTGGCGGCTTGGGCGGCTTGGCGGCCTCGGCCGCTTTCAGCTTCGCCTTTGCCTCGGCTTCCTGCTGGCGCTGCTTGCTGCCCAGCCACTTGTCCAGGCTCATGCCGGCCTTGGCGGCACGCTTGTCCTCGTAGGCCCGCTGGCCGTCGGTCAAGCTCCGCGCCGTTACCTGCCTGGCGATCTGCGGCTTGGCATCGGGAGCCTTGCCCCCGGCCTTGCCGGCCGCGCCTGGGATGGCCTGCGGCTTGGCGAGGGATGCCGCGGCGGTCGGTGGCTTGGGCGTTGACGGCCGGCTTTTCGCCGGCTTGGCCGCCGGTGGTTGCGCCGCTACGGGTTTGGCAAAAGGTGACTTGAACAGTTTCACGTCGATTCTCGAAGGCTGCGGAGGGCGTTTTCGCAGGCTCCGAGCCGGCGATCAAGCCAGTTGGGGCAGGGATCTCGTTTCCGGCAGGGCAGCCCCGTGGCGCCGGGCGCTGTGCACCGGACACCCGGGTCTGCGAGACCCGATCCGCTCAAACGATGCAGGCCGGGTGGTGCGCCAGGGCACCACCATTTCGCAGCCCTACTGCGCCACTGACTTCGGCGTCGGCACGATCCGGGTGACGACGATCGCGGACCGGTCCAGATGTTCGGGCACGCGTGGCGCGATCTGGGTCTTCCAGTAATCCAACTCGTAAACCGCGGCATACAGCGCCACCCGCTGTTCCTCGCTGTCGAACCGGCGCAGCCAGACATACACTGACGGATCGGTTTCGCCCTGGAAGCTGCCGGTGATCACCATCCCCTTGGAGACCTGGAACGGGATGATTTCCTCCTCCATGATCTTCACCCAGCCCGCCAGCTTGTCGGGCAGCACCTTGTATTGCCGCAGTTCGTAGAATGCCATGACGTCCCTCCTGCATAGAACACGGCCCAAGGAAGCCACGCCCGCTCGGATGATGCAACTCAGCGCGCGCCGAAGCGCCCCGTTCCGGCGCCGGCAACGCCTTGCCGCCGGCACTTGCGCGCGCCTGGTGCAGCAATTCGCCGCAGCGTCTCGTCCTCCGCGGCGGAGGTGCCGAACTGGATCGTCGGCAGGATCGCCAGCGGCGCGAACAAAGCAGCCAGCCCGGCCGCAGCGCCCGCGCGAGCGGCGACCTGCGGCGCCGGGCCGGATCTTCGGGTCCTTGAACGTGCCGGTGATGTTGATCCGCGTCGGCAGCGACCCGACGCTGAAGTGCTTGGAGTCCGTTTTCAGCGCACAGGTCGATCGTCTCGGTTCCGACGATTGACCTCGCCGCCGACATCGGTGATCGCCTCTCCGGTATCGAGCGTCATCGCCTTGAATGTCGAGTATGCCACGCCGCAGTGCCAGATCGCTGACGAAACACTGCACCTGGGTCTTCTGTGGCATGCCCAGCGCCGACAGCACGGCGTTGCCGAATTCCAGCCCGGTCAGGTCGACGAGCAGCGCCGACAGATCGCCGCCGGCCATCGCCATCTTCACCTCGCCGTTGCCATGCGCCATCAACGAGGCGACCGAGTCGCCCGTCCCATCGAGCGCCCCGACACCGCTGATCGAGCCGGCTCCGTGGAAGGCGTGGGTCGCCGCCATCAGCCGCGCGACATCCAGATTCTGCATGCGCAGATCGACCTTCGCATGCACATTTTTGTCGCCGGCCGGCGTGAGGTCGATGTCGCTGATCAACCGGCCCTTGCCGACGCCGAAGCTGATGCGGATGCAGGGTGATCCGGCCGTCCACCACGTCCAGATCGGCGACGAGATCATCCAGCGGCACACTGCGCCCCTCGATGTGCTCCCCGCGGTAGCGCAGGTGGATGTCCGCCCACTTCAGCCGCGGCACGCTGATCGGCGTCGTCGGGAAGCAGCGTCCGACTGGCATTCGCCTTCGCCACTTCCCGCCTTTCCTCGGGCGTCGCCTCGGCCGTGGTGGTGCCGGCCCGGCGTGCCGCCGATGAACCCGCTCAGGTCGGCCAGATCAACCTCCTTCGACCGAGGTCCATTGTCACCACCGGCTTCGGCTTGCCGTTGACTTCAGTGGCACCGGGTTGCTCGTCGATGCGTGCCGGCCACATCGGAATTGCCCAGGCGGCCCTTGAAGTCGGTAAACCGGATGTTATCGAATCCCTGCAGATCGAGCTTTCCGGAGACATGATAGGCCACCGTGCGGGGGACCGGAAACCCGACGAGCGGTGCCAGCAGCCCCATGTCCGGTCCGCTAAGCCGCAAACGTCACGTTCGCGCCCTTGAACGCGAGCGGATCCTGCAGCGTGCCGTCCAGGGCGACGTGGGTTGGCCCGTTGGCGAGATCCAAGTCCACGGGCCAGGGGTTGCTGGCACTGCGCATCGACAGCAGGGCGCCGCCGACCAGCCGGGCGGTGATCGGCTGAGCCGCGTAGGTGCCCTTGGCGTCAACCACGATCTTCGCTGCGTCGCCCTTCCCCTGGGTTTCAATATGGGCGTTGAAGTCGGACTTCATCCGGGGAATGACGACGTGGGCATCGCCGCCGGTGATCTGGACATCGCCGATCTTCACGGCGCTGCCGCCGCCGCCGCCCGGTCGAGAGCCGGAAGTTGGCCTCGCCGCTGTCGGTTTCGGCCGCGAAGACCCTGGGTTGGTCGAGGCCTATCAGCGGCACCACGAGGCCGCCGCCGTGAAGATAGCCCCAGGGATCAGCCTGGATGGTCAATGCGCGAACAGACACCAACGGCGGGTCGCCCTGCGGCCAGCCGGGCGGGTTGGCGACCACCACGCCGTCCGCTGTCACCTGCACGGCACGTCCGAGGCGCACGTGCAGGTGGCTGATCGTCACCTGCCGTCCAATCGCGGCGGAGGCGCGGGACTGAACGATCGGGATGAACCAGTCCCAGTTCCAGAAGACCGCCAACAGCACGAGCAACAGGATGGGGACGCCGATCCAGACGAGACGTCTCACCGTGCGGGAACTTGTCATGCGGCCGGAACAGCACGAAGGCTTCCCCGGTTTCTGTCGCGCTGATCAAAAACCGAACACCGCGAGCGTCCGGTCGATCCGTCCGCCTGTCACGGCGGCCATGACGGTCGCATGGTGGCGCGATCGACATGAACCGTCTCACGGCCGGTGTTTGATCCAGCTCAATGTCCGATCGCAGGAGAGGCCGCATATTCCGGCACCTGCACCGAAATGGGCCAAGCGCTCCAGAAGGGGCGTGGCGTCCCGAACCGTCTCCCGGGAAGGAGGGTAGATGCCGGACTTTGACGTTGTCGTGGTCGGCAGCGGAATGGGCGGCATGAGCTGTGCCGCGGCCCTGGCACGCACCGGACACAAGGTCCTGCTGCTCGAACAATACAGTGAGATCGGCGGTCAGTCGATCAGCTTTACCCGCGATGGATTCAGCTGGGATGTCGGCCTTCACTATCTCGGTGGTCTGGGGCCCAATGAGCCGGATCGAGCGGTGCTGGACTGGCTCACCGAAGGACGGATCGCGTTCGCTCCGATCGGTCCCGTGTACGATACGGTTCACTTTCCCGACGGCTTCACCTTGCCGCTCTCCCGTCCGGAAGCGGCGCAGCGGCTGGATTTGAAGGAGCGCTTTCCAGACAACGCCGGGGATATCGACGCTTGGTTCCAGGCGATGCGCGAGGGCGCCCACGCGATGAAGGCGATGCTGCAGATCCGTTCACTGCCGGAGCCGTTCGCCAGCGCGATCGCCTGGTGGAACCGCGACGCGATCGCCCGCTGGTGTGGCCGCACCCTGTCCCAGGTCATCGCCGAGACCACCGCCGATCCCAGGCTCGGCGCTGTTCTGAGTGCCCAATGGGGCGATACCGGCGGCCGGCCCGGGACCGCGAGTTTCGCCATCCACGCACTGGCGGTGGGCTCCTACCTTGCCGGCGGCGCCTGGTATCCGGTCGGTGGCTCCAGAAGCCTTGCCCAACATCTGATCCCGGCAATCGAAACCGCTGGCGGTGCGGCACTGCCCAACGTGCGGGTAACGCGCATCCTCATCGAGAATGACGTGGCGGTGGGAGTCGAGACCGCTGACGGCACGATCTGCAGGGCAACCGCCGTGGTGTCCGATATCGGCGCCCGCGAGACCGTGGCCCGTCTTCTGCCGCGTGAACGCCAGCGGTTGGAGTGGGGCCAGGACATCCTGTCTTTCGCAGCGAGCCTCAGCCATTTTTCGCTGTTTCTCGGTTTTGAAGGCGATATCGAAGCCGCAGGGGCATCCCGCTCGAACCACTGGATTTACAACACCTGGTCGACCGACAGCATCTGGACGGATGCGGTTGGGCAGAGCGAGCCGCCGGTGATGTTCGTTTCTTTCGCATCGCTGAAGGACCCGGCGCATGAGGCCGGCCCGTCGCTGCGTCACGCCGGCGAGATCACTGCCTTCGCCGATTGGTCGATGGTCGAACGCTGGGCCGGCCTCCGGCCCGAACAGCGCGGTGCCGATTATCCAATGCTGAAGGCCCGCATCGAAGAGTCCATGGTGACTGCTTTCGCCCGCCACTTTCCACGACTGGCGCCCATGATCACGCATCGGAATCTCGCGACGCCGCTGGCGACGGCCGGGATCACCGGCCACGAACAGGGCAGCTTCCTGGGTCTGGAAAACACGCCTCGTCGGGCGACGAGCCCGGCGCTGCGCATGAAAACGCCGATCAGAGGGCTGTATCTGAGCGGCCAGGATGTGGTGACGCCGGGCATTTTCGGGGCGATGTGGGGTGGCGTGCTGGCGGCCGCGAGTGTCGATCCGCACGTCTTTCGGCACCTCCATGGCTGAAGGGCACCCTGCCAGGGGCATGTTCGTGGCTGACGCGCGCCGGCCCAGGGCCCCTGCGTTCAGTGGCGGACCATCCGGTTTTGCGACGCTTTATCTCCCCAGAACCGGCGCAGGCCCAGCACGCAGACCGGCAGCACCTGTTCCGCGTCCTGCATCAGCCCCTCCAGCGCGTCCTCCGTCATCGCCTGGCCGCCGCGATCCGCCTCCGGCAGCGTCATGCCGGCCAGGCTGGCGATCGGGATCAGCAGCATGGATGCGTCCTCGTCCGCCAGCGCCGGCTGCCACGCCTTGGCGCGCAGCGTCACCGCCTGCATGAAACCCGCGGCCCAGTCCTCGGCGACGGTGGTGCCGGCTTCGTCCTGCCAGAGGATCGCGCTGTAGCTCAGCGGCGTGGCGTCGAGGCCGGTTTCGATCGCCGCAAGGCGGTCGAACATGGCCTGCTCGACCTCTTTCCGCTCCGCTTCGTCGGTATAATCCGGTTCTTCATTGTCCCAGACCTCGGCCAGCCATTCTTCGGAAGGCACGGTCTCCGGTCCGGCCGCCAGGCCGGCGAGAAACCCATCCAGTTCGGAAAGATCCATGCACCCGGGGGGCGCGTTGCTGGAGTTCAGGAAATGCGCGAGATCGTCGAGAGACACCGGGCCACCGTTCGCTGCTGCACGGATTGCTTATACAGCCTCGATTCGCTCGGGTGGAACGGTCCATTGCGGGATAGAGCAAACGGTCCTTCCTCAACCGCCCCTCGTTCGCGCTAAAGTCACGCAACCGTCATGACGCGCTGCAGCGCACAACCCAATGCGGAGACACAGGTGCCGACTATCCGAACCGTCTGCGCGCATGATTGCCCCGACATGTGCTCCTTGCTCGCTCAGGTCGAGGACGGGCGCATCGTCAAAATTCAGGGTGACCCGGACCACGCGTTCACCGCGGGCTTCGCCTGCGGCAAGGTCAATCGCGATATGGACCTGGTGTATTCGCCGCAACGTCTGACCACGCCGCTGCGCCGTTGCGGACCTAAGGGCAGCGGCCGGTTCAAGCCGATAACCTGGGATCAGGCGCTGGACGAGATCGTCGCCCGCTGGAAGGGCGTCCTCGCCGCCGACGGTCCGCTGGCGATCCTGGGCTACGCCTACAGCGCGCATCAGGGGCTGATGAACCGCGGCCTCACCAACGGGCTGTTCCACGCGCTGGGCACCAGCCGGCTGTTGGGCGGCACGGTGTGCGATTCGTGCGCCGAGGCCGCCTGGGATGCCACCGTTGGCCCGGTCGGCGGTGCCGACCCCGAATCGGTCATCGAGTCCGACCTCATCATCGGCTGGGGTTCCGATCTGCATGCCACCAACGTGCATCTCTGGGCGAAGATCGAGCAGGCCCGCCGGCGCGGCGTGCCGCTCGTCGTGATCGATCCGCGCCGGACCCGCGCCGCGCAGGCCGCCGACTGGTACCTGCCCATCCGCATCGGCACCAATTCGGCGCTGGCGCTCGGCGTGATGCATATCCTGGTCCGCGACAACTTGGCCGACCGGAGCTATCTCGCCGAACACACGCTGGGTTTCGAGCAGGTGGAACGCGAGGTCTTGCCGCGCTTCGCCCCGGCGCGCGTCGCCGAGATCACGGGATTGTCGGTCGCCGACGTCGAGCGGCTGGCGGCGATGTACGGCGCGGCGCGGACGCCGTTCATTCGCATCGGTTTCGGCATGAGCCGGTTCGCCCATGGCGGCCAGAACCTGCGCACCGTGGCGCTGCTGCCCGGCGTGACCGGCGCCTACGGGCGCTACGGCGGCGGTGCGCTGCTGGCCACCGCGGCGTCATTCGATTTGAACTACAACGCGGTCCGCAAACCCTCCGGCCCGGCGGCCACGCGCAGCATCAACCACCTGAAGCTGGGCGAGGCGCTGCTGGAGGCGACGGACCCGCCGATCCACGCGTTGTTCATCGCCGCCAACAATCCCGCCGTCACCAACCCGGGGACGGCGAAGATCCGCGCCGGGCTGGCGCGCGAGGACCTGTTCACCGTGGTGCACGATCCGTTCATGACCGCGACCGCGCGGTATGCCGACATCGTGCTGCCCGCCACCACCTATCTGGAAACGGAGGATTTCTATCGGAGTTACGGCACGTATTACATGCAGTATGGACAGCGTGCGGTAGAACCGGTGGGCGGGGCATGGTCGAACCTTCGCCTGACGCAGACGCTGGCCGCCCGCATGGGGCTGACCGACGCCGTCTTCAGCATGTCGCCACCTGAGATCTTGCAAGAACTGTTCACCGGCGGTGGGATCGGGCTGGATCCGTCCAGCCTGTTGGATGGCACGCCGGTATCCATCGCCGCCCGGGCCGGCCAACGGTTCCGAACGCCGTCGGGCAGGTTGGAGTTCGTTTCTCAGACGCTGGCGGAGCAGGGACTGCCGGCGATGCCGGACTGGCAGCCGGAACCGGCGGAACCGGCCGCCTGGCCGCTCCGCCTGCTGACCACCCCGGGATATTTCCAGAGCCACACGGCATTTTCCGGTGTCGCCTTCCTGCGGGAGCGGGAGGGCGTGCCGTGCGCCGTGCTGCATCCAACCGATGCGGCCTCACGCGGCCTCCGCGACGGCCAGGCCGTCCGGCTGTGGAACGACCGGGGCCAGGTCTCGCTGCGCCTGCGCGTGCTGGATGAGATCCAGCCCGGCGTCGTGCTGGTTCCCGGCCAGCGCCCGGACGAGGAGGCCGAGGCCGGCACGGTGAACATGCTGTGCGCCGACGACTACACCGACCTTGGCGCCGGCGCGACCTATCAGAGCACCTGGCTGGAGGTGACGGCCGCCTGAACGAGCGGCGGCGCCGTTCAATTCCCCACCGACGTGACCGCGCTGAACGGCAGCGTCAGCCCGCCCATCTGGACCTCGACGGTGCCGGCGTTGTTCTGCACCGATGTCGCCGTGCCGGTGACGGTAAACGGCACGGCTGAAGTGGACCCATTCGTCCCGATCGCGTTGACCGTGACGGTGTAGGCGCCATCGGGCATCGTCGTGCCGCTGGCATTCTGGCCGTTCCAGGTCCAGCTGTTGGCGCCCGCCGTGCTCGTCAGGGCGGCGGTCTGCACCTGCGCGCCGGAACTGTTGTACACCGCGATGCCGACCGGCTCGGCGGTCTTGGTGTTGAAGTTGATCTCGGCGGTGCTGTTCTGCAGCGAAAGCTGAGTGCTGGTCGCCGTGACCGGCTTGCCGATCATCCCCGCGGACTGTTCGATCTGGCTGGCCTGCGTGAGCTGGATCAGCTGCGTCAGATCGCTGTTGGTATCGATCTGCTGCTGCACGGAGGTGAACTGGACCAGTTCGCTGGTGAACTGGTTGGAATCGAGCGGCGAGGTCGGGTCCTGGTTCTGCAGCTGCGTCATCAGCAGTGACAGGAAGCTGGTGAAATTGTCGCTCAGGCTGCCCAGCGCGGATGTGCCGGTCTGGGAAATGGCACTTCCGGTGGAGGATGTGTTCCCTGCCGTCGCTGGCGAAACGCTTCCGCTCATGGTTAAAACTCCGTTCTGTTGATCATGCGGTGATGTCCAGGCCAACCCGATACGATTTCGCGGCCGGGGTGCCTGCAGCGGCGGGCGGCGCGCTTGTCCGCGTGCCGGTGGGGTAGGTGTTCCGCTCCCTGGCCGCATAGCTGCCGCGGCCACCGCCGGACGAGCCGTTGGGATCCGTCGTGCCGGCACCCGTCCGGCCGGCCGGCGGACCCTGCTGGCTGCTCCCATGGCCTGCGGATGATCCCGAGCCGTTGCTGCCGGCGGCTGCCTGTGTGGCGGCTGCCTGCGTAGACGGGGCGGCATGGAACGTGACGGTGCGTCCGGCGGCGGATATGCCGGCCTCATCCAGCGTGCGATGCAGTTGCGGCTGATCGCGCTGCAACGCCAGTAACGTGGCGGGGTTCTCGGCGGTGATCTCGATCTGCGTTGCGCCGGACATCGCGCGTGCGATCCTCACCTGCACCATGCCGAGGTCGGCCGGTTGCAGGCGGACCGTCATCTGTTGGCTGCCGTCGGCTGTTTTCGCCAGCGTGAGCAATGCCGGCGCGACCTGTTCGGCGGGCGAGGCCGCATGGGGCGGGGAGGGTGCGCCGACCGAAGCCGTCGTCGGTGCCGCCGCGGGCGCGACGGTGGGAGTAAACGCGCCGAGCGGCGCGTCGGATGAGACGCCGGGGCGTGCGGGATCGGTGCCGGTCGCGTTAGGTCGCGGCGTGATTTTATGCTCCGCGGAAGCGGACACCGCGGTGGTGGCATCGATGGCCATGCCTGCGGGCGGGACGGGCGGCAGCACCGGCGCCTGGATTGTCGGCTGACCGTAGGCATCGGAGGCCGTTGTTGGGACGGGTTGTGATGGTGTGCCCGCGTCGGCGGTCGCGGACGTCACTTGACCGCTTGGGCCAGCGAGTTGATGTGCCGGGACCGTCGGCGCACCCGGGCCCGGGCTCGCCCCGTCCTGCCCGGCGAGGCTGTTCACCGTCGGCGATGTCGAAGCATCTGATACCGATGCAGGGGTACCCGATGCAGCAGGGTGACGAGGTTCGATCGCCTCCGTCCCCGGTGCCTGGGTAGCCTGGACGGACGGGTCGGGGACCGCAACGGGCGCAGCCCGGTCGCCGTATGGTCCTTGAGACGGTACTCCGTTGAGACCGCGATCCTTATCGGCGGCGGGTGGCTCTGCCGCCGGCAATTGGGACGAGAGAACGCCTTGGGATGCTGCCGGCGGTAACGCTGCCACATCCGGCTTGCCGCTGGCAGCCTGTGTGCCCGGGTCCGTCTGGGACAGCACAGCCCGTTGGGGTGGTGTTCTTCCCATCGCCGGGCCGTTGGCGGGGGTGCCCGCCTGGGTCGGGGCGGAGCCTTGAGGTGGTGCGGGTCCGTTCACCGAAACTTCGCCGGGCGCAGCGGGTCGGGTGGACGCCTGAACCTGCGCCGGCGTGGCGCCCTGAGCTGGTGTTGCACTGGTGCCGGGACCGTTGGCGGGGGCGCTCGCCTGGGCCGGGGCGGAGCCTCGAGGTGGTGTGGGTCCGTTCACCGGAACTTCGCTGGGCGCAGCGGGTCGGGCGGACGCCCAAGCCTGCGCCGGCGTGACGCTTGAGTTGGTGTTGCGCTGGTGCCGGGACCGTTGGCGGGGGCACTCGCCTGGGCCGGGCCGGGTCCCTAAGTCGGCGCAGGTCCGTTGACCGGAAACTCGGTGGGCGCGGCGTCCTGGGCGGACGCCCGAACCTGCGCCGGCGTGGCGCCTGGCGGACCGTTGGCGCGGGCTCTTGCCTGGGTCGGGGCGGGGCCTTGGGGTGGCGCAGATCCGTTGACCGGAACCTCGGCGGACGCGGCGCCCTGGGCGGACGCTTGAACCTGCGCCGGCGTGGCGCCTGGCGGATCGTTGGCACGGACACGCGCCTGGGCCGGGGCGAGTCCTTGAGGCGGCGCAGGTCCGTTGACCGGAAGGTCGGCGGGCGCGGCGTCCTGGGCGGACGCCCGAACCTGCGCTGGCGGGCCGTTGGCGCGGGCGCCCGCCTGGGCCGGGGCGGGGCTTTGAGGCGGCGCAGGTCCGTTGACCGGAACCTCGGCGGGCGCGGCGTCCTGGGCGGACGCCCGGACCTGCGCCGGAGTAACACCTTGCGATGGTGTGGCGCCGATATCCGGACCGATGGCGCGGGCGCCCGCCTGGGCCGGGGCGGCGCCTTGAGGCGGCGCAGGTCTGTTGACCGGAACTTCGGCGGGTGCGGCGTCCTGGGCGGACGCCCGAACCTGCGACGGCGTGGCGCCTGGCGATGGTGTCGCCCCGATATCCGGACCGTTGGCGCGGGCGTCCGTCTGGGCCGGGGCGGGGCCCTGAGGCGACGGACTTCCGATGTCCAGGTCCTGGGTGGATGTGACAGCCTGGGCCGGCGCGGACGCGTTGAGTGCTCCATCTCCGATGTCCGGACCCTCGCTGGGTGCGGCAGCCCGGACCGGCAGGGAACCCTGGGTCGGCGAACGACCCTGCGCTGGTATCGCGCCGATACTCGGATCGTGGGTGGATGTGACCGGCTGGTCCGGCGCTAAACCATCAGACGCCACATTTTCGGTGCCCGGACCCTCGGTAGGTGGGGCAGCCCAGGCAGGCGTGGAAGTCGGGACTGGCATACCGTCCCGAGGTAACATCCTGCCGATGTCCACATCCGTGGTGGGACCGGCACCCTGGGCATCGCCTTGACCCAGTGCATTTCGGGCTTCCGGTTGTCCGGCGGGTGCGGCGCCCTGTGTCGACACAACTTGCCGGGCCGCGGCAGGGTCCGCTGGTACCGACACCGCGTTATCGCCGATCATGGCAGAGGAGGCCTGGGCGGCGAGGTTCGCGGCCGGGCCCTCTTTGCGAGGGGAAGGCGCGGCAATCGGCGTGGCAGCGATCTGCCCTGATGCCATGACGAGCGCGGCCGAGGCGTCCCACGCCACCCGGCCGGAAAGGTCGGGCGACGCCACGTCGGTGCTCGCGCCCTGCGGCGTCGCCGCTGCTGTGGTGGCGATGTGGCCGTCGTCCCTCTCGCGACGGACGCGCCTCTCGTCCAGAGCGCCTGGCCGCGCGGGTGCTGACCTGTCCGGCAAAGTCGCAGCCGCCGTTGCCACCTGATCAGGAACGCCCCCGCCTGTTGCCGCCGGTTCCTGGTCCGAAACTGCCTGCGTTCGCAGGCCTTGCGCATCGTTACTCGAAGCAGGCTCCGAGACCGCGCCGGAACCCGCGGCCCACACCGATCGCAGCATCTCTTCCAAATGCGTCACCGGTCACCGGTTGGATCGGTCCGGACATCGTTTTTGCGGCGATTGTATCAAGCAACGGCACGATCGCGGGGGTGAAAGGCAATGTGCGTTCTCCTGCGTGCATTCTCCCGTCAGGGGATTTCCCCGTGAGACAAGGACCGAACGCATGCAAAGCAATGTCCGGGCCAAACCAAACCGACGCCAAACTGCCACGTCTGGCGATTGACTCGGCAAAAACGACCGGGCCGACCCTGTCGGCCTGCAGATTCTGCCCATCCAGATCAGAGTGCAACGTCAGCGAAATCCGTCACTTCGTTGTTGGCACGGTTCCTGCTGTTCAGGCCTGCGACAAGCTCGGAGTTTTTCAGACATGTCCCTATTCGGTGCGATCAATACAGCCGTCAGTGGCCTTACCGCCCAGTCCACCTCATTCGGCAATATCAGCGAGGACGTTGCCAACAGTCAGACGGTCGGCTTCAAACGCGTCGATACCAGCTTCACCGATTATCTGACGACCAGCACCGCGACCGAAAATGTGCCAGGGGCCGTGGTCGCTCAGCCGGTGTATGTCAATAACGTTCAGGGCGCCGTCACCCAGACGGACAACCCGCTGGGCATGATGATTGCGGGCCAGGGCTTCTTCGCGGTTTCCCAGCCAACCGGCGAGGTCAATGGGGTGACGACATACAACCCGCAGCAGTTCTACACGCGCGCCGGCGACTTTACGATGAATGCGAGCGGCTATCTGGTGAACAGCGCCGGGCAATACCTGAACGGATGGACGGTCAATCCCACGACCGGCGTCGCCGACCAGAACGCGCTCGTCCCGATCCAGGTCAATCAGTCTACGTACAACCCGGTCGCAACTCAAAACGTGACGCTCGCGGCCAATCTGCCGGCGACCCCCGCAAGCGGTACCGCGACGCCCGCCTCACCTCTGTCGTCGCAGATCACGGTCTATGATTCGCTGGGCACGGCTCATACTGTCACCTTGAACTGGGTGCAAAACAGCACAAACAACTGGACCGTAAAGGTCGAAGTGCCCGACGCCAAGTCGACACTGGGCAATGGAACGACACCCAACTACACCTTTGCGGGGGAGGCGACCGTAACATTTGGAAATGTTACTTCATCGACACCACCCGCGGGCACGATTGAATCGATAACGCCCGTTGCAGGTCCTATCCTCGAGGGCCAACCCACTGCCGGCGACGCCATCAGCGCCGGTTCCTCGGACGGCAACGGCGGCTATATCTACACCGATACCCCTGCCAATGGCGGTGCCGCCTTCAACCTTGACATCCCTGCTGGCTACATTACCACCACCACGACCAACACCAGCAGCGGCTCCGCCGGCGACAGCACGACATCGCCCACGGTCAATTCGGACGGGACCATTACTTTTACTGAGACCATAGACAGCGGGTCAGCCACTACTGGCACTGCCGTCAGAACGATTACCATCCCCCCCAACGGCGGCGGCACCCTGGCCCTGCCAGTAGACAACGGAGTAACCAACCCCGGACAATACGTCCCGGGGGCGTCGACGCAGGCGGCGGCGGCGCTGAGCTTCACCACCAACTTTGGCTCCGGCAACCAGGCGATCAACCTCAATCTGGGCACCTTCGGTGGAACCACGGGTGTGACGCAGTTTGCCGGCAGCACCTACAGCCTGCTTGGCCTGACCCAGGACGGTGTTCCGCCGGGCAGTTTCTCTGGCGTGACCGCCCAGGACAACGGCAACGTCGTGGTCAACTACAACAATGGCCAGACCCGAACGATCGCGCAGATCCCGCTGGTGACCTTCAACGCCCCAAATTCGCTGCAAAGCCAGAACGGACAGTCCTTCACCGCCACCCCGGCCAGCGGGTCGCCGTTGGCCGAGGCGGCAAGCACCAATGGCGCCGGAAACCTCGTGGTCGGTTCGGTGGAAGGCTCCAACGTCGATATCGCGACCGAGTTCACCAATCTGATCGTCGCGCAGCAGGCCTATTCGTCAAATGCCAAGGTGGTCACCACCGCCAACCAGATGCTGCAGGCCACCCTTCAGATGATATCCTGACGCGCTAGTCCATGAGTCTCAATTCCGCCCTTTCGATCGCCAGCGGGGGACTGGCGAACATCAATGCCCAGTTCCAGCTGATCTCGCAGAACGTCGCGAACGCCGCCACCCCCGGCTACGCGGTCGAAATCAGCAACCAGCAGGCCCTCACGGCCGATGGAGTGGGACTAGGCGTCTACACCGGGCCCGCGACGCTGCAGACCGACCAGGCGTTGCAGGCGTCTTTAACGCAGCAGAACGCTACGGTGGCCGGCCTGCAGACCACCCAGACGTCCCTGCAGGCGATCGACAGTGTGCTCGGGACCCCCGGTTCAGGCAGCGACATCGGCAGCCTTCTGGGCAACCTGCAGGACAGTTTCTCTACCCTGATGACGGATCCGAGCGACCCGACGCAGCAAAGCGCGGTCGTCTCATCGGCAACGACGCTTGCCCAGGGGATCAACACGCTTAGCGCGACATACGCCTCGCAACGTCAGGCAGCGCAGACTGACCTGGGGTCAGCGATCACCACGCTGAATTCGACGCTGGCCACGATCGGCCAGCTCAATAATCAGATCATCGCCTTGCAGCCGACCAACCAGGGCACCGCTGACCTGCAGAACCAGCGGAACGCGGCGGTGCAGAGCCTGTCCCAACTGCTCAACATCCAAACCGTGGCGCAACCCGACGGCGGCCTGTCGATATTCACCACGAGCGGCCTGAGCCTGCCGACGAACGACGGCAGCAGTCCGTTCAGCCTTCCGACCGGATCCACGGCGGCGGCGTCGTACTATCCGGGCGGTGGCATCTCCGGGATCATGCTGGGTGGGGCCGACGTCACCAGCGGAATGACCGGCGGCCAGATCGGCGCCGACATCACCCTGCGCGACACCACCTTACCAACGGATCAGGGCGAACTGGATCAGTTCGCCAGCGGCCTCGCCAACCGCTTTTCCTCGGCCGGCCTGACATTGTTCACCGACCCCAGTGGCAACTTCCCCGGGTCCGGCGGGTCGGTCGCGCCGTCCGCGTCCGTCGGTTTCTCGGCGACGATCCAGGTCAATCCCGCTGTCATCGCCAATCCCGCCCTCGTGCGTGACGGCAACAACAGCATCACCGACCCCGGCACCGGCGCCGTCATCTTCACCCCAAACCCGGAGGCCGGTGTCGCTGGCGCGACCACCTCCGGCCCGGCCGGGTTCACCACGCTGATCTCCAACATCCTCAACAACACCTTCGGCACCCAGACGCTGACCGGCTCCCCCCAGCCCGCGATGAACACCAGCGGCCTGGGCCCGGGCGGAAACCTGAACGCGCCCTTCAGTGCCATTGGCGACACGCTGGCGGACTTCGCAACCAGCCTCGTCTCTTCCCAGGCCCAGCAGAGCGCCACGGTCACCAGCACCATCACCACCGAACAGGCGCTGCAAACCAGCCTGAATGGGAAAGCAACGGCGGTCAGCGGCGTGAACATGGACACCGAGGTGTCACAGATGCTCAGCCTGCAGAACGCCTATGGCGCCAATGCCCGCGTGATCGCCGGCGTGCAGGCGATGTTCACCCAGCTGCTGCAGGACGTGCAATGAGCAGCACCATTGGCAGCGGCTATGGTATCCTGCCCACCCTGATCGCCAACAGCACGAATGTGCATCAGCAGCTCGATACCCTGACCGAGCAGGTGAGCAGCGGTCTGGTTGCGCAGACTTATGCCGGGCTGGGCAGCGAAGCCAGCGTCTCATTGGATCTGAATCCGCAGATCAATGCGTTGCAAACCTACCAGAACAATATCAGCCAGGCGACCGGCAGCATGCAGGTCACTCAGACGGCGATGACGCAGATCCAGCAGATCGCCTCGACGTTCGCCGCGGACATTCCCAACCTCAGCGGCGTCGATTCGTCGGAGGTCGACAGCATCGCGGCCCAGGCCAACGCGGCGCTGCAGCAGGTCGCGGGCCTGCTGAATACGCAGGACGGCAGCGACTATGTTTTCGCCGGTCAGGACACCGGCAACCCGCCGGTCCCTTCCGGCGACAGCATCCTGTCGTCAAATTTCTACGCCCAAATCAGCGGTTTGGTCACCACCGGTCTGTCGAGCGGCGCGTCGGGTGCCACGATCTCCGGGAATACCATCGCGATCGCCAGTTCGACAACGGCCGAGACTTCGGCCACTCCGGACGGCACCTCGCCTTTCTCCGCCTATATGTCGCAGCCGGCCTCCTCCATCAGCGCTCCGGTGGTGCAGACAGGTGAAGGGGGTACCGTCCAGACCGGATTGCTGGCCAGCGCCAACTCGGTTGCCGTATCGCCCGGCACGACCACCACACCCCCCACCAGCACTGGGTCCTATATGCGCGACCTGATGATGTCCCTGGCGACGCTGGGATCGATGTCCAGTTCGCAGGTCAGCGATGCAGGATTTAGCGCACTCGTTCAGAGTGTCGGCACCACCCTGACCGGCGTCGTGAACACGATGGCGGTCGATGTCGGTGTGCTCGGCAACACCCAGTCGAACCTCACGACCACGCAAACTCAGCTGTCGGACACTGCGACGGCGCTGACCGGGCAGTTGTCGAACGTGCAGAACGTCGACATGGCGTCGACGTTGTCCCAGTTGACCGCGATGCAGACCCAACTGCAAGTATCGTACCGCCTGATCAGCGGGGCGACCAGTCTTTCGCTAGTGAATTTCCTGCCGACCACTTCGGGCTAAAAACTTCGTCTCGTTCACCTACTGTTAACCTTCTTTCGTCATCATTCCTGTCAAGCCCACAAAAGGCGGGCACATCCTCCTAACCCAAAGGGTAACGTATCATGTCCCTCGAATCAGTGAACACCAACATAGGCGCGATGGTTGCGCTGCAGTCGTTGGAATCAACCCAGAATCAGCTCGCTGTCACGCAGAAACAAATATCAACCGGCTATCGCGTCGCGGACTCCACCGACGACGGTGCCGCCTATGCCATCGCGCAAGGTATCCGCTCGACGGTCGGCGGGCTGACCAGCGCCAACCAGCAGCTCGGCAACGCAACTGGACTGCTTACCACCACCCAGTCGGCCCTGAACGACATCTCCAATTTGATGGGGAGCATGCGCGACGTGCTGGTCAAGCTGAGCGGCCAAGACGTACAAGGCAGCGACCGCTCAAACTACGAAACACAATATGCTTCTATGCTCAGCAATGTGTTGAATGACATCACAGGCGCCTCCTACGAAGGCAAGTCATTGATCGGCAATATCGGAAGCACCACCGGCGGCATTGGCGCGACCACTGCGGGCTTCGGAACCGTGTCGATAGTGCAAGACGGAAGCGGAGACCAATACCAAATTGCGTCGCAAGGCGGCAGCGCCGCTTATACTTCGATCGCCTTTGGCAACGCGATAAATACGCCGGCTGCCGCGATAACTTCGACGAGTGCCGCGAGTTACCTTACGGCCACCGGTACGTTCACTAATCAGCAGAACATGATCGGCAACTCACTCAATGCTATTGGCAGCAACATCAACTATGTCAACAACCAGACCACATACAACAACGACAAGATCGACGCCCTGAACAGCGGGTTGGGTTCTCTGGTCGACGCCGATCTCGCGAAAGAATCAGCACAGCTGACCGCCTTGCAGATCCGCCAGCAGCTTGGCACGCAGGCATTGTCTCTGGCCAACCAGGCGCCGCAGACACTGCTCAGCCTGTTCAAGTAATCATCGTCCGGAAGCCGGCGAGCCAGACCTCGGGCTCGTCGGCCTGCCGCTTGAAACGCATTTGCTCAGCGGAAGGCATCGAATGTCTAATCTCGTTCTGGAGCTGCGCCAAGGCGAAGTGATGATCGTGAACGGCGCTCCGATCCGGTTCCGCACAAGATCACGCATCGAACTGACCGCCAAGGCACGCTTCCTGTTCGGCAAGCAGATCATGCCGCCAGACCAAGTACACAGCCCCGCTCGGCGGATCTACTTCGCGCTGCAGTCCGCTTACATTGGTAACGAAACGGAACGTGAGGCAGGGCTTGAGTCCGCACGCCATTTCATCGCCGATTTCCAGCAGGCGACGACGTCCGATCTGGTGCGCGCGATCCTCGACCAGGCGCAGGTCGCGGCCGAGGAGGACGATTGCTACCAGGCCCTCAAACTTGTCCGCCGTATCATACAGCACGAAGACGTCGTGCTTGGAAGAACAGCCATCGTTTCCATCCCAAGAGGGACTAGTGATTGTCATGCAGAACGCCAGACAGGCCATCCATGCCTATAGAACAGCATCGCGCTACCGGTCTCAGCGAGACCAGGAAGCCGATGTATTTCACCATGCCATCACCGCGCTCAAAAATGCGAAGGAGGCCGGATCGATCACCCGGGTCCGCGCCCTGGCAGATAATCGCCGGTTGTGGATGATGGTCAGCGACCTGCTGCGGGACCCCTCCAACGCTTTGCCGGACCCCTTGAAGGCCTCGATTCTTTCGGTCGGGCTAACGGTTCAGCGGGAGATGGAGCAGGAAGCGCCGGACTTCAATTTCCTGATCTCCGTCAACGAGCATGTCGCTGCCGGACTGGCGGGAAAGCCCTGAGCGATGAGTTCGTCGCTCAGCTATCTGACGGCGCTCTACAGTGATGCGTTCGGCAGCGGATCCTCCCTGCTCGATACGATTTACGGCATAGGCACCTCATCGGCGGGTTCGAGCGATCCCGTGCAGGCGCTGCAATCGGCCGAGCAGAACCAGACGCAGGACGTCAAGATGACGGCGGCGCAGCCGATGGTACAGTCTGCCGTCAATGGGTTCACCCAGGCGGTCAACTCCGCCAAGAGCATGACGCAATTACTTGCTAATCCAGCATTCATGAATGTGCTGCTGACGGCGAACGGCATGAGCGACCAGATCGGCTACACCGCCCTCGCGACCCAGGCGCTGACGTCGAACCTAAGCGACCCGAATTCCCTGGTCAACCAACTGAGCGATACGCGCTGGAAAACCCTCGCAGGGGATTATAATTTCTCATCCACCGGGTTGGCATCGTTCAAGAAACCGGCGACCATCGCCTCGATCGCGAATCTCTACGCGACCAACGTCTGGGAGACCAGCCAGGATTCGGTGACACCCGGCCTTTCCAACGCGCTGGCGTTCAAGGCCACGGCTTCGACGATCACCTCGGTCGATCAGATCCTCGGCGATCCGACGATGCGCACCGTCGTCACGACCACGCTTGGCATACCAGAGCAAATCGCCTTCCAGGACCTCAACGCACAGGAACAGGCGATCAGCACCCGGGTCAACATCAAGAACTTCCAGGATCCGAAGTTCGTCGAGACCTTCATCCAGCAATACCTGATCGCCAACGCCAGCGCCGGGTCGTCCTCCTCCTCGACACCTGACCTCACCACCTTGGCTGTGCAAGGGCAGGGCATCCTCGCCTGACTGTTTCTTCAACAGGTTCAAAAGGAGCCGGTTTATGGATGTGATTCACGTCACTGCCGATGCCGATACGCTTTGCCGCCGGGCCTCGGACCTCATCGACGCCGGCCGCATCGAGGTTGCCCGACCACTTCTGGCCGCCGCCCGCGCACTGGCCCCGCCGTCGCCGGAACTCATTTTGATCAGCGCCCGCATTGCGTTGGGCACCGGCGCCTGGGATCCGGCGATGGACGAACTGGACAGTGGCATCGCGGCCGCGCCCTGCCATGCCGGGCTGCGTAGATGTCGAGCGGATCTGCGCCAAAGGATGGGCGACTTTGAAGGCGCCGCACGAGACGCCGCCGAGGCGGTGATATTCGATCCGGCCGATCCCGAGGCCAAAGCCATCCTGGGGGTAGCACTGCTTGAGCTTGGACGCACCGCCGATGCGATTGCCTGCTTGCGCGAGGCGGTCGCGGGCGCACCTGCCGACGCCAATTACCGACAGGCGTTGTCCCAGGCCCTGGAAAAAGCTCACGACACGAATGGCGCCTTTCAGGCCCTGACGGACGGAATCGCCTTGTGCCCGGCCAGCGCTGCCATCCGCAATGCCGCGATCCTGCTTTGCGTGCGCCGGCGCGATTTCGGCCAGGCGGTCCGACTCGCCGAACAGGCTCGCTCGCTGGGCATCGCCGACGCCTGCACCTTCGGCATGAGTGGCCACGCCCTCTCCAGCCTCGGCCGCCATGACGAAGCGGCGGTTGCCTACCAGGACGCCCTGAAGCTCGGCCCGGCGGACCCCTATGTGCGCCACCTCGTCGCGTCTTCCGGCGCCATGAGGGAGTCGAAACGAGCTCCTGAAGAGTACATCCGCACGGTCTTCGACGGCTATGCGGATCGCTTCGAGAATCATTTGATCTCGCTGGGATACAGCATTCCTGCGGCAATCCGGTCCGTCCTCCAGAACCATCCCAGGATCGTCGCCGGTCTTTCTCTTGGACCCGTTCTCGATCTCGGGTGCGGCACTGGCATGGTCGCTCTGGCGATCGGGGACCTGCCGCTGGGGCCATTCACCGGCGTCGACCTGTCACCGCGGATGCTCGCTCATGCGCGGGCCAAGCGGCTGTATGTCGACCTGCGGGAGGCCGACATCATGACCGACCTGGCTACAAGCGGCGATCGCTGGCCGTTGATCGTCGCAGCCGATGTGCTTTGTTACTTCGGCGCGCTCGAACCGCTCCTTGCGCAGGTCCGTAAAGCTTTGCAGCCGGGCGGGTGGTTCATCTTCTCGGTTGAGGAAATGCTGCCCGATCACGACGGGGTGGTTCCCGGCAACGGGAACTGGGCGCTGCAGCGACAAGGGCGTTATGCCCATACGCCAGACTACGTGTACGAAGCCGCTTGCGCCGCCGGATTTCGGGTGGCGAGGATGGACCGGCCGACCATCCGGCAGGAGGCCGGGATTGCCGTTCCGGGTCTGCTGCTGACCCTGGAGCGGGTGGGTCATGACGATTGATCTCCGAGCGTCGGCGACCGAGCAGGACTTTGTGTCAGACGTTACTCAGAGCGCTTGCTCAACTGATGGGATTGCACTGCTCGCCGAGGGCCGGTTCCAGGAAGCCCTGGCGCCGCTGCGGATGGCCCTTGCACTCGGCGATCCGCTGCCATCGACGATGCTCAACCTGGCAATTGCCGAAGACCGAGCGGGAAGTCGCGATCACGCTCGGCGCCTCATGCACCGCGTTGCAGCCAGGCTGCCGGACTGGGACGAGCCGCTCGTGCGCCTTGCCGAAAGCCTGCGCGCCGCGGGCGAAATCGCAGCGGCCGAGGAAGCCTACCGGCGGACCCTCGACCTCAACCCCGGACGCAGCGAAGCCCTGATCGCCCTGAGCGGCCTGTTGCTGATGCGAAAGCAACCAGGAGAAGCGCGCGATCTGCTGGTGCGCTGCTGCGGCATCGCGCCGGACAACGCCGAGGCATGGAATACCCTCGGACTAGCGCTGCGGATGGGCGGCGAACCCAATCTGGCGATGAGCGCGTTCGTGCACGCCCAAGGTCTCCGACCTGACTGCCTGGACTACGTTCTGAACGGTGTCGATGTCACCGAAGAAGCCGGGGAAACGGATGCCGAGCTGGCTCGTCTGACGGTCGCGTGCGACCAGAATCCGCTCAATCTCGTGCTCCAGATCGGGCGTGGGATGTTGCTGGAGCGCATCGGGCAGCGCGAATTGGCGCTCGAGGCGCTCGAGGCCGCGACCGAACTCGCGCCTGATCAAATTGCGCCGCTGAGGCTTTTTGCCAACATACTGGCCAATTCCAGCCGGACCCGCGAGGCGGAGGTCGTGCTGCGGCGTTTAATCGCGATGGATTCCGACAGCATGCAGGCGGCAAACGCCCTTGCCACGGTGCTGATGCGGATGGTGCAGCATGCGGAAGCGAGGACAATCTTGCTCGACCTGCTGCAGCGCCATGGTCCGCAGACCTTGTTGCTCTGCAATCTGACAGTTGCCACCTTCTCTCTCGGATTGCAGGACGAGGCGCTGGAGCTGGCGAACAGGGCCATCGGCCAGGATCCTGAAGCGGTGCTGCCACGGCGGGCGTTGTGCAGTGCCTTGCCGTATCATGACCGGACCACGGGCGCATCCATGTTGGAGGCGGGGCTGGAATGCTCCGCTTTGCTGCCGCGGATCCCGCAACCACCGCTTACCAACATCGTGGATCCCGACCGTCCGCTTGTCGTGGGCTTGCTGTCGGGATCGTTCAAATCGCATCCCGTGGGCTGGCTGACCGCGGCCGGCATCGAGACCCTTGATCCAGATCAGTTCAGCGTGATTTGCCTGGCGCAGGCGACACTTCCAACGGACGCCATGTGCCAGCGGTTCCGCGCTGTCGCCCGCGAGTGGGTGGAGACCGAGTGCATGACCGACGCCGCCCTGGTGGACGCCGCGCGTACCCGCGCCATCGACATTCTGATCGACCTCGGCGGTTATGGTGACTCGGGCCGTATGACTGCCTGCGCCAACCGGCTCGCGCCGGTCCAGATCAAATGGGTCGGCATGCAGTGTCACAGCTCCGGCCTGGCGGAGATGGACTGGTTTCTCACCGACCGGTGGGAGACGCCGGACGGTTTCGAACCATTCTACAGCGAGAAGTTGCTGCGGCTGGCCGATGGCTACGTCTGCTACAGTCCGCCTTCTTATGCGCCGGATGTCGTGCCACTGCCTGCTCTGAAGAATGGCTTCGTCACCTTTGGCTGTTTCAACAATCTGGCGAAGATCACCCCTCGTGTAATCGAGACCTGGGCGGAGATCCTGCGGCACGTCCCGACCGCAAGGCTGATCCTGAAGACCCACCAGTTGTCCGATCGTCCCACCGCCGACGGTGTCCTCGCCGACTTCGCCGCGGTCGGTATCGGCGGAGACCGGATCGAATTGCGTGGTTCCTCCGGTCATCGCGCCTTCATGGGCCAGTATGGCGACGTCGATATCGTGCTCGACCCGTTTCCCTATTCCGGCGGCCTGACGACCTGCGAGGCGCTGTGGATGGGCGTGCCCACCATTACGTTACCGGGAGAGATTTTCGCCTCCCGCCATTCCGCCAGTCACATGAGCAATGCCGGCTTGCCGGAATGGGTAACCGGCTCCTCCGAGGAGTACATCGCTATGGCGATTGCGCGCGCCTCGGACGTGAACGCCCTGGCGAGTTTGCGGGCGGGACTGCGCGAGAAGGTGCGGCGCAGCCCATTGTGCGATGCGCCGCGGTTTGGACGCGGGCTCGGCGCGGCGTTGCGGCACGCGTGGCGGGCGTGGTGCGCCGAGAAATCGTTGCCAACCTGAGCAAGGGACCTTCTACCCTGACGCGCACTGGTGGAATCGATTGTAATGCCGTCATTGAACTGGTCATCGGCCCGTCGTTCGGTCCACCGGACAATGTCGGAACGCCCGCCTGAGATCAGTTGGAAGGCCAACTTCTGACGCCGCAAGGCCGATTTGCATTGCTAACCCCGTGAATCAGCGTGAGCCGCGGCAAATATTCGATGGGAGTTCGTTGACCCACTGATTCGCTTCATGCTTTTCCCCCGCCATGGCGCGAAGAAAACGCCGCCGCGACACCCATGCGGTGACGAGGGATCATGGCTGAACCGACCACGGCTTTACGCACGACCCCGCGGCCGGGCGAGCCACCATCTACGTCATCCGCGCTGATCGGCGTTTCCGCTTTCTTTGCCTCGGCAAGCGCCAAGACAACGCCGAAGCACCGTCGTGATGATCGGGCAAAGCGGTTCGGATGACGCACGGCGCATGCGACTGAGGAACGCACCGGCAGCGGTGGCGGCGTGAGGCTGAACGTCTTCGGGGATCGGAACCACGCTCGCGTTTGGCTGCGGCCAATGGCAGATTTGTGTATACCCGCAGGCATCTGCGTTTGAACGCACGGCTTAAACGCCCCGGAATCGTGACCGGCTAAACCTCCAGCTCTACACAGACCGGCACGTGATCGGACCCGCGTGGCCAGTCCCGGGCATCGCGCAGGATCGTCTGGCTGCGCAGCCCAGCCTCCAGATCCGGCGTGACCCAGATATGATCGAGTCGCCGTCCGCGGTCGGAGGCCCGCCAGTCCTGGTTCCGATACGACCACCACGAATACAGCTTCTGGTCCGCCGGCACGAAATGTCTCACCGCGTCTACGAAACCGGCATTCATCCAGGCGTTCAGACCCTCGGTTTCCGGCGGCGTATGGCTGACCACGTTCAGCAGTTGCTTGTGGCTCCAGACATCATGCTCCAGCGGCGCGATATTCAGGTCGCCGACCAGCACGGACCGCGTCAGGCTCCGTGCCGCGAACCACGACCGGGCTTCGGCGACGAAGTCCAGCTTGTGCCCATATTTCGGGTTTTCGGTGCGGTCGGGCACGTCGCCACCCGCCGGTACGTAGAAATTATGCAGCTCGACCGGCCCGTCCGGCGTCCGCAAGGCCACGGCGAGATGCCGGCAGTCGCCTTTGCCACACCAGTCCGGGGCGCTGTCGTGCACCTCGAGCGCCACACGGGACAGGATCGCCACGCCGTTGTACCCCTTCATCCCGCGGAAAACGGTGTAAGGGTATCCCAGCGGCAACAACGCGTCCGCCGGGAACAGCGCGTCTGGCACCTTCGTCTCCTGCAGGCAGATGACGTCCGGTCGCAGTGCGTCGACCAGCGCGTCCAGCAACCCGAAGCGCAAGCGCAGCGAGTTGATGTTCCAGGTTGCCACCCGCAGCGAAGGCATCAGACGATGCGGGTCTTGACCGTGCCGACGCCTTCGACAAAGCCTTCCAGCAGGTCGCCGCGCCGCACGGCCGCGACATTCTCCGGCGTGCCGGTGTAGATCAGGTCGCCGGGCGCCAGCCTCACCAAACCGGACAGGTAGGCGATCATCTCCGGCACGTCCCAAATCATCTTCGACAAATCGGACGTTTGCCGAATCGTCCCGTTCACCTTCAGTTCGATCACACCGGCGGCGGGATGGCCGATCTTCGACGCCGGGACCATCAGCCCGATCGGCGCCGACCAGTCGAAACCCTTGCCCATGTCCCAGGGCTTGCCTTCCTTCTTGGCTGCGTTCTGCAGGTCGCGCCGGGTCATGTCCAAGCCCGCGGCATAGCCCCAGACGTGCGCCAGCGCGTCGGCTTCGGCGATGTTGGCGCCACCCTCGCCGATCGCGACAACCAGTTCCATCTCGTGATGCAACTGTGTGCTCTGCGGTGGATACGGCATGTCACCGTCGTTCAGCAGCAGCGCGTCGGCGGGCTTCATGAAGAAGAACGGTGGTTCCCGATCCGGATCGCTGCCCATCTCCCGAGCGTGCTCTGCGTAGTTGCGGCCGACACAAAAGATACGCCGGACCGGAAAAGCCCCGCCACCCGCAACTGGAACGGCGATAATCGCCGGAGGGGAGATGACGTAATCAGCCATTCGGTGACACCTTGTTTTGGAATCAATAAGAGCGACCAGGTTCGAAAGTCACCGGTCGGACATACGGGAAAGATGGATCCCAGGCAATGGCAGGCGCCACCGCTCAGTCCGCCAAGGGGCTGTACATCCCGTCTTGGGGGGCGTGATCGCCGGCGTCGCGCCGGGCCATGTCTGGCCCGCGCTGACGGTGCGGACGCAGCCGTTCGGCGACGCCGTCATCAAACAGTTCCGCATGATCATCGGCCCCGTCGTCTTCGTCACCGCCGCCATCGGCATCACCAAGCTGGCGGATGCCAAGGAGGTCAGCCGCATCAGCATCAAGGCGATCGTCTACTTCGAGATGATGACCACCTTCGCGATGTTCATCGGCTTGATCGTGGCCCATGTCCTGCGGCCCGGCGCTTGCCTCGATGCGGCCGCGCTGGACCGCAAGGCAGTCGCCGGCTACGCCAACGCCCCGCACCAGGACGTCGTCACCTTCCTGCTGAACATCATTCGGAATACCGTCGTCGATGCGTTCACCAGGGGCGAGATCCTCCTGGGCCTGCTGTTCGCCGTGCTGGCCGGCTTCGGCCTGTCCCGCCTCGGTGAGCGCGGCAAAACCGTGGTGCGCTTCCTCGACGAGGCCGGCGCCGCCCTGTTCGGCGTCATCGCCATCATCATGCGCGTCGCGCCGTTGGGCGCGTTCGGCGCGATGGCCTTCACCATCGGCCGGTACGGCATCGGCGCGCTGGCGCAACTCGGTTTCCTGATGCTGTGCTTCTCCCTGACATGCGTCATCTTCGCGCTGGTCTGCATGGGCGCCGTCGCCGCGGTCATGGGCCTGAACATCCTGAAGATCCTTCGCTTCGTGAAGGAGGAGTTCCTGATCGTGCTGGGCACCTCGTCGTCCGAGGCGGCGATGCCCACCCTGATGGAAAAGCTGGAGTTGCTGGGCTGCGGCAAGTCCCTGGTCGGGCTGACGGTGCCGCTGGGGTATGCGTTCAACCTGGACGGGTCATCGATCTACTTCACCATGGCGATCGCCTTCATCGCCCAGGCACTCAATATTCCCCTAAGCTGGGGCTACTACCTGCTTATTCTGGCGGTGCTGCTGCTGACCTCGAAGGGGGCCGCGGCGGTGACCGGCGGCGGTGTCATCACCCTTGGCGGCGACGCTGGCGACGATGACCGGCAAGGTCCCCGTCGCGGGCATGGTCCTGCTGCTGGGGGTCGACCGGTTCATGAGCGAGGCGCGCGCCATCACCAACCTGTTCGGCAACGCCGTGGCAACGATCTTCGTGGCCTGGTGGGAGGGGACGCTTGATCTGGCGAAGGTGCGGGCGATGCTGGACAAGCCCGGCGGTGTCGAGGCAGCGGTGCTGGCCCAGTGAGCGGCACATGATGTGACGCTCGCCAGCCTGGTGGTCCAGGCGACGCGGGGGCCGCGCGGCCCATTACTGCGACGCATTGGAACCCGTCGGTTCGCAGCGTGTGATGATATCGGCGACGTTGCCGCCGGTGAACGCGCCTCCCGCAAGGTGCGTCCGCAGGTCCGCCGCCGCAGCGTCGCAGGCTTCATGCGTCGCCATCGGCAGCGTCGTCGACGTCATCGGCTCGTCGCCATTGCTGCCGATGTGGCCGATCAGGACAACGACCAGTACCCAACCTGGCATGGAACTCCTTCTGACACCTGGTGATTGCTCCCGGAATCTCGGCCGCGCCCGCGCACCAGCTGACTCACCGGCCGCGTTGCGCAGGCCCGCCGCCCAGCGGGCCGGCCCGCTTCATTTGCCGGAAGCTGCCAGTGCCGCAAAGGATTCCGTCCAGGAGCCTTCGCACCGCCCTCCCTTCGCTCCCTGGCCCCCACGGTCTCGCGAGATCGAAAGACTTCAGCTTGCCGGTACATCGACGAGATCGAGGCGGGTCCTGATTCGCTCCACATCATCACCGATGCGGTCGACGCGGCGCGAGATGGAGGCATATTGTTCCTCCAGACAGCCGATGCTCTGCTTCACCTCCACCATGTCAGCCCGCAAGCCGTCAACCTTGGTGTCGATGCGCCGCAAATAGGTCAGAACCAAGTCTTCCGGATCGCCGGACATGGGTCGCCTCCGTCTCCTTATGAAACCGCCGCGCTCGGCCATGCAGACGTCCCCGACGCCCCGCGGCATAGCACAACGCGGCGCCCGCCAGAAGCGCGACAAGCCATCCAGCCCGCGCTAACCTGGATCGGCCAAAAGCCAACGAGGAGGAACCCACCATGAAGATCGCCAGGATCGAGGACCTGCACTGCGACGCCGGATGGCGCACCTTCTCCTTCCTCAAGGTCACCACCGACGACGGCCTGGTCGGCTGGTCCGAATATACCGAGGCCGACGGCAGCCGAGGCCTTACCGCCGTCATCCGCGGCATGGCCGAGGCGCTTATCGGCACCGACCCAAGACCCGTCCAGGCCATCGATTCCCTGCTCTATGTCAAGCAGGTCCAGGCGCCCAACGGCGTCAACCAGCGCGCCATCGCGGCGATCGGCAACGCCCTGCTCGACATCAAGGGCAAGGCCCTCGGCGTTCCGGTCTACGAACTCTTCGGCGGCCCGGTCCGCCGCCGCATCCCGGTCTACTGGTCGCATTGCGGCACCTATCGCGTCCGCAACGCCGAAGCCCTCGGGGTTCCTCCGCTGCGCACCTACGATGACGTCGCCGCCCTCGGTGCGGAGGTGAAACGCCGCGGGTTCAAGGCCCTGAAGACCAATATCCTGCCCTTCGACGGCGAGAAACTGGTTGGCTTCGGCCCCGGCTTCGGCCGCACGCCCGGTCACCCCGAACTGAACGCCGACCGAGCCACGCTGCGCGCCGTGCACGATACGCTGGCAGCGTTCCGCGCCGGCGCCGGTGCGGACATGGGCATTCACCTCGACATCAACTACCACTTCAAGACCGAGGGCAACCTGAAGGTCGCCAAGGCCGTCGAACCCTTCGACCTGACCTGGCTGGAGATCGACAACTGGGACCCGGCGTCACTCGCGCTGATCCGCCAGCGCGCACCATGCCCGATCGCCTCACTGGAGTCGGTGACCGGCCGCCGTGCCTTCCGCCCGTTCCTGGACGTCTATGCCACCGACGTCGCGATCATCGACGTGATCTGGAACGGCTTCCTGGAATCGATCAAGATCGCCGCCATGGCCGAGGCGTACGAGGTCAACGTCGCACCGCACAACTATTACGGCCACCTCTGCTCCGCCGTCAGCGCCCACTTCTGCGCCGTCGTGCCCAACTTCCGCGTCATGGAGATCGACATCGACAGCGTCGCCTGGCGGGATGAGCTTTTCATCAACGCGCCGATCATGGACAACGGCGACCTCATTGTCCCCGACCGTCCTGGCTGGGGTGTCGACGTCAACGAGGCGGCCGTGCGAGCCCACCCGCCAAAAGGAAGCTGATGACAAAAGCCACGCCCCAATCGACTACGCCCGCTTTGGTCACCCCCGGCTCGGCCGCGTATGACATCCTGGGTATCGGCAACGCCATTGTCGACGTTGTCGCCCGTGCCGATGATGCGTTCCTGTCGCGCCACGACATGCACAAGGGTGCGATGATCCTCATCGACGCCCTGGCGGCGGATACGATCTACGCCGCGATGCCGGCGGGGCTGGAAAGCAGTGGCGGGTCCGCCGCCAACACCTGCGCCGTCGCGGCGGCCCTGGGATCGCGTGTCGCCTATATCGGCAAAGTGGCGGACGATCAGCTTGGCGGCGTCTTCCGTCATGACATCAACGCGGTGGGGGTGCACTTCCCCACCGCCCCGCTGTCCGCGGGCGCGCCCACCGCCCGCTGCCTGATCCTGGTCACGCCGGACGGACAGCGCACGATGAACACGTTCCTCGGCGCCTGCGTCACACTGGCCGAGGCCGATGTCGATCCCGCCCTGGTCGCCGCCTCCGCCATCACCTACCTGGAGGGCTACCTGTTCGATCCCCCGGCCGCGCAGGCCGCGTTCCGGAAGGCCGCAGACGCCGCCCACGCCGCCGGACGCCGCGTCGCGCTGTCGCTGTCGGACGCATTCTGCGTCAATCGGCACCGCGCCGCGTTCCTCGACCTCGTCGCCAACCACGTGGACATCCTGTTCGCCAACGAGGCCGAGATCACCGCCCTCTATGAGTGCAATGCCTTCGAGGATGCCGTGGAGGCCGCCCGCCGCGACGTCGCTCTTGCCGCCCTCACGCGCAGCGAGGCAGGCAGCCTGATCCTGCACGGCGCTCAGACGGTGGAGATCACCGCCGAACCCACCAAGGTCGTCGACACCACCGGTGCCGGAGATGCGTATGCCGCCGGCTTCCTGGCTGGGTTTACCTCAGGAAAAAGCCTGACCCTGTGCGGCCGCATGGGCAGCATCGCCGCCGCCGAGGTCATCAGCCACTACGGTGCTCGGCCGGAAGCCGATTTGCGCAAGCTGATGCCGGCTTGAAAGCAACGGCGCCATGCGCCCACGCGCTCTTCGCGTCTGGCGTCGCAAGTCCGGTCGAGCGGCCGTTCCAGACCGCGGGATCCCTTCACCCTGGACCTGCTGGCCGGTTCGGCGCTCATCATGACCGGCGTTGGCCTTGCCGCGTGGCCCCGCCGGTACGCCCCATGGCGCGGCCGATGACGAGGCGGAGGACCGCATGATCCTGAACGCCGTCCAGGCCGGCGAGGGGCCGCCGGTCGTCCTTTTGCACGGACTGTTCGGTGCCGCCCGCAACTTCGGCGCCGTCCAGCGCGCCATCGCTCCCCGCTTCCGGGTTGTTGCGCTCGACATGCGCAATCACGGCGACAGCCCGCACGCACCCGACATGCGCTACTCCACCCAGGCCGCGGATGTGCGTGAGACCCTGCTGTCGCGTCGGTGTCGAGAAAGCGGCCGTGATCGGCCATTCGATGGGTGGCAAGGCCGCGATGGCGATGGCACTTCGATGGCCCGATCAGGTCGGGCGCCTGATGGTGGCCGATATTGCCCCGGTCGCCTACCAGCACGGCAACGAAGCGATCGCGCGGGCGATGGCGGCGATCCCGCTGACCCCTTCGCTCGCCCGCCAGAACGCCGATGCCGCTTTGGCGCATGCCGTCGGCCGCCCGGACATCCGCGCCTTCCTGCTGCAGAACCTGCGTTTCGGGCAGACCCCCCACTGGCGCATCGGCCTTGCCGAGATCGCCGCCGCCATCTCCGACCTGGAGGGCTGGATCGATCTGCCGGGCAGCTACGCCGGTCCCACGGTCTTCGTGACCGGCGCCAACTCCGATTACGTGCTTCCCGAACACCGGCCGATCATCCGGTCCCGGTTCCCGAATGCCCGTTTTGTCGCCGTCAAGAACGCCGGGCATTGGGTTCACGCCGACAACCCGGCGGGCTTCCTGTCGGTGGTGGAAGCATTCCTGCACGGATGGAGGGCGAGCGACGCGGACCCTGCCGATTGAGACCGACCAGAACGATTCCGGCCCACCGACGGAGGTGACTTGGTTGTCCGGCGTGCGGTGACGGAGGGGAACCGTTCCGACGGTCGCGGCACGCCGGTTGGACAATCCGGCGCCCCGCGCGTCGGTCTTGCTTCAGTGCGCCGCCAGTGCCGGCTGCAGCAAAGCAAGGGAACGCAGATGCACGCAGATCAGACGGATGCACGCGGATCGCGGCTGAATCGACACCGGCTCACGCGAAACCCCGTGGCCGGGCGAACGCGCCATCCGCGTGCATCCGGCCTGATCGGCGTGTATTCGCGTTCCACTTTCCTTGCCTCGGCAAGCGCCAAGGCAACGCCGAGGCACCATCGTGATGCTCGGACAAGGCGCTCCAGACGCGCACGGCTCGCAGCGGCCGTGGCGTGCGGCTGAACACCGTCGGGGGTCGGAACCACGCTGGCGTTTGGCTGCGGGCCCCTTGGCTGCACTGCGAACCTTCCGCGACGGACTGCCCGGCCGACCGGTCCCGGCTGGCTCTCCCGCGCGGGATCCGCCGGCGGGGACGCCAGTCCATATCCCGTGTTGCCGATCAGACTGCGGCAATAACTTGTTGGCCCCTGATGTAACGCTTCTCGGGGCGAATTCTGGCCGACGCCGCACTTTCTCCGTCGTGTGGTGAACCGTTCCGGGCGGATCGCCATGCCGCTGCTGCCGTCCCGCGGGCGGTACTCTTGTGCCGAGCAGGCTTTATCATGAATAATAGTCACAAGATATAGACCGTCACGGTTGCAGAGCAGGTCGACCTCGGCATCGGGATTTGTGTCGATCAGCCAGGGAAGCGGCTCGTCATGTGGATTGTTCGTCTTGCGCTGGACCGGCCCTATACGTTCATCGTCCTGGCGCTGCTCATTCTCATCACCACACCGCTGGTCGTCCTGCGCACGCCCACGGACATTTTTCCGAACATCGACATCCCGGTCATCGCGGTGGGCTGGCAATACACGGGCCTCAATCCTGAGGAGATGGAAGGGCGGATCACCTCGGTTTACGAACGCGTGCTGACCACCCTGGTCGACAACATCGAGCACATCGAATCAACGACCTACCCCGGACGCGCGATCGTCCGCGTGTTTCTGCAGCCGGGTTCCAGCCTCGACACCGCCAACGCCCAGGTCACCGCGGCGTCACAGACGATTCTTCGAGGATTGCCGCCGGGCGCCCAGCCGCCCCTGATCATGAACTACAGCGCGTCGAGCGTGCCGATCCTGCAACTTGGCCTGTCCAGCGATTCGATTTCCGAGTCGCAACTGAACGACCTGGGGATCAACTTCGTGCGCCCGCAGCTTGTGACCGTGCGCGGGGCGGTCGTGCCGTATCCATACGGCGGCAAGATGCGCCAGGTTACGGTCAATCTCGATCCTACGCTGCTGCAGCAGAAGAACCTCTCGCCCACTGATGTCTTGAATGCCCTTGGCCGGCAAAACCTCGTGCTGCCGACGGGAACCGCGAAGATCGGCGAGTTTGAGTACGACATCCGCGTGAACGCGAGCCCTGATGCCATCAGGGAGCTTGGCGACATGCCGATCAAGATGGCAGGGGATGCGACGATCTACCTGCGCGACGTGGGGTCGGTGTCTGACGGCTATCAGCCCCAGACCAATGTCGCTCGGGCCGATGGTCATCGCGGCGTGCTGATGAACATCCTCAAGGCCGGCAACGCATCGACCATCGACGTCGTCGCCGGGGTGCGCAAAATTCTGCCCAAGGTCGCCCAGACGCTGCCGCCGGAACTGAAGATCCAGCCGATTTCCGATCAGTCGATCTTCGTCCGTGCGGCGATTACCGGTGTGGTGCGCGAAGCGATCCTCGCGGCCTGCCTCACCGCCGCGATGATCCTGCTGTTCCTCGGCAGTTGGCGCAGCACGCTGATCATCGCGGTGTCGATCCCGTTGTCGATTTTTACCTCGATCATCTGCCTCGGCTTGCTTGGCCAGACCATCAACATCATGACGCTCGGCGGCCTGGCACTCGCGGTGGGCATCCTGGTCGATGACGCGACGGTAACGATCGAGAATATGGAGCGCTACCTCGAGGAAGGGTTTGGGCTGCGCAGCGCGATCCTGGAGGGCGCCTCGCAGATCGCTGTTCCCGCCCTGGTGTCGACCCTGTGCATCTGCATCGTCTTCGTGCCGATGTTCATGCTGGGGGGCGTCGCGCGGTATCTGTTTGTGCCGCTGGCAGAGGCGGTCGTCTTCGCAATGCTCGCATCCTACGTGCTGTCGCGCACGCTGGTGCCGACCATGGCGATGTATTTGCTGCGCGCGAAAGCGCACCACGACGTGCCGACCCGCAATCCGCTGGTGCATTTTCAGCGCGGTTTCGAGCGTCAGTTCGCGCGTGTCCGAGACGCGTATCATCGCCTGCTGACGAACCTGGTGAACCGGCGGTTCGTCGTCGTGCCGGTCTTCCTTCTGTGCATGCTCTCCCTGCTGGGCCTCCTGCCGTGGCTCGGACAGAACTTCTTTCCCGAAACCGACGGTGGCCAGTTTGTGCTGCATCTGCGCGCGAAGGCCGGCCTGAGGATCGAGGAGACGGCGCGTATCTGTGATCTGGTCGAGGCTACGATCCGCCGGACGATTCCGCCGCGCGAATTGCTGACCATCACCGACAACATCGGCCTGCCGTACAGCACGATCAACACGACCCATTCGATTTCCGGCACGATCGGCACTTCGGACGCCGACGTCATGGTTGCGCTCAAGGAAGATCATCACCCCACCGCCGACTATGTCGCACAGTTGCGGAAGATCCTGCCGGTCGCCTACCCGGGCGTCACCTTCAATTTCCTCCCGGCTGACATTGTCACGCAGGTGCTGAATTTTGGTCTGCCCTCACCCATCGACATTCGGATCGACGGGCGCGACATCGAGAAGAACCGCGACATTGCGGTCGGAATTCTGAATGAGATCCGCCACGTACCCGGTATCGTCGACGCCCGGATCCAGCAGGATTTCAGCTATCCCAATTTCGAGATCGCGGTTGACCGCACCAAGGCGCTGCAGGGCGGCTTCACCGAGGCTGACGTGGCAAACAGCGTCCTCAACATCCTGAGCGGCAGCAGCCAGCTCGATCCGATGTTCTTTCTGAACCAGCGCAACGGCGTCAATTACAACCTCGTTGCGCAGACGCCGCAGTACAGAATCCAGTCTTTGCAGGATCTTCAGAACATCCCGATCACGTCGACAACGGCCGCGCGATCCGAGGTGATCGCCGATGTCGCCACGATCCACCGGTCGCAGGAAATGTCGGCCGTCGATCACTACAACATTCGTCGCGTCATCGACATCTACGCCTCGGTGCAGGGGCGCGATCTTGGCGCCGCGGGGGCGGATATCACCAGGATCGCCCATGCTCACGAAAAATACCTGCCGCGCGGCAGCTTCCTGACGATCCGCGGGCAGCTTGAGACGATGCAGACCTCCTACCTCAACCTGCTGGGCGGGCTCGGTTTTTCCATTCTGCTCGTATACCTGCTTATCGTGGTGAACTTTCAGTCCTGGCTGGACCCGTTCATTATCATCATGGGCCTGCCGGCGGCACTTGGGGGCATTGTTGTGTTCCTGTTCTTTAGCTACACGACGCTGAGCGTGCCGGCACTGATGGGGGCGATCATGTGCATGGGCGTTTCCACCGCCAACAGCATCCTGGTCGTCTCGTTCGCGCGCGAGCGTCTGACCGAGCACAGCGACGCGGTGAAAGCGGCGATCGAAGCCGGCTTCACGCGCTTCCGCCCGGTGCTGATGACGGCGCTTGCCATGATTATCGGCATGATCCCGATGGCTCTTGGTCTGGGTGAGGGCGGCGAACAGAATGCACCGCTGGGTCGCGCCGTGATCGGCGGCCTGATGATGGCGACAGTCGCCACTCTGGCCTTCGTCCCAACACTGTTTGCCCTGTTGCACCACCGAAGGTCACCCCCGCCGCCTGCCAACCGTGCGCTTGCGCATCATCCGCTGTGATGCCTCATTGGAGATTTTGTTGATGCCGCCCAACGATCTGCAGGAAGCCGACCGCCCGGCGGACCACCCTGCAACATACCGAAGTCCTGGCGAACCCCTCAAAGTCCGTGGACGCCGCTGGGTCGGCCCAGTACTGGGCGTGATCATCGTTGTCGCAGCCTGCATCGCGGTCTATGCCGGCATCCGCAGCCGAGCCGACACGGAAGCGGAGCTGGCACGCAGCACCGACGCAGGGGCGGTGCCGACGGTCGAGGTCTTTCATCCAAAGACCGGCTCGCCGGACGTGAAACTCGTGCTTCCCGGCAATACCCAGGCGCTCAGCGACACTGCGATCTATGCCCGCACGAACGGCTATCTGAAGCGCTGGTATTTCGACATCGGCGCCCATGTAAAGCGCGGCGCGTTGCTGGCGGAGATCGACACGCCGGAGGTCGACGATCAGTTGACCCAGGCCCGAGCCGAACTGACCAATGCCCAGGCGACGCTTGCCCTCACGGTGGTCAACGCCGACCGGCAGGAAAAACTTGTCAAGACCAACGTTGCCTCGGTGCAGGACCGGGACAACGCGGTGACGGCCCTGAACGTCGCCAAGGCCCAGGTTCTGTCGCGCCAGGCGGCGGTGGCGCAGCTGGAGAAGATGCAGTCGTTCGAGCGGGTGGAGTCACCGTTCGACGGCATCGTCACCGCACGCACCGTCGATGTCGGCGCGCTGATCGCCGCCGGCGGCGCGACCTCGGCCCGCGAACTTTTTCATGTCGTCGCGATCGACTGGCTTCGGGTCTACGTGTCGGTCCCGCAAACCTACTCGCAAGCCATGCACATCGGAGCGACCGCGACGGTGACCCTGGACGAATTTCCGGGCGAGACGTTCGAAGGACATCTGGTCCGCACATCGAACGCCATCAACCAGACATCCCGCACCTTGCTGGTCGAGGTCGACGTTCCGAACCAGGATGGCAGGCTGCTGCCCGGTTCTTACGTTCATGTGCACTTTGTGATACCGACGGCGCGGAAATCGGTGACCATCCCGGCCAACGCCCTGCTCTTTCGAAGGGAGGGGCTTCAAGCCGGTGTCGTTCGGGGCGGCAAGGTGGAGTTGGTGCCGGTCACGATCGGGGAGGATCTCGGCGACACGGTCGAGGTCGTCTCCGGTTTGCAGGTAACCGACCAGGTCGTCGCCAACCCGCCTGATTCGCTGGTCAGCGGGACCGCTGTCCTGGTGAAAGCCAAAAAGGAGATCGCCTCGGCCAAATGAACGGCGGGACCGCCCGCCATCGGCCGTCCACTCGCGGCGTGCGCCGCCATGCCGGCCAGCGGCGGCACTGGCATCAGGGCGCCGGCCATCGCCGCTACGCAGCGAACCCCCACTCCGCCGCCGCGCGGTGCCCGGTTTCCATGACGCTTCTGCGAAGCATGGCAGAAACGCTCCGATTGTCCGGTTTTTCCCTCGTATCCGGTCCGGTTAGCCCCTATGTGTGCGCCGCACCATCCCCAAAGTCAGGCTCGTATGCAGATCCGTAACGTCGCTATCATCGCTCATGTCGATCATGGCAAGACCACCCTCGTGGACAAGCTGCTCGCCCAGTCCGGGGCGTTTCGCGAGCATCAGGCCGTGACCGATCGTGCGCTCGACCGCAACGACCTGGAGCGCGAGCGTGGCATCACCATCCTGGCGAAATGTGCCTCGGTGGTATGGAAGGACACGCGCATCAACATCGTCGACACCCCCGGCCACGCCGATTTCGGCGGCGAGGTCGAGCGTATCCTGAACATGGTCGACAGCGCGATCGTACTGGTCGACGCCGCCGAGGGCGTGCTGCCGCAGACCAAGTTCGTCGTCGGCAAGGCGCTGGCCCGTGGCATCCATCCGATCGTCGTGGTCAACAAGGTGGACCGCCAGGATGCGCGTCCCGACGAAGTCCACACCGAGATTTTCGACCTCTTCGCCGCCCTCGGGGCGTCCGACAGCCAGCTTGATTTCCCGATGCTCTATGCTTCCGGCCGCAACGGCTGGGCCGACGAGACGCTGGACGGTCCGCGCAAGGATCTTTCCCCGCTGTTCGACCTGGTCCTCCGTCACGTCCCGGCTCCGACCGTCAGGCCCGATCTGCCGTTCGCCATGGTCGCCTCCATCCTGGAATACGACAATTTCCTCGGCCGCGTCCTCACCGGCCGGGTCGAGCAGGGGACCGCCAGGATCAACATGCCGGTGAAGGTCGTCCGCCGCGACGGCTCGCTGGTGGAAACCGGCCGACTGACCAAACTGCTGTCCTTCCGCGGCCTGGAGCGTGTGCCGGTGGATGAGGTCATGGCCGGCGACATCATTGCCGTGGCCGGCCTGTCCGAGGGAACCATCCCGGACACCATCGGCGCACCGGAGCTTCCTGGTCCGCTCGAAGCCATTCCCGTCGATCCGCCGACGCTGGCGATGACGTTCCGCATCAACGATTCCCCGCTCGCCGGCCGCGAAGGGAAGAAGGTCACGTCCCGGCAAATTCGCGAGCGGCTGTTTCGTGAGGCCGAGGGCAACGTCGCCATCCGCGTCAGCGACTCCAACGAAACCGACGCGTTCGAGGTGGCCGGCCGCGGCGAACTGCAACTCGGCGTGCTGATCGAGCAGATGCGCCGGGAGGGTTTCGAACTCACCATCGGCCGCCCCCGCGTGCTGACCCGGCGCAACCCGGATACCGGCGAGCGCGAGGAGCCCATTGAGGAGGTTCTGGTCGACGTGGACGAGCCCTACACCGGCGTGGTGGTGGAGAAACTCAGCCGCCGCAAGGGCGACATGCGCGACATGCGTCCGTCCGGCGGCGGCAAGGTCCGCATGACCTTCGCCATCCCCAGCCGCGGGCTGATCGGCTACCATGGCGAATTCCTGACCGACACGCGCGGCACCGGCATCATGAACCGGTTGTTCGCCGGCTACGGTCCCTGGAAAGGCCCGATCGAGGGCAGGCGCGCCGGGTCCCTGATCTCCACCGAAGCAGGCGAGGCCGTGCAGTACGCGCTGTGGTACATCCAGGAACGGGGCACGATGTTCGTCTCCCCCGGTGAGAAGGTTTACCAGGGCATGATCCTCGGCGAACATTCGCGAGAATCGGATTTGGAAGTGAACCCGATCAAGGAAAAGAAGCTGACCAACATCCGAGCCGCCGGCAAGGATGAGGCGATGCTGCTGATCCCGCCGCGGAAAATGAGCCTGGAGCAGGCGATTGCGTACGTGGAGGACGATGAATTCGTCGAGGTGACGCCCGCCGCCATCCGCCTGCGCAAGCGCTACCTGGACCCTAACGAGCGCAAGCGGTTCGAACGCAAGATCGACGCTGACGCGGCCGCCTGAGGGTCTTTCTCACCGGCACTGCCGGGTGGCGGGGCGGCGCGTTCTCCACAGGCGTGGCGACCTCGGCCGGCGGCCGGCAGTTTCAAGCTGCCGCTCCGCGCGCAGCGAGGTAGCCAACCCACGCCGTCAGATCGGCGCCTTCCAGCCTGGCGTCGCGCAGATCGGCGCCCCGGACGACCGCCTCGCACAGCGACGCGCCGGAAAGATTGGCGCCTTGCAGGTCCGCCTTGCTCAGATCCGCCCGCCTGAGATTTGCCTGACCAAGTTCGGCCCTCGCCAGACAGACTGAAACCAGCCGGGCATGCGCCAAATTGGTCGGCCAGTCAGCGTGGCCATGGATCGGCTGCGGGCCGGCCTGCACGTCCGCCATCATGGAGCCGGAAAACGTGGCCCGCTCGAGCCGCGCGCCGCGCAAGTTGGCACCGGACAGCAGGGCCGTGCGCGCATCCACGAGTGACAGGTCTGCCATGGCGAGTGAGGCACCGGACATATCGGCGTTCCGCAGCACGGTGCCCCGCAGCAGGGCGGCGCCCAGATCGGCTTGGCGCAGATCTGCCCCCGACAGGTCGAGGCCGCTCAGGTTCGCCCGCGCGCCGGACCGGCCGCCGCTTGCGATCCACGTCCCATGGCATGCGATGATCCTGCCTATGCTGCCTTCGAGCGGCTGCGGCCCCGTCACGCTGCGCAGGTCGGCCCGGCTCAGATCCACCTCGTCGAGCGCCACGCCCAACACACTCGTTCCATTGAGGATCGTGCCCGCCATCACCGTCTGATCGAGTGAGGCGCCATCCAGGATGGCCCCGGTCAGGTTGGCGCCGGTCATGTCGGCGCCACTAAGGTCGCAGCCCGTGAGGTCGGCCTTGGACAGATTTGCTCGAATCAGGATGCTGTTGCTGAGGTCCGCATCGCGCAGATCGGCTTGCTTGAGCACGGAATTCGACAGTCTGGCCTTATGCAGCCTGACCCCGCGGGCGTCGGCTCCCTCCATCATCGTGCCGCCGTCGCTGTGGCTGTTCTGGAGATGCCCGTTCGCGGCGGCCATCAATCTCCCCTCGCGAAGATCGACGCGGGTGAGGTCGGCGCGGGCCAGTTTGGCATCCCGCATCGTGGTGCCCCGCATGTCGGCCGACACGAGCCTGGCCTCCGTCAGGTCGGCGCCTGTCAGGTCGGCGCCGAACAGATTGGCGCCACTCAAATCGATCCCGCGCAGATCGGCTTGTCGCAATTTCGCGCCGCTGAGGTCTGCTTCCGCGAGGCAGCGGCCCGCGAGATTGATGCCGGACAGATCCGCGTATTTCAGGCTGGCGCGCCGGGCGCCTGGGAGATGGTCGACGAATTTCTGGTGCTGGTCCAGAATGGCTTTGAGGTCGGCGCCACTCATCGGTCTCGGTTTCGTCTGGTCTGGATCCAACATCGACTTGCTCACCATTCCGATCGGTATCGGCGAGCGAGCACCGTAAGCCTGCCGAATGAACGAACAATTAACGAGCGGCAAATGAATTGGCGGCATTTCCGGCCCGCCGTGCGCGGAAATTCCCTGGCCCATGTTTCGCGAGCAATTTCACCAGCCTGAGGTCGCTTCCCGATTTGAGTCAGGCTGATATTGCGCTAGCAGTAACGGGACACCGCTCACCCAGGGTATCCATCCCGTGCCGCGGCGTCCTTTGATCCACCTCGCACGCCGCGTTTACCGGCGGCTGCTCCGCCGCTTCATGCCGGTGATGGAGCACCTTGCTTCCGGCCCATCGATACCGAGCCCTCTCAGCAGGTGCAATGGGTCGCAGCCAACCGCCGGATGGCAAGCATGATCGCGCTGAGCGGAACGTCCCCGGCGCGTGAATCATGCGATCAAACAAAGAGATAGACCATTTTCGGCCTGCACAGTCAGGCTGAAAATGGTCTAGTCAATATCGTCAGGCAACGAAATTTGCTCCAGGCTGCCCGGCCCGCGAACAGGCGACGAAAGTGGCGAGGTAGGCAAAGTAATACGTTCTCGACACGATCGGCACAGTCTTCGTATCGAACCGCGCGGAAGAAAATCGGGCAGGACGCCGCCGCCCAAGCGATTCGTGTGACGCCGCGGGATCCCTGTGTTGTCGCACCAATGTGATGCTCGCAAAATCGCCGGGACCCCAGTAGAATAGCGACATCGAGCCGTTCTGTGACCGGTCGCCGTCTTTGGACCGTAACGCCTGTGAGCTATCCGGGCCGCGGTTTTCATGCGATGGCGCCAAAACGCAAACAGCAACGAAAAGCCCACCAAGAATGGGCTCGTGCGGCCGGCGTCTTCGAGAATGTGTGCACTGACCGCATATCATCACGAAGCTGGGTCTCGAGGCATAGGAAGCAAAATGCAAGCGTCAGATGAGACAACAAGCTATTCGTTCGCCACGTTCGGCCAGCCCAACGCCATCGGGACTTGGCCCGTCGCGATCAACAACGGCGGAGAGGCTGTCGGGTACTCCAGGAGCGTGAATAATCCAATCAAGGTGCCCGGATACTACGCCTATTACACATTCGACGGCTTCGTCTACGACAACGGCACGTTCACGACGGCCGACGCGCCTGCTTCCGCGGCGAGCGAAGCCCTCGGGATCAACGACCGCGGCGAGATCATCGGGTATTACGTTCCGGCATCGGACTATTCTGGGTCAGGCCCTTACTCCGGCGTCGTCGGCTACATGGATCAGAACGGCGGCTACACGACCCTCGTCGCGCCCGGGGCCGCCGTCACGATTCCCCTCGGGATCGACAACCGAGGCGAGATCGTCGGCTATTATATCAACAGCGGCAGCGTCAGCAGCTTGGCCCAAAGTGCCTTCAAGTACAGCCACGGCACCTTCACCACGATCGATCCGCCGGGTGCCACCGTCACCAGTGCCATCGCCGTCAACAACCGCGGCGACGTGCTTGAAACCAGCGACAACCAGTTCGTCGTGTATCACGACGGCACATATACCGACATCAATCTGCCGGGCACCGCCCTGACGACGATATTCCAGCCGCCAAGCTATGAGGTTTATGAACAGCCCCTCGGCGGCATCAACGATCGTGGCGAGGTCGTGGGATCATATGAGAACAGCAGTGGCAATACCGTCGGCTTCCTTTACAACCGCGGCACCGTCACCACGCTTGCGGCGCCCGGCGCAGACACCACAGAGGCCCTCGCCATCAATGACAAAGGCGAGATCGCCGGCTATTACTCCAGCAACAGCCTGGGCATCGTGGGCTTTGTGTACGATCACGGCACCTTCGACACCATTGCCGTGCCGGGGGCCACCGCCACCTGGGCGGTTGGTATCAACAACAGCGGTCAGGTCCTCGGATACTACGATGACAGCACAGGCACGCACGGGTTCATAGCCAGTTTCGAGAGTGCCGGCTACGGATCCTGTCGGTTCACCGCCTGGCAGGGCGCACCCGGCGAGGGTCAGGCGCCCGACCTCGGTGGCTTCCTGAAGCAGGAGAGCGCAAATCTGGGAAAGGATGATCTGGTCCCCGGCGCCTCATGGCATCGTGATTCGGGGACGGGGGGCGGTGCATCGGACCCGTGGGCAGGTGGGTTGTCCGGCGTGCCGGCAGCCTTCGGAAGCCTCGACCCAGCGATACCGGTGCCGCATTCGGCTTCCTCCGCACACGGCTGACACGCTGGATTTTTCCCGCTACTTCGGCTGATCCGCCTCGAACAGCGCCATCAGTTCCTCGGTTGCCTGCTGCGTGCTCTGGATAAGCTGCTTCTCATCACGGTAGATCGAGTGCGTATCCAGCAGATTCTGCTCGTCATGCGCTCGGAACAGCGCCACCGATCGAGCCGCGTCCTCAGCCGAGATCCCCAACGCCACCAGCAGACTCCTCCGCCAGCTGCAGGCTGGAGTAGAACGTTTCGCGTACCAGCCCGTCGACGCCGCGATCCATCAGCAGATACGCGTGACGCCGGTTGCGCGCCCGCGCCATGATCTTCAGTTGCGGGAAATTCCGCTTCGCGACCTCAACGACGCGCAGCACGTCCTCCGGATGATCCAGCACGACGATCAGCAGCTTGGCCTGCTCCGCGCCCGCCGCCCGCAAAAGGTCGGCGCGGGTGGGGTCGCCGAAATACACCTTGTTGCCGAACCGCCGGACGACATCCACCTGGCCCAGATTGCGCTCCAGCGCGGTGAAGCGGATCCCGCGCATCCGCAGCACGCGGCCGATGATCTGACCGAAGCGCCCGAAGCCACAGATGATCACCGGCGCGTCGGCCGCCTCGATGACGTCGAAATCTGGCTGCGGCTCCGCTTGCAGCCGCGGAATGATGAACCGCTCCGACAGCGCGAAAAGCACCGGCGTCGCGGCCATCGACACCGCCGCCACCAGCGTCGCCATCGCCGCCCGGTCAGGCACCAACGCCCCCACCGCGACAGCGGCACCGAACAGCACGAAGCTGAACTCGCTGGCCTGTGGCAACGCCAGGCTGAAGCGTACCGCGTCGGGAAGCTTCTGGCCGGACATTCGTGCGAGCACAAAGCAGACAACGATCTTCGCCAGCAGCAGCGCGGCGGTGGCACCGGCCAGCAGTCCCGGGATGCGCGCCCGCCAGCCGCAGGTCCGCCGACATGCCGACCGAGATGAAGAAGAAGCCAAGCAACAGCCCCTCGAACGGAGCGGTGTCGGCTTCGAGTTCATGCCGATACTCCGACTCGGACAACAGCACGCCGGCCATGAACGCCCCGAGCGACATGGAAAGCCCGGCCAGATTGGCGATGTAGGCGGTGGCGGCGACGATCAGCAACGACGCGGTGGTGAACACTTCCGGCGTGCGCGCGCCCCCCAGGGCGCGGATCAGCGCCGGAACGGCGAAGCGGCCGCCGACCAGGATGACGGCGACAGCGGCCACGCCGCGGGCCACGTCGTGCCAGGGCAGGTGGTCCGGCAATACGTGCTGCGCCAGCAGCGGGACGAGGGCAACCAGCGGAATGAACGCCAGATCCTGAAACAGCAGCACCGCGAACCCGTCCCGTCCCGCTCGGCTTTTCAGCAGGTCGGCCTCGGCGAGCATTGGCAGCACGATCGCGGTGGAAGACATCGCCATTCCCGCACCGAGAACGATACTGCCCGGCCACGGCTCCCCCATCGTGTGCGCCAGCACCGCCAGCACCGCCCCACTGATCATCACCTGCGACGACCCGAGGGCGAACACCGCACGCCGCATCACCCAAAGCCGTTTTGGCCGCAGTTCAAGCCCGATCAGGAACAGCAGCATCACGACGCCGAACGAGGCGATGTCGGCGATCTGGTTGAGTTCGCTGACCAGGCCCAGGCTGGAGGGACCGATCACGACCCCCGCCAGCAGATAACCCAGCACGCTGCCCAGACCGAATCGCCGGGTCAAAGGCACCGCGATCGTCGAGGCCCCGAGCAGCGCGACGAGGGTCGCCAGCATCAGTAGCCGCGCGCGATATCGAAGCGGTTGGGCAGGGGCCTTCCGTCTCGCCAGGCGCGCAGATTGTCGAGGAAGACGTCGAGACTGCGCGGATTGTAGGTCGCCGGATCGTCGGCGGACGTGTGCGGGCTGATGATCAGGTTGCGCGTGGACCACAGGCGGTGGCCGGGCGGGATCGGCTCGGGCGTGAATACATCCAGCACCGCGCCAGACAGATGCTCCTGGTCAAGCAGGTCGCACAGCGCATCCTGGTCGAGCAGTTCGCCGCGGCCAATGTTCACCACGCCTGCGCCGGAGGGCAGGCATTCCAGCCGGTTCCGGCTCATCAGCCCGCGTGTCGCCGCGGTCAGCGGGCAGGCGAGGACGAGGAAGTCGGTGTCCGGCAGCGCCTCCTCGATGCTTTCGGTGGCGAGGACCTGCTCGCAGGCCGGGTGCGGCGCCGGATGCGCCCGCACGCCGGTGACGCGCATGCCGAACCGCGCCGCCTGTGTCGCCGTCGCGCCGCCCAGCGTGCCGAGACCGACGACGGTCACGTGATGACCGCCGAGCACCGAGCCCCAGTGCTTGCGCCACCTGCCTTTCCGCTGGTTGGTCACCATGGCCGGGACGCGGTTGGCCAGCATCAGGATCGCCATCAGCGCGAACTCGCCGGCCTTCGCGGCATGCACGCCGCGGTTGTTCATCAGCACCACGCCGTGCGGCAGCCAGTCGAACGGCGCCAGTTGGTTGAGGCCGGCGTTGGTCAGGAAGATCAGCTTCAGATGCGGCGCGGGGCAGGGGAACTGCGCCTTGATGACGCTGGCATCGCAGACCAATGCCTCGGCATCGCGCATGGCGGCGACAAGATCGGCCGGGGTGACGCCGATCGAGACGTCATGGCCGAGGCCGATATCGGGGGATCGCGCCGCCGCCGCCTCCCACATCGCGCGGGAGAAATCGAACAGCGGATCGTTGTCTGGGTTCTGCAGATGGATGCGCATGGACGGGAGGTTGCCATGCCATTAGCCCGTTGGCGAGCGGTGATGATCGTTCCGGTTGCGGAGGAGATTCGGAGGGCGGGAACGGACCGTTGTTTGGACTTGGGACGAGGGGGGCTGGTGCGATCGGATCGTGGAAGGCGTCCAGGTGGGTGACGATCGCCGTCGTCCGAAGTGGTTCAGGCTGGGGGCGTGCATGCGCCGAACCAGGATTCGCGGCTGGCGAGGCTGCCGATTGGGTTGCTGTGCAGGTCGACCTGGATTGTCGAGAGCCGCGCCGCGGCCGGCAGTCAGCAATGTGATGGCCCTGTCGGCCGTGTAACGGCAACTGCATCCAAAAGGCTGCATAAGATCGAATTATGTTAAACCGCGCGTCGGTCGTGGCGCTGCCGGGCCTAACTCCCGAATAAATCGGCTGGCATTAACAAAGGCATCGCCGTAGCTGACGCGAGCAGGCCGGATACCAGATTGCATCGCATCGGCAAGCGTCATCGCCCGACTGTAGGTCAACATCAGCGTGCCCGGATGGTTAGTCGCTCCATTAGTCTTCACCCGTGTCAAGCCAACGTAAAACAATCGGCGCTGCTCTTCTAAGTCGGCTTGCTGCTCATGGGGTGTTTTATCCTCATCGGGTGCCGCCGGCAGAAGGCCCTCGATGCAACCCGCGATCACCACAACGGGTGAGCTAAGGCCCTTGCTCTTGTGCAAGCTCATAATCCTCACCTGAGTTACGTCCGGGGGAATCTCCGGTGTCGATATGGTCTCAATGAGGTTGGCGAGAAGTTCCTGTGGTGTTGCCGCGAAAGCCGCCAGTTCGCTAACGAGCGTGCGGAACGAGTCGATGTCTGGCACATCCGCAGGAAGCCAGCGATGCACGAGATTGACCATGTTTCCATCACCCTCCAGCGCGGCAAGCTCCGCGCGAATCTCGCGAAAGCGTGTGACGAGATGGTTGGTGTTTGCAATGCGTGCAGTGCCGGCATCGAGCTGACACATCAGCGCCCACGGTGTAACGCCAGTCTGCTCGCATTGAGCGCGCAGGCGACGATAGGCTCCGGCGCGGAAGTCGTTGCTGCCAAACCCTAGCAGCCAACGAAGGGCGATGCGGTCTTCATTGTCTATGAACAATTTGAACAATGCCATGCGCTCTTGGGCGGTGATGCTGTCAAGATCGCCCTCATGATAGTAGCATTTGCTTGGCACATTGCGTGCCACAAGTTGGTCGTGAATTGGATTTCCAATCGTCCGGCGTTGCGCCAAGACGAGGATATCTTCTGGCCGGCGGCCATGATGGGCGATTTGATCGGCAATGAACTCTGCTATTCCGCTAGCTTCATGCGCGATTGTCTCAAACTGCACGATGCTGACCTCGCCAGCACCATTTGCCGCCATTGGCGCGAGCTGTCTCGGCTCTCGGTCTCGGTTGTTGCCGATAAGGGCATTCGCCATTGAAACTACCCTTCCCGGACAACGGCGACATTCAAGAATTTCATGATCGGTCGTGCCGAAATGGGAAAGCGCGAACGTGCGTATGCCTGCTGGGTGAGCAAACTTGAAGCTGTAGAGCGACTGATCATCGTCGCCAACGATACAAAGCTGTGCCGTTCCCCTCAAAAGATCGACGACAGCCTGCTCAGCTCGGTTCAGGTCTTGGTATTCGTCTACTAGGATATGATCGTAAAGGCTCCGTTCGGGCGCGGCGGGATTGTCTCGGAGATATTGATAAAGTTGGGGCACGATTTCCCCGATCAGCATGCCACGATGGAACCGCAACCAGTCTAGTAAAATGCCTTCGAAGCGCCGGTCTTGCGCGTCCGCAGCATAGCCGGGTTCTTCATGTTGGAGGCGCGACCAAGCGGCCTCATATGCGCGTATCCGCTTTCCGCGAGAACGCTTATCTCCGAACTCTGCCGGCAGATCGTAGAGCAACGGCTCGGTCTCAAAGCGATTAAGGGGACGGGCAACTCGTCCTGTAGCCTCAAGAACGTTTTGTCGGCTGAGAATTTTCATTCCCAATGCATGTAAGGTTGAACCGCGAATTTCTTCACAGCCTGCGACGCCGATCTGCATCATCTCGCGCTGCAAATCTTCTGCCGCCACGTTCGTAAACGTTACGGGGAGTATGCGGCGCGGCGCGGCACCTTCCTCAAGCAGACGGGCGACACGCCGTTTGACCGCGAAAGATTTTCCGGTGCCGGGGCCAGCGACCACACGAACGCAGTGCGACGGATCGGCCGCAATGCCATATGCTGGTGAAGCTGGATTAAGCCCGTCGTTCCAAGGCATGGCGTTCGTTCCCGAAATGTCGTTGCTAATCATATACAAATAGCACGACTACGTAACGTGCTCTACGGGCGCAATCGCTCAAATTTAATGTAACATAAGGAAACATTATGTTTATGGTTCGGACTAATGCTGTTCGGAGAGGGCGGAGAAACGTCCAACAAAAGGGCGGTTCATCTGAGCCGCGAAATCGTCGCCGCGCTGACGTTGTAGGTGCGGCCAATCTCGGTCAGGGATTCCTCGCCCCGGTCGCGGCGCTTGATCGCTTCGCGCTGCTGGTGCGGGGTGAGCTTCGGCGGACGGCCCATTTTCACGCCACGGGCCATGGCTCGCGCCCGGCCTTCACCTGTCCGCGCGCGGATAAGATCGCGTTCAAACTCCGCCAGCCCGCCCAGCACGGTCAGCATCAGCCGCCCGTGCGAGGTCGTTGTGTCGGCCCATGTGTCGCCCAAGGATCGGAACCCGGCCTTGCGGTCGGTGATCGTCGCCAGCGTATTCAACAGGTCGCGGGTCGAGCGGGCCAGCCGGTCAAGCCGCGTCACCATCACCACGTCGCCCGGCGCGAGCCGGTCGAGCAACCGGCGCAATCTGCGCCCGGTCGGTCTTGGCTCCGCTCGCCACTTCGCGGAACACCGTGTTGCATCCGGCCTTGGTCAGTTGCCGCGCTTGCGCGTCAACGCTCTGGCCGTCCGTCGATACCCGTGCATACCCGTATTTCATGCCTCACTTATGGCGGTAACTTATGCAAAGGAAAAGCCCTTTGGAATCAATGGCTCAAAAAATTTGCATAATTCTTGACTTTTGCGCTATGGTAAGTTTTCCCAATGGATGCCCTTACGTTATTTGGCCTCTTCGCCGTTTCGGCTATGCTGGTGTGCTACGCACTCGAAAGCCGAAGTCATTGGTTCGTGCTGTTGTTTGCCGTTTCGTGCGCTCTCGGCTCCGCCTATGGCTTCCTCCAGGGGGCTTGGCCGTTTGGCGTGGTCGAGGTGGTCTGGTCCATGGTCGCGCTCCGGCGCTGGATCACGCTGCGAAATTCTTGACTTTGGGAAACGCACCGGCGAACGTCTGGCGCCGCCGGGGCACCGTCCGGGCCTACGCCGTATTTCGCCCCACCAGCGCCCGCACCGCCGCCTCCACCGCCCCCAGGTCGTTCGGCAGCACGCTAAACCGCTCCGCCCGCTCGAACAGGTCCGCCATCCGCTCCGGCAGCGCCGGCCGCTGCCCCGTCGCCCGTTCCACCGCATCGGGGAACTTCGCCGGATGCGCCGTCGCCATCGCCACCACCGGCACGCCGCCCGCACACGGCAGCGCCCGAGCCGCCGCGACCCCGATCGCCGTGTGCGGATCGGCCAGATACCCCGTCGCCGCATGCAGCCGGCGGATTTCCGCCTCGGTCCCCGGATCGTCCAGTCGGAACCCATGCAACAGCCCGCGAGCCCGATGCCACACCGGTTCGGCCACAGTCATCCGCCCTGTCCGCCGGAACCCAAGCATCGTCTCCCGCGTCGCCTCGGCATCGCGGTCCAGCAGCTCGAACAGCAGCCGCTCGAAGTTGGAGCTGACCTGGATGTCCATGCTGGGTGACAGCGACGGCTCGACCGGCGCCATCGACATATCGTTGGACGCCAGAAACCGCGCCAGGATGTCGTTGCGGTTGGAACCGACGATCAGCCGCGCCACCGGCAGCCCCATCCGCCGCGCCACCCAGGCCGCCAGCACATTGCCGAAATTGCCGGTCGGCACACTGAACGCGACATCCCGGTCCGGCGCGCCCAGGGCCAGCGCGGCGGCGACGTAGTACGGCACCTGTGCCGCGATCCGCGCCCAGTTGATCGAGTTCACCGCCGACAGCCGCATCTCCTCACGAAACCCGGTATCGGCGAACATCGCCTTCACCAGGTCCTGGCAGTCGTCGAAACTGCCCTCGACGGCGATATTGCCGACATTGTCGGCCGCCACGGTCGTCATCTGCCGGCGCTGCACCGCGCTGGTGCGCCCGTGCGGATGCAGGATCATGATGTCGATTCGCGCGCGGCCGGCGCACGCCTCGATGGCGGCCGACCCGGTGTCGCCCGAGGTCGCGCCCACGATCGTCACCCGCCTGTCGCGCTGGGCAAGCACATGATCGAACAGGCCTCCCAGCACCTGCATCGCCAGGTCCTTGAAGGCGAGGGTCGGACCATGGAACAGCTCCTGCACGAACAGCCCGGTCTCCAGCTGGACCAGCGGCACGACGGCGGGATGGCCGAACCCGGCATAGGCCCGCAGGCAGATCGAGCGCAGCACCTCGAACGGGATAGCCGCCCCGACGAACGGCTGCATCACCCGAGCGGCCAGCTCCGCATAGGGAAGACCGCGCATCGCCCGCCAGTCGGCGGGACTGAAATGCGGCCACGCCTGCGGCACGAACAGCCCGCCATCCTCGGCAAGCCCGGCCAGCAGGACATCGGGGAAATCGCGAGCGGGCGCCTGCCCGCGGGTCGAGATATAGTGCATTGGCGCTGTTCTACGCGCTTACAGGCGCTCCGCCCAGATCGTCGCGGCGCCGTCCATCGCGTCGGCCGGATCGCTTGCCCGCCCCAACGCCAGCAGCGCCAAAGCGATGGTGGCTTGAACCGTTGCCAGCGGGGTCTCCGGCGTGGCTTCCCCGTTCCAGACCGCGGCCAACCCCTCCGTCGTATCATTGGCCGGCGGATGCGGCCGAAGCCCTTCCAGCGCCGGCAGCATAACCTCCTGCCGCCCGGCCTCGCGATCCCAGACCGCGGCCGTCCCCGGCTTCAGCGGCACCCGTTCCGCCTCGCCGCCACCGCCTTTCAGCACCAGCAGGCGGCGGCGGTTCATCCGTTCCGCGACCCCCAGATGCACCTCGATATACGGCGGGTGGAACACGCCATCGACGCCGAACGGTGCGTCCGAGGGGTTCAACAGCCGCGCGGCGGTGTTGACCGGTGACCGCAGGCCGAACAGCCGGCGCATGTCCAGCAGGCGATCCACCTCCGGTGCCATCGCGCGCACCGGCAGATAGGCAAAACGCCCCGACCCGAGTGTCGCGGCGGCGGAGCCCAGGTCGGAATCACATCGCAACCCCAACGCCGCCATGCCGTCCTCCACCGTGATGCCGGCTGAAAAATCATTCGATCCGTGCATCAGGACGGTGATGCCCGAGCGGGCGAGCGCCAGGGCGGACAGCAGGAACCACGGCGCGCCCCGGGTCCGGCCGGCGCCGTAGGAGGGCCAGTCCAGATCGACCCCCAGCTCCGGCCACCCCAGACGTGCGTGCGAGCGGACCGCCTGGACCAGGCCGGTGATCTCCTCGGCGTCCTCGCCGCGGAACCGCAGCAGCATGAGGAAGGCCCCAACCTGATGCGGATCGGTCTCGCCGCGCAGGATCATGCCGAACGCGGTCTGCGCTTCCTCCCGCGTCAGCGCGCGCGAGCGGCCTGGACCGCGCCCCAATGTGGCGACGAAACTTGCGAACCGGGCTTCGGACGGCTGTGTCATGAGTGGCATATATAGGCTTCCCGGCCAGGTATGCGGAGATGTCCGGCAACTGCTTCACGCCCGGCGCCGCGCGATCCGATGTTCCGGATGTCCCGATCCCGTGTCCACATGCCTTCGGAACCATATCGACTAAGTTATGATAAACCGTTTCCCCGGCTTCGCACGCAGCCCGAATCGCGGCGGCGGGTGCCCTGGCCAAACTCAGATCTATCAGACGTTATCGAAAAAAATCGGAACCCAGCGAGAGCCGGCATAGCATAATTCGTTACGAATTCACGCCATGACACGCCAGATTGACGAGTCTGTAACGGTTTCCTGATTCTCATGACGTATGCAGACCAGGCGTTACGGGTGTTTTGCCCCGGTATGCCGGTTCCGGCTTCTGCGGCGATGACAGATCGCCGTCCGGGGTCGGCCGATGGAAATAGGGGATGTAACCAGATTGAATATCGAGACATCTGCTCCGTCACTGCACCGCCAGTCATCGAACGGCCAGTCGTTCGGTGGCTTGCTGCGTGAATGGCGCCACCGCCGCCGCATGAGCCAGCTTGACCTCGCCTGCGACGCGGACATCTCCACCAAGCATCTGAGCTTCCTGGAAACCGGCCGCTCCAGGCCAAGCCGGCAGATGTTGCTCCACCTTGCGGCGTGTCTGGATATCCCGTTGCGAGACAGAAACGCCATGCTCGGGGCCGCCGCTTTCGCGCCGGCCTTCCAGGAACGCGCTTTCGGTGAGCCCGCATTGAGCCTCGTTCGCCGCAATGTCGAGGTCCTGCTGGCGGCACACGACCCGTATCCGGCCCTCGCCGTGGATCGGCACTGGACCATGCTGGCGGCAAACCCCGCCGTGGCGCATCTGGTCGCCGGCGCCGACCCGACGCTGCTGCGACCTCCGGTGAACGTCATCCGTCTGTCGCTGCATCCGGCCGGGTTGGCCTCCCGAATCGTCAACCTGGCGCAATGGCGGGCCCACGTGATCGCTCGGTTGCGACGCCAGATCGACGCCACCGGTGATGCCGTGCTGATGGATCTGCTGGAGGAGCTTCGCGATTATCCGAACCCCCGTGCCACCGGTTCGCCGCTCCCCGAGGACGCCGGAATGATCGCGATCCCCTTCCGCCTGGCGACGATCGATGGCGTCCTGTCGTTCTTCAGCACCACGACCTTGTTCGGCACCCCGGTCGACATCACCGTCTCGGAACTGGCGATCGAGGCATTCCTGCCGGCCGACGCCGAAACCGCCGAATGCATGCGGCGCGTTGCCCAGCACCCCGAAGCGCCGCACGCGGCTGCCGCCTCGGCGTTCCAGTCATCTTGAACGGCCGCCTGGCGAAGCATCGTCTCGTTCTTTCCCCGATCGCGTGATCCGTTCGCTTCGATCGGTTGCGCCCGTCATGCCGCCGGAATAGACCGCACGCATGATCGAAGCCAGGGCGCGCGGATATTTTGGCATCGGCGCGGAGGGTGTCTCCAAATCCGCCAACATCGGCGCGCTGCTCCGCACCGGGCATGCGTTCGGCGCGGCTTTCTGCTTCACAATCGGCAACGGATGGGATTCCCGGGCCGCCCGCACCGCCGATACCGCCGACACGCCGCTGCACGTCCCAATGTGGCGCTACCCGACGCTGGCGGAGATGTCGTTGCCGCGCGGCTGCGCCCTGGTCGGCGTCGAATTGCTCGACGATGCGATCGATCTGCCGTCCTTCCGCCACCCCCTCAACGCCGCCTACGTGCTGGGACCAGAGCGGGCGGGGCTGTCGGCCGGGCTGCTGGCGCGGTGCGACCATGTGGTGCGGATACCCACCCGGTTCGCGCTGAACCTGGCCGTGGCGGGGGCGCTGGTGCTGTACGACCGGCTGCTGCAGCACGGCCGGTTCGCCGAGCGGCCGGTCGGCTCGCGCGGCGCGGTTGAGACGCTGCCGGCGGCCGGCCACGGGCCGCCGCGTTTTCGCAAGACGATCCCCGACTGGCTTGACGCCGGCGCGAAGAAGCCATGACGCCGCCGCGCTTGTTTGGCGTGCGTGGCGGCCCTATTGGTTTGGCCATGAACATGCGATTCGTGGGTTTGCTCCCTTTTGCGCTGCTGCTGGTCGTTTCCGCGGCGGCAGCTCAATCCAAAAAGCCGGCCGCGGCGCATCCTGAAGCCACGACCGGCCCGAAGGCGATCGGCAAGTTCGAGGCCTGGACTGCGGCGACGCACCCCGAATCCGGCCAGACGGTCTGCTATGCGTTCACCCGGGCCGAGAGTTCGGCACCGGCACTGCCCGGGCGAGGGGTGGTCGTACTGACCGTCACGGAGCGTCCGTCCGGCCGCGATGCCGTGGCGATCGAGGCCGGATTCCCCTACCCGCCGAATACCTCGGTCACCCTGCAGGTGGATCAGAAGGGGCTGGATTTCTACACATCGGGGCGCAATGCATTCGCGCGCGACGGAAAGGCAGCCGTCGCCGCGTTCGAGAAAGGCAGTCGCGCGATCGCACGCTCGCCCAAACCGAAGGAGGTCACGGATACGTTCAGCCTGAAGGGATTCCGCCAGGCCTATGAGGCCATCGCGAAGGCCTGTCCGCCGCAGTGAGCGATCTTTCAGAAATCGACCGCGCGCGAGTCCTGGCGAAGTCCGCGCTGTTCGACCCGCCAGCCGCGGCGCTAGCCGACGGTCGGCGCGACCTGATCGGGATGGACCGCCCCGAACTGGCCGCGGAAATGGCGGCGATTGGCGAGCCCGCGTTCCGCGTCAAGCAGTTATGGCACTGGATTTACCACCAGGGCGTGACCGATTTCAGCCGCATGTCGTCGATCGCGAAGCCGTTGCAGGCTAAGTTGGCGGAGCGGTTCGTCATCGGCCGCCCCGAAGCGGCGGTGGTGCAGACCAGCGTGGACGACACGCGCAAGTTCCTGTTCCGCTTCCGCGACGGGCAGGAGGCCGAGACGGTCTATATCCCCGATCCGGTCGAGGATCGTGGCGCCGTCTGTATCTCATCCCAGGTCGGTTGCACCTTGTCGTGCCGGTTCTGCCATACGGGAACTCAGACGCTGGTGCGCAATCTGGGCGCTGCGGAGATCATCGGGCAGTTCATGGCGGCGCGCGATTGCTACGGCGAATGGCCCTCGCCGAAAGGCGAGACCCCGCGCTTGCTGTCGACCATCGTGTTGATGGGGATGGGCGAGCCCCTCTACAACTACGTCAACGTCGCCAAGGCGATGAAGATCGCCATGGACGGCGAGGGGATCGGGCTGTCGCGCCGCAGGATCACCCTGTCCACGTCCGGTGTGGTGCCGATGATTGACCGCGCGGGCGCGGAGCTCGGCGTGAACCTGGCCGTGTCGCTGCATGCCGTGCGCGATGACCTGCGCGACGAACTGGTGCCGCTGAACCGGAAATATCCGATCGCCGAGCTCCTGTCCGCTTGTCGGCGCTACCCCGGGTCGTCCAACGCCCGTCGGATCACCTTTGAATACATCATGTTGAAGGGAATTAACGACTCCGAGGCCGAAGCGCGCGAACTCGTGCGGCTGATCGCGGGGATGCCGGCGAAGGTCAACTTGATCCCGTTCAATCCATGGCCGGGATCCCGGTTCGAACCGAGCACCAGGACGGCGCTTGATCGCTTCGCCGCGATCGTGAACGCGGCAGGGTTCGCCGCACCGATCCGGACGCCGCGCGGCCGGGACATCCTGGCAGCCTGTGGGCAGTTGCGCACGGACAGCCGGCGCGGCCAGGCCGGGACAGACCGGCCCAAGGTCAGCAGCGAAGCGCAATGACCGATCGGCCAGCGCCGATGACATTCCGAACAGGCAACCATAGCGCGACATCGGCCCGACCCGCACTGCTGGGACATGATCGCGCCGAGCGGAACGTCCCCGGCGCGTGAATCACGCGATCAAGCAATGACCTGGACCATTTGCTGGGTGCACGCTCGGTTCAGGCTGAAAATGGTCTGTCCGACCTCAGGTCAATGCAGCAGCTCGCCAGGCAGGGACTGGAGCGCCCCACTCAAGGGGGCGATGCGCCCGCTCCGTTTGCCCTTGCTGGCCTGCCGATATCCATAACCGAATCTGATCAGTCCCCGGCGGCTACCCTGACCACCGGGATCTTTCCGGACGTCCATGCTGGGCGGACATCGGCGACCGGCGCCGTCGTCGATGGTTGCGCCTTGGACGGGGGCGCATTGGCGGCAGGTATGTCGCCCTGGGACGGGTCCCCGACAGTGCCGGTGTCACCGTCGGTCGCGCCCGCCGGCGGATTATCCGACGGCGGTCCGGGCGGTGGGTCCGGCGGCAACACCATGTCACCGCCTCCGTGTCCCCCGGTTCTCGATGGCTCGTTCCTGGGCTGGCCGCGATAACCAGTATAGTGCAACGCGGTCGCGGTGAACGCGCCATCCGCCGTCCGCTCGAGCCAGACAATGGCATTGCGGTAGCCGCTGCCTTGTCCTTGGACCGTAGCCGCAGCCCGGAACCGAAGGCGGTTGTTCAGCCACACCGTCCCGCGCTCGACATGCACGAAGGCCTGCACGATCACATGGTCGGTCGAAGGTCCGAAATAGGCGGTCGGGTCCTCCAGCAAAGGATCCGCATCGATCGCCGTCACCTCGACCGCGCCGCTTCTGTATCGGCCCATGACCGACACGAAACTGCCCGGCGTCACGGTGGCGGCTACCGGTTCGTGCAAGATCAGGTTCCCGATGCGGATTGTGTCGCCTGCCCGGCTGATCCGGCCCCGCACGGCCAATGTGCCGACCCGCGCCGGATCGAGCCTGCTGGCGACAATCGTCCCGTCCTCCTGCCGCAGGCCGCTGACCGCGACCCAGTCGCCAACACCGAACCGGCCCGCCACCCAGGTCGTGGGAAGCACCGCCACCCGCTGGCCGGCGACCATGATGGCATCCGCACCCGTGTCCACCGATTCGATCGGGCCCGACACCTCATGGCGGACCGAAATCGTTCGCGCCCGAGCACCGGAATCCGGAATGGTGGCCTGCCTGCTGGCATCGATTACAACCAGTTGGCCCACACGAAGCTGCCCTGCTGTCGCGACAGCTCCATTGATCGATATCGGCACCGACTTGTCGAATCGCACCTCGACCCCGTCGACGCAAATCGAGGCGAAACCCGTCACGACACCGACGATACCCGTGCCGCCAATGCCGCGGTCCGCGAACTGACCCTTGGCTGGCATACCGGTGCCGCCGATACCACGGTCTGCTACCCCTGGGCCGCCATTGTGGCCGGCCCGGCAGACCACGCCCGGTTCGACTACCGCGACCTCTCCAACAGGTCCGGGCGTGGGGCCGGCACAGGACACCAGCGTCGCCAGCAGCAGAAGCGCCGCAAGGACCTTCATCGGGCTCCTCCGCCGCCACGGTTTTGCCCGCGACCCCCAGATGCATCGCCGGCCGGCCCCGCGGACGAAGTGCCGCCGTGCATGACCGCTCGTTCCAGGACCGGCGACAGCCGGTGAGAAGCTCTCAGCAAAGCCCGGCCGTGAAACGTGGATGTTGGCATCGGTACTCGGACAGATCTTTCCCCTTACGATATAGCACAGTTCGCCGGCCGAAAAAAACGGCAAAATGCCGAGCCGGTCTACACGTTCCGAAATCAATACCTCCCGTCACCGAGATCAGCCGTAATATTGGCTTCGGTGGTCTCGGAACATCAGGGCGAAGCCGGCCGCCGCCGAAATCGATCGTCAATCAAAATGATCAGGCATAGACACGTGTATTGGCTTCCGATAGACTACCTATACGAGTATGTTGACGTGTAAAATCGCGTGAAACGAGAAACAGGCAACTGAAGCCCTACCGCACACGCATCGCGTTACGACCTCAGCGGGCACGCCTCGGCCGCAGCGACCCCTGGGGGAAATCCTACTTGCAGGCCGTGACCATAATTTCGACCAGCACCTCCGGCGCCGCCATCTCGGCTTGCACGCAGGCACGCGCCGGGGCCCCGTCCTTCGGCAGCCAGGGTGTCCACACTTCGTTCATCAGCACGCGGTCTTTGATGTGCTTCACCCAGATCGTCGCCTGCAACAACCGCGTCTTGTCGGTGCCGTGATGCTCCAGCATAGCGTCGATCTGCGCCAGCACGTCGGCCGTCTGACCCTTGATGTCCTGCTTCGTGTCGCGCGCGGTGATGCCGGGCAAATATACGAAGCCGTGATATTCGACGGCCTTGGAAAGGATCGGGCCGGGTTCGGTGCGGATGATCTTGCTCATGAAGCGCTCCAGGTTGAAACGGATGCCAGCTTCTAAGCCAACAGGACGCCGCGGACCAGAGCACGCCAAATCGCGCCAGCTTGACCCCGCCGCCGATCATGTCGTCCGATGCGTCCGGCAGAGAAGGGTGACCATGAGAATCTGCATCTACGGTGCCGGCGCGATCGGCGGTCACCTCGCCGTCCGCCTGCACAAGGCCGGCGCCGAGGTCTCGGTGGTGGCCCGCGGCGCCCACCTCGCCGCCATCCGGGCCAACGGCCTGACCGTCCACGCGGTCGATGGCGAGCATCACGCGCGCGTTCGGGCGTCGGCCGATCCGGCAGACCTCGGGACGCAGGACGCGGTGTTCGTCACCGTGAAAGCCCCCGCGCTGCCCGGCGTAGCCGCGACCATCGAGCCGTTGCTCGGTCGGGAAACGCCGGTCGCCTTCGTCATGAACGGCATCCCCTGGTGGTATTTCGATCACCTGCCCGGACCCTTTCGGGGAAAATCCCTGCCGCGCATCGACCCGGACGACGCATTGCGTGGTGCGCTCGGGCCGGGACGGACAATCGGCGGCGTGGTCTATTCCGCCAGTGCCGTGACGGCGCCCGGCGTCATCGAGGTCGAGCAACCGAGAAGCCGCGTCATCCTCGGTGAGCCGGATGGAACGCTGTCGGACCGCGTGCTCACGCTGTCAGGCCTGATCAGCAAAGGCGGCATCAGCGGCGAGGCCAGCCCGGCGATCCGCACCGAGATCTGGAACAAGCTGATCAGCAACCTGGCCGGCGGCACCTTGGCCGTCCTGACCGGCAGCGCGCCCAGCCGGATCTATACCGAACCGGCGGCCGAACAGGCCGCCCTGCGGATGATGCACGAAGCCACCGCCATCGCCCAGGCGCTTGGTGCCGAGCCGGCCACCAACCACGCGCAACGGATCGGCAATCAACGCTCGATGGATCATAAGCCCAGCATCCTGCAGGACCTGGAGCTTGGCCGGCCGATGGAAATCGACGGTATGTTCGACGCTCCGCTGACCCTGGCAAGGCTGGCCGGCGTCGAGGCGCCGACGCTGGAGCTCCTGGTTGCCCTGTGCAAGCTGCGAGCCCGCTCGGCAGGCCTGTATGATTGAACAACCCTGGACCGCTGCCGGCGGCAGGTCCGCGCGATAACCGGCGGTGGCGATCAGCTAGGAGGACCAACCCATGGAAACACGCGTCTTCGGCCGTTCCGGCCTGCGACTTTCGATCCTCGGCTTCGGCTGCGGTGCCGTCGGTGGCCTGATGGTGCGCGGCGCCGCCGCTGACCAGGATCGAGCCATCGGCCTCGCACTCGACGCCGGCGTCAACTACTTCGACACCGCGGTGCAATACGGCAACGGCGTGTCCGAAACGAATCTCGGCCGCGTCATGGGCGCGCGCAAGCCGGCCGGAGTCGTCATCGGCACCAAGGTCCGCATTCCGTCGGAACGGTCTGGTGGCATCGCCGCCACCATAACCGACTCGATCAACGGCAGCCTGCAACGCCTGCGGATGGACCACGTCGACATCTTCCACCTGCACAATCCCGTCACTCTGCACGGCGGCGGCGAAACCCTGAGTGTCGCCCAGGTGCAAAATGAAGTCGTTCCGGCCTTCGAAGCGCTGCGGACGTCCGGCAAGACCCGGTTCATCGGCATCACGGCGATCGGCGACACCGCGGCGCTGCGGCAGATCATCGATGCCAGGCTGATCGACAGCGCCCAGGTGAGCTACAACCTGCTGAACCCGTCGGCCGCTACCGCGCTGCCGCCGAACTATCCGGCGCAGGACTATGGCCGCCTGTTCGACCACACCCAAAAGGCCGGCGTGGGTGTCGTCGGCATCCGCGTCCTCGCCGCGGGTGCGCTGACCGGTACCGCCGAACGCCACCCGACTGCCAGTGCGCCCCCCGAACCCATCGGTTCAGCCTACAGCTATGAGATGGACCTGGAACGTGCGCGCCGGCTGATGCCGCTGGTGGCCGAAGGCTTCGCCGCCACCCTCGCCGAGGCGGCGATCCGTTTCGCCATCACTCATCCGGCGATGGGCACGATCCTGGTCGGCATGGCAACCGTCGAACAGTTTCAGGACAGCCTCGCGGCCGTCCTGAAAGGCCCTTTGCCGCAAGCCGCCCTCGATCGGCTGAAGGCGCTGACGGCAAGCTTCTCGGGCGAGGCACGGTAGCGCGATACCGGCCCGGCCTGGGCCGCCAAGCGACGTCAGGCCGATGAGGTGGGCCGCCAGAAGGACCGGGCCGAACATGGGCTGGAACGGTTCCGCTCATGATGGACGCGTCCTGGACACCGTCGCCCATTGCGCAACGCCGTCACATCAGTTGTCGCCTTGCCGGCCGGTGCAACCCGGCGACAGCGGGCACGAGATCCCGAGCCGCGGCGAGGATCGCGCCCCGCGGCCTCGCTGCGAGGCCGCCCCAAGCCGGCGATGCGTCGCTTGCTGCCATCACAGGGTCGGCGGGCATTCAAAGCCGGGGCCGATCCAGCCAGGTTTCAGCTGATGGGAGAACGGCATGGGCTCGGATCGGTTTTTCCACCCTGCCAAGATCTCGCAGGTTGTCCCAGGCACCTCATATTCCGCACCAGTGGCCGTCAACGCCGACGTGGTGTAGCAATGGTGCACCCGCGCAAGCCTTCCGGCCCGATTATCGACCAGGAGACCGTTGGATGCCGCAGATCATACCCGTTGCCATTTTCGACTGCGTTGTCTTCGGCGCCACCGGCGACCTGACGCTTCGAAAGCTGCTGCCCGCGCTGTATTATCGCTTCCGCGATCACCAGATGCCTCCGGAGTCCCGGATCATCGGCGCTGCCCGCTCCCACCTGACGGACGATGACTTCCGCGCCCGCGCCACCAAGGCGCTGGAGAAGCATGTCTCCCCCGCCGATCAGGATGCGGAAACGATGCAGCGCTTCGTCGGCCGGCTGTTTTACCTCCCGATCGACGCCACCGCGCCGGATGCCGACTGGAGCCGCTTCCGCGACGTGCTTGACCCCGATCGCGTCCGGGTCTTCTACCTCGCGACTTCACCCGATCTGTATGGTCCCACCTGCAAGGCGCTCGGTGTCAACGGGCTTGTCACCGACCGCTCCCGCGTCGTGCTGGAGAAGCCGATCGGCCACGATGCGGCCTCGGCCCACGCGATCATCGAGAACGTCGGCAAGGTCTTCACCGAATCGCAGACCTTCCGCATCGACCACTATCTGGGCAAGGAGACGGTGCAGAACCTGATGGCGCTGCGCTTCGCCAACACCATCTTTGAGCGTCTGTGGACCGCGGACGTGATCGACCATGTCCAGATCACCGTCGCCGAGACCGTCGGTCTGGAAGGCCGTGGCGGCTACTACGACCGCTCCGGCGCGCTCCGGGACATGCTGCAGAACCACATGCTGCAGCTTCTGTGCCTGATCGCGATGGACCCGCCGGTGTCACTGGAGGCCGACCGCGTGCGCGACGAAAAGCTGAAAGTGCTGCGCGCGCTGAAGCCGATGGAACCGCACGAGGTCGCGACCCAGACCGTCCGTGGCCAGTACACCCACGGAGCGATCGACGGCAAGCCGGTCCCGGGCTACCTGGCCGACCTGGGGTCCGACGAGGCGTCCGGCACCGAAAGCTTCGTGGCGTTGAAGGCCGAAGTGTGCACCTGGCGCTGGGCCGGTGTGCCGTTCTACCTGCGCACCGGCAAGCGGCTGCCCGCCAAAGTGTCCGAAATCGTCATCCAGTTCCGCAAGCCGCCGTTCTCGATATTCCCCGCGGATGCCGCGGAATGGCGCCCCAACACCCTGATTATCCGCCTGCAGCCCGAGGAAGGCATGCGGCTGGAGATGATGACCAAGGATCCTGGCCCGGGCGGCCTGCGCCTGTCCCCCACCGGCCTGGACATCAGCTTCGAGAAGACCTTCGGCAAACGTTTTCCCGACGCCTACGAACGGCTGCTGATGGACACGGTTCGCGGCAACCCGACGCTGTTCATGCGCCACGACGAAGTCGAGGCCGCCTGGGCCTGGGTCGAGCCGATCCTGGAAGCGTGGGCCGCTCGTCCCGATCATCCGCGTCCCTATCCGGCCGGAAGCTGGGGCCCGACGGCCGCGATCGCCCTGATCGAGCGCGACGGCCGCACCTGGCATGAGGGGATGGAATAGCCGGCCAAAGCCGCTCCCGCGTCTGCAAAACCGGTAGACACACCGAAGATCAACAGCTTACACCCGGGTTGCGGCCGTGCATGGTGAGCCATGCTGACCACACCGCCACGAGGACAGCGTCCATGCCTCTCAGCCAGCCTGACCGGGCGTTCCTGAAGCAGGTGTACAAGGATCTCGGCAACGAGCCGCTTCCGCCGGACAGCCCGTTCTATGAGCCGGTCTACGAGACGTCCGGTCTCGACGACCCGGTGCAGCAGATCTCCACCCTGATCGACTTCGGCGGTGTCGAGAGTATTCGCCTGTTTTCCGGCTTTCGCGGTTCGGGCAAGACGACCGAACTGTTCCGCCTGAGGCAGAAGCTGCAGGCACAAGGCTATTTCGTTCTGTATGCCGACGCGCTGAACTACGTGAACGCGGCGGAGCCGATAGAGATCACCGACCTGCTGATGGTGCTGGCCGGTGCATTCAGCGATGCGCTGGAAGAGCGTCTGGGTGCCGATATCACGCGCGAAACGTACTGGGACCGTCTGCGAACGTTCTTGAACCGCGAAGTCGCCGTCAAGGACGTCGGCGTGAAAGTCGAATATCAGTCCCCGCTCAAGGAAATCCTGGGCGGTCTGAAAACCAGCCTCGATTTGAAGTTCGAGCTCAAATCCGCGACGAACTTTCGCAGGAGTCTGCGGCCGGTCCTCGCGAACAAGCTCCTGGAGTTGAAAAGCAGCGTCGACAAGTTCTTCGAGGATGGCATCAAGCTGATCAGGGCCTCGCATGGCGACGAGACTCAGGTCGTCTTCATCTTCGACCAGCTCGAGCAGCTTCGCGGCACCCTGCAAACCGAGCAGGACGTGATCCGCAGTGTCGAGCGCATCTTCGCGACAAATCTGGACCTGCTGAAAATCCCCTACGTCCATGCGGTATTCACCGTGCCGCCGTGGCTGAAGTTCGTGTTGCACAACGCAGTCGAGATCACCCTGCTCTGCACGGTCCATCTGTGGACCAACGACAATGAGCGGTCGCGCTGTGAGCCGGCCTGGGATGTTTTCCGCTCGCTCGTGAAGCGCAGGCTTGGCGCCGCCGGGTTGCTGCGCCTGTTCGGGCCGGAACCGGGACAGCAGGTGCTGGTTGACCAGATGATCGCCGTCTGCGGCGGCCATTTCCGCGACCTGCTGCGCATTTTGCGCGATGCCGTCGTGCGTGCGACTGCGTTGCCGGTCCTTCCCGTCACCCCCGATTTGGTCACCGACGCGATCAACGCGGCGCGGCGCGATTTTCTGCCGATCGCTCAGGATGACGCGAAATGGCTGGCGGACATCGCCAAGGTTCGAGCCACCGCGCTGCCGAGCACCGAGGCCGTGCCGGTCAACCGGCTGGCGCGGTTTCTGGACAGCCATTTCGTCTTGTATTTTGTGAATGGCAAGGAGTGGTACGATATCCATCCCTTGATCCGGGAGGAGGTTGCGGAGGTGATGCGGGCACTGGCCGCCGAACGCTAGATGGCGTCGCACGTCGCCGCGGATCGTGTCGAAGAGGGCAGCGCCATCGCCCGGCGGTATGGCCGAGCCGCTGCGAACGAGTGGCAGCGCCTGCTGGCGCATTTCGACCTGGGCGATGGTTTCGCACTGATCGTGCTGGTTGTGCCGGACCGGGACGGTGCCGCGCTTTGCCACCGGGAACTCGAAAGCTTGCTCGCCGCTCAGAAGCAACGGCTGCAATCGTACGAACCCGTGAACCACGCCGATCTTGTGCATGTGGCGGCTTTGCTGCCGGATCAGAAACCGGATCCGGACATCGGGGCGGTCTGGATCGAGGCCGCCGTGCTGCGCAGTGCGCCGGATTTTGCCACGTGGGAACGCGCCTGGCGCGCCGCGTTGGAAGCGCTCAACCAGCAACGCAACCCGCTGCGGCAAACATTCCACATTCCGATCGTAATTGTCGTTCCCCCATGGGTCGTACCGTTGTTCCGGGAGTGTGCCCCCGACCTGTGGTCCATCCGGTCGCAGGTCGTGCGAATCGAGCCGGCGCAGACGCTGGGGCGCGAGCGCTCCGAGGCGCAGCGTGAGCCTGATTTGCACCGCGCCGCACCGGTCCCTGCCGACGCGCCCGACCCCGAACTGGCTCTGCGAGAGGCGGAGCGGCTGCGAGGCTTGCCCGATCGGATCAGGGATCGAGCGTTGCTTCTAGCCCGCGCCGGCCGCGGGTATTATGGCCAGGGCCGTTTGATTGAAGCCGAAGCCGCGCTGCGAGAAGCGGCCGATCTCTTCGCCGTTCTGAAAGAACCGGTCGAGCAGGCCGCCACGCTCAACGGGCTAGGTCGGGTGATCCTGGATCAAGGCCGGGCGCGGGAGGCGGAGCAGACGTTCCGCCGCGCCCTGGCCCTGAAGGAGGAAGGCGGCGCCACCGCCGTGTCGCGTGGCATCACAATGGACAACCTCGGCCGCGCGATCCTGGATCAAGGCCGGGCGGCGGAGGCGAAGGCGACGTTCCGCCGAGCCCTGGCCCTGAAGGAGGAAGGCGGCGACACCGCGGTCTCGCGCGGCATCACGATGCACGAACTCGGCCGCGCGATCCTGGATCAAGGCCAAGCGGCGGAGGCGGAGGCGACGTTCCGCCGCGCCCTGGCCCTGCAGGAGGAAGGTGGTGACACCGCGGTGTCGCGCGCCATCACGATGGACCATCTCGGCCGCGCGATCCTGGAACAAGGCCGGGCGGCGGAGGCGGAGGAGACGTTCCGCCGCGCCCTGGCCCTGAAGGAGGAAGGCGGCGCCACCGCGGTCTCGCGCGGCATCACGATGGACATGCTCGGCCGCGCGATCCTGGATCAAGGCCGGGCGGCGGAGGCGGAGGCGACGTTCCGCCGCGCCCTGGCCCTGGCGGAGGAAGGCGGCGACACCGCGGTCTCGCGGGGCATCACGATGCACAACCTCGGCCGCGCGATCCTGGATCAAGGCCGGGTCGCGGAGGCGGAAGCGATGTTCCGCCATGCCGTCGCCCTGAAGGAGGAAGGGGGCGCCACCGCGGTCTCGCGCGCCATCACCATGGACATGCTCGGCCGCGCGATCCTGGATCAAGGCCGGGCGGCGGAGGCGGAGACGGCGTTCCGCCGCGCCCTGGCCCTGAAGGAGGAAGGCGGCGACACCGCGGTCTCGCGCGGCATCACGATGGACAATCTCAGCCGCGCGCTCCTGGACCAGGGCCGGGCGGCGGAGGCGGAGGCGACGTTCCGCGGCGCCCTGACCCTGGCCGAGGAAGGCGGCGACACCGCGGTCTCGCGCGGCATCACGACGGACAATCTCGGCCGTGCGATCCTGGATCAAGGCCGGGCGGCGGAGGCGGAGCAGACGTTCCGCCGTGCCCTGGCCTTGGCCGAGGAAGGCGGCGGGCCGGCCGATCTCATCACCGCGATAACCCAGGACCTGGACGACGCCAGCAAATCCTGACCACACCCGCCGCGGCGCCCGTTGCCCTCGGCCCCACCCGGCGGGAACCGCACCGCCGCGATCACCCCCGTCGGGCGCGACGGCCGCACCTGGATTGACCCGACGGAATAGCCAGCCATCACCTCCGCTCGGTCGCGTCACCCGCCGAAAGCGTCCTGCCCAGATACGCCGCGACCGGCCCGGTCACCGCGGTCCCGCTCAACTCCTCGGGCGTCATGAGGCGTGCGGCGATGATCTCGCGGTAGTCGAGTTGCAGCGCCGGCAACTGGTCCAGCCTCAGCTCGAACAAGTGCACCCGGTCCCGCCGACCGTCCCAGCGCCCGCGCACCACGCCGGCCGGCCGCAACGCAGGCGCCTCGATCCCGATCTCCTCGGCCAGCTCCCGCCGCGCCGCCGCTTCCGGCGTTTCACCGCGTCGCACACTGCCGCCCGGAAACGTCCATTCGCCCCGATAGGAAGCCCGCACCAACAGCAGCGCCGGACCGGCGTAGATCGCCACCAGCGCACCCTGATGCCGTGGACACCACAGCCGCCACCAGAAGCGCGCGAGCGGAAAACCAAGGCGGAACACCGTTCGCCAGGCAAAGTCGATAACCGAGAACGGCGGCGCCTGCCCCAGGCTCAACATGGGCCGCTCAACATGGACCGCTCAACATGGGCCGCTCAACATGGACCGACCTCTACCAGCCTTCACCCGATGAAAGGACTGTTTTCACCGATATCGTGATCAAATGCAGGCCGAAGTCCAGGCCCCAGAGCAGCAGGTCCGCTGCCGCTCGGCAACCCGGCTCCGACAGCCCAGACAAACCCTTCGCTGCCGCCCAGGCGATGTATCCCCCGCCCGCCGCCGGTGATAAGAACGTCCGACCAGGAGCAAGCGTGCAGGGAGGCACAGCCCATGAAAGATTTCGCCGGCAGGATCGCCGTTATCACCGGCGGTGGCACCGGGATGGGACGCGAACTCGTCCGCCAGCTCGTCGCCGAGGGCTGCAACGTCGCGATGTGCGACGTCTCCGCCCCGGCCATGGCCGAAACCAGGCGCCTGTGTGAACAGGAAAGGCTGCCCCAGGGCCTGCGCATCACCACCCACCTCGCCGACGTATCCGACGAAGCGCAGGTGCAGCGCTTCCGCGATGAGGTCGCGGAACGCCAGAGCACCGACAGGATCCATCTTCTGTTCAACAACGCCGGCATCGGCGGTGGCGGCAGCATGATCGCGAACAGCCGCGAGGAGTGGGAGAAGACCTTCAACATCTGCTGGGGTGGCGTCTACAACAACACCCGCGCGTTCCTGCCGATGCTGCAGAAGGCGGACCAGGGCCATATCGTCAACACAAGCAGTGTCAACGGCTTCTGGGCCTCGGTCGGCCCAGCCGTGCCGCACACCGCCTATTCGGCCGCGAAGTTCGCCGTGAAGGGCTTCACCGAGGCGCTCATCACCGACCTTCGGCTCAATGCGCCGCATATCCGATGCTCCGTCGTGATGCCCGGCCACATCGGCACGTCGATCATCGCCAACTCTCGCAAGATCCAAACCGGCAACGAGTTCGACGAGATCACCGACGCCGAGGTCGCGCAGGCGCGTGCGCGCATCACCGCCACGGGAAAGGACGTGTCGGCGATGTCCGACGACGACATCCGCACCGCGATGTCCGAGCGGGCTCGGCGTTTTCAGGAGGAGGCGCCGACCACCGCGGCGGCGGCGGCGACCATCATTCTCGATGGCGTCAAGGCCGATCAGTGGCGCATTCTTGTCGGCGAAGACGCCCACAAAATCGACGAACGAGTCCGCCAGTCGCCGGAACGTGCCTACGAACTCGACTTTTTCGAAGCCCTCGCCGCCGAGATCGGCTGGCGCCTGGGTACCTGACCCGGTGCCCGCGTCCGCACGCTGCCATCGTCCGCCGGCCGCCGGCTCGCCCGGCACCGGCCCGCAGAAGGAGACATGCCTTGGCGAACCAGGTCAGTCCGCACGCCGGCAAGACCCTCGACCCCTCGCTGCTGGTCAACATCCCGCGGCTGATCACGGCGTACTTTACTGGTAAGCCGGACCCGGCAGTCCCCTCGCAACGCGTTGCGTTCGGCACCTCGGGCCATCGCGGGTCAGCCTTCGACAACGCCTTCAACGAGGCCCACATCCTGGCCATCAGCCAGGCCATCTGCGCCCATCGAAGCCGTGGCGGCATCAACGGCCCGCTGTTCATCGGCATCGACACCCACGCACTGTCCGAACCCGCCCTGGCCAGCGCGCTGGAGGTGTTCGCCGCCAACGGTGTCGAGACGATGATCGACGCCCAGGACAGCTACACCCCGACCCCGGTCATCTCGCACGCGATCCTGACCTACAACCGCGGCCGCGCCGGCGGCCTCGCCGACGGCGTTGTCATTACCCCGTCGCATAACCCGCCCGAGGATGGCGGCTTCAAGTACAATCCCCCCAACGGTGGCCCGGCTGACACCGACATAACGGCATCGATCGAACGCGCCGCGAATGCGCTGCTGCGGAACGGCCTCGAAGGCGTGCGGCGGATCCCGTTCGATCGCGTGCGCAGGTCTCCCCACGTTCACCGCCACGACTATATCGGCCCCTACGTCGCCGACCTGGGCACCGTCATCGACATGGATGCGATCCGCTCATCCGGCGTACGGATCGGCATCGACCCCCTCGGCGGCGCCGGTGTCCATTACTGGCCGCCCATCATCGAGCGATACGGTATCGGTGCGACGGTGGTCAGCGACGCGATCGACCCGACGTTTCGCTTCATGACGGCCGACTGGGACGGAAAGATCCGCATGGACTGCTCCTCGCCCTACGCCATGGCTCGGTTGATCGGCATGCGTGAGCGCTTCGACGTTGCCTTCGCCAACGATACCGACGCTGACCGGCACGGGATCGTCACGAAATCGCAGGGTCTGATGAACCCCAATCATTACCTTGCCGCCGCGATATCGTATCTGTTCAGCAACCGTCCCGGCTGGGGTTCCGGCCGTGCCGTCGGCAAGACCATCGTCAGCAGCGGCATGATCGACCGCGTCGCGGCCCGGCTCGGCGCCAGGCTGGTCGAAGTACCGGTCGGGTTCAAATGGTTCGTCGACCTTCTGCTCGAAGGCTCGCTGGGATTCGGCGGTGAAGAGAGCGCCGGCGCATCGTTCCTTCGTCGCAATGGATCGGTCTGGACCACCGACAAGGACGGGCTCATCCCCGGACTGCTCGCCGCCGAGATCACCGCCGTCACCGGACGCGACCCGGGCGACACGTACAGCCAACTCACTGACACGCTGGGCGTGCCCTTCTACGAACGGATCGACGCCCCGGCGACCCAGCAACAAAAGGACCTGCTGAAGCAAGCGACACCCGAACGCCTCAGCCTGAAGCAACTCGCCGGTGACCCGGTCACCGCGACACTGACCACGGCCCCCGGCAATGGCGCTCCGTTCGGCGGCATCAAGGTCATCACCGCGAACGGCTGGTTCGCGGCGCGGCCGTCGGGCACCGAGGACGTGTACAAGATCTATGCCGAAAGCTTCCGCGATGCCGATCATCTGAGGCGCATCCAGCAGGACGCGCAAGCCGCCATCGACGGCCTGTTCAAAACGGCAGCGCAATAGGGCCGCGCAAACGACAGGTTCTGCTCTTCCGATCACCCAGCGAGGTACTGAACAGCCGGCATGAACGCCACCCGTCCGCTCCGTGCCGGCACCCGAGGATCCCCGCTCGCCCTGGTGCAGACGCGCACCTTCCTGCACCGGCTCGCCGCTGTTCCCGGCGTCGCCCCGGCCCGGGAAGTCATCATCGCCACCACCGGCGACGCCGTGCAGGACCGCCCGCTGGCCGACATCGGCGGCAAGGGCCTGTTCGCCAAGGAAATCCACGAGGCCCTGCTCGACGGCCGCGTGGATTGTGCGGTCCATAGCCTGAAGGACCTGGAAACCGAACTTCCCCCCGGTATCGTGCTGGGCTGCACGCTGACGCGTGAGGATGCCCGCGACGTGCTGATCCTGGGCGACACAGGCGAGACGCCCGATCCCGCCGATCCGCTGACCGCCCTGCCGCGCGGCGCCCTCGTCGGCACGTCCTCCGTCCGACGTCAGGCGCAGTTGCTGCACGCCCGGCACGACCTCCGTGTCACCTCGATCCGAGGCAACGTCCAGACGCGACTCCGAAAACTGGGCGAGGGCGCATGTGACGCCAGCGTGCTCGCTCTCGCTGGACTGCGCCGGCTGAACTTGGAGGTGCCGGGCGCCATCGTCCTGGACCCCGGGGTCATGCTTCCCGCGGCGGCCCAGGGTATCATCGGCATCACCATCCGAACGGACGACGCGGCGCTGCGCGACCTTCTCGCCATCATTGAGGACCCGGCATCGCGTGCCGTCGCCACCGCTGAACGCGCCGTGCTCGCGACGCTCGATGGGTCGTGCCGAACCCCGATCGGCGCCCATGCCCGCATTCTGCCGGACGGAAGCCTGACCCTGACCGGACTGGTTGCCCGCGCCGACGGCTCATTCCTGCTGAAACAAACCCTGGACGGTCCGGTGAACGACGCCGAGCGGATTGGCGCCGAATTGGGTGCGATCCTGCGCGACGCCGCGCCCGCCGACCTGTTCGTCTAAGCCGAGCTTCCCTCTCCTCGATGCCAGAAATCGTTGAAGGTCCGCGAAAGATCACTGTGGCGAGGTGCCAAGACGCCGCTCGACCGTACTCGACCCATCGCGCACGTCCCAGTAGGCTGGGCCAAACAAGCGGTCGCGCGGGTGCCGCCGGGCGAGGCGCCTCCCGACGGACGTTGTCATGCGCGAGATGCGTGCCACCAGCGTCGCTTCCGACCTGCGGTTCCGTGGAGCGAACCGCCTGGACGATCCTGGTCAGACGATGCCGAGCAGTCCCGCTGCCAGCGCTTTGACGGAGCTCACAACAGAAGCGATCGAGGCAATGTCCTTTGTCCCTTCCTCCAGGACCTGAAGAAGAGCGGATATCCTGGTCTTGCTGGGCGCGGGCTTGCCCAGTTCGGCCGCCACACGGCTCGCGTCACCAACGAGGCCAGCGCCGTCGGAGAGGGTAGCCTGGTTCGCCTGTAGCAGCTGGATCAACGCATCGAGCTTCTGCGCCAGTTCCTGGCCGGCCGCACCCGGATCATTTCCCTGAGCGCCGGCGTGCAACTCCGCACGGGCGTTTTTGCCGGCGACAGCCTGTCCAACAGTCTGCGTACCGCCACTGAAGATGATGCCTTCATTGCTGCGCATTGCAACCTCCAATGGCGGCTCAATCGGCTTTGCTCTTGGGCGTTATCGACTGGAGCTTGGAGACGATCGACTTCGCGCCACTTCCTGCCGCGATGCTCTCGGCCGTCACCACTCCGCCGGAGATCATAACGCCGTTGTTCAAGATAGCAGTCCGGCGCTCACGGATATCGGAGGTGTCGATGTCATGCTCCTCCAGACAGTCGACAATCGCGTCGATCAGGCACTGTTCGACCGTCTTCATGTGCATGTCTCGATCGAGCCGTTGGAAGTAGACACGGAACCGATTCTCCATCCCGAGTTGGCGAATGCTTGTCAGGGCACCGTAGTTGAACAGCGGATTGTCGCGTATCGCCTTATAAGTACGCCGATAGCCCGACCAATGCTGCAGCGGCCTCATTATAATCTGGTAGACCGAGATCGGGGACCATAAAAGCCGGAACGGCGCGACCAACAAAGACTGGATGATAAGCCCGGCGAGTTTGCGCACCTTCAGCGCCGGGTCCATGGAATCGATCTGATAGTATACTCGCTTCAATGGCGGGACGATGAAGCTGCTTGCTTCCGCGAACAGGTTCGCCTCGCCCTTCTTGAATTGGACGTAAGTCGTCAGCACCAGTTCGCCGCTCCAGTCGGTGATGGCAATGCACAGATAGGTGCGGCGACAGGTCTCCAGACCATGCGCTGCCTTGAGAAGGAATTCATCCGGAACGGATCTCGGTGGCAGGTTGTACGGAGAAGGCATAAGTCGCCGGTCGTTCCTGATATAGCGGCCATCCGCGAACAAAACGTGGTAATGCTCAAGGCATGGGAGCCGCAGATTATCGAGGCGGCCCTGAACGAAGTCGGTCAATGCCTGTACGGACAACTCGTTGGGGCACGTGCGGCCCCCACCTCCGGCCGTTTTCTGCAGGTTGACCGAGAACGACCAGTCGCGGAGAGTCAGACCGGAACCAACGAAGGGAGAGTATCCGGCGTAGACGACAAGGTTTTGGCGGGCGGTCGTGGTGTTCAGCACGGCCGCGTCGGACTGCGGGCGGGCCGGATTGGCAAACTGCCGCCGCAGCGTGAAGTGCTCGCGAAGCAGGGTCTCGGTGAACAGTATAGCTGCCGCGACCAGAACGAGCAGAACAAGCTTCGCCGCATACACATGCAGCAGAAGCGCGAAGTCGTCAGGACTCTGCGAGAGCACGTATTGAAGGTCTGGCATGAAGCCCGAGGGGACCAGAAAGACCAGAAGAGCGACCAGCAGCAGCGCGTCGCGGACCTTCCACCGCCGGTCAGCCCGGCGGCATTCCTCGATGACCACGCGCTCATCGATGCCGAACTCGGGCGCGCGGCAGCGGTACTCCTGGCGCTCGATCTGATCGAGGACGGAATCCCGGAACGCAGGATCGGAGTGTGCTGCGGCAGCGAGGTAGCGAGTCACCTCAAGGCCTGTCGGGGACCGTGCGGCCGTCATCGTACCCAGGGATCGCGAGGTTTCAGCGATCGAATCCGGCATCACACACTCCTCAATGTCTGGGCCGCACTGGCCGGTACAACGAATCCAATCTGCGCGGGGACTGAGAGAACGAGTATAGAAGCTTCGCCACAGTGTGCTGTGAACTACTTCACACCTGATGATTTTCCTTCTGATCGACCGGTCGAAGTCTGATATGGTTCGGCATTGACGTCCCCGGGTCGAGCGAGACCGATGCCGCACTCCGATATCTGTGCCGGTACTACGCCGCCTGCGTGCCATGCCGATGGGTCAGGAACCCCCGTTTCGCCGCCGCATCGCAACGCATTGTGGCGCATCGACCCGGGAGGCCCGGGCCCACCGCACGCAGCATCAACAAACAGCCAAACAACCCGATCGTGCTCCGAAAAGTGTTCATCCATCTTGGCGGCTTGGCGTTCCGGCATTGAACCGAACCCGGCCATCATCACCCAGGCTGCCCTCAGCCATCCGACCCAAAGGCTCGATTGCTCATCGTCATGACCCGCTGGCACATGCGTGCCGGACGCAACGCGTTTGTCACCGAACCGTCGATCTGGTTCCGGCCGTGAGCCTCACGAGGCCGCGATCCCAGGCAGGCCGCCGGGATGCCCAGCGCGCGGAAAGCGCAAGGGCCACAACGAAAAGTGGCGTCGTCAATGAGATCCCGCCCCACGGGATCCGCCGGCGGCTTCGGCACCCGGGACGAACCCCGACGAGCCGTTCAGGCCAGCACCCTTCCCGTCAGCCGTTCGAGTACCCGTAGCGGTGATCGGTCCGGTTGATCCATCGCCCGCACCGGCAAGTAGAAGGTCTGCTCCAGCGCCAGGTGTCCAGACAGCGCGGCGTGCGAGATCTGATCAGTGAAGCAGAGCCAGGTCGATCCGGGCGGAAACGCAAGGGAAATAAACGGCGCGTTCGTCTGGTAGTCGCTGTCCAGTTTCATCCGGTCGTGCAGCGCGAGCATCATTTCGTCGTACGGCGAGCGTACGCCTTTGGTCAGGCCCAGCATGGCGTACAGCCGCGAGCGGACCGGGGACCTAGACGGCAGAGCCAGTAGAAAGCGGGAAGCCAAGCCCTCGAATGGCTCACCCAGCCGCCATTCGCGTGGGCGTCCGGACGGCGACAGGTTGTTGAACAGCCGCAGAATGCGTTCGCCCCTCAACGGCCGGGTCGGGAAGGCATCGACATGCAAGCGCCGGTCGTCTTGCCGGGGAGAATAGGGTCGCCCGGCGATCTCCACCGGGCGAAAGCTGGTCCGGCCGGGGCGCAGATCATCCGCATAGGGCGGCAGCAGCGTGCGTAGCAGCGCCTCGGCGTCGGCGGCGAAGCGGCGCAGCAGGCCGGTCAGAAGGTCGGGATGCTGGACCGATCCGCACAGTCGACCGGTGGCCGGATCGAAGCTGAGATTTTTACGCCCGCTCGCCATCGGCACATCCTGCGACAGCAGGGGAGCTTCCTTGGCAAGCGTGCGAAAAGCCAGATCAGGCAGCATGATCACGCGACCGGCTTCCAGTGCCGCGACCGCGTCGTGGCTCAGGGTGGGATCGAAGGGGCCGATCCAGGTCTGAATCGGCAGGGAGACGACCGCATCGTCTTGAGTCATGGACCTTGTCGGGAGCAGGGCGGCCATGTTTGCATATCAGCTTATTCGTGGGCAAGCACCCAGTCATTGATAAAGCTGGCCAAGCCGTTGGCATGGAAGTCACGGCGCAATGCCGCTTCATCATAGTCATCACGCACCCAGTCGAGGAAGGGTTTGCGGCCTTCACTTTCTCGTTGATAGAGCAGAAAGAACGCGTCCAGGATACCTGTCCTGGCCTGCTTGATATGCCCGAATCGCCAGGATAGCTGCCGCAGCGCGTCCGCCGACGTGCCCCCTTCGAACATCACGATCAACCCCGCGGCCAGGCCGGCCCGGTCGGCGCCGGACTTGCAATGCATGATCGCGGGTGTTCGCATCGACCTGTAGATATCGTGCAGCCGCAGGATGCGCTCCCGCTGCGGCGCGCCGCGGCTTTCGAATGCCATGTCGTGGAAGTCCAGGCCGAGCGACCCGGCGGCCTCACGCGACAGGGCGTCGGAACCGCTCTGCGTCTCGCCTCTCAGGTTGATCAGCGTCCGCAACCCCAGGCGCCGAACCATCCGGCGCAGGCGGCGCGGGGTAGGGTGGTTGCAGCGATACACCTTGCCGGGAATGACGGTCGCCAGGTTGCTCCAGACCAGGCGAAAGATTGCATGGTCGATGAACAGCGAGTTGATCCAGGCCACGGTGCGGCCCCTGGCAGTGCTGAGGTCGCCGTTGAAGATGGAATTCATACTATTGCGGGCCGGACCTTTCGACAGGGGGCGCATATGGTCACGCCGCGGCGTCCAGGGCAACCACCCGCCGCCGGAAGCGCCGATCATGCCGACCGGACCCGCGGCCGGCATGCGGCGTGGTGCGGTCGCAGGAAATCCGCGCCACAGTCGCGCTGGTTTGTCTACCGCTGGCTGATCCCGGCAGGCGGACCAGCGTTTCGGTCAGGCGGGTCGCCGGTTGGGGCGAGCCCGGTCGACACGCAGTCGCGGCGCACCGATCAGGCCGCCATTGCACACGCGAATGACCTTTCTCCGTTCGATTGGACGCAGCGGGAACCTCGTCCCGCGGTGTCAAGTTTAAGAGAAAAGTTCCTGCTGCGCGAGGAACGGATTGATGAAAGCCCCCTCCGGATCGAGACGCCGCCGCAGCGCATTGAAGACCCGCAGATTTTCCGCCGGATAAAGTCCGCGCATATTCACCTGCGGGTTCACATACTGCCAGTTCTTCGCCCAATGCGGCCGGCCGCCCTTCCCGTTGATCCAACCCGGAACCACTTCGTTGATCATGGCGAGGTGCGGTCGCATGGCTGCCGCTCGCTTGTTTGCGTCAGGTTCGTTCTTCGGGTAGGCGCTCAGTATCTCGATCCAGCATACGCGGTCTTCCTGACTTGGCGAATAGGCCGCGGAAAGGAGTGACTGGCTGCTCTTGGTAAAGCGCGCGTGCAGGCAGGTCGTGAGCGGGAAATCGCCCTGATACTTGTAAGTGTAGTTGAGGGCGGCGTACCATGCCTCGACCACATTGCGAACGTCCCAGGTGCCTCGCCCGGTCGCGGGAATCGGCACCGCCACCTCAAGATCAAGGATCGGGAATGCCTGGTCAGCATAGAACAGGACTCGCGGCGCGTCCGCAACGAAACCGTGTTTGGCCTCGATCGCGCCGGCTCGGTCCCGTATCGTCGACCAGGCGAGCGGCAGAATGATATTCCAGATGACCGGATTGGTCGCCGTCCAGCTCATGACCGAACTGGCGTACTGGTCGATCCAGCCATCGGGCCGAAGCGGTATGTCACGCACGTCGTCCTGCGTCCGATTGAACTTCTTGACCCAGATCTGACCGTCGAAGCCGCTGCCCGGGAACCAGAAGAGCTCCACATATTCATTTTCGGTGATCAGCTTGTGCAGATTGGCGGTTCGGATCTCTCCGTCCGTCTTCGCGGGGTTCGGCCCCATGACGTTTTCCGTCGCGACAACGATCTCTTCGTCGTGGAGCCTGTAAAGCGGCTCGACCCGCATCGTCACCTTCGTGATGATGCCGAGCAGGCCAAGATTGACCCGCACGGCGGCCATGTCACTGGGCGTCGTTTCTTCGGAAAACACATGCAACTGGCCGTCCGCGCCAACGAACTCAATCTCGCTGATGAAGTCCGACACCGTCTGCTGGTTCCACCCGGTGCCATGACACCCGGCCGCGACAAATCCGGTCGCATTGATGGAAGCCAGTGCGCCGGTGCTCGATAGATACATCTGAGGCAGCGACGAGTCCTTGGTCATAAGCGCATCACGCACATCCGCCCATCTTGCCGATGGCAGAAAGGTAACAAGATCCTGCCCGTTCTTCTGCCAGCGCCAGGCCTTGCGTCCGCCGTCGGTGTAGTTCGACAGATCGACCAGGATACCGCCATTCGCTACCACCAGCGGACTGAACGAATGCCCGGTACCAAAAGCGCGAATCTTTTCTCCTCCCCGGTTCCGCACCAGGGCCCGAACATCGCCGATGTTCGAAGGCTGCAGGATATCGTCAGGCACCGACGACAGGTTCCCCGCCCAGTTGCGCCAGTTCTTGTCGTGGTAGCCGCTGTCGTCCTGACCGCTCATTTTGAATTGTCTCCTGGCACGCGTGCGCGCGAGCCCATGCGCTCTGCCCAGATGTCCGTCCCGAAGTCATGCCTCAGTAAACGGGCAGCCGTTGGGCTACCCGTTCCAGAACATGCAAAGCGATATCAATCGACGGAAATCAATCCCAAAGTATTGCTGAGGGTCGTCCCGGTAATGGTGTAATTGGCCGTCGTCCGGGAGTCCTTCTGGAAGATGAATGACTGGCGTGCCTCGTTGTCGGTGCCCCAGACCACGAACACATAAAGCGAGATGATCGAGCCTTCGGGAACGCCGAGATCGCCTGGATTAACATCCTTTGTTTGCCCAAGCAGGATATCGCCCGTGTTGCCCGACAGGTGCTTTTCGCCGTTGTCATCCAGGTAGGCTACTTCGCCGCGTGCGACAAATCCGCCGCCGTTGTGCAGCGTAAACTTACCGATCTTGGTGATGGCCATGGTAGGACTCCCCCTGCGATTGTATTATCGCCATTAATAACAAGCATAGGTAGATCTCTCCATGCAAGTACGATTTTAGAGGTTGCATTGAGGTCGCGTATACCCCGTTCACGTTCGCGTGGTCCGCGTTCATTTGAAAATATCAGGCGGCGATTTGATGTTTGCCAGGCTGGCCGGTCGGACTGGACTTCGGTGGCGCTCCGGAGTTGAGGCTCTGAATGACCCCAAGAGCCAAGGAGGCGGTGCGACGCCGCCGCCCGACAGGCGCAGCGCGGTCAGCGGACGCTCAGCCTCGTCAACAGCACCGTTCAGTTCCAGTTGGCTGGGATCTTGCTCAAAACGAATGTCCGGGGCAGACTTCCGGTTCCTCGCTCATGACCCGTTCGCGGTGATTCGCCCGAGGCCGATGCTTCGCCCGGCAAGACGACCTGGCATCCGCGATGCTCGTTTTCTTACGGCCTGGCGGCAGGGACGGGGACGATGGTCAGGCCGCGTCGCGGATGTTCAATCGGTCCGTATGGCCAACGATGCGCCGTGTCCGCGGCGATCTCGGGCATCATTCTTCGTCGCGCCGCGTCTGGGAGGGGGCATCCCGAAACCAGGCGCGCGGCCGTCCGAAGAGAAATCGGAACGCCGGCCACCGCCGGGACTGACGCTCCGAAGATAGCGAATGGCAATTGTCCCCGCCGAACGCCGGCCGCCGTTATCCGCCCCCACCCAGCCGCTTCATCCACGCCCCCGCCATCGCCACCGCGTCCCGGGCCTTCCGCACCGCGCCGGTCGCGCGCAGGAACCCATGCACCACCCCGGCGAACGTCTCGGTTTCGACCGCAACCCCCGCCGCACGCAGCTTCGCCACCAGCGCCTCGCCTTCCGACCGCAGCACATCCAGTTCCGCCAGCAGCACCATGACCGGCGGCAAACCGGCCAGATCGGCCCGCAGCGGCGCCGCCAGCGGGTGCAGCCGGTCGATGTCGTGCGGCACGTAGACGCTCCAGTAGAACGCCATCCGCTCCGTCGTCAGACCGTATCCGCCCGCCCCGAATTCACGATAGCTCGGTGTATCGAACCGCGAATCGCCCACCGGATAGTTCGCCAGGATACCCGTCAACGGCGGTCCGCCGGTGTCGCGCAGCAGCAACGCCGTCGCCAGCGCCAGATTCCCGCCCGCCGAATCCCCGCCGACAAAGATACGCGCCGGATCCAACCCCCACGCGCCGCCGTGGTCAGACACGAACCGCACCACCGCGGCGCATTCTTCCAGCGCCTGGGGAAACTTTGCTTCCGGCGACAACGCGTAATCCACGCTCACCACAGCCACCAGGCCAGCCGCCGCGTATTCCCTGGTCATACGATCGTGTGTATCGACGTTCGCCCACACCCATCCGCCGCCGTGGAAATACACCAGCGTCGGCACCAGCCTGTCCGTCACCGGTCGGTATACCCGGCAGAATATCCGGCGCCCGCGGGCGTCCACATAACGCTCCGTCGTCTCGGCCATCTCCGGCCCGCCCACCGCTGTCCGCATCCCCAGCAGATCGTTGACGCGACGGTGAGGCGCAAGCGGCAACTCGACCTTGACCGGCGGGTAGGCCGCCGCGGCCTTCTCCTGTTCCGCGGTGAACGCGGCCATGTCCGGGTCCCAGCGCGACCGGTCCAACATTCCTGCTTCCCCTTTTTATGGCGTCTCTCTGGTATGCAACGGCACGCAACGCCAAATTGCAACTTGCCTTGGCCCGCCGGCGAGCCCTTATGCCGCGATGCAACAGCACAAGAGGCCCATGACAGTCCCTCGCCTTAATACCGCCGGCCGCTTCGACCCCGCCGCGCTGTTCCACCCGGCCTCGATCGCCGTCATCGGTGCCGAGACCGAAGCCGGGTCCCAGATCATGGCCAACCTCGCGATCGGCGGTTTCAAGGGCGAGGTACACACGCGCCTGGTCCCAAACACGTCCCTCGCCGTCCTGGCGATTCCACCTGACCGAATCGGCACCGAGATGACCGCACTCGCCGAAGCCAACTGCTTCGCCGCGATTGTTCCCGGCCCCGCCGACGACCTGCAGAGCCACGCCGCTCGCACCGGCGTCCGCGTCCTCGGCCCGCATTCCTTCGGCGTCGCCGTGCCGCGTCTGAACCTGAACGCGACGCGCTCCCACATCCCGCCGCCCCCTGGGCGTCTTGCATTGATCTCCCAGTCCTCGGCGCTGACCCGCGCGGTCGTTGACTGGGCCGCCCCGAACGGCGTCGGGTTCAGCGACATCGTCGGGCTGGGCGCCAACGCCGACATCGGCTTTGGCATCACCCTGGACTGGCTGTCTCGCGACGCCAACACCGGCGCGATCCTGCTCGACATCCGCCGCATTAAAGACCATCGCGTGTTCCTTTCCGCCGCCCGTGCCGCCACCAGGCTCCGCCCTGTCGTGGCGATCCGCGCCGGCCTGCGCCTGCTGGACGACGATGGCGCCGCCGACCTGTCGTTCGAAGCAGCCCTCCGCCGCGCCGGAGTCCTTTCCGTCAAGCGTCTCGAAGATCTGCTGGCCGCGGCCGAGACCCTCTCGCGCGCCAAACCTGTCCGCTGCGACACCCTGGCCATCGTCAGCAATGCCATCGGCCCCGGCCGGCTCGCCGCTGACAGCGTGCTGCGCGAGGGCCTGCACCTGCGGACGGACGACACCGTCACCGCCGTCGCTTCCGCCGACCTCGCGGCCACCGCCTTCAACCTCGCCGCCCGTCCCGGCGTCGGCGGCGTCCTCATCGTCCACGTCCCGCAAGGTCCGGCCGACGAGGCGACCATTGCCAGCCTGTGCGAACCACCTCGCAACCTCCGTGTGCCCCTGCTGGTCTGTGCCATGGGCGAAACCACTGGCGCGATGCACCGGGCCAGACTCGTGCGCGCCGGCATACCGGTCTTCGGCACCCCAGACCAGGCGGTCCAAGGCTTCGAGCATCTCGTCCGCGACCGCCGTAATCGTGAGGCCGCGCGTGAACTTCCCCCCAGCCGGGTGCTGGATCTGGAGCCCGAGCGTGATCGGGTCGGCCACTGCTTCGACCGCGTGCGCGCGTCCGGTCGCCTCACCCTCACCCAGGACGAGTTGCTGGACGTCCTGGCCGCCTATGGCATTCCCGACCGTGCCGACCCGCTTCGCCGCCAGCCCCCTCGACGCCGCCGACGCAGCCGAACTGCTCGGGTTTCCGGCGGTGGTGAAGCTGCGTGAAAGCGTGGCCCCCGCGGATCGCCCGCCAGGCAGCCTCATCTTCGACATGCACGACGCCGCGCAGGTCACCGCCGCTGCCCGGTTGCTGTCCGCGCGCGCCCACCGCCGCGGCTCGGGCGGCGAATTGCTGGTGCAGCGCTATGTCGGCCGCTTGCGGGAGGTCGCGGTGCGGGTCGCGGATGATGCGACGTTCGGCCCGACGATCACCTTCGGTGCCGGCGGCACCACGCCCAGTCCAACCGATCGGGCCGTCGATCTGCCGCCGCTGAACCTGGCGCTGGCCAACAGCCTGATCCACCATTGCCGAACCGGCGCCATGCTCGGGCGCCCCTTGCGCGACCGAACCCCGGCCAGCAGCGACGCCGTGGCGCAGACGCTGGTGCGGATCAGCCAGTTGATCGTCGATTTCCCCGCCATCGCGGTGCTGGACGTGCCGTCGCTGTTCGTCGATGCCGACGGCGTGCTGGCCGCCGACGCCTGGCTGCGGCTGCGCGCGCCGCAGGAGCCGCCCGCTCGACTGGCCATCGCTCCCTATCCGGTGGAACTCACCGAACACCGCCAGGTCGGACCGGACCGCATGACCATCCGCCCGATCCGGCCGGAGGACGCGGCCGCCCACGGCGCGTTCTTCTCCAGGCTGTCGCCACAGGATATCCGCTATCGTTTCTTCAGCGCGATGCGTGAACTGTCGCCGGAACAGACGGTCCGCCTTACGCAGGTCGACTACGACCGGGAAATGGCATTCGTCGCTGTCAACGAAACAACCGGCGACACCGTCGGCGTCGCTCGTCTGGCCTGCGATTCCGACGGGATATCCGGAGAGTTCGCGGTGATCGTGCAGGCGGACATGAAAGGCCGTGGACTCGCTTCGCATTTGATGCGCCGGCTGATCGATTGGGGCCGCCGGCGCGGGCTGAGGGAAATCGTCGGCCAGGTCCTCGCGGATAACCACCCGATGCTGGCGTTCGTCCGTCATCTGGGCTTCACCGTTCACCGCATGGCAGACGACCCCGAGGTCATGGAGGCGAAGCTGGAGCTGTGAAGGCATGGCTCGGTGTCGCGATGAGGGGCGAAGCGGACTTCGGGTCGGGCCCGCAGGCATCCGCGGCAATCCCAAACACCGTCGTCCCGATGATCGCGAGTGACAAACCGGTGCGGCAATCCCGATCGTCCCCCGATCGGGATATCCCGACCATAGACCATTCTCACCCTGACTGTGCAGGCCCGAAAATGGTCTATCTCTTTGTTTGATCGCATGATTCACGCGCCGGGGACGTTCCGCCCAGCGACCATGCTAGCCCCATTGGATCGCCGACCTATCGGCGAGCCGGCCGCCGGCCCTCGTGAAGGCGTCCCGCGACAGACGCAACGGCCACGCTGAACGCGCGTTCCCAGTCACCATCGGCCGCGACCACGCCGCCGGCCAGTTCGATCCCGACATGGACCATGGCGTTCTGCACGCAACCTTCCGAATGCACCAGGACGCCATCCACATCCCGCAACAGCCCCGACGTCCCCCCGACGGAACCCGCCGCGGTCTCCGTCAGCGCCTCACCGAACGTCGTGCGGAAAAAATCCGCGACCCTATGTGGATACGGGCGTATATCGCGGGTCCAGCCGGCGATCGGCTTGCCCAGTGCTCTCATATAGCCAGCCTCGAACGCGGTGCCGGCATCCATCTCCGGCCCGCGGCGGAAACTGTCGAGGCAGAACACCGCCCCGTCCAGCCTGTCCATCAGCGCGATGTCGGCGCTGACGATGCGTTCCAGCAGGTCCTTTCCCGGCGGACGGCCTTCGAGTCCGATCTGGTTGTCCAAAGGCGCGACCCCGGCCACGCCAAACCCAAGGCACAGCGTCTTCATCCGATCGAAGATCGCGACCGGATCGCGATCGAACACCATCGGACCCGCCAGGTAGATCAGGGGCGGCGATGCCGTCGCGGAATCAGGCTTGCTCATTCATGCCCACTCCTCGCAGCAGCCTCGGCCCGGTTTGTCCGCGAGAATGGGCTCGTCTGCCGCGCCCGCTTGCCGGAACCACCGCGCCCTCCAGTGCAGATCACCCCTCATGATGCCGAAACCAGCGCGACCAAGCGTTCGAAGTCCCTGAGATTCGTTCCGTTGGTCTTTCGCAGGATGATGCGGACCTGCGCGCGAACGGTGTCCAGCGACATCCGGCGCGCGTGGGCAGCGTCTTCCGCCGTCAGCCCCCCGGGTGGTCGCCAGCATCCCGGCCCTCGGTGCCAGATATCACCTCGCCCGCGCCGGCTGCCCCAATTCGCCGGCCCAGGCTGCTTCACTTGGCCAATGCCGGCTGCTTCGCTTCCGCCGCGGCACCCTTGAACGCCGGCATCACCTCCTTCGCGAACCGCTCCAGCTGCTCCAGGATCACCGTCCTTGGCACGCCCAGCGAGGGACTGATGGAAACACGGTCGAGCCCCGGATAGGCCTTTTCCAGTTTCTTCAGATGATCGATGATTTCGTCTGGCGAACCCGTCAGGAACCCGCCAGCGGCTACCGCGTCCTCGATCCGCGGCAGCTTCGCGGTCGGCGCCCGCAGCGGATCGCGCATGATCTCGATCTGCTCGTCCGTCATCGCCCGGTTCAGCCGCAGCTCGCCGAACATTTTCATATTCTCTTCGTAATACTGGGCGGCGTCCCGGATCCCCCGCTGCCTGCTTTCACTGATATAGAAATGAAATCCGAAGCACAGCCGCTCCCCCAGGTCGATCGGCTTGCCGATCCTGGCATGTTCGGCCTGCCATTTCCGCACCACGCTGTCCATCGCGCCGCCTTCGGCCGAACCGCCGCCCACCATGCCCTGGATGCCGTGCTTCGCCATGAACGCCAGCGCCCGTTCCGACCCGCCCTGGATAGGCTGCCAGCATTCCACCGGCAACCGGGCCGGACGCGGCACCAAAGTCAGTTCCTTCAGAGTATAGCCGCGATAGGGCACCTCCGGCGGCAGCGTGTAATACTTGCCCTTGTGCGCGAACTGCTCACTGTTGAATGCCTTGAAGATGATGTCGACCTGTTCCTCGAACAGCTCCCGGTTGGCCGTCTGATCGATCAGCGGTGAGCCGAACGTTTCCACTTCGCGTGTATGGTATCCACGGCCGACCCCGAACACGACGCGTCCGTTCGACAGGATATCCGCCATCGCGTAATCCTCGGCGAGGCGCAGCGGATGCCACATCGGCGTAATGTTGAAGCCGCAGCCGATCTTCATGTTCCTCGTCACATGCGTCAGGTGCAGCGCCATCATCAGCACGTTTGGGATGCATTCGGTTCCCTCGCGCTGGAAATGATGCTCCGCCATCCAGAACGTCGAGTAACCAAGCCCGTCCATGGTTACCGCGATGTCCTGCGCCTTCGACAGCGCCGTTGACAGATGAGCGTTGTCATACCGCCGGTCGTTGATCGGAGTGCCGCCGTAGCCGATGTTCTCGATGTCCACGTGCCCGGCGAACAGGCTGTCGAATTTTGTGATCATTGGTGTGGTTCCTCCGCTTCTTGCCGCGATAGTACGCCCGCCGCCCTTGATGGCAAGATCGAGCGCCCGAACCAGGACGAACGGGCGCTGCTGACCGTCGCGTGGAACCGCACCGGCGTGCTACATGAACACGCCGTAGACCACGTCCTCAACGTCGCCCGTGGTCAGATTGACCAGCAGCAGGTCGGGCCCGTAACGCACCCAGTCATAGCCGTACGGGGGCGCTTGCAGGCCGAGCGCCGCCCAGCCCGGGTAGAAATACGCGGGCGCGAGGAACAGCGGCGGCAGCCGCGCGCCGATGGACCATTGCCGATAACCCCAACCGCGCGGGTAGGCGAAGGGCGGCGCATGGACCCGGTTGTAGTAATGCCCTCGATGCCAGAACTGGCTTCCGCGCGGCGGCAACGGCCGGACGGTCGTCGCCGGGCCGTGTGGAGGTCCTGGCGGCCGGGACCCAGCGGGATGCGGCCCAGGTTGCTGCGGCCCATCGGGACGCGGTCCAGGTTGCTGCGGCCCACCGGGACGGGCCCCAGGTTGCTGCGGCCCACCGGGACGGGCCCCAGGTTGCTGCGGCCCACCGGGACGGGCCCCAGGTTGCGGCGGCCCACCGGGACGCGGCCCGGGCTGCTGCGGCGCGCCTGCATTCGCGGGCCGGCCGGGCGACGGGGCTGGCCTCGCGGCCGGCCGCTCCGTCGGCTTGCCCGCTGGAGCACCACTCGGTTTGCCGTGCTCCTGCTCCGGCTGCGCGACCGAAACGCCCTGCATCAGCAGGCCGAGTGCCGCCGCGACGATAAGCGCTCGTTTCATCCAGAACTTTCCTCCACCGGGCCTACCCGCCCGTTCCGCCACGACACTAGCCGCGACCTCGTTCGTTCCGCAACGTTTCGATAGTGGCGCCGCCGACTTCGCACCGGCATTCCTCGCTGCCGTTGCCTCCGTCGCAGCCGTACCCTACGCCTTTCCGGACCCCTGCGAACGACGCGCGGCGGCCCGTGCCGGTAATCACCCGCCGGCCGGGGAGACTTCCGGCGGCTTCTGTCAGCCCGCCAGCCGAACGTATTCGAAATCCCCCGGCATGTTGTCGATGCCCTGCCGAGGCGGCGCGATCCAGCCCGCATATTGCCCCGGAACCAGCGACGCGCGCATCAGGCTGGTGATGAACAGGTTGTCGTCCGTCGACGGCAGCATCGTTTCCCGGCGCGCCAGCCAGTCTTCGCGACTGAGTATCTGGCCGTCGGTATCGGTGTGGATCGCGTTGAACTCGCCGATGCGGCGATTGAACGCGACGTGCGGCAAGGTCATGCGGAACGCCGTGCCGGCCCGCTCCAGCACCCGGTTCCAGCGGACCACACCGGCGGCGGCGTCTTCCACGAAATCGTCCCGCAGCCGCATGTTCAGCGCCGACAGCGCTGGCACATCCTCCGTGACGATCGCACCGTCGCGTGGCCGCAGCACCGGGTAGACCGCCGACATGAGAAGGTGATCGTCGGTCAGCTTGTCCTCGTGATAGCGCCCCTTCAATCCGGCATTGAAGGCGTTCGCCGCGTTGGTGCTGATTTCGTTGCCGAACAGGTCGAGCGTGAGTGAGAAATGCAGGTTCGCCTTCTTCTGGATCGTCGGCAGATCGATCACCCCCAGCGCCCGCACGCGCTCGATATCGTAAGGATCTTCGATCCCGGCCTGTTTCATCGCCTCGGCGGTGCGCTGGATGATCCGCGCAACCCCGGTCTCGCCCACGAACATGTGGTGCGCCTCTTCGGTCAGCATGAAGCGGCAGGTGCGCGACAGCGGATCGAAGCCCGATTGCGCCAGCGCCGCGAGCTGCATCTTGCCGTCGCGGTCGGTGAAGAACGTGAACATGAAGAACGAAAGCCAGTCCGGCGTCTGCTCATTGAAGGCACCCAGCATGCGCGGCGTATCCTGGTGACCGGAGCGTCGGCGCAACAAATCCTCGGCTTCCTCGCGCCCGTCACGGCCAAAATATTTCTGCAGCAGGTAGACCATCGCCCACAGGTGGCGGCCTTCTTCCACATTCACCTGGAACAGGTTGCGCATGTCGTACAGCGACGGAGCGGTCGCCCCCAGATAGCGCTGCTGCTCCACCGACGCCGGTTCCGTGTCGCCCTGGATCACCAGCAACCGGCGCAGCATGGCGCGATATTCGCCGGGCACTTCCTGCCACGCCGGCTCGCCCTTGTGCACGCCAAAGGGAATCGTGCGGCCCTCGACGGCGGGCGCCAGCAGGATCCCCCACCGGTATTCCGGCATGCGAACAAATCCGAACTTCGCCCAGCCCTCGCTGCCGACGCCCACGGCGGTGCGGAGATACACCGGATAATCCTGGAACCCTTCAGGCCCCATCGACTTCCACCAGTCGATGTAGCCGGGGTGCCAGGTTTCCAGCGCCTTGCGCACCCGCAGATCCTCGGCGAGGCCGACATTGTTCGGGATCAGGCCATCATAGTCGATCTGGCTGCCGTCTGGCATTGGAAAGATCCTTTCAGACGCGTTCAGTGTTGCGGTACGGGCCGTACGCCGTACCCGACGCTCGCAGTGATCGGGGCGGGAAGCCGGTCACGTCGACGCTCCGCGCGGCAGTGTCGCGACAAAGCCGGCGATGGCGGCCAGGGTTTCATCCGCCGCCTCCAGGTGGGGTGAATGCCTGCCGCCGGCGATCAGCCGGACCGTGATCGGCGCGCGCACGTTGGCCTCGAACACACGCAGTTGCTGCGCTGTGCCGTACGGGTCGGCGTCGCCCTGCAGCGCCAGGATCGGCACCCGAATGTGCGGCAGAAAGCCGGTGATGTCGAAGTCGCGGAACCGCGGGTCCAGCCAGGCGTCGTTCCATCCGCGGAACGCGGTATCGACGTCGCGATGATACCGCGCCAGGCGCGGTCGCAGCGGGCCGGTGTCGTATTCGGTTTTGATCCGCCGGATGCTCTCGATATTGAGGTCTTCGACGAAAAAATGCGCGGCGATCGTCACCACGCCCAGCAACTCCGGCCGCCGCTCGCCCACGTCCCGGGCCACCGTCGTCCCGTCGCCGCGCACCGCGACCGGGCCGGATGCAGCGCCGGAATCCGCCACTGACCGATCGGTTCCCGGCGCAATCTCACGCCCCCCATCCAACCCCGCATAAATCGCCGCGATCGACCCGCCATCGGAGTGACCGATCAGCACCGCGCGCCTGATCCCAGCCGCGCGCAGCACACCGGGCAGCACCGCCCGCGCCTCCTGATGCATATACGTCATCGGCCGGGGCAGGGCGGTCGTATCAGAATTCCCGTACCCGAAGCGGGAGTAGGCGAACACACCCCAGCCGGTGGCCTCCGCCAGGCGCGCCGGCACATCGCGCCACAGCGCCACGCTGCCCAGCCCCTCGTGCAACAGCACCAGCGTCGGCGCCTCTGTCGGGCCTGGCCCCCACCAGCCGGTCTCCAGTGTTCCACCGTCAACCGCGATACGGCCGCCGCGCATCAAACCTCCCGCAGCCGGAAGCGCTGGATCTTGCCCGTCGCCGTCTTCGGCAGGCTGTCGACGAACTCGATCCAGCGCGGGTATTTCCACACCCCGATCCGTTCCTTCACATGCGCCTGCAACACTGGCACCAGGGCCGCCCGGTCCCAGTCGCCCTCCCGCAGGATCACGAACGCCTTCGGTTTGATCAGCCCATCCCCGTCCTGCCGCCCAATCACCGCGGCCTCCAGCACCGCTTCATGCGCGATCAACGCCTCCTCGACCTCGAACGGCGATACCCAGACGCCGCTTACCTTCAGCATCTCGTCGCGCCGCCCCTGGAAGCGGAAATAGCCTTCCGCATCGCGCGTATACGTGTCGCCGGTGTACGTCCATTCGCCCTGAAACGTCCGTCGTGATTTCGCCCGCTGGTTCCAGTAGCCATCGGCCGAACTGTCGCCGCGGACCACCAGTTCCCCCGCTTCCCCGTGCGGCACCGGCCGGTCGTGCTCGTCTACGACGCGGGCCTCATAGCCGGGCACCGGTTTGCCGCTGCTGCCGTAACGGATGTCGTCTTCCGTGTTGCTCACGAAGATATGCAGCATCTCGGTCGATCCGATCCCGTCCAGGATGTCGACCCCGACAATGGATTTCCAGCGCGTGCCGATATCCGCCGGCAATGCCTCGCCGGCCGAGATGCAACGTCGCAGGCGCGACGATCCGGCGCCCGGCGCGATATACGGGTTGGCCAGCAGACCCGCGTACAAGGTCGGAACGCCGCCGAACAGCGAGGGATTGTGCGTCCGCATCATCTCCAGCACCGCATCCGGCGTCGGCCGGCCCGGCAGCAGGACCGACGAGGCACCCACCGACATCGGAAACGTCAGGCTGTTCCCCAGCCCGTACGCGTGGAACGCCTTCGCCGCCGAGAACATCACGTCGTCAGGCCGGATCCCCAGCACCTTCGCGCCATAGCTGTCCGCCGTGAACCGCAGGCTGGAGTGAACGTGCCGCACCCCTTTCGGCGCGCCCGTCGACCCCGACGAATAAAGCCAGAACGCCACCTCGTCCGCCGAAGCCGGCGCCGACGCGGTCGTCGGATCGCCGTTCGCCAGGAATTCGGGAAACCCGGTCCAGCCGTCATCAGTCAGCAGGGGGGCTGATCCGTCTTCGTTCGAAACGATAACGTCCCGCAGGCCAAGGGCTCGCAGCACGACACCCATCGCCCCCAGCAGGCTCGCCGAGATCACCACCGCGTCCGCTCGGCTGTCCGCCAGGATATAGCTGACGGTGTCCGTCGTCAGCAGCGTGTTGATCGGCACCGGCACGGCGCCGGCCCGCATCGTACCCCAGAAGGCGATCGGAAAATCGACCGTATCCTGCAGCAGCAAAACCACGCGCCGCTCCCGCCCGATGCCCGCGTGCAGCAGGGAGTCAGCGAAACGGGAGGTCTCGGCCGCCAGTTCGCCATAGCTCAGCGAACGAAACGGATCACGGAAGGCAAGGCGTGCGCCACCGCCCTCCGCCACATGCCGATCAACGAACCAATCGACGGCGTTGCCTGACACCATCCGATGCGCTGCCTCCCGTTGTCGCCAATCAGCAGCTGACGACGGCCCGCCGAGCAACACAACTCGGTCGGATGCACTATAGTGCACACTAGGCAGGAAGCGAAAGGCCCAACCTGTGACAAGCCGGTCCGTTCAGGCCGCGGCGCGGACGATCGCTTCCTCCACATCGCGCAGCCGGTCCTTGCCGAAGAAGATCGCCTCGTCCACGAAGAACGTCGGCGAGCCGAACGTACCCCGGTCAACCGAGCGTTGCGTGTTCGCCAGAAGCGCGTCCTTCACGTCCTGGCTCTGCGCGCGCGCAAGAAGCTGATCGGCGTCGAGATCCGATTCGACGAGCGCCGCCCGCAGCACCGCCGGATCGTCCAGCTTCTTCGGCTCCGACCACATGTGGCGATAGATTTCGTCGACATACCGTTCAAACACGCCAAGCCGCTGGGCCGCGACGGCGGCACGCATCAGCACCAGCGTGTTGACCGGAAAAAACGGATTGCCGCGGAACGTCGTGATGCCGTGCCGCTCGATGAAGCGCTGGGTCTCCAGCTTCTCGTATTCCGGCTTGTTCCTGATCCCCGCCAGACTTTCCGCCGGCGAACGGTTGCCGGTGAGTTTGAAAACCCCGCCCAGCAGGACCGGAACATACTCGAACACCGCGCCCGTCCGCCGCTCGATCTCCGGAATCACCAGATGGCTGAGGTAAGCATTCGGGCTGCCGAAATCGAAATGGAATTCGACCTTGCTCATGACATCACCATTTCTCACCGAAGGGACGGATTTCCTGTTCAAACGTCCACGCGTCACGCGGCTGTTGATACAGACTGCCAATACGCCTCCGCGACCGCCGCGGGCCGCATCAGCCGGTTGGGGTCCAGATTAACCAACGCCTCCTCGCCCTCACGCGCCTTGATCCGTTCCCGCACCCAGGCTGTATCGACGCCGGAATCGATCACCAGGTGCGCGACATGGATGTTTTGTGGCCCGAGTTCCCTCGCGGCACTCTGCGCCACCCCGCGCAGCCCGAACTTCGCCGCGGCGAATGCCGCGTAACCGATGCCGCCGCGCAGACTCGCCGTCGCCCCGGTGAAGAAGATCGCCCCCCGTCCACGCGGCAGCATCAGCCGCGCCGCCTCCCGCCCGGCGAGGAAGCCCGAGTAACAGGCCATTTCCCAGACTTTGCGAAACACCCGTTCGGTAGTCTCAAGCAACGGAAAATTGACGTTGGCGCCGATGTTGAAGATGCAGACCTCCAGCGGCGCCTCGCGATCCGCCTCCTGCAGGAAAGCCGTCATGTCGACCTCCTGGCGGGCGTCCAACGACCGGCCAAACGCCCGCCCGCCCGCCGCTTCGATTTCCTGCAGCAATGGCGCCAGCTTTTCGCCGTTTCGCCGGCCGGCAAACACGGTGAACCCTTCGGCGGCGAACTTCTTCGCGATCGCTCCGCCAATGAAATCGCCCGCGCCGATCACCGCCGCTGTGGCGTGTCTCCGTTCCATGCTCAGCTCCTTTCAGACGTTTCAAGAACAGCCGCAGCCAACCTATGCTTGAGAATCTTCCCGGTCGAACTCGCCGGCAGCGTATCGAGAACCACGATCTCGCTTGGTCGCTTATATGCGGTCAGCTGCGGTCGCACATGCTGCCTCAGGGTTTCAGCGTTCGCGGTCGAACCTGGCAAAAGCTGCACGTAAGCAACAACTTCCTCGTTGCCGTCCACCGCGCGCCCGACCACGGCCGATTGCACCACATCTGGATGCGTGTTCAGCACCGCTTCCACCTCGGGCGGATAGACATTGAAACCGGAACGAATAATCAGTTCCCTGGCGCGGCCGACAACAAACAGCCGCGCTCCGTCAAACCGCACCAGGTCACCGGTATTGAACCATCCATCCGGGTCGATCGCCGCGGCGGTCAACGTCGGCGCACGGTAGTAGCCGCGCATCACGCCCGGACTGCGCACATGCAGTTCTCCCACCGCGTCGTGGGGTACTGGCCTGCGGTCGGCATCGACCACACGGATCTCGACACCGGGCAGCGGCTGCCCGACGCTGGTCGTGGCCTCGGAATTTTCCAGCCGCATGCCGGAAATGCCGGGCGCGCACTCGGTAATGCCATAACCATTGAGCAGCGGCACGCCGAACTCCGCCTCGACCCTGGTCTTCAGGGAAAGATCCAGCGGCGCGCCCGCAACCCCGAGGTAGCGCAACCGCCCGCGCGGCAGCGCCGACCGCCCGCTCACCGACTTGTATTCCAGCAGCCGCTGATAGGTCGCCGGTACGCCAAACAGCATCGTAACGCCGTCCCCGGCGATCGCGCGGGCAAGCTCCGCCGGATCGTAGCGCGGAACGACCTGAATCGTGGCCCCAAACATCAGTGTGCCGACAAGCACATTCGAGAGGCCGACGATATGCGACATCGGCAGCGCGCCATAAAGCCGGTCGGCGGGCGTCAGGTGCCGCAGGCAACCCGAAACCGATGCATTATACAGCAGGTTTCGATGCGTCAGCATGACCCCCTTTGGGTTGCCCGTGGTGCCTGAGGTGTACATCAGCACCGCGACCTGCCTCGCACCGTCAACCTCGACCGTCTCCGGCGTCGCCGCCTCATTCAGCGGGCCCACGGCCAGCAGCCCGAGCGCGCCCACTGGTTCGTCGCGCGCGCCGTGCCGAACCGCGTGGTCCCGCGCGGCACCGGGAATGTCGGTCACGTAGAAGATCCGCCGTGCGCCGCTGTGATCGCGGATCTGATCGACTTCGCGCACCGACAGCCGCGGATTGACCACCACCGCCCATGCATCGATCTCGCTCGCGGCCAGCACCAGCGCGCACAATGGCAGACTGTTCTCGCTGACGATCAGCACCCGATCGCCGGGCCGAACGCCGTATCCGACAAGCCTGCCCGCAAGATCCGCGACGATGCCTGCAAGTTCGCCATAGCTCCACGTCGTGGTCCCATCAACGAGCGCCGGATGGTCCGGCCGTTCGTCCGCGTGCCGGCGGATCACATGGCTGATCCGATCGGGCAACCCGGCGAGTATTGCGTTCGTTTCGATCGCCGTCGTGTTCATCGGTTGCCTCTCGCTGTCCGCGATGTCGCGGGACGCTAGGTTCCTTTTTGGAACCTGTCAAGGCGTAGAGGCTTGATGGGAAAACAAACGCATCGACCTGTCTCGCGGCCACCTTGTCATGGGCCGCCTGTCCCGTGCCGTGGCCCGCGCGTTCCCATGTCGGGGTCTGCGTGTCCCCATGTCGCGGCCTGCGTGTCCCCGTGTCATGGTGACTCCCGATCGCGAGGCGACCTCTGGTCGATGAAGCAGCACGCCAACCACAAGCCGCGACGGTCCCGCTCGATCCGGCGGCAATCCGGCCCGCGCCGCCACCACGCCAGACCCGTCGCTTGCCCAACCCAGGTCGCCGATTATACGTCCGCCCCATGATGGCTCGCTCACACGTCATAGTCGGCCTCGCCACGTGGATCGCCGCGGCGCCCGCGCTGCATCTCCAGCCCGTGGACCCGATCGCCGTCGCCCTGGTCGTTACGGGGTCGCTGCTGCCCGACATCGACCACCCAAAATCCTGGGTCGGGCGCCGCACCCGGCCGATCTCGACCGCCATCGCCTCGACCTTCTCCCATCGCGGGATCACCCACTCGGCGATCGCGGTGATCGGACTGACGACGCTGCTCCTGCACGCCGGATACCGCCGTGCCGGCGTCTCCGCCCTGATCGTCGGCTACCTCTCCCACCTCGCGGCCGACATGCTCACCCCGCAGGGGCTGCGCCTCGCATGGCCGCTCCGGCGGACCTGGGGCATCTCCCTGTGTCGTACCAACTCAGCCATGGAGCCAGTGATCGTAACGCTAATGGCCGGTGGCATCGCCTGGTGGTATCTGCGGCACCACCCGGGCGTCCTGCCGATCTGACGGCCGCCACCGAACGCACCGGCTCCACCCGGACAGGGCGATACCTCAACGCCGGTTGGCGCCCCGCTCGGCCAGCCGCAACCCGATAATGTCCTTGTAGAGTCCGATCGTCGCCGGCGCGTAGCCCACCCCGACGCCTTGCTCCACGTCGTCGTACACCGCCCGGTGCGACGTCGGCAGGTCCAGCAGGAAATCCGCGAACGACTTCTTCACATCAGCCGGCAGGGCCGTACGCACCGCCCACGGTCCGTTCGGGATTTTGCCCGACTGCCAGATGATCCGGATGTCCGACATCTTCAGCATCTTCCGGTCCACCATCGACCGCAGATTGCCCCGCGAATAACCGGCCGCCATGTCTCCCTGGCCCGACGCCCAGGTCACCGCCGCGTCATACTGCCTGTTCAGCACCGCGACCACGCTTTGCTCGTGCCCGCCGGAGAAGCCGGTCCTGGAGAAATACGCCCCGTCGGCCAGATCGATCCCCTGCGCCTTCAGCGTCGCACTCGGAATCAGATATCCCGATGTCGAGTTCGGATCGGCCCACGCCAAGGAATGGCCCTTCATGTCGGCCAGCGTCCTGATTCCGGAATCGGCGCGCACCACCATGACCGAGTAATAATACGTGGAACCGTCCTTCTCCCGCGGCACCACCACCGGTTCAATGCATTTGCAGTCGAGCCACGCGCCGGCGAAGCTCGAGGCGCCGAACTCGGCCGCCTCAAGCTGCCCCGCGGCGATCCCCTGCATCACGCCGGCGTAGTCGGCCGCCGGAAACAGTTTCACCGGCATGCGCAGGTGCTCCGACAGCAGCTTCTGGAATACATCGTATCGAGCGAGGCGATTCTGCGTGTCCTCACCGCCCAGGATGCCGACGCGGAATTCGGTCAATGATGCGGCGCGGGCGCCAGACAGCCCCAACGTCCCCAACCACCCCAAGGCTCCGAATCCCACTGCGGCAGCGCCGGTCGCCATGGTCTGTCTGCGAAGCATGCGACATTCTCTCCCGATCAACGACCGGGGAGGTACCTCGCACACAATGACAACCAGATGTCACTCGCGTGAACAAGGGAGGTCAGGACGCCGACAAGGAACCCTGAGGGCCGGTTTCGCGGCGTACCGGAAAAAGCTTCAGGATCATGGCAATTGACATCAAGACCCTGAAGGACGGCGAGATCGCCAAAACTTGCCATCTGGAAAACTGGATCAGTGCGCTGACGCAACTCCGGGCAAGGTGACCGGGCAGCCGACAATCTTCAGCGGCCGATCTTCCTTCACGCGGAAAGCACGCGCGGCCGCATTCTGGCTCCAGGAACCCGGACTTCCGCCATCGCCCTTGCCGTCAGCCTCGCCCTGGGCTAAACGCCCCGCGCGCCGGCACCCCTGGAGGCCGGCGTTTGTCATTCAGGAGCATACTATGGCCAACGTTGTCGCAATCGAGGCCGAGGTGCGCGCGCGAAGCGGTAAGGGGGCGGCGCGCGCGACCCGGCGAGCAGGCAAGGTGCCTGCGGTGATCTATGGCGGAAAGCAGGAACCCAACCTGATCGCGCTCGACCCCCGGGTCGTGCTCCGCGAACTCAACAAGGCCGGCTGGCAATCTCGCCTGTATGAGATCAACGCCGGCGCCGAACCGGTCCGCGCACTGATCCGCGGCGTGCAGTTCCATCCGGTGTCCGACGCGCCCGAACACGTCGACTTCCAGCGCCTGATCGCCGGACAGCGGATCAAGGTCGCGGTTCCCGTCCACTTCGAGAATGACGGCATCAGCCCCGGCATCAAGCGCGGCGCCGTGCTGAACGTCGTCCGCCACGCGGTCGAGGTCTACTGTGACGCCGACCACATCCCGGAGCAGTTCACCGCTGATCTCGGTCCGCTGGACTTCAATGACAACGTCCGCTGGCATGACCTGAAGGGTACCGAAAACGTCAAGTCGGTGATCGATCGCGACTTCGTGGTGGCGACCGTCGTGCCGCCCACGAAGATCGAAGTGACTACCGAAGCCGCCGCCGCAGGCGCCCCTACCGCTGCCGCCGCCGCGCCAGCCAAGGGTGCTGCTAAAGGGGCCGCAAAGAAAGGCTAGACAGCATGATGCCGACTCGCGGGATGGCTGGCCCTTCCAGCGGTCGCGCCGGTCTGCATAACGCTCGGGGCTTGTGGGGCCGAGCGCGGAATACGGGCTCAATACCGGCCGCCGAAAGGCGGACGGTATGACTCAGCTCTGGGTGGGCCTCGGCAATCCGGAGCCCGGCATGGCGGCCAACCGCCACAACATCGGCTTCATGGCAATCGACGTCATCACCACCCGCCACGATTTCTCGCCGTGGCGGCGCCGTTTCAAGGGCGTGGCCGCCGAGGGCACCATCGCCGGCGAAAAGATCCTGGCGCTGAAGCCGCTGACCTACATGAACGCCTCCGGTGAATTGGTGCAGGACGCCGCCGCATTCTACAAACTCCCGCCCGAGGCCATCGTCGCCTTCCACGACGAACTCGATCTCGCCCCGGGCAAGATGCGCGTCAAGAAAGACGGCGGCGCGGCCGGCCATAACGGCCTGCGCAGCATCGACCGCATGCTCGGCAGCCAGGACTACTGGCGCGTCCGCCTCGGCATCGGCCACCCCGGCTCGAGGGAACGCGTCCTCGGCTATGTCCTCGGTAACTTCGACAAGGACGACAAGCCCTGGCTGATCGCGCTGCTGGACGCCGTCGCCGACGCCGCCGGCCTGCTGGCCCAGGGCAGGCACGCCGACTTCATGAGCAACGTCGCGTTGCACACACAGGAATTTCGCTGACATGGGTTTCAACTGCGGCATCGTCGGCCTGCCCAACGTCGGCAAATCGACCCTGTTCAACGCCCTGACGGCCACCGCCGCGGCCCAGGCGGCCAACTACCCGTTTTGCACCATCGAGCCCAATATCGGCCGCGTCGGCGTGCCCGATCCGAGGCTGGACGTGCTGGCTGAGATCGGCAAATCCGCGAAAATCGTCCCCACGACCCTGGAGTTCGTCGACATCGCCGGCCTCGTGCGCGGGGCATCCGAAGGCGAGGGCCTCGGCAACCAGTTCCTCGCCAACATCCGCGAGGTCGACGCCATCATCCACGTGCTGCGCTGTTTCGAGGACACCGACATCACCCACGTCGAAGGCTCCATCGACCCGCTGCGCGACATCGATGTGGTGGAAACCGAACTGATGCTGTCCGACCTCGAAAGTCTCGAACGCCGCCTCACCCAGGCGCAAAAGCGGGCCAAGGGCGGCGACAAGGAGAGCATCGCCGCCGTCGCGGTCATGGAACCCATCGTCGCCGCTCTCCAGCAGGGCAGGCCAGCCCGCACCGCGATCCCGCCCAGCGAGGAGGAAGCCGTCCGCCGGTTGCAACTGCTCACATCCAAGCCCGTGCTCTATGTCTGTAACGTGGAGGAAGCGTCGGCCGCCACCGGCAACGCGTTCTCCAGCCGCGTGCGCGACTGGGCCGCCGCGCAAGGCGCCCCCACGATCGTCATCTCGGCCGCGATCGAAGCCGAGGTCTCGCAGCTTGCCGAAGCCGACCGCCGCGACTTCCTGGAGACCCTTGGCCTGTCGCAGAGTGGCCTCGATCAGGTCATCCGCGCCGGTTACGACCTACTGGAACTGGTAACCTATTTCACCTGTGGTCCGAAAGAGACGCGTGCCTGGACCATCACCAAGGGCACCCGGGCGCCCCAGGCGGCGGCGGTCATCCACAAGGACTTCGAGCGCGGCTTTATTGCCTGCGAAACGATTGCCTACGCCGATTTCGTCGCATGCCGCGGCGAACACGGCGCCAAGGAAGCCGGCAAGATGCGGGTGGAAGGCAAGACCTACGTCGTCAAGGACGGCGACGTCCTGCTGTTCCGGTTCAATGTCTGATTAACCGGCGATCCACCCGCCAACCACCCTGCCGATCCCGACGCCAACGATAGCCCTCGCGGGTCCCGGATCGCAGTCGATGCTGACGATCGGGCCGTCGGCCCCAACCGGACGGCCCTTGATACCGTGACTGTATATCGTCACATGTGACACATGAACGCCAAGTCCCCATCCCGCGCCCGCACCCAGCGTTACCGTGACGGCCTGCGCCGCCGTGGTTTGCGGCCGGTTCAGATCTGGGTTCCCGATCTCCGTGCGCCCGGTTCGCGGCCGAGATCGAACGCCAATGCGAGCGTGTCAACGCTGCCGACCGGACGGTAGTGCCTCAGTTCATGCCCGGCATGATATGAATTCTCATGCTTACCGTCAAGCATCATCGGCCAGAAGGTCAAATAAATCTCTTGTCCGGCCATCCCGTATGGGCCGCGCTGATGGAAACGCGCTGTAAAAACCGCGATCGAATTGCTCCTTCGATCCCACTGATAGGCCGATGCCTACTGTTTTCCAAATGTGCTGCCGGAGCGCGGGGAGTCCAATTTCATCGCTGAGAAATTGCCAGAGCTTATATCGGCGCCCACCATTCGAGTACACAACCGGGTTTTTTATATCCAACTCCTCCAAGATCGCTCCATTGCTATTCGCAAGCGGCTGATAAACGTACTTTCTGAGGAATTTTCCAAAAAATTTTGGATGTTTAGGACCGCTGGGGTTGAACCTTTTCAATCCATATAATTTGTACATTATATTAAATAGTTCTTCCGGAAACTCCGGCTCTTCCCATTGCCTGAATTCCTCTCGGATGAAGTCTCGCCAAAGTTCGCGGTATTCTTCTTTCCGTTTGTCGGAAATAAAACCCGTGGCCTCATCTATGAGGCCAAATATACCTATCTTCGCGGCTGACCGGACAATGACCTCAGCTTGTACCGCCAAGAACAGTTGAGACTTTGCCAATCTTCCCATCTTGCCAGCATCAATAATAGCGTTACATACGTCTATAAATGTCTCCGCTCCATATCCATGCGCCGGATCCCCAGATAATGGCTTGAATTCAATTGGATTTTCGATCTTTTCTCGCAATTCCGCGCTAATTGCGGATCCCAGCCCTTGTCTTGATATCGTCTTCATGAAGGCGTTACCGCCATCTGACTGTAGTCCAAGCGCACGCGCAATACCGCGCTTGTGGATCAAGCGTCGCCGGTCCTTCAAAACGTAGACGTCGATAGAAACATCTCCAATCGGCAGAATCCCCTGAGAGGCGGCTTCAGGAAGGCCAATCGCGGATCCGGGCTTTCTCCATCTGGCGGCGGCCCCGCTGGTGGCGATTGCTCGCTTCTCCTCGTCCGAGAGAGATTGGGCCCTCGCAACCCCGCCCTTGCTCTGTTTCGAATACGCCATCGTGCCGACTCCATGCTTGCTAGCGCGGAACCTGCACGATGCTTGCATCACAAGCAAGCAAAATTATTCGGATCAGACCTTATGCTTGCTTGTCACCCCACCGCTTCGCCGCGCCCTTCCGTGCGCTGCTCCGCTGTCAGGTTCCTTGCCCGTGCCGCGCCACCCGACTTGCCAAGTTGCTGGCCCGGCCTGAGCGCGGGTGCGTCCTTTCGGTCGTCCGGCTGCTCCCCAGTCGCGATCCGCATGACCTTTACCGCCCCACCGATCACGTCGGCTGGGCGATTCTCTCCACGTGGACCTTTGGGCATATCCGCCCCTATGAATGCTTGCCGATAAGCATATAGGGTGCGGGATGGCCGGGCGAATCAGGAATCTTCACCGGCCAATTTCAAACTGAGGCACTACCGACCGGACGGACAACCTGCTCGCCTGGGTCCAGGAAGTCAGTGCTTTCGACTATGATGGCGCGCCATGACGCGTCGGGCCGTCACACGCGGCGAGGTCGTTGCCATGGCCAATCGGGGCGGCGACGATACCGGCAAGCCTCGGCCGGGGGTCATTGTCCAGTCCGATCTGTTCAGCCCCTTGGATAGCGTGACCGTCTGCCCACTGACCTCTTCCGTCACCGATGCGCCGGCGATGCGGCTGCGCATCGAAGCCTCCGACATGCTGAATTTGCACGCGTCATCCTGGATCGCCGTGGACAAGATCACAACGGTGCGCCGGGCGCGGATCGGCCCCTCGCTTGGGCGGTTGTCGTCCGCGGACTTGCAACGCCTGAATGGCGCCATCGCGGTCTTTCTTGGTGTGGCAGGCTGAGCGCCGGTGACAAAGCCGGCCGCGGCGTAACCACGAACGCCCGCCCGCACCCGCCACCGTCAGCCCAAAGCTTTGGTTGGCCAGGCGAATTGAACCGTCCGGCAACGCGCTCTTAAATAATGACAGCGTGGCCGCAAGTAATACCAGCCGCCGCGGTTGCCGACTCTTCCGGCGACAGCGGCGGCTGGTATCGCGCGCGGGGTTGGCGGGGCGGCGGCGCGCCAGACCAAGACTGATACCAACCGCCGTTGACCCATTTTTATGGGTCAACATCAAGGGCGGTTGGTATAAAACTGTCGTTTTCCTTCTTCATCCGCTATGATCATCGGCATGCCGTTACGTCCCCCTGTCCCAGCCGTGCCCGACGCCCCGCTCTCCCTGCGCGCCTTCTTCCGCGCCTTCCGCACCAACACGCTGACCATCTGGCCCGATTTCGCCTACCGCCAGGACTACACGGTGCGCCGATTCCTCGGACGCAGCAGCATCCTGCTGAACGGCCCCGAGGCCATCCACCACGTCCTGGTGGCCAATACCGCGAACTACCGCCGTTCACCCGCCTCGACCCGTGTCCTGCGTCCGATCATCGGCAACGGGCTGGTCATCAGTGAGGGCGACAACTGGAAGCTGCAGCGCCGCACGATCGCACCCGCGCTTGCCCCGCGCGTGATGCCGATGCTGGCGCGCCATATCGTATCGGCCACCGACCAGGCGCTGACCCGGCTGGCCAGCCAGTCCGGCGAGCCGGTCAACCTGCTGCTGACCATGCAGAGCCTGGCACTCGATATCGCCGGAAGATCGATGTTCTCGCTGGAGACGGACCGCTTCGGCGACACCATGCGCGGTATGCTGGAAGAATACGCTGAGCATTACGCTCAGCCGCGCATGCTCGACATGCTGCTCCCGCTATCGGTCCCCGCGCCCACGGACTTCGGTCGCGCTCGGTTCAACCGGCGCTGGATGGCCCTGGTTGAAACGATCCTGGCCCGGCGCCTGGCCACACCGCAACCCGAAACCCCGCGCGACCTGTTCGACCTGCTGCGCGCCGCGCGCGACCCCGAAACCGGCGCCGGATTCACCCCCGACCAACTGCGCGACCAGGTCGCCACGCTCATTCTTGCCGGCCATGAAACGACAGGAGTAACGCTGTTCTGGGCGCTGATCATGCTCGCCGAAGCGCAGGACGAACAGGACTGGCTCGCCGAGGAAGCCGCCGCGGCACACATCGAACCCGAAACGGCCCACGCCACGTCGGCCACACTGACGCGCGCCCGCGCCGTGGCGAACGAGGCGATGCGAATGTATCCCGCCGTCTTCATGATCGTGCGGGAGGCCATCATCGAGGACCGTATCGGCGACCTCCGGGTGCCTAAGCGGTCGGTGGTGATGGTCTCGCCCTGGGTGGTGCATCGCCACCACGAATTGTGGCAGGACCCCGGGATCTTCCGCCCCGCCCGTTTCATGCCGGATCAGCCGGCGCCGCCGCGCTTCGCCTTCATGCCGTTCGGTGCGGGCCCGAGGATATGCGTCGGCGCCCAGTTCGCGATGACCGAACTGGTCCTGGTCCTGTCCGCGATGATCGGCCGCTTTCGCCTGACGCGCGTCGATACACGCCCCGTGGTGCCGACCGCCACCGTGACCATCCAGCCCGACCACGCCGCCCACGTGCGCCTGACGCCGCGTGCATCACCATCACACCAGCCGGCGCGGCAATCGGCGTCGCGAACCGCGGTGCCGGAGACGTCGGGACAAGGCTCCAGCCAGCCGCGATGAATGCGGGCGGCACTCGCCGCTGCCGCGCCCGCCATCCAGCGCGCGTGCCATCCAGGCGGGTTCCGATCGGAGGAGGTTGGCGCCCGATGATCGGAGGCGGTCAGCGCCCGATTGGCGGTCGAACCCCCAGGATCAAGATTCCCGTTGCGTTCTTTCACAACCTATAGTAGATAAGAACGTAGAAAGAACTTGTGATCCAGCCAGCCGAACCAGCCAGGACCCGGCCTTATGACCCAGCCCGACCAGGAAAGCCCACCCCTCGACTGCCTCTACGCCACGATCTGCGGCTTTCTCATCCCCTTTTTCCTCGCCGGGGCAGGGGGCAGTCGGGAAGCCGCACGCGCCGCCATCCTGGAACTGATCAACGCTTACCACCCCGCCACCGTGACCGAACTCGATCTCGTCGGCCGTATCGTCGGCTTCAGCATCGTCGCAATGGACAACCTTCGGTTGTCGATGGAAGACGGCCTGTCCGCCGCCAAGGTCCTCCGCTACCGCTCCAACGCGGTGTCTCTCAGCCGAGCGTCGGAACAGGCCCGCGCCATCCTGACCGCGATTTAAGCGAAGCGAGACACGGTCGCGCAAATCCCTCGCCCCACGATCGCCGCCGCCAATACGCCGGCCGCCGTTCTGGCGCCCCCGGATCCGGCGCCCCCGAGCCTCGCGCCGAGCGCGACACCACCTCGCCTCGCGATTCCGGCTGGTCCGGCCATTGCCATCCTCGGTGAGGCCCCGCCCATGGACATCGACGCGATGAAGCGCGACGCCCGCCTCATGATGGCCGCCTTCTCAAAGCATGGCGCCCAGGCCAGCACCGCCATCGCCGCGATCCCCGGCGCCGCGACCTTCGCCAGAGCATGAATCGCGCTGAGCGGAACGTCCCCGGCGCGTGAATCATGCGATTAAACAAAGACCTGGACCATTTTCGGCGTCCACGGTCAGGATGAAAATGGTCCAGGTCCGCCGCTGCCGCCGCCATCGCCGAAGCATGACGGACCTGAGCCAGCCCGCCGCCCGCCAACTACGCCGCCACCCCCGCCATCTGGTGGTCCACCAGCCGTGCGTAAAAACCGCCGCGCCCGATCAGCGTCTCATGCGTGCCCGCCTCGATCAGCCGCCCATCCCGCAGCACCAAAATCAAATCCGCCGCTCGGATCGTGGAAAGCCGGTGCGCGATCACGATCGTGGTCCGGTCCGCCATCAGTTCGTCCAGCGCGTCCCGTACCGCCTGCTCGCTGATTGTATCCAGGTGCGACGTCGCCTCATCCAGGATCAGCAGTGGCGCATCTTTGAGGAACGCCCGGGCAATCGCGATCCGCTGCCGCTGTCCGCCGGAAAGCTGCACCCCGCGCTCACCGACCCGCGTGGCAAGCCCATCCGGCAACCCGGCGACAAACCCGGCCAGAGCCGCCCGGGATAGCGCCAGCCCCACCTGTTCGGCTGATGCATCCGGCCGCGCCAATCTGACATTGGCCTCCAGCGTGTCGTTGAACAGGTACGTGTCCTGCGCCACCAGCGCGATGCGTCCCCGCAGACCGTCCAGCATCAGATCGCGCAGATCGACGCCATCCAGCCGGATCGACCCGGACGACGGGTCCAGGAACCGCAGCAGCAAACTCGCCACCGTCGTCTTCCCCGCCCCCGACGGCCCAACCAGCGCCACGGTCGCTCCGGCCGGCACCTCGAACGACAGGTCCGTTAGCGCCGGTGCCGATCGCCCCGGATACACGAACGAAACATCTTCGAACACCACCCCCGACCCGTCCGCTGGCAAGCGCGACCCGTCCCGGATCGCAACCGGTTCCGCCTCCACCACCGCCAGTCGCCGCGTCGAGGCGATCGTGTCCGCCAGTTGCCGGCCCACCTGCGCGATCTCCGAAACCGGCAGGAATGCCGCGATCGCGATCAGCACCAAAAGCGGCAACACCGTCGGCGCGATTATCCCGTGCGTCACCAGCATCGCCCCGACGCAAGCCACTGCCAATCCGCCGAGACCCGTTGCCGCATCCAGCGCGGCGGCCTGCAGCGACAGGTCGGCCAGCAACGACAGTCGCAGCCCCTGATACGTCCGCACCGCATCCATGAACCCGTCCCGCCGCCGTCGTGCCGCCCCGAACATCACGACTTCGGACAGACCCTGAATGGTTTCAGTGGCATACGCGCCGATCAGCGCCAACGCCCCGCGCGCCGCCGATCCCAGCCCGTCAATCCGCTTCCGCCCCCGCAGCGGCGAGCCGCCCGCGTACAGAAGGAAAGGCGCCAGCACCAGTGCCAGCGGCCACGCGATCCAGCCCAGCGCCGCGAGCACGCTTAGCGGCACCAGCACGGCGACAGCCGCCGGAGCGATCGTATGAGCAAAAAAGTATTCGATCGTCTCCACATCCTGCGTCGCCAGCGCAACCAGGTCGCCGGAGCGCCGCCGCAACAGATAGGCCGGCGCCAGCGCATCCAGTTTACGAAACAGCTCGATCCGCATGTCCGCCAGCAGCGCGTACGCCATGGCATGCGCGATCCACGACTTCAGCCAGTGCAGCAGCCCGGCGAGCGGCGCCGTGACCAGCAGCGCGGCCACCAGCACCCCGGTCGGCGCGCCATGCCGAACCGCCGCCAGCACCAGCGCCCCCAGTACGCCGACACCAATGAACGCCACCACCCGGCCGATCCCGGTCAGGACGGTGATCGCCAACTGCGCGCGATACGGCCGCACCACCCGCAGCAACGTCCGGATCGTCGCCGGCCACGTCACCTGCGCGGTTGCCTCGGTCAGACCCCCGGCGACCGCCGCGGCAGCCGGCGCATCCGGTTGCCCCGCCTGGTCCGCGAGCAACGGGACCGTGCCCTCCCGTTCGCCGAGTTGCGGTCCCATCAGGTCCCGGTACGGCCCGTCCTGCACGATAAGCTCACGATGCCGGCCCGACTGCACGACCGCACCGTCGGCGAGGACCAGTATCCGATCGGCCCCGATCACGCTGGACAGCCGATGCGCCAGGATCAGTGTTGTCCGCCCCGCCATCAGCCGGTCCAGCGCCTGCTGGATGATCGCCTCGTTTTCGGTATCGACCGAGGACAGCGCCTCATCCAGCACCAGCACCGGCGAATTCCGCAGAAGCGCCCGGGCAATCGCCAGCCGTTGCCGCTGGCCGCCCGACAGGCTGGTTCCCCGCTCACCGATGACCGTCCGATAGCCGTCGGGCAGGGCGCTGATGAAGCCATGCGCGTTGGCCGCGGTCGCGGCGGCGATCACCTCGGCCTGCGAAGCCTCCGGCCGGCCAAGGCGCAGGTTCTCCTCGACCGTTCCATGGAACAGGTACGTATCCTGCGAGACGACCGCGATCATGCCGCGCACCTGAGCCGGATCAATCTCTCTCAGGTCACGGCCGCCGATGCGGATGATCCCGCCCTGCGGCTGGTGCAGCCGCGACAGCAGCCGCACGACCGTGGACTTGCCGGAGCCGCTGGGTCCAACGATCCCGACCCGCTCGCTGGCGCCGATCCGGAACGTCAGCCCGGTATGCGCCGGCCGCCGGCCGCCCGGGTAAGCAAACACAACGTTCTCAAAATCGATCTCCGGCGTCAGCGCGGCCACCGGCGAACCGGTCGGGACCGCTACATTCGTATCCAGCAACGCGTTGATGCCCGTCGCCGCGGCTTGGCCGTTCAGTCCCTGATGCAGCACCCCGCGAAGGTCGCGCAGCGGGCGGAAGATCTCGGTCCCCGCCATCAGCACGATCAGCAGCGCCTCCAGGCTCATCTCGCCGTGCCGCACCCGCCACGCCCCAAGCGCCAGCGCCGCCGCCGATCCGAACGCGGTCCCGAGGTCGGTGAACCCCCGCGTCAGCACGTTCAGCGACAGCACCCAGAATGTGCTGTCCGACAGCGCTCGAGCCTTGGCGGCCAGCATCCGCCCGTAAGCGGCGCTCTGCCCGAACGCCTTCAGCGTCGGCAGCCCTTGGACTGCGTCGAGGAACTCTTCCCCGAACGACTTGAACGCCGATTGCCGTTCCCGCGAGGCAACCGCGGTCTTCCGGTGCACCGTCGCCGGCAGCACCAGCGTGAACAGCGCGGCCGCCAGCATCACCGTCGCCACCGGAACGTCCCACCACGCGATGAACAAGAAGATCGCGACCGGCGCGACAACCGCGATCGTCACCTGCGGCAGGTACTGCCCAAAGAACGACTGCAGCTGTTCAACGCCATCGACCATCGACAGCATGACCCCGCCGGTCCGCTCCGCCCCGAACCACGCGGGACCAAGTGCCACAATCTTGTCGAACAGCCGCCCGCGCAGGACTTCCTGCACCCGCCCGGCGGTGCGGTGCGCGATCATGGCGCGATGGTGGTCGAGCCACGCCCGCAGCAGGATCGCGGCCGCGGCGGCAGCCAGCGGCAAGAACAGCATTTCGCCCCGGAACACCCCGGCGAGGAAACGCCCAAGGAACGCGAAGCGGGCGATCCCCACCGCCAGCGCGAGCACGCCCATCCCGGCGGACAAGATGATCCGGCCGCGCAGCCCAGCGGTCATGCGCCACAGCTTCAGGTCGAAGTGCATGCCTCGATCGTGCCCGAGTCATCGATCGGCGTCGAGAGTTGCGGCGGCCGCGGGTCTGTTGCCGCACGCGCGCCCCTTCCCCGGCACCCCCGACCTGGCCGCGGCTTCCTGAAGCCCAGAGGCGGATTTCAATGGCATTAATTTTGCTTCATTATCCGTAAATTTTTTCGCTGGGAGCTGGCATGCTGATCGAGGCGAAACCGTACGAATACAGCCTGAACCTGGGAACCGCGGCGCTGCTCATCATCGACATGCAGCGCGATTTTCTGGAACCCGGCGGGTTCGGCGAAATGCTTGGCAATGACGTCTCCCAGCTTCGCCGCACCATCGAGCCGAACAAGGCATTGCTGTCAGCGTGGCGCAACGCCGGCGGCCTGGTGATCCATACCCGCGAGGGCCATCGTCCGGACCTCGCGGACCTGCCACCGGCGAAGAAAATCCGCGGCCGCAGCGCCACCTGCATCGGCGATCCAGGCCCGATGGGCCGCATTCTGGTGCGCGGCGAGGCGGGCCACGACATCATTCCGGAACTCTATCCGGCCGCCGGTGAGCCGGTGATCGACAAGCCCGGTAAAGGTGCGTTCTTTGCCACCGATCTGCATGCCATCCTGCAGAACCGCGGCATCGGGCAGCTCGTCGTCACCGGTGTCACCACCGAGGTCTGCGTCAACACCACGGTCCGCGAAGCCAACGACCGCGGTTACGACTGCCTCGTCGTCTCGGACTGCTGCGGCTCCTACTTCCCCGACTTTCATGAAATGGGACTGCGCATGATTGCCGCACAAGGCGGCATTTTCGGCTGGGTCGCGCCCTCGGCCATGGTCATTCAGGCGCTTGAAAGCGGCAAAATGATGAAAGGGGCGGCAGCATGAGCGGAAATGTGGCAATCGGCCATCGGCCGAAGTTCTGGGTAGCAGGCGACTGGAACGCCCTGTTCGGCTTCGGCACCAACATCCTGGTCAACGTCCTGGTGTTGACGGGATTGCTCCGCTACGCGCTGAAGATGCCCGACTCGCTCGTCTTCGGCCGCATCCTCCCCGCGCTCGGGCTGATGATGTTCCTCAGCACCGGATACTATGCCTTCCTGGCGTGGAACCTGGCGCGCAAGACCGGCCGCACCGATGTCTGCGCACTGCCCTCGGGCATCAGCGTCCCGCATATGTTCGTGGTCACGTTCGTGGTGATGGGACCGATCCTGGCCGCCACCCACGATCCGATCCAGGCCTGGGAGGCGGGTCTGACCTGGGTGTTCATCCAAAGCTTTGTCCTCATGGCCGGCGGCTTCGTCGGACCGTACATCCGCAAGATCACACCGCGGGCGGCCTTGCTTGGCTCGCTCGCCGGGATCTCGGTCACCTTCATTTCGATGACGCCGGCCGCGCAGGTGTTCTCGACCCCGGTGATCGGCATCGTCTGCTTCGCCGTGATCCTGGCCAACTGGTTCGGCGGGGTGAAATATTTCGGCGGCGTGCCCGGCGGCCTGGTGGCGATCGCCGTCGGGACGGTCATTGCCTGGCTATCCACCGCGGTCGGGCTTGGTTACGGCGACCTGAACCTGTCAAAGCTGGGCGCATCGGTGTCCAATTTCGGATTTTCGGTGCCGATACCGGCGTTCAACTTCACCTTCGACGGCTTCAAATACCTGGGCGTCATCCTGGTCACCGCGATTCCGTTCGGCATCTATGACCTGATCGAGGCGCTCGACAACGTCGAGAGCGCGGCGGCCGCCGGTGACAGTTTCCCCACCACCCGCGTGCTGACCGCAGACGGCGTGATCAGCCTGATCGGCTGCCTGATGGGCAACCCATTCATCAACGCGGTCTACATCGGCCATCCGGGCTGGAAGGCGATGGGCGGGCGGATCGGCTACTCCGCCGTGACCGGCATCATCGTTCTGGTGCTGACCTGGTTCGGGATCATCGCCGTCATCAGCGCGTTGATCCCTGTCGTCGCGATCCTGCCAATCCTGCTTTACATCGGCATGATGATCGGTTCGCAGGCGTTCCAGGAGTTGCCGCACCGGCATGCCCCGGCGATCGTTCTGGCTGTGCTGCCGCAGCTCGCTGCCTGGGGCAAGCTGCAGATCGACAATGCGCTGGCCGCCGCCGGTACGAGCGCGAGCGCGGTCGGAACTGGGAAGCTCGCACAGGTCAACGTGCTGTATGACGGGTTGGCCACCTTGGGCGGCGGGGCGACGCTGGCAGGCATCATTCTGGGTGCGATCACCGTCTTCATCATCGACCGAGCCTTCGAGAGGGCCGCGGCCTTTGCCCTCGCCGGCACGATCCTGACGTTCTTCGGCTTCATCCATGGAGCAGAAGGCATCAAGATCAACAGTTCGCCGACGGTTGCCGCGTCCTATCTCGGCGTCGCCGCCATCCTGTTCTACCTGGCGAAGTATGCCGAGTTCCACCCCATGGCGGTCGATATGCACGAGGCCGCGGCGGAGGCCGATTGATCCTGCGCCGCATCAACGGCGAGAAGCGACCGCACGGTCAGACATGCTCGTCAGGTTTCGGACGGAACCAGAACTTTTCAGCCGTGCGTGCCGCCAGCCGACCAAGGGCCCCGCGCAACGCGGACAGCGATGCTCGCGTGCCCAACGGATGATCGGGATGCAACACCGGAATGGCCGTGCCCACCGGGGTCGTCAGCGCCGGATATCTTTCGACAGCGTCTCGACGGCAAAACAGCAGCGTATTCTGCCGATACCAATATTCCACACTGCTATCGTTCCAGATCTTCGGCCGGATCACATCGAACGTGCCGAAACCCCTGCGATCGAACAGTTCCGCCCAATAGTTCTGCCAGCGTTCGTTGATATGGTCGGTGCCGCCCTGTCCTGGAACCGCCGCCGAGAACAGAATGACCGGTGCCAGGGAGGTGAGGTTGCTGACAAAGCTTTCGGCACGATCCGGCGGCAGGTGCTCTGCCACTTCCAGAGAGGTGGCCAGATCAAACTGTCGTTCACACCGAAACGGTTGACGAAGGTCAGCGGGTTGGAACCGGTCAGACGGGATCATCAACTGATCGCGGTCGACATAATCGCCGTCGATGCCCAGGACGTCGTCAACGCCATGTTCGCGCCAGCACCGCAGCCACGTGCCGACGCCGCATCCGACGTCGCAAACGGATGTTACATCGAGCAACTCACGAACGAACGGCACCACCGTAGATGCCGAGCGATATGAGCCAGACCTCTGCCATCCGTAAAATTCGCGGTTATAGAATTGGTTTTTCTGCATTTCATCGCTCCAGGAATGGCTGCCGCGGCAATCCTGATCGTTTCGGTAATCGCCGAAAACAACATATCAGCGCCGGCAGCCCGTGGAACGTTTACCGCGCCCGGGATCAAAATCAATCCTTGATTGGGTGGTACCTGCCGTCAGCGGCGCGATGATGCCACCGCTCAACCGAAGAGTTCTTGCACGAACGCCGCCGCGATGGCACCGGACTGCATCGGACCGAAGATGTCGCGGGATGCGGGCGAGTTGCCCGACATCCGCCCGGCGGTGGCCGATCATCGACTCGCGCTCCGGGGTTGGGGTCATCCAGGTCCATTCAGGAAGTGTACCAAGACATCGATATAGGCTTTACTTCCTTCATCCTGATCTGGGGCGACCAGACGTTTCGTTCGTTGATCGCCTGATTGCATGCAAGATGCCGGTGCGGTTATCCGTACGTGACGGCGACCATGGCTGCTAACCCCGTCTGCATCGGCGCGCTCGGAACCGGCCTCGGGCCCGGATTTGAGCCGAGCAACGATCTCGACCCGTGAGCGGCGATTGGCCCCTGGGGCCGCGTTTCATCGGTGCTCGCCTCAGGGTTCCCGCAGGAACGCCGTCACCATGGCATCGAATCCGGCCGGGTCGGTGACGTTGCAGGCGTGGCCGCCGTGGTCGAGCAAGGCCAGGCGAACATGCGGCAACTGATCGGCGAGGGCAATCGAACAGGTGCAGGGCACCAAGACGTCGTCCCGTGTGGCGATAAGCAGGGTCATTGCGGATATGGCGGCGATTGCAGCGGTCAGGTCGAACGTCTCGACGGCGTTTATTCGCCGCAAGACCGTATCGACTGGCGGAAAGTGGGCGATGCCGGCTGCATCCTGTTCCGCGAGCCAGTCCTGGCGGTCAGCCAGCCAGGCGGCGGGATAGAGAAACAGCGGCTGCGCCTGGACATAGGCGGCCGCGCCGGTGTTCAGCAGCAGATTCTTGCGTGCCGCGAAACAACGCAACGTGTGCGGATGGGTCTTTGCCCAGGCGTTGACCAGGACCAACCGATGCACCCGCGCCGGCCGGTCCAGCGCGAACCGCAGCCCGATCAGGCCACCGAGCGCATGGCCGATGATGTGGGTTTGCTCGACGCCGAGTTCGTCGAGCAAGGTCGCCACCTCGGCGGCCATATCGGCGACGGCATAGCCTGGCGGCAACGTACCGGCGGTGTGGCCGGTGCCCGTCTGGTCGTAGGTGATGACCCGAAAGCTATCGGCGAGCGCGGGAATTTGCGGCGCCCAGTAATGCGCGGCACCGCCGAGGCCGGAGCAAAGCAGCACGGTCGGCGCGTCGGGATCGGTGCGTCCGTGGACTTCGTAATACACGAGCCGCTAAGTCTTGCCGACATGCGCGATCGTTGCGATTTCCACCAGCGCGTCCGGCTTTACCAGACCGCACTGGATGCAGAAGCGCGCCGGCTTGTCGCCTGGGAAGTAGTCCGCATAAACCTTGTTGATCGCGCCATAGTTCGCCCAGTCGGTGATGAAGATGGAGTTGAAGGTCACGTCCTGCATCGTTCCGCCGGCGGTTTCGATCACGGATTTGATGGTCTCCAGCACGTGCCGGGTCTGCGCCGCCGCGTCGCCCGCGTGCACGACGTTGTTGTCCTTGTCGAAAGCCAGCGTGCCGGAGACATAGACGATGCCGTCCGCCATCGTTCCCGGAGAGAACGGCGCGATCGGGGTGCTGGTGCCGGGCGGCAGGACGATGGTCTTGGGCATGGTTGCTCCTCAGGTGCTGGAGATTGGTGCGGCCAAAGTGGTAGCGAAGGAGTCTGCCAAGGGGGCAGCTTGTCCGATCGCGCCGCAGAAATCGGCGACGGTGGAGACCCAGCCGAAGAATTTCTCGATGTTGTAGAGCGCCGCCTGCCGCACGAAGTCCGGTCCGGCGTGATGCGTCGCATCTTCCAGGACGACAGCGAAATATTCCAGATGGAACGCATCGCGCAACGACGATTCGACGCACACATTGGTGGCGATGCCGGTGAACACCAGGTTGCGGATGCCGCGCGCACGCAACACGCTATCGATGTTGGTATTGAAGAAGCCGCTGTAGCGGGTCTTCGGGATGACGATGTCGCCGGGCCGCGGGGTCAGTGCGTCGACGATGGCGTAGTCCCAGGTTCCCTTGGCCAGCAAGGTGCCTTTCAGTTCGGGGCGGGCGCGCATGGTCTTGAGGGCGTTGGATTTGTGCCAGTTGGGGGAGCCGGGCGTGCCGGCCTCGACGTAGTCCTTGTCCCAGCCGTTCTGGAAGTAGATGACCGTCAGGCCGGCGGCGCGTGCGGCGTCGAGCACGGTCTTCGTTTTGGCGATCGCAGGCGGTGCGCCCGAGACATCGAACCCGGCGATGTCGATGTAGCCTCCGGGGCTGGCATAGGCGTTCTGGATATCGACCACGATCACCGCGGTCTCATTTGGTTTCAGGCGTAACGGTTCCGGCCGGGCCGGCAGGGTGACGCTGTCGCCGCCGGCGTCGGGTGCGGTGTAGCCGGTGGGAACCGGGGCATTCATCAGGCGGCCTCCAGATGCTGGCGGGATTTCATGAGCGGTTGGATGCGGGAGCCGAAATCCTCGGTGCCTTTGATGAAGTCGTCAAATGTCAGCAGAACGCCCTCGCATCCTGGCACGGCCGCCACCTCATCGAGCAGGCGCGCGACGGTTTCGTATGAGCCGACGAGAGTGCCCATGTTGATGTTCACGGCGGACACCGGATCGGCCATCTGGCGGACATTGGTATCGCCGCCCGAGGCCTTGTCGGCGACCGATTGGTCGACCAGCCAGCGCACCGCGTCCTGGTCGGTGCCGGCCTTGTAGTACTCCCATTTAGCGCGGGCGGCTTCATTGGTCTCATCGGCGATGATCATGAACAAGGCGTAGGCGGTGACGTTGCGGCCGGTCCTGCCGGTGGCCTCATTCAACTTGGCTACGGTGGGGGCGAATGCGGCCGGTGTATTGACGCCCTTGCCGAAGCAGAAATTGTAGTCGGCATATTTGGCGGAGAACGCCATGCCGGCCTCGCTCTGACCGGCGCAGATGATCTTCATGTCTGCCTGTGGACGCGGGCTGAGGCGGCAGTCGTCCATCCTGAAGAAGTCACCCTTGAAGTCGGACCGCCCGGTTTCCCAGAGTTCGCGCATGATCTGGATGTATTCCGAGACGTATTCGTAGCGGCGGCCGAAATATTCGTCGCCTGGCCAGAGACCCATCTGGGAATACTCCGGCTTCTGCCAGCCGGTGATCAGGTTGAGGCCGAAACGGCCGCCGGATATGGAGTCGATCGTCGAAGCCATGCGCGCCGCGATGGCCGGCGGGATCACCAGAGTGGCGCACGTGGCGAACAGCTTGATGCGTTTCGTGACGGCGGCGAGGCCGGCCATCAGGGTGAACGATTCCAGGTTGTGGTCCCAGAATTCGGTCTTGCCGCCGAAGCCCCGCAGCTTGATCATCGAAAGCACGAAATCCAGTCCATACTGCTCCGCCGTCAGCGTGATCTGCTTGTTCAGGGCGAACGTGGGGTGGTACTGAGGGGAGTTTTCCGAGATCAGCCAGCCGTTGTTGCCGATGGGGATGAAGACGCCGATTTTCACGCTGGGGCCTCGCCCGTTGGTTGCTGCTGATGGAAAGCAAGAATGGTGCCGTACTGATGGCCGGGACTGTCGCCCATGTTCTCGAAGGGCCTGACCCGGATGGGGCACTTCTTGCACTGACAGGCGTGGCGGTGGCAAGTGTCTGTTTACGGCCGGGCGGTTCGGCTCGCGGTTGGTCCGATCCCGTTGGCAGGGTGCTCGCGGCGGGGCGGCCGGTTATTGCCTTGGCCTCGCGAGTGCCGGCGGATGGAGCGGCCGATTCAAGGCGCCGGGAGCGCGAAGAACCCCGGCCCATTTGCCATCGCGATTTCCGGCTCGGTTTTACTGTCGGGTTATTGGCGCGGGCTCTACCTGTCCAGCTGAAGGACAGTCATTGAGATGGGAACGGGCAATCGGGACTGGCCGATGGTCGGGCCGCAGGCAACGCCATTCGGATCCGGGTAAGCGGTGGATTCGTCTCGCTGGTCGGACCGATAGGCGGGTCGACGGGCTGGACCGACAGGCGGGTCGACGGGCAGGGCTCGTGCGGCCTGAAGCGCACGGCTTCTCGACGCAGAGTTCACGGGCGACGACTTGCCCGGCCGGCAAGTTGCGATACCAGGTACCGCATAGCTCTCGTTTTCGAGTGCGCCGAAAGCTGCTCAAGTCATCACGAACAATGCTTGGGTGACGGAGGTGGAAGACCCGTATCGGACCGATAAACGCAACGGGGCAATCGCACGCAGCGACACATATGTGGCGACATGTGTATTACGTCGGCATACGTGCGCTTCGATTTCCACGCCCAGGGATCAATCAAGTGGGAAATTGGGCAGTGAGGCGATGAAGCCCCCGATCAACGCGTTTGTCCGTTCGCTGTTGTCAAGCTGCGGGAAATGGCCGGTATCGGGGATAACCTCGACCCGAACCGAGGAGACAGCGGTCCGCAGCATGTCGAGGTAGGGCGTGGTCTGGCCGGCGCTCATTGTCCGCCGCTCGCGCTTCTCGTTGCTGTACGTCGTCTGCAACGCCATGACCGGCACGTGCAGGCAGGCGAGGGACGACGACAGGCGTGTGACGTCGTAGCGCTGCATATCGGTCAGCATCTTTTCTCCGATCTGCGGGGGCAGGCGCAAGGCGCGGGCGAGGACCGCTGCCGCGACCGCCTTATCGCTGGCCGGCGTGAACATCTGCTTGAACATCCCATCCACTGTTGTCGCGAAGCCATCCGGTGCGGCGAGGTGCTCGCGCAAGATCGCCTCCATGACCGGGGCGAACTGACTGCCGTCGATCTGGATCACGGCCGCCGTACGCGCCGGTGCCTGCAACGCTGCCTCCGTCACCACCCGGCAGCCCATGCTGTGCCCGACCAGAACCACCGGCGGCAGTTCCAGCGCCCGCATCACCTCCGCGACGTCGGCGCCGTAGCGCTCGATCGAGCATTCCGCCGCCGAACCCGGGCTGTCACCGTGTCCGCGCAGATCGACGGCAATGGTCTGATGGCGCTGCGAAAAATGCGCCACCTGGGCGTTCCAATCCGTCAAGGCGCAGCCGAAACCGTGTACGAAGACGATCGGAGGCCGGCCCTGGCCCGTCACGACGTGATGAATAAGTGCCACGTTCGATCCCCAATATGGCGGCGAGGCCGAACTGTCACCTGCCCCCTTCACGAGAACCTGGAGAAATCCGGTTTCCGCTTCTCGACGAATGCCTGAAACGCCTCCGCCGCCTCGGGGGAGCGCAGCCGCGCATGAAACAGCGCCAGCTCCTGCTCGATCCGGCCGGGGACATCGCTCCGCCCGTTCTTGATCAGGTCCTTGGTCAGCCGCACGGCAGCCGGCGGCAGGGCCGCGAGCCTGGCGGCGATGCCGCGGGCGGTGGACAGCAGCTCCTCGTCGGCGACGACCTGGTTGACGAAACCCCAGTCGCGGGCGGTCTCGGCATCCATCGGGTCACCCAGCAACAGCAACGCGCTAGCGCGCTGATGCCCGACCAGGCGGGGGAACAGGAGCGAACTGGCGGCCTCCGGCACGAGGCCGAGGGCGGTGAACGGCATGACGAAACGCGCCGACCGAGCGGCGATCACGAGGTCGGCATGGGCGAGCATCGTCGTGCCGACACCGATCGCCGCCCCGTTCACCGCCGCGACCAAGGGGGTCGCCAGGGATGACAACGCATCCAGGAACGGCGACGTGTGCGATGCTTCATCGATTGCCGCCCGCGACTGGAAATCCTTGATGTCGTTACCCGAGGTAAACGTATCGCCGGCGCCGCTCAACAGTACCACGCGGATGGCCGGGTCCTCGTCGGCGCGACCGAATGCGTCCGCCACGGCGGCGTACATCGCCTGGGTGAGGGCGTTCTTCTTCTCGGGCCGGTTGAGCAGGATTTCCAGGACCGGCCCGGCGCGGGTGACGAGAACATCGCTCATTTGGTTCCCCCCGTTGGTGTTCATTTGGTTCCCCCCGCTGGTGTACGCGCGGATGTCCGCGGAGTTGGCCTATCCGATGAGATCATGGACCTGCAGCGTGACCGCGGCGATCAGATCGGTGACCACCTGCTGGATTGCAGGAAAGCCGGGCAGATGCTCGATGCGCGTTTCGTCCATGTACAGAGCGCGGGCAATCTCGATCTGCAGCACATGGACATCCTCCGCCGGCCGGCCGTAGTGGCGGGTGATGAAGCCGCCGGCATAGGGGTCGTTGCGACGAACGAGATAGCCCTTGCTGGCGAGCACGGCCTCCGCCGCGCGGGTGACCCGGGATGCGCAGGCCGAACCATGGAGGTCACCCAGAACGAAATCGACCGGGCGGCCCGTCGCCCGCCTGCCTTGATTGGCGGACGGCATGGAGTGGCAGTCGATCACCAGGCAGTAACCGAAACGATCCTTGATATCGCGGATGAGGCGCGCGAGCATGTCGTGATACGGCCGCCAATAGGCGTAGATCCGCCGCTCCGCTTCGGAAAACGACAGCTTGACCGCATAGATCGGCTCGCCCGAGGCAACGACTTTGGCGATCGTGCCCAAACCCGCGCTCACCCGCGAACTGGTGGTGTTCACCCAATCCGGCAGAGGATCGGTGAACATGGCCGGATCCAGCTCCCAGGCCTCCCGGTTGGCGTCGCAGAAAGCGCGCGGGAAATTCGCCGCCAGAAGCGGGGCGCCATGGTCCGGCGCCGCGGCGAACAGTTCATCGACGAAGCAATCCTCGCTGCGGCGCAAGCTGAGGGGACACAGGCGCACACCCCGCATGAGGTCGGGCGAATAGGCTTGCCCGGAGTGCGCGGAGGTGAAAACCACGGGGGCGAACGGCCGCTCCGGTGCCAGAAGCCGGTAGGGGGCGATTTCTTCGGCGTCGGGCGGGTGCGCGGTGACGTCCATCGGGCCTATCAAAGCCGTCCCGGACCAAAATGTCACTATCCTGGACGCAACGGTCGGCAAAATGGGGTGCGTTCGGGAAGGGCCGGTCGCCGCGGCCATCGACCCCGGCGCCGCATACTGTCCGGATCGTGGTTCCGCGACCGCCTGGTCCGGGGATGGCCGGAGGCCTTGCGTCGGATGTCCGCTGAGCACGGGAGTTTGACCTCAGACCCGCCGCGCCCATTCGTCACCTCGCGTCGAAGATCCGGGTCAACATCATTCAAGCCGCCGTTCGGGTTCGCGCTGTGCGATTGAAACCCTCTTGCACCGATGGATGATTTGCGCCGAAAAGCAGGCATGGCAACGCACTACTACACGGTCACCTGGGACCAGCTGCATCGCGACGCGCGCGCCTTGGCATGGCGGCTGATGGGACAGGGGCCGTTCAAAGGCATCGTCGCGATCAGCCGGGGCGGCCTGATTCCTGCCGCCATCGTGGCGCGCGAACTCGATCTGCGGCTGGTCGAAAGCGTGTGCGTGGTCACCTACGAGGATGAAACGCGCGTCGAGCCCGTGGTTATCAAACCGGCCGCCGCCGCGGAAGACGGCGCCGGGTTCCTGATCGTCGACGACCTGGTTGATTCGGGCACCACGGCGCGGGTCGTGCGGGCGCTGTTGCCCGAAGCGCATTTCGCCTGCGTGTACGCCAAGCCGGCGGGACGCCCGACCGTGGACAGCTTCGTCACCGAGGTCTCCCAGGACACCTGGATCCTGTTCCCCTGGGACACCGAACCGCAGTTCATCGAACCGCTTGCGCGCCGCGGCATGCCGTGAGCACCCGTGTGAGAAGCGCCGGGCGCGGCACCGACCGGCGTCATCCGAGGTGCGCACAAGCGAGGCGGGGGCGCCGACCCGTTTGATCCCCTTCAATCGGGTTGCGAGCGTCCCTGGTCAGGCCCGGCCGTAGATATCCTCAAGCCGGACGATATCGTCCTCGCCCAGATAGGCGCCTGACTGCACCTCGATCAGCGTCAGCGGGATCCGCCCGGGGTTCTCCAGTCGGTGCACGCAGCCGAGCGGCAGGTAGATGCTCTCGTTTTCGCGCACGATGAGGGTTTCGGCGTCACGCGTTACCCTGGCAGTGCCGTTCACGACGATCCAGTGCTCGGCTCGGTGGTAGTGGCTCTGCAGGGACAGCTGGCGGCCGGGGGTGACGACGATCCGCTTCACCTGGAAGCGGTCGCCCTGGATGAGGCTCTCATAATAGCCCCAGGGGCGATAGCAGCGGTTATGCGCCACGGCTTCGGGCCGGCCGGCCGACTTGAGGCGCTCCACGATCTTCTTGACGTCCTGAGCCTGGCCGCGGTGCATCGCCAGCACGGCGTCTTCGGTGACCACCACGACCGCGTCCTTCAGGCCGACCACGGCGGCGAGCATGCCGTCGCTGCGGACGTAGCAGTTCTCGGACCCTTCGAGCACGACGTCGCCGAGGGCGACGTTGCCCTGGGAGTCCTTGCTGCCGAGGTCCCACAGCGCGCTCCAGCTTCCGACGTCCGACCAGCCGAGATCCGCCGGGACGACGGCTGCGCGGGCGGTTCGCTCGGCCACCGCATAGTCGATGCTGATCGAGGGGCAGGCCTTGAAGGCCTCGACGCCGAGGCGCACGAAATCCAGGTCGGCGGTCCGGTCGGCGACGGACTGGCGCACCGCGGAGAGCACGCCGGGGTCGTAGCGTTCCAGTTCCTCCAGCAGGGTGCGGGCGGTGAACACGAACATGCCGGAGTTCCACAGATGGCGGCCGTCCGCGACGAAGCGCGCCGCGGTCGCGGCATCCGGCTTCTCGAGGAAGCGGGCGACGGCATAGACGCCCTCCACGCCGGGCAGCGGTTCGCCAATCTCGATATAGCCGTAGCCGGTCTCCGGCGACGAGGGCTTCATGCCGAAGGTCACGACGTGGCCGGCCCTTGCCGCCGTGGCCGCGGCGTGAAGCGCGGTCTGCAATGCCGCGTTGTCGGCGATCGAGGCGTCGGCGGCCATCATCCACAGCACGGTGTCGGGGTCGTTTTCGGCGACGAGCAGGGCGGCGGCGGCGATCGCCGGCGCACTGTTGCGGCCGACCGGCTCAAGCACGATCCGAGCGTTGTCGATCTGGGCTTCGCGCAACTGCTCGGCGATCAGAAACCGGTGCTCCTGATTGCAGACCACGACAGGCGGCGTGAAAGCGGGGCTCGCGGCGCGCAGCGCGGTTTCCTGCATCATCGTCCGATCCGACACCAGCGGCCAGAGTTGCTTGGGGAAACTTTCGCGCGACACAGGCCAAAGCCGCGTGCCGGAGCCGCCGGAGAGGATAACGGGGACGATACGATTTTCGGTCATGGCCTGGATCCTGACTTTGAACCTTTCTTGCCCATCCGGGGCGTCGTTGCCAAGCTGGAAGTGCACGCCGTGTCTTCGGCGGCATGTTTCGTGACAGCTGCGGTGAAGGCGGGGCGCGGTGAAGGCGGGGCTGCGGTGAAGGCGGGGCGCGGTGAATGCTGGGCGGGATGAACGCGGGGCGCAATCAGGGCTGGGCGCGATGCAGGCCCGGGGTTCGCGGCGTGTCTTGCGCCATCTTGTTGATAATTGTCACATGTCCTACCGTCACCCTCGCCAAGCCGTGATAAAGAAAGCCTTAGGCCGACGCCGGCCGGCCATCCATGTAGGTGCACGCTGAATGACCGGCGCCGCCGGGGGCACCGGAGATGAGCGGCCCGGTCGGGGGCCTCCAAGACACATGATGCTTAAGGAAGGGCAATGTCCCAGACATTGATTGCAACTCCACGCCTGAAGTACATCCAGCGGACCGCGCTGGTCATGCTGGTCGTGGCGGGTGTGGTGAATTACATCGACCGAGCGACCCTGGCGGTGGCCAATCCGCTGATCCGGGGGGATCTGGGGCTGTCCATCGCGGATATGGGCTATCTGCTGTCGGCTTTCCTGTGGTCGTATGCCTTTTCGCAGCTGCCGACCGGCGCAATGGTCGACAAGCTGGGCCCGCGCATCCTGCTGACGCTGGGCCTGAGCCTCTGGTCCCTGGCGCAGTTTCTAGGCGGGCTGGTGCGGGGGTTCGGGGAATTCTTCGGCGCCCGCGTGCTGCTTGGCATCGGCGAGGCACCGCAATTCCCGACGTGCGCGCGCGTGGTGCGGGACTGGTTCAACCAGCGTGACCGTGGCCTGGCGACGGGCATCTTCAACTGCGCATCGTCGCTGGGCACGGCGATCGCGGTTCCGCTGCTGACCTTCCTGATGCTGTCGTTCGGCTGGCGCACGATGTTCATGCTGATGGGCGCGGCGGGGCTGGTGGTGGCGGCGGTGTGGTTCTTCATCTATCGCGATCCGACCGGCGTCGCGCTGACGGAGCAGGAGAATACGTACCGGACGCAGGGCGACCCGCCCGGCCAGCAAAGGACGCAGGTCACGTTCCGGGAGTGGAAGCTGCTGTTTCGCTTCCGAACCACCTGGGGCATGATCCTGGGCTACTTCGGCTGCATCTATCTGACCTGGATCTACACCGCCTGGCTGCCCGGCTATCTTGAGATCCAGCGGCACATGAGCGTGAAATACACCGGCTGGGCGGCGGCCATCCCATTCGTGTGGGGTGTGGTGGGCGGCGTGCTAGGCGGATACATCACCGATGTCCTGGTGCGCCATGGCGTCGCGCCGATGAAAAGCCGGAAGTATCCGGCGGCGCTCGCCCTGCTTGGCACGGCGGCGTGCACACTGGCCGCGGCCTTTGTCGCGAGCAACACGCTGGCCATCGCCTTCATTTCCGCGTCGCTGTTCCTTGTCTACCTTACCAGCACCTGCGCCTGGGCATTGAGTTCGGTCGCGGTGCCGACGAACTGCACCGCCTCGGTCGGCGCGATGCAGAACTTCGGCGGGTATCTGGGCGGGGCGCTGGCGCCCACTGTCACCGGGCTGATCGTTCAGACGACGGGATCGTTCGTGCCGGCGCTGGTGGTCGGGGCGCTGATCGGGGTTGCCTCGGCGGCGTCCTACCTGTTCGTCGTCGATCAGCCGATCACCGCCCCTGACATGGATGCGTTGTCCGCGCCGATGATCGCCGCGTCCGGGAGTGCCGGCGAATAGAGCGGGGCGCCCTGACGCGCGGGTTCGGAACCGCGACGGCGGCCGCGACGCGGCCTCGGCCCATTTGGGGCGCTTCCGCGACTGGGGGGTGGAGGCCGTCTTTCCGCTTCGGCCGGTGCCGTCTCCTGGTCGACTGCTGGCCTCGCGAAGCAGGGCAAGCGGCGGCGAATGGTCGTTGGGAGTTCGATGAGCCGCTGATTTGCTTGATGGTTTTCCCCGGACATCGCGCGAAGAAAACACCGCCGTAATGCCTATGCGGTGACCAAATGGAACCGTCGCGACCGGCCGAGGCGCCCGGCGGACGATCCGCCGCCCTCCGTGTCGTCCGGCGGCGCCGCGCGCCGGTCTTGCGTTCGTGCGCCACTCTCGCGTCGGTGCTGGCGGCGGCAAAGCAAGGGGAAACACAGATGCACGCGGATAAGACGGATGCACGCGGATCGGGAACCGGATCTGACACGAGAGGTCATTGAACTTGCCATCGAGGTGCATCGGCACCCTGGACCAGGATTGCTGGAAAGCGCCTATGAGGAATGCCTGTGCTCCGAGCTTCAACGGGCGGCGATCTCGTTCGCCCGGCGGAAGACAGTTCCGGTTCGGCATAAGGATGCTGAACTCAACTGCCGGTACGGGGTGGATATCGTTGTCGACGATAACATGGCTGTAGAGGTCAAGGCGGTCGATCTCGTCAGTCCGATGCACGAGGCTCAACTGCTGACCTGGACAATCTTCAGCCTGACTGTGCAGGCCGAAAATGGTCTATCCCTTTGTTTGATCGCATGATTCACGCGCCGGGGACGTTCCGCTCAGCGCGATCATGCTCTATCGTCGCCTTGGCGGCTACCGGTTGGGCGTGCTGCTGAATTTTCAATCGAACTACGCTGAAAGACGGAATCAAGCGCCTGCGGCTTTGATATGGCGCCCTCTTGATCCGCTTTGCCGGAGGGCTGACGATGATTCCCGCAAAAAGGGGGGACACGGATGCCACGTCTGGAAGGCAAGGTTGCGGTCATCACCGGCGGCGGAACCGGGATCGGACGCGCGACCGCCAAACTGTTCGCGCAAGAGGGGGCGCGGGTCGTCGTCGCGGAGCTCAACGCCGAGGCGGGCGAACAAACCGCGCGACTGATCGTGCAGGCGGGTGGCGAGGCGATCGCGGTGACGACCGACGTCACCGAACCGGACAGCATCCAGGCCACGATCGACACGGCCGTGCGGCACTATGGCGCGCTGCATGTGCTGCACAATAATGCCGGCGGCTCGACAGCACGCGACAGCAACGTGACCGACGCGCCGCTGGACGAATTCTGGCGGGTGATCAAGCTGGACCTGTTCGGCACGTTCCTGGGCTGCCGCTTCGGTATCCCGGCGATCGTCAGGTCCGGCGGCGGATCGGTGATCAACATGTCATCGAACGTCGCGCTGATGGGAATTCCCGGACGTGATTGCTACACCGCGGCGAAGGGCGGGGTCGCGGCGGTGACCCGTTCCATGGCGGTGGAATTCGCGCCAAAGGTGCGGGTCAACGCGATCGCTCCGTCGGCCACGATGACGGATCGCGTCAGGCAGCTTGTCGCCGGCAACGCGGCTCTGGGCAAACTGGCGGAGTCCCATCTGGTCGGATTGATCGAGCCGGAGGACATCGCGTCGATGGCGCTGTTCCTGGCGTCCGACGAAAGCAGCAAGGTGACCGGACATGTCTATCCGGTCGACAGCGGCGTGATCATTTCCTGAGCAACGAGTCCGCAACGATGAAGATCAAGCGCGTGGAACATATCGCTATCGCCGTCGACTCCATGAAGCAATCGCTCGACCTGATGCGCGATACGTTCGGTCTTGAAATGGAATACGAGGAACAGATCGGATCGACCCGGTTGGCGATGCTGCCGGTAGGGCAATCGTATATCGAACTGCTGGAAGGGCAGGGGCCCGATTCGGGGGTGACGAAATGGGTCGCTGAAAAAGGCACCGGCCTGTTCCACATCTGCTTCGAAGTCGACGACATCGAGGGCGCCATCGCGGAACTGAAGGCAAAGAATGTGAAGCTGCAAAGCGAGACATGGCGGACGGGGCACGCGGGGTCGAAGATCATCTTCCTCGATCCGTCGGCCACCGGGAACGTGGTGATCGAGCTTGCCGAACTCGCGGGAGGACATTGAGCAATGACCGATTTTGTTCATCCGGAATTCCTGGTCGAGACGGACTGGCTTGCCGGGCATCTTGGCGAGGTCGTCCTGCTGGACTGCACGACGCATCTGATTCCGGATCCGAAAATCACCTACGTCATAAAGCCTGGCCGAGAGGATTTCGAGAAGGGGCACATCCCCGGTGCGCAATTCTGCGACGTTTCGCGCGACGTTTCGGATACGACGCAAAAGCTGAACTTCATGCGGCAGACGCCGGATGATTTCGCCGCGGCGATGCGTCGTTTCGGGATCAGCAACAGCTCGCGCGTGGTGACCTACAGCACCGCGAACCCCTGGTGGGCGACGCGCGTCTGGTGGCTGCTGCGCGAATTCGGCCATGACAACGCGGCGGTGCTGAATGGCGGGTGGCAGAAGTGGATCGCTGAACATCGTGCGGTCGAAACGGGGTTTGCCACGCCTCGGCCGCCGGGGGATTTCGTGGTCCGCGAGGTGCGGAACCTCATGGTGGGCAAGGACGCGGTGAAAGCCGCTGTTGGCGACGCGGGGGTTTGCACGCTGAATGCCCTTCTGCCGGCGCAGCACGCGGGGACGGGCGGCAACAGCTACGGGCGTCCCGGCCGCATCGCGGGCAGCGTCAACGTGCCGGCACTGCATCTGCTTGATCCGGCCACGAACGCGTTCCTGCCCGCGGATGAACTGCGCCGGCGGCTGGGTGCTGTCGGGGCCCTCGACCGTCCCGTCATCGCCTATTGCGGCGGCGGCATCGCCGCCAGCGCCGACGCTTTCATCCTGACGATGCTGGGGCATGAGGACGTGAAGATCTATGACGCTTCGCTGTCGGAATGGGCGAAGGACGCAAGCCTGCCGATGGAGACTGGTTGAGCCGGTGCGATCCACTGTTATTGCGCAGAGCGAAACGATGAGGCGATCGCGTGCACGAGACGGATGATCGACCAGACTGCTTCGTCACTTCGCTTCCCGCAATGACATGCGATGAAGGAGGAAACAACAATGCGGCTAAATAACAAAATTGGAATTGTGACGGCGGCCGGATCGGGGATGGGTCGAGCGGGGGCGGTCCGGTTCGCGGCGGAGGGGGCCGCGGTGGCGGTGGTGGATCTGGACGCGGAAGCCGCCAACGCGGTGGTACGGCAGATCACGGCGGCCGGCGGCAAGGCGATCGGCCTGGCCGGCGACCTGACGAGCGACGACTTCGCCCGCGACATCGTTCGGCAAACCGCGCGTCACTTCGGCGGACTTGATTTCGTGTGGAACCATGTCGGGACACCCGGGCCGGCCTCGATCGAGGGTCTGGACTGGAAGGATTACGACTTCGCGATGACCCTGAACGTCCGCACGGTGCTGGTCACCACCGAGACGGCGCTGCCGGAGTTGCGTGCCAGAGGCGGCGGATCGCTGCTGTTCACGGCCTCGACGTCGGGCCTGCAAGGTTCGCCATACAGCCCGGTCTATAATATAGCCAAGTTCGGCGTGGTTGGCCTGGTGAAGGGTTTGGCCAAGCGTTACGGCCACGAGAAGATTCGCGTTAACGCGGTGTGCCCGGGCACCACGGATACGCCGATGCTGCGCGTGTTCGTGGCGCGTCCGGACAGCCAGTTGCCGGCGGGAGAGACGCCGGAAACGCTGGTGGCCAGGCGGGGTGGATTGAATCCGATGCGCCGCCTCGCCCAGCCGGAGGAGATCGCCAACGCGGCGCTGTTCCTGCTGTCGGACGAGGCGTCGTTCGTGAACGGGGTAGCGCTGCCGGTGGACGGCGGTGCGACGGCGTAGATACTCGAGGTCATGGCGGCGATCGGCGGATCGCGGTTTTCAATGTCGTGTCCGGCGTTTATTCGCCGGCCGTGACTTCGCCGTCGCCGGCAAGGAAGACGTGGGTGGGAGGCCCAAGGCCGGCCATGACACGAATTGGCCATGACACGAATTCGGCCATCACACACGACGTTGCCGCGATGCTGTCCGATCAGGAGGGTTCACCTTCGCCACAAGCATCGGTGCGGTGGGTCGCACGCCAGAAGCCGCGGCAGCCCGCATCGGAAGAAGGTCCGGGGGCGTGGCGGATGCAGTAACCCGCCATGTCCCACCAGTCGCGGCGCGCGTCGCGCCTGTCCAGCGGATCGAGACCGCCGCCGGGGTTGGTACGCCAGAAGCGGCCTTCGCCACAGGATACCAGCGGCGCCGTCCGCGCGCCCCGCTGCGCGCCGTCGCCGCAGCGCTCATGTTCTGTGCGTCAACGGCCAGTGGGCGATCTGGTCGGCACTGTTGGTCGGTCAGCGGTGCGCTGCGGCGGCAGAGGCCGTCGCTTTCTCCGTCCGGCGCCCAGAATGCACATTCTGCACAACCGGCGACGGGGGTCACAGCGACTTCTCCGAAGGCAGGTCAGCGTCGTCCAGCCACCGCCGGTGGCTCGGATCAGGCCGATGCTGGCCTGCAGGCGCCGCGTGCGCAGGTCAAGCGCGGTCTGCTCCGCGCTCAGTTCGGCGGTCTGGGCTATGATCACCTGCAGGTAGTTCTCGGCGCCGTCCCGGTACAGCGTCAACGCCATGGTGACCGAGCGCTGAGCCGCTGCCACGGCCGTGTCCTCATCGCGTGCCGCCTGGCGCAGCCAGTGCAGCAAGGCGAGGTTGTCCTCGACTTCCTGCAAGGCGTTCAGCACGGTGGCGCGGTACGATGCGCCGGCCGAGTCGAAGGCCGCCTTGGCGCCGGCCAGTTCGGCACGCAGCAGACCGCCTTCAAAAATCGGCGCCGAAACCGAGGGCCCGAGCGACCAGAAGGACAGCGGCAGGCTCAGCAGGTTGATCCCGGTGTTTTGCAGCCCACCGATCAGGATTCAGTGAGAACGACGGATAGAATGCCGCCGTTGCCACGCCGACCAACTGGTTCGCCGAAGCCGCCTGCCGTTCGGCCGCGGCGATATCCGGCCGGCGCTGCAGCAGGGTGGACGGAATGCCGGCCGGGATGTTGGGCTGGCGTATCGGGACCGCGGATGCGGCCAGCGAGAACGGCGGGCGCGGGCTGGCCGATCAGCGTGGCGATCGCGTGCTCCAGCAGTTGCCGCCGCGACATCACGTCGGAGATCTGTGACTTCGCGCTGGCGAGCTGGGTTTCCGCCTGGGCCACGTCGACGCCCGAGGCGATGTCGCCGCGGAAACGGTTCTGCACCAGCGTCAGCGCCCGCGCGTAGGCCCCGACCGTCGTGTTGAGCAACTGGATTTGCTCGTCCAGGCCGCGCAAGGTCACGAAGTCGTTCGCCAGTTCGGCATGCAGGCTCAGGCGGACCTCTTCGAGATCCGCGGCACTGGCCTGCGCCGCCGCCTTTCCCGCGGCGACGAAGTCGCGGATCCGACCCCAGACGTCGACTTCGTAGTTGGCCTGGGCATCGATCGTGTTGGCGCCGATAGTAGGTGGGTTGATTGGCGGAACGAAGTGGTCGATGCGCTGACTGTTTGTTGGTCGATATTGTTCCGCCGAGACCGACCGTGGGGTATAATCCGGCCTCCGCCTCCCGCGCGAAGGCGCGCGCCTGATTATAGACTGCAAGGGTCTGGGCGAGGGTCTGATTGCCGACGTCGACCTGCGGCTCCAACCGGTTCAACTCGGGATTGTGGTAGACCTCCCACCATGGGCCGCGCGGGACGGCGTCAGCCGGCTGTGCCGGGCGCCAGGGGCCTGCTTTCGACAGGGCTTGGCGACGACAGCCTCCTTGAAAGCCGATGGCACTGCTACGGTTGGCGGATGGTAGGGTGGGGCAAAATCGCAACCGGCCAGCGTGACCATGCATCCAACCATGCACAACAGCCTGGCAGGCGTCATTCTCCGGTATCTCGCTTTTCTCCGCTCAACTGCGCGGTTTTCGCATTAGTCTCGGGCTCGCCCGCGACCTTCACCACATCGCCGGTACTGATCGAATCAGGTGGGTTGTCGATCACCCGGTCGGACGGGGTGAGGCCGGAGAGGACCTCGATTTCGGTGCCCAGATCGCGGCCAGGCGTGATTGACTTGAGCCGGACCTTGTCGTCATCGCCGACGGTCGCGACCTGCAGACCGTGCTCGCGGAATACCAGCGCGCTGGTGGGGATGTGGTAGATGTCGGGATCCGGCGGCAACTGGAAATGCACTTCGGCGAACGTTCCTGGCCACAGCTTGCCGTCCATATTATTCGCCATCAGCTCGACGAGCACGGTGCGGGATTGCTTCGAGATCGCATTCGACGTGGTGTCCAGCGTCGCCTTGAATTCCTCGTGCGGATATTGTGCCAGCTTCAAATGCGCGACCAGGCCTGGATGAAGCTGGCTGGCGTAGGCCTGCGGGACCCGCACATAGACGCGCATCTGGTGGATGTCGGCGACCTTGAACAGTTCCGCGCCGCTGCCGGAACCGCTGCCCGCGTTGATCAGGGCGCCGATATCGGTTTCACGCGCCGTAACGACCCCATCGAAAGGCGCGGTGATATGCTTGAAGCTCTCCAGCGCCTGCAGGCGATCCACGTTGGCCTGTGCCGCGGCGACCAGGGCGTCCTTGGCAGCCGCGTCGCCGACCTTTTCATCCACCGTCTGCTGCGACACCGATTGCGATGAGAGAAGCGCCTTCCACCGTTTCGCCGTCAGTTCGGCGAGTTTGGCATTGGCCACGACGCTGGCCAGATCCTGCTTTGCCTGATTGAGCTGCTGGTCGAGATCGGGCGTATCGATCACCGCGAGTTCCTGGCCGGCCTTTACGCGCGCACCGATATCCTTGTACCACATTTTCAGATAGCCGGGCACCCGGGCGTAGATGGGCGCCTCATAGTAAGCCTCCACGTCGCCGGGCAGGATCAGTTCCTGGTTTTTGGTGCCACGCTCCGGCGCGACGACCTTGACGGTCGGGATGGCCTGCGCCTGGGTCCATTTGGCCAGTCTGGTCTCGTCGTGATTGCGGCTCATGATGCCGGTGACGGCGAGGCTGACGGCCGCCAGAACAACGAGGACCAGGACCAGGGCGAGCATCCGATGCCGCTTGCGCTGAGGCGGCCCGTCGTGTTCCGCGGCGGTGTCCCGGGGCATCTCTGTCTCGACTTTCTCAAGCATGCGAATGGGCCTGTCCGCTGTGTGATGCCATTGCCGATGTCCGGTTGGCCCTGCCGTGCGCGATCGAGAAGACGACAGGAACGAAGAACAGCGTTGCGAAGGTCGCGAACAAGAGGCCGCCGATCACCGCGCGCCCGAGCGGTGCGTTCTGTTCGGCACTGAGCGCCATCGGTGCCATGCCGATGATCATCGCCAGCGCCGTCATCAGCACCGGGCGGAAGCGTGTGGCGCCGGCTTCCCTGGCGGCAGTCAGGGCGTCCGCTCCCTGCGACAATACCTCACGCGCAAAACTGATGACAAGGATACTGTTCGCGGTCGCAACGCCCATGCACATGATCGCACCTGTCAACGCAGGCACCGACAGCGTGGTTTCTGTCGCGAACAACATCCAGACGATGCCGGCGAGAGCGGCGGGCAAGCGCGGTGACGATCACGAACGGATCCAGCCATGACTGGAAGTTGACGACGATCAGCAGGTAGATCAGCACGATCGCCATGCCCAGGCCCTCGATGAGCTGCGCGTAGGCGCTGGTCATGGTGGTGACCTGGCCGCGCAGCACGACGGTGGACCCGAGCGGCACCTCGGATGCGGTTTCGTGCAGGATGTCGCGGATGTCGGTTGCGACGGCGCCGAGGTCGCGGCCGTGGGTGGTAGCCGTAGATATCGATGACCGGTTGCACATTATAGTGCGACACGACCGCCGGGCTCGCGCCCTCGGTGACGCTTGCCATGGCGCCCAGCAACTGGGTGCCGCCGGAGCCGGTGATCGGCATGTTGTTCAACTCGCCGACGGTATCCATGCGGTATTGCGGGATCTGCACGACGATCGGATACGACACGCCGTTCTTCGGGTTCAGCCAGAATGTCGGTGCGGTCTGTATGCTGCCGGCCAGGTTGTCCTGCATGCTGGTCGCGAAGTCGCGCTCGGTCAGTCCGACCTCGCTGGCGAAGGATCGGTTGACGTTCACGTTCAGGGTTGGCGCGTTGAACGCCTGCTGGATCCGCGGATCGGCGATCCCCGGCACCTCCTGGATGCGCTTCAGCAGCATACTGGCGTAGGCTCGGTTGGCTTCCAGCTTATTGCCGATCACCTGCACGTCGATTGGCGCCGGCAGACCGAAATTCAGGATCTGGGTCACGATGTCAGCCGGCAGGAAGGAGAAACGTCGTTCCTGGGAACATCCGTGGCAGGCGCTCGCGCAGGGCTTGGATGTAATCGTCGGTGGGATGGTGATCGGGCTTCAGGCTAATCAGGATATCGCCGTCACTCGGGCCGATGGTGCCGGAGTTGTTGTATGCCATGTTGATGCCGCTGATCGGCAGGCCAATGTTGTCAACGATGGTGTCAAGCTCATTGGGTGGAATGGTCCGCCGCACCTCATCCTCGACCTGGTCGAACAGCTTGGCTGTTTCCTCGATGCGGGTGCCGACCTGGGCGCGCACGTGCAGCTTGATCTGGCCGCTGTCGACGGTCGGGAAGAAGTTCTGGCCGAGGAACGGCACCAGGGTGAACGAAGCAGCGACCACCGTCAGAAAGCCGATGACGAATATCCAGCGGAGGCTGAGCGCGAGGTCGAGCAAGCCGGTGTAGCCGGCGCGGAACTGCTCGAACCGGTGCTCGAAGGCGCGCTGGAAGCGCACCAGCGGGTTACGGGTCGGCGGCTTCGCATGGGGATCGTGGCCGCCGTGTTCGCCATGATGCGCCTGGCCGCGCAGCAGGTAATTGGCCAACGTGGGCACCAGTGTGCGCGACAGGACGTAAGACCCGATCATCGCGAACACCACAGCCTCGGCCAGCGGGCGGAACAGGTAGCCGGCGACACCGCCGAGGCCGAACATCGGCACGAACACGATGCAGATGCACAGCAGCGAGACGGTCGCCGGCACGACGATCTGGCGGGCGCCGTCCATGATCGCCGGCTCGATCTCCTTGCCCTGTTCCAGGTGGTAGTTGATGTTCTCGATGGTGACCGTCGCGTCGTCCACCAGGATGCCGACCGCGAGCGCGAGGCCGCCCAGGGTCATCACGTTGATGGTCTGGCCCAGTACCGAGAGCATGGTGATAGAGGCCAGGATGGCGAGCGGGATCGATATCGTGATGATCAGCGTCGATCGCCAGCTTCCCAGGAACAGCAGGATCATCAGACCGGTCAGCGCGGCGGCGATCGCACCTTCCCGGATCACGCCGGACACCGCGTCGTTGACGAAGACCGACTGATCGCCGACCACGTGCAGCGTCAGGCTTCTGGGCAGCGATTCCCTGATCTTCGGCAGCAACGCCTTGATCCCGTTGATGACGTCGAGCGTGGAGGCGGAGCCTGACTTCAGGATTGTCATCAGCACGGCGTGGCTGCTGTCCACGCGGACGACGTTGATCTGGGGTGGCGCACCGTCGTGCACGAAGGCGACGTCGCGGATATAGACCAGCGTGCCGTTCACCTTCCTGATCGGCAGATCGTTCAGTTCGGCGATTGCCTGGGGCGCATCGTTCAGCGAGACGATGTATTCGAACTTGCCGACCTTCTCGGTGCCGACGGGCGTGATCAGGTTCTGCGCCGCCAGCGCGTTGACCACGTCCTGTGCGGACATGCCATGGGCCTGCAGCTTCTGCTGGTCGATGTCGACCTGGACCTGCCGCACCTTGCCGCCGTACGGCGACGGGATGGCCGCGCCCGCGACGGTGGCCAGTTGCGGACGGATGAAGTTCTGCCCGTAGTCGAACAGGCGGGCCTGCGACAGCGTCTTGCTGGACAGCGCCAACTGCAGGATCGGCACGCTGGAGGCATTGAACAGGAGCACATAGGGCGGCGTGACGCCGGCCGGCAGCAGCTTCAGCACAGTCTGCGAGGCGGCGGTCACCTGGGCCAGCGCACCGTTGATGTTGACGCCCGGCTGGAAGAAGATCTTGACCACGCCATAGCCGGGCAGCGACTGCGACTCGATGTGCTGGATGTCGTTGACCTGCGAGGAGAGCGTGCGCTCATAGTAATAGACGATGCGCCCGGACATGTCGTTCGGCGGCAGACCATTGTAGGTCCAGACCGCGCTGATCACGGGGATGCCGATATTGGGGAAGATGTCAGTGGGGGTGCGAAACCAGGACAGCACGCCGAACAAAGCGATCAGCAATGCGAGAACGATGAAAGTATAGGGTCGGCTGAGCGCGATGCGAACGATGGCAATCATGAGCTATGCGGTCCGGGCCCGCGCGGTGGCAAGATCCGGCGCGGCTGGGGGCGGGGCGGCTGGGGGCGGGTCGGCTGGGGGCGGGTCTGCAGGGGGCGCCAGGCTGGAGGCGGGAGCGTCGGCCGACGCGGGGCCGCAAAGCAGCCGCACGATGCAGCCTCCGCCCGGCCGGTCGGCGAGCGAGATCGAAAATCCGTGCATCCCGACGATGGCTTGCACCAGGCTCAGCCCAAGGCCGCTGCCGGGGACGTTGCGGCTTTTGTCCAGGCGGTGGAAACGGGTGAACACCTGGGCGCGGTGTTCGGCTGCGATGCCCGGGCCGGTATCAGCGACCTCGATCACCGGGCCGGCCGCCGTTTCGACCAGCGCCAGTTCGACTTGGCCGTTCTCCGGCGTGAACTTGATGGCATTGTCCACCAGATTGGCCACCGCCTCGAACAGCAGGTCGCGGTCACCCTGGACAAAAGACACCCAGGCCGGCGCGAGATGGGTACAGATGCCCTTTGCCTCGGCGATGGGGCTGTAGAGTTCCAGCACCTCCTGCAGCAGCTCATCGAGGTCGACCGGGCCGAACGACACGCCACGCTGGGCATGCTCGATCTCGGCGATGCGCAGCAGGGCGGTGATGATGCCGGATGCCTGGTCGAGGCTGACCACCGCCCGGTCGACGGCCTGTTCCAGTTCCTCGCGGGTGGTGCAGACCCGGCGCGCGCGTTCCAACTGAGTACGGACCCGTGAGAGCGGCGTACGCAAATCATGGGCGATGTTGTTGCCGACGTCGTGCAACTGGTTCAGCAGCCGCTCGAGTTCGGCGAGCATGTGGTTCACGCTGGTCGCAAGCTGGTCGAAGTCGCGGCCGCTGTTGCGTGTCGGCAGGCGTTCGGACAGGTGGCCGCGGCGCACGCGATCGAGCGCGAGTTGCATCGACTTGATCCGCTGGTTGGTGCGATGGCCGAGCAACATGCCGAAGCCCAGGGCTAGCAGCACGGCCGGGATCACGCCCAGCGCCAGTGCGCGTGTGACCACGGCGCGGACCTCGGCCAGTTGGTCGATGCTGCGGCCGAGGATCAGCACCCGCCCATCCGGCAATCTCCGGCCGGCGGCGATAACCGGCTCGTCATCGGTGCGCGTGATGTCCAACTGAGCCGCATCCAGCCGATGGGCGCGCCCATCGAGCGGCAGGGCCGTCGGCAACCGGCGGAGATTGCCCGCGACGAGGTTTCCCGCCGGATCAAACACCGCCGAAAAGGTGACCCGGTGCAGGTCGTGGGCGACCCCGGTATTGACCGTCCACAGGATCTGTGCGGTGGGCGCCTGGGCAATGGTGGCCACCTGCTGCTCGACCAGGTTGTCGATGCGCCGGGTCTCATAGACCGCGGTCTGCAAATAGATGAAGGCGAACAACAGGAACGCGGCGAAGCAGAATGCGGCCGACACCGCGGCCACGCGGCGGAACGCGGAGGACGCCAGAATGCTACGCATCGGGCGTCAGGACAAAACCCTGGCCGCGTACGCTATGGATCAGCGGCGGCTCCCCGGGGCCGTCGAGTTTGCGGCGCAGCTTGCCGATGTGTACGTCGATCGGGTTGCTTTGCGGCAGGAAACGGCAATTCCAGATGTGCTCGAGCAGCATGCCGCGGGTCACGACCTGTCCCGGCCGCTGCATGAAATAGAGCAACAGTTTGAATTCGCGTCCCAGAAGCTCGATGGGCCGGCCGTGGCGGCGCGCGGATCGTTCGATCAGATCGAGCGAGAGGGAGCCCACATGCAGTTCGGTGGCGCGGATCTCGGCGGGCCGGCGCAGCAGGGCCTCCACGCGGGCCAGCAGTTCGGACAGCGCGAACGGTTTGGTGAGATAGTCGTCACCGCCGGCCTGGAGGCCGCGCACCCGCTCGGTCACCTCGCCGAGCGCGCTGAGGACCAGGACAGGGGCATGGAGATTGCGTTCGCGCAGGCGCTGGATGATGGTCAGCCCGTCCAGTCCCGGCAGCATCCGGTCGACGATCAGAAGATCGGATGTTCCGGTTTCGGCCTGCGCCATGCCGTCGAAGCCGGTGGCCGCGTGGCGGACATCGAAGCCGTGGTCGACGAGATCGCTGCGGATCGCGTCGGCCATTTCAAGGTCGTCCTCGATAAGGAGGATACGGCGACCATGACGCGGAACGTTGCTGGGATCCGCGTTGAGTCCGGCTATATTCATTCTAATGACAGCCTGTTGCGGTTCGCGTGTCGCCCGAGATAGTGCCCATCGTGCCGGCGTCGAGGTGCGAATGCCGGTGGATCAGCGCGACAGGTAACTAGCGGCCCGGTTCTAAGCGGTCCATTAAAATGGATTTCACAGTCCATCCCGAGACGGCTGGCGCTGTCATCACCGTGGGCGACAAAAGACATTGGCCGAGCGGAGGTCTGCCACGGACGGCGAAGTATATCGCCCAATGGTGCCGCCCCGCCACGGGTTTACGCCTCCTGGGCGTTTCATCCTGAGTGGAAACGCTCCCGCTCATATTTATCGAGCAATTGCATCAGCCTGAGGCCGCTTCGCAAATTCGCGTCACGCCGATTTTGCTCAATGTTCGGATTTTCGAGGAATCCGCGGGGAAACGAGGTGGATGGCCGGCACGAGGCCGGCCATGTCACGCGAGCCGTGAGCGGACCAGGGCCGCTTCGGCTATTTTTCCGAACGCACTTACTGGAACGGCAGGTAGCGAACGCTGAACAGGAACATGTTTTCATTCGTCGACGGCGACACTATGCTGCCTTTGGTCGCACCCACGCCCTGGAACGCGTTTCGGTCGACATATTCGTACTGAGTGCCGAGCTGCATGGTGCCGAATCTGGACTTGATAACCCGCCACCACGCGCCCACGGTGCCTTCGACGACGGAGGAGGTCGAGGCATTGCATGTACCAAGCTCGATCGCACAACCGGCGAGGTTCGTATTCGGATTGCCGTAGCCGAACGTGCCCGCGAAGGACTTCGAGTCCGTACCCTCGGCGCCCCCATAGGCGTAGATATCGACCGCGGTTATCGGGTGTCCCACGAACCCTCCCATGATCGAATACTCGGCCAGCGGTTCGATCTTGCCGGTCGGGGAGAATGTGGCATCGGGAAGCTGCGCCGAGCCGTAGCGGCCGACGCCCTGGCCGATCAGACCGCTGACCTGGAAGTCCAGCATCTTGGGCACCAACGGCAGGATCATGCCCCCGCCGATACCTTCTCCCGTAGTCGTGTAGTCCTTGCCCGTGCCGGTGGAGGCGAAGGAGACCCGCCCGCCCAGGAACCGCAGCAAGCCGTACAACTCGTAGTGGCCCCAGCCCGGGTCGGCAGCGACCTTGGCGATGATGTCGGGTGCATAGTTGTCGCTGTAGGCCTGAATCGTATTGACGTTTGATCCGCCGCACTGGGTATATTCCAACGTGCCGCCACCGACCGCGGTCGGTGCCTGGGCGCCGGTGAGGCAGTTGGGGCCAGCCGCGCCGCTGAACGTTGTCTGCGGCTCCTCCAATGAAAGACCGGCCCAGATCTTGCGGTCGTCGAAGTCCTTGACCACCCGAAGCTCGGCCTGTCGGGCCCAGTCGAAGCCCACCACGTACTGCGCGTCGATCGTCAGCGGCACGTTTTCCTGTCGCGGCACGAGGCCGACACGATACATGGTTGCAAGGCTCCAGCCCTGGCCGGCCAGGGTGTGCAGGCCCCAGTCGGTGTTGTCGTAGGCCCCCCAGAACTGGCGTAACCGCAGCGTGTAGCTGTTGCTCTCATTCGAGTTCGATGAGGAACCTGCACTGAGGAAGTCGGTCTCCAGGTAGCCGGTCAGCTCCTGCGCCGGGTCGAGCGCGCCTTGCGCCATCAAGGAAAAGCGGCTCTGCTGCGCCGTTTCACGGTACTCAGGGATGTGATAGTTGGGGCTGTTGGCGAACGGGATGCCGCCGAAGCTGGTGTCGATGCTGGATGCCTCATTACGCGTCCGATAGATACCTTCAAGCGCCGCGAACCCGCCCAGCGTGACGGTTATTTGTCCGGCCTTGAATTGTCCCGGGGGCATCGGCGGAGCGGGCGGGGGAGCAGCCTGAACCACCTGGGTTGGTATCGCCTGGATCTTCGCGGATGTCGCCGTCGACTGCTCCTGCGCTGCCTTGGCCTGGGCCTGCGCTGCCCTGGCCTGTTCCTGCGCCGCTTTCAGCGCGTGGTCACGCGCCGCGAGGTCGGCCTTGACCTGGCCTAGCTGGCGCTGCAGCGCCTTGATTTCCTTCTCGATCGAGTCGATCTGGGTTTGGGTCTGGGCCGTCGCCGGTTGGGTGAGCGCGACACCGCCGATCGCGGTCGTGCAACACAGAATGAACTTCAAGAAGCTGATTTTATTCATCGATCCCCCGGAGCTGGCAGATATTCAAAGACGATGTCGCGACGGCTACACGGCACCTAACCCTTGCTTTAGGGGGCGTCCCCGGATGCTTCGATGTCACCTTGGTTAAAGAAATATGACTGTGCCGATTATCAGGAGTGGTATGGCGCGACCGCCACAGCGCTCGGTCGATGGTCTCAGGGTTGCGGCTCGGGAAGGGCGCCGGCGAACGTGCGGCCTTCTCGGTGATCCGACGCCTGTATGATAATAACGAGTGCAGACAGGGCGAAATTGTACTGTTATGCAGGTTGATGTTACTGTGGAGTTGAGCCGGATCGGCTGTGCTGCGGCCGATGCCTGAACTCGTGGTCGGCGCGCAACGCGAACATCCGCGGCCAAGTAATTTAGATTTGTTCCCAAATAGTTAATCCACAATACGCCGGTATGGAAGTGGAATCGCAACGCTGATTTGCAACCTTGACGAAGGGTGATAGTAGTCGTTGCAACTCGGTAAGATGGAGCTCATTAAGCGGCCACGATTTCGCTGGTCCCTGGTTGATTCAGTTAACATTTCACGGGTTGAGAGACTTTGGAGTGATCGCCAGCGATTGGGTGATCAAGGAGCATTTCTTGTGCGCAAGTTATTAATCGCCAGTGTCGCCTTGTTAAGTGCGTTTGAGGGCCTGGCGTATGCGCAGACAGTCGCGCCGGCGAACCCGACGCAAGGACAGCTGGTTGCGCCTTACGGTGCTGGTGGCAACACGTCGAACAACAACAACGGGTGGGGTACCGCCAATACTCCAACCGGCAGCGCGGAAGCCGGCCCATTGAGTACAATTCGCGCACCGAACGTTGATGCCGTACCGCATCCGGGCACGATCGTGATCCGTTTGAATGGGCGCGTTGAAGCTGATGTGGCGGCGAGCTTTACCTCCGTCGATACGGGCCGGACCGCGACGGGCGTACCGAACGGCTACAAGCTCAACCCCATTGGTGTCGCCACTGATGTTCGGCTCTATTTTGGCGTCGACGGTTTGTCCGTGAACGGCATTCGCTACGGCGCGGCGGTCGAAACCTGGGAAAATTTCCAGGGCGGCACCGCCGACAGCAGCGCGACCGCCGCCTCGAACAGCGGGACGGCCAACAGCCAGGGCCAGACCGTGTATATCCGGAAGGCGTTTGTTTACCTGGCGCAGGATCAGGCTGGTATCCTCCGGGTCGGCGGGGCCGAGGGCATCATCGGCCTGATGGACCCCTGCATCTTCAGCAGCCAGTGCTGGGATGCGGGCATGGGGACGCTCAACGGCGGCGCCACGACGGCGATTGCCCCGCAAGGGGCCTTTGGTGTCCCGTGGGTGTTCGCGTCACAGGCGGCCGCGGAGTATGCCACCGGTAAAATCGCCTATTTGTCGCCGCAGGTCTACGGCTTCGACTTCGGTGCCAACTATGTTCCCAGCAAGGGAAACATTTTTGCCGATGGCGCCGGTTCCAACCCGTTCCAGAACGGCGTCTGCAATCAGGCCGGGCCGGAATGTCTGGCCGTTTCGTCCGGCAACGATGCGACCAGATGGATCGACATGGCCGGGGCGGCACTGCGGTATCAATACTCGTTCGGCGCCGTAGACTTCAAGACGTACGGCCTCTATGAGGCGTCGGGCCGTGAAACGCTCACGACGCAAGCCTATGAGACCCCTGGGCAGGCGCGGGTCTCGTTCCAGAACGGGGCCGCCGCCGGCATAAACGCCACGCAGTTCATGCGGTATGACGACATGGGCTTCTACGAGGCCGGCGTGGCTGTTACCGTCGCAAACTTCACCTATGCGGTGGACTATATGGGTGGCCAAGTGAACGGCCAGTTGAGTCTGGACCCGTCTGGCGGTGTGCCTATGAATGCCTATGTCGCCGGCGTGACCTATGCCTTGGGACCATGGATCCTGGGGGCGATGTTCGAGTCGATCAACTCGCAGGGCGATGCGCGCCTGGTTGGCATATCCCAGCGCCACGAGATTGGCACCGCGCTTGGCGGCAACTACAAACTGGCTCCCGGCATGCAGCTGGTGGCCGAATACCAGTATGAGCAGCGGCACCAGGGCGGGTTCGACTTCAGCCAAGGCACCCTCGGCGTCAACGGCAGAACCGTCGACGCCAAGGGCCAAGGCGTAGTTTTGGGTGCGGTGATGACCTGGTAACGGTTCCGACAGCAACGAGCGGCAGAAGCGGCGGGCGTCTCCCGGCGTTTTCTGTCTCTATTCAGAATGCCTTTTTCGCCTCTCGTTCGGCTCGTCTATGCTGGGCCGCCGCGGGACGCCTCCGGCACACCGGCTCCCGGAACGACGAATGGGGGAAATGTGCTGTGACGATCCGCGGCCCATCGACCAGGGACAGGCCGAGCGGCTTTGCTCGCATGTGGCTTGGCTGGCCTCCGCGAAACGGTTGCCGTGCGGCCATCACCGAACCCGCCGTGCCAGGCGGGCGACGGTGACCAATCGAGACGGACGGGGTACGCGTCCGTTCAGGGCGCGATCGTATCGGCTGGCCGCCGGCATTTCGAGCGGATCCGGTATCCCCGCGCTGTAGACGGGCGGCTGATGACGCGCGCACGCCGGCAAATATATGCCTCTGGATCGGGCCATGTTCTATTATTTGAGCGGCCGCCACGTTTAGCCAGGGCCATGATAGCACTTGTAAATCGGGCGTCGAAGCGATGTCCGTGCCAAAAATGCCACACCTAGTGTCGCTCGCGCGAACGCGTGCACTACTGAACCATTCTGGTGATTGACGTTTTCGGGCAGGCGCGGCTAGCCTCAGGTAATCAAATGTCCACGTGCAACGGTGGGCTATAACAAACAGTCGCGCAGCGGCGAAGGAGCGAGGGTGAAAAGAGCAGCAACAGCAAACGGGCTCGATTGGATCCTGGGCCCGGGGTCATGTCAGGGGGTCAGATCCGTCTGATCTGATCCTTAATCAGCCGAAGCCGTCTGTAGCATGATTGTGCTGTAGGAACGTTTGCCATGATGCCAGCCTTCAGTGTCAAGTCCCACATGTGGACCGAGCGTGTGAAGTCGCACTGGGCCGGGCGTTCGACGATATCCCTCGGAGAGATCGCAATTTTGCGCTTCGGCTGCAATCCGACGAAGACTTCCCTTCGGGCACACATGCCCATGGAGCCAGCACCTGATCTCACCGGGGCAGCCGACGACCAGCATGCCGGTCTTGAGATCACGGGAGGTGGCCGAACAAGCCAGGCCAGCCAGATAACGCTGCCGAACTAGGGCGATCATCCGATTCGGCCTGCTCGGGCTGCCAAGCGGGCCGGATCGGCAATAAACAAGACTACCAACCAAGGCCTTCAGAAACCGTTTGGACGGGAGACAGAAATGAGTAAGGTGCGTTACGTTAATGGCCTGGGTGCGGCGGCGCTCGCCGGCGTCATCGCAGGCGTCAGCGCCCCGGCCAGTGCGCAGGATTGGACCGGCACCTCGTCGCCGCCGATCTTCGACTCGGTTACCGCGTTCGGCAAGAATATGGCGAACAACGGCGTATACATGGACTTCAGCTATACCGAGGACATGTCCGCACTTGTCGCGGGCGGGCAGAAGACCGGGGTGCAGCCGATCGGCGAAACTTACGCCAACGTGATCCTGGATCTTCAGACCTTACTGGGGATCACGGGGGCGTCCTTCCACATCACGTTTGACGAACGTAACGGCATCCCGATCGGGACTTTCGGCGGCATTGCCGGAACGAGCGGCATCCTGCAGGCCAACGGCGGGCCGGTCAAATACCGTATGGACCAATTGTACTGGGAACAGGGCTTCGACGCGGACCGACTGGACATCGTCATCGGCCGGTATCAGCCGACATTCGACTTCGCGTTCCCAACCATCGGGTGTAATTTCGTCAGCAGCATCATCTGCGCGCAGCCAGGCACTTGGTACGGAGCCACGAACAACCAGGCGTTCCCGTCCGTCGAGTGGGGTGCACGCATCAACTTCCAGGTTTCGCCGCAGTTGTACATCAGGGCCGGCGCTTTCGAGGACGACCCGAGCCAAGGTGGCTTCATTCCGGCAGGTTTCAGTAACTGGGGCGCGCAAAATGCAACCGGTGTGTTCGTCCCGATGGAAATCGGATGGGTGACCGGCTTCAAGGACGCCGCATATCCGGTCAAGTACGACATCGGCGGATATTTCGATACATCGGATTTCACCAGACCGAATGGTACCGTAGGGAATGGCCGCCAGGCGTTCTGGGCGCAGGGTGAGCAGACGATATGGCGGCCGGATCGGGCAACCAATCAGAGCTTGCGCGCGTTCGCCGGCGCCATCATCTATAGCGGGAACGAAGATTTCTGGGGCCAATACTACGCCGGCCTTTATGACTACGCGCCCTTCGGCAAGCTGCGGCCGGCCGACACCATTGGCCTCGTCGGCACGCTGTACAAGGACAACAGGGGCTACCTCCCGAACGGCGCCAGTACTGGCAACCAGTGGATCTTCGAACTGAACTACGGAGCACAGGTCATCCCGGGGATCACGTTCAAGCCGTACGCACAACTTGTGGTCGATCCGGACAATCCTGCCGGCGTGACGAACAGCGCCGGATCGCTCAGCCTGCATAATGACTGGGTCATCGGCTTCCAGGTGTCGATGGATCTCGCTCAGATGTTCCACTTCCCAGTATTTGTGCCTCATTAGATCAAGCCGATCACTCCGAGCGACTGGCGTTGAGGAACGGGGCAGCGGAGCAATCCGCCGCTCCGTTTCTTTTGGTGCTCAAGTGCGGTTGGTGCTCAAGCGCGGCGATCCGGGCGGCGGGTGCGGTCGGCACCTACTCCGTCAGGTCGCGGGAACGAGCCGAAGGCGACACGCGAGTCAAGGTGGCACGCGGGTCAAATAGCACGGGCGGACCGGGCCGGGCTGAAGGGGCGCCCTCGCGACGATCGCCGCCGCCAGAGCGTTCGCAGTCCAAGTCGAGACGCCTGGCTCCATTGGACGGGCAATCGCACCGGTCCGGGATCGATTTGCGATCCGAGGGGGACGAAGAGGTCAGCGGCGCAGCCATCCCCACCGAGCCTTCGCGGCGCGTGGGCATTTTGCCGACGTGCGGACGCGGTGGCCGTGCAGGTCGCGGTCAATGCGCCTCGAAGGGAGACAGCTGTCTGTCGGCCCGGGGCAGGCGGCAGGGAACCGAAACGGGCGAACGATGTTAACGTTACGGGGATCCAGTCCGTGCACGGGAATTGGGGTGTCCGACAGATCATCGACAGCAGGCCGCCAGCCTGGGACATTGTCGCGTCAGGGCGAGAACGGACAATTTCCCGTCCCCGGCGCGTGGCAAAATCGGGGCGGCGGGCGATTGTCACGGTCTGGCAGGTCGCCCATTGTCAATGCCGAGTGACGCGGACCCACAGACGAAGGAACGGAACGATGCAGCTAGGTATGATCGGCCTGGGACGGATGGGCGGCAACATGGTGATCAGGCTCGCCAAGGCCGGCCACGAATGCCTCGTGTACGACAGCCATCACGAGGCGGTGGACGCGCTGGTCGCCAAGGGGGCGAAAGGCACCACGAGCCTGCCCGACTTCGTCAAGCAACTCAGCAAGCCGCGGCTGGTATGGCTCATGGTGCCGGCCGCCGTGGTCGATCCGGTGCTAGGCTCGCTCCTCCCGCTGCTGGAAGCGGGCGACATCGTCGTGGACGGAGGCAATTCATACTATCATGACGATATCCGCCGAGCCGGAGAACTGCGTGCGAAGGGTCTGCACTACGTGGATGTCGGCGTCAGCGGCGGCGTCTGGGGCCTGGAGCGCGGCTACTGTCACATGATCGGCGGCGAGCCCGAGGTGGTAAAGCGTCTCGACCCGATCTTCCGCTCGCTTGCTCCAGGGCTCGACGCGGCGCCGCGCACGCCCGGGGCGGAGGGTAATCCGGGCACGGCGGAACTGGGCTACCTGCATTGCGGGCCGAACGGCGCCGGGCACTTCGTGAAGATGGTGCACAACGGCATCGAATACGGGCTGATGGCCGCTTATGCCGAGGGGTTCAACATCATCAAGCACGCCAACGTCGGACTGCACACCCAGGTGGACGATGCCGAGACGACACCGCTGCGGCACCCTGAACACTACAAATACGACATCGATGTAGCCCAGGTCGCCGAGGTCTGGCGCCGCGGCAGCGTCGTCGCCTCCTGGCTGCTCGACCTGGCCGCGAGCGCGCTGCGCAAGAGCCCCGGTCTCGACGGCTTTGCCGGACGGGTCTCGGATTCAGGGGAGGGGCGCTGGACGGTGCAAGCCGCGGTCGAGGAAAGCGTGCCCGCGCCGGTGATCTCGGCGGCGCTGTTCGCCCGTTTCACCTCGCGCGGCGAGGCCGATTATGGCGACCGTCTGCTGTCCGCGCTGCGCTTCGAGTTTGGCGGACATGTCGAGAAGCCGAAGGAATAGCACTGACGGCACCGCCTCCTGGCCTCAGGTCTGGAGCGGAAACGCGCCAGCCCACGTTCGGCGCGCGATTTCATCAGCCTGAGATCGCCGCGCGACCCTGGTCAGGCTGAGATTGCTGTAAGGATCCATCCGGAAACACTCTTGCGCTTCGGGGAATTCACCATGACCGATCTGACCGCTACGCCTTCTTGGCAGAAGCTCGCCAGGCATCATGCCGAGATCAAGGACGTCCATCTGCGCGCCCTGTTCGCCGATGACCCGCAGCGGGCGGAGCGTTTCTCCGCCGAGGGCGGGGGCTTGTTCCTGGACTACTCGAAGAACCGCATCACCAATGAGACGCTGCAACTGCTGTTCGAGCTGGCGAAAGAGCGGGGGGTGACGAGGCGGCGCGACGCGATGTTCGCCGGCGAGAAGATCAACGCCACGGAACGCCGCGCCGTGCTGCACATCGCCCTGCGCGCGCCGCGCGGCACGCGGATCGAGGTGGACGGGGCCGACGTCATGCCCGATGTGCACAAGGTGCTGGATGCGATGGCGGCGTTCGCCGCAAGCGTGCGCGAAGGGCGGTTCACCGGCCATACGGGCAAACGCATCCGCAACGTGGTGAACATCGGCATCGGCGGCTCGTATCTGGGACCAGAGATGGCCTATCGCGCGCTGCGCCCGTTCAGTGATCGTTCGATGACGTTTCGCTTCGTCGCCAACGTGGACGGGGCTGATTTCAGCGAGGCAACCCAGGGCATGGATGCGGCGGAGACGCTGTTCATCGTCTCCTCGAAAACTTTCACCACGCTGGAGACAATGACCAACGCCGCGACCGCGCGCGCCTGGCTGGTGCAGAAGCTTGGAAGCGAGGCGGCGGTCGCGAAGCATTTCGCCGCCGTGTCGACCAACATTCCCGGGGTCACCAAGTTCGGCATTGATCCGGCGAACACCTTCGGTTTCTGGGACTGGGTGGGCGGACGCTACTCGATGGACAGCGCGATCGGCCTGTCGACGATGATCGCGGTGGGGCCGGAGAATTTCCGAGCGATGCTGGCCGGCTTCCATGCGATGGACGAGCATTTCCGCACCGCCCCGCCGGAGCGCAATCTGCCGCTTCTGCTGGGTCTGCTGAGCGTCTGGTACAATAACTTCTTCGGCGCCCAGACGCTTGGCGTCATGCCTTACTCCGCGCACCTGGCGCGCCTCCCCGCGTATCTGCAGCAGCTTCAGATGGAGAGCAACGGCAAGCACGTCGATCTGGACGGGCATGTGGTGACCTACCAGACCGGTCCGATCATCTGGGGCGAGCCGGGCACGGACGGCCAGCATTCCTTCTACCAGTTGCTGCATCAGGGGACGAAGCTGGTGCCGTGCGACATGATCGGCTTCTGCCGGCCGCTGAGCCCGATCGTCGAACAGCACGACCTGCTGATGGCCAACCTGTTCGCCCAGGCCGAGGCGCTGGCCTTCGGCAAGACCGCGGAAGAGCTGAAGGCGGAGGGCTCGCCCGATTTCCAGACGCCGTTCCGGGTGACCGAGGGCAACCGGCCGACCAACATGATCCTGGCCGAGAGGCTTGATCCGGCGACCCTGGGCAGCCTGGTGGCGCTGTATGAGCACAGCGTGTTCACCCAGGGCGCGATCTGGGCGATCGACAGCTTCGACCAATGGGGCGTCGAGCTTGGCAAGGTGCTGGCCAGCCGCATCATCCCGGAGCTTGGTCACGCAGCGGAGCCTCGACTGGCGCATGACGCGTCCACCAACACGCTGATCCGCCGCTACCGCAAGCTGCGGGGGTGACCGGCGACAGGCGGGGGGCGCCGGCGAGGCCGGCTGTCGCCGCGATCGGCGCCCATCCGTTCGACATCCAGGAGTAACAAGGTGGCAAGCCTCGAGGAGCAGGAACTGGCGGCGCATCGGAGGGAGATCGTGGCCGACGTGCGAAAGCTGATCGAGAAATATCGTGCGATATTCGATTGGGACGTGCCGGATATCGATCAGCGGGCGGCGGACACGCTTATTCTGGCGGAGGTGCGCAAGGCCTTGCAGGAGTTGGAGCAGGATCTTCTATCCTAGACCATTTTCAGCCTGACTGTGCACGCCGAAAATGGTCTATCTCTTTGTTTGATCGCATGATTCACGCGCCGGGGACGTTCCGCTCAGCGCGATCATGCTCAAGAGCTTTCACCTCGAGTAAAACCGCTTTGGTTCATATCTATTGAGCAATTTCGCTGCCTGAGGTCGGTTCGCAAGCGGAGCCGGGCTGAATTTGCTCTAACGGCGGCGCGATGGCCGCTCGATGCCGGTTGTGACCCGGCGGTATGCCGGTGGCGAATGCGGAACTGGTTTTACTTCGCGCGCTCGGCCATCCCGCGCCGCATGAGCAGCCTTGCAAGCTGCGGAACCGCTGCGATGGACGGTGTCCCATGAAGCTGCCGCCCGACCGCCGGCAGCGGATCGAGCTGAGTGACGAGGTTCACGCCCGCCCCCGGAACCGCTGGTCGCTCCATCGCGACTGTCCTGCCCGGCGCCGCTTTACGACGCGGCGCGGGCTGGCTCAGTCGCTCGGCCACGGGTGTGGGATGATTCCCCGAAAGTGACTTGCGCGGCGTGCCGCGATGTCGTTTACACGACACCGTTAACAGCCGGCATGGCGACGGATCTTCGGGAATTGACCGCGGTGCCCTGGGCGAAGTACGCAAGGCGATACTTCGGCCCGGAGCATGCTGCGCGGGGGTGGGGAGCTAAGACTGAATGGACTCGATGGAAGTCAACAAGACGATCGCAGCCGTGCTCGTCGCTGGAATCGTTTTCTTCCTGACGGGAACGATCGGCGTCAATCTGGTCAGCGAGAAGCCGTTGAAGCAACCCGCGATCAAGATCGAGGTGCAGCAGACGGCCGCGCCCTCGGGTGAGAAGGCGGCCCCTGAGTTGCCACCGATCGCGCCGCTGCTGGCCAAGGCCGATCCGGCGACGGGTGAGGCGGACACCAAGAAGCTGGGTTGCACCGCGTGCCATACCTTCAACGAAGGCGGGAGCGCGGGCGTCGGTCCAAACCTCTACAACGTGGTTGGGGGCCCGCACGCCCATATGCAGGGCTTCGGCTATTCCGAGGCGCTGAAGAGCAAGCAAGGTCCCTGGACGTTCCCTGAACTGAATGAATGGCTGCACAAGCCCAGTGCCTATGCGCCGGGCACACGGATGACGTTCGCCGGTATCAGCAACAATCAGGAACGCGCGGACGTGATCGACTACCTGCGCACGCTGTCGCCGCATCCGCTGCCGTTGCCGAAACCGACCGAGGCGCCACCACCCAAGCCGGCCGCCAGCGCCGCCGCGGCTCCGGCCGCCGGCGCGGCCGCTCCGGCAGCGGCACCGCCCGGCGAGCCGCCGGTAGATAGCCTGCTGGCGTCGGCTGATCCAAAGAAGGGAGAGGCGGACACCAGGCAACTGGGATGCGTCGCCTGCCATACCTTCAACGAAGGCGGCCCGGCCGGCGTGGGACCGAACCTTTACGGCGTGGTGGGCGCGCCGCATGGACATATGGCCGGGTTCGACTATTCGGCCGCGCTCAAGAGCAAGCAAGGGCCGTGGACATACGCCGAACTGTTCGAGTGGCTGCACAAGCCCAGCGCCTACGCGCCAGGCACGCGAATGATATTCCCTGGCATTTCCAACCCGAAGGAACGGGCCGACGTGATCGATTATTTGCGGACCCTGTCGCCCCATCCGGAACCTTTGCCGGCGAAGTAGACGTGCTCGTGCCGGGACCGCCCGGCACGCGGTGCTACGACCGTCCGAGAAAGACCTGCAGCGCTGAATCCGGGCGAAGGTCATGCTGCTCGTCGCCGATCGTAAGCGTCATCGCCGCCCCTGATTCGAGCGTTGCTTCAAGACGCCGCTCCTGATCGACCTTGATCCGGACGCGGCGACCACGCCACTGAACCCTGAAGGCGAGGCTCTGCCAACCGGCCGGCAACCGTGGATCGATCGCCAACCCCTCGTCTCGAAGTGACACGCCGCCAAAACCGAGCACCGCCAGCATCCAGAGCCCGCCGAGGGCCGCTATGTGAACGCCGCCGTCGGTCCCGACCTGGGTGTCGGTGAGGTCGATCGCGGCGGTCTGCCGGAAGTACCGCAGCGCCATGGCCGACTGGCCGAGGCGAGCCGCGACGAGTCCATGCATGGCGGGGCTGAGTGAACTGCCATGAGCGCAGCGCGGTTCGTAATACCGAAAATTCTTCGCCGCCGCCTCGGGTGGGCATGCTTCCGGCACCAGCCCCAGCAGCGCCACGACGTCTGCCTGTTTGACGATCTGCGATCGCTGTATCCGACCGCGCCCGAGCACCATGTCCATCGGGACGGAACGGCCGGCGAAGTTCGCCAGGTCGATATCTTCCAAGCCGAAATAGCCGGCGAACTGTTCGAAAAGTCCAGTTTCCGGATCAAGACGAATTGCCATCGCGTCCGCCACGGTCCGCCACTGCCTCAACTCGGCATCGCTCAATTCGAGTCGACTGGAAATCAGTGTCCAGCAAGCGGGCCAGCGCTCGCGCAACGCGGCCGCAACATCCAGCGCGCGATGGATGTTCCAGCGCGCCATGACGTTTGTGTAGGCGTTGTCGTCGATGTGCTCGTGATATTCATCCGGGCCGATGACGCCGCGGATATGGTGCAGGCCGTCCGGCTCCAACCGGGCGCGGCTTGCCCAGAAGCGGCCGGTCTCCAGAATGATCTCGGCGCCCGCATCGCGGAGGAAGTCTTCGTCGCCGGTCGCCTGCCAGTATTGCCAGACCGCATAGGCGACGTCGGCGCTGATATGCTGCTCCTGCCGGCCGCAGAGGACATCGACCACCTGGTGGGCTGGCGTGATGACCTGCTCCGGCGTCGCCTCGGCGCCGGTGTCCGCCGACTCCCAGGCGTAAAGCGCGCCACGCCAGCCCATCCCCGCCGCCTTTGCCCGCGCACCATCCAGCGTGTGGAAACGGTACATCAGCAGGGTCCGGGCCGCTTCGGGCCAGGTCAGCGTGAAAAAGGGGAGGAGGTAGATCTCGGTGTCCCAGAAGACATGACCGTGATAGTCGTCTCCGGTCAGCGCCCGCGCGCCGATCGACACGCGTTCATCTGTGGGGTTGGCCGCGCTGTTCACGTGATAGACCGCGAACCGCAATGCATGTTGTGCGGCGGCATCACCCTCCACCGCGACGTCGCTGTCGCGCCAGCGTGTTCCCCATGCCGCCTCGTGCGCGTCGATCACGCCGCGCCAGCCAAGGCGTCGCGCGGCATCCAGTTTTTCCCGCGCTTCGACGCGTGGCTGTTCCGTTTCGCTGTCACTCCGTACGATCGCGACCATGCGCTCAAGGCAAACGAGCTGCCCCGGGCGCGCTGTCCAGTTCCAGGACGATTTCAGTTGGCCGCGCGTGGCCGGGGGAAGATCCTGGCCGTCGATCCGCAGCGACGACCCTGTCGCGATGGCCAGGCGCTTACCCGAATGCTGGGTGCGCCACACGCCGAGAGCATGTCCGATCTGCTCCGGAACGAGTCCCAGATCCATGCCCTCGAACGACGCTTCGAGCGTGATCTCGCCCGCTCCGTCTTCGATTTCGAACTGGACGAGCTGCAGGCCGATCGCACGCTCGCTGAGCGAAACGAGGCGCAAGGTCCGTGCATGGGCGCCGAGGCCGCCGGCCTTCGAATAGCGGCCTTCGCTGAGCAGCAAGCCCCGCTTCATGTCGAGGATCATGCGGTGCGAAAGCATATCGGCGGGGTGGAGCAAGAGCGGTCTGCCGGCCAGCAGGATGCGGACCTGCAGCCAGTCGGCGGCTGGGACCAACCCCGGCACGGCGTGGTCAGCCCCGAGCGTATCGAACAAGCCGGCCACATAGGTCCGCGCCGGAGTCCGCCAGCGTGCACCGCGCGTCGCCGCTCGGCCGCCGCGTACGCCCAGGAAACCGTTGCTGATCGCGAAGCGCGACTCGACGCTGCCTTCGCGCAGCGGGTCATACCCTTTCGTGTCCACGACCCAGGCGGTATCGCTCGTCGGCTCAAGTATGTGTTCCATCGGTCGTGACCTGCTCAAACGGCTCTTCGGGCGAGCCGCCCGTCACCGAGTGCGCCGACGGCAACTTCGTCGAGACTTGTTACCACGAGATCCGCCCCTGCCGCGAGCAGCAACGTCGCGTCGCTGTGCCGGGCCACCCCGAGCGCCGCCATGTCGCCGGCTCGGGCGGCGAGGATACCGGCCGGTGCGTCCTCGACAACAAGGCACCGCTCAGGCGGAACCCGCAGTTCCGCGGCAGCCAGCAGGAAGATCTCCGGGTCCGGCTTGCCCCGCCGCAGGTCGCGCCCGCAGACATTGACGCTGAACACATCGAGCAGGCTTTGGCCCGTGTCGATGCGGATCGGCTGCATCATTTCGTTGGCGTTCCTAGAGGACGAGGCGACTGCCAACGGAAATCGCAGCGCCGCCACCGCCTGCACGAAGCGCAGCGCGTCGGGATACGCCGCGACCTCCCCGGTAGCAATCAGGGCTTCCAGCCGCTTCTGCTTGCGTTCGGCATAGGTGTCCACCTGCCGCTCGGCATCCGGCACCTGCAATGCCTGCAGCGCGGAGAGGGCCCCGCTTCGGCGCGGCTTGCCCGCGACGCAGGCCTGGTACATGGCGGTGGTGAAGCGTGCCGGATCGGCGATGCCGACGAGCGCCTCCCGCCACGCGCGCTCGTGCGGCGAGGCGAGCAGGACGCCGTCGACGTCGAAGATGCAAGCGGCCAGTTTTCGGGGTTGCGACACCGGGCTGGTCACGCGTCATGCCCGGCCGCTGCCAGGTCGTGATCCGGCGCGCGCAGTTCGCGCGCGATGCTGGCCGCAGCCTGGTTCAAGGCTTGGGCGACCGCGCGGCTGATCGGCGCGCCATGATCGAAGCGGGCACCTTCGATCGCGTAGACGATGAGACGGCGCGGCAGCAGGCCCAGGGCGCGGGCCAGCGCAACCGCATCCGCCACACCGAACGCGTGGGTCGAGGACAGTGACATGTTGCTCGGCAGCTCCTCCTCCAGCAGGTCGATGCGATGGATGCGGCCGGGCGTCGAAGCCGGCGCGGCGGCGTCCACCAGAACGACGGTATCACGTCCGGCCCAGTCGTCGATCAGTGCCAGCGCATCGCCGGACCGCTCGACGATCGCAACGTCGTTCGATACCTGGCCGGCGAGGCGGCGGACGACCAGCGGGCCGATCCCGTCGTCGCCGCGATCCGGATTGCCGATGCCGACAACAAGCACCCGGGCCGCCGGATGCTCCCGCTTCGTCACGTCCGATGCACCGTCAGCTTTAGGAAGTGACAGGAGCAGGAAATGCACGGATCGTAGTTCCGGATGGCCTGCTCGCAACGGTCCCGCAAGGCGTCGTCCGGCAGATCGAGCGCCAGTGTCGCCACCTCGCACAGGTCTTCCTCGATGCTCAGCTGGTTCTGTGACGTCGGGGGGACGATGCGGGCCGAGCAGACGCTGCCGTCGTCGGCGATCTCGTAACGATGGTAGATCAGGCCGCGCGGCGCCTCGGTGCTGCCATGACCGACGCCGGCGCGCGGCTCCAGCGGCACGGCCGGGGCGTCGGGCTTCTCGTATGCGGCGATGATCCGCAGCGCCTCGTCGCAGGCATAGACCAGTTCGACCGAACGCACGATGATACTTTGAAACGGATTGCGGCAGACCGGTTCGAGCCCGGCTTCGCGGGCAAGCGCCTGCACGTCCGGCGGCAGACGGTCGAAGTTGAGATTGTAGCGCGCCATCGGTCCGACCAGGTAGCTGCCGCGCCGTTTCAGGACCGCTTGCAGCGACGTCGAATGCGACACGTGGCGTTCTTCGAATTCGCTGTCGTAATCCGCGATGGCGATGTCGAGGCCGCGGTTCGAGACGATGCGGCCTTCGTTGATGGGGTATTCGTCGGGATGGCGCAGAGAAACGAATTCGTAGTCGCGCTCGTAATCGGGAAAGGCAAACCGCGCAACCCAGCGCAACGTGTCGACCGCCAGATCGCGGGCCCGCTTCATTTGTTCGGCGATCGGCACGAACTCTTTAGGGTCGGGCACCCGGTAGAAGCCGCCGACGCGGAGATTCACCGGATGGATCTCGCGCCCGCCGAGCAGCGTCATCAGCGCGTTGCCGACCTTCTTCAGGGCGAGGCCGCCGCGTACCGCATCGCCGTGCTCACCCGCCATGCTGGATCCCGTCCTGGAAGCCCAGGAAATCGGGAGCATGCAGCATCACGACGTGCAGCGCATGGCTCTCGATCCATTCGCCGCAGTAGATCAGCCGGCGCAGCGCGCGCAACTGGCCGTCGACGGTGATGCCGAATGCGTTCTCCATCGCCTGAACCGAACTCATCTGATAGGCGATCGGACAGATGCCGCAGATGCGGGCGGTGATGTCCGGAACCTCGGCGAAGCCGCGTCCGCGCAGCAGCGCCTCGAACAGCCGTGGCGGCTCGAAGATCGTTAGCTTGGCGGATGTCACGCGCCCATCCCTGACGTGCAGATCGAGCCCGCTCTCGCCTTCGATCCGGGCAATGGTGTCGACGCGGATCGTCCTAGTCGCCATGGGCTGTCGCTTTCCTTCCGGAACGGTTCGGCGGCGGCATTGAAGGTGCTGAACACCCGCTTGATGTCCCGCGGCGTAGCGCCCAGGCGCTGCCATTCGGCGGCCAGCGCCGCGGTGTTCGGCCCCTCCATGGGACCGAAGCAGCCATAGCAGCCGCGGTCGTAGGCCGGGCAGATCGCGCCGCAGCCGGCATGGGTGACCGGGCCGAGGCACGGCGTTCCCTTCACCATGACGCAGGCCGTGCCGCGCAGCTTGCACTCGACACAGACGCTATGGCCGGCGATCGACGGCTCTGCGGCCCGCCAGGAAGGCCGACAGCACCTCCAGCAACTGCGTCTTGTTGATCGGGCAGCCGCGCAGTTCGAAATCCACCTTCACGTGGGCGGCGATCGGGGTCGAGGTCGCCAGTGTCTTGATGTATTTCGGCGTCGCATAGACCGCGGCGACCATTTCTTCGACGTCGGCGAAATTGCGCAACGCCTGGATGCCGCCCGCCGTCGCGCAGGCGCCGATCGTCACCAGGGCCTTCGACTGCCGGCGGATCTTGTGAATGCGTTCTGCGTCGTGCGGCGTCGTGATCGATCCCTCGACCAGCGACAGATCGTACGGTCCCTTCGCCATCGCGCTGGATGCCTCGGGGAAATAAGCGATCTCGACGGCGCCCGCGACCGCCAGCAGTTCGTCCTCGCAATCCAGCAGCGACAAGCTGACAGCCGTCACAGGAGGCAAACTTCCAGACCGCGAGGCGCGGCTTTCGCTTTACGGCCATCTCAGATCTCCCGCACGGCGAGGATGTCCGCGATGCGGTCGTATCGCATCACCGGGCCGTCCTTGCAGACGAAATCAGCGCCGAACTGGCAATGGCCGCACAGGCCGATGGCACATTTCATGTTACGCTCCATCGACAGGTAGATGTTGTCCAGCCGCAGTCCGGCGTGCCGCAGCGCGTCGGCGGTGAACCGCATCATCACTTCCGGTCCGCAGACCAGGGCGACGGCATTGTCCGGGTCGAACCCCGCCCGCCCGATCAGCTTCGGCACTACGCCGACATCGCCGCGCCATGTGGTGTCGGCACGATCCACCGTGACCAGGATTTCGACATCGAGACGACGGCGCCATCGCTCCAGTTCCTGTCGATAAAGGATGTCCGCCGGGGTCCTTGTGCCGTACAGCAGAACGACGCGGCCGTAGCTGCCGCGATTGGCGAGCACTCGATAGATCGCCGGGCGCAGCGGTGCGAGGCCGAGGCCGCCGGCGACGAGCAGCACGTCGCTGCCTTCCGCGGCGGTGGTCGGCCATGCCGAGCCGTACGGTCCGCGCACGCCCAGCATCGCGCCGGCTGGAAGTCCCGCGATGGCCTTGCTGACCGCGCCGACGTTGCGCACGGTGTGCACATAGCCGCCGCCGGCCGCCGGATCGCCGCTCATGCTGATCGCCACCTCGCCGACGCCGAAGACGTACAGCATGTTGAACTGGCCAGGCTGGTAATCCGGCCGTTCGCCGCTGACCGGGACGACCTCCAGTGTGGTGATGTCGGCCGCCTCGCGCCGCACCCGCACGACGCGATAGGGCCGCGGAACAAAGGGATCGACGGCCGCGCTCACGCGCCGCGCGTCCCGTAGACGTCGAGGATCTGCAGACGGGTCTCCGCCAGCCGCTGTACGATCACAGGCAGGATGCGCTTCATCATCTCATATCCCAGATGATCGTCAGCCTCACATTTGTCGCGCAGGCATTTGCCGTTGATGCCGATCACCCGGGTGAGTTCCACGGCACGGGCATCGAACCGCCATCGATACGGCGGCACAAGCCACGAGACGCCGACCATGTCGCCTTCGCCCTGAGTGGCGAACACGATCGCTGCCCGCCCGGGCGGCAGGATCTCCAGTGCGACCTTGCCCTGACGGATCAGAAAGAATTCGTCGGCGGGATCGCCCTCGCGGCCCAGGTACTGGCCGGATTCGAAACGTAAATTCCGCGCACAGCCGGATATCACCTGAGCCGAGTTCCGCCTCCAGGCCGGCGAAGAACGGATGTGCCAGGACGATGCGTTCAAGCCCTTCCATGGTGTGTCTCCTCGGGTTCTCTGATCGCGGCGGCCTCGGCGGTGATGTCGATGCCGACCGGGCACCAGGTGATGCACCGTCCGCACCCGACACAGCCCGAGGTGCCGAACTGGTCGATCCAGCTGGCCAGCTTGTGGGTCATCCATTGGCGATAGCGGGATCGCGTCTCCGTGCGCACCCGGCCGCCATGGACGTAGGAGAAATCGAGCGTGAAGCATGAATCCCAGCTTCGCACGCGTTCCGTGGTCTGGCCGGCAAGATCGCTGTGGTCATCGACCGTCGTGCAGAAACAGGTGGGACAGACCATCGTGCAGTTGGCACAACCGAGGCAGCGCTGAGCGACATCGTCCCAACGCGGGTGGGTGGGATTGCTTTGCAGCAGCTCCTTCAATCCATCGGTGTCGAGTGTGCGTCCCATCTGACCAGCGGTTCGCGCCACGACGGCCGCTGCCTCGGCCTCATCGCCGGGTACGGCCGGGCGGTGCGGCAGGTCCGCGAGGATCGCGCCGCCCACGGTGCTTCCGACCTCCACCAGGAACCTATGATCGCCGCCATCGAGCAACTCGGTCAGGGCGAGGTCGAAACCGGCCTGCGCCCGCGGCCCGGTCTTCATCGAGACGCAGAAGCAGGTGCCCCCGGCCTCGCCGCAGTTCACGGCGATGAAGAAATTATCCTGGCGGCGCTGTTGATATCCCGTGTTGGGATATGGGCCGCCGATGAAGACGCGATCCTGAATGGCGATCGCGTGAAGTTCGCAGGCTCGCATGCCGAGAAACGCGAATTTTGTTGCCGCCTCCTGGGTTGGCGTCACCGTGAAGCCGTCGGCCGTGCGCTCGGCCTGCCACAGCCGCTCGCACGGCGGATGCAGGAAGCGCTTCCATGATTGCGGGCCAACCGCATAACCGAACAGCGCAGTATCGGCGCGGCGTTCCAGGCGATACCGCCCGGCTTCCTGTCGGTCGGTCCATCCCGCAGGCAGGTCCGCGATGCCGGAGACCTCGGCGTAAACGATCGCGCCGTCGCGCACCGTCGGACCGAGCACCTGATAGCCACGCGTCGCGAGGGCGTCGATGAGAGCCTGGAGGCCCTGATGAGACAATATGCCCTTCGCTCCAACCGGCAGATCGACCGGCGCCATGCGAACCTCCGTTGGTGTCTGTCGCAATCCCAGGATCTGCGGTCAGGCGTTGCCTGGACGCATCGCCTTGAACGCGTCGGGTCCCGTCGGCGGCGGCCCGGCAGCGTCCAGCAAAGCAGCCTCGGCATCGGAGAACAAGCGCGAACGAGTGACAAAGCGGATGCCGTCGGCGGCCTCTATGGAGAAGCTGTCGCCGCCGCCGCGGATCGCGTCGATGGTGAGTTCGAAGTAGGCCCAGTAATCGAACTCGGTGCCGCCGACATAGAACGGGCACTCCCCGATCACTCCAAGCAAGACGTCGCGGGACCCGATTTGAAAGTCTCGCGCCCGGAAGCACATGGGGGCCGACCCTTCGCAGCAGCCGCCCGACTGATGAAATACCAGCGGGCCATTCTCAGCCTTCAGGCGCCGGATCACGGCGTCGGCCGCTGGGGTAACGAGGACACGAGCTGGCAAGTCGGCCTCCGAGCGAACACGGCGGGATGGCGGTGCAAAGACTATCCCGCCGTGAGGATCACTTAGATCACTTTCAGCCTGACTGTGCAGGCTGAAAATGGTCTATCTCTTTGTTTGATCGCATGATTCACGCGCCGGGGACGTTCCGCTCAGCGCGATCATGCTCTAGTCAGAAGAAACCCATTGCGTTCGGGCTGTAGCTCACCAGCAGGTTCTTGGTCTGCTGATAATGGTCGAGGATCATCTTGTGGGTTTCCCGTCCGAAGCCCGACCGTTTGTAGCCGCCGAACGCCGCGTGCGCGGGATAGACGTGGTAGCAGTTGGTCCAGACTCGGCCGGCCTGGATCTCACGTCCGACCCGATAGGCCGCCGTGCCGTTTCGCGACCACACGCCGGCGCCGAGACCATAAGGCGTGTCGTTGCCGATCTCGATCGCGTCCTCGATGGTCTTGAACGTCGTCACCGACAGCACCGGACCAAATATCTCCTCCTGGAAGATGCGCATCTTGTTGTGACCGACGAAGACGGTCGGCCGCACGTAGAAGCCGTTTTCCAGTTCGCCGCCCAGATGAACGCGTTCGCCGCCGGTCGCGCAACGCGCGCCTTCCTGCTTGCCGACATCGATGTAGTTGAGGATTTTCTCAAGCTGGCCGTGCGAGGCCTGGGCACCCATCATCGTGGTGGGATCGAGCGGATTGCCTACCTTGATCCGGGCGACCCTGGCGACGGCCTTGTCCATGAACCGGTCGAAAATGGATTCCTGAACCAGGGCCCGGGACGGACAGGTGCACACTTCGCCCTTGTTGAAGGCGAACAGGGCAAAGCCCTCGAGGGTCTTGTCGAAGAACGCGTCATCGGCATCCATCACGTCGGCGAAGAAGATGTTCGGCGACTTGCCCCCCAGTTCCAGTGTCATTGGAATGAGGTTCTCCGACGCGTACTGCATGATCTGCCGGCCGGTGGTGGTTTCGCCGGTGAAGGCGATCTTGGCGATGCGCGGGCTCGAGGCAAGCGGCGCACCAACCTCTGAGCCGTGCCCGTTGACCACATTCAAGACCCCGGGCGGCAACACATCGCCGATCAGGTCCATGAACACGGACAGGCTCAGCGGGGTATCCGACGCCGGCTTGATGACGACGCAATTCCCGGCCGCGAGGGCAGGCGCCATCTTCCACGCGGCCATCAGGAACGGGAAGTTCCACGGAATGATCTGCCCGACGACGCCCATTGGTTCCTTGAAGTGATAGGCGATGGTGTCGTGGTCGATCTCGCCGATCGAGCCTTCCTCGGCCCGGATGCAGCCGGCGAAGTAGCGGAAATGGTCCGCCCCGAGCGGGATGTCCGCGCCACGGGTCTCGCGGATCGGCTTGCCGTTGTCGACGGTTTCGACATGGGCCAGCAGTTCCAGATTCTCTTCGATCCGGTCGGCGATCTTGTTCAGGAGCCGGGCCCGTTCGGGTGGCGCCGTTCGTCCCCACCCGACCCGGGCGGCATGGGCCGCATCAAGCGCAAGATTGACGTCCTCGACGGAGGAGCGCGCAATGTCCGCCAATTTTTTTCCGTCGACCGGACTGGGATCGGCGAAGTACCGCCCTTTCACGGGTGCCACCCATTTGCCGCCGATGAAATTGTCGTAACGTGGACGCAGACTGGCCAGACCCCGCGCCACCGGCATGGGTTGATCGTCAGGCATCGCCGTCTCCTTGTGTTTCTGTTTCTATTGCCGTGCGCATCCCGCGGCAGAGTGCCTGCAGAGCCTCGGTTCGCTCGCAATGGTTGTGTTACTGACGGCGATCCCGCATTGACCTGGATCAACCCAAGCTTGATCCGTTATCCCCAACAATTGCGCTGATCGGTTCACGCAAGCCGCGGGACGCTTGCGCCTCGTGCGAAGACCGGGCGAGACGCGGGGGTGGCAACACGGCGGGTGGCGGGGCGGCTATCGCATTTTCGACTTGAACTCGATGAGCTCGCCGTCGACGACAAACGTGCCGTACCCTCGGTGGTGAATGGTCCTGGAGTCTTGCTGCGCCGGGTCCGTCCACGCCTTCACCACTTCCAGAACGAAGAGATTGTATGTGTTAACCAGCCTGGTATTGACCACCTTGCATTCCAGATTGGCGAAGCATTCGGCCACCAGGGGCGCGCCTACGTGTTCCGCCGGCATCGGCGTCAGCCCGGATGTCGCGAATTTCTCCACCTCCCGGCCGGAGCAGTTGCCCACCTCCACGACTTTCGCCGCGAGGTGCCGGGCGGGAATGGCAATGACGCATTCTTTCGTCGCTTGCAGCGCGGCGAAGCTGTGGTCGACGCAGCTGACGACACAGGCTATCAGGGGCGGGTCAAATTCGACCATCATGTGCCACGACATCGTCATGACGTTGGCGTGTCCCTGATGGGCGGTCGTCAGCAAGACGGTCGGGCCAGGTTCGATCAATTGATATACTTTCGACAGCGGCAACTCTTCCATCATGGCGCAACTCCTGACCTTGACCGGCGATAAGATCCCGCCGCCGCGACCCGGCAGCGAACGAGTTGAGCAGCGGATGAGGACTGTTTGCGATATGCGCGCGGCATGGCGGCGACGCGATATGCGCGAGGCATTGCCGCGGCGCGGCGTACGCGAGGCATTGCCGCGGCGCGGCGTACGCGAGGCACTGCCGCGGCGCGGCGTACGCGAGGCACTGCCGCGGCGCGGCGTACGCGAGGCACTGCCGCGGCGCGGCGTTTCCGGTTCCCGCGGTCAGCGGCGGCCGGATTTTTCGCAACCGCCGGCTCGTGGGCCGGTCCCGCGATGAAAACGACAAGCTGCGGGGTTCTGGTGACCGACGGGACGCGGCTGTTGCTCGGGCATGCCACGCGCTCACCGCGATGGGATATTCCGAAGGGGGTCGCTGACACCGGCGAGGATTTCGCGTCGGCGGCCGCCCGGGAGCTGCGCGAGGAAACCGGGCTCGAAATCGCGCCCGCCGCGCTCGTCGCGCTCGGCCTCCACCGGTACCTTCCGGGCAAGGACCTCGCGCTGTTCAAATGGCGTCCGGCGACGATGCCCGACCCCGCCGCACTTCGGTGTTCGAGCCGGTTTGCCGCCGGCGAACGTCTGCTGCCGGAATTCGATCGCTTCGGCATCTTTGACTGGCACGAGGCACTGTCACGTGTCGGCCGGAACATGGGTCGTGTCCTTTCGTCGGTCCGGGAGCACGAAAGTTTCCCCGGCTAGAGCACTTACCGGACGGCCTCGAACGGTTGTGTGGGGCATCAGGTCAGCAAACCGTTCACGCTTCGGGCGGCGTCGCGGTCATGCGGGCCAGAAACAGCACGCATTTTTTCCGGTGGGGTGGCATTGATCTGCCGCAAGCGAGGCGATGTGACGCCGCCACAAAGGTCGATCGGAACGGGAGGCGTAACGTTGGGATCCGTTGCTGACGAACCAGGGCAGGTAGCGCTATCCTGCCCAAAACCGGGGAGACGTCGGATGCACGCAGTGCGTTGGTTCGGAATTGCGGTCTGGCTGCTCGCCGCAATCGCGGCGGCTCATGCCCAGACGCCGGCAGCACAGAAGCCGGCTGCCGCGGCACCGGTTGCCCCGATGCCGTCTGCCGCGACGCCGGCTGGCCAAACGCCGGCTGGCCAGACGCCGGCCGCGGCGATGGGGGTTGCCACGGTGGGGGCGCCTGTGCGCACCTATGGCATTTCGCTGCTTGGGACCGCCGAAGCTGCCGCCGGACTTCAAGTATTTTCCGTATGTGAACCCGGACGCGCCGAAAGGCGGCGAGGTCGCGCTCAGCACCATCGGCACCTTCGACAGCTTCAATCCGTTCATCGTCCGCGGCACCCCGGCCATCGAGTACCTACTGGGTGTGGGACACGCTGACGAAGGCCAACGCCGACGAAGCCGAGACCGAGTACGGCCTGCTCGCGAAAGTGATCGAACTGCCGGCCGACCGCATGGGCGTCGCCTTCGAACTGCGGCCGGAGGCGAAGTTCAACGACGGCACGCCGGTCACCGCCGAGGACGTCGCCTGGAGCTTCGAGACCCTGCTCGAGAAGGGCCGGCCGTTCTACCGGCAATACTATGCCGACGTCGCCTCGGTGACCGTCGAGGGGCCGCGCCGGGTGGTGTTCCACTTCAAGTCCGCCACCAACCGTGAACTGCCGCTGATCCTCGGTCAGATGTCGGTCCTGCCGAAGCACTGGTGGGCCGGACGCGACTTCGACAAGCCGCTGACCGACCCGCCGCTCGGCTCCGGCCCGTACCGGGTCGGCCATTTCGAATTCGGCCGCACCCTGACGCTGGACCGCGTGCCCGACGTCTGGTCGAAGGACCTGCCGGTGATGCGCGGGCTGAACAATTTCGACAAGCGGCGGACCGAATATCTTCCGCGACGGAACGGTGGCGCTGGAGGCGTTCAAGGCCGGCCAGATCGATTTCCGGGTTGAGAACGTCGCCAAGGACTGGGCGACCGCCTACGACTTCCCGGCGGTGGAGAAGGGGCTGGTGAAGAAGGAATTGCTGCCCCACCATCTGCCGACCGGGATGCAGGGTTTCGGCATGAACACGCGCCGGCCGCTGTTCAAGGACGTCCGCGTGCGTCACGCGCTGGCGCATGGCATTCGATTTCGAATGGGCCAACGCGAACCTGTTCTATGGCGCCTACACCCGCACCAAGAGCTATTTCAGCAACAGCGAACTTGCCTCGAGCGGCATCCCCGAGGGCGCCGAACTCGCGTTGCTGAACAAATATCGCGACCAACTGCCGCCCGATCTGTTCACCAAGCCGTTCGAGCTGCCGGTCACCGACGGGTCCGGCAACAATCGCGAGGAACTGCGCGGCGCGCTGGCGCTGCTGGAGCAGGCCGGCTGGAAGGTGAAAGACCGCAAGCTGGTCGACGCCGAACGGCGACCCGTTCAGCTTCGAGATCCTGCTGGATCAGCCGGCGTTCGAGCGCGTCGCCCTGCCGTACGTGCAATGGCTCGCGCGGCTGGGCATCGATGCACACGTGCGGACGGTCGACCCGGCGCAGTTTCAGCGGCTGGTCGACACCTATGACTACGACATGATCGTGGTTTCGATGGATCAGTCCGAGAGTCCCGGCAATGAGCAGACCGGCTACTGGACCTGCGACAGCGCCAAGGAGGAGGGCGGCTACAACCTGATGGGCGTCTGCAACCCGGTGGTCGATGACCTCGTGCATGACGTCGTCTCGGCGCCCGATCGCGAGCACCTGGTGGTCGCGACCCGCGCACTCGACCGGGTGCTGCTGTCCGGCTGGTACGTGGTGCCGCACTGGTATCTGCAATCCGTGCGGGTTGCCTACTGGAACATCTTCGGCCGGCCCGACAAGCCGGTCCGCACCGGGCTCGCGTTCGACAGCTGGTGGATCGACCCGGTGAAGGCCGCCGCCACAGACGCCGCCCGCAAGAGCGGGCTATGAGGGGGCGAAGGGGACCCAGGGGGCAGACCCTCGCTCGCGTGCTCGCTCCCCTCGCTCGCGTGCTCGCTCGCGTGCTCGCTCGCCCTCGGCCGGCTTGTGGTGCCACGGGCTGATGGGCGCCTACCTTCTCCGGCGTCTGCTGCTGGTGATCCCGACGCTGTTCGGCATCATCGCCATCAACTTCGTCGTCGTGCAGTTCGCGCCCGGCGGGCCGGTGGAGCAGATGATCGCCGAATTGAAGGGGCGCGGTGCCGGGGTGACCGGACGCATGACCGGCGCCGGCGCGACCGAGGTCATGCCGGCCGGCAACGGCGCTATCGCGGCGCCCGCGGCCTGGATCCGCACATGATCGCCGACATCAAGAAGATGTTCGGCTTCGACAAGCCCGCCCCCGAACGCTTCCTGCTGATGCTGCGCGGCTACCTGACGTTCGATTTCGGCCGCAGCTTCTTTCGCGACGAACCGGTGCTGCAACTGATCAAGGAGAAGATGCCGGTCTCGATCTCGCTGGGACTATGGTCGACGCTGCTGGTGTATTTCGTATCGATCCCGCTGGGTATCGCCAAGGCGGTGCGCGACGGCAGCCGCTTCGACGTGATCAGCAGCGCCGCCGTGCTGATCGGCTACGCCGTGCCGGGATTCCTGTTCGCCATCCTGCTCGTCGTGCTGTTCGCCGGCGGCAGCTTCGTGGAGTGGTTCCCGTTGCGCGGGCTGCACAGCACCGATACCGAGTCCTGGAGTATCCCGGCCCGCATCGTGGATTATCTCTGGCACATGGTGCTGCCGACCGTGGCGCTCGTGGTCGGCGGCTTCGCCGGGCTGACCGTGCTGACCAAGAATTGCTTCCTGGAGGAAATCCGCAAGCAATACGTGGTCACCGCCCGAGCCAAGGGAGCCAGCGAGCAGCGCATCCTGTACCGTCACGTGTTCCGCAACGCGATGCTGCTGATCATCGCCGGATTTCCCGCCGGCCTTCATCGGCATCCTGTTTTCATCCGCGTTGCTGGTCGAGATCATCTTTTCGCTCGACGGGCTCGGGACTGCTGGGCTTCGAATCGGCGATCCAGGCGCGACTATCCCGTGATGTTCGGCACCCTTTACATGTTCACGCTGCTTGGACTGCTGATGCAGATCGTTGGCGACGTGCTGTACACCGTGGTCGATCCGCGCATCGATTTCGAGGCCCGGCAATAGTGCACATCTCGCCGCTGACGCGCCGGCGGTTGGCGATCTTCCGTGCCCACCGGCGCGGCTACTGGTCGCTGTGGATCTTCCTGACGCTTGTTCGGCCTCAGCCTGTTCGCCGAGTTCCTGGCCAACGACCGTCCGCTGCTGATCCGCTTCAACGGACACTGGTATGTGCCGGTGCTGCAAGACTACAGCGAAGACACATTCGGTGCCGGACTTCATGCCGACCGAGGCGGACTACACCGAACCCGACGTGCAGGCGGCGATCAATGCCCACGGCTGGATGATCTGGCCGCCGATCCGATACTCCTACGACACCGTGGTGAAGCGGCCGTCGACACCGGCCCCCTCGCCGCCGGACTGGAAGAACCTGCTGGGGACCGATGACCAGGCGCGCGACGTGCTGGCGCGCGTCATCTACGGATTTCGCATTTCGGTGCTGTTCGGATTCACCCTGACGGCGATCTCGTCGGTGATCGGTGTCGCCGCCGGCGCCATCCAGGGGTTTCGCGGGGGCCTGGTGGATCTGCTGTTCCAGCGCTTCATCGAGATCTGGTCCGGGATGCCGCAGCTCTATCTGCTGATCATCCTGGGCAGCATCATCACACCGAGCTTCTGGATCTTGCTGGTGTTTCTTCTGTTGTTCAGTTGGATGAACCTGACAGGCGTGGTGCGCGCCGAGTTCCTGCGCGGCCGCAACCTGGACTATGTCCGCGCGGCCAAGGCACTGGGCGTGTCCGATGCGGCGGTGATGTGGCGGCATATCCTGCCCAATGCCATGGTCGCGACCCTGACCTTCCTGCCGTTCACCTTGTCGGGTTCGGTCACCATCCTTGCCAGCCTGGATTTCCTGGGCTTCGGCCTGCCGCCGGGATCGCCGTCGCTGGGTGAACTGGTGTCGCAGGGCAAGAACAACCTGCAGGCGCCGTGGCTGGGGATCACCGCGTTCGTGGTGCTGGGCGGCCTGCTGACGCTGCTGGTGTTCGTCGGCGAGGCGGTGCGCGACGCATTCGATCCGCGGAAGGTGCCGCGGACGCGGCTTCCCAAATGAGTCTGGTAACGGTCAAGGACCTCACGGTCCGCTTCGGCAACCGCGTGGTGGTCAACCGTGTCAGCTTCACCCTGGACCGCGGCGAGACCCTGGCACTGGTTGGCGAGAGCGGTTCCGGCAAGTCGCTCACCGCGCTGTCGCTGCTGCAGTTGCTGCCGCCGGCTGCCAGCTGCGACGGCCGCGTGGTGGTGGATGGTCAGAGCGTGATCGGGGCCGGTGACAAGCTGCTGCGCCGGCTGCGCGGCGGCGTCGCCGGCATGGTGTTTCAGGAGCCGATGACCAGCCTCAATCCGCTCACCCGGATCGGCAAGCAGATCGCCGAGGCGGTGCGTCTGCACCAGCAGGTCACCCCAGAGGCGGTACGGGCCCGTGTCATCAAGCTGCTCGACGAGGTCGGCTTTCCCGACGCTTCGCACCGGCTCGACGCATTTCCGCATCAGCTCTCCGGTGGGCAGCGGCAGCGGGTGATGATCGCGATGGCGCTGGCCAACGACCCCGCGTTGCTGATCGCGGATGAGCCGACGACGGCCCTCGACGTGACCATCCAGGCCCAGATCCTGAGGCTGCTGGCGGCGGAAAAATCCGCCCGCGGGCTGGCGCTGCTGCTGATCAGCCATGACCTGGCGATCGTGCGGCGCTATGCCGACCGTGTCTGCGTAATGAAGGACGGGGTGGTGGTGGAGACCGGCCTCGTTTCAGAGGTGTTCGACGCGCCCCCTTCCATCCCTACACGTGCATGCTACTGGCCGCCGAGCCGCGCGGGCAGCCGCGGCCGCTGCGCACCAACGCCCCGACGCTGATGCAGGGAACCGATGTGAAGGTGCACTTCCCGATCCGTCGCGGCGTGCTGCGCCGGATCGTCGGCCATGTCCGCGCCGTCGACGGCGTTGATGTCATGGTCCATGAGGGTGAGACCGTCGGGCTGGTCGGCGAGAGCGGCTCCGGCAAGTCCACCATGGGCTACGCGCTGCTGCGTCTGGTACGGGCACACGGCCGTATCCGCTTCGATGGCACGGACCTCGCCGAACTGGACAAGAAGAGCCTGCGGCGCTTGCGCTGCGACATGCAGATCGTCTTCCAGGACCCGTTCAGCAGCCTGTCGCCCCGGATGACCGTCGCCGAGATCGTCGGCGAGGGCCTGACGGTGCATGAACCCGGCTTGTCGCGCTGGCAGCGCGGCATCCGGGTGGCGAAGGCGCTGCTGGAGGTCGGTCTACCGGCCGATATCGGCGACCGCTATCCGCACGAGTTCAGCGGCGGTCAGCGCCAGCGCGTCGCCATTGCCCGCGCCATGGTGCTGAAACCCCGCTTCGTGGTATTGGACGAGCCGACAAGTGCGCTCGACATGTCGGTGCAGGCCCAGATCGTCGATCTGCTGCAGCAACTGCAACGCGATCACAGGCTCGGCTATCTGTTCATCAGCCACGATCTGCGCGTGGTGCGCGCCCTGGCGCATCGCATCGTGGTGCTGCGTCACGGCCGGGTGGTCGAGGAAGGACCCGCGGACGAGGTGCTGGCTCGGCCGCGGCACGACTACACCCGAGCGCTGATGGCCGCCGCGTTCACGCTGGATGCGGTTGACGGCGAGGTCGTGGAGGAATGAGGCACGGCTCGCCGCCCCGAGCGGGAACCGCGTCAGGCGAACGAACACCTGGTCCGGCAGCGTTACCGGCGGGCATGGCGCGACCGGTGACATCCCGATTGGTAAACACCGGGACTTGATATGTGCGTTCGCTGGCAGAACGCGGGGGCCACTTTATGTGGCGTGAGCGAGGATCGAGGTCCGATAAGACCCACTTTGACGGAAGGCGGCGGCACTTCATGAATGCGGCATTGAAACCGGGCACTTTGAGCAAAGTCCCTGAAGTTACATTGATTTTCTGGATCATCAAGATCGCCGCGACAACACTTGGAGAGACCGGCGGCGATTCGGTTACCATGACGCTGAACTGGGGTTACCTGGCTGGCACCGCTCTGTTCCTGGGTGTGCTCATCGTGCTGGTCATCGCGCAAATCGAGGCGGCGAGATTTCACCCTTTCCTCTACTGGGCCACGATTGTCGGCTCGACCACCTTCGGCACCACGATGGCGGATTTTGCCGATCGTTCGCTTGGCATCGGCTATTCCGGCGGGTCGCTGCTGTTGCTCTGCTGCCTCGCCCTCGTGCTTGGCCTTTGGTACTGGTCGCAGGGCACGCTGTCAGTGGATACCGTCAGCACGCCGAAGGTGGAGGCGTTCTACTGGGCGGCCATCACCTTCTCGCAGACGCTCGGCACCGCGCTCGGCGATTGGACGGCTGACACGGGACGGCTGGGCTACGTGGGAGGCGCACTGGTGTTTGCCGCGGCGCTCGCTGTGGTCACAGCCGTCTACTTCTGGACGAACGTGTCGCGGGTGCTGCTTTTCTGGTGCGCCTTCATTCTCACCCGGCCGCTCGGCGCGACGCTCGGCGACTTTCTGGACAAGCCCCTGCACCAGGGGGGCCTGGCGCTGAGCCGCCCCCTTGCATCGGCGGTGATCGGGGTGTTCATCATCGTGTGTGTAGCTGTACTGCCGCAGCGAGCCGGGCGACATCCCGGGGCGCCTTCAGCGGCCATCGGCCGGTGAAACGGGTGCCTCCCGCGCGGGACGGCACGTGCGGAAGACCGGCACAGGGCTGTCACTTCAAGTGTTTTGAAGCGTCAGGCCGGGGCGGACACCGCCGGCACGACGCAGCTCCGATCCGCGGAGACGATCAGCAGATCCGGGGCAGTTGATCGCCGGCGAGCAGATCGACCAGCCGCTCACCACCGAAGCCGGTGCGCATCATCACCCGGCCGCGCGGTCCGTTTGTCACGGCCCCGATGGAGCAGGCCTGCGTGCCGAAGGGATGCGCCCGCAATGCAGCGAGCGCCGCCTCCGTTTCGTCCGGGGGCACGATCGCGACCGCGGTGCCCTCGTTGGCGAGGTAGAGCGGATCCAGCCCAAGGATTTCGCACAGCCCCATCACTTCGGGCCGCACGGGAATGCAGGTCTCCTCAATCCGGATGGCGACGCCAGCGGAGCCGGCTATTTCGTTCAGCACCGAGGCGACGCCGCCGCGTGTGGCATCCCGGGCGCAGCGCGTTCCGGGGGCCGCATCGAGCAGCGCCGCCATCAGCCCGTTCAGCGGCCGGCAGTCACTTTGCAGCGTGGTTTCCAGCGCGAGGTCGCCGCGCGCCGCCATGACGGCCGCGCCGTGATCGCCCAGCGGTCCGTTCACCAGCACCACGTCGCCTTCGCGCGCCTGGCTGGCGGCGAGCGTGCGACGCGGCGGTATCATGCCGACCCCGGCCGTGGTGATGAACAGCCCGTCCGCCGCGCCGTGTTCGACCACCTTGGTGTCGCCGGTCACGATGCTGACGCCGGCTTCCTGCGCCGCCGCGCACATCGAGGCGACGATCCGGCGCAGCAGGTCGATATCGAATCCCTCCTCGATCACCACGGCGCAGGACAGTGCCAATGGGATCGCGCCGCCGACCGCGAGGTCGTTGACCGTGCCGCAGACCGCGAGCCTGCCGATGTCGCCGCCGGGAAAGACCAGCGGGCGCACGACGTAGCCGTCGGTGGTGAAGGCGAGACGAGCCCCCGGCGCAGCCAGGCCGCAGAGGTCCAGCCGCGCCTGGTCCTCGAGCACGGAAAGCAGCGGGTTGTCGAAGGCGGACACGAACACGTCCGCCACGAAGTCGCGCATCGCGCGGCCACCGCCGCCATGCGCCATCGTCACGGTCCGGTCGATAAATGCGGCGCGCCGGGTCATTCCGCCGCCTGAGGCAGCCCGGCATACTGGTAGTAGGCCGCACACGATCCTTCGGACGAGACCATCAGCGCGCCAACCGGCGTCCGCGGCGTGCAGACCGTGCCGAACAGCGCGCAGCCGGGTGGCTTCAGCGCGCCCTTGACGACGTCGCCGCACCGGCAACCGTCCACCTCGGCCGCCGGCCGCGCACGGATGCCGCCATAGCCGATGCCGAATTTTTGTTCGGCGTCGAAGTGAGCGTAGCGGTCCCGCATCCGCATCCCCGATCGGTCGATCTCACCGAGGCCGCGCCACTCGAAACTTTCCCGCGGTTCGAACACCGCGTTCATCGCCGCGAGGGCACGGCTATTCCCCTCGGGACGCACAACCCGGGAATACTGATTTTCCACCTCCGCGCGGCCTTCGCTGATCTGCGCCAGCACCATGACCACCGCATGCAGCAGGTCGAGCGGCTCGAACCCTGCCACCACGATCGGCCGGTGGAATTCCTCAGCGACGAAGCGATACGGGTCGGTGCCGATTACCATGCTGACATGGCCGGGACCGACGAACCCGTCGATCCGCATCGCCGGGTCCGCAAGAATCGCGCGCAGCGGCGGCGGGACGGTGATGTGGTTGCAAAACACCGAGAAATTCGCGGTTTCGTCGCGCTCCGCCTGGAGGACGGTCAGCGCGGTCGACGGCATGGTCGTCTCAAAGCCCAGCGCGAAGAACACCACCTTGCGATCCGGAAGCTTGCGGGCGAGCGCGAGGGCATCGAGGGGAGAATACACGATGCGCACATCGGCACCGCGCGCTTTCGCCTGGATCAGGCTGCCCCTCGTGCCCGGCACGCGCATCGCATCGCCGAAGGTGGTCAGCACCACGCCCGGCTGCTCCGCGATCTCGATGCATTCGTCCACCCGCGGCATCGGCAGCACGCAGACCGGACAGCCGGGGCCGTGGGCGAACTCGATGCCCTCCGGCATCAGCCGGTTCAGGCCATGGCGGAAGATGGCATGCGTATGGCCGCCGCAGATCTCCATGATGGTGACCGGCGCGTCGCCGGTTGCGCCGATGTCGGCGGTCAGGCGTCCGATCCGAGCGAACAGCGCGCGCGCTTTTGCCGGGTCGCGGAAGTCATCGATGAGGTTCATGCCTGCGAGGTCTCCTGCGACGCGCGCATCAGCTCGATCTCGGCCTCGACCTCGCCCATCTGACGGAACAGGTCGAGCGTAACGCGGGCTTCATCCTCGTCGATGCGGGCGACGGCAAAGCCGACATGCACCAGCACCCAGAGCCCGATGCAATCGCTCAGCGGCGCACCGTCCTCCGCCACGCAGGCGATGTTCACCTCGCGCCGCACGCCGAGGATCTCCGCGGTCGCCAGCATGCGAGCTTCATCGGCGATGGCAATGATCCGGGCCGGGACACCGAGGCACATGGCAGGTTCCTTCAGTTTCAGCCGTCAGGCGGCCGGACGGATGCGCTGCATGTCGAGCCAGGCCAGCCACGCTTCGAGACCCGCACCGGTGCGGGCGGAAACGGCGAGCACCGTAACGCCCGGATTGATGCGGCGGGCGTTGGCGACCAACACATCGACATCCGCGTCCACATGTGGCGCGAGGTCGATCTTGTTCACCAGGACGAGGTTGGCGCCGGCAAAGATGTCGGGGTACTTGAGCGGCTTGTCGTCGCCTTCGGTCACCGAAACGACGGCCACCCGCGCCGCTTCCCCGAGGTCGAAGGCGGCGGGGCAGACGAGGTTCCCGACATTCTCGATGAACAGAAAACCCTGTGCCAGCGCCGGCAGGCGGTCGAGCGCGTGGCCGACCATATGCGCATCCAGGTGGCATCCCTTGCCGGTGTTGATCTGCACGGCCGGCGCGCCCGCCGCGCGAATGCGGTCGGCATCGACCGACGTCTGCTGATCGCCCTCGATCACGGCCACGGGCACCTTCCCGACCAGCGCCGCGATCGTGCGCACCAGCAGCGTGGTCTTTCCCGATCCGGGGCTGGAAACGAAATTGAGTGCCACGGTACCGGTTGCGGCAAAATGCTGCCGGTTGCTTGCCGCGAACCTGTCGTTGTCGGCGAGGATCGCGTGCTCGAGCGTGATCGTGCTGGTGGGTCGGTTGTGGTTATGGTTGTGGCCGTCACGCGCGTGATGGGAACGATCATGCACGTCCGCGTGATGGTCGTCGTGCGTGGGGCCATGGGGGAACAGCGCCGTGCGGTCGAACGTCGCTCCGTCGCTGCCGCAGCCGCACGTCGTGCACATTCAAGCCTCCAATCCGACCCGCCGCGCAGCCGTCGCGGCAAAGCCGGCATATGACCCAGAAAGGTGCCGGCAACGTTGACGTGGATCAAGCCGGCTGTTGCAGATCCGCGATATCCTGGATGAGAGTGCTCCAACACATCGGGTTTTTCCACTTTGCGCGAGAGCGGGCACGTGGCGCATCCTTTTTCGTCCTGTGAGGCATCCTGGTGTCGGGCCTCGGAGAAGCGGCGAATCGCGACGTGGCCGCAAGCGGCAAATCGCGACGTGGCCACAACCTGCCACTTGCACCGGATGCTTCCGGCTACGAGCGACGTGTCGCGCCGCCATGATGCGCGATCCTAGCCGCGCGGTGCGCATCCGCGTGCATGGACTGGTCCAAGGGGTCGGCTTCCGGCCCTTCGTCCATCGCGTCGCCACCCGGTTGGGTGTGACCGGCGACGTGCGCAACGACGCGCAGGGGGTCGTGATCCGCGCCGCCGGCGATCCAAACGCCATCGCGCGGCTGCTGACGGCGCTCCGGCAGGAGGCGCCGCTGCTCGCCCGGATCACCGCGATCGAAGAGTGCGAGCTGGAAACCCAGATGGTGGGGGAGGGGTTCCACATTCTCAATTCGTCGGACGAGGGGCGGCGTTCGGCTGGCGTGGTGCCCGATGCCGCGTTGTGCGATGACTGCCGGGCGGAGATCGACGATCCTGGTCAGCGCCGCCACCGCTATGCCTTCACCAGCTGCACCCATTGCGGCCCGCGCTTTTCGATCGTCGAGACCATTCCCTACGACCGGGCGAACACGACGATGCGCGGCTTCCCGATGTGCGCGGCCTGCCGGGCCGAATACGAGGATCCGGCCGACCGCCGGTTCCATGCCCAGCCGATCGCCTGCCCGGACTGCGGACCGTCGCTGCGGCTGTGTGACCCGGCTGGGGTGCCGGTCGCCGCGCCGGACCCTTTGAGCGCGACGGTCGCAGTGCTTCTGGCGGGCGGCATCGTCGGGCTGAAGGGCCTCGGCGGCTATCATCTGGCGTGCGACGCCAGAAATGAGGCGACGGTGGCAACGCTGCGCCGCCGCAAGCAGCGGCCGACCAAGCCGTTCGCGCTTATGGCCTCCGACGCCGCTTCCATCGCCCGGCACGCCGGTCCGGACGCGGCCGAGTTGGCGCTGCTGCAAGGCCCCGCCGCGCCCATCGTCCTGCTGCGCCACACGGGCTCAGCCACACTCGCGGCCTCGATCGCCCCGGGACAGGCGGCGTTCGGCTGGATGCTGCCGACGACGCCGCTGCACCATTTGCTGCTGCGCGAATCCGGTGGCCCCCTGGTGATGACCAGCGGCAACCGATCGGGCGAGCCACAGGCCGTGGACGATGGCGAGGCGGTCCGGCGTCTGGGCGGGTTCGTCGATCTGTTCCTGATGCACGATCGGCCGATCGCCCGCCGGCTGGACGATTCCGTGGCCAGGGTCGCGTGCGGCGAGACAAGGTTACTCCGTCGGGCACGCGGTTATGCGCCGGCGCCGTTGCCGCTGCCACCGAGTTTTGCCGACGCGCCGTCGGTGCTTGCGGTCGGAGGGGACCTGAAAGCGGCGGTCTGCCTGTCCCGGGAGGGGGAGGCGGTGTTGTCGCATCACCTGGGCGACTTGGAAGATGCCGAGACCTACCAGGAGTTCGAGCGTGCGATTGATGCATGCACGGATTTGTTCGCCCACAGCCCGTCCCTGCTGGCCTGCGACTTGCATCCCGGCTACCACGCCACGGCGTGGGCGAAGGATGCGGCGGCATCGCGCGGGCTGCCGCTGATGCAGGTTCAGCACCATCATGCCCATGTCTGCGCCGTGATGACCGAACGACAATGGCTGCGGGAAGGTGGCCCCGTCCTGGGGATTGTGCTCGACGGACTCGGTTTCGGCACCGACGGCACGGTGTGGGGCGGCGAGATACTGCTGTGCCGGTACGAGGGGTTCCGGCGGCTCGCCAGTCTGCGGCCGGTTCCGATGCCGGGCGGCGCGCTGGCCGTGCGGGAGCCGTGGCGGAATCTGCTCGCTCATCTCGATGCCGCGTTCGGTGCATGCGAAGCCGACGCCTGGCTGGCGCGGATGGCTCCGGCGATCCTGCACAAACCGCTCGGCATCCTGCGGCAGTCGGTCGCCCGCGGCCTGAATGCGCCGCTGTCCTCCTCCTGCGGGCGGCTGTTCGACGCAGTGGCCGCCGCGCTTGGTGTCGCACCCGACCGGCTCAGCTTCGAGGGCGAGGCCGCAATGGCGCTCGAGGCGCTGGCGATCGAAGCAGGACCGCAGCCGCCCTATCCATTCGCTGTCGCCACCGGTCGGATACGACAGATCGATGCGGCGCCGATGTGGGCCGGCCTGCTGGGAGACCTCGTGGGCAACGTGCCGGTCGGCGTCGTGGCGGCGCGGTTTCATGCCGGGCTCGCCGGCGTGCTTTGCCGACTGGTGGCCGAGTTGGTGCCGGCCACCGGTGCGCGGGCCGTGGCGCTGGGCGGCGGGTGCTTCCAGAACCGGGTCCTGAGCGAGCTTTGTGAGGACCAACTGCGTTCGACTGGCCTTCCGGTGCTGGTGCCGGCCACTGTGCCCGCGAACGACGGCGGCCTCGCGCTGGGTCAGGCCGCCGTCGCCGCCGCGATCGCAGTGCGCGGGGGCGCTCTCAGTCCACCTCCATCTCGATGAGCCGCATCTGCTCGCCACCGGTCGGCTGCAGACAGGTGCCCCCACAGGACGGGCAATCCGACAGGCGCGATTCGAGTTCAACGTCAGCCCCACAGTCCAGACAGGTTGCGCGGCCGGGCGGCTGATCGATATCGAGCGTCGCACCCTGCAGCACCGTCTCCCGGCTGAGGATGGCGAAGGCATGGCGCAACGCGTCGGGGTCCAGACAACTGAATTGCCCGATTTCCAGCCGGACGCGGCGGACACGTGAGAACCGCCGGGCGGTCTGCTCCTGCTCCACAAGTTGGAACAGGCTTCTGCAGATGGTCAGTTCGTGCATCGCCGCATTCTACACAGGGTGACGGCGCGCGGCCATTGCACATGGCCTGGGCCAGCCGTCTGTTTGTACATCGCGCGGTAACACAATGCGCCCCGCGCGGTAACACAACGGGCAGGCCGCGCGCCGTTGCTTCGACGAACCGGACCGGCGCCGATATGGAGGCGGCTGAGATCGCCGGTCCGCCCGGATAGTCCCTTCACGATGCTCGGGTCGCGTCATGGCGATGCCCCGGAGAATGGTGACCGAAGGGAGCGCCGCGTACACGGGCATCGCAGCGGGAACTTGCCCGGCCGGCAGCCCGGCGATCCGTTAAACAAACTCTGGTATATATTCGGCGACCACTTCCCGATATTGGGCCAACCTTCAGATGTATTGCGTCGTGTACTATGTGCAGGGCGTCCTCGATCCTCACGTTGGCGAACATGTTCGCCTCGGCGGTGTGCGAGCCGTTTTTCAGCGGCGGCCAACGGGCCGGCCGGCTGGAAACAGCACCTGCCCCGGGGGCCGGGCGGTCGTTGAGGGCGGACCATGATCGGAGCCCGCTGGCGTCCGGACAAGGGACGCGGTTCTTGCCCACCGTTATCGATGGGCGCGCGGGAGGTCGTCGCAACGGTCAGCCGCGGGTAGGTGCGCGGTTCGAGGTGCGAGCGTATCAATGCATGACCTGACGGAAGAAAAGTTGAGCATGGCCTGTCAGAACAACGTCGATCGAGATCGATCCTATTTCTGTATCGCTATGGTTATCGTCCCACACAGTATGGGTCGTCCTCTGGGAAATGCACACTGTTGGATGTTCGCCTATGACTGGAGATCCATTAATCCTTTCTTCATCCTATCGGATCAGGATCTGTCGGCATACCAATGCGTCGCGATATTGGCGCTGCAAAGCAATTCCAGACGGGTATTTTCCCAAGCGGATACGAGAAGCGCCGGTTCGGCTCATCATAACGGTTGCCGGATCAGGAGGGTTCGCCATTAACAGAGTAAAATGTCTTTAGACCGAATTACTGATACCTTGGCTAATCGTTCAAGGTATCTCATAATGGCAATGGCTGGGTCCCTGGACGACAGGACAAGGTCGGGGCCCACCCCAAACGCGTGCATGTCGCTATCCGACCCATACAATTGACAGAAGTTGAGCGATGACGATCGAAAAAGATACAGCGGCGATGACTGATGGGTTCCACCTTGTGCTGGATGCTCTGAAACTCAACGGGATTGACACCATCTATGGGGTCGCGGGTATCCCGATCACCGACCTGGCCCGATTGGCACAGGCGGAAGGGCTGCGATACGTCGGGTTTCGCCACGAGCAGGCGGCCGGGAATGCCGCCGCGATCACCGGCTACCTGACACAGAAGCCGGGTATCTGCCTCACCGTTTCGGCCCCTGGCTTCCTGAACGGGATGCTCGCCCTCGCCAATGCCACCACCAACTGCTTCCCGATGATTCTCATCAGCGGATCGAGCAATCGGGCAATCGTCGATCTCGAACAGGGCGACTACGAAGAACTCGACCAGATGAACGCGGCGAAGCCGTATGCCAAGGCCTCCTACCGTGTCAACAATCCGGAAGACATCGGCATCGGCATCGCGCGCGCGATCCACGCCGCGGTATCGGGGCGGCCCGGCGGCGTATATCTGGATCTGACCGCGGAGGCGCTCAGCGCGACCCTGGACGTCGAGACGGCCGCGAAATCGCTGGTGAAGGTCGTCGATCCCGCGCCCGCTTCAATCCCCGCCCCGCAGTCGATCACCCGTGCCCTCGATCTGCTGGCGAGCGCACAGCGCCCACTCATTATCCTCGGCAAGGGCGCCGCCTACGCCCAGGCAGACAAGGATATTCGATCCTTCGTCGAGGCGACGGGAATCCCCTACTTGCCCATGTCGATGGCCAAAGGCCTGCTGCCCGACGATCATCCCCAGTCGGCCGCGGCCGCCCGTTCCGTGGCGCTCGGCCAGGCCGACGTCGTGATGCTGATCGGCGCGCGGCTGAACTGGCTGCTGTCGCATGGAAAGAAGCCAACCTGGTCGGGGACCACGAAATTCGTGCAGGTGGACATTTCTCCCACGGAAATCGACAGCAACCGTCCGATCGCGGCTCCCGTCGTCGGCGATATCAAATCCTCTGTCGCGGCCCTTCTCGCCGCTCTCAGGCCAGGACAGATCCAACCCGACGCCGCATGGCTCGACACCATCGCTGCGAGCAAGCGGAAGAATACCGAGCGGATGGCGGCTCGTCTGAACGCCGATCCGAGCCCGATGAACTTTTCCAGCGCCCTGCGTGCCGTCCGGACGGCGCTCGCCACGCGCCCGGACGCCTACGTCGTGAACGAAGGCGCGAACACGCTCGATTTTGCTCGAAACATCATCGATATGTACGAACCTCGCAAACGGCTCGACAGCGGCACCTGGGGCATCATGGGCATCGGCATGGGATACGCCATCGGCGCGGCCGTCGTCAGCGGCAAGCCTGTCGTCGCCATCGAAGGCGACAGTGCCTTCGGGTTCAGTGGAATGGAAGTGGAGACGATCTGTCGCTATAAGCTGCCCGTCATCACGCTGGTTTTCAACAATAACGGCATATACCGCGGCGACCCGGCCGGCAGTGCGCCGTCGCCGACCGGTTTTGTCGAGAACGCGCGCTATGAGAAGCTTATCGAAGCATTTGGCGGTGTCGGATATCATGTGACCGATACGCCCAGCCTGACAAAGGCTCTGAAAGCAGCGCTTGAAGCGGGAAGACCGGCCCTCATCAACGTCGTGATAGATCCGACCGCGGGCACCGAGAGCGGTCATATTCAGAACCTCAACCCCAAGCGGGCGGTCGGCCATTAGCGAAGGTTAAGAGATATTCGGACGGGACGTTCGTGCCTGGCGTTCGGGTTGACTGCAATGTGGTCCGGACGCCGGCGCTCTTCCGGGCGCGCACTACTCCCCCAACTCGCGCGGGAGCGGTGACCGCGCGATTGCCGCTGCCTGGAGCCAACGAATGCTGCTCCCGAACCTGGTCAAGCGCCGCGGTCGCCTTCCTGGGGGTTGGGACCGGTGGCTGGTTGACCCTCGCGGGTAACTCCTTGCGGATCGCGTGGCAAAGCCCGACCCGTTGACCCGCACAATCTATGTGATCCCCGCATAGCGCTATCAATGCGCGGCCGGCACAGGGACATCCGGTCGCGGATCCGGGCTGATGAAGCCATTGCGGTTCGGCATCTCGATCTTCGGCAGGCTGGTCGCGTCGAGCACGGTGTCGTCGGGCACGATGCCGTTCAACGACAGCACGTAGGCGCAGACGGCATAGACCTGATCGTCGCTCAATGATTCCGGGGCGTTGAACGGCATCGCCCGCCGCACATAATCGAACAGCGTGGTCGCGTACGGCCAGTAGCTTCCCACTGTGCGAACCGGGTTGTGCTGGGCAAGCGTGCCAAAGCCGCCCACCAGCCGAGGGGCCGGGCCGCCCTGGCCCTTGTCGCCGTGGCAGACGGCACACGTCGCCGCGTAGACCGCACCGCCTTGTGTGACGCTGCCCTGGCCGGCCGGCAGACCCTGGCCATCGGCACGCACGTCGATGTTCCAGGCATCGATCTCCGCCGCCGTCGGCGTGCGGCCAAGGTGGTATCGAGGTGACTCCGCGTACGCCGGGGCTGTCACCAGAACCGCGGCGGCAGCCAGCGCGATCCGGTCAGACCACATTGGTGACCGCCCCACCCGGCGCCACCCGCCAAGTCTGCTGGGCATTGAAATGATAGACCGAGTTCACCCCGCGCACGTCGACCAGCAGCCCGCGCGGCGGTTGGACATAACCCGTCTCGTCGACCGCCCGGCTTTGCAACAGGGCCGGCCCGCCGTCCCACGTCCAAGGCAGGCGAAACCGCGTCAGGCACTTCGGCAATACCGGTGCCTGCAGCGTGGCCGTGTTCCATGACGCGCCGCCGTCAGTCGATACGTCCACACGCCGGATGAGGCCTCGCCCCGACCAGGCCAGCCCGGTGATCTCGTAGAAGCCTGGATCATGGAGCTGCTGCCCGCCCGCTGGTCGCGTAATGACTGATTTCGCTTCCATCACGAAGGTGAATTGGCGCGCCTTGCCGTCCGGCATCAGGTCGGTGTATTTAGATGTTTCTTCTCGCGTCTGAAATGGCTGGTCCCCGAGCTTGAGGCGACGCAGCCACTTGACGCTCATGTTGCCCTCGAATCCGGGCAGGAACAGACGCAACGGATAGCCCTGTTCCGGGCGCAGGCGCTCCCCGTTCTGCGCGTAGGCAACGATCGCGTCGTCCCAGGCCTTCTCGATGGGAATACTGCGCGTCATCGCCGCCGCGTCGGCGCCCTCGGCGAGGATCCAGCGTGCCGCGGGCTGGGCGCCGACTTCGGCCAGAAGCGTCGACAGCGGAACGCCGGTCCATTCGCAGCAGCTCAGCAACCCATGCGTGTCCTGTGGCGTCCAACTCGGCTTTGCGCCACGGAACTCCGGCGTGTTGCCCGAACATTCCAAAAAATGGATTTTCGAAATCGAGGGAAACCGCAGGATGTCGTCAACGGTGAAGATCAGCGGCCGGTCCACCACCCCGTGGATCAGCAGCCGGTGAGCCTCCGGATCGATCGCCGGCACGCCGCCATGGTCACGTTCATAATGCAGGCCGTTCGGCGTGATAATGCCATGCAGGTCCTGTAGCGGCGTGTTGCAGGAAAAGGCGGTGGGAAATTTCGACGTGCCGCGGGACCGCCGGATGACATGGGCCTCAGACGGCGATGGAAGGCCGTAGGGCTTGGAGCCGGCTGGCGCGCCCTGTTCGCGCGTCCAGGGCGGCACATTCCGATCGGTCTCGTCGGCGCCTGCCCGCCGCACCCCCAACACTGCGCCGGCGCCGCCAAGCAGCCCGAGACGACGCGATATCGGCATTTCTTTCCCCCAGTCAGGCCTCGCCCTGGCACCGAACGATCCAATTCCGCCGAGCCTACGGATCAGGATGTCGTAATGTCCCGATCGTGATAGTCAAGCAAGGCGCCGGCGATCTGCCCTGAAAGCGTCGACACCGCAGCCTGGCGTTTGCCACCGGCGTGGCAGACAGGGGACCGTCTGAAGCAGGATCGCCAGCAATGCGTCACGGTCATCGCATGGCTTATGATTGCCTTCGGCGGCCGAAGCGCCAGCTAGCTAGATCATTTTCATCCTGACTGTGCATGACGAAAATGGTCCAGCTCTTTGTTTGATCGCATGCTTCACGCGCCGGGGACGTTCCGCTCAGCGCGATCATGCTCTAGCAGGCTGCGGAAATTCGGCTTTACAGAACGCTATCGGTTCGATTCACTGACGTCCTCGATTCGCTGGAGAACCTGGACCGATGCGTGGTGCCGACCGTCAGACTGCTGCGATGTTCAGCTACCTTAGCCCCGAAGCTTTTGTGCCGACGACCCACCCGCTGCGAGCCATCCGCCCGCTGGTAAACGCGGCGCTTGAGCGCCTTTCGCCAGACTTCGCCAAAATCTACTCGGCGTTCGGCCGCGAATCGATTGCGCCGGAGAAGTTACTGCGGGCACTGCTGCTGCAAGCCTTCTTCTCAATCCGCTCCGAGCGGCAGTTGATGGAGCAGTTGACCTACAACATCATGTTTCGCTGGTTCGTTGGCCTTTCGATGGACGCCTCCGTGTGGGATGTCACCGTGTTCACCAAAAACCGCGACCGTCTGCTGGAAGGCGATATCGCGCGCCGCTTCCTGGCTGCGATCCTGGTGGACCCGCAGGTCAAGCCGCTGCTGTCGGACGAGCATTTTTCGGTCGACGGTACCATGATTGAAGCGTGGGCCAGCATGAAGAGCTTCAAGCCGAAAGATGGATCGGCAGACGCACCCGGCCCCGGACGGAACAGTGAGGTCGACTTCCGCGGCCAGTCGCGCAGCAACGAAACCCACGCATCGACGACGGATCCCGACGCGCGGCTCTACAAGAAAGCGGCGGGTCAGGCTGCCAAACTCTGCCATCTCGGCCACGTGCTGATGGAGAACGCCAACGGGCTGGTCGTGGCGGCGACGCTGACCAAGGCGACCGGCACGGCGGAGCGCGAGGCTGCAATCGAAATGCTGGATGCGCTGGACGCGAGCCACCGGATCACCGTCGGCGGTGACAAAGCGTACGACACCGCCGATTTTGTTGCCCAAATGCGCGATCTTGGCGTGACGCCTCACGTCGCAGAATACCAAAGGCCGTCGATCGGCCATTGATGGCCGCACCACCCGCCATCCCGGCTACCGCATCAGCCAGAAGAAGCGCAAGCGGATCGAGGAGGTGTTTGGCTGGATGAAGTCATCCGCGGGCTTCCGCAAGACCCGCCACAGAGGCACCGAGCGGGTTGGCTGGATGTTCACGCTGAACGCCGCTGCCTACAATCTGGTGCGTCTGCCAAAGCTGCTGGGCGGCTCGGCTTAGGCAAGCCACGCCCGGAGTCTGTACTGAAGCTGGGAATTCGCTGATAAACACAGCGAATCCCCAGCAGGACAGCGAAAATCCCTCGAAAAGACCTTCTTGATCCGACTATGAGGCCGAAACGCCGCGATTTCTGGGCGAATTTCCGCAGCCTGCTAGAGCGGTTTCCATTCGCGTTGGCTCACGGAACCCGCTCTAGCTCTCTGTTTGAGAGCGTGATTCACCGCTTCGGTGATTGCATCTGTGCGGATCACGCTCTAGTCGCGACGCAACCCTATATAACCGCTTATATCAATCCGCCCGGTCCACCCTGGCGGCACCACTGTGGTAGAGTCCAGCGCCTCGAGGATCGCCGGTCCCGCGATCGCCGTGCCCGCCGTCAGGCCGTTCCGCCAGTGCACGTCTGCCTTCACGAACCCGGTCGCGGGAAACCACACCTCCCGCTGCCGCAGCCGAGCACGCGCGGGGTCGGCGGACTGAGCCAGCTTCAGATCCGGCAACCGCCCCACCGCGGTCAGCCGCAGATTCACCAGCTGCACCGCTTCCCCCCGGTTGGCATGCCCATACGTCTGTTCGTGCTTCTCATGGAAGGATCGCGCCAACCGGTCCAGCACCGCCCGCGTCACCGGCCCATCCTCGACCGGCAGAGTCAACTCATACGCCTGTCGCCGGTAACGCACATCAGCGGACCGCACCAGCCCCCGTCGTGCGACCGGCACCGACGCGGCCTCCAGCATCTCGGTCCCCGCCGCCGCCATCGCCGCGAACGCATCGCCAACCTGCACCGGATCGACCGACCCCAGATCGGCATACAGCGTGCGCGCGTAATCCCGCTTCAAGTCCGTCGCCACCAGCCCCAGCGCCGAGAACGCTCCCGGCACCGGCGGAATGATCACCTCCGGAATCGCCAGTTCCTCCGCCAGCGCCGCCGCGTGCACCGGCCCGGCACCACCAAACGCGATCAGACTGAACTCGCGCGGGTCGTGCCCTCGCTCCACCGAGACAATCCGCAGCGCCTGCGCCATGTTGCTGTTCACTACCTCTGCAATCCGCGCCGCCGCCTCCCGCACCGACAACCCGAACGGCGCCGCCACATCGGTCCACACGGCCCGTTCCGCCGCAGCAAGGTCGATCGGCAACCCGCCGTCCAGGAGCGCGTCCCGGTCGAGCCACCCAAGCACCACATCGGCATCCGTCACCGTGGCACGCACCCCGCCCGCACCATATGCCGCCGGTCCCGGATCGGCTCCCGCGCTTGCCGGCCCCACTTTTAGCGCCCCACCGGGATCAACCCAGGCAACCGAGCCGCCACCGGCGCTGATCTCGGCCAGATCGATCACCGGCACCCGGATCGGATGCCCGGTTCCATGCATCCACCGCTTGCTGTTGGCCGCGCCCCCGACCTCATACTCCGCCGTGACCGCGACCTCATGGTTGACGATGACACTCGCCTTCGCCGTCGTTCCACCCATGTCGAAAGAGAGCAGGTTGGGCCGGCCCAACTGCCGCCCCGCCAGGGCCGCCGCGATAACCCCGGCCGCCGGCCCTGACTCCACCGCCATCGCCGGCATTCGCAGTCCTTCGGCAATATCGAACACGCCGCCCGAAGACCCCATCACATGCAGGGCGGGCAACCCCAGCGCCGCCGTCGCCCGCGACAGCCTCTCCAGGTACCCCGCCAGCAACGGCCCCACATAGGCACACACCGCGGTGGTCGAGGCCCGCTCGAACTCCCGGATCTCCGGCAGCACCTCGCACGACAGGAACACCCCCACATCGGGCAGCGCTTCCCGCAGCGCCGCCCCCACCGCCCGCTCATGCGCCTCATTCAGGAACGAGAACAAAAACGACACCGCCACCGTCTCTAGCCCTGCGGCTCGGATCGCCTCGATCAGCCCCGGAATCTCCCCCGTCGCCAGGGGCGTCACGACATCCCCCTGCGCGTCCACACGCTCCGTGATCTCCCACCGGTACCGTCGAGGCACCAGCACCGACGGTCCATCCTGAAACAGATCATACAGATCGGGCCGTGACGAGCGCCGCAGTTCCAGCAGATCCCGGAACCCGCGCGTCGCGATGAAGCCGCATTTCGCCCCCTTGTGCTCCAGCAGCGCATTGGTCACCACCGTCGTCGCATGCGACAGCAAGACGACGTCCGCGGGATCGATTGCATTTTCGGACAGCGCCCGCCGGATGCCCGCGACCACACCCTGACCGAAATCCGCCGGCGTCGTCAGCACCTTGGCGATCCCGATCCGGCCACTCGCTTCCTCCACCATCGCCACGTCGGTGAACGTGCCGCCAATGTCGATGCCGATACGCCAAGCCATACAACCTACCCCCTGAATCGCAGATGCATCGTGTCCCACGCCCCCGCTTGAGGGCAACCGCCCACTCGCCCACTATGGCCCATGCGAACGAAAGACCCCGCCATCCGCCGGACCATGTGGTTCTTCGCCATCGTCTATGCGGTGGAGGGCATCGGCCAGGCGCGATCCGGCATCATGTGGCAGCCGCTGGCGTATTGGCTGAAGGAGACGTTTCACTGGACGCCGGTCACGATCAGCGCGTCCGTCGCGATCTTCGACCTGCCTTGGGTCATCAAGCCGGTCTGGGGCGCGATTTCCGATTTCGTGCCGCTGTTCGGCTACCGCCGCCTCCCCTATCTCGTGCTCGCCAACATCGCCGGCTTTCTCGCCTTCGGCTGGGTCGCAACGCTAGACACCGCCACCGCGGTGATCCCGGCGCTGACCATCACCGCCTTCGCCATGGCCATCTCCAGCACCCTTTGCGGCGCTCTGCTCGTCGAAACCGGGCAGAAAAACAACGCCACCGGCAATTTCGTGAACCAGCAATGGCTGTGGTTCAACATCGCACAGATGGTCACCACGCTGCTCGCCGGTTACCTTATCGAGATCCTCTCGCCCGCCGGCGCCCTGCACGCCGCCGCCGGGATCGCCGCGATCGCGCCCCTCGCCATCATCGGCGGCGTCTGGCTGATCCGCGAACCGCGTGCCCGCATCGACCTCGATGCCCTCCGCGAGCGTCTGAACGCACTGCTGAGCGTGTTCCGCAGCCGAGACCTGTGGTTCGTCGCGGGGTTCCTGTTCCTGTACTATTTCAGCCCCGGCTTCGGTACCCCGCTGTATTTCCAGATGAGCGACCGGCTGGGCTTCTCCCAGGGCTTCATCGGCCTGCTGTCGTCCATAGCCGCCGGCGGCTGGATCATCGGCGGCCTGCTCTACCGCTGGCACCTGAACCGCCTGAACCGGCGTGCCCTGCTGCAACTCAGCATCGTCGGCGGCGTGCTGAGCACGCTGTCCTACCTGCTGCTCAGCACCCCCGCGACCGCGGTCGCGATCTGGCTCGTCGGCGGGATCACCAGCATGATCGCGATGATCGCGACCATGTCCCTGGCCGCCGAATCCTGTCCCCAGGGCGCCGAAGGCTTCGCCTTCGCCGCCATGATGTCGATCGTCAATCTGACCGGACCATTGTCGGACACTTCAGGGTCGGTGCTTTATCAGCATGTCTTCCACCAGAAGCTCGCGCCATTGATCATCGTGTCGGCGGCGGCGACCGCGTTGGTGTTCTTCCTGATCCCGCTGATGGTCTTCAGACAGCCCCGAACGTCGGCTCGAATTTGAATCCGGTGTCAGCCCGACCGCAAGTGCGAGGTGGCCTTGGCCTTCGCGGTATCGCTCGCCAGACCTGGGTCGGCACGTTTCCGCCCAGTTGCGCTACACTGAGGGCTTGCCGGTCGACAGGGGCGCCGCGGCAGCATTTTCACGCAGGGCAGCAGCCGGCCTGGACCGGTGTACTGCGCGGAAACGCTCCGGTGTGCCGGGGCGCCCATCGTGACGGAATTCGGACGCACACGTTTCCGCCGGTCCGGGCCGGCCGCGGCGCGGTGCGGCACGGATCCATGGGCGTAGCGGGCCGCGCGCGACGTCCCGGCGAAATCGGTGATGCTCAGTTTCGATTGAAACGCCGGGACGCCACGATATTCGCGCGCTGATCAAACACACCGCCGGACGGCGTGCGCGAACAACACTGACCTGGCGGCTTGGCGTTTCCCGCCCGCTCACGCACGGCACCTTGCAGGTGAGACACGGACATTTGCGCCAGACACCTGTTGCGAAGACCGAGCGCGTGGTTAGCGGCCGGCTCACCACAGCGGCATTTTCACCCGCGGTGTGGCCGGGACAGGGTCGGCGGACCGGGTGGAAAAAGCTCTGCGGCCCCGCCCACGAAGTTCGTACTGTTGTTCCGCCGAACAACTGAACGGTCATCTTTCTTTTCCACCAGGAGACACCGCTCGTCATCGCCGTGCTCGCCCGGTTGGCGCTCTGTCCAGGGGTCTCGTTGGCCACGCCCCGAGATACGCCGGGCTGCGTTGCCGCATGCACGACAGACAGTGTCAGAAAGTTTCATTCCGACAAAATACTAGTTGTATTATCGAAGTAATTATGTGATCACATGGTTGTGAGTTTTTTATTGCATGCCGAAACGACGCCAGTTAAGGGTTCGTTGTCGATCACAACAAGGAGAGTTCGATGACGACCATCAAGTCTGTTCCGGATCATGGTTCGATTACCGACACTGCCGATCTTCCGCGTCCCGACACGGCTTCTCTGATGTCCTCTGATCCGCGTAACGACACTGTATCGCCGCGTCCGCTGCCCAGCGTGATTGATAGCGGGCGTATCAAATTCGGTGCCGCCTGCCGGCCCCCCCTGCGCAAGTGAACGCAATCCACACCGTTCCAGTGCGATCCGTGCACCGGAACGGTGCATTTCGTTTCGATTTGCTTAGGAGTCATCGCGGCCATGCCTCACGATCAACCTCGGTTGCGGTTTCACCGCTTCGTCGAGCAGGCCCGTCCGCCGGAGCGCGCAGACCGTGCCGCTGCCGGAACATTGCCCACGCGCGCATATCGTTACTGTGACGCGGTCACCAGCGCCGCCGGATATGGCTGGTGGGTCTTTTCCCCGATGGATCTGCAATTGATCTGGGATGGCCATGATATTTTCTGGTATTTCGACGGCGCGTCTGATTGGATGCCGTTGTCGTCGTCTGCTCAGTTCCCGGACTTCTCCCGAGCCTTCGACAATGCTGCCCCTAAGGCGCTGGAAGGTTGCGCGCCGCCCTTTCTGACCGTCCTCCCCGAACCGGGAACGCTGCAAATCTGGACCGGCCTCATGGCCCGCACCGCGCCCGGGTGGAGCCTCCTGGTCCGCCCTCCCGCCAACCTCGCCGCCCCGGGAGGCTACAGCCTTTATGAAGGCATCGTGGAAACCGATCATTGGTTCGGGCCGCTGTTCACCAATCTCCGCCTGACGCGCACACACAAGCCGGTGCATCTGAAAGCCGATTTCCCGCTGCTTCAGGTCCAGCCGCTGCCGCGCGAGGCATATGCCGAACAAACGCTCGCCGCCACCGCGATAGTCCCCGATATGTTCAGCATGAGCGAGGAGGACTGGGACGCGTACCACTCAACGATCGTCGCACCCGGCGAAGACCCCAATCGCAGGTCCGGTGCCTACGCCGTCGCTGCCAGGAAGCGCCGGCAGGGGATTTGTCCCTTCGCCGGCCTGCAGACGGTCAATGCGGCGCCAGTGCCAGCTTAGACCGCTCAGGAATGCCCGCCAGGCGCAGCCCCTCCAGGTAACAGCCCAGATCAGCCTGCTTCGCAAGCGGCGAACGCAGCGCCGCCGCTCGGAGCGAGAACTCGGGCTCCAGCTTCAGCAGCGCCTTGCGGACGGCCGCAGCCTCTCGGCTGGAATCCAGATGCCCGAGCGCGGTCAGCAACAGCTTGTGGGTTGAAGAAAGCCCTGGGTGGTGGTCGCGGGCCTGCCGGCTGACGTGCGCCGCGGCTTCATACCGGCCGCTCAGAAGCATCGGCAGGGCCAACGCCGTGTCAAAAAAGAACCCGTGCGGATCATGCGGCGACAACCGCTTGGCGTGCTGGATGCGGCGAATCGCCTCCTCGTGTTGCCCCAGGTAACAATGCGCCAACCCGGAATAGCACCATGCGAGCGCCATGTTCGGATTCAAGGCGATCGCCCGTTCGTGCAATCGGAGCGCCCCTTCCGCGTCCTTGTTCAGGAACGCTCGCACGTGCCCGGCCACCGTGAAGCCTCGCGCGTCCTCGGGATCCAGCAATACAGCGCGCTTCGAAAGATCGTCGGCGCGCTGGATCGCACCTTCGACATCGGTCGCCCATCCCTGGCCGAGCAGAAACAGGTGCCAGTGCGCCAGCCAGGAATGGCAGGCCGCGCTGCCGGGATCCAGCGCCAGCGACTGCTCCAGCAGGCAGCCGGATCGCCGAAAGGCAAGCTCGTCCAGGCGATAGACCGCCGGGATGGCACGCAGCATCATATCATAGGCGGTGGGGTCAACACGAGGCCGGGACTTCGCTTCCAGCCCTTCCCATATGAGTAGCTCCGGGGCCACCTGCGCCGCGGTCTCCGACGCGATCCGGTCCTGCAGATCCAGCAGATCCGGCAAAAGTCCGTCGAAGCGTCGTCCCCAGCTGATTTCGCCCAGTCCGCGCATATTGGCCAATCGCAGCAGGACCGTGATCCTGTTGCCCTTCTTGCGGAAGCTGCCTTCGACGAGAAAGTCCAGGTCAAGCTCTTGCCAGCGTTCGGTTTCTCCGGGTGGTTCGTCGGCCAGGGCCGCGACCGACGCCGGCCCCACACAGGTGATCCAGCGAAAACGGGAAAACGCCGTCGTGATTTCCTCGGCGAGACCTTGGGAGAACGCGAGGTCGCCGTTCGATGCGATACACCTGAAGGGCATCACCCCAAGCCGGATCGCATTTGTCCGCATCCCGGTCGGCGGCAGCCCGGCTCGCGGCTGCCCGGCCGGCGGCCCTGGGATCGTCGCTGTCGACCTGACCGGTGCTGCACGCAGGACCGGATCCCTTGCATCGGCCAGAATCTGTTCGGTCTCGATAGAAAACGTGTTGACTGACAGGACCGCCCCTACCATGCGCACCAGATCGGGTGTGCGATACGGCTTCATTACAAATTCGAATCGCCGGTCGCCGCCAAGCGAAGCATGCTTCGCTTCCTCTGGAATATCGTCCAGGGTGCCGGAGGTCAGCAGAACGCACAGATCCGGTCGTGCCTGGCGGGCGCTGCGCGCCAAAGTCACCCCGCTGACGCCGCCGGGAAGCCGGGCCGCGGTCAGCAGCACATGAATCCGCTGGTGGGAACTCAACCGTTCGACCGCGCCCGAGCCGTTCGCCACCCCCTCCGCCCGATAGCCGTTCCTGATCAAGGTTTCGCAAGTGGTCACCCGAAGGTCCATGTCGGGTTCGACAACCAGGACCATCTGGTTGTTTCCGCGCGGTACCGTCCCGTCCGCGGACGGCGAGGGTTCGGACTCCGGCCCCTTGGCGCGTGGCAGAAACAGCGAAACCGTCGTGCCGCGTCCGACCGTGCTGTCCAGTTCCACCCACCCGCCTGACTGCCCGGCGAAGCCGTGTACCTGCGCCAAACCAAGACCGCTGCCTTGACCGATCGGTTTCGTGGTGAAAAACGGCTCGAACACCTTTTCCCGAATGTCCGCAGGGATACCGACGCCGGAATCGCTGACGTCGATGCGAATGTAGTCGCCGGCCACGTCCGCCGCTTGCCCGACCAGCACGCGACGCACCTTGGTGTTCCGACACGAAATATTGATGTTCCCGTCGACCGGCATCGCGTCACGCGCGTTCAGCACCAGATTGAGAATCGCCGATTCCAGCTGCCCGGGATCAACAAGGCAATTCCAAAGCCCCGCTTCAGCTTGCAGCAGAACCCGGGCGCGCTCTCCAGCCGCCTGCGCAAGCAACCCGTGCGTCGCGGAGAGAACGCGATACACGGACACGTTTTCGGGACGCAGCATCTGCTTGCGCGAAAATGCCAGCAATTGCCCGGCCAGCCGCCCGCCGCGCTCGGCTGCGCGTTCGATCATCTCCGCCCGACGCGTCGCCTGGGCGTCACCCCTGGCCTCGGCGCTGACGCGAAGCGCCGTCGCATTGCCGAGCACAACGGTCAACAGATTGTTGAAGTCATGCGCCACGCCGCCGGTCAGGCGTCCCAGCGACTCCATTTTCTGAGCCTGAAGGCGCGATCCTTCAAGCTCCGCCGTCCTGTCAGCGGCCCCGGAAGACCGGGTCTGTCCCAATCGCCGGCGCACCGCCGCCCACGGGGAGAGTACCGCCCGCGCTAACGCCGCTTTTAGCACAGGTTGAACCACGTTCCGGAGCGGTTGCCACAGCCCGGCAATGCTCCGCTCGCCTTCCATGAGATCTTTCCGTAATGACTGTCAGAAAACCGTCGGCAAACACGGGGATGTTTTAAGCCGCCATAAAGTTTCGTTCATCAGGAAACCTTTGCAAACGTCATCAAGAAAATTTGCTGACGTGTCGTATCATCTCCCTCGGCACCGTGTCCTCGGGGCCCTACGAGACCGGTGACGCCACGTTCAGCAACTGGCGCAGCCGCGTGGCGCCCGACGGACCCTTTATCGCTTCCCGCCAGCTGGCCTCGGCCACACGCTGGTGCGCCGCGATTGCTTCATCCGCGCCGGTGATCATCGCAACCCCCGTCTGCGCACCGGGATGCGTGTCCGTCCGGAACGGGTTGATCGCCAGGCTGACCCGATCCCGCGCTCGCAAAATTTTGAACGATGAACTCGGCGGCGATCCTGCCAGCAAGCCGAATTGCAGCCCCATCGGCTCCGTTTCCATCAAGCTCGCGATATTCTCGACCTCCGATACCGCGACATCGCGACAGATCCGCCGAACGCGGTCCGAAACATGGGTCCCGCTGACGATCCCCACCTCGATCAGTCTCTGCACCGCCGGCAGCGATACCATCGCGATGATGCTAGGCCGCCGCATCGCATACATGCGCTTCCGAGCGGCCAGGATACCCAGGACCTGCTCCGCCATGCTCCGCATCGCCATCCGCTCGCTTCCCGCGGCGTCAGCGGCTTCCTCGAACGCTTCAGAAAGCGCATTGTCGTATGCGTCTGACGTCGTCAGGTAACAGAGCGGTCCAGCCAACTGCAGCACCTGGTCGGCGGTTTCCTCGATCTGGCGCACCCGCTCAAAATATCCGATCGGGCGGTTGTAGTACTCCACCCCGATCCCGAGCAGCGACAGCGGCGAAATCTTCAGTAACTCCGCCAACCGCTTGATCGTGTCGAGCTTGATGACCTCGCCCTTCTCGTAGCGATACAGCGCGGCGCGGGAAACGCCCAGACGAGCGGCGATTTCCTCCGCCCGCAGCCCCGAACTCGAGGCGATAGGCCCGGAGTTGCTGTCCGATCTCAGTGAAACGCATCGACATGAGTACCCGCCTTCCCGCAACTTATCCGAGTAACTAACTGAAATGCCACCACTGCCCCGAAAGCTGGAACCGAATTCACCCGGAAAGGCAATACTCTCCCTTCCTGGTACCGTCTCAGAATCGGCGTGATCGCTACAGTTTATGGGGGGCGCACTCTAAAACTCAATCTCTTTTCACGTCGTGCGACTCGTTTCGCCGGTCAGAGATCCCTCATCACTTCTCCCGTATGCTGTGCGCGGCCAATCCCTCGATCGCCAGGACCAACGCCGAGTGATCCAACTCAGCCCCGCCATGCGCACTGCACGACGAGAACATCTGCTGCGCCACCGCGGTGTTCGGCAGCGACAGGTTCAGCGCCCTTGCCGAGGACAGCGCCAGGTTCAGGTCCTTCTGGTGCAGCTTGATCTTGAAGCCGGGATTGAACGTGCCGTTGAGCATCCGTTCGGCGTGAACCTCCAGGATCCGAGACGACGCGAAGCCGCCCATGAGCGCCTGCCGCACCTTGGCCGGATCGGCCCCGGCCTTGGACGCGAACACCAGCGCCTCCGACACCGCCTGGATGTTCAGCGCGACGATGATCTGGTTTGCCACCTTGCAGATCTGGCCGGCACCGGGTTCCGGTCCCACGTGGGTGATGTTCTTGCCCATCACCTCGAACAGCGGCTTGGCGCGGGCGAAGGCGGCATCCGGGCCGCCGACCATGATCGTCAGCGTCCCCTGCTTGGCCCCGACCTCACCGCCCGAAACCGGAGCATCGAGATAGTCGCACCCCTTCTCGTTGACCCGCCTGGCATACTCCTTGGTCTCGATCGGGCTGATCGAGGACATGTCGATCACCAGGCTGCCCTTGCGCAGACCGTCGCTTGCGCCGTCCTTACCGAACAGCACCGCCCCGACGTCGGGGGTATCGGGAACCATCAGGATCAGCACCTCGGACTCCGACGCTACAGCTTTTGGAGTCGCGACCACCCTGGCGGCCGACCGGATGTCATCGGTCAGGCTGGACCGATCGGGAACAATCAGTTCATGGCCGACATTCTTCAGGTTCAGTGCCATCGGGCGGCCCATGATGCCCAGGCCGATAAATCCGATCTTCATATCGTTAGCTCCTCAGCTCCTTTAGCCAATGGTCGGCACGCCGCGGCGGTCCCTGCTGCCTCGCGCCCGACCCCTCTCTTGGGTCATGACCGGTCCCTGGGCGACCGAACGACGTACGCCCAGTCAACCAGGACTCAGGCGCTCAACCTGCCTGGAACGTGGGGACCCCCGTCGGCCTCGCCATGACGCGCGAGGCGCCCCTAGACGTCGAACCGCTCACGCCAGCCCAGCCCGGCGACCGTGTCCCCGGCGGGACGGTACTCACATCCAACCCAGCCCTGGTAACCGAGTTCGTCGATCCGGCGGAAAACATATGACCAGCCGATTTCCCCGGTCCCAGGTTCATGCCGCGCCGGCACGTCCGCGATCTGCATATGGGCGATCACCGGCATGAACTGCTCCATCCGCATGGTGATGTCACCCTCGGTCACTTGGACATGGTAAACGTCGAACTGCAGCCCCAGCCGGTCCCGCCCGATCGCCTCGACGATCGCCGCCCCTTGGGCTTGCGTGTTCAGGAAATACCCCGGCATGTCACGGTGGTTGATCGGCTCAATCACCAGCCGCACCCCGGCTGGATTCGCCTGTTCAGCTGCCCAGGCGAGGTTCGCTGCATAGACCGCCGTCGCTGTTGTCAGCGATACACCCGCGGGCACGATCCCCGCCATGCAGTGCACCTGCCGACAGTCGAGTGCCGCAGCATAATCCAGCGCCTTCTTCACCAACTCGCGGAATTCGGCCTGACGCCCCGGGATGCTGGCCATCCCTCGCTCTCCGTTCGCCCAATCGCCCGGCGGCATGTTGAACAGGACCTGGGTGAGGCCTTCCGCACTTAGCCGTTCGCGCAGCACCGTCGCCGGAAACTCGTACGGAAACAGGAACTCGACCCCTTCAAACCCGGCGCGCCGCGCCGCGGCGAAGCGATCCAGGAACGGAATCTCGTTGAACATCATCGACAGGTTGGCGGCTAGACGCGGCATGGCGGACTTCCTTCTCCCTCTCGCATCATCGATCGGCTGCCGGTGGCGGTCAGGATTACCCCCTTGTCTGGCCGTCTGAAACACGCAACGACTGGCGCCGGCCGTTGCGTCCAAGGACTTTCCTTCGAGGACACCGGCTGGGGCGGAAGCTACAGGCGAGCGGAGTGCTTGGCTAGGTGGCGCCAACGGTCCCAAATGCGAGTAATCGCGGGTGCAGAAGTATGATCGCTGAACGGATCCTGATGGGCCTCCTGCTCGGCGGCGTGGCGATCGGATGTGTGCTCGTGCTGTATCCGTTCTTTTCCGCGCTGCTGTGGGCCGGCATTCTCGTCTTCACCACCTGGCCGGTTTACGACTGGCTGCGGCTGCACCTGCGCCTGCCACGCATCTGGGCGGCGTTGCTGATGGTGCTGCTGACCGCTGTCGTCCTGGTGCTGCCGATCGCCGTTGCCGCACCGGGGAGCGCCGACGATGTGACCCATCTCCGCCACGTCATCATGGACGGGCTGCGGGCAGGCCTGCCGGATTCGCCGCCGTGGGTGTTTGAAATTCCGCTGATCGGCAACTCCATAGGCAATCTGTGGAACCGCTGGGCCGCAGACATCAGTGGAATGCTGGAGGCGCTGCGGCCCTATTTCGGCATCCTCGTCGAGAACGGACTGAGCCTGCTGCTGGGAATTGCCAACGGCGTGCTGATGTTCCTGCTCGCGCTGTTCGTCGCTTTCTTCTTCTATGTCTACGGCGAGCCGATCGCCGATCGCATGCGCCTGCTGTTGCACCGTATCGCCGGGTTGCAGGCCGAGCGCCTGATCACCGTCACCAGCGCGACGGTGCGCGGCGTCGTCTACGGGATCCTTGGCACAGCCGTGGTGCAGGGGATCCTGACCGCCTTCGGCCTGTGGCTGTCCGGGGTGCCCCGGCCCGTCCTGCTGGGTTCCATCGCCGGACTGCTGTCGGTGCTGCCGATCGGAGCGCCGGTCATCTGGATACCGGCGGCGATCTGGTTGATGTCCAGCGGCCACCTGGGATGGGGGATCTTTCTCGGCGTTTACGGTGTCGGCGCGATCTCCGGCTCCGACAGCCTGATCCGCCCGTGGTTCATTTCGCGTGGCGCCCAGCTCCCGTTCCTGCTCACCGTCCTGGGCGTGCTGGGCGGTGCCCTCGCCTTCGGTTTGCTGGGTATCTTCCTCGGACCCGTGCTGCTGGGGATCGGCTACACGCTGGTCAACGAATGGGCGCGCGGCGCCGATCCCAAGGCGTCCGCCGTGGATCACTGAAGGCGCCTGGAGCCATATCAGCCTGACCCGAATCGCGAAGCGACCTCAGGCTGATGCAATCGCTCGACAATCATGAACTCTAGTGTGTTGGTTCCGAAGTCCGCCATACTGTGGATCATCCCCGGAGCGGACTTCGGAACCACACACCACACTAGACAATCTTCAGCCTGACTGTGCAGGCCGAAAATGGTCTATCTCTTTGTTTGATCGCATGATTTACGCGCCGGGGACGTTCCGCTCAGCGCGATCATGCTCTAGTTCCCCCGCACAACCATGGTCGCCGCCTCCAGGTCGAAGCTGCCATCCGTCCCGATCGCAAAATGTGCCTTCACGGCCGCCGGCGCCGAAAGCTGCAACGACCGGATCGCCTCGACATGAGCCGCCGGCGTCCGCGTCCGCGCCGTCCAGACCGGGAACTCCATCCGCAGCGTGCGGAGCGTGACCGTCTCGATCGCGAAACCCGAATCCGACAGCGCCCAAACCCATTCGCCAAGGTTGTAGTTCCGCACATGCGACACATCACGCAGCAATTCCACTGCCTGCAGATGCGTGTCCAGCGTCCGGTCCCGTGGCGCGATCGTGTCGATCAACACCGCCCGGCCGGCTCGTTTCAGGACCCGCCGAGCCTCGCGCAGACCAGCCGCCATGTCCTGCCAGTGGTGGGTGGTGAACCGGGACAGCACCGCATCGAAACAGCCGTCCCCGAACGGCAGTTTCTCGGCGGCGCCCTGCCGCACAACGATATTCGTAAGGCCGCGCTCCGCTGCCGTGGCTGCGACAGCGTCCAACATGCTCGGGGTCACGTCGCAGGCGACGACCTCCCCCACCCAGAGTGCCGCACGGTAGCTGACATGGCCGCCGCCGCATCCCAGATCCAGCACCCGGGCGGCCGGCCGTCCCCGCAGTTCGGCCTCGATCTGATCGAGGTCGCCACCCGTACTGTGTACCGCACTGGTAACGTAGTCACGCGCGCGGGGGGCATACTGTTCGGCGGCGAAATTCTGCTCTGACATGGTGCTCTCCCCGGAGTTGGGATGCCATTCTGCTATCCAGTGAAACCCGGTATAAGTTGTCTCGATATACTGGTATATCCGGTGCCACCATGCCGCTCCCGGAAGACCAGAGACACAAGTTGGCGGCCTTCCTCCGCACCCGCCGCGAGGCTCTCGCTCCCGGCGCACCCGGCCGCCGGCGCACGCCCGGACTGCGGCGGGAGGAGGTCGCCCAACTCTGCGGGCTCAGCACCACGTGGTACACCTGGGTCGAGCAAGGGCGCGATATCGCCGTCTCCGCCGCCGCCCTCGCCCGCCTTGCCAGCGCATTGCGGCTGACCCCGGCTGAACGCACTTATCTGTTCGAGTTGGCCGATCGGCGCGATCCTGCGCCACCAAAACCTGTGGATTCAGCGGCTACTCCGGCGCCATCCGACCTTCTGGCGGTGCTGCATGCGGCAACCGTGCCGGCCTATCTGCTGGATCGGCTCTGGCACGTCCGCGGCTGGAACGAATCAGCGGGTCGGCTGTTCGCACCCTGGTTCGACAGTGGCGAAACCTGCCTTCTACGCTATGTCTTTCTCGACCCGAAGGCGCCGGCCTTCATCTGGGACTGGGAGAACCGGGCGCGGCGCCTGCTCGCCGAGTTCCGTGCCGACACCGCCCGCGACCCCGATGACCCCGCGATGCAGACCTTGGTGGATGGGCTGCTGCGCGACAGCGAAGCCTTCGCCCGACTCTGGAACAGCCACGCGGTTCTCGCGCGCGAGGGCGGCGAGCGCATGTTCAACCATTCGTCGGACGGCACACTCCGCTACCAGCAGGTGACCTTGCTTCCCGCGGCCCACCGCGGCCATAAGGTCGTGATGCTACTGCCAGGCAATTGAAATGTCATTGCTATTTTGATTCGGTCGTAATCTTATTGCGCGACTCGTCGATAGCGCGCTTCCGCCCCATAAATTCCTGGCCGTTAAATTCCGGGCGGTGCCAATGTGGAGGTCACGTCACCGCCGGATCAGCGAGAAAGCAAATTCCCTGCCGTACCCTTGCGCGTACGCCTGCTTGATCCAGAACAGGGCGAGCGGTTCCAGCATGCGCGCGGCCTTCAGCGGGCCAGCGTCGACCGCCTCGAAACCCAGCTCTTCGGCGAGCTTCCCCACGACCGCCTTGGCCGCGGCATCGTCACTCGCCGCGGGCATCATCGGTTTCGCCGGGAAACTGTGTGCTCCCGACATATTCTCCGCCCCGGTGGTATTGAACGCCTTGACCACCCGCGCATCCGGCACCAGACGGGCGACCGATTCGCCGCCCGAATCCTGGAACCCAAGCACAAGGTCCAGGCTGGACGTGAGCGGATTCGTGGCATCGATCACAATCTTGCCCGACAGCGGACCCATGGCCTGGAGCGCGTCCTGCACGGCGGGCCACGGAACCGCCAGAACGACCACATCGGCGTTGGCCGCCTGGTTCAGCGGCACGATCCCGAATCCCGCCGCGGTGACCTTGTCCGCATTCCCGCCGGTCGTCGCGCGCAACACATAGGACACATCGTGACCGGCCTTCCGCCACCCGGTTCCGAGTGCCTGCCCGACATTTCCCGCCCCAACAACCGCGATCCGCATGGCCCACCTCACGTGTGTTCAATAAGTGAAGCTGTGCTCAGCATGGCAATCTGGGGTGGGAACATAGCAATCCCGACAAGATCTGTCCAAGCCACTGCCGGGCAGCCGTCGCCACTTATTGCCACTGAAAAAATCTGACGGGAGGCGAAAACAATAACACGCCAGGGCGCCTGGAAGCACGATCGCGCTTCGCGCTCGCTGAAAGACGCGCTGTACGTGCTGGAGAGGATTGCCAGGGTTGGCGCGGGCTGCCGATCCGCCACCGAGAATCGACACCACCATCCCGGCTGGGCGCATGATGAAGCGGATGGTCAGGGCCGTCGCCTGGTTCGAACTCGCGATGATCCCCGAGCGGACGTCAGCAAGTCCCGCGGTTGCCGGGACGGAAGGCCGGATCGGCGGGCGGCATAAGAAGCCGGATACCACCAAGTGCCGGGCCGAGAGCGTTGTTGCGGAGTTGCCGCGCGAGCGGCTCACTCCACTGGACCGTGTCACAATGCGGCATGTGTCTGGCAGGACGGGCGTGAGCCTCATCGCGACCGCCGTCGTTCGCTGTCTTGCGTCGGCCCCCTCGCGCTGCGTTCCCGCCTCCTGGCGGCTTGGCGCACGAGTTTGAACAGATCGCGTGGGGACCCCTCCAACGGGGACCCGGATTGCAGGATGCGATGGCCCGGGGCTGTTGTCACGGCCGGTAGTCTGTGGCGCTGACGCACCCCGACCACTGGCTCCCTGTCGGCCATCGGGCGGCACGAATCGTGCCGCAGCCCAGCCGGCGGCCGGCCGCGGCTGCGCGGTCTGGTCAGATACCGCCACGCCATGCGATTGCACGGCTCGTCTTCACGACGAGGCGCTAAGAGATGATCAACCGCAAACACTGGCAGGACCTCACCTGGACCGACTTCGGGTCACTGCCTGAAGATGCTGTCGCCATCCTGCCGGTCGCGGCGGTCGAGCAGCACGGGCCGCATCTGCCGGTCAGCGTCGACGCGACGATCAATGCCGGGATACTGGCGCGGGCGCTGGAACTGGTGCCGGCGGAAGCGACGGTGCTGGCGCTGCCGATGCAATCCGTCGGGTTGTCGGTGGAGCACGTGCGTTTCCCCGGCACGCTGACCCTGTCGGCGGAGACCCTAATCGCCGTGCTGAGCGAGATCGGGCGCGGCGTCGTTCGAGCCGGCGTGAGGCGTTTGGTGATCCTGAACAGCCATGGCGGGCAGCCTCAGGTCGTGGATATCGTCTGCCGGCGGTTGCGGGCAGACGCGATGTTCGCGGTGAACTGCATGGCCAGCCGCCTGGGGTTGCCGCCCGACGTGGTGCTGTCCCGCGACGAGCGGCGGCACGGTATTCATGGCGGGCTGGTGGAGACCAGCCTGATGCTGCATCTGCGCCCCGATCTGGTGCGGATGCAGCACGCCGCCGATTTCCGCAGCGCCTGGCTGGCACGCGAGGATGGGACGTCCGTGCTCACCCCGGAAGGAAGCATCGGGTTCGGATGGGAAACCCAGGACCTGCATCCGGCCGGCGCATTGGGCGACGCATCGGCGGCGAGCGCGCCGATGGGGCGTGCCATCCTGGAGTATCAGGCGGCCCGGCTCGCCATATTGCTGGACGAGGTGCGACGGTTCGACCTCGATAGCTGGATGCGCGCCGGACCGAGCTTCTAACGGCCCAATCGCCGCATGCGCTCGTCCACGCGAGCGAGGAACCGTTTGCAGCCGGCCTCGGTGGCGGCATTCATATGATACTTCGCCAGATAGGTGCGCGTCGCACGCTTGCCGGTCAGCCAGTAGAGATGGCGGGTCAGGATGCGCCGCGGCGGATCGCCTATCCACAGCGCCATGATGCGAGGCGCGCCGTAGGTCACCACCGCGGCCAGGTGACGGATGTTGGTCAAGGCCGGGCGCGTCTTTCCATGCGGCAGCGTGAACGATACGCCCGGCACCAGGACCCGGTCGAAGAAGCCTTTCAGAATGGCCGGGTGCCCGAAGCACCACGTCGGGTGACAGAGCACCAGGGCCTCGGCCGCCAGCAGGCGATCCACATAGGCGGCGACGGGCGCGCGGTTGCGGGTTTCGTCGTGGTAATGGCGGCGCTCCTCGGGGCTCAGGACCGGGTTGAAGCCCTCGGAGTAAAGGTCGCAATCATCGACCTCGTGGCCGGATTCACGCAGGGCGGTGACCACGGTCCGGTGCAGCGCGGCGTGGAAACTGTCGTCCAGCGGATGGGCGAACAGCGCCAGGACGCGCATCACACCACCTCCGGCAGGATCAGGCGGGAGCCGTGGTGGCGAATGGCGATGGTGATGACGCGCTCGTCCGCCGCGGTGAAATCGGCGGCCGCGGCGCCGGTGCCAGGGTTGACCGCGTAGGACGGCGTGGCGGCGCCGGCCAGCGACAGGCGCAGCGCGTGGCCGGCGGGCACGGTCACGCAGACCGCGCGCATGGGCAGTTCGACCGGACCATGCGGTGCGTCGATACGGGCGTGACCCTGGGTCACGGTCAAGGCACGGCCGTCGGGGGTCAGCATAGACAGGGTCGCATCGATGTCGAAGGACGGCTGGTCAGCCTCCAGCGCGAGTGTCGCGGCGACGCGGCCACACAGAAACAACGGCCGGTCGAGCGGGGCCGAATTGTAGACCGCGATGTCGGCCCGATCGTCCAGCGCCGCGCGGTCCTGCATGCCGGCGGGTCCGCTGCCATGGCCGCCCGTCACCGGGGCGGACCGCCAGGGATCGTGCACGATCCGGTCTGTCCCGGTGGCCAGGGACGAGGCGGCCAGAGTGCCACTGCTCGCCGAGGCCGCGCGGCCGTCGCCGCCCAGGACCAGCGCCGTCGGCCGTGCTTCGGGCCACGCGGCGAAGCGGCGCCAGGTTCGGGTGCCCACGTCGAACAGCCGCAGGCCGCCGGATGGCGGGCCATCCCGGGCTTTCCGGTGCCGGTCGAACCATGCCACCTGAGCCTCGTCGATGGGTGAGCGGGCCGCCGGCCCAAAATCGACCGGACCGGCGCGGCGGCCCCACGGCTGGTGCGTCCACGGCCCCACATGCAGCGCCTGCTCGGTTTTGCCTGCGCGCGATACCGCGTCGTGGCCGGCCAGCGTGCCCATCAGCATCTGGTCATACCAGCCGCCGACGTGGAGCATCGGAACATCCAGGTCGTGCTCCGCCAGCCGCGCGGCGGGCGCGAAGCCTTGCCAGAACGGGCCGGGCTCAGGGTGGCTCAGCCATTGCTCGTAATGGGTCCAATGGCCGAGGCGGCGGATGATGTGCGGACGGGTGCGATGCGGTTCGTTCAGCGGCAGCGACTGGGCGGCGGTGCGCAAGGCGTGGGCGGCGACCCGATCTCCATCGTGGGTCGCCTTGATGAAGCCCATCTGCAGACCCCAGCCGAGGCTGGGTGCAAGCCGAAAGGCGTTGTTCTCCCAGGCCCAGTCGGTGCGGACGTCCCAGCCTCCCATGGCTGGAGCCATCGCGCCAATAGCGCCGCCGCCGGCCAGCCCCAGATACTGGGTGTTGGCCTGGTAGGAGAATCCATAGGTCCCGACGGCGCCCGTCGAGCCGTCCAGCGCGGCGGCCCATGCGATGGCCTGCGAGCCGTCGGCTTCCTCGTCGAGAAACAGGCGAAAGTCGCCCTCGCTGCTGCCGGTACCGCGCACATCCTGGATCGCGACGATGTAGCCGTGGGCGGCGTACCAGGCCGGATGGGCGAAGACGAGGGTCGAGGCGATCGCGCGGCCGTAGGGCTGGCGCATCAGCAGGACAGGGTAGCGGCCCGGGTCATCCGGCCGCCAGACGGTCGCGTCCAGGCGACAGCCGTCGCCGGTGCGCATCGGAACGGTGGCGGGCGGGGCAACGCTCAGCATGCCGCAAAGCGATACACCGCGGCGCCGGCGAGTGCTACGGATGGCCGTCTCCGTTCGTCACTCGGTTTCACGTTCTTCGCGCATCCTGTTGGCTGCTCTCCCGTGGACAGACCATTCAACCCGAGATGGACCGAGACGCCCTCGCCGGGGTTGCCGACAACGATAGCCTTGACCTGCCAGAGAATATCGAGGGGATAGAGACCCGTCGCGACCATGGCGATACCCCCGCCAACGACTGCAGCCAGAAGCGCAATGGCGAGCATCACCGTCCGGATACTGAGAGTCAGCAGACCGCCCACAGAGCAGAGGACGCCGATCCCAGCACCCGTACAGGCAGACGCCATACCCTGAGCTGACTTGAGGCCGAAGAAATCATGGGTAAATTCCGTTAGAGTGATCGCGTTGCTCGGATACCTTTTGTTTACGTGGACCTGTCAGAACCCGGCCGGATCAGGCCCCACCAGCGTGACAGGAGAACACGATGTACCAGCATCCAAGCCGCGTACGAAGGATGGCGCTGATCCTGGTGATTGAGATCAAGACCATTCGCAGGCCGAAGCAAGCGATAGGGCGATTCGCGAGAAGGCGCGGGCCGGTCCTCACCTGTCAGCGGGCCTGGCGTGGCTCGGTCGGGTTCCTTATGGTCGGTCGTTGCCGGGCTGAACACCGATTTGGACCCGCGCCGAATGAGGCCGCGGTTGGCGAAACGGCGCCTCGCGCCTACGTTGTGGCGCAAGGAGAATCACGATGGACGCGCTTGACCTGATGCTGAGCCGGGAGTCGGCGTTGAAGCTGGAGGCCCCTGGCCCTTCGGCCGAGGATTTGAATCGGATCTTTGCCAGTGCCGTGCGGGCGCCGGATCACGGGCGGCTGCGGCCATGGCATTTTGTCGTCATCGACGAGGAGCAGCGTCCGGCGTTCGGCCGCCTGATGGCTGATGCGTTGCGGCGGCGCGATCCCTCGGTCTCGGAGGCTGAGTTGCAGCGCGAGCGGGACAAGGCTTTCCGAGCGCCGGTGATCGTTGTGGTCGCCGCGAAGGTTCGCAAGGGGCACAAGATCCCGGAGATCGAGCAGATCGCATCCGCCTCGGCCGCGGCGCAGACGATCATGCTGGCGGCACCGGCGCTGGGGTACGGCGCGGTGTGGAAGACCGGGGCATCGGCCTACGATCCGACGGTGAAGACCGCCTTGGGGCTGAACGCGGATGACGACATCATCGGATTTCTCTATATCGGCACGCGTGTGGGCGGCTCCGCACCGTTTCCGCGCCCGGAAGCTCGGGATTTCGTTACGAACTGGTCCGGATAGCGGGGGCATCGCGCGCCCGTTGGTCAACGCTTGCCGCAAGCGGGCGTGTCTCGCGCGTGCCGGCACGTCCGCGCGAGACGGGCCATGACGGACCTCAAGCCGGACCGGGCCGGCGCTTCGGGACGGGACAGCGCTTATTCGCTACCGAGGGGCTTCATTTTTCGCTCCACCGCCCGGCGCAGCAGCGCGGCGGAGCGATAAGCGCCGTGCACCATCTTGGAGTAGGGCAGCACGAGGAAAAATGCCAGAACGAAGCCCAGATGGACGGCCATTGCGAGACCCATCATTCCGGTCGTTCGGACCGAAACAAGAACGAGTCCGGTCAGGCTGATCATGGCGAGCAGGATCAGCAGGGCAACGTCGCCGCCGAGCAGGCGGCGGGCGGCTGGCATGGGGTCATCGACCAGTTTCATTGCAAACAGGCCGATTGTGCCGATCAGCATCAACACGCCGCCGACGGTACCGAGCAGGACCGGGGCGCTGATGAACGGGTAGGGGGCCGGGCGGTTGAGGAAAGCATGGTAGATAAAGCCGATCGTGGTCGCGGCTAAGCACAGCAGGAAGCCATAGAACAGCGCGTGGTGCAGGCGGCGGCGGCGCATCGAGAAGGCCTCGGAATTGTCGTTGCAGCCGTTTCCGCCGCCGCCGAGGTTCTTCAGGGTCAACACATCGTGGAGCGCGATGGCGATGGCGATCGGGCCGACTGCTTTGCCGGGGCCGGCGTCGCGCCAGAAGTTCCTGGCGCCCATCGCGAGTGCGACCAGGGAGAAGCCGAACGTGGCGATGCCGACGATCTGCAACGCCCAGAGTGGAATGATGTCGTAGAAGGACCCAGGCGTGGTGTCGTGGGCAGCGAAGAAATTGCCGGGCCTGTTCAGCAACATGCTGAGGATCAACACCACGGTGATAGCGAGCGCGGCGATCAGCGAGACCACCGTGCCGTTGCGGTTGAACATCGACGCCAGGGGTTTGGGCCACGCGTATTCGGCATAGCTTTCGGCGCGGACTTCGGCCAGGGTCCTTGGGACGTTGATGCCCCATTCGTGGGGCGGCGCGTATTGGCAGGCGTAATAACAGGCTTTGCAGTTGTGGCAGAGATTGGCCAAATAGCTGAGGTCGCCGGCAGAGAATTCGCGGCGGAGTTCAACGGCGGGGAAAACGGCGCAAAAGCCCTCGCAGTAGCGGCAGGCGTTGCAGACTTCCATTTCGCGCCGAGCGTTTCTGACGGCGTCAGTTTCGTGCACGACGGGCTGCCTCCTGGCCGGCGATGCGACCAAACACGGTGCCGATGGTCATTCCGAAGCCTGCGAGGTAGCCTTTGCCGAGGATGTTGCCCGACATGATCTCACCTGATGCGAACAGATTGCCGGCGGGTTGGCCGTTGTCCATCAGGACCTGGGCTTTTTCGTTCACCTTTACACTGAGGTAGGTGAAAGTGATGCCGGGGCGGAGCGGGTAGCCGTAGAATGGGGGTTTGTCGACCGAGCGGGCCCAGTTGGTCTTGTTGGGGGTGAGTCCGTTCGTGGCATTGCCGTCCAGCTTCAGGTTGTCGAAGACCTGGCCGGGTTTGACCGCTTTATTGAAGTTGCTGATGGTTTCCCCGATCTTTGCAGGGTCAAGCTTCATTTTGCTGGCGAGTTCTTCCAGGGTGTTGGCTTTGATTGCCGGGAAGACAGAGGGCATGAACAGCGGGAAAGCCTTAGCGTCGCAGATCGAGTAGGCGATCTGACCGGGCTGCTGGGCGATCAGGCGGCCCCAGATGGCATAGCGCTTGGGCCAGACGTCCTCGCCTTCGTCGTAGAAGCGGTCGCCGTTGCGGTTCACCACCACGCTGTAGGGGACGCTGTCCAGTCTCGTGGTGATGCCGCCGTCGAATTTTGGTGCGCGGGCGTCCAGGGCGACGGCGTGGCATTGGGTGGGGTCGCCAATCGCGGCCACGCCCTGGTCGAGCAGGTTCTTGAGCACGCGGCCCCGGTTATAGGGGGTGCCGCGAATGACAAAGTTGTCGACTGCGTCGCCCCAGTATTCGCGCATCCAGTCCAGGTTAGCCTGGAAGCCGCCGGAGGAGGCGACGACGCAGCGTGCGTGCACCGTTTCAGGGAAGCCCTTGCAGGTGATGTCTACGGAGCGGACGGCGCCGTCATCGATGTTCATGTTGACGACTTCCGTGTCGTACAGGATTTCGACGCCCATCCGCTCGGCGGTGAGGTAGTAGGCGTTCACCAGCGCTTTGCCGCCGCCAAGGAAAAATGCATTGGTGCGGCCGAGGTTCAGTGTGCCGGTCAGGGAGGGTTGGAAGCGGACGCCGGCTTGTCTCATCCAGCCGAACAGGCCGGAGGAGGCTCGGATGGTCATTCGGGCGAGGGCTTCGTCGGTGTTGCCGCCGGTGACGCGGAGCAGGTCGTCCCAGTACTCGTCCTCCTTGTAGGCGTCGGTCAGGACTTCGTTCGGCTGGTCGTGCATGGCGCGCAGGTTGCGGGTGTGGCGGCTGTTGCCGCCACGGAACGCTTTGGGTGCGGACTCGACCAGCAGCACCGTGGCGCCGGCCTGGCGGGCGGTGATCGCGGCACAAAGGGCCGCGTTGCCGCCGCCGGCGACCAGCACGTCATAGGTCTTTGTCCGATCAGGCATGCTGCCCCCTCCAGCGCGGTCTTACCTACGAACGGTTGCCGGTTCGCGCAAGGCATGCGAATGCGGCGGGGTCGAAGGAGGTCGCGATGGCGGACACTTGGTACGAGATCGTGCGGGATGTGCTGAAACGTCATGATGTCAGGCTGGTGACGTATGTGCCGGACAATGTGCTGCGGCCGCTGATCGAAGCGGTCCATGCCGACCCGTTCTTCGAGGCGTTCGCCTGCACGCGGGAGGAGGAGGCGCTGGGGATCAATGCCGGCGCGTGGATGGGCGGCCTGAAGTCGATTTTGCTGATGCAGACGTCGGGGTTCGCGACGCTGCCGAACGCGATCGCATCGTTGGCGGCACCGTTCGGCATCCCGGTGCTGATGATGGTTTCGGAACGAGGGACTCTGGGAGAATTCAATATCGGGCAGGCGCTGGTGGCTCGGACAATGCGGCCGGTGCTGCAGGCTTTGGCGATCGAGCACCACACGATCACCCGGCTGGATGAGGCCGGGTTCATCCTGGACCGCAGCATCGTGCAGGCCGTGGCGACCATGGCGCCGGTGTGTTTCATCCTGTCGCCGCTGCTGACCGGTGGCAAGGTTTTCTCGAAGTAGGAGGCTGGGTGTGATGGCTTCGTTGGTGAACCATCCGATGAGCCGGGATCAGGCCAAGGTGATGAACCGTTTCGATATCACGAAGCGCTTGGTCGAGCTGCTGCGTGAGGAAGAGGCGGTGGTTGGCGGCATCGGGTATACGAATTTCGATCTTTGGGCGGCGTCCGGCGGTCGGCAGCCGAACTTTTACATGCTGGGAAGCATGGGGCTGGCGGTGCCGATCGCTCTGGGGGTGGCAATTGCCCAGCCGCGCCGAAAGGTGTTCGCGCTGGAGGGTGACGGGTCGATCCTGATGCAACTTGGGTCGCTGTCGACGGTGGCCGGCCGGCAGCAGAAGAATCTGTGCATCGTGATCATGGACAACGGAGCGTATCAGATCACCGGCGGGCAGACGACGGCGACGGAGCGCGGGGCGGACATCGTAGAGATCGCTCGGGCATCGGGGTTGGCGCAGAGCGCGTGGGCGGCGGATGAGGACGCGTTCGTGGAGCTGATTGGGCGGTCGCTGAAGGAAAACGGTCCTTGGCTGATCGGGTGCCGGATCGGGGCCGAGAAGCCGGTGGATACGACGGAGCGCGATCCGCCGCGGATACGGGACGGGTTCATGCGCGGGTTGGGGGTGAGGCGGTAGAGCGGCGAACGGACGTCCGTCGCTCGCCGCCCGCGCTTCCGCCTTCCTAAGGCTCGCCGAACGTCGCGATCCGGTCGATCCCGCAGAAGAACAACACGCGTTTCTCATCGATCGCCGGGTCGCGCAGTGCGTAAGGCCCGGGCTGGCCGGTGTACTTGGTCCAGATTTTGTCCAACTGCCGCGTCACGTAGTCGCCGCCCTCATCCCACTCGCGCAGTTCGCGCCTTACCGTGCACTTGATCTGCACCCAGTGATATGCGTTCTTCGGATTTACCAGCAGCACAGTCAGCTTCGGGTTATCCCGGATCCATTGGCACTTGTTCCGATGCGACGCGGTGTTGACCAGCACCTCGCCGCCGGCGTGGTCGAACCACATCGGCGTCAGGCTGGGGCGGCCATCCGGCCCCGTGATCCCGAGCGTCACCGTCACCGGCTCATCAAGCAATCGACGATAGACGCTGGGCAGGTCGTCCAGGCTCGCGACCCTGCGTTTGTCGCCGACGGCGAACTGGCCCTCCTGCAAGCCGTTCGCCACATGGCGAAAATTCGCGATGATGAAGCCCTCAGGCATTGCTTGTCCCTCCCCGCCATTGCGTCGTCGCCGCTCGCCACATCGGCGCGCGTGACCGTTCCGGCCCGTTGTCTCCGAGGCCTTGGAACCTGACGCCACGATAGCAGTGCGGTGAGCCGGTGCAATATGCTGCAATATGCCCAGTCGCCGCGTCGTCCTGCCGGCGGGCCCCCGGACTGGCGGTCACGGGACAGCCTGCCCGTCCTGCGGCGAAGCGGTGCGGCCGCTCCGGTTCGCGGTTGTCAGTGCCACTGGGGCTTGATCATGCCGGCCGGCTGATCGTCGGTGTTTGTTGGCCGCGGGACGGGTTGGGTCAGGCCAGGCGCGGCCGCGGACGCAGCATCATCGGCAGGATCAGACCGACACCGATGCCCCAGAAGCCGTTGATCAGGAATGACCGCACCCATCCGAGCGGCCAACCGGCGCCGATCGGATGGCCCTTGATCGCTGGCACCACCAGCAAGCCGACCAGTGCGGCGATGATCCCCATGACGAGGCCGCACAACCAAAGGGGGGCGGTCAGCCTCGGCAGGACCAATCCGAAGATGATGCCATACAGCCCTCCCCAGAAGCAAAGATCAAGGATCAGAGGCACGCCAAATGGTGCGACCGGGCGCGTGGGGTACGGTGGCGGCATTCCCATGCCGGGCAGCGCCAGCAGGTGAAGGGCCTCCCACATGGCCTGATGAAAGGTCAGCACCGAGATTGCCGCGGCTATGAAGCCCAACAAGGCGCGCGTCGCAGGGGTCTGCATGGGCGTCTCCCGTCGTGTTGCCTGGCGGGAGTCTTCGTCCGGCGTCGGCCTGTTGTCAAACGGGCTGGTTGACAGACACCTGGACGGTTCGAGGACGCAGGCGGCCAGACTGTTTCAAACGGCCCGCACCAGCGGCAGCTTGGTTCCGGCCACCTGGCGTTCGGCCAGCACCTCGCGGCGGAATCGGAACAGCTTCGCCGGGCGACCCCCGGTCTCGGTCGTCACCTCGCCGGTGTCCTCGACCAGGTCCTGCTGATCGATCAACCGGCGAAAATTCTGTTTATGTAACAGGCGGCCGGCGAGGGCCTCGACAGTCCGCTGCAATTGCAACAATGTGAAAGTCGGCGGCATCAGTTCGAAAACCACGGGCCGGTATTTGATCTTGGCGCGAAGCCGGGCGATCCCGGTGGCCAGGATGCGGCGGTGGTCGTGACGCATCGGCTCACCCAGCGCGTCGGTGAGAGTTTGAGCAAGGCGCGCCGTGTCCGGGCGACCCTCGGCGACCAAGCCGGCCTCCCAGAGCAGTTCGTAACGCTGAAGAACGAGCTCCTCATTCCAGCGCTGGCCGTGCAGACCGATGTTGATGGTGATCCGCCGTTGGCGTTCTCGCCGGGTGGCTGGATCGTTCGCAGTCTCCGCCCATTCGTGCAGCGCGGGGGCCAGCAGCGCTTCGCCGAGCGCGGCGCCGGGGCCGCGAAAATCCTCCCATGGGAAGAACCGGTACCAGGGTTGCCAGGCGGCGTCCCACCCCTTGACCACCGGGGCTTCCCGTGTCAGGCCGAGGTAGCTGACGGATACCACGCGACCCAGCGTACCTTGCTTTCGGTCCTGATCGGCGAAGGTGTAGAGTTGCTCGACATAGCCCAGCGGGTGGTGGGTCTGGGTTTCCACCCAGGAGCGCAATCCGGCCTGGAGTGAGCGGTGGCCTGGCTCGAATGGTCCGGAAGGCAGGGCTTGGCCGCGCTCGATCGTGAGCACGCGAGGCTGGCCGTCGGTCACGGCGACGATCACCGCGGTCAACTCCGCGGCGACGGCCACGTTGTCGGCCGGCACGCCGGCGCCCTGCGCGCGGCCACTGTCGATACGGTTATCGAGCATGGCTTGCTTGTCGCACGTGAGCGCGGCGTTCGCTACCACGAATCCGGCCGAAGAGCGCGATCTAGCGGCCCTTCCACGCGGCATCCTGGATCGCGGCACTGACGCCGAGCACCATGGCCTGTGCCGCCATGGTCATGATGGCGCTGCCAATGAGCATGCCCGCCAGCCAGGAACCACTCGGGCGCGGCGACGGTGGATTGCCGGTAGTCTTCAGGCGTTGCATCTGGATTATCCCTCTGGGCTTTAACATCGTCGTGAGTGGGCCGGATCGCAAGATTGTCCCTCGCAACGCTTGCCATTTTCTTTCTGTCATTTGCCGCATTCAGGGCTCCGTGATCAACACATTCGTGCCGGGTAATTAACAACGTAACGCCAGAGGATCGACAGGTTCGCCCGCGGGTGCGGTTTCATCACCGATGCGATCCCAATCACCACCGATCGGGTGGCCCCGAAACAGGATGTCCCAGTGCCGCCTTGACAGCGGACGCCGGCTGTAAGTTCAGGCCGGAATGGCGGGCGTCCGGGCCACCATCCCGGTGACCGGCTCCCGGCGGGCGGGCGGCTACCGGCTTGATTGCTCGTTCAGGGGCTCCGCGCCGGGCCATTCGGCGGCGGCGCGGGCACCTGCTTGCGGCGGCTGCCAATCGTGATGCTGTTTGCCCTGGCAGGCGACAGGCGCGAAGCGAGTGAACGGCGTGTATCGACATGGGAGGCGGTCCGGGCAAGAATTCCTGCTTCCAAGGAAGGAAACACCAATGGACGCGCTGCTGCCTCTGGCCGAGAAGATCGGCGCCCGGCTTAAGGAACGGGGTGAGACGATCGCGGTCGCCGAATCTTCCACCGGCGGCCTGCTTTCCGCCGCACTGCTGTCGATTGGCGGCGCGTCGGCGTATTTCCGTGGGGGTGGGGTGATTTACACGGCGTTTGCGCGGAAGGCGTTTCTCGACATCTCTGATCCGCTGCCGGCGCCGATCCAGCGAGCCTCCACCGAACCCTATGCGCTGCTGCTCGCCGACACGGTGCGGGCGCGGCTGGGCGCCAGTTGGGGACTGGGCGAAACGGGGGCGACCGGTCCAACGGGCAATCGGTACGGCGACAAGGCGGGGCACACCTGCATCGCCGTGACCGGTGCCAGCTTCTCGAAAGTCGTTACTTTGGAGACGGGTAGTTCGGACCGCATCGGCAATATGCGGACGTTCGGGATCAAGGCCCTGGAGTTGCTGGCGGCGGTGCTCGGTTAGCGCCGACCGGAGCTGCGCCGAGTCGGGAGTCGTCCAGGCTGATATTGCGCATATCTGGCGAGCAATCGCATCAGCCTGAGGTCGCTTCGCGATGGGAGTCAGGCTGATATTGCGCATATCTGGCGAGCAATCGCATCAGCCTGAGGTCGCTTCGCGATGGGAGTCAGGCTGATATTGCTCGGGGATCGCTGCCCACCGACCAGGCCAGCCGGGATGACCGGTGATGCGCGTGACAGATCGCCACGGCCAGCGCATCGGATGCGTCCGACCGGCGGATCGCGGCGCCCGGGAGAAGGCGGCGCACCATCATCGCGACCTGCCCCTTTTCGGCGCCGCCGGTGCCGACCACCGCCAGTTTCACCGTCTTGGCGGCGTATTCGGTCACCGGGACGGCGGCCAGCGCGGCGGTGAGAAGCGCCACGCCGCGGGCATAGCCCAGCTTCAGCGTGGCGGCGCCGTTCCGGTTCACGTAGGTTTCCTCGACGGCGGCCTCGACGGGTCGATGCAGGATCAGCAGCGCCATCAGGGCGTCATGCAGGATCTTAAGCCGAGCGGGGACGGAGATGGTGTTGTCGGTGGCGATTACTCCATCCGCCACGTGGATCAGGCGATTGCCATCGACATCGATCAGGCCCCAGCCGGTGTAGCGTAGACCCGGATCGATCCCCAGAAGCCTGACCATTGGCGAATTGTGTTCCTCGACCAGCGAAGGCGTGCTTATACGGCGTGTGGCACGTCACGCCATGCTATCCTTGCCGAATTGGACGCTGTCCCGCCAGGACGGATGCCATCCGGCCGACCGCGGCCGGTCAGTCAACGCGACCGTCGATCGCACATGGGAGATTCCCTCGATGTCCTCGTCCGCCATCACTGCAGGAACGACAAGCAGTGCGGTCCCCCTGCTGACCGGTCCCCGGCATGAGCAGATCCTCGCTGCCTTGCATACCCACCTGAAGCCGCGCACGTATCTGGAGATCGGGGTGGAGCGCGGCGAGACCTTGCGGCTGGCCCGTTGTCCATCCATCGGGATCGATCCGACCATGCAGATCGATCAGCAAGCCATCGGCGACAAACCGGCCTGTCTGTTGTACCGCATACGCAGCGACCGGTTCTTCGATACGTATGATCCGGTGGCGCTGCTGGGCGACAAGATCGATTTTGCGTTCCTCGACGGGATGCATCTCTTCGAGTTCCTGCTGCGCGACTTCATCAACACAGAGCGGCATTGCCGGCGCAACTCGCTGATCGTGCTGCATGACTGCGTGCCGACCGACCTCTATCTGGCGCGCCGCCATCGCGAGGATGAGTTGCTTCAGACGATCACCAGGGTCGTGGGCGGGTGGTGCGGCGACGTGTGGAAGATGGTGCTGATCCTGCGGGAATACCGGCCGGATCTGCGCATCTATGCGTTCGATTCGGCCCTGACGGGGATGATCATCGTCACCAATCTCGACCCCCGGTCGGAGGTGCTGGCCGAACGGTATGTCGAAGCGGTCGAGACGTTCGGGCCACTCGATCTGGGGCATTACGGTCTGAAGCGCTACATCGACGAGCTGGCGTTGAAAGACGCGAGGCAGGTCGCCGATCCCGTGCAACTGGCGCAGTACGTCTGGCTTTGACGGACATAGCGACTTCAGACGGACAGCCTCTGCATGACCGAATCGGGTATGTCGAAGTTGGCGTAGACATTCTGCACGTCGTCGTTCTCCTCGAGCGCGTCCAGCAGTTTGAGCACGCTCGCGGCGCGATCCTCGTCCAAGGTCACCGACGTGGTCGGGCGCCAGTCCAGCCTGGCGCTTTCGGGGGGGCCGAACCGGGTTTCCAGCGCGTCCCGAACGGCGAAGAAGTCCTCGATCGGGCAGGTGATTTCGTGTGCCTCGTCGTCGCTTTCGGCATTTTCCGCACCGGCCTCGATTGCTGCCTCCAGCATGTCGTCGGCGCTCGCGACGGCGGCCGGATAGCGGATCACGCCGAGGCGGTTGAACAGGAAGCTGACCGAGTTCGTCTCACCCAGCGCGCCGCCGTATTTATTGAACGCGGTGCGAACGTCCGATGCGGTGCGGTTGCGGTTGTCGGTCAAGGCCTCGACAATCACGGCGACGCCGGCTGGGCCGTAGCCCTCATAGCGCACGTCCACATAGTCATCGCCGCTTCCGGCGCCGGCCGCCTTCTTGATGGCGCGATCGACCGTGTCCTTCGGCATGTTCGCCTGCCGCGCCGCCGTCACGGCTGCGCGGAGGCGCGGGTTGAAGGCGGGATCGGGAAGACCGTGGCGGGCGGAGACGGTAATTTCCCTGATCAGGCGCGCGAACTGGTGGGCGCGACGGGCGTCCTGGGCACCCTTGCGGTGCATGATGTTCTTGAACTGGGAATGGCCTGCCATGGGATTGTGATCTGCTTATTGTGGATGGATCGACGCTTCATACAGCGCAATGCCGCGGGGTGGAACGGCGTCGCTAGAGGCGCGTCGGGACGTGCCCGGGGCATGCCAGTGGCCCCATCGAGCGTTCGGTTCTCGATCGCGCTTGGTATCCCGTAAGTGCTGACAGTGAGGGAAAGGGCTGCTGGCGGGCGTAAAGTCAATCCCTTGCGGCCGCCGCCGACCGGCCGAGATTGGCCGGTTCCGGAACGGCCGCTGGGAAATCCGCGGCGTTGTCGGTCAGGCGCTCATCGAGAGGAGTGCCGACGGCACCTTGCACACCACCGCGGACCTTCGCTCCCGGCTTCCGCGCGGCCATTTTTTGCCGGCCCAGGAGCCTGCGCGGAAAATGGCAACCGGGCACCCGGACTCGGCACGAATGGCAACAGCAATGGCGGCATTCTCATGCGACGCGTTGCAAGGGGGTGTCGGCAAGATACCGGGTCGTGGCGCCAATGAGCAAAACCAGCTCGACGGGACCGCTGAAGCCGGCAAATAGCGCGCCTGGTATGGCTGCATCGCCGTTGGTCCACCGCAAGCCATTGTCGGCCTCGAAGGTGTGGAAACCATCGATCAACCTGTCGTCGTCCGCTGTGGCGACGCGGAACCTTGCCCCCTTGCGCACCACCAGACGCCGCAGCGCCACGCCGAGCATGCGAGGATCGCGCGCCAGGCCAAACTCTTCCGGTGCAGCCGCACGTGACAGGATGCGCAGAACCGACGGCACCGCCGGAAGGTGAAAAACGTACGCCTCGCCGACCTGCTCCGTAGCGTCCAGCCGCTGGTTATCCGTGCACAAATGCAAGTCGGGATCGTCGGTCAGCGGCAGACTGGGACGCGGACCCGCGAGGTCCAACAGCCGGCGCCATACGGTGTCCACCACCGGTCCGCCCGTGAGCACCGGCGCGCACGGTGGCCGCGGCGGCAAGCCCCAACCAGAGTTGGCATTGCGGAACAGCCAGCGATTTCCATCGTCGCGATAGCTTTCCGCCGGCGCGCCGTTGGCCAGCAGCACATCATGCGTTTCGAGTTCGATGTGGTAGAGCCTGACCTCCTGTGCCCGGTCGTCCCATAGGATCGAGCGATGGTTGACCAGGAACTCCACGGGGATCAGCACGTCATCGATGTAGAGTGAGTGTGCCTTGGTTATCCGCAAATCGCTGTGCGGAACGTTGGCGCCCAGCGCGCCCTTGCGCACGATTACGGGCGTCGCCGCGCTGCGCCGGCCACGGGTGGCCAGTGTGCGTCCTTCGCCGATCCAGACGATGCGCCGTGCCGCGCCGCCCAGCGTCATCGCCATGTCGCCGGCCGCGAGTTGCTCCACGGGCAGTTCACCCTTTGGCGTCGCAATCAGTGTGCCGGCGAGGAAGCAGACGACGAACCCGGTGTTGGTCAGTTCGAACACCGTACCGGCGCCGTTCGGCCCGCCATAGGCAGTGGTGCTGAACAGGTCCCCGGCGCTGTCGGCGGTCAGATTGCCGGTCGGATAGGTCACGTTCGCCAGCGTGACTGGCGTACTGGCGTAACCGTCGCCGGTCTTGGCGACTTCGAACACGGTGCCAGCGAAGCCAATGTTCACGCCTGTTGTCGTGCCAAAAAGATCCCCGGCGGCATCGATGATCAGACTGGCATGGGGATTTGCTCCGTTCGTGCCGTCGAAGCTGACCAAGGTGGTGGGCGTGCTGGCGTAGCTGCCGTCGATGTATTTGATCTCGAACACCGTGCCATAGCCGCCGGGCCCTCCTGTATAGGTCGTGCCGAAAAGGTCTCCGGCGGAGTTGGCGATAAGACCGGCAAGTGGTTCATCCCCGTTCGTGCCGTCGAAGCGCACCAGCGTGGTTGGCGTGCCCGCGTAGCTGCCGTCTTTGTAGGGGAGCTCCCATACCGTGCCGTCGCCGTTCGCCCCGCCGTTGACCGTCGTGCCGAACAGGTCGCCGGCCGCGTCGGTGATCATAACGCAATCAGGCTGTGCCCCGTCTGCGCCGTTGAAGCTCACCAGCGTGGTCGGTGTGCTGGCGTAGCTGCCGTTCGTGTATGGGATCTCGAACAACGTACCGTCGCCGTTCGCCCCGCCGTTGTAGGTATCGCCGAACAGGTCCCCGGCGGCATCGGCAAACAGTCCGCCTATCGGACTTTCCCCATTGGTGACGTTGAAGGTGGCCAGGGTGACCGGCGTGCTGGCGTAGCTGCCGTTGGTGTATGGGATCTCGAACACTGTCCCATCGCCGTTCGTTCCACCAAACCATGTCGTGCCGAAGAGATCCCCCGCCGCGTCGGCGATGAGACCGGCTTGCGGATTCGCGCCGTCGGTGCCGTTGAAGTCGACCAGTGCGGTCGGCGTGCTGGCATAGACGCCGCTTGAGTAGGTGATCTCATAAACCGTGCCGTCATCGGGAAATGTACCGAACGGCCCGCCGCCGTCTGTCGTGCCAAACAGGTCCCCGGCAGCATCCTGGAACAAACCGGACGAGTTGTATATTCCGTTCCCCGTGTAACCGGTGAAGTTGACCAGCGTTTTGAGGCTCGCCATGTGCATCCTCCGTGGACTGGCGCGAACGCGTGAGATCAGACAGGTGAAGCTGTCAGCCGAGACGTTTAATCTGGCGATGCCTGCAGGTCGTCGGCATCGCGTCGCAGTCGACACCAGAGCTTGGCCTAACCAAGGGCCGGTGGCCGCTCCCAAGCGGGATTCTGCTCGACCGTGGGTTAAATGCCCAGCCAATCGCCGGCACCTTAATCCAGGCGCCGCAGGCGACCCGCGCTCTAACAAGGTGCCGCTACGCGCAATGCGCGGGACTGCATGCGCTGGAGATTCTATGCCGTATTGGAACCAATGTCGATGGGAGAAAAGTGAATATTCGAGCTGAGCGCTCCCGCCGACAACGTTACGAGGATCGTGAACTTTGTGACTGCGCGACAGTTTGAGCGCGCTTGGCGCGACCGTCAGTTTGTCCGCACGCGGCCCGTACCGGGGCACGGATCGCCACACCGGTAGAATCTCTGCGTCCAAGAAATGATGAGGCGGTCTGGAGTGGCCGCCATGACCGCACATCAGTCGTCGAGGGTGCAAGTCTTCCTACATTCGCATGCGCCTGTCGCCGGCGGATCGCCGCCGGGGCTCAAAGTGCCCGCTTGACTGTCAGAATGCGGGCATCGCCGGGGCGAGGCGTCCGCCGACGCGGACCGGCTCGATCCGGCAGTGCCAGGCCGGTGGCGTCGTCGGTCTCGACGAACACGCCGCAGACCGTGGCCTCGCCCTCCGCCGGCCCCAGCTTTTCCGCCGGCATCTTGCGCCAGAAGCGAAGCGTCGCGCCCTCCTTCGACCATGCCGATGACGCTGTCGTAGTCGCCGCACATTCCGGCGTCCGACTGGAACGCGGTGCCGCCCGGCAGGATCTGCGCGTCGGCGGACGGGCAATGGGTGTGGGTGCCGACGACGAACGACATCTGGCCGTCGAAGATGTGACCGTAGGCCATTTTCTCGCTGCTGGCCTCGGCATGGATATCGGCGACGATGGCCTGGACCGAGGCCCCGAGGCGGTATTTCGCCAATACCTCGGCGGTGCCGCGGAACGGGCAGTCCAGCGGGTCCATGTAAAGCCGCCCCATCGCCTGCAGCACAAGCGCCTTGCGGCCGTCCTGCAGCGTCACCTGGATCGACCCGTTGCCTGGCGTGCCGGGCGGGTAGTTCAGCGGTCGCAGCAGCCGTGGGGTCTCGGCGATATACGGAATGATCTCCTTGCGGTCCCAGGCGTGGTTGCCGAGGGTGATGACGTCGGCGCCCGCGGCGAACAGCGCGCGCGCCATGTCGGGCGCGAGACCGAACCCGTGCGAGGCGTTCTCGGCGTTGACGACCGCGAGGTCGATCCGCAGGTCGCCGCGCAAGCCCGGCAACCGCGCCGCGACAGCATCCCGGCCGGTGCGGCCGAGGACGTCACCCAGAAACAGTATTCTCAAATCAGCACCCCGCAACGGATGATGCCGTTCTCGGTCGCGACGGCATCGAGCCGTATGTCGTAAGGGCCAACGGGCACGACGTCCACCTGTTGTGCGGCGAAGGCGCAGCCGAGGCGGAACCGGTTCGGCAGGGCCGCGAGCGTCCGGTCGTAGAAACCGCCGCCATAGCCGAGGCGGCCGCCGGCGGCGTCGAAGGCCAGCAGCGGGATCAGCAGCATGTCCGGCACCAGGACCTCGCCGATCGGGCGCATCGTGCCGAACCGTTCCGGGATCAGCACGTCGCCGGGCTGCCAGCGGCGAAACGTGAGGGCCTCGCCTCGCTTCGGGGTGACCGGCAGTGCGACGCGGTTGCCGCGGTCATGCAGGGCGTGCAGCAAGGGGCGGATGTCGATTTCCTCGCCGAGCGGCCAGAAGCCGGAGACGACCGAGCCGGGCGGCGGGGGGCAGTCACGCAGCACATGGTCGGTCAACGCGGCCCCGGCGACCTCGGGCGTCCGAGCCCATGGCGGCGCGCCATGCGCCGCGTCGCGCGCGGCCTGCTTGGTCGCGTCGAGATCGTTGCTCATGGCGGGAGGGTCATGTGCGGAGCCACCCTGGCCGTTGGCGTGTCATCCTCCCAGAGCCTGCGTGTGCAGGTGGGTGCCAGATACCGAGACCAAGATCCCGACAGCGCCAGCCCCCGAGGGAGATGCTTACTGGCCCCGGGGATGAGCTTCCTGACGCACCGGGCAGCCCCGCCTCTCCTACTTAGGGCCTGGGGAGGAATAAGCAAGCGCAGGGCAAGTGGACTTGCGAGCAGGGGGCGCCCCGGCCTGATCTATTTCGCTTCCAGGCCCTCGGCGATCTCCTCGGCCCGTTTCGCCATTCGATTGAGCTTTCGGCCGAGTTTCGGATCGGCCTTGACGATGCCGGCCGCGGCTTCGGCGGCCTCCAGCCTCCGGCGAAGCTCGAAAATATCGTCCGCCATCAGCAACGCCGCCATGACCAGCATCCGCGCCTCGCCGCTGGGTCCCGCAGGCGGCTCGAACGCCGTCGATGCGATTGCCGACCTCCGCGCCCATCGCTTCCAGGTGTTGCTCCTCGCCGTCCTGGCAGCCGACCGTGTAGGCGTAACCGTTGATGCGAAGCGTCACCTGCGCCATCGCGCCATTCTCCCGTGGTTCATTCTGGTGTGCCGAGCGCGGCGCGCAGGCGACTGATCAACTGAGTCAAGGCGTTCGGCGATCTCGGGGATCGACAGCTCGGCATCGGGCGTCGGTGCAGGCGCCGGCGACGGGCGCACGGCCGCGAGCCGCGCAATCCGCTCCAGCGCGGCCTCCAGCCGGTCTGCCGCCGCGTCCGGGTCCTCGGGCTCGTCCGCCATGTCCCCCTGTGTCTCCCGCTCCTTTGGCATGATCACTGCTGATGCCGCTTGAATTGAGTTGCGGTCAACAGGTTGAACGTCAATCATGATTGTTTATCCGGCGGTGATCGTCCATGGGCTGGCGGACGCGAAGGCGGCGCTCGCCCCCGGCCTGCCGGTGACGCTGCTGTCCGCGCCGGGTGCGGCGCTGTTCGCCGGGTGCCTGTGGTGGCGGGAAGTCGTCGCGGCGGCGCGTGACGTCTATCCGGGAACCGAGGCGAGCGACATCCTGGACTGCGCCGACGCGTCGGGGATGGCGATGGGGGCGCTGCGCAGCGGGGTGTGCCGACTCGTGCTGTGGCCGGATGCCCCGGGCTGGGACGGTGTCGCGGCGATCGCCGAACGCGCGGGGGGGTTCGTTCTGCGGCAGGCGCCGCCGGCGCTTGGATCTGGCGCAGCGGAACGCGATCCGCGGGCTGCATTCCTGGTTGCAGTGAGCTCGGGCAGGGCGGCGGGTGACAGAGACCCTTGTCTGAGCTAGAGCGTATTCAGCCCGACTGTGCAGCCGAAAATGGTCCAGGTCTTTGTTCGATCGCATGATTCATGCGCCGGGGACGTTCCGCTCAGCGCGATCATGCTCTGGTTGCGCCTCACTATTAGCAGGGGTCATTCGGGAAAGGAGCCATTTAGATGCGCGTCACCCAGAAGGTTAAGAAGATTCTCGACTGGTATGAGGGCGACAACGCCGGTGTGAAAACCAACCTGGCCCGCATCCTGTCGACCGGCAAGCTGGGCGGTACCGGCAAGGTTCGTCATCCTGCCCGTCGATCAGGGGTTTGAGCATGGACCTGCGCGCAGCTTCGCGCCTAATCCATCGGCCTATGACCCGCACTATCACTACCAACTGGCGATCGAGGCCGGGTTGAACGCCTATGCCGCGCCGTTGGGGATGATCGCGCAGGGTGCCGACACGTTTGCCGGCCAGATCCCGACGATTCTCAAGTGCAACAGCTCGAACAGTCTGGCGACCAGCAAAGACCAGGCGGTCACGGCCGGGGTGAAGGACGCGCTGCGGCTTGGATGCTCGGCGATCGGCTTCACCCTCTATCCGGGCAGCGAGTTCGCGTTCGCCCAGATGGAGGAACTGCGGGAACTGACGCTGGAGGCGAAGGACGCCGGACTCGCCGTCGTGACCTGGAGCTATCCGCGGGGTCCGATGCTGGACAAGGCGGGTGAAACGGCACTGGATATCTGTGCGTATGCGGCGCAGATGGCGGCCTTGCTGGGGGCGAACATCATCAAGGTAAAGCCGCCGACCGCCGTCGTCAGCCTGGAGGCGGCGAAAAAGGCCTATGAGGGATTCGATGCGTCCACCATGGCGAAGCGGGTCGAACATGTGATGCAGGCAGCGTTCGCCGGGAAGCGGGTCGTGGTGTTCTCGGGCGGCGAGTCGAAGGACCTGGACGGGCTGTACGAGGAGATCCGCGGCATTCGTGACGGCGGCGGCAACGGCAGCATCATTGGCCGCAACACCTTCCAGCGGCCGAAGGAACAGGCGCTGGAGATGTTGAACAGGATCATCGATATCTACCTTGGCAAGGCGTGATGACGTGGCCGCGACGGGCGTCGGCGAGGCGGCGGACTGCCGTGTCTATCTGATCACGCCGCCCGCGCTTGATCCCGCGCGGTTCGCCGGTGAGCTGGCTGCGGCGCTGGATGCCGGCGACGTGGCGGCGGTGCAGTTGCGGCTGAAGGATGTGGACGACGACGCCTGGCACCGGGCGATCGATGCGCTGCGGCCGGTCAGCCAGTCGCGCGGGGTGGCGTTCCTGTTGAACGACCGCGCCGATCTGGTGAAGGCGACAGGGTGCGACGGGGCGCATGTCGGACAGGACGACATGCCGGCGCGAGAGGCGCGGCGGCTTATGGGCCCGGACCTGACGCTGGGCGTCACCTGCAAGGGGAGTCGGGACCTGGCGATGCAGGCCGGGGAAGACGGCGCCGATTACGTGGCGTTTGGGGCGTTCTATCCGTCGGCGACGAAAGCGGTGACGAGTCTGCTGGATCCGGACATCCTGCAGTGGTGGTCCGAAATGATGGAACTGCCGTGTTGCGCGATCGGCGGGATCACAGCGGAGAACTGCGCGCCATTGGTGCGGGCGGGGGCGGATTTCCTGGCGGTTGTCGGGAGTGTCTGGAGCCACCCCGGTGGGCCGGCTGCGGGGGTGAAGGCGCTGAACGCGGCGATACGGGAGGCTGCGGAGGAGGCGTCGTGACGGGCGGCAGTCGGGACGATCGGCAGCCTGATTGACCGGGCAAGACCCAAGATCGGCCGTCTCGCGTCATGTCGAGGCGTATCCTCGAGCCCCTGGCCCGGTTGAATCCGTCACTCAAGAATGCGAGCCTGTCCTTATCATCGCAAGGACAGCAGTATGGACCCGACATTCCTATCCGCGACGCAATTGGCGGCGCTTGTTCGAAGCCGGCAGATCGGCGCGCTGGAACTGCTGGACCATTATATCGGGCGGGCCGAGACGCTCGATCCGCGGATCAACGCCGTCGTGGTTCGTGACTTCGACCGTGCCCGCGCGCGAGCCCGTCTGCTGGACAGCCAGGCTGACAAATCCGCACCCTTGTTCGGCGTGCCGATGACAACGAAGGAAAGCTTCGACATCGAGGGCCTGGCCAGCACGCGCGGGCATGTTGAGGCCAAGGATAAACCGGTCGCGAAAATCCTCGATCGCGGTGCGACGGCTGGAGGCGGCCGGCGCGGTGGTGTTCGGCAAGACCAACGTCCCGGTCGATCTCTCCGACTGGCAGAGCTACAATCCGGTCTACGGGACCACGTCCAACCCCTGGAACACCGATCACACACCGGGCGGGTCCTCCGGCGGATCGGCCGCGGCGCTGGCGGCCGGCCTGACCGGGTTTGAGATCGGCAGCGACATCGGCGGCTCGATCCGCGTGCCGGCACATTACTGCGGGGTTTACGGTCACAAGCCGACCTTTGCGCTGCTGCCGAACTACGGCGACCCTGCCACGAGTTCCGCGGCGGGCACGGACATCTCGGTGCTGGGTCCGATGGGCCGGTCGGCCTCCGACCTGGCGGTTGGGCTGGACATCCTGGCGGGTCCGGACCCGGACGAGACGGGTCTGACAACGACCTTGCCGGTGCCGCGCTTCTCGGGCCTGAAGGACCTCCGAGTCGCGGTATGGGCGGAGCAGGCGGGACAGGTGACGGATGGTGAAACATCCGCGAAACTGCTTGAACTCGCCGACGGGTTGGAGCGGCAGGGGGTCATGGTCAGCCGCACCGCCCGTCCGGCGTTCGATCCGACGGAAGCGTATCACCTCTACCTGCGGCTTTTGGATACGGCGTGGAGCGGGCGGACGTCCGAGGAAACCATCGCCGCCAATCGCCGGCGCGCGGCCGCCCTGGCCGAGGATGCCAACAGCGCGGACGATATCATGGTGCGGATGGTCGATGTCACGCACCGCACCTGGCTCGGATTGAACGAGAAGCGCTTCCAGTGGCGGCGGGCGTGGTCGGCGTTCTTCCGCGAGTGGGATGTGCTGCTGTGCCCGGTGATCGCGACCGCGGCGCTGCCACACCGTCAGGATGGCGCGACCTGGGACCGCAAGATCACGATCGAGGGCAAGGAGATCGCGTACAACGACATGCTGTTCTGGCCGGGGTTGACCTGCGGCTACCATCTGCCGGGGACGGTGGCCCCGATGGGCTTCACCAAAGCTGGCTTGCCCCTTGGGGTGCAGATCGCGGGTCCGATCCACGGAGACCGGACGACGATCGCGGTGGCGGCGCTACTCGAACAGGCCTGGATGGGGTTCAGGTCGCCGCCCGGATGGTGAGGGAACGCGTATGGCGTGTCGGGCGAGGCTATTCTCGCTCCTGACTCCGGAAGCCCTTTTTCCTTCGTCTTGAGCCTGGAAGGTTGCACCTGAACGGCAACACTCCCCCTATCTGGCGAGCCATTTCCCGAGCCTGAGGTCGCATCGCGATTCTGGCCAGGGTAATTTTCCTTGTCTTATGACTTTTCTCCGATTTTCGGGAACATGGCTCGCCACCGGCATACGGCCACCCGCGGCGCCGGGGGATCACGACATTGACGGTCGAGATGACCGCGGCCGGTGACGCGCGGACAGGGTAGTGCCGGTGGTCGGGGCACGGGTCCGCTCCCCGAGCGTGGGGCAATGCGGCGCGGAGTCAGCATTCCAGGCAATCACAGTCAACCGTAAGCACATCTTGTAGCCTCAGGATACGATAATCATAGTGGAATGACACGATGGGCTTCAGGCGGCGCCGTGGGTCAGAAAGGATGTTTTCATATCGATAGCTGATTTGACTACGATCGGTGTTCCCCCGGCGGTGGATGGATCACGCGGAACGGGGAGACCCGGTCCGAGCACCCCTGACCTCGTTCCGCGATCCGGTAGTCGCATTGAAGAAAGTATCAGCGCCCATGTACCGCTGCTATCTCACGCGAGGCGAACAGATCGTCGCGGCCGAGGATCTGGACCTGGCAACGCTCAGCGAGGCGATAACGGCCGGATACACTCGGCTCGAGCAGAAGGCTGTCACCGACAATGTCGATGGCATCGAAATCTGGCAGGACCGATCGTTCCTGTACAAATCCAGGACTTGAGCGAGGCTCGACCCGACTATTGATAACTCAAGTGCGGCAAGGATTGTCTCGCGTTACATGAGCCAGTCGAAATATTGACTCTTTGGGCGACGGCAGACCGGCCGCTATAGGCGGCAGGGCGTGGCGACGAGGACGCGATGCGTCAGGCTGTCCCGCCAGCGGTTCCGGAACGTTCGTTCAACAACAGAGTAGCACGTGCCCGCTCGAGGCAACATAATTCTGGATGCGGAATTATGGGGCGGGTCTCCATTTTGTGATTGCAATCCTGCGTCATTTTGGCGTCGCTGTAGGACTCAGCGAAAGGATGTGCTGATTATGGGCGCGCGTGCTCCATCGGATCACATAGAAGTTTCGACGTCCTCCCAGGTCTTGCCGCAACTTGAAGTAGCAATACAAGGCCGCATACCCGTTGGTATACCTGATGCGTGTCTTCTGGCGAGCCTGGTGCTCGTGGTTGTGCTCTGCATTTACCTGATGTGGGAAACGCGGGCGTGGACGCAAACCACCGCCGAGCAGGCCGAATTGAATGTGGTCGACACGATTGCCAGCGACATCCGCCGGACGCTGGAAGGTTTGCACGTCGCTGTCACGAAGACGTCCCAAGGATTGCAGGTGCCCGGGGTGGCGGAACTGTCGCCCGCGGAACGCCAGGCCGTGCTGTTTGGCACTTCGACCGGGGCGAATGCCGGTTCGGCGATTTATCTGATCGGCGCCGATGGCCGCCTTCTGGGCATGGCCGACGATCAAGCGCCACCCGCGGTCAATTTCAGCGACTGGGGATATTTCGAGTTCCATCGGAGCCATCCAGACACGGCGCTTCATGTCTCGGATTCGATCGTTGACCGGCTCAAAGGCGAGCCGGTGATCGTCCTCAGCAAGCGCATGAACGACAGCGACGGGCGTTTCGCCGGGATCGTGGCGGGAAGTGTAGACGTTTCATCCTTTCATGATCTGTTCAACAAGTTTGCTCTTGGCGGCGGGAGGGTCATCGCTCTGGTCAACCGGAATGGCCGCATCGTCGCCCGCGAACCGATGGGCATCCGTACCGCAACGGTCGATACCGACACGACCGTGGTTTCCGAGCATGCGGCTCGGGGCGTCAGCGGGACTTACACCGCCATATCCAAACTCGATGGAAGGCGGCGATTGATCGCCTACCGTCAGATCCAGGGGTTTCCGTTCATCGTCAGCTACGGTCGGCCCACGGAGGAGGTTTTCGCGCAATGGACGAGGGGCTCGCTCGTTATTGGGGGAGCATTGCTTGTGTTGAGCGCGCTCGCGGTGTTCATGATCGGCGAACTCCGTGGCGAGCGGAGGCGACGGGCAGGGGCGGAGCGATCCGCCCGGCGAAGTGCGAACGATCTGGCGATCGCAAACACCAACCTGGAGCAGCGGATCAGCCGCGAAGTCCAGGCACGCAAGGAGACGCAGGAAAAGCTGGCAAAAAGTCAGCGATTCGAGGCGCTCGGGCAGCTAGCGGGCGGCATCGCGCATGACATCAACAACGTGCTGCAGACAGTCACCGGCGCCTGCACCCTCGTGCAGATGCAGGAGGCCGCGAACGACGACATCCAGCGATTGACCGCGATTGCGATTTCAGCTGCCGATCGCGGCAGCGCCGTCACCCAACGTCTGCTGGTGTTTGCCCGGCGAGCCGCCATCAAGGCGGAGTGCATCGACACCACGGCGATTCTGGACGGCCTTCAGGAACTGCTTAGTCATACCCTGAATGACAACATCGTCCTGAAACTTGATCTGGCGGCGGACGTGCCGAACCTGATCGCGGACCGGATGCAGCTTGAGACCGTCATGATCAACCTGGCAACGAACGCCCGGGACGCGATGCCGGACGGAGGCACCATCACCATCGCTGCTCGGGCTGCGATCGTTGGGGCGGACGATGCGGGCGCCGCTGGTTTGTCGCCCGGCCGCTATGTCCACCTGAGCGTGGCAGACACAGGGATGGGGATGGACGAGCATATTCTGGCGCGTGCCACGGAACCGTTCTTTTCGACCAAGAGCGTCGGCCAGGGCACAGGGCTCGGTCTTTCGATGGCGAAGGGCTTTGCTGAGCAGTCCAACGGCAAACTTGCCATTGTGTCCAGCGTTGGGGCCGGCACGACGGTTTCATTGTGGTTCCCGGCAAGCGACGAGTCGCCGGCGGACGTTTTCATCCCGGCGCCGCCGGCTGTGCACGCAACGAGAGCCAATTCCAACATTCGGGTCCTGGTTGTCGACGATAACGTCGAAGCCCGTGAGCTCGTCAGTGAATGGCTGGCTGCGTCCGGATTCGAAGTTCATCGTGCCGATTCCGGTGAGGCGGCGCTCTCGACTGTAGAGGCCGGCCTGGACGTCGATCTCCTGCTCACGGACTTGTCGATGGCGGGGATGGATGGTCTTGAGCTGATCCGCGAGATCGGGGCAAGAGTCCCTGACCTGCCGGCCATCCTGTTGACCGGTGACACCAGTGCGATCGCAGACCTTTCGACCACGGACGCGTTCGGCGATGGATGCATGGTGTTGCAAAAACCGATCCGATTCTCGGAGCTTGGTCATTACATCGAAAATGTGCTGGGACGCGGAAGTGCGCGGTCGGCGGGGTGCGGACCCGCCATTCGCTCGCGCGAGAGGGAAATCCTCGGCAAATAGCTCTGGCGGCGTGGTGATCCCGGGTAGCCGGGCCGTGTTTCAGAGGACGGCTACCTGTCGACCGCGGGCTGGTATCTTATTGATTCACGCGCCGCCACCGTATTGCGGCGGGACCAGCAGCACTTTGTGTCCGAGCGCGGTCAGTTCCCGTGCCCAGTGGTGACTACCGCCGCAGGCTTCGATGGCGATCGGGGTCGGCGGCAGTTTCTCGAAGAACGGCAGCAGTTGGGCGCGCTTGAGATTGCAGCGCAACACAGGTTTGTCGGTTTGATCGATGCCATGTAGCGTAAACATGGCTTTGGACGTGTCGATGGCGATGCGCTTATAGTCGGTCATGGATGGCTCCGCACTTGGGATGTTGACAGCACCCAAGTGTGGCATGCGATGCCGTGGGGCCGTCCACGCCAACAACCCTGCGCGCATATCTACCCTGCGCGCATATCTGTCGCCGTCAGCGCCGAGGGTTATCGCGTCGGTCGAGCAATTTCATCAGCACGAGGTCGCTCCGCGATCCGGGTGACGTCGCACGAGAGCAATATCAGCCTGACTCGAATCGCGAAGCGACCTCCGGCTGATGGAATTGCTCGACAATTATGAGCCAGACCAGAGCCAGAGCGTTTCCTTAAGGTGAAAAGCTCAAGGAGTGTCCGTCCAGGATGGGTCTGAGAAAGCCGAACAGATTGCCGCCCCGGAACCGCTGACCCGCGATGCCAGCCGCCGCGGCCGCTTGCAGGTCCGTCTCCTGGTCGCCGACCATGACAGCCTGGCCTGGGTCCAATTTCCAGGCGTGTATCAGGTCGAGCAGCATGCCGGGCAGCGGCTTCCGCCAGGGGTGGTTGCGCCGGTAGGCACCCAGCACCGCGTCGGGATGAAAGGGACAGAATCGGACGTCATCGATGGTGCCGCCGGCCGCCCGTGCCTGATCGGCCATCCAGTCCAGCAGGGCATGCACCGCCGCCTCGGTGTAGAGGCCGCGGGCGACGCCCGACTGGTTGGTCACGACGAAGACATGCCAGCCGGCGTTGGTCGCGTACCGGATCGCGTCCAATGCCCCGTCGATCCACTCGAACCGATCGTGTGAGCCGACATAACCGTGATCGATGTTGAGGACTCCGTCCCGGTCGAGAAACAGCGCCTTTCGGATCACCTGGGTCGCGCCGTGGGTAATGGCGCCGATCGTCGTGATCCGCACCAGGCCCCGTTCAGCCAGATCGGGCACGATGTCGGTCGCGAGCGAGCAGATGGGCCGCAGGTGGTCCAGCAAAGTTTTGCGAAACAGCGCGATACCCGTATCCGGCTGCACGAGACGCCCGACCACGTCGGCCTCATCGGCCGCCGCGTCGCGCAACAAGGTGGCGAGGTTCCAGTTGAGCGACCTGCCGCCATCGCACAGCAGGAAGCGGTCCCGAAGCTGGTCGCGTGCGTGAAACACGGCGCCGCCAGATCCCGCGCCGGCGGGCACCGCCGACAGCGTGACCCGAACCGGACGAGGCAAGGCGGGGCGCAGGGGCGGCAGAACCTGATCGGTCAGCAGCAGGACGTCGGTGACCCCGAAGCGGCTGAACTCGCGCAGCAGCCATTCGAGGACGGAGCGTCCCTCGACCGTTGACAGGCTGAGCGCGGGATCGCCGAGCGGGATGACGCACTGGCTGACGGTCGCAAGTCTTGCTTCCATCGGCTTCAGGCTTCCGCCGCCGGTTCGCGGCCTGCCATCACCTTGTCGACGCGGCGGCCATCCATCTCCAGCACCTCGAAGCGCCAACCACCAAAGACGATGCGGTCGCCGACGCTTGGCACACGCCGCAGCAGGGCCAGAAGCAGCCCGGCCAGGGTGTGATAGCTGCCCTCCGCCGGCAAATCGGGCAGGTTCAGCCGGAACTTCAATTCGTCCACGGGCGTCATGCCGTCCAGCGTCATGGTGGTCTCCCCCTCCGGCCCCGGCACGCCTTCCTGGTGCTCGGGCCCGGACGCCTCGCCGACGATGGCCTGCAGCACGTCGGCGGCGGTGACCACGCCCTCGAAGCTGCCGTATTCGTCCATCACGAGCGCCAGTCCCAGGGTGTCGGACTTCAGCCGCTCCAGCGCATCCAGTGCGCTGATGGTGTCGGGCACGATCATCGGCTGGCGCAGGCTGGCGCTCACCGACAGTTCGCCGCCGCCAAGGATGCGATCCAGCAGGTCCTTTGCCTGCACCACCCCGACCACGTTGTCGATCGACTTGTCGCAGACCACGAAGCGGGAATGCGGGGCGGCTTTCAAGGCGGCGGTGATCGCCTTGGCGGGATGCGTGCGGTCGATCCAGGCGAGCTCGGTGCGTGGCGTCATGATCGCGCGCACCGGCTTGTCGGCCAGGCGCAGGACGCGCTCGATCATGTCGCGTTCCTCCGTTTCCAGTACCCCGGTCTGTGCGCCCTCGATCAGCAGCGCCTTCAGTTCCTCCTCTGTCACCGATTGGCGGGACGCTCGGTGCAGGCCGAACAGCCTCAGGATGAAGCTGGAGGATTTGCCCAGCATCCAGACCGCCGGGCTGACGATGCGCGACAGCCGGGCGATCGGCCGGGTGACGCGGATTGCCATCAATTCGGGTGAGCGCAATGCGAGTTGCTTGGGGACCAGTTCGCCTAGAACGAGGGTCAGGTAGGTGGTCACGACGACCACGACGCCGAGGGCGATGCTTTCGGCGAAACGCGCGATCGGCGGGAACGTCGTGAGCCAGTCCTGCAGACGGGAGGCGATGCGGGCGCCACCGAAGACGCCGGTGAAGACGCTGACGAGGGTGATGCCGACCTGCACGGTGGGCAGGAAGCGCTGCGGATCATCGGCCAAGGCCCTGGCGGCGGCCGCGCCTTTGACGCCCTTCCGCTCCAGCACCGCGAGCCGGGCGCGTCGCACCGAGACCAGTGCCAGTTCGCTCAGTGAGAACAGGCCGTTCAGCAGGATCAGCAGCAGGACGACGACGATCTCGAGCCCGAGGGTCATTGGGAATCCGGATGGACAGATGCACGTTCAACGTGAATTGTAGCGGTCTACCATAACTCGGCCACCTTCATGAGGGGTTGAGGGGAGATCGAATCGGGGAGCCGCCATGCCGACAATCGCCGTACCGCTGAGCCTGCTTGGCATGGTGCCTCTGATCGTGTTCGCGTGTGGCGCGGTCGGACCGATGCCGGAGACGGCGGAGCGCATGCTGGTCGCGTTGATCGACTATGCCGCGCTGGTTCTGTCGTTCGCCGGCGGCGTGCACTGGGGGCTGGCGCTGCTGCCGGGGGCGTTACGGCCGACGCTGCGTTTTTGTGCAGGCGTGCTGCCGCTGATCGCGGCCTGGGTCGGGTTGGTGCTGGCGCAAATGATAGCGCCCACGGTCGCGCTGGCGGTGCTGATCGTCGGCTATCTGGCGACCGTCCTGACCGAGCACCGTGCGGCGCCACGGTTGCGGGTGCCAACGGGATATATATGGGTGCGTTGGGGCTTTTCGGTGGTGGCCGTGGTAATGATGGCGATGGTGCTGATCTTGCGGGGGCTTGGGCAGACCATTGTATTCTAACAATTCTGGGCCCCTACCGTATTGATTTTGGCTGGAGTTTTTCGTGAGTTTGGTATTTTGTATTCATGTTCCATCTCCATATCGATCGAGTCCGCCGCCATCAGAACCTGCCGTGGAACCTTGGTGTAGCGCTCGATTTCCTTGAGCGTGCGGTGCCCGGTGATCGCGCGATCAGGTTCGGGGCGCGGCCTGTTTCAGCCGGCGTCCTGCCGTCCAGTGCGCGCAGGCCGTGGATCGATAGCTCTTCTGGATACCGATTGCCCAGAGTGCGTTGCGGATGGCGGAGCTGAAATTGGTGACCGTCACCCAAGGCTTGCCCGCCGGTGTCACAAGAAGATGATCGGACTCGCGGGGAGACACGTATCAAGGTACTGCTTCAGCACCGGGTGCGCTTTGATCACCAGCGCCTCGTCCGTCTTTTGCTGGATGAAGCGGGTGGTCTCCCCGTCGTACTGCGACCAGCGCGTCGAGCAAAGGTCGCCGCGGCGCTGCCCCGGTGTAGCGCGCCAGCATTACGCCCCGGGCCAGTTAGGGCGGCAACCGCTCGAAGGCGATGTCCGCTTGTTCGGCGGTCCAGGCTTTGATCGAACCGAGGGCGGGGGTCTTGATCTTGTGCGCCGGGCTGTACTCGAGGATTTCGCGATCGAGCGGCCAGGCGAATAACGCCTGCGTTGCTCAGACGAAGTTGCTCGCAGCACCAGGCCCGGTGCGCTTTTGACGAGGTCGCGAATGGCCATGATGTGGCCGCGCCGCACCTCCGGGCATGGCGTGTCGCCGAATTCCAAAAGCGGTTTCAGACTTGCGGTTCGCAGCTTGCGCGTGCTGGGGGCCAGCTCGTCCCATTCCTGGCTCTGCTAATAGGCGGTGAGGAGGCCGCGCATGCTGTCAACGGCCGGCGGCTTGCCGGGTTGGTATCGCGATAGGTTTTGCGGTGCCGTCAGCCCGCGTGTACTTTCCGCCCCTTTCGGGCTTTTGCCTGGAGCTTTTGATCGATGGCATGGATGATCCCGTTCATGTCGAGGCCGCCGCAAGACGCATTGCCCGACATGAAGGAGTCAAGATCCGTTACGCGCCAGCATTCCGATCTCAGACCGAGACTGTTGCTCGGTGGCGGCAACTTGCTACCACGCACGGCCGGGTTGAACGGCTTGCGGGTCATGCGCAGGTGCGTGGACGCCGCCTCGCGATCGAGCCATTGTGGGGATGTCATGATGTCGGACTATGCTTGCGCCCGAGAAAGTCGGCCAACGATTTCGACCTCAATTTATACCGATACGACCACGCAGACTTGGGAGTTGATCTGCTGGTTACGGTAGCGTAGCCCTGATTGCAGCTTGACGGACCGTGAATGGTTCCTCTGCACCATAAGAAGGGCTGCAAGAGGCAACCGCACCAGTCGCACGCCGAGAAGAAAGGCGGCAAGCTGCGGCCGACAGTCCCGGCCGCGGTCTTGAGTAAAGCCCTGCAGCGGGAACTGTACTTAATCGGTGGCAGCCCCCACATCAACACGGCTGCGCGGTTGCGATTGAAGAAATCCTGATACCCAGCGATTGCAAACAACTGCAAACGGCCGACCTTGGCTCTGCCACGGCTTTCACGCAGAGTGCTTTCGTTACCAGTCAAACAGCCAAAGAGGGCTTATGCCCCGTAGACATCTATACAATACGCGAAGTGATGCGGTCGCTGCAGCTCATTGGCGACGCCGAAGAGAACAAGTCTTGAGACATACCGGGCTGGGACGTCATTGTGCTGGGCTGGACTGAAAAGGCGATCAAGATCCGCCGGCAGCAAGGGCAAGCCGCTGGAGGAGTTCTGGATACCGATCACCCAATTGCGCAAGCCGAGGACGGGCACTCGGTTTATGCTTCGATATGTATATTGGACCAGAAGGGGCTTGGCCGAAGCGGACCCGGTATAGAGAGTTTGCTAATCATCGCTGACGATGGTCTACCGGTGAACAACCTGTTCCAAACCGAGGACAACCGCTGGAGGGCGAACGTCAGAAGATAACCCGTATTGCATGAGTTTGGTTCGGGAAAGACACCACAGGAAGCACTGCTGGCCGCCATAGCAGGCTACAGGGCTGTTCTTGGTTCGCATAAATTACCAAGAGTCAAACCGGCGCCGCCGCGGCAATCGGGCGAAGTTAGCGGCAAATCACGTTCGGATCACGGGCGCGCTCAGCACGGCCGCCGATTTCGTGTGGAACAGACGTTCGCTATTCGTGTGATCCTGCTTGGCGTTTGTCAATCGCGCGAGAGTGTAGGACCATTGTGATAGCGAACCGAGGGCGAACCTTCAGTGAACTCACTAGTACCGAGTTCCTTGCCCTATTCCAGCACGCCCGTGTAATTGCAGATAACTGCACATGGTCAGTCCAAATAATAGACCGTCACTTAGCAATGACAATTTGCGCTGCTTACGGCTTCCCTGTAGGGTGGGATCGTTAACAAATTCCCATTCAGTCGCATGCGCCAAGGAGGGCGCTATGGAATTCCGTGTGGCAGTATCGGTATTGGTCGAGGCGGCGGACAAGCGTGCGAGCGGTCTGCAGGCGCTCACGACGGAGACTGGGGCCGGCCCAGAGGATCCGGCGCATGAGGAGTACGAGGAGCAACTGGCCGGGGCCGAGGAAGCCATCACCGCGCGCCGGATCTACCTGGAGAGGACACCGGTGTGAACAGCTATCCATGGGTCGTGAATAACGGCCCGTTGGACACGCTCGGCGCTCTGGCGCTGGGCAGCCTCATCGTCGCGGTCTTCGCGGCGGTCTTGTTCCATCTCTGGCACCAGGACCGCTGCGCTTGGTTGCGCCGGATTTGGCGCGTGATGTGGACGCCGACCGAGTCCGATCATGATGATGACATGCGGCACTGGTGAGATGCGCTTGGTGGCGGTGCCTGTCCTGATGGGTATCATACCCATCACGGCGCCCAGGGCCGATTGGGTACGCGACCTGGTCCCGCGAAGTTCGCGCACGACAAGGGCCAGGTGTAACCCCCCGACGCCGGACCCGGGCACGGGCACGCTATGGGAACGCGGAGCCGGCACGGCTGGGGCCGGGAATGTGGCTGCGAGCACAGCGAACCACCGGACGCGAATACGACGGCGAGGATTGAACTGCCCGATTAGGCGCGCGAGCCGGACGAACGGAGATAGCCAGAACGTGGGAACACCTAAACAAGACGCAGCGGGGGCTGGTGAAGCAGGCCATACCGGTCCTGACCAGCGAGACGCTGCTGGAGGCGTCGCTGACGCCGGAGACGCCCGACACCTTGCGGGAGCATGAGCACGATGCACTGCACCGCCGCACAAGCCGGGAAGGTCGGCCGCCGCGCTTACAGCTAAGGAACGATTGTACAACTGCAATTACGGCGAATTGGTGGGGAAATTAATATGATTGTGTTGAAATTGGCGATGTATAGCATTGCCTTGTGTGCCGCGGTGGCCATTTATCTAATCTTTAATTCCTTTTGAGGGTGATGCTACCTATTCGAGTTACAGGAGCTGCGGCTACGGCGGGCTCAGCCAGCACGGCCCGAACCGCTACCGCGCCCGCATTCAGATCGATCGCCAGGACACACCCACCTGGGCTCCTTCCTCACGTCCGAGGACGCAGCGCGCGTACGACAAGGCAGCCATGCGGTTATTCGGGGAGCGGCCTGGCTGAACTTCGATGAAACGCCGGGACCGGGAGCTTGCACGCCAGAGCGGGCGCTGGCGGTCGAAAAGATCCCCCTGGTGATTGTCGTCTAGCGAACCGGTTCGTATGTTTGTTACCACGAAGAGATAAAAAAGTCTAATGATATCAACCTGCCCACCATCGTATTCCGATAATTTTCTTGCCTGGAAGGGCGATTTATGATTTATTAACCATTGCCTATTTCTTGACCGGAGCGCTGCCCGTGACGACCGCAAATGTGAACGATTCCACGTGCGTTGAAGACGTCTCGCGGACGGCGTCGATCATCCCGTTTCCCTCTCGTGCGAAGCCGGCGACGCCAGCGCCCGAGCAACGACTTGCCGTGGCGCTGGCGTCGCTGAACGCCGCGCTGGCGGAGCAGCGGGTTGCCGTCACGGCGTGGCGCGAGGTGCTGGCCGAGCTGAAGACCACCACGGCCGGGCTGCACGAGGGCCTGCAGCGCTACCGAGGAAACCTCGCCGCGCTCGGCGACAGCGTGTCGGCGGTGGGTGCGAAGGCTCGATTGTTGGAGGAATGGGCGGACAGCGTGGCGGCACAAGCCGACTGATCTTGCACCGGACCCGTCCGCCTGCTTCGTTGCGGGCGGAGGAGTCCTGGAAATGTCACAAACCGCGCTGATCCAACGCCTGCGCGCCGCTCAAGTCGTTCCCGTCATCCGTACAGCCTCGGCGATCCACGCCGCCACCGCTGTTGCATGGCTGCGCGACGCTGGCATTCGCATCTTTGAAATCACCCTGACCATACCCGGTGCGGTCACGCTGATCGGCCGCCTCACCCGTGAGCCGGACCTGCTTATCGGTGCCGGCACCGTGCCTGATGCCGCGACAGCCGCTGCCTGCCTGGACGCCGGGGCGCGGTTCATCGTGGCACCTTGGATCGATCCGGCGTTGTCCGAGCCGTGCCGGGCCGCCGGAGCCGCATTGATGCTAGGTGCGTTGACTCCGACCGAGGTGCGCGCCGGCCTGGCTGCCGGTGCGGATGCCGTAAAAGTGTTTCCGGCGTCCTCGGCCGGCGGGCCGGCGCACATCAGGGCGCTGGTCAGCGTCTTTCCCGGCGTCGCGTTCTGTCCGACCGGCGGGGTGGATCCGGGAAACCTCGCCGCCTACCTGTCCGCCGGCGCCGCGTTCGTCGGCATGGGCGGCGCGCTGGTGGACGAAAGACGGATCGTCGCGGGCGATCGCACCGCCATCGAGGCCGCCGCGCGGGCGGTGCTGTCATGACGGTCGACCTGCTGTGCATGGGTGAGCCGATGCTGGAGTTCAACCAGATTCCGCTGGCGGCTGACGGCACCCAGCATTACCTGGAGGGGCATGGCGGCGACACCTCCAACGCGGCCATCGCCGCCGCCAGGCAGGGCGCGCGGGTGGGCTACATTACGGCGATCGGGCAGGACATGCCTGGGGACAGCTTCATGCGGCTGTGGCAGCGGGAGGGTGTCGACACCTCGACGGTGCTGCGGACGGATCGCGCTCAGACCGGCGTGTATTTCGTGATGCATGATGCGGCGGGGCACCACTTCCTGCATTACCGGACGGGTTCGGCGGCAGCGATGTACGCCGCGTCGGACCTGCCGCGCGAGGCGATCGCGGGGGCGCGCATCCTGTATGTGTCGGGTATCAGCCAGGGAATTTCCGTTAGTGCCTGTGACGCGGTGTTCGCGGCGATCGACGTGGCGGCGCGGAATGGGGTGAAGGTCGCATACGATACCAACTATCGGCCGCGGCTTTGGCCCCCGGCCCGGGCGGCGGCCGTGATGCATGCGGCGATGGCGCAGACCGACTACGCGTTCCCTGGGGAGGAGGATGTGCGGACGCTGACCGGCCTGACGGATCCGGATGCGATGCTGGATTTCTATCTGCGACTGGGGTCGAAGATGGTGCTGCTGAAAATGGGCGATGCGGGGTCATACCTCGCGACATCGGACGCCCGGGTTCGGATCCCGGCGCATCAGGTTGCGGCGGTGGATGCGACCGGGGCAGGGGACACGTTCTGCGGTTCATTTCTGGCGCGCGTCCTGGCGGGCGATGAACCGAAGGCCGCGGCGCGGTACGCCAGCGTGGCAGCGGCACTGAAATGCACGGGCTATGGCGCGGTGGGGCCGATCCCGAGGGCGGCGGCGGTGCGTGTGGCGCTCGATGGCGCCTTGGCTCCTCGTGAGTGTCAGGCGGGCGGGGTCTGAGCGTCACGCGGGGGCATCCGAGCAGTAACGGGCCGACGCCTGCCGGTGCGACCGTCGCGGTGCACTCAGGTTGGCCTTTCAACCGGGATCATGAATTGGGATGGCATCCGCTTCGGGCGCCGGGCCGTGGTATGCTGCGGTGCACGACAGTCAGAGGCAGCGCATGATCATGGGAAGTCCCTACACCACCCTCTCGAGACGCATCGCGTATGAAAATCGCTGGACTCGGGTCCGCGAAGACCGCATCCGGCGTGCTGACGGCTCCGACGGGATTTATGGCGTGGTCGAGCGTGCAGACTTCGCGGTGATTGCCCCGTGGCAGGACGGGCGGCTGACGCTGGTAGAGCAGTATCGTTATCCGATCAGCGCCCGTGTGTGGGAATTCCCGATGGGGATGTGGGAGCAGGCGCCGGGCACCGATCCGGCGGTGATGGCGGCGGGGGAGCTACGCGAGGAGACCGGGCTGGTCGCCGGCCGTATGACATATGCAGGAGAGATTTTTCAGGGACCGGGCTATTGCAGTCAGCGCGGGCATATTTTTCTGGCGACGGAACTGAGCCAGCGTGAGGCCGAACGCGAGCCGACCGAGCAGGACATGATCTGCCGAAGTTTTGCGCTCGCCGACGTCGAGGCGATGATCTGTGACGGGACCCTGTGTGAGGCAATGACACTGTCGGCGTTCGGACTGCTGCGGGTGAAAGGGTTGCTGTGATCGCTTCCTACGCGGATGGCTGTCCTCGGGTGGCGTGATGCCGCTGTCAGGCCGGGTCGTCGATGCGCATGATCGCGTCGCCGAGGTGCACCTGGCCGCCGCGGACGGTTCGCGCGGTGATTCCCCCGTGACCACGGACCGCATTGTAGCCGCCGGGCCCCAGGGCTTCCTCCATCCGGGAGCAGGGGTGACATTCGCCGGTCGCCACCATCAGCGCTGATCCCAGCAGGAAGCGCTGGCCTTTAAGGGCGTAGAGGTTGATGCCGGACACGACGATATTACGGCGCAGCCGGGCCGGGTCGATGGGATCCGAACCAAGATAGGCGGCGATGGCGACGACGTGCTCGGCCTGGATGACGGTGACCTGCCGGGCCTGGTTGGTGCGGCTGCGATAGTGGTCGCCGATCAGGCCATGCCGCGGGTCGAGATCGGCGTGCGACACGGCGAGCAGCGGCTGTCGGCGGTCGGGACGCAGGCCGATCCACCGCACCGTGCCGGGGCGCATCGGCGCATTCAGCAAGCGAAACAGGGGTGACTCGTTCGGGCTGGACGCATCCTGGGTCATGTCGAACTCCTGCAGCAAAGCGCAGGCTGTTGCCGTCGCCGCGTGCGGCCTTCCTGCCCGGGCTCATAGCCCGTATCTAGGGAGCAGCCGACGGTGAAAGGAGCCCCCGATGAGCCGCCTTGTCTACGTTCTGAACGGCCCGAACCTGAACCTGCTGGGCAGGCGCCAGCCGCACATCTACGGCCACGAGACGCTGGCGGACGTGGAGCACGAGTGTCGCGCGCTAGTGGTGGAACTGGGCCTGGAACTGCGGTTCCACCAGAGCAACCGGGAATACGAGATCATCGACTGGATCCACGAGGCGCGCGACGTGGCCGGCGGGATCGTGATCAATCCCGCGGCGTTCTCGCATACCTCGGTGGCGATCCTGGATGCCCTGAACGCGTTCGATGCGCCGGTCATCGAGGTGCACATTTCGAATGTGCACAAGCGCGAGGAATTCCGGCAGCACTCGTTCGTGTCGCAGCGGGCCGACGGGGTGATCGCCGGGTTCGGCACGCAGGGCTATTTGCTGGGGCTGCGCCGGATTGCCTGGCTGATGGATCAGAAGTCCGGGCGATAGGGTCGCGAAGCTGACGCCTGGACAGCTATGGCACCGCGACGGGGCCGGTGCTGACCATGTTCAGCTTCCAGCCTGCCGCGCGGGTTCCATCCAGCTTCAACTGGCTGGTGACGAAGCGCAGCCGGTTCACATCGGTCCCCTTCGCGGTGCAGAACCGGTCCTGCAGGAAGAACGGCGGGATCGCCTGATAATAGAGCGTCGCCTGGATCTTGGCCGGCGGGGCGGACAGTCCGCTTAGCGGGATGTGATACGCGAAGGTGTCGCCGCCGCCGGTCCTATAGGCGGGGTCATCACCGGTGCCGACGGAACCGGCGTCCTCAGCCATATCGTCTCCCGCGCCAAGCGCATGGCTGATCTGGACGCGCTGGTCGAGAGGGAGGAAGCCGGCGGGCAGCAGGCGGTTGTCCTTCAGGGTGCCGCAGATCGACAGGAAGCTGGTGGTGAGTTCGCCGGTAGGATCGGTGTGGCGCCCGCACTGGGCTTTCGGGCTCGGCGGCGTGGTGACGAGTTCCTGGAAGATCTGCACCTGGTCCTGCCGCGAGATCGTCTGGTAATGCGGCTGATGGGGGTTATTGCCGGGACCGTTGATGCGACCTGAACAGTCGTTCTTCCACCAGAACTCTCCCGCGATGGGCTGGTTGTTCTGGTCGACCAGGACGCCGGCGCTGTTGGTCCGGCCGGATTCCCAGATCACGTTGCCGGCGGCGTCGGACACCGTGAAATCGACGAAGGCGCGGCGGAAGCCGACGCCGGAGGGGAACTTGTGACCGGTCTTGTTGGTGACGGTCACGCTGGCGCTAAGTTCGGTGTTGGAAAGTGACGTATTTTCGATCGCAATGGACGCCGTGGCGTTGGATGCCTGGTCGAGCATCGTCTGCTCGGTCAGGTCGAGCGGGGGAACTGCCTTTGTTGACCAGCATCGGGTCAAGCGTGGGGATACCGAGCGTGAAGTTGAACTGCTTGGCCATTTCGATGAAGAACACGTTGAGGCCGACCAGCGAATGCTTGGCGAAGCCGGTGCGGACCTGCAGGTCGATGTCGGTGGCCGGCAAGGCGTTCTCGGCTTCGGGGAAAGTGCTGTGCTCCTGGATGCCCGCGATCTTGCTGCGGAACGGGTTTTTTCCGTTGTCGGCGCTGGGCATGTGGCACCCCTGGCAGGATTCCGCCAATGCGCCTGCTCCGAAGGGCAGCTTGCCGTCGGGCGTGTCGCCGGTGCGGTAGGCGCTGAAGGCCCACTCCGGGTAGGTGGTCTGTTCGTAGCTGTGGCCGATCGTTTCTGTGCCGCTGAAGACGGGCAGGTGCACGGTGTGGCAGGTGCCGCAGATTTCCGACGTCTTGATGGTCTGGCTGTGCTCGGGGACGACGCCGAGCGCGTGGTTCATCGGCGTCTGCTGGGGTTTGTCGAAGGGGCCGTAGAGTTTGTCGGGATCACCTATGAAGAAGCTGCCAGTGAAGGTGCGGGCGAAGCCTTTGTTGTCGGGGTTGAGGAACTGCTGCCGCTGCTCGATGCAGCGGTTCTGCGGCTGGGCGGCGTAGCGTGCGGTGTCGGCCTTGCCGAGGACCATGTGGTGGCAGGATTCGCAGGAGATGCCGTCGCGGGCCAGGCCGCCGAAATGGGATTGCATTGTGTTGGCGGGGTAGGGGATGGCGTCGACCATGTCCCGGAGGAAATCGGGGCAGGCCTGGCCTGGTTTGGCCGTGTCGATGGCGAACTGACGCTCGCCCTGGATGCCGTGGCAGCCGAGGCAGGTTGTCTGCACGGTGGGCGACAGCGGGGCGTGGAAGGTCTGGGTCTCACTGGCGAGCTGGGTGAAGAAGATCGGGTCGCGGCCGGCGAGGCCCATCGGGCTGGTGCGCCAGGTGCCGTAGGGGGAGAAGTTGTACAGGCTGGGCTGGCCGGTGGTGACGAGCGGGGCGGTCATCTCGAACTGCAGGCCGGTGCCGCCGGCGCTGTGGCAGCCGACGCACTGGTCGGAGGTGACGAAGGCATGAGCCTGCCTGGGTCCCTGGCCGGGGACCCAGACGTTGTCATAGGTCTGCGGCGGCATTCGAAGGGTATTTGCCGCCTCCGTGTGGCTGAGCGCGGGCAGGTGCGATAGGTTGAGGGCGGCCATGAAGCCCGGGTTGCTGGGCTGCAGTGTCAGCAATCTGGTCGATGCGGGGGCGCGGGCGGCGGCCAGGATCCGCAGGTGTGGCGAGGCGGTCGCGGCTTCCAGGGCCGGCCCCATGGGCGCGGCCTGGATGCCGAAACTTTGGGTCTGGTAGAAATCCTGCGAGAGAAACGACAGGTAAGTGCCGGGCTGGCCCTTGATGTTGTCGGGGCTGGCAAATGTCTGGTTGTCATGGGCCGAGGCGTGGCAGTTGAGACAGGTACTGGCCGAAGCCCATGAACGGCAGCGGGCTGGACGGCGGCGGCGGGTAATCGACGTGCCAGCCGCTGTTCACGTCGGGCCAGCCGTACCAGCCCCAGAACCAGCCGTCCTTGGCGGCCTTCGAATCCCGGACCATGACCGCCGCACCTTGTTCGACCGGCTTGAGCTTCATTAGGTCGGGGACGCGGCAGGCGGCGGCGGGGGTGGAGTTGTACATCTCCTTGATCATGATGGCGCCGTCGGGGATCGGCGGCGGCTTGGGTGCCGTGTGCCCGGCAGCACGGTATTTGGTCAGCCAGTCCACCATTTCCGGGGAGTACCAGATGAGGACCGGCATGTGGGTGGCTTGCTCGTTGCCGGTCCATGTGCCGTTGGAGAGGGTGGCGACGAAGGGACCGGCGTCGCGGACGGTCTTGTCCATGGCCCAGTGGTCGGCGAGGCGGCGGTGGCAGTAGTGGCCGACGAAGTCGTTCAGGACGGATTCGTACTGGTCGAGCGGCAGGCGGCTGGGATGGCGCATCGCGTCGTCGAGCCTGGCGCAGTAGGCGGGATCCTTGGGGGGAAGCTGTTCGGTGGGCTGCTCGTCGGGGCACAGGTCGGAGGCGCGGGCGGCGGTGGCGAGGAGGAGCAAGGTCAGGGCGGCGGCCGCGAGGCGGCGTGGGTGGAGCATTGGTGGTATCCCCCGTCGGTGCGGGCCTGATGGATGGCCGTTTGCCGGGAGCGTATCATTCGGCTCGCGTGATGGTCGAGCGGATTTTGGGTTTGTCGCGGATGGGTTGTGGTGACGGGCGGCTGGTGGGCGGCGAGTTGTTTGCCGGAGCGACCCGCTTGCAGACTGGCGCGGGATCACTTAACCTTTCCGCTGCTTCGGAAGGGAGCGCGAATGGCCACGCTCAAGCAGACACTCGACGGCATCCGCCGCGCGGCTGAAGGCGACGGGGTGAAGCCGGGTCAGATACCGGCGGACGCCCTGAAGATCATGCATCGCGTTACCGCGGACCAGCGCGCCTCGGGCTTCCAGGCGCGAATGCCGAAGGTCGGTCAGCCGGGTCCTGCGTTTACATTAGCCAATCAGGACGGGGTGGATGTGTCCTCGGCGGCTTTGGTGGCGCGCGGACCGCTGGTGATCTCGTTCTTCCGAGGGCGATGGTGACCCTACTGCCGACATGAGCTGTCAGCTCTGAACGCAGTACTTCCGACAATTCACGCTCTCGGCGCCGAACTGGTGGTGATCTCGCCGCAACTGCCGACGATCTCGCTTGAGATGCGCACGCAAATGAAGCTTGGCTTCGACTTGCTGTTCGATGCCGGCAGCAAAGTGGCCGAAGCCTACGGCATTGCCATGAAACTGCCCGACGACCTGATCAAGGTGTATGCGGGATTTGGCATCGATCTGCCGAAATTTGACGGCGACGACAGCTGGCGCCTGCCGGTGCCTGCCCGCATCGTGCTGGCGAAAGGCGGCGCGGTGCTCGGGATCGAGGCGGACCCGGACTACACGCGCCGGCCGGAACCGGAGGAGACGCTGGCGGTGCTGCGAGCACCGGGCTGAGGGAGGCAGCGCAGGGCGTTCGGCAAGCAGACGGGGCCTCATGGTGTGGTTATTGCGCCGTGCCGGATACGGCGCGCAGGGCTTGATGCGCGTCTCCGGTGCATCAAGAATCCAGCGCGCACTGGCAGTTTCGGGTCCCCGTCCGGGCGTTCGCTCGACAGAATCCCCAGCACGAATGTCGGGCTGGAAGCCAGGGCGGTATGCGCCTATCATCATCCCATGGACGACACACCCCACCGCGCTCCGGCCCCGGCCGGATGGCTTGAAGCGCTGCAGCGTAGCGAAGCTCAGCTTGCCGCGGGCCAGACCGTGCCGGGCGATGCCGTGATGCGGGAGCTACAGGAAAGCATCGCTCGGCTCGAGGCCAAACGGGCAGGCAAACCACCGCGCAGGACCGTGCGGCGCGATTGATCGTCTTCACGCCGGAGGCCGCGCAACAGGTCAGGGAACTCCGGCAGCACTACGAGGATCGGGACCGAGTGGAGGCGGTGCGCGGTCTTGTCGCCGCGCTGGAAGCTGGATGGCAGAGGATCGTAGCCGATCCCGCTATCGGCTTGGCGGCACCCCGTCCCTATCCGCAGCTCGCTCATCCCGGCCGGCTGTGGATCAAGGCTGGACGCTATTGGATCGCCTACAGCGCCGCCGGGTCGCCTTGTATCACCGGCGTGTTCTATGAGACGGCGAACATTCCTCGTCGGGTTTAGGGCCACCGGATCCAGCGGGCGGGAGGACGAGATCGCCGCATCTTCGCTCCCGTCAATGGCCGGTGGTCAGCACGACGCGAAAGCGCGCATTGCCACTCATCATACGGTCGTAGGCCTCGGCGGCACGTTCGAGCGGATAGATCTCGGTCATCGGCCGCACGCCGGTCAGCGCGCTGAATGCAAGCGTCTGCTGCGAGTCAATCGAGGTGCCCGAATACCAGCCTTTGACCGACTGGCTGCCCAGGATCAACGGCATCGGATCGATCGCCAGAGACTCCGGAATACCAACGATCAGCAGCGTCCCGCGCGGCGCTAGACCGCCCTGGACCGTGCTCATCGGGTTGCCGCTGGTCACCGTCGTCAGGACCACCTTGGCGCCGCCGAGCTTGCGCAGCGCGACAGCGGGGTCCTCGGTTCGGCTGTCGATGTAATGGTGCGCGCCGAGCTGCCGAGCCAGAGGCGCTTTGTCCTGGCCGCGCGCGATGGCGACCGTGTTGAAGCCCAGCTTCGCGGCGAACTGGACGCCGAGATGTCCGAGGCCTCCGAGGCCGAGCACCGCGACGACCTCGCCCGGGCGCGCGTCGCTGTTGCGCAGGGCGTTGAACGTTGTGATGCCGGCGCACATGAGCGGCGCCGCCTCGACCGACCCCAGATCGTCCGGAACCCGGGCGACGGCCGATGCGGGTGCGATCATGTAATCGGCATAACCTCCGTCCGAGGTCACACCGGTGACGAGGGTTTCGGTCTCGCAGGCAAAAGCGTCGCCGCGGCGGCAGGCGTCGCAGTAGCCGCAGTTGCCGCCGTGCCAGCCGACCCCGACCCGCTGGCCCGCGCGCCATCCGGCGACCCCCGCCCCAACCGCGTCCACGATGCCGATGACCTCGTGGCCCGGCACCCGCGGATAGGCGATGTTCGGGAACAGTCCCTCCTTGGTCACGCTGTCGCTGTGGCATACGCCGCATGCCTGCACCTTGATCCTGACCGTGCCGGCACCGGGTTCCGGGATTTCCCGTTCGACCAGTTCCAGAGGCTCATTCGGCCGCGTCACCTGAACGGCTCGCATTGTCGTCATCTCGCCCTCCGCGGATCTTTGACTCCTGGATTGGGGCTGGACGCGGCTTTGGGGTCGTCGTCCTCGGAACTCGCGCCCCGGCACCAGTCAATCGAGCAAGGGCGGCGGTCGTCAAGGATTGCACCCGGAATGGCGGAGGTTTGATCCCGATGCCGCGCGAGCGGACGATCCGCGCGCTGCCTTGCTGCTCGCAACGACAAACGGGACCGCAGGCGCAGCGGGGGGACGGGAGGCGACGGCTGGTGTGCGCGTCAGAAGGGATCAGGCGCCGCCGCTGACCTCGACCGTCGCGCAGGTCATGAAGCTGGCGGCGTCGCTGACCAGAAAGTCCACCACGGCGGCGATTTCCTCAGGCTCGCCTGGGCGGCCGAGCGCGCTGTTCAGGGCACGCTGTTTGGCGGTGTCGGGCACGCGGGCGCCCATGGCGGTGTTGATCAGGCCGGGGGCGACGGCGTTGACGCGGATGCCGTGCTTGCCCAGGCGGCGGCCGAGGCTCTTCGTCATGTTGATGACGGCGGCCTTTGACGCGCCGTATTCCACGACCGTGCTGCCGTTCAGTCCGGCGGTCGAGGCGGTGGTAACGATCGACCCCGTCTGCCCGGCGTCGATCAGCCGCCTGGCGACCCATTGCGACGCAAAGTACGGCACCCGGACGTTGGCATTCATGGTGGCGTCGTATTGGTCCGGCGGCACGTCGAGCCAGTCGACCTCGGGGTGGAAGACGCCGGCATTGTTATACAGCACGCGGATCAAGCCGTGGTCGCGCTCGATCGCGCCCAGCGTCTTGTCCATGCGGCCCAGGTCGATCAGGTCGCACGGGTAGTACGGCCAGTTGCCCTTGCTTTCGGCGCCAATGTCGATGCCGACCGCGAGGAATCCGGACTGCATCAGCTTGCGGCATGTGGCCTGTCCGATCAGGCCATTGCTGCCGGTGATGACGGCAACCTGCATGGCGTTCTCTCCCTTGGTTCGTCGTTCAGGAGAGAGTGCCGCGTTGCTGTCCTATCCGCAAATGGCGGGGGCACCGGAGCCGGATGCGTTCGCTTCGGCTCACACACCGCGCCCCATCTGTATGTTTGATCGCGCGATTCAGTCTCCCGGCGACTCCGCCCGCGGTCATCACGCTAACCCTGATTGGCGCCGACGGTCTGGTCGAACTCGGCTTCGGAAATACCGAGCGTTTCGGCGGCGGCGCGGATGTCGCGCCAGGTGGTTTCGTCGACATCGATGCCTTCGGCGCGCCGGACGGCCGCGCGCTTCTCGGGCTCGCCGGGGGTGAGGACTTCGTCGAAGCCCGGCGCGGGGCGGGCGGATTTGACGTAGGATTTCACCGCCTCGATGTCAGTGGCGATCGCCGCGGGGTCGCCCAGTTTCGACAGATCGATCACTGTCGCCAGCATGGAGTTCAGAACGCCGCCCTTGGCGGGCTGGAACGCACCCTGACCGCCGCCCACCGCCGCGGCCATGATCTCACACATGACGGCCAAGCCTGACCCCTTGTGGGTGCCGAAGGAACGCAGCGCGCCGGTGTGGTCGCGGATGAAGCCCGTGGGGTCGTTGGTGGGGATGCCGCCGTCGTCGATCAGGCAACCGTCGGGGACGGGAACACCCTTGTTGTAGGCGACGCGGGCCTTGCCGGCAGCGATCGTGGTGGTGGCCATGTCGAGCATAACGGCGGGGCCGTCAGTTTCCCCGGGGCGACCAGGGACGGCGACGCAGAACGGGTTGGTGCCGAGGCGCGGTTCGGCCGCCTGCCATGTGGCCTGCACGTCATGGTGGTCGGCCACGTTGACGAAGGCGGTGAAGGCGCAGCCCTCGGAGGCGGCGAGTTCGGCGTAGGTGCCGATGCGGCCGATATGCGAGGCATTGCGGAATGCCAGGACGCAGGCGCCCAGTTCCCTGGCTCGAGCGACGGCGGCGCGAACGGCGTCGTTGGCGATGCGCTGACCGAAGCCGCGGCGCGCGTCGATCACCAGCAGGGCGCCGGCATCGAGCACCGTGTCGGCGGTCTGGTTGGGTACGAGGAGGCCGGCGTGCAGCAGACGGACGTAGGTCGGCAACATCCCGACGCCGTGGCTGTCGTGGCCGGCGAGGTTGGCTCGGACCAGGTGGTCGGCGACCTGGTCGGCTTCGGAAGCCTCACTGCCCATACGGCAGACGATCAGGCGGGTAACGGCTTTCAGGGCGTGCGGCGGCAGCGTTGGCATCGGGGCGGGGCCTGAGTGTTTGCGGTTTGTTGGGCGTGGAAGGGGCGTAATGGGGCAGTCAAGACCTGGCCCGTTGCGACGACAAGCACGGCTGGCCGCGCCAACCCCGGCTCCCCGGCCACAAAACGGCCGGTACCTGCGGCGGTTGGCCTGAACGGACTGCCCGTGTACGAACGACAGCACGTCAGGCTGGCCAGAACACCTGTCGGAACGCGGCGGTCACCTCGGCGACAGGACCATCACCATCTGACGATTTTCCATGCGTGGCATCTGCTCAACCTTGGAGGTCGTGTCCATCTCGGCGCGGATCCGTTCCAACACGCGCACCCCGATGTCCTGGTGAGCCATCTCGCGGCCACGAAAGCGCAACGTCACCTTGACCTTGTCGCCTTCCTCGATGAAGGACTTCATGGCGCGCATCTTCACCTGATAGTCGTTCTCATCGATGTTGGGTCGGACCTTGATCTCTTTGATTTCTATGACTTTTTGCTTCTTTTTGGCCTCGTTCTTCTTTTTTTGCTGTTCGTATTTGAACTTGCCGAAGTCCAGGATCTTGCAGACCGGCGGATCGGCGTTGGGGCTGATCTCGACCAGGTCCAGGCCGACCTGGAAGGCACGCTGCATCGCCTCTCGAGCGGACATCACGCCTTGCATCTCACCGTCCTGATCGATCAGGCGTACCTGCGGAATGCGGATTTCTTCGTTCACGCGGGGGCCGTCGCGGGTTGGCGGGGCGGCCATTGGTCCTCTGGCTATCGTTCTCTCCTGTCTCTGTTACGTCGGTCGGCGGCGCGGGGGGCGCACGTCGGTTACCATTTGCCAGTTTGGGCGAAAGGCGGGCCCAAAATCAAGTCACCCTGCCCGAAATCCGGGCCATGATCGCCTGCTCATGGGTCAACGCTTGTCTGCGGTCACGGCCTAACACTCTGTCGGACCGCATGATTGACGCCCCCGGCCTTCGGCCTCGAGCGATCATGCGATAGATTCGACCGCATGATTCACGCCCCCGGCCTTCGGCCTCGAGCGATCATGCGATAGGTTCGACCGCATGATTCACGCTCCCCAGCCTACGACCGCGAGCGATCATGCGATAGGTTCGACCGCATGATTCACGCCCCCAGCCTACGGCCTCGCGCGATCATGCGATAGGTTCGACCGCATGATTCACGCCCCCGGCCTACGGCCTCGAGCGATCATGCGATAGGTTCGACCGCATGATTCACGCCCCCGGCCTACGGCCTCGAGCGATCATGCGATAGGTCGGGTGGCCTTGCCTCCAATGCAAGTCTGGCGACCGCTTCCTCGAGCGGGAGGATCTCCTGCGACTGGCTGCCGAGGCGGCGCAGGGCAACGGTATGGTTGTCTGCCTCCTTGCGGCCGACCACGGCCAGCACCGGGACATGGGCGAGGCTGTGTTCGCGGACCTTGGCGTTGATCTTCTGATTGGTCAGGTCGATGGTCACCGCAAGGCCGGCGCGGGCGAAGACGGCGGCGGCTTCACGGGCATACTCGTCGGCGTCGGAGACGATCGTCGCGACCACCGCCTGCACCGGGGCGAGCCACAGGGGAAAGCGGCCGGCGTATTGCTCGATCAGGATGCCGAGGAAGCGTTCGAAGCTGCCGAGGATGGCGCGGTGCAGCATGATCGGACGATGCCGAGCGCCGTCCTCTCCAACATATTCCGCGTCCAGACGTTCCGGCAGGTTGGGGTCGACCTGCAGGGTGCCGCATTGCCAGTCCCGGCCGATGGCGTCGCGCAGGACGAACTCCAGCTTGGGGCCGTAGAAGGCACCCTCGCCCGGATTCAGTTCGTATTCGACGCCGGCGATGGCGCACGCCTCCCGCAGGGCGGATTCGGCCTGGTCCCACAGATCGTCGCTGCCAATGCGCGCCTCCGGGCGGTCGGCGAATTTGATGCGGAAATCCGGGAAGCCAAAATCCGTGTAGACCTGCGACAGCAGGGTGATGAAGCGCGCGGTTTCCGAGGCGATCTGGTCCTCGGTGCAGAAGATGTGGGCGTCGTCCTGGGTGAAGGCCCTCACCCGCATGATCCCATGCAGCGCACCCGAGGGTTCATAACGGTGGCACGATCCGAACTCGGCCATGCGCAGCGGCAGTTCGCGGTACGAGCGCACGCCCTGACGAAAAATCAGGATATGGCAGGGGCAGCTCATCGGTTTCAGGGCGAGGAACTTGTCCTCGTCCTGGACCTGGGTGATGAACATGTGCTGGCGGTAGTTTTCCCAGTGGCCGGACTTCTCCCACAGGGAGCGGTCGAGCAATTGCGGGGTTTTCACCTCCTGGTAGCCGGCGGCGTCGAGGCGGCGGCGCATGTAGGCTTCGGCGGTGCGGTACAGCTTCCAGCCCTTTGGGTGCCAGAAGATCGACCCGACGGCTTCTTCCTGGATATGGAACAGGTCCATCTCCTTGCCGATCTTGCGATGGTCGCGGCGTTCCGCTTCCTCGAGCTGGTGAAGGTAGGCATCAAGCTCCTTCTGGTCGCGCCAGGCGGTGCCGTAGATCCTGGACAGCATGGCGTTGCGGTGATCGCCTCGCCAGTAAGCGCCCGCCACCTTCATCAGCTTGAATGCGGTGCCGACATCGGCGGTGGAGCGCATGTGCGGGCCGCGGCACAGGTCGACCCAGTCGCCCTGGCTGTACACGGTGATGGTTTCCGTGGGCGGCAGGTCCTGGATGAGCTGGGCTTTGTACTTCTCCCCTTTGGCCTGGAAGAAGGCGATGGCCTCATCGCGGTCCACCACCCGTCGCTCAAACCTGGCGCCGCGGTGGACGATGTCGCGCATCTTCGCCTCGATGGCGGCGAAATCATCCGGCGTGAACGGCTCATTGCGGGCGAAATCGTAATAGAAGCCGTTCTCGATCGCCGGGCCGATGGTGACCTGGGTGCCGGGATACAGGTCCTGCACCGCCTCGGCCAGGACGTGGGCGGCGTCGTGGCGGATCAGATCCAGCGCCTCGGGGTCGCGCCGGGTGATGAAAACCAGGTTCGCGTCATGGTCGATGGGCGTGGCAAGGTCGACGATCTTGCCGTCGAGTTTCATCGCCAGGGCGGCTCGGGCCAGGCCGGGACCGATCGCCTCGGCCACCGTCGTGCCCGTCACCGGCGCATCGAACTGGCGCTGGGAACCGTCGGGCAGGGTGATGGCGGGCATGGGGCAGCGGTCCTGATGGTTGAACAGGCGGTGTCTATGGCGTCAAGGGCGTGACGGAAGCAAGGGGGTACGGCCAAGGCTTTCGCGATCCCGCGCGGGGCGGCAAGATCGGCGCCGGCTGTCAGGGCGGGTTCGGATCTCCGCCGCGGCGCGGGGCGGCTGGGCAAAGGATCGTGCCGCGGCGGATCCCGCGGTAAACGTTGTCCGGCCCGCCCAGCGTGATCCCGGGACCGCGTCGGGGGTTCCAGACGGGACGTGACGCGGGCCTGCATGGCGGCGGGTTTGGGAATGGCGTGGGGAGGGGACACGATGGGGCGGCTGAGCGGGAAGACCGCGATCGTCACGGGGGCGGCCTCGCGAGGCGAGGGCGTCGGCAATGGTGCAGCCACGGCCATCCTGTTCGCCCGCGAGGGCGCCAAGGTTGTTCTGGTCAACCGCGACGCCGACCGCGCCCGGTCGCTGGAACAGCAGATCCGGTCCGAGGGCGGAGACGCGGCCGCGTTCGCGGCGGACGTCACCCAAGCGGAGGCAGCGGAGGCGATGGCGGCCTTCGCGGTCGAACGTTACGGACGGCTTGATATTCTGCACAACAATGTCGGCGTCGGCAGCCCGGGGACCTCGGAGACAGTGGATCTGGGCGAGTGGAACCGGATCTTCCAGATCAACGTGACGTCAGCCCTGTTGTGCTGCCGGTCCTGTATCCCCCGCATGCGCGCCCGCGGGGGCGGATCGATCATCAACGTGTCCTCCACGGCCGGCATGACCGGGCTGCGCGGCGCCACGGGCGCGGTGGCCTACGCAACGACCAAGGCGGGGCTGCAGGGCTTCACACTGTCGGTCGCCGCCGACCACGCGGCGGAGGGTATTCGCGCCAACTGCCTGGTCGTCGGAACGGTGGCGACGCCGATGGTAGCGCATCTGGGTGAGGAGGGTCGGGAGCGCCGCCGCAAGGCGGTGCCGTTACAGACCGAGGGCACCGGCTGGGACGTCGCCTATGCGGCGGTCTATCTGGCGAGCGACGAGTCGCGATGGGTGACCGGTGTGATGCTGCCGATCGACGGGGGATTCCTGGCGATTCGGGCGTGGCCCCGCTAGACCATTTTCAGCCTGACTGTTCTGGCCGAAAATGGTCTATCTCTTTGTTTTATCGCATGATTCACGCGCCGGGGACGTTCCGCTCAGCGCGATCATGCTCTAGTCGGAGCCTGCCGGCGGGGCCGGCCAAAGTGTGCGGCATTTCCATGAAAGCGCCGGCCCTTGCGTAAGGTTACGGGCGTGACAGGACGGACAGCTGGTTTGCCGCGGACCAAGCCATGCAATGCCTGACGGGCCTTTCTGAAGCGATTTGAGGTTGACCGGGCACAGAAGGCGTTGGCCCATTCAAGCCTGCCGGCCGCGTCGGCGTTCCCTGCGTTCAGCGCCGCTCCTCTGCGTGCTCTGCGTCGAAAAACCGTAGGTCCCGCCGGCGCTGGCCTCCCCGCGCCGGGCCTGCCGGTCGAGCCTTTTTTCGGGCGTGACTTGCCAACAGGCAAGCCCGCAGCGTCCCACGCTCGATCGAACTGGGACCGACATGGCGACGCCAGCGGGCGCCCGCACACCCTTTTGGCGCAGAACGCGCAGAGCCGGCGCCGAGGAAGCAGGGAAGGTCGTGTGTGACTTGCGCCCAGCCTGTCGGCGCAGATCGCGGGGCGCGAGCAAGACGGGGGAAAGGGCGAACGCCCGCCTGCCGTCCAAGCCGATCGATGATGCGGGACGCGAGATCGTCCTGGCGGCGCTTCGCCGCTTTTCTTCCGGACCCGCACAGATGACCCGGCCGCCAAGGGTTGCGCCTTCGCCGCGGGGGAGGCAACGATGGCTTCAACCTGCATCGCCAGAAGCCACCGGCCAGCGACCACCGGAAGGAAACCCATGCCTGTACGACCCACCGCCACGATCAATGCCGGCCCGCGGTTGGACCGGCTGCCACTGGGGCCGTTCCACAGGCGCATCCTGGCCCTGATCGCCGCCGGCATGTTCTTCGATGCCTTCGACATCTACCTGCAAGGCAGCCTGCTCGGGGCACTCGTGCATGACGGGTGGTCGACGCCGGCGATCAATGCCTCATTCCTGTCCAACACCTTCATGGGCATGCTGGTCGGCGCGCTGGCGGCCGGCTGGATCGGGGACCGGTTCGGGCGGCGGGTTTCCTACCAGGTCAACCTGGCGATCTTCGGCCTCGCTTCGCTGGCGGCGGCGCTCGCGCCCAGCATGCACGTGCTGATCTGGCTGCGCTTCGTCATGGGCGTTGGCCTTGGGGCCGAGATCGTTGTCGGCTATGCCACCCTGTCCGAGTTCATTCCGCCTTCTCATCGTGGCCGCTGGGTCGGGCTGCTGTCGCTGTTCACCAACTTCGCGGTGACGGTCACCGGCTTCGTCAGCCTCGCGGTGATCCCGACCCTTGGCTGGCGGTACATGTTCGTGATTGTCGGGCTGGGCGCCATGGGCGTCTGGGTGGCGCGCAAGAACATGCCGGAATCGCCGCGCTGGCTGGAATCACGCGGCCGCATGGCGGAAGCCGAGGCGATCCTGTCGGCGATCGAAACCGAGTGCGGCGGCGCGGCCGCCCTTCCGGCGCCAAAGCTTGCACAGGCTCCGGTCACGTCGGTGCCGGATCGCCTGTCCTACCTGTTTTCTCCGCACATGCTGCGGCGCACCCTGCTGGCACTGCTGATCGCGGTGACGACGACGACGGTGCTGTATGGCTTCAACGGCTGGCTGCCGACGTTCCTGATCAAGCAGGGCCACGGTGTTGTCGCCACGCTCGCCTTTACCGCGGTGATGGGTCTGGGTGCACCGTTGGGGTCCTGGGTGGGCAGTGTCATCGCCGACCGGGCGGGACGACGCATCGGCATCATCGTGCTCTCGCTGGCGTGGGCGGTTTTCGGTGTCGGCTATGCCCATGCCGGCACCGACATCGAACTGATGGCGGTCGGCTTCGGTGTCATGGTCTCGTCCTATGCACTCGTCTCGGTCGGATACGCGATCTACATCCCCGAGTTGTTCCCCACCACGCTGCGCATGCGTGGCGGCGGGCTGGCGGGGGCCGCCGGCCGCCTCGCCGCCGCCGGTGCGCAGTATGGCGTGGTCTGGGCGTACGGCTTCGGCGGTGTCGGGGCGGTTTCCACCTGCATGGCCGCGCTGCTGGTGATCCTGGCCCTGGTCGTGCTTGTCGCCGGGATCGAGACGCGGCAGCGGTCGCTGGAGGATCTGTCCAGTACACTTGGCGAAACCGAAGGTTTGGTGGCCGTTGAACTGGTGGCCGCCGGGGAGCATTCCTGATGCGGGCCTCGATCGACAGCCCCGCCGCGTGGCGGGCCGCCGAGGTCGCCGCCGGCGGCCGCTGGCTGCGCCGGCTGAGCGAACCGGAGGCCGAAGCCGTCGCCGCGATGCTGCAGGCGGTGCGGGCCGCCGGCAAACCGATGCTGGAACTCACGCGCGACGACGTTCCGCTGGGCGCCTTCGCCCCGGTGCTGGAAGAAATGACCATGGAACTGGAGCATGGCATCGGCTTCAAGACGCTGCGCGGCCTGCCGTCCGATCGGTTCAGTGTCGAAGACAACCGCCTGCTGTTCTGGGCGCTGGGCTGTCACCTCGGCGTTGCGCGGCCGCAGGGCAAGGCGAGCCAGTTGATGTCGGATGTCCGGGCGGCGGGCGGAGAATACCGGGGCGCGGGCGGGCGCGGCTACAATACCAACGCCGAACTGGATTACCACGTCGACGGCACCGACGTGGTCGGGCTGTACTGCCTGCAGGTCGCTCGCAGCGGCGGCCTCAGCCGCGTGGCGAGTTCGGTCGCGATCCACAACGAGATCCTGCGGCGGGATCCGGAACTGGTGGAGCGGCTGTTCCAGCCCTTCCCGCACAACCGGCAGAACGAGGAGGCGGAGGATGAGCCGCCATTCTATATGGCTCCGGTCTACAGTCTCCGCGACGGGCATTTCGCCGCCCGTTACATCCGCAACCATATCCGCTCCAGCCAGATCCGGACCGACACGCCTCGGCTGACCGACCTCGATCACCGCGCCCTGGATATCATCCAGGACCTGGCGGAGACGGACGAATTCCGTTTCGACATGGTGCTGGAGCGTGGCGACATGCAGTTCGTGAACAACCATGTCCTGGTCCACTCGCGCACCCATTTCGAAGACTTCGAGGAGCCCGGACGCAGGCGGCACCTGTTGCGGCTTTGGCTGTCGGTGCCGAACGGGCGCCCGCTCTGCGAGGGGTTGCGGGATGCTTACAAGAGTGTCGAGCCCGGCACCGTGCGCGGCGGCTTCAAGGGCCAGCACTTCGGGCCGGACCTGCGCGCCTACCAGGCGCGGGCCGCGGAGGCGGTGGGCATGCGGGACACGCCTTACTGAAGGGATCATGACCATGAGCAAGACCACGCTGCGGACGATATTGCGCCAGCCCGGTATCCTGACGCTGCCTGGGGTGTACGACGGGATCTCCGCGCGCGTTGCCAATACTTTGGGATTTCCCGCGCTGTACATGACCGGGTACGGGGCGGTGGCCTCGGCGCTGGGCGTGCCGGATGCGGGGCTGGCCAGCGTGACGGAGATGCTCGATCGGGTGCGCTGCATCGCTGCGGCGATCGATGTGCCGTTCATTGCCGACGGCGACACCGGGTACGGCGGCTTGCTGAATGTCGACCGCACGGTGCGCGCCTATGCCGCTGCCGGGGCCGGGGGAATTCAACTCGAGGACCAGGAAATCCCGAAGAAATGCGGTCACACCGAATTTCGCCGCGTCGTCCCGTACGAGGATGCCATCCGCAAGATCCAGGTCGCGGTGGATGCGCGGCCGGATGCCGATTTCCTGATCGTCGCTCGGACCGACGCGCGGTATTCCGAGGGGTTGGATGAGGCGCTGCGCCGCGCCGAAGGGTTCCTGCAGGCCCGGGCGGACGTACTGTTCGTAGAAAGCCCGGAGTCGCCGGAGGAATTGCGCCGTATCGGCGAAACGTTTCGCGGCGCCACGCTGCTGGCGAACATGGTGGAGGGCGGACGGACACCGTTCCTATCCGCGGCGGAACTGGAAGCGCTCGGTTTCAAGATTGCGCTATTCCCCGGAACCGGCTTTCTGACCGCGGCGCATGCGCTGCGGGAGGGGTATGCTCATTTGCAGCGTACCGGCACCAGTGTCGGCGGTCCGGCGCAACTGCCGTTCTCCGAGATGAACGCGATGATGGGTTTTCCGGGCGTGCATCGTTTCGAGGCCAGATGGGCGGTGGCGGACCCGGTTCCACGGTGATCGCCGGGGCGGCCGAGCAGGATATCCAGATCCGCGGATGCGGTCAATCGACCGCGATGCTGCCGACCATTCCATCCCAGTCGTGATCGGCGCATGTCAGGTCGTACTGGCCCTTTGCGGGGGCGATCAGGAAGACGCGGACAGAGGTCCCGGGCTGCAGGACGATATCGGTGCCACCGTTGGACAGCAGCCGCTTGTCGCGGATCGTGGCGGCCTTGAGGAATTCAGGTGCGGTGAACTCGTGCATGTCCTTGCCGTGGTTTTCCAGTCGAAGTTCGTAGACCTGGCCGTGCCGGAAGGTCAGGTGGTCCGGTTCGAAGCGATTATCGACCATCACCACAGTCATGGGCCGGGGATGAGCCCACCGGTCGGCGGCGTATGCGGAGATCGCCAGCAATATGCCGGACGCGCAGACGACCAGACCGCGTTTGGCGTTCGATTTCGTGGACGTCGGGTTGGGTGGCATTGCGGGTGCGTCAGGAAACATGGCGGATTCAGTCGAAGCCGGATGCGCAACCGGGTCAGGAGCAGCGTTGGGAGGCACGCGCGGCGCCACTATCTGGCTTGATCTCGCGCGCAGCGCAATCCCTTATGCGCGGGCCTTTGCGCGCGGGCCGGAATCGCGCGGCTTCTCCCGGCAGGTCGAGGAAGTCGATCGATGCTGTACGAAGTCGTTCATTCATCCCAGGCGATCGGAGCGCCCGACAGCGCTCGCGGTCGGGTGTCGCAGGCCATGTTGCATGATTGCAACGTAATATCCCGTGCGTGGAGCCCGAAGCGCATCGCCGGCGCCGTGCAGCGGTGCCAATACGCGGCCAGGTAGGTATCATAGACTTTGTTGTTCGTGGCCTCCGACCAGGGGACGCTGAATGTTTCTGATGCGGCACGCAGTCCTTGCAGGAATGGATCGGCCGCGAGGGTGCTGATCGGCGATCCGGCCATGGTTCGCGGCATCGCGCCGTTGCGATATTCTCCCCTCGCGGGAAAAACTCAGGCAAGACGGTTATCAGTTTGCTGCCATTTCCAGTTTCGGGCTGACGTTGAATGCCGGCATGACTTCTTTGGCGAATCGCTCCACCTGCTCCAGCCACACGGACAACGGTGTTCCAAGTGGGAGCGTGACGGTGACGCGGGACAGGCCGGGGTAGGCGGCTTCGATCTTCTTCAGGCTCTCGATGATGTCGGCCGGGGTGCCGGTCAAGAAGCCGCCGGCCCGCACGGCATCCTCGATGCGTGGCAGCTTGGTGTTCACCGCCAGCTTTGGATCGCGCATCGCCGTGATCTGTTCGTCGGTCAGCGCCCTCACGAGGCGAAGCTCACCGAACATCTTCATATTCTCTTCGTAGTATTTTCCGGCCTCGCGGATGCCTGCCTCGATGCTGTCGGCGATGTAGAACTGGAAGCCGATGGCGAGGCGCTCGCCGAGTTCGAGGTGCCGGCCAATACGGGCGTGGGCGGCCTGGAAATCGACCATGACCTTGTGGACGATGCCGCCCTCGGCCGAACCACCGCCGATGACGCCCTGGATGCCGTGCTTGGCCATGAAATCCAGCGCGCGCCGCGGGCCGCCTTGAATCGGCTGCCAGCATTCCACCGGCAGGCGGGCCGGGCGCGGCACCAAGGTCAGGTCCTTCAGCGTGTAGCCACGATAGGGAACTTCCGGCGGCAGCGTGTAGTGCTTGCCGCGGTGGGCGAAGGACTCGTTGTTGAACGCTTTGAAGATGATGTCGACCTGTTCCTCGAACAGTTCCCGGTTGGCTTCCTGATCCAGCAGCGGCGAGCCGAAGGTTTCGACCTCGCGGGTGTGGTAGCCGCGGCCGACACCGAAGACCACGCGGCCGTGCGACAGGATGTCGGCCATGGCATAGTCCTCGGCGAGGCGCAGCGGATGCCACATCGGGGTGATGTTGAAACCGCAGCCCAGCTTGATGCTCCTGGTCAGGTGGGTCAGGTGCAGCGCCATCAGCAGCACGTTGGGGATGCACTCGGTGCCTTCGGGCTGGAAGTGATGCTCCGCCATCCAGAACGTGCCGTAGCCGAGGCGATCGAGCGCCTGCGCGGTCTGCTCCGCCTTTTGCAGAGCGGTCGCCAGCATCTCGTTCGGGTAGCGGCGGTCGTTGACCGGGGTGCCGGCATAGCCGACGTTCTCCAGATCGATGTGGCCAGCATAGGTGCTGTCGAATTGCCGGATCATGGGTCTTCTCCTCCCTCGGGATGCCTTGCCGTGAGCCTAACCCCGATCAGGGAACGGTCAAACGGTGGCGGCGCGGGGACGAGGCGTTCAGCGCATGAACGGCGAATCGGGATCGATCATGCCTTGCCGGGTCGCTCCGAGCGGATAGTGGGCGCTGACATAGGCCCCTAGATCGTCGAAGTCGATGACACGGGTCCGGTCCGGGTGGTGGCGGAACCAGAACGGCGTCGTCGTGGTGGGATGGTAGTGGGTCACACACGACAGGCGGCTGGTGTCATCCGGCAGTGTGCGGGGATGACTGCGATGCACAAGGTCGGCGGTCCAGAAGAACACGTCGCCCTTTTTCGCCAGGAAGCGTTCATACGTCATGGCTTCGCGCCGGCATGCGGCTTCCAGTTCCGTGACGTAAAGATCGCTGTCGTCTCTGCCGAAATCGATGCGTTTCGAGCCGTCTTCGAACAAATAGTGCGGCAGCCTGTGACTCCGGTCGTAGAAGGCGAGTTCGCCGCTGCCCTCAATGACGTCTTCCAAGGCGATCCAGGTCGCGGCGAGAAGCATCGGATCCTCGATCGCCACGACCGAGGTATCCTGGTGGACCCGATGGCCGTTGCTTCGTTGGAACAGAAGCTGCTGGCAGGCGACCGGCCTGGTGTCAAACACCAAGGACAGGAACCTGGAGATACGCGGGTGGAAGCAAACCTGCCGCGCCGAGGCCAGGTTGACGTACAGGTCGAACAGGCTTTCGAACCGGTCCGGCGTGCTGCCGGACAGCTTGCGTTCGGAATTGTTATTGCGGTGGTCGGTGGTCAGAAACTTGCCCGGGTGCAGGTGATGGCTGCGAATATCGTTTGCGAACCGGTCGATCAGACCGGGCTCGATCGCGCCGCGCCACAGCAGCCAGCCGTGCTCGATGAAATGCTCGAGGTCATCGCGTTCCGCCGCGGTGATTTCACCGGCGTCGTGGAGTCCGGCGACCCGCTGCATCGCATAGGGCGTGTCGGTCCACAGCGTCTTCATATTCAGCCCATTTCCCGGCGCCGCCCACATGACCGTCCCGTATGTTGTGTCGGTGCGTGGATAAATGCGCGGCGGCGAATTTTCAAGCGCGGCGAGAGGGACGAGCGGATCGTGACGTCGTATCTTGAGGATGATGTTTCCCCCGCGGGGGCGATCAGCCCTTGCGAAGACTTAGGATGTAGGCAGCGATTTCGTCCGCCTCGGCCGGCGGGCGGCCGGTGTTTTCCATGTGCATGTGCGGGCGCTCAATGAAAACGGTAAGGGTTTGCGTGGTGGTGCCGGCGCGATTGGCGATGACCGCGAAGGCCGGGGCATCGGTCCAGCCGCGCTTGCCGCTGGGCACGACGACATGGCACCCGGCACAATATTGTTGCGCGAGTTTCTGTCCGGCGGTGGCCTTGGGGAGCGAGGCCGCGAAGACAGTGTATGGCGCGATGGTCAGACCGGCGGCGGCGACCAGTCGATACAGTGCGCGCCGGCCAGGCAATCTTGGTGTAAAGCGTTGCATGTCATGGCCTCCGCCACGATGATGCGCGAAGGGCGGATGAGCCGCAAGATCGCGGCCCAGCGGGCGCCGCACGATACGTCGGGACAGCGATCAGGCCCGACGCCTGGTCTTCTTCGGCGCCTCCATCGCCGGCAGGAGCGGCGCCAGGAATCGGCCGGTGTGGCTCTCCGGATTCGCGACGATATCCTCCGGGGTGCCTTCTCCGACGATGCGGCCCCCGCCGTCGCCGCCTTCGGGGCCGAGATCAAGTATCCAGTCGGCGGTCTTGATCACTTCCAGGTTGTGCTCGATCACCACGACCGTGTTGCCCTGGTCCACCAGGGCGTGCAGGACTTCCAGAAGTTTGCGGACGTCCTCGAAATGCAGGCCGGTGGTGGGTTCGTCCAGGATGTAGAGGGTGCGGCCGGTGGCGCGGCGGGCCAGTTCCTTGGACAGCTTGATGCGTTGCGCTTCTCCGCCGGACAGCGTCGTCGCCTGCTGCCCGAGGGCGATGTAGCCCAGGCCGACCTGCTGGAGGATCTTGAGCCGGTCGTGGATGCGCGGCTGGGCGCTGAAGTAGGGGACGGCTTCGTCCACGGTCATCGAGAGGACCTCGGCGATGGATTTGTCGCGGAATTTGATCTCCAGTGTTTCTCGATTGTAGCGTTTTCCCTTGCAGGTGTCGCAGGTGACATAAACGTCTGGCAGGAAGTGCATCTCGATCTTCAGCAGGCCGTCGCCCTGGCACGCCTCGCAGCGGCCCCCCTTGACGTTGAAGCTGAAACGCCCGGGCTTGTAGCCGCGGGCGCGGGCTTCCGGCAGTTCGGCGAACCAGTCGCGAATCGGGGCGAACAGGTCGGTGTAGGTCGCGGGGTTTGACCGCGGCGTGCGGCCGATCGGCGACTGGTCGATGTCGATGATCTTGTCGAGCTGGTCGAGGCCCTCGATCCGGTCGTGCGAGGCGGGGACGAGGCCGGCGCCCATCAGGCGGCGGGCGGCGGCCTTGTAGAGCGTATCGACCACCAGCGTCGATTTGCCGCCGCCCGAGACGCCGGTGACGCAGGTGAAAGTGCCCAGGGGGAAGCTGACCGAAACGTTTTTCAGGTTGTTGCCGCGGGCGCCGATCACTTTCAGCGCGCGGTCCTTCTGCGCCGGGCGGCGCATGGCGGGAACCGGGATCTGGCGGCGGCCGGACAAATAGTTCCCCGTGAGCGATTTGGCGTTAGCGGCGACTTCCGCCGGCGTCCCTTCGGCGATGACGTGGCCGCCGCTTATCCCGGCGGCAGGACCCATGTCGATCAGGTGATCGGCGGCGCGGATGGCGTCTTCATCGTGTTCGACCACCAGTACCGTGTTGCCGAGGTCGCGCAGCCGCCGCAAGGTTCCCAGCAACCGTTCATTGTCGCGCTGATGCAGGCCGATGGACGGTTCGTCCAGCACATACAGCACGCCGGTCAAGCCTGAACCGATCTGGCTGGCGAGCCGGATGCGCTGCGATTCGCCGCCGGAGAGCGTCGCCGAACCGCGGGCAAGGGTCAGGTAGTCGAGACCGACATCGACCAGGAAGCGCAGACGATCGGCGATCTCGCGCAGGATGCGGGCAGCGATTTCCTGCCGCTGTGGCGTCAATTGCGGCAGCACCGCGCCGAACCAGTCGTTAGCCGCCTGGATCGAAAGTTCCGACGCCTCGGCAATGTTCTTACCGGCGACACGGACCGACAGGGCTTCGGGTTTCAGGCGGGCGCCGTTGCAGACGGCACAGGGTTTTTCGGCCTGGTAGCGGGCCATTTCCTCGCGCACCCAGACGCTGTCGGTCTCCTGCCAGCGGCGTTGCAGGTTTCTCAGCACGCCTTCGAACGGTTTGGTGACCGTGTAGCTGCGGACGGCGTCCTTGTAGGTGAAGGGAATGGGTTCGTCGCTGGAGCCGTGCAGGATGACGTTGCGGACGTTCTCCGGCAGGTCGCGCCAGGGCGTTTTGGTTGTCTGATTGTAGTGGCGGGCGAGGCTTTGCAGGGTCTGGTCGTAGTAAGGAGACTGGGCACCGGCCCACGGGACGATGGCACCGTCGGCCAGGCCGGCGCGGTCGTCGGGGACGACGAGGTCGGGGTCGAAAAAGCTTTCCACACCCAGACCGTCACAGGCAGGGCAGGCGCCGTGCGGCGAGTTGAAGCTGAACAGCCGGGGTTCGATCTCCTCGATCGAGAAACCGCTGACAGGACAGGCAAACTTCGACGAGAAGACGGTCAGTTCCGCCGTGTCGGCGTTTTCGGCGTAGACCACGCCGTCCGACATGGCCAGCGCGGTTTCGAAACTGTCCGCGAGGCGCGGGGCGATGCCGTCGCGAACGACGAGACGGTCAACGACGGCCTCGATCTCATGCTTGGTCTTGCGGTTCAGCTGGGGGATGTCGGCGATTTCATAGAGCGTGCCGTCCACCTTGACCCGAGTGAAACCCCGGCGCTGCAGTTCGGCGATTTCCTTGCGGTATTCGCCCTTACGGTCGCGGACAACCGGGGCGAGCAGCAACAGGCGCGTGCCCTCCGGCATCGCCATCACCCGGTCCACCATTTGCGAGACGGTCTGCGCCTCGATCGGCAGGCCGGTGGCGGGGGAATAGGGGACGCCGACGCGCGCCCAGAGCAGGCGCATGTAGTCGTGGATTTCGGTGACGGTCCCCACGGTGGAGCGCGGGTTCTTCGACGTGGTTTTCTGCTCGATGGAGATCGCGGGGGACAGGCCGTCGATGCTGTCGACGTCCGGCTTGCCCATCAGTTCCAGGAACTGCCGGGCGTAGGCAGAAAGCGACTCGACGTAGCGGCGCTGGCCCTCGGCGTAGATGGTGTCGAACGCGAGCGAGGATTTTCCCGAACCGGAAAGGCCGGTAATGACAGTCAGTGAGTTCGCGCGGGATGACGACGTCGATGTTTTTTAGATTGTGCTCCCGCGCGCCGCGCACGTGGATGTTGCCCGCTTTGGGATGGGCCATGTATTCCGGTGTTCCTGTGTTCTGCGGATGTTCCCGGTATGCCATGTTCCGGGCACTGGTGGAAGGGGATTCGTCCATGTGGGCTGAATGCCGTGGCGTGCCTAGGGGGATGGTGTGGGATGGTGGGCCGATATTGGGTTGGAGACGCTGCGCGGTCGGCGGCGGCGGCACGACGTTGAACGCCGGGCGTAGCCGCGTAGGCTGTCGGCAATCATAGCAGGAGCGCCCATGCAGAACGATCATGTCATTGTCTCCGGTGGGCGGGTGCTTGCGTGGGGCGAGACCACCCCCCGACTGGCCGACATCGTGCTGGAGGGCGACAGCATCGCGGCCATTGTCGGGCCCGGTTCGGCCGAGGCGCCGCGGCGGATCGATGCCACCGGCCGCCTGGTCATTCCGGGGCTGGTGAACGCCCACACCCATGGCCATGGCGGCCTGGCGAAGGGTATCGGCGATCGCTGGTCGCTGGAGCTGCTGCTCAACGCCGGCCCCTGGATCAACGGCGCGCGAACCGCCGAGGACCGGTATCTGTCCACTCTGCTGAGCGCGGTGGAGATGATCCGCAAGGGCTGTACCGCCTGTTACGACCTGTCGGCGATGCTGCCGGTGCCGAGCGTCGAGGCGTTGCACGGGGTGGCGCGGGCCTATTCGGATGTGGGGATGCGAGCGGTTATTTCTCCGATGATCGCCGATCGCACGTTCTATCAGGCCATTCCCGGGCTTCTGGATGCGTTCCCCGCGGAACTGCGGCCGGTGGCGGAGGCGATGCGTTCCGCCGCACCCGAGGCGACCCTGGTGCCGATTCGCGAGGCGGCCAGGACATGGCCGTACCCGAGCGACCGGATTCGCCTGGGCATCGCGCCGACGATCCCGCTGCATTGTTCGGACGGTTTCATGCGCGGCTGCCGGGACGTCGCCGTGGAATTCGGGTTGCCGGTGCAGACCCATCTGGCCGAATCGGCGGTGCAGCGTGCCGCCGCCTGGCAACGCTACGGCACGACGCTGACGGCGCACCTCGAGCGGATGGGTCTGCTCGGCCCCCGGTTCAGCGGCGCCCATGCCATCTGGATCGACGATTCCGAATTAGAACTGATCGCGCGGCATGGCGGAGCGCTGGCGCACAACCCGGGATCGAACCTGCGGCTGGGAAACGGCATCGCCGACATGCGACGGGCGATCGCGGCGGGGGTGACGGTGGGCGTGGGGACGGATGGGTCATCGTCGTCGGACAACCAGAACATGTTCGAGGCAATGCGGCTGGCCGCGTACGTCTCCCGCGTGTTCGACCGGGCGCCGGACGACTGGATCGGTGCCGCGGAAGCGCTGACGCTGGCGACCGAGGGCAGCGCGGCGGTTCTCGGGATGGGGGACCTGATCGGGCGGATCGCGCCGGGCTACAAGGCGGATCTGGTGTTCCTCGATCTGGATCATGTCAATCTGGTGCCGCTCAACAACGCGGTGAACCAAGTGGTAAACACCGAGGATGGCGCGGCGGTGCGCGACGTGATGGTCGGCGGCCGATACGTGCTGCGCGATGGCGTCCTGCAGGGGCTGGACTGGGCCGCGGTGGTCTCGCGGGCCAGGGATGCGGCGGCGCGGCTGGCCGAGGCCAACGCAGACGCGCGGGCGGCGGCGCAAAGCCTCGCGCCCGTGGCGAGCCATTTTTGCGTGGGACTCGGCCGCTGCGCACACGATCTGCCGCGCAAGCTGTCGGCGCAGGGGATCGGCCGCTGACGGGCCGCCGTCAGACCGAGCGGGGTGCGACTGCCGCGATCCACAAGGAATATCTTAACTATGTGGCCCGAAGGTGGGGTTTGGGCTAGGTTCGGAGTCTTGGAAAGGGATTCGGTCGATGGCAGGTTCGGTGAACAAAGTGATCCTGGTGGGCAATCTGGGGAAGGATCCGGAAGTCCGTTCCACACAGGATGGCAGCAAGATCGTCAACCTCACGCTGGCGACCAGCGAGACGTGGAACGACCGTGCCTCCGGGGAGCGCAAGGAACGCACCGAGTGGCACCGGGTGGTGATCTTCAACGATCGGGTCGCCGACGTGGCGGAGCGGTTCCTGAAGAAAGGCGCCAAGATCTACGTGGAAGGGTCGCTGCAGACGCGGAAATGGACCGATCAACAGGGCCAGGAGCGCTACACGACCGAGGTGGTGATCGGGCGGTTCAACGGGCAGTTGACCATGCTCGACACGCGGTCGGGCGGCGGTGACAGTGCCGGCTACGGCGGTGGGGGCGAAGGCGGTTCGGTCAGCGGCGGCGGATATGCCCCCCGCGAGCGCGCCCCGGCGGGTGCCGCTCGGCCGGCGGGCAGCGCCGCGCGTGGGACGGGCGGTCCGTCCTGGGATGCGCCGAAGGGCGGCGATCTCGACGACGAAATTCCATTTTAGAACATAATCCTCCCGGTCCCGCCCGGACTGCCGGGCGCTGGCGATCGTCCGCGTATTCCGGCGCGGCGCCAGGACCGCATCGTTTCGTTCGTGGAAATGGCCCTACACCGCGCGCGACCGGGTCGATATAGGTTCACGCTGGCGATCATCGCCGTCGATAGAAGAAACCGCACTGGGGGTTCTCGTATGCGTCAAATAACCTTGGCCATCGTTCTTGCGTCAGCGACCTCGATAACCGCCAACGCGCAGCCGCTCCGGCAGCCGGGAACGCCGGCTGAGCTTCCCAAACTCAGCATCTCCAGCCATATGTTCGCGAATGGCGGCCCCCAGCCCAAAAAGGTCGGGTTCGCCGCCTGCGGCGGTGAGAATGTGTCGCCGGACCTGCACTGGACCGGCGCCCCGGCGAAGACCAAGAGCTTCGTGCTGACCGAGTTCGATCCCGACGCGCCGACAGGAGTCGGCTTCTGGCATTGGACGGTCGCCAACATCCCCGCATCAGTCACCGGTCTGGAAGCAGGTGCCGCGCTCCCGGCGGGTGCCGTGGCGGGGCTGACCGACTACGGCCTGCCCGGATACCAGGGTCCGTGTCCGCCGCAAGGCGACCGCCCGCACCGCTACAAGTTCACCGTCAGCGCGCTCGACATTCCGGTCGTGCAAGGTGTGACCGCCGGCTCCACGGGTGCCTTCCTGACGTTTTCGATCCGCGGCCACATCATCGCCCAGGGAACCTACGTCGGAACCTACGCCCGCTAAGCTTGGCAGCGTCCTTCTGCCCCTCTGGTCGGGTGCCCCGCCGGTAAGGCAAGCATCGCGAGTGGCAGAGAACGGCCCGTTGAAGGGCGGAAAGCGGCGAAGCGATGGTGGTCTATAAGCACGCCGAAGCGTCGTGGGCGGCTCTTCGGGCTTCGTCGGATCGCGCGGCCAGCGGTCCGGCACCGCCGCGCGACGCCGCCCGCACGCGCCGCCGCGCGACGCCGCCCGCACGCGCCGCCGCGCGACAGCCGATGGCACGGACAGAAAGAGTGCACGAACTCCTCAAGACCAACGGCCCAGCGTGCTAGGCAGTCCCGCGGTTCTCAGTATAGTCTTCGGCCAAGGCGCCAGGAGTAGACAAGCCGGACGGGAGAGCGCGGGGAGGATGAGCGACCATACACAGGTGGCCAACGCCACGGTGGCGCCGGCGAATGCACTCCTGTCGCTGCGACGGATCACGAAATCCTTTGGCGCCGTGCGCGCGCTGGACGGCGTCGATCTTGATATCAACCCAGGCGAAGTGCTCGGCCTGATGGGTGACAACGGCGCCGGCAAGACCACGTTGACGAAAATCATCGCCGGCAACTTCCCACCCACCCAGGGGCTGATCGCGCTCGACGGCGTGGCAGTGACGTTCGACCGCCCCGCCGCGGCCCGCGATGCCGGCATCGAGGTGATGTACCAGGACCTCGCGATCGCCGAAAACCTCACCGCGGCGGCGAACATCTTCCTCGGGCGTGAGATGACGCGTCGCATCGGGCCGCTCCGCCTGCTCGATCATCGTGGCATGAACCATCGAGCCGCGGCACTGTTCCGGGAGTTGAAGAGCGAGACCCGCTCCGATGAGCTGGTCAAGCAAATGTCCGGCGGTCAGCGCCAGGCCGTGGCGATCGCCCGCACCCGGCTGGCACGCGCCAAACTCGTGCTGATGGATGAACCGACGGCCGCGATCTCCGTCCGGCAGGTCGCCGAGGTGCTCGACCTGATCCGGAGGCTGCGCGATGGCGGGACGGCGGTGATGCTGATCAGCCATCGCATGCCGGATGTGTTCACGGTGTGCGATCGTATCGCGGTGCTGCGGCGGGGATTGAAGGTCGCCGACAAGCCGGTCGGAAACACCAGCCCCGAGGAAGTCACCGGCCTGATCACCGGCGCGATCGAGGTGGCCTGATGGCGTCGTCCGCGACCTCCGAGTTCACCAATGTCGCCCGCCTTGCCTGGCATCGGCGCGGCTTCTTCGCCGGCCAGACCGCCTATGTGACGCTCGCCTTCATCGTTATCTGCGGGCTGGCCGCGACGTTGTCCGGCAACTTCATCACGACCGGCAACCTGCTGAACATTTCCCGGAACTTCAGTTACATCGCCCTGATGTCGCTGGGCATGACAGTGGTCATCATCACCGGCGGCATCGACCTGTCGGTGGGTTCGGTCTGCGCGCTGGTCGCGGTCTGCTCGATGATCGTCATGCGCGGCGTCGCCAGTTCACCTCTGGCCGTCGTGCCTTGTGCGACCGTGATTATTCCGATCATTGCCGGACTGGTCCTGGCTGGGGCGATCGGCCTGATCAACGGGCTGCTGATCGCTTTCCTCGACCTGTCGCCATTCGTGACCACGCTCGGCATGCTGTCGATCTGCCGTGGCCTGACCTACGTGATCACGCAAGGCCGCGGCCAGGCCCCGTCGGGTCCGGACGTCGACACCTTCTTTGCGGTGACGAACGGGCATCTCGCGGGCCTTCCGGTCCAGGTTGTCTACGTGCTGGTGGCTGCCGCGGTGTTCGGGCTGGCGCTGCATCACAGTGTCTGGGGCCGCCACCTGTTCGCGGTCGGCGGCAGTGAGCCAGCGGCGATGCGAACCGGCGTGCGTGTCAACAGGGTCAAGATCAGCGCCTACGTCCTGTGCAGCCTCGCGGCTGGCGCGGCCGGCATCCTGCTGGCGGGCTGGCTTGGGTCGGCGCCGGCGAACCTGGCCAGCGGCTATGAGTTGCGCGTCATCGCGGCGACCGTCATCGGCGGCGCCAACCTCGCGGGCGGCAGCGGCGGACCCATCGGCGCGGTCATCGGCTCCGCCCTCATCGAGGTCATCCGCAACAGCCTGGTGCTCGGCCGGGTCGATGCCTACTGGCAGGACGCGCTGATCGGCCTGATCATCATCCTCGCTGTCCTCGTCGACAAGCTGCGTGTCCTGCAAGCAAAATAACCCCAGGCCCAATAACCTCAGGGAGGAAAAATCATGCGCCTGACACGAATGCTCCTGTTTGCCGCCGCCGCGCTCGCGGTCACCGCCGGTGGCGCTTCCGCCGCGGATAAGAAACTGCAGTTCGCTGTCGTTCCGAAGGCGATGAACAACCCCTATTTCGACCTTTCGCGCGACGGCTGCATGGCCAGGGCGAAGGCACTGGGCAATGTCACCTGCATCTATACCGGACCGGTCGAGCATGAACCCGCGTCCCAGGTGCAGATCATCCAGGATCTCATCACCCAGGGCGTCGACGGTCTCGCGATATCGGTCTCGGATGCCGACGCCGTGCTTGGCGTCATCAAGCAGGCGCGCGACGCCGGCATCGCGGTCATCACGTTCGATGCCGACAGCCCGAAATCGGCGCGCCAGGCCTATGTCGGGACCAACAACAAGGACATGGGTGCCGAACTCGGCCGACAGTTGCTGAAACTGCACCCGAAGGCCGGCATCTACATCACCCAGTCCGGTGGCCCGGCGGCCGAGAACCTGAATGAGCGGCTGTCCGGACTGAATGGCGTGCTGCAGGGCGCCGGCTGGAAGCTGGCGCCGGGTTCACCATCGTTCTGCAACGATGACTCGGCCCTGGCCAATCAGCAACTCGCCGACATGTACGCGGCCAACCCGAACGCCGACGCGATCGTTCCGGTCGGCGGGTGGGCATTGTTCGCGCCGGAAGCCTATCGCAGTTTCGTCGACGCGCACCGCAAGGCATATGACAGCCACAAGCTCACCCTGGTGATGCCGGATACGCTGCGCGTCGAGGTCGAACTGCTGCGCGACGGCTATGCCCAGGTCCTCGTCGGGCAACGGCCGTACGAGATGGGTGAAAAGGCAATGGACATGCTGCTGGCATTGAAAAAGGGACAGAAGATTCCCGTGGTGAACTACGTCGGTCTCGACGTGATCACGAAGGCGAACGCGGCTCAGTTCCTGAAGTAGTGGCTGTCAGGCCAGGAAGGACTTTGTCGCCGCGCGGCAGCGGGCGCGCCGGATGATGCCGACGCGCGCCGCCACAACAGCAAACGCAAGGAAACGGATGGGAGCCGGCCGCGATCCCGCGAGCAGGCCAGACAATTTTCAGCCTGACTGTGCAGGCCGAAAATGGTCTAGCTCATTGTTTGATCGCATTATTCGCGCGCAGGGGACGTCCCGCTCAGCGCGATCATGCTCTAGTAGGTCACGGGCGGCTGCCGGCATGCGGGAGGATGCATGCCCACACCGTCCGCATCCTCGCAAAATCGCAGCTTGATAAAACACTCGGACTCTTAACCAATGGGAAACGTCGATGCCGCTGACTGGGGTAAGGGTCCTCGACCTTACGCGTGTTCTGTCCGGCCCGTTCTGCACGGCCTTGCTGGGCGACATGGGCGCCGACGTCATCAAGGTGGAGGCGCCCGAGGGCGACTCGGTCCGTGGCCAAGGCGCGATCAAGGATGGGTTGTCGTGGTATTTCGCGCAGTTCAACCGCAACAAGCGATCGGTTTGCCTCGATCTGCGCCGGCCGCAGGCGAAGGAAATCCTGGCGCGCCTGATCGAGCGATCCGACGTGCTGGTGGAGAATTTCCGGCCCGGCGTATTGGCGCGGATGGGGTTTCCTGAATCCAGGTTGAAGGCATTGAGGCCCTCGCTGGTGGTTTGTTCGATCAACGGATTCGGCAGCACCGGGCCATACAAGGACCGGCCCGCGTTCGACTTCATCGCCCAGGCGATGAGCGGGTTCATGAGTGTCAACGGCAATCCGGACGATCCGCCGCTGCGCTCAGGGTTGCCGATCAGCGACCTGGTGGCGGGCTTGTACGCGGCGCTCAGCATCGCCGCGGCGGTGCCGCTGGCGCGGGCGACAGGGCAGGGGCAGCGGGCCGAGGTCAGCCTGACCAACGGCCTGGTCAGTCTTCTGGCCTACATCGCGACGAACTATTTTGCCACGGGAACGGCGCCGGCGCGCAGCGGCAACGATCATCCGATCGCGGCGCCGTACGGGCTGTTTCCCACGCGGGACGGACAGATCGCCCTGGCGCCCGCCGATGATGCCTTCTTCCGCCGCCTCGCGGATGCATTGGGGGAGCCGGGGCTGAAGACCGACCCGTTGTACGCGACGCAGGCGGCTCGGGTGGCGAACCGGTCCCGGATCAACGCCATCGTCGGCGGAAAGCTGGCCGGTGACACGACGGCTCGCTGGGTCGAGGTCCTGAACGCGGCGGGCGTTCCGTGTGGCCCCGTGAACAGCGTGGCGGCGGTGTTCCAGGACCCGCAGATACTGGCGCAGGAGATGGTGACGGACGTCGATCACCCCGGTTACGGCCTCGTTCGCATGCTCGGCTTTCCCATCAAATTCTCCGAACGGCCCTGCCGGGTGCGTCGCCCGGCCCCACGGCTGGGCGAACATACCAATGAGGTGCTGACGGACCTGGGCTACGCCGCGGCTGATCTCGGAGCCTGGCAACGCGACGGAGAGATCTGATGCGGCGCCGGTCCATCCTGCTGGGCCTCGCATGGATCGCCGCCGGTCGGGCCACAGGGCGGGCGGCCGTCGCCCGTAGCGGCGATTCGACTGGCGGCGACCACTCGACTGGCGGCGGCGACTGGATCGGTGCCGACATCAACGGCATGCATTACGAGGTCTTGTTGCCCGAGGCCTATGACGCCGCCAAACCCTATCCCGTGGTGCTGTATTTGCACCAGCTTGACATGGGCGATTACCCGGAAGGTCTGTTCAAGCAGGTGAATGCCTGGTTCAATACGGCTGCCTTCCGGTCTCGCCATCCCTGCATCGTCGTCATGCCGTTGCTCGACCAAAGCAGCGACAAGGCCGGGAAACGGACCAGCTTCGGCGGCCGACGCGGCAGCCGAGCCGGCGAGGACAATGCGATCGCCGCGCTGAAGCAGGTGATGGGTCGTTATTCCGTCGATCCTCGCCGTGTCTATGTCACCGGGAACTCCATGGGCGGCATGGGGACATGGCAGATGCTGCTGGACTACAACGCGCTCACCGGAACGAAGGAAAAGATCTTCGCCGCTGGCCTGCCGCTGGCTGGCGCGAACCAGGTGGCGGATCCGCGAATGGCGGCCAGGAGGCTCCGGCATGTGCCGGTATGGGCGATCCATGGTGCGGCCGACAGAAGGGTTTCGCCGAACTGGGACCGCACCATGGCGCGTTTGCTGTCGGGTAGCCGGACATTCCGCTACACCGAGGATCCCACGCTCGGGCATGATGTCTGGGATCGGTACTACACTCGGCCGGTAGTTTGGGAGTGGCTGTTTTCGCAGGCCGCGAGGGGTTAAATCGGCTTGATAACGACCTGCTCCGCTTGGCAAGTGATGTCATCCGCTCCGCGATTCCTGTCAGGCTGACATTGCATCAGATCCACTTGCGCCAGCGGAACACGGCGAGTGGGATCATGGTCGTCAGGATGATCAGGCCCCAGCCCCATGCATAGCCGAAGCTCCAGTCGTATTCGGGTATATTCTTGAAGTTCATGCCGTAGACGCCGGCGATCAGCACCGGCGGGATGCCGACGACCGAGGCGATCGCCATCACCTTCATGACGTTGTTCTGGGCGATGTTGATAAAGCCAAGGGTCGCGTCGAGCATGAACTGCAGCTTGTCGTTCAGGTGCGTGTCGAAATCGCTGACCGAGGCGATGTCCTGGCGCAACGTCGTGAGGCGGGGCGCCAGCGACTTTGGGAACCAATCGGCGGCGGTCGCTTCCACATACGGAACCATTCGCGCCGCGCCAACCTGCGTGTCGCGGACGTGGGAAATGAGGTCGCCGATATGACCGAGCTGGCCGAGGGTGCGCCGCAGGATCGCATCCTCCGTCTTTCGGCCGCCCTCCTGGTTGACACCCATCGCGAAGATCGCGTGCGAGATCGTGTCGAGGTCGGCCCGCACCTGTTCAAGCACGTCAGCCTGGCGGTCGACGATGGCTTCCATCAGGCCGACGAATATATGCGGCCCGGCTTCGACGATGGCGCCGCCGCGCGGCAGATGATCCGCATAGCTGTCGAATATCCTGCTGGGCGCGAAGCGGACCGTGATCAACCGGTCCGGGGACAGCACGAAGCCGGCCGAGACGCTGCGCGGGCCGTCGTCGTCGAAACGGATCAGCGGCATGGTGAGATAGAGTGCGCCGTCGCGGGTCGCGAGGCGGCTCGAGGCTTCGATTTCGTTGACGTCGGCCTCGGACGGGACCCGCAGGCCGGTCTCCTGTTGAATGCGGTCGACCTCCTCCGGCGACGCGTTCTCCAGGTCGATCCAGACCGCGTGGCGAAGCGCGTCGGTGGATCCGGCCTCGGCAAGGCGCTGCAACTGTCCGTTGCCGCAGGCAAAAGCGGTGATCATGGCGAGCCCTTTTCCAGTACTGCCGACCCGGAGCGGGGTTGCGCGGCCGGATCGGGTTCGCCGAGGCTAAGGGCCTTCGACCAGGATGCAAATGCCGGAGCACGATCGGCATCGTGAGCAGACCATCGGCAGGGCAATCGCGGCGAACCGAACTCCGCGGAGTCCGGCTCATGGCCGCCCGAGCGGATCGCCATCACCAAGCAGTCTGATGCCAACCCGCCGACGCATCGCCTCGTCCGGCGCCGCCGATGGTGCTGGCATAGGATAGCGCCACTTCCACGGCGTTGCCGGACGGGTTCCGTGCGACCGCCGCGAGGCAGGGGACGCCTCCGCCGCGCTGATATTGGCTGCGCACCGTATGGCCGGCCCCCTTGGGCGCGATCATGAAGATGTCGATGCCGGGACGCGGACCGAGCAGGTTTGAAGTGCCCGTTCAGGCCATGCGCGAACGCCAGCGCGGCACTGGATTTCAGGTCGGGACCGAGCTTTCGCGATACAGGTCGCCCCGCCCCCCGTCGGGATCAGAACCATGACCACGTCGGCCCACTTTGCGCCCTCCGCCGGGTCCATGACTTTCAGCCCGGCGCCCTCCGCCTGGGCAACACCGGCGGAGCCCGCAGGCAGCCCGATGGCAAGCTGCCTGACGCCGCTGTCCTTCAGGTTGAGGGCGTGGGCGTGCCCCTGGCTGCCGTAGCCGATGATGGCGACGTTCCTGCGCTTGATCAGGGCTGCGTCCGCACGGTGGTCGTAGCAGACGCGCACGGTACTCTGCTTCTTCCCGGCCGCCTGTAAGCGGGCGGCGTGGGCGGATTATGGCGCAAGCCTTGGCGTTGATCCAGCGGGAGGAAACGGCGGTTCGCGCGGCGCAGGGTTGCGGTTACCGGAATGGCAGAGAGGGCCGCTTTGCCCTTGACTGCGTCCCGCGATGCCTGCAGTGAGCGCTTCCAGTTTCAACCCATGTCTGTCTGACCAAGGATCCGGCCGATGAGCTTTACCTCCGACGTGTTCGAAACTCGTGTGGTCAAGATGGCCGACCGCGAGGAGACCATCGTCGCCGGCGGTCGGCACCTGTTTCCGCTATTGCCGAAAGCGTTCGACGGCATCAAGCAGATCGGCGTCATCGGGTGGTCGTCGCAGGGGCCGGCGCAGGCGCAGAATCTGCGTGAATCGCTGGAGGGGTCCGGCATCCGGGTGAAGGTGGGCCTGCGCGAAGGTTCGGCTTCCATGCGCGAAGCCGAACGGGTTGGGTTCACCAAGGAGAACGGGACACTGGGGGAGATGTACGACGTCATCCGCGAGAGCGACATGGCGCTGCTGCTGATCTCGGACGCGGCGTTCGCGGAGAACTACAAGAAGATCCTGGCCACGTTCCGGCCGGGAACGACGCTGGGGCTGAGCCATGGCTTCCTGCTGTCGCACCTGCAGGCGCAGGGGGATGACTTCCCCAAGACGATCAACGTGATCGCGGTGTGCCCGAAGGGGATGGGGCCGTCGGTGCGACGGCTGTATGAGCAGGGCCGTGAGGTCAACGGGGCGGGCATCAACGCGAGCTTCGCGGTCCATCAGGACGTGAACGGCAAGGCGACCGACTACGCGCTGGGCTGGTCGGTGGCGCTGGGTTCGCCCTACACGTTCGAGACGACCCTGGAATCGGAATACAAGTCGGATATTTTCGGTGAGCGCGGGATCCTGCTGGGCGCGGTGCACGGGCTGGCGGAGAGCCTTTACGCCCGCTACACGGGCCAAGGCATGGCGAAGGACGACGCGTACCTGAACACATCCGAGTCCATCACCGGGCCGATCAGCAAGACGATCTCCCGTTCCGGGCTGAAGGCAGTCTACGAGCAGCTGGACGAGGCCGAGAAAGCTGCGTTCCGCGATGCGTACAACGCTGCGTACCATCCCTGCCGGGAGATCCTGGAGGAGATCTACGACGACGTGGCCTCGGGCAACGAGGTGCGCAGCGTGATCAACGCCACGCGCCGACACGGCACCTATCCGATGGGGAAGATCGACAGCACGGACATGTGGGTGGTGGGCGAGCGGGTGCGAGCTGACACGAAGCGGAACTACGCGCCGATCAATGCCGAGACCGCCGGGGTTTATCTTGCCTGCATGATGGCGCAGGTGGATTTGCTGCAGGACCGGGGGCATCCATATTCCGAGATCGCCAACGAGTTGATCATCGAGGCGGTGGACTCGCTCAATCCCTACATGGACTACAAGGGCGTGTCCTACATGGTGGACAATTGTTCGACGACGGCGCGGCTGGGCGCCCGCAAATGGGCGTCACGGTTCGACTACATCCTGAAGCAGCAGGCGTTTCCGGCGATAGACCAGGAGGCGGTGACGGACAACACGCCGTTCAACCGGTTCCTGACCAGCAATATCCACGAGGTGCTGGAAGTGTGCGCGAAGCTGCGCCCGTCGGTGGACATTGCGGTGGTGCCGACCCGCGGCGCGAGCTGAGCGGGCCGCGGCGCCCGCTGTTCAGATGACCCGGGTGCCGCGGGCGAGCGCGGCGATGCCGCTGCGGGAAACCTCGGCCAGACCGAGATCCCGCATCAGTTCGATGAACGCGTCGATCTTGTCGACGGCTCCCGTCAGCTCGAACACAAAGCTGCCCAGCGTGGTATCCACCACCCGCGCTCGGAACGTATCGGCGATGCGCATCGCCTCGACGCGCTGCTCGCCTGTCCCGATCACCTTCACCAATGCCAGTTCGCGGGCGACATGCGGGCCGTCCATCGTCAGGTCCGCCACGCGATGCACCGGCACCAGCCGGTCGAGCTGCGCCTTGATCTGCTCGATCACCATCGACGTGCCGGACGTCACGATGTTGATCCGGCTGCGCAGGCCAGCGGCATCGACCGGGGCGACCGTCAGGCTGTCGATGTTGTAGCCGCGGCCGGAGAACAGGCCGATCACGCGGGCGAGGACACCCGACTCGTTGTCCACCAGGACCGATATGGTCGCGCTGCGCTGGGTCGTGTCGGAGCTGGGCATCGAGTGAACCAATGTCGAAGGGAGAGGATTTCGCGGTGCGCGCCCGTGGCGGGCAGCGCTGACGGGCCGCGCGGGTCATGCCCCGCCGCGACCGCGGACGCAAGACGTGGACGCTGTCAGACCAGAACCAGGCCCGCGTCGGTGATGCCGGCGCCGGACGCCTCATGCTCCGGCCCCAGCAGCATCTCGTTGTGCGCGGCACCGCTGGGAATCATCGGGAAGCAATTTTCCGCCGGGTCCACCGCGATGTCGGCGATCACCGCGGTCGGGCAATCCAGCATCGCATTGATGACGTCATCCAACTGATCGACCGATTGCGCCCGCATGCCGGTGGCATGGAACGCGTCCGCGAGTTTGACGAAATCCGGCAGTGCCGCCGAATAGGTCTCCGAGTAACGGCTGCCATGCAGCAGTTCCTGCCACTGACGCACCATGCCCATATACTGGTTGTTCAGGATGAACACCTTCACCGGCAGGCGATACTGCGCCAGCGTGCCCATTTCCTGAATGTTCATCAGGATCGACGCCTCGCCCGCGATATCGATCACACAGGCGTCCGGGTGAGCGATCTGCACGCCCATGGCGGCAGGAAGGCCGTAGCCCATGGTACCCAGCCCGCCGGAGGTCATCCACCGGTTGGGTTTGCTCGAAGTGGAAATGCTGAGCGGCCCACATCTGATGCTGGCCGACTTCGGTGGTGATGAACACCTCCTGGCCGCGGGCCCGCGTGATCTCGTACAGCCGCTGGATCGCGTATTGCGGCTTGATGATGCTGCCGCGCTTCATGTCCTGGCTGAATTTCAGTGAATCCTTGGCCCGCCACTCGTCGATCTGGCGCCACCAGGACGCCAGCGCCGGCTTGTCGTCAGGTTCATCGCTGGCCTGCCAAGCCGCGAGCATTGCGTTCAGCGCCTTGCCGGCGTCGGCCATGATTGGCACTTCGACGGGAACATTCTTGTTGATCGACGATCCATCGATGTCGATGTGGATCTTCTGCGAACCCTGGCTGAAGGCGTTCAGCCGGCCGGTCACGCGATCGTCGAAGCGGGCACCCACGGCCAGCAGCACGTCGCAGCCATGCATGGCGAGGTTGGCCTCGTACGTGCCATGCATTCCAAGCATGCCGAGGAAGCGAGGGTCGCTGGCGGGATAGCAGCCGAGGCCCATCAGGGTGTTGGTGATCGGAAAGCCGGTGACGCGGGCGAGTTTCGTCAGGGCTTCCGACGCCTCGGGGCCCGAGTTGATGACGCCGCCGCCGGCGTAGATTACCGGCCGCCTGGCAGCCTTCATCAACGTGACGGCCTTGGCGATTTGACCAAGGTCCGGTTCGGTGCGCGGACGGTAGCTGGGATGCTGGGCAGCAGCCTCGGCGTACGGTGCCGGGTTGATGACGATGTCCTTGGGCAGATCGATCACCACGGGGCCAGGACGGCCGCTGCGGGCGACGTAGAACGCCTCATGCACCACGCGGGCGAGATCCTCGGGGCGCTTGACCAGGTAGTTATGCTTCGTTGCCGGGCGGGTGATGCCGGTGGTGTCGGCTTCCTGGAACGCGTCGTTGCCGATCAGGTGGGTGGGAACCTGACCCGTCAGGCAGACGACCGGGATACTGTCCATCAGCGCATCCACCAGACCGGTCACCGCGTTGGTCGCGCCGGGGCCGGAGGTCACCAGCACCACGCCGACCTTGCCGGTGGAACGGGCATAACCCTCGGCGGCGTGAACGGCGCCTCCTTCCTGGCGAACCAAGATGTGGCGAATGGCGTTCTGGTTGAACAGCGCATCATAGATCGGCAGTACGGCGCCGCCGGGATAGCCGAAGATGACCTCTACGCCCTGGTCCTTGAGGGCACGTAGAAGGATTTCTGCTCCCGACTGAGTCAATTCCGCCGACATCTGTTCGGCTCCCGTTGCTGAAGAGGGACGGACGGATAGGCCACCCGGCCGCAGTGGTCAACCCCTGTTTTCAATAAATGTGAACAAATCACCTCGTTTTCTTTCCGAAAATTGCGTGATAGACGAGAATCGCGCATAAATCGTGTGCGTGCGGGTCTCCGGCGCGAGGGTGTGGTGGCGAAACCATGTCGCCTGCCGCTTGGAGTACTGGCCAGTGACCAGTTCGGTGCGGCGGCCGGCTTGCTCCAGCGACAGCACACCGCGCAGGTAAGCGGACAGTTCAGGGACGCCGTGGGCGCGCATCGCTGACAGGGCGGGGTCGAGGTCCAGGGCAAGCAGCGCCCGCACCTCGTCCAGCGCGCCGTCGCGAAGCATCGCGGTGAAGCGCGTCGCGATGGCCGAGCGCAGGTCGTCGCGCGGCGGATCGAGCAAAATGGCGGTGAAATTCCACGGGGCGGGGGCATGCCGGACATTCTGCCAGGCGGCGAGGCCGACCCCAGTGCCCCGCCAGACCTCCCACGCGCGGGCGATACGCTGGCTGTCCTGGGGCTTGAGGCGGGCGGCGGTAGCGGGATCGACACGGGCCAGACTGGCGTGCAGGGCGGCAGGCCCTTGACCGGCCAGCAGGCGACGGGCCTCGGCGCGGGCGTCCGGGCCGGGGTCGGGGATTTCGGCGAGACCATCGGTCAGGGCCACGAAATACAGGCCGGAGCCGCCGGTCAGGATCGGCAGCCGGCCCTGAGAATGGGCCTCTTCCATCGCGGACAGCGCCTGTTGGCGCCACCACGCCACGCTGCCAGCCTGGGCCGCGGGGCGGATGCCATACAGGCGATGCGGAACCCGGGCCTCTTCGTCTGGGGTGGGGCGGGCGGTGAGAATGCGCAGTTCCCGATATACCTGCATCGAGTCAGCGTTGATGATGGTGCCGCGCACGCGTTCTGCAATGGCGAGCGCCAGGGCGGATTTCCCGCTGGCTGTCGGGCCGGCGACGATCAGGGCGGTCGGCAGGGGTTGGTTCGCGTTCCTGGTCATTCGCTCGCGCGGGGGCATTCTCTTGCGTGGGGTCGGGCGCGCTGTCAGGTATCAGCCCGCCATGACCTCTATACTCACGGTCGTTGCCCAGCGCGAGGCGACAAGCCTGACCCCGGCCCTGCTCAACCAGATCCGCAACGCAGTTCGCGGCGCGCCGCCGGTGGTTTTATCGCCGGGCGAGGCGGCGGATATCCCGCTGTCCGTCCCGCTCGACCAGACGGCGCTGCGGACCGCGCTTGGCGGGAAACCGATCGATGTCATTGTGACGAAGGCGCGGGGCCGGCGGAAGGCACTGCTGGTCGCTGACATGGACAGCACCATCGTCACCGGCGAGACACTGGACGAACTGGCCGGATTTGCCGGCATCGCCAAGCAGATCGCTGCCATCACCAGCCGTGCGATGAACGGGGAACTGGACTTCACGGCGGCCCTGCGCGAGCGCGTGGCGATGTTGAAGGGGCTCGATCTGGGGGCCCTGGAGAAGACCTGGCAGCAAATCCAGCTGACGTCGGGGGCGCACGAACTGGTGGCGACGATGCGGGCGAGGGGGGCTCTCACCGCGCTCGTCTCGGGCGGATTCACGTTCTTCACAGCCAAGGTGGCCGCGGCGGTAGGGTTCGATGTGCACCGGTCCAACGTGCTGCTCGACGATGGCGCAACGCTGACCGGGAAGGTCGGCGAACCGATCCTGGGCCGCGACGCCAAACTGTCCGCACTGAACGAACTGGCCGCCCAGCGGGGGGTCAAGCTGCATGCGACGCTCGCTGTCGGAGACGGCGCCAACGACCTGGACATGATCCTCGCGGCCGGGCTTGGCGTCGCGTTCCATGCCAAACCGATCGTGGCGAAGCAGGCCAGGGCCAAGGTCGATCATGCCGGATTGCGCGCGCTGTTGTTCGCCCAGGGGTATCCCGCATCGCTGTTTGTCGGCGGGTAAGCGGTCGGTGGTGACCTGCCGTGCACCTTATGATCAAGGTGAATGTGGGATGCGGACCGGGATGGAACCTCATCCCTACTGGAACGGGAGCGCCTGACGCTCGGCGATCATGTCGAGTGGAACTACGGCAATTCGACAATTGCTTTAGCAGTAATCGCAATCGTGGCTGTGTTAATCGACTTTCTGCCGTGGTTGCCGGGCGCAAGCCGGGGCGTGAACAGCAGCTTGGTGCTGTTTCTGTTCAACCTCTTACTCGGCTGGACGGTCCGAGGGGCCTGCTTATCCTATGCGCCCGATGGAGCTTGGCTATCACCAGCACGGCCCCGATGAGGCGGCAGGTATCCAGCGCGCGAGCGCGGTGGGGGCGGTCGTCGTGCTTGCCGCTCTCAATTGCGACTGCTTGCCCGTTTTGCTAAACTCGACGTCACTCCGTGACAAATAATGAAAGGCTGAAGATGGCCGGCAAGAACTGGAGCATAGAAGGACGGTACGTCGAGTATTGCAGCTGCGACCATGGTTGCCCATGTGAATCGATGGCCGATCCGACCTACGGCGACTGCACGGGGCTTGTCGCATTCAAGATCGACAAGGGCTCCTGCGAGGATGTGCCGCTTGATGATCTCGCAATCGTCGGCACGTTCTATTTTCCGCGCGCCATCCACCACGGGCAGGGCGTTTTCCAGCCGATCGTCGACGAAAGAGCGGACGACGCGCAACGCGAGGCGCTATTCTACATCATGTCCGGCGAAGACCAGCCGGTCGGGACAATGTTCCAGATTTTCTCTGTCATCATCGAGACGATCAAGGATCCCATCTTTACGAAGATCAATTTTGAGTGGGACCTTGATAAGCGCCGGGCGAAGATCGAGGTCGCGGATGTCATCAGGGCGCACAGCGAGCCCATTCGCAACCCGGTCACCGACAAGGAGCATCGGATGATCACGGTGTTGCCAGAAGGATGGGTCTTCCATGAGGCGGAAAACGCTTCCGGGTTCGCAAAGGGCCTGGGTGCGATCAAATTCGATCTCAACCGGCGGCATAGTTCGCTCGCGCATGTCGCCTGGAACCAGAACGGCCTCGCCTACAAATACGACGAATACAAACAGAAATTTGGCCGGCCCTAGCCCCTAGCCGTTGCTCGGCAGGCTGGGATTTGGACGGTCCTCGGCTGGATCGTGGCCTTGATCTGGGTCGTCACCGGACCGACCAAGGCGGCCGACCGATTCTACCGGACGAACCGCTCCCGATGAAGAATGTCGACGCGATGAAGAAACGTTCGACGCCGGCAGATCCCGCACTCGGCCAGCCCCGCGGGCCCGGACATGAGTCGTCCAAAACTGCTAAAGCGAAGAAATGCTATGGAAGAATTCCCGGCGCTTTTACTGTAGTTCTTAAAGCAAATTCAGCCGGACGCGACCGGTGACACCTCATCCGTAATGGCCAAGCCTTGTTCCATGCGTCATAGCCACCCTCGCCGCCCGACCCAGTCTCTCCTTGCTGCCAGCAAAGGCCCAGATTAACGGCACAGCGCCACCCGGTAACCGGGCCACCCGATAACCTGAGCCACCCGGTGAGTCGGCCACCCGGTAAGCTGGGGGGCCGTGCTCCCAAGGGTTTGTCGCACCGGCGAAAAGCCGATGCGGATGAACCCTCGTCCAATTCTATCCCGGTTGCTTGTCCTTGCCGGCGGGAGACCTGGACAGCGAAAGCGGCACATACTGCACGCCCCCCTCGCGCTGGATCAGCATCAACACGAACTTGCGATCAGCCTTGCGTGCGGCCTCGACCTGCTTTTGCACATCGTCAGGCGAGCCGACCTCGCCCTGCTGCACTTCCATGATCACGTCGCCCGGCTTCAATCCGCGTTCGGCAGCCGGAGTGTTGGGAGAGACATCCGTGATGACCACGCCTTTCTGTCCGTCCTGAAGCTGGTATTTGTCCTTCAGGTCCTGACTGACCGGGGCAACCTTCAGCCCCAGGCCGGAAATATCGGTCGGCCTGGTGGTGTCGGCCGGCTTGGTGGTGTCAGCCGCAGCAAGCTGCGTGTCGGTCGGCCGCTCGGCCAGGACGGTTTCGACGGTCACTTGCTTGCCGTCACGCCACAGCACGACCGGCACCTCCTTGCCGACATCCGAGTCCGCCACGATGCGCGGCAGGTTGTGCATCTCCTTCACGTCCTGACCGTCGAACTTCAAGATGATGTCGCCGCTGCGGATCTTCGCCTTCTCGGCCGGTCCGCCGTCGGTCACACCGGCGACCATCGCGCCGGAGGCGTCCTTCAGGCCGAGGCTCTCGGCGATATCGGGCGTCACCTGCTGGATTTTCACTCCCAGCCAGCCGCGGCGGGCATGGCCGAATTCCTTCAACTGCGCGACGGTGAGCTTCGCCATGTTCGAAGGGATCGAGAAGCCGATGCCGATCGAACCGCCCGACGGCGAGAAGATCGCCGTGTTGATGCCAATGACCTGCCCGTCCATGTTGAACAGCGGGCCGCCCGAGTTGCCGCGGTTGATCGCGGCGTCGGTCTGGATGAAGTCGTCATACTGGCCCTGATGGATGTCGCGGCCGCGCGCGGAGACGATACCGGCGGTCACGGTGCCGCCGAGGCCGAACGGATTGCCGATCGCCAGCACCCAGTCGCCGACGCGCGACTGGCTGGAGTCGCCGAATTGCACCGTGGGCAAAGGCTTGTCGGTCTTCACCTTCAGCAGTGCGATGTCGCCGCTCTCGTCGCGGCCGACGATCGTGGCCTTCAATGTGGTGTTGTCCTGCAAGGTGACGGACACCGAGTCGGCGCCCTCGATCACATGGTTGTTGGTGACAATGTAGCCGGACGGGTCAATGATGAACCCTGACCCGAGGCTCTGTGCCCGCCGCGGCGCCGGCGCGTTGTCACCATTGCCGCCTCGGTTGCGATTGAGGAAATCCTTGAAGAACTGCTCGAAGGGTGATCCGGGCGGGAACATCGGCATTTCCGGCCCGACACCCGGACCCGGAAGGCCGTTTTTCGCGGTCAGGGTCTGGGTGGACGACACATTCACCACCGCGGGCAGCAGCCTGGCCGCGAGGTCGGCGAAGCTGTCGGGCGCGGAGCGCGCGAAGGCCGGCTGAATGACTGTGACGGCGGGGGTCACCAACGCGAAGGACATGCCGAGCAGGGCAGCGCTGGCAACGGAGGGACGGAACAGGCGCATGATCGGTTTCCCTGGCGAAGAGCCGTATATGGTCCGGAACTCACAGGCTAGCAACTTATCCGGCGAAAAGACACGCGTGGTCGCATGCAATTTTTTCGTGCCGGTCGTGCCTGAAGCGTTGCCACCGTAAGTGGAAACGCCGGCGCCCAAATTCGGCGAGCAATTTCATCAGCCTTGAGATCGCTCCGCGCTGGTTGTCCGGCTGGTGTCGCTCTCATGTATGGCATGCAGTTTCATCGGCCTGAGGTCGCTTCGGGTTTCTGTCCAGGCTGGCAGCGCTTCTAGCGCGAAGCATCGGCCGGGGGCGTCTGGAGGTACTTCAGATAATCGTTGTCCGGGCTCACCACGAGGCGGGCAACGCCGCTGTCGAAAACGTCGCGATAGCCTTGCAGCGTCCGCCAGATCGAAAAAAAAGCCGGATCCTGGCCGAATGCCTTGGCATAGATACTGGTCGCCTCGGCCTCACCTTCGCCGCGCAGCTTGTCCGCCGTGGCGCGGGCGTCGGCGACCAGCACGGTGCGTTCGCGTTCGGCGTCCGCCCGGATCTTCTGCGACGCCTCGGCGCCCTCGGCCCGGGCCCGCGCGGCGACGCGCTGGCGTTCCGACTGCATCCGCGACAGGATCGCCTGGGTGTTCTCTTGCGGCAGGTCGGCGCGCCGGATGCGGACGTCGACGATGGAGACGCCGAAGTTTTGCATCTCATTGTTCACCTGGCCGCGGATGGTGGTCATGATCCGCTCCCGGTCGGCCGACAGCACGTCCAGCAGCGTGTTGTTGCCCAGCACGCGCCGCAGGCTGCCGGTGACGACCGAGTTCAGCCGGCCGCGGATATTGTCCGGATCCGATCCGATCGCCTGGTAGAACCGCAGCGGATTGGTAATGCGGAAGACCGTGAACGTGTCGATGATCAGCCGGCGCTGGTCGCCCAGGATCACTTCCTCACCCGGCAGTTCCACCGCCAGCAGGCGCTTGTCGAAGGTGATGATGTTCTGCGCGATGGGCCACTTGGCGTGCAGCCCAGGGTTCTCGATCGACCGCTCGACCTTGCCGAATTGCACCACCAGCACCTGTTCGGTCTGCGAGACGGTGAACAGGGTGGCGCTGGCGATGATCGCCAGCACGACCAGCGCCGCGAGACCGGCGATCGTGGCCCTGCTCACTGGCTCGCTCCGACGCCGGATGACGGATTGGAGGCGGATGCGGCGGGGGCGGCCGGGATGACCTGCCGTGCAGGGGGCACGGTCAGCGGCAGGAACGGGACCAAACCTTTCAGCTTGTCGTCGACGACCAGCGGCTGGGCGTGCGACAGCACGTCCTCCATGGTGTCCAGGTACATCCGGCGGAGGGTAATGTCCTTGGCCGCCTGATACGCCTTGAAGACGCTGTCGAAGCGCTGGGCCTCACCGGTTGCGCGGGCGACCGAGGCGGCCTTGGCACCTTGTCCCTCGGCGACGATACGGGCCGCGTCACCCCGCGCGCGGGGGACGATGTCATTGCGGTACGACTCGGCCTCATTGCGCATCCGCTCGGCGTCGGTGTTGGCGCGCTGGACGTCCCGAAAACTCTCGATGACGGCGGCCGGGGGATCGACCTTCTGGAGTTGGACCTGGGTGATCTCGACGCCGGCCTTGTAGCGGTCCAGGATCTGCTGCGTCTGCTTGAGCACGTCGGCCTCGATCTGCCCCCGCAATGGCCCAAGCGCGGGCTGGATCGGCGTGCGCCCGATCACCTCGCGCATCGAGCTTTCGGCGACCCCGCGCACCAGCCCTTGCGGGTTGGCGGTATTGAACAGGAACGCGGCGGCGTCGCTGATGCGCCAGAACACCGCGACGTCGATGTCGATGATGTTCTCGTCGCCGGTCAGCATCAGGCTTTCGGCCAGGACATCACGGCCCGCGGCGTCCTGGCCGGATTCGACATTGCCGCCCGGCGCGGAGCGAAAGCCGATCTCGGTGCGGTTGATGCGGGTGACGGCCGGCAGCTCGACGGTTTCGATCGGCCAAGGCAAGTGCCAGTGCAGGCCGGGCGGTGTCCAATAGGAATAGGCGCCGAAGCGGATAACGACGCCCTGCTCGTCTGGCTGGACACGGTAGAAGCCGCTGCCGATCCAGATGACGACGATCGCCAGAAGCAGGAAAGCAAGGCCGCGGCTGTTGCCGAAGCCGCCGAACGGACCGGTTGAACGGCCACCGGAGCCGCCGCCCACGAGGCCGCGGATGAAGCCCTGGGCCTGGGCGATGAGCCTGTCCAGATCAGGGGCGCCGCCGCCGCCGAAAGGACCGCCGCCGAAGGGGCCGCCGCCGCCACCGAAGGGACCACCGGGACGCGGGCCTCCGCCTCGCTTGCCATCGCCACCGGGGCGTCCCTGATCCGTGCGATCGCCACCGCCGTTGGCGGCCTTGTTCCCCCAGGGGCCTTGCGTCGGCTTCTTGTCGCCATCGCCACCGGAGGGGCCAGATGGGTTGCCCCAGGGGCCGGGACCGCCGCTATTCCAAGGCATGTAAGGGTGGCTCCTGTCGAATCGCCCACTTTGGCTTGCCGGGTGCGCGAGCCGTTGGCGGAAACGGTATCATGCGCCATATCGATCTGGACAGGCGTACACGGCGCGGTGCTTATCTGCCGGCCGGATCAGGTTTGCAAGGTAAGGGTTCACAAAGCCATGGCCGATGCCTCTTCGGATACCCTGCGTGCCGCTCTGCGCACGATCAAGGACCCCGCTTCGGGGCAGGACATCGTCACCGCCGGCCTTGTGGAAGGGATCGAAGTGCGCGGCGGCCTCGTGCAGGCCACCCTGCTGACCGATCGCGCCCACGCCGCGGCGATGGAGCCGGTGCGGCGGGAGGCCGAGGCGGTGCTGATGCGTCAGCCGGGCGTCACCAACGCCACGGCGATCCTGACCGCCCACAAGCCGGCTTCGGCTGCCGCTTCGGCTCCGCCCGCCGACCGGGGCCATGGTCACGCCGGTCCCGCGCATGGGGCGCCCGCCGGAAAGGCTGCCCTGCTGCTGCCCGAGGTCAAGGCGATCGTCGCCGTCGCATCCGGCAAGGGTGGCGTCGGCAAATCCACCGTGGCGGTGAACCTCGCGGTCTCCCTGGCGCGCCAGGGGCATAAGGTCGGGCTTCTGGACGCGGATATTTATGGACCGAGCCTGCCGCGGATGATCGGGCTGAACCGCAAGCCGGAAGTGCGCGCTGAAAAGATGGTCCCGCTGCAGGCCTGGGGCCTCTCATGCATGTCGATCGGCTTTCTGGTGGACGAGGAAACCCCGATGATCTGGCGCGGACCGATGGTGATGGGCGCGTTGGAGCAGATGATGGGGCAGGTCGCCTGGGGGCCGCTCGACATCATGGTGGTGGACATGCCGCCCGGCACCGGCGACGCGCAGTTGACCATGGCCCAGCGGGTGGCGCTGACCGGCGCGGTGATCGTCTCGACGCCGCAGGACATCGCCCTGATCGACGCGCGCCGCGGCGTCCGCATGTTCGAGAAGACCCAGGTCCCGGTGCTCGGTCTGGTCGAGAACATGAGCTACTACTGCTGTCCCAACTGCGGGCATCGCGCCGACATCTTCGGCCACGGCGGGGCGAAGACCGAGGCGGCGCGGCTGGGTACGGAATTCCTGGGCGAGATCCCCCTGCTGCTGGAAATCCGTACCGCCTCCGATGCCGGCACCCCGATCGCGGCTTCGGCGCCGGAGAGCGAGGCGGCCAAAGCCTACGGTGCCCTGGCGGCGCGGGTGTGGGAGAAGGTGTCCGGCGCGACGGCCGCGCGGAGCAGCGGCCCGCGCATCGTCATCGAGTGATCGTCGGCAAAAAATGTGCTATGGGAAGGAATTATCCCAGACGACAGGGTTCCCACCGGTCTCTATGAGGAGGACCTGGACGCCTGGGCGCTGACCCAGGCGGCAGCGCTCCGCGCGGCCGGCGACGCGATCCTGCAGCGCAAGGATGAACTGGCCAAACTGTTGCGAGCGCTCGACTGGGAAAATCTGGCCGAGGAGATCGAGGGGCTGGCCAGGAGAGACCGCCGCGAGCTTGCCAGCCGCGTTGCCGCCATCGTCGAGCATCTGGTCAAGCTTGAATTCAGCACACACGCCGAGCCTCGCGAAGGATGGATCGACGGCGTGCTGCGTGAGCCCGAGGAGATCGCGGAACTTCTTCGCGACAGCCCGTCCCTGCGGCGGGAGGTCCCGGGCCTTCTGGCACGTCGTTCAGGGGCGGCGATCCAGCGAGCCGTGCAAGCCCTTGCCCGTCATGACGAGACGGGTCGCACCGGTACCGGCTCGCCTGGACGCCGGCTACCAGCCGGATGAGGTCCTCGGAGACTGGATCCGCGACGCACCCACAGGGTAACGCGCCGTAACCACGCGACTCCAGCGACTATTCACCGGCCGGGGGCGGAAGGCGCGCAGGGCCGCAATCGCCGGCCCGGCCCGGCCCACGGCAGGCCGGTCCCGCATTGCACGGTGACGCTTGGTTACAAAGCGTCATGGGAGCGCAATTCAGCTGCAAATATATCAGCCGTACTCATGACCGCTTGAAGCGTCGGAGCAAGGATCGCGATGGACGGCTGCCAGGATTTCGCGCAGGTTAAGCTTCCAGCGCCGTTCACACCGATGCCGACACGTAAGGCCGTGCTGGTCCTTGGCATGAGCCGGAGCGGCACCTCTCTGCTGACGCACGTGCTCCATGCGCTGGGCGCCGCCTTGCCGCGCGACCTGATGGGTCCGGGGCAGGGCAATCCGCTGGGGCATTTCGAGCCGCGCGGACTGGTTGCCTTGAATGACCGCATCCTGGAAAACCTCGATCTGCGCTGGGACGATCCGCGGGCCATTCCGGCCCATTGGTTCCGCTCACGGCAGGCATACGTGTTTCTGGAGCAAATCGCCGGCCAGCTTCGTCAGAGTTATGGCGAAGCGCCCCTTCTGGTGATCAAGGATCCCCGGCTGTGCCGTTTGCTGCCGCTTTATCTTGACGCGCTCGATGTGCTGGACATTGAACCTCTGGTGATCCTGCAGGTCCGCCCGGTTGCCGAGGTGGTGCGATCGCTGGTCGATCGCGACGGCATGCAACCGGGCCGGGCGGAGTTCCTGTGGTTGCGGTCGGTGATCGAGGCCGAATGGCAAAGCCGGAACTGTCGCCGGGTGTGGGTCAGCATGGCGGAGATGGTCGCCGACTGGCCCAATGCCATATCCCGCATCACCGATGGTCTCCGCCTGGAATGGCCGATGGATTTGATTACGGCCACCGGCAGGATCGCATCGCTTCTCAAGCCCCGCCTGTACCACCGCCTCGAGCCGATGCCAGGCGCGGGTGACAGGCGGCGGTCTTGTGCCATGGTCTGGGCTGCCGCCGAACACGGGCTGGCCGGGGACGATCCGGCGGCCCGAGCCGCGTTCGATGCGGTGCGCGACCCGCTGTACGATCTCGACCGCATGTACGAGCCCCACTTGCTGGCGCTCCAGGCCATGCGTGCATCATGGTCGTGGCGGCTGACCGCGCCGTTGCGAAGGCTTCAGCGTCTGGCGCGGTTCGGATAGGCCAGTTCCGGCCGCCGGCCACCGACCCGCCAACCTCCGCTGGATCCTATCGCTCGCCGGGCTCCTGCTTATGCCCTTGCGGCTCCGGATGGGACGGCGCGGCAGGGCGTGCCTGCGGATGAGGCGGCGCGGCGGGCGGTGTCTCCGGATGCGGTGCGGCGTGCCGCTGTTCAGGGCGCGGCGCTGTGTGTGCGGCCTCCGGGGCGGCCTCCGGGTGGGGCCGTGGGGCTGGTGGCGCGGTGGGTCGCGCGGCCGTGGGGTGAGGTGCCGCCTGAGGGGTCTGTTGCGTCACGGGATGCGGCCCCGCGGGGGCGGTTTCTGGCCGCGCCGTTGCCGGATGGCCCGGCGGGATCGCCTCCGGGGCGGCTGGCGGATGCGCGGATCCCGGCGGGATCGCCTCCGGGGCGGCTGGCGGATGCGCGGATCCCGGCGGGGTCGCTTCCGGGGCGGCTGGCGGATGCGCGGATCCCGGCGGTGGCGCGCCGGCGGGCCGAGCTGCCTGCGCCGGGTGGCCGGGTTCGGCGCTTCCCGGGGCCTGCGTCCTCTGCACCGAGGCGAGCGCGGGTCTGGCGAATCCGGTGGTCCCGGCTGCCACCGGACGGATGGCGGGGCCAGGGGCGGGGTGGATGGCGGCGGCCGGCGCCAGGCTCAATCGGCGGGCCACGGCTGGGGTGACACCGGCAGTCAGGGCCGTCGGACGTATTGGCTGCTGACCCGAGATCGGGCGCGCGGCGGCGAATTCCTGGGCTGTCACAGGCCTGGCTGCAGTCTGCACCGGGCGGGAGCCCGTCATGGCGGCGACGGGGACAGACGTCGCGGCGCCCCGGTTAACGTAGTTATTGATCGTGACGTTGTTGGTGATGTTCGTCACATGGCCGATGTTGACCTGGCGCATGTAGGTGTTTGAGGCGTGGTACCAGGGATGGTACTCCTCATGCGGACCCAGCGGCACCCAGCCGATGGAGCCGGACGCCAGGGCCGCCCCCACGGCCAGGCCCGCGCCGATGCCGATGAAAGTCACCAGGGCCGGCGCGTAGACCGGCGGTCCGGCGACCACGATCGCACCTGGTGTCCAGCCCCAGCGGCCGCCGATCTGGATCCAGCGTCCGTAATGGAAGGGTGCGAAACCCCAGGGCGCATCGTCGATCCAGGTCCAGCCCCAGGGCGCGACATAAGCCCAGTGACCCTCGCGATAGGGGACCCAGGGGGCGGGAACGGGGGGATACCAGACTTGGCCGTATTCCGGTGCCTGGCTCCAGCTCCCGACACCGACCAGATCGCTGCCGCCGGCCATGGCATAGACGGCCCGGACCGGAACCGCGGCCGGGGGAGCCGGACGGGGCCGTTCCGCGTTCAGCATGGCGGTCAGGAAAGGGTCCGGCAGCACCGGTCCCAGGCTGGCCCGGAAAGTATCCGTCCCGGTGATCGTGGCGGTCTGGCTGCCGCCGGCCTGCAGCGATACCCCCGGACCATCGATCTGCGCGCTGCCTTCCACCACCGTCACGAGCGTGGGCTGATCGGTGGTGCCGACGACGATGTCGTAGCGCCCTTCACCGCCCAGGCGGACCATCCCGCGCGGAGTCTGGATCGACCACACTTCATTCGGCGCAAGGTCATGCAAGTGGAGGTAGATCTCCCCCTGGGCCGCGACACCCTGCAGGCCGTTGCCGTCGAGTGTGGCGACGTCGAATTCGGTGCCGCCGGCCATGGCGATGCGACAAGCCGAGATTTCCAGTTGCGATCCGGCTGACGGATCGGTCCAGAAGCTGTTGCCGCTGCTCACCGGATAGTTGGGCGTCGCCGCGCTCCACTGCGTGTCGCCGGGGTTATGAAACGATACGGATCCGGTCATGCTGGCGATACGACCAACGCGTTCGGGCGGGTCGGCCTGGTTCAGGTCGGGCCGGCCCTCCCCGGGTGGGAGCAGCGGCGGTGGCGCGGGTTGGGCGAGCGCTGTGAATGGCAGCACCGCATCGCACATCAGCGCGGTCAGCGCCACGGTCGTAGCCAGGCGGAAGAGGCGGGAACTTTTTCGCACCGTATCGAATCCGATCGCTGTGGAATTGAAGCGAGCTTACTCGAATTCGTGGCACCGCAACGTGTATTTTATGGGGGCGTCGGCAACCGTCGGATGTGTTTCTCTACGCAACGCATTGCCGTGCATGGTCCGAATTTAGAGTGATCGCGCTGAGCGGAACGTCCCCGGCGCGTCAATCATGCGATCAAACAAAGATCTAGTGTCCCGATTCGGAAGTTCGCCATGTCTGGATCAGCCGCCTTACGAACTTCCGACGACCCTTCGCGTCTGGTGCCCCTTCCGGTGCCCACTCTCTGACGCGACCGTGAAATGGGGTCGGGCGCATGCTGGCGTCTGTGGCCGGAGGATCAGCTCCTCGGGCCCGTCCCTGAGCGCAGCCGCCGCCATGGAACCATCGCGCGCGACGGATCAGGCTCGGCATGGCCTCCGTCGCCAATCGGCTGGCATTTCCTGACGGTCATGCCCGGGGATCGGTGCGAGGTGATGAATGCGTGGGGACGCCGACCTGGACGGCTGGCGCGGAACGAATGTCTTCAGTTGATAATATCACGACTCCGTGATGATCCCTGTAGACCGCAGCGCGAACCGCCGGCATACAGCGACGCCATGCAACTGGGTGTCGCACGCTGTGATCAGACGGATGGCCTGCGATGAGTAGCCTCTCCGAACTTTCGCCGTCAGCGGTCCGTTCGGCGATTCAGCCTGGTGCCGGATCGCGAACGTCTCGTGACACGTTCAGTGCTCTATCCGAGACGGGCCCGAGGTTCCGGGTTCACGCAAACCGGCCCGGTCAAGCCGCGCGAGCCGGATCCGCATTTGCCGGTGCTTCTTGCCGATCAAGAGCTTGAGAAAAATCGCCGGACGAGGCGATCAGAGCGGTTTCCATTCGCGTTGGCTCACGGAACCCGCTCTAGCTCTCTGTTTGAGAGCGAGATTCACCGCTCCGGTGATTCCACCTGTGCGGATCACGCTCTAGTCTGATTGAGGTCGCCTACGCGGTGTATGATCAGTGAAGCTTGCGGTCGTGATCGGGATCTGAAGTTGGAAACAGGTCGGCTATACTGACCTGGAAGAACTGACACATCTTGATGAGGTGGGTAGCCGAGACCCGCTCGGTGCCCGCCTCGTAGCGTACGATCTGATCCGCGGTGGTGCCCAGGGCCGAGGCCAACTGGCTTACGTTGACACCCTGGGCCGTTCGTATTGCGGCAAGGCGCGCTCCCACGATCGCATCAACAGGTGTTTGTGCCAACCTGATCCCCCGATTCAGACAATCAATCGAACACGACGCGCGGAGCAAGCGCTTCCCAGCCGGACACGCGTGCATCGTCGCCAGCGGAAGACCTCTCGGTCTCGGCGGAAACCGCAGCCGAGAACGAATTACCGTACCCGGCGCAACGACTGACAAGGCTCAAGCGTGCACGCAATCCATATGCCAATGTCAAAGCATCATGACCCTGATCCGACATTCCGTTCAGCACACTTCGGCAATCCCGGCATGTAAAAATTCCGGCAACGCGTGCGAGACGTCGATCATGCGCTCATGACGTGCATCATATCTTTGTCTTCTCTCGATTACAGTAAAGGATTACTATTTCTACAACCGCATTTCTCGCTCTGGCTGGACCATGGCACCGGTTACCCAATCAATCGCCACCGCCATCCACATGCTCTGAGCGTTTGGTCGGGTGCTGACCTGCCGGCCCGTGGTTTGCGAGGCACCCGGCGGGCCCTCGCCGAGCGGTCGGGTTCGTTGGCGCCCAACCCCGACGAAGATCCGCAAGCGGTGGTTCTGAGCGCCTCGCGACGTGGCACGCCGGCGGATCGGCGGTGTCGTGCTGCTGGCCAACGAGATACCGGTCAGCCCGCCTCCGCCTGGCGGCGGGATCACCTGGCGGAGGATCGTGCCCGGCAATCGTCACGGTGGCCGCGATCGCCCGCACGTTCGTGTCGGCGGCCGTTTCGGCCATGCCACAGGCGGGTCTCGGCGGATGGGAAGAATTTGTCGCCGCGCCACCTGCTTTCGCTTTCGCGCGGTGGCACATCCGATTTCCATGCGCACAACAATGACTGAACCCTGTGTTGGTCTCGCTCGTCTGGACGAGTTGGTTTCATCCGAAATTGGGTGGCTGAACGAATTGCCGAGAGTCGCCATTGGTCAGTCATCCGTCTGGCACCGCAATCATATGCCACGTTTCGCCGCCTCGCTCCATTTGTGGTAATCGGGGTGCTTCGCAACGGATGGGCTGGAAACGCCTGTCATTGCAGGATGGGTTCACCCGTACGCTGGCGGGTCCGTGTGACGCAGTGGTCGCGGACGGCGCCGATGGATTGGCGGGCAGGGGTGGTATTCTTCGCGCTGATACTGTCGATGGGTGTGCTTCTTTTCTACCCCAGGTAGAATCAGATATGGCGAAGACACGTATTGCAACTGAGAATGAACCAGAACTTCGCGCTGTCAACTGAGAGCAATAAGCGCAGCTGATAATAATTGTCTGGCGGATAATCCAGCCAGTTCCAGGGTGTCTTTATCTCGCGCAGAAATGCCCGCGTTCACGTTTGGCGGGCGATTCCAGTAGCCTGATCGCCCTTCGGTGCCCCTCAGGCCGATACTGTTGTATCTGATCCAACTGATCCCGTGTTTTTGGCCGGATCCTCGTTGGCCGGATCCTCGTTCGCCTGATCCTCGTTCGGGCACCGGTGATTGCGCATTCGGTCATCACGTTCGAAACGATGCCTGGAGTTTTACCCGGTTGGCACACATCGCCTTCTGCTTGGTGCTTGCCGGCAGTTTGAGGCGGATGCCTCCCGGTCCCGGCGTGTAAGGCGGCGGTATTCGGCGCCGATCGGCTGGGCTGTCCGGCGGCGGCATCTGTGCCGGTGATTTTTGGGATACCGCTCAAACTGCCAATTGAAAAACCCAATCCCGCCGCTCCGGTGGCATGGATCATGAAGTGGGCCAGTCCCTCCTACGAGGTAGTCTAATCATTTCGGCCAAGTCAAGCCGCGGCCCTCTTGGCCAGCTTCTTTCCGCCGCCGGAAGCCTCGGTCATGATGCTGCGCAGATCGCGGAGAAATGCCGCCCCCTTGGTCGTGCGCTGCACCAGCACGCTGCGGCGATCCATCGGATCGACCTTGCGGCGGGCGAGATCCAGTTCACCGAGGCGGTCCAGGGCGCGTGTTATCGCGGGTTTTGACACGTTGAGTTCCGCGGCCAGGCCACGAACCGTGTGGCCGCCTTCGTTCAGATAGCAGGTCAGAAACACCCCTAGCTGGCGGGCGGAGAGATCGGCGCCGTCGCGGCGAACCAACGCGACCACCGTGTCGCGGAGGAGGCCGACCTGGGCGTCCGAAATCGGGTTGGGAGGAGATGCCACTGCAAAAATCCTTTCTTAGGTGGGTCGTGCGACAGGGCGTGCCGACCTTTTCGGTTCATAAACAAATTATAAGTCGGCGTCAACCTTATTACAGTAACCAACTCGCCAGTGGATCACGACAGCGTGAATCAAGCGTCATCGTTATCCGATCTGGCCGCCAATCCTTGTTCGGCCAGAGCAAAAAGCGCACGCATGGCCATCGCCTCGCCACCCTCGGGACGGCCAGGTCGGGACTGGTCGTTCCATGCATAGAGGTCAAGGTGTATCCAGGGTATACCTGGGCTTACGAAGCGTTGCAGGTAAAGACCAGCGACGATAGCGCCGGCAAGCGGCTTCGATGAAACATTATTCAAATCGGCTATCGGACTCTTCAGCCATTCGTTGTAGTCTGACCATAATGGCAATCGCCAAAGTGGGTCGTGGACCACGTTGCCGAACCGCAAAAGAGCCTCTGCCATGGCGTCGTCGTTACTGAACAGGGCGGGAAGATCGGGACCAAGGGCAACACGGGCGGCGCCGGTCAGCGTGGCGCAATCCACCAGCAGTGATGGCTGCTCCGCCGAAGCCTCATCGAGCAGGTCACACAGGACAAGCCGGCCCTCGGCATCGGTGTTGCCGATCTCCACCGTCAGGCCGGATCGTGTCCGTATCACATCGGACGGCCGCATCGCTGTACCGGACACGGAATTTTCCACACAGCCGATGCGCACCGCCAGGCGGATGGGCAGGTCGGCCGCCATGACGATCCGAGCCAGGCCGAGGACGGTGGCGGCCCCACCCATGTCCTTCTTCATCCGCAACATGCCTGCGGAGGGCTTCAGGTCATAGCCACCCGTATCGAAACAGACGCCTTTGCCGCAAAGCGACAACAGCGGCGAATCGTCCGCCGCGTCCCTGCCGCGCCAGTGGAAGGTTGCAACCCGCGGCGGTCGCACCGACCCGCGTCCGACCGCGGCGATCGTCGGGAAGGCTTCCTCCAACGCCGCACCCGCGAACATTCCGGATGCGGCGCCATAGCGCTGCGCCAGCGACAGGGTGAAATCGGCCAGTTCGACCGGGCCCAGGATATTGGCGGGGGTGTTGATCAAATCCCGCACCATCCAGGTCGCGGCAGCCTGCGACAGGCTCGCCTGATGTTCGGAGGAGACGAAAAGCAACGCGGGTTTGCGTCCTCTGGAAAGAAACCGAGAGTAACGATATGCGCCTAGACAATAACCAAGGGTTGCGGCTGCCTGGCTATATTCGCCGGGTTCGAGGCGCCAGGAAGACGTCTCCGGCAACTGCATCGGAAGTTCGCCGAATACGAACGGAGAGGAATCGTTGCCGATTCCCAGTACCGCGCCGGCCACCCCGTCCGGGCCGGGCAGGAGCCGAAGCTCGCCCGCCTTCGCGCCGAACGCCGTGTCGCGCAGGTAGCCTGCCTGGGCCGGGGGCACCGTATCGAGGAACCCGGCCAGCCCATCCGGCCGGACGACATGCACCGGGCGGGTGCCGTCGGGTGAATTGACTACACAATCGATGGTCTGGTCCAGCATTGGCATCGGTCCTCGCGTTCAGGGTCGGCTGGGTGACCGGCCGGATGTGTCGCCGGCCGGACCCGCACCCGGCGAGGATAACGCCGCTTCGCGCGCAGGCTACCCCAGGCTCGCCGGCCAGCAGGCTGGTGACCCTCCTGGCGAACGCAGCGGCGTCGGCCGGCAGGTCGCCTTCCTGGACCTGCGCCAGGTCGAACAGCGTCTCGGACGCCTCGGCGATCAGCGTGGTGTCGTCGAGCTTCGCGGACAGCGCCTCGATCAGCTTGTGCCGCGGGTTGACCTCGAGCACCGGCTTTGAGGGCATCATCGCCCGCCCGGCGCGCCGCATCAGCCGTTGCATCGCCAGATCAGGCCCCTTGCCGTCCGACGCCAGTACGACCGCGCTGTCGGTGAGCCTGGCGGTGGAACGGACGTCGGCTACGTGGGCGCCAAGCGCGGATTTCATGGCGGCGAGCAGCGGCGAGATGTCGGGCTGATCCTCGCCGTTGGCCAGGTCCTCGGCCGCCTGGGTGACGCTGCGAAGCTTCTTGCCCTCGAAGCTGTCGAGTCGTTCCGGCCAGAACGAATTGATCGAATCCGACATCAGCAGCACTTCGATGCTCTTGGCCCGAAAGCCCTCAAGCTGCGGTGATGTCTTCAGGGCCTCGGCCTGATCCCCCGACAGGTAGTAGATCGTGTCCTGGTCCTGCTGCATGCGCGACACGTAGTCCGGCAGCGAAGTCCAGCCATCCTGGGAAGACGATTTGAACCGCAGCAGCGGCGCGATCTCGGATCGGTACTCGGCGTCCTCCCAGACGCCCTCCTTCAGGATGGCACCAAAATTCTCCCAGAATTTTTCGTAGTCGCCGGCTTCCTTGGCGCGGTTCCTCAACTCGGTCATCACCCGACCGATCAGCGCCTTGCGGATCCGGGCAAGCACCGGCGTGGTCTGCAGCATCTCGCGGGAGACGTTCAGCGGCAGATCCTCGGTGTCGACCACGCCACTGACAAAGCGCAGCCAGTGCGGCAGCAGTTCAGCCTTGTCGGTGATGAACATGCGCCGGACGTGCAGGCGGATATGGGCGTCCCGGTCGCCCTCGACGGGGTCGAACGGTTTCATGCCAGGTACGAAAAGAAGGCAGAAATATTCCAGCGTGCCTTCGGCCCTCCAGTGCAGGGTGGCCCATGGATCGTCGAAGAAATGGCCGAGATGGCGGTAGAACTCCTTATAGGACTGCTCCGTCGTCTCGGACCTGGCCTTGCGCCACAGCGCCGTGCCCTCGTTGGCTGGCTGGTCCTTGCCGTCCTGTGCGACCGTGATCGGCAGGGTGATGTGATCGGCCCATTTGCGGATCACGGTCTCCAGCCGCATCGGCTCCAGGTACTCCGACGCATCGGATTTCATGTGCAGCACGACGTCGGTGCCCGGCTGTTCGCGCGTCGCATGCGCCAGGGTGAACTGGCCGGCCCCGTCCGAGGCCCAGGTGAATGCTTCCTCACTGCCGGCCTTCCGTGAGGTGACCTCCACGCGATCCGCCACCATGAAGGCGGAATAGAAGCCGACACCGAACTGCCCGATCAGGTTGGGGCGGTCCTCCGGCTTCGCGCTCGCAAGATTCTGTGCGAAGGCGCGCGTGCCGGAGCGGGCGATGGTGCCCAGGTTGTCGATCAGTTCCTGCCGCGTCATGCCGATGCCGTCGTCCGAGATCAGCAGGGTGCTGGCCTGCTTGTCGGGGACGACGCGGATCTTGGCATCGGGTGGCGGCGCGAGATTGGAGTCGGTCAGCGCCTCGAATCGCCTGCGGTCCACCGCGTCGGCGGCATTGGCCACCAGTTCCCGCAGAAATATCTCGCGCTCGGAATAGAGCGAGTGTACCACCAGATCGAGCAGCCGCCCGACCTCGGCGCCAAATGAATGTTGTTCCAAAACAGTGTCGTTCATGGGTGACCTCCTTGCGCCGCGCGATATGCGGTCGAACCTCAGCGATTTCAATCGGTCGTTGCATCTTCGCCGGTGGCAGCGGGGAATGCGTGCGGCCGGGGCGGACACGGCGGTGAACCACCGTCCTATCCGCCGCGGGCGCGGCATATCGGGCATGCTGTCCGTTTGCAATGTCGCCACGGTCACTCGCCACGCGAGGCGGTGGCGCAGGCGCGCAGCCGCCGCGAGGCAAAGCAGCAGGCCGGCTGCCCGGTCACGGCGAGCGTGCCCATCGCTGGCCCGTAAGCCGGACCAGTGCCTGGGCGATGGCTGCCGAATGCTGCACCTGGGCGGCCTCGTTCAGGTGGTCCTGGGTGTCGAAGAACGCCGAACGCGGGTAGCGGCTATGGTTTGGCAATTCCAGGAATTCGGCGCCCTGGGTGCGGTAGATCGAGCGGATCGCGGCCAGGCTGGAATCAGTGATGGGCGAGTCAATGAAGCCGGTGGGCAGGCCGCCGATCGCCCGCACGCCATGCCGGGGAGCCCAGCGCAGGAAATCGGTTACGACCGCGGTGCCGTACCCGGTTCGGATCTCGGCGGCAGTGGGATGGTCAGGCACGATCGCGGCCACGGCTGACCGGTTGAGCCGGGCCTGTGCGGTGGTATGACCGACATGGTCGCCCCACACATTGAAGCCTCCGCCGGCGGCGATGCGCGGGTCGTGGAAATGGACGACGACCAGCGTGGTTTCGATCACGCTCATGATCGCCGCACGCAGGTCGCTCGCGAACAGTGCGGTGACCTGGCGCCGGAGCGGCATCTTCCGCAGTGTGAGGCGATCGTGGCGCAGCATGATCGTGGCGTCCGGTCCCAGGTCGCTGGTGACGTGCGAGCGGACGTACTGGGACTCCTCCATCGGCAGGTAGACGATGTCGCCCGGGTGCAGGAGCGGCTCCCAACGGGTGATCAGATAGTCGAGGCCGACGCCGACCGCGACGCCGGCATTGATGCACGGACGGCCGATGACCGGTCCGATCGTCGCGCAACGGTGCGAGAAGGGACCGTTTGATCCGGCCAGGATGACGAGCTTCGGTTCGTGAATAGTCCTGGCCAGGGCGATGGTCGCCTCGATGCGCGCGTGCAAGGAACCCAGGGTCAGAGGCCGGTCCAGCACCCAGCCGAACGCCGCGCCGTAGAGGACCAGTGAGGCGGCACAGGCGAGCAGGATGCGTTTCATCGGCCGGCGGGATCAGAACTGAAAATACAGGAACGGCGCGACATGCGGCGCGAAGAACAGCGCCTGCGCCGACAACGCGAAGCTGCCGGTCAGGCACCAGTGGCGGGCTCGCCCGGTCATCCGGTGGATATTCGGCAGTGCCAGCGCGATCAGCCAACCCAGCAGCAGGCAGGCGGATACCTCCGGGAAGCTCAGGGTGCGGGCGTCCCCGAGATAGGGCATCACGGTGACCGGATCGGCGATCAGCGCCAGCCCAGGAAAGGCCGCGACGATCATCCGCGGCAGGGCGATGCCGTTGAGGCCGGCCATGCCGCGGAACATCGCCAGACTGCTCATGAGCGATGCGGCGCGGAACGGCACCCAGGCGAGAACGACGACAAGCAGTGTCACGATCTGGCCGACCGCCGCGGGTAGCGGGGGGAACAGCCGGCGGTATTGTTTGTGGACGACGATCAGCAGACCGTGCCATCCGCCCCAGATGACGAAATTCCACGCTGCCCCGTGCCACAGGCCGCAGAGCAGCATGGTCAGCATCAGGTTGCCGGTCTGGCGGAGCGGGCCGCCCCGGTTGCCCCCCAGCGGGATATAGAGGTAATCGCGCAGGAACGCGCCCAAGGTGATATGCCAGCGGCGCCAGAAGTCGGCGATGTTGCTGGCCTGGTAGGGACTGTCGAAATTCAGCGGGAAGCGGACGTTCAGCATGCGCGCGAGGCCGATGGCCATGTCCGAGTAGCCGGAGAAATCGAAGTAGATCTGCAGGGCATACGCGAGCGTCGCGTACCACGCCTCGAAGAACGTCAGGGTGGCGCCATGGGCGGCGGCGTCGAAGCCGATATCGGCGAAACCGCCGAACACGTCCGCCAGCACCAGCTTCTTGCCGAGGCCGAGGAGAAAGATGAGCAACCCGTCCGCAAGGTTCTCCATGCGGGGCCGCGCTAGGTCGCGGGCAGCGAGTTGCGGGATGATCTCCGACGGCCGGACGATCGGGCCAGCGATGAGGTGGGGAAAGAAGGTCGCAAAACTGGCATAGGTGAGGAGAGGCGGCAGATCAGGTGATCTTGGCTTGGCCGGGCGGCCGCGACACCGGGCGATGGGTGGCCAGGCGATGGATCGCCGGGCGAGCAGGGACGCCAGGCGCTTCGGCAGCGCGGGTCGTCGCTGGCCGGCCCGCGTTGGCGATGCTGCGAGAGGGCAGGCCGGGGCCGCGTCCGCCGTGGCGCGCGCGGTATCCACCAGAAACATGATCTGCTGGAAGGTGAAGAAGCTGATCGCCAACGGCAGGGTGATGTGCAGTGCCGGCGCGGTCGGGGCGACGATATGCAACAGGAAGTCGGCGTATTTGAACCAGGCCAGAATTGCCAGGTTCAGAGCGACGCCTGTGGTCAGCCAGGCGCGGGTCCCGCCGGTCTGCCGTATCTGCGCCGCAATGGCATGATTGAGGCAGACCGATCCCGCCAGCAGCGGCAGATACGCCGGATTCCACCACCCATAGAAGAACAGGCTGCATACGATCAGCCAGCGCAGCGCCCATGTCGCGCTACAGAAACGACCGAGCACGAAGAACCCCGTCACGCAGGCGGGGAGGAAGCCGAGAATGAATACGGTTGTATGGAACAGCATGACATGTAGTTGCCAATGTACGCCGAAACAGATAATGAATGGTTAACGCCGATATGTCGTAATTATTTACAGAATTCCCATGTATGCTCGATTAGGATATTGACGCAAAAGGAAACCAAGTGTTGGCACAATACTTGCTGTCCCCTTCCCGTTCTGTCCAGGCCGTTCGCCTGGTGACGAGAAGAGGTCTTGCCGTGCTGCACGCTATGTCCCGCTTGCTTTTGCTGATCTGTACCTTGTCGCTGGTCCTGCTGCCTTCGGCACGCGCCACACCCACCACCATCGCCTTCACCGCGATGATCGGGACCAGCAACAACATCGACACGTGGGACGTGTTCGGCGAGGGTTACGGCGACGACCTCGCGGGCCAGGTCATCGTCGGTTCGGTGTCCATCGATCCCGCCTCGCTGACGGAACGGTGCAGCACCGGCGGCGCGTGTTACGCGGATTTCGGCACCGGGGCTGTGTCGGTGAGTTTCACCTTGAACGGGATAACCGCGACCCAGGTCTCGACCGGCACATTGGGGTATGTCGGGAATAGCGCGGGAGGTCTGGTGTCGATCTCCGATCCGTCCGACGGGGGCAGGGACTATCTGGCGGTGGAGGCGGCCAGCCCGGACGGGATGGTGCAGGAATCAATCGGTGTGTTGTTCAGCGATGCGACCTGGCTTTCGGCTCATGGCGGCGGTGACCCGACCGTTGCGATCAGCAGCCTGGACAGCATCGGCAACGGTTCGGGCCTGGTCAAAGGCGGCATCACGTTCATGTCTCCGGTCGAGCATCTGGACGCGACGATCCTCACCATCGACGTCCCGGAGCCGGCCGGCCTGGCATTGGTCGGGGTCGGCCTGGTCGGGCTGGGCATGGTTCGCCGGCGGACCGCCGGCTGAACAGGTGTTTCCCAGAGGGGCGTTTGCTGATAGCTGACGCCGGACATGACCGACGACCTTCCCCCGAACCCGGCGCTGCTGCCGGCCGGCCTGCGCGACCTGCTGCCGCCCGACGCGGAGACGGAGGCCTCGGCCGTCGAGGCGCTGATGACCGTGTTCGCCGCGCACGGCTATCAGCGTGTGAAGCCGCCGCTGCTGGAGTTCGAGGACAGCCTGCTCGCCGGATCCGGTGTGGCGGTCGCTGACCAGACCTTTCGCCTGATGGACCCGGACAGCCAACGCATGATGGGACTGCGGGCGGACACGACGCCACAGGTTGCGCGGATCGCCACGACCCGGCTGGCCGGCGCACCGCGGCCGCTGCGGCTGTCCTATGCCGGGCAATGCCTGAGGGTGCGGGGCAGTCAGCTCGCGCCGGATCGGCAGGTGGCGCAGGCGGGCGTGGAATTGATCGGCCATGACAGCCCCGAGGCGGACGCGGAAACGGTGCTGGTCGCGGCCGAGGCGCTGGCGGCGGTTGGTCTGACACGGGTCAGCTTCGACCTGACCTTGCCGATGCTGGTGCCGTCCCTGCTGGACCGCGCCGGGCTGGCCGGGCCCGACCGCGCCGCCCTCGCACGGGCGCTGGACCGCAAGGATGCGGCGGCTGTATCCCGCAATGGCGGGACGCTGGCACCGGTGTTATCGGCCTTGCTTCTGGCAGCGGGGCCCGCCGACCGAGCCCTCGCGGCGCTGGCCGAGGCGCGGTTGCCCGATCTCGCCGGTGCTCTGGCCGAGCGTGTGGCGGAGACGGTGGCGGCGATACGCGCGGCTGCCCCGACGCTGCGGCTGACTGTCGATCCGGTGGAATTTCGCGGATTCCGGTATGAGACCGGCGTGTCGGTGACGGTGTACGCACCGGGACGGCATGAGGAACTCGGACGCGGCGGACGCTATATCTGCGGCGACAGCGAACCGGCTACCGGGCTGACGCTCTATCCGGACGCGATCCTGCGGGTCGCGCCGCCGCGTCAGGCTCGTCCCCGTGTTTTCGTCCCGTTCGGCACCGATCGTGGTATTGTGGCAGATCTACGGGCCGAGGGGTTCGCCACCGTGGCTGCCCTGGCGCCCGTCGCTGATGCTACGGCCGAGGCGAACCGCCTCGGTTGCTCCCACATCCTGCGCGCCAAGACCGCCGCGCGGCTTCACACCGAGGGCTGAATACAATGGCCAATGTCGCCGTGATCGGCGCCCAGTGGGGCGACGAAGGCAAGGGAAAGGTCGTGGACTGGCTGGCGAGCCGCGCCGACGTGGTCGTGCGCTTCCAGGGGGGACATAACGCCGGCCACACACTGGTCGTCGGCAACGAGACCTACAAGCTGTCGCTGCTGCCTTCCGGGCTGGTGCGCGGCAAGCTGGGAGTCATCGGCAACGGCGTCGTGGTCGATCCGGACGCGCTGCTGGCCGAGATCGCCCGAGTGCAGGCGCAAGGACTCACCGTGACCCCGGAGACGCTGCGGATCGCCGACAATGCCGTGCTGATCCTGCCGCTGCATCCCGCGATCGACAAGGCCCGCGAGGAAGCCCGGGGGGACGGCAAGATCGGCACCACCGGCCGCGGCATCGGTCCAGCCTATGAGGACAAGGTGGCCCGGCGCGCCATCCGCGTCGCGGACCTGGCCGAGCCGGAAACCCTGTCGGCCAAGCTCGACGAGCTGCTGCTGCATTATAACGCGCTGCTGCAGGGGCTGGGCGTGGCGCCGTTCAGCAAGGAGACGCTGATGGGGGGGCTGCTGACGCTGGCTCCGCGGCTCCTGCCCTACGCCGAACCGGTGTGGGAGCGTTTGGACGCGCTGCGGCGCCAAGGCAAGCGCATCCTGTTCGAGGGCGCACAGGCGGTCATGCTGGATGTGGATCACGGGACCTATCCGTTCGTCACCTCGTCCAACACCGTGGCGGCGACGGCTGCTTCCGGCAGCGGGGTCGGGCCGGGCACGGTCGGCTTCGTGCTGGGGATCGCGAAGGCCTATACGACGCGGGTCGGGTCCGGCCCGTTCCCGACCGAACTGCACGACGAGATCGGCCAGTTGCTTGGCGACCGCGGTCATGAGTACGGCGTCAACACCGGCCGCCGCCGTCGATGCGGCTGGTTCGACGCGGCCCTGGTCCGCCAGGCGATCAAGGTGGGCGGCGTGCAGGGGATCGCGCTGACCAAGCTGGACATTCTGGACGGCCTGACCGAGTTGAAGATCTGCACCGGGTATCGGATCAACGGCAGTTTCTTCCGCCACCTGCCTGCCGCCCCCGGCGCACAGGCCGCCGCGGTGCCGGAGTACGAGATCATGGCGGGATGGGCGGAATCGTCTCGCGGCGCCCGGTCCTGGGCCGACCTGCCGGCGCAGGCGGTCAAATACGTGCGCCGGATCGAGGAACTGGTGGAAGCGCCGGTTACCCTGTTGTCCACCAGCCCGGAGCGCGACGACACCATCCTGGTGAAGGATCCGTTCGAGGGATAGCGAGGCGCCTGGTTAAAGTATGATCGCGCCGAGCGGAACGTTCCGGGCGCGCTTGAATCATGCGGTCAAACAAAGAGCTGGACAATTTTCGGCCCGCACAGGCAGGCTGAAAACGGTCTGACCTCCGGGCGTTAACCATTGGTCAATCTTTCCCGCAGTAGGATGTGGCAGCCTGACCAAAACGGTTCGCCCGCATGGCTGATGAGTCGCTTCTTGCCCTGTCCAACAACCTGATTGCCGGCCGCTATGCGGTCGACACCACACAGGTCCTCCCGGAAGCAGGTGGCGGCTTGCCGGCCTATCTTGCGCGCGACCGTATGGCGTCGGACGCCAGGCGCGTCGCTTTGGCGGTATCACGGGATGCATCACCGCGCCTCAGGCACATGCAGAGCCTCGACGAATCCATTGATTACCTGATGATGCCGCTCGGCCATGGCATCGTGCCGATCTCCGGGGGCAAGGGCGAGTGCTATTTCGTCGTCTGCATGCCCCCATCCGGTGCGCCGGTGTCGGCGAACTCGAATCCTTGGCCGGAAAAGGCGCTGATCGACCTTGTATTGAGGCCGGTGGCGGCTGTGCTCGACATCCTGCAGGCCCGCAAACTGACCTATCGGGCAATCCGCCCCAACAACGTGTTCCAGTCCGCACCCGGCCAGCCGGTCAGCCTGGGGGCGGCATGGGCGGCGCCGCCCGCCATGCACCAGCCATGCGTCTTCGAGCCCCCCTACGTCGCGATGTGCCTGCCCGCCTGCCGGGGCGATGGCACGATCGCTGATGATGTCTATGCCCTGGGTGTGCTGCTGCTCACCCTGTCCGGCGGCAGGCTGCCGATGGCCAACATGGACGACACGACGGTGATCCGGTGGAAGCTCGATCTGGGCAGCTTTGCCGCACTCACCCGGGACATTCCGTTGCCCGGATCCCTGGCGGAACTGCTGCGCGCGATGCTCGCGGAGGACCCGGATCACCGGCCGCTGCCAGGCGCGCTGATGGAGCACACGAGCACGCGTGGACGCCGGCTCGCCGCTCGTCCCGCTCGGCGCAGCCAAAATCCCTTGATGCTGAACGACATCGCGGTATTTGACGCCCGCACCCTGGCTTATGCGCTGTTCAGTGATCAGAAGAAGGCGATCCAGTTCCTGCGCAATGGACTGGTGACCCAGTGGCTGCGCCGCGGGCTGGGCGACGCCAGTTTGGCGACCCAGATCGAGGACCTGGTCCGGGGACGCATGGCCGATGCCAAGTCGGGATCGTGGAGTGACCCGCTTCTGGTGATGCGCACGATCAGCGCCCTCGATCACCGCATGCCGTTGTGCTGGCGCGGGATGGCGCTGTGGCCCGATGCGCTGCCCTCGATCCTGGCCGAGGGGTATGCCTCGAAGCCCGAACTGCTGGCGGCAGCCGAAGAATTGCTGCTGAGCGACATCCTGGGTTGGTGGTCCGCGGACCTTGGGCATTCTGAAACCCCCGGCGCGGCAGACCGCCAACTGCTGCAGAGTGGCGGCCCCGGCGGGTTATTGCGGCTGTTCTATGGGTTGAATCCGTTGCTGCCGTGCAGGGTTCCGGCGATGGCGAAGCGATGGCTCGTTGCCATGCCGGGCCTGATGCAATTCCTTGAGGACACCGCGGAGAGCGCGGGCGAAAGCCTGATTGACCTCCCTATCTCGGTCTTCATAGCGGCTCGTGCGGACCGGACGATCGAGGTGCAGGTCAACGGATTGGCAACCGCGAAGAGCGCCGAGGCGTTCCGGCGGTCCGAACTCATTCTGCTGTGCGATCTGCAGTCGCGGTATCATCCGGCACCGATGCCGAGAGTGGCGAAATGGATGGCGGCACGGCTGCAGCCGGGAGTGCAGCGATGGCGTAACAGGCCGCGGCGCGAGGCCGCGCAGGCGCGGCTCGAAACGCTGTCGCAGGCGGGCATTCTGTCGAGGCTTCTGGATCTGGTGGAGGATCCGGCCGCCTGGGCGCAGGACACTGCCGGCGCTCAACTCGCAGCCAAAGAAATGGCGATGATCGATGCGGAACTAACGGCCATCGATAACGGCGACAAGGCGCGCTTCGCCGACGCCGAGCGGTTCGGCCGGGCGATCGCCGGCGGGATAGGACTTCTCGGCGTTCATCCTGATGGTCATGTCGGCCCTGTTGCGATGAACGCCGGATCGAAACTCGGGCGTGGGATGAGCGGGATGATGGTCCTGCTTCTCGCGCTGGCGGGCGGCGGGCTGATCGCGCTGTCGCCGGATATCGCGCTGCCGATGGTGGTGCTGCTGCTACCGGGGCTGCTGGCACTGGTCTTCGATCGCACACCAGGATGCGGCATCGCGCGAGCTATCCTGCTGTTTCAGGGAGCGGCGTGCGTTCATCCCGTCCTGGACGCGTGGTATCGCTGCGCCGGGATCGATGGATGCATGAGTTATCTGGCGGAATGGCCTGCAGTGCTGCGGGCCTGGCTGGCCGCGGCGGCCGCGTGGGCGGCGGCCCAAATTCTGCCGTTGGGGCTCAAGGTGCTGGACGATTACCGGCTGCGCGCCCGTCGGTCAGTATTGTCCGCTCGGCGGGAGGCGCTGGTTGCCGAATGGGGATTGGAAGATGGGTCGCGTCAGTGACGCGCTGCCGATGGCCCGGACTGCGCCGAGCCATCGCATCAGGATCTGGCCTTCTGACGCATCGCGCCGAGCGGGACGTCCCCGGCGCGTCAATCGTGCGATCAAACCATGAGCCAGACCATCATCAGCCTGCGCGGACAGACCGATAATGGTCCAGGTCGATAATGGTCTAAGCGTGTTCGCCGGCGAGCACTCCGTGCCTGGCCTCGGCGTTGAGGCGCCGTTCGGCGATCTGCTGCTTCATCGCCTTTTGCAGCTTCTCGAATGCCCGCACCTCGATCTGGCGCACCCGCTCACGGGAGATGTTATACTGCTGAGACAGATCCTCGAGCGTGGTCGGGTTGTCCTTCAGGCGGCGCTCGATCAGGATGTGGCGTTCCCGTTCGTTCAACGACTTCAACGCACCGGTCAGCAGGGCCTTGCGGCCGGTCAGTTCCTCGCGGTCCGCGATCGAGGATTCCTGGCTTTCCGACTCGTCAACCAGCCAATCCTGCCACTCGCCTTCGCTGTCCTGGCGCACCGGGGCGTTCAGGCTGTGATCAGGGGCAGCGAGCCGACGGTTCATGCTGACGACGTCCTGTTCGGGGACATCGAGCACCCGGGCGATTTTCGCGACCTGCTCCGGCTGGAGGTCGCCGTCATCGATCGCCTGCATCTGGCCCTTGAGGCGGCGCAGGTTGAAGAACAACTTCTTCTGCGCGGCGGTGGTGCCCATTTTCACCAGCGACCAGGAGTGCAGGATGTATTCCTGGATCGCGGCCCTGATCCACCACATGGCATAGGTCGCGAGGCGGAAGCCGCGGTCGGGGTCGAAGCGTTTGACCGCCTGCATCATCCCGACATTGCCCTCGCTGATCAGTTCGCCGACCGGCAGACCGTATCCGCGGTAGCCCATGGCTATTTTTGCCACAAGTCGTAAATGGGAGGTGACAAGTTTGTGTGCAGCCTCCATATCCTGGGTGTCGCGCCAGCGGTGGGCGAGCGACAGCTCCTCCTCCGGGGTGAGCATCGGGAACTTGCGGATCTCCTGAAGATACCGCGAGAGGTTGCCTTCGGGGGCTATGTTCAGGACAGAAGAGGCCACGGCTTAGGCTCCTTTCCTCAAACCGGTCCTTGCCCAAAGTGGCGCAAGATCGCGGCATGAATGTGACTGAGGCCAGTCTGGATGCAGGATTGGGCTTCACGTCCCGGAGACCCGCCCCATGTTGGCAGCAGCGTATCCGGACGCTCCCTTTACAAAGAAGGGCATCCGCCCGCTTTGGAGGAGCGTGTATACAGGACTGAAATAGTCCTGTCAAGATTAATGAAAAGTTAACCACCGGACAGCTTGGCTGCGACCTCGTTCACCAGGGTCTGCATATCAACCGGCAAGGCGGCTTCGAAGCGGATCAGGCGCCCTGTCCTGGGGTGTTTGAAACCCAGGCTGGCGGCGTGGAGAGCTTGCCTTGGAAAGTCGAGCAGACGGCCCCGAAGCGGCTGATTGATGGGCTTTGCGGCAAGCGGAACGCGGCGCAGGTATAGCGGATCGCCGACGATCGGGTATCCCCGGCTTGAGAGATGCACGCGCAGCTGATGCGTTCGGCCGGTGGCCAGGCGACATTCCAGCAGCGCGAGGCTGGTCTGCCAGGCGCGCATCGTGCGATAGCGCGTGAGCGCATGCTTGCCGCCGCGTTCCACCACCGCCATGCGTTTGCGATCTCGTTTGTCACGCCCGATGGCGGCCTCGATCTCCCCGGCCAGCGGTTGCGGCAGGCCCCACACCAGCGCGATGTAGGTTCGGTCGAGGTTGCGGGTGGCGAAGGCGTCGGTCAGCGCATCGTTGGCGAGCTGGGTTTTCGCCACCACCATGACGCCGGATGTGTCCTTGTCCAGCCGGTGGACGATGCCGGGGCGGCGTTCCGCGCCGATGCCGGTAAAGCCCGGCCCGCAGTGGGCGAGAAGGGCGTTCACCAGGGTGCCGTCGAGGTTGCCGGGCGCGGGGTGAACCACGAGGCCGGCGGGCTTGTCGAGCACGATCAGGTCCGCATCCTCGTACAGGATGGGGAACGGGATGGATTGCGGCTGGGGTGTCGCAGGGGTGGGGGCAGGGAGGTCCAGGATGTAGGTGCCACCCGCGCGTACCGGTTCGGCTGGCTGAGTAACCGGGCCGGTTTCGCCGCGCAGCCGGCCCTCGTCGATCAGTGTCTTCACCCGGGATCGCGAGATTGTGCCGAGCGTGTCGGCCAGGAAACGGTCGATTCGTTCGCCGGCGTGCTCAGCCGTCGCGACGACACGGACTGGCCCATGGGGCATTGACGAGGAGGGCAATGGCTCGCTGTTGGTTGGCATACGGATGTGGGATAACGCGGTTTGGATTCGAATGGGAGACGGCATGCGGGCGTTGAAGGTCGCGACCATCGTGATGGGCGTGATGATCGTGGTCGGGACGATAGCGCTGGTCATCACGGTCGCGCGTCGGGCATCGGCGCCGGTGCCCTCCGTCGCGACATGGCCGACGTCCGTCGCGGCGGTGCTGGATGAGCCGGCGGGAACACGCATCGCCGGAATCGCGGCGGTGCGCGACCGGCTCGCGGTCCGGCTTGAAGGTGGCGGGGCCGACCGGGTGGTGCTGATCGACCCGGCCACGGGCGCGGTGGCGGGACGGATTTCCCTGGCTCGATAGGGTTTGAGGCACAATCAAAGGCTTGAGGTCCGAGGGGTTCCGGGTTAGAAGGCGCCGCCTGGCCGATGTCCCGTTCGTCTAGAGGCCCAGGACAGTGCCCTCTCACGGCACCAACAGGGGTTCGAATCCCCTACGGGACGCCAATGTAATTAGTAACAGCTAATCAACAACTTATCCTGTGAATAAGCGGAGCGACCTCAAGCCGTGGACCATGCTCGGAAATTTGAGATAAACGATGTCCGTTCGGGCTGGTGCTCAATCGGTGTTCAACTGACCGGAGCATGATTGCGCAGAGCGCAACCTCCTGGACGCGCAAATAAAGCCGGGTGTCGGTCCGCCGGCGCGGTCATGGCAGCGGCATCAGAAGCCGGACAACGCGCCGATATTGCGGTAGAGCATGTAAGCCGCGACAACGAAGACAAAGCCGGCAAACGTCTTGTTCAGCGCCGCCCTTCGCGGTGCGAGATAGATCGACAGGCGCATGCCCAGAAATCCGCCCAGGATGCCGCCACCGATATATTCCGCGGCCACCAGCCAGTCGATGAGGCCGGACGTGGCATAGTTGATCGCTGTGGTCAGCCCAAAACTGCCGACGGAAAGCAACGAGGATCCGACCGCGAAGATCATCGGCATGCCGGTCGAGAACAGCAGCCCCGGAACGATCAGGAAGCCGCCGCCGATGCCGAAGAATCCGGACAATGTGCCGACCAGCAGCGCCGCGATCGCGATTTTTGCCATGGCGCCCGCGCTCAGACGGGTCTCGACGGCGCCACTCAGGACCCCCCGCCCCGCGGAGCGGCGCAGGATCAGCACGCCGACAACCACCATCAGCACAGCAAACAGGAACAGCAGCTTCTTGCCGTCGAACGTCTTGCCGAGACTGGAGCCGATCGCCGCGCCGGCAACGCCGAAGACCGCGAACAGGATTGCCGGGCGCCACTGGACATTTCTCGACCAGGCGTGACCGGCGAAATTGACGAAAGCGTTGACCGACACGGCGAGCGCTCCCGTTCCAATCGCCACATGGGGTCGCAAGCCGACAACGTAGAGCAGCAGCGGGGTCGCCATGATCGATCCGCCGCCGCCGATCAGCCCCAGGGTAAAGCCGACAAGGGTGCCAGACAGGACCGCCAGCACAAACTGCAGATGTTCCATGCGGTTGCCCCCGAGCCGGTTGCGTCGGGGTCAGCCGTGCCGCGCCGGCCGTTCCGGCGCGCGGGCATGCGAGCACCCGTGCTGCGGCCATTCCCACGCGTCGCGATCGGGCCCATCCACGTCGACGCCCTTGCCCCGCAGCATCTCGCGATGATCCGCCGCATTGTCACGCGGCTGATAGCCCAGCGTAGCCCAGTTCGGATCGTGCGTTTTCAGGTAGGCGTTGTTGGAGTAGCCGTTGATCACCAGGCAACCGGGATCGGGGTGGCGCAGTGACAGGTCCACCAGTTGGGCGACATCCGCCGGGCTCAGCCAGGTCGCCAGGGAACGCTGGTCGATCGGCAGCGTCCGATAGGTGCCGATGCGCAGCGACACGGACCTGATACCATGGCGATCGTAATAGTTGCGCAGCATGGTCTCGCCCAGCACCTTGAACACCCCATACAGGCTGTCAGGTCGCGGCGGGAGCGCCGGCGAGACGGGACAGGTGATCGGATAGCAGCCGAAGGCGTGGTTGCTGCTGGCGAAGACGATACGCTCGACGCCGGCGAGACGCGCCGACTCGAACACGTCGAACAGGCCGCGCGCGTTGACTCGCGCGTTGACTCGAAACAAGGCCTCCAGGTCGTAGTCGCCCGGCACCCCGGCGAGGTGCACGACGGCGCGCACGTCCTGCATCATGTGTTCGATGGCCGAGCGGTCGGTGATGTCCGCCACCACCGCTTCCTCATTGTCACCTGGATCCTTCACCGGTCGGATATCGGTCAGCCGCAAGTGACGCCAGTTCGCGCGCAGTCCGTTGCGCAACGCGGTGCCGATGGCGCCCGCGGCGCCGGTGATCAGCACCCGGTCGGTCTGTGGATCGATCATGAACTTTCTCCCCACAAGATGGTAGCAGACCGAAACCGCCTGAGACAGGCCGCCAATCGCGACCTCCTCCAGAGCCGCGGACCGGCTCGCCGGTGCCGCGCTGGAACAGGCCGGCTACGCCGATGCCCCGCCTTGCCACAAAGCCACCGGTCGTTGCACTGGCCCGACCGTTCCCGAACCAGGGGGCTCGCGCCACGGGCTGCGATCACGGTGCGCTTGCCATGGGCACGATCGCAAGCATGCCAACGGCCCTTGCCGTTGATCCGTGAACGCGTCAACGACCGCCGGCATCCTGTTGATTTCCCGCGTCACCGCCACGACGGCGCTTGCGCGCACATCCTCGACCCCCTCGGGTCGTTTGTCTGCGGCCCGCGATTGACCGAGCCTGGGGCGCGAGGCTCAGCGGAGCATCAAATTCGCACGGCTACGCGCTCGCGCAGGTCGCGCACTGGCCTTCCGCCTCGATCGTGGCCTTGCCGACGGTGAAGCCCAGCCGCCTGGCGGCGTCCTCCAGCGCGTGCGCCAGTTCGTGGTCTTCCAGTTCGGTGACCCGGCCGCAGGACCGGCAGATCAGGAACTGGGCCGCGTGATCATGGTCCTCATCGGCGATGCAGCCGACGAAGGCGGACCGGCTCTCCAGCTTATGCACCAGGCCTTGTTCCTGCAGGAACTCCAGCGCGCGATATATCGTGGGCGGGGCGGCGCCGTGCCGGGTGCTGCGCAACCGGTCGAGCAGATCGTACGCGCCGGTCGGCGCCTCACGGTCCAGGATCAGCCCCAGCACCTGCCGGCGTAAATCGGTCAGCCGCACGCCGCGGCCTTCACAGATCGCGTTGGCGCGGGTCAGCAATGTCTCTGTTCGGGGGGAAAACCCCATAAGGCACTCCTTGGCGGCGGATACGCCTGGAGCCAAGATAGTATCCATGAACCAGAATGCGATACAGCGCAGTGCCGCTTCGACTGCGACACCAGCGGCCCCCGTTTCGACACCGACACAGGTCGATCCGGTTCTCGCGGCGATCCGTTTCGATGCCGGCGGCCTGGTGCCCGCCATCGCGCAGCAGCACGACACCGGTGAAGTCCTCATGATGGCCTGGATGAACGCCGACTCCATTCGCGAAACCCTCGCCACCGGGCAAGTCTGCTACTTCAGCCGCAGCCGTGGCCGGCTGTGGCGCAAGGGCGAGACATCCGGCCAGACCCAGCACCTGAAGGAGTTGCGGGTCGATTGCGACGGCGACACGTTGCTGCTGCTGGTGCACCAGGATGGCGTCGCCTGCCATACCGGCCGGCGGAACTGCTTCTTCCGGGCGGCGCGGGACGGCGGCCTGGTCGAAATTGCCGCGCCTGAGATCGACCCGGCCGCACTGTACGGCCGCCCCCATGGCTGAGACCACGCCGGTCACGGTGCTGACCGGCTTCCTTGGCGCCGGCAAGACGACACTGCTGAACCATCTGTTGTGCCAGCCGGAACTGGCCCGCACCGCGGTCCTGGTGAACGAATTCGGTGAAATCGGTCTTGACCACATCCTGGTGGAGAAGCTGGACGACACCACGGTGCTGCTGAACGCCGGCTGCCTGTGCTGCACCGTGCGCGGCGATCTGGCGCGGGTGTTGCGGACCATGCTGCCCCGCGCTCGCCGCGACGAGATCAGCAGGATCGTGATCGAAACCACTGGCCTGGCCGATCCGGTGCCGATCCTGGCCACCTTGATGACCGACCCGGTGGCCGCCTCGGCCTACCGCCTGGACGGCATCGTAACCGTCGTCGATGCGGTGAACGGCGCGGCCCATCTCGATACGCAGGAGGAGGCCGTTCGCCAGGTTGCCGTCGCTGATCGCATCATCATCAGCAAGGCCGATCTGATCGATCCGGGCCCGTTGCGCGATCGGCTGGAGGGGCTGAACCCAGGGGCGCCGACCGTCCAGGTCGCACACGGGGCGGTTGATCCCGCGTTCGTCCTCCACGCGGGCCTGTTCGACCCGGATGCGAAAATCCCCGATGTGACGGGCTGGCTGAACGCCGCCGCATTCGAAGCCGCCGGCGATCACCACCACCATCACGACGACCGCAATCGGCATGATGCCCGGATCGGGGCTTTCTGCCTGACATTCGAACACAAGCTCGACTGGCCGGGGCTGGCGATGTGGCTGGAAATGCTGGTCGCCGCGCGCGGCGAAAATCTGCTGCGCGTCAAGGGCATCCTGAACCTGAAAGGCCACGACCAACCTGTGGCGATCCATGCGGCGCGCCATCTGATGCACAAGCCGGCCAAACTCCCCGCCTGGCCCGTCGGCGACCCGCGCACCAGCCGCATCGTCTTCATCACCCGCGACCTGCCGCGCGCCACCATCGAGGAGGGGCTACGCGCCTTTCAAACCGCGCGGCGGGACTGATCGCCCGGTCAGTCGGGGAATCCCTCCAGCACCACCTTGCCCCGTGCCCTGCCGCTCTCGATCAGGGCATGTGCCCGCTTCAGATTGGCCGCGCCGATCGGCCCAAGCGTCTCGCCCAGCGTCGTCCGCAATGTCCCCGCATCCACCAGCCGCGCGACTTCGTTCAGCAGGACGCCCTGCGCCGCCATGTCCTCCGTCCGAAACATGGGACGGGCAAACATGAACTCCCAGTGCACCGAGACGGCCTTGCGCTTGAACGGCAGGATATCGAGCGCCGCCGGGTCATCGATCACGCCCAGGCGGCCCTGCGGGGCGATCAGCCGAACGATCTCATCCAGATGCCTGTCGGTCTGAGTGGTGGAGAACACGAAGCCCGGCGGACCCAGCGCTTCGGTCTGTCCGGCGAGTGGCCTGGCATGGTCGATCACGTCATGCGCCCCCAGCGCCCGGACCCAGGACGCCGTCTCGGGCCGGGACGCGGTGGCGATCACCGTCAGGCCGGTCAGTCGGCGCGCCAGCTGAATGGCGATCGAGGCCACCCCGCCGGCGCCGCCGATGATCAGGATCGCGTTGCTGCCGGGCACCGGCCTGTTGACGTCCAGCCGGTCGAACAGCGCCTCCCACGCGGTGATCGCGGTCAGCGGCAGGGCAGCGGCCTCTGCCCAGCCGAGGCTGGCCGGCTTGTTGCCGACGATGCGCTCATCCACCAGATGGTACGCGGCGTTGGTGCCCTGGCGGTTGATGTCGCCGGCATAGAAGACCGCGTCGCCGGGCTTGAACAGCGTGGTGTCCGGACCGGTCGCGACCACCGTGCCGGCGGCGTCGTATCCCAGGACTTTCCACTCGCCTGCGGCCGGTTCGGCGCGCACGCGGACCTTCGCGTCCACCGGGTTGACCGATACGGCGCGCACCTCGACCAGCAAATCGCGGCCAGCCGGTCGGGGCTCGGCAAGCTCGATGTCAACAAGGGCCTCGGTAGCCCCGATCGGGAGCGACTTCTGGTAACCGACGGCGCGCATGGCGGCCTCCTGGTGCTGATGCCGCGGCAACAGATGACGCTTACGGTTGCCGCCCGCAAGAACCCGTTCCCCGTCGCGATGGATCCCATCATTGCCGCGAGCCCTGATGCGGGCCGCCGCCGGCGCAATATGAACCTGATCGCCGAGCTGTCTCAGGCTGATGTATTGCTTGCCGGATAAGACCTGCGTCTTTGTCACGCCATCAGCTGCGCCGCGGGCAATGTCAGGCTGACTGTCGCCCCCGAGTCAGGCTGGTTATGCGCCGTCAACCTCCCGTTCATCGCCTGGGCCAGACGGTTGCTCAGCACCAGACCTGTCCCGCCCGTCGCCGGCAATGCTTCGCCAACGGTCGGCGGCGCAGCCTCGTCCAGATCATGCGTCAACTCCGGCGGCAGACCACGGCCCGTATCGCTGACGGACGCGGTGACCGTATCGGCACTTCGGCCAATGGAAACCGAGATGGTTCCACCGGGTGGCGTAAGCCGGACCGCATTGGCCAGCAGGTTGTCCAGAATTCGCCGCATCGCCCAGGAATCGCCGATCGCCGCTGCCTGGCCGACCTCGGCGGCAGGGCTCAGGGCGATGCTGATCTGTCGCTCGCTGGCCGCCGCGCGCGCGCCTTCCGCCGCATCCCGGGCAATCGTCTCGATATCGATCGTCTGCCGCCGCAGTTTCCTGCTCCTCGATCTGCGTCAGGTCGAGCAGATTGTCGATCGTCGCCAGCAGTTGCTTGGCGTCGCCGCGCACCCGGCCAAGCGCCTCCCGCTGATCCGGCTTGCTGGCCGCCATCGTCAGGCTCAACACGCCGAGCAGCGTGTGCAGTGGGGTCCGTATTTCCTCGCTGAGGTTGGTGAGAACCTCCGTCTTGATCTGTTCGGCCGCCTCGGCGCGCCGGGTCTCAGCCGCGAGGCGCTCCTGGATCTCACGCGCATGGTGTACGAAGAACGCCGTCGCGCTGATCGCAAAGATCGACAGGACTGCGGTTGCCAATCATGTCGGGCAGGTCTGAATCGACCACCGGTGCGCACGCCCCGATCACCACCATGAGACAGGCGACGCCACTCAGGATCCACAGACCCGAGCGGCTTCTGTGAAACACCGCGGTGGCGATCAGCGGTGTGTAGATGATGCCATATGCCAGAGAGTTGTCGCGAAACAGATCCAGGACGAACGCAACCGCGCTCACCGCGTAAATCACGGGCACAAGCCACTGGTAGGGCCGCCCAGCGACGATTCGGAACGGGGTCTTTCTACCGGATTCGTAAGAACCTTTGTTTGACATTTCACGTCCCAGCGTAACTAGGTAACGCTAAGCACAGACGTAGTCGCAATCCATTGCAGCAGCACCGACGTACCAGCGAGAAAATCCTCGATCGTCATCGCCTCATGCGGATTGTGGCTCCCGTTCCGGTTGCGGACAAAAATCATCCCCATCGGTACGCCTGCCGCACTGAAGGCGGCTGCATCGTGCGACGCGGGGCTGCCAAGGTGCAATACGGGAATTCCCTGAGTCCGGGCGGCGGTCTCCAGCCCGGCCATGATGGCTGGATCGACGTGCCCGACAGCGGCCCGCGCTTTCGCGCCCGGATGGAACCGAACCGCCACGCCGTCGCTCGATGTCCGCCGATGATGCGCCCGACCTTGTCTTCGAGTTCGACGAGCACGGCTTCGTCGTACGCGCGCATGTCGAGGCTGAAATGGAATGCACCCGGGACGATCGTCAATCCGTGCACTGCCGCGTCCGTGTGGAAGCGTCCGAACGTGCAGGCCATGGGGATATTCCGCCGATCGTACTCGGCCCAAAGCGCGTCGAGCGCCATGGCGAACTCTGCCCCAGCCATCGCGGCATCATGGCGGAAGCGGCGCGGCGTGCCGACGTGATCGGCATGTCCTTCGATCCAGGCATTCGCATAGCGGAAATTCCCCGGTATCCCGGTGCAGATCGCCACCGCCCGCTGCGCTTCAACCAGACTCGGCGCCTGCTCGATATGCAGTTCCACGTAGGCCCGGATGCGCGACGGATCGAAATGGCGGCTGCCGGCACGCATCGCCTCCGGATTGCCGCCGCACGTCGGCGATATGGTCTGCCAGCGTGCGGCCGGTATCCACCCGGCGCACGTCCAGCGCGCCGTCGGGCAAGGTGCCCAGGCTGCCGCGGCTGCCGATATACGAAACCTGGAACCAGGCGCTTTCCTCGGCGCGGATGCCCATCACGACTACGTCACAGGCCGGCGTCAGCCCCATCGAGCGCAGCGCCGCGACCGTCGCCAGCCCGGCCAGCACGCCCGCGGCACCGTCGAAATTGCCGCCATGTGCTACTGAATCCAGATGTGAACCGATCACCAGCACCGGCGCCGACCGGTCGCGGCCGGGCAGGGTCAAATAGAGGTTGGCGGCATCGTCGCGGCTGATCTCCAGGCCAAGCGTCTGGGCGGCTCTGGTTACCGTCGCGTGCGCCCGTTGCTCGCCCGGCCCGTACGGATCACGGGTGACTCCCGGCTCGTCCAGCCCATCCCGCCGAAGCTCATCGAACAGCGTCTGCATCGCGGTGCGTTGCGCCTGGACCGCGGCCTTGATCGTCTGCGGATCCGCTGCATTCATGTTGCTGCATTCCTTCCACGGTCGGGCTTCACGGGGCGGCATTATTGGCTTTGACCCAATCAGTCGCTAGTGTCCCGATTCGGAAGTTCCCCATGCCTGGATCAGCCGCCTTACGAACTTCCGAATTGATGAGGACAGTAGCAAAGCATTGTTTTCTACTGTGGTTTGTGGTTCCGAAGTCCGCTCCGGGGATGATCCACAGTATCGCGGACTTCGGAACCACCACACTAGACACGGTGGCGCAGCGGGATCGAGTTGTCCGTCCGCGTCTGCAGCGGACCGCCATCGCCGCGGAACCTCCGGCAACAGCGCACCATGGGAAAGGCCTGATCGGGATGAATGCATCCGACCCGTCGTCTGGTGACAGCGTTGGCGACCTGCTGCGGGAAACCGCGCACCGGTTGTTTCAGCTGCATTGCGGAACCGCCACCCAACGCTCCGCCGACCAGGGCACATGGCCGGCGGCGTTATGGTCGGCGGTCGAGGAGGCTGGGCTGCACCGCGCCCTGGTGCCGGAGGCGGCGGGCGGCTTCGGCATCGCGGTGCCCGATGCCTTGTCGCTGCTGAAGGTGGCCGGCGCGCATGCCGTGCCGCTGCCGCTGGCCGAAACGATGTTGGCAAGCTGGCTGCTCGCCGGCGCGGGTCTGGAAATCCCCGACGGGCCGCTGACCGCTGCGCCGGTGCGCGACGGTGAAAGCGTGACCCTGACACAGGTTGACGGCGGGTGGCGTCTGTCCGGAACGATCACCCGCGTGCCCTGGGCGCGAGACGTTGATCGCATGGTGGTGCTGGCGGACACGCAGGTGGCACTGGTCGGCAAGCAATCCTGGACCATTGAACCCGGGGAGAACGTGGCGCGGGAGCCGCGTGATACGGTGCGGCTGGACGGCCCGGCGATCGCCGCCGCCCCTGCGCACGCGACTTCCTCGGACCTGATCGCGGTCGGTGCGGCGATGCGGACGCAGCAGATCGCCGGCGCCTTGACGCGATTGACCGAAATGACGACCCAGTACGCCCAGGATCGCGTCCAGTTCGGCCGCCCGATCGGAAAATTCCAGGCCGTGCAGCAGACCCTCGCAGCCATGGCGGGCCAGACCGCCGCCGCCGTCGCCGCCGCCGACCTGGCCGCGGAAGCCGTCGCCGATGGTATGAAGATTTTGCCGATCGCGGCCGGCAAGGCCCGTGCAGGCGAAGCCGCCGGCATCGCAGCCGCCATCGCGCACCAGGTGCACGGCGCGATCGGCTTCACCTTTGAGCACGACCTGCATTTCCTCACCCGCCGCCTGTGGTCCTGGCGTGACGAGTTCGGCAAGGACTTGGCATGGAACCGGCTGCTGGGCCGGCACATGGCAAAGGCGGGCGCGGATCGGCTGTGGGCGGAGATTACCGCCGCATAGACCATGGTCGCCCCGAGCGGTCTATTTCGCCGCGCAGTCTACCTCGCCGCGGCGGTGATCCGCGCCAGCGACTCCTCCCGCCCCAGCGCGGCCAGCGTCGCATCGATCCCCGGACTGACCGTGCTGCCGGTCAGTGCCGCCCGCAGCGGCTGCGCGACCTGGCCCAGCTTCAGGCCGCTGCGTTCCGCGAATCCGCGCAGCGCGGCATCGATCGCCGGCACGGAAAAATCCGTCTCCGCCAGCGCGGCGCCGACGCCTCGCAGCATCAGCCGAGCCTCCGCGGTCAGCGCGGCGGCGGCTTTCGGCTCCATCGGCAGCGGCACCACGCGGGCCAGGAATGCGGCCGAATCGGCCAGTTCGACAAGCGTCTTCGCCCGCTCCTTCAACGCCGGCATCAACGCCCGGATCCGCGCCGCCGCGTCGCCGCCGAGCGCCAGATCGTGCCGATGCGCCAGCCGCTCCAGCACATCCCGGGTCAGCCGGTCGTCGTCAGCCTGCCGGATATAGATCCCGTTCAGGTTCGTCAGCTTGGCGTAGTCCATCCGCGACGGCCCGCGGTTGACGTCGACGATGTCGAACAGCCGGATCGCTTCCTCGCGGCCGACGACTTCCAGGTCGCCATGCGACCAGCCGAGACGCAGCAGGTAGTTGCACAGCGCCTCCGGCAGGAATCCCTGTTCGCGGAACTCCAGCGCGAACTGCGCGCCGTGCCGCTTCGACAGTTTCGCCCCGTCGGCGCCATGGATCAGCGGGATATGGGCGAAACGCGGCAGCTCCCAGCCCATCGCCCGATACACCTGCAACTGCCGGAACGTATTGGTCAGGTGGTCGTCGCCGCGGATCACATGGGTGATCGTCCATGTCGTGGTCGTCCACCACCACCGAGTGGTTGTACATCGGCGTGCCGTCGCTGCGCAGGATGATCATGTCATCCAGTTCGGCGTTGGCGACGCGCACCGTCCCCTGCACCAGGTCCTCCAGCACCGTTTCGCCGTCGCGCTCGCTCTTCAGCGCGGATCACCGGGGTCACGCCGGCGGGCGCCTCCGACGGATCGCGGTCGCGCCAGCGGCCGTCGTAGCGCCAGACGCGCTTTTCCGGCCGGGCCTGCTCGCGCTCCCGCGCCAGTTCCTCCGGCGTGCAGTAGCAGTAGTACGCCTTTCCGGCGGCCAGCAGTTCCCGGGCGACCTCGGCGTGCCGTCCATGCGGGTGGACTGGAACACCGTCTGCCCGTCGCGCTCCAGCCCCAGCCAGTCCAGGCTGTCGATGATGCCTTTCGTGGCGGCGTCGGTGCTGCGTTCGCGGTCGGTGTCCTCGATCCGGAGCAGAAATTCGCCGCCGCGATGGCGGCTGTAGAGATAGTTGAACAACGCGGTGCGGACCCCGCCGATATGCAGCGGGCCGGTCGGGCTGGGGGCGAAGCGGGTGCGCACGGTCATCCGCACCATCTAGCACGCCCGTTCACTCTTTGTAGACGGTTGGCCGCGTAGTCTGCCCCGCATGAGGCCGATCGCTGCCATGAAAGCCGCCTTGGACTCCTGGCTCGACACCGAGCGGGAGAGGCTGGCGGTATGGCTGCCGGTGTTCATGGGGGCCGGGGTCCTGGCCTATTATGCCTTGCGTTTCGAACCGTGGCCGTGGTTTGGCGCGGCGATCACGGTCCCGGCGCATGGCGATCGCGATCTGGCGGCCGGGGACTGCGCTGGCTGTTCGCCCCGCTCGCCGCCGCCGCGCTCGGTTTCGCCGCCGCGCAACTCGCCACCGCCCGGGCGCCGCCGATCGAGGCGGACCTGCCGACCCACGCCACCATCGTGACCGGGACGATCCGCGCGGTCGAGGCGCTGCCGGAGGGGCGCCGGATCACCATCCAGCCGGCGTGGCTGGACGGCGCCGCCGAACCGTTGCGGCGGGCGGTGCGGATCCGGCTGCAAAAGAAAGATGACGGCCCGACTGGACAGCGGCGACTCGGTGCGCATCCGCGCGCTGATCCGTCCGCCCTCGCCGCCGTCCTATCCGGGGGCCTGGGACCTGCAGCGCGACGACTTCTACGCCGGCCTGGGCGCGTCCGGCTACGCGCTGGGCAAGGCGGAGCGGACCGCGCAGGCGATTCCCTCGGCGCCGATGCGGCTGGTCCAGCGGCTGCGCGAAATCATCGGCCGCCGCGTCGTCGCGGTGATCCCGGGGGCGGCCGGCGCGGTGTCGGTGACGTTGCTGACCGGGGCCTCGATGGCGATCCCGGAGGCCGACCATGAGGCGTTTCGAGACTTCCGGCCTGGCGCATCTGCTGGCGGTGGCGGGGCTGCATATCGGCATCGTGATGGGATTCGCGCTCGCCGTGTCCCGCTTCGGCTTCGCGCTGAGCGAACGGGCCAGCCTGTTCTGGCCGACCAAGAAGTTGTCCGCGATCTGCGCGCTGGCGGCGGGCGGGGCCTACATGGTGCTGACCGGCATGCATCGTGCCGATCATCCGCAGCTTCGTCATGGCCTGCCTGTTCACCGTCGCGCTGATGGCGAACCGCCGGCCGTTCTCGCTGCGCGGACTGGGGCTGGCGGCGGTGGCGCTGATGCTGATCTCGCCGCAGCAGGTGCCGGACGTTTCCTTCCAGATGAGCTTCTCCGCGGTCCTGGCGCTGATCGCCGGGTATGAGGCGCTGCGTCCGTGGCTTCGCCGCCTGCACGGCAAAAGCTGGCAACGTCGCTTTGGCTCGCATCTCGCGGCTCTGGCGCTGACCAGCGCGCTGGCCGGTTCGGCGTCCGCGCCCTACGGCGCCTATCATTTCGGCCATGTGCAGATCTACTTCGTGCTGGCCAACATGATCGCCGTGCCGCTGACCGCGATGTGGGTGATGCCGGCCGGGCTGGTCGCGCTGTTCCTGATGCCGCTGCATCTCGAGGCGCTGGCGCTGGTTCCGATGGGCTGGGGTGCCGAGGCGATCCTCTGGGTCGCGCGCACGACCGCCGCCCTGCCGGACGCGACGATCGATGTGCCGCATATCCCGGCCTGGGGGCTTGTGCCTGTTCTCGGTCGGGCTGGCCTGGCTGGGTCTGTGGCAAACGCGGCGACGCCTCGCCGGGATCGTGCTGATGCTGGCGGGACTGGCGTCGCCGCTGATGGACCGCCCGCCCGATCTGCTGATCTCGGACGATGCCAGGCTGATCGCGATCCGCACGCCAGCAGGGGGCCTTCCTGCAGCAGACTCAGGGTGGATCGAAATTCACCCGCGACGCCTGGGAGCAATACTGGGCGGTCAGATCGTTCCAACCGATGCCATCCTCGACCTCCTCGCCCGCGGCCGAATCGCCGTCTCCCGCCGCTTCGTGGCCCGGGCCGCTCACGGTGGCACGCGCTGGCGCCGACGGCCCGGACGATCCCCCGGCCAGATCGCCCCCGGAGCGCGACGCAACGGCAGGCATTCTCTGTGACCCGGAAGTCTGCCTGCTGCGGCCCTATCCCGACCGTCCCGGCGCAATGCTGGTGCGCGGTGCCCGGCACTCCGCGATTCTGCCAGCGATCCTCGGTGATCGTCTCCGCTGAACCGGCACGCGGTCTGTGCCCGAGGCCCTGGCCCAAGCTGGTGGATCGCTTCACCGTCTGGCGCTACGGCAGCACAGCCGTCTGGCTGGACCGGGAGGGGGCCCGTGTCCTGACCGACCGAACCGAGCGTGGCGACCGGCCCTGGGTGACACCGTTGCCAAAGCCGCGCAAGGCCGCGGCGCCCGCCCTTCCTCCTGCTGCCCTCGATCATGCCCCCGCCCTCGGTCAGGGCGAGCAACCCGCGCCCGTGCCCGACGTTCCCCCCAATGAGGCCAGCAAGGAGGAGTAGGACCATGTTTTATCACCGCAAGGAAACCATCATCCCGGTCGACGTGAAAAAACCGGATCCACGCTTCGGCATGTTCCTGCTGGAGCAGTTCGGCGGCGCGACCGGGGAACTGACGGCCGCCCTGCAGTACTGGGTGCAGTCATTCCACGTCACCGATGCCGCGATCCGTGACATGCTGCAGGACATCGCGATCGAGGAGTTCGGCCACCTGGAGGTTGTCGGTAAACTGATCGAGCAGCACACCAGCAAGCTCGACCAGACGGATGTGTACGCCGCGCCGCTGTTCCGCGTCCGTGGCGTTGGCCCGCACTTTGTCGACAGCCAGGGTGGCGCCTGGACCGCCAGCTATATCAACGAGGGCGGTAACGTTGTCCGCGATCTTCGCGCCGATATCGCCGCCGAAGCCGGCGCCCGTCAGACCTACGAGGCGCTGATCCACGCCAGCACGGATGAGGGCTCGACCAAGGCCCTGACCCACCTGCTGACGCGCGAGATCACCCACGCCCAGATGTTCATGGCGGCACTGGAACGAATGGGCAAGCTGGACGATCCCTATTTCGGCACCATCAAGCCCGATGAAACAGTCGATCTGGTGTTCAACCTTTCCAAGGGCGACGATCACCGCGGCCCATGGAACAGTGCGCCGCAGTTCCGCTATGAGGATGATCCGAAGCCGATGGGCGGCATGCCGCCGGCTCCGGTCAATCCCGATGACGAGACGCTGCCGCGAGCGGCCAAGTAACGCATCAGTCCGTTCGCGCGGGATGGGTCCCCTGTCCCGTTTTGGGGGACTCTGCCGATACCAGGTGCGGTCTGTGAATGGTCGCCCTCGGCTCCGGAAGGCCCCGGCGCCCCCGCCAAGACGCGGTTCGCGTTGGGGTCACGAGGACGCGCGTCATGTTCGCGTCCCGTCACGATCCAGTGCTTGCCAAAACCACGCGAGACGCGCTGAGCGTCGATCTGATAGACGCCGAGGCGGAACGCAGGTGGATGGTTTGTGCCTTGGCGTGACAAATCTGTTCTCGGGACGTGGCGATCGCCCGCCTTGCCTGCGATAACAGTCCGTCAGGCGGTACGCCCCTCGCCAAACCGAAGCGCTCGGGCGTTAAACCGAAGCGCTCGGGCGTTCGAGCGGCCTCGGAACCGCAGGTGTCCGTCGGTGTCGCGACGTTTGCGTTCGCGGCCGCCGCTGCGCGTTCAAAGCCCGAAATATTACCGATCGTGTCACCGGCCGAAGAAAAGGTGCAATGCCCGTTGAACCGGTCGCCGGGCGCGGGCACGGGCACGGGCACGGACAGCCGGGTCGCCTTGGAGGTTCGCCCCAGGTAGAAGCCGTCGTGTTTGATGGCTGCCATCACCGGGTTCGATGCCTTGAATCCCGCTAAACCTTCGCCCGGATCGGTGTACAGTGCCTCGCCGTCGCCTGATTTCGACCAGGGCCCGAGGTCGAACGGCAGATTTCCACCTTCAGGGTCGGCCGTGAGACCGAACACCCTCGTATCTCGCTCCGAGAAAAACAAAAATATGTGCATCCCGCGATTTTCGCATGTTGAGATCACGAACTCAATGGGCATTCGAACGAAGCATCCGGGCAACGATCCTCAGCCCATGTCCTGACGGCGACAGCACACCCGCCTGCCGATGCGCGCCACGCGCCTTGGTACGGTACCGGCCTGCGATGATCGGTCAGCGTGAGACCAAGCCGGCCTCCATCTGAATTCTGTACGCAAACGGGGCCGCACCGTTCCGGGTGCGGCCCGCTCTTTTCGTCGCAGGCGCGAACGATACGGCTTAGAAATCCATATCGCCCATGCCGCCCATTCCGCCACCACCCGGCGGCATCGGCGGACCCTTCTTCTCCGGCTTCTCGGCCACCATCGCCTCGGTGGTCACCAGCAGGCCGGCGACCGAGGCCGCATCCTGCAGCGCCGTCCGCACGACCTTCGTCGGGTCGATGATGCCGGCCTTCACCAGGTCCTTGAACTCGCCGGTCTGCGCGTCGAAGCCGTAGTTGTACTCGTCCTTCTCCAGCGTCTTGCCGGCGATCACCGCACCGTCTTCACCGGCGTTCTCGGCGATCTGGCGCAGCGGGGTCTGGATCGCCTTGCGGACGATCTCGATGCCGAAGCGCTGGTCGTCGTTGTCGGCCTTCAGCTTGGACAGGATCAGCGACGCCCGCGCCAGGGCAACGCCGCCGCCCGGAACGATGCCTTCCTCGACCGCCGCGCGCGTGGCGTGCAGGCTGTCGTCCACGCGATCCTTGCGCTCCTTCACTTCCACTTCGGTGCTGCCACCGACGCGGATGACGGCCACGCCGCCGGCCAGCTTCGCCAGCCGCTCCTGCAGCTTCTCGCGGTCGTAGTCCGAGGTGGTCTCCTCGATCTGCGCCCGGATCTGGCCGCAACGGCCCTGGATGTCGCTCTTCTTGCCGGCACCTTCGACGATCGTGGTGTTTTCCTTCTCGATCAGGATCTTCTTGGCCTTGCCGAGATCGTTCAGCTTCACGTTCTCCAGCTTGATGCCAAGGTCTTCGCTGATCACGGTGCCGCCGGTCAGGATCGCGATGTCTTCCAGCATCGCCTTGCGGCGATCACCGAAGCCAGGCGCCTTCACGGCCGCGACCTTCAGGCCGCCGCGCAGCTTGTTCACCACCAGGGTCGCCAGCGCCTCGCCCTCGACGTCCTCGGCGATGATCACCAGCGGACGGCCGGACTGCACGATGCTCTCCAGCAGCGGCAGCATCGGCTGCAGGCCGGACAGCTTCTTCTCGTGGATCAGGATGTACGGCTGATCCATCTCGGCGATCATCTTCTCCGCATTCGTGATGAAGTACGGGGAGACGTAGCCGCGGTCGAACTGCATGCCCTCGACGACGTCGAGTTCGGTCGCGATGCCCTTGGCTTCCTCGACCGTGATGACACCCTCGTTGCCGACCTTCTGCATCGCTTCGGAGATCATCTTGCCGATCTCGGTCTCGCCGTTGGCGGCAGATCGTGCCAACCTGGGCGGTCTCGGCCGGGGTGGTGATCTTCTTGGAGCGCTTCTTCAGCTCCTCGACGACGGCCGCGACCGCCTTGTCGATGCCGCGCTTCAGGTCCATCGGGTTCATGCCCGGCGGCAACCGCCTTGGCGCCCTCGCGCACGATCGACTGCGCCAGCACCGTGGCGGTGGTGGTGCCGTCACCGGCGATGTCGTTGGTCTTCGAGGCCACTTCGCGCACCATCTGGGCGCCCATGTTCTCGAACTTGTCGGCCAGCTCGATCTCCTTGGCGACGGTCACGCCGTCCTTGGTGATCCGCGGCGCGCCGAAGCTCTTGTCCAGCACCACGTTGCGGCCCTTGGGGCCCAGCGTGACCTTCACCGCGTCGGCCAGGATATCGACGCCGCGCAGCATGCGCTGCGCGGGCTTCGCCGCCGAAGCGAACGTCCTTTGCAGCCATTCTTTGCTATTCCCTCGTCTGTCTGTCGTTACTTTGTGGCGCGCATCCCGGCCGCACGACGACGCACGGCCGCTCCGCGATCCGCGCCTCGACCGCGACCGGATACGTGTCTAAGCGGAAGTCGCGGCCTGCTCAGGCGGCCTTCTTCTTGGCAGCACGTGCCGGTGATGATGCCCATGATGTCGGACTCCTTCATGATCAGGAGTTCCTCACCATCCAGCTTCACTTCGGTGCCGGACCACTTGCCGAACAGGATCTTGTCGCCGGCCTTCACATCGAGCGGCACCAGCTGGCCCGCTTCGTTACGGGCGCCAGGGCCCACGGCGATGACTTCGCCTTCCATCGGCTTTTCCTTGGCCGTGTCGGGGATGATGATCCCACCGGCGGTCTTTTCCTCGGCGGTCAGGCGCCGGACCACGACCCGGTCATGCAGGGGACGGAAACTCATTTTAAACGCTCCTGAGTTCGTTCTCAGTCGGGGATTGAACGGATTGCCACAACCAGACCCGGGCCTCCCATGAGCACCCGGCCGGTTGTTAGCACTCCCGCGCTGGGAGTGCCAGCGATCTAGCCCCGCCACGAGCCGCAAGTCAAGCGTTTGGCAGCACTCTTTCGTCGCTGAGTGCTAAGTTGCTGAATTTATTGTGTTTCTGGTTGCGCGTGGCGGCGTTCCTCCGACATCATGCTGTCATCCGGCTGGCATCGCTGTCCAGGTCCGGACGCGCTCCGGCAGGCCGGATGCGCGCTCGGAAAGGAAGCAGGAAACCATGAGCCTTGTTCGGCAGTTGCAAGATTATCGCCTGACCACCGCTGAAATCCTCTACCATCTGCCGGACCATCCGAACGTGCTCCAGACCTTTATCTGGCAGGATCTCGATATCGCCCCGCGCTATCCGGTGCTGCACAAGTTCCTGGATTTCTGGAAGCGGGAGATCGATGGCAGCCTGCACTCCGTGCGGGTCGCCTCGGCAAGCCTGGTCAAGGCCCCCAAAGTCGGTCACGCGAACGCTTTCCTGCGAATCCAGTAGCACCCTCGGGCAGCCGCAATACTGCCTCGGCTCCCGACCGGCAGACCATCGGGCGGCGGGCCATCGGGCGTAGGATAGACAAGCCGCGGAGAACCCTCCAAGCGCTGCGGAAAGCCTCGCGAATCGCCGGGCGGAAACCCGGAAACAGTCTGAAGCCGGAACAGGCGAAAATCGACAAAGGGAGCTGAAACGCTTTTTCAGCAGCACCGCTCATCCTATAGTCAGCCGATGCCCTTCGACGTGCACGATTTCCCCGACGCTTCCCGCATGGATCGCGCCGCGACGCGCCAAAGCCGCCGCCTCGTCGCCATCTGGCTCTTCACCGTCGCCGCCATGATCATGGTGATGATCGTGCTCGGCGGCGTCACAAGACTGACCGGCTCCGGCCTGTCGATCATGGAGTGGGCGCCGATCATGGGCGCGCTGCCCCCGACGACCGACGCGCGAATGGCACCACCTGTTCGCCCTCTATCAAAAAATTCCCCAGTACACCCTGGTGAACGAAGGCTTCGGCCTTGCCGGCTTCAAGCAGATCTTCTGGCTGGAATGGACCCATCGCCTGTGGGGACGGCTGATCGGCGTCGTCTTCCTGCTTGCCGATGCTCTGGCTCTGGGCCACCGCCCGGATCGAGCGCCGCCTGCTCCCGCGCCTGGCGCTGCTGTTCGTCCTCGGCGGCCTGCAGGGCGCGGTCGGCTGGTTCATGGTCGCATCCGGCTTTCTTTCCTGATTCGACCGCGGTGTCGCCGTACCGCCTCGTCATCCATCTGGTGCTGGCCCTGGTGCTCTACGCCGCGATCGTCTGGACCGGGCTTTCGGCGCTGCTATCCCGGTCGGCCACCGCGCCGCCGGTCCCGCCCTGGCTGCGCCGCCTGGCGTTCGCCTGCCTGGTGATGGTGAGCCTGACGATCGTGGCCGGCGGCTTTACCGCCGGCCTGCACGCCGGACTCGACCTACAACACGTTCCCGCTGATGGATGGCCACCTGGTGCCGGACGGCTACGCGATGCTGCATCCGCTCGTCCGCAACCTGACCGAGAACATCGCCGCCGTGCAGTTCGATCATCGCCTGCTGGCGACCGCTGACCCTGCTCCTCGTGTCGATCATGGCCGTGCTTGGCTGGCGTGTCGGCTTGCCGCGGCCGCTTGCCGCCTGCCTCGCCGCCGCCGTCGCTCTGCCAGTACCTCCTGGGCGTGACCACCCTGCTGCTGGTCGTGCCGGTACCGGTCGCCGCCCTGCACCAGTCGGGCGCCGTCGTGCTGCTGACCGTCGTGCTGATCGTGGTGCACCGCTTGTCCGAATGCTCCACCGCCCGAACGTGGAACTGCCGGCCCCGGTCGAGATGCCCGTGACATGAGTGACATGGTCACGGTCTCGCTCGAGGCCATGTTCGATGCCATCCCAATGGGACCCGGGGTCATGCCGGGCAGCTGCGCCTGACCACCGGCCCGGCGAAAGGCACGGGCCGCACGAATCATCCTGCCGGGGACCCGCACCGTCCGCGGGACTCGGACCGTCAGGCAAGCGGGACCGTAACCGCCGCCACTGGTGGTCAAACCAAGCCGGACGTACCATCTTTCCGTCTTCGCAAACGTTGAAGGATCGCCCCCATGAGCGCCATCGCCGCGACCGACAAGCTGTTTTTCGAACGTGCGGACGCCGCGCTGGACCAGGCAGCCGCCGCCCATATCGTCGATCAGGCCCTGCGCGGCAGCGACGACGGGGAACTTTTCCTGGAATACCGCGAGAGCGAATCCATCAGCCTCGACGATGGCAACATCCGTTCGGCGAATTTCGATTCCGGCCTGGGCTTCGGCCTGCGCGCCGTCGCGGGCGAGGCGACCGGCTATGCCCATTCCGGCGAAATCTCCGAGGAAGCGCTGCGCCGGGCGGCGGCGACCGTCTCGGCGATTGCCGCCGGCCATTCGGGGACCGTCGGCCGAACCGCCCCGGGCGACCAACGCTCGGCTTTACTCGGACGCCAATCCGCTGCGGCTGATGGATTTCTCCGCGCGCACCTCGCTGCTGGGCGAGATCGACGCCTACGCGCGCGGCAAGGATCCGCGGGTCAAGCAGGTGATGGCCTCGATCAGCGGCGAGTGGCAGGCGGTGCAGATCATGCGCCCCGACGGCACCCGCGTCGCCGACCTCCGCCCGCTGGTGCGGCTGAACGTCTCGGTGGTGGTGGAGCAGGGCGGCCGGCGCGAAACCGGCAGTCACGGCACCGGCGGCCGCTTTTCCTACGACTTCGTCACCCAGGAAAGCACCTGGCGGGGCGCCGTCGATGAGGCGCTGCGCCAGGCGCTGGTCAATCTCGACAGCCGTCCGGCGCCGGCCGGCGAGATGCCGGTGGTGCTGGGGTCCGGCTGGCCCGGCATCCTGCTGCACGAGGCGATCGGCCACGGCCTGGAGGGCGATTTCAACCGCAAGAAGACATCGGCGTTCGCCGGCCTGATGGGCAAGCGGATCGCCTCGCCAGGTGTCACCGTGGTCGATGACGGCACCATGCCGGATCGCCGCGGCAGCCTGACCGTGGACGATGAGGGCACGCCGACCAACCGCACGGTGCTGATCGAGGACGGAATCCTGGTCGGATACCTGCAGGACCGGCTGAATGCACGCCTGATGGGGATGCGCGCGACGGGCAACGGCCGCCGCCAGTCCTATGCCCATGCCCCGATGCCCCGCATGACCAACACGGTGATGCTTGGCGGGTCGCACACCCCGGCGGAGATGATCGCTTCCGTCAAGCGTGGCCTCTACGCGGTGAATTTCGGCGGTGGCCAGGTGGATATCACGTCCGGGAAATTCGTGTTCTCGGCCAGCGAGGCCTACCTGATCGAGGACGGCAAGGTCACGGCGCCGGTCAAAGGGCGCGACGCTTGATCGGCAATGGGCCCGATTCGCTGACCAAGGTGCAGATGATCGGCAACGACATGGCGCTCGATCCTGGAATCGGGACCTGTGGCAAGAGCGGCCAGGGGGTGCCGGTGGGTGTCGGCCAGCCGACGCTGAAACTTTCCGGTCTGACGATCGGCGGCACCGCCGCCTGAATTCACGTCTTTCCGCACTCGTCAATAATGAGACCCGGCCGTACCTCAGGTGGCCGGGTCTCTTTTTGTGCGACATCGCCACATATCGGTCGCATCGCGACATTCCAATAACTTGAAGTCCACGCGCCATATGACGATCGATCTCAAGTATATGAACAATGCTGCCAGTATATCTGTTTTCCGACAGCAATAAGCGCGCTTGAAATTATTTTGCCGTTTTACGCCGATGCAGCGACGATTTGACGTCAAGATAACGTCAAAAAAACGATAATAAATTCTCATTCTGTGAGTATGTCTCCATTAACGGATCGCAAACAGTTTCCGTGAGCGGTTCGCGAACTTGGAACACAGTCACAGAAAGGTCACGCCAATGTCCGCTTTTTCGAACATCTCCGCTCTGGTTTCCGTCACCGACGCATCCAAGGTCCGCCTCGGCGGCTACGCGCCGACGCTGGCGACGACCGACGCCTCCAAGGTCCGCCTCGGCGGCTACGCCCCGACGCTGGCGACGGCCGACGCCTCCAAGGTCCGCCTCGGCGGCTTCGCCCCGACGCTGGCCACGGCCGACGCCTCCAAGGTCCGCCTCGGCGGCTACGCCCCGACCCTGGCCACGGCCGACGCCTCCAAGGTCCGCCTCGGCGGCTACGCCCCGACGCTGGCGACGGCCGACGCCTCCAAGGTCCGCCTCGGCGGCTACGCCCCGACGCTGGCGACGACCGACGCCTCCAAGGTCCGCCTCGGCGGCTACGCCCCGACGCTGGCCACGGCCGACGCCTCCAAGGTCCGCCTCGGCGGCTTCGCCCCGACGCTGGCCACGGCCGACGCCTCCAAGGTCCGCCTCGGCGGCTACGCCCCGACGCTGGCGACCGCCGACGCCTCCAAGGTCCGCCTCGGCGGCTTCGCCCCGACGCTGGCCACGGCCGACGCCTCCAAGGTCCGCCTCGGCGGCTACGCCCCGACGCTGGCGACGGCCGATGCCTCCAAGGTCCGCCTCGGCGGCTTCGCCCCGACGCTGGCGACCGCCGACGCCTCCAAGGTCCGCCTCGGCGGCTACGCCCCGACGCTGGCGACGGCCGATGCCTCCAAGGTCCGCCTCGGCGGCTACGCCCCGACGCTGGCGACGGCCGACGCCTCCAAGGTCCGCCTCGGCGGCTACGCCCCGACGCTGGCGACTGCCGATGCCTCGCAGGTCCGCCTCGGCGGCTACGCCCCGACGCTGGCGACCACCGATCGCCTCCAAGGTCCGCCTCGGCGGTTACGCGCCGACGCTGGCGACCACCGACGCCTCCAAAGTCCGCCTCGGCGGCTGAACCCCAGGCCCCGCTCATCGCGGGCCGAGCCATGATCGGCGGATCGGACTATACCATTACAGACCGAGCCCGCGGGGCCGGTCTGTTTGTCCGTTCCACCCCTCCAGGATCTGTCGTCGTGAATAACCCGACCCTGTCCGACGCCACCGCCGAAAAGCCGCCCGCCAAACCGAAGCTGATCACCTTCCACCGCCTGATCCCCACCGCCCGCATGCCGCAGCGCGCCGACCGCTCGGCGGCCGGATCGCTTCCGACGCGCGCCTTCCGCTATTGTGAGGCCGCGACCTCGGCCTCGGCCTTCGGCTACTACCTGTTCCCGCCGATCGGCTTCTCCGTCCAATGGGACGGACACGACATGATCTGGACCTTCGAGGGCGCCGGCGAGTGGCTGCCGCTCAATTCCGCCGTCCAGTTCCCCGGCTTCCGCGATCAGTTCGATGCCATCGCCCCCGATGAGATCAAGGAATTCTCCCCGCCCTTCCTCGGCGCCCTGCAGGAACCCGGCCTGATCCAGCTTTGGACCGGCCTCGTGGTCCGCACCGCTCCGGGATGGAGCCTGCTGGTGCGCGCCCCCGCCAACCTGCCGCGCAGTGGCGGCTGGGAACTCTTCGAGGGTATCGTCGAAACCGACCACTGGTTCGGTCCGCTGATCACCAATCTGCGGCTGACCAAGACCAACGTGCCGATCGACTTCAAGCCGGACTACCCGCTGCTTCAGGTGCAGCCAATCCCGCGCCATGTCTACGAGGACTCGACCCTCAACAACTACGAAATCGTGCCCGAACTGACCCAGTTCACGCCGGAGGACTGGGACGATTACTACGACACCGTCGTCCGGCCGAACTCCCAGGTGGTTCGTCCGCGCGGCCAGTATGCCGCGGCGGCCCGCAAGCGGCGCAATGCCGAGGGCGTAACGGATGACAAATCAGCGGGAAACTAATCGCAATCTGGACACAATGTGGGCGTTCGATCATCAATCCATGATGACTGAGCGCTCGACCACCCTCATCCGGGCACGCCGCCGGCTGTTCAACATCGTCTGCTGCCTTGCCGGTCTGCTTGCGCCCGCCGTCGGCCGGGCAGGCACCGTCTGTCCAGCCGATCCGCCGATGGACCCGCTGCATCTGCCGCATCTTCAGGCCGCCATCGCGGCTCGGACCGAGGGCGTGATCGTCGCCCTCGGTTCCTCCTCCACCGAAGGCGCGATGGCGTCCGACAGCGCCCACACCTATCCCGCGATCCTGCAGGCCGCGCTGAACAAGGCGCTGCCAGCCGCGCATTTCGCCGTCATCAACCGCGGCATCGGCGGCCAGGATGCGCCCGAGGAACTGGCCCGTCTCGACGCCGACGCCATCGCCGTGCGTCCGCAACTCGTCATCTGGCAGGTCGGCGCCAACGGCGCCATGCGCCACGCCGATCCGGCCGTGTTTCACCGCCTGGTGGAGGAAGGCGTGAACCGCCTGGTCAAGGCCGGAATCGACGTCATCCTGATGGACAATCAGCGCTCGCCCAAGGTGCTCGCGGCCGTCGAGCACATCATCCTGGAGGATTCGCTGCGCCACGTCGCGCAGGAAACCGGCGTGAACCTGTTCTCCCGCAGCCACCTGATGGACGCCTGGTCCGATGAGGGGCGACAAGCCCGGCCTGTTCACCGCGTCCGACGGTCTTGCATCACAACGACCTTGGCTATCTCTGCGTCAGCCAGGCCCTCGCCCGCCAGATCGTCGCCGCCGTCAGAGCGCCGGTGGCCGTTTCGGCCAGCCGCTGAGGTAACCACGGCTCCACGCCATCGACGTCTCGGGATCAGGGGGGCCCCGCCGGCCCGTTGCCACGCAACGGCAGAGCCTCGCCCTAACCCAGCCCCGGCCGAAGGATGATCGGTGCGTTGGCCGCGGGTGGATCGCGCTCGCGGATGCCGGCGAGGCGCAGTCCTTCCGCGTAATGCATCTTGTCGCTCTCCCGTTCCATCGGGGTGCGTCGCCAGGAACCGGTCGATGGTGAAATCCGGTTCGAGCGTCAGCAACCGCCGGCGGATCGTCGCCGCCTCCTGATCGCGCCGCAGATGCCCGAGCGCCGCGAGATACGGCTTGTAGGTGGCCGAGAACGACGGATTGAGCTGGCTGACGTTGCGTCCCACCTCCACCGCGCTTTCGTAGTCCCGCTTCATCAGGTGGATCGACGCCGAGGAATCGCATCGAAGATGAAAGCGTGCGGGTCGAGCGGCGACAACTCTTGTAGCGCTTGTCCGCCGCTCGGCCTCTTCCGGATCGCCGGCATAGGCGTACGTCACGGCGGAAAGCGCCCACGCCATCGCCAGGTTCGGGATTGAGCGACAGCGCCCGGTCATGCAGCACCATCGCCTCGCGCAGGCGGCGGTGCAGGAACGCCCGGACATGGCCGCTGATCGACAGTCCGCGGGCATCGAACGGATCGAGCACGATGGCCCGTTCCGCCAACTCGCCGGCCCGTCTCCATCATCGCGTTCGGGTGATCCGCCCAGTCCTGGCCGACCAGGAAAATGTGCCAGTAGGCATACCAGGCATAGGCGGCCGCATAATCGGGTTCGAGTGCGATCGCAGTCGGCCAGATACTGCCCGGCCTGCATGAACGGCGTCGTGCTCCATCCGCCCGCATCAGCGGGATCGAGCGCAGCATCAGGTCATACGCGGTGGCATCGACCGGGCCGCGGCTGGTGCTTCGCTTGGCTTCGATCAGCAGGATTTCCGGATCGATCTGCGCCACGACCTCGGCCGCGATCTCGTCCTGCAGCGACAGCAGATCGTTGGTCTCGCGATCGAAGCGGCGAGCCCAGACGATCTGGTTGTTCGCCCGCAGATCCAACAGCCGCAGGCTGATCCTGATCTTGTTGCCTGCCCGCTGCACCGAACCATCGAGCAGGAAGTCCAGCCCGAACTCCCGCCGGATCGCCGCCTCATCCCGTTGTTCGGCGGCGAAACGGCCCAGCGAGTTGGAGGAGACGATGAACATCCAGCGGAACCGCGACAGCGCGTTGGTGATTTCGTCGGCCAGTCCGGGCGCCAGATGCGCGTCCTCGTCGGGCATGCCGATCAGGCGGAACGGCATCACGCCGATATGGGCGCCGCCCCGCGACGGCCGATGGCTCCCGCCTGCGTGGACCCGGCAGCATGTCGGCCGCGGTCGTACTCCGGCTCCGTCGCCGGTCGCGGTGGTCGGTCGCCGCGACCGGCGCGGTGGCGTCCGCCATCTGCGGCGGCCGCGAAGCGGCAGGCGGCTGTGCGACGGCCCGCGGATTTCATTCAGACAGCTTCTGCGTTTCGACCGACGGCGCCGCATCCAGCATATCCGCCAGCACCGCCCGGCACCGGTCATAGGCCTGAACCGCCAGCCCGCGCTCGCCCCGAGCGGCGTGGGCTTTCATCAGCGCGCGCCAGGCGCCTTCATGCGAACGGTCGATCGTCAGCAGCCGCTGCGCCGCCGCGATCGCCGCATCGGGTTCCAGGTTGTCCTTCAGCATCGTCTCGGCGATGCCGCGGGCGCGGTCGCGCAGCCGTTCGCGTTCGGTGTTCAGCCAGGCGTCGAAATTCGGATCGATCCCGTCCAGATCCTCCAGCAGGTCGCCGTCGAGCAGCGCCAGCGACGCCGGCTGGGCGGCGGTTGCCCGCATCACCTCCTCGACGTCGATCCACACCGCGCCCGGCCGCAAGGTGAGGTGATCGCGCGTGATGATCAGGATGTCGGTTTCCGCCGGCGACAACGCCTCCAGCAGCCGGTGGATTTCCTGCCGCAGCGACGCCCGCGCCTGCTCTTCCGGCCGCCGGCTCCACAGTTGTTCCGCGAGCCGGCCGCGCAACACCGGCCGTGGGGCGGCCATCGCGATGCAGGCCAGCAAGCGCGCGGGTCTTGCGTCCGGCGGGCAGCACGCTTTCGCTGCGCACCGTCCAGGCTTCCATCTGGCCGATCAGCCGTAGTCGCACCACGACGTGGTCGAGTGCGGTCGGCGGTGCTGACGACGACGGGAGCCGGGTTGTGGAGTCTGCCATCGTTTCCTCGGGACCATCGGTGTACTCGTAACGCGGCCCATCGCCCAGGCGCCATAGCCATTACCCGGCGGACACCGCTAGAATATCACAGCTTTTCGATTCGGCTCCGCACGAAAGTCAGCGCCGCCTGGAACACGGCCTCGGCATCCATGTCGCTGGTATCGAGTTGGTAAGCATCGTTCGCCGCCCGTAGCGGAGCGGCGGCGCGGGCGGCGTCCTTCGCGTCGCGTTGCCGCATGTCCTCCTCGACCGTAGCGATATCGATCCATTTCCTTGGCACGCAACTCCAGCCAGCGACGGTGCGCGCGCTCCGCCAGGCTGGCGGTGACGAAAAGTTTCGCGGCGCATCAGGGAAAATCACCGTGCCGATGTCGCGGCCATCCAGCACCGCGCCGTTTCGAACCGCGAAATCGCGCTGGAAGGCGAGCAACGCGGCGCGCACGGTCGGGATTGGACGCGACCGAGGCCGCCGCCGCATCGGCCTGCAGGTCCGCGCAGGTCGGAACGATCCAGGTCCGACGGCTGCAACGACCGCGCCGCGCGCTCCGGCCGCCGCCGGATCGCTGGGATCGCCGCCGGCGTCCAGCACGCGCCGACCGACCGCGCGATACAGCAGGCCCGGTGTCCAGGTAAGGCAGTCCCAGCGTCGCCGCGAGACGGCGGGCCAGCGTGCCTTTGCCCGCCGCCGCCGGCCCGTCGATCGCGATGATCGGCTTCACGGTCATCGGCGCCGGCCGGATGGCGGCGCCGATGCCGTTCATCAGGTCGACGAAGCCGGGGAAACTGGTGTCGATGAACCCGGCGTCGTCGGCGGTGACCGGCGATGCCGTGACCAGTCCAAGCACGACCGCCGACATCGCGATGCGATGGTCCATATGGGTTTCGACCACCCCGCCGCCCGCCGGAGGCGCGCCGGTGCCGTGGACGATCATGTCGTCGCCCTCGATCTCGACCTTCGCGCCGTTGACCGCCAGCAGCGCCGCGGTCGCCGCCAGCCGGTCGCTTTCCTTGACCCGCAGTTCCTTCAAGCCGCGCAGCCGCGTGGTGCCGGTGGCGCAGGCGGCGGCCACCGCGAGGATCGGATATTCGTCGATCATGCTGGGCGCGCGTTCGCCAGGCACGTCCACCGCGCGCAGCGCACCGCCGGTGATGTCCAGATCGCCGACCGGCTCGCCGCCCTCGATCCGGCGGTTCCGGATAACGATATCCGGCACCCATCTCCTGCAGGCAGTTCAAGCAACCCGGTGCGCAGCGGGATTCAACCCGACCGCCGGGATGGTCACCGTGCTGCCGGCCACCAGCAGCGCCGCGACGATCGGAAACGCGGCCGAGGACGGATCGCCCGGGACGACGACGTCGGCGGCCAGCAACTCCGGTTGCCCCTGCAGTTCGATGATCCGGCCGGCGCCCGTCGATCTCGACGCGCACGGTCGCGCCGAAGTGGCGCAGCATGTTCTCGCTGTGGTCGCGCGTGGCCTCCGGTTCCTCGACGCGGGTGATCCCGGGCGCGTTCAGGCCGGCGAGCAGCACCGCCGACTTCACCTGCGCCGACGGCACCGGCACGCGGTAGTCCAGCGGCAGCGCGTCGCGCGCGCCCTCGATCGCCAGCGGCAGGCGGCCGCCTTCGCGGGCGGTGAACCGAGCGCCGGTCGCGGTCAGCGGATCGATCACCCGGCGCATCGGCCGGCCGCGCAGGCTGGCATCGCCGGTCATCACCGCGAACAACGGTGGCTGGCGAGGATGCCGCACAGCAGCCGAGCGGCGGTGCCGGAATTGCCCATGTCGAGGACGTCGGCCGGTTCCGTCAGTCCGCCGATGCCGCGGCCGGCGACCCGCCAGGTGCCGTCCGCGTGCGGACGTGACCTCGGCGCCCAGGGCGCGCATCGCGGCGGCGGTGCGCAGCACGTCCTCCCCGGTCAGCAGGCCGGTGATGCGGGTCTCGCCAACCGCCAGCGCGCCGAACATCAGGGCGCGATGGCTGATCGACTTGTCGCCCGGCACGGCGATCCGGCCGTTCAACGGGGCGGGCGGGCGCCCGGAGATCAGCGGGCGAGGGGCGACTTCATCCATGGGTCGGGTCCAGTGGCTGGCGTGTTCGGCAGGCTTGATATCGGCTTTTGGCCGAAGCGGATACCGTCAGCGAATCCGATAGGCCATTTGACAGGGCGCTGTCGTGGTGGCATGGGCGCGCGCTCTTGTTTGAAGCCCCCAACGGGCATCTACCCTGTCACGAAGGGCCTTATAAACTCATGGCTAAGCCTGAACTCGGCACCAAGCGGGTCTGCGTCGCGTGCGGCACGCGATTCTATGATCTGACCAAGTCCCCCGCCGTCTGTCCGAAATGCGGGACCGAGCAGCCGGTCGAACAGCCGCGTCCGCGTCGCTCTGGCGGCAACGTGATCGAAGACAAGCGCCCGAAGAAGCCGGCTCCCGCGCCCGAGGACGTGGATGTGGAGGTCGAAGGCGTCGAGGACGTCGAGGAAGAAGACGTCCTCGAGGCCGCCGACGACCTCGAGGATGACACCGACGTCATCAGCGGCGACATCGAGGTCGAGTCCGACCCCGACGAGAACGAACGGTAGTCCTCGCGGGCGTCGGTTCTGCGGCGAAAATCGGGTCTGAGCGTCGATAAGTGCGTCAAGTGGCGCCGCGGCAGATCCATCTGTCACGGCCTGCCGTTCCCCTTGTCATCGCCGGCCGTTCCCCGCGTCAGGACTGGCCTTGGGCGGGGGCCAGCCACGTCTTTCCTGCCGCCGCCAACAGCGCAGTCGCCGATGGCTGGCATACGACCACCCAAGCCCGGCAAAGACACGGGGACGATGAACCGCGTGCGGTCAGAACGAGTTTTGCCCTGCAGGCACGACCGGCATCCGTTGTCCTCGCGGCCGGTGTCTGTCCCACTTGCGCTCGTCACTTCTCGCGGCGAGGGTGGAGGATAAACAGGCCACCGAGACCAAAGGGCCAGTATCCTGAAGCTGAACCTCGCCAGCGATACCGAGCTTCAGCTTCGGCATACCGGGGCGTCGCTGGCTGGCGATCGAGGGAGCGCGAACATGCAGCATGACGGCGGGTGCCATTGCGGCAATGTGCAGGTGGAGGTCAGGTTGACCCGGCCGCCGTCCGAAAACGTCATCCGTTCCTGCGCCTGCTCCTTCTGCCGGTCGCACGGGACGCGCACGGTGTCCGACCCCGCCGGACGGGTCGACATCCGGGCGAGCGACTGGTCGCTGGTCGAGCGGTATCGCTTCGGTTCGCGGACCGCGGACTATCTGCTGTGCCGCCGGTGCGGGGTGTATATCGGCGCGGTATGCGAAACCGAGGCCGGGCTGCGAGCCGTGTTGAACACGTTGTGCCTGGCAGACCGCGCCGCCTTCACGCAGGAAGCCATACAGCCCGACTACGATGCCGAAACGACACCCGCTCGGATGTCGCGGCGCGCCGCGAACTGGATGCCGGCGGTCCTGCTCGCGCCCGACTGACCCTCGGCGTCGTGTTGGCGACCGGCTGTGCAGACCAGGGCGGCCACACGCCTCCCCCGCCTCGCGGCCGGTTCGGGATCGACCAGCCTCGGCCAACCGCCTCGTCCGATCAGTCGGCACGCCTGAGGCGCAGCCAGAGCATCAGCAGCGCGTCGTAGGGCAGGGCAGGGGCCTCGCGCAGCCGCCAGTACCAGCGCAGCCACGGATTGCTCGCCGCCGGGACCGGTGGCGGCGGACAGGCCCGCGCCCTGATCCCGGCAAGCCGCAGCAGCATGAGGCAGCGCGGCAGGTGATAGGCACTGGTGCACGCATAGACCGGCGGGCCGCCGCGGACCAGACGCACCACGGCCCGAACCGAGGACAACGTATCGGTGCCGGTCCCTTCTTCATAAATCGCCTCGGCCGGAACCCCCGCCTCCATCAGCAGTCGCCCCATCACCTTCGCCTCGGCGTCACCATGCCGCCCCTTGGCGCCCGTCGGAACGAACAGCGGTCGCCCGAACCGCCGCCCGAACCGCACCGCCGCCTCCACCCGGTAGCGCAACGTCGCGCTCGGTTTTCCGTCCGGCCGCACCGCCGCCCCGAAGATGACGATGACCGCGTCGGCAGGCGGCAGGTTGACTTTCATCGCCCCCGTTTCCCATTCTCATCGTCGACCGCCAAGCGGAGGGAACCGTGAAAATGCTGACCGAGATGGCGCTGCGCCAGTACCAGGAACAGGGGTACTACGCTCCAATCCGCGTGATGCCGCGCCGGGACGCCGACGCCCTGCGCGCCCGCCTGGAAGCATTCGAGGCCAACGCCGGCCCCATGGAAGGCAAGCTGCGCCACAAATCCCACCTGCTGTTCACCTGGCTGAACGACCTCGTCCGCCACCCAGGCATCCTCGACGCCGTCGAGGACGTGATCGGCCCCAACATCCTGTGCTGGGGCAGTTCGTTCTTCATCAAGGAGCCGCGCAACCCCGGCTTCGTCTCCTGGCATCAGGATTCCACCTACTGGGGCCTCGACCCGGCCGACGTGGTGACGGCCTGGGTGGCGCTGTCCGACAGTATCGCCGCCAACGGCGCCATGCGCGTCATCCCCGGCACCCACAAGCTCGACCAGGTGCCTCATCACGACACCTTCCGCCCGGAAAACCTGCTGAGCCGCGGCCAGGAGGTCATGGTGGACGTGGACGCAAGCCAGGCCGAAATGCTGCAACTGCAGGCGGGCGAGATGTCGTTGCACCATGTGCGGCTGATCCACGGCTCCGATCCCAATCCCTCGGACCTGCGGCGCATCGGCTTCGCCATCCGCTACATCCCGACCTACGTGCGCCAGGTCGCCGGCGCGCACGACCACGCCACCCTGGTGCGCGGCGTCGATACCTATGAGCATTTCGAACCCGAGGAACGCCCGGATGCCGACATGTCCGAACGCGCCGTGGCTTTTCATGCCGCGGTGACCGGCGCCCACGCGGCGATCCTGATGCGCGACACCGGCATGGCGATGCGCGCCTGAGGCTGTCGTTGCGAGGAGCGAAGCGACCCTTGGGTCAGGCCCGAGGGCGTGCGCGGCAACCTCGCGTATCCCGCACGGGGTCGCCACCGGCCTCGAAAACCCCAAAGGAGTAACGAAGGAATGTCGAAGCGTATCGCGGTCATCGGCGCCGGAGCGGTCGGCGGCTATGCCGGCGCCCACATGACCGCGGCGGGGCACGACGTGACCCTGATCGATCCATGGCCGGAACATGTCGAACAGATGAAGGCGCACGGCCTGGAGATCTACGGCATGACCCCGCAGGAGCGGCTGAGCGTGAAGGTCAATGCCATGCACCTGACCGAGGTGCAGAACCTGGCGAAGCAGCAGCCGGTCGACATCGCGTTCGTTGCGGTCAAGTCATATGACACGGTCTGGGCGACGACGCTGATCCGGCAGTACCTGTCGGCCTCGGGCTGCGTGGTCTCGATGCAGAACTGCATCAACGAGGAGCGCGTCGCCGCCGTCGTCGGCTGGGGCCGCACGCTCGGTTGCATCGTGACCGGTGGCGTCGGCGTCGATCTGTACCAGCCCGGCCATATCCGCCGAGGCTACGCGAAACGTGCCGATATCACCTCGTTCTATGTCGGGGAACCCAGCGGCAGGATCACAAGGCGCGCACAGGAGATCGCCGATATCCTGTCCAGCGTCGATGCAGTCGAAGGCCACCGACAATCTGTGGGGCGAGCGCTGGACCAAACTGTGCGTGAACGGGATGCGCAACGGTGTCTCCGCCGCGACCGGCATGGGCGGCAATGCCCGCGACAACCACCCGGCGGTCCGCCGCATCTGCATCCAGTTGGGCGGTGAAGCCGTCCGCGTCGGCCAAAAGCTGGGCTACAAACTGGGAAAAGTCGGTGCGCTGCCGTTCGAGACGCTGGCGAAGGCGATGGAAGGCGATGCGCCGGCCTACGCCGAGATCGAACGCCTGATGACCGAGGGCGGCGCCGGCCAGGCGGAACGCAGCGACTACCAGCGCCCCTCCATGGCGCAGGACATGGAAAAAGGCCGCCGCACCGAGATCGAGTTCATGAACGGCTTCATCGCCAGCGAAGGCGCAAGGGTCGGGGTTGTGGCGCCGACCCACGAGATGCTGACGCGTCAGGTGCTGCGCGTGGAACGCGGCGAAATCCCGCCGCGTCCGGAGAATGTGCTGGCGAACAGGTAGGACGTGTGCATAGAGGTATTGGCTGGTTGGTATGACGGCCGAGGTAATTTCATTTTGCCGGCCTTCGTACCTAATGCGAAGCGTCATAAGATGAGCTAGTTCCCTTCTTCGCTAGATTAGAACGTGGATTCCACGTATAGCGTGGCGCTCGGCAAACGGTATTGCGACCTCGGTCGATACTTGGCCAATGTCATGCTGCTGCTCAAGCAGGTGACTCTGGCACCGGCGAGGATGCCAATGGAGCGGGCGGTGCAAATGGCGCAGGACACAATGGTGAGCGTGCCGCCACTGAAGGCACACGAAACACGCAATATCGAATGGGCCAAGACGGCAAAGACCGAGCAAGAAAAAGCCGATTTCTTGGCCAAAGCCGCTGGGTTTCGTAAGCGGATCGACGCCATCCTCGGCGGCACCCGAAGCGCCGCGGATGTCGCCTCGAATACGGTTCAGACAAGGCCGTTACCGGCGTCCGAAAATATCACGGCGCCCACAGAGCCGGAGCCGATCCTGTCTGAACCTACCAACCTGATATTTTATGGGCCACCAGGCACCGGTAAGACTTTCACGACGGCGGTCGAGGCGGTACGCCTGTGCGGCAAGCCGGTAGCTGAGGATAGAGCGGAATTGAAGCACACCTATGACATGTTGGTTGAGGCCGGGCAGATCGCCTTCGTTACATTCCATCAAAACTATTCGTATGAAGATTTTGTCGAAGGGCTCAGGCCGACTACGGGAATCGAGGAAAGCGACGATAAATCCGGTTTTCGGTTGACACCCAGGCGCGGCATATTCCGCGAGATATCTGCTCTAGCCGAGCAAGCTCGAAAGACCGCGGGACTAACAGGCGGCTTCGAGATTGGAAATCGGCAGGTGTTCAAGATGTCGCTCGGACGGGCCGGCACTGAAGATCATATCTTCGATGCGGCGATCACCGGCAACTATATCGGCCTGGACTGGGGCGGAGACATTGATTGGTCAGACCCCGTTTATGACGGCGACGCAGGCTACAATGCCATCCGCGATCATTGGCGCAAAGTTGACCCGGAGAAGAAGGGCAGCAGCAGCGACATCTCCCAACTCTGGCCCTTCCGCAGCTTGATGCGCGAGCGCGACCTCGTGGTTGTTTCGTGGGGCAACTCGCATTTTCGGGCGATTGGGCAGATTACCGGACCATATCGGTACGACCCGAGCGGCGCAGGCGGCTACGCTCATCGCCGGACAGTTCAATGGCTAATGTTACCGGCTGAGCCGCTGCCTGTTGATACGCTTTATGATAAGCCCTTCGTCCAAAGCTCCTGTTACCTCCTTAGCAATGATCATCTGAAGCATGAGGCGCTAGCTCGGCTGCTTCCGGGGCAGGCCACGGCGGAGGATGCTGCGCCTGACCAGTTCGTATTGATCATCGACGAGATCAACCGCGCAAATATTTCCAAAGTGTTCGGGGAGCTTATCACCTTACTGGAGCCAGACAAGCGGATCGGTGCGAAGAATGAGCTGAAGGTGAAGCTGCCCTATTCTGGCGATATCTTTGGTGTACCTCCTAATCTGCACATCGTCGGCACGATGAACACAGCAGATCGTTCGATTGCATTGCTCGACACCGCGCTCCGGCGGCGCTTTGATTTCCGTGAACTGATGCCTGATCCCGCCTGCCTGCCATCAGAACTGGACCGCGTGCCACTAAGAGCGATGTTGCGGCGCATCAACGAGCGTATTGAATATTTGTTCGATCGCGAACACCAGGTTGGCCACGCCTATTTCATCGGCTGTCGGAACAAGACGGCCATCGAGACCGTAATCCGGCGCAAAGTAATACCGCTGCTCGCCGAATATTTTTACGAGGATTGGCGCAAGGTAGCGCTGGTGCTCGGCGACGCCGAGGGACAGGGGGGCTTTCTGAACCGGCAACTGTTGAAGGCACCAGACGGCTTCGGTGCCGACGGTGAGGCACTTGAGCGCTACCGCTGGACGGTACGTGAGCACTTCGCCGACGACGCTTACGAGCGGTTTCGGTGATACGGCGCACCGTCCTTGAATGGCAACGTATCTCCTACGGAGAAGGGGAGCGCGAAATCACGGAAAAGGCCGCGGACAGGCTGGTTGCAGTCGCGAGATCGTCGCCACTGGGTGGCGAAGGGGGCGCGCGTATTCTTGCTCACGGCCGACGCGATTTGCGCGCCGGACAAGTGGTTGGCGTCGTTGCAGCCGAGGGTTGCTCTCTGGAGATTTTGCCGAAGATTGAGGGGCTTGGAGACGCTACTGGTAACCCCAGCCACAGCAGCATCCGCCGGCGCCTCGTCCAAATGCTCGCGGTTGCTCTCGACGTCGAAATCGATAGCGGGCGTGTCACCGAGCCCGGCTGGCAGCGCGACAACCTGCTGGAGGTGCTGATTGGGCTGTTTACCCGCAAACTCGTTGACGCCGTGCGCATCGGCTTGCCGCGCCGGTATGTCGGCCATGAGGGTGATCTGTCCGCACTGCGAGGCCGGCTGGACGTAACCCGGCAGTTCACGACGTTGGCGGCAACGCCCCAAACACTGGCCTGCCGTTACGACGATCTTTCGCCGGACATCGCCCTGAACCAGATCATGAAGTCAGCGGTCAAGCGTCTGACGCAAGTGGCCCATTCGTCGGAGAACCAGCGGATGCTGCGCGAGCTTGCCTTTGCGTATGCGGACATTGCGGATGTATCGATCCCAGTATTGCGCTGGGATCAGGTAGTGCTTGACCGCACCAATCAACGTTGGCGCGAACTTCTGAGCCTTGCTAAGCTGCTACTTGGGGAGCGCTACCAGACAACGACAAGCGGCGCGGCGGTGGGCTTCTCGCTGCTGTTCGAGATGAACACGTTGTTTGAGGAATATGTTGGACGGATGCTGGGCCGAGCGCTGGCGAAAGACGGGCTCATCGTCCAGCGGAAGGGCGGCCGGCTCTACTGTCTGAAAGAGCTTGACGGCGGTGCCAATTCCCGCTTCCAGACTATCCCCGACATCCTCGTCAGGCGTGGTTCCGAGATATTGTTGTTGGTCGACACCAAATGGAAGCGGCTAAGCGCCCGCGTTGACGATCCAAAGCTGGGCATAGCCCAAGCCGACATTTATCAAATGTTAGCCTACAGCCGCATCTATCGCTGTCCGCGCATGATGCTGCTCTATCCCCACCACGCCGGACTTGGTGGCCAGGATCACTTTACTGCGCGGTACAGCGTGACGGGCTCTGATGAAGAACTAGTAATTGGAACGATCGACGTTGGCGATGCAAAGGGGATGGTGGGGCGGTTAGGCTCGTTGATTAAACGCCAGCTTGCCCATTCTCCGACGCAGCCATACTCCTCGGGCGTTGCCGTCACTTGAACGAAGGACCGCTTTCAAAGACGTGGAGATGCGTCCTGTTGGCCGACATGGGCGCAAAACAGCCATGGACGGCGCGGCAGTTGAGAGGCTGCCCCACTTCCGGGCAGCCGTCCAACCCCGACCGACTCAGCCACCCACCGCCTCAGGTCGAAATCTGCTCCAGAATCGCCCGACGCTGATTGATGCCCCGCCACCCGATCAGCGCAGCCGGAAGCAGTGCCCCCGGCACCGTGACATACGCGTACCACCCCGCGTGCCCCGCATAAGCCGTGGCGGCAAACAGCCATCCGGCGATCAGCGGCCCGAATATCGACCCGAGGTGCCCCAGCCCGTCCGTCAGGCCAACGCCGGTCGCACGCAACCGCGTCGGATACGACGACGCCGTGTAGTTGTACATATTGAACAGCCACACCGTCATCGTGCCCCAGGCGACCGCCGACAGCACGTAGACGGCGACGACCCCGTGAGTGAAGTACAGCGCGAACATCGCGCCGCAGAACAGCACCGCCGCTGCCACGATCGAGGTGCGCCGCTCGACCGCCTCGCCGATCAGCGCACAGATCGCCAGCCCCAGGCCGCCGCCCGCGACGCTCGCCACCAGCAGCGCCCCAAAGGTGGTGCTGGCGGAGAAACCGAAGCTGCTCAGCAGCACCGGCAGGTATCCCGAGAACCCGTAGACCAGACCCGCATAGCCGATGATCCAGGCGATCAGCAGCACGATCGTCCGTTCGCCGTACTCACCGCGGAACAACTCGCGCAGCGGCACGTGCTCGTTCACCGGCACCGCGTACCGGCCATAGTCAGGCTCGGGCAGACGTGCCAGGCCGCTGCGGCGCAGGCACTCCGCCTCCAGCCGCACCATGACTTTCTCAGCTTCACCGTGACGGCCATGCGCTTCCAGCCACCGGGGCGATTCCGGCATCGCCCACAGCACCAGCGGCACCAGCACGACAATCGGAACGGTCCCGAACAGGTAGATGAACCATTGGTAATGCGCCGGCACCCAAAGCATTCCCGGCACATTGCCAAGCAGTCCGAACACCATCACCGCGAGCACCTGGGACGCCAGCATCACCCGGCCGCGTTCCTTGGGCGGAACGATCTCGCCCATGTAGACCACGTTGACGGCCAGCACGCCGCCCATCCCGATGGACGACAGCCCGAAGAACGTCAGCAGCGGCCAGAAGGCATCGGTGGATGCCGTGGGCCACAGCGGCAATGCGACGGCGAAGGAGGACAACAGCAGCGCCGTCCGCCGGCCCCAGCGGTCGGCGACAATGCCGATCAAATACTCGCCAATCAGGATCCCAACGCCGAACTGCACCGCCAGCATGACCGACAGTGCGCCCGTGCCGAAACTGTGCCTCGGACCCCAGACGAACGGATAGAGCTTTGCCGGGATGCCGTCGGCGGCGATAATGACACCCCAGAATATCTGCGTGATCAGCGCCAGCCGCCATTGCACCCAGGTCAGCGGCAGGCGATCGAGCCGGGCAGCGGCGCGCCCCGCCAGGCTGATCCGCGCTTTCTCAGCCACGGTGGCGGATTTCCCTTCACCAATGGATTGTTGCGTTTGCATCATTCGTTGCCTCTCTTCATTCGCGCAAGCACCCGCCTTTCGACCGGTTCTTTATCCTCCCGCGGAAAACCCGATGCTAGCCGCGCCTCACGTGAATGAATATGTTTTTTTCGTAACTTCCGTCAACATATCGGCAGCCGGATCTCGTTACGCCTCGTGACTTCATTACTGGTCGAATCAATTTTGATCTCGCGCGAATCGTCCGCCCGGCGCGTTTGGACCGGCACGGGTCCGGAATGACCGCCGCAATGACCCCATCTCCGAAGTGACGAAGCCCCCGCCGGGGCGCCGGACGTGCCGCCCGCGTAGTTTGGACACGGAAGCAACCTGGGTCTAGGATCGGCACCTTGCCGCCGCGGTTGACAATTCGCGAGATACACAGGCGGACGATATCAATTCGCGAGCAACACAGGAGGAACTCGATGCAGTACAAAAGAATATCCGCCGATTGTCACCTCGACATGCCCTGGATGCCCCCGGAACTCTTCGTGTCCGAGGCGTCCGTGGAACTGCGCGACCGCATGCCCTACGTGACCGACGGCCCCGACGGCCCGCAATGGGTCACCAAAAATGGCGCCAGTTTCGGCCTGCTGAACGGTGTCGGCCCAAGCGGCGCCAAGCTGGTCCCCGGCCAGAACAAGCGCGTCGACATCATGGCGAAAACCGGAATGTTCGAGGACGGCAAGAAGGGCATCCAGCGCCCCAGCGACCCGCACCTCCGCGTCAAGGAAATGGACCGCGACGGCGTCGACGCCGAGGTCATCTTCGGCATCCTCGGATCCGCATCGAAAATGCAGGACAACGAGGCCGCGACGGAGATGTTCCGAATTTATAATGACTGGCTGAAGGATTTCTGCAGCCACTATCCCGATCGCCACATCGGCCTGGCCTGTCTGCCCTACGGCAACGTCGAGCACGCCGCGGCCGAGGTCTATCGCTGCGCGAAAATGGGCCTGCGCGGCCTGGAATTATCCTGCTCGTGGGACATGGAGCCGATGTGGCACCCATGCTGGGAGCCGCTGTGGCAAGCGGTCAGCGACGTCCAGCTCCCGCTCCACTTCCATACCTTTCCCACCACGCCTCCGCGCGCCCGCGAAATGACCTCGGGCCAGGTGCGCCGCGCCGCCATGTTCACCGGCGTTTCCGCCTTCCAGATGGGCCTGATCCATATCTTGGCCGCAATGATGGGCGCCGGCGTGTTCGAGCGTTATCCCCGCCTGAGGGTCTCGTTCGGTGAAAGCGGCATCGGCTGGATCCCCTACGCGCTCGACCGGATGGATTTCGAATTCGAGGACCGGTTCCGCGACCTGATGAAGCTGAAGCCGTCCGAATACTGGCAGCGTCAGTGCAAGGCGACGTTCCAGTTCGATCCGATCGGACCGAAGCTGCTGAACACCAACAACCTGATGACGGAAGATACCCTGATGTGGGGCTCCGACTATCCCCACACCGACGGCATCTGGCCTGAATCCGACAAGTATATCGAACAGCAGTTCCAGGGCCTGACAGCCGAACAGGTCCATAAGATCACCTGCGAGAACGCCGCGAAGTTCTACAACCTGACCAACTGACCAGGACTTCACGCGGCCCGGCGCGTGGGCCGCTGCACCGGATCACCACCCGGCGCGGCCCACGCCCTGGCGTCGCGCACAGAGAGTGGCGACACGTCGGTGTGGGTCTGAAGTATCCGGTTCAAGAGCGAATCGCGGTCGTTGCGCGGCCCGCGCCTCCTTGCGATCGGACCTAATCCGGCGCCACGACATCCAGCCACGCCGAGATGGCGGGGGGCGGCTTTCCGAGCCGCCTGACATCGAACAACGGTGTTTCGCCCAGTTGTGCCCGACAGACCGTGAAGGCGCTCTCCTCCGTGCGGCTGTTGTCGGCGAGGATCGATGCATCCGCGACCTTCAGTGCGCCGGCAATCGCCTTCTGGGTCTTCGGAAACCGCTTGCGTAACGTTGACTCGTTGACACCGTGGCCGCCCTGTCCGACACGTGTCATCACGCGCAGGATGGAGGCCTCGGCGTTGGCGAGGCCGACGAAGATCAGCAGGACGAAATAGCCGGCCGCCTGCAGATTGGTGATCATATCGATCTTCGACAACACCCGCCCGTCCGGGTGTTCTTCCCAATAGGAGAAGACGGTCTCCATCGCGAACGGCACCCGCGCCGCCATGGCGTGGCCGACGAAAGCCTGAACGCCTTGCTGGGCCACCCGCATCCAGCCTTCGTTCCGGTCCCGCAGCCGCGCGGCCCACGCCACAAGACGGCCGTCGTCCAACGGTTCGGGCAGGATCGACAGCATCATCCGATCGGCGTTGATCAGTGGGATTTGCAGCCGGTCGGCCAGCAGGCGGCGCCACATCGTGGACTTGCCGGAACCGTTGTGCCCGGCGAGGATGACCCCCAGCGGGGTCCGCGTCTGCTGAGGGCTGCTTTGCAGAAGGGTGTCGAGCGCTTCGCCGACGGTGTTCAATCGGTCGCCCTGAACTGCCCGTCCTGGAATACGCCGCGGTCGACCTTGCCGTTCAGCTTGCGGATGAAAATGTTCGGGTCGTCGGGATCGACAGAATACAGCGGAACGTCCTTTTTCGGATAGATCCGAACGCCCGGGCGGGCGAGCCTGGCGAACGCGCGGGCAAGGCCGGCCCAGCCTTCCTCGGCATTGCGTTGTATGTCAGCATCACTGGGCCGGCGGGCAGTGATCACGACATCGCCGAACTTGATCTTCTCCCAACGGTCCGTCCTGTCGGCAGGCCTGGTGGCCGAACCGTTAGCGGAACGGGACGTGACAGAGCGCGACTGAGCGGTCATCGGCGAGTGTGTCATGCCAGCAATATAGGCAACCGCTCGCACCTTGCATAGGTTGCATCCCGCCTGTGACGGTATCCTGGCGTCACCGGAATTCGGAAACATCTTCCGATTTTTCGCCCGGATGGCAAAGCAGCTCCCTAACGGCGCCGGATTTGCCACCATCCCGGTATGACGGACCCGATCACCATCGCCGTGCTGCAGAACCGGCTGAACGCCATCGCCGAGGAGATGGGCGAGGCGATGCTGCGCACCGCCTACTCGCAGATCCTGAACTCGTCGCGCGACTTCTCGATCGCGCTGATCGATGCGCGTTGCCGACTGGTGGCGCAGGCGGACCACATTCCGGTGCATGTCGGCGCGATGCCCTGGGCGGCGAAGGCGCTTGTCCGAACGCTTCCCGACCCCCTCGCCGAACGATGTGTATCTGCTGAACGATCCCTATCGGGGCGGCTCGCATCTGCCTGATCTGACCGTGTTCGTGCCGGTCTTCGCCGGGCCGGCCCTGATGTTCTGGTCGGTGGTCCGGGCGCACCACTCCGACATCGGCGGTGCAACCCACGGCGCCTACAACCCCGCCGCGACGGAAATCTGGCACGAGGGTCTGCGCCTGCCGCCGATGCGGCTGACCGAAAACGGCGTGCTGCGCGAGGACCTGCTGGAGATGCTGGCGCTGAACGTCCGCCATCCCCGCGACTTCCGCGGCGACCTCGCGGCACAGATCGGTTCGGCGCGACTGGGCGAGCAGCGCCTGGCCTCGGTGATCCGGGAATTCGGTCGCCGAAACGCTGTGCGGCGTCGGTCGAAGCGATGCTGGACGCCGCCGAACGTCACGCGCGCCAGATCGTTTCGGACTGGGCCGACGGCGTCTACCTCGGCGAGGCGGTGCTGGACGACGACGGGTTCGACCGGACCAACATCGTCATCCGCGCCCGCGTCACCAAGCAGGGCAGCGACGTCACCGTCGACCTGACGGAGTCCGACCCGCAGGTGACCGGGTTCGTCAACTCCTCCCACGCCAACACCCAGTCCGCGGTGGCGATGGCGTTCGCCTTTCTGCTCGACCCCGATATCGCCAAGAACGAAGGCGCCTTCCGGCCGCTGACGGTTAAGCTGAAGGAAGGCACCATCGTCTGGGCCCGCGAAGGGCGCTCCGGTGACGATGTGCACCAGCCACTGCTCCAACGAGATCATCGAGGCGATCATCGTGGCGCTGGCACAGGCGTGTCCGGACCGGGCGATGGGCGGCTGGGGACGGCGCCTGCGGATCGCCCTGAACGGCACCGATCCGCGCACCGGCCGCCGCTTCATCTGGCACATGTTCCAGGCCCGTCCCGGTGGCGGCGGATCGGCGGCCGGCGACGGCTATTCGACGATCGGCGAGTGGCACTCCGCCGGCGGGATCAAGTTCGGCAGCATCGAGGTGGCGGAGACCCGTTTCCCGCTGGTGTTCGAGACGCACGAATACCGGCTCGGGATCGGCCGGCGACGGGCGGTATCCGCGGCGGCTATGGCGGCGACATGCGCCTGCGCGTCGATGCCGAAGGTGTCACCAATGCAAACACCGCCGGCGAGGGCGTGGTGCATGGCGCCCGCGGCATCGACGGCGGCCAGGACGGCGCACCGCACGACTACACGCTGCTGGCGCCCGGCGACGGCACCGCGGAAGCTGAAAAGCAAGGAGATCAACGTGCCGGTGCCATCCGGCAGCGTGATCCATGTTCTGTCCGGTGGCGGTGGCGGCTGGGGTGATCCGGCCTTGCGTGACCCGGCGGATCGGGCGGCAGACAAGGCCGAGGGCCTGGTATGAGAGGGACAAAGCGCCGAGGCGGGTGTTTGCGGATGGATTTGCTTAAGGTGGCCTGCCGGCACCGATTTGCCGGCATTCAACACAAAGCCACTAAGAGCACAAATGCATTGTAAGAAGACACGGCTGAACACCAGTTTTATAGTGCTTTGGAAATCTTTGTGACTTCGTGTCTTAACGTCCTTTCCCGCTGCATTGGTCCCGGGTCCGGCAGTTGCAGACCAGGAGGTTGAAACAGCTGCTACCGGTCGATTGCCGCCGTCCCGCCTCGGTCTCGCGGCGGAACCAAATGCGGCCCACATCGCTCGCGATCGACCCGCCCCCGCTCGTGTATCCACAATCAACCCGCTACAACGATCTGACGAAGTTCGAGGAATGATCACCATGCCGCGGTCGAATCATGAGACGCCGGAGACGTTCTTGCCGCACACCGCCGGCAGCCGGTTCACCTTCACCGCATGAGCACCACCATCGGGATCGACGTCGGCGGCACCTTCACCGACATCGTCGTATCGACCGCCGCTGGCGAAACGATCATCGCCAAGGCCGCGACCACGCCGGCCGATCAATCCGACGGCGTGCTGGACGGGATCGCCCTCGCAGCCGAACGCCTTGGGCTGACCACGGCCGACCTGCTGCGCGGCACGTCACGCATCGTGCATGGCACCACCGTCGCCACCAACGCGCTGCTCGAAGGCAAGGCCGCCCGCGTCGGCATGCTGACGACCGCGGGCCATCGCGACGTGATCGAAATGCGCGAGGGCCTGAAGCCGGATCGCTACAACCTGCGCATGACACCGCCGCTCCTTTGGTGCCGCGCCGCCTGCGCCTGCCGGTGACGGAACGGATTCGCGCCGACGGGTCGGTCGAGACCGCGCTCGACCCTGGCGTCACTGCATGCCGCGATCGACCGACTGCGCGACGCCGATGTCCAGGCCGTGGCGATCTGCTTCCTGCACGCCTGGCGCAATCCTGTCCATGAGCAGCTTGCCGCCGAGACTGTCCGCGACCGGCTGCCTGGCGTCTATGTCACGACCTCCGTCGGACGTGCTGCCGCAGATCAAGGAGTTCGAACGCTTCTCCACCACCGTCGCCAACGCGGCGGTCGGACCGGTCATCCAGAACTATCTCGGCCGGCTCCAGTCCCGGCTGCGCGAGGCCGGATATGACGGCGAATTGCTGGTGATCCTGTCGCATGGCGGTGTCGCTTCGGTGGCGGAGGCGACACGCCTCGGCGCCGGCACCGCGCTGTCCGGACCGGCCGGCGGCGTGGCGGCGGCGGTCGCTTTGTCGCGCAACGGGTTGGCGGCCGAACGTCATCGGCTTCGACATGGGGGGCACCTCCACCGATATCGCCGTCGTCCGCGACGGGCGGCCGATGCTGGCCGGAGATAAATCCGTCGCCAATGCCCGCATCGCGCTGCCGAGCCTGGACATCGTCACCCTCGGGGCCGGCGGCGGATCGATCGGCAAGCTGGACCGGTCCGGACTGCTTTCCGTCGGTCCGGAAAGCGCCGGTGCCGTTCCGGGTCCGGCCTGCTACGGGCAGGGTGGCACCGGGGCGACGGTGACGGACGCCAACCTCGTGCTGGGCTACCTCGATCCGGCGAACTTCCTGGGCGGACAGCGAAGCCTGGACGTGGATGCCGCGACCGGGGTTGTGGCGAAGCTTGCCGCCGATCTGGGGATTGACACCGAACAGGCGGCGGCCGGCATCCACCGGGTGGTGAACAGCCGGATGGCGGATGGCGTACGAGTGGCGACGGTCCGGCGCGGTGTCGATCCGCGCGGATTTACCCTCCTGGCGTTCGGCGGCGCGGCCGGGCTGCACATCACTGCCGTCGCCGCCGAATTGGGCATCAGCCGCGTCGTGGTTCCGGTCGCCGCCTCCGTCCTGTCGGCCTGGGGCATGTTGAACACCGATCTGCGGATTGAGCTCAGCCGCGGCCAATCCGGCAGCATCGACACCGGGGACCTGAAAGCCGCCTTCGCAGCAATGGAAGCCGAGGGCCGGGCGCGACTGGAATGGTTCGACGGAATGGTCACGGCGCACCGCTCCGCCGACATGCGCTACGGTGAGCAGGTTTTCGAGATTCCCGTCCCACTGGACGACGTCGACTGGGATTTCCCTGGCCTGGAAATGACCCTCGCCGACCGGTTCCATGCCGCGCACGAACGCCTCTATACCTACGCGTTGAGGGACCAGGAGGTGGTGGTGGTGAACGCCCGTCTTTCGGTTATCGGCCGGCTGCCCCACGTAGACACAGCGGTTTCGGCGATTTCGTCCGCTCATGTCGCGCCAAGGACACACCGTCGGGTCTACCTTGATCGCTGGACGGCGGTGCCGGTATTCGACTTCCTTGCGCTGCCGCCGGACCAGCGCATTCCCGGGCCGGCGATCATAGAGTTCGACACGACAACCGTCCTGATACGCCCGCACGACGCGGCGCGCTACGATCCGCGTGGCTGGCTGGATGTCGCCGTCGGCGCATCGCGCACGCCGGCGACGCGCAGCAGCATTGGGGATGGGTAAGGACCGCGGGCCGGAGCCCCGGCCTACGCGATCTCCATGGCGATCTTCGGCGGCGACTTCAGCGTCTGCAGGATGACGCAATACCGTTCCGTCGTCTGGATCATTCGTTCCAGTTTCGCCCGGTCCGCGTCGCAGTCGACGTCGAACCGCACCGTGATGTCCGTCAGCGCCGACCGGCGCGGCCCGATCGACCCCCAGTGTGCCGCGCGCGTCCCAAACCCCCTCCGCGATGACCTTGCCGCCCCGGATGGTTACGCCCATGGCGGTGGCGACCGCCCGCAGCGTGACGCCGGCGCAGCCGACCAGCGCCTCCAGCAGCATGTCGGCGGAACAGGCGAGTTCGCCCGAGCCGCCGCCCGCCTTGTGCAGTCCCGCGGTGACCTTGCCATGCCAGGCATCGACGACGATCGCGATGTCGTTCGGATCCAGGCTGCCCTCCGCTCGGGCGTGGACGCGGGCGGCGTCCGGCTGGTCTCGGTAAAGCTGCTTCAACGGTGCCTGCATGGCGCGCAGTTCATCGGCGTTCATGTCTTCTCCTTATTGCACGGGCGGCACGTCCAGGCGGACGACGATCCCCTCGAGGTCTGGCGACGGTGCCGGATAACGTTGCATGACCAGCGGATCGTGGCCCGGAACGATCAGTTCCGGCGATGCGGCGTGGGCGCGCAGCGTGTCGAATGCGTCCAGCATCTCGCCGATATGCAGTGCGGTGGTGAACGGCCGAGTAGGTCTCCATGTTCTCGTAGAAGTGGCGTGACGTCGGACGCCAGCACGACGACGCCGCGCCTTGTGTTGACCTTGACGAACTGCAGCCCGGCGGAGTGCCCGCCCGTCGGCACGATGCCGATGCCCGGCAGCACATCGGCGGGGCCGTTATGATAGACGACGCGGCCATCGAAGTTCAGCCGCACGATGCCGCAGACATCATCCGGTTCGAAGCTTTTCGCCAAATGCCGGTGACGCATGTAGCGGCCCGACAGCGTAATGCATCTCCGGTTCCTGCAAGTGAAACCGGGCATTGGGGAACTTGTGGAAGTTGCCGACGTGGTCGTAGTGCATGTGGGTCAGGATCACGTCCTCCACGCGTCGCCGGATCGACTCCCAGCAAGCGCAAGCGAGTTGATCGGACAACGTTCCAGGGTGCGGCCACGCTTGCCGCCGCTTTCGGCGGTGAAGCCGATGTCGATCACCACCGCCCGGTCGTGGTTGCGGGCGAGCCAGACGAAATAGTCCATCGGCATCGGCCCGTCGTGCGGATCGCCGCCGATGAAGTGCTCATGCCGTCGCGCCTCGCGCGTGGCGTAGCGCAGCGCGAACAGCTCGTATTCGGCCGTCATGTGCTCAGAGAGCCTCCTGATGGGCGGTGATGTCGGGCATGACGTGGCGGGTGAACAGGTCGATGGAGTTCAACGCCTCGTCGCCGGTGATGTCGCCGAAGGCGAAGCGGCACAACAGGTAGTTGAGACCCGCGTCATCGATCGTCTGCTGCAGGAAGTCGCGCACCTTGTCCGGGGTGCCCGCCACCGCGCGGCCTTGCGCCTCGGCCTCCTCGTAACGTTCGGGGAAGATCGCGTGTGCGCCCGGCATCATGTCGTGTGCGAGCCATAGCTTCAGGAAGCTGGCGCGCCACTTGTCGTAGCCACGGCGGGCGATCTCCAGCGCCTCCCGCTCGGTCTGCGCGACCACGACGTGGCGGCCGACACCCATCAGCGGCAGGGCAGCGGGATCGTTACCCAGCGCGTCCCATTCGGCACGATAACGATCGGTGAGCGCGCGCATGCCGGCGCCGGGCAGATTGCCGACGATGTTGACCCGGTTCCCGCGCGGCCCAGGGGATTGCCTCGGCCCGGGCGAGGCCGTACCACAACGGCGGATGCGGGCTCTGGAAGGGCGTCAGTTCCATAGGAACGTCATGAGTAACTGATAATATTTGCCCTCGAAGTTCAGCACAGGGTTCGTCATGCCGCGCAGGATGACTTCCAGCGCCTCGGCGTACATCGCCGGCGTCTGATCGGGATCGAGACCATAGTAGCGCAACTCGATCGGCGAGATGCCGCGTCCCACGCCCAGCAGCATGCGCCCGCCGCTGATCTGGTCGAGCATGCAGATCTCTTCCAGCAGCTTGATCGGATGATACAGCGGCAGCAGATACACCAGCGGACCGAAACGCAGACGCTTCGTGCGCTGCGCGACCGCCGCCAGCCACACACCGGGTGAGGGCGCAACACCCAGCGGCGTCGCATGGTGTTCGGCCACATGATAGCCGTCGAAGCCGGCGCGGTCATAGGCCTCGACCAGCTTCAGCCGCTCCTCATAGAACCTGTCCAGCGGCAGCGCGCCACGATCCATGTGGTCGAAGACACCGATCTTCATGGCTTCTGCTCCATCGCCCCACGCGCGTGGCGGCGATTGCCGGCCGTAGCGTCGCGCGGCGGTCCCTGGTGCTTCATCGCCGTCATCGCGACGCTTCCCCCTGCAACACCGTCTGAGTCGTACTCGCGGGTGCAGCCCTTGTCCAGGTCGCGGCCGGCCGACATCCCCTTGGCGCGTTAGCGCTTCCGTCTCGAATAAAAAATGTTCGAGCTCATTTTTGGCCGGGCATGTCATCAGCCGGCCATGCTTCGCGATTTCGGTCAGGCTGAGATTCCTTTAGCCGATCGGCGGCCCGACATACGCCGAGGTTGGACGGATCATCCGCCCGGTCTTCTGCTGCTCCATCGCATGCGCCAGCCATCCGGCGCTGCGCCCGACGGCGAAGACGAGGGTGAAGGCGTCCCGCGGTATGCCGACCGCGTCGAGCAACAGCGCGGCCATGATCTCCACGTTGGCAGGCAGCGTCCGGCCGGGTTTCACCCGCGCGATCGCGGCGGCGACGGCTCGTTCCAGCCGGTCGGCGAAGTCCAGGCGGCCGGCATGCGGCCCCATCGCCCGCATCGACCCCCGCATCGCCTCGGCCCGCGGATCGTTGCCCTGGAACACGCGGTGACCGAACCCCATCAGCCGCTCGCCGGCGCGCAGTCGCGCTTCCAGCCACGATTCCAGGTCGGGCACCGCCGCCGCCGCGTCCAGCATGTCCAACGTCGGACCGGGCGCGCCGCCATGCAGCGCACCGGTGAACGCGCACCATGCGGCGAGTACGGAGGCGGTCAGTGATGCACGGGTGGAGGCAACAATGCGCGCGGTGAAAGCCGACGCGCTCAGGCCGCTCTCGGCCATCACCGTGAAATATGTGTCCAGTGCGGCGATCTTCACGGCCTCCGATGGCACGCCGGTCAGCATCCGCAGCAGGTCGCCGGCGGTCGAGAGCGCCGGATCGGGCGCGATTGGTGACAATCCCGACGCCTGCCGCACCAATGCGGGCACCGCGACAGTCAAGGCGCCGACCAGGGCGGCGGCGTCGGCACGGTCGGACTGGGCAGCGATCGCGATGCGAAGGCCCTCGAACAGCGAACGACCAGCCGTTTCGGCAAACCAGGCCGGTATGGTCTCGTAAGCGGCGAGACGCGCCTGGCCGAATGCAGCGGCGACAGCGGTTCGGGACAGACCCTCACCGGCAAATCCGTCCCACAGCAGGGCGACCGTGCCCTCGAAGCCGTGGTGCGCGACCAGCGTCGGAAGATCGTGACCGCGCACCCAGACCATCCCGTTGGTCCGGTCGGTGTGGCTGAGGATCGTCTCCGCCGCGATGACGCCATCCAGTCCACTTGCCATGCATTATCTCCGTGATTCAGCGCTCGTTAACCATTGAGGCGTCAGGATCGCCGCATGCACAGTCTCATGGACGGCGCGCTTTCCCAACCCAGCCCGCTTCCCGGCACGGCGGCCGATGACGGCCGAGCGCTGTATGTGCGGGGATTGCTGGCGCTGCGCGGCGGTGACGCGCGGGAAGCCGCGTCATTGCTGACGCAGGCACTGCGCAGGCAACCAACTCACCACGGCATGCGGCGCAACCTGGTGCGGGCACTGCTGATCGGCGAGCAGTTCGAGCAAGCGGTGGTGCAGGCCAATGCCGCGCTGTCCGGGGTGCCGGATGATGCGGAGCTTCACTTCGCGCGCGGCACCGCGCTGAACGCGGTGGGCCAGCATACCCAAGCCTGCGCGGCGTTCGCCCGGGCGTTGTCGCTGCAGCCCGACCACGCGCCGACCTGGCTGAACATGGGAAATGCGTCCACTGATTTGGATGATCTGGCATCAGCCGAACCGTTGTATCGGACGGCGATCCGTCTGGACGCGAACCTGGCGGAAGCACATGCCAGCCTGGGCTATGTCCTGACCATGCAGGGCCGGCTGCCGGAGGCGATCGAGGCGTGCGAGACCGCGATCCGGGTGCGTCCGGATTTCGCTCAGGCGCACTGGAACCTGGCAGTCGCTTTGCTGCTGAGCGGCGATCTGCCGCGCGGTTTCGCTGAATATGAATGGCGCAAGCGGCACCGGCGCTTCCGGTCGGATTTTCCGGAGCTTCCCGGCCGACAATGGGATGGCATTGGCGCGAGCGGCCAGACCATCCTGGTGCGCGCGGAGCAGGGGTTTGGCGATACGATCCAGTTTGCCCGTTATCTGCCGCTGATCCGCGGCGCGGGCGGCGATCCGGTGCTGATCTGTGCTCCTCCGCTGGTGCCGCTGATACAGTCGATGCCGGGAATTCGGGCGATTTCCCTGGGGGATCCGCTGCCGGTATATGATTCGTGGATCGATCAGATCAGCCTGCCCGGGGTCTTCGGCACGACGCTGGACACCATCCCCAGCCCGAACGGCTACCTGGCCGCCGACCCTGTTCGCGTCCAGGCATGGCATGAGCGCCTCCCGGGCGGACGCAAAGTTGGCATCGCGTTCGCCGGCAACCCGAAGCACGAGGCCGACCGGCGGCGGTCGATCGCGGCGGATTGCGCGATGGCGTTGCTCGATGTCGTCGGCCCGCGCTTCGTCAATCTGCAGCACGGTCCGGCTGCCGGATTGCCCGGGCTGCCTGATCTGACCGGCTGGATGACCGACTATGCCGAGACCGCGGCGCTGATCGACAACCTGGACCTTGTCGTCACGGTCGATACGTCTGTCGCCCACCTCGCGGGCGCGCTGGGCAAGCCGGTCTGGATCCTGCTGCCGCATGCCCCGGACTGGCGCTGGATGCTGGGACGTTCCGACAGCCCCTGGTACCGCTCGGTTCGGCTGTTCCGCCAGCCGGTGGCCGGTGATTGGACCAGCGTGCTGGCCGAGGTGGCGCAGACGCTGATATCCGATCGCGGAGCAGTATGAGTAAGGGCGTCTTTGGACTTATGGACTGTGGAGCAGTGACCGGACCAACCGCGGGTGACTCTCCGTGGATGGCCGGCATGAGGCCGACCATGGATATGTCGCGAGCCCGCCTGACGCAATTAGACCATTTTCAGCCTGACTGTGCAGGCCGAAAATGGTCTACCTCTTTGTTTGATCGCATGATTCACTGGCCGGGGACGTTCCGCTCGGCGCGATCACTCTAACTAACGCTTCGGGCCGATCATGCCGCGAACGTCCACGTTACCGCGTACGCCTCGTCGATCCGGCTCATCAGCCATTCGGCATTGGCATGGATCGTGCGACCCCAGGTCGCCACGCCGAAGCCACCAGCGGTGAAGCTCCAGGGATCGAGGCAATGGCCGCCGACGACCGACCCAGACGGCGCTCCGGTGTAGCTCGCGCCAGGCTGCATGTCCGGCTCATAAAGCGTAATCCCGACGTAGGCGCTTCCCTTGGTGAATATGGCATCCTTGAGAGCGCCCATATTCGGCATGTGAATCATCGCAAGGTCCGGAACGATCGGAGCCTGTGCGCCAATATCGAACCCGATGCGTTGGGCGTGCTCAAGCACGTCAAGCATTACCAGACCGTCCGTCGCCGCAATCGCTGCCTTGGTCGGAGCACAGCCCGCCACCGCGGCGTAGAAGGCCAGCAGCTTGTCCTCGACGTTCACGAGGTCGAACCCGTGCAGCAGCGCCCACATCCGGGCCGAGTTCATGAGACCGGCGACCGTGCATGTCGGCAGCGCGTCGTTGTCCGCGAGCGTTGGCGTCCACACCAGATCCGAGCGTGGAAGGTCTTTCGGGGCGGGCGCCGTTGTTGCCATGACGTGCGGCTTGACCGCCGCGACGCGCGTGGGGTCGTGGGGGAGACGGCCGAGGCGGAAGTTCCTGAAGTCGATCACGGCTTCTCCTTTGAAGAAAGCGGCGCCCGCATCGCGTCGAAGCCCCTGGCACGCGGGGTCTGGCCGGAATGCTCCAGGCATAACATTACCATATCGGAATACACCGACATGGCATCGGCGACCATGGGCTCTGAATAACTGATGGCCGCGACAGTCCTGTCGCGGAACATCCGGCCGTGAAAAAATCCGATCCCAACTTGGCCGTGAGGCCGAACGGAAGCGTTCCTCTCAGGGTCGAACTGCCGGACGAACCGGATATCTCTCCGTCCCGTTGGAGCGGGATTTCGTCCTGATCGAGGTGTGAAAGCGTGTCAGGGATGCCGGCACGACGTTGGAGGTCGACCACGTTCATGCCGATCAGGGCGGCCATGGCCCGGAAAACAGTGACCGTCTCGGTGATCGTGCAGCCGGCGACCGTCCAAGCCAAAGCGGCAAGCAGCCTCAATTTTCGGCAGCCATCTTCAGGATCGACCGAGCCGTGTCCGGATCCATCATGCCAGGAGCCGCGGCGGCAACCTGCACGCCGGCTTCGGACAGGATGGCCGGAGCGAGGGCAAGTGCCGCCTCGATCACCGGCACGAACAGGGCCAAGCCGGGTATCGCAACCAGCAGCGGCGCGACCGCCTGGACGGTCGATACGACCTCATGCACGGCGGAAGTCGGCGGAGTGGCCGCGGCAGCGATTGTGGCGGCGTCCTTCTGGATCGTAGCGAGCGCGGCCTGGGCGGTCGCGATCGTCGCTGGTGAAGCGGCCGTGGACGGCAGCGCGGCAATGACCGGCGCCAGGCCGGACGCCAGCGTGCTGATATCAGCGGAAAGTTGCGATACCGCAGCGGACGAACCGGAGCATGCGGCGAGCATGCCAGCCGGGATCAGGGCCGCGGCGGCCGCAAGAAAAGAACGGCGATTCATGTTACTTGTGTTCCTTTGGTGATTTAACGCAAATGGTGCGTGAGAATATTCAGTTACCTCAAGACAATACGATCCAAATTGCGAAGCGACCTCAGACTGATAAAAATGCTCGGCGAATATGAACCAGAACGTTTCAACTCAAGGTGGAAACGCTTTGGTCGGTCAAGTTCGACCGGGCGCCGATTGCGTCGCCGCGGTCCGATTTTCGATTACGTGCGCTTCTGGGTCGCAATCCCAATGGCTCCCGTCTGCAAGTCGCGGGTACTGACCGGGACCGCCTTGATTCGCTGTCCGATTGTCCGCGGCGTGGTGCGATCAATGGGATGCCATGACGTTTGTCATGATTTTGGTGAAGCGGCGAGCAGGCTGGTCTTGCGATCGGAACCGCTGGACGATCCGAGATAGTAATTGCCGGCGCCGGTCGCCATCGAAATGATGGAGCCAACGCACAGCATCATCGTGTCATGATCTTTTGCGACAACGGCGTAGACGATGACGCCGGCCAAAAGCACCATCGCGAAAATTGCGACGGCCGGTTTCGCCCAGGATGGCTCAGTGCCAGGCGCGGCACTCAGGACGGTTGACAAGCCGGTCATGGCGATGTTCGCGGCCCGCTTCTCGACCGCAGGGGTGGAAGCGCCGGCCGCGGTGGCCGGCGCTACGGTTTCGCTCATGTTGGATTTCTCCTTTATGCCGGATCCGCCGGCGTGGGGTTGTACTGATCCATCAGCCGATCGGCCTCGTCCTCTGCCGGTGGCGCCGCATGAATAGTCTCGGTTATATTCTCCGCCGGATTGAGCGCCGTCCCGAACGCCCGCAGCCCGACCTCACACAGGCGGGTTCGTTCCGCCGCGCCGGCCATGCCACCGTTGATTTTGCGCGTAATGAGATCGATCGACCAGGCATCCGCCAGCAGGTTCAATTGGTTAACGGTCCAGTACCATGCGGCACTGTCGGCGGCGCCCGCCTGGGTCGCGGCGTGCCCGACCGCCTGGTCGAGGGTCATGTTCATGGCCCGAGCGAATTGCTCATAGTTGGAGCGGCCGGTTATCTGGATCAGACCGCGGCCGCGGAACAGCCAACCGTCGCCGGATGCCTCATCGCCGTTGCCCATGCGGTTGGCGTAAACGCGATTGGCCAAGGCTTCAGGCCGCAGAGCACACGCTTCGGCGCCGTCGACGGTTGGAAACTGGCTTGGCCATACCTCGCGCAGGCGTGCGGCGCTGTAGCTCAGGTCCTCTTCCAGCGTTTCGAAGCCGGCGCTCTCCGCGGCACACTGACCTAGGAACGCGGCGACGCGGCGGGGCGCCGTGATCCCATTCGTAATCAGCGAGGCGGTCAGAGCGGTGACCCACGCGGCGCGGTCGTGGTCGCTCAATCGTGGCGCAACGGCGGACAGCGCAAGGTCCAGTTGAGTTGAAGGCAGGGACGCCGAACTCGTCGCGAGGACCGTGACCGCGGCGGCCGCGGCGGGATCGGACGAGGGATACGGGAACGGCGTCTCGAGCGCGGTCGAGGCTCCAGACATAGCGGGCTCCAATCGGGCACTGGAATCATGAATGGCAATCTGACGCGTGCGTAATAGAGTGGGGTCGATAAGTCTGAGAATAAAGTCATAAAATAGGACAAATGTCAAGCGATTTCGTCACGATGTCGGCAAAAACACGATCGGGTCGGCGTTACCAGCGAAATTACAGCGTTCTCGGGAACGATGGGTCTGCCGAGGGGGCGACGCGCCTGTGCATCAGCACTGGCCGCAAACACGGGATCCGGAACAGCCGCGTGTCCCTGCAGGCGGCGCGGGATCAAATCACCGCGTGGATGCTTCCAGCGCCGCTGACATTTTTTTGGCGAGATCGTCGGCTGTGAACGGCTTGGCGCAGACCTTCCAATCGCAATGACCAGCCGGGATCGCCTCGTCGCCGTAACCGGACAGGAACAGGAACGGGATGTGCCGCTGTGCCAGAACCTCCGCCACCGGGTAGACCATTTCGCCGCCAAGATTGACGTCCAGCACAGCGAGATCAAACGGCTCGGTTCGGGCCGCATCCAACGCCGTCGCCACGCTGCCGCACGGACCCAGCGTGCTGCACCCGAAATCCACCAGGACGTCCTCGATCAGCAGCGCCACGAGCAACTCGTCCTCGACGATCAGGACCCGCTTGCCGGCAAGCACCTGCGACATACAGACCATCATGGTTGTCCCGCTCGTAATTTGTCTGGAAGCGGGGCGGTGAGCGTCGCGACCACGCCTGTGGTGGCGAAGTCGACCTCGACCTTGCCGCCCACGTCATGCGACAGACCCCGCTCGATCAAGGTCATCCCGAACCCGCGATGTGCCGGGGGCGTCACCGGCAGGACCATTCCGCTCGACCCACTTCAACACCAGACGTTCATGATCCTCGACCTGCTCAACGCTCCAGGTCACTTCCACATTCCCTTCAGGAACCGACAGAGCGCCATACTTGACCGCGTTGGTGGTCAGTTCATGTGCCGCCATCCCCAGGGCCAGCGCGGCGCGTGGCTGCAGCAGGACCTCCGGCCCGGTCAGGCTGACATTCGTGCGATCGGCTGACATGAAGGGCTTCAACTCCTCCGTCAGGATTTCCCGCAACGGGATCGTTGACCAGCCGTCGCGGCTGAGCAACGCATAGGCCGTCGTCAGCGCATGGATCCGCCCAAGAAAAACCTCCTGGAATTCTTCCAGCGTCGCCGCTCGCCGCAACGTGTTGGTCGCCAACGAAATCACCACCGTCAACATGTTCTTGACGCGATGGTTCAGCTCGTCGACCAGCAGCCGCTGATGCTGCTCGGCCCGCACGATGCTCGTGACATCGACGAACGTGATCAGCGAGCCGTCGATCAGCGCTGTCCGGACCGCGATAGGGCAGGATGCGCATCAGGTAGTGCGCGGAGCCATCCGCCCGTTCGACCCGCTTCTCCAGCGGCTGCAACGTACGCAGGACCGTCCTGAACGTCCTCGCGCAGTGCCGTGTAGTTGAGCCGGCTGACGATATCGGTCAACGGACGGCCGATATCGCTAGGGATCAGGTTGTAGATATTGGCGATTTCCGGCGTGAAGCTGCGGATGATCAGAAACGGGTCGAGGAAGACCGTCGCGACCTTGGTGCTGTCGAACAGGTTCTTCAGGTCGCCGTTGCTGCGATCGAGTTGTTCCACCTTCGCCGTCAACTGCACGTTGACTGTGTTCAGTTCCTCATTGATCGACTGGATCTCCTCGCGGGAGGTTTCCAGTTCCTCGTTCGTCGATTGCAACTCCTCATTGACCGACTGCAGTTCTTCGTTGGAACTGCGGAGTTCCTCCACAGCTGTAGCATGTTCCTCGGAGATGGATTGCAGTTGCTCCCTCAGGTCGCGGTTTTCCCGTTCCAGCTGGGTGACCGGCGACGCTCGGCTCCGAGCACCGTTGCTGCTGCAACACGCATCGGCTGAATGTGGTGTCGGCTCGATCTCGGCGAAGACAATCATGTACAGCGGGTCGGAGTCCGGGCTTGGCAGAGGCTCGACGATCAGCCTGACCGGCGGCGCCGGGTCAGCGTTGGCTCCGATGAGGGAACGCTGCTGCTCCACGGGACGTTTGGTCTCGACGCAACGCCGCAACGCCGCGCGCAGTTCCAGGCTCCAGCCTTTGCGCGCCATTTCGAACAGGTTGGTGGTTGGCGAACCCAGGGCAGGCTCGAGGAAGCGACCGGTATGGCTGGAAAAATGGGCCACCTCGCCGGCTGAGGTCACCACCACGAACGGCGAGGCGAAGCGCTCCAGGACCCGCCGGTTGGCGAAAGCGATCGCCTTCGGCCAATTCGCCTTCGGAGTCGGTGCGGTTGGCGAACGCCTCCGCCGACGCCTGGGCGCGGATCGCCGGCCGCCGGCTGGTAGACGCTCGGGACGTCGCTGGGACCGTCCTGGCGGACAAAAATCCGGTTCGATCGATCCAACGGCGAGAACAGCCGCTCATGGCGTGCGATCGTCTCCGAGGAGCCGAGGACGAGGATGCCCCTGGGAACCAGGGCGTAATGAAAAATCGGTATGATCCGGTCCTGCAGATCATTGTCCAGATAGATCAGCAGATTGCGGCAGGAGATCAGGTCGATCCGGGAGAACGGCGGATCGCGGATCAGGCTGTGTGCGGAGAAGGTGCAGAGTTCCCGAGCCTCCTGACGGACCACGCACCCGCCGGGCCCTCGACGAAGAACCGCGATCGCCGCTCGCTTGGCATACCGTCCAGCAGGGTTGCGGGGTATTGGCCGAGACGGGCAGTGGCGATCGCAACCTCATCGATGTCGCTGGCGAAAATCTGCACCTTCGGCCTGGTGGCCAGCTTGTCCATGTGCTCACGCAGCAGCATGGCAAGCGAGTAGACCTCCTCCCCGGTGGCGCAGCCCGGCACCCACATCCGCAACTCGCTGGTCGCGTCCTTGCCCTGGAACAGGCCCGGAATGATGTCTTTCTCCAGCGCCGCGAACGTCTCGGAATCGCGGAAGAAACTGGTTACGCTGATCAGCAGGTCGCGGAACAGCAACACCACCTGCTCCCGGTCCGCCTTGAGGCGCGCGATGTAGTCGTCGTAGCTGGTGAGTTGCAGCACCTGCATGCGCCGCTGCACCCGCCGCAGGAACGTCTGCAGCTTGTACTGGCTGAAGTCGTGCCCGAGGCGTGAGCGGAGAATGTCCGCAGATTTCCCGCCGGATCCTGTCGATATCGAGGATCGGTTGATCTGCCTCGCGCAGCGTCGCGAGCCGAGCCTGTCTGGCGGCGAGAATGTGGCCGGGCATCTCCTCCACGGCGACGTGCAGATCGACGGCACCAGCCGCGACGGCGCTGTCGGGCATGCCAGAATACTCGGGTGCCGTGCCGTTGGTGCCCTGGGCGAGGGTGAGGCCGCCGCGCGCCTTGATCGCCTTGAGGCCGAGGGCACCATCGTGACCGGTGCCGGACAGAACGACGCCAATCGGCATCCTCGCCCAGAGCTGCCGCCATCGAATCGAAGAATACATCGATCGGCGCGATTTTCGCCGGCACCGTTTCGGAAGTCGTCGTATAGCAGCGACAGATGGCCGTCCCGCAGCAATGCGACGACGCCGGGTGGGATTACGAGGACCTGGTTCGCGGCTACCGCCTCACCATCCTGCGCCTCCGTCACCCGCATAGTGGTCCAGCGTGCCAGGATGTCCGGCAGCATACTTTTGCGGCCGGCGGTGAGATGCAGGACGACGACAAATGCCAGGCCGCTATCGGCCGGCATCCCTTCGAAGAAACGATGAAACGCCTCGATGCCCCCTGCCGAGGCACCGATGCCAACGAGGGAGAGCGGGGTATTCGTCATCGTCACAGTCGCGGCGACCTGGCGCTCGGCGCAGCCGTCCGGCGGCATCCGGAATCATACAGTGTTCGATATATCAGCATCGTGCGCATAACAGCATTGCAATACCATCATCCGGCCGGTGCGGAAAGCCGCAATGTAACTGCATGCAATGCGTGCCTGAGCCACACACGGCACGACGAGGTCGCAGAAGGAGCCGCCCCGCCTGGCGGACAGGGCGATCATGGCCGGTCGTCGCGAGCCGGCACGGTGACAGGCAGGTCCATCGCAGGGGTTTCCGCTCGACGTGAAAGCGCCCCGGATTGCGGATGTCGGTTGTGGCTGCCGCGCTGACGCATTGGATCATTTGACTCTATACCATCGGGTCGACACCTTCGATGGCGTAAGCGATGTCATGAGTTCCATGACACCTGGGGGATCTGGCCTCATATCAGCGTGGTACGTGCCGTGCGCAAGCTTCGCAGCATGCATTCGAAATCACGGCCCCCGACCGGGTGCGCCATCGTCAGTTCCCGGCGACCGACGTCAGCAGACCACCGTCGCCTCCACCTGCCCCATGCAAGTCACCAGGTTCCAGTCAAACGGCGACGGAGCCGCGCCTCGTGCGAACACCCGCGCCGGCGCCGGGGAAGTGACATTCGGCAAAGGATCCCGGCAATCATTGCGGGATACCACCAGACGGCCCAACGGCTCTTGGGCCGGCGGTCGGCTGGCGCCTGATCGATTCGGTACGCGACCAACTCGCTCGCGTACCCGCACGTCACGCGAACCCTGTACGCAACCAATCGACGGCGACGCCGATTGGTATGCGACATCCATCAGCATTTGTCGAGACGATCGGGTCTCGGATCAATATCAGACAAATCAATCATTTTTTGATATTTCATGAAGCGAGTATCAATATTTTAATCGAAACGACCAACCGTTTGCCAATCATCGAGGTGATCCGCGGGGACCCTCGCAATGAAAAGGAAGCAATGTTCAAACCGACCAATGACTTCCAACCGCAGGGATTTGAAATATATCACAAAAACGTGACTTACTCTCTGGACTCGACAGGGCCGCCTACCGTAGCGTGTAAAAATGCACGGTAACCAATGTCCTTCGGAAGGAGTAACTATGAAATCGTTGTCGAGGCTTGTGCCGTGCGGCCGTTCGTTACCTGTAAGACACACTGGGGTTGTTCGTGCCCCAAGCACAGGGAGGAAGTCATGGTCAATCATCCAGTGATCCGTCTGGTTCGGGCTGACTCGGCGGAACAGGACGATCCACGTCCCGAACTGTTGCAACGCCTCGGCTCAGGGCCCTTCGCGCGAGCTATTCTCAAGCAACAACTCCGCGCTGACACTGATCCATACTTGCTTCTTTTGCTGGCCGATCAGGAACTGATTGAGGGCCGTTACGAACAGGCGAAGTATTTGGTCGAAGCTGCCTATGAATTCTTCGACCGAAAGGCCAGCGCGAACATTTACAGGCTATGCCACTCGGATTAGCGAACAGTGGTGCCGTTCTCCGGCATCGCTTCGCTTCGGCCCGCACTGTTCACTGCCGTGTCTTCCGTGGGCTGCCTAGGGCATGATCGCGCTGAGCGGAACGTCCCCGGCGCGTGAATCATGCGATCAAACAAAGAGATAAACCATTTTCGACCTGCACAGTCAGGCAGAAACTGGTCTGGTGGTTCATCCCGCTCCGTGGCCGAGATGGCATGCCCGGCTGGGGATCCGACGCGCCCGGTCCGGGCCGGGTTGACGCCAGTGGTCAGTCCGGAGGCGAGGGACCGGCGACACCGCGTGCCCGGACGGGGGTGCAACGGGAGGCACGGTTCGGGCAGCCCGACCGGAGCCCCGCTCGGTCGCGCAGCCAAATCGATCAACGTGCATGCGACCGCAGGGAACCCCTTCGCCTCACCGGCCGGCGTTTGGCGCATAGGCATCCGGAATTCGTTGCGTCCTGGTGGCGGAACTCAGTTCGCAAGCGCCCTTTTGCACGAGTGCGTCACGTGAGCATAAATTTCCGTCTGCGTAACCGCACCGCGTGTCTCCGGACGGCATGACGAGGCAATATCCCCCCACCCTGCTCACCGGCAATCGAATCTCCGCCGGATTGACCTGACAGCTTCCGTTCTGCTGGCGGGCATCCCGCGCGCAGGAGGCGCCATCGACATACATGCATTGCGGCGTGCTGTTCGGCAGTGCCAAACAGAATGGTGCCGCGATCGCGCCGATCGGCGACGCGAGGAACACGGCGGCGGCTATGGTAATCCTGATCATTTGGTATCCTCATTGAGGCGCCCCGGAACCGGGCCTGGCGCCGGTGTCGCCGAGGGGGCGGTCCCGCGGCGAAGGGCCTCCCAGGGCGGTCGAGCGGTCCCAGGGGAGACGTTCATTGCCGGAGACTACAGTTTCCACCACGCGACGACCACGGGTGCGCAACCACTTGTGAACGTCAGAACGGGAACAAACACGAGTTGGTGATATCAGGTTCGCCGGCCTCCGGGCCGCACCTGTGTGCCAATCGGGCAGCGGTGGCAAAACCGCCTCTGCCGGTCACTGTCACGCAAACCGACCGGCTCCGCGGCACCCGATGGCGTCAACGGCTCGCCACGGTCCGCGACGAGACGCCCCGATGACGCCCTCAAACCCCCGGCCGGATTGGTGGAAACCGGCGGCGATGGCTGCCGGGCAGCGCCCGTTGCCGCCGTCCGGAGACAGCGGCCATGCCTGATGGCCTTCGACGCCGGCGCTCCCGAGCCCTGCGGCCGCCAGGCAAGACCGTTGCCGTATGCCGATACGGCCGCCTGATCGATCCGGACCGCTGGCTGCCGTGGATGGGCGTGCTGTTCGTGCTGATCGTATGTTTCTTCCCCGCCGGCATCGTCTTGCGGCTGCGCGAACGGCGATAGGGGCTTGTGCACAGCTGGCACGGGACCGTGGCGCCAGCCGAAACTGTGATTGGCTTGATCCGCAAAGGTGTGTGCCCGGTCCTGCGATGCAGTCGCGTTTCTATGTAGCAATCAAGAACCGGGCACAATCCAGCGTCGACCGGTCCTTGCGACGCTTGCCCATCTGGCTGACGCTGCGAGTAGTTTTATCAAGCTGTTCGACGTGTAGGTGATGTTTGCGCCCGTGTCGGCCATCCCGAGTTCGTCCAGGACCTGCGCGTTGCGCCGCCGTTGCAAAGATCCACCTTGGGTCGCGACCCAGAACTCAACTCGGCCGACCACAACGGCAACGAAGCCCATTTGGCTTTCAACAACGATCCTCCGCGACGGCACGCGCGACAACGCGCCCATCCCCGTGTTGAGCCACCCCCCGACCTACCCCCGTGCCGCCAGCGCCGCGACCGCCTGGCCCACCAACTCTTCGATAATCTCAGCCACCGGCTGGATCGATGTCACCATCCCTACCGACTGCCCCGCCATCACCGACCCGGTCTCGATATCCCCGTCGATCACCGCCCGTCGCAGCGCTCCGGCCCAGAAACGTTCGACCAGCAGCTGCGCCTCTTCCTTGGTCACCGCACCGGCGAGCAACTTGTCCCGCGTCTCCGCCTGATGCTGCAGGAACTTCTTCGTCCCGTCATTGACCAAGCCGCGCACCGGGATCACCGGCAGCCGCGGATCGAGTTCAACCGACGGCACGGCATCGCGCGCATTGGCATGGACAAAGAACTTCTTGAACTTCTCATGCGCGATCGATTCCACCGACGCGGCGAACCGCGTCCCAAGCTGCGCCCCCGACGCCCCCATCTCAAGATACCCCAGGATCGCCTCGCCGCGCCCCAGCCCGCCCGCGACAAACACCGGCACGTCGTGCAGATGCGGCAGGATCTCCTGTGCCAATACCGATCAGCGACACCGGACCGATATGGCCCCCCGCCTCGGACCCCTCGATCACGATGGCATCCGCACCGGAACGCACCAGCCGTTTCGCCAAAGAAAGCGCCGGTGAGAACACGATCAGCCTGGCACCGCCATCCTTCACCGCGCGGACGGCCGGACCCGGCGGGATGCCGCCGGCCAGCACGATATGGCCCGACCTTCGCGTCCAGACACACCCGGATCAGCTCGTCCAGCTCCGGATGCATGGTGATCAGGTTGACCCCGAACGGCCTGTCGGTCATCCCCTGCGTGCCCGCGATCTGCTCGGCCAACTGCGCCGGACTCATCGCCCCGCAGGCGATCACCCCGAACCCCCCGGCGTTGGAGATGGCACTCACAAGGTGCTTCTCGCTCACCCAGCTCATCGCCCCGCCGAGGATGGCATACCGGCAGCCCAGGAATTCCGTGCCGCGCGCCCACAGCCGGTCGAGCCGGGCACGCGCCGCCTCGATGCGTTCAGGCTGCATCGAGACCATACGCCGTATGCAGCGCTCGAACCGCGAGTTCGGTGTATTCCGCGGCGATCAGCACGCTGACCTTGATCTCGCTGGTTGAAATCACCTGGATGTTGATCGCCTTGTCCGCGAGCGCGCTGAACATGGTGTTGGCCACCCCGGCGTGGCTGCGCATGCCGACGCCGACCACGCTGATCTTGGCCACGTCCGGGTCTTCCAGCAGCTCGGCGTAGTTGATCTGGCCCTTGACGTCGGCCAGGGCAGCCCGCGCGCGCGGCAGATCGGCCTGTCCCACGGTGAACGTCATGTCGGTGGTGCCGTCCGCGGAAATGTTCTGCACGATCATGTCGACGTTGACGTTCTCTCCGACAGCCTGCCGAAGATGGCGGCAGCGATGCCGGGCCGGTCGGGCACGCGGCGCACGGTGATCTTCGCCTCGTCGCGGGAATACGCGATCCCCGCCACATTTTCTTTTTCCACGATCTCGTCCTCATCCACCACCAGCGTGCCTTCGCTGTCGGTTCCCTCGTCCGTGAAGCTGGACAGCACCCGCACCCGCACGTGCTCGTTCATCGCCAGTTCCACGCTTCGCGTCTGCAGCACCTTCGCGCCGACCGAAGCCAGTTCCAGCATCTCCTCATAGGCGATCTTGGCCAGCTTGCGCGCTTTCGGCACGATCCGGGGGTCCGTCGTATAGACTCCGTCCACGTCCGTATAGATGTCGCACCGATCCGCCTTCAGCGCGGCGGCGAGCGCGACGGCCGAGGTATCCGATCCGCCGCGGCCGAGCGTCGTGATCCGGTTGTCCGGCGCGATGCCCTGGAAGCCGGCGACGACGGCGACCTGGCCGGTCCCCATCCGCCGGATCAACTCCGCGGCCTCGATCGTGCGGATGCGCGCCGTGCCGTGCGCGGTATCGGTGCGCACCGGGATTTGCCACCCCTGCCAGGAGCGCGCGTCGATGCCGTTCTCCTGCAGGCAGATCGCCAGCAGGCCCGACGTCACCTGTTCGCCGGTGGCGACGACCGAGTCATACTCGCGGGCGTCGTGCAGCGGGGACAGTTCGGTGCACCACTTGACCAGTTGGTTGGTCACGCCGGCCATGGCGGAAACGACGACAGCAACCTGGTTGCCGTTCTCGACCTCGCGCTTTACGCGTTGGGCGACAGTGCGGATACGGTCGAGGTCGGCGACAGATGTGCCGCCAAATTTCATCACGATGCGGGCCATGAACGGTATCGGTTGCCATTATTGTTGGGTGAAGACACACGGGATGGTCGGGTGAAGACACACGGGATGGTTGGGTGAAGACACACGGGATGGTCGGGTGAAGACACACGGGATGGTCGGGTGAAGACACACGGGATGGTCGGGTGAAGACACACACAGGTTCGATTGTCTTGTGTCTTGCGAAGGCACGGCCTCGATTGTTGTGCGACGGCGCACGGAACTCCACGGTTGTGCGACGGCGCGCAGAAACTCCACGGTTGTGCGATGGCGTACGGACTCCACGGTTGTGCGACGGCGTACGGACTCCACGGTTGCGTGACGGCGTAAGGACTCTACGGTTGTGCGACCCACACGGGCTCCATGGTCGTGCGATGGCACACGGACCCGACTGATCTGCGGGCGCACACATGGCGCACACATACTGACGACAGGCGAGGGGAGCAACCAAATGAGTGGCGGCACGGTCTCGGCGGCGGAGGTTGGCAAGTTCGACCGTCTGGCGTCGCGCTGGTGGGACCCAAACGGCCCCATGAAGCCGCTGCATCGCATGAACCCGGCACGAATCGGCTGGATCGAACGCTTGATCCCGGGTCCCACCCGCATTCTCGATGTCGGCTGCGGTGCCGGTCTCGCGGCCGAGGCGTTCGCTGGGCATGGCCACGACGTGCTGGGCATCGATGCAGCGGCCCAGCCGATCGCTGCCGCCAGGGCCCACGCTGAAGGCAAGGAACTGCGTCTGCGGTACCGCGCCTGCGTCGCCGAGGACCTTGTCGCCGAGGGGCTGCGCTTCCCCGTCGTCACCGTCGCTGGAGGTCATCGAGCACGTGCCCGACCCCGCCGGCTTCGTCCGCGTACTCGCGGCATTGCTCGAACCCGGCGGCCTGCTGGTCCTCTCCACGTTGAACCGCACGAAGCGGTCCTGGATCGTCGGCAAACTGGCCGCGGAATATGTGCTGCGGATGTTGCCGGTCGGGACGCACGACTGGAAGGCGTTCATCACCCCTGCGGAACTGGCCGCGATGTTGCGGGGCGCCGGCCTGCGGGTTGGGCCGACAACGGGTCTGTGCGCTGACCCGCTGACGGGGCAGTGGCGGACCGGGCGCGACCTGGCGGTCAATTACATGATCGCGGCCGTTCGGTAGAGCAATGTCAGCCTGCCTGGAATCGCGAAGCGGCTCCAGTCTGACAGAATCGCTCGCGAGCCAAAGCCAGTCGAGGGGCGGCGCCCACGGTTCGCGGCTGTCGCCGATGCTCAGGTGCTGGTCCGGCCATCGACAGCGAGACAGCAACAGCCGGGCTAGAGCAAACAGTGTCCCCAGGCCGCCAGCGGATCGATCGCGCATTCCGCGCCCTGGGCCGACAGCAGGGTGGTGCGCAGGACCCCTCCCAGCCTTGCGCCTTCACCGCCCTGGGCGAGACCGGCAGCAGGCAGCAAAGTCGTCTCGTCGGGGGACACCTGCGGACATCTTGGGCAACGGATATCGGTCGGGCGGGTGACGGACCGCGGCATGGTCGTCACCAATCCGTCGATCGAGAAATCAGCATCCGGCGCTCCGGCGGTTTCGAGCCCTCGGCACAGGCGCGGGATCGGGTCATCGCCCTTCCGATGCGAACTCGACCCACCATCGTATGCCGATGTGCAGAACCACTCGGCCGTATCAAGATCGGCCGCCAGGTCGGGATAGTGCGTCGCGGAAGGGGAAAGGCGATGACCTGGCCCATGGCGAAACCTCCATCGTGAAGGCGGAGCGTGAATGCGCAGAACGAGCTTTGGCTTAAATGATAATGCGTCGCAATAGCGAACCGTGCTCGCCAGTCAAAAAAGACATCCGGGCATTTTGTCGGAGGAGGCACGTCAGTGATCGGCCCGTTCGCCCGTCGATCCATGGATCCACACGTGCCGACCGTGTCCGCAGATCAGCCACGGCACACCTTTCGTGATTTACACGCCGCGGCGGATCGGCCGAAGGTGACCGGCAATACCCGAACGGTCCTCAATCGCATGCCCCTGATCTATCTGATCGCCGGCGAACAGAGCGGCGATGTCCTGGGCGCCCGCATGATGCACGCCCTGTCGGCGCGCCGTCCCGACATCGAATTCGCCGGCATCGGCGGCAGCGCCATGACCGCTCGCGGTCTGACCAGCCTGTTCCCGATTCGCGCTACGTCCCTGATGGGTCTGCTCGAGGTCCTGCCGCAAATCTTTGAACTGCGATCCCTGCTGAAGCGAACCGTTGCCGACATCGAGACCCGCGCGCCGGACGTCCTGGTCACCATCGACTCGCCGGGCTTCACGCTGCGGGTGCTGCGGGCGTTACAGCCCACCACCCTGAAGCGCGCGCATTATGTGGCGCCGCAGGTCTGGGCGTGGCGCGAAAACCGGGTGAAGCGTTATCCCGGCCTGTGGGACGAGCTGCTGTGCCTGCTGCCGTTCGAGCCGCCCTTCTTCGCCGGTCATGGCCTGCCCGCCCGTTTCGTCGGTCATCCGGTCCTGGAAAGCGGCGCCGAAACCGGCAACGCGAAGCGCTTCCGCGACCGCCATGCCATTCCTGCCGGCGCCAGGGTTCTGACCGTGATGCCGGGTAGCCGCCAGACCGAGGTGTCCCGATTGCTGCCGATCCTGGAAGCGACGATCAGGCTGCTGCCCGAGCCGGTCGTTCCGGTCGTGCCGCTGGCGGGTCCGGTCGAGGCGGTCGTGCGCCAGCGCACCGCATCCTGGCCGGTCCGCCCGATCCTGGTCGCCGACACCGAAGGCAAGCACGACGCATTCGCCGCTTCCGACGCCGCGCTGACCAAGTCCGGCACCTCCACCTTGGAACTGGCGCTGGCGAACGTGCCGATGTTGGTCACCTACCGGATCAATCCCGTCACGCACCAGATCGCCAAGCGGATGATCAAGATAAAATATGCCTCCATCCTCAATCTTCTGCTGGATCGGCCAGTGGTCCCTGAACTTCTTCAGTATGACAGCCGTCCGGATCGCCTGGCGGCCGAGCTGTCCCGGCTGCTGACGAATCGGGACGCGGTCGCGGCGCAGCGCCAGGGATTCAAGGAAGCTCTGACCCTGCTGCGGCCGCCTTCCGGCACGCCGTCGGAATGTGCGGCCGACGCGGTCCTGTCGATGCTGCGGTAAGGCGGCCACGCTTCGCCGGCCGCTGCCAACGGGACCGGGTCGCCGCCGCCACGCCGGTCTTCCGCCGCGAGCCGATCCCGCGGCCGGTCATGCCTATTCCTTGACAGTCCCGTTACCCACGGCTACGCCCCCGCGCCAATCCTACCTGCCCGTAACCTGCCATCCTCGAGAGTCATCGCGCCATGCCGGTTCACGCCTTCATCTTCCCGGGCCAGGGCAGCCAGGCCGTCGGCATGGGGCGCGATCTTGCCGCCGCCTTCGCAGCCGCGCGGGAGGTGTTCGAGGAAGTCGACGAGACCCTGAAGCAGAAGCTGTCCAAGCTGATGTTCGAGGGACCGGCCGAGGAACTGACGCTGACGGAAAACACCCAGCCGGCGCTCATGGCCCACTCGCTGGCCGTAATGCGTGTGCTGGAACGCGAGGGCAGGACAAGTCTGCAGCGCAACGCTCTGGTCGTCGCAGGTCACTCGCTGGGCGAATACAGCGCCCTCGCCGCGGCCGGCGCGTTCTCCGTTCCCGCCGCCGCTCGCCTGCTGAAATTGCGCGGCCAGGCCATGCAGAAGGCGGTGCCGGCCGGGGCAGGGGCGATGGCCGCCCTGCTGGGCGCCGACATGGACCAGGCGCGTGCGATCTGCGCCGAGGCCGCCGCGGTGCCGGAAACCGGCGCATCGGAAGTCGTGCAGCCCGCGAACGATAACGGTGGAGGCCAGGTCGTGATCTCCGGCCATCGCACCGCCATCGAGCGGGCGATCGAGATCGCCCGGACCCGGGGGGTCAAGCGGGCGATGCTGCTGCCGGTCTCGGCGCCGTTCCATTGCGCGCTGATGGCGCCTGCGGCGGACGCCATGGCCGAGGCCTTGCAAGCGACGCCGCCCAAGGCGCCGTGCGTGCCGTTGGTGGCGAATGTCTCGGCCAAACGGGAATTCGATCCTGGGCAAATCCGCGACCTGCTGGTACAGCAGGTGACCGCCACCGTCCGATGGCGTGAATGCGTGGCGGCGATGACGGACATGGGCGTCGACAGTTTCATCGAACTCGGCGCAGGCAAGGTATTGACGGGACTGGTCAGGCGAATCGCACCGGATGCGTCCGGGATGGCTGCCGGGACGCCGGCGGAAATCGAGGCGGTCCTGAGAAGTCTCTGAGCGAGGGGAGGAGCGGCGATGTTCCGATTGGACGGGAAGGCCGCACTGGTCACCGGCGCTTCGGGTGGCATAGGCGCGGCGATCGCCCGCGCGCTGCATGCGCAGGGCGCCAACGTCGCCCTGTCCGGAACGCGCCACGATGCGCTGGAAGCTTTGGCGATAGGGCTCGGCGATCGCGCCCACGTCTGTCCAGCCGATCTGCGCGACGCCTCGGAACCCGACGCGCTGATCGAAACGGCGGAAAAAGCCACCGGCCCGCTCAACATATTGGTGAATAACGCGGGGATGACCCGCGACATGCTGGCGCTGCGCATGTCGGATCAGGACTGGCAATCGGTGCTGGATGTCGACCTGTCGGCGCCGTTCCGCCTCGCCCGGGCCGCCCTGCGCGGCATGCTGCGCCGGCGCGCTGGTCGCATCGTCAATATCTCCTCCATCGTGGGCGTCACCGGCAACGCCGGGCAGGCCAACTATGCGGCGGCCAAGGCAGGCTTGGTCGGCATGAGCAAGGCACTGGCGCAGGAGGTCGCCTCGCGGGGTATCACCATCAACGTGGTGGCGCCCGGCTTCGTCGTCACCGCCATGACCGACGCGCTGGGCGAGGCACAGCGCACCAAATTGTCCGAGGCGATTCCGCTGCGCCGACTTGGACAGCCCGAGGATGTCGCCGCCGCCGTCGTCTATCTGGCCTCCGATGAGGCGGGGTGGGTTACCGGCGCCACACTGCACGTCAATGGCGGAATGGCGATGATCTAGGACGCAACGTGACCGGCTGTCAGCCTTTCCCGTCCGCGGGAAACCATGCTAAGCGCCCGGTGGCTATGTCTGGCGCGGGCTCGCTTCGTGAACCGGGACAAGGCGCCGGCCGCGGAAAAAGCCGGACGATGATCATAACCGACACAGTAGTTTCAGGAGTAGCGCAGCCGATGAGCGACATTGCCGACAAGATCAAGCGAATCGTGGTTGAACATCTCGGCGTGGATGAAGCCAAGGTGACACCCGAAGCGTCATTCATCGATGACCTGGGCGCCGACAGCCTCGATACGGTCGAACTGGTGATGGCGTTCGAAGAGGAATTCGACGTGGAAATTCCTGAAGATGCCGCCGAGAAGATCGCCACCGTGAAGGACGCGATCGACTACATAGAAAAGCAGAAGCAATAAGATCTGCACTCTGATTAAAGCGAAAGGCCTGCTGTGATGCGGCGAGTGGTGGTGACGGGCATGGGCATCGCCTGTCCCCTGGGTGTGGGCGTGGAGCATGTCTGGCGCCGATTGATCAACGCCGAATCAGGCATCGGAGCCATCACCGTGTTCGATGCGTCGGAGTCCCCCTGCAAAGTGGCCGGAGAGGTACCGCCCGGCACCAGGACGGCGGGCGGCCTCGATATCAATGAGTGGATCCCGGTCAAGGACCAGAAGAAGATGGATCGGTTCATCCATCTCGCCATGGTCGCGGGCTCCGCGGCCATCGAGGATTCCGGTTGGCTGCCGCAAACCGAGGATGATCGATGCGCCTCCGGCGTTATGATCGGATCCGGAATCGGCGGCTTGGAGACTATCTATCAAGCCTCCATCCTGGTCCATGAAGGCAAGGCAAGGCGCCTGTCGCCGTTCTTCATTCCCTCGGCGCTGAGCAACCTCGCGTCGGGGAATCTGTCGATCAAATACGGCTTCAAGGGCCCCAACCATTCGGTGGTGACGGCCTGTGCCACCGGCGTACATGCGATCGGGGATGCATCACGGTTGATCGGACTGGGCGACGCGGACGTCATGGTGGCCGGCGGCGCCGAAGCGACGGTTTGCGAGATCGGCATCGCCGGGTTCTGCGCTTCCCGGGCCTTGTCCACCGCGTTCAATGATCGGCCGACAGCCGCCTCACGCCCATGGGACAAGGATCGCGACGGGTTCGTGATGGGCGAGGGCTCCGGTTGTGTTGTGCTGGAGGAATACGAACACGCCAGCAAGCGCGGGGCTAAGATTTATGCCGAGGTGTCCGGATACGGCATGTCGGGCGACGCGCACCATATCACCGCCCCGGCCGAAGGCCATGAAGGCGCGTTTCGGTCTATGCGCAACGCAATGAGGAACGGCGGCTACACCCCGGCCGATATCCAGTATGTGAACGCCCACGGCACCTCCACGCCGCTGGGCGACGACCTGGAACTGGAGGCGGTGGAGCGGTTATTCGGCGATTCCGCGCGCAATGTCGCGATGTCGTCCACGAAATCGGCGACCGGACACCTGCTGGGCGCGGCCGGCGCGGTCGAGGCGGTGTTCTCGATCCTCGCCATCCGCGATGGCGTCGCCCCGCCGACGCTGAACCTGGAACAGCCAAGCCGGGCGAGCGTGATCGATCGCGTGCCGAAGACAGCGCAGGAGCGGCGGATCAAGGTGGCCCTCTCGAACAGCTTTGGATTTGGTGGCACCAACGCCTCCGTCATCTTCAGCGACGTCTGATCCGCCGCCGCCGGTTCGGCGGCGGTGGCGAAGGACGGTCCTGGCCGGCGTCCTGGCGACGGGCTTGTCAGGCGGTGCCCTCGTGGGCGGTTTGCGCTGCTGGTATGACGCTCTGGCCCGGCCCGGTCCGTTGCCAGCAACGCGCGCGATCGTGGTGCCGCACGGTTCCACCGCTCAGGTTGCCGATGCGCTCGCCGCCGACGGCGTGCTCGCTCGAGCGGACTTGTTTCGCGCCGCCGCCTGGTCGACACGCGAAGACGGCACGCTGCACGCAGCGGAGTTCGCATTTCCGGCGCACGCCTCCATTCACAAGGTGCTCGAAATCCTTCGCACCGCGCATCCGGTCGAGCATCATCTCACCGTCCCTGAAGGACTAACGGCACAGCAGATCGTGGCGCTGCTGGCGCGCGCCGACGCTATGACCCGCGAGGTGCGGACGATCCCGGAAGGGTCGGTCATGCCCCAGACGTATGATTACGAATACGGCGCCGACCGTGCGGCGCTGGTCGCCCGGGCCCAGGCGGCGATGGAAAAGGCCCTCGCGGCAGCCTGGGCGGATCGCGCGCCCGGTCTGCCGCTGTCCAGCCCGCGCGACGCACTGATCCTGGCCAGCATCGTGGAGCGCGAGACGGCCAAACCGGAGGAGCGGCCGCATGTTGCCGCGGTCTATCTGAACCGGTTGCGGCTGGGGATGCGGCTGCAGGCCGATCCAACCGTCGTCTACCTGGCGAGCAACGGTGCCGGCGTGCTGGATCATCCTCTTACCCGGGCGGAATTAGGGCGGGACGACCCGTTCAATACGTACCGGAGTGTGGGTTTGCCGCCGGCGCCGATCTGTTCCCCGAGCCTCGACAGCTTGCGGGCAGTGCTGCACCCGGCGGCGAGCGACGATCTGTACTTCGTTGCCGACGGAACCGGCGGACACGTCTTCTCTCGTACCTACCAGGCGCATGACACCGCCGTGGCGCACTGGCGCGCGCTCGTTTCCTCAGCTCCGCACGGAACCTCGAATTAGAGCATGATCGCGCCGAGCGGAACGTCCCCGGCGCGTGAATCATGCGCCCGAACAAAGCTGGTGTGGTGGTTCCGAGGTCCGCCATACGGTGGATCACCCCCGGAGCGGACTTCGGAACCACAAACCACACTAGAAAACAATGCTTTGCTAGTGTCCTCATCGATTCGGAAGTTCGTAAGGCGGCTGATCCAGGCATGGCGAACTTCCGGATCGGGACACTAGGTCTTTTTCGGCCTGCGGTCACACTGATGGTGGTCCGGTCCGGTTTCCCCGCTTCCGGTCCCGCCACCCGCATGCTTCGATGGGTACGAAGGGACGGGGTGGCCCATGGCTGTGACAGCGTCGGGTTTGGCGGCCGTGCGGCCGAACGCGGAACAAAGCCGCAGGGCAATCTATGCCGCGACCATCGGCAACGTCATGGAGTGGTACGATTTCGGCGTCTTCGGCTTTCTCGCGGGATCGCTGGCGCTGAATTTCTTCCCCATGGACGACCCAAGAGCGGCGCTGCTCAACACCTTCCTCATCTTTGGTGTGGGCCTGGTGTTCCGTCCGCTGGGCGGCATTGTCATCGGCCGCCTGGGCGACCGGCGAGGCCGCAAGCCAGCCCTGGTGCTGACGATCCTGATGATGGCAGTCGGCACGGTGATCATCGGACTGTTGCCGCCCTATTCGGCTATCGGCGTGACGGCGCCGGTGCTGTTGCTGCTGGCGCGCCTGCTGCAGGGCTTTTCCACCGGCGGCGAGTGGGGCGGAGCCACCGCCTTCATGGCGGAATGGTCGGTCGAAGGACGTCGCGGCCTCTATACCAGTTTCCAGCAGATGTCCGTCGCCGGCGGCACCCTGCTCGGTGTAGGCGTGGCCGCACTGCTGACCTCGTTGATCGGATCGGATGCGATCAACGACTGGGGCTGGCGGGTTCCCTTCCTCCTCGGAGGACTGTTCGGTCCGATCGGCTTGTGGCTGCGCCGCCAGGTCGACGAGACGCCACCCTACCGTGAAATGGCAGCGGAACCCGGGGCGGCGCAAGCGTCCACATGCGGTCACGCCGCCAAGGCGTTCGGCTTCACCGTCCTGTGGACGGTCTCGTTCTACGTGTTCCTGACGTATATGCCGACTTATACGAGGACACAGCTGCATTTGACAGCCGCCCAATCGTTGTGGGCGTCGACCGCGAGTTTGCTGGCGCTGGTGGTGCTGGTGCCTCTGATGGGCGCGTTGTCAGATCGAATCGGCCGGAAAAAGCTGCTGCTGGCGTCGTGCGCGCTGTGCTTCATCGTTCCGCTTCCCGCATTCTACGTGCTGACACAGGGTTTTGGGTTTATCAGCGTCGTTTTGATCCAGATCATTTTCTGCTTCTCGATTTCGTTGTTCTCTGGTCCCGGCCCAGCGGCGATCGCCGAAATCTTTCCGACGCGTGGCCGTACCACGTGGATGTCGTCGTCTTACGCCCTGGCGGTTGCGGTCTTCGGGGGCTTTGCGCCGTTCATCTCGCAGTGGCTGATTGATGAGACCGGATCGAAGATGGCGCCCACGGCCTACGTCATGGCCGCCGCCGCCGTCAGTTTCGTAACGATCATCCGCCTGCCTGAGACAGCGCACGAACCCCTGAGGTAAATCGAAGCAGACCAACGAACGGAACGATGCCAATCCTGCCGTCGCACGACGTAGCCGAAGAAAAGCCCGTCGATCCCGGCCGCCTTTCCGCGCTGCTGCTGTGCCGTGGATCAATGGAATCGCGCTGGCACCCGCCAAAGAATACCGATCCGCGGACTTCGCATGATTGTGACGAACGCTACATCGTGGCCACCGGTGGCGGCTGATTCGTGCGTGGGGAGCAGCGCGTGGCGTTCCGTCCGGCCGACGTCCTGTTCGTTCCGGCAAACCAGCCGCATTGGTACGAGGATTTACACCTGATCTCGCGCCCTGGGAGGTCTGCTACGGACCCGTTGGCGGGGAGACCGCGTAGGACAGCGAAAACGTTTCGCCCGCCGCTTCGTTCACCCTCGGTGGAAACCTGCAGCCGGAGGGCACCAGCAATCGCCGGAACCGGACGGATCACGGCGCGCATCGCCCGTCGACATCGGCGCGATGGCGATCGGCGCCGACCAGCCGGTTGTTCTGCGGCGTGACCATTGCCGCGGACGGTGTCCCGGCGAACGTCAGTCCCTGTGTCTGGCTGCCTCGCCATGCGTTCGCGATGACGGCATTTTCACTGGCTCTGGTCGGGTGGACCGGCGGCCGCAGCGCCGCGCACCATGGTTTCCTTGGTTACGAAACGTTGTTGCTGGCGGTCTCGGGCTGGGTCCATGTCATGCGTTCAGAGCATGATCCTGCTTCCAGTCAAGCGGTGCAGCAGTGACGGACTCGCTATTCGCGCCATACTGGGTGAGACCAACGCAATGGCTCGGCAAACATGAACGGTAGAGCAATATCAGCCCGACCCCGCCCGCGAAGCGACCTCAGGCTGACGAAATTGCTCGATAAATATGAGCCAGAGCGTTTGCACTCAAGGTGAAAACGTTAACAGGGTTATGTCGTTACCGCCACAACGGAACGCAGGTCCCGCTCCATCGCCCGCAGTTCGCCAAACGCTGCTCGGAACGCGCCGCGACCGATCGCCCGCCACAGGTCCGCTACCCGGTTTGGCAAATCGAAGATCGTGAGCGGGAATCGTGCGGCCTCGTCGAGCGCGCCCTTTTCGTTGATAAGATAGCGCCTGTTGAGCGCGAACAGCACTTGTCCAATGCAGCAAAGCGCCCTGTAAGCACATCCCGCGACATGGGTCTGCTCCCCACGGGGGACCGCGATCTCCCCGTTCTCGATGCTGAACAGGATCTCCCATTGGAACCGGCGGACGAGGGCCTCCCGCAACGGCTCCGGATAAGGCGAGGTCATCGCCTTCAATCCGGCGATCATCCTCCGCGGATCATGGATCGCCTGGCACAGCGCAATCTCCCCCATCCATGTGGCCGAGCAGAAACCATGCGGATGTCCAGGCTGATAACTCATGCTTATCTCGCCGGCGCGGCAGGCGCGGATCACTTTCGCCACCGCCGAGCCGTCGCGATACAGCAAGTCCACTTTTCGGCCGGCTACGGCCAGCCAGCCGCCCCCGACGATCCACGGCCCCCAATCTCCGATCGGTGTCACCGCGGCCGCCGCGGGATCATCGACCAGCCCCTTGACCACCTCGAGGAGGCGGCCGGTATCCAGCGGAACCCCAGGACCGTAGTACAGCCCGAGATCGTAATCGGAGCAGTTGCTCGCCGTGCCTCTGGCGCGCGATCCACCGAGTACAATCGCAGCCACGCCGGGCACCTCGGCGAGACGGGGCACCAGGCGCTTCAAAAGCGGGTCCGGCATATCATCTCCCCGCCCGTCCAGGCTCACCATCCGCCTCCGCAGGCCATACACCGTGCCGCCGCAGACCGGCCGCTAGCCGCCAGCGGCCGTCTTTTGCTCAGGCGGTCTAGCCCTTCAGCACCTCGACCATCGTGCTGCCCAGGGCGGCGGGGCTGTCGGCGACGTGGATGCCGGCGCTGCGCATCGCCTCCATCTTCGCCGCGGCGGTGTCCTTGCCGCCGCTGATGACCGCGCCCGCGTGACCCATCCGCCGGCCCGGTGGCGCGGTCGCGCCGGCGATGAAGCCGACCGTAGGCTTTTTGACCTTGTTCTTCGCCAGGAACTCGGCTGCGTCGGTTTCGCTCTGGCCGCCGATCTCGCCGATCATGATGATCTGTCTGGTTTCGGGGTCCGCCAGGAACATCTCCAGCACCTCGATGAAGTCGGTGCCCTTCACCGGGTCGCCGCCGATGCCGACGCAACTGGTCTGGCCGAGGCCGGCCGCCGTGGTCTGCGCCACCGCTTCGTAGGTCAGCGTGCCGGAGCGGGAGACGATCCCGACTGTGCCGCGCTTGTGGATGTGACCGGGCATGATGCCGATCTTGCACTCGTCGGGGGTGATGACGCCCGGGCAGTTCGGCCCGATCAGGCGGGATCCTGACCCAAGCAGCGCGCGCTTCACCCGCACCATGTCCAGCACCGGAATACCTTCGGTGATGCAGACGATCAGCGGCAACCCGGCATCGATCGCCTCCAGGATCGCATCGGCGGCGAACGGCGGCGGCACGTAGATCACCGACGCGTCGGCGCCGGTCTTTTCGCGGCACTCCCAGACCGTGTCGAACACCGGCAGGTCGAGGTGCGTCGTGCCCCCCTTTCCTGGCGTCACGCCGCCAACCATTTTCGTGCCGTAAGCGATAGCCTGCTCGGAGTGATAGGTGCCCTGGGCACCAGTAAAGCCCTGGCAGATGACTTTCGTCGCGGCATTGACAAGAACGGCCATCTAAGCGGCCTCCTTCACGGCTTCGACGATCTTCCCGGCGGCGTCCTCAAGGTTATCGGCGGCGACGATCGGCAGGTTGGATTTGGCGAGGATTTCCTTCCCCAGGTCGACGTTCGTGCCGGCGAGGCGCACCACGAGGGGCACCGAAAGCTGCACTTCGCGGGCGGCCGAGACGACGCCTTCGGCGATGACGTCGCAGCGCATGATGCCGCCGAAGATGTTGATCAGGATGCCTTCGACGTTCGGGTCCGACAGGATGATCTTGAACGCGGCCGTCACCCGTTCCTTCGTCGCGCCGCCGCCGACATCAAGGAAGTTTGCGGGCGACATGCCATGCAACTTGATGATGTCCATCGTCGCCATCGCCAGGCCGGCGCCGTTGACCATGCAACCGATGTTGCCGTCGAGCGCCACGTAGTTCAGTTCGAACTTGGCGGCTTCCAGTTCTTTCGGGTCCTCCTCGCCCTCGTCGCGCAGCTTTTCCAGTTCCGGATGGCGGAACAGCGCATTGTCGTCGAAGCTGACCTTGGCATCGAGCGCGACGACGTCGCCGGCGGCGGTCACCACCAGCGGGTTGATCTCCATGATCGCGCAGTCCAGGGCGATGAACGCGGCATAGATTCCGCTGACGAATTTTCCGAACGACGCGGCCTGTCTGCCGCTCAGGCCAAGGCCCGCGGCGAGGCGGCGCGCATGGAAGCCGGAGATGCCGGTCGCCGGATCGACGCCGACGCGCAGGATCTTCTCGGGATGATTGACGCTGACTTCCTCGATCTCCATGCCGCCTTCGGTGGACGCTATGATGGTGACCCGGCCGCTGAGACGGTCGACCAGCAGCGAGAGATAGAGTTCACGGGAAATGTCGCAGCCGGCTTCGATGTAGACGCGCCGGACCGGGCGGCCATGTTCGCCGGTCTGCCTGGTGATCAGGGTGTGGCCGATCATCGCCTCGGCCGCGGCCTTGACCTCGGCGGGGGAGCGTGCGAGGCGCACGCCGCCCTTGCCGTGCGGGTCGTCGGCGAAGCGGCCGGCACCGCGGCCGCCGGCATGGATCTGCGCCTTGACCACGTATACCGGGCCGGGGAGCCTGGTGGCGGCGGCCTCGGCTTCTTCCGGGGTCCAGGCGACGTGGCCGTCCAGTACCGTCACGCCGTAGCGTTTCAGCAGTTCCTTGCCCTGGTATTCGTGGATGTTCATGGCGGCGTTCCTTCCTCGATCGCCTGATTCACGGCTTCCGACCTGCCGGCCTCATGCGATCAGGCTCAGCCGACCAGCTTGCGGGACGCCTCGATGAGTTCCTTCACCGCCGCGCAGGATTTATCGAACGCGGCCTTCTCGGCGGGATTGAGTTCGATCTCGACGATCCGCTCCACGCCGCCGGCGCCGATCACGACAGGGACGCCGACATACATGTCACGGATGCCGTACTGTCCGGTCAGGTAAGCGGCGCAGGGCAGGACGCGCTTCTTGCCCTTGAGATAGGCCTCGGCCATGGCGATCGCCGAGGCGGCGGGGGCGTAGAAGGCGCTGCCGCGTTCCAGCAGTTTCACGATCTCGCCGCCGCCGTTGGCGGTGCGCGCGACGATGGCGTCGATCTTTGCCTGGGTGCTCCAGCCCATCTTGATCAGGTCGGGCACCGGGATGCCGGCGACGGTCGAGTAACGGATCAGCGGCACCATCGTGTCGCCGTGGCCGCCCAGGACGAAGGCCGTCACGTCCTTGACCGAGACGTCGAACTCCTGCGCCAGGAACAACTGGAAGCGGGCGCTGTCCAGCACGCCCGCCATGCCGACGACCTTATGGGCCGGCAGGCCTGACTTCTCCTTCATCACCCACACCATGGCGTCGAGGGGGTTGGTGATGCAGATGACGAAGGCTTCCGGGCAGTGGGTCTTGATGCCTTCGGCCACCTGGGCAATGACGCCGGCGTTCTTGCCGATCAGGTCGTCGCGCGACATGCCGGGGGTACGGGGGAAGCCGGCGGTGACGATGACCACGTCGGCGCCCTTGATCGCCGCGTAGTCGGACCCGCCGGACATGTCGGCGTCGAAGCCCTCGACCGGGCCGGACTGCATGATGTCCAGCGCCTTGCCCGCCGCGACGCCGCCGAACACGTCGAACAGCACGACATCGCCGAGTTCCTTCACTCCGATCAGATGGGCGAGGGTGCCGCCGATATTGCCGGCGCCGATCAAGGCGATCTTGTTGCGGGCCATGGGATCAATCCTTCCGAGGGCGCGACGGCGCCGTGTGGTATGACGTGGGCCTTGCCGGGCCTTGTAGCCGGGATGGGCTGCCCGGAAGGTGGGCGTGTTGCTAGCCCATCGCTTGAGGCCGGGCAAGGCGGTGCAGTGCAGCAAGATCCGCGGCGGGCAGGGGGACCCATTGATGGGATCAAGGGGCCGCCGGCCCTTTCGCGGGTCCGGGTGCCCCCTCGGGGCGAAGCTGCCGACATGCGCAAATCCTGCATCGTTCGGCCGTTGCAAGACTGATGCGAAACTCGGACCGGGGTCTCAGAGCCTTGCAATCCACAGTCGTACCGCCTCGGCTACGTGATCGGGCTGCCCGGGGGAAGCGCGCGTGCGGCGTCCTCGATCATCACCTGTCGTCACCCGATCGCCGACCTTGTCGCGCGGCTCGGACCACGGCGCCTGCGGCTTCGTGCGTTGATCTCGAGCGACGGGGCCACGCCACCAAACCAGCAGGGCTCGAGATGTGAGTCTAGCTAGACCATTTTCATCCTGACTGTGCATGACGAAAATGGTCCAGGTCTTTGTTTGATCGCATAATTCACGCGCCGTGGACGTTCCGCTCAGCGCGATCATGCTCTAGTCGCCACGACGGCGGCGTGCTGCATGGCGAGCGTCTCGCAATACCAGCCGTCCAGCCAGACGAGCGGCTCATGCCCTGGCGCAACAAAGCCAAGGCGTAGCGCCGCCAACCGCTCCTCTTTGGGCGGGGGGGTTCGCTCGCGACGAACGGGGTTTCGTTTACCTCTGGCGCAACGTTGGTCGCCGAGGCGACGGCGAGGATCACGCCGCACACGGGATCGGGCTGCTCGACCGAGAGCACGCGCGCAACGAAATGGCCGGACGCGTGGCCGAGCACGACGCCAGGTGCGCCGCCGAGCCCCGGATCACGGCCGCGACGTCGCTCGCGAGCGACTTCAGGTCCGGGCGACTGCAGGTCGATCCCTGTATCGTCCCAGCCGGGCCGGTGATGCCGCGTGGCCGCGGGCGCAGCACCGCGCCAATCGGCAGCGATGTCCGATCGGTGACGCGATCGAAATCGACGAGCCCGTCGCGGCCGCAGGAGGAAGCACGACAAAGCGTCGGTGCTTCTCCATCGATGCAGGCCACGATCGTGGCACCGGCGGCGCTGGGTCAACGTACAGAGAGCGGCGCGCGGGTGGTCAGTCCGAATGGGTCAGCCCCAGCCACTCCTCGCTCTGCATCTCATCGAGACGGGACGCGGTCCGCTCAAACATCCTGGCGTTCCTGCCGTACTGGTAGAGTTGATCCGGCGGGGCATCCGCGGAGGCGATCAGTTTCACACGCTGGTCGTACAGCGTATCGACCAGGACGATGAACCGGAGCGCCTGGTCGTAGTTCTCGGGCGAGAGCCGGGGTATACCGTCCAGCACCAGGGTATGAAAATGCGTCGCGATCGCCAGGTAGTCGCCGGCCCCGAGAGCGGTGTTGCACAGACTGTCGAAATCGAACCGGGCGACGCCATCGGACGCCAGGGGAACGACCAAGTCGCGGCCCATCACCGTGAGGGTGACAGGCCTGATCGGCGAACCGCTGGTCAGCCGCTGGAACGCCTTGTCCAGTTCACGCCGGGACATCTCATCCGCCGGCACCAGCCAGGTGCGCAGGCCGCGCATCCGTTCCCGCCGATAATCGCGCGCGCCATTCATGACCAGCAGTTCCAGCCGTTGCTTGATCAGCGCGATGAACGGCACGAAGGCGTCACGCCCGGGCTGACCCTTGAACAGATCGTCGGGCGCGATGTTGGAGGTGGTCACGACGACCACGCCGCGATCGAACAGCGCCTGGAACAGCCGCCCCAGGATCATCGCATCGGCGATGTCGTTGACCTGGAATTCGTCGAAACACAGCAGCGCCGCATCGGCCGCGATGTGATCCGCCAGCGGCGGGATCGGGTCGGCCACGTCCGGATGGGCCTGCTTCCAGGCATGGATGCGCATATGGGCGTTCTGTATGAACCGATGGAAGTGGATACGCTGCTTGCGCGCCACATCGGCGGTGTCGAAGAACAGATCCATCAGCATGGATTTTCCGCGCCCCACCTCGCCCACGAGATAAAGGCCGGTCGGCACGTACTCCTCGGAATGGCTGCGCCGGCGCAGCCGCGCCAGCAAGCCGCCGCCGACAGCCGGCGCGGGACGGGGGTCGTAACCACGCAGCCGCTCCCACAGATCCTGCAGGCGGTCGACGGCGATCGCCTGCGCAGGGTCAGGCGCCAGCGAGCCGTTGGCGAGCCTCTCCTGGTAGGCCGGCAGCGGGCCGGTCTGCTTCAATCGGGGTGCGGGATTGTCCATGGTGGTCCTGGTGGAGATAGCGTGTCCTGACGCGAACGCCTAGACTCCGCAGTCCATGATGACAGCAACCCTGCCCCCCATTTTGTCGGCCGTGATCGACGTCGTGAAAACCGCCGGCGCCCGGCTCGCTGCCGAATTCAGCCGTTCGGGCGGACCACGCTTCAGCGACACCGACACCGCGCCGATCGACACCGAAATCGAACTGTTCCTGCGTGAGCGGCTGACCACGCTGCTGCCGGCCCGGTTCGTCGGTGAGGAAGCCGGCGTGCTGACGGCCGTGGCGAACGGGTATTGCTGGGTGGTCGATCCGCATGACGGCACCCGCGCCTTCCTGGAAGGGCGGCGGGGCAGTGCCATCTCGGTCGCCCTGTTGCGCCGAGGCACGCCGGTGCTGGGCGTCGTCTGCGCCCCCTGTAGTCCGGACCGCGGCACTGACCTGATTGCCTGGGCCGAGGGCGGCGGCATCGTCCGCAACGGCGTGCCGGTAGCGACCGACCTGAGCCGGCGCGACCTGACCGCCGACGACGTGGTGTTCCTGAACCATGGCGCCGGCCAGCGTCCGGTCTGGAGCAGCACCGCATGCGCACCCGCCCGGTTCATGCCGCTGCCTTCCATCGCCTATCGCCTGGCTCGCGTCGCCGCGGGGGACGGCATCGCCACCATAACACTGCGCCCGGTCAATGCTCATGATATCGCCGCCGGCCATGCGCTGCTGACCGCGGCAGGCGGCGTTCTGGTCGCCGAGGACGGCGTGCCGGTGACCTATGGCGAGGACGGCGACAGCCGCCCTTTCGCGTGTTTCGGCGGCGCACCGGCCGCGGTCGCCAGGTTGCGATCGCGCACGTGGCGCGGCAGCACCGAACCAAGGCGGCTGCCAAAGGTCGCGCTGACATGGCCGCGCATGGCCGAGGGCCAACGCTTCGACCGAGCGCTGGGCTGCATGCTGGGGCTGGTGATCGGGGACGCGCTGGGCTCGCAGGTCGAATTCCAGACGCGTGAGACGATCCGGGCGGCCTATCCGGATGGCGTGCGCGACCTGGCCGGCAGCCCGGTTTGGCGGACGCTGGCGGGGCAGCCGACGGATGACTCGGAACTGGCGCTGACCCTGGCGCGCAGCCTGGTGCGGACGGGCCGTTACGACGCGGAGGACGCTGCCGCCGCATACGGTCGGTGGTACGCCAGCGCGCCGTTCGATTGCGGGCGTTCGACCGGTCTCGCGTTCGCCCCGGCAGCTTCGGCGCCGGCCGACAAAGCCGGCGCCGCGCGGTCTCACGCGGACCCCGGCAGCCAAAGCAACGGCTCGTTGATGCGCATCGCACCGGTGGGCGTCTGGGCCACCGATCCCGACACGGCCGCCGCGGTCGCGAGCGAGGACTCCGCGCTGTCCCATCCGCATCCCGTCTGCCGGACCGCTTGCGCCGCCTTCGCCGCGGCGATCTCGGCGGCGCTGGCGGGGGCGGACCGGAGCGGGATGATGGCAACCGCGCATCGCGTCGCCGAGGCGGCGGGGACGGCGGCCGCTTCGGTCGGCGCGGCGTTGCGTCAGGCGGCTGCCGGCGTTGCACCCGCGGATTTCCAGCACCAGATGGGGTGGGTTCTGATCGCGCTGCAGAATGCGTTCTTTCATCTGGCGGCAGGGACGCCAGCGGAGGCGGCGCTGATCGCAACCGTCGGGCAGGGCGGCGATACCGACACCAATGCCGCGATCGCGGGCGCTCTGCTGGGCGCGGCGGACGGCCGGGCGTCGCTGCCGGTGCGATGGGTGATGCCGGTGCTGACGTGTCGGCCGGATCGCGGTCTGCAGCCGGCGCGACCCAGGCCCGATGAATACTGGCCTGACGACCTGCTCGACCTGACCGAGGCTTTGCTGCTAAGCCGCGCGCCATCATGATCGAACTCGATTACGCCAAGCTGACGACCACACCGGTCGCGACAGATCCATTTCCGCACGTCGTGGTGCCGGAGTTCGTGTCGCCCGGGAGCCTGGATGCCGTGCTGGGCGACCTGCCGCCGCTTGGGAAGCGAGGTTCGTTTCCGGTGGACGCCGTCAAGCTGGGCCGCAACGCCGCGGCGTTGATGGAGGCGATGGAAGGTCCGGTGCTGCGGGCCTCGATCGAGCGGCTGTTCGGCCTGGACCTGCACGACGCACCCACGATGGTGACGCTGCGCGGCTGGACCAGCGACCGCGACGGGCGGATCCATTGCGACTCGCTGGCGAAGCGGGTGACGGTGCTGCTTTACCTGAACCGGGAAACCGATGCGTGGAGCCGGCAGGAGGGCTGCCTGCGGCTGCTGCGGGGACCGAAGGACCTGGAGGATTTCGCCGTGGAGGTGCCACCGGTGAACGGCACGCTGCTGGTGTTTCCGAATGGCCCGACGACGTGGCATGGGCACCGGCAGTTCGTCGGGCAGCGCTACAGCGTGCAACTGAATTACATGACGACGGACGACAAGGCGCGCAGCGAGTTGCGCCGGCACCGGATTTCCGCATTCGTGAAGCGGCTGACGCGCGCGGCCTGAGGGTGGCGGGCAGCCCGCCGCCCATGCGGGCGTTTTACCCAGGCGCACCTCGCTTACGCCGCGCCGTCGGTTTGGCTCGCGCCGCGGCAAGCGCCGCCTCGACCGACTGGCGCGCCCAGGCCTGAAGTGTCTCCGCATCGTCCAGCAACTCAGGCGGACAGCGCCAGTATGAGCCGATCGTGTTCGTGCCGTGCTTCGTCTCGTAGCTGAACGGGGCCTCGCCGGCCGATTCATACATCGACCGGTTGGCGTCGCCGACCTTGAGGAAAAGCTCCTCACGGGCGATCAGGCCGAACATCATCCCGCTGTGGAACAGTCCGACGCCGCCGAACATCCGCCGCGCGGAAACCGGGCCGAGCGGGGCGAGCAACTCCAGCAGATAGGCGGTGAGTTTGTCGGGCGCGCGCACGGCTCGCACGCTACAGCAATGTGGCGGCGGAGGGCGAGGGCACGGGACCCTCGGCGCGAACGCGGCGTCGGAACCTTGGATCGCCCGCGGCACGATCGTGCGGGACGTTCGACGGCACCACCGCCCAGCCACTCCGGGCCAGACGTTGGCATTGCAGCAGGTGCGAAAGGCGGCTTGCATGGCTGCCATACAGAGGATCACGCCGATGGCCCCACCCCAGACGCGCACCCCGAACTTTGACGCCGACCTGATCCGCCGCCTGCATGGCAGAGCTGACTTGCTCACTCCGGCCGAAATGGGCCGGGCCGACCAGGAAGCGGCGCAGCACGGACATCCGGGCCCCGAACTGATGCTGGCCGCCGGCCGCGCCGTGGCCCGTGCCGTTCAACGCCATCTCAGGCGTGGCCGCGGACTGGTGCTGGCAGGTCCCGGCAACAACGGCGGCGACGGCTACGTTGCCGCGCGGCTGCTGGCGCAGGAGGGCTGGCCGATGCGCCTCGCTGCGCTGGGGCCGCCGCGCGCCGGCTCCGACGCGGCCGGTGCGGCCCGCTTATGGTCCGGCCCCACCGTCGCGTTCACCGCGGCCGAAGCGCGCCGAGCCGATTTCGTGATCGACGCGGTGTTCGGGGCAGGGCTGACCAGGCCGGTTGACGGGCTCGCCGCCGAAACGTTGAAGGCCGCCCGGCGGGTGGTCGCCGTCGACGTTCCGTCCGGCCTCGACGGCGCCACCGGCCTGGCGCTGGGTTACGCCCCGAAGGCCGACATGACCGTGACGTTCTTCCGCCTGAAGCCTGGCCACCTGCTGCTGCCCGGCCGCGACCTGTGCGGGCGTATCGAACTCGCCGACATCGGCATACCGGACGCCGTGCTGGGCCGTATCAAACCGGCGACGTTCGCCAACCTGCCCACGCTATGGCGGCTGCCGGCGCTGACCGCGGAATCGCACAAATACACCCGTGGTCATGTCACCGTGGTCGGCGGCGCGACCATGACCGGCGCCGCTCGCCTGGCGGCCGAAGCCGCGCGCCGGGCGGGTGCCGGCATGGTGACCATCGCTGCCCGGGGTTCGGCGGCAACGTACCGGTCCGGAGAGCCGGGCCTCCTGGTCAGCGATGCGGACATCGCCACGCTGTTGCAGGATGACCGGCGGAAGGTCTGGGTGTGCGGGCCCGGGCTGGGGCGGGACGAGGCGCGGACCGTGTTCCCGGCCCTGATCGCCGCGAACCGGGTGGTGGTCGGCGATGCGGACGTGTTTTCGGCGTTCAGCGGTGAACCCGGTGCACTGCGCGGTGCCGCTGTCCTGACGCCGCATGCGGGGGAGTTCGCCCGGGTGTTCGGCGCTCCGGTGCACGACCGGCTGTCGGGCGCGCGGGACGCCGCGGCGCGGACCGGCGCGGTCGTGCTGCTGAAGGGCGCCGACACGATCATCGCCGCGCCTGACGGGAAGGCCGCGATCAATTTCTCTGCGCCTCCCTGGCTGGCGACGGCGGGCGCCGGGGACGTGCTTTCGGGCATCATCGCCGGCCTTCTGGCGCAGGGGATGGCGGCCTGGGAAGCCGCATGCGCCGGCGCCTACCTGCATGGACGAGCCGCTGCGACCGCCGGCCCGGGGCTCGTGGTCGAAGACCTGCTGCCAGCACTTGTTCGTGCGCTTGCCAACGAAATATGAGACGCCACTTTTTCGCCACACCGGGTATGCTCGCCCCGTCTTTCTCCGAATAGAGGCCCGCGCATGAGCGAAGCAGTTTCGACCGGCCTGCTGGATCGTGCCATCCGGCGTATCACCGAGGTTTGGCGCGACATGGCGTCCAGCGTCTCGGGCGAGGGGGACGAAACCCTCGAGGCGCAGATGCATGCGTGTCTGGCGGGGCGCGGCGGCGAGGTCAGCGCGCGCAACCGGGCAGCCAAGCTGGCGCAGACCTATCTGGCGCAGGACGAAGCGGGCCGGAAGCACTTTCTGCGTACACTGGCGGGGTTCGATTCAGACCCGGATGCGGTCGCGTCGGCTTATTCCAAGGTTCAGGCAGCCTCCGATCCGGCGGAACGGGCGACCGCCAAGGCCGCGCTGCGCCGAGCGCTGGAACCGCCACGGCTCAAGCTGCTGACGCAGTTCACGTCGATACCGGACGGGCGGAAGTTCCTGGTCGACCTGCGCGGGTCGCTGCTGAAGATGCGCGGCTCGGACAAGCTTCTTACGGCGCTGGACGCCGATCTGCGCGGTCTGCTCGGGGCGTGGTTCGACATTGGCTTTCTGGAGCTGCAGCGGATCGACTGGAACAGTCCGGCCGCGCTGCTGGAAAAGCTGGTCTCCTACGAAGCGGTGCATGCCATCCGGTCCTGGCGCGACCTGAAGAACCGGCTGGATTCCGATCGCCGCTGCTATGCATTCTTCCATCCCCGGATGCCCGGTGAACCGCTGATTTTCGTGGAGGTCGCGCTGGTGAAGGGTCTGTCCGGCAGCGTTCAGGACCTGCTGGACGAGAAGGCGCCCGTGCAGGACCCGTCGCAGGCGGATACCGCGATCTTCTACTCGATCAGCAACTGTCAATCCGGGCTGGCGGGGATCAGCTTTGGCAATTTCCTGATCAAGCGGGTGGTTGAGGAACTGTCGGGCGAATTCCGCAATCTGAAGACTTTCGCGACGCTGTCGCCGATCCCCGACCTGCGCCGCTGGCTGGATCCGCTGCTGGCCAAGGGCGAGCCGCGGCTGCTGAGTGACGAGGAATCCGCCAGCCTGATATCAGCCTTCGCGGCGGAGACCGGATGCGCGGCGCTGGCGGGTATCATTGGCAAGCGCCACTGGTGGCGTGATGCGGCGCTTCGCAAAGCTGCCGAACCGGTGCTGACCCGTCTGGCGGCGCGGTATCTGCTGGTGGAGGCGAACGGCAAGCGGGCCAAGGACCCGGTCGCGCATTTTCATCTGTCGAACGGGGCGCGGGTCGAGCGCCTGAACATGGGCGGCGACACGTCGGACAAGGGCGCCAAGGAGAGCGCGACCTTCATGGTGAATTACCTGTATGATCCGGCGAAGATCGAGGACTGGCACGAGGACTACGCCGGCGAGGGCAAGCGGAACGCGTCGACCTCGGTGCGGAAGCTGGCGCGGGGGTGGAATTAGAGTGATCGCGCCGAGCGGAACGTCCCCGGCGCGTGAATCATGCGATCGAACAAAGAGATAGACCATTTGGCCTGCACAGTCAGGATGAAAGTGGTCTAGTCTGGCGGTCTTGCACCGGGGCGGCCTGCTGACCGCGGTCTGGCTGCCGGGTGAAAATAGCCCGGCTCGTATCGGACGGGCAGTACACTCTGTCCCCGGTTGCGCCGAACGGAGCGTTCAGGGCGGGTGTGCCGCGTCGCGGACAAGGCTACGGCAGGGTCAATGCCTCGGTCAGATCGCCCATCTTCGGCAGTCCGTTCCCTGCGAGCGCGGCATCACGCCTGGCGATCCCCTCCAGCACCGGGAGCTTCCATCGTCGGGTGATGAAACGCAGGATCGAGGTCGTGTCGTACTGGGTGTGATCCACCGTCCCCTGCTTCGCGAACGGCGAGATGATAAGCGCCGGAATGCGCGTGCCAGGCCCCCAGCGATCCGCCTTGGGCGGGGCGACGTGATCCCACCAGCCGCCGAACTCATCATAGGTCACGACCACCAGCATGTGGCTCCACTGCGGGCTGGCCTTCAAGCGCCGTCAGCAACGTGGCGATATGGCGGTCGCCATCGGTGACGGAACTGTACGAAGCGTGTTCGTTCACCGACCCTTGCGGCTTGTAGAAGGTCACCGGCGGCAGCCGACCGCTTCGAATGTCGGACAGGAACCGGGATGGCGGGCAGCACCGCCGGGTCGGTCGCGACCCCGGCATCCAGCAGGTGGGCCGCGCGGTTGGCGCGACCGTCCGGCGTCGCGGGATCGAACGCGGCGAAATAGTCGAATGGCTGGTGGTGATACTGGAAATTCGGCACCGCCGGGGACAGGCCGGCGGCGAACGGCGGATGGGACAGCGCGAAATCCCAGGCACCGGCATAGTACGCCCAATCGACACCGGCTTGCGTCAGCAGGTCGCCGATCGTCGTCTGGGTTTGCGGCACCAGCGTCGTCGCCGACTTCAGGTCCACGATTTTCTGGGCGGCATCGGCGTTGCCGCTGGGTGGAAAGGGCGGCATCATCGTGTTCACGGCGTAAAAGTCGGGCGTGAGATTGCCGCTGTGCACGAAGACCGGCGGCCCGTCCAGCGCCGAGGCCGGAGAATTCGGCGCGGTCGGCAACGTCACCCCGTCGGGGTTGACCACCGAAACGCTTGGGTTGGCGCCGCCGTTCGGGTTGATGCCGTCGTGGCCGTAATAGGGTGCGCAGGCGCAGACCAGGATGAAATGGTTGAAGAACGACCCGCCGAAGCCGCCCTGGAAGAAATTGTCCGCCAGCACGTACTGGCGCGCCCACTCCCACAGCGGCTGGTCGGCCTCGGGCGCCGGCGTGAAGTAGCCCATGGTCAGGCCGCCCGAATTTCCCCACGCGGCAAACATGTTGTTAGCGCCGCCGTTGATCTGCATCTGGTGCTCGTAGAAGCGGTGCCACAGGTCGCGGTTGGTGTAGCGCAGCGGGTCGGCGTCGGCTGGCCCGCCGGCGCGATACAGCGCCCCGACGTCATAGGGATGGTTGAAGCTGTTGAGAAACACCGCCGTCTGTCCTTGGGTGATGGGCGACCGGCGCGACGGGTGCGCCCGGCATGACTTGCGCCTCGATCCCGCCCCAGATCGCGGGCAGGCCGCGCATCGGCTTGCCGTCGCGGTTGAGCTGGGTAACGGCGGCGGGCGGCGCGTCCGCGAGGCCGTGGGCGCCAGGAAAAGTGCCGTACAGATTGTCGAAGCTGCGGTTCTCCGCATATATCACGACGAGCGTCTTGATGGCGTCCAGGTCGGGCGTCGCCGCCCACGCCGGCGCGGCTCCCAGCAGGGCGGCGACGCTCAGTCCGATCAGTTTCAGCATCATGCGTCCTCTGGCCCTGTCGGGTCGTTGCCGCGATGAGTATAGAGTGGTGGGGCCATCTGGCGACTGCGGTTCGATGAAAAGGTCACAGGTCGGGGTAGCCATGGCGGACGGCGAGGCCAAGACTGGCCGCGTGGTTTGGGTTCGCGCCCTGTTGTCCGGGCCGCCATTGTCCGCGCTGTTGCTGGGCGGGCTGCTGCTGGCGGTGCCGGCGGTTGCCGCGGACGGGCCGGCGCTGCCTTGGGCGCCCACGCCCTCGGCCGCCGCGGCCTATGCCCGGGCCGCGGCCATCGCCACGCTGGGGCGCAAGCTGTTCTTCGATCCGGCGCTGTCGGCATCGGGGCGGATGGCCTGCGCGACGTGCCATGACCCGACGCACGGATTTTCCGCGCCCAACGCGACGCCGGTGGAGTTGGGCGGACCGGATCTCGACCGGCCGGGAGTCCGAGCGGTGCCGAGTCTCGATGTACGGGGCGTATGGTCCGGCGTTCTCGGAGCATTACTATGAACCGGACGACGAAGGCGACGAGAGCGTCGATCAGGGGCCGACCGGTGGCCGGGACTGGGACGGGCGGGTAGACCGGGCGCGGGACCAGGCGATGCTTCCGCTATTGGACAGGAACGAAATGGCGAATGCCGGCCCCGGGGCGGTGGTCGCGGCGGCGGCTCGGGCGGGGTACGCCGAGGATGTCAGGCGTCTGTTTGGACAGGATGTGTTTGCCGATCCGCACAGGGCGTTCGCGGCGCTGACCGAGGCGCTGGAATTCTACCAGCAAACACCCGCGACGTTCAGCCCGTTCAGCAGCAAGTACGATGCGTACCTTCTCGGCCGTGCGTCGTTGACCGCGCAGGAGGCCCGGGGGTTCGCGGTGTTCAACGACCCCGGGAAGGGAAACTGCGCGCACTGTCACAAAAGCGCAGTGACGGCGGACGGGCAGCCGCCGCTGTTCACCGATTTCGGGTTCGTGGCGCTGGGGGTGCCCCGAAACCCTGCGATCCCGGCGAATGCCGACCCTGCCTATTTCGACCTCGGACTGTGCGGACCGGAGCGGCATGATCTGACCGGCCGCGGCGCCTATTGCGGTATGTTCAAGGCGCCGACGCTGCGTAACGTGGCGCTGAAGAAGAGCTTTTACCACAACGGGGTGTTCCACTCGTTGCGCAAGGCGGTCGCATTCTACGCCACGCGCGATGTCAATCCGGAACAATGGTATCCGCGTGGAGCGGACGGGGTGGTGCAGAAATTCGATGACTTGCCCGCTGCCTATGCCGGGAATGTCAGCATTGAGATGCCGTTTGGTGGCCAGCGGGTGCTGTCGGAAGCCGATATCGACGATCTGGTAGCGTTCCTGTGGACCCTGACGGATGGGTATCATGATCCGCTGGTGACAAGATCGCATTGATGCGGCGCGATCCGGTGCGCGCGGAATGGTTCAGCGGCCGGCGTTACCTGAGCCATTTCGGGTGCTGCGCCTGTGCTTCAGCGAATGAGCTGTTCAGCCGGTCGCGTTCCGCCAGGTCGTTGGTGCGCTGCTCGCACCTCCGGTCGTAGCTGGCCTGATTCCTGCTGCAGACCAGGCGATGCGGGCTGCCGCGCCGTTCGGTAGCCGTGTCGACGTCGGTTCGGCAAACTCAACGGCGATCGATGACATGCTGGCACGCGCAACCCTGTGTGGTGGGAATCCTGGCCGGAGGCGTCGAGGGGACAATGGGTCACGGAACTATCGGATGAAAGACTCCTCGGCGTCGCGGCCGGCTGGCTGGTTCCGCTGGTGGAGGAGTCAGGACGCGGACCGTGCGGCAGAGAGACCGCGTTGCCCACCACGGGACACAACAGGCACGACAATGCTTGCGCCACCATTTCCGCTCTGAGTGGACACGCTGCAGCCTATAACCTGATGAGCAATTTCATCAGCCTAACGGCATTTCACGAAGAAATGGCCGGCAGCGGCTGACTAGAGCAGGATCGCGCCGAGCGGAACGTCCCCGGCACGTGAATCATGCGATCAAACAAAGAGGTAGACCATGTTCGGCCTGCACAGTCAGGCTGAAAATGGTCTAGACGGCCTCTTTGAGTTCCTTCGCCGGGCGGAACGCGACCTTCTTGCTGGCCTTGATCTGCATGGATTCGCCGGTCGCGGGATTGCGCCCGGTTCGCGCTGCCCGGTGGCGAACCTGAAGGATGCCGAGGCCGGTCAGGCGGATCTTGTCGCCCTTCTTGAGATGGAGGGCCGTGAGCGCGACGAGATCGCCCAAGATACCCTCGGCCAGCTTTTTCGGCAGGTCATGCCCTTCCGCCAACGTGGCGGCGATCTGCTTGAGCGTGACGGTCACCTGAGGGGCCGCCTTGGGTGCCGGCTTTTTCCCTGATGACGTAGCCTGTTTTGCCGGTGCGGCGGCTTTTTTCGCGACCGGCGCAGCTTTCTTAGCGGCGGGCGCGCCTTTCTTTTCCGGTGCGGCCGCTTTTTTGGCGGCGGCGGCTTTCTTTGCTGGTCGCATAACGATCTCCCGTTGATACGCGGCCAGTGTGCTCGCACTGGCCGGATTCGGACAACTGCATCCGCGTGGACGCTCCCTGGCCTGTTTCCCGGGTTGTACCGGTCGTGACGAACGCGTCTGGCCGAAATCGTGTTGGCTACAACACGACGCGACTTCCCTGCGTCAAGCCCACGAACGTCCACCACTTTTCCGAGCATGATTTCAAGGGAGGAACAGGCGGGGCGAACCGCGCCTGCCCTCGCTCCGCTGCGCCGCGATCAGTAGTGGTAGTAGCCGTGATGACCACCGAACAATAGGAACAGCACAATGATCACGATGATCAGGGTGAGTCCTCCACCATAATGTGCGCCGCCGTAGTAGCCGGAGCGGTAGCCGTAATAGCCGCCTCCGCCGAACAGCAGGAAGAGGATCACGATCAGCAGTATCAGCCCCATGGTGTTTTGCCTTTCTTCGAACGACTGATGTCACTTTGGGATCAACCGAGGTCGCCTCGTGTCAGTTCTGTGGCGACGTGACGGCAGGATGCGCGGCGCGGTAAACATCCCGGCATGACCTATCCTGCTTCACGCCCGATCTGGCACCCGAAAGCCTGGCCGGGCGTCTGCCGTTCCTGCGACGACGTGCGGCCCTGACCCGTGACGTCCGGCGGTTTTTCGAGGATCGCGGCTATACGGAGGTCGAAACCCCGTATGCGGTTCCAGCCCCTGGCGAGGAGGTCCACCTGCGGGCCTTCGCCACACGCCGAGACCATCCGGATGGCACGTCAGAAGACCTCTGGCTGCACACCAGTCCGGAATTCGCGATGAAGCGATTGCTGGTGGCGGGCGCCGGTCCGATCTTCCAGTTTGCCCGGGTCTGGCGGAACGGCGAGGGCAGCGCGCTGCATGCGGCCGAGTTCACCATGCTGGAATGGTACCGGCCCGGCAGCGGTCCAGGCGGGAGCGTGGACGCGCTGATCGGCGAAACCGCCGAGCTGTTGCGTTCGACCCTGCCGCCGGTGGTTTGTTGCCGCGGGATCACCACCGACCTGTCGCGGTTCGAGCGGCTTACCGTCGCGGAAGCTTTCGCCCGTTACGTCGGCGTCGATCTTCTTGCGATCGGTGAGGATGCCGCCGCGCTGGCCGCCGCCGCCGGGGCGAAGCTACGCGACGGCGAAACCTGGGAAGACCTGTTCTTCCGGCTGCTGCTGGAACGGATCGAGCCGGCCCTGGGTCGTCGGCATCCGACGTTCCTGACCCATTGGCCGGCTTCGCAGGCCGCGCTGGCCCGTCGCGATCCGGCCGATCCGCGCGTCGCGGAGCGGTTCGAGTTGTTTGTGTGCGGGATCGAATTGGCGAACGCCTTCGTCGAGCTCACTGATCCGGCGGAACAACGCGCACGCTTCCTTGCTGATCGCGAGCGGCGGCATGCGATGTACGGTCCGGACTGGCCGTTGGACGAGGATTTCCTCGCCGCCCTCGAACATGGCATGCCGCCCAGTGCGGGCATCGCAATGGGGTTCGATCGGATGGCGATGATCGCAGCGGGGGCCGACCGGATCGATCAGGTGTTATGGCTGCCGCCCGCCGACCGCAGGTGAATCGCTGACGCAGGGCGAAAGTACCGAAATGAGGGTCGTCGAGGCGGAGGCCATCGGTGCCTTGGGTCCCTAATTGGAATCAACCGGGCGAACGCGGTGGCGTCGGGCGGGATCCGGGCGACAGGCATGTTTCGCGATGCCTGGCGCCCGGGATCCAGTTTCACGCGGCCGGGCCAACCTTGCCGTGCGCACGCCCCGACACGGCTGACCGTGGCGAGGCCGGCGCATCGGCAATCTTGCAGGGTCACACCGCGTATCACTCGTGGGACAACTCCACGGCATAAAGCTTGAAGGGAAGCTTCGGCCCCTTTCCCTTCATCTTCGGGTCCAGGAGGTAGGGAAGCTGGCCCTCGCATACCCAGGCGATTTTCCCCACCTGGGTGACAGCCGTGGGGCCGTCGAAGCCGGTTTTGAGCGTCTCGATCGACGCTTTGTCGCCCGCGACGGTGACGCGGTCGAGTTTGCCGTCACCTTCGATCATCAAAAGCGCGTTGCCGCCGGTGGGGCGAATGCCGTCGGTGAGCGCTGTCGGTTGTGACGTCTCCAATTGTGTTACTTTGCCGGCCGTTCCGTCCTTCACGTCCACGCGGAATAACTGACCCTTCGTGAAGGTGTCCACGTACAGATTGCCGTCGCTGCCGAACGCCAGTCCGTCGACCCCGGCGCCATTTTTAGGTGGTTCAAAGGCCGGGTTATCCACCCAGACTTCAAGTTCCTTGCGCCCTGGCCGCAGCACGAGGATCTGCGGCTCGAAGCTATTGGTCACGTAAACCGACTTGTCCGGGCCAACGGCGATATCGTTGCAGAGGGTTCGCTCCCCGGGCAATTTCAGGCTGATCTTGCCTTTGCCGGTCGCCAGATCGAAGCCGACGAGAGCGCTTCCCTTGGCCGAACCGGGGCCGGGCACCCCCATCGCCGCAAGGTCATTCGAACAGACCCAAAGTGTCTTCGACTCGTCGTCCGCCAGTACGCCCAGTGTCGATCGGGTGCCATAGGCGCCTGGCTTGATCCACGGCTCAGCGTGTGATGCACCGGGGCTGACCCGGGATACGCCGCCTTCGGCGAAGCTGCCGGCATAGATCGTTCCGTCGCTGGCCGAGGTTATGCTCTCCGGATAGGCCTTGGAACCGGGAATTGTAATGACCGACGGCGCGGCCGCGGCTGCGACGGTGCAGCCGACGGCGATGACCGCCGCCAGCCCCATGCGCGGGACATAGCGGCTGGCCGCTGCTCGGTTTTTTGTTCTGGTGTCAGTAATTTGCATTGTTTCCCCCGTCGCACTGCGTCTTCGATGTCCTCCACTTCGGTCTCCGAAATCCTCGGGCGACCGAATACTCGTAATACCGACGGCCCTTGAGATTGACCCGAGATCGGGTCACCGTCCGCCGGCATCCCATTGCCTTCGCGCGTCCAATACCTCGCTCGCCACTCCAACCCGGCGCGCACATCAGTCGGCCCCACGGGCCCTGACATAACGTCTGGTTGCCTGCGTCAGTTTCGTCGGATCAAAAACCGTGGACAGAGTCAAGGACGCCGCCCCGGGATCAATATCGTAGTATAGGGACGGATACAACGTACAGCATATGTCACGCATCCGGGAGCTTCTATCAGGCCGCCGGGCGCCCGGCCGGAAAGCGCAGGTCCGTCGCACCGACAGGCCTGACCGTGCGACGGCCGGAGGGGCACGGCCAGAGGGGCGACGGCCAGAGGGGCGACGGCCAGAGGGGCGACGGCCAGAGGGGCGACGGCCAGAGGGGCGACGGCCAGAGGGGCGACGGCCGGAGGGGCACAGCCAGAGGGCGGTTTTCTCGGGTTACTTCACGTCGCCACGCGCAAGGCGTTGGTGGTCCCTGAATGACCGAACGGCACACCGGCCGTCACGACGATCTCGTCCCCATGGTCGGCGAATCCTTCGGTCAGCGAGACCCGCCCGGCGCGGCTCACCGCCTCGGTCATCGAGTGGACGTCCGGCGTGATCACAGCGTGCACGCCCCAGACCACCGCCATCAGGCGCGCGGTTTCCTGGTTCGGCGTCAGGCCGATGACGGGTGCCTCGGGGCGTTCGCGCGCCACGCGCAGCGCGGTGCTGCCCGAGGCGGTGAAGGCGACGATCGCCTTGGCGCCGATGGTGTGACACGACCTGGCCGAGGCGGCGGAGGCGATCGCGTCTGCGGCGTTCTTTTCGGGCGGCAGGCGTGACGCATCGATCATCGCCCGCCATCCGGCATCCTGCTCCACCCGGGCGACGATGCGGTCCATCATGTTGACCGCCTCGTACGGATATTGGCCGGCCGCGGTCTCACCCGACAGCATCACCGCGTCGGCGCCGTCGAACACCGCGGTGGCGACGTCGGAGGCCTCGGCGCGGGTCGGGGCAGGGGCGCTGATCATGCTTTCCAGCATCTGGGTGGCCACCACCACCGGCTTGCCCAGGGCGCGGGACAGGCGGACGATGCGCTTCTGCGCCAGCGGCACTTCCTCGGGGGGCAATTCGACGCCGAGGTCGCCGCGCGCGACCATGACCGCGTCGGTCAGCGCCAGGATCTCGTCCAGGTTGTCCAGCGCCTGCGGCTTCTCCAGTTTCACCATCACCCAGGCGCGGCCGTCGATCAGGCGCTTGGCCTCGACCACGTCCTCGGGCCGCTGCACGAACGACAGGCCGATGTAGTTGGCGCCGTGGGAGACGGCGAACTCCAGGTCCTCCCGGTCCTTCACCGTCAGCGCGGGGATCGGCAGCACCACGTCGGGGACGTTGACGCCCTTGCGATCCGACAGCGGGCCGCCGACCACACACTCGGTTTCCAGCGCGTCGCCGCGCTTGTGCACCACCCGCAGGCGCAGTTTGCCGTCGTCCAGCAGCAGCGAGGAGCCGATCGAGGCGGCCTCGATGATCTCGGGGTGCGGCAGGTTGACGCGCTGGGCGTCGCCGGGCGTGGCGTTCAGGTCCAGGCGGAACCGTCTGACCGGTTTGCAGATGGACGCGGCCGCCGCCGAAGCGGCCGACCCGCAGCTTCGGCCCTTGCACGTCGGCCAGGATGCCGATCGGGCGGTCGAACTTTTCCTCCAGTTCGCGGATCGTGGCGAACCGGGCGGCGTGGTCTTCATGCGTGCCGTGGGAGAAATTCAGCCGGAACACGTCGGCGCCGGCCTGGAACAGCCGGGTCATGACCTCCAGCGAGGAACTGGCGGGGCCGAGCGTGGCGATGATCTTGGTGCGGCGGCGGCGGCGCAATCTTGGGGCGGACAGCCATGGATGATGCTCCTTTGCGGCTCGCTGGAGAACAGCGGTCACGCGCGCGGGCGTTGCCGCCGCGCGCGACCACGGTCCTTCAGGCGATCAGAATCGCCCTGATATCGTTAACATTGGTGAGCGTCGGGCCGGTGACGATCAAGTCCCCGAGCGCGCCGAAGAAGCCATGGCTGTCATGGGCCGCCAGCATGGCGCGGGCATCCAGGCCCTTGGCCCGCGCTCGGGATCAGCGTGTCGGGCGTCAGCAGGGCGCCGGCGATCTCGTCCATGCCGTCGATGCCGTCGGTGTCTCCGGCGGTGGCCCAGATGCCGGGGGCGCCGTCCAGCGCGATGGCGAGACCGAGCAGGAACGTGGTGTTGCGGCCGCCTTTGCCGGTCGCCTTGCCGGACATGGTCACGGTGGTTTCGCCGCCCGACAGCAGAACGGCCGGCGGCGCGCAGCGGCTGCCCGTGGATGCGGACGGACCGGGCGATGCCGGCCATGACGGTGCCCATCTGGCTGGCCTCGCCTTCCAGCGCGTCGCCCAGGATCAGCGGCGTCAGACCGAGCGTGCGGGCTTTGGCGGCCATCGCGTCGAGCGCCATCATCGGGGTCGCGATCATGCGGAATTCCACGTTCGGCAGGCTGCCGGGTTTCGGTGTCTCGTCGTCGTCCCGGGCCAGCCGGGCGGCCACGGCCGGCGGCGGCGTGATGCCGTAGCGGGCGATCAGCGCGCGGGCCTGGGCGAAGGTGGTGGCGTCGGGGACGGTGGGGCCGGAGCCGATCACGGCCGGGTCGTCGCCCGGCACATCGCTGATCGCCAGGGTCACCACGCGGGCGGGCGCGGCGGCGGCGGCCAGACGGCCGCCCTTGATCGCCGACAGATGCTTCCGCACCGTGTTCATCTCGGTAATGTTGGCCCCGCAGGCCAGCAGCGCGCGGTTGATCGCCTGCTTGTCGGCCAGCGTCAGGCCCGGCACCGGTGCCGCCAGCAACGCCGAGGCGCCGCCGGACATCAGGGCGATCACCAGTGTCGTCCCTGGTCAGTCCCTGAACGCGTTCCAGCAGTCGCCGTGGCGCCGCGTTCGCTGTTGTCGTCGGGGACGGGGTGGGAGGCTTCGATCACCTCGATCCGCCGCGTCGGCACGGCATGGCCGTAGCGTGTCACCACCGTCCCTTCCAGGGCGACGTCCGGCCAGGCATCCTCCAGCGCCGCGGCCATGACCGCGGCCGACTTGCCGCCGCCGACGACGATGCAGCGGCCCGAGGTCGGCTTCGGCGGCAGGTGGCGCGGCCAGCACGGTGCGGGGGTCGGCCGCGGCGACGGCGGTGTCGAACAGGCTGCGCGAGCGCCGTGCGGGCGGTTGTGTCGTTCCATTCGGCGTCACTGGGGCAGGGGGTATCCTGCGGCATCGGCCGTTTCCTCTCTTTTTCGGCGCGGCGAGTATGGCGAACCCGGGCGAGGCGCGCCATCTTTGGGATCAACACGCTGAGGAGACAACCATGTCCGCACCCGAATTCGACGCCGCAGACCCGCACCGAACTGGAGGCCGCCGCGTTTCGCCGTCTGGTGGGGCATCTGCGTGAACGCACCGATGTGCAGAATATCGACATGATGAACCTCGCGGGGTTCTGCCGGAACTGCCTGAGCCGGTGGTATCGGGAGGAAGCCGCGACCAAGGGGATCACGATCGCCGATCCGGATGCACGGGAGATCGTCTACGGCATGCCCTATAAGGAATGGCAGGAGAAGCACCAGACGGGCGACAAGCGCAGCTTCTCCGCCGGACAAGAGCAACACTGAGGCAGGCTGCGAACCGCCTCCGCCGCGTCGCGCTCGGTTCGACGTGCGCGCGGCTGACGTCACGAAGCAGCGATTGCTGCGTGCGGCTGTAACGGCACGTCTCGCAGAACCGGCCTGCGGCCGGGTTGGGGCACATGATCCCAGTTCGCTGGCAGTGCGTTGTTGCCTGCACGGGTAAAAGATTCTGGATTTGCAACCCATGGTTACTTCATTAAACCCTTTCGAGGGCATAGTCTTTCGGGCACGTTCCCCAGGTGGAGGAATGTGGCGATGGGCAGGGTTCTCGTTGTCGACGACGAGACTATGATCTGCGACGTTATCACGGAGTACTTCCGCGAAAACCTTGGGATGATCGTGGACTGTGCCAACTCGGGCGATGAGGCGGCCGACGTGCTGGAGCGCGAGCGCTTCGATCTGGCACTTATCGACGTCACCCTGCCGGGCATCTCAGGGTTCGAGCTCGCTACCCTGGCGGCCGACGAGGACACGCCCGTGCTGCTGATCACGGGTAATCCGGAATCAAACTTCAAGCTGCATCAATTCGGGTTTCCCCATCTTGCAAAGCCGTTCTCGCTCGAAAGGCTCCGCCTAGAAGCCGCTCGAGTGATGGCCGAGCATGGTAGCAACGTCACGCGTGTCAAAGCCTCGGTGGCTCGAATGGAGGCCAACAGAGCCGCGCTCGTGGTGGCGCTGGCCGAGTTGGATCGGTTGTTGGACACCATCAGGCGGCAGCAGCAGCTGGGCCGTTGGGGAAAGGCCTGACAACCCGACATTCCATCGGATATGACGCGGCGTTGCCTGCACCCATGATGCGTTTTAGCGTTTTCCATCGTGAACGAAGCGCTTCGTCTCGTTCGCCAGCAATTTCGCCGGCGTGAGTTGCCTCCCATTAGTTAGGCCAGGACCGTCGCATCGCGCGTTTCAGCGGTGCGATACTGCGGTCCTGGCGGCGACTATCCATTCAAGCGGCGCGGGCGCGCAATTATGTTTTCCGCCGATCGGGCACCAATGGCAAAAGTCCGCCTGAAGCAGATCGTCGACGACACGGGCGATGTTGCGCCCGAGGTGGGGCCGCTTCCGAGGTTTTTCGTGCACTGCGTATTGCCAAATGGCATTCAAGATCCCATACCAAGCCATATTGCAATATCAGGCCATCATGCCAGAACTGATTCCGGTGGGGACCACCACCGACACCTTCGCCGCCGCGCCGATCACCGACGCCGAGGCCGCTGCCATGTTCCGAGCCTGCCTGACCTTGTTCCGGCTGTGGGACGTGTCGGATACCGAAGCGGCGGTTCTACTCGATCTGCCGCCACGGACCTTTGCGCGCTGGAAAACCGGGGCGATCGGGCGGATTGGCCGGGACCAGAAGGCTCGGCTGTCCAACCTGATGGGCATACACAAGGCGTTGCGGATCATCTTCCGCGAGCCGGAGCGGGCGCACCGGTGGCCAAGGCTGGCCAATCGCGCGTTCGGGGGCCGCTCCGCGCTCGATGTGATGCTGGACGGCGAACTGACCGACCTGATGCGGATCCGCCGGTACCTTGATGCGGAGCGTGGCGCCTGGTGATCGACAGTGGCAATATTCCGCTGGCCAGGATCGAATGGCGGCGGGCGGCGCGAATCATCAGAAGTGTCTATCCGCCGATTGACCTGTTCGAGGACATCGCCGATCCGGCGGACTGGCCGTTGCTGATGTCGGCGGAGATGAAAACCAACCCGAGGCTGATGGACATCGTCGGCGATGTCGCCCTGGTGCCACCTGCCCGGCGTGTCGGCGGGCGGGGCGCCTCTTACCTGATGGCGCCGTTTACCCATGTATCGCGGGACCGGCCCAGCCGGTTCAGCGACGGCAGCTTCGGCGTCCTCTATGTCGGAAAGAGTTTCGAGGTCGCGCTGTTCGAGACGATGTACCACCATGCCGTCTTCATGGCGGCGACGGGGCAGCCGCCGGGATGGACGTCGCAGTTCCGCGAACTTGTGCTGGATGTGGCGGCCAGCCTGCACGATGTGCGCACTCTTGGCGGTGCCAGCCCGGTCCTCGACCCGAACGACTACAGCGCGGCACAGGCGCTGGGTTCGACGCTGCGCGCCCTTGGGTCGGACGGCGTCGTCTTTCCCAGCGTCAGGCAACCGGGCGGCGAATGCGTCGGGCTGTTCTACCCCGACTGCGCCTCCCTGCCGACGCAGGGACGCCATCTCGACTACCACTGGGACGGCACCAAGGTCGATCTCTACCGGGATGTCGGAACCAAGCAGGTTTTTCGCGTCGTGTGAGCGCGCGAGATGGTCCGCCGACCGGGTCGTTTGCCAATCGCACATGGTCCCCGGCCGTTTGCCATTGACCCCGACCGCCCCCGCAGTTATCCCCGCCCGCCCTGCAGCAGCGGAGATTACGACAGGATGGTCAAGCTGGTCAGCGAAGAGGAAATCAAGTCCGGCGGGGTCGCGGTCGATCGCCTGCGCAGCCTGGTTGAGCGCATCGAGCGGCTCGAAGAAGAGCGAAAGGCACTGTCCAGCGACATCAAGGACATCTACGCGGAAGCCAAGTCGGCAGGTTTCGACCCCAAGGTGCTGCGTCAGCTGATTCGGATTCGCAAGCAGGAGGCGGCGGAGGTCGAGGAGCAGGAAACCATGCTCGACATCTACCGCCGGGCGCTGGGGATGTAGGCTGGGACCAACGGGCGATGATCAGGGACGAAGCGCCCGATCTCCGTTCGCTGGAATGACCTCTCGCGCCGCACTGTAACAACGTCATGCCTGACGTGGGACGTGCTGGAAGCGGCGTTCGAACGCCGGTGACGCGCCGGCGGCCGCTACAGCGAAATCTTCAGAAACGCCCCCAGTTCGCCGATAATCCCGCGGCGGAACGCCAGCACGCAGACCATGAAGATCACACCCTGCGTCACCGTCACCCAGGCGCCGAACTGCGCCAGGTAGTTCTCCATCGAGGTCACCACCAGCGCCCCCATCGGCCGGCCCGAACACCGTGCCCAGCCCGCCCAGCAGCGTGGTCAGCACGACCTCGCCCGACGTCGAGTAATGCACGTCGGTCAGCGTCGCGATGCCGAACACCAGCGCCTTGGTGCCGCCGGCCACGCCGGCGATCATGCAGGACAGCACGAACGCGATCAGCTTGTAGTCGTCGGTGCGATAGCCCAGCGAGGTCGCCCGCGGCTCATTTTCGCGGATGCCCTTCAGCACCTGGCCGAACGGCGAGTGGATGATCCGGTGCACCAGCAGGAACCCGCCGATAAACACCGCCGCGATGACCCAGTACATCGTCATGTCGTTGTTCAGGTCGATGAAGCCGAACAGATGGCCGCGCGGCACCTGCTGGATGCCGTCCTCGCCGCCGGTGAACGGCGCTTCCAGGCAGAAGAAATAGACCATCTGCGCCAGCGCCAGGGTGATCATGGCGAAGTAGATGCCCGACCGGCGGATCGCCAGATAGCCCAGCACCAGACCCAGCACCGCGCCGGTCAGGCCGCCGAAGATGATGGCGATCGAGGCGTCCACGTGCCACACCTTCATCGTCCAGGCGGCGACGTAGCTGCCCATGCCGAAGAACGCCGCCTGGCCGAACGACAGCAGCCCGACATAGCCGATCATCAGGTTGAACGCGCAGGCGAACAGCGCCGCGCACAGCACCCGCATCAGGAACACCGGATACAGCACGTACGGGCAGACCGCGATCAGCACCACCATCACCACGAAGGCGATGGACTGCGCGCGCGAAAATCCGAACATCTCAGGCGGCCTTTCCGAACAGGCCGCGCGGCCTGACCAGCAGCACGATCACCATCACCAGGAACACCACGGTCGCCGAGGCCTGCGGGTAGAAGACCTTCGTCAGTCCCTCCACCACGCCCAGCCCGAAGCCGGTCAGGATCGAGCCCATGATCGAGCCCATGCCGCCGATCACCACCACGGCGAACACGGTGTTGATGAAGTTGCTCGCCCATGTTGGGGTTCACCGAGTAGATCGGCGCCGCCAGCACGCCGGCGAACGCGGCGAGCGCGACGCCGCCGCCATAGGTCAGGGTGATCAGCCGCGGCACGTTGACGCCGAACGCCTGCACCAGCGGGGCGTTTTCCGTCGCCGCCCGCAGCGTGGCGCCCAGCGAGGTCTTCTCGATGATCGCCCAGGTCGCGAGATGCAGACCACCAGCGCCGCCAGCACCACCCAGCCGCGGTAGTTCGGCATGTACATGAAGCCGAGGTTGGTGGCGCCCTGCAGGATGTCCGGAATGCGGTACGGCATGCCGGAACTGCCATAGGCGTTGCGGAACAGGCCCTCGATCACCAGCGCCAGGCCGAAGGTCAGCAGCAGGCCGTACAGGTGATCCAGCTTGTACAGCCGGCTGATGATGGTCTTCTCCAGGATGATCCCGAAGATGCCGACCAGCAGCGGCGCCAGGATCAGCGCCGGGAAGTAGCCGATGCCGAGGTAGTTCAGCAGCATCCAGGACGCGAACGCGCCCATCATGAACAGCGCGCCATGGGCGAAGTTGATGATGTTGAGCATGCCGAAGATCACCGCCAGCCCCAGCGACAGCATCGCGTAGAAGGCGCCGTTGATCAGCCCGAGCAGAAGCTGTCCGAACAACAGCGGGGCGGGGATGCCGAAGATCATGATCATGGTTGTTGTCCCGGCTGCGCCGTCCCCGCTGCGTTTGCTCATGTCTTGATGAAGGAGCAGTGGCCGTCGGCCAGCGGGCGGAACGCCTCATCGCCCGGCGTGCTGTCACCCAGCTTGTAGTAGTCCCACGGACCCTTGCTCTCGGCGGGTTCTTCACCTCGAACAGGTAGGCAGGGACCAGATTGCGGCCGTCCTCGCGGATCTTGGTCTTGCCGAAGCAGTCGTCCTCGACCGGCATCGCCTTCATGCGGTTGATGGTGGCGACGCCGTCCTTCTTCGCCTCGGCCGCGCCCATGTCGGCGACAGTCTTCAGGTAGTGCAGGGTGGCGGAGTAGCAGCCGGCATGGATCATGTTCGGATAGTTGTTCGGCGTCTTCGGCAGCACCCGCTTGGTGAACGCACGGGTGTGGTCGTTCAGGTCCCAGTAGAAGCTTTCCGTCAGGTTCAGGCCGCCTGCGCGGTCTCCAGTCCCAGGGCATGCACGTCGTTGATGAACATCAGCAGCGCGGCGATCTTCATCGACTTGTTCAGGCCGAACTCGTGCGCCTGCTTGATCGAGTTGACCGTGTCGCCGCCGGCATTGCACAGCCCGAGGACCTTGGCGCCGCTGGCCTGGGCCTGCACCAGGAACGACGAGAAGTCGGTGGTGCCGGGGAACGGATAGGGCGACGCGCCCAGCACCTTGCCGCCGGCTGCCGTGACCAGGCTCGATGGTGTCGGCCTGCAACTGCTTGCCGAAGGCGTAATCGGCGGTGATGAAGTACCAGGTATCGCCGCCGGCCTTCACCATCGCGCCGCCGGTCGAATTGCGCCAGCATGTAGGTGTCGTAGCACCAGGAGATGAAGTTGGGTGAGCATTGCGCGCCGGTCAGCGCCGAGGACGGCGGCGCCGGCATTGAGGTAGACCTTGTTCTTCTCGCGGCACGACCGACTGCACGGCCAGCGCGACCGACGACGTCGGCACGTCGAGCAACACATCGACGCCGTCGCGGTCGAACCACTGGCGCGCGATCGACACCGCGAGGTCCGGCTTGTTCTGGTGATCGGCGGAGATCACCTCGACGTTCAGGCCCTTGGCAGCGACGCCGAAATCCTCCAGCGCCTGCTTGGCGCAGATCACGCGAGGTGATGCCGCCGGTGTTGGTGTAGGGACCGGACTGGTCGTTCAGCACGCCGATCTTGATCGTCGGCGTCTGCGCGCGGGCCGGCCGGATCAACGGAAGCGTGGCGGCGGCGGCGGTCGAGAGCACGGAACGACGTGTCAATGTCATGGGCAAACGTCTATCCTTTCTTCACGAAACAACAGCCGCACGTAGTCGAGCGGCGGGAGCGCTCGGTCAGCCGGCGTGGCGCACGATACCGCCACGCGCGCAGCACGACGCCCCCCACGCGCGTAGCACGATGCCCCCTCGCTTCGCGCCGCGCGAGCCAGCTATCGCCGCATCGAGTGGCATCTGTGGCCGGACGGGCGGAAGCAAGCCGAGGAGAGTTATCAGCTTCACCGCCGGTCGGCGTTATCAGACCCCCAGATATTCGTGCAGCTTGTCCATGCTGGATTCGAGCAGATGGTTCGGGATCATGTCGACGATCTTGCCGTGCTCCATGACGTAATGACGGTCCGCCACGGTGGCGGCGAAGCGGAAATTCTGTTCCACCAGCAGCACGGTGAAGCCGCGGTTCTTGATTTCGCGAATGGTGCGGCCGATCTGCTGCACGATGACCGGCGCCAGGCCTTCGGTCGGCTCATCCAGCAGCAGCATCTTGGCCCCGGTGCGCAGGATGCGCCCGATCGCCAGCATCTGCTGCTCGCCGCCGGACAGCTTGGTGCCGTGCGCGGTCCTGGCGCGTTCCTTCAGGTTGGGAAACAGCGTGTAGATCTCGTCGACCGACAGGCCGCCCGGGGCCACGACCGGCGGCAGCATCAGGTTTTCGGTCACCGACAGAGAGCCGAAGATGCCGCGTTCCTCCGGGCAGATGGCGATGCCGGCCATGGGCGATCTGGTTCGGCATCAGCCCGATCATCTCGGCGCCGCGGAACTTCACGCTGGCCTTCGCGGCGTGGCACCAGGCCCATGATGGACTTCATCGTGGTGGTCTTGCCGGCGCCGTTGCGGCCAAGAAGCGTGACCACCTCGCCTTCGCGAACCTCGAAATCGACGCCGTGCAGGATGTGGCTTTCGCCGTACCAGGCGTTCAGGCCGTTTATCTCAAGCATCGGCGGTTCCCAGGTAGGCGGAGATCACTTCGGGGTTCTTCGACACCGTCTCGTAGTTGCCTTCGGCCAGCACCTTGCCGCGGGTCAGCACGGTGATCTTGTCGCAGAGGCCTTCGACCACCGACAGATTGTGCTCCACCATCAGGATGGTGCGGCCGTCGCGGATGCGCCTGATCAGCTCGACGATGCGGTCCACGTCGCCGTGCGCCATCCCGGCGGTGGGTTCGTCCAGCAGCATCATCTCGGGGTCGAGCGCCAGGGTGGTGGCGATCTCCAGCGCGCGCTTCAGGCCATAGGACAGATCGGCGACCACCGTTTCGGCGAAGCCGGACAGGCCGACGTCGAACAGCAGTTCGTGGGCCCGGTCGTCGTAGACCTTCAGCGCGGTTTCCGAGCGCCAGAAGTCGAAGCTGGCGCCGCGGGTGCGCTGCAAGGCCAGGCGCACGTTTTCCAGTGCGGTCAGATGCGGGAAACACCGCGGAGATCTGGAAGCTGCGGACCAGCCCGAGCCGGGCGACCATGGCCGGCTTCATGCCGGTGATGTCGCGGCCCTTGAACTTGATCGTGCCGCGGGTAGGCGGCAGGAAAGAGGTCAGCAGGTTGAAGCAGGTCGTCTTGCCGGCGCCGTTGGGACCGATCAGTGCGTGGATCGTGCCGGTCTCGACGCGCAGCGAGACGCCATCGACGGCGACGAAGCCGCCGAATTCGCGCGTCAGGCCTTCGGTCTCCAGGATGGTGTCTGTCACCCCCGGACGTCTCCTCGTTGGAAATAAGTTCCAGTATGCCGCGGCGTTTTGCATATACCGTGCGACGGTGCAAGGTCGCCTTCCGCGCGAAGTGTGCTGATCGGGCAAAATCGTCTCGATCGCGTATGGTCCGCCTTCGCCGTCCGGCGTATCCTGGACAGGCGGATGTCGCGCAGGCGGCGCCGGGCGGCCGAACGCCTCGTCGCCGGCGGCGATCCGGCGCCTTTGCGGGACTGGGCGCAGAGGCGCGGCGCGGATACAGAAGCCCGCCGGATCAAACAGGTTGCCAGTCGACCCCAACGAAGGCCCGCAGGAAGCTCGTTTTTGAAAGCCGCGCCAATACGTTCGGTTCCCGTGGCCCTCTGCGCCGCCGCGCTGCTGGCTGGCTGTGACATCGGGCACGACTACAAGCGGCCAGCCCTGGACATCCCGGCGGCCTATCGCGCGACTCCGCAAACCGCTGCCGCGGCGTGGCCGTCGGCGGACTGGTGGCGGGGGTTTCAGTCGCCGGAACTGAACGGGCTGATCGAAGCAGGCGCGGCTCCACAACTTCGACATCGCGGCGGCTATCGCGCGGGTGCGGCAGGCGGATGCGCAGGTGCGGATCGCCGGGGCGCCGCTGCTTCCGAGCATCAGCGGCAGCGGCAGCGCCGCGTGGCAGCATGAGGGCACTGGCGCCGGCAGCGCCGCGTACGGCGTCGGCCTGTTCAGAGGCGGATCGAACTCCAGCATCGACTTCCACAGCTACAGCGCCGGACTGAGTGCCGCCTACGAGCTGGATTTCTGGGGCCGCAACCGCGCCACCCGCCAATCCGCCGTGGCCTCGGCGATGTTCAGCCGTTTCGACCAGCAGACCGTGGCGCTGACGATCGTCACCGACGTCGCCAATACCTGGTTCACCGCGCTGTCGCTCGCCGACCGGCTGGCGGTGGCGCGCAGCAACCTGAAGGACGCCGAACAGACGCTGGCGGTGATCCGCGGCCGCTTCGACTGCCGGCACCGCCAACGAGTTGGACATCGCCCAGCAGGAGTCGCTGGTCGCCGGCGAGCGTGCCACTCATCCCCAGCTTCATCAGCCAGATGGAGCAGCAAATCATCGGCCTCGGCATCCTGGTCGGCGCAGCCGCCGGAACGGATCTCGGTCCGGCCCGGAACGCTGACCGCGCTGGGACTGCCGCCGGTCGCCTCCGGCCTGCCGTCGGAACTGCTGGCCCGCCGGCCGGACGTCGCCTCGGCCGAGGCGCAGCTTGTAGCCCAGAATTTCAGCATCACCGTGGCGCGGGCGGCGTTCTTTCCCAGCATCCAGTTGACCGCCAGCGCCGGATATGAGGCGCCGGCGCTGAACCGGCTGATCACGCCGGGTGGGGCGCTCGCCTCGCTGGCCGCGGGGCTCACCCAGCCGATCTTCGACGGCGGCACGCTGCGCGGCCAGCTCGATCTGGCGAAGGGCCGCCACGACGAATTGCTGGCCGACTACCGCAAGGCGGTCGTGCAGGCCTTCACCGACGTGGACACCGCGCTGACCGCGTGGCGCTACGCCACGCGAGCAGGAGAAGCTGCAAGCGCGTCGCGGTCGAGACGGCCCGCCGGGCGGCGACGATCGCGCGCGCGCAGATGGAGGTCGGGACTGTCGACATCACGACCGTGCTGACAGCGGAGACGACGCTGTTCAGCGCCGAGGACACTGCTGGTCCAGGTGCGTCTGGCGCGTGCGCAGGCGCTGCTGAATCTATACAAGGCTCTGGGCGGCGGCTGGGTGGAACCGGATCGTCCGGTGACCGATCAATTTCCCGGCCTGACGCCCGGCATGGTTCCGGCAGGGGTGGCCCTGCCGGTTGGAGCGAACGTAAGATGAGTTCGGCGGATCCCTGTCGATCCGCTGCGGCCAGGCCAGTGAGGGGAAACGCAATTCGACTACGCCGATATCGCTGGATGGGACAGAAAGGCGCCGCATGGACGCGCTGACCCGCGACCCCATCCAAACGCACGCGCCCTCCCGCCTGCGCCGATGGGGCATGGTCGCGCTATGCCTGCTGGTCGTGGCGGCGATTGTGCTACACGATCTGGTTCTTCCCCGCCGCCAACCCGCCGGCCAACAGCGCGAACAGCGCTGATGGCCAGCCGATCCCTGTGGTGACCGCCGTCGCGGCGAGAAGGAACGTGCCGATCTACCAGGATGGGCTGGGCACCGTGCAGGCGTTCTACACCGTCACGATGAAGGCGATGGTCGATGGCCCGCTGCTCTCGGTGAACTTCAGGGAGGGCGAGGACGTCCACAAAGGCGACGTGCTGGCGCAGATCGACCCGCGCACCTATCAGGCCGCGCTCGACAGCGCGGTCGCCAAGAAGGCCCAGGACCAGGCGCAGCTTGCCAACGCGCGGCTCGACCTGGCGCGCTACCAGAAGCTGGTGGCGAACAACTACACCTCGGCGCAGCAGGCCGACACCGCCAAGGCCCAGGTTGCCGCAGTTCGAGGCCCTGGTGCAGCAGGACCAGGCGCAGATCGACACCGCGCGCACCCAGCTCAGCTACACCACGATCACCGCACCGATCGACGGGCGCACCGGCATCAGGCAGATCGATCCGGGCAACATCGTCCACGCGATTGACACGACCGGCCTCGTGGTGATCACCCAGCTTGAACCGATCGCGGTGTTGTTCACCTTGCCGCAGCAGGCACTGCCCGCGGTGGCCCAGGCGATGGCGGAGGGCCGTCCGTCGGTGCTGGCGCTGGCCGCAGGACGCGGCCGGCGGGGCAACGCAGTTGCTGGACACCGGGACGCTGACCGTGCTGGACAACGAGGTCGACCCCACCACCGGGACGATCAAGCTGAAGGCGGTCTTCCCGAACACGCACCATCGACTTTGGCCGGGCGGTTTCGTTGCCGTCCGCCTGTGCACCGATACCGCCAGGGACGCGGTCGTGGTGCCGCCGTCGGCGATTCAGCGCGGCCCGCGCGGCCCCTATGTGTTTCGTCGTGGGCGACGACGCGACAGCGAGGCGGCGGCTGGTGACGGTGGGCTATGAAGACGAGCAGGCGTCGATCGTGGCCTCCGGATTGCGTGGCGGCGAGAAGGTGGTCGTCGACGGTGCCTCCCGGCTGTCGGACGGCAGCAAGGTCGCGGTCGCCGGGTCAGACCCCGGCGCCACGTCCTTGCCGGGTCAGCCGGCGGCACCGGGCACCGGCCGGCAGCGGTCGTAAATGAGCATCTCGGCGGCCTTCATCGCCCGCCCGATCGCAACCTGGCTGCTGGCGGTGGCCGTCCTGCTGTCCGGTGCGCTGGGGTATCGCGCGCTGCCGGTTTCGGCGCTGCCGGAGGTCGATTTTCCAACCATTCAGGTGGTCACCGCAGCTCCCTGGGGCCAGCCCTGAAACCACCGCGACGCTGATCACCGCCTCCCTGGAACGTCAGTTCGGCCAGATCCCCGGCCTGTTGCTGATGACGTCCGAAGAGCGCCGAGGGGACCAGCCAGATCACCCTGCAATTCGGCCTGGACCGGTCGATGGATTCGGCGGCGCAGGATGTTCAGGCCGCGATCAATGCCGCCGCCGCGACGCTGCCGCAGAACCTGCCGTATCCACCGACCTACTCCAAGGTGAACCCGGCCGACGCCCCGATCCTGACCCTGGCGCTGACCTCCGACGGCCTGCCGATCGACGCAGATCAGCGATGCCGCCGACACGCTGCTGCAACCCAAACTGTCCGAAATCGACGGGGTCGGGCGCGTCACCGTCCAGGGCGGCATGCGCCCGGCCGTCCGCGTGCGGGTCGATCCGGCCAGGCTCGCCGCCTACGGCCTGGCGATGGAGGATGTCCGCAATGCCGTCGCCGCCGCCAACGTCAACGGCGCCAAGGGCGGCTTCGACGGCCGCAGGCTGGCATTCTCGCTGGGCGCCAACGACCAGCTGGTCGATGCGGCCGCGTACCAGAATCTGGTCATCGCCTGGCGCAACGGCGCCCCGGTGCGGCTGTCCGCCGTCGGCAGCGTCGTCGGCGGCGTCGAGAACGACCGCGTCGGGGCGATCTACGACGGCACGCCGGCGGTGGTGCTCGACATCCAGCGCCAGCCCGGCGCCAACATCGTGCAGACGGTGCAGGCGATCCGGGAGGCGCTGCCGCGGCTGCGCAAGGCAATCCCGTCCGGCGATCAGGCATCGCCGTCGTGACCGATCGCACCGAGACGATCCGCGCCTCGGTGCGCGACGTGCAGTACACGCTGATCATGTCCGTGGTGCTCGTGGTCGCGGTGATCTTCGTTTTCCTGCGCAGCCCGCGTGCGACGTTCATTCCGGCCGTCGCCCTGCCGCTGTCGCTGATCGGCACGTTCGGCATCATGCAGGTGCTCGGTTTCGGCCTCGACAACCTGTCGCTGATGGCGCTGACCGTCGCCACCGGCTTCGTCGTGGACGATGCCATCGTCATGATCGAGAACGTCGTCCGCTTCATCGAACGCGGTGTTCCTCCGCTGGAGGCCGCCTTCCGCGGTGCTGCGCAGATCGGCTTCACCATCGTCTCGCTGACCGTCTCGCTGATCGCGGTCTTCATTCCCCTGCTGTTCATGACCGGGGTCGTCGGGCGCCTGTTCAAGGAGTTCTCCGTCACCCTCGCCGTGTCGGTCGTGGTCTCCGCCGTCGTCTCCCTGACCCTGACGCCGATGATGTGCGGCCGGTTGCTGCGCCCGGCCCGCGACCAGAGCCCGGGCCTGGTCGCCGCTGGAGCGAGCATGGTTTCGACGAGCTTGCTGGCCGGCTACCGCCGCACCCTGGACCTGGAGCTTCCGGCATCAGACGTTCGTCCTGATCGTCGGCGCGCTGACCCTGATCGGCACGCTCGGCCTGTATGCGATCGTGCCCAAGGGCTTCCTGCCGCGCCAGGACACCGGCGTGGTGCTGGCGGTGACCGAGGCCGCGCAGAGCGCCTCGATCCCCAAGCTGATCGCGCTGCAAACCCGCATGGCCGAGATCATCCGACAGCGATCCGGCGGTGACCGGCGTCGTCTCCTTCGTCGGGGTCGGGACGATCAACACGACGCCCAACACCGGGCGGCTGACCATCGCGCTGAAGCCGATCGGCCAGCGTGATCGCGATGGACGTCGTGATCGCGCGGATGCAGGCGGCAATCGCCGGCATCCCCGGGATCACCGCCTTCTTCCAGCCGGTGCAGGACATCCAGATCGGCACCCGCGTCGAGCCGGACCCAGTTCCAGTACACGCTGATGGACACCGACGCCGCCGAACTTGCCGCCTGGGCACCGCGGCTGCGGGCCAGGCTCGCGACCCTGCCGGAACTCCGCGACGTCGCCAGCGACCAGCAGGACGAGGGCTTCCGGACGTTCATCACGGTCGACCGCGACGCCGCGATGCGCCTCGGGCGTGTCGATGCAGGCGATCGAGGACACGCTGTACGACGGTTTCGGCCAGCGGCAGATCTCGACGATCTTCGGCCAGGCCAACCAGTATCGCGTCGTGCTGGAGGCCGATCCGCTTTGGCAGGCCGACCCCGACAGCCTTCGCCTGCTGCGCGTGCCGGGTGCGAACGACGTGCAGGTGCCGCTGTCCGCCGATCGCCCGCATCGAGCGGGTCACCGCCCCCCTGGTGATCGCGCATCAGGAGCAATTCCCCGCCGTCACCCTGAGCTTCGACCTCGCTCCCGGCGCACTCGCTCGGGCAGGCGGTCGACGGCCGTCGCACGGGCCGAGAAGGACGATCGGCCATGCCGGCGACGATCACCGGCAGCTATGCCGGCGACGCGGCCGAGTTCCAGTCGTCGCTGTCCGCCGAACCATGGCTGATCCTGGCGGCGGTGGTGGTGATCTACATCGTGCTGGGCGTGCTGTACGAGAGCTGGATCCACCCGATCACCATCCTGTCCACGCTGCCGTCGGCCGGGATCGGCGCGCTGCTGGCGCTGATGATCGTGCGGCCTCGATCTGTCGCTGGTGGCGCTGGTCGGCATCGTGCTGCTGATGGGCATCGTCAAGAAGAACGCCATCATGATGGTGGATTTCGCCATCGAGGCCGAACGCACGTCGCGGCCTGTCGTCGCACGAAGCGATGCGGGAGGCCTGCCTGCTGCGCTTCCGGCCCATCATGATGACGACGATGGCGGCCCTGCTGGGCGCGCTGCCGCTGGTGCTGGAGCGCGGCGCCGGCTCCGAACTGCGCTACCCGCTGGGCGTGACGATCATCGGCGGCCTGCTGCTGTCGCAGTTCCTGACGCTGTACACGACGCCGGCGATCTATCTGGCGTTCGAGCGGCTGCGTCTGCGGGTGGCGGGGCCGCGATCGGCCGAACCGGCGGCGGCGGAGTAGGTGATGAATGTGCGAGCGGCGCCGGACACGGTGTCTGCCGCCCCCGGGGCCGAGCCAATCCGGGCGGCGGCGGTGAGGAGGCAGGGACTGAGCGCCCGCCTAAGCACCCCGAAACGCGATCAGTCCCCCAGGGCACGATCCACCTTCCGTCCGGCGGCCTGGGCTGGTCCCTGTGGAGGGTTCACCGCGTCCTCCACTTTCTGCCCGGCATTATCCAGGCTCTTGCCGGCCTTCTCGGCGGGCCCCTCCTGATGGCAGGCGGACAGGCCCATCAGCAACAGGGCACACGCGGCAATCGGCAGCGAAACACGCATCGGGTTTTCCCGGAAAGTGAAGACCGCCGTAACGACGAACCGGTCGGTTCGGTTGCATCACCGCGATAACGTTCCCGTAGTGACGGCCTGACCGATGGGCTTCTCGACCCCTTTCATCCACCGTCCGGTCGCCACCATCCTGCTGTCGATCGGCCTGCTGCTGTCCGGCATCGTCGCCTACCGCTTCCTGCCGGTCGCCGCGCTGCCGAGCGTCGACATCCCGACCATCGTCGTCTTCGCCGCGCGGCCCGGGCGCCGATCCCGAGACCATGGCCAACTCGATCGCGGCCCCGCTGGAACGCCGCCTGGGAGAGATCGCCGGGGTGACCGAGATCACCTCCACCTCCTCGATCGGCAACACCGTCGATCGTCATCCAGTTCGACATCGATCGCGACATCAACGGCGCCGCGCACGACGTCCAGGCGGCGATCAACGCCGCCACGGTGGACCTGCCGGCCGACCTGCCGACGCGCCCGTATCTACCGGAAATTCAATCCGGCCGACGCGCCGATCATGCAGATCGCGCTGTCCTCCGCCACGCTGTCCGCGGCGCAGATCTACGACGCCGCCGACACCATCCTGGCGCAGCGCCTGTCGCAGGCCGCCGGGCGTGGCACAGGTCACCATCAACGGCGCCGAGAAGCCCGCGGTTCGCATCCGGCTGGACCCGGTGCGTCTGGCCGCCGCCGGCCTGTCGGCGCAGGACGTCTATACGGCGGTCCGCGGCGCCAACGTGCTGGAACCGCTGGGCGGCTTCCAGGGGCCCGACCAGGCCGAAACGATCGGCATCAACGGCCAGATGTGGCAGGCGTCGCAATACCGCCCGCTGGTCATCAAGACCGCCAACGGCGCCATCCTGCGCCTGTCCGACGTCGCCAGCGTGGTCAACGGCACCGCCAACACCCGCCTCGCCGCCTGGGACGGCAAGCAGCCGGCGATCCTTCTGACGATCACCAAGGAAGCCGGCGCCAACGTCATCGACGACCGCCGACGGCCTGCGCGCGCTGCTGCCGCAACTGATGCGATGGCTGCCGCCGGACATCCAGGTTTCCGTCATCTCCGACCGCACGACGACGATCCGAGCCAGCGTGGAGGATGTGCAGTTCACCATGCTGGTCACCATCGTGCTGGTGCTGATGGTGGTGCTGATCTTCATGCGCCGGCTGATCCCGACCGTCGCCGCCGCGGTCACCGTGCCGCTTTCGATCAGCGGCACCCTCGCCGGCATGTGGTTCATGGGCTACACGATCGACAATTTCTCGCTGATGGCGCTGACCGTTTCCGTCGGCTTCGTCGTCGACGACGCGATCGTGATGATCGAGAACATCGTCCGCCACGCCGAACGCGGCATGCCGCCGCTGCAGGCCGCGATCCTCGGTGCGCGGCAGATCGGCTTCACCGTGATGTCGATCAGCATCTCCCTGGTCGCGGTGTTCATCCCGCTGATCTTCATGGGCGGCATCCTCGGCCGGCTGTTCCACGAGTTCGCCATGACCCTGACCATGGCGATCGCCGTCTCCGCCGTCGTGTCGCTGTCGCTGACACCGATGATCTGCGGCCGCTACATGACCGTCGCCGCGCCGACGGGCGGCCACGGCCTGGTCTGGCGCGGCATCGATCGGGTGCTGACGGGGATCGAACGCTTCTACGCCCGCACCCTGAACTGGGCGCTGGCGCACCGCGTCGTTCATGCTGCTGGTCACCCTGCTGACGATCGTGCTGACCATCCGGATGTATGGCCTGGTGCCGAAAGGCTTCATGCCGGAGCAGGACACCGGCATCATCATGGGCTCGACCGTGGCCGATCCGAACGTCTCGTTCCAGACCATGGAGGACCGCCAGCGCCAGGTGGTGGATGTGCTGCTGGCGGACCCGGCGATCGACACCGTGGCCTCCTGGGTCGGCGTGGCCACCGGCTGGTCGCGCGATGAACCGCGGCTGGATGTCGATCAGCCTGAAGCCGCGGCGCGAACGCGGCATTTCGTCCGATGCGGTGATCGACCGGCTGCGCGACAAGCTGGCGCGCCTGGACGGGATCCAGACCTTCCTGTTCTCGGCGCAGGATTTGCGCGGCGGCGGCCGCCAGGGGGGCGCCCAGTACCAATACGCCCTGGTCGCGCCGGACCTGGCCACGATGCGGTACTGGGCGCTGGCACTGGAAGAAAAGCTGAAGCAGACGCCGGGGATCGTCGATGTCACCTCGGACCAGGACAAGGCCGGCCCGCAGGTCACCGTGACGATCGACCGCGACGCCGCGGCCAGGCTGGGCGTGCGACCGCCGACATCGACAACGCGCTGAACAACGCGTACTCGCAGCGGCAGGTTTCGACGATCTATGCGCAGCGCAACCAGTACAAGGTGGTGCTGGAAATCGATCCGAAGCTGCAGGTCGATCCGTCCCTGCTGGACCGCCTGTATGTCGGAGCCGCCGGTGGCGCCCAGGTGCCGCTGTCCTCGGTGGCACGGTTTGAGCGCGGAACGACGCCGCTGGCGGTCAGGCATCAGGGCCAGTTCCCGGCCGCCACGATCAGCTTCAACCTCGCCCCGGGCGTCGCGCTGGGGACCGCCGAAACCGCCGTGGACAACGCCACGGCCGCACTTGCGCATGCCGGAGGACGTGCGAACCGAGTTCGCCGGCAACGCGCAGTTCCTGCAGAAGTCGCTCGCCACCCAGCCGCTGCTGATCGCCGCCGCGCTGATCTCGATCTACATCGTGCTGGGGGTGTTGTACGAAAGCCTGCTGCACCCGCTGACGATCATTTCCACCCTTCCGTCGGCCGGGCTGGGCGCGTTGCTGGCGCTGTGGGTGACCGGCACCGACCTGTCGATCATGGGCATGATCGGCATCGTCCTGCTGATGGGCATCGTCAAGAAGAACGCCATCATGATGGTGGATTTCGCGCTGGAGCAGGAGCGCCAGTTCGGCCTGTCGCCGTTCGAGGCGATCCACGCCGCCTGTCTGGAGCGCTTTCGCCCGATCACCATGACAACCGTGGCGGCGCTGCTTGGTGCCCTGCCGCTGGCGCTTTGCGTTCGGCACCGGATCGGAACTGCGGCGGCCGCTGGGGATCGCGATCGTCGGGCGGGCTGATCGTTTCGCAGATGCTGACGCTTTACACCACGCCTGTCGTCTATCTGGCCCTGGAACGTCTGGCCGGGCGGCGCGAGGCGATCCCGCGTCGGGCCGGCCCGGAACCGGGACCGGTCAGCGCAGAATAAACGTCAGATATCCGGCGACGACCCAGATCGCGAGCGAGAGCAGGACGGCGTGGAGCACACCGCGCAACATCGCGGGTTGGTCGCCGTTGTGCACGCGCGTCCACCGGCGTGTATGAACCGGGGCCCGTGCCGTTGGAGGAAATTGCCGCACCCGAACGCTCCTTTCGCTGAGGTCCTGGATAACAGGCGGGTGAGCGGGCGCCAACTTCAATCAAAACCACGCGAGTGAATCGAGTTCGAAGGTGGCGACGATTCAGGAAACACCAGCAACAAAATGGCAGAATTATTGCAATTTTATAAAATGTAACGGTCTATATTGAATACCCCTGCCCAGGAGCAGGAATCAAATAGTTGCGAGCGTTGGGTTACCCAGCGCCTGATCCGCCACGATGCGAACGTTCGGGAAGTTTGGAATAAGTAATCGCATTCTCGTTGCGGGCTGTCAGCTGACATCACATATTCGTGAAGTCACTGGCTGATTCCGGTCATCGCTCAGGGGATTGCCATGCGACTGCCCAACGTTTCCCTCGGATTGCCGACCCGCACGTCGTTCGATATCCCGAGGGCGACCCGGCGGCCAGCCTCGTGACGCCGACGCGGACGGCGTCCGGTCACGCGGCGTGCTCGTTTTTCGTCCGGACCAACCGCTGAATCGCCGTGGCGAAGGCCGTGGATGATTTCCCCGGATCGTAGGACACACCCAGGCTGCCGTCCGGATGGACCGAACGAACCACGAAGCCGGCGCTTGCATCACTGCCAGCCTGAGTCAGCAAAAGGATCCCAGCGTCGCCGACGGGGATCTGCTCCGAGGTGATCAGCCGCGCCCCGCTACTTGAAATATCGGCCAGCCGGCCCCGTTCGTTGCGGCCTCTCCAAACAACGGTACACCCCTCGTCGATGGGCCTGCGCACCTGCATCCGCCGGTCGGCGTCGTCCGTCGCGGTGCGGATGGTTCGGACGAGACTGCCTCGCAACGCGGCGATACTGTCGGCGACGGTTGCCGAGCCGGTCCGAATTTCATCTGCCCGCTGCCGGCTGACCAGGGCATCTCGGGAGACTTCGGTTATCCGCTCCGTGACCGCCTGCACCGCCGCGCTGTTTTCCGTCACGTTTCGCGCGATCTCCATTGTCGCCGCAGCCTGCTGTTCGATCGCGGCGGCGATCCCGGTGAAGACTTCCGCGATCTCCTCGACCGATCTGCTCAGTTCTGTGACGACGGCCACCGCAGCGCTGGTCGCCTCTTGAATTGCCGTGACCTGGCGAGAGATTTCCTCGGTCGAGCGCGCCGTCTGGCCAGCGAGCCCCTTGACCTCGGAGGCCACGACAGTGAATCCCCGCCCGGCCTCCCCGGCGCGCGCGGCCTCGATCGTGGCATTCAATGCCAGAAGGTTGGTCTGCCCGGCGATGGTACGAATGAGTTGGACCACATCGCCGATCTTCAGAGCACCATCCGAGAGTGACTGAATGCGTTGCTGGGCATATTCGCCGTTGCTGACGGCATTCTGGGCGATCGCCGACGCCCGCCCGATCTGGGCGGCGATCTCCTGGATCGAGGCGGACAACTCCTCGCTGGCAGCCCCGACTGCCTGGGCATTCACCAGCGCCTGGCTCGCGGCTTCGGTTACGCTTTGCGCGTTGCTGCTGACGCGTTCTGTCATTTCCGCCACGCCGTCGGCCTGCCGCGCCATTTCACCTGTCTCGGCGGCGACGCGCTCCATGGCCTGCCGGGCGTCCTGTTCAACATGTTCCGCCATGGCCTGAACGGCGTTACGCCGCTCAACCTGGGCTTTGCGTTCGGCCTCGGTTCGTTCGGACGCCGCGTAGGCCAATCTTGCCCGCATGGCCCGGAGCAGGCCCACGATCTGCCGGAATTCCTGCGGCGCCACCGTCTCGACGTCACGCTTCAGGTCATTCCGCGCGATCGCGGCAAAGCTCTCCCCGATCTGCCGCAGTGGGCTGCTGAGCGAACGAAGAAGCGCCGCACCAACGCCTAAAACCGCGATTCCGCCGGCGAGCATGCTCAGGGTGATGGACCAAAAGCGAAACTGCACTGCCGACGCAAGGTCCATGGTGCCCGGGGTGTGGTCCGGTCCGCTCGTCCCTTGCAGGGCCAGCCAGCCAATGGCCCCGATTGTCAGGAGACAGACCCCAAGCGTGCCCGCCAGGCGTGCCGAGACGCTCGACAAAGCGGTCAGCCAGCGCTGGCCCGGCCGGCGGCGGATCAGTATCCCGTCGCACAGGCCGATTTTCCCGTCCCTTGCCATCACGCAGCATTCGATAGGCCGCCTCGGCCTCGGCGATCTGCTGACGAGTAGGGGTGGCTCGGATGGAGATATAACCTGTCACCGCTCCGTCTTCGACGACCGGCGTGACGTTGGCGCGAACCCAGTAGAAGTCGCCGTGCTTCGTCCGGTTCTTGACCAAGCCGTCCCAAGGCCGCCCTGCCTTGATCGTCGCCCACAGATTGGCGAACGCCTCCTTGGGCATGTGAGGATGACGGACGAGATTATGTGGCGCGCCGATCAGTTCCTCGAGCGAATAGCCGCTGACCTCGACGAACGCGCGGTTGGCAAAAACGATACGTCCCCCCGTATCGGTCCTCGACACCAAAGGCTCCGTGTCGGGAACCGCGATTTCGCGGTCAGTGATCGGCTCGTTCACGCGCATCGTGACACTCCAGGGGCCCGGGCGCTTGAATCGAGCGCATTGCAAAGAATTAGTTCGAAAATGTTACCAAGCGATTAAAGCCGATCGAACGGTGACGAAACGAAGTGGCGAGAGCGCGAGTCAAAGGAAGCTGTGCGTACGCGCCGTCATGGTTGGAGTCCCATGCTCGCCGCTCGACGATGCGATTATGTCGCCGAGGAACCCGAGTGACGGCGTCCGGCTCAGTACTCGCCGTCTGTCTCCATCCCCGCTTCGCCGCCCTGGCTCCGCTGCGCTGCCGGACCGGCATGGGTATCGAGGTTCAGCGCGCTGTTGATCAGCGCCAGATGGGAAAATGCCTGCGGAAAATTGCCGAGCTGGCGATGACCGACCGGATCGTATTCCTCGGCCAGCAACCCGACATCGTTCGCCAGCGCCAGCAGCCGCTCGAACATCGCCCGAGCCTCCTGCTGCCGGCCCTGCAGCACCAGGTTGTCGACGTACCAGAAGCTGCACGCCAGGAAGACGCCCTCGCTGCCGGTCAACCCGTCCGGCGTTTCGCTCGTGTGGTAGCGCCGGATCAGGCCATCCACCATCAGGTCGCGGCCGATCGCCTCGACGGTGCCGCGAATCCGGGGATCCTCCGGCGGCAGGAAGCCCACCAGCGGCAGCAGCAGCAGACTGGCGTCCAGCGTGTCGCCGCCGAAATACTGCACGAAACTGTTGCGTTGCCCGCTGAACCCTTCGCGGCAGACGGTTTCATGGATGCGAACGCGCAGGGCTCGCCACCGATCCAGCGGCGCCGGCAGGTTGATGGGCTTCGGCGCCGCGGATCGCGCGGTCCACCGCGACCCACACCATCACCTTGGAGAAGGTGAAGTTCTGTGCCCCGCCACGGACCTCCCAGATGCTTTCATCCGGTTGCTTCCCAGATTTTCTCCAGATGGGCGAGCAGCGCGCGCTGCAGGTCCCAACCCGCCGTTGGACGGGCCAGGCCGAGCTGCGGCCTCCTGGTACATCGCGTCAACCAGTTCCCCGTAGACATCGAGCTGAAGCTGGCTGCTGGCGGCGTTGCCGATGCGAACCGGACTGGCACCCTGGTAGCCGGAGAGCCACGGCACCTCCCACTCCTGCACCCAGCGTTCGCCCGCGATTCCGTACAGCGTCTGCAACTGTGCCGGCGTGCCGGCGACACTGCGCCGCAGCCATGCGCCCCAGGCCTGCGCTTCCTCCCGATAGCCGGCGTGCATCAGCGCGAGCAGCGTGAAGGTCGCATCGCGCAGCCAGCAATAGCGATAATCCCAGTTACGCGACCCGTGCGGCTGCTCGGGCAGGGAGGTCGTCGGGGCCGCGACGATGCCGCCGGTCGGATAGTAGCTGAGCGCCTTCAGCGTCAGCAGCGAGCGTTGCACCTCGGTCCGGTAGGACCCGCGATAGGTGCCGCGCCCGGACCACGCCGTCCATGCGGCATCGGTATCGTCCAGGGCCTGATCGGCGTGCGGCGGCACCGGCGACGGCAGATGCGACGCCGCATGGGTCAGCACGAAGCGCGTCCGCTGGCCGGCTTCCGCGGTGAACGATGCCACCGTGGTCATCGCCTTGCCGTGCAGCTTGACATCGCTGTGCAGCACGACCTGATCGGGCCCGACGATCGCCCTGATGCCGCTGCCATGGTTCAAGCCGGGTCACCCACGGCACCGCAGACCCGTATTCGAAGCGCAGGGAGAGATCGAACCGCATCTCCACCGTGCCGCTTCGGCCTTCGACGATGCGGACGACCGAATCCTTCTCGACTGCCATGAAATCGATCAGCGCGGCCGAGCCCGAGGTGGTTTCGAACAAGGTTTCCAGGATCAGCGTGCCGGGCCGGTAGCGGCGTGTTACCTTGGTCGGTGTTTCCGCCGGCGCGAATCCGCCAGCGGCCGTTGTCCGGGGAACCGAGCAGGGCAGCGAAACAGGCAGGGCTGTCGAAGCGCGGCCAGCACAGCCAGTCGATCGAGCCTTCCTTGCTGACCAGCGCCGCGGTATGGCAGTCGCCGATCAGCGCATAGTCCTCGATCGCGGCCGCCTCACACGGTGCGGCCTGGAAGCTTGATCGTTCGTTACCGAACTGCTGTCGGGCGCTTTTATCGCGGCGTGGGTGAAGGGGCCGATCCTGGCCCGGGCCATCAGTTCGCCCTACCCCACACTTTCTGGGCGCCATTGCCGAGGCAGTAGCACGAGGCACCTGTCGCGACCGGATGATCCATCGGACAGATATATGGGCCGGCGTAGCACGTCTGGCCGCCCCCACCGGGCGGTGCGGGGCGCCTGGCTATAGGTCGCCGGCGGCGGCGCATATGCTGGCGGAGGATAATAGGCCGGCGGCGGCGGATAATAGTAAGGCGCGCGGATACCAGCCTGGTCCGTAGAACGGGACGCCGAACCCGATCCACACGCGGGCCTGAGCAGGGCTGCTGCCAGCCAAGCCTGCCATCGCCGCGCACAGTGCTACCGCGACTGCTACTCGGCGTAAAACCAATAAGGCCTTTGACATGATCGGGGCACTCTGCCGCAGGGAACTGTAACCACATTATGTCGCAGTCCGGCTGATCTGCGATACCGGAATTGCGCATCACGAGGCCGTCGGTTTTATTGCCTGCTTCGCCTGCCCGCGCCGGAGCAGCCGGCCGATTCGCACCGCCAGCCTCGCCAGCGCCGGTGTCGTGGTCGGACGCAGCAGGCGCAGATCGTAGCCGGCGAAGCGGCGGTCGTTTTCGCTCAGGCAGACCGCCATCAGGGCCAGTGGGCTGATGTCCGTATCGCTGACAGCCTTGCTGCCGGTCAGGGTGAAATTGTAGTCAGGTGCTGCTTTTTCGCCACTGTCGAGGTCGCGAGCCAGTCCGATCCGCTCCCAGGCCAGGAAGATCCAGGCGCGGATGACGCGAAGCTCGAACCGGATACGCCGCCAGAGGCCGAGGCGCTTGCGGTGCCAGGCCGAGCCAGTTGGCGAACAGCAGTATATGACGGGCTTCCTCCTGGATCACCGGCTCGAAGGTGTCGACCAGGGCTTTCGGGAAATAGCCGGACTGGCGCGCGACCTCGAACAGGCCGAACGCGAAGAAGCTGTCGATGCACTCGGAGTAGCCGGTGACGAGGTAGCCCCACTCCGGGTCGGCCGGCAGCTGGTCGGGCGGTTCCGGTGCCAGCGCGATGCCGTAGCTGGCGACCAGATTCGACAGCACCTCCTTGTGGCGCCCTTCTTCCCAGCCGTTGCGCCCGATCGCCTCCCGCCACGCCGGGATCATCCACGGACTCGCCGTAGGCGAGCATCCGGGCGCGGGCCTTCGTCTCGGTGGTGACGGCGATGTCCCAGATCGGCAGGCTGGTCAGCCGTTGCAGCGCCTCAGGTTCCAGCTTCGGCCACTCGATGACCGAGGGTTTGTACGGATTGAACGTGTCGTGGAACATCCGGCAGGCGGCGTCGCGGTGGCTGTCCGAACCGATCGGCAGCGGGCCCGGGGCCGGCGAATAGCCACTCGCGCGCGCGCCGGTCGGCGGCGTCGATTTCCGCCGGGGTTGGCGGGAGCGAGGTCGGGGTGGGCTGGTTTGGCATGGGACCTCTTTGGATCGGTATCCGCGGGCGCGCGATCAAGTGCTGCAGCAGATATCAGCCTGTCCGGCATCACAGAGCGACCTCAGGCTGATCGAACTCGCGCAGCCCAGACATGAGTTTGAGACCGTCCCGCTCAAGGCGGAAGCGCCGTAGCCGATCACGAGAGCGTTGGCGACAGGGCGGAGCGGTCGCCTATAGTGGCACCGCCGTCGGCGATTCGGCCGCACTCGCATCGGGTCGGGAGTCTCCAGAGCCGGAATGTTAGCCGAACCCATGCAAGATGATCCCGCCATGCTTCTCAGCACGATCCCGCGCAGGTGCTGCGACAGGTGTTCGGCTTCCCCGGCTTTCGCGGCCAGCAGGACGCCGCCGTGCGACACGTCGTGGCAGGTGGCGACGCGTTGGTGCTGATGCCGACCGGTGGCGGCAAGAGCATCTGCTATCAGGTGCCGGCGCTTGTGCCGCCCCGGCACCGCGGTGATCATCTCCCCGCTGATCGCGCTGATGGACGACCAGGTGGCTGCCCTGCGCCAGGTCGGCGTCAACGCCGGCGCGCTGCATTCGGAGATCGACCCGGCCGAGGCGCGCTCGATCACCCGCGACCTGATCGAGCAGCAACTGGACCTGCTGTACGTCTCCCCCGAACGGCTGCTGACCAACGGCACGATGGATCGCCTGTCGCGGCTTCGACTGGCGCTGTTCGCGGTGGACGAGGCGCACTGCGTCTCCGCCTGGGGTCACGAGTTCCGGCCGGAATACCGCGAACTGGCGCGGATTCCCGACATGTTCCCCGGCGTCCCGCGGATCGCGCTGACCGCGACCGCCGATCCACGCACGCAACAGGACATCCTGGCGGCGCTGCGGATGGAGTCGGCGAAAGTATTCGTCTCCAGCTTCCACCGCCCGAACCTGCGTCTGTCCGCCGCGCCGAAGATCGGCGAGACCGCGCAACTGTTGGAGTTCCTGCAACGCCACAAGGGCGAATGCGGCATCGTCTACTGCGGCAGCCGCGCCAAGACCGAACGCATGGCGGCGAAGCTGAACGAGAAGGGGTTTCCGGCGCTGCCGTTCCATGCCGGGCTCGATCCGCTGCTCAAGCGCGAGTCGCTGACCCGGTTCCGCTCCGGTGAGCCGCTGGTCGTGGTGGCGACGATCGCTTTCGGCATGGGCATCGACCGCCCGGACGTCCGTTTCGTCGTGCACCTGGATATGCCGGACAGCCCCGAGGCGTATTACCAGCAGATCGGCCGCGCCGGCCGCGACGGCGACCCGGCGGACACGCTGCTGCTGTACGGCGGCCAGGACGTCGCTCAGGCGCGGCACTGGCTGGCCCAGTCGTCGGCGCCGGACGCCCGCAAGCGGGTGATGCGGACCAAGCTGGAGGAAATGATCGCGCTGACCGAAGCGGTGACCTGCCGCACCAGGTCGTTGCTGACGCTGTTTCGGCGAGGCGCTGGACAGCGAATGCGGCCATTGCGACAACTGCGAGGCGCCGCCGATCACGGTGGATGCCACGACCGAGGCGCAGATGGTGCTGTCGGCGGTGTATCGAACCGACCAGATCTTCGGCGCCGCACATATCGTTGCCGTGTTGCGCGGCGAGCGGACCGACGGCGTGCTGCGCCACAGCACGACAGGCTGCGCACGTTCGGCGTCGGCGCCGCGCATCCCGCGACCTTCTGGCGGGGCCTGATCCGCCAGTTGATCGCGTTACGCGCGCTGGATGTCGACACCCAGGGCCACGGCGGCCTCTTCCTGGTCCAGGAAGAGGCCCGGCCCATCCTGCGCGGCGAGACGCAGGTCATGCTGCGACAGGATCGGCCGCCTCCGGCGCGGGTGGCGCGGCCCGAGCGTGGTTCGGTCACCGCCGCCGTTCCGGTTGCCGGCGGGGGGCGTGCGGCGGTTCCAGTTGCCGGGGAGGCGGACGTGGACGCGTCGCTGTACGAGGCGCTCCGGCTGTGGCGCCTCGCGGAGGCGAAGGGGCAGTCGATTCCGCCCTACGTTATCTTCCATGACTCGGTGCTGCGCGACATAGCGGCACAGCGTCCGGAGAGCCTCGATGAACTTGCCCAGATCAAAGGGGTTGGTGCATCCAAGCTGGAGCGCTACGGCCGGCGCGTGCTTGGGGTGCTGGCTGCCCAGCTTCCGGATGGATTGGTCAGGCGAAGGTGAGATCGCGCCACCCGGAAGGCCGGCCGGTCGCTGGACCGGGATCGCCCGCGTGAACCCGATCGGACGGCTGGAGGGGATTACATGATGGGCGCGGCTGTCCGAGCCGCGTCTGCGCCCGTGCCGGTCGTCCCGAGCCAAAACGGGCAGCCTGATCTGGCGCTCACTCGCATCAGCGCGAAGTCGCTGGGCGATCCCGGCTCGGCCGATATTGCTTCCAGACCAGACCACCGCCCAACTACATCGGCAGGCCGGTGTAATTCTCGCACATCGCTTGTGATGCCGCCCGGGACGAAATGAGGTAATTGAACTCCGCGGTCTGGATGCGCCGGTCGAACGCGCTTGCGCCGGGGAAGCGGTGCAGCATTGTCGTCATCCACCACGAGAAGCGCTCAGCTTTCCATACCCGCGCCAGGGCCCGTGCCGAGTAGCCGTCGATGCCGGAACTGGTCCGTTCGGAGTAATATTCGCCGAACGCCTCTGCCAGATAGGCCACGTCGCTGACCGCGAGGTTCAACCCCTTGGCCCCCGTCGGCGGCACGATGTGCGCGGCATCCCCAGCGAGGAACAGCCGGCCGAACCGCATCGGTTCCGCGACGAAACTGCGGAGTGGCGCGATACTCTTCTCGATGCTGGGCCCGGTGCGCAGGACATCGGCCGCTTCCGAAGGCAGACGGCGGCGCAGTTCATCCCAGAACCGATCATCGGACCAGGCCTGTACATCGGCGCCCTCGTCACACTGCACGTAGTAGCGGCTTCGTGTGGCGGAACGCATCGAGCACAGCGCGAAGCCGCGCGCGTGGTTCGCGTAGAGCAGTTCAGGTGCGACGGGCGGTTGCTCCACCAGCACGCCGAGCCAGCCGAACGGGTAGACCCGTTCGAACTCGTTCACCGCCCCCGCGGGCGCCGATTGCCGGGACACCCCGTGGAAGCCGTCGCATCCCGCTATGAAGTCGCACGCGATCTCGTGCGTCGTGTCATCCTTGCGGTATGTCAGGCGCGGGCGCTGGCCGTCGAAGTCGTGCAGCGCCACGTCCTCGGCGTCATAAACCGTGATCGCACCGGCGGCGGCGCGCGCCTCCATCAAATCCCGGGTCACTTCCGTCTGACCGTACACCATGACCTCCCGTCCCACGAGGTCGCGGAAGTCGAAGCGATGAGTGGTTCCTCCGACGTGCATCGCGACGCCGTGGTGGGCAAGACCCTCCGCCTCCATGCGCTGTCCGACTCCGGCCTTGTTGAGCAGGACACGCGAGCCGTGCTCCAGCACGCCGGCGCGGATCCGGCTAAGCACGTAATCGGCGGAGCGGCGCTCCAGTATCGCCGCGTCCACGCCCCGGTTCTGCAGCAGGTGTCCGAGCAGAAGGCCGGCCGGGCCGGCGCCGACGATCGCGACTTGGGTGCGCATCAGGTTTCCTCGTTTACCGCGGCAATGCCAGCCTCGCCCGCCGCGGCGAACACCAGCAGGTCCGGATGTCACTGCACAACAGGCTGAAGGCACCGGAGCACCGCGACCGGGTCGGCGTTCCGGTCACGACACGAACAGGTTCGCGGCGATGAAATAGCAGACCGAACCTGGCGCCGCGACCTTTCGTTGCAGCCGAGCTTGGCACGTGCGACCAGTGGCCTCAGGTTTGCCCAGTTCGCTTTTCGCCGAGGCGTGACCCCGTGCATTCGCCCTTCGATCTGCTTGCCCTTTTGCTCGTCATATCGGCCGGCCTCGCCTATCTGAACTACCGCTTCCTGAAGCTGCCGATGACAGTGGGCCTGCTCGTTGGCGCCGCCGCCGGCGCTTTGCTGCTGGCCGCCCTGGATTCCGTCCTGCCCGGCCTCGGCCTGAAGCTGGCGATCCGTGGCCTGCTCGCCAGCATCAATTTCCCGGCGACCCTGCTCGACGGCTTCCTCGCCTTTCTGCTTTTCGCCGGCGCTCTTGAGGTCAACTCAGCGGACCTGTTTTCGCGTAAATGGACCATCCTGGCGCTGGCCACCCTCGCCACGGTCCTTTCGGCCGGATTGGTCGCCACAGCCTTGTTTGCCGCTTCTCGCCTGCTCGGGCTCGGAATGCCATTTTCCTGGTGTCTCGTGTTCGGCACCTTGATCTCGCCCACCGACCCCGTCTCGGTTCTCGACGTGCTGAGGCGGATCGGCATTCCCCGTGGTCTTCAGGCGATCATCGCGGGAGAGAGCCTGTTCAACGACGGGATCGGCGTGGTCCTTTTCACACTCGCGCTGTCGCTGGCGAGCGGCCATCAGGTCGACGAGTTCGGCGTGGCTACGATCTCGAGTCTTTTTCTGCTGGAGGCGGTGGGGGGCGGGCTGCTCGGACTGGGGCTCGGCTATATCACGTTCCTGCTGATCCGGCGGGTCGACGACTATAATGTCGAGCTGATCATCTCTTTGGCGCTTGCGTCGGGCACTTACAGCCTGGCCGGAACGCTCGGGGTCTCGGGTCCTATCGCTGTTGTGGTTGCCGGCATTCTGATCGGCAACCACGGCATGGACGGCGCGATGGGCGAGACGACCCGACTGCACCTCACGACCTTCTGGCGTCTCGTTGAGGAAATCCTGAATGCCTTGCTATTCCTCACCATCGGTCTCGAGATCGCGGCGATCGACCTGGATCGGCGGAATGTTTTCGCCATGGCGGCCATGATCCCCGCGGTGCTCATCATCCGCTGTATCAGCGTAACCGCATCGGCGTTGCCTCTCAATCTGCACCTTCCGCGCCGGTATGGCGCGTTGCTGGTCCTCACGTGGGGTGGTCTGCGCGGAGGGCTCTCCGTCGCGATGGCCTTGTCTCTGCCCGACGGCCCGCACAAGCCTGCGATACTCACGATAGCCTACGGAATCGTCGTCTTTTCGATCGTGGTGCAGGGTCTTACGCTCGAACCGGTCGCGCGGCGCGCCCTGCCCGGGGCGCGCTGACGGGTCATCGGAGGGTGTATTTGCGCCTCTATACGGCTTCGGTATTTCGGCGGCCGCGACGGGATATGGATTTGTTATGCCTGAAGAAGCGATCATCAGCCCATGCCTGAGACAAGACATGGAGTGCCCGCGATATGCTGACGGTCGTCCTTCGGGGGCTTCATCCGGGGCAAGCGAACCGTCGCCCCGCATTGTTCATCCTGGAGATCGCGGCGGCGCTGTTGTCCGTGCTGGCGCTCCGTGATGAGATTCTGCGTGCTCCCGCGGCGTCGCTTGAAGCGCTTCTTGCGGTTGGATCATGGGCGACGCTGCTGGCGATTGGGTGCGGCCTCACGATTCGAGGGGTGACCGCGCACGAACGCGACGGGATGCGCCAAAAGAGCGCCTGAGCCGGGGTATCTGGAAACGCCTGTGCGTGCGTTCGTGGGGCGCGCCTGAGAGAGCGCGTCGGCGGGAGCGCCACGACCCTTGGCGGCGGTCGGAATGGGACGCACGCGTCGGTCCCACCGACGTATGCACGCTCATGATATTGGACCTTACGACGTGAACGCATAGGTGCTATACGGCATACGCTCGCAAATCCGCATTCGATCGCCGCCGGGAATACCAAAAGCTCGAAATTCAAGAGAACACCCGGTTGGCGAGGAGGTCGATCTGTCCGGACGAGTGAGTGGCACTCGGGCGGACGGCGGCCGGAAGATCCGATGAACCCTGGCCGATCCGACGACTGACATGCCGTCAAGCGCTGGTTCGTGACCCCTTGGTCTTGCGACAGCGTGGCTTGCTAACGTTACCATATCAAAATATAACGTCGGGAGCAACACATGGCAGCCTCTGCACCGGAGTCGGATACCGTCGCCTGGTGGAAGGAACCTACCAGGGATCAGTGGTATGCCTTTATCGCCGCATGGCTGGGATGGACGCTCGATGCGTTCGATTTCACCGTATTTTTGCTTATCATGCATCCGATCGCGCAGGCGTTTCACGTATCGCTCCTGTCGGTGACGTTGGTGTTCACGATCACGCTGTGGATGCGTCTTCTTGGTGCCACCGCGTCGGGCTGGATCGGTGATCGGATCGGCCGCAAGAAGCCGTTGATGATTGCGATCCTTGGTTATTCGCTGTGCAACCTTGCCGCGGGCCTGTCGCCGACCTTCCTGTTCCTGTTTATCGCGCGTGCCGTCCTCGGCCTGTTCATGGGCGCGGAATGGCCAGCCGGGTCGGCGTTGGCGATGGAAACCTGGCCACAGCGCTCACGCGGGCTTCATGGGCGGCGTCCTGCAGGGCTCCTGGGGCATCGGCTTCCTGCTGTCATTTGCCATCTACGGCCTGTTCTACAATGCGATCGGCTGGCGCGGTTTGCTGATGGTGGGCGTTCTGCCTGCCCTGGCGGTCGTCTACGTGCGCTTCTTCGTCAAGGAACCGGAGGTCTGGGTGGAAAACCGGCGGCTGCAGCGCGCGCAGAAGCGCGAGGTCAAGGCGCCGCTGCTCAGCATTTTCAGGCGTGGCATGATCGGCAACACCTTGACGGCCTGCTGGTGGATGGCGAGCGGGTTCGTCACTTACTATTCGATCACCGTCCTGTTCGCGACGCATCTTCAGGTCGACCTGCACATGTCGCCGGGGGCGATCGGCGAGGTCGGCGTGGCCGCCAACCTCGTCACTTTCCTCTCCAGTGTGGGGTGGGGCTGGCTGGCGGACAAGATCGGGCGCGGGCGTCGATGATCATTCCGGCGCTGATCGCGATCCCGCTGGCACCGATATATCTGCTGAGCCACGATTTCACACTGATCTGGTGGGGGTTCGTGCTCCAGGGGGCGGCTGGCAGTGGCGGGATGCAGGGCCAGATGGCGACCTACCTGAACGAGCGGTTCCCGACCGAGGTGCGCGCCACCGCGAGTGGATTCTGCTACCATCAGGGAGCGATCTGGGGCGGCCTGGTGGCGCCGATCATCGCCTACTTCGCCATTGACTGGGGCCTTGGGTATGCGATCCCGATGATGATCGGGACCGTGATCTTCGCGATCAGCTACATCCTCGCGCTGCTGTCGGGGCCCGAAACGAAGGGCAAGGAGATCGTGGCCGATCTGGTGGTCGCCTGAACTTGTTATTATTCCGTGCTCGCCGGCCTCGTCGCCCGGGAGTGCGTCTGTTGGTTGCCGGCCGGGTGCCGTCGTCCCGGTCGGGAGAGGCGGCATAAGCCCGATGCTGGAGGCGTCGGGTCTGCACGTACTATGGGAAAAGCCACATTCTGCACGACGTCGGCGTGGGCAATCGGGGAGGGCGGGATCGTGGCGCGGCTCGGGCGCAACGGTGCCGGCAAGGCGACGACATTGCGCGGCCTCTCGGCACTGACGCCGCTGCGGCAAGGCGTGGTGCGGGTGTTCGGCAAGGACGCCAGCTTGCAGCCATTTCGTGTCGCCGGGCTCGGCGTGGACTATGTGCGAGAGGGGCGGAAGGATTTCGGCGGCCCACGGTCACACGATGTTGGCCGGCGCGAATGACGACCTCCTGGCCGACCAGGAGCGCATTGAGAGTCTCGTCGGTGCTCGCGGGCGAAAAATCCTGCAGGTGCCTGGTGTGGTGATTCCTTTTCATCTTGGGTAAAAGCGTTCTAGCTCATATTTGGCGAGCAACTTCATGAGCCGATATTCTCTAGTGGGATGGAGGATCGAGGTCGGCCGGCCGGTGGAAGAGACTGGTGAGGACGACCGCGATGACGCCGACCAGGAAAATTCCGTCGAACGTCCCGGCCCCCCCGATCGAGGCGACAGGCGCGCCCAAGCCCCGCACCGCGCCGAGATTGAGCAGATCGGCTCCGATCAGCGTTCCGAGGCTGCCGCTGATGTAGGCGAGCGGTGCGGCTCGGCGGTGTGACAGCAGCAGCGCCACGACCGCGGCGGTCAGCGACGGAACCACCGTCGGCAACGCGATGCCCAGGCCCGGAACAGGACGGGCCAGGGCGTGACATACCAAGGTGACGCAGGCAGTCGCCAACACGCCACGTCCCCACACCCGGTGCCGGATGAGCAGATACAGCGACATCAGGCCAGGGATGAGCGCGCCTCCAACATTTACCGCGATCACGGTGCCCGGCCAGTCGACAGCGACCGGGATCTCATAGGCCACGCCGAAGAAGGTGATCTCCTGGCCAGCGAAAACCTGTTCACCGGGCAGTCGGGCGACAGAAATGTTGAAGTAACTGCCGATCAGCGAGGCCAGCAGCAGCAGCAGTGCCATGCGGGGGTCCAGTCCGAGGCGCGCATAAACGTAGTTCAGGACACCGAACTCGATCATCACGACCAGGACGACGAATATCGCCACCAGCATCGAGAAGAAGTGCGGCGACAATGGCAAGTAATGCAAAAGGCTCACCGAGAGCTCCCAATGCTACAGTTTCCATGCGCCGTCACGGCAAGGCCGATCATCGCTTATGGCAAACCGTCGCCTGCACGGCGCACCGCCCACGCCGATCCGTCGTGCCCCGTCCGAGCCATATCACGCGGGCTTGCGAGTCGAACTTCGGTGACAGGAAGAAAAGCCAGATCGGCCGATTGACGAATGAACGATTCGCGACCGATTTGGCGGTCTCGGCAGGCGCGGGCAGCAAGACGTGGAGCCCGGGTGTCTGCGACGGTGTGTCGTCAGGCCCGCCGTCCAGTTGGTAATCTTTGCGATCGTCTGTTTCCGCCTGAAATTACGGCTGGGAGCCCTGCGGCGCGGGCGGCCACGCGGCGTCCGCCGGCGGCCCTGCGTTCACCGGTGCCATGCGCGCCTGGGCTTGCTGCGTCATCGGGATGGTCTGCTGCACCAGCTTCATCGCTCCCTGGAGGTCACGCGAAGCAAGCGATTGCAGCGCCGCGCTGACATTGCGCACCGCCGGGCTCTGATCGGGAACATTCGTCGAACCGATCGGCACGGAGCGTGTCAGCAGCAGCGTTTCGGCATCTTCCAGCGCGGCCTGAGCCCGGCCGGTTTGATTGGCGGCAAGCGCATCCCGCGCCGCGACCAGATAATCGGTCGCCGTGGCGTTCGGACCCGGGTCCACCGAGGGTAGCGCCGGCGCGATCGCCGACCGCGTGTCAGCACCATCGATATTGCTCGCCCGATGCGACAGCGGCTCGACGCTCGGCATGCCCGGAGGTCCGGTCACGACTTTTCCGGGGGAGGCGTGCATTGTCTGGGCGATGGCCGGGGCAGCCGTCAATGAGGCCAGCACGGCGAGCGACCGAAAGATGAAGCGCATGGCGACGACTTCCTTGACCGAGGTGAACGGCCAACTGCCAGATAGTCGGCCAGGCAATGAACCGCATCGGGTATTCTCCTTCTGATCGCTGGAAGTTGAACCGGGCGCCATCCCACCTGGAGATCGGGGTATCGCCGGCCGCAAGGCTCGTGCAAACTGCCAACATCGCGCGGGGATCAGTGTTCGGCTGCATCAGGGGTCGCAACCACGCCCGTCAGGCATGTCGGCACACCGGGCGATGCGTGGCACCCATCCCTTTGTCCGACCATATAGCTGGTTATTATAAGCCGTCGTGACGACCATGCCACCCGATCCGCGTTTCCTGGTGCCATTGCCGACAGCCGTGTTTGGAGGGCGCCTCTGAATGGCCGACGCTGCCACCGACATCCGGCCCTCCAGCGCGCACCGAGATACCGACGAGCGTCCGGCGACGCGCCGTCAATCCCGCCGGCTGCTTCGCTACAGTCTGTTCGCGCTCGGTGCTGCGGTATTGATAATCGGCGGCCTCTGGTACTATCTCGGCGGCGGACGCTATGTATGGACAGACGATGCTTACGTGCAGTCCAACGTGCTCACCGTGTCGACCGATGTCTCCGGGATCGTCGCCCAGATCCCGGTCCATGAGGGCGAGCACGTCGTCGAGGGCCAGGTGCTGTTCCGCCTCGATCCCGACAAGTTCCAGATAGCGCTCGACAACGCCCGTGCCCGGCTCGGTGAAACGGAACTGAGCCTTCAATCCCTCAAGGCGGACTACATCCGTGCCCGGCGTCAGGCTGCCGCCGAGGAGGCGGTGGTTCAGTCCGACCAGGACACCTTCGACCGCTATCAGGCGCTGGTGAAGCGCGGCGGGGTTACCCAGCAGCAATTCGACGACGCGCGCTACAAGCTGGCCGCCGATCAGGCCACGCTTGGCGGCGGCCATGCCAACGTGAAGTCGGTGCTGGCGCGCCTGGGCGGCAAGGCCGACACGCCGATCGAGCAGATGCCGGCCTACAAACAGGCCGAGGCGGAACTGGCCGAAGCCCGGCGCGAGTACAATCACTCAATCGTGCGGGCGCCGTTCGCCGGCAACGTCACCGAGGTCAACAAGCTGCAGCTCGGCCAATTCCTTCCCGCCGGCACCGCGGCGTTCGGTCTGGTGCAAACCGGCGACATGTGGGTCGCGGCAGAGCCCAAGGAGACGGCGCTGACCTATGTGCGCAAGGGCCAGTCTTCTACCGTCACTGTCGATGCCTACCCCGGATACACCTGGCATGGCATGGTGGAGAGCGTTGCTCGCGCCACCGACCAGGAATTCTCCGTGTTGCCCGCCGAGAACTCATCCGGCAACTGGGTGAAGGTGGTGCAGCGCGTTCCCGTGCGCGTCGATATCACGCCCCATCCAGATCAGCCGCCGCTGTCAGCTGGCATGAGCGCGGAGGTGTCGATCGACACCCACCATCACCGCACCCTCGCCGATCTGTTCTGAACCCATGTCCGGCGTCGCCGATACCAGCGAATACATCGTTCCACATCGCGGACTGATCACGATATGCGCGATGGCGGCGACAATGATGCAGGCGCTCGAACTCAACCATCGCAAACGTTGCGTTGCCATACATGCAGGGCAGCCTGTCGGCTAGCTACGACGAGATCACCTGGGTGCTCACGTCCTACATTGTCGCCGCCGCGATCATGACTGCGCCGGTGGGCTGGCTGGCGTCACGCTTCGGCTATCGCATCATCTACCTCGTTTCCGTGGTCGGGTTCACGGCCGCGTCGATGTTGTGCGGCGTCGCCACTTCGCTGTACGAGATGGTGCTGTTCCGCCTGATCCAGGGCATGTTCGGCGCCGCCCTGGTCCCGCTGTCGCAAGGCACCATGCTGAACATTTACCCGGCCGAACAGCGCGGCTGGGCGATGTCGGTCTGGGGCATGGGCGTCATGCTCGGCCCCATTCTCGGCCCCACTCTGGGCGGTTACCTGACCGAACTGTACAACTGGCGGTACGTGTTCTTCGTCAACCTGCCGTTCGGCATCCTGTGCACAGTTGGCCTATGGTTCGCCTTGCCGCGCCCGCGCCCTCAGCGCGGCCTCCGCTTCGACTGGTTCGGCTTCAGCGCGTTGGCCATCGGCATCGCCGGGCTGCAACTCATGTTGGACCGCGGCGAGACCAAGGACTGGTTCGGCTCGACGGAAATCATTATCGAGGCATTGATGGCCGTCAGCGGCCTCTATCTGTTCGTCGTGCACATGGTTACCGGCGAGCGCACCTTCGTCAGCCCGCGCGTCTTCAAGGACTGGAACTTGGTGATGGGCTTCCTGGTGATGTACGTGGTTGGCATGGTGCTGCTGGCGACGACGGCACTACTGGCGCCGTGGCTGGAGCTTCTGGGGAATTACCCGATCGATGTCGCCGGCCTGCTGATGGCACCACGCGGGATTGGCACGATGATGGCGATGATGATCGCCGGGCGGCTCACCAACAAGATGGACGCGCGGCTGATCATGGCGACCGGTGTCGTGCTGCTGATCTTCAGCCTGTGGCAGCGGACGGAATGGACGCCGGCGGTGAACGACTGGGCGCTGATCTACAACACAATGATCCAGGGCGCCGGGACCGGCCTTATCTTCGTGCCGCTGAACGTAGTGGCGTTCGCCACGCTGGAGCCGCGCCTGCGCTATGAGGGGACGGCGTTCCTGACCCTGGTGCGCAGCCTCGGCATGTCGATGGGCATCTCGATCTTCGAGGCGCTGATCACGCAGAACAGCCAGGTGGAGCATTCGGTGCTGGCAGAGTTTGCCTCGCCGCTGAACCGCGCGATCACGGCCGCGCCGGGAGTAGCCCACGTGCTCTTGCCGCTCACGCGCCACGGCGCGGCGACGTTGAACCAGGCGATCGGCTATCAGGCGTCGGTGATCGCCTATAACAACGACTACTGGCTGATGGCGATCATGTCGGTGCCGATCCTGTTGATCGTGTTTCTCATGCGCAAGCCGCCGGCGGGCGGTGGTGGCGGGCATCCGGTCGCTGATTAGCGCGTTGCCGCGTCGCGTGCTGCAGCGGGGCTTGGTAAGCAATTTCATTAGACCATTTTCAGCCTGACTGTGCACGCCGAAAATGGTCTATCTCTTTGTTTGATTGCATGATTCACGCGCCGGGGACGTTCCGCTCAGCGCGATCATGCTTGCCTGAGCTCGCTTTGCGATTCGAGCCAGACTGCTGTTAGGCCAGCGTTCAGACGGCAGGGATGGGATGGCGGCGATGCTGCCGGGTCGACGTTCGGATCGAGGACCAGCGGAACCACGGAAGGGTGCGGGAATCTGCCCGCCGAGCGACCGTTCCGGAGAGGTGGTCGTTTCGTCGCATGGTGCGGGAAAGCTTGCGCCCAGTGACGGGAAATAGTCTCGCATAAATCAGGACATTTTTCCATATGCTGATGCTGGGACTATCCTGTGTGAGCCATCCGCCCCAACCGGGTGGCTACCCTGAACTCGTCCGCCGCTCAGGCTCTCTCCCGAGATCACGCCTGAGCGGCTTTTTCCCCAGACCATTTTCATCCTGACTGTGCACGCCGAAAGTGGTCGAGTGTCCCGATTCGGAAGTTCGCCATGCCTGGATCAGCCGCCTTACGAACTTCCGAATTGATGGGGACACTGGCAAAGCATTGTTTTCAAGTGTGGTTTGTGGTTCCGAAGTCCGCTCCGGGGATGATCCACAGTATGGCGGACTTCGGAACCACCACACCAGGTCTTTGTTTGATCGCATGATTCACCCGCCGGGACGTTCCGCTCAGCGCGATCATGCGCCGGCGCCCCGCCGATCTCGGTACCGTCGAGCCCGGCAAGCGATCGGATCGCCGCATCGCAGCACCAGTATCGGCCTGTTTGGGTCGCTCGACCAACCGTCATATAACCAGCCCGAAATGAAATCCCGACCGGCCGCCGGCTGCCGGCTGCCGCCGGGGGTCGTCGTGCGTGGGATGATCCGCTCCGCTGCCGAAACGCCGTGCTTCACCTGTCGGGCGCGGTCCGACACGCGGTATGCAACGAACGTCTCAGGCGGTATGCAACGAACGTCTCAGGCGGACGGGCGGGTCAGTCCGAGATGGTCACGTAACGTCGCTCCGGTGTATTCCGTGCGAAACAATCCTCGCCGTTGCAGTTCAGGCACAAGAAGCCGTACCACCCGTTCCAGGCCGCCGGGCAAATAGGGGATTTGCAGCATGAACCCATCGCAGGCGCGGGCTTCCCACCATGCCTGCATCCGGTCCGCCACGGCTTGCGCGGTACCCGCGAAGCCCTGCGCGGTGCGGCCTGCGCCGTACTGTTGACCGAGCGCGGCGACCGACATGCCGGTGCGCCGGGTGAGTTCCGCCACTTCGCGATAATGGCCTTCGACGCCCGGCACATCCATGGTCTCGGGGAGTACCTCGTCCTGTGGCAGGCGGGACAGATCCACGCCGAGATGATAGGACAAAGTCGAAAGCCCAGCCAGCGGATGGCTAAGCGATTCCAGCAGGCCGCGGAGTTCCTCGGCTTCTTCGGCCGTTTCGCCGATGATCGGCACGACGCCGGGCAATACTCTGATTTGGTCCGGATCGCGGCCGAACCGCTCTGCCCGCGTCCGCAGGTCCAGGCGGAACGCGCACGCCGGGTCTGGGGCGGAATGCGTGACGAACACCACCTCCGCCCAGCGCGCGGCGAAGTCACGGCCGCGGTCGGATGCGCCGGCCTGGACGAACACCGGCCGCCCCTGCGGCGAACGACTGACGTTCAACGGCCCGCGAACCTTGAACCAACTGCCGTCGTGATCCACCCGGCGGACTCGCGACGGATCGGCGAACAGCGGGGTATCCCGGTCGCGAACCAGGGCGTCGTCCTGCCAGGAATCCCACAGCGCGCAGACGACGTCCATGAATTCGTCGGCGCGGTCGTAGCGCCGCTCGCGGGACAGTTGCTCATCACGGCCGAAATTGCGTGCCTCCGCCTCCTGAAACGAGGTCACGATGTTCCATGCGGCACGCCCGCCGCTCAGGTGATCGAGGGTCGCCATCGATCGCGCGACGGCGAATGGCTCGAAGTAGGTTGTCGACACGGTGCAGGCGAGGCCGACGTGTCTGGTGGCACCGGCGATCAGGCCCAGGACCACCAACGGGTCCAGGCGCAGCGCCCCCAGGGCGCCGTAGCGCAACTGGCTGTCGAGGCTGTCACCCAGGCGATCCGGAACCGCCAGGATGTCGGCGAGAAAGACGAGATCGAATCGGCCCGCTTCCAATAATCGGCCGAGATCCTGATAGTAAGCCGCGGTCAGCAGATCACCGGTCGCCTGCGGATGCCGCCAGCCGCCATGGCTGCCGGAAACCGGTCCGGCGGAGGCAAACACCGCGAGATTCATCCGCCGGGACGCGGCCGCGTTCCGTTTGGCCATGCTAGGGGTGGTGTCCGGAGCGAACGGTCATTTGAGGCCTTCCCGCCGTACGTGTCGATATCGCAAGCTATCGCGCGAAAACTCAAGGCGGTATCCCCGCGATATCAAGCGGCGGACCCGCAATCGCCCCACGCCCCGCACGCCGCAACTCCTCCCGGCAGGAGGCTTCCACCACAGCCGGCATGCCCTCCTGGGTGAGCGCGGGCATGCATGGCTGCAGTCTGACCCCGACCTGGCATCCGTACGCAGCCGGGCTTTCGCTGCGTCCGGACGCCTCTTCGCCGAAATCAGGCCAGATCGTACCGATCGAGATTCATCACCTTGGTCCAAGCAGCCACGAAGTCATTCACGAACGCCCCCTTCGCGTCGTCACATGCATAGACTTCCGCGAGCGCTCGGAGCTGGGAGTTCGAACCGAACACAAGGTCGACACGGGTGCCGGTCCACTTAGGCTCGCTCGTCGCACGGTCGCGCCCATCGAACACGCCTTCGACTGCAGCGGACGGCTGCCACTCCGTGTTCATGTCGAGCAGGTTGACGAAGAAATCATTGGTCAGCGTCCCGGATCGCTTGGTGAAGACGCCGTGTTTGGACTGTCCGACATTGGCGTTGAGGACACGCAGGCCGCCGACCAGAACCGTCATCTCGGGAGCAGTCAGCGTCAGCAGCTGCGCCCGATCCACCAGCAACTCCTCAGCCGATCGGTCATGTCCGCCTCTGAGATAGTTGCGGAATCCGTCTGCGGTCGGTTCAAGCACGGCGAATGAGTCCACGTCGGTTTGCTCTTGCGATGTATCCGTCCGCCCCGGCGAGAACGGAACCGTCACGTTGTGTCCGGCCTGCTTCGCCGCTGTCTCGACAGCCGCGCAACCGCCCAGGACGATCAGGTCGGCGAGCGAAACCTTCTTCCCGCCGGACTGCGAAGCGTTGAACTCTTTCTGGATCTGTTCAAGTTTCTGAAGAACCTTCGCCAGTTGGGCCGGCTGGTTGACCTCCCAGTCCCGCTGCGGCGCAAGGCGAATGCGCGCCCCGTTCGCCCCGCCGCGCTTGTCAGAGCCGCGGAACGTCGACGCGGACGCCCAGGCAGTCGAGACCAGATCAGAGATGGACAGTCCGGACGCCAGGATCTTCGCTTTCAGCGCGGCAATGTCATGCTCCCCGACCAATGGATGGGTCGCCTCGGGAACCGGGTCCTGCCACAGCAACGGCTCGGCCGGAACCAGCTTGCCAAGATACCGCGTGCGAGGCCCCATGTCGCGGTGCGTCAGCTTGTACCAGGCCCTGGCGAACGCGTCCGCGAACGCCTGCGGATTCTCGTGGAAGCGCTTCGCGATCGGCGCATAGATCGGATCCATCCTGCAGCGAGAGGTCCGTCGTGAGCATCATCGGGGCGTGCCGCCTCGACGGATCGTGGGCATCAGGCACGGTGCCCGCCGCGGATGCGTCCTTGGGAGTCCACTGGAATGCGCCGGCAGGGCTTTTTGTCAGCTCCCACTCATAACGGAACAGGTTGTCCAGGAAGTTGTTGTCCCACTTCGTCGGGCTGGTGGTCCATGCGCCCTCCAACCCGCTGCTGATGGTGTGGACACCTTTGCCGGTGCCAAATGTATTTTTCCAACCGAGGCCTTGCTGTTCGATGGGAGCGCCCTCGGGTTCGGGGCCGACATACTGGCCGGGATCGGCGGCGCCGTGGGTTTTGCCGAACGTGTGCCCGCCGGCGATCAGCGCGACCGTCTCCTCGTCATTCATCGCCATGCGAGCAAACGTCTCGCGAATATCCCTCGCCGCGGCGACCGGATCCGGCTTGCCGTTCGGACCCTCCGGATTGACGTAGATCAGACCCATCTGGACGGCGCCCAGAGGACCCTGGAGCTGACGGTCGCCGCTGTAGCGCTCGTCGCCGAGCCACGTCTTCTCATGCCCCCAGTCAATGTCCTCCTCCGGCTCCCAGACATCCTCACGGCCGCCCGCGAAACCGAACGTCTTGAAGCCCATTGACTCGAGGGCGACGTTGCCGGTGAGAATCAGCAGATCGGCCCAGGAGATTTTCCGGCCGTACTTCTGCTTGACCGGCCAGAGCAACCGGCGCGCCTTGTCGAGGCTCACGTTGTCCGGCCAGCTATTGAGCGGCGCGAAGCGTTGTGTGCCAGAGCCTGCGCCCCCGCGACCGTCGCCGATGCGGTATGTGCCTGCGCTGTGCCACGCCATGCGGATGAAGAATGGGCCGTAGTGGCCATAGTCGGCCGGCCACCATGCCTGCGAGTCCGTCATCAACGCATGGAGGTCCTTGATCACGGCATCCAGGTCGAGACTTTCGAATTCCTTGGCGTAATTGAATGCGTTGCCCAGCGGACTGGACACGGGGGAGTTCTGGTGGAGCACATGAAGATTCAGCTGGTTCGGCCACCAGTCACGATTCACCCTGGCCAGAACGGTCTGGTGTCCGCGCTTCCCGCCCGACACCGGGCATGTGTTTTCGTCTGCCATGTTTCCTCCTTCTGCAGTCTGCGATCTACCGCATGCTCCGACGATAGCACTTCGGTGCCTATCGGCCTAATCGGTTTTATGAGAGTGATTTAGGGAATCGATTCGCAAGGCTACTTGAATGTGGGCCGCCACTCCACCATCCAACGGTGCCGACTAAGCTTTCAGGTGCCGGCGGACGTATACCGACGGCGCGGCGCTGGCGCCAATGCCGCGGGGGACCTGGGCGACTATCCTGCTGAACCCAACGCACCCGAAGCTGCTGATCCCTGCTCGCGGTGGACAACGTTACGCTGACGCCAGCGTCGAGGCTGCCACGGCGTGGTTCGGCAAGCACGGAGGGGCCGGATGTGTCCGGGGCCTGGAGTGCGTATGAACTCGACGCCCTGCTCTCCGCCTGGGCCATCCTGCACGGGGCCTGAGCAGGTCTGGATAGGCCTTGTCGGGGCGCTCCCGCACCACTTCGCCGCGCAGGTGCCGCAAACTGGCGCGCCCTGGTGGATTCGAACCACCGACCCACAGCTTAGAAGGCTGTTGCTCTATCCGACTGAGCTAAGGGCGCCCGTGTGTCAGTCAATCTCTCCATACAGAACCCGACCCCGCACCGGATACATTTACCTCGGGCGAACCGGCGTGCCAATTCGCCAATCGCCGAGGCGTCGTTGCGGCCGACCCGACCGTGTACGCTTTCTCGTCCCGGGAACCAACTCCGGCTTCGGCGGGCACAGGATTTCCAGCCTCGTTCCGTCGGGCCCCTAAACGGTCGTGCAGCAGGAAACTCGAAAGGCGTTCCGAGACTTCAAGGGCAGCGATCGGCCCGATAGCAACGAAGGGCTTTCCCGGCATGTCACTCGTCTCGCTCAATGGGTTGGAGGGCCTGATCCACCAGTACGGCTACGGCGTGATCTTTGTCTGCATCATGCTGGAGAGCGTCGGCCTGCCGCTCCCCGGCGAAAGCCTGTTGGTCGCCACCGCGCTCTACGCCGCGCGGACCCAACACCTCAACATTTTCATCGTCGTGCCGTTGGCGGCGGCCGGCGCGATCGGCGGAGACCAGGTTGGCTACGGGATCGGACGCTGGATCGGCTGCCGCGTGCTGGCGCGATGGGGCCGCAAGATTGGCCTGACGGACGAGCGGCTGGAACTCGGTCGCTTTCTGTTCCGCAAATATGGCGGAAGGGTCGTGTTCTTCGGCCGCTTCATTGCGATCCTGCGGACATGCGCGGCGGTGCTCGCCGGGGCCAACCGGATGCCCTGGCCGACCTTCCTGCTGTGGAACGCACTGGGTGGGATCGGCTGGACCGTCCTCTATGGGTTCGGCGCCTACATCCTGGGCGACGCGGCCAAATACATCAGCGGGCCGGTGGGGATCGGACTGGCCGTGATCGGGGGGATTGCCCTGCTGGCCGCCGGTCATCTTTGTCCATCGTAATGAAAGCCGCCTGATCGACGAGGCTCGGCGGGAGATGCGACAGACGCACTGAGGCCACGGCGCACGGCCCTCGCCGAGAATGCATCGCCTTCCGTTGGCACAGCTATGCCGTTTGCCCCGTCACCGCAATGAATTGACGATCTGGCGATAGGCCTCTTCCGGAAACGCCTTCATCGACTGTGTGCGAACATTCCCGAGCTGCCCCAGCATCAGGATATAGCGCGCGGCCACGGCGTCATCAGGGGCCTCGTAGATGCCCACCAGGTCGTATTGTCCCATTGTCATGTAGAGCTCACGAAAGTGGCCGCCCATGTCCGCGAGCGTTTTCTTGGCGGCATCCAGCCGTCGCGGCCCCTCGGCGATCGCTTTCAGGCCCTGATCGGTCCAGTTGGCGAGCATGACATAGGTCGGCATGGTTCCCGTCCTCCCCGGTAACGGCTGAAGAGTGCGAACCGATTATAGAAAAACGCAAGCGGAGACATGGCCGAGGCCAAATATTCCGAATGGTCGCGCCAGCGGCCTCACCGTCCGGGACGCCGCGATCCGTCGCTCCGCGATCAACGGGCTGCCTCTTCAATGGACGATCACCTGCCGCCACCGCCGTGCACCGTCGCAATGGCCTCGTGGAGTGTCGGGAAAATCCGCGCCTCGCCGATCTCCGCCGTGATGCCGTGCCGATCCATATCGGACCGCAGGTATTGACTGACACGCGCGAAGACGACGCCGACTTTCTGGCGTGCCAGATCGTTCAGCAAATCGCGGACGGCGTGCGCGGCGGAGTAATCGATGTCGGTGATCGCGCCTGCATCGACGATGAACCAGTGGACGGGTGCCGGTGCCCGCTCCACCAGCATGCGGACCTCGTCGGTGAAGCGTTTCTGGTTTGCGTAGAACAGATCCGCATCAAATCGATAGATGATGAGCCCTGGCGCGGTCTGCTGGCCCGGCGTCGCCGGAATTGGCTCCCACCGGCCGGACGCGTCCGGCGTCAGCATCAACGTGTGCGGGCGATAGCTGTGACGGACATGGCGGAAGAGTGAGAGAATGATCGCCAGCAAAATGCCCTGCTCGACGCCGATCGCGACAACCGCCGCCGCGGTGACGAGGGCGAGGTAAAACTCGCCGGGGCTTTCGCGGCGGATCGCGCGCAGTCCCCTTATGTCGATCATCCCGATCGCGATCGTGAACACGATGGAGGCCAGCACACAGCGCGGCAGATACTGCAGCGGGCCGGTCAGGACCAAAAGGACCACCAGAACGCTGCCGGCGAAGGCCAGTTGCGCGACCTGGCTGCGCGCGCCCGCGCGATCCGCCATAGCGGTCTGCGTCGGGCTGCCGTTGACGACGAACGTTCCGCTGAAGGCGGCGGCGGCGTTCGCGGCGGACAACCCGAGAATGTCGGCGTTCTCGTCCACACTCTCATGATACTGCTCGGCGAAAGCCCGCGATGTGGCGGCGCTTTGCGCGATGATCACGATGAAACAGGAAGCGGTCACGGGCAGCAGCGTCAGGGTTTCGTTCCAGGTCACGCCGGGCAGGGCGATCGACGGGAGACCGCCGGAAACCGGGCCGATCACCGCGATGCCGTGTTCGGACAAATGGAACGCCGCGCTGGCCGCGATGGCCCCCACCACCGCGAACAGAGCGAGAGGGACCCGCGGGGCAATGTGCCTGCCAATCAGGATGCAGCCGGCGACCAGCACGGACAGTCCCAGTGTCGCGAGATTGGGGTGGGGCAGGGCGTTCAGGACCTCCCACGCCTGACCCAATGTGTGTTTCGCGTGGACCGTGACGCTCAACATGTCGCCCAGCATCGCGATGCCGACCTGAACTCCGACGCCGGTGAGGAAGCCGACCAGCACGGTGCGCGACAGAAAATCGGCGAGGAACCCGAGTTTGAAGAGTTCGCGCCAGAAGCAGCAGACCGGCGGTCAGCAGGGCCACCGTGCTGACCAGCGCGACGTAGTGATGGCTCGCGGGCGGCGCCATGCCGGCCAGCCCGTTGAACAGGATCGCCGCCGTGGCCGAGTCCGCCGCCACCACGAGGTGGCGGGAGGAGCCGAAGATGGCGAACGCGATGAGCGGCAGCAGGACCGTGTAGAGCCCGGTGACGACCGGCATACCGGCGATGCGGGCATAGCCGAGCACTTGCGGGATGTTCATCGAGGCGAGGATCACGCCGGCGACGCCATTGCGCGTAGCGGCGCGGCGGGTGAGGGGCCGAATTGCATCGAAAAGGGTCAGCTGCATCGGGGTTTGCCGTGGGTTCGCAGCGGGTTCCGGGTGGGGGTGGGCGTCACGCGGTTTGACCGGTCGGGTGGGGCCGCGGGCGGCGAGCGCTAGTTGACCGAGGCGCCGACGGGCCGCGCAGCACCTCCGCGGCGGCGATTCGGTCGGCATCGGTCATCGCCAAGGCGGCCGAGACACGAAGCATGGCGTCTCCTCAGGTTTCGAGGTTATTGGTGTCATAAATCTGACATATGGGCAAAGCTCACGCCGTCGCACAGGGGGCTGGCGTTTGATGCGGGTTGGTGGTTACCGAGCGATCAGCTTTCGTGGAGTTGACGGTTCAACCGACCCGCGCGAGCCCTAGCCCGCGGCCCTTTAGCGTCCCTATACCTTCCGCTTAATCTCCCCGTGCGGAGATACGCACTACTCGGGGAACAGGCCTTCGACATTAGCGCTTGTTATGAGATCGTTCCTGGTCTGGCACAGAAACAACATAGCGAAGGAGTGGTATGACGTCCGGACACATTGGTCATGCGGAATCTGTCTAGCGCTTCCGAGAATAGCCAGAGCGGATCCACAGCCCGTATCCTTTTTGGTGTAACCAAAGACGAAAAACGAGGGCGCTATTACGGGTTCCTTGAAAAGACCGTGTCGTCACGATAGGCTGCCATTGGATCCCATGCAGCCTCATCAGCGCGACGTGCTGCTGCCGTTATAGATGTCTCATATGGCACTCGTGTCTCCCTTGTTGGCTTCGGATGTCGTACGTTGCCGGAGTACAAGCCAGGCCCTTGGACCGACAACCTAATCCACACACGGAAGCAACTAGAACATTTTCAGCCTGACTGTGCGGGCCCGCCGGGGACGTTCCGCTCGGCGCGATCATGCTCCAAGCAAAACAAGTCCGAGGGGCGCCGATATCCGGTTTGCCGCACCCCACACCGGGAGAATAATTTTCTGTCCTGCCCGACGGAAGCGCGCAGACATATGTCCAGAGAAGGGACAAGAAATCAAATATGAACTGAAATATGGTGAGACTTCAGGCGTGAGCCGGCCACCATGCCCGCTGCGAAATCAGAACCTGAACCGCGTTAGTTCCCAGGCGTTTGTCGGCCTGGCCGGGGGCCGGGCAGAACTTCTAACGTCCCCGCTTTTCTTGATGGAGTGATGCGTCATTCCACCCTCGGACGGAAGCGGCCTGCCCACGATCGACGGCCTCGGCGGTGGTTCCATAGCCATTAAGTGGGTCCCCGCCTTCATTGTGGGTCAGATACCGGCCCATTTGTCCACCTATAGGAATTGGTTTCCCTGCGGTCGCTTCTCACCTGCCTCTCGTGACCTGCTCCCGCCCATTTCACCCTAGCATCGCCTGCGCACAAGCATCCAGAATGGCGTCGGTATCCAGACCATACTCCCGGTACAGATCCGGAATATCGCCGCTCTGCCCGAACCGGTCCGGCCCCAGTGGCACCACCCGTTGCCCGCGCACCGCCCCCAGCCAGGCGTGCGTCGCTGGATGTCCGTCCAACACCGTCACCAGCGCCGCCCCGGGTGCCAGCGGCGCCAGCACGCGCTCCACCCACGACACCGCGCCCCGGTCCCCGCGCCGCCGAGCGCGCATCGCCGCCAGCCACCCTGCGTGCAGCCGGTCCGGAGACGTAATCGCCAGCAGCCCCGCTCCCGGTTCCTCCTCGCGCAAGACCTCGAAGGCCGCCTCAGCCTCCGGCGCCAACGGCCCCTGATACGCCAGCGCCATCCGCGTCCCCGCGGCCGGCGGCACCACCCAGTGCGCCCCCGCGATCACCGCGGCCGGATCCAGCGTTCGCTCCTTCTGCTCCAATCCGCGCGTGGACAGCCGGAGCCACACCGCGGACCCGTCCGCCCGTTGCATGAAATCGAATGCGTGCCGCAGCATCACCCCCAACTCGTCAACGTATGCCGGCTCGAACGAAGCCAGTCGATCCGCCGCCATCCCGATCAGCGGCGTGTTCACCGACTGGTGCTGTCCCCCCTCCGGCGCCAGCGTCAGTCCGGACGGCGTGGACACCAGCAAGAACCGGGCATCCTGGTAACAGGCATACAGCAGCGCATCCAACCCGCGGTTGACGAAGGGATCGTACACCGTCCCGACCGGCAAAACCCGGGCACCCGTCATCCCCGGCGCCAACCCCGCCGCCCCCAGCAGCAGAAACAGATTCTGCTCGGCGATCCCGAGTTCGACATGCTGGCCTTTCGGCGACATTCCCCACCGTTGCGCCGAGGCCAGCTTCGAATCCCGGAACACGTCATTCCGCGTATGCCGGTCAAAGATTCCCCGCCGGTTCACCCAAGGCCCCAGATTGGTCGAAACCGTCACATCCGGCGATGTCGTCATGATGTGCGCGGCGAGGTCCTTCAGTTCCCCTTGTCCGCGCCCGATCTCCGCCAGGATCTCGCCGAACCCGCCCTGCGTCGACATTTTCCGGCCTGCCAACCGAGGGGTGGGCAGCCCGGCCGGCACGTGCACCGACGGCGCCGACAGCAGACGCCCGGTCGGCGTCAGCTGTGTCCCAAACGGACATTCGGAAAGAAACGCGCGAAGCTCGGCTTCCGGGATATCCAGTCCCTCGAACGGATCCCACTCGTGTCCCGGCCGGATGCCCATTCCGCGGCGGAACATCTCCATCTGTTCCTTGGTCATCAACCCGGCATGATTGTCCTTGTGCCCGGCGAACGGCAGCCCCATGCCTTTGATGGTATACGCGATGAAACACGTCGGCTGATCCCCGTCGGCCTCCGCGGCGCGCAGGGCCTCGATGACGGTCTCGATGTCATGGCCGCCCAGATTGGTCATCAGGGCGCCCAGTTCCTCATCGCTCAGTTCGTCGATGATCGCGCGCGCCTTCGACCGCCCCAGATCCGCCAGCAGAGTCTGCCGCCACGCCGCGCCCCCCTGGAACGTCAGCGCCGCATAGAGACTGTTCGGGCAGTCATCGATCCACGCGCGCAGCGCTTCGCCGCCTTCGCGTGCAAAGGCCGCCTCCAGCTTCCGCCCGTATTTGATGGTGACGCAGTTCCACCCCATGTCGCGGAAGAGCCCCTCGATCCGCCCGAACAGCCGGTCCGGCACCACGGAATCCAGACTCTGGCGATTATAGTCCACCACCCACCAGACGTTGCGAACGTCGTGCTTCCACCCCTCCAGCAGCGCTTCGTAGATGTTCCCCTCATCCAGTTCCGCATCGCCGCAGATCGCGATGTGCCGCCCCGGCGGTAAATCGGTCCGCCCCAGGCCATGCAGGCGCGTGTAATCCGCCATCAGCGCGGAGAAACTGGTCATCGCCACGCCCAGCCCCACCGACCCGGTTGAGAAATCCACTTCGGCGCCATCCTTTACCCGCGACGGGTACGGCTGGATCCCGCCGAACTGGCGCAACCCCTCGAGCTTTTCCCGCGTCTGCCGGCCGAACAGGTAGTTCAGCGCATGGAACACCGGCCCCGCATGCGGCTTGACCGCGATCCGGTCCTGCGGCCGCACCACCTCCAGATACAACGCCGCCATGATCGAAATGCACGACGCGCAAGACGCCTGATGGCCGCCAACCTTCAGCCCGTCCCGGTTCGGCCGGATGTGATTGGCGTGGTGGATCATCCACGCCGAAAGCCACAGCAGCTTGCGCTCGAACTGCTTCAGGATCTGCACATGCCGCGATTCAGGCGGTGCCAACGGGGCCACGCGAGGCGAGATCGCTGTAATTGGCGTGTCCATGATATCCTCCCGGCAAGCTCAGCCGATACTGTTTCTGGCATTGTTCGGGTTCCAAGTCACCACGACGCGGGCAAATTGGTTTGCCCCGACCTCCGATGGACATTAGCAGGATCACAGGGCCGCTAGCGAGGCGTCGTACATGGAAAACGCCAGTGGAACCCGCCAATTCACCCCCATGGAGGCGCGCCGCGTAGTGGTCATCGGCCACGGTGGTATCACAAGGCGAGCGGTTCACCGACGCGGTGCTTCGAGAACCGTCGTTCAGACCGGTTGAGTTTGGTTCCGAGCCGCCTCGTCGGGTTCTCGGATGAGCGTCGCCCCTCTGACGGTCGCGGCGGGACCCCTTATGCGACCACTTTCCGCAGGAATGCATCTGAACGCGCACCCGCCTCATCCGCCAACCGGTTTGGAAACAACGTGAACCCGTGCGCACCGCCCGGATAGATCGCCAGTTCCGTCTCGTTCCCGGCCGCGATCCAGCGCGCGTGCATGAACAGCGTGTCGTCCAGCAGCGCATCCTGGGTTCCAACGCTGAACAACGCGGGACAGAGTCCCTTGAGATCGGCATAGAGCGGGGAGATGTCCGGCACCCGCCGGTTGGTGATCGTCGGCAGGAACGCATTGTAGAAGTGCTGCATATCGATCGTCCGCAGCACCAGCCGCCGATCGCCGAACGCCAACTGGCTCGGTGTCATGCTCAGGTCGAACGCGCCATAGACGAGATTGGCACCGCGGAAGCCGGTGTAGCCGTAGCGGTCCCGCATCCGCAGCAGCGTCACTGCCGCCAGATGCCCGCCCGCCAACTCACCGCCGATCGTCAGCACGTCAGAGCCGAATTCGGACATGGCATGCTGTACCAGCCATGCTGCCGCGGATTCGCAGTCATCCGGTCCTGCCGGATAAGGATTTTCCGGGGCCAACCGGTATTCCACACTGACCGCGGCGAGGCCGGTGGTGTCCGCGATCCGTTCCAGCATCGGATCATGCTGATCCGCCGAACCGAGCACCCACCCGCCGCCATGGATGTGGAGATAGACGCCGCGCGCCTGCTCGGGGGCGATAATTCGCAGAGGAATTTCGTTGCCGTCCCGCCCTCGGATGGTGATGGTGTGCGCGCGCGGCGACTTGATCACCGGGGGAAACGGGCCGCGTCCCTGGCGCCTCGCTTCACGCGTGTTCTCGGCGCCGACATTCCACCATTCCGGCAGGCCCGTCATCAGAGCGACCACCGCGTCGTTGAATTTCGCGGTGTCGTCCGCGATCGCATCGCGGCGAAACAGGGCGGGCCGGAGCGGGTTGTCGGTCATACACTTCTCCTTGATCCTGTCGGACTTAAGCCGATTTGGTGAGTATATCGGGTCTTGCCGAATCCAAAAGTGTTGGCGCAGGGTCCGCCCGGCCGGTCTGCTGCTATCTTCGTGCGCATTCATGACGGATCGTTACTGTGATATAATTTCGGGAGACCATCAATGCGGCATCAGCGCATCGCCATCCTGATTATGATCGTCGGTCTGGCATCGCTGTTCGTCCCGGCTGCGGCGCAGCAGCGCGACCCCTTATCGGACGCCGTGCACATAGCGACCGGGCAGAATGCGACGATCGGCCTGATCGCCGATGGTCCTGGCAGCACTGACGCACGCGTCGCGGCGGACATGGCCCAGGTGCTGGACGACGGCGACAGGCTACGCGTCCTGCCCATGCTGGGTCAGGGATCGGTGCAGAACATCGCCGATCTGATCTACCTGAGAGGAGTGGATGTCGCGATCGTCCATACTGATGTTCTCGACGAGACGATGCAGGGGGGCACGGTCCCCCGGGAAGCGCAGCTGCAGTATATTACAAGATTGTTTCCTGAGGAGATCCACATCCTTGCCCGCAAGGACGTCGCCAGCATGAGGGAGCTGACCGGGAAGATCGTCTCGATCGGCGCAGCCGGCAGCGGAACGGAACTGACCGCGTCGGCCCTGCTGGCACTATCCCACATCTCGCCGAATATCATGCATGACAACCCGTACGTCGCACTGGGCCGTCTGCGTCGCGGCGAGATCGCCGCGATGTTCGTCATCGGCGGCGAGCCGGTCCCGATGTTGCAGGCGATCGGGTCCGGGACGGGCTTGCATTTCCTGCCGATTCCGCTGAACGCGCAACTCGTGGCCAGCTATCTGCCGGCCAGTCTGGACCATCAGCATTATCCAGACCTGATCCCCCCCGGTCCGCCGATCGATACCGTGGCCGTTGGCTCCGCGCTGGTCACCCTGGCGACGCCCGCCGACACCGCGCGCGCCAAGCGGGTCAATCGTTTCGTCGATTCCCTGTTCGAGCGATTTGACCAGTTCCGCGAGCCCGGGCTCCACCCGAAATGGCAGGAGGTCAACCTGTCTGCGCAGATCCAGGGCTGGACGCGCTACCCGGAGGTTCAGACCCTGCTGGCGAATAACCAGCCCTCGGATTCCGACCTCCGCGCGTCATTCGATACGTACCTCAACCAGTCCGGCCAGAGCACGGCCGGCATGAGCGACGAGCGGCGGGAAACCCTGTTCCGCGATTTCCTCCGCTGGAGGGAGCAGCACAGCGGGCCGTGATATCGACTTTCCCCGCAGGGTCTGCGTAGGATACCCGCCAGTAGCGAAACGCTGGAGGGCGGACCATGAAATTCGGTATCTTCTATGAGTTGCAGTGCCCGCGCCCCTGGGCGGCGGACACCGAGCGGACGCTTTACCAGAACGCACTCTCACAGGTCGAACTGGCGGATAAGCTTGGCTACCATTACGCGTGGGAGGTCGAGCATCACTTCCTGGAGGAGTATTCCCACTCGCCGCAGCCCGAGGTGTTCCTCGCGGCCGCCAGCCAGCGCACCAAACAGATCCGACTGGGTCACGGCATCATCCAGCTGACCACCAACCATCCCGCGCGGGTCGCCGAAAAGGTCGCCTGTCTGGACCTCGTTAGCAACGGCCGTGTTGAGTTCGGCATGGGCGAGGGGGCCAGCATTACCGAACTGGGTCCGTTCGACCGCCAGATGGAGGACAAGCAGGCGGTGTGGGAGGACGGCGTGCGCTGCGTGCTCCCGATGTTCAAGGACGGCGGCTGGGAATATGACGGCCCGTATTTCAAGTTCCCGCTGCGCAACGTGCTGCCGAAGCCGGTGCAGAAGCCGCACCCGCCGCTGTGGGTGGCCTGCTCGCAGCTTGAAACGATCGAGCTGGCGGGCCGTTGTGGCATCGGCGCATTGGGCTTCCAGTTCCTGTCGGCGGAAATGGCCCATGCCTGGGTCCACGCCTATTACAATTCGTTTGTACTGCGGCAGAATAAACTTGCTGACTACCAGTCCAATTGCAATATTGCCATGGTCAGCTACTTCATGTGTGCCGAGACGGACGAAGAAGCGCGCCGACGCGCTGACGGCGTAACGTTCTTTCAATTCTCGCTGGCATACTACAGCGGTGCCCGTAACCGCGAACGGGCCGCACCCGGAACGGTCAGCCTGTGGGACGAATATAACAAATGGAAGGCCGCGAATCCGGAACTCGCCCACAAGGCCCTGACCGGGGGCCTCATCGGCTCACCTGAAACGATCCGGCGAAAGCTCCGCCGGTTCGAGTCGTCCCATGTCGATCAGATCATTCTGCTGAACCAGGCCGGCAAGAACAGCCACGAGCATATCTGCGAAAGCCTGGAACTGTTTGCCAGGGATGTGATGCCCGAATTCGTCGGCCGCGAACCCGAACACCAGGAATGGAAGCGGCAGGTGCTGACGCGGGAAATCGAGCTGGAGGACATCGATACGTCTCCGTACAAAGACCGCGCGGGCGTCGGTAAAGGCGTCGCTATCACCAAGCTGGCGACCGCGGCGGAATAGGCCCTGCTCATGATGGTCCGGCGTCCGGCCCTCGTGGCTTGACGCCGCGCCGGCCTGACCGCAGCGCTTGACGTCGCGCCGGGCTGACCGCAGCGAGTGCAACAGTCGGTCCTTACCTCAGTCTGTACTGATGGTAGTGACGGGGACAAGGACCATGATGCCATTGCTTATTTGTATCAAATGGACCCTAGCCAAATTGTGAAATCTCCAAACGCCCTTTCACTTTGACACAAGCCGGTTCCTGTTGATCATCGCGTGACAGGACGTCGTGGCGGAGGATCGAAATCCAACCGAACGCCGGCGCTGACGCCATTAAACCGTCACACCCGCGCCAGTCCAGACGGGTGAACGTTCAGGGAGGTTGCCATGGCAAACGTGGAACGGGTGGCTTGCACCCGGCGCGTAAAGACGATTCAAAATACCAGTTTGCTGCTTATCTTCATTATCTGTGTGGTGAATTATATGGATCGCGGCACGCTTTCGGTCGCCAATCCGCTCATCCGCAATGAACTTGGCCTTTCGGTCGCCGAAATGGGCGTGCTGCTGTCGGCCTTCCTGTGGCCCTACGCTTTCACGCTGCTGGTGGCAGGCGCCATCGTGGACCACGGCAAACCACGGCGCGTGCTGACGATCTCGCTGATCGTCTGGTCGATCGCCCAGGGCGCCGCGGGCTTCGTTGTCGGCTACGGGCAGTTTCTGGTTGCCCGGGCCCTGCTGGGCGTCGGGGAAGCGCCGATGTTCCCGACGGCGGCACGCGTGGTGAAGGACTGGTATCATGAGCACGACCAGGCGCTGGGGGTCGGGATCTGGAACGGTGCCCCCTCGCTCGGTACCGCCATCGCCCCCGCCTTGCTCACGCCGATCATGCTCGTCTTCGGATGGCGCTGGATGTTCGTGCTGATGGCGGTTGTCGGGCTGATCCTCGCCTGCGTCTGGTATGCCGTCTACCGCGATTTCGATGCCGACGCACTTGACGAACTGGACCGGCACTATCTGTACGATGGCGGACAGACGCCCGAAGCGCATCCGGTCCATGCCGCCGCGTGGGGCAAGCTGTTCAGCTTCCGAGCGACGTGGGGGCTGATTTTTGGCTTTTTCGGCAACGTCTACATTGGCTGGCTGTTCATCGCCTGGCTGCCCGGCTACCTGGAAATCCAGCGCCACATGAGCATCCCGAAGACGGGCTTCGTTGCCTCGGTGCCGTTCCTGTTCGGCCTGGTCGGCAGCATCATGGGCGGCTGGCTGGCCGACCGGCTGTCGAAACGCGGCATGTCGCCGATCGCCAGCCGCAAGCTGCTGACCGTGATCGGAGTCGTGGTCATGTCGCTTGCCACCTTGGTCGCGGCGGAGACCGCCAGCAATTTCATCGCCGTCGCCTCGATCTCGGTTGCGGTCTTCTTCGGCTTCAGTTCATCCGGCACATCCTGGTCACTAGCCAATGCCTGCGCTCCGCCCAGTTACGCCGCGTCACTCGGTGCAATCATGGATTTCGGCGGCTTCATCGGCGGTGCCCTTGCCCCGATGGTCACCGGCTTCGTGGTGCAGGCCACCGGATCGTTCACCCCGGCACTCCTGGTCGCCGGCGCGGTCGGGCTGTTTTCGGCGGGGGCCTATCTCGTAGGCATTCCCGGTGAGCCGATACCGACCAAAGCACTGGCTGGCGGGCTGGCCTAGGTTCGGCACTCCTCGCTCCCCCGGCTGTCGCCGGGGGAGGACGAGATTGGCCGAGAGCGGCTGGTCCGCTATGGAATGAAAAGACGCGGATAGCGGACAATTGGCTTAGGAACCGCCTGCGCGGCAAGAAGCCGTCGAGATCAGAAGAAGAAAAGGTTGAGCCTGACCAATGGTTTTAGAGTTTCGGTCATATCTTTTGAAAGCCGCGACCTATCGATAACATTGGTTCGAACTCAGCTTGCAGAAGTCTTGAATTTCGCATCACCGGATGCATGCATCACAAACTACTAAATACCCCAGGAGATTCAGAAGGTCAGGCAGGAGCGGAGGCGCTTCGCGTTGCCTTGAACTGTTGAGCGCCTTCCGCGACGCGTCGGACGCAGAAGCGGGCAGTCTCCGTCTCCATGCCTGATCCGTCCCGGACTACGCCTTGGCGGCGTTCTGTGCAGCCTCGAAGACATCGCGTGCGGACGCCGTACCCGCTACGTGCTCCGTACCCTCGACTCCGAGGTCCATCCATCCTGCATTCACGGCCTCGAACATTTCTTCGGCAGGTCCGGTGCGGCCCTTCGGGACGCCGAATTGTTCGAATGCTTCCGCCCACCCTGCACGCGGGACTGCAAAGGCTTTCACGTCGAGATTCAGGACTTCACCCAATTGCTTCGCGACTTCATCCGCGCTCACCATCGAACCAAGCTCGACGACGCGCTGCCCTGACCAGGTCGGCCCGGTCAGAAGGGTTGCGACTTCCGCGCCGATGTCGTTCGTCGCGACCATGGTCGATTTCCGGTTTGTCGGATTGTAGGTGACAGGTAGCGTTCCGCCCTGGGCGACCTGCAAGCCGTAGAGGAAGTTTTCGAAGAACCCACCTGCGCGCACAAATGCGATTGGCGATATCAGGTCGCCAAAACCTTGCTCCAGAAGCGACAAGGCCGTGATCATCCCAAGCCCGCTGGTCCTGTTCGCACCCATCGACGAAAGCGCTACCACCCGTGGCGGCGCTGCCTTGGTGAGCGCCTCGACATAGTTCGCAATCACGCCCTTGGCTTCTTTGTAATCGGGCGAGGGCGCCCAGACGGCCGGCAACATGACAAACGCGCCTTCGACGCCTTTGAGCGCCCGCTCGATGGCTGCCGAATCATTCCAGTCGCCGTCTACCAGTTCCACGCCCTGGTTCGCCCAGTTAGCCGCCTTCTCGCGATTGCGGACCAGCGCGCGTACCTCCTTGCCGTGCGCCAACAGATGTCCTGCCGTTGCGCCGCCCACTTTTCCCGTGATTCCCATTACTAGAAACATGTGCTTTCTCCTGATCTTGAGGGACAGAGCACTGCCCCTGTTGGTTCAACGGATGAGCGGCAGAACGGCCCGGATACGGGGATCGCGCGCGTAGAGGCCGCCCCATGTCATCGCGCCCAGAAGCAGGGAAAAGATCTCCGGCGGCGACCCCAATTCACCAAGGCGGACGTGGGCGCAGATGGCACCTCCCAGGAAGCCCGTCACCAGGATCGCGCCGAGGACGGCGGTGGCCGGGATGGCGTAAAGGATGGCGCAGGCGAGTACGATCGGACCCACGACACGGGTCAGGTCCATCGCGAACCCGGTTTCCTGCAACGTGCTCGCGATCTGCGCCGGCGCGAAAAGCTGAATAGTGCCGTCTGCCGCCAGAGCGACAACGACAAACGCGCTCATGATCCAGCCGGCCCAGAGGGCGCGATGCAAGGTCATAGTTTCAGGCACATGATGCAGGTTCATAGTTTCGGACACTTGTCATTCTCCTATTGGGGGGATCCCCAATTCAGGGCTTACTGTGTCTCTTAGGTATGATAAACGTCGATAAACCGAACTCACTGTTCTCTCTTCGATGAACAATACCGAGGCATGAAAATGCAAAATCTCGAACCCATCCTCATATTCATAACGGTAGCGGAAATGGGGAGCTTCACCCGCGCGGCCGATAGCCTGGGCATCCAAAAGGGCAGGGCCTCAACGGCAGTCCGGAAACTGGAAGAAGATGTGGGTGTCAGGCTCCTGCACCGGACAACGCGCAGCGTGCAGTTGACGGAGGATGGACGCGCATTTCATACCCGCGCCCGCGATCTGCTTGCTGAAGTCGATGACCTGCACTCGATGTTCGCGGGCGATCGGGTGGCACTTCGCGGGCGTTTACGGGTCGATCTTCCGACCGAGGTGGCGCGCACGACGGTCGTGCCGGCCTTGCCGGATTTCCTGGCGACTCACCCCGAGTTGGAGCTGGAGGTGTCGAGTACGGATCGGCAAGTCGATCTGGTTCAGGAGGGGTTCGACTGCGTACTGCGGCTTGGACCCATCAGGGACGAGACGCTGATCGCCCGCCCACTGGGCCTGTTGCGCACGGCCAACGCTGCCAGTCCCGCCTATCTGGCGCGCCATGGCGTCCCTCGATCGATAGAAGATCTCCGGCGTCAGGAACATCGGACAATTCATTTTTCGACGATGCTGGGCGCAAGACCCATCGGATGGGAATATCCGGACGGCGACAGCTACGCGACGCTTCAGTTGCCAGGTGCGCTACACGTCAACAGCGCGCAGACCTACGAGGCCGCTGCCCTCGCCGGCCTTGGCCTGATTCAGGCGCCACTCCTGGGGATTGGCCGATACCTGGGGACTGGAGAGCTTGTGGAGATCATGCCCGATTTTCGTCGCCGGGCGCTCGCCGTGTCCCTCGTCGTGGCACATCGGAGCAATCTGTCGCGCCGGGTCCGCGCATTCATGAAATGGATCGAAGATGTGCTGAATCCGTATCTGGAATAGCGAGACGAATCATTTTGGTCCGGCCCTCGAAATCAACATTATCCGGAGCCGCCCGTCGATCTCCGTAAGGCAGCAAACGGGCAATCGGAACGAATATCTGCTTTCGGGACGGCTCACTTTGCGCGGGAACGGCGAGATGGGCGCAAAGCGGATATCAGCGGGTCTTCGAGGGCGGAGCAAGAGCCGCCGGCCGTCAGCGCGTCGAGGGCGAGGCCGCGCCTTCCTGGACCATTTTCAGCCTGACTGTGCACGGCGAAAATGGTCTATCTCTTTGTTTGATCGCATGATTCACGCGCCTGGGACGTTCCGCTCAGCGCGATCATGCCCTAACCCGCAGCCGCAACCGCCTTCCCACCCGACAGGCGGAAAATCCGATCCAGCCGCTCCACCCCCGTGAGCCTGTGGGTAATCAGGATCACCGTCCGTCCTGATGCCGTCTCATTCAGCGTCTCCAGGAAAGCCCGCTCGGTTTCCGCGTCCAGCCCGGCGCACGGTTCATCCAGGATCAGGATCGGGGCCGGCGACAGCAATGCCCGTGCCAGTGCCAGGCGCCGCCCCTGGCCGCCGGAAAACCGTGTGCCGCCTTCGCCCACCCAGGTGTCGAGCCGATCCGGCAACGCACGCACCACATCGCCGATCCGTGCCGCATCCAGGGCGCCCCATAATGCCGCCTCGTCCGCGTCGGGCCTGGCCAGCAGCAGGTTGGCCCGGATCGTGTCGTCGAACAGATGGGTCGCCTGCCCCAGCCAGCCGATCCGCGCGCGGACCAGGGCCGCGGGAAGCGTCGCGATGTCGACCCCGCCCAGCCGGATCTGGCCGGACCGCGGTGCCACTACCTTCAGTGCCAGCGCCGCCAGCGTCGACTTGCCGGCCCCGGATGGCCCCAGCAGGGCGACGCGCGCGCCGGGCGGAACCTCCAGCGTCAGGCCTTCGAACACCGGCGGGCGGTCGGGCTGCCAGCGGAACTCGACGCCCTCGAACCGCAGCGCCGTCCCGGCCGGCATGGCAACGGGGTCGGCCGGATCGGGAACCGGCACGGGCGCATCGGCTGCCTCCAGCACTCGCCGAGCCGCGGCCGATGCATGGCCCGCCAGCGCGCCGGCGCGGGTCAGGCCACCCACCGCCTCGAACGCCGCCAGCACAAGGAATGCGGCGGTGATTGCGGCCGCCGGACTGACGCCGGCATCGATCAGCACCGCCAGCACCGCGATCTGGGCACACAGAAACGACGCCGCACCCGCCAGGGCCGTCTGCGCCGCCATACCTTGCTGCGCCGACAGCAAGCGCCGCCTCTTTCGCCTGCACCGCCGCCAGCATACGGCCTTCGGCCGCGAAGGCACGCACTTCGCGCAATCCGGTCAGCGCATCCAGCGCGGCGACACGCAACGCTCCGGCCTCGACCGCCAGTCCGGTTCCGGCCCGACCCGAGGCCCGCGCCGCCAGCCAGGGCAGCACGAACGCTGCGGCGGCGAACAGCACGCCGATCTCGGTCGCGAGGCCCGGCGCGCGATGGCCGATCAGCAGCACCAGCACCGGCAGCAGCAGCACGGCCGAGGCCAGCGGCAGCAGGATGCGCAGGTACAGCCCATCCAGTGCCTCGACATCCCCGACCAGCCGCGCCAGCACGTCGCCAGCCTGCCGAAAGCCCAGGCCGCCGGCCGACGTTCGGGCCAGGCGGCGAAAAAACCAGACGCGCAGTATCAGCCAGCGCCCTGAACGTCGCGCCATGCGTGACCAGCCGTTCAGCATAGCGCAACACCACGCGTGCGCTGCCAAATCCGCGCAGCAGAGCCGGTACCGCCAGCCCGCTCGCGACGATCGCGGCGCCGAGGGTGAGCCCGGACACCGTCATCAGGCCCACCCCGGCCACCAGGGCAGCCAGCGCGATGACGAGCCCGCCGAGCAGCCAGCCGGTCTGCCGGCTCCACAACGCCATGATCCGGAACAGCGGTGCGCTCATCACGCAACACCGCGCAGCGGAAGCAACCTTGCCGTCGCGCAGGTCGAGCCGCCGGCCAGCGAAGCCATGCGCGGCCGAGGAGTGGCTGGCCAGGATCACGGTCCGACCCAACGCCAGGCGGCGGAGACTGTCCAGCACCTCCTGTTCGGTGGCCGGGTCCAGATGCGCGGTGGGTTCGTCGAGCAGCAGCAGCGGCGCATTCTTCAGATAGGCTCGTGCGATGGCGACGCGTTGCGCCTGGCCGCCGGACAGGCCGTAACCGCCCTCGCCGATCTGGCGTGTCCAGACCAGCCGGCAGCTCGGCGGTGAACTGATCGAGCCGAGCAGCGGCTGCGGCGGCACTGACTTCGTCGGCTGATGCCTCCGGCCGGGCGAAGAGTATGTTGTCGCGGATCGACCCCGAGAACAGGATCGGCCGCTGCCCGATCCAGGCGGTCAGGCGCGACAGGGCCTGCGGCACCAGTTCAGAAATATCGGCGCCGTTGATCGTCACCCGCCCGCTGTCCGGACGAACGAACCCCAGCAAAATCTCGATCACCGACGATTTGCCGGCGCCCGATGGTCCTGCCAGCACCAGCGTTTCGCCCGCGGCGACCCGGAACGACAGCCCGTCCAGCGCCGGCCCTCGCGAGGCGTCCCAGGTCAGGCGCACATTGTCGAACGCCACGGTCACACCCTGTGCGGCCACGGTGCGGATCTCCCGCGCCGGCACCGGTTCCGGCAGCGGCGGCAGGTCGATCAGCGACTCCGCCGCACCGGTCGCGTGCAGCCGGTCCTGATAGGCGGCGGAGAACGTGCGCAAAGGGGCAAAGAACTCCGGCGTCAGCAACAGCACCGCCAGTGCCGGCCACAGGACCGTCAAGGAACCGCTTTGCCGTAGCAAGCCAAAATAATGAATCGCCAGCACTACCATGGCCAAGGCCGCGGCAAGATCCAGCACGACTGACGACAGGAACGCCACCCGCAGCACCCGCATGGTGCGCACCCGCAGTTCGGTTGCCGCCCGCGACAGCGACTGGGCTTCGTCCTCGGCCCGACCGTACAGCACGATGGTCGCGATGCCGCGCACGCGGTCGAGGAACCGGGCCTGCAGGCGCGCCATCGCCAGGAACTGGTTGCGCGAGGCGGCGGCCGCACCGATGCCGGCGACGGCCATGCCGACAGGCACCAGAAGGCCGCAACCCAGCAGTATCAGCGCGGCCCACGGATCGGCGTACAGCACGGCCAGCAGCACAACCGCAGGTCCGACCATCGCGAAAGTCGCGGCCGGCACATAGCGCGAGAACAGCCCGTCCAGCGCCTCGATCTTGTCCACGACGATGGTTGCCAGATCGCCGGAATGCCGCCCCCGCAGCAATGACGGTCCGGCGTGCAGCAGCCGTGACACCGCGTCACTGCGCAACCGCCGCCGCGCTGCCGCTCCGGCCGAGAAAGCGGCCTTCTCGGTCAGGTAGGACAGGCCGGCCCGCAGCACGGCGAACACGCCGAACACCGTCAGATCGAGCGGGTTGAGTGCCGATCGGGAGAATGCCGCCGTCAATACCGAAGCCGCGGCGAACGCCTGTCCGATCGCCAGGATCAGGCCCATCACATGGAGTGCGAGTACAGGTCGGGCAGCCCGGTTGCCCGCGCGTTGTTCTCGCCGCAACCAGGTTCGCGCGGTTGCTCCGGTGATTTCTGCCTCTGCCATGGGGCGCTGGATTAATCCAACGCCGGGCGAATGGACAGTAAGGGAAAACCCCGATCGTGGTTAAACTTCGTCAAGATGGTCCGGTGCGCGAGGGTGGATCAGTCTGGACCCATTCGGACCGGCCGGTGGATCGCTGGGCCGAGAGCCCGCCACGACCGCAACACCGCTCCGGGTCACGAACCAGACATGCCCGTCACCACCCGAATTCCCGGCTGCGGCCGGCGCGACCGGTGACGCCGGCGGCGGACCGCCTTACGATGGTGGCGTGTCCGCCCGAGGCCTCGCCGCTGCGTGACAACGTCCGTGCAGGAGAACCCAGATGCCGCTGCTCGCTATTCCCGCCGTGTTCATGCGTGGTGGCACCAGCCGAGCGCTGATGTTTCACCAGCGGGACCTGCCAAGGCGAGAGATGTGGGATCCGATCTTCCTTGCCGCGATGGGCAGCCCGGACCCCAACGGGCGGCAGTTGAACGGGATGGGCGGCGGCATTTCCTCGCTGTCGAAGATCTGCGTCCTGGCGCCATCCGAACGAACGGATGCGGACATCGACTACACCTTCGCTCAGGTACAAATCCGTGAGGCGGCGGTCGATTACCGCGGCAACTGCGGCAACATGTCCTCGGCGGTGGGTCCGTTCGCCGTGGATGAGGGGCTGGTGCGGACGAACGGCGATACGGCGGTGGTACGGATCTTCAACACGAATACCAGCAAGATCATCCGCTCGACGTTTTCGCTGGTCGATGGGCGCGCGGCTACGGACGGCAATCAGGTCATTCCGGGTGTCGCGGGGACTGGCGCGCCGATCCGGCTTGACTTCCTGTCGCCCGGCGGGTCGGTGACGGGACGGCTGCTGCCGACCGGGAATGTGCGGGACTGGCTGGATGTTCCTGGTCTCGGGTCGATCGAAGTATCCATGGTCGACGCCGCGAAGCCCTGCGTCCTGGTCCGGGCGCGCGACCTCGGCCTGATCGGGACAGAACTGCCGGACAAACTGGATGCCAGCGTCGCCGTGCTGGCCCGGTTGGAAAGCATTCGGCGGGCGGCTGCGATCACCATGGGCCTCGTCCACACCGAGGATGAAGCCCGCCAGAGCCGCGGCATTCCCGCCATCGGCTTCGTCGCCCCGCCGATGGAGGCGTCCACGCTCTCCGGCGAAACCATCCAGCCTGAAGGCGTCGATTTGACCGCCCGGTTCATATCAAACGGACAGCCGCATCGCGCGCTGCCGCTCACGTCCTCACTCTGCACCGCTGTCGCGGCGCGCATCACCGGTACAGTGGTTTCCGAGGTCTCGCGGGCCGGGGCAACCGGGTCGATCCGCATTGGCATGCCGTCCGGCATCCTTACCGTGGGGGCTGACGTGACCCGCCATCCCGCCGGCGCCTGGATTGCCCACAGCGGTGCCGTCTATCGCACGGCGCGGCGTTTATTCGACGGGCGCGTCTACGTGCCTCAGACCGAGCCCGAAACGTAAGCGGTCAGACTTTCAACCATGATGTCCTGCTGCAGGATACGGGCCTTGACCACGTCGCCAATGCTGATCAACCCGATCAACGTCTCGTGATCGATAACCGGAAGATGCCTGAACCGGCCGGCCGTCATCATCTGCATCGCCTGGTCCACGCTGGTGTCAGGACGAGCCACCTGAACGGCGCGCGTCATCAATTGCCCCGCCGTCATCTCCAAGGTGCGGGCACCATTCGCGGCCAGGCAGCGCACGATGTCCCGCTCACTGACAATCCCCAGCATCTGTTCGGCGTTGTCCATCACGAGTACTGCGCCGATACGGCGCTCTGACAATAATGCCGCTACGTCGGCGACAGTGGCGGTCGGATCGACTGTCGAGACATGATAGCCCTTATGTTTCAGAATCGCTGCAACTGTCGACATGGTCCTGCCCCTTTCCTGTTTCAGGTGAGTGCGCAATCAAGCCACTTTCACCATCCGAAGCGGATAGAACAGAAGACGCACCCGCTTCCCCGAGGACTGCAGCATGCACTTTCGGACTATTAAATTGCAACTTTTAGACGTGCGGTGCAGCAATTGCTGCTACCACAAGGTACTACCCGCCATGAGGCCGGCCACCAGCAACACGACGAACACCACGATCGCGATGAAGAACAGGATGCGAGCGATGTCAGCGGATGCCGCGGCGATGCCTCCGAAACCGAATATCGCCGCCACGATCGAAATGACAAGGAAGAACAAAGCCAATCGCAGCATGACGTGTTTCCATTTCCAGGGACCGGGGCAACAACATTGCCAGATATAGGGTCTGCCCAGTCACGGGTCACAGTCACACGTCATTTACCGCTGATCACTCTGCCGCCACCAGATGCGGAACGGCCGGCGAAAGCTGGGTTTCCACCAGCGTGGCGAAGTGTCCCTGGCGGGCAAGCAACGAGTTGAACGTGCCCTGCTCAACAATGTGCCCGCCATCGAACACAAGAATTTCATCGGCGTCGCGGACCGTGGAGAGACGGTGGGCAATGACGAACGTCGTCCGGCCCGCCATCAGGGTTTTCAATGCTCTGCTGACTCGCGCCTCGGTAGCCGCGTCCAGCGCGCTGGTGGCCTCGTCGAGGATCAGGATCGGCGGATCCTTCAGCAGCGCCCGGGCGATCGCGAGACGCTGCCTCTGGCCGCCGGACAGGGTGGTGCCACGCTCACCGATCATCGTGTCATAGCCGTTAGGCTGGCGGATGATGAACTCGTGCGCGTCGGCCATACGGCAGGCCCGCTCGATCTCCTCATCTGTCGCCTCGGGGCGGCCGACCAGGAGATTGTCGCGGATCGAGCGATTGAAAAGCAGGCTTTCCTGGAACACCACGCCTATGTTTGAGCGCAGGCTGTCCAGGGTGATGTCACGCAAATCCTGGCCATCGATGGTGATGCGGCCGGCGGTCGGATCCCAAAGACGTTGCAGCAGCGTCATGGCGGTGGATTTGCCGGCGCCGGTGTGGCCGACCAGAGCCACGCACGTGCCGGGCCTCGCCTTGAAGCTGACATCGCTGAGAACCGGGGCTCCGCTGGTCGGATACGAAAACGCAACACTCTCGAACCGCACCTCGCCGCGCGGCGCCCACAGCACGCGGGCGTTCTCCTGCTCCGGCACCGAACTGCGTTCGTCCAGAATATTGAAGAAGTCCTCCAACGCCGGCAGCTTGAAGAACAGCGAGGAGACGAAGGACGCAGCAGTCTCCAGGCGGCCAATCAGCAACATCGCGAAGCCCATGAAACTGACGATTTCGCCCACGCTCGCCATGCCGTGCACGTGCAACCACGTGCCAACGATAACAATCGTAATGATCGCGAGCGTGCTGGATGCGCGGGTCATGACGTTAACCAACGCCCACCAGTTCAGCACAGGGAACTGATGACGGATGACCTGATTGGCGATATCGCTGAAAAGATGCGCCTCGGCGGAAAGGCGGGTGAAGGACTGTACGACCATGACGTTCGCCAGCGCGTCCTGCGCCGTGCCGGCCAGCGATGAATTCAAACCTTCGACGCGGCGCTGTGCGGTCTCCGTCTTCCTGACGACGATGGCGGTGAATACCAGGAAGACGGAAACCAGCACGATCAGCACAAGGCCAAGGCGCCAATTGAGAAAAAGCGTCATCGGCAGCAACACGACGGCCGAGAGGATAGTGGAGAGCTGATCGCGGAAGAACACCAGCCAGGTCGCGAACAGGCCATCGGTGCCGGTCAGCATGCCCTTGATAAGGCGACCGGAATGCGTTCCGCCATGGAACGACAGCGGCAGTGCGAGAACATGGCGGAAATATCGGCCCATGGACTTGATGCGGTGGCGATGGGCCAGACGTTCCGTTTGTAAAGCGACCGCGATATTGCTGACAATGCCACCGATGCCCACGGCAACCCACACGCCCAGCAACATCGTGGCCTGATGCCACATCTCGCCGTGTGCCAGTTTGTCCGACCGCCCCAGCAGGTTCACGACCCGGCCAAACAGCACCGGATCGAGAAACTGCAGCCCCGCAACCATCAGATTGGCGAACGCCAGGAAACCCGCTATGCGGATATCTCGGCCGAGAAGGCCGAGAACACGCCCATAGATCTTGAAAAAACGCATCTGCCTGTCCCTGCGGAGACCCAAAGTCTCCGTCCTCGTCTGTGCTCACGGGCAACATGCGGATCGGGTGTGGCACGAGTTGGGCAAAGCAGTGAAAAACCGGACACGTTCACGCCAGCGTGTTCATCTCATCCGGGCTTTCTGGGTTTGGCGCGGGCACGACGCCTGGGTGCGGGCGTTGTTTGGACTTCACCCTGATCAGCGAAACGATCCGGAAATTCGCCGAGGTTCTCGTTGATCTCGGCTTCTTCGACGCCGGTTTCGCGTGGCGCGCCACGCCTGGCTTTTGGATTGGGACGTTGACCGGCGCCGGCACTTTCCTCCATGCCGATCAGTTCGCGCGCCCGCTCCCAGTATTCGACGTCGCGGCCGTGCGGTTTGCCCTCGGTCTCCCAAAGATGATAGGCGCGCTCGCGGACCCGCTGCTCGTGATCGGGGTCGATGGCCAGGGGGTTGCGCGTGGATGATCGAGCGGGTGTACGTGCCATGGAACCTCTCGGTGACTTCGGCGGTTAACGGACGCATCATGGCACAGTTGCATCGGTTGGTGGCGAATGGTTCGTCGTCACTGTTCGGTCGAGTGATAACGCGCCCGCGCCCCCTTTGGCGCCGCCGGCGATATCGCTGGTCGTGCCGTGGTTCGATCGCTGTGCGCGGCCGCCCGAAAGGGTACGGCCGGGTGTGGCCGGCACATTTCGATCCGACAGGATGGCGCGCCCACCGGCGCCGAGGTGTCTACCCGCGATATTCCGGCGGCGCCTGCAACAGCGGGAACGCGCTATGGGCATGCGGTTGCGTGACCTGCGGGGCATCCCGGAAAACAAAGCCCGGATGCAGTTCGCCCAGGCTGCGCGCCCCCGACAGCGCCATCGCGACGCCGAATTCATGCTCCAGCAGTTCCAGCATCTTGTGCACGCCGGCCTCGCCATCGGCGGCTATGGCGTAGCAGTACATGCGGCCCATCGCGACCGCGTCGGCACCCAGCGCGATCGCCTTCACAATATCTGTGCCGCGGCAGATGCTGCCGTCAACGATCACCTTCGCCCGGCCCCTGACCGCAGCCATCACCTCCGGCAGGACGTCCATCGACCCGCGGCCGTGATCGAGTTGGCGGCCGCCGTGGTTTGAGACGTACACGCCGTCCACCCCATGCTCGCAGCACAGCGCGGCATCCTCGGCCGTGGCGATGCCCTTCAGGATCAGCGGGATGGCATGCTTGTCCTTGAAGTGCTTGACGTTGTCCCAGGTGAAGCTGGCCTGGTAACTCTGGCCCGTGGCGACGGCGCGCCACGGCTTGACGAAGCGGCCGGTGATGTCCCGCTCGCGGCGCGAGTAAGCGGCGGTATCGACGGTGATGGCAAACGCGTCGTATCCGGCGTCAACCGCGCGCTTCACATGCTCGTCCACCCAGGCGTTGTCGCCACGGACATAAAGCTGGAAGATTTTCGGGCCCGTCGCGGCGGCGGCGGTTTCCTCCAGTCCCGGAGCGGTCACGGAGCTGACCATGATCGGCACGCCGAATGCCGAGGCCGCGCGTCCGGCCGTCGCGGCGCCTCCTGGATGGAACGATTCGAGCGAGCCGACCGGGGCGAGGATCACCGGCAGGCGTAGCCTGCGGCCGAACAGCGTGGTGCCGAGGTCGACCTTCGACACGTCGACACAGACGCGCGGCCGCAGCGCGAGCATGTCGAGGGCGAGACGGTTGCGCCGCAACGTCGTCTCGGTTTCCGCGGCGCCGACGAGGTATCCCCAGATGTGGTCGGACAGCTTAGCGCGGGCGGCCGGAAGGAACTCGTGCAGGCACTGGAAATCGCCGGTGGGCTCGAAAAGATGTTTGGCTTCCGCTTGATCCATGGTCTTCCCCTCTGCCGCGACATGCAGGCGGTATCAGGCATCGGCGGACCGCAACGCGCAAGGGCGGGTCACGCGGGCTGCTGCTGCGCTTGCACCGCATCCGCCGGGCGCTCTGGCCGGGTTTCCGGCATTGCCAGCCAAAGCAGCAGTACCGCCCCGGCGCCGACGGCGGCAAGAAAAAGGAATGTCATTGGGTCGCCGAATCGATCACCGATCCAGCCGGCAACAACCGTGCTGGCCGTCGCGCCGATCCCCGATGCGAGCCCGAGGGCGCCGATGGCCAGATTGAGGTAACCGGTTCGCTTCGTCAGGTCGGCCGCGATCAGCGGCAGCGTCAAACCAAAGACCGCGGCGCTGACCCCATCAAGCACCTGGAAAATCGTGAGCGGCAGCGCGCCCGGCAGCACCGCGAACAGCACCGCGCGGAGCGGCACGGCGGCGAAACCGACCATCAGCACGGGTCGCCGGCCGATGCGCTGCGCCAAAGCGCCGGCCCAGGGAGCAATCAGCGCGGTGATAATTTGCGGGACTACAATGGTGGCGGAGACCACGAAACCGGGAGCGCCACCCTTGTGGGCCAGGCTGTTCAGCGCCACCGGCAACAGGGCGGCATTGGCGAGTTGGAACAGCACGCAGGCGGCGGCGAACACATGCAGCGCGGGTTCGGCGAAAATCTGCCAAGGCCAGTGCTCCCGCTCGCGCGGGTGACGTAGCGCTGGATGGTCCCCCTGCGGATCGACGCAGTCCTCCATGCGGACCATCAACAGGCAGGCCAGGGCCGGCGCCACCAACGCCGCTGTCACTACGAACACCGCCTGCTCGGAGACCGCCGAAGCCGCTGCGCCGAGCAAGGCTGCCGATGCTGCATTGCCGAGTGAAGCGTAACGCGTATTCTGCCCAAGCCGCTCGCCGTAGCTGTCGTGGCCGCACATGGCGAGCGTAAGCGCGGCGATGGCCGGGGTCATAACGCAGCTCGCCAGGCCGTGCGCTATCTGCGCGCTCCACACCAGCGGCTCGGTCGGGGCGAGGCATAGCATCAGGGCGCTGCCCCCGAGGGCGATCAATGCCCCCGCCGCGACGAGGCGCTTGTTATGAACCTGGTCCACCAGCATGCCGCCGGGAAGCTGCCCGACCAGCGCCGCCAGCGTGCCGATGCTCAGCGCCAGACCCAGCGCGCCCAGGCTCCAGCCGTTCTGCGTCAGCCAGACGGCGATGAACGGCCCAAATCCGGCCTGAACCGCCGCCGTGAAGAAGTTCAGCCCATTCAAACCTAACCGGCTTCGCATGGAACTACCTTCGATAAGGCCAAGGCTCCGCCCTGGACCCGCAAAAAGGGACAACAGCGTGATCGCGCTGAGCGGAATGTCCCCGGCGTGTGAATCATGCGATCGAACAAAGAGCCAGACCATCTTCGGCTTGAACAGTCAGGCTGAAAATGGTCCAGGACCCCAGTTGATCCCATCATTGGGTCTGCGGAAAGGGGGCAATCGTTGTAGCCGCCGTACGATGAACACCGCGCCCCCGCCTCGGGCGGGCCGGCTGGCGGCACACATGGCCCGTCCAGACGGCTACTTGTCAGTATATGCGTCTGACCATAAGGTTCACGGAAACCGCGAGGCCGACCGAGCGTTCGGCGGGCACCGCGCACAAAAAGACAGAAATTTCCGCAGGGCCGATCTCCCTGCCGATGACGGATGGCAGCGATCCTTCCGTTCGGTGTTGGGTACGGACTGCCCGGAACAGGGAGGGGGCATAGTGCCGTCAGACGAGGTAAGGCTGAACGCGCCCCAGGATGTCGCGCGCGCCCGCTTGCCGTCCAGCGGCCACACACGACTGAAGCGGCTCACCCAGGAACAGATCGTCCTGATCACGACGCTTTTGCTCGCGGCGGTGTTCACCGCCCTGGTGCCCGGCTTCGCGTCGGTCAAGAACATCCTGACCCTGCTCAACGGCATCGCCGTCCTCGGCATTCTTTCGCTCGGCGCGGCGATTGTGATCATCGGGCGGGGCCTGGACATCTCGCAGGTCGCATCATTGGCGATTGGCGCCGCGCTGGCCGCGGTCGTGATGCGGGACGGCGGCGGCATCGGGCTGGGGATCGCCTGCGGCTTCGTTGCCGCCCTGGCGATCGGGGTCATCAACGGGCTGGTGATCGCCTTCGTTGAAGTGCCGCCGCTGTTCGCCACACTGGCGACCAACCTGCTCATGTACGGGCTGGCGCAGATCTTTATTGTCGGTTCGACCTATCTGGTCTACGTGCCGGATAGTGCGAAGGCGTTCCTGGCACTTGGCGGCGACCTGGGCGGTGTGCCGATCCCGGTGCTGATCTTCATCGCCCTGGCGCTGATCGTGCACCTGTTCCTCAGCCGCACCAAAATCGGCCGCTTCATCTACGCCCATGGCGATAACCCGGAGGCAGCGCGGCTGAACGGCATTCCGCTGCGCCCCCTTACCATCCTGGAATACAGCCTGTCGGCGGTGATCGGCTATCTGGCCGGCCTCGTGCTGATGGCGACGCTGTCGAGCATCGACACCCAGATCGTGATGGGAACGGAAATCTTCAATGTGATCCTGGTGGCGGTGCTGGGCGGCGTCAGCCTGGTGGGCGGTCGCGGCAGCGTGCTGAGCGTGATCGCCGGCGGCCTGCTGATCGGCGTCATGCTGAACGGCATGACGCTGCTCAATCTCGGCAACGATGCGCAGAATATCTTTCGGGGGCTGGTGCTGCTGGCGGCTATCGTCGGGGACAATCTGCTGCATCCGAGGGATGAAGAGACGGCGCGACAAGGCGACTGAGAGCCAGCCGTCCGGAATGGGCGGCGGAGAAACCGGTACGGGGGGAATGAATGAACAGGATCGTCAAGGGACTAGGGGCTCTGGTCGCGTTGGGCGCGATCGGATGCCTGCCGGCGGGCATGGCGGCGGCGCAGGGAACGACAGCCGCGCAGTTGCAGTCACAATGGGACAAGGACGTGGTCGGGAAGTCCGTTGTCTATATCCCGGTCACCTACAACGCGCCGCTGACGCGGATCTGGGGCCAGCGAATGGAGATGATCGCCAACCACCTCGGCATCAAGTTCTCGGTGCGCGACCCGAACTTTGACACCCAGCAGGAGGAGCAGTTGCTGGAGAGCGTGATCGGGCAGCATCCGGACGTGCTGATTGTGCACAATCCGAACGTCCAGGTGCTGGCGCCGGCGATCCAGCGCGCCGAAGCGGCCGGGATCTACGTGATCCAGATCAACATGGCGTCGCGCTTCAAGAGCGATGCATTCGTAGGCGTCCAGCCCAACGAACTGGGCGCGGCGATGGCGCAGGGCGCGGTCGATGCCTGCGGGGGCCCTGGCGCATCGCACAAGATCGCACTGATGGACGGTGAGGTCACGTCGGCGTACAGCATCGGGATCATGGAGGGCGCGATGTCGGTGTTCAAGAAGCACCCCGACATCCAGATCGTCAGTAACCAGGCGGCGAACTGGGACACCAAGATCGCACATGACAAGGCGGCCACGGTGCTGCAGGCGCATCCCGACCTGTGCGGCTATGTCGGCTGGTGGTCCGGGCAGGACGCCGGTATCGCCCAGGCGGTCCGGCAGGCGGGTCTGCAGGGCAAGGTGAAGATCTTCACCACCGGGGGCGGCGAACCGCCGTCGTGCGAATACCTGGAGCAGGGGCTGTTCTACGAGGACTTCCAGTACCCGGCCACGCTGCAGGCTGACCAGATGATGGCGGTGGCGGAGACGCTGCTGCAAAGCCACTCGAAGCCGGGAACGATGCATATCGCGATCTACACCCCGATCGTTGCGACCACCGCGAAGACCGTTACGCCGACGTCGTGCACGCCGGTGTCCCTGAAATGAGGCATCGATTGCCGGGGCCGGTGGTGTGCCCCGGCCAGATCCCGGGCGCTGAACGGGAGACGCCGCGTCTTCCGGGCGCGGTAAACGGAGAGAGCAGGTGAGCGCGACAACGCTTTCGACGACACTGCGGCGGGTGCAGTACTACTGGTCGCCGCGCCAGGCGTTTGCCGATCTCTTCGCCAAGACCTGGATGGAGCCGGCGATCCCCTTCACGGTGCTGGTCGCGCTGCTGGTGCTGTTCTCGTCGACGGTGCCGAACTATGCGACGGCGTACAATGCCCAGACCATGGGGCGCGCCTTCGCGGAATTCGGCTTCGTTGCCATTGCCATGGGACTGTCGCTGATCTCGGGCGGCATCGACCTGAGCGTTGGATCGATCTTTGCGCTGGCCGATTTCGTTGCCTTGATGGCGTTCAACATCTGGGGCCTGCCGGTACCGCTGGTGATCCTGCTGACCGTCGTCGCCGGCGGGCTGCTGGGCGCGGTCAACGGCTTTTTCATCGGCGTGCTGCGTACCCGCGCCTTCCTGTCCACCCTGGTCACCCTGATTGTCTATCGCGGCATCTTCGACCTGCTGACGCTGCAGTGGTCGGGCGACCTGGCGATGTCATCCACGGAAAGCGACGCATGGACCGCGCTTGGCAACGGGGGATTGCTGGGAATACCGAGCGACGTGTGGGGGCTGATCGTGGTGGCGGTCGTGGGGCACATCCTGGTCAGCCGTTCGCGCCTGGGATGGCACCTGGTGGCCGTCGGCGCCAGCCGCCGTTCGGCGCGGCACGCCGGGATCAGCATACCGGGCGTGTTGTTCTCGACCTATGTCGTGAGCGGCATGCTCACCGCGCTGGGGGCGGTGTTCTTCGCCGCGAGGCTGGACAGCGCCGGATCACAGACGGGCGACGGGTTCGCCTTCCAGGCGCTGACGGCGGTGATGATCGGCGGCGTCAGCCTGGCCGGCGGCAAGGGGACGATCGGCCGCTGCCTGATCGGCGCGGGCATCATCTTCGTGCTCAGCAACGGGCTTATACAGTACGGCTATCCTGGTCAGGTGACCAACGCGGTCAACGGCGGCATCCTGCTGCTGGCGATCGGCGTGGATGTGAAATGGTCGAAGAACCGCGGCAAGGCGATCCAGAAGAGCTACGTCAACCCGACCTACCTCGATTACGGGCCGCTGCCGGACGCACGCGAGGGCAGTGGGACGCCGTACGCGATGAATGCCCGCCTGCGCGGTGCCGAGGCGATCGCGCTGGATCAGGTGGAGGGGCCGGAGGACGTGATCCTCGATCGAGAGGGCAGGCTGTACACCGGCACGCGGCAGGGCTGGATCCTCCGCTTCTCGGGCAAGAATTTTGAGCACCGGGAGCTGTTCGCCCGCATCGGCGGCCGGCCGCTTGGTCTGGCCTTCGACAAGGACGACAACCTGATTGTCTGCGCCGCGGGAATGGGGCTGTATGGCGTGCAGCCGGACGGGACCGTCTTCAAGCTGACCGACCAGACCAACCGGAGCTGGTTCAAGCTGATCGACGATTCGCGCCTGAAGCTGACCGACGACCTCGACATCGCACCCGACGGGAAGATGTATTTCAGCGAAGGCAGCACCCGGTACGACATGCTGACCTGGCCGGTGGACGGGCTGGAGGGGCGCGGCAGCGGCCGGCTGGTCTGCTACGATCCGGCGACCCGCAAGACACGCACGGTGGTCGACCATATCCGCTTCTGCAACGGCGTGTGCCTGACGCACGACGGGCAGTCGATCCTGTTCTGCGAAACCTTTGGGCTGCGCCTGATGCGCTACTGGATCGCCGGGCCGAAGCAGGGCAAGACCGAGGTCGCGCTGGATCATCTGCCCGGCAGCCCGGACAACATCAATCGCGCCTCCGACGGCGGCTACTGGCTCGCGCTGGTGGCGATGCGCACGCCGGTCTACGACGTCGCGATGCGGATGCCCGGCTTCCGGATCCGCATGATCAAGCAACTGCCGATCGACGAATGGCTGTTTCCTGGCATCAACAACGGCTGCATCGTCAAGCTCGATGCCGATCTCCAGCCGGTCGAATCGTACTGGGATCCGGGCGGCGAGTCGCACCCGACGCTGACGTCGATGCGCGAGGACCGCGGATACCTTTACCTCGGCGGCCTGGAGAACAATCGCATCGGGCGGATCAGGCTGGAAGGCGCCGATCCGAACTGGACGGGTTGCGAAAGCTATTGGGGCCGGCGACAGCCGGCTGCCTGAGACGGGAAGAACGCATGTCCGGTGCACTGGAAAGCCTCAGGTCCCTGCTGGTCCCGCATCGCCGGCAGCACGCGATCCCGACACTGGATGGGGCGTACGTTCCCAACGACCGGCTGGAGGAATTGCCGTCGATCGGCCCCGATCTACCCGCCCCCGATGATATCGCGGCGGGCGAGAACGGGGCGGTCTATGTCAGCAGTGCGAACCGGCTGGTGCGATTGTCGGGGGAGGGGCTGCGCGAACAGGCGGTGGTGGCGACGTTCGAAACGCCGATCACTGCCTTTATCCGGCTGCACGATGGCCGTTTCGCGGTGGCGCTGAACGGCGGCGGAGTGCGGGTGGTCGGCGCCGACGGGCGGACGGTGGCACAGGCCGATCAGGTGAACGGTAAGGCGCTCCGCTGTGTCACCGCCATCGCCGAGGATCCGGCCCGCGGCGGGTTGTATCTGGCGGTCGGCAGCACGCTGCACAATGCCGACGACTGGGTGGTGGACCTGATGGAGCGCAATAGCCGGGGCCTGCTGGCGTACTGGCGGCCGGGTGGGGCCGCCGTTGAGGTGCTGTTGAGCGGGCTTTCCTATCCAAACGGGTTGCAGGTGGAAGGCAACGGCGAATCGCTGCTGTTTACCCAAAGCTGGACGCACAGCCTGGTGCGGTACAGGCGCGGCGGCAATGGCACCGGAGGCACCGAGGTGCTGATCGACAACATGCCCGGGTATCCCGCACGTATCGCGCCGGCGAGTGCCGGCGGCCACTGGCTGGCGATCTTCGCGATGCGCACGCAGCTGATCGAACTGGTGCTCCGCGAGACGGAGTTCCGCACCGAAATGATGCGTTCGGTTGATCCGGAGCTGTGGATCCGGCCGGCGCTGCGGGCCACTGGCTCGTATCTCGAGCCGCTGCAGGGCGGCGGGATCAAGAAACTCGGCATCCGCAAGCCCTGGGCGCCGCCGCGCGCGTATGGGCTGGTAGTGCGGCTGGATGCCCATTGCGAGCCGATGTTCTCCTTGCACAGCCGGGTTGATGGCCGGAACCACGGGGTCATGGCGGCCCGCGAGATCGGCGACCGCCTGTTTGTCGTGGCCAAGGGCAACGATCGCCTGCTCGTCGAAGATCGGACGTCAGCCGGAGCCCCGAGATGAACGACGGTCCTCAGGACACGATCGAAGGCGTCGCATCAAGCCGTGAGCGGATGCCAAAGCTGCGGATCAGGCGGGCGACGAAGCTGTATGAAGGCACCGCGGCGATCCAGGACGTGGACTTCGATCTCTATGCCGGCGAGGTGCATGCCCTGGTGGGCGAGAACGGCGCCGGCAAGTCGACCCTTTGCAAGGCGATCGCCGGGGCGGTGCAACTGACGTCGGGCGAGATCCTGCTCGACGGTGAACCGTGTCATTTCCGATCGCCCTCGGCGGCGCTGAGGCGCGGGATCGCCATGGTCTACCAGGAGGACAGTCTGGTGCCGACCATGACGGTGGCACAGAACGTCCAACTGGGCCGCGAACACTTCCTCACCACGTTCCGCAAGATCAACATCAGTGCGCAGCAGTTGCTGCAGTCGATGAACTTCAACGTCGAACCGAGCGACGTGGTGGCGACTCTGGGGACGGCGAAGCGGCAGATGGTGGAGATCGCGCGCGCGGTCTACTATCAGGCGGAGGTGGTCATCTTCGACGAGCCGACCGCCAGCCTCACCCCGGAAGAAACCCAGCACCTGTTCCTGCTGATGGAGGACCTGCGCCGGCGCGGGATCGCCATCGTCTATATCTCGCATGCGCTGGAGGAGGCGCTGACCATCGCCGACCGGATCACCGTGCTGCGCGACTCGCGGCGGGTGATCACAGCAGCGGCGAAGGACTTCACGCGCAGGACGCTGGTCGAGCACATGGTCGGCCGGAACGTCGCGGAAAGTCAGGCCGGGCGGGGGAGTGAGCGGGACCGGCGCGGGGCGCGCGTGCTGCGGGTGCAGAACGTTATTTCGGGGACGATGGTCAAGAATATGTCGTTCTCGGTGTTCGCCGGCGAAGTGCTGGGCATTGCCGGCCTGGTTGGATCGGGGCGGTCGGAGATCGCGCAGGTGATTGCCGGCGCGCGCAAGCGCAACCTGATCCACGGCGGGACGATCTACCTGGGAGACCGGCCGGTCCGCTACCGCGTGCCGTCGCAGGCGGTGCGGGACGGTATCACCTACGTGACCGAGGACCGCAAGGTCGCCGGGTTCTTTGAGACGATGACGGTAGACCAGAATATCTACACCGGCTGGCTGTGCTCGCTGAAGGGACGCTGGCAGCAACTGTACTCGAAGCGCAAGGGCGGCCAGGTTGCCGCCGAATGGGTCAGCCGGACCCGCATCACGGCGATCAACCGGCTGAGCAAGGTGATCGAGCTATCGGGCGGCAACCAGCAGAAGGTGGTCGTCGCTAAAAGCCTCGCCCAGGAGCCGAAGCTGATCATCCTGGACGAGCCGACCCGTGGCGTCGATGTCGGCTCGGTGGAAGAGATTCATGAGATCATCCGCGGCCTGGCACGCGAGGGCAAGGCGGTGGTCGTGATCTCGTCCTATTTGCCGGAAGTGCTGAAGATTTCCGACCGGATCCTGGTGGCGCGTGGCGGGCAGATCGTGGCGGAGTTCGATCCGCGCGCGGCCACGCAGGAGAAGATCATGTACGCGGCGGTGCATTGAAAGCGAGCGGGACGGGCCCGCTCGCCCGCGTCAGGCGGTCAGCAACTGCAGCCGCGGTTGCGGCTGGGCCAGTTCTTCGTAGACGTCGAGATAGTCCTCGGCCATGCGCCGGGCGGTAAAGCGGCGGTCGAAGGTGGCGCGGACGCGGGCGCGGTCCAGCATAGGGATCTTGCCGACCGCGGCGACCGCCTGATCGATGTCGTTGACTATGAAACCGGTCACGCCGGGGTCGATCACCTCCGGCACCGAACCGCAGTTGAAGGCGATGACGGGCGTGCCGCAGGCCATGGCTTCGATCATTACCAGGCCGAACGGCTCCGGCCAGTCGATCGGGAAGATGAGGGCATGCGCACCCGACAGGAATTCCGGTTTCTGCGCATCGTTGATCTCGCCGATGAACTCGACGTCCGGGTTGCCCTGTATCAGCGGCTTGATCAGCGTGTCGTAGTATTCCTTGTCGGCGTTATCGACCTTGGCGGCGATCCTTAGCTTCATTCCGGCTTTGCCGGCGATCCTGATGGCGCGATCGACACCCTTTTCCGGGGAAATGCGGCCGAGGAAGGCGGCGTATTCCTGCTTCACCGGCCGCGGCGTGAGCAGCTTCGCCGGCATGCCGTGCAACACAGTGCGGACCCAGTTCAGGTGGGGGATCGGCCGTCGCTGGCTGTTGGAGATCGAAACGAACGGACAGTCGGCGAACGTGCTGTAGGTCTCGACGAATTCGGGAAGATCGAGGCGGCCGTGGATCGTGGTCAGGAACGGCACCTTCTGGCGGCTGAACAGCGCCAGCGGGAAATAGTCGATATGGAAGTGCAGAACGTCGAATTCATCCTTACGGCGATAGATCAATTCGACCATGCGATAGTAGGTGGCGATCCAGTCCTTGACGGTTGGGTCGAGGCGCAGAGCGCGCTCGCGCATCGGTGCGAGCGTAGCCGACGTGATGGAATCGCCGCTGGCGAACAACGTGACGTCATGGCCCATCGCAACCAGTTCCTCGGTCAGCGAAGAGACCACCCGCTCGGTGCCGCCGTACAGCTTGGGCGGGACCGCCTCGAACAGAGGCGATATTTGAGCAATACGCATGAATAAGTGCCCCGAATTGGACTATGGGTTTAGTCGCGTTAGGCCACTTATTTCTTGCGAACGGTCAACTCAACTTATGCTTGACTTCACATTCCATAGGCGCCTATCTAATTGTCAGTTATAAAATTTGAATGTGGCGAAAAGTCGGCGTGTTTGTCCCAATTTCGGGGTTCCAGGGAAAAAACACGACGAAGCCAAGCCCAGGCGGTCCGGGTCCGCATCCTCATCCCGGCTGGAGCCCGCCGTCGCCATGGGGCACATATTTGAGACCAAGGTCTCGCGTTCCGAGAACCTTCCGGCGCTGCGCGGCCGGCCGCTGGCCTTTCTGTTCTCTCACATGCGCCGCCACCCCGCGGGCCATCTGACGGTTCTGCTGTCGGTGGTCATCGCGGTCACATGCGCCGTATCCACGCAGTACGGCATGAAGTACCTGATCGACATCGTCGCCTTGGGCCGGGAGTCGGCGGGACACAAAGTCTGGACCGCGTTCGCCCTGCTGTGTGGACTGGTAGCCGCGGACAATCTGTCCTGGCGGGTCGGCGGCTACGCGGCACATCGTACGTTCGTGGCAGTCACCGGTGACATCAGGCGCGACCTGTTCCGACACCTCGCCGGACATGCGCCGGCCTATTTCGCCGAACGCCTGCCCGGCGCACTCGCCAGCCGGATCACCGCCACCGCCAACGCCTCCTTCACCCTGGAGAACACCGGCGCATGGAACGTGCTGCCTCCAAGCATCGCCGTGCTGCTGTCGATCGGCTTCATCGGGTCGGTCAACCTGGCGCTCGCTGGAACGCTGCTGGGTATCGCCCTGGTCCTGGGTGCCGTTGTGTTCATGATGGCGCGCAAAGGGGCGGCGCGACATCGCGACTACGCCGAGAAGGCTGCCGCCGTGGATGGCGAGCTGGTCGATGTCATCAGCAACTTCAACGTCGTCCGCGCGTTCGGCGCGACGTTCCGGGAGCAGCGGAGGATCGGTGCCCGGATCGCGACCGAAATGGCCGCCCGCCGCCGCAGTCTGTATTATCTTGAGCATATACGGCTGGTCCATGCCGTACTGACGGCTGTCCTGACCGCAGGTGTCATCGCCTGGGGCATCCTCCTTTGGCAAAACGGCCAGGCCAAGGTCGGCGACCTTGTGCTGATCACCGCGCTGGCCTTCGGCATCCTGCACGGCAGCCGCGACCTCGCCGTAGCCTTGGTCGATCTGACGCAGCACGTCGCACGGCTCGAGGAAGCGCTCTCAGCCCTGCTGACACCGCATGACCTGAAGGATCTGCCGGACGCCGATGTCTTGCCGGCGGGGCCGGGCGAAGTCGCGTTCGAGCAGGTACGCTTCGCCTATCCGGGACGTCCGACGGTGCTGGACGATTTTAACCTGGTGATCGCGCCGGGGCAGCGGGTCGGCCTGGTCGGCTTCTCGGGTGCCGGCAAATCCACCGTGCTGGCGCTGCTGCAGCGGTTCTATGACGTCAGCGGCGGCCGCATTTCCATCGACGGCCACAATATCCGGGACGTGACGCAGGACAGCCTGCGAAATGTGATGGCGGTCGTTCCGCAGGACATCTCCCTGTTCAATCGATCGGTGCTGGAGAACATAAGGTACGCCCGGCCGGACGCTACCGAGGCGGAGGTGCAGGCCGCGGCCAGCATGGCGCATTGTCGGTCCTTCATCGAGGCGATGCCAGACGGGTTCGCAACGATGGTCGGCGACCGTGGCGTCAAACTGTCCGGCGGCCAGCGCCAGCGGCTGGCCATTGCACGCGCCCTCCTGAAGAACGCGCCGATCCTGCTGCTGGACGAGGCCACAAGCGCGTTGGATACCGAATTGGAGCAAGCCATCCAACATGCGCTGGACCGGTTGATGGCTGGGCGCACCGTGATCGCCATCGCGCACCGGCTGTCCACATTGCAAAGTTTCGACCGGATCGTCGTCATGGACAAGGGCCACATCGTCGATGACGGTTCCCCTGCCGCGCTGGCCGCTCGGCCTGGTCCGTACCGGGACCTGTTGCGCAAGCAACGCATGGACCCGGTGGAGGCGGCGGCGGCCTGACAGCGCCCATCACACCGGGCGCGCAGGTCGTGATGGGGCAGCATCGGCTCCGCCCCACGAATAGTGGTCGCGCACGCCACACCGACGGCGCACCGCCGGTTTCCGCCCAGAGCGGCATCAGCCTGGCTGGAATCGCAAAGCGACCTCAGGCTGATGAAATTGCTCGCCAAATATGAGCCGGAGTGTTTCCACTCGAGGTGGAATCACTCTAAGCTTCCCCGGACCCGGCCGCGACGCCCATCGCTTCGTCGCGCCGCGGTAACGAGGAAGCAGATCCGTCAATGTCCCGTCTTGTCGTCGTTTCCAATCGCGTCGCTCCGATCCAGGAAGGTGAGGCGACCGCGGGCGGACTGGCGGCTGGCGTGCTGGACGCGCTGAAGCAGAAGGGCGGCCTGTGGTTTGGCTGGAGCGGCGAGATCACCGCCAATGCCGCGCCGAGGTCCGAGGGACCGCCCCCCCAACGCAACGTTGGACCAATCACGCTGTTCACCATCGATCTGTCGCGGAAGGACTACGACGAGTTCTACCGTGGCTTCGCCAATGGCACGCTGTGGCCGGTGCTGCATTACCAGATCGGGCTGGGACGCTTTGAGTGGCCGGAATTCGACGGCTACCGCAGGGTGAACGACCTGTTCGCCGAGGCCCTGACGCCACGGGTCCGCGCTGACGACCTAATTTGGGTACACGACTACCACCTGCTGTGCCTGGCGGAATCGTTACGCGCCGGCGGTCTGACCAACCGGATCGGCCTGTTTCTGCATACCCCGTTTCCCGCGCCCGGCGTTTTCATGACCATCCCGTCGCATGCCGCACTGATCCGGTCGATGTGCGCCTACGATCTGTTGGGGTTCCAGACCGAGATCGACCGCGCCGCATTCACCGATTACCTGGTGCGGCACGCGGATGGCGTTACGATCGGCGACACGGGGGCCATTTCGGTGTTCGGACGGCGGGTGCGCACCGGGGTCTATCCCATCGGCGTGCATGTGGACGAGGTGCGCGCGCAGGCGGAGACGCCGGTCAACCGGCGTCAGGCCACCCGCATGCGCGCCAACCTGATGGAGCGGCTTATCCTCAGCGTGGACAGGCTCGATTACTCAAAGGGGCTGCGACAGCGTTTTGCCGCCTTCGAACGGTTCCTCACGGAGTTTCCCGCGCAGCACGGGCTGGTGACGTTCATGCAGATCGCACCGCCGTCGCGGTCCGATATCGAGACGTACCAACGGATCAGGCGCGAACTGGAGGGCGAGGCCGGGCGCATCAACGGACGTTTCGCCGAGGTCGACTGGGTGCCGTTGCGGTATCTGAACAGAAGTTTTCCCCGCAACGTCCTGATGCCGCTGTATGCCGAGGCGCAGGCGTGTCTGGTGACCCCGCTGCGGGATGGCATGAACCTCGTCGCCAAGGAATACGTGGCGGCGCAGGACCCCGAAGAACCGGGAGTGCTGATCTTGTCCGAATTCGCGGGCGCGGCGCGTGAACTGGACGCGGCGCTGCTGGTCAATCCATACGACGAAGCAGGGATGGCGCAGGCAATGGACCGCGCATTGTCGATGCCGGTCGAGGAGCGGCAGGAGCGGCATCAGGCAATGCTGAAGGTGCTGCGGACGAACAGCCTGGAACAGTGGCGCGATCGGTTCGAGACGGATTTGTCCGGAGGGTAAGATCCGCCGCAACCGCGGCATGGTCCACGCGCCGATCTTTGCTTGCCAGGGTCCGCGACGGCAACGGAATGTTACGCTGCGCCGTGTCGGATTATCGAGCGGGTCAGCAGCAGGCCGAAGAGGCTGCCCACGAGCAGTCCCGCTGAAGACGGTTCAGGGGCGGCCTCGGGAACCGGTCGTGCGTTCAGGGGCCCGGGCTCGTCGGGCGGGACGGCCCCGTTCACCGGTGACCACGAGAACAACGGCGGTCCCGGATCTGAGATCACCGGCAGGGGCCAGGCCGTGAACGCCGGTCCCGGCGAGACGATCGCCGGCGGCGGCTCGGGGAGACGCGGCGGGTTTGCCGGTTGGGGGATCAACAAGCCGCCGCCGCCCACCACGGCCGGGATCGTCTTGCATACGAGTTGGATCCAGGTGCGCGGCTGCGCAGCGACCCTTGGCGCATGCAGAACCACATGCCCGGCGCGCCGGTTGACCACCGGAGCCACGAACCGGCGCGCGACATGGGACAGGCGAGTTGCGCCATGTGCGGCCGGCGTGACAGCGTGATGAATAATGGTCCAACATATCGTTGGCATGACCAACCTCCACCCGCGTTGACTGACGTCACCGCGGTCTGTAGCAGGTGGAATCGGTACAACTTCAGGTACAATTTGACTTTGATACGCCTCATATGTGCAAATAAAATCACGTTAACTATCTATTAATCAGTACTGTGCTTTGGCGCAGGCGGTCGCGGCGCGGCATCCGGGGCCGCCTCGGGACTGGCGACACGCAGGAAATTGGCGATATACTCCGAGGCCGTTTCCGTGGGAGGAAAACCGGTGGACATCAAACTGCTCGAGCCGGGCTTCGCCGGGGAAGTGACCGGAATTGACCATACCGCGCGGCTGACAGCACGGCAGCGACGATCGAGGCCGATATGGATCGCTTCGGCATGCTGATTTTTCAGGTTCGGTATTTCGACCACGACACGCAAGCTGCATTGCATCGCCACTTCGAAGAGCCGGAAGTTTCGTCCGGCGATGATCAGCGGGGGATCGGGAAATGCGCCGTTCCGCCCTTCACCGCGCCACGATGAGCGCACCCCGGCAGGAGGCGGCTTGAACCATGGACATCACACCGTTGCATCCCACATTTGTGGGCGAGGTTCGCGGCATCGATACCAGCGTCCCATTATCGCTCGATCAGGTCGCTGCGATCGAATCCGGAATGGATCGATACGCCGTGCTGGTGTTCCCCGACCAGCTACTGACAGACGAGCAGCAATGTGCTTACAGTCGCAACTTTGGCGAGCTGGAAGCGACGCTGATCGGACAGATGTCGAAGCCGGAGGAGCGGCGCCTGGGTCCGGTCGAGATGGGGGACATCTCCAATCTCGATCCATCAGGTCGGCTGCGAAGACGGGAAGACGGCCGCCGCATGTACGCCCTCGGCAACCGGCTCTGGCACTCGGACGCGTCGTTCCGTGCGACCGGTGCAGGGTATTCGTTACTGTCGGCGCGCGTGGTTCCATCCTATGGCGGAAATACCGAATTCGCCGATATGCGAGCGGCGTATGATGCGCTGGATGCCGCGACAAAGACCTTGATCGAAGGTTTGGTCACCGAACACTCGATCGCATTTTCCCGCGGCGTGCTTGGATTCGACGATTACGGCGAGGGCAATGCCGACAAGGTCCGTCCGGTACGGCATCGGCTGGTGCGGACGCATCCTGTTACCGGGCGAAAATCGCTATACCTGTCGGCTCATATCGGAGCCATCGCCGACTGGCCGATGCCGGAAGCGCGGGCTTTCATTCGCGACCTGACCGAGCATGCGACGCAGCCACAGTTCACCCATGCGCATCAATGGCGGGTCAACGACCTCGTGATGTGGGACAACCGCACGACGATGCATCGTGCCCGGCGGTATCGCGACCTTCAGGACGTGCGGGACCTGCGCCGCACCTCGATCAGGGGCACGGCAACGACAGCCGAGCAGGTGTCCTCGATGGCCGCTGAATAACAGAGGAATGACATGTCCATTACGATCAAAGAACTCACTCCGGGCTTCGTCGGCGAGGTTTCCGGTATCGACATCACCCAGCCACTGACCCCGGCGCAAGCCTTGGAACTGGAAGCCGGCATGGATCGCTACGCCGTGCTGGTGTATCATGATCAACGCTTTACCGACGACCAGCAGAAGGCGTTCAGCACCAATTTCGGGCCGCTGGAGGATACATCGACCGGCAGCGTGGTCACGCCCGCCGGGCGACGCCTGGACGCCTACATGGCAGACGTTTCAAACCTTGGCTTAGACCACAAGCCGCTGGCACGCGATGATCGGCGCCGGTTGTTCAATCTCGGTAACCAGCTCTGGCACTCGGACAGTTCCTACAAGGCCATTCCGTCGAAATACTCCCTGCTGTCTGGCCGCATCGTCGTTGATACCGGCGGAAACACGGAATTCGCCGACATGCGCGCCGCGTACGACGCTCTGGATGATCGGACGAAGGCCGAGATTGAAGACCTGGTCTGCGAGCATTCCCTGATCTATTCCCGCGGCTCGCTCGGTTTTACCGAGCTGTCGGATCAGGAGCGGCGGATGTTCAAGCCGGTGCGGCAACGGTTGGTCCGGACGCACACGGTCACGGCGCGAAAGTCGCTGTATCTGTCATCGCACATCGGCACGATTATCGGCTGGCCGGTGCCGGAAGCACGAGCCTTCATCCGCGAACTGACCGAGCACGCCGTGCAATCTCGTTTCACCTTCTCGCACAAATGGCGGCAGCATGATCTCGTGATGTGGGATAACCGGACCACGATGCATCGGGTTCGGCGATTTGATGAAACGAAAATCCGTGACATGCGCCGCACGACGGTTGCCGGCGATTCGGTGACCGTCGAGCAATTGGCCGCATGATGTAAGGATGCCCCCCGACGGCGCCTTAATCTGCTCCTTCGGACAGGTTGGCCGATTTGGTAAGCAGGCTGTCCACCAACGCCTTTGCGCCGCCGTGGGTCAACAGCCGATGCCAATCCGAGCGCTGTACCGCGACGCGGCTGATCGAGCCGTCGGCAAGCACGTCCACCGCGCGCCATCCGGAACCAGTCTCACGCATCACATAATCCAGTTCATGGGGGTCACCGGATCGCGGGATGATCCGGCTCTGCACAATCTCCTGACTGCCCACCGCACGTGTGTTCGGCAGCACCTCAAATCGCTGGCCGTTGAAGCTGTCGAAATTATTCACATACGAGGAAACGGTGTAGCGTCGGAATGCCTGAGCCAGTGTGGTCTGCTGCTCCGGCGAAAGTGTCGCCCAGATTGGACCAACCAATTCCTGGAGCACCGCGTTCAGGTCGAAGGTGCGTTCTATGACAGGCGCCAGCATGTCGAACCGCCGCGAAAACGGTGTTGCCGTTCCGGCTTTCATCACTTCCAGCAAGCCATCGACGAGATGCTGAATTGGCGCGATGACAGCCTGATCGTCCTCGGCATGGCCCGGCAGTGCGGAAGCGATAACGAACGCAGTGGACGCCACGAGCAATCCACGCCGATTGCAACACAATGTGTGCATCAAACCGATCCTTTATCCTATTAATCGTCTGTCATATACTCATGTTGGAGCGTGGCCGGACATCATCCAGACACATGGGATCTGTTTTCATGGATGCGTGCTTTCAGTAGCTCGTCTGCTCACGCGTTTGTGTCCGGGAAGGCGCCTGAACGCGCCGGGGTTCATTGGATTATTGCAAGATAACGGCCTCGTTGGCGGGAGACCCGAATTTGACGATCACGACCACGGTCCTGAACCTGGCGGACACCTTGGGCGAATTCCTCGGTCTACTTGACCGACCACTCGATCCTGATCCGCTTATTCAGATCGCTCGCCGCCGAACCGGCCTGAGCGATTTCGGCGATACCTCGTTCATGGGCCCGCTGACCCGCCTGCTCGACTCCTGCTCCACGGAATCCTCGCTCTCGATCGTGGGTCGGACCGCCACAAAATGGGACATTGTGCGCTTTCTGTCCAATCTGCTGATCGTCCAGGATGCTTTGGACCGATGTCCACACATGAGCACGGCCTCGATCCGCCAGCCCGTCTTCATCACCGGATTGCCGCGCAGCGGCACGACGTTCCTGCACCGATTGATGCTCGCCGATCCAATCAACCGGGCCCCCGCCGTATGGGAAACGATCTCCCCGTCGCCGATCGCCGGAACGCGGGAACAGAGGATAGCGCGCGTCGCCCGTCAGCTGAAGGCATTCGAGTGGCTGGCCCCCGAATTTCGCGGCCTTCACCCGCTGGAAGCAACCTCGCCGCAGGAGTGCAGCGAAATCACGGCGCACGTGTTCCGCAGTCTGCGATTCGATACGAATTATCATATCCCATCCTATCGCAACTGGCTGGATGCGGACGTCGCCCGGCATGTTCCCGCCTATCGGTTTCACAAGCAGTTCCTGCAGTTTCTGCAACATCAGGAGGGACAGCAACCGCCCCGCTGGGTATTGAAATGCCCCGAGCACCTGTTCGCGCTGCAGGCGATCCGCGCCGTCTATCCCGATGCAAGACTGGTATTCGTCCACCGCGACCCTGTGAAGGTTCTCCTGTCACAAGCTCGATTGACGGAGGTCCTGCGGCGCCCTTTCACACGCCGGCTGGACCCGAGGACGCTTGGCACCGGTGAGAGCCGGCGGTGGCTCGATGGGACGAACCGCATGATGGCGGTCGGCGACGATGCCGGTTGCCTGGAACCCATATGTCACGTGCATCACATTGATTTGATCAGCGATCCGGTGAGCACCGTGGAGGGCGTTTACCAGCATTTTGGCATGGTGATGCCATCGGCTATGGCCTCGGCGATCGAAGATTACGTGGCTGCCAGGCCCCGCGGCGGATATGGCGAGCACAGCTACCATTTCGAAGACCACGGGCTGGACGAGCAACAGGAGCGGGCCAAATTCCGCCCTTATATGGTTCGCTTTGGCGTCACCGCCGAGACAGCACCAAGGCGTGGGGCAACCACTCCGCCGGTGCGTGTCCCAGGGGGCCAGGAGCAGACCCTGCAATCCTAAGGCGAGCGCTTCCTCACCCGCCCGCGTTGGTTCACGGAGCCCGAGTTCGCTGCGTCGGTGGCCGCCGGATTCCGATCGTTCAAGCCTCTTCCTCCTCCATGATACAGCGTGCGGTCGATCCGGACGGAACTGGGTTCGAGACGCTGCCCTATCGGCGCAGCGTAAGCCGGACGTTCGCCGCATGGTCCGGCTGGGTGGTCACGATGCCAATCGGCATCACCGGCCGTGCATCGACGCGCGAAATGTGAAACCGGCCAATCAGCGCGGCAAGAACCATCACGACCTCGGTCATCGCGAACTGTGCGCCGACGCAAATCCTCGGTCCGGCACCGAAGGGCATGAAGGCGAAGCGCGACGGGGACGGGTGATCCGGCATGAACCGCGCCGGACGGAACGTCTCGGGCTCCTGCCAGAGCGCGTGGTGGCGGTGCAGCACCCACGGCGCGATCATCACCAGGGTCCGAGGCGGCAGCACGAGATCGCCAATCCGGTCTTCGGCGATCGCCTCCCGCACGATCGTGAAGGCGGCGGGAAACAGCCGCAGCGTCTCATTCGCCACCGCGCGCGTGCGCGTCAGCTTCGCCGCGGTGGCAAAGGCCGTGTCCGGTTCGATCGTGGCGCCGGCGGCTTCCTCGGCGAGCCATGCCTGCTCCTCGGGTGCCGCGGCCAGCATGATCAGCGCCCAGAACAGCGTCCCCGCCGTCGTTTCATGACCGGCGAGAAGCAGCGTGGCCACCTGATCCCGCAGCTGCCCGGGCGAAAATGCCGCGCCGGTTTCCGGATCGCGTGCGGCCCGCAACAGGTCGAACAGGTCCCGCGGCGTCTCCGGTTGCGGGGTGGCGAGGCGCTCCGACAGGATCGTCTCCATCAGTCTCATCCATCGCCGCCTGAACCACGCCCTGGCGATGTCGACCGGCGTCGGGATCGACGGCGGCAGCACCATGTCCAGCATGCGGGGCTGAGAATATTTTTCCGCGAATTCCATCAGCATCCCGCGCATGGCCGCGCCGTACTGGTCCATCTCCAGCGAGAACATCGAGCGGCCGGCGATATCCAGCGCGAGGATCTGCATCGTCGCCAGCAGGTCGACCGGCTGACCCGCACGCTCCCCCAGCCGCGCCAGGGCCTCTTCGGTCGCACCGGCGATATGGCGCGCCAGCATCGGCATCATGCGCGGCGCCAGGGCGGGCGCGATGGTCCGGCGCTGCAGCTTCCAGTCATCGCCCTCGCTGAGCAGCAGACCCTCGCCCGTGATCGGCCGCAGGATCCGGATCGAGGCGGGGGATCGCCGATAGTTGCCCGGGTTGCCGACCAGCACATGATGGATGGCATCAGGCGCGTTCAGCAGGACGTTGATCCGGCCGAGGAACCGACGAACCGTGGTGTCCTGCCGATAGGCGTCCCGCGGCCAGATGGTCAGCGCATTCGTGCGGACGGCACGCAGGAACGCGCGCAACGACAGCGGCTGCTCCGGAGCGGGCGGAACCGTGGGCCGCAAGGGCTCGGCGGCGATGATCGTGTCCATTGTCGCGCCCGCCTACTCGGCGGCCAGGAAAGCGGGAACCGCGGCACGCCGCGCGGTCTCCATCGGCTGGGGCCACCAGCGGTGCTCCCATTCGCCGAACAGCGGCGCCAGCTTCGGCCGCACCTGCTCCGCGAACAGCTTTGTATTATAGCGCGTCAGGTCTTTGTTCATGTTGCCGAACTGCAGCAACATCATCAGGTTGCCGACGTTCAGGCTGGTTGCGACCTGGCGGAGCTGTTCCGCCACCTCATCCGGCGAGCCGATGATGACATAGCCATTGTCGATGATCGCATCCATCTCCCGCGCCAGTGTGTTGAACTTGTTGGCGTAGGACGCGGCCTTGGAAACCTGGCTCTGCAGCCCCATGCGCTGCGTCGCCTCGGTCGCGTAGCCGGGCGGGGCGGCGAAACGCGGATCGATGTGCAGGCAGTTGCCGTAGAAGTACTCGGCGGCCTCACCGTAGAGGTCCATCGCGTGCTGCCTGCTCTCGCCGACGCCGACGAACTGCAGGAAGCCCGCTCGGTTCGGATTGCGGTCCTTGCCCAGGCGGGACATTTCGTTCCAGAACCCGTCCATCGTCGCCTGGCCGATCTTGTAGCCGTAATAGGACAGATAGCAGTAAACGTAGTCCATCTCGGCACACCAGCGCCACGTCTCCACCGACCCGCCGCCAGGCACCCAGATCGGCGGATGTGGCTGGTCCTGCACCGGACGCGGCCAGATGTTGACATAGCGCTGCTGGTTGAACCGGCCGTTGAACGAGAACGTGTCCTTGTCGGTCCAGGCCCGAACGATGAGGTCGTGTGCCTCGAGATAGCGGTCCCGCAGCATCGACGGGTTCTGACCATAGGCATAGCAGGTATCCATGGGCGATCCGACCGGGAACCCGGCGATCAGCCGGCCGCCCGAAATGCAGTCGATCATGGCGAATTCTTCCGCCACCCGAGTCGGCGGATTATAGAGGGCCAGCGAGTTGCCCATCACGCACAGCGCCGTGTCGCTGGTCCGGCGCGCCAGCGATGCGGCGATCAGGTTCGGCGACGGCATCAGCCCGTAGCCGTTGGAGTGATGCTCGTTCACACAGACAGCATCGAAGCCGCATTCGGCCGCGTATTCCAGTTCGTCCATGAAATCGTTGTACATCAGGTGAGCACGCTTCGGATCGAACAGCGAGGAATGAATATCCACCCATACCGAGGGATGCTTGCCGCGGAAATTCTGCGGCAGTTCGGTGTAAGGCATCAGATGGAACCACATCAGTTTCATCGCTTGTCTCCCGTTATCGGCCTGGCAGTGCGATCCTCCTGCCGGCCCCCTTGGGTGGCACCGCCGGCGCGAAATCCGTCACCGCCTGTCGCAGGGCAGAGTAACGGTCCGGCGGATAGGGTGCCACACGGCGGACGCCCATGTCGATGTGCAGCGCCATCAGTTCCTGCGCCGCGGACCGTTCGCCGCTTTCGGCGTGGAACATCTCGTGGAAGTAATGCAGCCGCTTGGTATCGGCGCCCAGCAGCCAGCTCCGCACATTCAGCCTGTCACCCAGATGCACCTCGCGCTCGTAGAGTGTATGGGTTTCGGCGGTGAAGCAGGAATAGCCCGTGGCCTCGCGATACGCATCGCCGATGTTCAGTGCCGCATACAGCGCGTCGGTCGCGAGGTCGAACACGACGACATAGTATGCGAGATTCATGTGCCCGTTGGAATCGATCCACTCCGGGCGGACGACGGCCGCCAATTCGGTGACAGGTCTGCTCACGGCGCGGTGCACCCGTCGGTCATGGTGCGGAGTTGTTCATGGTGCGATGCACCCGTCGGTCATGGTGCGGTGCACCCGTCGGTCATGGTGCGGTGCACCCGTCGGTCAGGGTGCGGCGCACCCGTTGGTCTTGATGCGATGCACCTGTTGGACATTGTGTAGTGCAGCTTGTTGGGGAAGTCGGCCGCGGTCAAGTTGCCCGCACGGTGGCCGCGATGACGCATCGGACTGGCGAGGCGGGCGACGCCAGGCCGTTCCGGCACCGCGCGGGCGCACGATCGACGTCCAGCGGCCGGTTCGCGCGAGGCGCTGAACCTGCATTGACCGGACGGCGGTCGGAACGCTTGCATCAGGCATCTTGTCGGCGCTATCGCGCCATGGATTCCGTGGCAGGCCGGTCGTCGCGCCGGTGCCGTGACAACATTGAGGCCAGAATGTTCCCGGACCCGAAGGCGTCCCGTTGACGCCTGCTTTCCGCGCGGAGGCGGCGCCCGAGTGGCAGGTTCGCCGTGCCAACGGCCGCGACGTGCTCGCGTTGGCAGGCGACTGGATCGCCCAGTCCGGCCACATCCCCGAATTTCCCGCCCGACGGTCTCGCCAATGGTCTCGGCCGGCCGCACGATCGGGCTGGATATCACCGGCGTCGGCCGGTGGGACAGCGGGCTGATCGAATTCCTCTGGGACGCCAGGCGACGCGCGGCGACCGCCGGGGTCGCCGTCGACAGCGCCTTGCTGCCGGACTCCGCCCGCAAACTGCTCGGTTTGCTGCCAGATCAGCTGGCCGCCGCCCGTGCCGGCGCCGCGCCGTGGCCTTCGGCCGCTGGACTGGCTTGGCGGACGAACCATCGGTGTGCTGACCGAGGTCGGTGTCCTGGCCTTGTTGCTCGCCACCACCGCGGCCGGCGGGGTCCAGGCGCTGACCGGCCGAGCCCGCATGCGGGCGATCGATCTGCTCGGCAATATTCAGGATGCCGGTCCATCCGCGCTGCTCATCGTCAGCGTGGTCAACTTCCTGATCGGCGCTATCCTGGCCTTTGTCGGCGCGGTCCAGCTTCGCAAATTCGCCGCCGATATCTATGTCGCCAATCTGGTCGGCCTGGCCCTGGTGCGTGAGATGGCCGCCGTGATGACCGCGATCATCATGGCCGGTCGCACCGGCGGTGCCTATGCCGCCCGCATCGCCACCATGCAGGGCAACGAGGAGATCGACGCCCTGCAGGTGATCGGCATACCTGTATCAGACTACATCGTGCTGCCGTCGATCCTCGCACTGGTTTTCACCATGCCGTTTCTCTACCTTTACGGCTGCCTGGTCGGTATGATGGGTGGCTTCGTGGTGTCCGATCGCCATGCTCGAACGTCACCGGCCCCGGCTATCTGCATCAGACGCTGGCTGCGGTGCCGCTCGATCAGTTCGTCGTTCGGCTTCGTCAAGAGCATCGCCTTCGCGGTCATGATCGGGGTCACGAGCTGCCAGCATCGGCCTCAAGGCCGGACGCAGCGCCGCCGATGTGGGCATGGCGGCGACGCGGGCGGTCGTCACGGGCATCGTCGGCGTCATCGCACTGGACGCGGTCTTCGCCGTTCTGGCCGACGTGGTCGGCCTGTGAGCCGACCCCACCTGCCTGGCACCAGCGAAGACACGCTTCTTTCCGTGCGCGGCGTGACCCTCGCCTTCGGCCCGAAGGTGATCCAGCACGACCTGTCCTTCGACGTGCGGCGTGGCAGCATCTTCGCCGTGATGGGCGGCAGCGGCTGCGGCAAGAGCACGGTGCTGAAGTCGATGATCGGCCTGCTGCGCCCAGCCGCCGGCAGCATCCTGGTCGAAAACGAGGATTACTGGGCCGGCACCGAGGCACGCCGCACCGCGATCGGGCGGCGATTCGGCGTGCTGTTCCAGAGCGGGGCGCTGTGGAGCGCGCTGACCGTGGGCGAAAACGTGGCGCTGCCGTTGCGGATGTTCACCCGGCTGTCGACGACGCCGCCATCAGCCGCCTGGTGCGGCTGAAACTCGGTCTGGTCGGCATGGAGCACGCGATCGACCAGCTTCCGTCCGAACTCAGCGGCGGCATGCGCAAACGGGCAGGTCTGGCGCGGGCGCTGGCGCTGGACCCCGACGTTCTGTTCTTCGACGAACCGTCCGCCGGCCTCGATCCGATCACCTCCAGCCGGCTCGACGATCTGATCCTTCAATCTGCGCGACGGTCTGGGCGCCACCATCGTCATCGTCAGCCATGAACTGCCCAGCCTGTTCGCGATCGCCGACGATGGGGTTTTCCTGGATGCGCGAGACGAAGACCGCGATCGCCCATGGCTCGCCGTCGTCACTGCGTGATAGCTGCCCGGACCCGCAAGTGGAGGCGTTCATGCGGCGCGAGCGACCCGAAGCCCTGACCGCCGGAAAGCATTCCGAACAATGAGACGCCAACAGACAGACCGCTGGTCGGCGCCTTCGTGCTGGGCGGCATCGTCGCTCGGACTGGGCGCCATTGTCCTGTTCGGCAACCTCAACCTGTTCAACCCGAGCATCCGCGCCGCGATCGTATTCCAGGATTCGATCGCCGGACTGTCGGTCGGAGCCCCGGTGACCTTCCGTGGCGTCCGGGTGGGCGCCGTGGAGCGCATCAGTATCGAATTCGATCCGAAAACCGGCGTGGCCTATATCCCGGTGACGGTGGCGCTCGAGCCCGGCCGTGCGCTGATCACGGAGCGGCACGGACGGCAGCATCGTCGAGCCTGGCGGAGCCTGATCACGCATGGATTGCGCGCCGAACTGAACGTGCAGAGCTTCGTGACCGGCCAGTCGCAGATCGATCTCGACTTCGATCCGGCATCGCCGGCAGTCCTGCACCGTGACATCACCAAGTCTGCCGGAAATCCCCACACGGCAATCGACACTCCAGAAGGCCACGGGAACAACTCAGTCAGTTGCCGCTGCGTGAACTGGCGGACGAACGCCGGCGCCACATTGCAAAGTCTGCGCGGGCTGTGCGGAGAAGCTGGATCACGATTTGCCGCCTCTGGTTGACAGCCTGAAGGCCACATCGGACCGGTCCGGCCGAGACCGTCGAAACCGCCGAACCAGGCGATCAAGGCGCTGCAGGCCCGGCTGGACGCCACCCTCACCGCGATCGGTGCGGTTGCCGACCGCCGGCGGCCAGCAACTGGACCAACGCGGCGCGGAGTTGCACGCGCTGCTGACCGCGTCCAACCAGACCATGCTGCAGGTCCATGATCTGCTCGGTAATCTGAAGAGCCTCACATCGGATCGCGCCGCTGCGCGGGTGAACCTTGAGGCGACATTGCGCGACCTTGCGGCGGCGGCGGCGTCGCTGCGTGGCTTCGCCAACGATGTCGAACATAATCCGCAGCTGTCTGCTGACCGGGCGGCGGCCATGATCAGGCGCATATCGGGTCTGTGCTGTGCGGCGGCGGTGCTGCTGAGCGCCTGCGGCGCCCCGCCGTTGACGCTGTATACGCTGGGCACGCCCCCGGTCGCATCGCATACGACGCCGCTCGGCCGCAAACCCGTGGTGATCGCCGTCGCCCGGGTGACCTTGCCGGATGAGCTCGACACCGAGACGATCGTCGTCCGCGACGGCAGCACACTGCGTGCAAAGTCGGCACGGACGATGGGCAAGCCGCCTGTCGCTGGGCATCACCGACCGGCTGACCGAGCGTCTGGCCGAACAGCGGCCCGCTGCGCTGGTGACGGACCGGCCGCTGACCGAGACGCCATCGTATCGGGTGCTGGTGAACATCCAACGGCTGGATGTAAGCGCGGACGGGATCGCGACGCTGGACGCGGACTGGTTGATCGTGCCGCGTGACGCCGGGGTTCCAACGCGGCGGGGCCGCGGGCACTACAGTGCGAAGGGTCCCGTCGCCACCGATCAGGATGTGGTGACACTGATCGGCACCGTGCTGGATCAGCTTGCCGAAGCGATTGATCTCCATCGTCTTTGAGGGGGAGTCGGCACCGCGCGACCGCGACCCGGAACCCAGGGACGCTTTTGCGACCCCGCGGGAAGCGAGTATGGTGGCGTTGTACGCTACCGGGAGGCTGGCTTGTTCCAGTCAAGAGGACCGACAGGTCGTCAAGACCGGCGCCGACCGCCCGGACTCCTTCTCGAGCACACCGCGACGGTCAGCCAGAGCGCTGGCCGCCTGAGCGTTCGCCTCCCGAAATTGCCACAGGCTCCTCGCCAACGGAGGACGCGTCAATGCTTGCCCTCGTCAATACGCCGAACGGATCGGTGCCGATCGAACAACGCGAAATCCCCGAACCGGCGCCCGCTCCTGACCAAGCGCTGGTGGCGGTGCATGCATTTTCCCTGAACCGCGGTGAACTCAGCTCCTTTGCCCGCAACAAGGAAGGCTGGGTGCCGGGGCAGGATGTCGCGGGCGTGGTCCTGCGACCGGCCGCCAACGGCAAAGGGCCGCCCGCTGGGGCTCGGGTGGTGGCCTTGGTGGACGATTTCGGCTGGGCCCAGCGCGCCGCGGTGCCTGCCCACCGGATGGCGGTGCTGCCGGACCGCGTCAGCTTCTCGCAGGCGGCAACCCTGCCGGTGGCGGGGCTGACCGCGCTGCGCACGGTGCGGCACGGCGGCGCGTTGCTCGGCCGGCGCGTACTGATCACCGGCGCGGCGGGCGGCGTCGGCACGCTTGCCGTGCAGATCGCGGCGCGCTCGGGGGCCCTCGTGACCGCGGTCGTCGGGCGGCCGGAACGCGCGGCGGGCTTGCTGGCGCTGGGCGCGGCCGAAGTGCTTGAAGGTATCGACAAAGCCCAGGGCCGCTTCGCGCTGATCCTGGAGTCCGTCGGCGGCGCCTCGCTGGCGAGAGCGATCGCGCTCGTCGAGGCCAAGGGGACCGTCGTCGTCTATGGCAACTCGTCCACCGAATCGACCACGATCAGCTTCGCCGATTTCCGCGGTGCGCCGAATGCGCGTGTGCAAGGCTTCAGCTACTTCACCTCGGAAGCCGAGGAGGGTTTTGCTCCGGACCTTGCGTTGCTGGTGTCGCTGATCGCGGACGGATCGCTGAAGCCACAGATCGGCACGGAGCGAAACTGGCGAGACCTGCTTGAGGTGGCGAATCTGCTGCGCGACCGCCAGATCGCCGGGAAAGCGGTTCTGCTGATCGATGCGTAACCGAGGGTCTCAGCCTGCCGGCAGCGGCTGAGAGCGATATCGGCCCGACCCTGATCTCGAAGCGACCTAAGGCCTATGCAAGGGCTCCCCCGACATACGGCGGAGCGTTTCCGCTCCCGGGGAAAACGCACCGGCTGGGCATATCGTTGCCGCACCGCAGGCACCGCCCGCGCCTGCGCACGAACCGTTATGCGCGCGCCGCATCCGGTGTTGATCCTCGAATTGGTTGCCGCAGGCCGGACGAAGCCAATATGGGTTCCGTGAAGGGCTCGAACGGGGCGTTCCTCCGCCCTCGCCGCGACCGGGGTTCCCGCCAGGTTTCATGGTACTCTAAGATGGATTGGCCAGCTTTCCTGCCGCTTTTTCTCACGGCCGCGGTCGAATGGGTCGAGGCGTTCACCATCGTCCTCGCCGTCAGCCTGACCATCGGCTGGGGAGCCTCGCTCGGTGCGGCAGCGGCCGGCTTGGCAACGCTGGCGTTGCTCACGGTGTTGACTGGTGGCGCTCTTGGCCTCGGGCTGAACCTGCACGCGATCCAGTTCGTCATCGGCGTCTTCCTGCTGCTGTTCGGGGTACGCTGGCTTGCCAAGTCGATCGCCCGGCAGGCGGGGCTGAAGCCGCTGCACGACGAAGAAGCGGAATTCCGTGAGACCAGGGCCAGGATCGGGCAAGGCGACTGGTTCGCCGCTTGGCTCGTCGCCTACAAGGGCACCCTGCTGGAAGGGCTGGAGGTCTGGCTGGTGGTCGTCGCGTTCAGCCTGCACAGCCACGCCTGGCTGTCGAACGGCCTCGCAGCCCTCGTCGCGCTGCTGGCGGTGTTCGTGGCGGGACTGGCGGTCCGTGCGCCGCTGCGACAGGTGCCCGAGAACGCGATCAAGTTCATGGTCGGCGCGATGGTCGTCTCGTTCGGCACCTTCTGGACGCTGGAGGCGCTGGCGGGCGATATCTGGCCGCTGGGGGATTGGAGCCTGCTGTTGCTCGCCGTCTTCTTCCTTGCAGGAGGCCAGGCGCTCGTGCCGGTGCTTCGACGCGGATTACGCGCGGCGGTGGCATGAAGGCGTTCGTAAAGACGTTGTTCGGCGATGCCTGGAATATCGCCGGCGTTGTCGTGATCGTGGCGGTCGCCGCCGGGTTGACGGTGCTGGGGAGACCGGAATGGGCGATCTTCGCCATGCCGGTCGCAGCCCTCGTTGCGATCGCCATCCTGGCCCGTCATTGACCGGGAAACTGCCTCTCGCCATGGGGGTCGAATTGGCCTATCAAGCGCCCGATAAACGCATGCCTCGTCCAGCCTGTGGCCGTGTGGGCGTGAACAACGAATTGAGCGAGATTTGAGCGACACACCCGACCAGCCTCTGGAGCCATCCGGCCCGCACGGCGATATGCAGCCGGTGACTTTAGAAGAGGAGATGCGCCGCTCCTACCTCGATTACGCGATGAGCGTGATCGTGTCGCGCGCGCTGCCGGACGCCCGCGACGGGCTCAAGCCGGTGCATCGGCGCATCCTGTACGGGATGCACGAAGCCGGGTACACCCCGGACAAGGCGTATCGCAAGTCGGCGCGCGTGGTCGGCGACGTCATGGGTAAATATCACCCCCATGGCGACGCCTCGATCTACGACGCCATGGTGCGCATGGCGCAAAGCTTCTCCATGCGGCTGCCGCTGATCGACGGGCAGGGTAATTTCGGCTCGGTGGACGGCGATAACCCGGCGGCGATGCGCTACACGGAAGTGCGGCTGGCGAAAGCCGCGGCGCTGCTGCTGGAAGACATTGACAAGGACACCGTCAACTTTCAGCCGAACTACGACGAGTTGGAGAAGGAACCGCTCGTCCTGCCGGCGAAGTTCCCCAACCTGCTGATCAACGGCGCCAACGGCATCGCTGTGGGCATGGCGACCAACATCCCGCCGCACAACCCGGGCGAGATCATCGATGCCGACTCTGGCCCTCATCGCCGATCCCGATATCTCGCTGGATGAACTGATGAAGATCGTGCCGGGGCCGGATTTCCCCACCGGGCGGCGTCATCATCGGGCGCTCCGGCATCCGCGCGGCGTTCGAGACCGGGCGGGAAAGCATCACCATCCGGGCGAAGACGGAGTTTGAGGAGATCCGCAGGGAGCGCCACGCGATCATCGTGACGGAAATTCCGTATCAGGTGAACAAGAAGACCCTGATCGAGAAGATCGCCGAACTGGTCCGCGGCAAGGTCATCGAGGGTATCGGCGAGATGCGGGACGAAAGTGACCGCTCCGGCATGCGCATCGTCATGGAACTGAAGCGCGACGCGACCCCCGAGGTGGTGCTGAACCAGCTGTTCCGGTTCACCCAGTTGCAGACGTCGTTCGGCATCAATGTGCTGGCGCTGGATGACGGGCAGCCGAAACAGATGGGGCTGCGCGAGGCGCTGCAATGCTTCATCCGGTTCCGCGAGGAGGTCATACTCCGGCGGTCCCGCTTCGAGCTGGGCAAGGCACGCGATCGCGCGCACAACCTCGTCGGTCTCGCGATCGCGGTCGCCAACATCGATGAGGTGATCCGGCTCATCCGGGCCAGCCCAGATGCTGCCGCGGCTCGGGTCGCACTGATGGGCCGAGACTGGCCAGCCGAGGATATCGGTGCGCTGCTGGCGCTGATCGACGAACCGGGGAACGTCATCGCTCCGGACGGCACGGTGCGACTGACCGAGGAGCAGGCGCGCGGCATCCTGGACCTGCGGCTGCAGCGCCTCACCGGCCTGGAGCGCGAGAAGATCCACGCCGAAATGGAAGAAGTCGCAGGCAAAATTCGGGAACTGCTCGATATCCTGCACTCGCGCATCCGGCGCATGGAGGTCATGACCGAGGAACTGGCGGCGGCCCGCACGGAGATCGCGTCGCCGCGACTGACCGAGATCGTCGATGCTCTGGCGGACCAGGACGACGAGAGCCTGATTGAGCCGGGCCAGATGGTGGTGACGATCACCCGCGACGGCTTCATCAAGCGGACCACCCTGGAGACATTCCGAGCGCAGAACCGCGGCGGACGGGGACGATCGGGCGCGGGAATGCGAGGCGATGATATCGTCACCCGCAGTTTCAACGGGCATACCCACCAGTGGGTGCTGTTCTTCTCGTCGGGAGGCAAGGCTTTCCGGGTGAAGGTCTGGAAATTGCCCGAGGCCGGGCCTACGGCAAAAGGTCGCGCACTCGTCAATCTGCTGCCGGAACTTGGCGCCGACACCATCACCACCGTGCTGCCGCTGCCACAGGACGAGACGCTGTGGGACAGCCTGCATCTGGTGTTCGCGACCGCGTCCGGGAATGTGCGTCGCAACCGGTTGTCGGACTTCAAGAACGTGCGTGCCGCGGGCCTGATCGCGATGAAACTGGACGAAGGCGATCATCTGGTGGGCGTCGCCACCTGCCGGGAAGGCGACGACGTGCTGCTGGCGACCCGCAAGGGCCGCTGCATCAGGTTCCGGTTGTCCGACGATCAGGTGCGCGTCTTCGCGGGTCGCGACAGCTCCGGCGTACGCGGCATCAAGTTGCTCAACGGTGACGAGGTCATCAGCCTGTCCGTGCTTCACCATGTCAAAGCGTCACCGGAGGAGCGCATCGCCTATCTGAAACAGGCGAATGCCAAGCGGCGCGGCAACGGCGAGGCAGAGCCCGAAACACCGACTGCCGTGGAAGCCGAGGAGGACGTCGCCGAGGTCACCCTGTCGGCGGAGCGCTTCTCCGACATGGAAATCGCTGAGGAAATGCTTCTCACGGTTACCGACATGGGCTTCGGCAAGCGCACCTCGGCGTACGAATACCGGGTGACGGGACGTGGCGGCCAGGGCATCGGCAACATCACGCTGGCGCCGCGCAACGGCAAGGCGGTGGTGGCGACCTTCCCGGTGCGGCAGGGAGACGACATCATGATGGTCACCGATGCCGGACGGCTGATCCGCGTGCCGGTCGACCAGGTCCGCACGACCGGCCGCCAGGCGATGGGAGTAACCCTGTTCCGCGTGGACAAGGGTGAGCACGTGACCAGCGTCTTCACGGTGCTGGAAGACGAGACAGACGACAACGGCGGACCTCCCGATGATGAGGCGAGCCCCGACAGCGGCATCCCGAACACAGGCGGTGCGGACGGCCGCGGACCAGAAGGCGGCCCAACAGACGGCCCGACGGATACCGACAACAAGCCTCCCGAGGAAGGAAGCGATGGCTGATGCGCGCAATCACTATCCACAGCGGATAGGCTTGTACCCGGGAACGTTCGATCCCATCACCAACGGCCATCTCGACGTGATCGCCCGCGCGGCACGTTTGTTGGACAAGCTGGTTGTCGGCGTGGCGATGAACATCGGCAAGGGTCCGCTGTTCACGCTGGACGAACGGGTCGAACTGGTACGGGCGGAGATCGCGGCGATCGCTTCGCGCAACGGCATGGTCATTGAGGTGATCCCGTTCGACACGCTGCTGGTGGATTTCGCCCGCAAGGTCGGCGCCTCGATGATCGTGCGCGGCCTTCGTGCGGTGTCGGATTTCGATAACGAGTTCCAGATGGCCGGCATGAACTATCGCATGGCACCGGATATCGAGACGGTGTTTCTGATGGCGAGCGAGACGCACCAGTTCATAGCCTCTCGTTTGGTCAAGGAAGTCGCGAAGCTGGGCGGCGACATCGCCTCGTTCGTGCCTCCCCTTGCCCTGGAACGTGTCCTGAAGCGTGTCCGCGGCTGAGCCGCCAGGCTGCTTTCCGTTTCCGGCCTCTTCCTATTTTCGTTATTTTCAACTGAAGGAGGGCGTCATGCACCGCCGTACTCTGATCGCATCCAGTGCCGCGCTGGCCGTCACCACCCTCGGTACCGCCGCGCCCGCGGGGGCGCAAACCATGGACCCTGAAAACACGATCTACCTGGATCTGAAGCAAGGTCGCGTAGTGATCAAACTTCTGCCTGAAGTGGCGCCGAAGACAGTCGCGCAAATCAAGACGCTGGCGCGCCAGGGTTTCTACGACGGTACGCCCTTCCACCGCGTCATCGAGGGCTTCATGGCGCAAGGCGGCGATCCCACCGGCACCGGCACCGGCGGCAGCAAGTTGCCTGACCTGCCGCTGGAGGCCAGCGAGCGTCACTTCGTGCGCGGCGTCTGCGGGATGGCGCGCGCTTCCGACCCGAACAGTGGCAACAGCCAGTTCTTCATCATGTTTGCGCCGGCGCCCTCGCTGGACGGGCAATATACGATCTGGGGCCAGGTCGTGAGCGGCATGGAGTATGTCGACGAGATCAAGCGTGGTGCCCCCGGTAGCGGGATTGTCACCAACCCCGATCGGATCGTGCATATGCGTGTGGCAGCCGACGTGAAGTAGTCATCAGAAGGAGACAGGAACCATGAGCGACTCGAAGCCGGCTCTCGATCCCGAGAACACGCTGTACCTCGACCTGAAACAGGGCAGAGTGGTGATCCAGCTCCTGCCGGACATCGCACCGATGCATGTGAAGCAGATCAAGACCCTGGTGCGGAAGGGATTTTATGACGGCACGGTGTTCCATCGTGTCATTGAAGGCTTCATGGCGCAGGGCGGCGATCCGACCGGCACTGGAACCGGCGGCAGCGACCTCGATAACATCCGCGCCGAGTTCACAGACAAGGCCAAATTCGTCCGCGGGGCGTGCGGCATGGCTCGATCGCAGAGCCCGCATAGCGCGAACAGCCAGTTCTTCATCATGTTCGAGCCAGCATCGCACCTGAACGGCCAGTACACGATCTGGGGCCAGGTCGTCGAGGGCATGGAGTTCGTCGACCAGATCAAGCGCGGCAGCGGCGGTGGCGGTACGGTTTCGAACCCTGACAAGATCGAGAAGATGTCGGTGGTCGCCGACGTCGCTTGATCGACCGGGGCGCCTGAATCGATGCGCCCCGACGTTTCGCGATCACGCCACCGAGTGCATCGCCGCGAGTGTGAAGCTTGACCCGCGGCCTTGCATGGCGTTCAAAGCGCGCCGGCGAGCCCGTAGCTCAGGTGGTAGAGCACGAGACTTTTAATCTTGGGGTCGTGGGTTCGAATCCCACCGGGCTCACCAAGCCAATCCGCTGAAGTTCAAAGGAAAAATCTGATAGATGGCTTCCGATCGGCCTGGTAAAGATTAAACGGCGATTGGTTGCGGACCCCATGCGGACCCGCCAGCGTCGATTTCGGGTGGCTGCGCCAGGGCGGCGCTCCCGCGCAGCGCGTCCCCCCTGCCGATCTTATCGGGGCGCGGTCCGCGGGCCGGCCTTCCGATTGGCCTGTCGCGGTCCCCTCCGGTCCCGGCCAGCCTTCACCCGGGTTCTGCCTGCCAGAGCGACCGATGGGACGACGGGATTCGGACATGAGGGACGCCACCCCACTATTTATCCCCCGATTTTTTTGCCTTGGGAGATAGCCGTGTGGTCGGCTTTTCCGGAGCAGCCAGGGCGGCTTCGAATTCCGGTTCCGGCGCGGCCGCAAGCTGTTGCCAGCGGGAAGACTGCGTCTTGGATATGCCCATGTCGGCGAGGGTTTCGGCAGCGGTCGCACGCTGCGACCTCTGTTCTGTGCCTCTATCGGGTCCGCGCTTCGCCTTCTCCATTTCCGCCAGCAACTGCCCGGCCCGACGTTCAGCACGCAGCCTGATTTCACAGGCTTGACGTTCGGCCTCAACGTTCTGCGCCTGGCGCGTGTAAATCTCGATTGCTAGTGCAGCATGTCGTTGATTCTGCGGTGGATCTCTGAATCGATGCCTCCGGCAACATCGGAGATGCATCGTGACCGCGCAACAACCTGCCGTGAAGAAGTACATCGTCAAGCTCAGCGGAGAGGAGCGCGAGCGGCTCAACGGGTTGATCCAAAAGGGTAAGAGCCCCGCCCGGCAGGTGCTGAAGGCACGTATCTTGCTGAAGGCCGATGCCTCGGAGGCCGGAGCCTGGAGCGATGGCCAGATCGCCGAGGCATTGGATACCAGCATCGACACCATCGCTCGCACGCGCCAGCAACTGGTGGAGGGAGGCATCGACGCCGCCCTGACCCACAAGCACTCGCCGAACTCGGCGAGGCCGCGCATCTTCGACGGCAAAGCCGAGGCCAAGCTGATCGCGCTTGCCTGTTCTCTGCCGCCCAAGGGGCGCAAGCGGTGGACCTTGACGCTGCTGGAAACCGCTGTGGTGGAACTGAACATCGTCGATCGCGCCAGTGACAACACAATCGGGCGGACGCTAAAAAAAACACACTCAAGCCCCACCTGCAGAAACAATGGGTGATCCCGCCGGACGCCAACGCCGCTTTCGTGGCCAACATGGAAGACGTACTGGAAGTCTATCAACGCCCGCATGATCCGGCCTGCCCGGTGGTCTGCCTGGACGAGACCTCGAAGCAGCTCATCAAGGAAACCCGCACACCGTTCCCGGCAAAGCCCGGCCAGCCGGCCCGGCACGATTACGAGTACGAGCGTAACGGCACTGCCAACCTGTTCATGCTGTTCGCCCCTCTGGAAGGCTGGCGGCACGTCAAGGTGACGGACCACCATGCCGCCGTGGACTATGCCCAGGCGCTGAAGGAGCTGTCCGACACGCATTTCCCCGACGCCAGCAAGATCGTGCTCGTGCAGGACAATCTCAGCACCCACAAGCCGGCATCACTCTATGAGGCCTTCCCCGCCCCCGAGGCACGTCGCCTCGTCGAGCGGTTCGAGTGGCACTATACCCCCAAGCACGGCAGTTGGCTGGATATGGCGGAAGCTGAACTCAGCGTTCTGTCGCGCCAATGCCTCGATCGGCGCATCCCCGACAAGCAGACTCTCATCGAGGAAGTCGCTGCTTGGCAAGACAGCCGAAACAAGCATCACACCAAGGCAGACTGGCAGTTCACCACCGCCGACGCCCGCGTCAAGCTCAAAAGGCTATACCCCGCAATGTGAGCGACTCAGAACACTAGCGCCTTGTCTCGGATGTCCTTCACTTCGTCCACGTAATGCGCCGCTTCGATTGCCCGGCACATCTCGTCGTATTTGATGGTCGCGGATGCCGGCAGCACCGCGATGTTTCGCGCTTCGCTCATGTGTGATCACCCTGCTGTTGTGCTGCCGTCGATCTGGAGCATCGGCCGCGTTGCGGATGACGTCAGGATCAAGACAGACCGTCGCTACCCTACCCGCTCCCACAGGGAAGGAGTGAAGACGGACCGCTCACCTGCGGGGCCATCCCCGCGCGGGCGGGGGAACCACGCCGGTATCCGGCCCTTCAAGGTCGATGCAGGGGCCATCCCCGCGCGGGCGGGGGAACCCACTCCGCTGATGCTCAGTGGCGGCACGTATAGGGGCCATCCCCGCGCGGGCGGGGGAACCGGGAGCATTTGGCGGCGGCGGAGGATCTTCTGGGGGCCATCCCCCCGCGGGCGGGGGAACCTCTGATGCGAGCTGGTGCAACGGTGGCCACACGGGGCCATCCCCGCGCGGGCGGGGGAACCGCGGAAGCGCGCAAAAGCGCACGTCGAGACGTGGGGCCATCCCCGCGCGGTCGGGGGAACCATCGCCCCGCAGGCGTAGTATTTGAGCTGTTCGGGGCCATCCCCGCGCGGGCGGGGGAACCCACCGCCCCAACCCCCAAGATCGTGCAGGAGAGGGGTCATCCCCGCGCGGGCGGGGGAACCTGGGCCGAGGACGCGAGTGACAAGATCGTCGGGGGGCCATCCCCGCGCGGGCGGAGGAACCCGTGAGCCCGAGGGACTTCAAGATGGAGCGGAAGGGCCATCCCCGCGCGGGCGGGGGAACCAATGTCGCCAAGATCGTGGGAAGCCTCGCCGAGGGGCCATCCCCGCGCGGGCGGGGGAACCCAGAAGACCAACGAAATCGCGGCGATGCAGCAGGGGCCATCCCCGCGCGGGCGGGGGAACCATAGCACTGCCCCTCTTAGGTATAAGAGGGCAGGGGCCATCCCCGCGCGGGCGGGGGAACCGGGAGATCGTGATCGTGCCAGCGATCAGGTAGGGGGCCATCCTCGCGCGGGCGGGGGAACCTTGCTGCCGATGATTCCTGATGGGGTTGATACGGGGCCATCCCCGCGCGGGCGGGGGAACCACCACTTTATGGAAATCGATGAGACCTTGGCGGGGGCCATCCCCGCGCGGGCGGGGGAACCCTCGGGCCGGATGACGCGCTGGACGATCTGCCGGGGCCATCCCCGCGCGGGCGGGGGAACCCCAAGTCGTGCCCGACAGCGTGTATCCGGTCAGGGGCCATCCCCGCGCGGGCGGGGGAACCTTGTAGGGCGCACGGCAAACGTATTTTATGACGGGGCCATCCCCGCGCGGGCGGGGGAACCCGCTTCAGCGATGGTTTCTAGTAAGTCGAGAAGGGGCCATCCCCGCGCGGGCGGGGGAACCTAACCCAGCTCATCGACGAGCTGCCCAGACGCGGGGCCATCCCCGCGCGGGCGGGGGAACCCGCAGATTAGCGATTTGAACGGTCGGTTGGCGGGGGCCATCCCCGCGCGGGCGGGGGAACCCACCTGGTTTCTGATGGGCCGTCAGTGGCACCGGGGCCATCCCCGCGCGGGCGGGGGAACCTAACCCAGCTCATCGACGAGCTGCCCAGACGCGGGGCCATCCCCGCGCGGGCGGGGGAACCGGCGGGTAACTACGTGCGCCCGCATCGAACGGGGGGCCATCCCCGCGCGGGCGGGGGAACCCACATGGGGCGCTCTGGCGTCAGTGACGTGGCGGGGCCATCCCCGCGCGGGCGGGGGAACCGTCCTCTGCGTGACGGATATGGACGGTGTGCCGGGGCCATCCCCGCGCGGGCGGGGGAACCTCTGCCCCATAAACAACTGATCTGATTTACTTGTCAAACAACTGTGCCGCCGTCAGTCCTGACGAACGAGCAATAACCCGTCCAGATCGGACAGCGTGCGGGGCGGTAGGCCCAATGTAAGCAGCCCCAATCGGCCAGCGCTGGTATCATCCTTCCATACCATCGTTATCGATCCGCCGGGCGCGCCGTCCCACCAGTCCGACAAGACGGTCCATACCCGATCCCGCACGCCGCGCGACAGGTCCGGCGAGACGTATACCCCCGGTCCGATTTCCGGCATGATCGACGAT
>CAWFNN010000013.1:0-51485 GCA_963817185.1 uncultured Alphaproteobacteria bacterium | reverse complement strand
CATCGGGCAGCCATCAGGCAGCGCCTGTGAGCGGGCGGCGGGCGGGCAGGCGCCACGGCATGTTTCCCCTCTCGACCATGTCCTCGAGCGCCTGGCGGTCCCGCAGCGTGTCCATCGCCCGCCAGAAACCGGAGTATTTGTAGGCCATGAGCTGATCCGCCTCGATCAGTCGGCGGAACGGCTCGACGACGAGTTCTTCGCCCTCTCGCATGTAGTCGAAGACCTCCGGCCGCATGATGAAATAGCCGCCGTTGATCCAGATGTCCGAGCTGTCAGACGCGCGCATGGCGCGGACGCGCCCGGTTTCGTCGATGTCGGCGAGATGGAACGTCAGTGGCGGACGAACCGCCAGGAAGCAGGCGACCTTGCCGCTCTCCTTGAACTTCGCGATCATGTCGTCAAGGTCGACATCGGTCAGCCCATCGCTGTAGTTGGCGAGGAACATCTCTTCGCCCTGGACTTGCTCCCGGACAGCCCACAGTCGCTCACCGATGTTACGCCAGATGCCGGTGTCGATCAGCGTCACGCGCCAGTCTTCCTGCGGCTTTCCCAGCAGCTCCACTTTCGATCCGCTGCCGGACACAACGCAGTCAGCGTAAGTCTGCGGCTTGTAGCCAAGGAAAAATTCCTTGATAACGGTCGCCTTGTAGCCCATGCACAGTACGAAATCCAGATGCCCGTACTGTCGGTAATACTGCATCACGTGCCACAGCACAGGCTCATGGCCGATCGGGATCATCGGCTTCGGTATTGCCTCCGAATATTCCCGGATTCGAGTGCCCAGGCCTCCGCAAAGTAAAACGACTTTCATCAGGCCAACTCCTTCGGATTGGATACCCGTTCCGGTTGAAAGCGGAACGATGAACCGGCAGCCCCAGTCGGCCTTACATACTGCCCGGGCTGTCCCGGAAACCAGGACTGGCGCACGAGGACGTGCAGGGGATTGTAAGATCCGATTTCATGCAAGTGCGGCGCGTGAAGCGCGCCATCGACAAACGTGCGGGTCAAATCGCCACGGCAATGGCGAGCGGGCTCGGCAACAGCCTGGCGTAACGCCGCTCTGGGGAAATTCATCCGTCCCGCTCCAACCGCAACACCTGGTTTTCCGGTATGTGGACACCGGTAGCTCGGCGCGCGGAGTGTAGCACCGCTGACAACTTGCGAAGAATCAGCCTTAAGACTTATTCGACTGATCATTTCGTCGAAGCACGGTCGATGGATCGGGCGCTCATGCGATGCTGAAGCTGCGCACTTCCGCTGGCGATCCTGCCGGCAATTTTCACCGCCGGCAAATCGTCCGCACCCTGGCACCTGAAAATGTCACGCCCGCCAACCCGGCCGCGGAAGCGCACGCTCGGGACAGTTCCTGAAGCAATGGATGATGGCTGACCCATAGCCCGACAACCCAGCCGGCACCGCACGACATGACAACCGCGCTCAACATTTCGATCGTCATGTCCGTTCCTTGAGTGCGCGTGAGCAAAACCACGGCCGGACCCGCGGCACTGAACATGGTGCATATGGCGCTCTTTTTCAGCGCACCGGCGAATTCCAGCAATCCAAAGGGAACCAGGGAACGCACGAGCCAGACCGAGAGGCAGACAGTGAACGGGATGGTCAGCACGGTGCTGAGGGCAACGGCCGTGAGACCGTAGCCGGCGGCAAAGCTCATGATCGCCAGGGACACGGCCATCTGGCCAAACGCAACCGACACGGTGTGGCGGATGCCTCCGGCGGCTACCTGGATCGGATAATTCAGGCTGGTCGAGAAGTTGAACAGGAACGCTATCGCGAAGATCCGCATGATCGGGATCACCTCCCGCCACTGCGAGCCGAGGAGGAGCGTTACAATAGGCCCGGCAAGCATGCACAGCACGATCTGTGCCGGCCACAGAACCGCGGTGACGTGCTCGACAGCATCGAGATACGCGGTCTTCAAGTCTCGCCCGTGACGCGCATGGTCCGAGAATGCCGGCAGGGCCACGGCACCAATTCCCGCCAGAATGACTTTCTCCGGAAATTGCGCCAGCAAAAGTGCTCGCTGGCACAGGCCGACCGCGCCGGCGTCCAGGAACTTGCCAAGGATCAGATAAAACAGAGATTCCGACGCCCTGTAGAGAAGCGCCCTGGCACTCCCGTACGCGCTGAATGCCAATACGCTTCGCCATTCGGCAAGCGAAGGGACATAGATCGTGAAATCCCGCTTCACGCAAAACCCCATGATCGTCCAGGCAGCGTTCGAAATGACGGCCGCCCAGGCGAGCCCCATGAAGCTGAAACCCAGCAGCACCAGACAGATGCCCAGACCGGCATTCAGAAGCGCCGTCGTTACGTCGAGCGCCGCGATCACGCCAAAGGCCATGTCCCGCGTCAGCAGCGCATACAGCGGGTGGGCGAACGGCGCTATCGCATAGCTGAGAGCGATTGCCCTTATGTAGGGTGCGAGCATCGGAACGCGGTAAAAATCCGCCAGCGGACCGGACAGCACTACAAGCAGGATCGTTATGAGGGAGGTCACGATCAGACTGATCGAAAATACGGTCCGCGTCTTCCGCGGGGTCAGCTCTTTCTCCTGAACGAGATAGGAGATGGAGCCCAGCTCGCGGATCGCTTCGGCAATGCCGACAACGGCTGTCCCCAGCACCGAGATGCCAAACTCCGAAGGCGTGAGAAGCCGCGCGATGATGACGGTAGAAACAAGATTGACGCCCGTTATGACGTATCGCCCGCCCGAGGCGAACAGCAGCGCGCGCCTCAAATTCGCCATCTGGAAACCTCGAGCGTCCGATACGAATACATGGATATGATCACCAAAGGGCTCCTGACGTCGATCGCACCCGACCGCCACTGCTTCGCTCCGCCAGAGGTCCTGCGGTCATCGGCCAATCCCGGGGGTAACAAACTGGCGCCGAAAGGTCGCGTCGCCGGCCGGGCACGTGCTTTGTGACCAACGGCAGATGCCCTTGCTCATGCGACTGTGGAGCTTGACAGGAACAGGGTCGACTTTCTCGGCCGCGCGCTGGATCCAGTCGTCTGCAACAGCGCCCGCGATGACAAGGGCAGGAAAAGCCGGCCGGCGGTGAGCGGCGCCTTCGATAGCATTGACAATGTTCCCTCGCGCATGGACCGGACCTGCCGCGCGATGAAGTCAGGATGCCAAAGGTCGTCCGCGTCTATTGGTGCGAACAACTCTCCTGAGGCCCGCGCAAGGGCCGCGTTGCGCGCGCTCGACACACCTCCGTCCAGTTGTCGTATGACCGCGATACGAGGCTGTATCCCGTGAAGTCGCGCGACCTATCCACTCGCCCGGCCATCTCCGCAAGTCACCTAAAAGTGGAAGCCCCGGCGGAACGTCATCGCCGGCCAGCGTGCCGCGGCAACGCCCTCCGCGCCAAATCACCGCATCGGCTGCCGGCGCCAGTACCTGGACGGACCGGGCTTGGCACCATCGGAGCCGCCCTGCGTACAGGCCGCGCACGACCCGCGCGACCTTCTCGACCGCGTCCATGGGGCTCAGGGTTAGCCTTGCCAGGGCCTTGAGAACATGCCTTGCCAGTTTCGCCCGACTGAGTGGATACCCAAGTTCACCCAGCAGCCTCCGGTGGACCGTCCAGAACTCCCGTTCTCTACGCCTCAGCGCGCTACTCGCGAGGAAATCGTAGTATTCCTCGAACAGCATGGCCAACCGCCGCGACCGCTCTTCCGGGGACAGGAAGGCCGACCCGTACGTCAGCAGATCCCCGATGCGCGACGATATGTAGGCATTCAGGCTGCGCGATCGCGTCGTGACCCGCACCTTGTGGACACGTTCATAGGAAAGAACCTGATGCACAAATCCATAGTCGGTGTGGCTCAGACACCGGCAGCAGGCACTGGTGTCGGCTTCCGCGGTCAAATTCGGATAGAACCGATCCTGGCTTCGTACCAGGTCGGACCGGTACAGTAGCGAGGTGGGACTGCCAAACACGTCCGGACCACCGAGCATGTATATACGTCCGATCTGCTGGCCGGGAACCACGACGCTCGGATAAGGGATCTGGCCCCACTTGATGCACCAGTCCGCCCAATCGGTCCCGCCGCCGCTCAGTTGGTAAGATCCGACGACACCGACAGACGGATTCTCCTCCGCGACCGACACCATCCGCTCAAGGCACTGCGGCAGCAACCAGTCGTCTCCCGACACGACCTTGCAGTACTTGCTGTCGGCCGCGATCAACCCGAACGCCCGGTTGTGATTGGAGATGACGTCCAATGTGAAATCGTTGCTCAGCACCCGTATCCGACGATCCTTCGCCGCGTATCGGGTGGCGATCTCCAACGTGCTGTCCTGACTGCAGTTGTTGACGATCACATATTCCCAGTTTTGATAGCTCTGGGCGAGTACGCTGTCGATACATTCCGCTAAGTACCGTTCGCCATTATAGACCGGCGTCAGCACAGTCACCAGCGGCTCAAATGGTTTGTTCATGGCGGAACTCCGGGGGAAACAATATGTCCAATTGCGTAACCAGCCGCTTCCGATAGTCTGTCGCCTTATCCGCCAGTTGCATCTTGATCCGGGTTCTTTCCTTCACAAGGCGGGCGAAAGTCGCCGCCAGCAGTTCCTCGTCGAACGTGTCGATGTCGAGGCAGAAATCCGCGAGCCCCAGATCCACCATCAGGGACCTCACTTTTGGGTGGTGAGATATGGCGATGAATGGAATGTTCATCAGGTGCGCGAATATCGCGCCATGGAACCGGCAGGTTATGATGTAGTCCAGCTTCGACATCGTCGCGATCAGTTCGTCAAGCGACGAAACCCTTTGTATGCCGAGAAGCAATTCCGGCGGCCTCGGGCTTTTCCGCAGCCGGTCGTCGACCGCCGCGAGCGTATCGGAGTCGAACCAGATATCCGTGCTGAACAGCGCCAGGCGATAGCGCCTGTCCAGCCGCATGCCAAACGAGACGAACTTCTCAATGAACTCCTCATGGACCGTGCCGTCGCGGATCCAATAGCGCTGAGGATGGCAGTACGCCATTGGCGAGAGACCGATGACATCCCTCCTGTCGACCTCGGTTCGTCCCGCCTCGAGCCGACGGGGATCGAGACCATACACGCAGTCGGGGAAAACGTGGGCTCTCCCCGCGAATCCGATGCTTGCCACCAGTGCCCGCAATTCCTCGTCGCGGAGCGAGACGTAATCGGCGAGGCGCAGCGCATTCCTGATAAAGAATTGACTGAGACCATGCCGGATCGGGCCCGCCCCCAAGTTGATGAAGTAGCATCTGGCACCCGACAGCTTGGCGAGGACGACCCATTTCCACAGCGTATAGGGATAGGCCCAGGGGCCGTCCCAGGAGTCCAGCAACTGCCCGCCGCCGCTCATGACAAGGACGTCGATCTCGCGCGCCGCTCGGAAAGATCGTAGCAGAAAGACCAACTCTCCAAGAACGGAATCCACGATATGCAGCGTGTGAGAGGCGACTTTCTTAATCCACTTCAGAGCAGGCGCGGCGTTCAGCCTGCTCGTGGGTCGCTTGCTGACCGGCGTCGCCTTCCGCGGCGACCGATCGGGATGGTCCCATGTTTTTCGCCGGATCGCAAAAGCGCGGATACCATGCCGCCTTTCCGTGTCAGGCGGGTTCATCGAGAAACCGTAGATCGTTGCTGCCGGCCAGCGCTGCCTTATGCTGGCGATCAAGGCAGTCTGTGTGGTGTCGTCGCCCAGGTTTCCGCCGCCCATGTGGTCGAGCAAACCGATCCGCGCTGCCCTCAACGGCCGGCGAGCCGAACGCGGCCGTCGTATCCAACCCTTCACACCCTCGAACGGGTTCGTTTCCAGTATCTGGACAGAGCGGGCGACGGTCAACTCAGGCGATGGCGGCGTCATCACGGCGGGACAAACCTTGGTTCGGGGGAGCGCTCCAAACGCCGAGCGGGGCAATAACGGCCTTACATCATTGCGCCACTCCAGTGTTGTCAATAATCATTTTCGATAGTCACCCTCATCCGTTCGCGTCTGCACTGAGACCTACGGCATCGATCGAAGGGATGTATCGCCCAAGTCGCTGGGCGGCCGAATTGCCAGAAGCCCGCCGATCCCAGATGACGTATAAGTCTCCGAAGCAGGGGGTGATGGCGGCGTTCATCAAGGAACAACGTGCACCTCCGGGACGCCGTGCGCGGCTTCATCGAGGAGCCGGCGGATGGCAGACCAGGCGGACCAAGGTTGGGATTGTGTGCAATGCGCTTCTTGGAAACCGGCATCGCGGGAGCCTGGCTGATCGAGCCGGCCCCGCATTGCGATGAGCGTGGACGATTTCTGAGGGCCTGGTGCGCGAATGAGTTTTCCGCGCAGGGGATAGAGTTCAGTCCTGTCCAGGCAAATGTCGTGTCCAGTATAATCAGCGGCACGGTTCGCGGTTTCCATTTCCAGAGGGCGCCGGCATTGGAAGCGAAGCTCGTCCGTTGCACCAGAGGCGCCGTCTTCGATGTCGTTCTTGATCTGCGGCCGGAGTCGGTCTCGTACCGAAAGTGGTACGGGATTCGGCTGACCCCGCGCGACGCCAACATGCTTTATATCCCGGAACGATGCGCTCATGGATGCCAGGCTCTTGAAGACGGTACGGAGATACATTACATGGCGTCGGCATTCTATTCGCCGGACGCGGCGTTCGGCGTCCGTTACGATGATCCGGCGTTCGGCATTCACTTGCCGCTGGTGCCGACATGCGTGTCCGCCCAGGACCGCAGCTGGCCCCTGTTTGAGCAGCAGGAGCGCTTGGTCGCCTGCTGAGGCAGGAGCTCGAACCTACGAAGGCGGCGAATGCAAACCGGGGAAACGATGATGAGTGTGGAAACGATGATGAGCGTGGATACCGCGCTTCGGGCCCGCGAAGCTATGGGACGGCCGATCAGGGTCGGCATGGTCGGCGCCGGCGCGACCGGGCGCGCGATCGCGTTGCAGCTCGGCACGCCTGTGCCGGGGATACGGCTGATGGCGATTGCCAATCGGTCCACGGAGCATGCCGCACGCGCCTTTCGCGAAGCGGGCATAACGTCGTGGCGCCACGCCGCCAGCACACACGAGGCGGGGTCGGTCATCGCGGCGGGGATGCCGGTGCTCACCGACGATCCTTCGGTGCTGACCGGCTGCGATGCGATTGATCTCATCGTTGAGGTGACGGGCACAGTCGGCCCTGCCGCCCGCGTCACCCTGGACGCATTCGCCCATGGCAAGAGCGTCGTGCTGGTGAACGCTGAGCTTGACTCCCTGATCGGTCCGATCCTCAGGGCGAAGGCGGACCGCGCGGGCGTGGTGGTGACCCATACCGATGGCGACGAGCCGGGAGTGGCCATGACCCTCCTGCGCTATCTCCGCACCCTCGGCCTTCGTCCGGTCGCCGCCGGAAACATCAAGGGTATGGTCGACTACTACCGCAACCCGGACACACAGAGGGCCTTCGCCCATCAGAACGATCAGGACGTGAGGAAGGTGACGTCGTTCGCCGACGCGACAAAGCTGTCCATGGAAGCCACCGTGCTGGCCAACGCAACGGGCTTCCGCGCCGGCCGACGCGGGATGTACGGCCCGCCCTGCAAAGACGTGCGTGAGATGGCCGATCTGCTGCCGGCGGAGCAGATGCTCGCGACGGGCCTGGTCGACTACGCGCTCGGCGCCGCTCCACATACGGGAGCATTCGTGATCGTCCACGAAGACGCGGCGCTCAAGCAAGCACAGCTCGCATACTACAAGCTCGGACAGGGCCCTTTCTACGTGTTCTACACGCCTTTCCATTTGCCACACATCCAGATCGCCTCGACGATAGGCCGGGCCGTCGAGCATCGCGACGCCACCGTCGCACCGCTCGGCGCGCCCGTCTGTGAGGTCGTAAGTGTTGCCAAGCGCGACCTGGCGGCCGGAGAGCGTCTGGACGGGATCGGTGGGTTCTCCACCTACGGTTTGATCGACAATTCCGACGCCGCGCGCGGCATCGCCGCGCTGCCGATCGGGCTCTCGGAGGGGTGCGTGTTGCGGCGCAGCGTCAGGAAGGATTCGGTCGTGACGTTTGATGACGTGGACGCCCCGGTTGGTCGGCTCGAAGAAAGGCTTTGGCTCGATCAGGCGGCGCAGTTCGGTCTGGCGGTCGGGGCGCGGGACCTGTCCCCGGAGCAACTTCGCGAGGCCGCGGCGGTGTCATGAGAACCTGCGCGCGATCCTGGCTCGTCGCCGCTCACGGTAACCGGCCCGTCCCCACTTGCGGTCGGTTGCGTCATGCTTGACCGATCGTTCTGGAAGGGCCGGAAGGTCTTTCTCACAGGACATACCGGCTTCAAGGGCAGCTGGCTGTCGTTGTGGCTGGACATGTTGGGAGCGCAGGTGACGGGCTATGCGCTCGAGCCGCCGACATCGCCGAACCTGTTCGAGCAGGCGGCTGTCGCCGGCGGAATGCGGTCGGTTCTCGCCGACATCCGGGACTTCGACCGTCTTAAGACCGAACTCGCAGCATGCCGGCCCGAGGTGGTGTTTCATCTGGCCGCGCAGTCTGTCGTGCTCCGCGGCTACGACGATCCCATGGAGACCTACTCCGTGAACGTCATGGGCACCGTCCATGTCCTGGAAGCTCTCCGCCAGCTGGGCCTGCGCTGCGCGGTGGTGAACGTGACGAGCGACAAATGCTATGAGAACCGCGAAAGGATCTGGGGCTATCGCGAGAACGAGCGCATGGGCGGTCACGATCCTTATTCGAACTCCAAGGGGTGTGCCGAGCTGGTAACCTCCGCTTATCGGGACTCCTTCTTTCCGCCGGGGCAGAGCGAAAGCCACGGCGTCGCCCTGGCCAGCGCGCGCGCTGGCAACGCGATCGGCGGCGGCGACTGGACCAGCAACCAGCTCATTCCCGACCTGATGAGGGCCTTCCTGAGCAAAACGCCCTGCCTGATCCGGAGTGCCGCGGCGGTCCGGCCCTGGCAGTTCGTCCTGGAGCCGCTGTACGGCTACATGCTCCTGGCCGAGCATTTGACGCGGGATGCCCGGCGTTTCGCCTGCGGCTGGAACTTCGGTCCCGCGGAAGATGACGCGCAGCCTGTGTCCCGGGTGGCCGACCTGCTGGCGCAGGCGTGGGGCCCTGGCGCCGCATGGTGCCGCGATGCGGCGGCGCGGCCGCCTGAGGCGGGGTTGCTGCGGCTGGACACGTCCATGGCAAGGGCTTCGCTCGGCTGGCGTCCGCATGTGCCGTTGCCGATGGCGCTCGACTGGATCGTCGAATGGTATCGCGGCTTCGCTTGCGGGACCGATCTGCGGGCGCTGACCAGCGCCCAGATCAAGCGATTCGAAACCAGAACTCGAGAATGGCTCGCCGACGAATCAGGGGCCAATGCGAGATCACAGGGGGGGCCTGTCGTAATGCCAAACATCGTGGTGATCGGTAGCGGCATGGGAGGCCTTGGTTCGGCTTACCGCCTTCATGCGGCGGGGATAACCCCCACCATGTTCGACGCCAGCGGGTACCCCGGAGGCCATACGGCCTCCGTCCAACTCGACGGCGGCTTCATCTTCGACCGTGGCCCCCACATCTCCTTCACCAAGGATCAGCGGATCCAGGAGCTCTTTGCCGACAGCGTCGATCAGGAGTACGAGGCGGAGCGCATCGTTCTCAACAATTACTGGCGTGGCCACTGGGCACCGCATCCGGTGCAGCTTCACCTGCACGGGCTGCCGGCGGACATCGTCACAAAGGTGATCACCGATTTCGCCGAGCAGAGCCAGGATCCTCAGCTCCCGATAAAGACGTATGCGGACTGGCTGCTGGCAAGCTTCGGGCGGACGTTCGCCGAGCTTTTCCCGATGCAGTACGCCCGGAAATACCACCTGACGGAAGCTGAGAACCTGACGACGGACTGGCTTGGGCCGCGCTTTTATCGTCCCACGCTGCAGGAGTTGGTCCGTGGTGCTGTCGCGCCGGCGCCGTCGGACAGCCACTACATCACCCATTTCCGCTATCCGACACGCGGAGGGTTCTTTTCCTACCTCCGAAAGTTCCTTCCGATGGGACAGTTGCATCTGAACCATACACTGGTTTCAGTTGATCCGAAGGCACGCGAGATCCGGTTTTTGGACGGACGGGTCGCAGCATACGACGCCCTTGTGTCCTCGGTGCCGTTGCCCGATCTGATTCCCATGATCCGCGGCGTTCCGGATGAGGTCGTCGCGGCGGCGCGGCGACTGGCGTGTTCTACCTGCGTGCTGGTTAACCTCGGGGTCGACCGCCGGGATCTGTCGAGCGCTCACATGACATACTTCTACGACGATGACATCTGCTTCACCCGCCTGTCGTTTCCGCACATGCTGTCGCCCAACAACGCGCCGCCCGGCATGGGCGCCATTCAGGCGGAGGTCTATTTTTCCGAGAAGTACCGGCCCTTCACCGGAAACCCCGAGGACTGGATTGAACCGGTCATCGATGATCTGCATCGGTGCGGCCTGCTCCGCGAGGACGATCGCATCGTGACGCGGCACGCCCTGCGCCTGCGGTACGCGAATGTCATCTTTGACCATGACCGCAACGAAGCTCTCGAGACGGTACACAGCTACCTCGACGACGTCAGCATAATCTACTGCGGGCGGTACGGCGACTGGGGATACATGTGGACGGACGAGAGCTTCAAGAGCGGCGAAAGAGCTGCCGAGAAAGCCCTTTCCTCGCGAAACTGAGGCGCTGACGGCTGTATCCGGCTGAATGGGCGCCGACCGGAGCGCGGCGAGAGGGAAATCTGCTGTGGAGTTGAAGACCGGTCATGGGGTCGCACGATGGAGCCGAACGAAGCGCATCGTGCGCGGGGTGGGCATGCTTCTGGCGACAGTATTGCCACGGGTCGCGTGGGCGGCAAGCGTCGGGCTGGCGCTGCTGGAAGGATCCCATGCACAAGGCGTGGCGCCGAACGCCGAACGACGCTTCAGCACCACGTATCCAATGACGGAGAATCCGATCTCCGAAGGTGGCGTCTGGCACCACTCGGGATACCGGTGGAAGCAGGTGCGGACCGTCGCCGGTCATGCGGTGGGCACTCAGACGGGGACGGGAGGGTATGATGATTCCTATGTGTACCTTGCCGGTTTCGGCCCCAATCAGACGGCCCGGGCGGTTGTGTGGCGGGATCCCGCGATCAAAGGCAATTATCGCGAAGTCGAGCTTCTGCTGCGCTGGTCCGACACGCCGACCGAAGCACGAGGCTACGAATGCAACCTTTCCTGGGACGGATCCTACGCCCAGATCGTGCGGTGGAACGGCGCTTTCGGGGACTTCACCTATCTTGCAAACCAGACAACGTTTCCCGATGGCGTGATGCCTCCGCGAACCGGCGACATCTTCACTGCCAGGATTTCCGGAGACGTGATCTCGGTACTCCTGAACAAGAATGACGGTCACGGCGATCGGCTGCTCGTTTCCGCATCGGATAATACCTACGCCGAAGGGAATCCAGGGATGGGCTTCTTCATCCAGGGACGTCTCGATCCGGCGCAGTTCGGCTTTTCTGACTTTTCGGCATCATCGCAATGAGGTCCGGCATGGCACTGGGGCAGTTGGCCGTCGGTTTTCGACCTGTTCTCACTCGGTATGCAGGGTCCGGTATACCTCGGCGGTGCCTCGCCGCCTACGTACGCTGCACGAAATGGGTGTGGAACCACCTGCCTGCCACCCTGCGCCAAAACGGGTTCGGTCGTGCCTACGGCCGCCATGTGAATTTCCTGGTGCGTCGCGATTCCAGGCGCAGCCAGTCCTTCGCCACGTTGTTTCTCCGCAACCGAGCGGAGCTGACGTTGATGCTTCGTCTGCTGGAGCAGAAGCCGGAGGGTTCCAGCCTGTCGATCACCGTACTGGCATGCAGCAAGGGAGCGGAGGTCTATTCAATTCTTTGGGCTATCCGCTCCGCACGTCCGGACCTGAAGGTTGTCCTCCAGGCTGTGGACATATCGCCGCCAATATTGGCCTTCGCCGAACGGGGAATCTATTCACTGGCCACGGCGTCCTGTTCATCTCCGAACATGGTCAAGTCTCCGGAGAGCGAGCACATGTCGGTCGATACGGATACACACCAGACGGACTGGATCTTTGAGAGACTGACCGACGATGAGGTAGCGGAAATCTTCGAGATCGAGCACGGATACGCAAAGGTCAGGCCCTGGCTGCGGGAAGGCGTGACCTGGCGCCACGGGGATGCGGCCGATCCACGGCTTCTCGATGTAGTTGGCCCTCAGGACATCGTCGTGGCGAACCGGTTCCTTTGCCACATGGCCCCCGTCACGGCAGAAAACTGCCTGCTTAACGTGGCCGCACTGGTCAAGCCCGGCGGCCTCCTCTTTGTCACCGGAATTGACCTCGACGTTCGCACCGCCGTTGCGAAGCGGATGGGATGGCTGCCGGTCGTCGACCTTATACGGGAGGTCCATGAGGGTGACCCCTCTCTGACACGCGGCTGGCCGATCGGATATTGGAGCCTGGAACCCTTCCGCGAACGCCGCGCCGACTGGAAAATCCGCTATGCCTCGGTATTCCGGATCGCAGAAGTACCGCGCCAGAAGGAAAGGATCAAGGATCGCTGACGGTGGCCGGCAGCCACCCGCACATAAACGGCGATAATCGGGCTGACGGTGATTCGAGCTTCTCTCGACCGCGCTGGCTGATATCTGACATTCTAATGATCCCTATCATCGCCGTCGGGGTCATCCTCCTGAAATGACGCTAATGGGCATCAGTCGCGGATTGTACCTCTCCATACACAGCCCGATGGGTGCAAATGTCACCAACAGCCATATTCTCATTTCGCGGTTACGGCAGCTTGGCGGTTGCATTGCTGACAAGTGGAATCAAAGTCGAGCGTTATGCGTTGCATCTGCCGGAGGTAATCGAAACGCGCCAGCAGCTGAATATCGATGCCTTTATGCAGGCCATGCCTGCAATCGGGATCGGGTCACCCTAATAGCAACAGAGGATCCATCGATGCGAATGCACGTTGGCAGGATTTTCGCCGCCCAGCCGAATAGTCGGATTAACCTGCCGCTGATCTTCTTGATCGCTCTCCTGCTGCGCTCGGTATGCGCAATACTCTTTTCCGGAGAAATTTCGCAGGAGGGCGCCGAGTATGCCTCGATTGCGCGCAGTCTCCTCGAGGGGAAGGGATATGTCGGGATCGGACAAGAGGGTCCCAATCTGTTCTTTCCCCCACTCTTCCCGTTCCTGATCGAGGGTATTACGTTTCTAACTAACGACGTCGAGCTTTCAGGCCGTATCGTCAACGTATGCATGGGATCAATTCTAGTTTTCCCCGTTTATCTTATTGCTCGCCAAATGTATAATGAAAAATTGGCACTAGGTGCAGCGCTTCTGATCGCGCTCCACCCATTCTTGATACGTTTTTCAACCACCGTATACTGTGAATCCACGTTCGTTACCGTCGCCATGGCAGCGTCGGCGATGGCCATATTGGCGCTGGCAAATCCCACCAGGCGCGCTCTCGCCGCGACAGGTGGATTGTATGGCTTAGCCTATTTGATACGGCCTGAGGGGCTCGCCTATATGCTGGTTGGCACGCTGTTCATTGCCGGCGGGTTGTGGCTGCGTTCGCGTCAGATCACGCTTTCCGCCCTGGGCAGGGTTCTTCTTGTACCCGCCGTTTTCCTGCTGCTAGCCGGTCCCTATATCGGATGGCTATCGCTGCAGATCGGCCAGTTTCGAGTAGAGGGCAAGAGTCCGTTGAATATCGAGACGGTCATGCTTATGCAGCAGGGCAGGTCGATGGATGAGGCGCGGATGCTTGTCGACACCGACCTGCATGCCCGCGGGGTTGCGGTCCAACCCAGCCGCGACGCGATCAGGTCCTTCAAGCCAGATATCAAATCCTTAATGCGGATGGCGGCATCCAAAAGCAAAGCGGTCATTCGGGACGCTGCCGTAGCGATCACGAGCAGCCCGGAGTTTGGATCACTTCCTCTGTTCGTGCTCGTTGTCCTCGGATTATTTGGGAGGCCATGGGGGCAATCTCTCGCGATGATCCAGGCTTATCTGACAGGGATACTTTTTACATCGGTATTCGCAACGCTTTGTATTTACTACGTGGACGATAGATTTTATATCTTGTTTGTTGTTTGTTTCTGTATCTGGGCGCCGGCCGGAATTGCCTTTCTCGTCGATTGGGCCCGTCGTTCAGCTTCGGAGTTGGCGACCGGTTGGCACGCCTCTGTTGCCGTTGCTGTCCGAAACCTAGCGGTGATCGCCGTACTTCTACCCTCCGCATTTGCGACATGGTCAGTGCTTACTCAGTCGCGGGCCACGCGATCGGTGAAAGAAGCAAGTGCAAACTTTGCCCGAACAAAAGGAGAGAAGCTTTTCGCTGATACCTCAACGATCTTCGCTTTTTATTCGCATGCCAGATTCACTTACCTGCCGTATTGCGACGAGGCAACCGCGATTCGCTATCTTCGGAAGCAGGGGGTGACGTACGTAGTCGTCCGCGACTCCGGCCTGAATTCTAGACCGTATCTGAGCAAATGGATGGAGACTGGCGTGCCGGATGCCCGGGACGTTCTGCAAACGGATTCGGGCTACGGCGAAAAAATCCGCGTGTTTCAGGTCTCTGAACGCAGGTGACGACCGGTTCGTCGTCTGGATGAGAAGTGAGATCTGAGATGGTTGGGATAATGGAACGCACGTTGGCTGACTTCATTGGTTTGTGCATGGCGGTCAACTTGGCGTCCATTTCCTTGATCTTGGGATGGCGGTCGGTGATCCGCCGGCCCGGCAGGGCGGCCATGTCTCTGGCCTAGGCCAGGAATGGCGGCCGCTTGTTCAATGATTGTCGGCAACGAACCAATAAATCCCGGCTCTTATCAGTAATGACGCCGGCCTCAGCCGCATGACCACGCAGGGCGTTGGTCAGCCGGGTCCGCTGACCAACCAGGCTCTCACGCACCTTCAATACCATACTTTCAGCTTGTCGGCTCATTGACTTCACCGGCACGAAATGCATTCCCGGCCGGCCGCTTGCTTCACAGATCGCCTCGGCGTCATCGCGGCCATTCTTGCCACCTTTGACGTAGGGTTTCACGTATTGGGGCGGAACCAGGCGTACCTCGTGGCCGAGCATGGTCAGTTCGCGCCCCGATGATGGGCGCGCCCGCAAGCTTCCATGACGATCTCCGTGCGCGGGAGATTCGTGAAGAACGGGATCATTTGCGGGCGACGGAGATCCGTCCGCAACACCGGCCGTCCGTGCTGGTCGATGACATGTGAGGTGAAGACGGCTTTGGTGTCCCGTTCTGCCGGCCCCTGATGGCCGCCTTCCCCCAGTAGTCCCGTGGCTGATCATTGGCGAGCACATCGTCAGCAAATGTGATCATGAGCCGCTCTAAGTCGAAGCTGTTCGTCGCCTCTACGAAGACAGCAACCAGGGGACGGAGCGTCGTTGCCGTACCGGACGAAGCGGAGGATCTTGTCATGGAATTGCGCAATTGCGGAGATGCCGGTGTTTTGGACAACATGGCCCAGTTGCCCAGCCTTGGTGTATTGTCTGATGAAAAATCGTAAATCAGGCTACTTCGGCGCGCTGACCTGCCGACGCTGCGGGACGGTCGTGAGCCGCCTGTGGTATATCCGGCAGAGGTACGCGGGGACTTCCCTATTTCACGCCGCCGCATTCCGACCCGGAATAAAAGCTATGCCCACGTCAAAGCTGGTTGATGTGGATCGTGCGTTATAGGAGCGGGATCGCACATAAGAGCAAGCGCGTAGGTGATAACGACAGAAAATGCCATGGTTCTCCTCGTGACAAGCGCCTCAGGCGCAAATGGTGCGGATTTACGGCAAGCTGAGGGCATTCGGCGGGGACGGAGACCTGCTCGCATCATTCAGCGACAATGCCCGGACCGCGGATCCGCGTGGCCTCGGCACCGATGGGACCATGCTTTTTCTCAACATTGGCTCGAACCGGATTCTGGCGTTCGACGACAAGGGTGGCGTGGTGCGGGAGAGCGGTTCGTGCTCGTCAGCAGCAAGCGTCCGTTTGGAGCTCCGGACGGATGCGGTGGCAACCATCGGCGAATACGATCAGGTCGATGGTCGTCTTGTTCGCGTCCTCGCTCCAGATCGCGGGAACGGCTTCACGAAACCGCTTGGCCTACGCTTCGGGCCGGACGGCAAGCTCCACTGCGTGGCTTACGACGAAGTCGTCGTCTTCGATTTCGTGAACGGCAAATCCCTGGGTGCTGTTGTCGGGCTTTCAGGCCCCAACGGCCACGCTGTGATCTTCCTTGGATGAGGAGCAAGGCAATGGAGGTATCGGGAGGAGTGCAACGGTTCCCGCACGAGCAATGGCCATACGAGCCGAAATTCAAGCGCGTCAACGGCTGGCGCATGCACTACATCGACGAGGGCGCCGGCGACCCGCTGGTTCTTCTTCACGGCAATCCGGCATGGGGCTTTCTGTACCGGAAATTCGTCAGGCCGCTGACCGCGGCGGGCAGGCGCGTGATCGTTCCGGACATGATCGGTTTCGGCTTGTCCGAGAAGCCCATCCGCGAACAGGCCCACACTCTCGACGGCCACATCGCGAACCTGACCAGCCTGCTGCGGCAGATCGACGTGCGCGGTGCGACCATGGTCTGTCACGACTGGGGCGGCCCGACCGGTCTCGGGTTTGCGCTGTCCAATCCCGATCGCGTCCGCGCTCTGGTCATTATGAGCACTTGGGCATGGCCGTTACCCCCGGCCGAATTCCACAAGCGCATATTTCCTTGGCGCATGATGCACGCGCCCCTCGTTGGTCCGTATCTTCTCGGTCGCCACAACGCGCTTGCGGGGCGCGGAATGTACCTTTCCGTGGTCGACCGTAAGACGTTCAGAGCCGAGGCTCAGAGCGTCTACGAAGGCGTATTGCCGGACCCGGGCGCGCGTCTTCTCACTTGGGCCTGGCCGCGTTGGATCCCGCTAGACGAGAGCGCACGCGGCTTCGCACGCTTCGAATGGCTGGAACGCGAGCTGAGGAAGTCAACGCTTCCGACGCTCCTGGTGTGGGGGAGGGAAGACGAGGTCTTTGACCATGCGACGTTCGCGACGCGCTTTAAAGAACTGATCCCCCACGCCGAAGGGCCTGTACTGGTCACGGGCAGGCACTTTCTTCAGGAAGATTCCGGCGCGGAGATCGCCGGCAGGATCAACCGTTTCCTCGATCACATCGGCGGGAGATCGTCATGACGGAGGTCGAAGTCGTCGAAAACCCCGTCCTCGATGGAAAGAGAAGGGCGTTCGTGCTCGCCGAAGATCGCCTGGGGCACTATCCGGAATTCCGGGCGTTCTTCGTCCGGCAGTTTTCTCTCGATGCGAACCGCCTTTCGCGACCGGGCTATGTGCGGGCGCCCTCGGGGATGACCTACGCGCTTGTCTTCATAGGTCGCAGCGGCGAGGATTTTCCCGACGGGCTCGAGATCTACGCCCTACCCGACGCGCTGGAGCCGCTGAGGGATGCGGATGTGGACGCAGATCTCTGGGCGCTGCTCAGGTGGACGATCGCGGGCGTTGGTGGCGAATGGCGGGTCGAGGACCTGGACGCGACCGGCCGGCTCTACCAGTTGGGCGTGGCTACGACTACGTAGCAGCTCGCGGCTACCCGGGGGACGGCTCATGCGGCAGCGAACGCGGGCGGTTCCTTCATGTCATGGAGGATCACGCCTGGAAGTGGGTCGCACTGTCCCACCCAGGGCTCGCGCGCGAGTACGGCCTTGGCGTCCGTCTGTCCGATCGCCTTGAGTACAGAATCGCAGCACCGCCTCGCCATCCCGTTTGGCCGTCAACAGGAAGTCCACCGTGGTGCCGGTCTGGTAGGCCGCGCGATACAGATACTTCCAAACGCCCTTGATCCGCGCATAGGTCTCTTCCATTCGCCAGCTGGACCCAACCGGACGTTTGCGCGCCCGGAATTGCTCGTCCAGGAGCGGGACATATCTAATCACCCAACAATTCAGCGTCGAGTGATCGACCCCCACCCGTGCTGGTGACGCTGCTAAGGGCCCGTCAGGAATCAACCGCTCGTTCTGAGCGATCGATTGGTCTGATCGTATAGTTCCACTCGCCGTGGAATTCGGCGCGCTCAATGTTGAACGAGGCAATTTCCTCATTCGATACGACGATGCCCTTGGGATAGAGATTGGTGTCGAGTTCGCAACGCACCGTCAGGCCGGCATCCGTCATGGTGGCGCTGATCAGATCGACGATGACGCGATAGCTGATCAGCGGTTTGGCGCGCCAGTTCATGCTGATGAATGAGAACAGGCGATGCTCTATCTTGTTCCATTTGCTGGTGCCGGGCGGCAGATGGTGGACGGTGATGTCGTTGCCAAGTTCGCTGGCGAGACCTTGTAATTCACGTTTCCACAACCGCACGCGAGAACCGTTGCTGCCGCCACCGTCGCAGGTGATCGTCAGGCACCGGGCATCCGGATAGCGCTTGCAGCCTACCTCATGCCACCAGCGCCGGATCGTCTGCACCGCGAAGGCAGAGGTGTCATGGTTCATCCCGACGCTGACCCAACCGGCATTGGAGGCAATATCGTAGATGCCATAGGGTACCGCGCGGCCGATCGCTTTACTCAGGAAATCATACACTTGCACTTCCTCGGGCTCGCCCTGCGGGCGCCACTCTCGCCCGGCGTTCTTGAAGTCACCGACTAACTCCTTCTTCTTCGTATCAACAGAAATTACCGGCTGCTGCGCCGCCAGCGCTGCCGTCACGCTTTGATTGATGTGAATGAACTGCGCATCCCGGTCGGGATGATCGCCGCCCTCGCGGGTCTTGCTGTTGCCTTGAAGGCTGAACTTCTGCTGCTTCAGCAATTCGCCGACGACAGTGCGGCTGATCGGGTGCCCGCGTGCCGTCAGTTCCGCCGCCAACTGCCGCAGGCTCTTGCAGGTCCAGCGTAATGGTGACATTGGATCGCCCCGTTCGCCGGGCTCGACCAACGCCATCAGTTCGGTCAGCAACTCGGGGTCCATGACCAGCAACGGTTTGCGACCGCCGCCCGTGCGCCGCACCCGACCCGGTGCCACCGCAGTCTCGCCAGCAAGGTCCTTCAGGCCACGCCCGATCGTGCTGGCTGCAATACCCGTGGCAAGCGACACGGCGACAATACCACCGTACCCGCAGGCACGGGCCTCCACCGCAGCCAGCAAGCGACGCTCTCGCTCATCCAGATGCTGAGACAACAGGGCAAAACGTTCGCGAATCGGGTCAGGGTCGATCATCCAACCAGGATATCGCCCGACGAATCCGCCGAGAATCCATCACTTTCAGAGGCGATTCGGTTGTTCCCGGACGGGCCCTAAGAATCTGGGTGGAAGAGCCTGCTTTCACATCGCTGCGGTGAACGCCCGTCCCGCTAGAGCAGAATCCGATCATTCTGGCTCATAGCCGGCCGCTGTGAAGAAATTGGCGCATTGTTCGGGCGTGAACTGAGGCAAGGCGTCGCGGATCGCGTTCCAGAGGTTCGGGATAGTGCGGGCTGCGGCTTTGCGCAGTATGGCTTTCAGCTTGGCGAATGCGTTCTCGATTGGGTTGAAGTCGGGGGAATAGGGCGGCAGCAGTAAGAGCCGGGCGCCTGCCGCCTCGATTGCCGTCCGAACGCCCGCTACTCTATGGGCGGCCAGGTTGTCCATCACGACGATCATGCCGCGCTTCAAGGTCGGGACGAGCACCTGTTCGACGTAGGCAAGGAAAGCGGGGCCGTTCATGGGTCCGTCGAGCATCAGCGGCGCGGTCAGCCCACAGAGCGTGAGAGCGACGACGAACGTGATTGTTTTCCAATGGCCGTGCGGGATCGGTGCTCGGCATCGTTGTCCGCGCGGCGCTCGTCCCCGCAGCCGATCCATCTTCGTTGACACTGCGGTTTCGTCGATGAACACCAGGTTCTCGGGATCGAGGTCAGGCTGTGCGTCGAACCAGGCCTGCCGGCGAGCGGCGACGTCGAGGCGCTCCTGCTCGCTGGCGTGCGCTGTTTTTTTTTAAAGGTGAGGTCGTGACGGTCGAGGAATCGCCAGACGGTGCTGGGCGCGAATGAGGCCTCATGCTTACGATGGAGCAGTTCACTCAGCTCGACCAAGGTGATGTCGACATCGGCATCGATCGCACCCAGGATCACGTCCCGGTAAACCTCGATGTGGTGGGAACGAAGGTCACCACCTTGCGGCAAAGCTGTTACACGACCCTCTACACGCCAGGCGCGGATCCAGCGGATCGCACTCGACACCGCGATGCCAAAGCGTGCCGCAGCCGCGTTGCAAGAGAGGCCGCCGTCAACGGCCGCAATCACGCGAGAGCGCAGATCCTGGGACAAAGCTCGTGTCATGCATGCTGGCCTCCTCTCCAGCATGCATGGTGAATCACACCGCACCGCGCCGGGAAAAGACATTTCGAATCGGAGCGGTCGGTTTTTGCTCTAGCCGCGCAGACTGACACCGTTTGGATGGCGATCGCGATACGCCGCGACCGCCGTTTCCATCGTGACGAACCGGGCGCCTTCCGCGGACAGCGTCTCGATGAAATGCTCCAGTGCCAGCATGCGCTGCCCGCGGCCAACGACATGCGGATGGAATGTGTAGGTCAGTACACCCCATTCGTTATGCTTCTTCATGTAAATGAACTCGTCGGTGAAGTTCTGGAAAACCGCCCTTGCATTCATCAGCCCCGGCAAGATCGTCAGCTCTGTGCGCATGAACTCGAAGTGCGGGTGGTCGTCCAGCGACCAGCTAACCGGCATCTCGACCAGTTCGGTGTCGGGACCAAACCGCATCGGCTCCAGCAGGCTGGTCTCGTCGTCGCGCCGGGCCTGATAGGGCGATATGTCGTGCCCCATCATCGAACTATCGTAGACAAACCCATGCTTCAGCAACAGGTCCACGCTGTGCGAGCTGAGGTCCCATGAGGGCGAGCGGTAGCCGCGCGGCCTGCGGCCGGTCAGCGCCACGATCGCCTGGTTGCCACGCACAAGTTCCTCTTCTTCGCCCTCGCGACCGAGAGTCGCCGGAATACGATGCGTCCAGCCGTGATTGCCAATCTCATGCCCGGCGTCTGCCACCGCACGCACTGACGTTGGATAGCTCTCGATGGTGTGCCCAGGGATGAACCATGTGGTAGGAATACTGTGCCGGCGCAGCAGGCTGAGAATACGGGGCACTGCGACGATGCCGAAATCCCCGCGTGAGATCATCGTCGGCGATGTCAGCTTGCGCGAAATCATGGACGAGGCGTTGTCGTGGTCGAAGGTTAAGCAGACGAGTAATTCTGGCATCCTGGATCCTGGCGCGGTCATACATCCCCAGTTTGGGCACGCTGCCTCATGCTGTCAAAGGTAGCCAAGAAGCCAGGTAGGCGATGTGGCCCGGGCGCTGGGTCTCTTGCGAAAGATCCTTTCGCCAGGATCGACGCAATGCCTTCGTTCACGCCCGCATCACCCGCGAGTCCTTTGTTGATAACCTTGCTCCGTTGCGCGGCCCGACTGTCGATCTCGCTCCCGGGTGTCAGTGTTACGACAGGGATGTCGATAGGTTGATCCCTGGACCATGCCCCGGTTTGACTAAGCCCGATTTGCCACACTCCTCAGGATGTTAAAAGACCGAGAAAAAATCGGATTCCGAAGCTAGCGAATGTCCGACTTGCAGGACGGCAACCAAATCGGAGGTTGCCTTGACGCATTGTTGCCCTTGCTCACTGTAACGAAACAACACCAGGTTTTTTAACGCAGGGCGCCGTATAGATCAGGAAAGGCATCAGGTAGATTTCAGTGTCCCAGAAATGATGTCCCAGAAATGATGTCCCTCCTCGGCCTGCCCGAAGGGATATTCCGCAAGCCAGTTCGAAATGCGCAGCAGGCGTGGATCGTGCCTACCCTCCAGCCTGTAGCGCTCGAGCGCTACAGGATAGTCGGCACAGGCCTGTTCATCCCACAGTTTTTCCTCCCAGTACCGGTTGCGGGCCGCTATGCCATGCTCGATCCCGACGCGGATCCGCCTGTATGCGATCATTGCCAAGCAACGTGTTGTCTACGTCGAATGAGAAGACCGTGTCGTACATCATCCTGTTTCCTCCGGGCTGATGGTTCAGTGTCTTTGGTTCGTTCATGAACCCGTGCTCGCTGACACGGTCCGAGAAATCCTTCTGCTTTGCAAATGCTAAACGGCAAAGGTGCCGCCCAACTTCTGTGGAACCCTTACGCTTTGCGGCTTCACGTAATCGGGCAGGCCGTTCTTGGATGGCGGATAGGCTTCGCCGACGATGAGGGGCGCCAGATAACGACGGGCCGCCTCGGTGATACCGAAGCCATCCGGGCTAATGAAATCAGCAGGCAGCAGCTTTTCCTGATTGGCGACATCGGAGAGCGGTGCCTCGATGATATCCCAACGATAGGGTGCATCGCTGAGTCGTCGTATTGCCGGCATTATGCCGCTCTTTCCGGCAGCTGCGAATTCCACCGCAGCACGACCCACCGCGTAGGCCTGTTCGACATCGGTCCCGGAGGCAATGTGGCGTGCCGATCGCTGCAGGTAGTCGGGAATAGCCCAATGGCACTTGCAGGCAAGCTTTGCGCTGATAAGGTTGGTAATCAGCGGCGCCGCCCCTCCCAGCTGCGCATGACCAAAGGCGTCCCTGGCGCCGGCGAACAGAAACGCTCCGTCTGGTCCTTTGATCCCTTCCGCCATGGCGATGACGCAGTGGCCGTATCGCTTCAGGGCTTCGTCTACTCTGACCAGAAATCGTTGCTCATGGAACGGCACCTCGGGCAGCAGCAGGACGTGTGGGGCATCGGCCTCCTGCTCGCCGGCGAGCGCACAGGCGGCGGTCGTCCAACCGGCGTGGCGGCCCATCACCTCCAAGACAAATACCTTGGTCGAGGTACTCCTCATCGCCAACAGATCAAACGCCGCCTCGCGCAGCGAGGTGGCAAGATACTTGGCGGCTGAGCCAAAGCCCGGTGCGTTGTCGGTTATCGCCAGGTCATTATCCACTGTCTTCGGAATTCCAACGCAGATGATTGGATACCCCAGGTCAGTGCTGATCTGGCTGACTTTATGGGCAGTGTCCTGCGAGTCACCTCCCCCGTTGTAGAAGAAGAATCCGATGTCATGCGCGCGAAACACCTCGATCAGGCGTGCGTATTGCGCCCGGTTCTCCTCAATCGACCCGAGCTTGTAGCGGCAGGACCCGAATGCCGCGCCCGGAGTATGTCCCAGCGCGGAGATCGTGGCCTCGGTCTCGAGGCTCGTATCGATCAGGTCTTCGGTCAAAGCGCCAAGGATGCCATTATGGCCGGCATAGACCTTGGCAATCAGGTCCGGATACCGGCGCGCGGTCTGCAGCACTCCACAGGCCGAGGCATTGATCACCGCGGTAACGCCGCCGGACTGGGCATAGAACGCATTTCTACGAGCCATGATCGCCTCCTTGGCCGGCCGGCACCTTCGAGGTGAACGCGTGGTTCTTCCAATATGTTGGCAAAATACATCCTGAACTCGGCGCTGGCCAGCCATGCCGGTTCAACAAGTCGGCAATACTAGTCGGAAAGGTTAATAACTGCTGCGCTATTGTGCCATTCAAGCGAACCAAGCATCATGATAGGAAGAAACAGCCGAGGAAACGTCGTTGTCAGCCTCGCGAGGATTCCGGAGCCTGATCCTCCTGCCGATGGCGCTGAGTTACGTTTGGATGCCATAGCCGATCGGTCCGGCCCCGTGGCAAAACCGCAGCTGTCTTCGTCTGCCGCCCACCCCCTCGATCAACGCCCTCAAGGCGGCGGGTGTATTGGGGATCTTTCCGTGCTCGCGCGCTGCTCCCCGCAAGCGGACTTCGGCCAGCGCGACCGCGATCGTATCCTTATGCACGTCAAGGCCGACATAGAACAGGACTGGACGATCTTTTGCACCCCACGGTCTATCCCACCTGGATCATGCGGCGATCTGTGCGAACGATAAAACGACCAGCAATGGGGTGTTGTACGTCCTGCAGGCGCGGGTCGGCGCCCGTTCACTGGCACATCAGGTTGCTGCGGGGGGATTGTCAACTCAAGGGTGCATGGCGAGACCGCAAGCAACGCTCCGCCCTGATTACGGCCATTTTTCGGAAATTATCAGCCAAACCCAGCGCGATCAGCCGCACGGAAGTTGTCAAAATCGTTTTGACAATGGTTGGGTTGACACCGTCCTTTTGCCAGTTCTGCATAGCGTTCCTATCAGGAAGTTTCTCTAAAAAGGGCTGCGCGGGACAGATACCTCGCGTGGTGGAGGGCAACGCTTGGCAGGAGATCATCAGGATTTCAGGGGGCGGCAGCATGAGCGGTCTTGGCTGATTTGCCCATTCGACATGTACGGGCTACTCAAGCCCAGAAATCGGATGCTTCCCTTGCTATCGCCGCGGGTCCGATCTCCGAGTCGCCAAACTCCGATCAGAACGCTCGATGCCCACCGTTCAGTGGTGATCCGACCTGGTTCATCGTTTGGAACGCTCGCTTGAAATAATACGCGAGGAAACCCAATGCGCCTTCTTCTCTCCGCGGCCACCGTCCTTTGCATTGTCTTAGGCGCGCCGCAAGGATGGGCACAGCAGCCGACCGCGATTCAGGTCGGCACGGTTGCCGCGGAACGCCGTCCCATCACCAAGGCTATCGAGTTCGTCGGACGGGTCGAGGCCATGGAGCGTGTGGAAATACGCGCCCGCGTGACCGGGTTCCTGCAAGAAGTGCTGTTCAAAGAAGGGGCGATGGTCAAGGAAGGCGAAGTCCTTTACCATATCGAACGGCAAAGTTTCGACGCCGCCGTGCAACAGGCCCGTGGCGCGCTGCTGCAGGCGCAAGGAAAATACGCCAACGCGACGGCACAGCGAGCGCGGACAGAAGAACTGGTGAAGACGTCCGCCTCATCGCCCGCGTTGCTGGATGAGCGCGTCGCGGCGGAGAAAGGTGCACAGGGCGAAGTGGTCATCGCAGATGCCAACCTGAAGACGGCGGGCGTAAACCTCGGCTACACCGACATCGTTGCCCCGATCGGTGGCCAAATCGGCCGGTCCAAATTCACCAAGGGGAACGTCGTTGGCCCGGACAGCGGCGTGCTGACGACGATCGTTAGCCGCGACCCGATGTATGTGACGTTTCCGGTCAGCCAGCGCGAGTTCCTGAACGTGGAAGAGGCGGGACGGGCGCGGCATCAAGCGCTGGGTGTCCGCATACGCTTCTCCGACGGCTCGACCTATGACCAGACCGGACGGATAAACTTCGTCGACGTCACGGTGGATCGCGCGACCGACACCGTGACGGTGCGGGCGACGATGCCAAACCCGAACGGCGTCCTGATCGACGGGCAGTTGGTCCGCGTCGCTGTCGAGTCCGACAAGCCCGAGGAAAAGGTGCTTGTGCCTCAGGCGGCGCTAATCATTGACCAGCAGGGACCCTATGTCTTCGCTGTCGCGGATGGCAAGGCGGTGGCCATACGGTTGAAGCTGGGCGGCGAGTTAGGTCCCTATGCGATCGTCGCCGATGGACTGAAAGGTGGCGAGCAGGTGGTGGTGCAGGGCATGGAGAGCCTGCGTCCGGGCTCGCCGGTCGTCGCCAGCCCGGCTACGGCGCCACCGGCCGGGGGCTGACGCATGTTCTCCACCATCTTCATCGATCGGCCGCGGCTGGCGACGGTCATCGCCGTCGTCACGACCATCGCCGGACTGTTGTCGCTGTTCGTGATTCCGGTCGCGCAATATCCCGACATCGTGCCGCCGCAGGTGTCGGTCACCACCCTCTATCCGGGCGCTTCCGCCGCCGTCGTGGAGGCCACGGTCGCGCAGCCGATCGAAAGCCAGATCGTCGGCGTCGACAAGATGATCTACATGAAAAGCGTCAGCGGCAATGACGGCAGTTACTCACTCAAGGTGTCGTTTGAACTGGGCACCAACCCCGATATCAACACCGTCAACGTCAACAATCGTGTGCAGGTGGCGCTGTCGAAACTGCCGGAGGACGTGCGAAAACAGGGCGTCACCGTCAAGAAGCAGTCATCCGCGCTGCTTGGCGTTATCGCGCTTTATTCGCCAAAGCAAACACACGACGAGCTTTATATTTCGAACTATACGACCATCAACCTGCTTGACCAGATCAAGAGCACGCCGGGCGTGGGGGACGCCACCCTGTTTGGTCCACAGGACTATGCTATGCGGGCCTGGGTGCGTACCGATCGGCTGACCGGGCTGGGCCTGACGTCGGCCGACGTCATCAACGCCATCAGGTCGCAGAACCTGCAGGCGCCGGTCGGCCGGATCGGCGCGCGGCCAATCTCCAACGACCAGCAATTGCAGCTGAACATCCAGACCAAAGGACGGCTGTCGTCGACCGCCGAGTTCGAACAGATCGTGATCCGGACCAACCCGGACGGTTCCGTCCTCCGCCTGGGCGATATCGCGCGTCTGGAACTGGGGGCGGCGAACCTGGACCGCTCGACAAGACTGGATGGGGCGCCCGCGGCGCTGATCGCGGTCTATCAGGCGCCGGGCGCCAATGCCCTCACCGCTCTTGGCGGCGTCAAGCAGATAATGGAGGACGCGGCGCGGAACTTCCCCGATGACCTCGCCTGGAAGGTGACCTACGACCCGACGACGTTCGTCACCGCAACGATCCACGAGGTGCAGAAGACCCTGATCGAGGCGTTCATCCTGGTGGTCCTGGTCGTCTACCTCTTCCTCGGCAATCTGCGCGCCACGCTGATCCCCACGATCGCGGTGCCGGTCAGCCTGATCGGCACGTTCGTCGTGCTGAACGCAATCGGCTATTCAGCCAACACCGTCTCACTGCTCGCCGTTGTGTTGGCGATCGGTATTGTCGTGGATGACGCGATCGTCGTGGTCGAGGCGGTCGAGCAGGTGATGGAACATCATCCCGAACTGTCGCCTGGCGAGGCGACCAAGCTGGCGATGGGGCAGATCTTCGCGCCGATCATCGGGATCACGCTGGTGCTGCTGTCGGTGTTCGTTCCGGTGGCCTTCATTCCTGGCATCTCCGGTGAACTATTCCGCCAGTTCGCGGTCACTGTCGCCGTTTCCATGTTACTCTCGGCGATCAATGCACTCACACTGTCGCCTGCTTTGTGCGCGATCCTGCTGAGACCGCATCACGGGCCGCGGCGCGGGCCGATCGGCGCACTGATGCGCGGGATCGACTGGGTGCGTGATGGCTACGGCGCCATCGTCGCGCGGCTTGTGCGCGTATCGATCATTGGCCTGGTGATGGTGGCCGGCGCGACGGCGGGCGTCTGGGCCTTGGGACGGATCACGCCGACCGGCTTCCTGCCGGAAGACGACCAGGGGGCGTTCTTCGTCGTCGTGCAGTTGCCCGACGGTGCCTCGGTGGGTCGAACGACCGATGTCGTCCGGCAGGTCGAGGCGATCCTGAAGCAGGAGCCAGCTATCGCGAACTATTCCTCCACAATCGGACTGAATTTCATCGACAACTACTCGCAGGCAAACGCGGCCTTCCTGATCGTGTCGCTGAAGCCGTTCGAGGAGCGGGCGGATCCCTCTCAGTCGGTGCAGGCCATGATCACGCGGCTCGGCTCAAAGTTCCGCCAGGTCCGCGGCGGCCGCGCCGTACCAATCGCGCCGCCGCCGATCATAGGTCTGGGGACCGGCGGCGGGTTCAGCTATGTGCTGCAGGACATCGGCGGCGGCAGCCCGCAGTCGCTTGCACAGGTGCTGCGCGGACTGCTGGTGGCGGCGAACCAAGATCCCAGGCTCAAACAGGTGTTCAGCACATTCTCCGCCGCGACTCCCTCCATCTACCTCACTATTGATCGGGACAAGGCACAAATCCTGAAGGTGGACCTTGCCGAGATTTTCCAGGCGCTGCAGACCTCGCTGGGTGGATATTACGTCAACGACATGAACCTGTTCGGGCGCACATGGCAGGTACAGGTTCAGGGGGAAGCCGAGGATCGGTCTTCGATCGACGACATCTACCGGATCAATGTGCGCAGCGCCGACAACCAGATGATTCCGTTGCGCAGTCTGGTGGAAGTCCGGCCGGTGATCGGACCGCAGGCGCTGATCCGTTATAACAACCTGGTTGCGGTAACGATCCAGGGCAGTCCGGCTCCCGGTATCTCCTCCGGTCAGGCACTCGCGGCGATGGAGCAGGTCGCGGCGAGCACCTTGCCGCGCGGATATCGCGGTCAATGGACCGATGTGTCGTTCCAGGAAAAGCGCGCCGAGGGGAAGACCGCGATCATCCTCGGCTTCGCCGTGCTGTTCGCCTATCTGTTTCTGGTCGCGCTGTATGAGAGTTGGACGATCCCGGTTCCGGTGCTGCTGTCGGTCACGATCGGCGTCGTCGGATCATACGCGGCGATCGTGGCGGCGGGTCTGACGCTGGATCTCTATGCGCAGATCGGCATGGTGGTGCTGATCGGCCTGGCTGCCAAAAATGGTATTCTGATCGTGGAATTCGCCAAGGAGCGCCGGGCCGAGGGCATGCCGCTGCTGATTGCGGCGGCTGAGGGCGCCCGGCTACGCTTCCGTCCGGTGATGATGACGTCGTTCGCGTTCATCCTTGGACTGCTGCCGCTGGTCATCGCCGAGGGGCCGTCGCGGTTGGCGAGACGCGATGTCGGCTCGCCTGTGTTCGGCGGCATGTTGTCCGCGTCATTTGTCGGCATCTTCGCGATCCCGGCGCTTTACGTGATCTTCCAGTCGATCCGCGAGCGGCTGCGTTCGTCCGCACGCCCGGCGAAAGTGCCTGAAAAGCAAGCGATCACGGCAGATCGTCCTGCGTGATTGGCGAGGAAACGGTTGCCGGCCGATCGGATCGAAAGCGGGTTGATGAACGGCCGGACCTGTGCCCATTTGCTCTCGATGGAGCCGTTATGCCGCTGGCGCTGTTCAATGGGGCCACGTTCGCGTTCGCACGCGCATTCAGCTACAACCTCATGCACATCCATGCCTTCAAGAGGGTAAGCGGTGCTCGTTATTACCACATCGACGCTCGACGTTCACACCCGCGTCACCGCTCGTTGGATCGCGTTACCCGGCCCGAACGCCAATATCACGCCGCCACTGATGGCGCGCCGGCCTTGGCATCCTCCAGGATCATCGCCGCGGCCTTCTCGCCGATCATGATGGTGGGCGCGTTGGTATTGCCGCCGACCACGACCGGCATGACGGAAGCGTCCGCGACGCGGAGACCCGCGATGCCGTGCACGCGCAGGCGCGGATCGACCACGGTGTTCGGGCCGGTTCCCATCGCGCAGGAACTGGTCGGATGTTGGTTCGACACCCCGGTGCGACGAACGTAGTCCAGCAGGTCGTCATCACTGGTAATGTCCACACCCGGGAATATTTCGCTCACGACGTATGGCTTGAGAGCCGGTTGCTCGGCAATCCTTCGCACCAGGCGCAAACCGAACAGCGCTGCCTGGATGTCGTAATCGGTGCGCAGGTAGTCGAACAGGACAGCCGGCCAGGCGAACGGATCGGGGCTGCCGAGCCGGACCGTGCCGCGTCCGTCCGGCCGGAGGTGAACGGGGGTCAGGGTGAAGCCAGGGAACGCATGCGGCGTGACGGCGTCACGGCTGCGTTCCTTGGTGCTCCACTCGAACAGGTTGATCTGGATGTCGGGGCGTTCCAGGCGCGCATCGGACCGGGTGAACACCCCGACAGTGATGCCGTTGCCGGCCATCGGACCGGAGCGGAACAGGCCGTAGCGAATCCCGGCAAGAACCTTCCGAAGCGCGCTGTTTTGCAGGTCATTGAAGGTGATCGCCTTGCTGCACCGCCAACTCGCCGTGGTGTTGAAGTGGTCGTGCAGGTTGGCGCCGACAGCCGGCATGTCCCGGATGACGCCAATGCTCATGTCCTGCAGATGCTGGGCCGGGCCAAGCCCCGACAGCAGCAGCAGTTGCGGCGAGCCATAGGTGCCGCCGGACACGATCACTTCGTATCTCGCGTAACTGGTGCGGTGGCCTTCCGCTGTCTGGTACTCGACCCCGGTGGCACGCCCATGCTCAATCAGCACGCGGGTCGCGTGCGCGTTGGTCTGGATCCTCAGGTTCGGCGGCGGATTGCCGAGATAGGCCTTCGCGGCACTCCAGCGCCGCCGGTTGCTGGTGGTGGTCTGGTAGAACCCGCAGCCCTCCTGCCTGGCCCCGTTGAAGTCGGGGTTCTCCGGGATGCCGGCCTGGACGCATGCGTGAAGCACGGCTTTCGACAGTTCGCCTTGCTCCGGCTGGTCCGACACGTGCAGCGGACCGCCGACGCCGTGGAACGCATCGGCGCCCCGGGCTTGGTTCTCGGCCTTCTTGAAGTAGGGCAGGACGGAATCCCAGTCCCATCCGGTGCAGCCGCGCTGACGCCATTCATCGTAGTCAGCGTGATTCCCCCGTACGTACAGCATGCCGTTGATGGAGCTGGAACCGCCCAGCGTCTTGCCGCGGGGCAGATACAGGCGGCGGTTCTTCATCTGCGGCTGGGGTTCGGTTTCGAACTTCCAGTTCACAGACGGATCGACATAGGTCTTCGCGTACCCCAGTGGGATGTGTATCCACGGATTCTTGTCGGGTGGCCCCGCCTCCAGCAGCAGCACACGGTAACGGCGGGATTCCGCCAGCCGGCCGGCGACCGCGCACCCGGCCGATCCTGCGCCGGTGACGATGAAGTCATAGGTGTCCGTGTCAGCCGGCATCGCCTGGTTTCCCCGCTGTTCGAGGCGCACAGGATTGTCCCCGCGGCACTGTGTACGCAATGGTGACGGGTCCCAACGACGCCCGAGAGGGTTCTGTCGGTTGTGTGTCGATTTGGTTCCGTGCGCCGTGATCCGTTGGACCGGGGACGTCAAAACCGCCGTCACCGCTACGCCCCGAGATAGAACTGCCGGATCAACTCGTTGTTGTTCAGTTCGTCCGTCGAGCCGCCTTCGAATTCGATGTGCCCGTGCACGATCACATAGCCCCGATCCGCGATCCGGATGGCCTGGGTGAAATTCTGCTCCGCCATCAACACCGCGAGCTGGAAACCGACCTTCAGCTCCTGGATCTTGTCGATTGTCCGCGCCACCAGAAGCGGCGCCAACCCGACGGAAGGTTCGTCGATCAACAGCAGCCGGGGCGCTGACATCAAGGCTCGGGCGAGCGCAAGCATCTGCTGCTCGCCGCCGCTCATGGATCCGGCAAGCTGGTTCCGGCGTTCGGCCAGGCGAGGAAACAGCTCAAAGCAGAAATTCAGGTTCTGCTGGATCGTCGGACGCGCCTTCTTGCGGAATGCGCCCATCAGCAGATTCTCGGTCACGCTCAGTCGCGGAAACAGGCGACGCCCTTCCGGGACGAAACCGATGCCAAGATCGACGATGGCCTCGGTGGACATGCCGATAAGCTCGTGCCGGCTCCCGTCGATCGTGGCGATGATCGATCCCGCGGTGGGCCGCACCATGCCCATGATACATTTCATCAGGGTCGACTTGCCGTTGCCGTTCGTGCCAAGCAGCGCCACCGTCTCACCTTCGCCGACGACAAGCGATACGTCGTGCAGGATGCGGACGGCGGCATAGCCGGCGTCCAGGCCGCTGAGTGAAAGACTAGCTGCCAAGGTAAGCCGCCACGACATCGGGTTGGCGAACGATATCCTGCGGATCACCGTCCGCGATCTTGCGTCCCGCCACCATCACCACGAGGCGCTGGGAGAACGCGAGCACCGCGCGCATGATGTGCTCGATCATGATGATGGTGACCCCCTGGGCATTCAACCGCATCAGAAGAGCCAGGATGTCGTCGACTTCCTGGTGCGACAGCCCAGCCATGGCCTCATCCGCGATCAGCAGCCTTGGTTCCGATGCCATGGCACGCGCCAGTTCCAGCTTCCGCATTTCTATCTGCGTCAGATCGGACGGCTTGCGATCGGCTTTGGCCAGCAGGCCGACCATATCGAGCAGTTCCTCGCACCGTTGCAGAGGGTCCTGCGCGAGCCGACCCGCCTTGACATCGGCGGCATACAGGATCGGAACGCGGACATTCTCCGCCAGCGTCAGCGTGGGAAACGGCCGGGGCAACTGGAAGCTTCGGGCGATACCGAGCCGGGTGCGCTGATGCGCGGACAGACCGTTCAGCTCGTGCCCACGAAAGGTCACCTTTCCCGTATCGTTGCGCAGCGTGCCGCACAGGCAATTCACCAAGGTGCTCTTGCCGGACCCGTTCGGACCGATCAGGCCCAGCCGCTCACCTTCCGCGACCTGTAGCTGCACCTCCGCGAGTGCGACAAATCCGCCAAAGCGCTTGCCCAGGCCGGCGACCGTCAGAATCGCATCGCTCATCGGGTGAACCAGCCCACGACGCCCTTGGGGGCAGCGATCACGAATCCCACCAGCAGCAGGCCGACCAGCAGCAGGGACAGCGCCGAGGAAATCGTGACTGTCGCGACCTGCTGGAGTGTGCCCAGCAGAACGGCGCCGATGACGGGCCCGAGCCAGGTGGCGGTACCGCCGATCAGTGGCATCGCGATGGTATTGACCGCGTAGCTCAGGCTGAACCCCGAAGCCGGATCGAGATACGTCACATAATACGGCAACGGTGCGCCGGCCATGCCCATCAGTCCGCCCGACAAGGCCGTTGCGACCAGCTTCAACCGCAACGTCGGCACACCGGACGCCTCGGCCGCCAGTTCGTCATCGCGGATGGCGGAAAAGCCATACCCCAGCCGCGAATGCTGGATGGCCCGCGCGATGCAGACGGATATCACCGACAGCAGCAGCATCACGAGGAACAGGTACTGGATGTAGTCGCCGTGGAAAATGGGCGAACTCGGCTGGCCGGATGATGTAGGCGCCGCGGGACCCACCGACGAAATCCCAGTTGGTGATCAGTGTCTGGGCAACGACCGCCATCGCCAGCGTCGCGATCGAGAAGAACGTGCCGCGCAACCGCAATGTCAGATAGCCCATCCCCAGGCCGATAATGCCCGAAATCGCGCCCCCGATCAGCATCATCGCCGGCAGTGGAAGCAACGGGACCGTCTTGTGCAGCACCACGGTCGTATAGGCACCCAGGGCGAAGAAGGCGGCGATGCCGAAATTGACGTATCCGGTATAGCCGCCAAGGATGTTCCAGGCGGTCGCCAGGACGATGTATTGCAGCACCACGTAGCCGGCGAAGAACACATACGCATTGTCGATCAGACGTGTCGCCGCGAACGTGACGGCCGCGACCACCAGGGCGAGCAGAATGAACCGGACGTTACGCATCAGCGGCGTCCCAGCAGACCGGCCGGGCGCACCGCGAGCGTGATCAGCAGAAAGCCGAATGCCACAGCCGGCGACCAGGACGGTCCATAGAATGTCGAGGTCAGGCTCTCCACGACACCCAGGATCATCGCCGCGAGGACCGTTCCACTGAAGCTCCCCAGACCGCCCATCACGCAGATCGCGAAAATACGACCGATGTAGTCGCGCCCGATCGATGGCTCGACCGGCTGGATGATGATGAGGGCCGCCCCGGCGATCGAAGCACTGGCAATCGACAGCCCGAACGCGATCCGTTTGATGCGGCTCGGATCGGCCGCCATTAATCGCAACGCCATCGGATCCTGCGCCACCGCCTGAACCGCTCGGCCGATAAAGCTGTAGGACATGAAGAACTGCAGCGCGCCGATCAGCGCCAGGGACACCAGGCACGGCACCAGCAATCGGAACGGCAGTTCAATGACCCCGAAATGCAGGCTGGGGCCGATGTAAGGCGCGTTCACCAGCCGGTAATCCACTCCGAACACCAGCACCAACGTCACCTCGGTGATGAACAGGATGCCGAAGAAGAACGCGAGGCCACGGATCGAGGCATCGCCTCGTCGCTCGAACGAGACGTCGTACACGGCATAGATCGCCACGCCCAGCAGATAGAAGGCCGGCAGCAGCACGATGCTGGACAGGATGGGGTCCAGCCCGAACACGCTGTTGGCGATGTAGGCCGTGTACGAACCCAGGATGATGAACGCGGGATGGGCGATATTGACGATGTCGAGCATGCCGAACGAGATCGACACCCCGATTGTCACGGCGGCATAGAAGCCGCCCAGAAGCAGCCCGGACACGAGAGCGTTGCCCAGCAGGTCGTAAGACAGGTCCATCGGTTTTGCTTATGACGTTTCCGGCCCCAATCTGACGAAAGCCCGCACGCTTGGCTAGAGCATGATGGCGCTCAGCGGAACGTCCCCGGCGCGTGAATCATGCGATCAAACAAAGAGGTAGTGTCCCGATTCGGAAGTTCGCCATGCCTGGATCAGCCGCCTTACGAACTTCCGAATCGATGAGGGCACTAGCAAAGCATTGTTTTCTAGTGTGGTGGTTCCGAAGTCCGCTCCGGATGATCCACAGTATGGCGGACTTCGGAACCACCACACTAGACCATTTTCAGCCTGACCGTGCAGGCCGAAAATGGACTATCTCTTTGTTTGATCGCATGATTCACGCGCCGGGGACGTTCCGCTCAGCGCGATCATACTCTAGACCATTTTCGCGTAACAGCAAAACCTTAGGCGAAAGCCCTTAATGCGCTTGCTCTGGCGCGGCCGGGTCGGATTCAAGCTATGTGTGAGCCCGCCGGAGACCATGATGACCTGTCTTCTGCCCAGCCGCGGGATCTTAAGGTGATGTTGTTCACGAAGGTTTCCGCCCTCGAGCAGTTGGGTGCCCAGCAACGCGGCGAGATCGCCCGGCGGAAGGGCTTGAAGGGGAGCCTTCGATCGAACCCAGGGGCATGGACAAGGCCGCCGGACCGGCGAAGCCTGGTCGGGGCGAGAACCGGCCAAGACGCGGCAACATCCGCCCACGTGTCAACACCAACGGCCGTGTGCTGCGAGCCGTGGTCCCGCCGGGATTCGACGGTCATCCTGGACCCGGTGCAGATCGCCACCGAAGGGGCTCAGTGAGGCAGTATCCACGCGCATGGCTTCCTGCGCGATTGCCGCGATGCCTTCCTCGGGCTCGCCAAGACCTCCGCCAGGCAAGGCGTGGCTTTCCGGTACTACCTGGGCAGCCACCTCGATGTCCCGGGTCAGACCTTCATCCTGCCGCTATTTTCGGCCTGCACAGTCAGTTTGAAAATAGTCCAGACGCCCTGGTGAGAAGGGTGACCACCCCGTGTCCTGGCGATTCCGGCCCGGACTCGTCGGAATGCGACACACATATCGGCCGGTCATTCGCATCTTCACCATGGTCCTTGTCGAGCCGTGCGATCGTCACATGGCCCGGTTTGTGGCCAGTCGATGCCGTCTCACCATGCACGCGTACGGCCGGGTGCTTGGAATCTGCTCAATCATCCACCATACAGGGCGCTCTCCGGGCGGCGGCGCTGGCACGGCCCGTGCACTATGTGCGAATCATCAACACACGGGGACAGAGCAAACATGGCAACGACTCGATCACGCGGGTTCGGCCGCCGCTCTCTACTTGCAACCGCCGGGGTCGCGGCCGGCAGCGGTGCCATCTCGGGGTTTCCGACGATCTGGGCGCAGAATATCAAGGACGTCACCCTGCGCCAGTTCGGCACCGGCGTGTCGAACCTGAATGCCGTGGCCGTCAAGGTGAAACAGGAGCTGGGCTTCACCCTCAGCATGACCGCGCTCGATACCGACGCGGTAACCCAGAAGGCGGTTACTCAGCCAAAGTCGTACGACATCGCGGACATTGAGTATTTCGCCATCAAAAAGATCTTCCCCTCCGGCGTGATGCAGCCCATGGACGCGAAGAAGATCAAGCTCTACGACGAGATCGTGCCGATCTTCACCAAGGGCCGCCTGACGCCACAGAGCCCTGTCGGTCAGGGCACCACACCCTATTCTGTCGGCTACGTCGGCGGCCCGCACAGCAAGACCTTCGCCAATGGCGCCACCGAATGGATGACGCTGATCCCGACGATCTACAACGCCGACACGCTGGGCATCCGTCCGGATCTGGTCGGTCGGCCGATCAACAACTGGAAGGACCTTGTTGACCCCGCCTTCAAGGGCAAGGCGTCGATCCTCAACATCCCGTCGATTGGTATCATGGACGCGGCGATGGTGATGGAGTCGCTCGGTACCATGAAATATGGCGACAAGGGCAACATGACGAAGCCCGAGATCGACAAGACCGTCGCGTTTCTGATCGAGACCAAGAAGGCTGGCCAGTTCCGCGCGTTCTGGAAGAGTTTCGATGAAAGCGTGAACCTGATGGCCTCGGGTGAAGTGATCATCCAGTCGATGTGGTCGCCCGCCGTCGCGGCTGTGCGATCGAAGGGGATCCCCTGCAAGTACCAGCCGCTGGCGGAAGGCTATCGCGCCTGGGCCGGTGGTCTGGGTCTGGCCAGGCACCTGAGCGGGCTGGAACTTGACGCTGCCTACGAATACATCAACTGGTACCTGTCCGGCTGGGTCGGTGCCTATCTCAATCGGCAGGGCTACTACAGCGCGGTCCTCGAAACGGCGAAGGCGAACATGACGCCCGACGAATGGGGCTACTGGATGGAAGGCAAGCCCGCACAGCACGACATTCTGAGCCCCGAGGGAAAGGTCATGGAAAAGGCCGGCGCGGTGCGTGACGGCGGGTCCTTCACGGAACGCATGAGTCGGATCGCCTGCTGGAACTCGGTCATGGATCAGGACCGCTACATGGTCCAGAAATGGAACGAATTCATCGCAGCCTGATAGCGTCCCCGATTGTCTCGGGCAATACGCGGTCGAGGGACTGACGGGCGTTGGCGAGCGCCCGCCGCTGCATCTCCGGTCCGCGGCCAAGGCCCTCCAGCGCCAGGAACTGGATATCGTGCAGTCCGATGGTGCCCAGGACCGCGCGCAGATAGGGTGTCAGAAAGTCGGGCTGCGCCGGCGTTCCGGCCGGCGACGGGCCGCTGAACCATCCGCCTGACGCGATAACGACGAGGACCGGCCGGTCATGCAGCCGGCCCACTTTGCCTGCCGGCGTGCTGACGAAGCTGCGATGGATGCGCACGACCTGGTCGATCCAGGCTTTCAGGACTACCGGTACCGTGTAGTTGTGCATCGGCGTGGCGATCACGACGGCAGCCGCTTGCTCGAGTTCCCGGATCAGGATTTCCGAGGCGCTGAACGCCGCCGACGCGCCACCGTTCGGATCCGTGATCGCCGAACAGAAGTCCGCGTCAACGAAAGGAGGCGGGTCGGCGGCGAGGTCGCGTCTGCGGACTTCGGCTTTCGGATACCGTTGCCGCAGACGGGCGACGACATCCCCGGCGAAGCCAAGGCTGAAGGAAGCGGTCCCTTTTGGACTGCACGAAATAAACAGAATGTCGCGCATGGGTCAGTCCAAAGTCTTGCTGAACCGCAGCGAGGAAGGAAGCATGCCGTATCGGAAATAGAATCGTTGCCCGAGCAGATTGTCCAATCCCGTATCGAGCGTCAGCCATCGGCAACCCCCAGCGCGTGCCTCGACGCTGACGGCGTCCAGCAGGCGGGCGCCGAGACCATTGCGCCGTTGTGGTTCGGCGACGACCAGGTCGTCTACATAGCAGAAGCGGCCGCGGATCAGGTTCTCCTGCATACGGTAGCCCGCCGCCCCGACCACCGCATCGCCCGCCCAGGCGGCGAGCAACCGATACCCCTGATCGGCCTGGCGCTGGACTCGTTCGACCAGTTCAGATGGCGACGCCAGATGCGGCCGAAGCGCCTGCATCACCGGGAAGCACGCGGCAAGCTCGGCCGGTGCCCGCGCGGGCCGGATCTCGGGGGTCATGCCATGGTCCCCGGGACGAGCCGGAAGCCGACGCCGACACGGTTCCACAGGTTGATCAGCCCGATCAGCACCGTCAGGTTGGCGATCTCGGCCTGCGAGAAGACGCCGCGCAGCCGGTCATACGCCGCGTCCGGTGCCCCGTCGGTCGAAAGTCGCGTCAAGTTCTCGGTCCAGGCCAGCGCCGCCCGCTCCCGTTCGGTGTAGAACGGGCGCCTCCCGCCATGCGTTCAGCAGATAGAGCCGCTGCTCAGTCTCACCCGTCCGCCGCGCATCTTTGCTGTGCATGTCGATGCAAAACGCACAGCCGTTGATCTGCGAGGCGCGCATCTTCACCAGTTCGATCAGCGATCGTTCCAGGCCGCAGCCACGGATATAGGCCTCCGACGCCAGCCAAGGCGCGATAAGCATCGGGTGCGGCCTGGGCCAGAGACATGCGGGCGGGATGGGACATGGCAAACTCCGTCGTTTCGCGCTCGCTTACCCGACACCTTTAGTGGCATAGCGTTAAGGGCCAAGAATCGAGAGATTCGACTGGTCCATGATGTTCGATCTCACGTTAGACCCGACCGAATCCGACCCGTTGTTTCTGCAGATCGCCGCACGAGTGAGATCGGCGATCACCACCGGTCATGTGTCGCCCGGTGCAAAACTGCCGTCGGCCCGAGCACTGGCGGCGCAGTTGGCGGTGGCGCGCGGGACCGTCGATGCGGCCTACGCCATGCTGGCGGGCGAGGGCGCCATCGTCACCCACGGCCCGGCCGGTACGGTCGTATCCGGGACAGCAGGCAGCCGCATCGAGTTGGTCCAGCACACGCCATTTATGTTCGACGCCACTCAGGCCGCCGAACGGAAGGCGCCGATGCCGTTCCGAATGGGTCTGCCCGCGTTGGATGCATTCCCCCGGAAGCTTTGGTCCAATCTGACGGTACAGGCAGCGCGAACCGCTCAGTCCGCAGATCTGGCCGAGGCCGACCCAGCCGGCGTGCCGGAGCTGCGCCAAGCCGTGGCGGCCTACCTTGGGGTCGCCCGCGGCATTCGTTGTTCGGCTGGCCAGGTGCTGATCACGGCCGGCTACCAGGGTGCGCTTACCCTGGTGCGCAACGTTCTGCTGCGCCACGGCGATCCGGTCTGGATGGAGGACCCGGGATATCACTTCACGCGCCAGGCGCTTGAAACCGCCGGGGCCCGGGTCGTGCCGGTCCGGGTGGACCAGGACGGCCTAAGGGTGGCGTCCGGTGTCGCTGCCGCCCCGCGCGCGAGGCTGGCAGTGGTAACGCCGACGCATCAATGTCCCACCGGCGTGGCGCTGTCCCTGCCCCGCCGGCTTGAACTGCTGGCCTGGGCTGCGGACATGGAATCGTGGATCCTGGAAGACGATTACGACAGTGAATTCCGCTATGTCGGCCGACCGTTGCCGTCGCTGAAAAGCCTGGATCGCGGACAGCGGGTGCTCTACGCCGGCAGTTTCAGCAAGGTGCTGTTTCCGGCGCTGCGGCTTGGTTACCTGGTGGTGCCGCCCGAACTGGCGGAAGCGTCGCTGCGGGCATGCAAGCTGCTGACCCTGGGCCAGCCGGTGCTTGAGCAGAGGGTTGTCGCCGCGTTCATGCAGAAGGGGCATTTCGCCAGGCATATCCGCCGGATGCGAATCCTGTACGGAGAACGCCGGCGCAGTCTGGCCGCAGCCTTGTCCGCGACCTTCGGCGACCGGGTTGCAGTGGAGATGAGTGCCGGCGGCATGCACCTGCTGGCGCGGTTTCCCGGGGCCGCGGACGATACCGAACTGGTCAAACGGGCCACTTCGGCGGGGTTGGCGCCGTCGGCGCTTTCGCCTATGGCCATGGCGCATGATGCGGGCCAGGGCCTGCTGCTCGGGTTCACCAACATCCAGGCGGTGGAGGCCAAGGAACTCGCCACCCGATTGGCTCAAGCGATCGGTCAAGGCGGCTCGACGGGTCCCCTTCCCGCGTCGCGACCTACCGGCAACGGCGACATGTGGGCTTGACCACCTTGCTCGCCGCTTGCGACGCTGCGGACCATGCGGTCGGCAGACCGGCCTGATGCCCACGTCGTATGGCAAACGCGATCGGGAGTAACGTGTGACGCGGCTCAAACTGGTTCCTTTCCTTCAGGCCGCCCCGCTTGCGCTTATCCTATGCGTCTTCCTGCTGCTGCCGATGGTGCGTCCTGGTCGTCGTCAGTTTCTTCGACTACAACAGCGTCCAGATCATTCCGGCCTTCGAGTTCACCAACTATACCGATGTCCTCGGCTCCGCGGTCACCTGGCAGCACCTATCTCAATACGCTCCGCTATACCGTCATCGTCTGGGCCGTCACGACCGTGCTCGGCTTCACCGTCGCCTACGTGCTGGCGTTCGAAATCCGCAGCAGCACGACACAGATGGTGCTGTTCCTGGTCTGCACGGTGCCGTTTCTCACCTCCAACATCATCCGCATGATCTCCTGGATCCCGTTCCTCGGCCGCGAGGGCCTGCTGAACAGCCTGCTGCTGAAACTCGGCCTGATCCACCAGCCGCTGGAATTCCTGCTGTTCTCGGACTTCGCCGTCGTCCTGGCCTACACCCATCTCTACGCCCTGTTCATGGTGACGCCGATCTTCAACACCATGATGCGGATCGACCGGCGCCTGCTGGAGGCCGCGCTGGACGACGGCGCCGGCTGGTGGAGCACCGTCACCACCGTGATACTCCCGCTGTCCCAATCCGGCATCGCCATCGGCTCGATCTTCGTCGTGACGATGGTGATGGGCGATTTCATCACCGTGCGGCTCATGAGCGGCGGTCAGAGCGCCTCGGTCGGCCTGATGATCGCCAATCAGATTTCCTCGCTGCAGTATCCGGCCGCCTGCGCCAACGCGGTGGTGCTGCTGGCGATCGTGCTGATGATGATCGCGGCGATTCTGCGCATCGTCGACATCAGGAAAGAACTGTGATGGCCGCCCACTGCGTCGTTTCGCGCTGCTGAGCGTGCTCGGGCTGTTCATCCTGTTCCTGTACGGACCGACGCTGACCATCCTGGTGCTGTCGTTCCAGGGACCCAATGGCGGGCTGACGTTCCCGATGAACGGCTTCTCCCTGCACTGGTTCCACCGCCTGTTCGAGACCCAGGCGGTCGGCGATTTCGGCGGCTCCCTGAGGCGATCCTTCGCGCTGGCCACGATGGTGATGGTCGCCACGGTGGTGGTCTCGCTGGCTGCCGGTATGGCGTTTCGGCGGCGCTTCTGGGGCTCCGGCCCGCTCTTCACGCTGACCGTCGCCAGCCTGATCATCCCCTCGATCCTGGTCAGCCTGGGTGTCGGGCTGCTGTTCAACGAACTGGGCCTCGATCCGGACTGGTACAGTTCGGCGTTCGGCGCGCAACTCACCTGGACACTGCCGTTCGGCCTGCTGATCATGTTCGCGGTGTTCAACCGCTTCAACCGCGCGTGGGAGGAAGCCGCGCGCGACCAGGGGGCAACGCCGTGGCAGTCGTTCCGCCATGTCGTGCTGCCGATCATCGCACCGAGCGTGATCGGCATCGCTCTGTTCGGCTTCACCCTGTCCTATGACGAGTTCGCCCGCACGCTTCTCACGGCCGGCAGCGACAACACCCTGCCGCTGGAAATCTTCGGCATGACGACCAGCGTCACCACGCCGGTGCTCTATGCGCTCGGGACCCTGACGACCCTGTTCTCCTTTGTTGTTATCCTCGTCTCTCTTGTGATCGTGCGGGTTCTGGCCGCCAAGCGGTCGGCTTAGGAGAGCGGAAATCATGCCGAGCGTGACTGTGCTGGACCATCCGCTGCTGCGCCACAAGCTGGCCCTGCTGCGCGACAAGGAGACCACGACGGCGCAGTTCCGCCAGGTCGCCCGCGAGATCAGCCTGCTGATGGCCTACGAGGTCACTCGCGACCTGCCGCTGGAGCCGATCGAGCATCGAGACCCCGCTGGAGCCGATGCGAACCGAGCACCTGGCGGGCAAGAAGCTCTGCATCGTCTCCATCCTGCGGGCGGGCAACGGCATCCTGGAGGGCATGCTGGATCTCGTCCCGTCCGCTCGGGTGGGGCATATCGGGCTGTATCGCGATCCGGCTACGCTGCAACCGGTGGAGTATTACCTGAAGCTGCCGAGCGACGTGGCGGACCGGCTGGTGATACTGGTCGACCCGATGCTGGCGACCGGGCACTCGGCGGTGGCGGCGGTGGCCCGGTTGAAGCAGGCCGGGGTCACGGCGATGAAGTTCGTCTGCCTGCTGGCGGCACCGGAGGGGGTGGCGACCTTCACCGAGGCGCATCCGGATGTGCCGGTATTTACCGGCGCGATCGACCGGGAACTGGATAGCCACGGGTATATCAGGCCGGGCCTTGGCGATGCCGGAGACCGGTTTTACGGGACACGATGACGCAAGTGAGCTTGTCTCCCGTCCTGTCGCTCACCCACCGCCGCCGCGACAGGGGACAGCCATCGGCGGTAAGTCTGTCAAAATAAGCAAGACTATAAGTTGGTCTGTATTGTTATTGGGATCCTTAACATGTGCGGCGAGCTTTGTGGCATAACGGAAGAGTGATCGTGGCGTGCCGGGATAAAGTCGGCATCGTTTCGTTGGCGGGAATCGCAAGTATTCGAATTTTCATCCGTGCGACCTGCTTCATGGTTCCCGCAGAACTCGGGCCGGTGATCCTCGTCGATCTACTGTGGCGGACGGACATTCGACCGTGGCCCTCATGGTGTCGGGGACTGGCCGCGGATCGCGATTTCGAGGCTCGCTTCATAGACACCCGGTCCGCGACAGCAAAGCGTGGCCTTGCGGACCGGAATCATGTTCCGAAATCGATCTTTTGGCGGCGCAATACCGCCTCGGAGACGCCCTTTGGCAGACTCCCGATTCTAACGCGGATTTATTCAAGCTTTCGCTTGTCACTCACGAATCTGTGTGATTACTCTCACGTCGCCGTGAACGATTGAAACTAAGCGGGGATGCCAATGCCGGTCGTTCGTTTGCCGTCTAGAGCTTTGAAGGGCGTGTCGTTTAGTGTGCCCGAACTGATCCTTATCGCAAGTTGGTCGGAAGCGAACGGTCTGCGCATGGTCGTCCGCCTGGATCATGGGTCAGAAACGGAAGATTACGAAGAAGTCCTGGCCCTACACCTCGGCGACAGCCCGCTGTGCCGCTGGATCATGTGGCGTGGCGCCCAGATGGTATTCGTCCAGCCCCTGATCGGACGCAGGCGGCGATACGGATCGGTGGCCGAGGCCTTCGAGGCCCTGACTGCGAGCCAGCACGTCGTCGTGTCAGACATCAAGCCGGCGCGTTGGCCAGCCTAGGCGATGTCCTGGCGCATGCCTCCGCCCAGCGCAAGGTCCGGCGCCCGCCGATCGTGCGTTCAAAGAATCAGCTTGTTACCGCTGAAGACCGTTCAATGCCATGCCGTTATTCCAAAGGGCAGGAGTTAATAACAATGTCAAATGATGTCATCATTGTACGCCTGCCACCGAAGCATGCCGCTTTTCTGCAGGCTAATCTGGCCATGTTGGCGACGACGACCCGCCAGGCCATGATGCGTCCCGGACTGGAAGCGGAGCGCCGCGTGGCGCTGGGGAATCGGGCATCCTTGCTGGAAACGATCGAAGACGCCGTTCATGGTGCACTGCTGGAGATGCCGCGAGATCCCGCCAAGGGCAGCCGGCCAACGGATAACCGTCAGTCCTCGTCGAACGTCACCAGTCTATCGGCGGCGTAACGAGATCCTCGCCGCACTTCGTCTCTGGCTTCAGCGGAGCTTGGTCGAGCCTCGTGCGAGACAACATCGGACCGGGTAATTGTCATGCAATCAACTCCAAGAAGTCATCCTCGACAGGGTGATGCAGGCCGTCGAGCAGACGGTTTATGCTGAGGTGCTTGCGCACACGCAAACAACCAGGATCGCCAATGACCTCAGGATTGGGAGGTTCGGCCGCTTGAAGCTCGCTCTGTACCTCGAGGAAACCTTTGGCGTCGAACTTCCGGACGAGGTCGTGGAGCAATTCGAGACCGTCGGCGACATCGTCCGCTACCTGGCGCGCCGGTCACCGGAAACGCCCGACGTCCCGGTCCCGGGTTCAACCGGACAGGCCTGGATGCGTGCCTGACACGATCGCCGTTGAAGCCGATACGCCGGTCGGGTCCGGCCGAACCCGGCTGCTATTGCGCAACCGCCGGCGTGCCGTCGAGCGGCCGGGGACCGGAACATCGATGTCGGCCTGAGCAATACCGGGGGATCTCTCCCCCATGACAAACCGGCTGCCAGGGTCTAGCCTGAGATCCATGGCGCACATCAAGGTCCAGACCGAGGATTTCGACATCGGCGCGGAAATCGCCGCGCTGACGGCCGGCCGAACCGACATCGGCGGTATCGGCTGCTTCGTCGGCACCGTCCGCGCGAACGGCTGAGACGCGGCGTCCGTTGTCACAGGCATGACCCTCGAACACTATCCCGGCATGACCGAGCGCGCCATCGCCCGGATTGCCGATCAGGCGGCGGAGCGGTGGCCGCTGCTGGGATGCACCGTGATCCACCGGGTCGGGGCGCTGCGGCCGGGCGACAACATCGTGCTGGTGATCGCCGCCTCGGCCCATCGGCAGGCGGCACTCGACGCCACCGCGTTCCTGATCGACTGGCTGAAGACCAAGGCCCCGTTCTGGAAGCGAGAGGATTTCGCCGACGGCGGCGGCGCCTGGGTGGATGCCCGCGAGGAGGACGACGCGGCGGCGTCGCGCTGGAACTGACGCCGACAAACAACGGGAGGCAAGGCAGAATGACAACAACAACTGCCCATCGACCAGATGATCGATACCGATCGCGGCACGATCAGCCGCGAGATCTTCGTCTCGCCCGAATTCCATCGGGAGGAACTGGAGAAACTGTTCACCCGCGCCTGGCTGTTCGTCGGGCACGAAAGCCAGATTCCCAAGCCCGGCGACTTCTTCGTGTCCCGGATGGGCGAGGAATTGGTCATCCTGTGCCGCGACACCCACGGCGCGGTGCACGTGTTCCTGAATTCCTGCCGGCATCGCGGGATGAAGGTGTGCCGGTATGAATCGGGCAACACCTCGCTGTTCGTCTGCCCGTATCACTCCTGGAGCTACACCACCGACGGCAAGCTGCAAGGCGTGCCGCTGTATCGCGTGCTGTATGAGGGGCAGTTGGACCGCGGCGGACTGGTCGCTGATCGAAACGCCGAAACTGCATATCTACAAGGGCACGGTCTGGGCATCCTGGGATGCCGAGGCGCCCGACTTCATGACCTATCTCGGCGATGCCGTGGACCATCTGGACCAGGTGCTGGACTGCCGCGACGGGCGGCCCGGCGGGTCGGAGGTGATCGGCATCCACAAATGGATCCTGCCCGCCAACTGGAAGTTCGCGGCGGAGAATTTCCTCGGCGACACCTACCACAATCCCTCCCACCGCTCGGTCGACATGATCGGCATCGGCCCCAGCGCGCGGGCCGGACAAGCGGGCCGGCGGGACAACGAATACAACAAGGGCCAGCACGTCTGGGTCAGCTTTCCCGCAAGGTCACGGCATGCACAGCGTCTGGATGCCGGAAGACTTCGACTACCAGCCGTCCTACCAGCAATATCCGATCGTCGACGAGTATTTCCGGCATTGCTTCCACGAGCGGAAGCAGCGGCTTGGCGACAAGGCACGCATCATGCCGTTCACCGGCAATCTGTTCCCGAATACGTCGTATCACGGGCGGCAGCCGCGCGGCCTGTGCGTGTGGCATCCGCACAGCCCGACCGAGACCGAAGCCTGGCGCTTCTTCCTGGTCGACGCCGACGCGCCGGCCGAGGTCAAGGACGTGCTGCGCCACTTCTACATGCGTTACTCCGGTCCGGCCGGGATGACCGAGCAGGACGACATGGAAAACTGGCTGTACGCGACGAAAGCCAGTACCGGAACGATCGCGCGTCGTTACCCGTTCAACTACCAGCAGTCGATGGGTGCCTACAAACGCAACGATCCACTGCCCGGGCGATGTCAGCGTGCAGATCACCGAACAGAGCGCCCGCAACTACTATCAGGTCTACGCGCGCTACCTGAAAGGTGACGGCTGGGATTCGTTGCTCGGGCGTGGCGACGCGGTCCGGCAGGCCGCGGAATGAGCGACGTTGTCGAAAAGCCGCCGCGTGGGCTGGCGTGGTTCGCCCTGAAGCAGGAGATCGAGGATTTCCTGTATATGGAAGCCGATCTCCTGGATCAGCGGATATTCCGCGAATGGCTCGATCTGCTGGCCGAGGATCTGGTCTACTTCATGCCGATCCGCCGCAACGTGAAGTTCGGCCAGCACGCGGAGAAGGAGAACACCCGCCAGGGTGAGGGAATTTCCTGGTTCGACGAGGACAAATGGACGCTCGGCAAGCGGGTCGAACAGATCCTGACCGGCGTTCATTACGCCGAGGAACCGTTGTCCCGCGTGACCCACATGGTCAGCAACGTCCGCCTGCTGGAAGTGTCGCCCTCCGCCGAAGACCCGGCCGAGGTCGTCGTCGGCTGCCGGTTCCTGGTCTATCAGAACCGCGTCGAATACGAGACCAACACCTTCGTCGGCCGCCGCATCGACAAGTTGCGCCGGAATGGTGATTCGTGGCTGATCGTCCGGCGGGAAATGATCCTGGAACAGAACGTCCTGCTGGCGAAGAACCTGAGCATCCTGTTCTGAGGGAGCGGCCAGAATGCTGGCGGTCAACGATGTCGCGGTCGGGCGCGAAACTGCTGATCGCCGGGGGTCTGACCGCCGAGGTGATCGAGAACATGGGCGACGGCGAATGGTTGCGCGTCCGCATCCTGTCCGGCGCCGAGGCGGGCGCCGAGGAACTGTGCCACGCCACCGACGTGCTGGAAGTCGCATGATGCGGATCGCGTTCCTGCCGAGCGACTTCAACCCGATGATCCTGATGCTGGGGGAGGCGGAGGATTGCCGTGCCCTGGGCGGCGTCCTGCGACGGTTCGCGCGCGACGGGCAGGACGTCGCGTTCGGTGACCTGGGGTTCTGTCAGGTCGCGGGATCGGACGTGCTGCTGACGGCGGCGCCTGGGCCGGCGGGGGTGCAGCGGTGCGAGGGACACGCCTTCATCTGGCGCGTGCCGCCGGAGATGGCCGCCGGCTTCGCGGAACGCGTTGGACGACCTGGCGGAACCGGGACGTGTCGCAGGGTCGGAGGAACTGGACTGCGGCACCGAGGACGGGATCGCGGTGAAGGTGTCGCGCGGCGAATACACCGACGATTTTCTGTGGCGGGAGGAGACGGCTTGCGACCTACGCCAGCGCGACCGTTATGCGCTTGCCGCCCGCAGACATCCACTTCCGGGGTCCGGATAAATGCCTTGCAGTCCGCGGTCAGACGCCATTGCTTCTATTGACTTGCCGCCTCCCCTGTTTCGAGGCATCAGGAGTCAGAATGATCGTCTACTCATGCCGGATGAACCCGCTCGCCTGGTTGATCGGCCTGGTCCTCCCCGCCTGCGGTTTCCCCGCGGCGGAGGGTTTGCCGGCGCCGCCACCGATGGACGTCGCCCATATTGTTCGCCCCTCCAGTCCGAACACCGCGCTGGCCGCGCCGGAAGGGTTCACCCCCCGTCCCGACGTCGTCACCCCGCATTACCAGGTTCCCGCCGGCCGATTGTTCGCGCTTGTTCAGGACGTCGCCGCCGGCCAGCCGCGCGACCTATCAGGCCGCGCTCTATCCCGATCGAGCTTCAGGTCCACTACGTCGCCCGCAGTGCCTTGTTCAATTTCCCCGACCTGATCATGGTGCAGGTCCGGGAAGACGGCGCCGGACAGCAGCGACCTGATCATCTATTCCCGCAGCGTCTATGGTCGATCCGATTTCGGCGTTAACCGCAAGCGCGTCGAAACCTGGCTTGCCGCACTGCAAACAGAAACTTCCCCCATCCAGCGAGAGATAACCCGTTCATGCGTGGTATCGGTCCCTTTCTGAAGGACGCCTGGCGTCTCACCCGTCCCTACTTCATGACCTCGGAGGAGAAGTGGTCCGCCCGCGGCCTGTTGCTGGCGATCATCGCGATGAACCTGACCCTGGTCGGGCTGAGCGTCGTCCTGAGCTTCTGGCGGCGGGAATTCTACAACGCCCTGCAGGACAAGGACTGGAAGGCATTCCTGGAGCTGCTGTTCCTGTATCGCAACACGCCCATCGGGTTGCATGCCGGGTTTCTGCGAGGTTGCCGCGGTCGACATCGTCCTCGCGGTCTATTCGATCTACGTCAACCAGTTGCTGCAGATCCGCTGGCGCCGTTGGATGACCAGCAAGTTCCTGAACGAATGGATGGCCGATCGCGCCTATTACCACATCAGCCTGACGGTCGACCGCGCCGCGATCGGCACCGACAACCCCGACCAGCGCATCGCCGAAGACCTGCGCGACTTCACCGACAACACATTGAGCCTCAGTCTCGGCCTGCTGTCCAACCTCGTCTCCCTGTTCAGCTTCGTCGGCATCCTGTGGGGCCTGTCCGGTGCGATCGAGGTCTTCGGTATAACGATCCCCGGCTACATGGTCTGGGTGGCGCTGGGCTACGCCGCGGTCGGCACCTGGCTGACCCACCTGGTCGGCCGGCCGCTGGCGACTCCTGAGCTTCAGGCAGCAGCGGGTGGAGGCGGATTTCCGCTACGCCCTGGTGCGTATCCGCGAAAACATGGAGAACATCGCCCTGTACCGCGGCGAGGCGGAGGAAGACGTCAACCTGCGCGAACGCTTCGCGGCGGTGATCGCCAACTGGCGCCAGATCATGACGCGAACGAAGCTGCTTGAACTCGCTGACCGTGGGTTACGACCAGGTCGCGATCATCTTCCCGATCGTCGTCGCCGCCCCGCGCTATTTCGCCGGCGCGATGCAACTGGGCGGCCTGATGCAGACGGTCGGGTCCTTCGCCCAGGTGCAAGGCGCGATGTCGTGGTTCGTCGGGGCCTACGCGCAGCTTGCGACATGGCGCGCCATCGTCGAGCGTCTGGCGACCTTCCACCGGGCGATCGTCAAGGCGCGTGCGGAAGCGAACGGCGGGCTTCGAACCGTCCGACTCGACGGACGGCAATCTGCGGCTGAACGACGTGACCATGACCCTGCCGGACGGGACGAAGCTGCTGGAGCACGCCGATCTGTTGCTGACGCCAGGCCACTCGATCGTCCTGACCGGTCGGTCCGGGACCGGCAAGACCACGCTGTTCCGCGTCTTTGCCGGCATCTGGCCGTTCGGCTCCGGGCGAGGTGCAAATTCCGGCCGACTCGTTCTTCCTGCCGCAACGGCCCTACGTTCCGCTGGGAACGCTGCGGCACGTGATCACCTATCCGAACGCGATCGACTCGTTCAGCCAGGAAGATATGTCGCAGGTGTTGCGCGATGTCGGGCTGCCGCAGCTGTGCGACCGGCTGGATCACGACGACAACTGGCCGCATGCGGTTGTCGATGGGCGAGCAGCAGCGTCTCGGTTTCGCCCGGGCGACTGCTGGCCAAACCCGACTGGATCTTCCTCGACGAGGCGACCGCCAGCGTCGATCCGGAGGCCGAGACCGAGCTGTACCAGATCCTCAAACAGCGGCTGCCGAACGCGACCCTGGTGTCGATCGCGCACCGTCCGTCGGTCGCCGCGTTCCATGAACGCGGCTGAACCTGTCAACGAGAGGTCGGCAAGACCGGCACCCTGGTGTCCTCCTCTGTCCTGCCGGAGCCGGCCGGTGACTGACGCGCCCCGCTTTCGGACATCGCCGAACCGAAGCCGACCCAGGCCGGTTTGGCGGCGGTCTATGCCGCCATCGACGCAGCGCTGGATCGCGGCGATCGCGCCGCCGCCCTGGCCGACTGGGACGGGTTGCGGCGGCGCTACGAGACGTGGTCGGCGCTGGTGCATCTGCGTTTCGCGCAGGACACCACCGACGCGGCCGCGCAGCGCCGATCGCGACTACGCCGACGCGCTGGCGCCCGAGGCGGCCGATCTCGAAGTCGCGCTGAAACGGCGCCTGCTGGCGGACCCGGACCGGGCCGGTCTCGCGGCGCTGGTCGGCGAGCACGCGCTGCGCCTGTGGGACACCGACGTGACGACGTTCGATCCCGCGATCAAGCCTGACCTGGAGGAGGAAGCGCGGCTCTCCGCGCGCTACACCGAACTGCTGGCGTCCGCGAAGCTGGAGATCGCCGGCCAGACGGTGAACCTCGCCGGCCTGGGGCCGTACGCCGAGGATCCGGACCGCGTCGGTCCGACATGAGGCCGAACGGGTGCGCTGGGCGTTCTTCGCGGCGAACGCAGACGAGCTGGATGCGCTCTACGACCAGCTCGTGAAGCTGCGCCACGGCATGGCGCTGCAAGCTCGGTTTTTCAGACCTTCACGCCGCTTGGTTACCGGCGGCTGCGGCGGGTCGATTACGGTCCGGACGATGTCGCCCGCTATCGCGAGCAGGTCATTCAGCACGTCGTTCCCCTGGTCGGCGCGGCTGCTGGAAGCGCGCCGCGCCGACAACGGCTGGGACCGGCTGCGCTTCTGGGATGAGGCGCTGGTCGATCCCGCCGGCAATCCCGACGCCGGTCGGCGATCATGACATGCTGGTGGCCGCGGCGCAGGACGATGTTCGACGGCATGGACCCGCGGCTGGCGGCGTTCTACCGGCTGATGCGCCAGGGCGGGTTCATGGACCTGAAGAACCGGCCGGGCAAGGCCGGCGGCGGCTTCTGCACGTCGTTCCCGACCGCTGGGCATGCCGTTCATCTTCGCCAACTTCAACGGCACGCACCACGACATCGGCGTCTTCACCCATGAGATGGGGCACGCCTTCCAGAACTGGGAAAGCCGCGACCAGCCCGGCGTCGATTACCTGTGGCCGACGATGGAGGCCGCCGAGATCAACTCGATGGGGCTGGAATTCCTGTCCTATCCCGGCATCGGCCGGCTGGTAGGCGAGGACGCCGCCGACCGGTTCCGCCGCATGCACCTGATCGGCGCGCTGGCGTTCCTGCCCTACGGCGTCTGCGTCGATCATTTCCAGCACGAGGTCTATGCCCGATCCGGATGCGTCGCCGGCCGAACGCCATGCGATGTGGGCGCGACTGGAAAAGATCTACATGCCGTGGACGGACTACGGCGATCTGGACTTCCTGCTGAAGGGCGGCCGCTGGCAGGCGAAGCCGCATATCTATGGGTCGCCGTTCTACTACATCGACTACACGCTGGCGCAGTGCTGCGCGATGCAGTTCTGGGTGAAGTCGCGGCGGGATTATGCCTCGGCCATGGAGGCCTATGTCGGGCTTTGCGCCCGCGGCGGATCGGCGCCGTTCCAGGATCTGGTGCGGTCGGCCGGGCTGGTATCCCCCTTCGCCGACGGCGCGCTGGAGGACGTCGTGCGCGAGGCGGAGGCGGTGCTGGCCGTCTGAGTGCGGCCTGCATGCCCGCAAGCCGGCTTGGCGTGCCGGCACCGGATTGTCGGATGGCGTCGCGCTCGCCAACAGGCGTGGGCCTGCCGCCGTCTTCCTGCCTGCAGCGATATCGGCCTGAACGGAATTACGAGCCAACCTCAGACTGGTGAGATTGCTCGCCAAATATCAATCAGAGCGTCTCTCCGCAAAGTGGGAACTCTTCAGAACAGATTGACGGTGGTGCGTCAACGTTTTGGCAATAAATTGATGGCAGCATCGCAAGAGAAGAATTTTTACGCAGATATAGGCAGA
>CAWFNN010000012.1:0-156194 GCA_963817185.1 uncultured Alphaproteobacteria bacterium | reverse complement strand
AAATAACCGCCTTGATCGAACGCCATTGACGGCACGCTCACCATCCGCAACGGCAAGTTTGGCAAGTCCCGCAAATTGCCGCTGCATCCGAGTACCGTGACTGCTCTCGGTGAGTATCTGTGCCGAGGCGACCGGCCCTGTCGGCCGTCCAACACGCCTGCGCTCTTCATCTCCGCTGCGGGTACCAGGCTGCTCTACACCAACGTTCAGCCGACCTTCCACCAACTGGTCCGCCAAGCCGGCCTCAAACCTCGCTCGGCCTCGTGCCGGCCGAGACTGCATGACATGCGTCATGGATTTGCCGTCAGCACGATCCTTGACAGCTACCGCAATGGCGGCGACCCAGGAGCCCGGCTTGCGCTGCTGTCGACCTATCTCGGCCACGTCGACCCTGGCAAGACATACTGGTACCTCTCCGCTTCCCCGGAGTTGCTGCAGCTGGCAGGTGGGCGGCTAGAGCATCACCTCGGAGGTGGCGCATGACCACACTTGCTACGACCTTGCAGGCGTTCTTCACAGATCGCCTGATCCGTCAGCGCCAAGCCAGCCCGCATACGCTCGCTGCATACCGCGACACCCTGCGGCTGCTGCTGGTGTTCGCCTCGGCGAGACAAAAGATGGCGCCATCAAAACTGGACATCGACGACCTCGATGCCCCGCTCGTCGGCGCGTTCCTCGATCATCTGGAGCATAAGCGGGAAAATGGTGTGCGCACCCGTAACGCTCGGCTCGCCGCGATCCGCTCGCTATTCCGATATGCGGCACTTCGTCACCCTGAGCATGCCGCTGTGATCGAGCGGGTGCTCGCCATTCCTACCAAACGTTTCGACCGCCGGCTTGTGACTTTCCTGACCGAGGCGGAAGTCGACGCACTGCTCGCTGCTCCAGCCCGGACAACCTGGACTGGTCGGCGCGACCACGCCCTACTCGGGCTTGCCGCCCAGACAGGCCTGCGGGCGTCCGAGTTGATCGGCCTTCGGCGCGCCGATGTCCACCTTGGCGCCGGAGCGCATGTGAGTTGCCTAGGCAAGGGACGAAAGCTGCGGGTCACCCCGCTCACGTCCGGCATCGTCGCCGCCATGCGCGTCTGGCTCGCCGAACGCGCCGGCCACGCCGCAGAGCCGGTGTTCCCAACCCAGACAGGCAAGGTTCTTAGCCGTGACGCTCTCGAGCACCGTCTCGCCAAATACGTGGAGATTGCCACCCACACCTGTCCGTCAGTGGGCCAAAAAACCGTTACCATGCACGTACTGCGTCATACCGCGGCGATGCGACTGCTACGCGCCGGCATCGACACCTCGGTGATAGCGCTATGGCTCGGCCACGAACAGATCGAAACGACTCAGATCTACCTGCACGCAGATCTGGAGCTCAAAGAACGCGCCCTGGCAAAGACAACCCTGAGCAACATCTCGCCAGGCCGCTATCGGCCGCCTGACAAGCTTCTCGCCTTTCTTGAGGCGCTCTGATCTGATTATGCCGGCCTCAGCGCCGCGATGACGGCCACCGGGGCCGGTTCCCAGGTATCAGTCGGCATAATATCGGGGTCGGCATAGTGCGCCAGGCAGACTTGCCACATGACGCCATGACCGCGCTGGCTGCCGAGCATGTCGGAGACCCACACTTCCGGTTGAATCACGCCGAACAGCGCGGTCACCACTGCCTTGCCCCGGCTGGGTTTGATCACATGCAGCACCGCCAGCGTGCCGATGAACACCCACTCCCACCAGTTCTTGCCTTGGACCCGCACCGAGGTCTCGTCGGAGCAGACCACGGCGCTGGCGAGCACGACTTTCTCGATCGCCGCCGAGGCATCCAGCAGTGGCTCGCGGGCGCGGGCCAGGATGTTGCTGATCGCGCCCTCACTGATCGACAGGGAGAACAGTTCGTTCATCAACAGCGCCAACCGTTCCATGCCAATGGCATGGGCGTAATGCAGATAGACCACCATCGCGGCGATGGAGTGGCCGAACGGCGATCCCTGTTCCAGACCGGATGGAGCCTCGGCCGTCACCCGCTCGCCGCAACCGGCGCAACGGCCGCCGAACAGGCGGATCTGGGTCACGTCGGGCCGAACGGGTGGCAACTCGATACGCTCATAGACCTGCTGCGGGATTTGCGCCTCGCGGGGGAATACTGCTTCGCATTTTGGGCACGTGGTCAGAAACTCGTCGAAGGTGCGATCCGGATTCGGATGCAGCGTCCGGCCGACGCCGGGGCGGCTTTTACGCGGCGGGCGATCCGTCGCGGGGGCCGGGAGGTCTTGCTTTTGGCCTTGTGACGGCGGCTTCGACGAATTGCCGGGGGTCTTCGGTGGGCGGCTCAGTTCGTTGAGCCGCGCTTCGAGCGCTGCGATCCGGGCGTCCTGCGCTGCGATATGGGCGTCTTGGGCTGCGATCCGTTTGTCCGCCAGCGCCAGCCGAGCGGTCAGCGCCGCGATCAGCGCGTCCTTCTCGAGGTGGCTCAGTTGGGCGGGCGCGGGGAGCAGCGGCACCCGATGTGTAGAATTGACTCGCCCGTGACCGCGTCAAGAAGTTTCTGGGGGTGGTTGCCGCATCAAAGGGCGGCTGGCTGATACCAGGCCGGAAAGGATGCATTACCCCAGGTGAGCAATTGCATCGCAAGAGAAGATTTTCTACGCAGATATAGCCAGATGCACGCTGATGCACGCAGATGAAAGCAGGCTGAATGAACTGTCGGGGGACGTCATCGGCTGCGCCTTCACGGTGCTCAACACGCTCGGGGCCGGGTTCCTGGAGAAGGTCTATGAGAATGCATTGGTCCATGAATTGCGCAAAAGGGGCGTCGCCGTGACGCAGCAACGTGGCATCACGATCACCTATGATGGGACAGTCGTCGGTCAGTACTTCGTGGACCTGCTGGTCGAGGAAGCGCTTCTGGTGGAATTGAAGACTGTGAAAGCATTGGACGAGGCGCATCGCGCGCAATGCGTCAACTATCTCAAAGCAACCGGGCTGCAGCTTTGCCTGCTGCTCAACTTCGGCAACGCACGTCTGGAAATTAAACGTGTGGCCAACGGCCTGTAATTCCGTCCGCTTCATCTGCGTGCATCAGCGTGCATCTGCTAATATCTGCGTAAAGATTCTTTCTTGCTGACTTGCCGATCCCCAAAGCCCTTGCGTGAAGAGCACCGTGGACACCAATGATCTGACGACCCCAGGACCACCAGAAGGGCGCATCATCGGCTGCGACCTTCTGGTGCGCGATGCGCACGGCACTTAACACGGCAGCGCCGCCACCCACACGCGTCCCGGCCGCCTCGCACTCCACCCAAAGCAAAACCAATGGCGCCGATTCACGCCGCCCGCATTCCCGCCCGCGTCGCGGCGAACCAGAAAATAACACGCAAGCGATCCGTTTACCGCCCGGCGGTCACCGGTGCATGCGCCCGAAGGAACCCGCGTATATGGCGCAGCGCCTCGGCGACCTGCTCCTTGGTCTCCTTCCACGGATAGATGCTCACTTCGGCATTCGGCGCAAGTCGCGCGGACTCCATCGCCACCGCATAGGGATGCGCCGGGACGTCGTCCGGCAGCACCAGGATCGGCGTCTGGCACCTCCGCACGAAATCGCGCGTCACGGTAAACACGAAATCAGGGTTGGAGCCGTACATCCGCTTCAGGAACGCATCGACCATCGTTATCGTGATGTCGGGCCGGCGCTCGCACAGCGCCGGCCCCCACCCCTTGATATTGTTCTGGTAGAACAGATCAGGCATCTCCGGACGGGATCCGCTCGGCTGTGCCAGCACGGCGGCCGCGATCCGCTCGGGCGCCCGCTTCAACAGGTTCCAGATGAAAGGACCGCCGATGCAGAAGCCCATCACCAGGAACCGCTCGATGCCCAGGTGATCAATCAGGCCAAGCTGATCATCGGCATAGGCGTCCCACGGCCGGTCAATCTCCAGCGGACCGGAGGACTCGCCCCCGTTGGCATTGCGCAGGTCCATCGTGATGCAGCGGTACTCGTCCTTGAATACCTCCATGGCGTTGAACGGCCCAAATCCGGTAAGGAAGGCGATGTTCGAGTTCAAACCCCCGCCTGGGATGAGCAACAATGGAAAGCCCGAACCGGCTTCCTCGTAATGGATGCGGACATCGCCCTTTTGGTAGAACGGCATGGCAGCTTCTCCTTGTCCTGCGTGTTCACGCTCGCTCGCGCCAGGACCGGCGGCGTGCGCCGGCCCTCCTCACCCGGCTATCTCATCCGAAATTCAGCTTCAGCCCCGGCACAGGCCACGCCATCTTGCCCAGCCGTCCCGTGTCCGACAGCGTGATGTACGCCGTCCGCATGTCCGCGCCGCCGAAGCAGATGTTCGTCGGATAGATGTCCGGCATTTTGACCGCCCGCACGATGTCCCCGCCCGGGGAGATCTCCGTCACGAATCCGGTGTTAAGCGTTGCGACCGCGATATTCCCGTTCGCGAGCACGGCCAGGCTGTCGAACCGGGCATTGCCGGGCAGTCCGGCGATCACCCGCCCGCTGTGATGTGCATGCGGTGCCGGTTCGCGCAGCATGCCGGGGGCCACGATATCGAACGCCCACAACCGCGCGCCTTCGGTATCCGCCGCATACAACGTCTTTCCATCCGGCGACAGGCCGCAGCCGTTCGGGCTCAGCATCGGATACGCGATAGACACGACCTTCGACCCGTCCGGCAACGCGTAGTAGATCCCGCCGTGATCGCGATGCCGCGCATATCGCTTGCCCAGGTCGGTGAAATAGAATCCGCCTTGCGTATCGAATACGATATCATTCGGGGCCGACAGCTTATGGCCAGCGACCTCCGCGTAAAGCGTCTTCGCCTCGCCGGTCGTAGCGTCGATCCGCTGGATATAGCCGAACTTGTAGTCCGGGTGTGGCGCGACACCCATCGAGTAACCCTCGACATACCTGCTGCCGCCATTGTTGCAGAGATACAACGCACCATCCGGACCGAACGCCAGCCCGTTCGGGCCGCCGCCACATCGGGAGAACACGCCGGTGTTGCCGTCCGGAGCGACGCGCGACAACTGGTTGTTGCGGATTTCGGTCAGGATGACGGAACCGTCCTTGCAGACCACCGGGCCTTCCGGAAAGCCGAGGCCCGTCGCCAGGATTTCGACGTCGCTCATGTGGTGTTCCCCCTTTCTCACGTCTGGGCCAGTGTCGCCCGAATGATCGCCGCGTCAAGCGATGCGGACGCTGCGAAGGAGATACTGCAATGAAGGCTGTCCGATTGACCCGCCACGGCACGCCGGATGTCCTGACGGTCGAGGACATCGTGGACCCGATCGCGGGTGAGGATGAAGCGCTGGTCAGGGTCGAAGCCGCGTCCATCAATCCGAGCGACGTAAAGAATGTTCAGGGGGCGATGCAGCAGACCACGTTGCCGCGCACGCCCGGGCGCGATTTCGCCGGCGTGGTGGAAGCCGGTCCGGCATCATGGATCGGCGCCGAGGTATGGGGCTCCGGCGGTGATACTGGCTTCACCCGGGACGGGTCGCATGCGGAATACATCCTGGTTCCCGTCGCCAGCCTGCGGCGGAAACCGGAACGGCTGGGCTTCGATGAGGCGGCGTCGGTCGGGGTCAACTTCATCACCGCCTGGAAGGGGCTTGTCGATGGTGCTGCTTTACGCGGAGGCGAAACCGTTCTGGTCATTGCCGCCAGCGGTGGAGTCGGCAACGCCGGCGTGCAAATAGCCCGACGCATCGGTGCCCGGATCATCGGCGTGGATCGCCGTGCCCCGCGCCCCGGAGCGGTGATCGTCGAAGCCGGTGTGTCACTGATCGCCGATGCCGCGGACATTCCGGCGGCGGTGCGGCAGGCCACGGACGGGCGGGGCGCCGACGTGGTGCTCGATTGTGTTGGCGGTGTGATGTTCCGCCATGCCCTGGATTGTCTGGCGTTGCGCGGCCGACTGGTGGAAATGAGCGTGACCGGGGCCAGGGAGGTCACCTTCAACCTGGCCGACTTTTATCACAATGAAAGCCGCCTGATCGGCATCGACACGCTGAAGCTGGACCTGACGGCATCGGCTGGCGTTCTGGAGAAGCTAGGGCCGGGCTTCGAAGCCGGCGACTACCGGCCCGCCTCGATCGCTGGGTGGTTTGCGCTCGGCGACGCAGTCGCTGCTTACCGGAGGGTCGCGGCCGGCGAACCCGGACGTGTCGTGCTGCGGCCATGGGGGCGAGAAGTCACCAGACCTTCGCCTTGATCGCTGTCTTCTTCAGCTTGGCGGCGGTCGTGGTCCACTCCTGGAACGACATGAACCGCGGTGCCAGGAAAAGATAGGTCCGTTCAACCGCTTTCAAGACAAACTCATCAAAATGCTTCGGCGCGGCAGCCCAGTCGCTGAACACCGTTCCCCACGCCCGGCTGGTGCGGAAAAGCCAGTCCCGCTGGCGACGCAATCCCGCGATCACAGCAGGCAGATCCCGCAGCATTGTCAGCACATCGTCGAGACGAACATCCACCTCGTCGAAGCGGCTCATGATCTCCTTGATGCCGGTATGCGCCAATGTCTGCACCTGGTTGACAGTTTCGCGCTGGCTGACAGGTATCTCGCCAGCAGGAAGTTGCAGAAGTTTAGCCCGCAGGGTGTCGATGCCGCGGGCCAGGGTGCGGCGCATGGTCTCGATATAGGCCATCTCCTCGCAGAGCGACGCGACCCGCGCCGTGACATCGGCCTCATCCGCGCCGTCGAGTTGAGCCGCGGCGCCGGCGATCGCCTGCCGCAGGAGCGCTTGATTTTTAGGGACGTCCTCCCAGCCGGGCTCACCGCCGCCGCTGATCACGACGCTTCTGCCCAGGCGGGCAAAGACGCAACGCACCAGGTTATGCCGCACGCGACTGGAGGCGATCCGCCGGTCCTGCGCCGTAGGCTCCCAGCTTGCCGCCCCGCCGTTCAGTTCCGATGGCAGCTTGTCCCCCAGCTTGAGCGTCACAACGAACTCCAGCGCCTGCTCGATCAGGGTCAGCATCCGACCATCGGCGCTTTCGGGAGCGACCTTGAATTCACGGGCGACGGATTGCAGCGGCAGCACCGCATCCTGGCCCTCAAGCTGTATGACCATCGACGGAATTCGTGTTCCCTCGCTCAGACGGAACATGGGTTCCCCGAGCATGCGAAACCCGGCGTGGGACAAGTGGCATATCTGCGGAACGGATTCACTCATAGGACGCGGCCTCGCGGTCGGTTTATGCCTTTGGACGATAAGCCCAGAGGATGATTAAGAAACAGTAAATAACGACCGATTATTTGAACGACTTGGACTCTTCAGGCAGAAAGTTCATCTGCCCAATAGAGCAATATCAGCCTGACTCGAATCGCGAAGCGATCTCAGACGACTGAAATTGCCCGATAAGTATGAGCCGGAGCGTTTCCACTCAAAGTGAAAACATTCCGGTCAGACGTCCGTATGCGGACCATCCGGTTCCACTACCAGACCGCGGCGTAGATCTCTGCTTTCTTCCTCCCGGTGTCCTTGATCGTGCAATCCTTGAACGACATGAATCGCGGGGCCAGAAAGACTTCGCCCGTTCCATTACCCTCAGGAAGAATTCATCGAAATGCTTCGGCGCACCCGCCCATTCGCGGGACGGATTGGTCGACGGAAAACGGTCCCGGCGGTCAGCGGAAGTCGTGAAACGCATTAAACCAGGGAACGGTTAAGAAATGGTAAATCGCCTCGGGTCGCGCCTCATTTGTCCCGATATCAGAACATTAGTGTCATTCGGCGCGCCCCCGGTTCACGCGTTCCTGCCACCATACCGCCGAACACGAAGGTCCGCCTGCTCCTTATGGCCGGCAAAATTCTCGATCGCGCACAGCCGCGAGCAGTATTCGCCGATCATCGCCGTCGCCTCCGAGCTGACCTGTTGATAGGTCACGGTCTTCAGGAACTTTCCGACCCACAGGCCGCCCGTGTAACGCGCCGCCCGCTTGGTCGGCAGCGTGTGGTTGGTACCGATCACCTTGTCGCCATAAGCGACATTGGTTTCCTTGCCCAGGAAGAGCGCGCCGTAGTTGGTCATGCGGTCGAGGAACCAGCGCGGTTCGCGGGTCAGCACCTGCACGTGCTCCGAGGCGATCCGGTCGGCCTCGGCGACGAGTTCCTCGTCGGTATCGCACAGGATCACCTGCCCATGATCGCGCCACGCCACCGACGCGATCTCGGCGGTGGGCAGCACGGCAAGCTGGCGTTCGATCTCCGCCTGGATGCCGTCGGCGATCTTCGCCGACGTCGTCAGCAGCACCGCCGGCGACGTCGGCCCATGCTCCGCCTGGCCCAGCAGATCGGTGGCACACATCTCCACGTCGGCGGTGTCGTCGGCAATGATCAACGTTTCGGTCGGACCGGCCAGCAGATCGATCCCGACCCGGCCGAACAGCTGCCGCTTCGCCTCGGCCACGAACGCGTTCCCCGGCCCGACCAGCATGTCGACCGGCGCGATGCTTTCCGTCCCCAGCCCCATCGCCGCGACCGCCTGGATGCCGCCCAGCAGATAGATTTCATCCGCACCGCCCAGCGCCATGGCGGCGACAGTGGCGGCAGGGGGAACGCCGTTCAGCGGTGGCGTGCAGGCGGCGATGCGCTTCACGCCTGCAACCTTGGCGGTCAGCACCGACATGTGAGCGGAGGCGACCATCGGGTAGCGTCCACCTGGCACGTAACAGCCGACGCTGTTGACCGGAATGTTCTTGTGGCCCAGGCGGACGCCCGGCAGCGTCTCGACCTCGATGTCGCGCAGCGCTTCCTTCTGTGCCTCGGCGAAGCGGCGGATCTGCGCCTGGGCGAACTTGATGTCCGTAATGACCTGATCGGGCAGTCCGTTCATCAGCGACTCGATCTCGTCCGGGCGCAGGCGGAACGCGGCGGGCTCCCACCTGTCAAACCGGGCGGACAGATCGCGCACGGCCGAATCGCCGCGGGCGGAAATATCTTCAAGGATGGATTCCACCGTCTGGCGAACCTTTCGGTCGGCCTCGGTCTTCTCCGCCTCGGTCGCGCCGTGCTTCAGGATACGGATCATGCGCGTGCTCTCCTTCGTCCACGCGCGATAGGCGGCCCCCGGGATTTTCGCAAGGTCGCGCTCCGCGACACGGCCACAGCCAGCCGATAAACCGATGCAAGCCCTACCCTGTCGCGGTGCCCGCCGAGACGCTGACCCCCGAGCCGCTGCCTCCCGAGCCGTCGGCCGCCAGGATGTCCTTCGCTGAAACCCTGGCCGCCATCGAATCGGTAAGCTCATCGTCTGCGTCGCTGTTCAATCGCGCGCGGTCAGCACGCATCTGCGCGATCAGCCGGTCGAAATGGAAATGCAGGGCGCATTTGACCGCGTAGATCCGAAGCAGGTCGAGCCGTGGCCGCCGCTTGATGACCTTCCACAGCCTGCTGCGATAGTCGCGGCGCAGGCTGGGGTCGGGGACACCCCGCATCAGCTGGGTGACGATGAAAACCAGCTCGACCACGGACCACGACCAGAATTTCAGCCAGCGCCACGGATGGCGGCGCAGATAGCGTGTTCGCGCGGCAGGGGGGTGCGGTTCTGCATCCAGATAAAGCGCATCCAGGCGGCCGAAATAGGCTTCGGGTGCGTACAGTTCGCTTATCAGTTCAAGATAGCCATCACATAGCGCGCGGCGGCTGATCCGCTTCGGCACCACGTTGGTGCTGATCGTGCCGAAACTCGACAGCTCGCCGCTGTTGTCGAGCCGACCCTCGCTCTCCAGCCGCGCATAAAGGGGTGTCCTCGGGATCGCGACCAGGACATTGACCATGGCCAGTGAAATCCGCGCCTCGGCAAGGAAGCGGCGTTGGAGGTCGAACACACTTGCATCGTCGGTATCGAAGCCAACGATCATCCCGCACCACACATCGATGCCAGCCGTTTGGATGCGGTGCACCTTGTCGAGCAGGCCGCCATGCCTGTCGGCCACGTTCTGCAGCTTCCTGGTCTCGCGCAACGCCTCCTCGTTCGGCGATTCGATGCCGACGAAAACCTCGACGATGTGTGCATCGAACATCAGCCGCATCAGCTCCGGATCCTCCGCGAGGTCGATCGAAGCCTCGGTGGCGAATTCCAGCGGATAGCCATGCTCCGTCTGCCAGGCGATGATTTCGCGCAGGATCGGCTTGATCGCCTTCTTGTTGCCGATGAGGTTGTCGTCGACGATGAAGAGATTCTTCTTGCCGGCGGCGAGGCAGCCTTCAAGTTCGGCGATGATCTGCGCCGCGGTCTTGATCCGCGGGCGGCGGCCGAACACCACGATGATGTCGCAGAATTCGCAGGTGAACGGGCAGCCCCGTGACAGCTGCACGCTGCCGTAAACATATTTGTTCATCGGCAACAGATCGAGGCGCGGCGGCGGCACGCCGGCCATGTCGGTCTTCGCGTCCTGCTCGTAGCGCCGCCGATGACGGCCTTCGTCCCACTCCGTCAGAAAGCGGGGCCACGTCTCCTCTGCCTCACCGATGAAGACGACGTCTGGAATGTCGCCGAAATCCTGGGGAAAGACCGTGACCCAAGGGCCGCCAATGACGGTGAAAACGTTCCGCCGCTTCAGTTCGCCGAGGATTTCATGCATCCGCGCCCGTTGCACGTTCATGCCGGTGAGGCCGACAATGTCCGCACGGGCGCAGCGGTCGAAATCGATGTCTTCGACATTCTCGTCGATCAGGGTGACGGTGTGACCCGCGGGGGTGAGCGCTGCCAGCAGGGGCAGATTGATCGGCGGCAGCAATGACCTGGCGCCAAGGAAGGGCAATGCGTAGTTCATCCCCCAATAGGATGGGGTGAAGCGGGGGTTGATCAGGACGATGTCGGCTATGGCCCCAGTCCTCCATTGTGAACACGCACGTCACCGGCACCGCCAGAAGCCGACCAAGCATTGCTTCGGGAGGTCTGGTCACACCGTAAGCCAGATCACGAGCGCATTTATTTCGCTAAGCGCGTCTTATACTACCGCGCATGAGAAGTCTGCTGAGATTGCATGGGTTCCACCATTTGGACAACCCGGGGCTCGTGCACACGACCGAGAGCGGGCCACCGGCCTGCGGGAGACCCCGGCCGGGGACTCATTGCCGGGGCGCTGTCCGCCGGGATCAATGCGGTCGGTTTTTTCCATCATTGAAGGCGCCTTCGATCCCGTACTGCAGGCCGCCGGCCGCTGTGCGGGGCCGCGATCGCACGCATACTGTGATCGCCTACGTTGTGTCATGCGGGCCCGTTTTGTGCCGGCCGCGCGGGGGTCAGGCGCGATACGCGACCTCCGGGATCTTCGCCAGTTCCGACCCGTGCACTTTTTCGGGCGTCAGACCGTAGAAGTGCTGGAAGCTCATGATCAGCGGGCGCCATTTGTCCGGGTCGATGCGGTCGGGTTCACCGTCCGCCAGAATGTCGGTCGCGGTATGGACCTTCCGCACGGCGACGTGTAACGCCACGCTGCGGCCTCGCCACACCGGATCCTTGTTGGCAATCGGGTAGACCGCCTCCAGTTCGGCCTCCAACTGCACCGGGCACTCCATCGCTCGGGGAGCCTTGACTGTCAGTGGGGCGACCGGTGTCAAGCCGGCGGCTTGAAATTTCTCCGCCACGAAGCGGTAGCCGCGGCGTGCCTTGCCCTCCGGCACGGGGTCGCTGCCCGTCGTCCGCGCGATGCGGTCCACCGCCTCGGCCATCGCATCGGACGGCAGGTTCAGCACGCATTGTCCGGTGCGGATCACGTTCTGGGTGGTCTTCGAGACTGCCGCCAGACCCAGCACGCAGCGCTGGCCGAGCCACCATGCCGAGGACATGGGGGCAAGATTGAACGATCCGTCCTCGTTGACCGTGCTGATGAGCACGACCGGCGTGCCGAAATACAGGATGGCGGGTTGGGTGATCTGGTGCATGTGCTTCTCTCCGTTGCGTCAGCGGGAGATAGGTGGCACTCCCTCTGCCGCGCCTGCCGGTTGTTGCGCTGGTTTGGCGCCGCGGATCAGGCAAGCGGCGCCCATTGACGCGGCCGTCAGCAGCGCGCTGCCCACCAGGAATGCACAAGGGTTGGACAGGCCGCCGAAAATGGCGATGCCAATGGCGCCTCCCGCCTGACGGACGGCATTCAAGGCACCGGACGCCACAGCCCGAACAGGCCGATCGGCGCGACGCCCGATTTTCAGGAACGCCGTCCCGAGAATGCCGGCAGCGCCGATGGAAGCCCCGGCGGTGGTCTCGTACGGCTTTCGGCATTTCAGACAAAACGGCGACCATCCTCTGACGGGGCGTTGCGAAGGGAGTACCTCTCCCTTCGCCGGGCAGGGCAGCCGACCCCGCAACGATTAGACAATTTTCAGCCTGACTGTGCAGGCCGAAAATGGTCTATCTCTTTGTTTGATCGCATGATTCACGCGCCGGGGACGTTCCGCTCAGCGCGATCGTGCTCTAGCCCCGGCAAGTCAGTTCGCGCTGACCCGCAGGGGCATGGTTGGGGGGACCGGGACCTGACGCGTGGCGGCCGGCCGCAATGCCAGGCCCGCGGCGCCCAGCATCAGGGTCATGCCGATCCCTTCCCCCCAGTCGAGCTTCTCACCAAATAACGAACAGCCGAACGCGACCGCGATTACCGGCGAGATGAACGCATAGGTACCCGGCCGGCTCGCACCCCAGTCGCGGACCAGCAGGAAATACATCGTGGTGGACATCAGCGCGCCCGGAACCAGCAGATACAGCCAGCTCAGGAACGCCGGCCAGCCCCACGCCAAATGCATCGACCGCCATGCCCCCGGCTCGATCGCCAACGACGACACCAGCAGCACCACGCCGCCGATCAGGTCGGTCAGGCCCGCGAGCTGCACCGGCTCCAGCGTGCGCATCATCGGACGCGTCATGACGGAGCCCGCCGTGTAGCAGAGCACGCCGATCGTCACCAAGGCCGCGCCGATCACCTGCCACGAGTTCTAGCGTGCCGGCGACTGCCGCGGGACCGAACAGCATCAAAATCCCAACGATGCCGACACCGATGGCGCCGAGCTGGCGGGGACTGAAACGCTCCTGCCCCGCCGCGACGGAAAACACCAGCAGCGCGAGCGGCGTCAACGCCGAACTGATGACCGCCCCAAGGCCCGCGGTGATGTATTTCAACCCGTACAGCTGGATCACCTGGTTGAGCGTGATCAGCACCACCGAAACGAGCAGCAGTCGCGGCACCAGCCTCGGCGGCGGCATCACCCGCTGCCCGCGGGATGCTCGATACAGCAGGATCATCGAGCCGGCGATGGTCCAGCGCAGGCCCGCGAAGATACCGGGCGAGACGGTGGAGATACCCACTTTCATCGCCAGCCAGGTGGTGCCCCAGACGAAGCAGATGAAGACGAACATCGCGCGCTGCGATGCTGTGGCCGAAGTGTTCATTGGGGTCGCGGACGTGCTCCTCTCGAACCCGAACGCTACCGCATTCGCGGGCACCGCTGCCGCGCCGAAGTGGAATGGCGCGTATGCATGAAGCCGTCACGCTTTGGCCATTTTGTTGCCAGCCGGGATTCGCGCCGGCGAACGACGCAACCTCAGCCGCGCGCTTCGGGCCATGCTTCGATATCGATGCGCCGCCTGCCCTGCTTCTCCAGGTCGCGACAGGGCCAGGCACGCACCCCGATCAAGCCGGGCACGCACCCCGGTCAAGCCGGGCACGCACCCCGACCGAAGCCTCAGCTGGGCGAACGCGGCCTTGCAGTGGCAGGCCCTGTCACGGGTGCCCGCCCATCATCCCCGGCCCCATACCCATGCCGGGATCGAGCAACAGTTCGTCGGCGGTCTTCTTCTGCTCGCCGCTCAGAACCGCATACAGAGGCTTCTCGGCCGCCAACAACGTTTTCATTCCGTCCAGATGGGCCGACACCCGTTGTACGGCCGCGTCCAGCCGATCCGGCGCGGAGAGAAGCCTGTCCGCCGGAGCTGCGGCAGCGTGCGCTTTCCGCATGGCGGCGGCATCAGCACGCAAGGCGTCGGCGAATGCCGTCCACCGTGCCGACTGCGATTGGGTGATGCCGATCTCAGCCTTCAGGAACGCGATTCGGCCTTCGATGTGGTCGAAAGGCATCGTGCCCGTCCCGCCACGTGCCGCCATCATGCCATGATGCACCATCGAATCAATGCCGCCGGCGCCCATCATCGTCTTGTGGCCGGGCGGCATGACGCCCATGGCACTGGAATCCGTCCTCGAATGCGCCGTCGCATCCGGTCCGTCCGGCGGGGCGCTTTGGGGCTGAGCCGGATTGTCCGATGCTGGCTGTGCGATCGCGAAAGCCGTGCCGGCGGCAAGCAAAATGACCGCGAGGATGGAACGAGTCGGCATAATCACCTCCTATGGATATCAGTCCTGACACGGAACGGACAACCGGACGAAGAGCGTGCGCGGTTCTCGCCGAGCCAACCATTCGTACCGACCTGATCGTCATTGACGTTCGGAACATCGGGGTGCCCAGGCCCCCGTTTGCCGCCCACATGCAGCCAGCCACCAGCGTCCCTCCGTCACCGCGCTCCTGCGCGCCGCGGTCCGCGATCGCTGGCGTTCGTACGGTTAAAATAGCGTTCGTACGGTTAAAATAGAGGATGGATGCTCGCCGCCATTGATCTGCATCAACGATGAGCAGAGTCCCCGGCCGCCGCCGCAAACCGGGCGGCGTGGGGACCTGCACATCCTCGGTTCACAAGACGTCGATGACCCGAATATCGTCACCCGTCAGGCGGGTTTTGTACGGGGAAACCGGGCGAGGCGGAACGGCCGCGGATCGACGATCGGGGAGCTTCCGACAACAAGGTCGGCCATCAGGCGGCCGGCGCCAGGACCAATCCCGAAGCCGTGGCCGGAAAAGCCGGTGGCGACGAAGAAGCCCGGGATGTGCGGAACGTGGTCGATGATCGGGACGGCATCAGGCGTGACATCCATCAGGCCGGCCCAACTCTCCACAACCTGCATGGCAGCGAAGGCGGGGAATGCACGTGCGAGGACAGTGCGAGCCTCGGCCAGGATGCCCTGTTTTGGCTCCGGATTCAGGACTCGCACAGCCTCGAACGGCGTCGGCTGATCCAGCGGCCAGCGACGTGCGGCACGCAGCTCCTCCCACGAGCGCAGGCCGAGGCGCAACCGGATTTCGTGGCGATTACTGATCAGACGCGGCAGGAAATCGCGCAGCAGGCGGAAGTAGGCGGGTGTGATCTCCGCCGTATTGGCGTTGCGGCGAGCGATGGAGTACCCCCCGTCCATTCGCTTGCGAAAGGCAAACACCGAACCGGCCGCGGTGATCTCCGGTCCGTCCAGCGGCTTGGTTCGAAGGACGGAGCCCAGCACCTTCAGTAGCGGCAGGTCGAGCCCGGCGTTGCCCGCGAACAGCCGGGACCATGCACCGCCCGCCAGGACGACGGACTGGCAGGCAATGCGGCCACGCTCGGTCACCACCCCTGATATCCGGCCTGCGGTCTGCTCGACGCCTCGGACCGCGGTTTTCGTGAAGATTTCGGCGCCGCGATCGCGCGCGGCTTCGGCTATGGCGGGGCCGGCGAGAGCGGGTTCGGCTTTACCGTCGGTGGGCGTGTACAGGCCCGCGATGAAGCTGTTGGTCGCGCCGGGCATCGCCCGGTCCAGGTCAGCGCCGCGCAACAAGCGGGCGTCGACTGGATACCGGCTCGCCTGACCCAGCCAAACCTCCTGCGCAGCGACGTCAGCTTCGGCCCGACACAGGTAAATGATGCCGGCCTGGCGGAACCCGGTCTCCCGGTTGGTGCGGCGGTTCATGTCGCGCCAGATCCTCAAGCTTTCCATCGCCAGCGGTATTTCCGACGTGTCGCGTCCCATCGTTCGGCACCAGCCCCAGTTGCGCGACGATTGTTCGGCGCTGATGCAGCCTTTCTCGCATACCACGACGGCGATGCCTTTCTCGGCAAGAAACAGCGCGGTCGAGACGCCGATGATACCGCCGCCGACGATCACCACGTCGGTTCGCCCGGGCAGCGTTGGATCGGATGCGACAGGATAGACTGGTGGCGCCATACGTGGCCCTCCTCCGCGAGCGTTGCGCACCATACGATGGAGAAGCAAAAAAGCGTCGTGCAACCGCCGCGCCGCAAACTGTGATCAGCCGCGCGGTGGATGCCGCGTCTGTTTTGCCACCAGCCACAGCCATGGAATGATTCTTTGACATGCCGCAGGCGACCGGGTGTCGCGCGTCATCGAAGGGTCGTTTGGGGTTCGATCACAGCCGATCGGTCTCGTCCCCGGCGGTGGCCGGAAGAATTTGTGCGACCGCTCCCTGGAAGCCGCTCCCTGCAAGCCGCACCCGATCAGCTTCAGTCAGTACCCGCCGAATGTCTGGACTACCGTATTGCCAGAGAAATATCGGCCGGACCGGAACGGCAAAGCGATCCCAAGGTAATTTAATAGCTCCACAACCATGAGCCAGACCGTTTCCTGTCCGGATGACGCGACACGATGACTGTCTCGGACCAGAACGTTCCGGGTTGGGCCACACCGGCCATGCATGGCCGCTATGTCAAATTATTTCGGCACAACGATACGAATTTGCCCGAGCCGGCAACGCCGCATCGCATCCCGGCGGCCCGTCGCAGCAGCGGGGCAGATGCGTTCGCGCTTCATCCGCCCGGCCTGCGACAGCCTGATACCGGTCAGTCTCGCTGTCGACGCGCTGCAAGGTCCCGAGCCGCCATGCCATTGGCCGAGCGTTCCGATAGCAACGTGTGGGCCGGACACCGGCTGAAACCGTTTACTCTCTGGTATAGGTTCCTCTCTCGATCGACACAATATCCGAGCGGCTCAGACCGATATCCCATAGTTCGCGGTCGCTGAAACGATAAAGATCGTCTACTTCCCGACTTCTTGCGCGACGTTCTGTCCAGCTGGTATACCGGTGATGCAGCCGCGCGATCGTCGTGGACAGCCAGGCGCCAAGGTTACCGGCGAGCTTGGCCCGGCGATCAGCGAGTGGATAAGTTTGATTGGAGAGACTCATTACTTACGTTCCTTCGGGAATGCCGGCACAGGCCGGACATGGGACGAAGGACGTTCTTCCCTAATGATGCAGCACACCATAGCAGCAGGCGGCGGCGATATGCCAGCGGTTCTGTCCGATTGCCATGCGGCTGTGATAGACCAGCCATGCGGCGAAACTGGTCGTTTTGTAGTTACGGGCCGAGATACAAGACGATCGTTGCCGAAGGCCGCTCACGGCACCGCGACCACCGCTGACGGCTATCGCAAATTTGCCCACCAGGCGTCGACAAGCACGGACCTGTCAGGCCTGTCTCCTGGAGGCACTATCGAGTGCCCACATCGTCGGCACTATCGGTTGCCCGCATCCTCCGCGGCCGGCGGCTGCAAATCCGCCGGCATCGCCTCCGGGGTCGCCTCGAGGCGGCGCGGTCTCCAGCAGCAGATCCTCCCGCCGGGGCAGTTCGCGCAGATCCTTCAAGCCGAAATGCGCCAGGAACTCCGGCGTGGTGCCCCACAGGGTCGGCCGCCCGGGGGTTTCGCGCCGCCCCTTCGGTGCGATCAGGTTCAGTTCCAGCAACGAGTCCAGAGTCTGCTGCGACAGCGCCGTGCCGCGGATATGCTCGATCTCCGGCCGCGTCATCGGCTGGTGGTAGGCGACGATCGCCAGTGTCTCCATCGCCACCCGAGGCAGCCGGCGGGGCGACTCGATCACCTTCCGCAACCGGGGCGCCAGGTCCAGCGCCGAACGGAACATCACCCCGGCGTCCCGCATCGACCAGTTCCACGCCTCGGCCGGCATAGCGCGCCCGCAGCGCGGCCAGCACGGCATCGGCGTCGATATCGTCCGGCAGAACGCGCGCCAGGCCACGCGGCGTCACCGGTTCGGCGCTGGCGAAGACCAGCGCCTCGGCCAGACGCAGTGAGTCCTCATCCGGCTCCCGCAGCGCTCGCGGACCGGCCGGTGCCGGCTCTTCGGGTACCGCTGGGACGGCCGCCGACTCCGCGACCGGCTGCTGTTCAGGGTCGTCGCTCATGCGTCCTGATCTACCACCAGCGTGGCCTCGCCGCACCAGGATAGGTCCGAACGCTTCCTCCTGCCGCAGCCGGACGGTGCCGCCGCGCGCCATCTCCAGGCTCGCCAGCAGCGTGCTGGACAAAGCGGCCCGGCGTTCGGTCGGGCTGTCCATGTGGTCGGGCAGGAACTGCTCCAGCGTGGTCCAGTCCGGCAGGCTTCCCACCAGATCCGCCAGCCGGCGCAGCGCGTCCTGCACCGTCCACAGTGTCAGCGGGCGCGGCGTGTATGGCGCGGTTTTGGTGCCGCGCCGGATCGCCTCCAGATAGGCGCGGACGAACGGCCCGGCCTCGATCACGATGCGCGAGCGATCGTATTCGTGGTGGCTTTCCGGCGCGCCGCGGGCGAACACGTCCTGGCCGAGCACCGGGCGGGCGGCCAGCCAGGCGGCGAGGGTGCGGATGACGTTCATCTCCCGCAGCCGCTCGGCCAGGGCCTCGGCCGCCATCTCGCCGCTTTCCAGGTCGTCGTTGGCGGCGGCGGGGACCAGCAGGCGGGATTTCAGCCAGGTCAGCCATGCGGCCATCACCAGCCAGTCGGCCGCGAGTTCCAGGCGGACGCGCCTGGCGCCCTCGATCACCGCCAGATACTGATCGACCAGCGACAGGATGGAGATCTTCGCCAGATCCACCTTCTGCGACCGCGCGAGGTCGAGCAGCAGGTCCATCGGTCCCTCGAACCCCTCCAGGCGGAGAACGAGGTTCTCCGACGGACCGCCCGGGCGCGGCGGTGTCAGATGAAGTTTCCATCGAAGCCATCGATATTGCGGCCGGCGAGCCAGAACACCGTCCGGAACGCCCACGGCAGCACCTTGTCGAAGGCCTGCCCCACCGGATCGAACCCGATCAGCCGGGGCAGGATGAACACCACCAGCAGGACGACCAGGATGCCGGCCTTTTCGAGCCTCGCCCAGACCTTCGCCAGATCGGCAGCGGCAGCAGGCCGACCGCGATGCGGCCGCCATCCAGCGGCGGGATCGGCAGCAGGTTGAACAGGCCGAGCACGATGTTGGACAGCATGAAGTAGATCAGGAACTGCTGGACCACCGCCTGCGTGGCCGGTAGGGAAGTCGGCTGTCGGAATGACCAGGGCGGCCAGCCAGGCGAGGAAGAAGTTCATCAGCGGGCCGGCGACCGGCCACCAGGGCCATGCCGCGCCTGGGGTCCTTGAACTTCCATGCGCCGATCGGCACCGGCTTGGCCCAGCCGAACATGAAGAAGATCCTGTGCGGCGGAAACAGCAACTGGCTGATCAGCAGGAAGCCCGGCAGGAGGATCGTGCCGACCCGGTCGATGTGCCGGATCGGATTGAGCGACAGCCGCCCCGCGTCGCGCGCCGTCGTGTCGCCCAGCGCCAGGGCGGCGTAGCCATGCGCGGCCTCGTGCAGAGTGATCGCCAGGACGACCGGAACGACCGCCAGCGCCAGGTTGAACAGAAAGCTGCTCACGTCAGCAGCCGTTCCCGTTCGGCTTCGAGCAGCGCCGTGTCCAGGGTCAGACGCCGGGTCGCGGCTGCTGTCCGGCCGGCACGCAGGCGCTGATCCGCGGCCTGGGTGATGGGCTGGGCAGGCCCGCAGCACAGCCTCGGTCGGCGCGAAGTCGCCGCTGCAATACAGCGCGATGTCGCAACCGGCCGCCAGCGCCTGCACCGCCAGGTCAGCCGGGGATCCCGAGAGTGCCTTCATCGCCAGGTCGTCGGTCACCAGAACTCCTTCGAAGCCGATTCGTCCGCGAATGATGGTCTCGATCACCGTCGCGGACAGGGTCGCTGGGAGATGGGGATCGAGGGCCTCATAAACGATATGGGCTGTCATCATCCATGGCAGGTCGGCGTTCAGTGCGAAAGGCCGGATGTCGGCCGACAGATCATCCGCCGTCACTTTCGGCAGCAGAAGATGGCTGTCGACCCGTGCACGGCCGTGTCCGGGGGCATGCTTGCCGACCGGGACGACGCCTGCGGCGAGCAGCCCGTTGGCGACCGCCCGTCCCAGACGGGCGACGGTGGCGGGATGCCGGGCCAGCGCGCGGTCGCCGATCACGTCGTGCGCGCCAGGGATCGCGATATCCAGCACCGGCGCGGCCACGACGGTGAACCCGGCGGCGCGGCAGTCGCAGCCGATCAGCGCCCCGGTCAGCCAGGCAGCGCGAAGTCCCGCCGCGGGGTTGGTGTCAAACAGGCGCCCGAGCGTCGCGGCCGGCGGGATGGGCGTGCCAATGGGGCGGTCTCAGGCGGGCGACGCGGCCGCCCTCCTGATCGACCATGATATCGGCATCTGGCGGGAAGGACTGCCCGAAGCGACGCCACCAGCGCCGCCAGTTGCGCCCGGATCCTGGATATTGCGGGAAAACAGGATGACGCCGGCGGGGGGGAATGCCCGGAACAGCGCGGCTTCGCTCGGCGAGCAGGATCGGACCAGCGATGCCGACGATGGCGGCTGGGCCTTGGCTCAAGGTCATCGCGGGTCAGGTCCCGGTCACTGGTGGGCAAACCGTTGCAGGGCTGGTCCCAGCCGTAACTCCGGAAGACCGGCTGGGCCCACGACCTGGCGCTGCCGTTGATGCTGTCCGGAGCATTGCCCCCCTGTCGCGAAAACACGGCCCTTGCCGATCGCCCGGCGGCGCGCCCGAATTTTGTCGCACCGTGGCGCCCGGTGCGGGCCGAGGCGAGGCTGCGAACACAGCGCACGGAGCGGCCGGCATGATCATTCGAAACGTCGCTATGCGCCCACGCAAGCAAGCAAACCCAACCGCAAATGCACGCGGATATGCGCAGACGAAGTTGAGCGGCTCGCCGCGTCCTTGCCCGATGCCGACAAACCCAGCAGCTCCGCGGGCGCAATTTTTTGACATCGCAACACGATGCGACGTGGGTTCATTCCAGCTGCGTTTTCGCCCAGCGCGGTGCAGGCCACGGCCCAGTTGACCGGGTGGACATGCTCCGCGTCATGTGCGGCCGGCAACCTCATAAGCCTGAGGTTGCTCAGCGCTTCGCGCCGTGCTGACATCGCTCTAGAAATCGGCAACCGAACAGGCGCCGCCCTTCTCTCGCACGCGGTCGCAGAAGGTTCGCGCCTGGGCGATATCCGTAAAGCCTGCGGTCCTTACCCGCCAGAATGTATGTCCGTCCCGCTCGGTGCGGGCGTAAACCGGCTGCCTTCCGCTCAAGAGGTCGGGCATGCGCTTTGACAATTGCTGCCACTCGTGGCGCGCGGCGTCCTCCGAAGTGAGGGCCGCAAGCTGCACCATCGTCTCATGTCCCGATGAGGCTGTTTGATGTCCCGATACGGACGGATGGGCTTCGGTCGCAGCCCTGGGTTTGGCGGGCGGGGCCGGAACGGTCCTGGCCGCCGGGTCGGCCGCTGCCCCGGCAACCGGTGGGCTGGCGACCGGTGGGCTGGCGACCGGTGGGCTGGCGATGGTGGGCTGTATCTCCGGGGGCTGCGGGATCGCCGTTGTCCGGCTGGGCGCCAGGGTCACCGGTGACGATGAGGCCTCGGCTGCGCGCAAGGCTCTTGCGTCGGGGTTCTCGGCCGGCGGGGCCAGCCTGGCATCAGCCGTGTCGGACCCGCCGGAGAAGACGTCGTTCTCGGCGCCGTCGATCTTCATGCCGCCGGGATTGTCCGGCTTGACCCGGATCGGCTGGGTATCGGCCGTGATCACCGGAACCGCCGTGCTGCGATGGCCGATCAGGCCCGAGGCGCTGATCAGCAGTACCAGCACGGCGCCGAGGCCGCCCGCGAACAGCATCAGCCGGCGCGTGTCAGGGTCCATACCGGCGCGAACCCGGCCTGGGCCGGTGCCATAGCGACCGGCTCGATTGCCACGATAGCCGGGATTCGGAATGCTCAGATCGTCTGACACGTTGCCGCTCTTTCCCGCTTGGCCGTGGCCGGCGGGATCAGCCGGCCATCAGCGCATTTCCTCGACTGGTTTGACCCCCATCACCGCGAGGCCGGATCGAATGACGACTGCGGTTGCCGCGACCAGAGCGAGCCGCGCGAGCGTCTCCTTCGGTTGGTCCGCCTGCAGGAAACGCAGCGTCGCGTCGTCCTTGCCTCGGTTCCATAGCATATGAAAGTCGGCCGCCAAGTCATAGAGAAAAAACGCGATCCTATGCGGTTCTCTTGCGATGGCGGCGCTTTCGACGATGCGCGGCCACAGCGCCAGGCGCCGGATCAGGGTCAGCTCCGGCTCACCGGTCAGTGTCTCGACCGGTGCGCTGGCCAGATCATGGTCGGTCAGCTTGGTTTCGGGGAACATTTCGGCCGCCGCGCGAAGGACTGAGCGGCAGCGGGCATGGGCGTACTGGACGTAGAAGACGGGGTTTTCGCGGGTCGTGGCGAGCACCTGGTCGAGGTCGAACTCCATCTGGGCGTCGGCCTTGCGGGTCAGCATGGTGAAGCGGACGGCGTCCTTGCCGACTTCCTCCAGCAGGTCGCGCAGGGTGACGTAGGTGCCGGCGCGCTTGGACATGCGGACCGGCTGGCCGCCCTTCACGATGTGGACGATCTGGCAGAGCACGGCGTCGAATTTGACGCTGTCACGGCGAGAGCGCCCTGACCGCGGCCCGCATGCGCGGGACGTAGCCGCCGTGGTCGGCGCCGAGGACGTCGATCAGCATGTCGTAGCCGCGCGACGATCTTGTCGGCGTGGTAGGCGATGTCGTTGGCGAAGTAGGTGTTGCTGCCGTCGGACTTGCGCAGCGGCCGGTCGACGTCGTCGCCGAAGCCGGTGGAGCGGAACAGGGTCTGCGGGCGGGGTTCCCAGTCATCCGGCGTCTTGCCCTTGGGCGGTTCCAGCACGCCCTCGTAGATCAGGCCGTCGGCGCGTAGTTTCTCGATGACCGCGTCGGCGGCACCGGAGGCGACGAGGGTGCGTTCGCTGCTGAAGATGTCCTGCCGGACGCCGAGCAGGCGGAGGTCTTCGCGGATTTCGGCCATCATGGCGTCGATCGTGACGTCCCTCACGGTGTCCAGCCAGATGTCGTGGAGCGGCGATGCCGAGGTCCGGGGTCGCCAGCGCGGCCTGGAAGTTCGCGGCGAGGGTCTTGCCGACCTGATGAGATATTCGCCGCGGTATTGCAGGCCGCCGGGCACTTCGGCGGCGAATTCCTCCTCGGTCATCGGCGAGCCGATGGCCTGGAGGTAGCGCCAGTAGGCGGCCCAGGCGAGGGCGGTGACCTGCGCGCCGGCGTCGTTGATGTAGTACTCCTTGGTGACGTCGAAGCCGGCCTTGGCCAGCAGGTTGGCCAGCGCGTCGCCGACGACGGCGCCCCGGCAATGGCCGATATGCATGGGGCCGGTGGGGTTGGCGGAGACATATTCCACGTTGATTTTCGTCCCGGCGCCGGTGGTGGCGTCGCCGTAGGCTTCCCCGCTGGCGAGGATGACAGGAAGCAGGGCGCGGAAGGCCTCGGGGCGCAGGCGGAGGTTGACGAAACCGGGGCCGGCGGCGTCGGCGGTGGCGATATCCGGGGCGGTGATCAGGGACTGGGCCAGGGCGGCGGCGATTTTGGCGGGCGGCTGGCGGGCGGCCTTGGCGGACACCATGGCGGCGTTGGTGGCCATGTCGCCGTGGGCCGGGTCGCGGGTCGGGGTGACCTCGACACGCGCGGCGATCTCCGGCGGAAGGTCGGGGATGATGTCCGTCAATGCGGCGAGGACGGTCTGGCGGAGGCGGGCGTAGAGGTCGGACGGGTTCATGAGCGGGGTATTAGCGCGGGTTCAGGGGCGGGTCGATGGAAGAGATGAGACGCCAGGACCGGACCGTCGGCAAAATGATCAGCGACTTGATGGCAAATCGAAAGCGGGCTTGACTGGCTCCACGCGCTGGAGCAACCGCGGGCCAGGCAGCCGCCCCGGACGGATGGCTATCGAGGGATGTTGTCGCGGGCACGCTCGAACGCCCACAGACCGGCCACCATCAGGACGATACCGAGCACCAGACCGATACCGCCGCCCCACAAACCCGTCGTCGTCCCGCCTACCACACCCCCGACCGCCGCGCCGGCGACAAGCAGAAACATCGGGAGCAAACAGCCGATCGCTGCCATGTTGATGATCCCCGGATAGCCGCCCCCCTGACGCCGAGCGGAATTGTTAGCAACCCTTCGACCGTGCCAACCTATTTCTGTCCCCGATGCCGAATTTCAAATGCAGATAACCGCGCGGGGAATAAGTGATCGCCTGAAAGCGGCGCCGGCGACCCACGCGTCGGCTAAACCCGGGAATTTTCAACCGGCACTTTGGGGGATATTCAGCCGGCACTCACAGACCATGATCTCCGCCACATCCGTCTTGGGGCGTTGCACGCGCTTCGGCGGCGGACTGGTCCCCAGACACCAGGGACCGTCCTTCCGGCAGTAGTGCGTCCGAAACTGACCACCAACAGTGCGGTGGCATAGTAAACGGGAGACTTTCATGAGCATCGTGGACCCCGCCATGGCCCGGGACGAGCAAGCGATCCCGTCACCGGCTCGCGGCCGGTCAGTAGTGGTCTCCGTGATGCGGCACACCGTCTTGCCGGGAAAGGACCAGGAGTACGAGGCTTGGCTCCGCGAGGTCGTCCCGATCGCCGGGAACGCCGATGGTCAACGAGGCGTGAACGTTATCCGGCCGAACACAGGATCCCCGACTTACACGATCGTGCTCCATTTCGATGCGCTTGAGCATTTGGAGCGGTGGCTTGCTTCGGAAGTCTGGAAGCGGCTGATCCTCAAGGTGGAGCATCTTCTTCAGGATGACGACCATGTCGAGATCAAGACCGGCCTTGAGTTCTGGTTCAGGCCCCCCGACTCGAAGCAGAAGCGCGCGAAACCCTACAAGCAGTTCCTGATGACACTATCGGTGATCTTCCCGCTCACGATGCTGGTTCCCTGGTTGCTGACGCCGCTGTTCCGTGCCGCACCCATCCTTGCCACGCGAGGGGTCACTCACTTCCTCGTCGCAGCGGTCGTCGTCGCGCTGATGACCTACGTAATCATGCCTCACTACACACGGCTGATGGCAGCTTGGCTATACCGATAAAAGGTCAGCAAACGACCTCGCATCTGATCGCTGGCTGCCTTCACAGCATCTCGTTGAGACCAAGGAGAGGTGGTTCCACATCAGCGTGGCCCTGCAAACCGACCGCCACCTTGCCGATCGTGCGCGCGACAGCGCCATTTACGAGCGTAGGCCGGAGATCGCCACCATCGTTACGTATCCGGGGAGCTGAGCCGCAACAGGTTGAGGGCATTCTCCCGGCCGATCTTGTTGCGATCCGTCTCGCCGATCGGCAGGCTGTCGAACCAGTCTGTCTGCTCCTGAACCGTTTCGTAGGGGTAATCGACCGAGAACAGGAGCCGATCCGGGCCCATCTCGAGGAGCGTGTCGATGAGCGCCTGAGTCCGGAAGTGGCCGGCGGTGGTCACATAGAAGTTCTCGCGAAGATAGCAAGTAACCGGCCTGAGTTGCCGCCCCCGCACCTCCGGGCTCATATGCCGCAGCCGGTGCTCGACACGGGGCAAAAGGAAGGGAAGTCCCTCGCCCAAGTGGCCGAGAACGATCCTCAGTCGGGGAAAGCGATCGAACAACCCACTCAAGATCAGACGAAGCGTATGCACGGCCGTTTCAGCACCAAAACCCCATGGTGAGTCTGCCAGGACGGGATAACCCTCGTACACGCGTCGCTGACTGGGCAACGGGCTGCGGGGATGCAGGTAGACTGGCACACCAAGGGCTTCCACGCGGGCCCAGAAATCCCATACCGGCGGCTCGTCCAGGTATTGGGCGGTGTCCATATCGCCAATGTTCGAGTAGCCGTTGATCAACGCCCCCTTGAAGCCGAGCCGCGAGACGGCGCGCTCCAGTTCGTCGCCTGCGGCGCGCACGTCCTGCAACGCCACGGCAGCGAAGCCCGCGAATCGGTCCGGATGTGCCGCCACAATCTCCGCCAGATCGTCGTTCATTCGCTTTGCGGTATCGACCGCGATTGAGCGATCCGGGATGCCCTGAATACCTGGCTGCGTCAGCGACAGGACCATGCGCTCAATACCGCAGCGATCCATATCCTCAAGCTGCAGTTTCACGTCGCCTAGCCGCTCCTGGACGGAAGCGAAATACTCCGGCTGATAATTGTGCGCCTTGCCGGCCCCATCGAGGGCTGAGCCGTCGGCACCATACGCTTCAAAGGATGGCAAATAGAAATGCTCCTCAAGCGCAATTTTGCCCTGGTCGTGTTCCGACATCTGATCCCTCCCTTTCACGTTGCTGATACGCACGCTCACCCGTTTACGCTGACATCCGTCAGCCGCCGATGTTCGTCCATCGCGTAGCGGTCCGTCATGCCCGCCACGTAATCGCCGACGATGGTGGCCGAGCGCTGGGTGCCGCCGTCGCCGGCGCGGGCGCGCCAGTCGTCGGGCAGCAAACTTGGGTCGGTATGCAGCAGGCGATACAGATGCTCGGTCAGCCGTTTGGCCTTGGCCGACATCCGGTTGACCCGCCAATGGCGGTACATGCGGGCAAACAGGAAATCCTTGATCGCCTGGTTGGCATCGGCCATCGCCGGACTGAAGCTGATGACGCGCTGTTTGTGACGCCGGATTCCGTCCGGGCTGTCGGCATCGAGCTTCGCCAGCCGCCTCCCGCTTTCGGCGATCAGGTCGGTGACCATGGCGTTGATGACCCGTCGCAGCATTTCGTGGCGCAACCGCGGCGGCGGCACGTCCAGGCTGGACATCCGCGCCGCGGCCAGGGACTTGCCCACCAGCGGCAGGTGCTTCAGGTCGTCCACCGCGAACAGCCGGGCGCGCAAGCCGTCGTCGAGGTCATGCGAATGGTAGGCGACATCGTCGGCGATGGCGGCCACCTGGGCCTCGGCGCCGGGCTGGGTATGCAGGTCCAGCCGGTAGCGGTCGTTGTAGTCGGCTATGTAGGGGGCGGGGTTGCGCAACGGGCCGTTGTGCTTGACCAGGCCTTCGAGCGTCTCCCAGGTCAGGTTCAGACCGTCCCAGCCGGAATAGCGGCTCTCCAGCAGGGTCACGATCCGCAGGCTCTGGGCATTGTGGTCGAAGCCGCCGAATGGCTTCATGACCGTGTTCAGCGCCTCCTCCCCGGCGTGGCCGAAGGGCGGATGGCCGAGGTCGTGGGCCAGCGCCAGCGCCTCGGTCAAATCCTCGTCCAGACCCAATGCACGGGACATGGAGCGGGCGATCTGCGCGACCTCGATGCTGTGGGTCAGGCGCGTGCGGTAGAAGTCGCCCTCATGGTTGACGAAGACCTGGGTCTTGTATTGCAGCTTCCGGAATGCCGAGCTGTGGATGATGCGGTCGCGATCGCGCTGCCAGGGGGAACGGGTTTCCGCCTCGGGTTCGGGGTGCAGCCGTCCGCGCGCCGTCGCCGGCGAGACGGCATAGCGAGCCGGAGGAGGACGAACGAACATGCGACGCCGATACACCCTGCCACCGTCGCCTTCAATCACATGGCTTCAATTCCGCTGAAGAAGCGCCTATCTTATCCGGCATGGAACAGTTTGCCATTACCGATCGCGCTGCCGCCCGGATCGCCGAGATCGTCGCCGAGGCGAAACAGGCCAGTGAAACCGCACTCCGCGTCGCCGTACTGGCGGGCGGATGCAGTGGATTCCAGTATCGCTTCGAGCTTGACCCACAGACCCAGCCCGACGACCTCATCATTGAACGCGGCCCCGCGAGGGTTGTCGTCGATGCCGTCAGCCTGGACCTGCTGAGCGGGTCGGAGCTGGACTACACGGATGAGTTGATGGGCAGCCACTTCGCGGTACGTAACCCGAACGCGAAATCGGCTTGCGGCTGCGGGACTAGTTTCTCCATCGATTGAAAACGCGGCATCGGGACCCCGGAGTGGTGCGGAAATGGGCACCCCCGCTGCGATCACGATGAACGCCCGTTGATGACGGCGAGGCACGCAAGCCTGTCGAGCATGGCGTGGCGTTTGCTAAGACCGAGCGGCCAGGACAGGGCCGATCAGCATGACCGAGACCGCCACGATCCCCACCATCGCCACTACCGGCCTGACACGCTGGATCCAGCTCGGTCTTGGGCTGATCTGCATGATGACGATTTCCAGCCCGCAATATGTCTGGACGCTGTTCACCAAGCCGCTGGGAACCGCGCTCGGCGTGGCGCCGGCGTCGCTGCAGGTCACGTTCTCACTGCTGATCGTGCTGCAGACCTTCTTCTCACCGTTCCAAGGCTGGCTGGTGGACAAGTTCGGCCCGAAAGCGCTGATCGGTGCGGGCGGCCTGCTGTCAGGGTTGTCCTGGGTGCTGGCATCCTACGCCTCATCCCTGACCATGCTGTATCTCACTTACGGCCTGATCGGGGGTCTGGGTACCGGTATCGTTTATGTCGGCGTGGTGGGCCAGATGGTCGGCTGGTTCCCGGACAGGCGAGGCTTTGCCGCGGGCGTGGTCGCGGCGGGCTATGGCATGGGCGCGATCGTCACCACATTCCCGATCGCCAACTCGCTGACGGCGGTCGGCTACCGGATGACCATGCTGCAATACGGCGCGCTGTTCGCACTGGTTGGCCTCGTCGCGGCACTCGGACTGAAACCGCCGCCGGTGTCCGGCGCGGCGGTGCGGGATGCGCCCGGTGCTTCGACCGGAGAGATGCTGCGCACGCCGGTGTTCTGGCTGATGTTCGTGATGATGACGCTGATGTCCACGTCGGGGCTGATGGTGACCTCACAAATGGCAGCGTTCGCGGGCGACTTCGGCATCGCCAAGGCCGTGGTCTGGGGCTTGGCCGCGTTGCCGCTCGCGCTGTCGATCGACCGGCTCACCAACGGACTGACAAGGCCGTTCTTCGGCTGGGTGTCGGACATGATCGGCCGCGAGTACACCATGTGCCTCGCGTTTGGGCTGGAGGCCGTGGCGATGGCGCTGTGGCTGGCGGCGCGGGGCGATCCGGTGCTGTTCGTGCTGCTGTCCGGCGTCGTGTTCTTTGGCTGGGGTGAGATCTTCTCGCTGTTTCCCTCCACGCTGACCGACACGTTTGGCACACGGAACGCGACTCGCAACTACGGATGTCTGTATATGGCGCAGGGAATCGGGGCGATCTTCGGCGGCCCGATGGCATCGCTGCTGCACGCGGCGACGGGCGGGTGGACGTCGGTGTTCGGTGTGGCGATCGCGGCTGATCTGCTGACAGCGGTGCTGGCGATCGGCGCGCTGAAGCCGCTGCGGGCGAAGCATTCGCAGGCGGGTTACTGACCACGATGCGTGATGGCCAAGGTTCGCTGACGCGGCCGATGCAAGGGCCGGAGCCATGTCCGTCTGAAACCGCTCGGCGCCTCGAGGCACGTCGCGCACCCGGATGTCGGCCGCTCGCATAATTGGCCGCTCGCATAGTTGGCGCACGTGTCGGGCGTCACGCCGGGCGGATCGCGATCATCACGCGCGTGTGCCGGGAAAATAGCCAAGCGGACAGATCGAGCATCTGTTTCCAGGGCCAGTACTTGCGGTTGATCAACTGCATTCCACGCTCGAACGCCTCGCCGCCGACGATCTGCGCCTGTGCCGCGGTCCATGCGCCGGTCACCTTGCCCCGCGCGTCGCAGGGCGCGATCCTGACCACGCCGGTTCGCCGGATGCGCTTCGCCTTGCCGGAGTCGGCGGTCGTATAGACATAGAATTCAGGTCCGCCGGCTTGCTTGGGGGCGGCCGCGAACCAGACCGGGGTCCGGACACCCCTGCCGCTCCTGCGATAGGTTTCGAGGTTCAGATACCGTTTTCCCTCAAATTCATCCCATCCCATCGTCTGGCTCCTGTGTCAGCGCTCCTCAGCTTCCTGGAGGGTCTTTGCGAATGCGGCGGATGCGATCGGCGCGAACGACTTGCGCAATTCGCTTGCCTGCCGCGACCCGAAGGTGGAATCGAAGCGACGCGGAACGTTCTGCCACAAACGTGGTGATTCTTCGAGCATGGCCTGCCCCTGCGCCGTCAACGCCATCGGAATTTCACACGCGCATCGTGGGTGACCGCGGCCAGAGGGTTTTCACCTTGAGAGAGAGGGCGCCAGCTCATATTTATCGAGCAATTTCATCAGCATGAGATCGCTTCGCGATTTGAGTCAGGCTGATTTTGCGCTGATACCAGGCGCCCGTGATATTGACCCTCGTGTCGGGAGACGGGCGCCTGGTACGCCATTGATCGCCGCGCAGCCGCCACACCAATCCTGCGCGCACATTGGTGAGCCCTGCGGGTTTCCTGTATAAGCCGCGTCTGTATAAGCCGCGTCTTGACAGTCGCAATTATGACGTATATCAAGCCCGTATGGTCGCCTGCCGCGACGAGCACGCGACGGCAAAAAAGTTCCCGATCAAGGGGATTGAAGTTCGTTGCAGGCTTCAAGCTTCAGCGTCACAGGATCGATCAGAACCCCGCCGGATTGACGGGGTTTTTTTCTGCCTTTTCGGTGGCGGCGGCGGCGCTCGATACGGGGAACTGATGCGCTGAACAGCCCGTTCATGGGCGGAGCCAAGGCGGCATCATCGGTGGCGACCGCACCGATGCGGGGCCGACACGGCTGGCAGGCCGCGACGCGGGTCGCCGGGCACGTCGATAGATATGGCGCCGACAGCCGGCCGCCCTCGCTTGACAGGTCACGAATTGTCCACAACAGAAACGTCATGGCAGGGACAGTAGAGATGACGCGACACGGCGCCGGTCAGAGGTTAAGGCCCAGAAGCAAAGCCGCGCCTACTCCGCCGGACTTGCCGCTTTCGAGGCCGTTCCGCCGTTTGGCGTCAGCAATATGCGGAGGCGGTCGAGGTACAGATAGACAATCGGCGTGGTGTAGAGCGTCAGGGCCTGGCTCAGAAGCAGGCCGCCGACGATCGAAACGCCCAGCGGCTGGCGCAGTTCGCTGCCCTCGCCGAAGCTGAAGCAGAGCGGCAGCGCGCCCAGCAGGGCCGCCGTCGTGGTCATCATGATCGGGCGAAAACGCATGACCGCGGCATGAAAGATCGCCTCACGGCTGGGCATCCCGTCTTCGCGTTCGGCCTGCAGGGCGAAGTCGATCATCAGGATGGCGTTTTTCTTGACGATGCCGATCAGCAGGATGACCCCGATCAGCGCGATCAGGGTGAATGGGATACCCAGCAGCATCAGTGCGAGGACCGCGCCCACACTGGCCGACGGCAGGGTCGAGAGAATGGTGATCGGATGCACGAAGCTTTCGTACAGCAGCCCCAGCACGATGTAGATGGCCGCCAGCGCCGCGATCACCAGCAGTTTCTCGCTGTTGAGCGACTGCTGATAAACCAAGGCGGTGCCGGCGAAGCCTCCGACGAGATCACCGGGCATGTGGAGTTGCCGCACCGAGCGCTCGATCGTGGCCTCCGCGTCGCTCAACGACCCGCCTTGGCGGAAGATTGAAGGATATCGTTGCGGCGACGTACTGGCTCTGATGGTTGACGGCGAGCGGCGTGTTGGCCGGCCCATAATGCGCCACCGCCGACAACGGTATCATTGTCTCCGCCGAAGTGGACACCGCGGCCCCGGTCGACGCGCTGCCGTTCCCGGTCGTCGCAATCGCTGACTGTTCCTCCGTCGCCACCTCGGCGCCGGCCGCGCTGCTGGCTGAACGGGTCGTGCCGGGCATGCTGGCGGTATTCTCCCCGAGCGGAACCACGTTGTTGGTGATAGCCAGGTTGGTGTTGCCCGCCGACGCGGCGGCAGAGGACAAGGTTGGCGTCGCCGGAGGTGTTGCCGCGGCGGACGCGGTCGGCACGCTCGTCACCGCCCCGGCGGTCACCGATCCGGCGGTAAGCTGCGAACTCGCCGATCCGCTGGGTTTGCCGCCGGAAGTGCTGATCCATATCTGTTTCAGCATCGACGGGTGCTGCCAGTATCGCGGCGCGACCTCCATCACGACGTAGTACTGGTTGAGTGCGCTGTAGATCGTCGAGACGGTGCGCTGCCCGAACGCATCGTAGATCGTGTTGTCGATCTGGTACATCGTCAGACCAAGCCGAGACGCGGCGTCCCTGTTGACCACGATATTCGTCTCAAGCCCGGCCTGCTGCTGGTCGGAGTTCACGTCCGTCAGCGTCTTGTCCTTCTGCAATGCCGCCAGCAGTTTTGGCGCCCACCGGTACACCTCCGCGGCGTTGTCGCCGAGGACGGTGTATTGGTACAAGGCGCTGCTCGACCGGCCTCCCACGCGAATGTCCTGGACCGGCATCAGGTACAGCCGGCCGCCGGGCACCTTCGCCAGTTCGCGTCGCAGCCGCGCCATGACCTGCGTGATGCCCTCACGCTCGCTCAGCGGCTTGAGCGACATGTACACGGTTCCTGTATTGGTCTGTGAGGAGGCACCGCCGCCGCCGGACCCGGTGTAGCCGACGACGTCCTGTACGGCGCGATCATGCTGCACGATCGCCATCATCTGCCTGAGCTTCTCGCTCATCAGTTGGAACGAGATGCTCTGGTCGGCCTGCAGGGTGCCGATCAGCCGGCCGGTGTCCTGCTGGGGAAAAAAGCCTTTCGGGATGATGTCGATCAGCCAGATATTCAGCCCGATCGTTGCGATCAGCAGCAGCAGCACCAGGAAGCTGTGATCGAGCGCCATCGCCAGGCTGTGCGCATAGGCGTCCTGCACGCGCTGAAACAGCGTCCGCGGCGGCGGGAAGGTCACGGCCTGCTCGTGGTTTGGCCGCAGGAACAGGGCGCACATCATCGGGGTGGTGGTCAGCGACAGCACCAGCGACACCACGATCGCCAGCGAAAGTGTCATGGCGAACTCGCGGAACAGCCGCCCGATCAGGCCGCCCATCAGCAGGATCGGCAGGAACACGGCGATCAGCGACGCGGTGATCGAAACGACGGTGAAGCCGACCTCGCCCGCGCCGCGCAGCGCGGCCTGCACCGGCGGCATGCCGTCCTCGAGATGGCGGGAGATGTTTTCCAGGACTACGATGGCATCGTCGACGACGAATCCGGTGGCAATGGTCAGCGCCATCAGCGACAGGTTGTCGAGCGAATAGCCCATCAGATACATCGCTCCGAACGTGCCGATGATGGAGATCGGCACGGCGATAGCGGGGATGATCGCGGCACGGCCGTTGCGCAGGAACACGTAGACCACGGCAACCACCAGCAGCACGGCGATGACGAGCGTGCGCTGGGTATCGCTCAATGAGGCTCTGATCGTCGCGGAGCGGTCGGATGCGAAGGTAATGTCGAGGTCCCGTGGCAGCGCCGCCTTCAGTTTCGGGACGGCCGCACGGATCGCGTCGACGGTGGCAATGATGTTCGCGCCCGGCTGGCGAAAGACGATGACCAGCACGCTCGGTTTGCCGTCCGCCAGCCCGAGGTTCCGCAGATTCTGAACCGAATCCTCCACCCGCGCGACGTCCTGCAGCCGCACCGCGTCGCCGTTGCGGTAGGCCACGACCAGCGGCCTGTAGTCCGCCGCATGGTTGGACTGGTCGTTGGTGTAGATCTGCCAGCGATGGTTGCCGATATCGATGTCGCCCTTGGGGCTGTTGGCATTGGCGCTCGTCAGCGCCGAACGGATATCTTCCAGACCGATGCCGGCCGCCGACAGTTTCAGCGGATTGAGTTCCACGCGGACGGCGGGCTGTGCGGCGCCGCCGATGATGACCTCCCCGACGCCGGAGATCTGCGACAGCTGCTGTTCCATCACGCTGCTTGCCGCGTCGTACATCTGGCCGCGCGTCAGCGTCGAGGAGGTCAGCGCGAGGATCAGAACCGGCGCGTCTGCCGGGTTGACCTTGCGGTAGGTCGGCTGCGACAGCAGGTTCGTGGGCAGATCCGCCTGAGCCGCGTTGATCGCGGCCTGGACGTCCTCCGCCGCGCCGTTGATGTCGCGATCGAGTCCGAACTGCAACGTAATGCGCGTCTGCCCGGTCTGGCTCTGCGACGTCATTTCGGTCACATCGGCGATCTGGCCGAGATGCCGCTCCAACGGCGCGGCCAGGCTGGTCGCGACGACGTCCGGGCTGGCACCCGGCAGCTGCCCCGTCACCACGATGGTCGGATAGTCGACCTGAGGCAGCGGAGCCACCGGCAGCTCGATGTAGCCCAGGATACCGGCGAGCGCGATCGCAATGGTCAACAAGGTCGTGGCCACCGGACGGGCGATGAAGGGGGCTGAGATGGTCACTCGGCCGGCACCTGCCCGACCTGCTGCTTAGGCGGATGCGGTAGGAAGCGCCATGCCATCCGGTCGATCGCCAGATAGACGACAGGGGTGGTGAACAGGGTCAGCAACTGACTGACCAGCAATCCGCCGACGATGCAGATGCCGAGCGGCCGGCGAAGCTCCGATCCGGTGCCGGAGCCGAGCATGAGTGGGAGCGCGCCCAGCAGAGCGGCCATCGTCGTCATCAGGATCGGACGGAAGCGCAGCAGACAAGCCTGGTGGATCGCCTCGCGCGGGCTTTTTCCTTCCACGCGTTCGGCCTCGATCGCGAAGTCGATCATCATGATCGCGTTCTTCTTGACGATGCCGATCAGCAGGATGATGCCGATGATGCCGATGATATCGAGGTCGTCGCCAACCAACCGGAGGGCGAGCAGCGCACCGATGCCGGCTGACGGCAGCGTCGAAAGGATCGTGATCGGATGCAGAAAGCTTTCGTACAGCACGCCGAGGACGATGTAGACGGCGACGACAGCGGCGATAATCAGCAGCAACTCGTTCGACAGCGACTTCTGGAACGCCGAAAGCGCGCCCTGATAGGCGGTGGTGAAGCTCTCGGGCAGCCCGATATCGGCCTCCGCGTGCGTGATCTCGTCGACCGCGCTGCCCAGCGAGGCACCCCTGGCCAGGTTGAACGAGATGGAGATGGACGGGAACTGGCCCAGATGCTCGATCTGCAACGGCCCGTTCTTCTCGGTCAATGTCACGATCGCCGACAGCGGCACTTCGCCCGTGGTTGCCGTTGAGGACGGCAGATAAATCCCTGCGATCGTCTCGTTGATGCTGCGAACGTCTTTCATGTCCGCGTTCATGATCACGCGGTACTGGTTGGTTTGGGTGTAGAAGGTGGAGGCGATCCGCTGGCCGAACGCATCATAGAGCGCGTTGTCCACGGTCGAGGATGTGATGCCGAACCGCGCGGCGGTCTGGTGATTGATGGTTATCTGCAGCTGGCGGCCCCGCTGCGACATATCGCTGCTGACATCGGTGAACTGCGGCATCTGCTGCATGCGCTGCACCAGCCGCGGCACCCAGGTGGCAAAGGCCGCCTGATTTGGATTCTCCAGGAAGAACATGTACTGCGCACGGCCGACGGTGCTGTCGATCGTCAGGTCCTGCACCGGCTGCATGGTGATCGAAATGCCCGTCACCTTCCGGGTTTCCTGGTTCAGCCGGCGGATGATCTCACTGGCGTTGTCACTGCGCTCGTCACGTGGTTTCAGCGAAATCAGCATTCGCCCGCTGTTCAGGGTCGTGTTGGTGCCGTCGATGCCGATGAAGGACGACAGGTTTGCGACATCCTTGTCCTTCAGGATGACGTCCACCAAGGCCTGCTGCTTCCGGGCCATAGCCGTGAAGGAGATATCCTGCGCGGCGGTGGTGATACCCTGGATCTGACCGGTGTCCTGCACGGGGAAGAAACCTTTCGGGATCTCCATGTATTGCACAGCCGTCACCACGATCGTCAGCAACGCAACGATCAGGGTCAGGCCCTGGTGGTCCAGAACCCAGCGCAGTCCTCGGTCGTACTGCCGGATGATCCAGTCGAATCCCCGTTCGGCCGCCAGATCGAAACGGTTGCGTGTGTGCTCGGGGCGATGGCGGACCATTAACGCGCACATCATCGGCACCAAAGTGAGCGACACTACAGCCGACAGCACGATCGTCGTCGCCAGTGTCACCGCGAATTCGTGGAACAGCCGCCCCACCACGTCGCCCATGAACAGCAAGGGGATCAACACGGCGATCAGCGATACGGTCAGCGAAATGATGGTGAAGCCGATCTCGCCGGAGCCGCGCAGCGCAGCGGCCAGCGGCGTCTCGCCCTGTTCGACGTATCGGGAGATGTTCTCGATCATGACGATGGCGTCATCCACCACGAAGCCGGTGGCGATGGTCAGCGACATCATCGACAGATTGTCGAGCGAGAAGCCGAACAGGTACATGGCTGCCAGCGTCCCGACCAGCGACAGCGGCACCGAGAGGCTGGGGATCAGGGTCGCGGGCAGATTGCGCAGAAACACAAAGATCACGAGCACGACGAGGAAGACGGAAAAACCGAGTTCCATTTCGACGTCGTTGACCGAAGCGCGGATCGTCGTGGTCTGGTCGGACAGCACCCTGACATCAAGGCCGGCCGGCAGCGATGCCTCAAGCTTGGGCAGCGCCGCCTTCACCGCGTCCACCACGGCGATGACGTTGGACCCCGGCTGTCGCTGCACATTAAGGATGATCGCCGGCGTGCGATTTGCCCAGGCCGCCAGCTCGCTGTTCTCCGGCCCCTCGACCACCGTGGCCACATCCGACAGCCGCACGGCATCACCGTTCTTGTACGCAACGATCAAATGCCGGTACTGGTTGGCGTTTTCCATCTGGTCGTTGTCGTTGATCGTCGAGTCCTGAGCCGGTCCGTCGAAGTTGCCTTTCGGAAGGTCGTCGTTCTGGTTGGTGAGGTCTGTGCGGATGTCGTCGATCGCCAGACCATAGGACGCCAGCGCGCGCGGATGGATCTCGACGCGGACCGCTGGCCGCTGGCCGCCGGCGAGCGAGACCAGCCCCACGCCGGACAGCTGGGAGAGCTTCTGGGCGATCCGTACGTCGGCCAGGTCCTCAACCTGTGTCAGCGGCATTGTCTCGGAGGTGACGGCAAGCGAAATCACCGGAGTGTCCGCGGGATTGATCTTCGCGTAGACAGGCGGCGCCGGCAGGTCCGAGGGCAAAAGTTCGGTGGCCGCATTGACCGCGGCCTGCACTTCCTGCTCTGCCACGTCGAGCGACAGATCGAGCGCGAACTGCAGGGTGATAACGGACGCGCCGGCCGAGCTGATGGAACTCATCTGGGCAAGGCCGGGCATTTCGCCGAACTCGCGCTCCAGCGGCGCGGTCACCGCTGTTGTCATGACCTCGGGGCTGGCGCCGGGATAGAAGGTGGAGACCTGGATGGTCGGGTAGTCGACCTCGGGCAGCGCGGACACCGGGAGGAACCGAAAGGCGGCCATGCCGATCAGCAGGACCGCGACCATCAGCAGTGTCGTGCCAACGGGGCGCGTAACGAAAAGATGGGACGGGTTCATCGCGCGACCCTACCGTCCGCCCGGTCGTTCCGTCGCCGGACTGCCCTGGGTCTGAGGCGGCGACGACTTTCGTTGCTTTTTCGGAATCGAAACGGCATTGTCAGGCTGTTCGCCGGGCGGCGCGCCGGGTCCGTCATTCACCGTCGCCTGCTGGTCGCCCTGGTCCGGTGTGATCCGCACCTTCATCCCGTTGCGCAGCTGGTCGGCGCCGTCGACCACCACCGTGTCGCCAGGTTTCACGCCAGACAGGATCTGGATCTGGCCGCCATATGACACCCCGGTCTTCACCGGCTGAACGGCGACCGTGCTGTTCGCCTTGATCAGGTAGACGAACGCCCCCGGCGCGCCATGCTGGATCGCCGCAACCGGGGCAATGGTGGCATTGTGCAGGGTCCGCAGATACAACCTTGCATTGACGAATTCGTTCGGAAACAATTGAAACTTCTGATTGGGGAAGGTCGCGCGCAGCTTCACCGTGCCGGTGGTGGTGTCCATTTCGTTATCGACGCTGGTCAGTGTCCCGGTATCGATCCTCCTGGTGTCCGAGCCGTCGTAGAGGTCCACCGGCAGTCCGATACCGGTCTGCCCGTTCTGCCACGAAACGGGGACCTCGGTTTGAGGCAGCACGAAAATGACCGAAATTGGCTGTAGCTGCGTCAGCACCACAAGCCCTGTCGTGCTTGTCGTCTGGACATAATTGCCGGGATCGACCAGCCGCAGCCCCACGCGTCCGGTGACCGGCGCGACGATATGGCAGTAGACCAGATTAAGCTTGTCAGTTTCGATGTTTGCCTTGTCCTCATCGACGGTGCCCTGGTCCTGCTTCACCAGGAATTCCTGGTCGGTGACCTGCTGCTGCGCGATGCTGTCCTGCCGCCCCAGTAATGCATATCGCTGAAGGTCGGACTTCGCCTGTGCCAGCAGCTCGGAATCGTGCTCAAGCGTGGCTTCTGCCAGATCCAGAGCTGCTTGATATGGTCTGGGATCGATCTGCGCCAGGAACGCACCCTTCTGCACGATCTGCCCCTCCTTGAACCCCACCGACATCAGTTGGCCATTGATCTGAGTCTGCACCGTGATGGTCGCCAACGGCGTCACCGTGCCCAAACCGGAGAGCACCACGGGCAGTTCGCCCGCCACGATCCTCGCCGCCCCCACGGGCTGCGCCTGAACCGCCTGTCGCGAATGTTCGCCGGCCGACCCGATGGGCGCGAGCAGCCGCCATGCTGCGAAGCCGAGCAGGACCAGCGCCAGGAGTGCAAACAGGGGTATCAGCCGGTTTCTCCGCCGCGCTCCCGGACGCGAGATCCTGTCGGTCTTGACCTCGCGATGTTCTACCTGCTCGTCCATGCAACTGGTCCTCAGTCTCCTGCGCCATGACGTCCTGGGAGTTGCGCCAATGTGTCCACGCCCGCGCCCGCGCCAAGGCACCGGGTACGTTCCGGTGTTATCAAGATATTAATATTTACCAGAATTAACCGGCTCTATCTCTCGATGAAAGATCTTACTAAATGATCGGCGCGTGTTTCAGAGACTATAACGGAGCATGTCCAACAGTTACATTGACCAAGATCCACAGAGCAGACGATCCTGATCACGGACATCAGATGAAAGTTCTTCCATCCACCGGCTTTGCCTGTCCGCGCGCCCGATAATGCGCCGCGGCTCCTTCACTTCGTTGCGAAAAATTAAGAATGTTCAACCTGTCGGCGCGAAATCGCGGGAGCGGCCATGCGGCCTGACCCGAGGTTCCTGTAAGGTGTTTATGAGACAGCAGGCTAAAGCTTCCCAGATGGTCAGGATAAAACCGTTGCGGCCGGCGCTGTTTGCCCGTGAGGCCGGATGGCAATTCAGCCTGATGCTGACGCTTGATGTCGTGTTCCTGTTCGGCGCGATCCCCGCGTTGAGCGCCGGTGACGCTGATCGCGGGCTGGTGACGTTATTGCAACTTATCCTGGTCGGCACCGCGATCGGTCTGATCGCGAAATCCACCTGGCTGCGACTTGGCCTCGCGATGAGCCTTGGGCTGGCACTGCTGGCCCGATTGCAGCCCGGGTTGCTGCCGCAGACCACCATCCTCGGGATGGTTTTTGCTTACAATCTACTGGTGACGGCGGCGATGGCGCGGGCGGTGTTCGGTCGCGGCGAAGTCAATCACCACAGAATCGCCGGTGCCGTGTTCATCTATCTCAACATCGCGCTGCTGTTCGCCCTGGCCTATCGCGCGATGATGCTTGCGGCCCCGGCTTCTCTTTCCGGCCTCTCCGGCGGTCCGCACAGTCAGGCCTCGGGACTGATCCACTTCAGCTTCACCACGCTGACGGCGATCGGTAACAACCAAGTCATCCCACGTTCACCGTTCGCGTGCAGTCTGGCCGACCTGGAAACCGTCATTGGCCACCTGTTTCCTGCGATCTTGCTGTCGCGGCTGGTGGGACTGCATCTGTCTCGGCCGCGATGATCGCGCTCGTTCGCGCCGAGCGGTCCCGGCAGCGATGCATGACGTCTGTTCGGTGGTGTCTGAGCTCCGGGACTGCAACAAGTGATTCCGTCATCGTCGTGGGTCTGCTGGCAGGGCGGCGTTCGTCGCCGCGATCCCGCCCTGCGGCGGACGATCGTGGCGAACCTACGGAAAGAACCGCTTATCTGCTTGATTTCACTGGTGCGCCCGGCAGGACTCGAACCTGCAACCGAGCGGTTATGAGCCGCCAGCTCTAACCAATTGAGCTACAGGCGCGCACCGCACCTTCATGCCCGCACACGCCACCCCGCGTCAACGCGAAGCATCGCCCCTGCCGCCGCCAGGCCGGCCCCGCGGCGTTGCCTAGCCCGGCAGCCCCGCCAGCCGCAGCCGCTGCGCCAGGGTGTCGCGGCTTTCGCCCAGCAGCATCGCTCGCTCCCGCCAGGCGCCGATACGGAAATCGGGATCGATCGTCAGCAGTTGCTGCGCTGCCATGTACGCCTCGTCCAGACGGCCCAGCACCGCGAGGCTGGCGGCCAGGATGCGTGCGTTGGCGGCGAGGCCCGGATGATGCATCGCCGAGACCCTGGCCCATCGGGCGGCATCGGCGTAACGGCCGGCGACATAGTGCGCCCCGGCCGTTACATGGTCCCGCCATGCCCGCTCCGGACCGAGAGCCGGCAGCGTCCCGGACAGTTCGGCGTGAAAGATCGCCGCCTGTGCTTCCCCCAGCCAACTGAGCGTCAGACCCTTCAGACACTCCGCCAGGCCACAGAACGGCGCGGCGTCGATCACCCGGTCCAGCATGGCCGACGCCACCGCGTGGTCCCGGTGCCGGACGGAATGCATGAACGCCAGCAGAGCCATCGATGCGGGATCGTTGCGGTCCAGCCGACCGGCGGCCTCGGCGGCGGCCCGGGCCTCGGCCACGGGATCTCTGGTCCAACCCTGGCTGATCGCCATGAAGTGCCACCACACCTGGGCGAACCGAGTACTGGCGTGCGGTCCCGGCCGCTGTTCGGCCTGCCGCAGCAAAGCCGCGGCGGCGGCGAACGTGTCCCACTCGGGCTGCATGATGGCGACGAACGCCCGCAGTGCGAAGTCATGCGCGGTCATTGCATCGGGCGGCACCAGGGCGAGGCGGTCCAGCTCACGTTGCAGCAGGAAGGGGGGGATGGCGCGCGTGATGCGTGCGGCCGCATCCTCGCGCAGCACCGCGGGTTCCCGCGACAAGTGCTCAAAGCGGTCCGACCACAGCACGCGGCCGGTCTCGGCCTCATTCAGTTCGACCGTCAGGCGCAGCATTCCCCGTTCGGTCTCGGCGGAGCCGTGCAGGATGTAGCGCGCGCCTGACGTCTGACGGACCCGGTGCAGATCAGGCGGTGTCTGGATCGCCGTGGTCTGTGTCCGGCTGACCGCCAGCCATGTCGCCATCCCGCCAAGGGCGCGAATGATACCGTCGGTAACGGCGCCCGCGAACGGTTCGGCGGCGCCGGCGGCTCGGAACGGCACGATGGCCAGCGAGGCGCGCGGATCGCTGGGCGGCCGGGACAAGATGGATTTTCGGACCGTTCGCGCGCCACCCGCCCAAGCCAGGCACGCCTCCGGCGAAATCGAGACCACGACCACCGGTTCGGCCACATTATGCAGGTCCGGCTGGCCCATCGGATCGATCGGCACCGGGATGGTGTGGCGAAGCTGATCATGCAGCGTGGCGGGCAGCGCGATACCGCCAGGCGGCGCGATGCGCTCCAGGCGGGCGGCGAGGTTGATGGCGGCGCCACCGATGTGCCGGCTGCCGGCGAGAATCTCACCCGCGTTGACGGCCATGCGAAAGCGAATCGGTTCCGGTTCGTTTGCCATCCGCCGCGCGGAGGCAGCCTGGATGCGAAGCGCACATTTCAGCGCCTCGGTCGCGCTGGCGAACTCGGCCATCAGGCCGTCGCCGGCGAAGGAGAAGATGTTGCCGAATGATTGTGCTATGGCCGAACGCAGATGGTCCAGCTCCTGGCTGATCCGGCGATGGGCTTCGTCGTCATCGTCATGCATCAGAAGCGAGTAGCCATCGATGTCGGCCGCCAGGATGGCGGCCAATCGTCGTTCGGGCGGAGCCTCCACGGATGTCCGCTTGCCGCGCACTCAACTCTCCCAGCCGATCGCTGGGTTACAATATGGTCATCTTGGCCGGTGCGGCAACCTAAAGGCGGCCGCCGTCCACGATCCACAGCTGGCTGGTGCACATCCGGCTGTCATCGGACGCCAACCACAGCGCCATCCGAGCGACATCGGCAGGAAAAACCTTGGTCTTCAGGCACTGCGCCTTCAGCAGGTCCTGTTCCGCCTCCGGCGTCAGCCACAGATCGATCTGCCGCTGGGTCATGATCCAGCCCGGAATGATGCAGTTGACCCGGATGCCGTGCGGCCCCAAGATCGCGGGCCATGCCTCTGGTCAGGCCCTTCGACGGCGGCTTTCGCCGTGGTGTAGGCGGGCATGCCGCCCTGGCTGGCGTGCCAGGACATCGAGCCGAAGTTGATGATCGATCCGCCGCCCGCCGCACGCATCATCGGTGCGACCGCCTGGATGGCGAAGAACTGGTGGCGCAGGTTGGTGGCCATCCGCTCATCCCAGAACGCCACCGTCACGTCCTCATAGTCGTGGCGCTGATCGTTGGCGGCGTTGTTCACCAGGACGTTGACCGGACCAAGCCGCCGGCTGGCTTCGGCGATCGCGGCCTGCAGCGCCGGTATGTCCTTCAGGTCGCACGGCAGATAGAGCGGCGGCGGCAGCCCTTCCTGGCGCAGGGTCTCGATCAGTGAGGAGGCGGCGGCGTCGGCGATATCGAAGAACGCGACCTTTGCCCCCTGGCGCGCGAACTGGGTCACTTCCTCGGCGCCGATGCCGCTGGCGCCCCCGGTGACCAGAACGACGCGGTCACGCAAGCTGGGATAGACGGCGAAGATCTCGGTCATGGCATATGCTCCTTCAGTTGACGGATCGCATCCCGGATCACCGCCTGCGGCGGCTGGTCGATATCGACGACGAGCGGATGCTCATCCGGTCCCGGTTCCTCCAGCGTGGCGAACTGGCTGTCCAGCAGCGCGGGCGGCATGAAATGGCCTGTCCGCAGCTTCATGCGTTCGGCGATCAAGGCTTTCGAACCGCGCAGGTACATCAGCAGCGTGTCCGGTCGATCGCCGATCAGGATATCGCGGTACGCGCGTTTCAGGGCCGAACAGGCCACGACCGCGGACTGCCCCGCGGCGCGCAGTTCGTCCTCCCGCGCGGCGATCGCTTGCAGCCACGGCCAGCGATCCGCATCGGTCAGCGGCGTGCCGGCCTTCATCCTGGCGATGTTGGCGGCGGGGTGGAACAGGTCGCCCTCCAGCAGGATCCAGCCCTCCGCGCGGGCCAGTCCTGCGGCGACCGTGGTCTTGCCGCTTCCGGACACACCCATGGCGACGACGATGGTCATGGGACGCGCCCGCCGGTCGCCACGCGGGCGCCGAATCCGCCGGGACCAGCGATCGCGGGCTGACCGGTGGCCCGCCTCGCCAGTGCCCGCCCCGCCCGTGCCAGCCGCACGACGATGTCCGCCGCCCTCCTGCGGCCTGGGCAGCGCACGCCGATCTGCATTGCAAACTCCTCTTGCCGCTGGCCCGAGCAGACGCGCCGGGGCCTCGGCGCACCCTGCCACATGACCGGGCTGTGGCAAGCGGCCTGCCCCATCTCCGGGTGACGACCGCGAGGCTGCGTCGCTTGCCGCGCGGCTCGTGACGGTACAGTTTGCTCCGGCCTTGCTTCAGGACGCCTACCCCGCATGAACCGACCGCCTATGACCGACCCGACGGACGGGTTGCCGCCGGAGCGGCGCCTTTTGGCCATGATGTCGCTGGGGGTCGCCGTCTGCATGGCGGTGCTGGACGGCTCGATCGCCAATGTCGCCCTGCCGACGATCGCGCGGCAACTGCACGCCACGCCCGCGGGGTCGATCTGGGTGGTCAACGCCTACCAGCTCGCTGTCACCATCAGCCTGCTGCCGCTGGCGTCTCTGGGTGATGTGTATGGCCATCGCAAGGTGTTCCGCTGGGGGCTGCTGCTCTACACGCTGGCCTCGATCGGTTGCGCGCTTGCGACGACGCTGCCGCAACTGGTCGCGGGCCGCGTGCTGCAAGGCTTTGGCGGCGCCGGGATCATGAGCGTCAACGGCGCCCTGATCCGCTTCATCTTTCCGCGCTCCCAGCTCGGGCGCGGCATCGGCTACAACGTCCTGGTGGTCGCGACCTCATCCGCGGCCGGCCCATCGGTGGCCGCTTCTATCCTCGGGGTGGCGTCCTGGCCATGGCTGTTCGCCATCCAGGTGCCGTTCGGCGTCGTGTCCCTGCTGATGTCGCTGCGCTTCCTGCCGCGTTCGCCGCTGACCTCGCACGCATTCGACGGGCTGAGCGCGGTGATGAACGCGCTGACCCTGGGGCTGTTCATCATCGGGCTGGACGGTATCGGCCACGGCGAAAGATTGCCGCTGGTGCTGGCGGAACTGGGCGGCAGCGTGGCGATGGGGGTTGTCTTCGTCCGCCGGCAACTGACGCTGCGCCCGCCGATGCTGCCGGTCGACCTGCTGATCCAGCGGCCGATCTTCGCCTTGTCGGCGGCGACGGCGGTTTGCTCCCACGCGGCGCAGGTGATCGCGCTGGTGGTGCTGCCGTTCTACTTCCAGTACGCTGGCGGCCTGTCGCCGTTCGACATCGGCGTGCTGATGACGCCCTGGCCGGCCGCGGTCGTCGTGGTGGCACCGATCGCCGGCCGCCTGGCTGACCGCTATTCCGCCGGCATCCTGGGCGGCCTCGGCCTGGCGGTGATGCTGAGCGGGCTGGTGATGACGATGTTGATGCCGGCCACCACGTCCTGGCCGGATATCGCGTGGCGCTTTGCCTTGTGCGGCGCGGGGTTCGGCCTGTTCCAGGCACCAAACAACCGCTTGTTGATCGGCAGCGCACCCCCTGATCGCGCGGGCGCCGGCAGCGGGATGCTGTCGACGTCGCGTCTGGTGGGGCAGACGACCGGCAGCGCGCTTGTCGCCGTGGTGCTGGGGCTGACGCACGGCGGACCGGATTCGATAGTGCATGCCGCTCATATCGCGCTGGCGGTCGCCGCGGGTTTCGCGGCGTCGGCGATGGGCTTGAGCTGGATGCGGGTGATGCCGCGGCGCGCCTGAGATCGCCGTCTCGTACGAAAGTCCGCACACGCCCGCGCTCGTTTCGCGCGTTTTCAACACCATTTCGAGAGATCAGACCCAACGTGTGAATTACGTTGCAGCATCCCGCTGATATTCTCGCGTAGCTTCACCCTGGAACCTTTCGGTCGAGGCAGGCCACGACCGTCATGGCCTGATGGAGGGCAATCCCGTGCCGGTTCAACTCGCCCCACGCCAAGAGCCGCTGATGGACAACCAGCTTCCGGCGGTCGAGGACACCGCGGTCGCGTCACGGTTCGGCCTGTTCGAGTTCATTCGCAAGGTGCGTGAGGACCAGCTCTCGGTGCTGAGCCCTGAGATCTTCGACCGCCGGCTGCTGAGCGGTCGTCTGGTGGGTCTCCGCTGGTTCATCGTCAACTGGCCCGAGTACATCGAACATGTGTTGCTGACGAACCACCAGAACTACGTGAAGGGGCGATTCAGCGAGGCGCTGCTCGGTCCTCTGGTCGGCGAGGGCCTGCTGACCAGCGAAGGCGAGGCCTGGCGGCGGCGCCGGCGGATCGCCGCGCCTGCCTTTCACCACCGCAGCATCGCCCGGTTCGTCGACACCATGGTGCACTGCACCACGTCCATGCTGGACCGATGGGAGGGACGCGCCGAACCGTTCAACATCGCGGCGGAAATGACGGAGCTGACGCTGGATATCATCACCCGGACCATGTTCTCGGCTGACATGAGCGATGAACTGAGCCGGGTAAAGGAACTGATGCACATCGTCCTGCGGTTGGACCGGCCAAGCGCGGCGGACCTACTTGGGCTGCCACGCTGGATCCCGCGGCCGGGGTCGAAACCCATGCAACACGCCATTCTCGACCTGGACCAGATCGTCCAGCGGATCCTGACGTCGCGCCGGCAGGGCGGTGGCGATCATGACGATCTGCTCTCGCTTCTTCTCTCCTCGCGCGACGAGGAAACCGGGGATAGCCTGAGCGACCGTCAGCTTCGTGACGAGATCATGACGATCTTCCTCGCTGGTCATGAAACGACAGCAAATACTCTCGCCTTCGCATGGCACTTGCTGGCGACCCATCCGGAAGTCGATGCCAGGCTTCAGGAGGAGCTTGAGCGGGTACTTGGGGGCCGTGCGCCGTCATATGCCGACGTCGCGCAACTCCGCCATACACGGATGGTGGTTGAGGAAACCCTGCGACTGTATCCGCCGGCCTATGCAATCGGCCGCACCGCCACCGGCCCGGATGTGATCGGTGGGGTAAAGGTGCCCAAAGGCGCGGTGCTTACCATATACACCTATATGACCCATCGGAATCCGGCGCTGTGGCCCGATCCGGAGCGCTTCGACCCGGAGCGTTTCGCGCCGGATCGCGCGGCGGGGCGTCACCGGTTCGCTTATCTGCCGTTCGGTGGTGGCCCGCGGATCTGCATCGGTCAAGGTTTCGCCATGGCCGAAGCGATGATCATTATCGCGAGCGTGGCGCAGCGATTCCGTTTCTCGCCCGCACCTGGCCGCACGGTGCAACCCATCGGGCTGCTGACTTTGCGACCGCGCGACGGGGTCTGGATGACAGCGGCGGCGCGGCGCTGATAAACTCAGCGGTCCCAAAGCTGAATTCCGCCATACGGGCAGAGCTTCAGAGCCGCGACACCGGCTTTTTGTCCGCAGCGGCCTGCTGATCCCTGGGTTCGCCGCAAAATGCAAGGATTTCAGGGTGGGAACACTGGACCACCGTCAGCCTGACGCAGATTCCGCGGCAACCTCAGGCGGATCAAACTGTCCGCCAAAGAACCCTGCGCGATTCCACTCAGGATAAAAATACACCGGGCGCGATACGGTGGAGGATATGGTTGATCGGCACCTCCCCGCGCGCGCTTCCTACAAGAGGTCGACGACCTCGACCCAGTTCGGCATTGCCCCCATCGGGTATTGCCGTTCGAGGGCAAGTGCGCCCGTGTCGGGGTCGATGGCATAGACACTCATCCGGTTCGAATCGAGCCCGACCGAAAGCAGGAAGCAGCCGCGTGGGTCGATCGCGAAGCCGCGGGGCGTGGTCTCGGTGGGCCAGCGGCCGATCGGCGACAGGAGACCGGTCGCGGGATCGATCCGGAATCCGGTCAGCGTGCTGGTCTGCCGTTCACTGCCGTAGAGGAACCGTCGATCGGGCGTCACGTGCAGATCGGCCGCATTGGCCTGGCCCAGGAAATGCGCGGGCAACGTCGCAACCGTCTCTATCTCGGTCAGGCCGCCGGAAGCGGTGTCGATCCGATACACGCCAAAGGTAGCATCGGTCTCATTCAGGAGATAGAGAAACCGTCCGTCCGGATGGAACGCGAGATGGCGCGGACCGGCGCCCCTACGGGTCGCGATCGAGGCTGGGGTGTTCGGCGAGACAGTCCCGCCCGTGGCGTCGAAGACGAGTTGCATGATGCGGTCGCCGCCAAGGTTGGTGCAGTACGCGTATCGGTTCGCCGCGTCGATGACAACGCAATGAGCCTTCGGCTCGGTCGCCAGCACTTGCGTTGCGCGCGCCTCGATCCGGCCCGCGGAGTTGATCGGATTGATTGCCAGTTTGGCGCCCGGATAGGACGCGGAGAGCAGGAACCGATCGCTGCGATCAGTCACGATGTAGGCCATGCTGTCGGCCAGCGGTGCCACCGAAAGATGGCTGAGCCGGCCGCTGGATCGGTCGATCGCGAAGCTGGAGGCCGGATAAGGCTCGCTGCGCAGCGCGGCATAGAGGAACCGGTGGTCGCGGCTGACCGCCAGCGGCATGCTGGTCGGCGACGGCCGGTCCGTTCCGGGCACCGGCACCTTTTCGATCAGCGCAAGCTCGCCGCTTTCACGATCCATCGCCAGGACATGGATGTCCTTGCTCTCGGCGTTCGAGACGTAGACGACGGTGGCGACCATCTGCTTTCCTTCCCGGCAACGCGGCTGATTCGCGGCGAAACCCTTGGCCTTCCGCCAGGCTTTTGTCAGCTCCGCACGTCACGCATCCGCTGCCGCTTTCCTGGCCTGTGCTTCCTCGGCGGAGGCAATGCCGCCATGTGCGGCGGACCAGGCAACCGGGTTCTCCAGGAACCGGCGTACCTCCGACAACGCGGCTTCAGAGAAGTAAGGACGGTCCTTGCAGGCCTCCAGCACGTCCCACCAGGTGCAGAGGCTGTGCAGCGTGATGTCCATCCTGGCCAGGGTTTCGAACGCGCCAGGGAAGACTCCGTAGAAGAACACCACGAAAGCGTGGTTCACGATGGCGCCGGCGTCACGCAGCGCGTTGGCAAAACGGATCTTCGACTGACCGTCGGTGGTCAGGTCCTCCACCAGCAGCGTGCGCTTGCCGACCGGGACGTCGCCCTCGATCAGGGCGTTCTGACCGAATCCCTTCGGCTTCTTGCGCACGTAGGACATCGGCGCGGACATCCGGTCGGCGATCCAGGCGGCGAACGGAATGCCCGCGGTTTCGCCGCCGGCCACCGTCTCGATCGTCTCATAGCCGACATGGCGGTGGATCTTCTGCACCGCGAGGTCGCAGATCTTCGAACGAGCGTGCGGAAAATAGATGATCCGCCGGCAGTCGATATAGACGGGGGATCGCCAGCCGGAGGTGAAGGTATAGGGCTCTTCCGGGCGGAAATTGACCGCCTTGATCTCCAGCAGGATTCGCGCAGTGGTCAGCGCCGCGTCACGATCCCACTCGGTCGCGGCGGTGGAGGTGTGAGCGGGTTTGGCCATTGGGATGCCGTCCTGTTCGCGGGTTGGTCATTTCTGTTAGCCCATCATGTGATTTGATGACAGTCCTGACACTCGCGTTGTTGTGGCCTGCGGGCAGCGCCGGACCCCGTTATGTCCGCAGTCTATGACCCCTGTGCACGCGGCCCTCGCGAACCCACCGGCTTCAGACGAAACGCGACCGGGACCGGAATGGCGGCTGCCGCCCCGGGACTACGTCCTGCTGCCGCTGATTTTCCTGATGACCATCGTTGTTTTGCTGGCCGGCGGCGAGGTTGCCGCGCGGGTGATCTACGTGCAGGACGACGCGGTGGAACCCTGCGAATACAGCACCCCGCTGGGGTTTCGCTACCACCCGATGTGCACGTCCCACACCAAGGTTTGGGAGGGTCCCTGGATCACCCAGCATTTCAACGCCTGCGGCTACCGTTCCGCCAACTCGTGCGGCCCGCTGCCGCCGGGGTCGCGGCGGGTCGTCGTCGTCGGCTCCTCCACGGCGCGCGGCGCGCTGGTGAATTACGACGACTCGTTCGCCGCCCGCGCCGCCGCGGCGCTGACCAGGCAATGCGGCGGGCTGGTCGATTTCCAGGACCTCGGGACGGAACCGACCGACGTGAATCGCATCGATCTGCGGATGAAGGAGACACTGGGACTGCATCCATCCGCGATCGTGATGACGATCGGGCCGTTCGACCTGGTCCATCTGCGAGATCCCCCGCCAGCCCCCGGCACCGAACCTGAGGAGCCGTTCACCCTGCGCACCGTGGTGAACATGCTGCGCGAGAGCCGGTTGTTCCTGCTGATGCAATATCATCTCTACAGCGACCCGGACTTCCAGATCAGGGCGTTCCTGTTGAATGGCGATCCAGCTGATTATGTCCGCCGCCCGCTCAGCGCGGCCTGGCAGCAGCGGGTGGACAATCTGGGTGATCTGCTGCGCCGGATCACCGCGCAGACCGCGCCGGCGCATGTGCCCCTGCTGCTGGTCTATATCCCCGAGCGGGCGCAGGTGGCGCTGGCCAAACTGCGGTCCGATCCGCCGGGGGTCGATCCGTTCGTCCTGGGCGATGCGCTGGACAAGGTGGCGGCGCGATACGGCGTGCGGTTCGTCGACTCGACGCGCGCATTCGCCGCGGCGCCGGACTTTCAGTCGCTGTTCTACCTGACCGATGGACATCCGCAGGCGGGCGGGCACGCTGCGCTGGCGGGCGTGGTGGAACAAGGCGTGCTGTCCACGCCGGCGTTCGCGGAGTGCACCCGGAAATGACGGTCCCATCCTGGCAGTTCCTGGTCTTCGTGCTGGCCGGCGCGTTGGTGTTCAACGCCGTTGCGACACGATCATGGCGGCAGGCCGTGTGGCTCGTGCTGAACCTTGCCTTCGTCTGGAGCCTGTCACGCGCGGTCACGCCGCTGTTGCCGCTGGCGGGGTTCCTGGCGCTCGGGTACCTGGGCATCGAGGCGGCGCGCCGTCGGTGGGCGCCGCGGCTCGCAATCGTTGTGGTGCTGGCGGTCTTCGTCTGGCTGAAACGTTACACATTTATTCCCGGATCGCTGCTGTTGCCGCCGGGCGTGATGCTGATCGGTTTGTCTTACATCTTCTTCCGGGTCATGCATCTGGTCATCGACGCGGGACAGGGCGAAACCGAGCCGATGGGGGTTGTGCGGTATTTGAATTTCACCCTGAACTTTCCGGCTTTCATCTCCGGACCGATCCAGCGGTGGGAGGATTATCAAGCGCACGGTGCCCTGCCGCTGACCCTGCCGGATATCGGGGTCGCCGCCTGGCGCATGGTGCTGGGCGCGTTCAAGGTGCTGATCGTGTCCGACATTCTGCATACCTGGCAGCTTCAAACGATCGCGGCGCTGAAGCCGGACCTGCCGCTGGGGGCGCGTTCGGTGACCGGAGCCTTCGTGGTAGTGCTGTACGCGCTGTTTCTGTACGCGAATTTCTCCGGATACACCGATTTCGTCATCGGCGCCGCCCGGCTGTATCGGTTGCGGCTGCCGGAGAATTTCGACTACCCGTTCAGCGCCGGAAACTTCATCGAGTTCTGGAGCCGGTGGCACATCACGCTGTCGCAATGGCTGCGCAGCTACGTGTTCAACCCGCTGCTGCTGGGCTGGATGCGGCGGTACCGGTCGGCTCGGGGGAAGCAATACCCCGCGGTCGTCGCGTTCTTTGTGACATTTTTCCTGGTGGGCGCGTGGCATGGGCAGACCTCGGAATTTCTGTTCTTCGGGTTGCTGCAGGGTGGCGGCGTGGCGGGTAACCGGCTGTACCAGGTGGCGATGACGCGGCGGCTGTCACCGGCGGGCTATGGCCGCCTGTGCGCGCGACCGCTGTACCGCACCGTGTCGCGTGGGCTTACGTTCTGCTGGTTCGCGTTCACGCTACTGTGGTTCTGGGCGAGCTGGGGTCAGATCGGCGGCTTTGCGAGGGATCTGGGTTGGGCTGGGTGTGTGGCGATGGTTGTCGGGACGGTCTGCGGCGCCAGCCTGGTGCTGGCGGTGCCGGATCTGCTCGGGTCCGTTGCCGCCACGGTGGGGGCGGTGCTTCGGTCACGGTACACGCGCACAGCGTTCGCCTCGGCGATGATCCTGGCCCTGACGGTCGCCATCCTGGTGCTGAACCTGTCGTCGCCGGAGATCATCTACAAGAAGTTCTGAGCGCCGATCCGGAGCATCGACATGAGCGTCCGGTTGTGCCTTCCATCACGTGCCGAAGGAAATCGCCTTCAGCGAGAATACCTGGATGCGCGCCTGTCCGCCCCGTTGGACGCGTAGAGCCATCCGTCACGGTCGCCTGCGATGCTGTCAGCTGGGCGGAGCTCGCATTTCTCGGGTCTTTGGTGGTTGCGGCGCGTGGTTTCGGAGTCAAAGGCGTGAGGTATCCGTGGAGGCTGGCGTCCGCTGGGCATTGCGGCCGGCGTGGATTGACGGTGGCGGCGCGTCAACGTTTTGACAATCATTTGCTTGCAGTATCGCAAGGGAAGAATATCGACGCGGATCAACGGTGATGCACGCACAGATGAAAACAGGATGCATGAACCATCGGGGGACGTCATCGGCTGTGCCTTTACGGTGCTCAACACGCTCGGGGCCATCCTGTCACCCCCGGACCAGCCATGTGCCCCAACTCGCATTGGGAGACACCGTCGCCATCGGTGGCGAAGGTGCGGCGTTAGCTTCCATCTCGCTCTTCGGTGGCAATCGCCTTGATCGCGCGAGCCCGCGTTTTCAGCGCAATGGCCTGGCCGAGAGGTGCATTCCGACAACCAGCGGTTCATCTCCGACGATAGCGTTCTCAGCCTGCCCAGTAACGAGCAGCATGCTTAGCCTGGGGCGGGACTGCCGCGCGAAAGCCATCATCTGACAGCCGTTCAGGGCACCAGGCAGACCGATATTGGCGATCAGCCGAGCGGTGCGGACGGCGGGTTCGAGCACCTTCAGCGCTAAGTTGCCGTCCGCCGCCGTATTTGCCCCATAACCGGGCTCATGGAGGGTTTCGGTCATCAACCGCATACGGCCGGATTGTCATCGACGAGCAGAATTGCGTCGCCGTCCGCCGAACGCGGTGGCTCAACCAGGTCGGTCCGCGTTTCCTCCCCGTCTGGGCCATCCGCATGACGGGGCAGATAGATGCCCACCTCGGTGCCGACGCCCACCTCGGAACAGATCCGCACATGTCCGCCAAACAGGCGGGTAAAGCCATAGACCATCGAGAGACCCAGACCGGTGCCCCGGCCAGGCGGCTTGGTGGTGAAAAGCGGGTTCAAAGCTTGTGCCAGCACCTCGGGCGGCATGCCGATTCCCGTGTCGACGACACGAACAGAGACGTACAGGCCTGGATCCATGTCGCGCGCGCGGGCGTCGCTGTCATCCACCCGGACGTTGACAGTCTCGATCGTGAGTTGCCCGCCATCGGGCATGGCGTCGCGCGCGTTGATGCACAGATTGAGAATCGCGCTCTCGAGTTGGTGAGGGTCGCACAGTGTCGACCAAAGACCGGTCGCGAGGACCGTTTCTACGCTGATCGCGCGCCCAACGGTCCGCCGGGTCAGCTCCGCCATGTCGGCGATCACCTTGTTCGCGTTCGTGGATATGGGGTTGAAGGTTTGCCGTCGCGCGAACGCAAGCAGCCGGTGGGTCAGAGCCGCCGCCCGCGAGACTGCCCCCTGGGCAGCGGTGATATGGCGCTCCAGATCATCGATCCGGCCCTGACTCAACCGTCTGCTCAGCAGCTCGAGGCTGCCTGTAATCCCGGTCAACAGGTTGTTGAAGTCGTGAGCCAACCCGCTCGTGAGGTGGCCAATGGCTTCCATCTTCTGCGCCTGGAAGAGCTGCTCACGCGACTGCTCCAACTGGCTTTGGGCCTCGCGCCATTCGGTGAGATCGCGGGTAACCTTGGCGTAACCAAGCAACGTGCCGTCGGCGGCGCGAATGGCACCGATCACCACGCTGGCCCAGAAGCGGCTGCCATCCTTCCGGCACCGCCAGCCTTCCGCGGTGTAGCGTCCCTGTCGCCGGGCCAGATCGAGCGCTTTTGCGGGGACACCGGCAGCGACATCCTCGGGCGTGTAGAACCGCGAAAAATGCTTGCCCATGATTTCGGCTTCGGCGTAGCCTTTGATCCGCCGTGCGCCGGGGTTCCAACTCACCACGCGCCCGTCCGGGTCGAGCATATAGATGGCGTATTCCTCGACGCTCTGGATGAGCAGCTCATAACCACTCGTGCTGAAAGACATTGGCTTCGTTCCTCTGACCGGCCAAGGTCGGCAGAGGGCCCGTTTCCTCGGCGTTACGCTCAGTCCGCCATACTTTAGCACGAAGCGGTCCAGGACAGGACTCGACCTTCGCAACTTATCGAGATTCGGGACCACTGACGGCGACAGATAGCCCGCCGAGCGCACATTAGCGCGCTTTGCGCTGCCTTCGAAGGGCGATTTTCCAGTCTTAAGTGAGAACTCGTGCTGACCGTTTGGTCGATATCGGGATGCGCAGGCCGTGAACCATCCGCCTCGCGCGATCATGCTGCACGATCGGGCAGCGGACAGAGGGACCTGCTTCGGCGCTTCCCGCCGTGTCTGGGTCGAAGACCGTGACGAGGATCATCACCGCCGTTTGCCAGGGTCCGACCGGGAATACGCTGGGTGCAATTTGGCGGTACCCGGGTCAACGGGCGAATTCGCACTGAATTGACCGGGGTGCTGCTGGAGCGCGAACTGCGTCGGTAATGTCGAGATGGCCCTGTTGCCCGCTGGTCGCAGGCAGTAACGGCCTCTACTGGATTGCGAACCTGCGACCTCATCATCAGCCGGTCGCCCGACTTCTCCGGGTCGCTTGAACTCGCTTGAGGGCAGACCTAGTATCGCGCATCAGTGAAGCGCGATACGTCGGTTTGGTCTGACGTATCCGATTCACGCGGCGAAGCCGGGTCGCTCTGCAACTCGCGCATCTTCGCGATCGGATCGCGGGCGCTCACCGCACGAGAGTGCCAGCGCCCCGGTCCGCGCCGGGCAATGGCTCGCCGCTGATAGCAGGTTTCGGGGAAAGGGAGCATCCAAATGCAATTGCGTCCTCTGCACGACCGTGTGGTCGTTCGCCGGATCGAGGCCGAAGAGAAAACGGCGGGAGGCATCATCATTCCGGACACGGCCAAGGAAAAGCCGATGGAAGGCGAGATCATCGCCGCCGGACCCGGGGCCAGGGACGAAACCGGTAAGCTCGTTGCGCTCGACGTCAAAGCCGGGGATCGGATCCTGTTCGGCAAATGGTCCGGCACCGAAGTGAAGCTCGATGGTGAAGACCTCCTGATCATGAAGGAGTCGGACATCATGGGGATCGTCGAGGGCGGCTCCGCGGCCAAACACAAGGCCACCTAATCCACACCTGACAAACGACAGAGAAGGGGGACTTTCAGATGGCTGCCAAGGAAGTGCGGTTTGCGGCTGATGCGCGCCAGCGAATGATCCGTGGGGTCGACATTCTGGCTGAAGCGGTCAAGGTCACGCTGGGTCCGAAGGGCCGCAACGTGGTGCTGGACAAGAGCTTCGGCGCTCCGCGGATCACCAAGGACGGGGTGACGGTCGCCAAGGAGATCGAACTGGCCGACAAGTTCGAGAACATGGGCGCGCAGATGGTGCGCGAGGTGGCGTCGAAGACCAGCGACGTTGCCGGAGACGGCACGACGACTGCGACCGTGCTTGCCCAGGCGATTGTCCGCGAAGGTGCGCGGGCGGTCGCCGCGGGGATGAACCCGATGGACCTCAAGCGCGGTGTTGACCGCGCGGTGCAGGCGGTCGTCGATGAGTTGAAGAAGCATGCCAGGAAGATCACCACCCCGGCCGAGACGGCACAGGTGGGCACCATTTCCGCGAACGGCGACAGCGAGATCGGCAAGATGATCTCGGAGGCTATGCAGAAGGTGGGCAACGAGGGCGTCATCACGGTCGAGGAAGCCAAGGGCATGCAGACGGAACTCGACGTCGTCGAGGGCATGCAGTTCGACCGCGGGTATGTCTCACCGTACTTCATTACCAATCCCGAGAAAATGGTCGCTGAACTGTCGGATCCGTACATCCTGATCCACGAGAAGAAGCTGTCGGGCCTGCAGCCGATGCTGCCGCTGCTGGAGAGTGTCGTGCAGTCGGGGCATCCGCTGCTGATCATCGCCGAGGACGTCGAGGGTGAGGCTCTCGCGACTTTGGTAGTGAACAAGCTGCGCGGCGGGTTGAAGGTTGCCGCCGTGAAGGCGCCTGGCTTCGGCGACCGCCGTAAGGCGATGCTGGAGGACATCGCGGTTCTGACCGGCGGCCAGGTGATCAGCGAAGACCTTGGCATCAAGCTTGAGAACGTGAAGCTGCAGGATCTCGGCAGGGCGAAGCGGGTTCTGATCGAGAAAGAGAACACCACGATCGTCGAGGGATCCGGCAAGAAGGACGACATCAAGGGCCGCTGCAACCAAATCCGCGCGCAGATCGAGGAAACCACGTCGGACTACGACCGCGAGAAGCTGCAGGAGCGGCTGGCGAAGCTGGCCGGCGGCGTCGCGGTGATCCGTGTCGGCGGCTCGACGGAAGTGGAGGTGAAGGAGCGCAAGGATCGCGTCGATGATGCGATGCACGCGACGCGTGCGGCAGTCGAGGAAGGCATCGTGCCGGGCGGCGGCGTTGCGCTGGCGCGGGCGTCGCTGATTTTGTCCAAGCTGAAGGCCGCGAACGACGATCAGCGCTTCGGCATCGAAATCGTGCGCAAGGCGGTACAGACCCCGCTGCGCCAGATCGTCGAGAACGCCGGCGAGGACGGTGCGGTGGTCGCCGGCAAGATCCTCGAAAAGGATGACTACAACTGGGGCTTCGATGCCCAGTCCGGCGAGTTCAAGGATCTGGTGAAAGCCGGTATTATCGACCCGACTAAGGTGGTGCGGACGGCGCTGCAGGATGCCGCCTCGATCGCGGGGCTGCTGGTGACCACCGAGGCGATGGTCGCGGAAAAGCCGGAGAAGAAGGCGCCCCCGATGCCGCCGGGCGGTGGCGGCGGCATGGGCGGCATGGGCGGCATGGGCGACATGGACTTCTGATCCCAATCGTTGGGAGAGCCGGCCGATGAGGCTGGCTGTTCCAACGCCGGATGCACGTTTCCTGCCCAAGCTCGGGGCAAGGCTGGCCCATCGGCACGCCCCGATGCGGACGGACGGGGCAGCAGCGGGGCGCAAGGGTGTGGTCTGTCAGGACCTCAAGTCGAAATCTTGACTTTACTGTTGATCGATAGACGGAAAATGGCTGAGTATCGTCATGTCCTGCTTCATGACCCCGCTTGATCCAATTCGTCGCGGACCCGCGCTTGCCAATCCTCCAGCACATCCTGCAATGTTTGTTCCCATGGTATGAGCGGCTTCCAGCCCAGAATTTCGCGCGCTCGCGCGGCGTTGCCACAGGCCATGCCGATATCGGTGTCACGTTCCCGGGCCGCATCGGTGTTGACGGTTACGGCGACGCCGGCGAGGGTTGCAAGGTCGGTCAGCACATCACGGATCCGACGAGCCTGACCGGAGGCCAGGTTGAAGATCGTGCCCGGGACAAGCGTTTCGCGGCTGGCGATGCACGCGACGTAGGCGCCGCAGACGTCACGGACGTCGAGGAAGTCACGCCGGGTGTCGAGATTGCCCACCTGCAGCACGGGTGCCTGCAGGCCGGCCACAACGCGCGCGATCTGTCGCGCAAAGGCGGCAACCACGAACTGCGCGGACTGGCCCGGGCCGGTATGGTTGAACGGGCGCAGTCGTATGACGCGCAATCCCTGGGCCGCCATGCCGCACAGCGTCAGATCGGCGGTCGCCTTGGTTTCCGCGTAGACGTTCATGGGTGCCAGTGGCGCGGTTTCATCAAGTCTCAAGCCGCTCCTGAACGAGGCCCCGTAGGCGTCGGCGCTGGACGCGAACAGCAACTGGCAGTCCGGCGCATGCCGCGACAGCGCCCAGGCCAGATGCAGCGTGCCATGGAAGTTGACCTGCCAGGCGTAATCGGGATCCCGTGTGGCGGCGGCGATCGCCGACACCGCCGCAAGGTGAATACAGACGTCCGGTACGGTCTCGCGAATGGCGGTTTCGACCTGCGCATCATCTTGCAGGTTGAACATCGGCGTCAGCAGCGCGGCAGAGGGATATGCGGCAGCCAGGGCGGCCATCAGATGGCGACCGACGAAGCCGGAGGAGCCTGTTACCAATATGGAACCAGGAGCAGCGGTCATTTCAAAGCTTCAGGTGTCCCCTGTGGCGCGCTGACTCAGCGTCCACCATCTGCGCGATCATGTGCTCGAGCGTCACCGCCGGGCGCCAGCCCAGCGTATGCCGCGCTTTGCTGGCGTCACCAAGTAGGACATCGACCTCCGCGGGGCGAATGAAATTGCTGTTGGCGACCACGTGGTCCTCGAACGACCACGTGGTCCTCGAAATCGAGCTCGGCGCAGCTGAACGCGAGCCGGCAGAATTCCCTGATCGAGGTGGTGCGGCCGGTGGCGACCACAAACGTCCGGTGCGTCCTGCTGCAGCATCAGCCACATTGCTCGGACATAGGGCAATATCAGCCTGGCTCGAATCGCGAAGCGACCTCAGGCTGATGAAATTGCTCGATGAATGTGACCTATAGCGTTTCCACTCAAGTGAAAACGCTGACCATTCTTCAGCCTGACTGTGAAGGCCGAAAATGGTCTAGTCACCACTGAAGGATGGCCGCCGCTTTGCGGCGAAGGCCGACACCGCCTCCTGGTGATCCTTTGACAGGTTGGACTGCGTCTCCAGGCTGAGGCTGAGATCCATCGTGGAATGCGCGATCTGCCGGAGCGGGATGTTGATCACCTGCTTGGTCCAGCGGATCGACTTTATCGCGCCCGCGGCCAGGCGACGGGCGAGGCTGTAGACCTTCTCGTCCAGTTCCGCAGGCGGTACCACATGGTTGATCAGTCCGATCCGATGCGCCTCGGTCGCGGTCATCAGGTCGCCGGTGAACAGGTATTCCTTTGCCCGGGCGAAGCCAATCAACTGGGGCCACATCAGGGCTCCACCGTCGCCGGCGACAAGGCCGGCGTTCACATGGGGATCGCCGATCTTCGCTGTGTCGGCTGCGATGATGATGTCGCACATCAGCGCGACCGTGGCACCGAGCCCGACGGCGTGACCATTCACACGGGCGATCACCGGCTTGTCGCATTCCAGCATGCGGAAGATGATCCGTTTCGCTTCCGGGAGGCTGGTGGCGTCCCACAGTGCCGGATTGTCGATTTTCTGCTGCATGGCGATGACGTTGCCACCGGCCGAGAACGCACGTCCGGCTCCGGTGAGGACAACGACGTTCACCTCGGGGTCGTCGTGAACGTCTTCCCAGATACGCGACATCGAGTAGTGCATCTCGGCCGAGAATGCGTTCATCGATTCCGGTGCGTTCAGGGTGATCGTCATCACCTTGTCCTGCTTCTCAACCCGCAACCCGCGGTACTGGCTGTAGTCGTAGACCTTGTCGAGCGGCGGCATGGCATTTCCTCCTTCTGATGGTCATTGCAGCCGGTCGCAGAATCGGCCCCAGTGCGGCCGGCCGGCTGGTATCTTATTGATTTCCGGGGCTGCCGTCACACGTGCACACCATCCGCCATGGGCTGCTGGTATTACGCGGCTGCCGTCCTGCGAGACGTGTGCCGCCAAAAACCGCTTCGTCAGGCTGCGGGCAGCGCCCGAGCGACCAAGGTGGCTGCTGCATCGGCACCGAGACCATTTTCGGCCTGACTGTGCAGCTCCAGCGTTCCGCATCGCCCACGGCGCCGGAACGAGTTTCTGTGCGCCGGGGAAATGGCGCCTATACAAATACGAATGTGGCCGCTCGCGGTTCTCATGGGAGGTCGGCGGCTGACGACGGGTGGAGCCGCTATTCCGCAGCGTCAGGTATGGGATTCTGCGTTCCGGTGAACAACCGCCGCAGGTGCTCGCCCGATGTGGTCGGCGGATATTTGGGCGCGGCGCCGGGCCCCAGACAGGACGGGATGCAGGCAACCGGCGCATCGTAATTGGGGTTGTGGAAGAACACGATCGACTGCCGCCGGCTCTCCGCACCGGCCCCGTCCGGAGGATTGACGACGCGGTGCAGCGTCGAAACCCAGGCATCATTCGTCCACCGCGCCATCAGGTCGCCGATATTGATCACGAAGGTCCCCCCGATGATCGGCACGTCAATCCACTCACCGGCGGCGTTGAACACCTGAAGGCCACCGGGGCGGTCCTCCGTGCTCAGGATCGTCAGGCTGCCGTAATCGGAATGCGCGCCGGCGCGCAACTGGCCGGGCACCGGCGGAACCTCGGGCGCCGGATAGTTTCGCACACGGAGCCGGCTGATGCTGCGATCGATCTTGTCATCGAAGAATGTCTCTTCGAGGTCCAGCGCGACGGCGAAAATCCGCATCAACGTCGCGGCCAGCGCGGCCATGGTCCGGTAGTACTGCGTCCACACGGGCCGCAGGTCGACCGGGCGCTCGGGCCATAGGTTCGGAGCGAAGTGCCGGCCCGCCGCTGGCGCGAAGGCATACAAGGCGTCCGGCAAATCCACCGGGCCGATCATCAGGCTTTCGTTCAAGTCACCGGTCGTCGCGCCGGGGTCGCGCGACCGGTACAGCGATTCCGCCTCGAGACCGATGTAGCCCCTGGCGACATCTGGCGTCGGACGGGCCACGCGCATCTTCTCCTGCAGCGGCAGATCGAAGAACGCGTGGCCGGTACGGCGCGTGGCGGCGATCAGCGATGGATCGACACCGTGACCGTCGATGACAAGGAAGCCGATATCGCGGCACGCCCGTGCCACCCGTCTGGCGACGCCACGCTTGTCGCTGCCATCGCGGTAAGGGCCGATGTCTATGATCGGCACTGTGGACAGGGGTGTCGGTGAAGCCATGATGCGACTCCTTGTGTGCACGATATTGCTGGCGTCAGCGCCCTGTCAGGATTGCTGGGGTCAGCGCCCTGTCAGGCGACGGGGTGGCGGCTGTGCCACGACGTGACGCCCTGGTAGGCAGCACCGGCGCGTACCAGCCTGGCCTCGGCCATATCGGCGGCGACAAGCTGGAATGCCATCGGCAGGCCGGCTTCGGTGAATCCGCCGGGCAAGGTGATCGTTGGGTTTCCGGACATGTCGAATGGGCAGGTGAAGCGCAGCAGCCCGGACATCAGGTCCGGCTGCTCACCCAGTGTGCGCATCGTTGCCAGGGTGGGCGGCGGGAAGGGCTGCACAGGGATCAGCAACAGGTCGATCGTCTGCATGAGGGCGGCAACGCGGCCACGGAAATCATGGCGGCGCAGCAGGATCTTCTGGTAGTCGAGGCCGGACAAGGCGCGGCCGACCTCGATCACCTCGGTCAGTGCCGGACCATACTCGCTCTTGCGGGCAGGATAGGTCGTTTCGTGGGCGACCGCCGTCTCGACGGCACAAGCGGGGAACCAGTCGATGATTGTCTGATGCACGTCGGGGAAGGCGACGGGCTCGATGCTGGCACCCAGACCCTTGAACACTTCGACCGCGGCGGCGACCATGGCCTGGGTCGCGGCGTCGACACCGTCGGTGTTCCAGGCGGCATCGACGCCGATGCGCAGACCCTTCACGCCTTGCCCGACGCCGGCCAGGTAGTCCGGCACCGGGTCGAGCCGAGCGGTCGGGTCCTTCGGATCGCTGCCCGCGATGGCACCCAGCATGGCGCCCGCATCGGCGGCACTTCGCGTCATCGGCCCGACATGATCGAGCGTCGCCGCCAGCTCGAACACCCCATAGCGGCTGACGCGGCCCCAGCTCGGCTTGAGTCCGGTCAGCCCGTTGGCGGCGGAGGGAAAGCGTATCGATCCGCCGGTATCAGAACCCAGCGAGCCGTAGCAAAGCCCGGCCGCGGTGGCTGCACCCGATCCGCTGGAGGATGCGCCCGGCCAGTATTCCGCGTTCCACGGGTTCTTCGGCGGGGTGATATCGGGATGGTGATCGGCGTAGGCGCTTTCGGTCAGCTGCAGCTTGCCCAGGATGACCGCGCCAGCTTCCGCCAGCCGACGAACCACCGTTGCGTCCTCATCCGGCCGGAAGTCCTTATAGATCGTCATACCGGCGGCGGTGGGGATCCCCTTCGTCCAGCAGAGATCCTTCACCGCCACCGGCACGCCATGCAGCGGCCCGCGATAGGTGCCTGCCGCGATCTCCTTCTCCGCCGCCGCGGCCTGCGCCATGGCGGCGTCCTTCATGACCAGTGCGTAGCTGGCAAGGGCCCCGTCGAGAGCGGCGATCCGGTCCAGCTGGGCGCGCGTCGCCTCGACCGGGGAAACCTCCCGCGCCTTGATCAGTGCAGCCAGTTCGGTCAGTTGCATGTAGTGCAGATTGGCGGTTCCGACGTTCATGTCTCGTTTCTTCCTTGACTGTCAGGCGTTGCTATGCGGCGGCATGCGCGAGGGCTGCCTGATGCACCTCATCGACGCGCAGGCAACACGCCGTGTGAGCACTGTCAACCACAATGCTCGGCGGGAAGGCGGCCGTGCAGGCCGGTATTTCGAACCGGCAACGCGGCGCGAAGCTGCACCCGAGCGGCAGTGCCCGCAAGTCGGGCGGGCTGCCGGGAATGGCCTCGATCTCGGTATCGCGCGAGCGGCCATGGACGGTGGAGGCGAGCAGCCCCAGCGTGTAGGGGTGCGCCGGGTGCAGCAGGACGTCGACGGCGCTGCCATATTCGACGATCCGTCCGGCATACATCACAGCGACCTTGTCGGCGATCTGCGCCGCCACCCCAAGATCGTGGGTGACGAAGATGACCCCCATGCCGAACTCCTGCTGCAGGCGCCGCAGCATGATGAGGACCTGGATCTGAACCGTGGCGTCAAGCGCCGTGGTCGGTTCGTCGGCGAGCAGCAGGGACGGGCGGCAGGACAGCGCCACTGCCATCATGGCGCGCTGTCGAAGGCCGCCCGACAGCTCGTGCGGATAGGCGAGCAGCCGGCGCTCCGGCGACGGCACCTTCACCAGTTGCAGCAGTTCCAGGGCCCGCGCCATGGCGACCCGGTGGGAGCAGTGTTCGTGGCGAATGACGGTTTCCGCGATCTGCTCGCCAATGCGATAGACCGGATCGAGGGCGGTCATCGGTTCCTGGAACACCATCGAGACCACGGAGCCGCGAACCTCGTTCATGGCGCGGTCGCCGAGGGACAGGATGTTGTGCTCGCCCACGCGGATGGCGCCGCGAATGACCGTGCGGCGCGGCGGGTGCAGGCCCATCAGGGACCGCAAGGTGACCGATTTACCCGAACCCGATTCGCCGATGATGCAAAGCACCTCGCCGGGCATCAGGTCGAACGAGACGCCGTTGACCGCGGCGACCGTCGCCTCGCGGCTTACAAAGCTGACTTCGAGATCGCGGACCTCGACGAGTGGGCGGTGGACGATGCTGTCCATCAGTGCACCGCCGGATTTGCGCCGGCCTGGCTGTGTCCCGAACCGGGGTGGACCATGTGGCAGGCGGCGAGGTGAGCGGCCCGGTCGCCGTCCCAGGCGCCCAGGCGCGGCATCCGGGTCTCGCAGACCGGTTCGGCGTGCGAACAGCGCGTCCGGAAACGGCAGCCGGATGGCGGGTCGACAGGATTGGGCGGATCGCCGACCAGCGGCGGCGTGTCGATCCGGTCCGCCGGGTTCGTCGTCAGCCGGCAATCCAGCAGCGCCCGGGTATAGGGATGGCGCGGCGCATCGTAGATCGCGTCGACCGGGCCAAGTTCCACAACCTGGCCCAGATACATCACCAGCACGCGGTCGGCGATGTACTGCACGACGTGCAGGTCGTGCGAGATGAAGAGGTAGGTAAGGTCGAACTCGCGCTTGAGCCTGCCGAGCAGATTGAGCACCTGCGCTGCGACCGACTTGTCGAGCGCCGAGACGGCCTCGTCGAGGATCAGCATGCGCGGGCTCAGCGCCAGCGCGCGGGCGATGTTGACCCGCTGCTTCTGGCCGCCGGACAGTTCGTGCGGATAGCGGCCACCGAAATATTCCGGCTGAAGTCCGACGCGCTGCAGCAGGTCGCGGGCGATGCGCTTTGCCTCGGCGCGATCCGTGCCGTGCACACGCGGCGGATAGGCGATCGATTCCTCGACCGGCAGGCGCGGGTTCAGCGAGGAGTAGCTGTCCTGGAACACCATCTGCAGGTTGCGGCGGAGTTCTCGCAGCGAGAGCCCGTTGGCCTGACCGACCGGGTCGCCGTCGAAAATCAGTTCGCCGGCGTCCTTCGTGAGCAGGTGCATGAGCAGGCGCGCGAGCGTGGACTTGCCGCAGCCGGACTCGCCGACGACGCCGAGCGTTTCGCCTTTGAGAACGGTGAACGAGACATCGTCGACGGCCTTCACATCGGCGACCTTGCGGTTGAGAATGCCGCCCCGGATCGGGAAGTATCGTTTCAGGCCGGACGCGATCAGCATCGGCTGCGCCTTGCCGCCGCGATCGGCTGGTGGTTCCAGGCGCTGCGATTCGTTCCTTGGTTGCATCATCGCCTCAGGTTCAGGTTCAGGCCTTGACGTCCATGGCCTGACGCAGCCCGTCGCTGACCAGGTTGAAGGCGATGGAGGTGATCAGGATGGCGACGCCTGGCATGGCGCAGACGACGGGCTGCACGTAGATCGCCTGGCGCAACGTCGACAGCATCAGGCCCCAGTCCGGCGTCGGCGGCGACACGCCGAGGCCGAGGAACGACAGGCCCGACGCCAGCAGGATCGAGACGGAGACCAGGGTCGAGGCATAGACCAGCACGGGCGAGATCGCATTGACCAGGACGTCGTGGAACAGGATCGACAGCGCCGAGGCGCCGGTCGCGCGCGCGGCGTCGACGAAATCCATGCCGCGGATCTGACTTGTCGCCGTCTCGGCCACGCGGCAGAGCGGCGGTGTGAGCACTACGCTGAGCGTAATGAGCTGGTTGGTCATGCCGCCGCCGAGACTGCCGGAAATCGCCACCGCCAGCAGCACCGAGGGAAAGGCAAAGAAGACGTCCATGCCGCGCATGATGATCGTGTTGAGCCGACCGCCGGCGAACCCGGCAACGACGCCGAACAGGCCGCCGACGATGGTCGCCAGCATGACCGGGACGATGCCCATCAGCAATGACGTGCGGCCGCCGTACAGGATGCGCGACAGGATGTCCCGGCCCTGCTCGTCGGTGCCGAGGATGTTGTCGCGAAAGAAGAGCGGTTTCAGGCGGTGCGCCATGCTGGCCTTGTCGGGATCGAACGGGGCCAGCCAGGGCGCGAACACGGCGGAGAGAATGATCAGCAGGATCAACGCCATGAAGAACAATGTAACGTAGTCGTAGCGCAGTCGCTGCCAGACATTCCCCCAGTAGCCGCGCACCTGCCATGCAGGCCCTCCGGCGCGCGGTGTGTCCATGCCCGAGGCATGGGTCGAGGGCAGCGAAACGTCGCTCATGCCCGTTTGATCCGTGGGTCGACGACGGTCTGGAGCAAATCGACGACGAGGTTGATGCCGACGAACGCCATGGCAAGCACCAGGATGGTGCCCTGCAGCAACGGGATGTCGCGCGTCAGGATCGCCTTGTTGAGCAGAAAGCCAGTACCGGGCCAACTGAACACCGTCTCGACCAGGATCGACCCGCCCATCAGGTAGCCGAGTTGCAGGCCGCCCATTGCCAGTATCTGCGGCAACGCGTTGCGCACGGCGTGCATCATGATCGCGGTGCGCCCGAGCCCCTTGGCCCGCAGCGTCTGGATGAAATCCAGCGCCAGCACTTCGGCGATGGAGGCACGCGTGGTCCGCATCAGGATGCCGAGCGGCAGGAGCGTCAGGGCAATGATGGGCATGAGGGCGAATTTCACGTCGGCCCAGCGGAAGAAGCTGAAATTGGCAGAGCCACTGGGACCCATTCCCTCGGCCGGCAGCCAGCCTAGTTCAACGGCAAAGATGATGACCAGGATAACGGCGAGCCAGAATTGCGGGACGCTGATGCCCAGAACCGCGATACCGGTCGCGAGTCGGTCGACGATGCCGCCGACGCGTGTCGCCGCGAGGATACCCAGGCCGAGCGCGATAACGAAAGCCAGGACGACCGAGATGACCGCGATCGGAACGGTGTTGGCCAGCGCCCGCTTCACCTCGCTGAGCACCGGCTGGTTATCCTGGATCGAGATGCCGAGATTGCCGGACAACGCATGACCAACCCAGATCAGGTATTGGACCGGGACCGGCTTGTCGAGGCCATAGGCGTGCTTAAGCTGTATGACATCCTGGGCCGTGGCGGCCGGCGGCAGCAGACTCTGGATCGGGTTGCCCGGGGCCAGGTAGATCAAGGCGAAGCAGATCATGGTGACGCCGATGGCGATCGGTATGGTCATCAGAAGTCGTCGGGCTGCATAGAGCCACATCGCGGCACTCTCCTCGCGGGCAGGGCAGCGCCCCGCCGGCCTCGGGTCAGGGCGAGATGGTGATCGGGGTCAGGTCCTGGAACCAGCTTTGGGCCTGGACGAAGCCATGGACCTTGGGCGACAGGGCGCGCGGGTTCAGGTCGTGCACGATGTAGATTTCCTGCGCGTCGGCCACCAGGGTTTCATGCATCTTGGAAATGATAGTATCGCGGGCTTCCCCGTCGAACGTGGAGAGTGCCTCGGTCCCCAGCGCGTCGATGGTCTTGTCGCTGAACAGGCCCCAGTTCTCGCCATTGGGCGACTGATAGCGCGTCATGCTTTCCTTCATGATGCCCTGCACCGGTTCGATCGAGGAAAGGCTGACGTTGATCGCGTCATATTGCGGGTATTTCCTGGCGCCGCCGATAAAGACGTCGATCAGCGAGTTCCAGTCCATTGGCGCCAGGGTGACCTGGAATCCGGCCGCCTCAAGCTGTTCCTTTACCAATTCGTTCATCGGCAACGGTTGCATTTGTCCCGATCCCGAGGTCGAGATTCCGACGGTGAATTTGCACGGGAGGCAGCCTGCTTCCTTCAGCAGTTCCTTCGCCTTGGCGAGATTGAACTTGTATTCGACCGGGTGACCGTACCAGGGCTGCGAGGGGATGAACTTGCCATAGCCCGGCGTCGCGACGCCCTGCAGCATGTCCACCATTTCGTCGCGGTTGATGGCATAGTTGGCGGCCTGCCGGACGCGGATGTCGTTGAACGGCGGGCGATCGACGCGAACCTGATAGTCCCAGTTGTGCGGATACGGTGCCGTTATGATCTGCATGCCTGCCTGCTTGAGGCGCGGAATTGTATCAGGCGATGGTGCCTCGATGAAATCGACCTGACCCGCAAGGAGGGCCGCCGCGCGTGTCGATGCCTCCGGCATCGGCAGCAGGACCAGGCGATCCTGCTTGGGGATACGCTCCTTGTCCCAGTAATTGGGGTTCTTCACGAGTTCCAGACGTTCGTGCGGAACGACCCTGTCGAACATGTAGGGGCCGGTGCCGTACGGGTGCTTGGCAAACGCGGCGTAGTCGTTATGCAGCTTCGTCACCGCACAATTGGAAATCTGAAAATAGCCTGCGATTTCATAGGGTAGCAGGGAATCGTCGAGTTTCGTGTGGGCGGCGATCGTGTAGTCGTCGATTTTCTCCATGCTGTCGATGTCAATGATCGTCCAGCTCTGCATGGCGTGATGGCGGACATTGTATTGCGGCGACTTCGGGTCCATGACGCGCCTGAAGTTCCAGATCGCGGAGTCTGCGTTCCACTCGCAGCCGTCATGAAACGTGACGCCGTGCCGCAGCTTGAAGATCCATTTCCTGTGATCGTTCGGGTCCACTGCCCAACTGACCGCGAGGCCGGGCCGGATGTCGGCCGCGCGATCGGTGTTCTTTGCCAGTTCCCAGTTGATGAGGCTGTCGTAGAGCGTGAAGCCGACGAAGCGATAGCCCTCGTATCCCTGGTCCGGTGCGCCGGTCCAATCGGGTATATCGGCGGCGCTCATGGCGACGCGAAGCACCGACTCAGCCTGGGCGGCGCAGGTCGTTCCGAAGGCCATACCAGCGGCGCATGCAATCCCGAGGAGACGGAAAGTCCGAGACAACGCAATGGACGGCATTCTTTCTGGCTCCTCGGAATGCAAAACAACAGTGCCGAACAACAACAAACGACGAGGGCGGGCAGAGCAACCCCGCTGTCCTCGGGTGCAAGTGGAATGCCAATAGGGGGATTCGCCTGAGCGCGGGCGACATGGAACCGTACGTCATTACATATGAACGTACAGGCGGATACGTGATGTGATCGCTATCGCGCCACTGACCGCGCATTAGCGATCAGTGCTTAGGCACATGCACAGGAGGGGGGCGGTCGAGGCCGGGAAAGCAGTGATGGCGCGTGCCCCGAGCGCCAGCGAGACACGCGTCGCTGCCCGGAACCGGTTCACGTCGTCGCGATAGTCCGACTTTCCCACGGCAGGCGGCCCCGCAGTCCCAACTGGCCGCGCAACGCAATGGCACACATCGCCCGCACTTCAATCGTAAGCGTCTCCGTCGCTGATGGCCGCGTCCCGTCGCGACCCGTAGGACCTGGACGATGGCCGGCCTGCAGACAAACCTTGGGCCGGGTCGCGGGTTGCGATTTGGCAAACCGCGCGCGAACCGGGTGCGGAGTTTCCGCCGCAGCGACGGGCGGCGGTTTCCAAGACCGCACGCAACGTGCCAACCTGACCCCTCGCCCATCACGCAGCAGGCCAAAGCGCTACCGGAGCAGGACCATGGCAAGTATTCCGAAAGCTCTTCAACCCCACATCAATACCGCTTTCCCGACCGACGTGTGCCTGATCGGAACCGTGTTGCCGAACGGCTATGCGCAGATCACGCCCCGGGGCAGCACCCAGGTGTATGACGACGGGCATTTCTCGCTGTGGGAGCGCGGCCGAGGCTCGACGACAGAGAACCTCGCCGACGGCACGAACGTCACGATCTACTTTCGCAAGCCGCAGCTTCGTACCGACGGCATTTTGCCGAAAGGCGGGATCGCACGCTTCTATGGCACCGCGCGCCTGTTCAAATCAGGACCGATTTATGAGGATGTCTGGACCCGCCTCATTCAGCCGGAAAAGGACCGGGACCCTGACAAGAAGGGTTTCGCGGTTCTGATCGCGGTGGAGCGCGCCGAGGAACTCGATGGCACGCCGTTCGCGATGACCTGAGGACTCGCGATGACCGGAGGATTGGCGCTGGCCTGAGGATGGGCATGAAGAAAGGGGGGATGGGTTCTTGGGTTATGACGTCATCGTGGTGGGCGGCGGTTCGGCCGGCGCGCCCGCCGCGGCCCATCTGTCCGCCGATATCGGGCGCCGGGTGCTGCTGCTGGAAGCCGGGCGCGACTGGCGCGCAGCGGATGCACCGGCCGCGATGCGGAGCACGAACATCATTCCGTTCATGAATGAGCCTGCGTATCAGGCCGCGTGGCAGTGGCCCCATTTGATGACGCGCCGCACACGCGCCCAGGCACCAAAATTCTACTGGCGCGGCAAGGCACTCGGCGGCTCGTCGGCTGTCAATGCCCAGATCGCCATACGCGGCGTCGCCGATGCGTTCGACGAATGGGCCGAAGCCGGCTGCGAGGGCTGGTCGGCAGCCGAGGTCCTGCCGGTGATCGACGCCTTCGAGGACGACCCGACGACGGGCCGCGTTGGCGGGCCGATCCCGGTCTACCGAGCGCCGGCATCGATGTGGGGCCCGGTCGATCGCGGACTGCGGGACGCCGCGCTGGCGTCGGGCTACAAGTGGAACCCGGACCTGAATGCGGCGACGGGCGAAGGCGTGTCCTGCTATCCGTTCAATGTCCGGAACGGTCGCCGCATCTCCACCAACGAGGCGTTTCTCGAACCGGCGCGCGGCCGGCCGAACCTTGAAATCATCGGCGGTGCGCTGGTGGATCGCGTGCTCGTGGAAGACGGCCGCGCCACCGGCGTGCGGGTTCACGTGGCAGATCGCGGCTGGGTGGACGTCGCGGCACGCGAAATCCTGCTGTGCGCCGGCGCGATCCATTCACCGGCGATCCTGTTGCGCTCCGGCCTCGGTCCGGCGGCGGACCTGCGTGCGCTGGGCATTCCCGTGTTGCGCGACATGGCCGAGATTGGCCGCAACTTCATGGACCATCCGACCTTGCGAGCGAGCATCGCGCTGCGATCGGAACACGTGTCGCGCGATCCCGACCAGCGCCATACCAATTGCTGTGTGACCTACACGTCCGGCCTGGGTGACGGCGGGAGGCGGGACATGATCATGATCGGGTTCAACCATCGCGCTCTCGGCGAACGCGGCATCCCATCCGCCATGGGCGCGGTCGGGGCCGCGCTGTTCAACGCCTTTTCACGCGGCACAGTGCGGCTGCGCTCGCCCGATCCGGCGATTGACCCCGTCGTCGAGGAGAACATGCTCGACGACCCGCGCGACAGGCTGCGGATGCGCGACGCGGTGCATCGGCTTGCCGTTCTTGCCCGCCATCCCGCGCTGGCCGGCATCGCCGAAGCGATCACGTTGCATGACACCGGCCTGGGCTTTGATGCCGTCACCGCGCTGCCGGAGGACGCGCTGGACGCATTGATGCTGGATCAGGCCGCGGATGCCCAGCATGCGGCAGGTTCCTGCCGTATGACTGCCTATGAGGATCCGCGCGGCGTGGTCGATCCTGACCTGCGGGTCAAGGGGATCGCGGGGTTACGCGTGGCAGACGCGTCCGTCATGCCGGCCGATTGTCGCGCCAACACACACTTCACCTGCGTCATGATCGGTTCGGTCGCAGCACGCCTAATCGCACAAAAAGCATAGGGCCGGTCGACTTTGGCCGGCGCCGATCGAGACGGGTTTACCGCTGAGGCGGACCAGACCGTGAGACAGGCCCTCCCAGAACAGCGCCGACGGATGGACGCGGCGCCTGGGCAGGGACCGGGTGCACAATGGGTCCCTGCCCCGGCGCCGACAGCATGTGGAAAACCGGCCGGGCCCGGGTCCCTCGGCCGGGCCGGGCGATCACTCCGACATCCAGCTGTTCTGATTGTAGTTATACGCCGGTGCGTGATAGGTCGCGGCGTGGACGTTCGCCGCGGCGATGCCGATCAGGGCGGCGAGGATCAAGGCTTTCATCGAAATCCTCCATCTGTTGTTGGGCGCAATGCCCTGCTTTGCCTTAGCGTTTAGACCCGGCCGCGCTGGTTGATAATCGGTATTCCGGGCATTGGATTTATGCGCGGCGCGGTAAGCGCGGCGCCGTCCGTGGAATCGTTCGGTGAATCACGCTCCCGGCACCGACCGGGAGGTGGAGCGAATCCGGGACGGAGACATGTCGAAGGAGGTCGCTCCGTCGATGCACAGGATCCCGGACGCCGGCGAATTCATATACGAACCAGGGAGATCGACTGGACGGCTTCAGGGGGCGTCGCGGGCTAGACCATTTTCAGCCTGACTGTGCAGGCCGAAAATGGTCTATCTCTTTGTTTGATCGCATGATTCACGCGCCGGGGACGTTCCGCTCGGCGCGATCATGCTCTAGGCTAGACCGGACCGGGGCCGAGGCGTTGACTGCGCTGCCGAACCGCTTGCTCCGGTATAAAGCGACAAAGATCAGCAAGATCATGAACAGGCCCGGCAGGAACCGCCGGCCGATTGTGCCTTCACCCGATTGCCCTGCGAAGAAGGTTTACTTTGCTGGATTGATGATCCACAAGAACAGCAACCTGCCACGAGGGGGAAAAGTAGAATGTCCATATATCGTCTGATCAAGGCGCTGGCTGCCGGCGTCGCGTTTGTCGCGTGGACCGCGACAGCGCCCGCGATGGCCCAGGCAGTTCCGCAACATGTCCGCGGTACGGTTGAAGCCGTCAAGGATCACACAGTGGCGGTGAAGACCGCGCGCGGCGCCATGGATGACATCACGCTCGCCGATGACGTGAAGGTGTTCATGGTTAGCCCAGCGGACATGAGCGCGGTCACGGATGGGAAGTTTGTCGGCATCACGTCGGTCGAGAAAGGCGGCGAGGCCGTGGCGGTCGAGGTGCACGTGTTCGACGAGTCGCTGCGCGGTCTCGGCGAAGGGCATTATCCCTGGGATCTCGGAACGAGCCCGAACATGATGACGAACGCGAACATCGCCCAGGTCAAGGCGGTCGGCGACGCTCGCACGCTGAAGCTCGACTACAAGGGGGGCACGCAGACCATCACTGTCCCGCCGGACGCGACCATTGTGGCGTTTACCGCCGGCACGCTTGATGAACTCAAGCCGGGCGCGAAAGTGTTCGTGGTCGCCCACGCGCAGCCGGACGGCAAACTCGCGGCGGGTGCGATCGTGGTCGGCAAGGACGGCCTCAAGCCGCCGATGTAGCACGGGTCGAGCGGAGAAAGCCGACGCGGGCCGGGTTATCGCGTTGCACGGTGGGCATACCGTTGCGTCCCGATCGACGGATGGCTCGACCTCTTCCACGCTGAGTGGAAACGCTCGAGCTTATGTTATCGAGCGGTTTCAATGGCCTGAAGTCGCTTCGCGATCCGAGTCAGGCTGCATTGCTCGACGCCATTTCGTCCAGAAGCGTTTGGCCGCGCGCAGGTCGGCGGTCTCGAAACCTTCCATGAAGCAGGCCGGCAGATCGCAGGCCGCGCCGATGTCACCCGGAATGGGTCGACGTCGGTGTTTCAGCGGCGAGAATTTCCAGCATTCACGTACTTTAACAACGCATAACATGTCAGCTGCTGTCCGATCGCCACTTGTACGCCTGTCGCCTTGGATTACTCCGGAAATACAAGAACTCAATGAGGTGATCGTCATGTCAACGACGTTGCAGTCAGCGCCCGCTGACGAACGGCTTCATTCGGCAGGAATTCGCGAGTTGGTAGCCGGCGTTGTGTCGCTGCTGCAAACCGCGACCGAGGAAGTGGAAAGAGATCGCGAGACCGCGAAGACCTTTATCGCCAAGGCGTCTTCACTGCTTCAAGTGGAAGCCGGCCGAAATGACGCGCCCGACGCGGGTGCGCGAACGGGAGGACTTGCGCCACGGCAAGTCCGCCGGGTCAAAGCGTTTGTCGAGGAACACCTGGCCGAGTCGATCCATGTCGCGGACCTCAGCGAAGTGGTCCGGCTCAGCACAACACACTTTTCCCGCTCCTTCAGACAAAGTTTCGGCGAGGCCCCGCACGCGTACATCGTGCGCCGCCGCCTGGATCTGGCTCGCCATCTTATGCTCACAAGCGACACCGCGCTCAGTGAGCTGGCATTGGCCTGCGGTTTCTCCGACCAGGCCCATCTCTGCAAACTGTTTCGGAAAGCAACCGGAAGAACCCCGGGCGCCTGGCGCCGTGAGCGGCGTGAAGCGATCGAGCCGATTGCCCGATCTCCAACTTTGCCGCCAGCCATGATGTGGGACAACGAGGCGATCCAGGGGGTCGTCGGGCTCCGGCGACAAACCAACGGGTCATACGTGTCCTAGCCCATTTTCACCCCGACTGTACAGGCCGAAAATGGTCCAGGTGTTTGTTTGATCGCATGATTCACGCGCCGGAGACGGTCCGCTCGGCGCGATCATGCTCTCGCGCCGACCGGTCAGCGCACTGCTTTTCAAGCGCGGCAAGCAGAACGCAGAGCGCAATCCCTTCTGATGCCGCGGTGACCTCCACCAGCGACGGGAACGTCGGCGCAAGGCGCAGATTGCTGTCGTGCGGGTCCTGGCCGTGCGGCCATGTTGCACCCGCCGCCGTCAGCGCCATCCCGGCGCCCTTCGCCAGCGCCACGACTTGCTTGGCGGTGCCCGGTGTGGCGTCCAGGCTGATGAAGTAGCCGCCCTCCGGGCGCATCCACTTCGCGGCGCCGGTGCCGGCCAAGCGATTTTCCAAGGCGGTGATCACCGCATCGAACTTCGGTGCCACCAGAGCGCGGTGCCCGTCCATATGGCGCATCAGCCCGGCCTGATCCTTCAGGAAGCGCACATGCCGAAGCTGGTTCAGCTTGTCGGACCCGATCGTGCGCTTGAACACCCGCGCCATGAACCACGCGACGTTCGCCGGCGAGGAGGCGAAGAACGCCAGTCCGGCCCCGGCCAGGGTGATTTTCGATGTCGAGCCGAAGACGAACGCGCGGTCCGGGTTCCCGGCCCTGTCACAGGCCGTCAGGATGTTGGCGATTTCGTGCCGGCGTTCGGTCAGGTGGTGGACGGCGTAGGCATTGTCCCAGAACAGCCGGAAATCCGGCGCGCCGGTGCGCATCGCGGCGAGGCGGTGCACGGTCTCGATCGGAATACACATCCCCGCTCGGGTTGGAGTATTTCGGCACGCACCACATGCCCTTGACCGTTGGATCGGCCGCCAGCGCCTCGACCGCGTCCATGTCCGGGCCGTGACCGGTCATCGGGACCGGGAGCATGCGAATGCCGTATTCCTCGCACAGAGCGAAATGACGGTCGTAGCCGGGCACCGGGCATATGAAGGCCGGCGCCTTGCCCCATGGTTCCGTCGAACCGGCGACGCCTTTCAGCAGCGCCCAGACGATGCAGTCGTGCATCACCGCGAGGCTGGAATTGTCGGCGACGAAGATCTGGCCGGGAGGTGCACCGAGCATCGGGGCGAACAGGGCGCGGGCTTCGGGCAGGCCTTGCAGCACGCCGTAGTTCCGGGCGTCATCGCCGGCCTCGCTGATGTAGTCGCGGTTGCCCGGCAAGGTCAGCAAGCCGTTCGCCAGATCCAGCTGCTCGGGCGCCGGCTTGCCGCGCGTCATGTCGAGCTTGAGGCCCCGCGCGCGGAAGGCGTCATATTCGCCGCGCACGTGGTGGCGCAGCGCCTGGAGATCGGCATCCGGCAGATCGGCGATACGGTTCATGGGGCCCTCGGCATCAAGGCGCACGCTCTATCGCGAATCGGAGCGGACGGTAACTTGTTTTGCACACGGTGCCATCATGCGTGACACACGCTCGGCGCCGACGTCTCCGATCAAGCGGCGGGTGGAGACTATCCAGGTACGGCGGCGGCACCAGGGTGACAGGCGAGCTCACCAGTCTGATCCTGGCTCGCGAGATCCCGATGCGGCGGAGGTCGATCGCGGCGGGGCGTCTGGTTCCCGTTGCGCCGCTCGCGCCGCTGTATCGAGAGCGCTCAGGAATTGCGAGCGATCCCGTTTCGTCAGAGGCGCCGGCCCACCGGTGGCGACGCCCATTTCGCGAAGATAACGCCCGACCTCGCGGCCGGCGAGGGCGTTGCCGATATTGTCCGGGGTCCACAGCTTGCCGTTGGGCGACAGGGCACGGGAACTTTTGGCGAGACAGCGCGAAGCCAGGGGTATGTCGCTGGTGATACAGATATCCGCCTTGGTAACCCGTTCGGCGATCCAGTCGTCGGCGACGTCGGGGCCGGCTTCGACGGTGATCATAGTCACATTGGGCCGCCCGGTGGGACGGATCGGCCGCGAGCCATTGGCCACGACGAAGACCGGTAATCCCAGCCGGTCCGCGACGCGATAGACTTCGTCGCGGACCGGGCAGGCATCGCCATCGATGTAGAGAGTCGTCACTCGCCGCTGCTCCGCCACGTGACGGTGGCAACCGACGCGAGGCCGCCACGATGGCGATGCGCAACAGCGCACGCGCCGTTACGGGTCTCGGCACGACAGGACCGCGTCAGGCAGCGGAGCGCATGCCCCGGTTGCCGCGGTCGTTGTACGGCGCCGCTGCGCCTGACCCGGCGCGCCGGGGCGCTTCGGCTGATGCGTCATCGGCGGCGGGGCATCGCCCACCACCGCGATCGTGTAGTCCATCTGTCGCTCGATCTGGCGGAGCACCCCGCGCTCCGACGGGTCGCAGAAGGAGATCGCGATGCCCGCAGCACCGGCGCGGGCGGTGCGGCCGATGCGATGGACGTAACTTTCCGCCTCGACGGGCAGGTCGAAGTTGATGACGTGGGAAATGCCGGTTACGTCGATGCCGCGGGCGGCGATGTCGGTGGCGACCAGGACGCGGGCGCGGCCGGTGCGGAATTCGCGCAGGGCCTTCTCGCGCTGCGGCTGGCTCTTGTTGCCGTGAATGGCGTTGACCTGGATGCCGGCATTCTCCAAGCACCCCGGCGACTTTGTTGGCGCCGTGCTTCGTGCGTGTGAAAACGATCACCCGGCTGAGGCTGTCATCCTGCAGCATGGACAGCAGCAGGGACTGCTTGCCGCTCTGCGGCAGGTGATGGACGAACTGCTCGATCTTCGGGGCCGTATCTTCCTTGCGGGCGATCTCCACGCGAACGGGATTGCGCAGCAGGCTGTTGGCCAGACTGGCGACCTCGGCCGGCATGGTGGCCGAGAACAGGCAGGACTGGCGCTGCGGCGGCAGAGCGGCGACGATGCGGCGGATGTCCTTGATGAAACCCAGGTCGAGCATCCGGTCGGCCTCATCGAGGACGAACTGGGACACCGCGCCGAGGTGCAGTTCGCGGGTCTGCATCAGGTCGCAGACGCGGCCCGGGGTGCCGATGACGATGTCGGCGCCGCGGCGCATCGCCTCGACCTGCTTGAAGCGGCTGGCGCCGCCGATGATCACCACGGTGCGCAGACGCGGCAGATGGATGGACAACGCGCGAACGGTCTCGTCGATCTGCAGCGCGAGTTCGCGGGTCGGGGCGAGGATCAGGGCGCGGGCGACGAATGGCGCCGGCCGAACCGGCTGGGCGGCGAGATGCTGCAGGATAGGCAGGGCGAAGGCGGCGGTCTTGCCGCTGCCGGTCTGGGCGATGCCGAGCAGATCCTTGCTGGCCAGGAGTGGCGGGATGGAATTGGCCTGGATCGGGGTGGGGATGGTGAATTTGCGCATCTCGAGGGCGCGCAGAAGCGGCTCGGCGATGCCGAGGGCGGCAAAAGTAGTTTGGGTCAAGACGTAGGGATGCTCCAGCGCCCGCCACGGTGTGGACGGAAGACGCCTGAAAGTTCGCCGCCCCGCGCGATTAAATGGGGACGAACGGTTGTCGGGTGGAAATTTCCGGAACCACGGACGGCAAGGACCGCCCGTTAATCACGCAATAACGGAAAGACCAGCTGTATATCGGCCGCCACTGGCGCGAATGCAAGGCTTTTGTGCAGATGCGAGAGGGAAACTTCCAGTCCGGCGGGCATTATCCGCGACGGCGGGTGATACTCCAGATGGTGATGTCCCACGCGTTGTGGATGCCAACCAGCAGCAGCAACCCCATTGATAGAGCAAGAGCAGTGCATCCCTGCGACGATCGCGATGCCAGGAGGACGCCTGAGGCAGCCTCGAACAGATAGCCGGTGATGGGCATGGCCAGGTACCAGACACGATCTTCCAGATCGATCTTGGGGAGCAAACCGTCGCGGGCGGTGTCGCGCCAAGCCAGGCAGGAATGAGCCAGGCCGCAAAGTGCACAAGCCACGATCGCCGCACCAAGGACGATCCAGCTTCCCACCGGTGCCAGGACCACGAGGCACGCCGCCAGCACGCTGCTGAAATTGACGACGCTCGCCGACAGGAACACGCGCAGCGCCGCGCGCCGATCGGCGCTGAACACGCCGGAACTGACCGACGCGGCTACGAACAGCAGACCGACCATCGTGGCCGACGCCGTGCCGGCCAGTTCATAGAATTCATGCCAGCTTGCCAAAGCCTGGGTCGGCAGGATGGCGTCCGCTTTGAGCATGTCCACCTCGGTCTGTGTTGCGCTGGTCTTGCGCCGGCCCTACGAGTAGCCCCTCAACGGCCTCGATGATCCGGTCGCCGCTTTCTTCCCGCTTGGTCGCGGCCGCTTCCGCGGCCGTTTCGGCTTGTTTGGCCAAGCCTGCCGCCACATACTATGTTTTCGGCAACACACAGGGGAGTGAAAGCCATGAACAGAGCCGAATTCGAGGCCGATGCCCGCCGCCAGGGCTATGAGATCCGGGACGGCGAAATCCGGCCAAACGAGCATCGCGAGGCTCATGCGCACGAGTTCGACGCGCGCCTGTTTGTGCTGGACGGACATCTGACGCTCGTCCGAGGCGGTGATCGCCACACCTTTGGGCCGGGTGATACCTGCGAGGTGCCTGCCGGAACACCGCACGAGGAGCATACCGAGGCGGATGGTGTCCGCTATCTCGCCGGCCGCCGGTCGTCAGTCCAGGCTTCGGCAACCGCATAGCGGCAGTCCGTGCAACGGTCGTCCGTCCCGAGGCACCGGCGGGCGACAGACAGAGCGCGGGATTACCCCAACCCCAGGCTGCAATGCGATGACCGGCCGGCGACGGACGAGCCCGGTCGTCCGGTTGCCAGCATCCGATTCAGCACCGCCACGTCGACGGCAGCCCCGATCTGCCGAGCCGCCAAGTCAGGGGCTCGCAGCCGTGGTCCGATCAGCTACCCGCAATCACCCGCTGTCGTTTCTACTAAGGACCGTCGGCCGTAACCGGTTGTGACCTGCCAAGCCAGGGCGGTCTTGTTCCGCGATCCTTGCCAGATGTCTCGGCGAACCCGGTTCGCCGCCGGGGACAGCCCTCGAACGCGGTGGCGTCACCAACCTCGATGCCATCGCTGTGTGTCGAAACGGTCCGGCAGGTGCGTGAGCCATCATGCGCACCATCGGCTGTCACCTTGCCAACCGTTTCGTCGATCTGATCGAGCAGCGGGCCGACCTGGGACGGATCATCGGCGTCTTGATCCGTCAGTGTCTGTGCCACGATCATGCCGCTGGCAGCATCGACGCCAGATGTGGCAAACAGGTCCTAAAAGCCGCATCGTGGATCATCCCCGGAGCGGACTTCGGAACCACAAACCACACTAGAAAACAATGCTTTGCTAGTGTCCTCATCGATCCGGAAGTTCGTAAGGCGGCGGATCCAGGCATGGCGAACGTCCGAATCTGGACACTAGCGTATTGATGAACCGACGAATTCCCATGAACCGATAACATAATTCCCATGGCGGATAACATATGGTTAATTCCACCTGCGGGTACGTCGCTTGTGCCAACCATTGTGCAACTGACATCAGATGAGCGGGTCATGGTAGATAAACCTGGCTTGCGAATGATCAGGAGGGGCGCTTGGAACTGAATCACGCCGCTGCCGGGGATGCCTCGCTGCAGGCCAATGGCCACATCGCCCCAGTCAATCTGGAAACACAGGAGCTGCTGATCGCCCTGCAGGCGGTGCGAACCGGAGATTTCTCCGTGCGACTGCGCAGCGATCAGATTGGCATCGCCGGAAAGATCGCCGACACGTTCAACGACATCGTGGCCGCGAACGAGCGTATGGCGAATCAGCTCGAACTCGTTGGCCAGGTTGTCGGCCGAGAAGGCCGGACGCGACAACGCGTCAACTTCGGGCTGACGAACGGCGCCTGGAGAGAGATGGAGTCATCCGTCAACACGCTGATCGAGGACCTGCTGTGGCCGATCACCGAGGTAACTCGGACGATCAGTGCCATGGCGAAAGGCGATTTGCTGCAAACCGTGCCACTTGAGGTTGACGGCCGACCGCTGGAAGGGGAGTTCCTGCGGTCGGCCAGTATCGTCAACACGATGATCAAGCAGCTCAGCGTGTTCACCTCAGAGGTCACCCGCGTGGCCCGCGAGGTTGGCACCGATGGCAAACTCGGCGGCCAGGCGCAGGTCAGTGAAGTGACTGGCGTCTGGAAGGACCTGACCGAATCCGTCAACTCGATGGCGAGCAACCTCACCGCCCAGGTGCGCAATCTCGCCGACGTGACGATCGCCGTGGCAAACGGCGATTTATCCAAGAAAATCACTGTCGACGTTCGTGGTGAAATCCTTCAGCTCAAGGAGGCCATCAACACGATGGTGGATCAGCTCCGGTCCTTCGCCTCTGAGGTCACGCGCGTCGCCCGCGAAGTCGGCACCGAAGGCAAGCTCGGTGGTCAGGCTCTTGTGCCTGGCGTTGCCGGCACATGGAAGGATCTGACCGACAGCGTCAACGCGATGTGCGGCAATCTGACCGACCAAGTGCGCAACATAGCCCAGGTGACCACCGCGGTCGCGCGCGGCGATCTGTCGCGCAAGATCACCGTCGATGTCCGCGGCGAAATTCTCGAGCTGAAGGACACCATGAACACCATGGTGGATCAACTCAACTCCTTCGCCTCGGAGGTGACACGTGTCGCCCGCGAGGTTGGCACTGAAGGCCAGCTGGGCGGGCAGGCTCAGGTGCCCGGCGTCGCCGGCACCTGGAAGGACCTGACAGACAATGTCAATTCCATGGCGTCCAACCTCACCGGGCAGGTTCGCAACATCGCCGAGGTGGCGACCGCGATCGCTCGAGGCGATCTCTCGAAGAAAATCACGGTTAATGTATCGGGTGAAATTCTGCAGTTGAAAGAGACCATCAATACGATGGTCGACCAGCTTAACGCGTTCGCCTCAGAAGTGACCCGTGTGGCCCGTGAGGTGGGCACGGATGGGCGTCTGGGCGGGCAGGCCAACGTGCTGGGCGTCGCCGGTACCTGGAAGGACTTGACGGAATCCGTGAACTCGATGGCGAGCAACCTGACCGCTCAGGTTCGCAACATCGCGGAGGTGTCCACCGCCATCGCCAACGGCGACCTGTCGAAGAAGATTACCGTCAACGTGTCGGGGGAGATCCTGCAGTTGAAGGAGACCATCAACACGATGGTCGATCAGCTGAACCGCTTCGCCGGCGAGGTGACGCGTGTGGCGCGCGAGGTCGGCACCGAGGGGCGGCTGGGCGGGCAGGCGCAGGTATCGGGTGTCGCCGGAACATGGAAAGACCTGACCGACAGCGTGAACTCGATGGCGTCTAACTTAACCGGCCAGGTTCGCAACATCGCGGAGGTCGCGACCGCTGTGGCTCAAGGCGACCTGTCGAAGAAGATCACAGTGAACGTCTCCGGCGAGATCCTTCAGTTGAAGGAAACCATCAACACGATGGTCGATCAGCTTAATGCCTTCGCCGGGGAAGTGACCCGCGTGGCACGCGAGGTCGGCACCGAGGGACGTCTGGGGGGTCAGGCGCAGGTGTCGGGCGTCGCCGGGACCTGGAAGGACCTGACAGACAGCGTCAATTCAATGGCGGGAAACCTGACCGCCCAGGTTCGTAACATCGCGGAGGTGGCGACAGCGATCGCCGGTGGCGATCTGTCGCGCAAGATCACCGTCGATGTGCGTGGCGAGATTCTTCAGCTGAAGGAAACGCTGAACACCATGGTGGATCAGCTCAACCGCTTCGCTGGAGAGGTCACGCGCGTGGCTCGCGAAGTCGGCACGGAGGGTAAGCTGGGAGGCCAGGCGCAGGTGCCCGGCGTCGCCGGTACCTGGAAGGACCTGACCGACAACGTCAATTCCATGGCAGGTAACCTGACGGCGCAGGTCCGCAACATCGCCGAAGTCACCACGGCGGTCGCCCGCGGCGACCTGGGCCGTAAGATCACCGTGGACGTGAAAGGCGAGATCCTCGAACTGAAGAACACCATCAACACGATGGTCGACCAGCTCAACGCCTTCGCCTCGGAAGTGACCCGTGTCGCGCGCGAGGTGGGCACGGAAGGCAAGTTGGGCGGGCAAGCGGTGGTGCCGGGCGTCGGTGGCACCTGGAAGGATCTGACCGACAACGTCAACTTCATGGCCTCCAACCTGACCGGACAGGTTCGCAATATCGCGGAGGTCGCCACGGCCATCGCCAACGGCGACCTGTCCAAGAAGATTACAGTGGACGTGCGCGGCGAAATCCTGCTGCTCAAGGAAACGCTGAACACGATGGTCGAGCAGTTGCGCTCGTTCGCCGCCGAAGTGACCCGGGTCGCACGCGAAGTCGGCACCGAGGGCCGTCTCGGCGGCCAGGCGGTGGTGCCAGGCGTCGGCGGGACCTGGAAGGATCTCACCGATAACGTGAACCTCCTCGCCGCGAACCTGACCACCCAGGTCCGCAACATCGCCGAGGTCACCACCGCCGTCGCCCGCGGCGACCTGTCGAGAAAAATCACCGTGGACGTGAAAGGCGAAATCCTGGAGCTGAAGAACACCATCAACACGATGGTCGACCAGCTCAATGCCTTCGCATCGGAAGTGACCCGCGTTGCCCGCGAGGTCGGAACCGAAGGCAAGTTGGGTGGCCAGGCGCAGGTGCCCGGTGTCGCCGGCACATGGAAGGACCTGACCGACACCGTCAATGTCATGGCCGCCAATCTGACAGAACAAGTGCGCGGCATCGTCAAGGTGGTGACAGCGGTCGCCGACGGTGACCTGAAGCAGAACCTGACCATGACCTCGAAAGGCGAGGTCGCAGCGCTGGCTGAAACCATCAACAACATGACCAACACGCTGAAGACCTTTGCCGATCAGGTAACGACGGTCGCCCGCGAGGTGGGTGTTGAGGGTCGCCTCGGCGGCCAGGCGAACGTGCCAGGCGCGGCGGGCACCTGGAAGGACCTGACGGGCAACGTGAACCTGCTGGCCGCGAACCTGACCACCCAGGTGCGCGCCATCGCCGAGGTGGCTACGGCTGTGACGAAGGGCGACCTGACCCGCTCGATCCAGGTCGAGGCGCGCGGCGAGGTTGCGGAGCTGAAAGACAACCTCAACACGATGATCGACAATCTTCGGCTCACCACCGACCGCAACACAGAGCAGGATTGGCTGAAGACCAACCTCGCGCGCTTCACGAACATGCTTCAGGGGCAGCGCGACCTCGCGACCGTCGGCCGGATGCTGCTGTCGGAACTTGCACCGCTCGTGGAGGCGCAGAACGGGGTTATCTACCTGGTGGATACCGAAGCCGCGTCGGAAGGACCGGCCTTCTTGAAGCTGCTTGGTGCTTTCGCGGATGGCGGCACGGAGGGACATCCGGAACGCCTGGCTTTTGGCGAGAGCCTGATCGGGCAGTGCGCCGCCGACGGTCGCCGGATGCTGATCCAGGATGTGCCCGATGGCGTGACGCCGATCCGCTCGGGACTGTTCAAGACGCCGCCGCGCAGCGTGTTCGTCTTGCCGGTGCTTTTCGAGGGCCAGGTGAAGGCCGTTATCGAGCTTGCCTCCGTCGGAAGCTTCACCGATCTGCAAAAGGCATTCCTGGAGCAGCTGACCGGTGGTATCGGGATCGTGCTGAACAGCATCGAGGCAACGATGCAGACCGAGGGGCTGTTGAAACAGTCCCAGCAGCTCGCCATCGAGCTGCAGACGCAGCAGCGGGAGTTGCAGCAGACGAACGAGCAGCTCGAACAAAAAGCACAGCAGCTCGCTGAGCGAAACGTCGAAGTGGAGCGCAAGAACCAGGAAATCGAGCAGGCCCGCCGCGCGGTCGAGGAGAAGGCGACTGAGCTCGCGCTGACGTCCAAATACAAGTCGGAGTTCCTGGCAAACATGTCCCATGAGCTGCGCACTCCGCTGAACTCGATCCTGATTCTCGGACAGCAGCTCGGCGACAACTATGACGGCAATCTGACCCCGCGGCAGGTTGAATTCGCCCGCACCATCCACGGCGCCGGAACCGACCTGCTCAATCTGATCAGCGATATTCTCGACCTGTCCAAAATCGAATCCGGCACGGTTTCGGTGGACGTGGAGGAAATCCCGTTGGCAGTCCTGCAGGAGACGGTGACGCGGCCGTTCCGTCACGAGGCGGAGACCCGCGGCCTGTTCTTCGAAATCCTGGTGGACCCGCGGCTGCGAAGCATCACGACCGACTCGAAGCGGGTGCAGCAGGTGCTTAAGAACCTGCTTTCGAATGCCTTCAAGTTCACCGCTCAGGGCGGTGTGCGGCTGCGCATCGCCCTTGTGGATGATGGCGGGGCAGGAGAGGCTGCCGTGCCGCAGCAGACGCCGCCTGTCGTGGCGTTTGAGGTAACCGACACAGGCATCGGTATTCCCGCCGAAAAGCAGCGCATCATTTTCGAGGCATTCCAACAGGCCGACGCCAGCACCAGCCGCAAATATGGTGGAACCGGCCTGGGCCTCGCGATATCGCGGGAACTCGCCCACCTGCTCGGCGGCGAGATCCACCTTCGCAGCCAGCCAGGATCGGGCAGTATATTTACGCTCTTGCTGCCGATCGCCTACATCGGTCCGACGTCGCCAATGCGCTCGCAGGTTACAGGGCAACCCGCGCTCGCCGAGGCGACCGAGCACATGCGCGCCCAGCAGCCTGAACCGCTTATCGATCGGGTTCCGGACGACCGGCAGATAGTGACGCCCGGTGACCAGGTGCTGCTGATCGTGGAAGACGATTCGCATTACGCGCGCATCATGGTGGACCTGGCGCACGATCATGGCCTCAAGGTCCTCGTCGCGGCCCGGGGTGCCGAGGCGTTGGCGTTGGCTCGCCAGTATCGGCCGATGGCCGTCTCGCTGGATGTGTTTCTGCCCGACATGTTAGGCTGGACGGTTTTAAGCCAACTCAAGCAGGATCCGGCGACGCGCCACATCCCGGTGCAGATCGTTACGCTGGACGAGGATCGTCAGCACGGGCTCGCCCGGGGAGCCTTTTCCTTTATCAACAAGCCCACGACCACGGCGGGGCTGCAGGAGGCTCTCGACCGGATCACCGACTTTACACGCCCTCGTCGCAAGCAGTTACTGGTGGTCGAGGACGATGCGGGAGAGCGGTTGGGCATCACCGAGCTTCTCAAGGACGATGATATTGACATCGTCGCCGCGGCGACGGGCGAAGAGGCGATCGCTCGGATGACCGCGTCGCCGCCCGACTGCGTCGTGCTCGATCTGCGGCTGCCCGACATGTCCGGTTTCGACATCCTGGAGCGAATCAAAGCCGATAGGGCGTTGTGTGACGTTCCGGTCATCGTGTTCACCGGGCGCGAGTTATCGCCTGAGGAGGACGCTCAACTGCACACGATGGCCCGCAGCGTGGTGGTGAAGGGCGTCGAATTCCCCGAACGGCTGCTGGACGAGACGGCGTTGTTCCTGCATCGCGTGTTCGCGGATATGCCATCCGACAAGCAGCGCATGCTAGAGCGGCTTCATAGCTCCGACGAGAACCTGGTTGCTCAGAAGGTATTGCTCGTTGACGACGACGCACGGAACATTTTTGCGTTGTCCAGTGTCCTTGAGCGGCGCGGCATGCAGGTCCTGACCGCCACGACCGGCCGCGAGGCCATAGCTCTGCTGGAGGAGACGCCCGGCGTCGCGATCGTCCTGATGGATATCATGATGCCGGAGATGGATGGTTATGAGACGATGCAGGTGATCCGCGGCAAACCCGAGTTCCGTCGCCTGCCGATTATCGCCCTCACCGCCAAAGCCATGAAAGGCGATCGCGAGAAGTGCCTGGAAGCCGGAGCGTCCGACTATTTGGCGAAGCCGGTCAACACCGAGCAACTTCTGTCGGCGTTACGCAGCTGGCTGCATCGGTAGGCCGATGATGGACAAGGTCAACATACTGCTGGTCGATGATCAACCGGCGAAGCTCCTGAGCTACGAGGTGATACTCGAGGAACTGGGCGAAAATCTCATCAAGGTCGGATCAGCACGCGGGGCCTTGGAGCAGTTGCTGCGGAACGAAATCGCCGTGGTGCTGACCGACGTCTCAATGCCGGAGCTGGACGGATTCGAACTCGCGGCGATGATACGCGAGCATCCACGGTTCCAACGTACCGCCATCATCTTCGTCTCGGCGGTCCATTTGACAGATCCGGACCGGTTGCGCGGCTACGCCGCCGGTGCCGTGGACTACCTTCCCGTCCCGCTCGTGCCGGAACTGATGCGGGCCAAGGTCAAGGTCTTCGCCGAACTCTATCGCAAGACCCGGGAACTCGAGCTGTTGAACCTGGAACTCGAACGGCGGGTGGAGGCACGGACGGCCGAACTTGCTATCGCCAATGCGCTGCTGGAGCAACGCGTGGAAGAGCGCACGCGCGAGCGTGAAGCCGCGCTGGCGCAGGTGCACGAGATGCAGAAAATGGAGAGTCTTGGCCAGCTAACCGGTGGTGTCGCCCACGATTTCAATAATCTCCTGATGGTCATACTAGGAAATTTGGAGCTCCTCAAAAAACGAATGCCCGATCAGGCATCAATGAGGCGGCTCGTAGACGGGGCGATTGCCGGGGCGGAACGTGGGGCTACGCTGACAAAGCGAATGCTCGCCTTTGCCCGGCGCCAGGAGTTGAAGCCCGCTACGGTGCAGCTCAGGTACTGTATTCGAGGGCATGGCGGATATGTTACGGCGATCGCTGGGGCCCACCATCACGATCAAAGCCGACATCAGCGAGGGGCATCCGCCAGTCCAGATTGACCCGCATCAGCTCGAGCTGGCGCTGCTCAATCTGGCACTGAACGCGCGCGATGCCATGCCCGATGGTGGCCAATTGACGATTACGGCGCGTCGTGAGGAGGCGAACGGCATGGCCGTGGGGCTTCCGAGGGGAGAATATGTCTGTGTCGAGATCGCCGATTTGGGTTTGGGAATGGACGAGCAAACGTTGAAAAGAGCGATTGAGCCTTTCTTCACGACGAAGGGGATTGGAAAGGGAACCGGGCTTGGTCTCCCGATGGTGCACGGGTTGATGGCACAATCGGGCGGAGCGATGCAGATCGTAAGTCAGGTGGGACAGGGAACCGTGGTGCAGTTATGGATCCCGGTGTACCGCGAGGGTGTCATTTTCCCAGACAGCACACCGGAAGTGCGGGCGCAGGCGCAGCTCTCCCGTCGAATTCTCGTGGTAGACGACGACTCGCTGATTCTATCCAGTACAGCGGCGATGCTGGAGGATATAGGACATAGCGTGATAGAAGCATCGTCTGCGATCAGCGCTTTGGAAATCCTCCGCGCCGACGCCAAGGTCGATGCGGTCGTGACCGATTATGCGATGCCCCAGATGACCGGACTGGAACTGGCCGGCATCATACGCGAGCAATGGCCCTGGATCCCTATCGTCCTCGCGAGCGGCTATGCTGAGCTGGCGGTTGCAGACGATGTCTCGCTTCCGCGTCTGGCAAAACCCTACCGTCAGTCGGAGCTCGCGTCGTGTATCGCCAACGTTCTCGAAGAACGGAAGATTGTCCCAATTGAAGCGGCCCGCCGAGCTTAGGGCTTGCCGGGTGGCACCGCCTTTGGCGTGAAGTAACCATCGGTCAGCGTACTTAGGAATGCGACGATATCGTCTTCTTGTTGATCAGTCAGGCCGAGGTCGCAGCAGTTCGTGTTGAGGTTTCGCGGAACTTCCGGCACGGGCCAGCATGAGACTTTTTCGCCTGGAGAATCTGCGGGACAGTGCGGGAAAACGTCACGCGTGTTGTAGAAGTGGACGATTTCCTTGAGGCTTTTGAAGTAGCCGTTTTCCCCGTACGCCTTCACGAACCCCTGGTACGGCCGTTTGTCAACATTACGGACCGTTACCGTCCGGAACCGGCCGTCGAACTTCGGGGCCAATGCCCGCCACGCGGCATTGCCGTTTTCCGGGCTGCGCAGGAACCCGCCAACGCCCAGATCAACGAACGCCTGGCCCTCGGGATCACCGACGTAGCCGTACTGATCCGGCTTCGTTTGCTTGTAGTACGCAACCGCGGGATTCTTCGGGATGCCGAGGTTCGACGTCGTGTTGTCCGTGAACAACAGCGGACGCGAGTCTCCAGGCGGATCGATGTGGCAGTTGTCGCAACGCGCCTGACCGTTGAAGAGCACGTAGCCGCGCGTCTCCGCCGGGCTCAATGTCGCCTTCCCGGCGAGGAAGGCATCAAGCCCAACTTCCACAGTTTGCACGTAAAAGCATAATCCTTTCAGTGCTCTAGATTTTTAGGCACCACACCCTCAGTCGGCGGATTGACTGGCGTTTTCTGTCGGCACCTCCTGAAAAACGGGCGGCAGGGTGATCCCGAGCGCGCGGCAGATCGGGTCGATACTCGGGCGTGGTGCGGTGCGCAGCAGGGCGCGGCGGCCGTCCTGTTCGATTTCAACGCTACTCAGATCGGCTAAATCATCAATCAGGCACTGCCATTCCGGCATCGCCCCTTTGTGTGCGGCCAATTGGTCGAGCAGTTCCTTGCGCAGTACCAGGGCCAGGAAAGTACAGAAGATATGCCCACGGAACGCTTCGTCGGTGCGGTGAAAGATCGGGCGCGTGGCCAGCAGGGTTTTCGCAGCGAGAAAACCCTGTTCCACCGCTAGCAGGTTCCGGTAGCGCAGTACCACCGACAAGGCCGGCATCGACAGGCTGGTACGCAAGACGAAGATACCATCGAACTGCGCATCCGCCGCGACCTTCGCCGGGTCGATGGCGAACCCATCGCCCTCGGGTGCCGCCAGGAAGCGGCGATAGCCGGTGTTGGCCACCAGGCTCTTGGCGCCGGCCGCCAGTTTGCGTTGCAGCCCCTCCAGCAGCTTGGCGCGGGCTTCGGCGTCCTTGCGCGCCTCTTCGTCATTGCGGCAGACGATATAGCGCCGCCCCTGGATCTTGACCTCCTTCACCGCCAGATCGGTCTCGCCTTTTTGGCGCGGGATGATCAGTGGCACCGTCGCCCCATCGTCGTGCAGCACCGTCTCGCGCACTTCGTTGGTGGACCGCTCGCGCGCGCCCAGAATGTAGTCGATCTTCTGTGCCTCCAGCGCGGCAATGGTGGCGGCGCTGATCATGCCGCGGTCGGCGACGATACACGCCCGCTCCACCCCGAAGCGGTTGCGCAGCCGTTGGACCACCGGCAGCAGGGCGGTGACATCGGCGGTATTGCCCGGCGACAGGAACGAGGCGACCGGCCGGTCCCGCTCGTCCAGCACGATGCCGAGCACCACCTGCGGCAGTTGTGGGCGGAAGTCCTTGGAGTGGCCGCGCTGGCCGAGCGTGGCGCCGCCGTGACCTTCGAAATACAGCGAGGTGGTGTCGAAGAAAGCGACCGAGAGCGTGCCGAACAGCGACTTACGGTGCTGGTAGAGCGCCTCCTCGATGGCATCGGTGCAATGGCGGGGTTGCGCGCTGTCCGTGCCATCGATCGTCTCACCCAACCAAGCCATCGCCTTATAGGCGTGGTCGAGCGTGAGAGCCTCCACGCCGGGGATATCAATGGTCTGTTGCCATGTGCTGGCATGGCGGTCGGAACCGGAGACCATCAGCCGGTGCAGCACCGTCAGGTAGATGGCGCGCTCGACGTCGAAGCCGAAACGCCGCCCGGCCAGATGTTGGCGCAGGACGATCTGACAGCCGGTCTCACGCCAGAGATGGCCGAACACCAGATCGGGGCCGATGCTCTGGCGGCGCAGTTCCGCCAGTTCGCCGCGGTAGAAGCTGGACAGCACGATGGAGCGGCGGGAATGGCGGGCAGCAGAGGCGATCAGGCCGTCGAGCAGGCCGGAACCCGCGACCTCATCGCGGCGGCCGAGTGCCTTGATGACCCGCTGGACGTGGCGTCCGCCCTCGCGGACGTTCTCGACGAGGTAGAGGTACTCATAGCCGCCGATTTTCTTGACACGAACGAACATGGCGGGTGTCCTGACTGCGACACTGACACCATGGCGAATCCAGTCAGGTCAACGACTTTGAACCAGTTTATGATCACAAAATCCCAATATTTAGCACCACAATTTTGCCGAGACTTACGAAATGCGCAGTATTCTGTGGGTCTTCTGGTAGCGCGGCCTGGCAAGTGTGGAAGTTGGGTCAAGCTTCGAACTGAATGGGCTGACTTCCGGCGAGGCCTCGAATGCCGCGATCGCACGCGCCATGAGGTCGAACGTCTCCTGCGCGCGTACGCGATCGGCCGTCGAGAGCGGAACGATCCACGGAGTATCGTTCGGACCAGGAAACTCTGAGCCAATGCGTGTCAGCGGGTTGTCGTTGGGGGCGGGAGCAAAGCGCGTCGGCATTCGCAGGCCAGTGGATGTCGAAAGCGCGTGGCCCAAAAACATTCTCGAAGAGCGTGCGATACGGTCGCTGCGAGATACGCCGAACGACACAAGCAGGCTCTCGGTTTGCCATTTCAGCTGGATGCTTGGCGAGCCTTCCGCTTGCGACGCAGCCGGGTTCCCCAATCGCAACCCGGTGGCGCGTAGGTCCCAGAAGTTGCCACCGATGAAGCAATCGTTGCATTTGGCTTCGCCTGGCTTCGTCGGAAACTGAAGCGGCGGCGAGAACGCGGCGTAAGCGGCGCTCGGCGGTTTGCGAAGGCTGAACCGCGTCCGAACGGAACCAGGTTGATCAACGATCGTACGGTTGATCAGTTCGCTGCCGCCTTGGAACCCCGTTTCCGGATTGTGGCAGAACCCGCACGCGGTGTTGCCGTTCACCGAAAGATTCTTGTCGAAGAACAACAGCTTTCCGACCACGACGGCCGCCTCTGGGCCGCCGGGATAGACCCCGCTGGCCTGAGCAACTGCCGCGCGCTCGTGCGCATCGACGCTCGCTTCGACCTGTGCGATCTCGGTTTGCAATGTCGGCGCGGGGCTACTTTGTGCCCCGGCATGGCGAGGGAGAAATGCCGTCACTCCGAGGATGGCAATCGTAATGATGATGGCGGCGAGTGGCCGTATGCGCATTTGTTTCGCCTCAGCCAGCGTCAGCCCTGGCTTCGCGATCTCGCCGAGGCCACCAGGCGGCCTGACATCCTGTACATCGACGATCCATGCCTCCGGACCATCGGTCCATGATTTAACCAAGCGCAAGACCCACCCCATCCGCGAACCCCCTGCCAGTAACCGAATGAGAAGTCATATCGCGCGCGTCTTCTGGACACTCCTGCATAGGTCTGAGCAAGTTCAATTGAGACAATTTACTTGCAAGGACGTCTCCCGACCACCGACTTCGCCGATCAGTTCACCTATCCGCTCGCGCGCTAACCAGGGCGGGTCCTCTCTGCGTCAGGTCAAGCGGTAAAGCCGCCGCCGGCGACTGCCCAGCCCCCCTCATCCCAACAGAAAAGCCCAGCGCGACCCGGAACACCTCGCCGGCCGGGTCGCCCCCGGGCCGGAGGTGTGGCCGTGGTCATGCCGTTGCGTAGTCGAACAACGCCATGAAGCCGTAATCCATGTGGAGCTGCTGGTGGCAGTGAAACAGCGTCGGGCCGGGATTGTCGGCCACGAAGTCTACCTCCGCCTCCTGGTAGCCGCCCAGCATGACGACATCCTTTATGACGCCAGAGCTCGCCTTCCCGCCAACGCGAACCAGCTCGAAGCTATGCCGGTGCAGGTGGATCGGGTGAATGTCGTCGCTGGCGTTACGCATGTGCAGCCGGTAACGACGCCCCTTCGCCAGTCGCAGCATCGGCTGCGCCATTTCCATGGTGTCCGGGTAGGCGGTGCCGTTGATGGTCCAGCGGTTGAAGCCGCCATCGGCCGCGTTGTCCTTGGCGAACACCATATCCACCACTTGGTCCGGCGGCGGCACGGCGTGCGCCATGCCGAACCGAGTGTAGTCCCATTTGAAGGCCGCCGGCTTCACCCATTGCGATTCGCCATGCGCTCCCGCGTACTCGACGACGATGCCCATGCCATGGCCACGATCGTCGTCGGAGAGGTCGCCCAGCACCCACACGCCTGGGTGATTCATCTCGACCACGGCGGAGATTCGCTCGGCGGTGCCGATCCAGAGCACCGGCACCTCGGCCTGCGTGGGCACCGGGTTGCCGTCCAGCGCGACCACCCGGAACGTGTGACCGGGCATCGCCAGACTGCGGATTTCACCCGCGCTGCCGTTCAGTATATGCAGCAGCACGCGGTGGCCGCGCTTAACCCGGATCGGCTCGCCGTGGCCGAGTATGCGTCCGTTGATCGAGAAGTAGTCGTAGCCGACCTCGTAGCCGTGGGACATGCCCTTCGCGAGCGAAACGTTCATGGCGGCCTCGCCCTTGTCCTTGAGCGTCTTGACCTCTCCGCCCGCCAGGAAGTCTTGAGCCATGTCGCCGCCGCGGCTGAAGGTCGGGCCGAACTCCTTCAGCACCAGGAAAACCTCCTGGTCGTAGTGACCCGGGTTGTCCTTTGGCTCAATGTAGAGCGGTCCGACCAGGCCGGAATACTGGCCTCGGGAGAGGTCGTCGGCCGCCCGGACATGGGTGTGGTAGAAGCGCAAGCCGCTCGGCTGCGGTATGAAGACCTCGCGCAAGGAGCTGCGCGGCGCGATGACGCGCGAGCCCTCCTCTTCGGCGCCGTCAACATCGGATGGAATTTTCTGGCCATGCCAGTGCAGCAGTTCGGGGTGATCGGTGTCGTTGTGGATGTCCACCGAGACCGGTTGGCCTTCCTTGAAGCGCAGCAGCGGCCCGGGAAACTGGCCATTGTACGTCGTGGTCGAAATGATGTGGTCGGGAGCGAGCTCGACCAGGGCGGTGCCGATCCGAATCGCATGGTCGGCCGGCCCCTGTGGAGCGAGCGGTAAAGATCCGGCCGAACCCGGTGCGGACTTTGCCATGCCTGGCCGGATGAAGGATGGGATGGCGCTGCTGGCAGCGGCGGCGCCGCCGATTTTCAGTAATCCACGCCGATTGAATGGAATGCCCATAGGTCCTCCACTTCCGACCTTAGCACGGTACGGCTCGATTTCCGATATCGGATCACGATCTGGGCACCCCACATTAAGCAAGGCGGCGGCGTAGCCGATCATTTCGGCGGAATACCGGCGCCTGCGATAGAGCAGGTTGTCCAATCATGCCTGGGCTCGCCTGCCCACTGCCCAAGCGCGAGCCGCCGTCACTTGCCAATGCCGGCGCGGGCAGTCACGCGCCACGAGGCGAAAGCGGCAATGCACAGCATGCCCTGCACGAGCCCCAGGGCGAGCCCGCGGACATTAAATACGGGGGGGACTAGTTGCGTTACCAGACCGACCAGCAGCTCCATGGCAAAGGCCTGACACGAGGCGGCCGAGCCACGCATCTGCGGAAACTGGTCCGGCCCTACCAACATAAGACCCAGTATGGCGAGCGAGTGGCCGAAGGGGTGGAACCGGAGTATTGATCAACGCACAGTTGCAAGTTGGAAAGTCACGTTGACAATGTCGGTCACCAGTTCGATCGAAAATCCGGCCAGAATCAACCGGGCCGACGCGCCTCGGCCGGCGAGCCTTTCGCGTGCGAGCGAGCCAACCTAACGGGGCACATTGACCGCCATCGGGTAATCGAGCGTTGGCAATCTGGAGGCTGGAACCGCGTCTACGACCTCGGCCGCTTCTGTTTGATGCAGATCCTGGTCATGGCGGTCGAATCACGGATTGGCGGCGGTTTGAACGAGGACGCACAGGTCGCCAGGTGGCGAAACCGGCTTGTTCGCGGGCACGCCGAAGCCAGGTACGCGGCGCGCGACTCCTCGGTGGCAACTCTGTCGAATCCGAGAAGTCGCACGCCGAATTTTATGGAATCTTTACGCCTATCCTTCGATATCCTTGCACGCTGCGGGCGCAATCCCGCCATCACCCCGCAGTTGCGACACCCAGGCATTGCGGAACATCGAGGACAGGAAAGACCACATGGACGATTTCGTCGACATCGCTCTACCCGCTGCTGCCCGCGCGACCGCCGAGGGCCTCGGGCTCGTGGTTCAGCTCAGCGTCACACACGGCGCGCGCGTTCGCGATATTCGGCGCGACGAGGCCGAACTTGCGATCGAGTATCTCCGTGAATGGGGTTTTGCCGCACGCATCGTGGAGCGCCCCGGACCCGAGCCAAGCGCGGCGCGCGCGGCCTAGTGAGCGTGGGAAGCAGATAGTTCCGATGAGCAAGAAAAAGGATCGGGCTTGGTTCGTTTGCCCGCAGTGGCCGACATTGGTGTCTGGCCACTACGCAAGCGATGCAGAGGCAGCCCGGGAGTTGAAGACGGATCCGAAGGTGCTGGCGAAACTCCGATCGGGTACGCCCGTTGCCAAGTCGACACTGCTCCGACTGCTTCACACATTTGCCAGCCGACACGATATCGCGACGCCAATCGCCGATCTCGTCATCGATACGAGGGCACGCTGACCGCTGGCCGCCTTCGACACGTCGGCGGGCACCGTCAACTTGTCGTCGATGGAATGGTTGGAGGCGTGAAGGGTTAAATTGCGGCTGTCAAAAGGGGTGGCTACACAGCCATCGCCACCCCAGTAACCTCGGGCCACACGGTGACTGCTTGACGGCGGCCGGCACGGAGTTTGGCGGCGGAGTCCTGGTTGGCGCGGTGAGAGAAACCTTTGGCGATCCGATCACGGCTGGACGCGCGTCTTTGATTTGTTCAAACAAGATCAGGTCGCCGGCAGCGTCGACGACGCTCGGGGAGGAAGGTGCCGAAACCTCCCGCGCCTTCTGTTCAGTCGCGTGCAGCACGGCACGTGCGCCGTCAAGCCTCAGGGTCTGGACTTGCGAGGTTTGCCCCCTGCGCGAAACTGGCCTGCATCAGGCTTACCTAGACAATTCCCAGCCTGACCGTGCAGGCCGAAAATGGTCTATCTCTCTGTGTTTGATCGCATGATTCACGCGCCGCGGACGTTCCGCTCGGCGCGATCATGCTCTAGCAGAAGCGTCCAGGATCGGCGCCGCCCAAAATACTTTTCGAGGGGATCAGTGTACACCTCCGGCCGAAGGACCGCCGACAGAAGCGGCTGCACCGCCGACGTTCGGGGTGGAGGCCGACATCGGTGCGGCCCAGCGATCTGCCCAGTACCCGTTCGGCTCCGCTGGCAATTGCAGATTGGTGTTATTGCCGTCGTACATCGTGCCAGTCTGCGTCAGCACATTTGGTGGCTGCGTGCCCTGCGGAACGTCCCGCGTGCTGTTGCCTTGCGCGAGGGCAACGGCGGTGGACGTGAGCAGGATCGCTTGCACAATCCCCATTGCTCTGATCATGCTAATGGACTCCTGAACACGGGATCATGAGGCCTCACGGTGATCGTTGCGCTTCCCGATGTAGCGAGGCACGCATGTTTCGGACGTCTTCTGCCTGAACGCCGGGCGCGGAATTTCCCCATGCGTTGCGGATGTAAGTGATGACAGCGGCCACGTCGGTGTCGGAGAGCTTCCAGGCGAGGGATGGCATCGCCGGCGTAGTAGGAGCACTCCGGGTGCCGACGGCGCGCGAGCCTTCCAGCACCACACGGATCAGGCTGGTCGCCTGTTCTTGCTGCACGAGCGGCGCCGCGGCCAGGCGGGGGAACAATCCCACGATCCCTTGGCCTTGGCCGCCATGGCATGCGGCGCACTGATCATAGTAAATCGTGGCGCCCAGTCGCATCTCGGGTTCCTCGGCCGGGCGCGGCTGTGGCAGACTGCCGCCTCCCGCGGGGAGGCTCTTGAGATAAGCCGCCATCGCCCGTAGATCGGTGTAGGCCAGGTGTGAGGTGGAGTGCGTCACTGCCTCTGCCATCGGTCCGGAAGCAATGTCGAACCGGTTTCGTCCGGTTTTGAGGTACAGCACGATGTCTTCGATCGACCAGTCGCCGAGACCGGTGCGGGCGTTGCCGGTCAGGTCCGGAGCGTACCAGCTCTGCAGGACCGACCCCTGCATCGCACGGGCATTCTCGTCGCCTCCCATCGTGTTTTTCGGCGTGTGGCACAGACCGCAATGTTCCACACCGTCCACAAGGTAGGCGCCGCGGTTCCACTCCGCCGACCGAGTGGGGTCAAACTTGAAAACGCCAGGCTTGAAATACAACACGTTCCAACCGAGCATGGACTCGCGCTGGTTGAACGGGAACGGCAATTGATTCGCAATGACCAAGTGGTTGACAGGCTGCACGGTGTCAAGATAACCGCGGATAGCAATGACATCCGCCCGGGTCATTTTCGTATAATACGTATAAGGCATCGCGGGGTAGAGGTGAAGGCCGTGGTGCCCAATCCCGTTTTGCACGGCATCCACGAATTCGTCGTCGGTCCAGCCACCGATGCCCGTTTGCACATCCGGCGTAATGTTCGGCGCGAGCAGGATGCCAAACGGGGTTTCGAGGGCGCCTCCTCCGGCAAAGGGCTTGCCACCTTTCTCAGTGTGGCAGGCCGAGCAGTCAGCGGCGATTGTCATGTACCGGCCATGCTCGACGACGTCGAACGACTGCTTGTCCGGGATCTGCGCGCGCGCCGCCACGTTCGCGGTCAGCACAAACGCCAGCGCCAGGAGCGTACGTCGCATGGTCGTCCTCCTTATGCGTGCACCAGCGGCCCGGGATTCTTCAGGTACTGTTTGTTGATCGCATCGAGCGACCAGAACGTCAGCGCCGCGACCGTGCCGGTGGGGTTGTAGCCGGCGTTCTGCGGGAATGCCGTCGCGCCCATCACAAACAGATTGTGTACGTCCCAGCTCTGGAGGTAGCGGTTGAGGGCACTGGTCTTCGGGTCATTGCCCATGACCGCTCCGCCGCAGGTATGCGTCGTTTGATAGGGCACCGTGGTGAAAGGGCCGGTGCGTGGCTGCTCGACGACCTGCCTGGGCCCCATGTGCTGCACGATTTCAGCAAGCTTGTGCGTCATGAATTGCGCCATCTTCAGCTCGTTCTCGTGGAAGTCGAACGTCAGCCGCATCAGCGGACGACCGAACCGGTCCTTGTAGGTGGGATCGAGATCGAGATAGTTGTCGCGATAGCTGTAGCAGCTTCCATGCGATAAGGACGTAATGGTGCTGAGATAGTTGTCCTTTACCGCCTTCTTCCACGCCGCGCCCCATTGCGGTGTGCCGGGCGGCACCGGGCTGGTTTCGATCGGCCGGCCGTTCGTCTGCACCATCCCCATGTAGCCGCCGCCAACGAACCCATAGGGGCCGTGGTCGAAATTATCGCCGTTATAGTCGTCGATGCACATGCCCGTGGCGCCACCGGCGATGAAGGGGTTGAAAATCCTGTTGTCAAAGAACCCCTGAACGTCGGATGTGGTCTGGTACGAGAAGTTGCGGCCGATCACGCCCCTGCCGGTGTTGACGTCGTACGGCTGACCGATGCCGGATAGCAGCAGCAGTTGTACGTTGAACATCTGAAAAGCGCACAGAAAAACCATCTCGGCCGGCTGCTCCCATTCGCGCCCGTCTGAATCCACATAGGTAACCCCGGTCGCTCGCTTGCCTGTGCTGTCGAGATTGATTCGTGTCACCTCGCATTCCGTGCGGGCTTCAAAGTTTTCGCGCCGCATCAGCAGCGGCAGGATCGTGGTCTGTGGGCTGGCCTTGGAGTAGTTGCCGCAGCCGAACCGCTCGCAGAACCCGCAATAGGTGCACGGGCCGATTGTGACGCCATCCGGGTTTGTGTACGCTTGTGACAAGTTGCCCGAGGGTTGCGGAAACGGCTGATAGCCCATCTGCTTTGCCGCCTCAGCCCATGCCACCTGGCCATAGGGCTGCTTCTGCGCCGGCGTTGGGTACGGGCGGGCCCGCGGCCCCTCGTAAGGGTTGCCGAACGGCTGGATCCTCCCCTGGAGGTTTCCGGCGGTTCCCGACGTCCCGCACAAATACTCGAATTTGTCAAAATGCGGCTCAAGTTCCTCGGTACGTCACACCCCAGTCCTGGATCGTCATGTCCTCGGGCAGGAACTTCGCGCCGTAACGTTGGGTCAGGTGGGTCCTGAGCACGAAATCAGTCGGCAGAAAGCGCCAGGTCTGCGCATTCCAGTGCAGCCCCGCGCCGCCGACTCCGTTGGGCAGCAGGAATGCGCCCCATTCGCGTATCGGCCGCGCAGTCTGACCTTGTTTGTTGCGAAAAGTGATCGTTGTTTGCGCCGTCCGCACGAACAGGTCGAGGCGTATGGCATAGCGCAGTTCATCCGGCGAATAGGAGGGCGGAAAATCGGTTGCCGTGTCGCGCCACGGCCCGCGTTCGATGGAGACGACTCTCAGCCCTGCATCGGTCATGGATTTGGCGACCATTGAGCCGGTCCAACCCAGGCCGATAGTCACTACATCGGTCGCGGGCAGTTTTGTTGCCATGGGTCTATTCCTCATTCGGCGCCAGGTTCCAGGGCGCAACCGCGATTTCGTCAGCGTCGGGCGATGCTGATGGGCGGATGCGGATAGCGTTCGTTGTGGCGCTCAACCCAATCGCGATAATCGTATCGGGCGCCCGGGAAGCCGATCATCTTCCACGCCGCCATGTCGCGGTTGCCGCCGTAGATGGGGTCGGCGAAGAAGCCCCGGCGTGTGTCCTGCAGCAGAACCTCGAAAAACGGGGTCGCCGCCATGCCCTGCAATTGCAGCGAACCGCTCTCCATCGCAGCGATCATGCGGTCCTTCTCGTTGTCCGGAAGCTGCGCGAACGTCTGCCCGGCGTAGTTCGCGTGACAGTAACGGTCGAGTGCGGCAAGCATGCGCCGATAGAACTCCGCCGGCGCCAACGGCTCCTGCAGACCCTGCTCTGGCGTGGCAGGCAGGAACGGCCCTTTCATATACAGGCCGCTTGCACTGCCGTAGCTGCCGGCCAATTGGCGGTCGATAAAGACCGCGCACCCGCAATCCTTACCGCCGGGAGTGTCCGGATCGGACGGGACCAGCCGGTCGACCAGGGCTTCGACCGCGGCACCTTCCTGCTGCGTGAAGAACTCCCACGGTCCGGGGACGACCGCCTCGGGTGGATCGCCGGCGAACGGCTGCCAGGGCAATCCTGTGCCGCCCGGCAGCACCTCGGCTCGCGCAGCGGCCGGCGCGGTCAGAAGGATGGCAGTCGAGGCCAATAACACATCGCGTCTGGTCACGGTCGTCGACGGCGTTGACTGGGCATCATCGGGAGCGTCGGAGGCGACTGGCCAAGGGGGTCCCGTCATCTGCTGGTTACTCCAATAATTGTGGATCACGGCTGGTTCAGTGTCGGGGTCGACCTGGTGGCCGGCGTCCCCTTCTTTGGGCCGCGCCGCGACGACGTTAGCGACGGATTGTTTTCGGTCTCCTCGACCGCAAAGTTAAACCGTCCAGGTGCGCTGCGGGGTAAGTATTGGTGAAAGGCAGTCAATCCTCGTAAAGCATCACCCCCGCTTGCGGCCATCATCCTCCTGGTATCGGCCAACGCTCGCAGGATTGAGTCCCTTTGGATGGACGTTGGTGCAATTCATGATTGTGTGGCGGCGGTAAAGCCGCAACGGGTCGTCGGGTTTTGTTGCATTCTCGTGCTACAAATCCGGACAGTACAGGGTTCGGTCGGCGTTCCGGCCACGGGCGCTGACGTAACCGATGGCGGGGCTCGGAATGCCGACCTCGGTCCGGGTCTGGCGATAAGCGGAGCCGAGGCGGAGAACAGACCCGGGTATATTTGTGCACCAAAGCGTGTCCACATCCACCGATCCCGCAGGGGGTACAGGATGAGGCGAACTCGGAGGTCTGTTCATACACGAAGGCGCAATAAGCGTGCGCGCGGCTGGCGATTAAGTTCCGAGTTCCTTTGTTCCGAGTTCCTTGGGTCGGTCTGAACGCCTCCGGCCTACGGCTAACCGTGATTGACCGAGCTTTACCGAAGACAACTTCAATTCCTGCGCGCAGTGCATAGTTATCTCAAAGTCATTGGTTTGGCGGGAGACGACAATGCCGCACTTCGCGCACCTCGCGCGGTTGCTGCTTCAGCGCGGTCGCATCTCACATTCGATCACGATCGCGACTTCTCCGTGCAGGCAGGATGAAGCGTGGCTTCGAGTGTGACACGAGCTTTTCCGGCGATGACGTTCGCTGGCGAGACCTGAAATTCCAGCGCCGTCCTTGAGCTCGTTTGTCGCCGCCGCGGAGCAGATCGGTTGTCTTGCAACGGGACATACGGCGAGCCGGTCTATTCGCTGACCAACACAATGGTGTCCTAGCCGCATGGCAAATGGCGGGGCGACAGGGCCAAGAATTATCGGAGTCCGCAGGTGAATGCCCGATCGCTGCGCGTAGATCAAAAGACACTATGAACGGAGATGAATGATATGCAGACAAGACTTTCTCGCCGCAATATGTTCGTGGCTGGCGCCGCAGGGGGTGTGCATCAGGACAATCGTCTATACTGCCCGGCGTCCGCGCGGTGAGTCGATCGACCGCACTCGTGGGGGGTGCGGTCAACGGGATCACGGCCAGGCATGCGAAAAACATATCAAACGCCCTGGAGCAGGAAGAGTGCATAGCCCTTCCTCGAGGTGCGAACAGCCATGCTGAACGACGCACTCGGAGGCGCCTTCCGCGGGCGCTATTTCCCGGCTTCGGTCCCGCGAACGGCGACCAGGCAACGGCATGATCAACTTTCAGGTTTGTATGCTTTCAACCGATCTTTTGCACGGGCGCCTCGCGTCGCGAGGGCATTGGAAAACTTCAAGACGTCGGGCAGGTCCCGGCAGGAGCGATGATAATGAGACGTTCGGAAAGGTGTTTGACGTTTGTTGTCGCCAGTTCCCTTTTGTTGGCGGGCGCACCAGGGGGTTGCGCTCCGGCGACGGCTCAGTCGACAGCACCGCCAGCAGGTTCTGCCGCGCCTGCGACTGGAGATCCGACAACCGAGGCCGCGCAGCCGTCATCGCAAGAATTGGATCAACTCGTTGCACCGATCGCGCTGTACCCGGACGCGTTGGTCGCACAGATCCTCGCGGGAGCGGCTGATCCAACCGAAATCGTAGAGGCGGATCGCTGGTTGCGACAGAATTCCGGACTGAAGGGAACGGAACTCGCCCAGGCGGTCAATAAGCAGTCCTGGGACCCCAGCGTGAAGGCTCTTACTCAGTTTCCATCTGTTCTTCAAAACATGAACCAGAACCTTGCCTGGACGTCAGCGCTGGGCGAGGCCAATGAGAGTGAGCCGCAGGCGGTCATGAACGCAATCCAGGTCATGCGCCGACGGGCGGAGCAGGCAGGGACCCTGAAGAGCACGTCCCAGCAAACCGTCACGACCGAGGGACAGACTGTCGTCATCCAACCGGCGAACCCTGAGGTCGTCTACGTGCCGGAATACGATCCGTGGGTCGTCTACGGGGCCCCTGTCGGAGTCTATCCATATTGGGACCCGTATCCGGGGCTCTATCTCGGGGGGCCGGGGTTCGCGTTCGGCCTGGGCATCGGGATCGGGCTCTTCGCCGGGTTTGCCTGGGGGTGGGGCCACTGGGGCGCGGATTGGCATGGCGGCAGGGTGCTCTTCGACCATCGAGCCTACGTCGCCCGCAGAGCGGCTTTCCGCCGCGATTTCAATCATGGACGCGCCGGTTTCGCACACCCTGGTGGATTTCACGGCGTCGCACCGCACGCCGCGGCCGGCTTCCACCCCAGCGCGTCCCGCGGCGTCGCGCCGCACGCCGGAGCGGGCTTCCATACCAGCGCGTTCCACGGCTTCGATCGCGCCGGCGCCACGCGGGCCTATGCCGATCGCGGAAGGACGAGTTTCGGCGGCGGCTTCCACGGCGGCTTCCACGGGGGCTTCCATGGCGGCTTCCATGGCGGCGGGCGCAGGTAGCGCAAACTGGTCGCGGAAAGAACAATTCTCGATAGGATACAGGTTCCATGAAGAACAAATTCGAGAAATTCCCGGGACGCGCCTTGGCTGCAACCATCGCACCCATGATGTTTGTAGTGGCGTTGGGCTACGCACGGGTTTGCCTCGCCGGATCCCCGAGTCAAACAACTTTCCCTTCTGCCGAAGCGGGGAGCCGTGCCCTCTTCCTGGCCGTCCAGCAGCACGATGAGCCGGCCTTGACAAAAATACTGGGAGCAGGGGAGGACCTGGTCAGTTCGGATGACGCGGGCCAGGACAAGCTCGATCGTCAGCAGTTCATCCAGAAATACCAGCAAATGCACCGACTGGCTCGTGAGCCCGATGGGGATACGATCCTCTATATCGGGGCAGAAAATTGGCCATTTCCGATACCTTTGGTATCAAAGGATGGCGTGTGGCGATTTGATCCGGTTGCTGGCCGGCGGGAAATTCTGTTCAGGCAGATCGGCGAGAACGAAATCGCCGCGATCGAGACCTGCCGTAACCTTGCGCGGACAGAGGACCAACCGGCGACGCGCGACAATACCGACAGCGCCACCGGCGCATTGCTTGCCGAACTTGAGAGGAAGAAAGGTCCGGTTCTGTTCGATGCCTACGACTTTCGCATGCTGACGGGCCAAAGCAAGACGGCGGACGGCGGCCACGTCCGCGACGGCGGGACCACTGGCGGGTTCGCCCTCATAGCCTATCCGGCGGCGTACCGGTTGTCGGGCGTGATGAGCTTCATTGTCGACCAGAACGGCGTCGTCTACCAAAAGGACCTCGGCCCGGATACCGCGAAACTTGCGGCGGCAATGACGGGGTACCCCCTGGATCCGACTTGGACGCCCGCGCCCACTGAGCCATGAACTCACGGATTTGGATGAAGGCCGACCCGGATTCAATCGAGCCACACCCACGACGCTCATGCTGCCGGAGTCCACGGCGGGGGCAATATATCCTTGGGCGGGCATCGGATTTTTCCGGCTTCGGTATTGCCTGGATTGGAAGCCGTTCGTTTCGGATGTGATCATGTATCCACGGGACCGTTGTACGAAGCGCCGATTGCTCGGGGCAGGCGATGCGAACCCGGAGGTGGCAGGGAACGACGAACGGGCGCCCTGGACGGATTTCGACAGGCTTGCAAAGCACGCTCCATCAGCGCGGTTACGGTCGGATACTGACTTCCCGACGGCAGTCCGGCTTCGGAAGGGCTCATCCGAAGCCGGCGAGATGACGAGGTGATCGAATGCAACGGCAATATCTTCCGCTGACCTTCGCGATCGCATTGGACGTCTTGGCCGGACTTGGCGTTCTGCCGGTGTCTCCCACGCCGGCCCTCGCCGATTTAACCGGCGCCGGTCAGCCCGTTGCGACGACGCCTGTATCGCAGTCTGACTGGCCGGTCGAAATCGAGGCGGTCGGCAACGTGGAGGCACTCAAGACCGTAACGGTTCGCCCGCAGGTCTCCGGGCAGTTGCTTTCCCTGGCTTTTCATGAGGGCCAGACCGTCAAGTCAGGCCAACTGCTGGCACGGATCGATCCCCGTCTCTTTCAGGCTGCTGTCGACGAGGATACTGCTACGATCGTGAAGGACCGTGCGCTTCTATCGAACGCAACGATCAATCTCCATCGCTACGGGCCGCTGTCCGCCAAGGGCCTCATATCGGTCCAGGAATATGAGAGCCAGCAGGCAAAGGTCGCGCAGATGCAGGCGCAGATCTCGATCGACCAGGCGCTGCTCGACCGGGATCAGGTTCGCCTGGGCTTCACCGCCATCCACTCGCCGATTGACGGCGTCGCCGGACTGAATTTGGTCGATGTCGGCAATATCGTTTCGCCTGATGCCCGGATCGTCAAACGGACACGCAGGGACTGGTTATCGTTACGCAGATCGAACCCATCGCGGTGATCTTCAATATTCCGCAGGTGGAACTGCCTCAGGTCCAGCTCGCTCAGCAATCGAGCGGCGCCGCAGGGTTGACGGTCGAGGCATGGTCTGCAGGACGGCGCGCACAAGCTGGATACCGGCACACTGCTGGCGATCAACAACCACGCCGATCTGACCAGCGGAACCGTAATTTTGAAGGCGACGTTTGCGAACAAAGGCCATCTGCTGTGGCCGGGCGAGTTTGTGAACGCGAAACTGGTGCTGCGCCTGCAGCATGACGCACTTTCAGTACCAATCGACGCCATACAACAAGCACCTTCGGGGGCCTTCGTCTGGACGGTCGCATCAAACGAAACCGCCCAGCAGACCAAGGTGTCGGTGACCCAGACCAGCAGCGGGCGGGCGTTGATCGGCTCCGGCCTCACGCCCGGGCAGCAGGTCGTAACGAATGGGCAATACGGCCTGGTCGCGGGTTCCAAGGTCGTCGATCCAGAAAGCCGATGCTGGTCAGGGCAACGGCCTGCCGCTGCGCAATAATCATGATAGCCGGCTGGGGATTGTGCCGTGACCCCGGCGGACGGCTCCATCGATCGGGACGCAAGGGGTCCGGAGCACGAGGAAGAGCCCGCGGGTGGTGGTCTCTCCAGACTGTTTGTTCAACGGCCGATCGCAACCATCATGCTGATGGTTGGCTTCCTTTTGATCGGATGCCTGGCTTACACGAAGCTGCCGATTTCTTCGCTTCCCAACGTCAACGTTGCCACGTTTCTGGTCACCGCCGAAATGTCCGGGGCCGATCCGCAAACCAGCGCCTCCGCCGTTACGACCCCGCTGGAGACACAGTTCGGGCAAATTCCGGGTCTGACCCAGATGACCTCGTCCAGCGCCAACAGCTATTCGGAGGTGACCTTACAGTTTGGTCTGGGGCGTTCGCTGGCCAGCGCGGCGGGTGACGTTCAGGCGGCGATCAATGCGGCCACCGCGTATCTCCCCAAGGCCTTGGTGCAGCCGCCAGTGTATCGGAAGACCAACCCCGCGCAGACGCCAGTGCTGATTTTGGGCACTGACATCCGATACTCTGCCGCTGACCACCGTCAGCGACTATGCCGACACCATTCTTGCTCAACGTATCTCACAGGTCAACGGCGTCGGGCTCGTTACCATTGGCGGAGAAGAAACGCCCTCCATGAATCTTGAGGTGAACCCCGTTCAACTGAGTGCGAATGGCCTCACCCTCGAAGACGTGCGCGCCGCTGTCAGCGCCGAGACGATCGACGGCTCGAAGGGGGTCTTGCAAGGCTCCGACAAGTCCTATGCCATCCAGACGAACGATCAACTCTTCCAGCGTACCGACTATGACGACATGGTCATCGCCTATCGTAATGGCGCCCCGATCCGCCTGCGCGATGTCGGGTATGCATCGATCTTGCCCTCCAACAGTCTTCTGGCGGGCTGGTATGACCGCCAGCGTGCCATCATCCTGAACATCCTGCTCTCGCCGGGTGCTAACGCGATCGAAACCATTAGCCACATCCAGGCGGAGCTGCCGCGGCTCAGGGCGTCAATACCGCCGGCCATCAAAGTCTCTGTCGTGTCCGACCGCACCAGCACGATCCGTGCCTCCGTCGCCGATGTTCGAAGGACGCTTCTGATCACCATCGGACTGGTCGTCGCGACCATTTTCATATTCCTGCGCACGTTCTGGGCGACGCTGATACCGAGTGTATCTGTGCCGCTTTCCATCATAGCCACGTTTCGCCGTCATGTACATGTTCGGCTACTCCCTCGACAATCTTTCATTGATGGGGTTGTCGATCGCGGTCGGCTTCGTGGTGGACGATGCCATCGTCATGGTCGAGAACGTCTCGCGCTATCTGGAACAGGGGATGCAGCCGGTTCAGGCGGCGCTCAAGGGCGCGGGTGAAGTTGGCTTTACGATTCTGTCGATCTCATTTTCGCTTATGGCCGTGTTCATCCCGCTGTTTCTCATGGGCGGCGTGGTCGGCAAGATGCTGCAGGAATTTGCAGTGACGGTCGCCATCTCGATCGTGATGTCGGTGGTGGTGTCATTGACCCTGACCCCCGTGATGTGTTCGCTTCTGCTGAAGCCGCAACCAGCCAGCGGCGTCAAACACGGGCGGCTTTATCTTCTTACGGAGCACTTCTTTCGATATCCTCCTGGCCGGCTATCATAGTGCATTGAAGGTCGCGCTGAACCATCAGTTCGCGACATTGATGACCATGGTGGTAACGATTGGACTGACGGCATACCTGTATGCCTCTACCCCGAAAGGCTTCTTTCCCCAACAAGACACCGGTCTGATCATGGCCATTACCGAAGCCGCCCCGGACGTGTCTTCAAACGGTCTGGGTGAAAGACAGCTGCAACTGACAGACATCATCCTGAAGGATCACGCCGTCGCCAGCGTCGGCAGCTATATCGGACCGGGCCCGTCCAATGCGTCCCCGAACCAAGGCCGCATGTTCATTGCCCTTAAGCCGTTGTCCAAGCGGGGTCCGCACAGCGGTGCTCAGCAGGTAATCGCACGTTTGGACAAGCAGCTCCAGGCGGTTGTGGGTATCAAGATTTTCATGCAGGCGGCCCAGGATTTGACGATCGGGTCCCGCCTGTCGAAATCGGAATATCAGTACACTCTCGTGGATATCGATCCGGGTGAGCTGTCCTACTGGTCGTCGCGACTGGTGGATGCATTGAAAACCGATAGCAGGCTAACTGACGTTGCCAGCGATGCGGTATCCGGCGGCCAGCAATTGAACATTGAAATCGACCGAAAGGCGGCATCGGCGCTGGGAATCCGGGCGAAGGACATAGACGAAGCGCTGTTCAACGCGTTTGGCCAGCGAACGGCGACCAAGGTCTTCACCCCGCTCGGGCAGTACTTTGTGATCGTAGAGGTCGCACCGGAATACCGCAGCGGCCCGGCAGCACTGGATCGCATCTACCTTCGCTCTTCAACCGGAGCATCGGTTCCGCTGCGCCAGATCGCCCAGATCTCGACGGGGACAGCACCCCTCGTCATCAATCACCAGTCGCAATTTCCGTCCGTAACGATATCATTCAATCTCAAACCGGGCATATCGATCGGCACGGCCGTCAGCGCGGTGCAGAAGGCGGTGCAACACCTGCACTTTCCGCTGACCGTGGACGGGTCGTTCCAGGGATCCGCCAAGGCGTATCAGACAGCACTGAGCGGACAAATCCCGCTGATCGGCGCCGCGCTCGTGGTGGTCTACCTGGTTTTGGGCATGCTGTATGAGAGCTGGATCCACCCGATCACGATCCTCTCGACCCTGCCTTCCGCGGGCCTCGGCGCGCTCATCACGCTCAACATCGTGGGGATGCCGCTGGACGTCATCGGCATCATTGGAATCATCCTGCTTATCGGTATTGTGAAAAAAAACGGTATCATGATGGTCGACTTCGCGCTCGAGGGCGAACGAAGCGGGCTGACGCCACGCGACGCCGCGGAGCGAGCCTGCCTGCTTCGCTTCCGCCCGATCCTCATGACGTCGATCTGTGCTATTCTGGGTGGCGTGCCGCTTATTCTTGCCTCCGGCATCGGATCGCAAATTCGTCAGCCGCTGGGCTATGCGATCGTTGGCGGGTTGCTGGTGTCTCAGGTGCTGACGTTGCTGACGACGCCCATCATCTATATCTACATGGACCGACTGGCCGCGCGTCTGACCCGTCGAGGACGCAAAACGTCGCGTCAGGCGGTCGATCGGCAGGTGGTAAGATGAGACGTAGGCTTCTGCTGATCGCGCCTTCGGTGCTGGTGACAGCCTGTCAGGTCGGACCGGCTTACAAACATCCCGATACGCCGGCGCCACGATCATGGAGCAGTACCGTGCCGGCGAATGGCGCACTGCCATCGTCCGTCTGGTGGACGTCGTTTGGTTCTTCGCAGCTCGACAGCCTGATCCAGCGTGCGCAGCACGGCAACTACGATCTGGCCGCGGCTGCAGCTCGCATAAAGGAAGCGGATGCCCAGGTCCGTGTGGCGGGGGCCCCGTTGCTGCCGTCCCTGGAATTCGACTCCGATGTCGGACCGAGCCGGGTGATGAATCTTGTCGGGAAAGGAGCGTCATCACGTCGCGATGGGGGGAAGCTTTCAGGCCAGCTACCAGCTCGATTTCTGGGGTAAGAACAAGGCCGCGCTCGAGGCTGCCGAGGACTCGAAATCGGCCGCGGATTATGCCTGGGAGGTGGTTAATCTCAGCACCCTGGCCGGCGTCGCGACCGCGTATTTTCAATATATTGGGTTGACCGATCGCCTGCACGTTGCCGAGGCCAATCTAGCGCGGGCGCGCGATACATTGAACGGGTTGTCCAGCCTGCAGCGTTCGGGTGCGGTGCCGCTGCTCTACGTTGTGCAGCAGCAGACCATCGTCGATGGTCTCGCGGCACAGCCGCCTCTCATTCGCCAGCGGATCGAGCACGTCCATACGGCCCTGGCAATCCTGGTGGGCCTCCTGCCCGAAGAGCTGCAGCTGCGGGCGGAATTGCTCTCGAACCTGAGCGAACCGGTGGTGGCCGCGGGCCTTCCGTCAGAGCTTCTGACCCGGCGACCGGACGTTCAGGAGGCGGAAGCGAACCTGATGGCCGCGAATGCGAACATCCGGGTCGCGCACGCTGCTTTCTTTCCCTCCTTCAATTTGACGGCAAGCGAGGGACTGGTGAGCTACGCTTTGACCCACTACGTCGTGCCGCCACTCAACGTTTATTCACTTTTGGGCTCGATGAGCGCGCCTTTGTTCCAGGGTGGCCTGCTCAGAGGACAACTGCAATATGCGGAAGCCCAATATAAAGAATTACTGGAGGTCTATCGCCAGGCGGCGCTATCCGCGTTTGGCGATGTCGAGGATGCCCTGACCGCGGTCAAGGAAACGAAATATCGTTACGTCGCCGAGGTGAAGGCGCTGCGAAGCGCCCGGCGAAGTTACCAGATGGCACTGGAAGCCTTCCACGGCGGCACAACGACCATTCTGAACGTTTTCACCGCGGAGGCTGCTGTCACCACCGCCGAGGACAGCGAGTCCGAAGCGGATATCGCGCACATGCGTGCCCTGGTCGATTTGTACGAAGCCCTGGGTGGAGGCTGGACGAAGCAAAAAACCGTTGCACTGGCGCCGGCACCGGATGCCAAGGGCGAGACCGCCACGGCGGTTCGCTGAGGCTGGCCGCGGCAGGTATTGTCACGTTAGCTTGGTTTAGACGCCATGGAGCCCCGCACGGCCGTGCAGCGCATTTCATGTCGCGTGCCGGTCACACGTCTTGCACTGCCGAGACGCTGGATGCATCCGAGCGGATCGTGCGGTCGGCGGTGGCTGCCATTGGACGTGGCTGGACCGAAGGAACTACGTTGTTCACCCAAAGCCCAGGGCCAACCGGAGACGGGAGGAGTCAAGGAACGAGGCAAAGCCGTTCCATGTCTCACGTCGGCGTATACATCGGGAGCCGTGAAGGACAGCTCGCCAAAAGCCGCCGCCCTGGCTCAGGGCGACGGCCAGGCGGCTGTCGGTGTCAGGTGCCAGGCGGGAAAAACACCAGCGTCCGGACCTCGATGCTCTCCCGCGGTGGGGCACCTTCAGCCAGGGGATTCTCGAATGAAGTATGAAACGATAACTGCGCTCGGCCGTCGTCTTTGCTGTCATGCACTCGGATCAGCAAAACCTCATCTCGCTGCTGCTCCGAGAAGTAATACCAGCGGTGCTCAGGCTTGAACTCCACCCGGGACGTTTCGCCTCGGACATGTTTGTAAACCAGATCGCTGGCGATCAGATCGTCATTGCTGAAGCTTTGAGCGTCGCACAGTGCAAGCGGTGAATCAAGGACAGGTCCGCGGATCGGCCGCCAGACGTTGACGACGCCAAACCGATGCTTCAGCAAGTCATCCGCATCCGAGCCCAGGTGATCACGCACCCGTCGAGGGGCGGAATTGACGGTGTGGTCATTATGCACCTGCCGCGAAGGCGTCCGCCCGTCTGCCAAGCCGGCGTTGCGCACGACATGATCGAACACAAACACGCGAGACGCCCCGAGTTGCTCCTTCAGCAGGCGCTCCACCTCTGGATAGTACACGGTCTTCACTTCCTCGGGCGAGTAGAAGTCGTTCACACGGGTTGGCGCGCGCACCAAAGCGAAGCCGTTCCGGTCGAGCGTAAATTCAGCTTCGCGGCCGCGGGCGTCCGTAATGCGCACCTCACGCGGGTCATCGATGCCATTGTAGACATCAGCGCCCGGTGGCGGTTCATCCACGTAGCGCACCGGCTTCTCGGCGCCGCGCACGAGGTAATGCAGCGTTGCCGTAACGTTTTTTGATGATACGGTGACATCGAGTGGCATCACAGCGTCCTTCACGACGGTTTTCAGATGACGCACCCGACGGGCCGGTCCTCTAAAGGATCTGTCCGCGAGGCCACCCAGCGGCCTGCGAGGCCCGACGATCGGTGCGCTTGGCTGAAGCATTCTACGATACGCGGGAGGAGTCAACCCGCTACCACGTCCTGGACACGTATTTGCAATCGGCCCGCCGCCACGTAATCACTCCGGATCGCGTTAAAGTGCCGCCACTTGGGGACACGATGTTGCCCGCGGTTGGGCCGATCCTGAAGGTCGCACGCTTCGCCTTGAGGGTTCCACAACCTTACGCGCCTGGTCGGGTCGCCCCAAGTCGTCATCGGCGTGGAGAGAAAGCGCTCCAAGTCGCGGCCCGCCATGGTGCAAGGGCAGGACGGTTGGTCGTGTGGACTCGATCATCGCATTGCCAACAATATCCTGGTCCCATGGTTGCAGGGTTCGGCCCATATTACTGCGATATGCCTCCGCCTGCAGATGGGCGGCGCGGTTCGGCTTCTGGACGTCTATGCCTGGGAGAAATTTCTACCGAGTGCGGCGCTGTGGGTTGGAAATATCGGATTACCGCTTTCTGCAGGATAGACTTGCTAGTCCGCGACCTATAGGCTAATCCTCGATTACGTACAGGAGATGAGATCGGGAAGATGCTTCTTACGCGTCGGGACCGTGGAATGGTCGCTCTGGCTATCGTTCTTGATATCGCCTTCCACAGCGGCGGCGAAACCGTCGTTAACGCGGCGGAGCTCGCCGAACGCACCGGCATGGCCCGCCGTACGCTGGAACCATTGCTGCAGGCCCTGTCGCGGGAGCGTCTGCTCGAAAGCACGCGAGGGCCGCATGGCGGCTATCGCCTGGGCCGGCCACCGCGGCTGATCAAGGTGTCGGAGGCTATCACCGTGGGATTGAACAGCCTGGAGGAAGGCGCCCATGATCTCAGCGGACGCCTGCACCGCGTGGTGATCGAACCGTTGTGGAGCGAGTTCGACGCCGCCCTGCTCGCAATCGCCGAATTCCTTGACCATCGAGGACCTGCTGAAGCGAGCGGCCAAGGCCGGATTGCGCAAGCCGGTCACCGACCCGCTGAATTTCGTGATCTGACGGCGGATGGCCAGGCCGCGCAGAAGCGTCAGGGCGGCGGGCTACACATCGCGGTTCGGTCCAGCAGCCTTGCCTGATCGTTCCGTCATGCCGCGCGGCAGAATGTTCGACAGTGTCCTCGATCTTATCGGCGGCACGCCTTTGGTCCGGTTGCCCCGGTTGAAGGAAGCCGACAACCTGGCCGCCGACATCGCACTCAAGCTGGAATTCTTCAATCCCCTCGGATCGGTCAAGGATCGTATCGGGCTCGCCATGGTCGAAGCCGCAGAACTGACCGGCGACATCGCGCCCGGCAAGACGACGATCGTGGAGCCGACATCAGGAAACACCGGAATTGCGTTGGCCTTCGTGGCCGCGGCGAAAGGCTACAAGCTGATCGTGGTCATGCCGGAAGGCGCGTCGGTCGAACGGCGCAAGCTGCTTCGTCTGTTGGGTGCCCAGGTGGAAACCACGCCTGCGAAGTTGGGCATGCCCGGCGCGATCGCCCGCGCCGACGCCATTCTCGCCCGCACCGCGGACGCGTGGATCGCGCGGCAGTTCGACAACCCGGCCAATCCGGCGGCGCATCAGGCAACAACCGCCGAGGAGATCTGGGTGGACACCGCCGGCGCCGTCGATTTCGTGGTTGGGGGCATCGGCACCGGCGGCACATTGACGGGCGTCGCCCGGGGACTGAAGCCGCGGCGCCCAGGCTTGCGGATAGTCGGCGTGGAGCCGCAGGAAAGCGCGGTGCTGTCAGGGGACAGTCCGGGTCCGCATCGTATCCAGGGCATTGGCGCAGGATTTACCCCGGCGGTGCTCGATCGGGCGCTTCTGGACGAGGTTGTAGCCGTGTCGGAGGCCGAAGTCGTTCGGCGCCGCCCGGCGTTGCGCGGCGATCGAAGGCCTGCCGGTGGGAATATCCTCGGGTGCGGTGCTGCATGCGATGGTCGAACTTGCCGCAAGGAAAGAAAACGCCGGCAAGCTGATTGTCGGCATCGCCGCGTCGTTTGCCGAACGCTATCTGTCAACGCCCCTGTTTGCGGGGTTTTGAGCATGACCGCGGACAGCGGAACGCCTGAAACACGTCAACGGAGCGGGACGCAGGACGCAAACGCCGCAACCCGCGCCCCGAACGGCGTCGCCGCCTCCAGGCATCATTATCCCGTGCCGCCCGTGGCTGGGGTTCCAGCGCCGCCACCGACTGTCGGTTGAAGCCGGCCTTGCCCGGCTCCATCGACTGCTCACCAGCGTTTCAGCAACGACTGGCCGCTCGGCGCGATTTGAACAACTGACGGGCTGCCCGGTAGGCATATTCCAGCGTTGGCCAGATACTTTGGTCCATCTCGATCACGCGAACATCCACGGAGATGAACCGAACGCCGAGTTCGTGTTCCACGGCCGCGCCCAGAAATACGCCGTCAAGCTCGATTGGGCGTGAGTGGCGCATCGGCACGGACGGGCCGGCGGAACAGGACTGGTTCGCAGATGAGGCGAATGGGCGCGGGTTGTGCCATACATTCATGACGAAAAAGCCTTGATCGGTGGGGTGTCGTCGCGCTGAAGATTTCGTTGACGGGATGCCGTCAAATCGCGATCAGCGACAACATCTGGCCGGCACGGAAAGGGCCAGGGGCGCAGAGCAATCGATCATGCCGGCCTCCATTCGCAAAGCAGGCCGATATTCGACCTGCGCTCCCCCAATTATACGCTCCTAGATTTCTCGTCAATCATAAACACGTGCCAACAAGGTGAATAAATGATATCAACGCTGGGGTCCAGTCCGTTCGAACCGTGCGGTTGCGCTACTCTCTCTCGACGCCGGCTCCCTGGCCTTTCTTCACCTTCAGAAGTGTCAGCAGATCGCCCATCGTGTGCATGTCGTCGACCTCGTCCTCGGCCAGGGTGATGTCGAACGCCATCTCGATCGCCAGGATGAACTGGATGGCGAGAATCGAATCGAACCCGGCGATCTCGCGAAACGTCAGGCAGGGACTGAAAGCAATGGACGGTTGGCGAAATACCTGTTGCGCCGTTCGACTGATGACGATCGCGTAATCCTCGCTGTTCATGTCCATACCTCACGGGTGGTCGAGTGACGCAGCATCGGTCGCCGACCCGATGCCGAGGGTGGGTTCGCGCTCGGCGGTCAAATCCACCGCCGCCCGGGCGATCAGTCCTCCAGGCCGAGCCGCTGGGCCAGGCCGATACGCTGCAGCTTGCCTGTCGCCCCTTTGGGGATTTCCGCCAGGACAACGATTTTTCGCGGCACCTTGAACGACGCCAGCCGATCCGCCACGAAGCCACGCAGGGCCTCGGGATCGGCCGCACTGCCCGCGTGCAGCACAACCGCAGCGGCGACATCCTCGCCGAACGTCCGGCTTGGCATGGCGAATGTCACCGCCTGACGGACCGCGGGATGGTCCATCAGGATGTTGTCCACCTCGATCGGCGCAATCTTCTCACCGGCCCGGTTGATGATCTCCTTCAGCCGGCCGGTCAGCCGCAGGTATCCGCCGTCATCCAGCACGCCCTCGTCTCCGGTCCTGAACCAGCCGTTATGGAACGCGGTGGCATTGGCGGCCGGGTTGCCTTCGTAACCCGCCGTCACATTCGGCCCGCGAATCACCACTTCCCCGACAGACCCGGGCGGAAGCAGCATTCCTGCCGCGTCCATGATCGCGATGTCGGGTCCGGCGGCGAGGCCGACGCTGCCGGCGATGCGTGGTACCGGCGGCAGGGGGTTACTGGTCATCTGGTGGCTGGCCTCGGTCATCCCGTAGGCCTCGATCACCGGCACGCCGAACGCCTCCTCCAGCCTGCTCATAACAGCGGCAGGCAGCGACGCAGACGAACTGCGAATGAAACGCAGCCGGCCCCCGGCGATGACGTCCTTGAAGCGCGGTGCCAGATCCAGCAGCGTCTGGTGCATGGTCGGAACGGCGCTGTACCAGGTTGGCCGGATATCCCGGAGCCATGTGAAGAAACGAAAGCCGGTCAGGCCCGGGGTGCAAATCACCGACCCGCCGGCCGCGACCGAAGCCAGCACCGCGGCCATCAGACCATGAATGTGGAACAGCGGCATGATGTTGAGGCAGACATCCGGTGGCCCCAACCCCAGTGTCCGCCCGATATGCCGCGCCGAGGCCGCAAGGTTGGCATGCGTCAGCGGCACGATCTTGGGCCGCGCGGTGGTGCCGGAGGTGTGCAGAACCAGCGCCACGTCACTTGCATCCGCCGGACCGCCCGAGCGCGGCACGCCGGCCAGGCCCGCCGGGGGAACCAGGGCGAAAGCCCCGGCGAACAGCGGATCGGGCACCAGTTCGATGACCGGGATACCCTGCGCTGCCGCGACGGATCGCGCCGGCGTCTCCGCACCCTGCTGCACGATCAGCGCCCGGGCCTTCAGGTCGGACAGATAGAACGCGAACTCCTCGGCTTTGTAGCTCGGATTGAGCGGTGCGGTGACCGCGTGGCATGCCACGGCGAGAAACGCGGAGGCCGCTTCCGCGCCGTTCGTCAGCACGATAGCCACCCGATCGCCACGCCCTGTGCCGGCCGCGTTCAGCGCCATGCCTGTCCGCTCGGCCAGCGCACGCAGGGCCCGAAACGATATCGGCTCCTGCCCCGGCGCACCGATCGCGGGCGCATCGTCTGAACCGCTGGCGATCAGCGAAGACATCGTGTCATCAGGATTCATGTCGCGGCCTCCTTGCGGAACGAGGCGTTGGGTCCCCGGTCCAGCAGCCATGCGTTGACCGCGACACGCAGCCATGCGGCATGATCGCGGTCGGTCAGATTTGGCGAAATCACGAAATCGTCGACGTAGCCGCGCATCACCCCGGGCGCGACGAGTTCCACGGTGCCGGATCGCCGCTGCTGGGAGCAGCGGGTGAGATACAGCAGCGTGTTCGTCCCGTATTCGTTCAGCTTGAGGAACAATGGCAGCACCTCCGCGAAGCGCAGGTCTTCGGGTTTTTCTTCCCACACGTCATTCTCGCCAGCGAACGGCAGCGGAATTGGATGCTTGCGCGGCTCGGCCCGCGAAATCGTCAGAATTTTGCGCCCGGCATGCAAAGCTTCGTAGAACTTGCGCCGCAGATACGCTATTCGCATGGTCTGCTGCGCAAAAATGACTGCCTCGTCGACCGTCCCGCCGTAAACGTCGGTATGCCAGCGAATCCCGTATCGGTCGATGTGAACCTGATATTCGCCCGTCTCACCGTCGGGTCGTCGCAGCTCGATCTCCGTCGCCGACGAAGCGGCCTTGAATTCGTCGTCCAATGCCACCATCAGGCTTTGCAACGGCGAATTGGCAAATCGCAGCAAGCCCAGCACTTCGCAGCCGCCCTTGCGCTGCCCCAGCCCAAACGCACAATTGTCGCCGAGGCTTTCAAAGTGCTGCAGGATCTCCGGCATTCCGACGCCGAGTGCGGCCTTCACCGTTTCGGGCAGCTGGTCAATCGGCTCATCGAGGAAACGGTCTGAGACGGCAATCGGCGCCGGCGCGGCAACATCGTCGTCGCGAACCCGGGCCAGCGCGGCATGCTGCCGCGGCAACGGCACGATCTCAATGGATTCGATTAACAGACTGAGAAAATTCGGCGGCTGAGCCGGATCGAACCTATGCATGGGCAACCCGTCGGGCAGCACGAAGGTAAACGCCAGCATACCTCCAGGTTCAATCAGTTCCGGCGGCAGTGGGATGGCCAGGCCCGTGCCCGTACCAGTACGATACTGACCGATGACAGCGCCCGACAGCAGGATGTTGATACGCTGGGTCGGCAGGAAGCTGCGGATGTAGAGCGGCCACAATTTGAACAGCGCTAAATACAGACCCCGCCGGGCCGGCGCTGGTACTTCGACCGTACAGACCCGTCGATCCGCCCACACCGCGCCATCGGGATCCGGTCGCCAGCCATCATGCAACCGGACATGCCCCGGGTCCACGGGGCCACAGCGGTAGGACCGCGGCTCGCCCGACTCCTCAGCCGAGACGGACACCGCCGGCTGAACGATCTTGCCTTCCGGTGGCATCGGCGCGATCAATTCCACCAACGGCTTCATCCCTGGGGGATAGACGCGCGCGGCGTAGAAGCAGAGGCCGAGCGGTCGGTCGTCGTTGCCGAAACCCAGGTGATCCATGCGCGTAAAGCAGGGATGTTCGATACGCAAGTCGATCGGCTCACCCGGCCGTATCAGCCGCTGCGGAATCTCGCAGCGCAGCCGGGTCCAGTCGTCGACCGCCGCCGCACCGATCAGGCGGTCATCGACGAAGACGCGCACCACCGCGGTCCTCACCCCGACCTGCCCGGCCGGGATGTTGAAATCCAGATCGAGGATGATGGGTGTGTTTTCTGCGAGTGCGGGCAGGCGCAGACCGCAGTCGGATCGCAGGGACCAGACGTGGCTTTCCTCCTGGGCGCTCCAGCCGAAGGTTCGATAGTCCGCGCTGTTGCCGCCCCGGCTGAAATCGACGACAAACACACTGCCGCCGCGGCGTCCGCGGCCCCAATCGTCGCGCGGCCGCTGCCGGCCAGCCGCCGCCATGTCTTCCGGTCGAGCCTGGGCGACGGACATCATGGCGCCCTCGGACGACATCCCTCGATATATCCCGCGCGCATGAAGTGATCTTGCGCGGACCTGGCATCGCCTCGTTCCAGAGCCATCCTGACGTGCTGATACCGGGAAACGTACCATTCCGGATCCACGGTGATATCAAATGGCATCCGGTCTTCGAAATATCCCTGCCTGGCATAGTGATATACGGCCGAGGTTCCATCATCGAGTTCCTTCACCACGTCCGGATAGGCGGTGCGATACCATGTTTGATCGACCGGAACCGCGGTGAGTAGATCGCTGACAATCCCCAGGAAGTCATTGTGTTCGATTTCGACGATCAAACGCCCCCGCGACGGAATGATCCGCAGGCGGGATTGCAATTGTGCGAACGGAGTTGGTTCGGGCAGACCGCGCCAGCCGGGCGCGAACGGCTTTCGTCCTTCGAAGTAACCATGCTTCTGAAAGTGTGACTTCGCCGTTTCTGTCATGCCGCGCACCAGGTACTCGGCGACCGCGGGATATTCCGCTTTGTACCACGCCTCGTCCACCGGGATTGGCTGCAACAGTTCCTTCAGTACATCGAGAACATCATCGTACAGCAGCCTGAGACGGGCGGTCTCTGCCATTACATGGCGACCCATCCATTGCTTGAGCAGTGTATAGGGTGGGATATACCACATTTGCGACAACACCATCTCGGAATGAATCCAACCTTGCAACCCGTGTTCATTAACGCGCTTTCTGCTGGCAAACACGGGCGAATATGAGCCTATCAGCCGTATTTTGAGGCGCCCGGTCCGCCATGACCAAATACTTGACGATATGCGTTGATACGGCGCCGAATCCTTCGCTCCGAGGCAACGCGTGAGTTCTCGGAAGTCGCCAGATAAACACTGGATATTCTCCCGAGTTAGGTGCGAACCCGCAAGTCCGACGCCCGCGCGGCGTCGCGCACGGATTTCAAGGCCGCCGGTCTCGGCTATGGTGGGATCAGCGACAACGCCTGGCTCGCATGAGAGGGACCAGGGCCGCGAGGCGACCAGTCATATTGGCTTCCATTCTACTGAACGAGGTCGTGATTCACCTACAACGCTTCTATATGCGTGAAAAAGCGTCCTGTCAACAAACAAACCACATTAAGGGTTAGGCCAAAGAAACTATCTCTCTGCCCTCAACGTGCTTCGCGCGACCGCGTTTCCAACGATCTCGCCGAACGGGTCCGCATTGTGCACCGGCCCGCGATGGTGCCCAGGCTTCAGCGGCAGCAATGGAAAGACCAGCTCCGCGAAACGATAGCATTCCTCTAAACGGGATAACCGGACAGGATGAAACGAGCGATCCCCAGTTCTATGTATTCGCGCATCCACGCGGCGACCTGCTCCGGGTTCCCGACAAGCGCGGGTGCCGGCGCCGCCACGCACAAGACCGACGCCTGGCCAGAGATTAGGGCTGATCTCCAGCTTGTCGCGCTGCCCGTTATGCAGACGAGCCATCCGCTGCCGCCCCAACGGAGCCGAATCGGGCGAACGTGCGCTGCGAGATGGCAATGGCCTCGTCATTGACATACTCGATCAGCGCGTCCGCCTCACGCCGCGCCTCTTCCCCGGTGCCTCGTACCACCACGTGCAGCCGGATAGCGAACGACAGTGTTCGTCCACGTTCCGCAGCACGTTGACGCACACGGACCAGCTTTTCGGAGACTTCCGCAGGGGTTCGCCCCCAAGTCAGATAGATGTCGCAGTGCTCGGCCGCCGCGTTCAGACCGGCATCGAACGAACCCCCAGAATACAGGGGTAAATAGGCCTTTGAACTGGCGGATAGAGCAGTTTGCCGCCGTCCACCCGGATGTGCTCGCCATCGAAATCTGCGGTCCGCCCTTGCAGGAGCGCTCGCCAAACAGTCAGGTATTCGGAGGTCGCCTTGTAGCGCTCGCCATGATCAAACCACGTGCCGTCGCCGTGCATCTCCACCGGCGACCACGCGACCGAAGATAGAGAAGGCGCTACATCGTTGCGCCAATCACCCACGGCGCGAATTCGGCGGCGCCGAAATCGAACTGCTCGCTCTTGGTGCGTTCGCCGGAGGCTACGCGGAGGATCAGGTCGAATATCCGCTGACCGGCCTGCTGCACCGTTTCGTCGCCGTCGAGGACCGTGCCGCAGTTCACGTCCATGTCGTCTTCGATGTGTTTGAACATCGGCGTGTTGGTCGCAAGCTTGATCGAGGGAGCGGGCTTGCACCCGAACACGCTGCCACGCCCGGTAGTAAAGCACACCAGGTTGGCACCGCCCGCGACCTGGCCGGTGGCGGCGACCGGATCATAGCCGGGCGTGTCCATGAAGACGAAGCCGCGGGCCTTCACTTCCTCGGCGTAGCGGACGACGTCGACCAGGTTGGTGCTGCCGGCCTTGGCCATCGCACCCAGCGATTTCTCCAATATCGTCGTCAGGCCGCCGGCCTTGTTGCCGGGCGAGGGATTGGCATTCATCTCGGCCCCCTCCTGCCGGGTGTAATCCTCCCACCAGCGCATCAGATCGACCAGTTTCTCGCCGACCTCCCGGGATACCGCCCGGCGCGTAAGCAGGTGCTCGGCGCCGTAAGTTTCCGGGGTCTCCGACAGGATGACGGTGCCGCCGTGGCGCACCAGCAGGTCGCTCGCCGCGCCCAGCGCAGGGTTGGCCGATACCCCGGAGTAACCATCGGAACCGCCGCATTGCAATGCGACCGTCAGTTCCGACGCCGGCACCGTCACGCGCGTCACCTGATTCGCCTCCGCGAGGATGTCCTTCACGAACTCCACCCCGGCGGCGACGGTCTTGCGGCTGCCGCCCATGGTCTGGATGTCCATCGCCTTCAGCCGGCCGGCGAGGCGCTGTTCTTCCATCAGGCCGCCGATCTGGTTCACTTCGCAGCCCAGACCGAGCACGATGACGTGGGAAAAATTGGGGTGACGGGCATAGCCGGCGAGGGTGCGGCGCAGCAACCGCAGCGGTTCGTCCTGGGTCATCCCGCAGCCTGTCTTGTGGGTCAGGGCGACGACGCCGTCGACATTCGGAAAATCGGCGAGCGGGTCGTCGCCGGTGAACGGGTTGCGGCGGAACATGTCGGCGACCACGCCGGCGACATGGGCTGAACAGTTCACGCTGGTCAGGATGCCGATGTAGTTGCGCGTGGCGACCTTGCCGTCAGGCCGGCGGATGCCCTGGAAGGTGGCGGGCGGGTCGAAGTGGTCCGTCGGCCGGGCGTCGACGCCGTAGGCATAGTCCTTGGCGAAATCGCCCATCTCGCAGTTCTGGACGTGGACATGCTCGCCGGGTGCTATGGGGACCGAGGCGAAGCCGATGATCTGGCCATAGCGGCGCACAGGCTCGCCCGCCGCGATGGCTCGGACCGCCACCTTGTGCCCCGCGGGGACCCGCTGGGTGGCGAGGACGTTCTCACCCACGGGCGCACCGGGCAGAAGCGTGGCACGAGCGATCACGACACTGTCATCGGGATGCAGGCGAATGACGGGCGGCGGGGCCATGGCGATTTCCTCCGGCTGAGTGCCGCCTTCTTACCGCGTTTGCAGGTTGATCCGCAAAGCGGGGCTCATTTTCGACTGAACCCGATCGAGATTGCCTCGTTGAGATCTACGCGATCCCGTGGGATCGCAAATTCGGACAACAACGGAGAAAAGCATGGCACCGTTTCACACCAACCAGGTCCCCGTGTCGCAAGATATGGTGACCCGCGTCGGTGCGGCAGCCGGTCGCGTCGCACGTATTCAGCAGGAATACGCAATGCAGGCAGAAACTGAGACCGCCACCGACGCTCGGGAGGCTCTGGCAACCCGGGCAAGGGTCGCGGCCGAACGGGCGATCGACGAGCAGGGCATCTCGGTCGAGGACTACAACACCGTGCTGACCGCGGCGGAGACGGATGAGGACCTTGAACAGAGATTGTTGAATGCGGCGCGGGAGGGCCTGTGAGATGCGACATATGGTGACATTGGCGGCGGGCGTGGCGTTCGGGCTGGTACCGGCCGTGGCCCTGGCGCAATCGACTCAGCCACCGCAGAACCAGGCACCACAGAACCAGATGGCGCCTCAATCGAACGAGACCATTCCCGACGGCACGATCGGCAAGGCGGGTGCCGCGCTGCATGACGTGGCGAAGCTACAGGAGAAGTATCAGGGCAAGATGGAGTCTGCGACCCCTGATCAGAAGCGGGGCCTGAGCCAGCAGGCCAATGCCGAGGCTGTCCAGGCGATCCAGTCGCACGGTCTTTCGGTCCAGGAATATTCCAACGTGGTCCGTGCCGCGCAGAAGAATCCGCAGGTCAAGCAGCGGCTGCTGGCTGCCGCCAGCAAAGATCAGTAGAGCAGGCGGGGCGGGATCGAAAGGGTCCCGCCTGAGCATCGTGGACCGCTCGCTAAGCCCGCCCTTCAGCGTCCAGGCGCTGACCGCTGAACCGCCGTGGTCGCGCCGCTCTTTGCCGTTTTGCACAATCCGGTCGGGACAAGCGGCATACAGTCTCCCGCAGATTTCGGGATCGGACGGGTTGCGTTTCTTCTCCTGGTGTTTCCGTGCCGTCTTGGCTGGTGGTTATCTCGCGGACGCTAGGAACTGCCGCGCTCGTGGCAATGCTCGTGCGGCGAGGTCAACTGCCGTCAGGTGAACCGACGACTGCACAACGACTGTGACATGGTGGGGACGGTCAGTGAGCATCAAGGCGTGGCAAATGGGTCTGACAAGGTGGCTGACGCCGTTCGCCATTATTGTTGGCATACTCGCCATTGGAGCGGCCCGGGGAGACCCGTTGTCCGGCGCCGCTTTGGTCGCGGCGCTGCGCCAAGGCGGGTATGTCCTTCTTCTGCGGCATGCCAGCTCACCCTCTACACCACCGACCGCCACAAGCGCTGAGCGGGACAACTCCAAATTGGAACGTCAACTCGATGGGACGGGCCGAGCCTCGGCCCAGGCGATGGGCAAGGCGATCAAGGCGCTGGGAATCCCGATTGAAAAGGTCTGGTCGAGCCCGACCTACCGCGCGCGGGAGACGGTGCGCCTCGCCGGGCTGCCGAACCCGGTGATCGAGGCCGAACTCGGCGACGGCGGGCAAAACATGCAGGCGAGTTCCAAGGACCAGACGGCCTGGCTACGGGCGAAGGTCGCCGAGAAGCCTCGCGCAGGATGGAATACGATTATTGTAACACAGTTCCCCAATATCATGGCTGTATTTGGCCAGCGCGCCTCAGGTCTTGCAGACGGCGAGGCTCTCGTTATTCGTCCTGACGACGCGGACAAAAGTGAAATCGTTGGACGGCTAAAGATTGAGGAGTGGCCCGCTTTGGCCGCGCAACGTAACACCCAGAATTAGCGCACCCAACGCCGCGACAAACAGCGCTGCCAATTGCCGCCAAACCCAGAACCCCTCCCCTACGCCGGGCTCAGCGCCACTGCCTCCTCCGTGGTGTGGCGCGCCGCGATCACCAGATAAACCGCGGGCAGTACGAACAGCGTGAACAGCGTGCCGATCGACAGGCCGCTGGCGATAACCAGTCCCATGTTGAACCGCGACGCCGCGCCGGCCCCCGTGGCCATGATCAGCGGCACCACACCCAGCACCATCGCCGCCGTCGTCATCAGGATCGGCCGCAGCCGCAGCCCGGCCGCGTGGATGATCGCGTCTACTTTCGACATGCCGCCGCGCTGTGCCTCGTTGGCGACCTCCACGATCAGGATCCCATGCTTGCTGATCAGGCCCATCAACGTCACCAGCCCAACCTCAGTGTAGATGTTCAGCGACGCACCGCCGAAGCCCAGGCTGATGAAAACCAAGGCTCCCGCGACCGACATTGGGATCGTGACCAGGATCACCAGGGGATCGCGGAAGCTCTCGAACAGGGCGGCCAGGGCGAGGAAGATGATGATCAGGGCCAACCCGAAGGTGCCGACGAAGCCGCTCGATTCCTGGACAAACTGGCGCAGCGGGCCAGCGTAGTCGATCAGCACGTCGCGCGGCAGGTCCTGAACCGCGAGATCCTGCAGAGCGTGCAGTGCGTCAGCCTGCGACACGCCGGGCGTCGGCACGCCTGAGATGGTCGCGGAATTCTGCTGCTGGAAATGCGTGATCGTCTCCGGCACCGTTTCCTGCCGCACGCGGGCGATGGCGGAAATCGGAACCGGCATGCCGTTGATGGTGGCGATCTGATAGTGCATCACCTGGTCGATCGTCAGCCGGTAGCGCTGCTGGACCTGGGAGATCACCTTGTACGACCGGGACCCAAGGCTGAAGTAGTTGGTGTAGGCACCCCCGAGCAATCCTCCCAGCGCTTCGCCGACCTGGCTCATGGAGAGGCCGAGTTGCGCGGCCTTGTCGCGGTCGATTTCGATCACCGACTGCGGCGCATCGACTTTCAGGTCGCTGTCGATGAACAGGAACAATCCGCTGGCCGTGGCGTCGGCGAGGAACTTCTGTGCCTGCGGATACAAGGTGGAAATCGGCTGGGTCGATTTCAGCACGAACTGGATCGGCAGGCCCTGCGAACCCGGAAGAGCGGGGGGCAGGAAGGCCACGATGCGCTGGCCGGCGACGTTGTTGAGCTGACCCTGCAGCGCGCGCTGGATGGTGGTTGCGTCGCGTTTCCGCTGATCCCACGGTTTCAGGGTGATGCCGGAGATCGACTGGGTCGGGCTGATGACCTGAAAGCTCTGATCCGCCTCGGGAACCTTCTCCAGGATGTCCTGCACCTGCTGGCTGAACAGCTCTTTTTGTTGCAGAGTCGCGTCGGGAGCCGAGGTCGGCATCAGGATGACCACGCCTTGGTCCTCCTGCGGCGCCAGTTCGCTGCTGGCACTGTTGTATAGGAAGTAGATGCTGCCGACGACGAGCGCGGCGAACAGCAAGGTGACCGGCAGCGTGCGCAGGCTGCCGCGCAATCGCCGCTCGTAGCCGCGCTCCAGCCGGCTGAACAGGCGATCGATGAGGGCGGCGAGGCGGTCGGACAGGCCGCGGACCTGGCCCTGGGGGTGGGGTTTCAGCAGGAAGCCGCACATCATCGGCGACAGGGTCAGCGCCACGATGGCGGACATAGTCACCGCACCGACGACAGTGAAGGCGAATTCGGTGAACAGCGCGCCGGTCAGCCCGCCCTGGAAGCCGATCGGCACGTAGACGGCGATCAGGACGACCGTCATGGCGATGATCGGGTTTGCCAGATCGCGCGCCGCACGCATGGCGGCGTCCCGGGGTCGCATGCCCTCTTCCAGATGGCGGTTGACGCTTTCCACCACGATGATGGCATCGTCGACCACAAGTCCGATCGCCAGGACAAGGGCCAGCAGGGTGAGCAGGTTGATGGAAAAGCCAAAGATCAGCATGGCCGCGAAGGTGCCGATCAGCGACAGCGGAATCGTAACGACAGGTATCACCACCGACCGCGGTGAGCCTAGGAACGCGAAGACGACCAAGGTGACGATCAGTACCGTTTCAGCCAGCGACCGTTCCACCTCATGGATGGCGCTGTTCACGAACACGGTCGAATCGTAGATGACGTCGCCGGAAAGGCCAGCGGGAAGCTGCTGCTTGATAGACGGCAGCACCGCTTTCACGCCATTGACCACGTCCAGCAGGCTGGCGGACGGCACCGTCTTGATCCCGATGTAGACCCCCTTCTTGCCGTTGTATTCGACGCTGGACTCATAGTCGTCGGAACCGAGCGTGACGTGGGCGACGTCGCCGAGGCGGATGATGCCGCCGTTCACCTGCTTGATCACCAGGTTCCGGAACTGCTGCGCCGAATGCAGGGTGGTGGAGGCGGTCAGGTTGAACTGCACCATCTGGCCTTTGGTGGTGCCGATGCCTGCGATGATATTGTTGGCGGCGAGTGCGGTGTTGACGTCGGTCGCGCTCAGTCCGTAGGCCGCCAGCTTCTCGGGATCCAGCCAGGCCCGCATGGCGAAGTTCCGCCCGCCCAGCAGTTCCGCCGTCTGCACCCCGGCCACCGCCTGCAGGCGCGGCTGAACGTTGCGAACCAGATAGTCGGTGATCTGGTTAGGCGACAGATCGTCGCTGGAGAACCCCATGATCAGCGCATCGAGCGACTGACCGATCGCCACCGAAAGCGTCGGCTGCTGGACGCCGACCGGCAACTGGTTCAGTACCGAGTTGATCTTGGCAGTGATCTCGGTGATCGCCTTGTCGGGGTCGAAGTTCAGCACGAGGTTCGCGGTGATCACGCTGCTGCCGGCGAGACTGTTGGAGGACAGGTAGTCGATGCCGTTGGCCTGGGCGATGGCATTCTCCAGGGGCGTGGTAACGAAGCCGGCCACGGTCTCGGGGTCGGCGCCGTAATAGACCGTGGTGATGGTCACCACCGCGTTCTCGGTCTTCGGATACTCCAGGACGGGCAGGGCGTAGAAGGCCCGCAGCCCGAGCACCAGCAGCATCAGGCTGATGACGCACGCCAGCACCGGGCGGCGGATGAAGATGTCTGTGAATTTCATCGCTGCGGGCCCATGGAGCGCGTGCCAAACGTGTCGTCCCGTATGTCCCGCATCGGCGGAAGGTCCATCAAGGCTAATAATCCTGCGGCACGGGCGTCGGGTTGTCGGTCGGCTGCAGACTGTTGTCGATCTTCACCGCGGAGCCGTTGTGCAACTTCAGCTGCCCCGCCGTGACGACCACGTCGCCCGCACCGATCCCTTTCAGGATGCTGATCTGATCGCCGCGGGACGCGCCCGTCTTGACGAACTTCTGCCTGACGACCTGCTGTTCCTTGCCCTGTGCGTCCTTCTCGTCATGCAGCACGTACACCAGCGAGCCATACGGGTTGAACGCCACCGCGGCCAGCGGGATGGTCACCAGCGGCCGCGCGCGTCCGGCGTCGACCGCGACCGCCAGATACATCCCCGGCAGCAGCTTCCCGTCGGGATTGGGAACGCTGGCCCGCACCTGCAGCATCCGGCTGGTGGGATCGACCTTGGAGTTCAGCGACGACACCACCCCGGCGAAGGTCTTGCCGGGATAGGCGTCGGCCGTCACCTCCACCTTCTGGCCGACAGCGACTTCCCCCAGTGCCTGCTGCGGCAGGTAGAAATCCACGAACATTGGATCGAGCTGCTCCAGCGTAACGATCGCGGTGCCCGGCGCGATATACTGGCCGAGATCGACCTGGCGCACGCCCAGCCGGCCGGCGAACGGTGCGCGGACGACCTTTTCCGCCATCACCGCCTGCTGTGCGGCGACCTGGGCTTGCGCGACCTTCAGGTTCGCCGCATCGCTGTCGACCGTTGCCTGTGCCACGCCATGCACCGCGAACTGCTTGAGGTCGCGGTGCAGCGTGATGTTGGCAAGGTCCGCGCTGGCCTGCAGCTGCGCCAGCCTGGCGCCGTCGTCGTCCGGCCGCAGCCGCAGCAGGATCGTGCCCGCCACCACGCTTTGACCGGACTCGAAGTCGATTTGGTCCACCACACCCCCGATCTCCGCCGCCAGATCGGCGCCGTTGGAGGCTCGAGCCGAGCCGACCGCGGTCAGCCGCGGCTGCCATTGCTGCATCGACGCCTTGGCGGTCGCCACCGTGGGCACCTGTGAGCGGATCGTCGTCACGATGTGCTGGATGATACCGGCCTTGAACTGCTGGAACGCGACCAGTCCGCCGCCCACCAGCGCCACCAGCAGGAGCATCACCGTCATCCGCAGCCACGTGCGGGGCCGGCGTCCGGTGATCGTCGTGCGGGGCAGCGTGGTGACGTCGTTCATGGGAACACTCCGCAGCAATGGGCGACTTTCGGATCCACGTCGGTGCGGTTCCACCACCCGCCGCCCAGCGCCTGGAACAACGCCACAGTGTCGGTGAAGCGGGCGGCGCGCGCGGTGACCAGGTTCAGTTGCGCCGAAAAGTCGCTCTGTTCGGCCGTCAGCACGTTGAGGTAGGTCCCGGCCCCGTCGGCGTACTGTGAGCGAGCCACCGCCAGACTGGCGGCCGCGGTCTTCTGCGCGGCCAGTGAGGCCCGCAACGTCTCGGCATCCCGCTCGATCGCGACCAGCGCGCTCGCGACGTTCTGGAACGCTGTGTTCACCGTGCTGCTGTACTGCGCGGCGGCAACCTCCAGCGCGGCCTGCGCCGCGCGCCTGCGCGCGCTCAGCGTGCCGCCCTCGAAGATCGGCTGGGTAATGCTGCTGGCAATCGTCCAAACGATGCCGGCCGGGGTGAATACGCTGGACAGGTCAGTGCCCTCGCGGCCGTAGCTTCCGCTGAGCGAAACCTGCGGCAGCATGTTCGCCGTGGCGATCCCAACTCCCGCCGTCGCGGCATGCAGCAGCGCCGCATAGGCCCGAATATCAGGCCGCTGCTCGACCAGCTTCGACGGCAGCGACACCGGCAGATCCTCTGGCAGTGTCAGGGTATCGAGGTCGAGGGTCGGGGTCGCATACTGGTCCGGGCGCCCACCGAGATAGACGGCAAGCTGGTTGCGGGTTTGCTGCAACTGCTTGCGCAGCCCGGGCAAGGTGGCGACCTGAGCATCGAGCAGCGATTGCTGCTGGAGCACGTCCACCTCGCTGACGCCACCGAGCTGGAAGCGCTGCTTCGTCAGGTTCAGCGCGTCGGTGTCGGCCCTGATGATGTCATGGGTGGTGTTGATCTGCGCCTGCAGTGACGCCTCGGTGATCGCCGCGTCGATGACGTTGGCGGCGAGCGTCAGGTCGGTCGCCTCGAGTTCGAAGCGCTGATACTCGGCCTGGGCGTTCAACTGCTCGATCTGCCGACGGATGCCGCCGAAGGCGTCCAGGGTGTAGGAGACGTTCAGAGCGCCTGTGTAGAGCGAGAAGGTCGAGGTGGTGCTGCCAAAGCCGAGCCCGGCGAGGGAGTATTGTTCACGCTCCGCCCCGACACTCGCTCCGACCTGCGGCAGCAGCGCGCCCTGCTCGGCACGCGTGTTTTCCCGCGCTTCACGCAAAGTGGCCTGCGCGGCGGCGACGTCAGGGTTGGCCTTCAGGGCGCGGGTGACCAGGGCGGTGATCTGGGGCGAATGGAACAGCGCCCACCACTCGCCAGGAATGTCGCGATCCGGCGTCAGTTGCTGGGCCGGTCCGCCCGGCGTGGCAGCGGAAACGGTGTGGGCCAGCAAGGCGTTTTCGGTAAATCGCGTGGTTGCGGGCGGCTGAGGCGGATGGAAATCGGGACCCACGGTGCAGCCCGTCAGGAGCGCGGCGAGGAACACGGTGCGCGCGGACGGCGAGGGGGTTGCGGTGAACGGCATGAGTTAAGCATATTCCTGTACCGGCGGGTACAATATGGATCATGCTGGACCCACTAGTCCAGTATCCAAAAGGAGAGGAACATTACCAGTGATCCATTCGCCGCCCATTCACCGGCCCGGTCGCCCCAAGGACCGCGCCAAACGTGAGGCCATTGTCGCGGCGGCGCGAAGCCTGTTCTGCAGCCAGCCGTTTGACCTGGTGACGATGGAGGCAGTCGCGGCACAGGCAGGCGTGTCGAAGATGACAGTGTACAGCCACTTCCACGACAAGGAAACATTGTTCGAGACGATTGTCGCCGCGACGGCCGACCAGATGATCCGCGCGTTGTCCGCTTCGCAGCAGGCGGAGGGGCTGCGCGAACGGCTGATCGCGGTGGGGACCGGCTTCCTGGACGTGATTCTCGGTTCTGACATCTGCAAGATGTCGCATACGCTGCCCGGGGCTTTGCGCGCTAACCGGGCGCTTGCGGAACGCTTCTACAGCGCGGGGCCCGGCCGGGTCCGTGGGGCTCTTGCCACCATGATCCTGGCCGCGGTGGCGCGCGGGGAACTGACGGTGGACGATGCCGAGTGCGCCGCTGATGATCTGGTCAGCCTGTGGGAAGGAAGCCGGCCCGCGAAGATCGCGTTCGGTCTTGCCGAACTCAGCACGCCCGAAGAAATCTACTGCCGCGCGGTGCGAGGCACGGATGTGTTTCTGCGGGCTTACCGGAGATAAGGAAGGTCTGGGGCGGGTTTACGAGGGGCCAAGCGGCCCCTGTATGGCAGCTGGTTTAGGTGGTCGCCACTTCCATGGCGTCCACGGCTTTCTTCGCGGGTGTGTAAAGATCCAAACGTCACGCTCCATCCGGTATCGAAGCGTTTAAGAACCCAGGGGATAGCCTCGCGGTTATAGTTGGTCCCAACCTTGAATTAGGTCGGTATGACGTTTTACGCGCGGAGGTGCGGCCGCCACGCAATGTTTCCCTCGATGACCGTCTCGAAGGATCATTCGATAAAGCCACAGGCCTAAAGAGTTCACTCATAACCTGACCGTATCAGTCGACCGTCTGAGCAGCCGTATGACTTTCGGTGTTCCCGGCGCCTTCGCCATAGAGACAGGCCTCAAATATTGCTTGACCGTGGTTTCAGCCGTCCCGCTTTGAACCTTCATCGTCATGACGTGGGTTCAGTGGCGGCGGAAACCGGGTAGGCCAAATTGGCGTTTGTGACACTAGCAGGCTGCGGAAATTCGCCCAGAAATCGCGGCGTTTCGGCCTCATAGTCGGATCAAGAAGGTCTTTTCGAGGGATTTTCGCTGTCCTGCTGGGGATTTGCTATGTTTATCAGCGAATTCCCAGCTTCAGTACAGACTCCGGGCGTGGCTTGCCTAAGCCGAGCCGCCCAGCAGCTTTGGCAGACGCACCAGATTGTAGGCAGCGGCGTTCAGCGTGAACATCCAGCCAACCCGCTCGGTGCCTCTGTGGCGGGTCTTGCGGAAGCCCGCGGATGACTTCATCCAGCCAAACACCTCCTCGATCCGCTTGCGCTTCTTCTGGCTGATGCGGTAGCCGGGATGGCGGGTGGTGCGGCCATCAATGGCCGATCGACGGCCTTTGGTATTCTGCGCGACATGAGGCGTCACGCCAAGATCGCGCATTTGGGCAACAAAATCGGCGGTGTCGTACGCTTTGTCACCGCCGACGGTGATCCGGTGGCTCGCGTCCAGCGCATCCAGCATTTCGATTGCAGCCTCGCGCTCCGCCGTGCCGGTCGCCTTGGTCAACGTCGCCGCCACGACCAGCCCGTTGGCGTTCTCCATCAGCACGTGGCCGAGATGGCAGAGTTTGGCAGCCTGACCCGCCGCTTTCTTGTAGAGCCGCGCGTCGGGATCCGTCGTCGATGCGTGGGTTTCGTTGCTGCGCGACTGGCCGCGGAAGTCGACCTCACTGTTCCGTCCGGAGCCGGGTGCGTCTGCCGATCCATCTTTCGGCTTGAAGCTCTTCATGCTGGCCCACGCTTCAATCATGGTACCGTCGACCGAAAAATGCTCGTCCGACAGCAGCGGCTTGACCTGCGGGTCCACCAGGATCGCAGCCAGGAAGCGGCGCGCGATATCGCCTTCCAGCAGACGGTCGCGGTTTTTGGTGAACACGGTGACATCCCACACGGAGGCGTCCATCGAAAGGCCAACGAACCAGCGAAACATGATGTTGTAGGTCAACTGCTCCATCAACTGCCGCTCGGAGCGGACTGAGAAGAAGGCTTGCAGCAGCAGTGCCCGCAGTAACTTCTCCGGCGCAATCGATTCGCGGCCGAACGCCGAGTAGATTTTGGCGAAGTCTGGCGAAAGGCGCTCAAGCGCCGCGTTTACCAGCGGGCGGATGGCTCGCAGCGGGTGGGTCGTCGGCACAAAAGCTTCGGGGCTAAGGTAGCTGAACATCGCAGCAGTCTGACGGTCGGCACCACGCATCGGTCCAGGTTCTCCAGCGAATCGAGGACGTCAGTGAATTGAACCGATAGCGTTCTGTAAAGCCGAATTTCCGCAGCCTGCTAGAGCGTGATCCGCACAGGTGGAATCACCGGAGCGGTGAATCACGCTCTCAAACAGAGAGCTAGAGCGGGTTCCGTGAGCCAACGCGAATGGAAACCGCTCGAGCAGAGGGCGTGACTATCGGGACAGGGATGTACGAAATGCTGATTGAGAGCGAAGGGAGCTCCCCCACCATCGACCCAACTGCCTACATCGCGCCGACGGCAACGATCTGTGGTGATGTCGTGATAGGCCCCGATACGTGCGTTGCCTTTGGGGCCGTGCTGACAGCGGAAGGCGGGTCTTTACGAATTGGCGCAAATTGCGTCATCCGGGAGCAGGCTGTTATTCGTGCCACAGAGAAGCACGATACAGTGATTGGCAATCATGTGCTAATTGGTCCCCATGCTTACCTTGTCGGTTGCACGATCGGCGAATGCGCATTTCTTGCCACGGGCGCGACAGTGTTCCACGGCGCGAGTATTGGTGCACGAACCGAAGTACGGATAAACGGGACGGTACATGTCCAGACCCGTTTACCACCGAATGTCGGAATGCCCATCGGCTGGATCGCTGTCGGTGACCCGGCGCGCATCTTGCCGCCAGATCGTCATCACGAAATATGGGAAGTCGTTGGACCGCTAAATTTTCCTAAAGTGGCATATGGTGTCGACCGGCCGGTTGGCGGCGGCATGGACGTAACCGCCATTACACGCACTGTGGCAAGTGAGCTTCGGCAGCATCATCAACACGATCGTATGCTCGAGCCCTCGCGGGTATCAAAAGCATGAGTTATAATTCGGTCTTGGAACGTACATGATTCCCAAGCGACCCGCCTGCCACGACGTTCCGAGCCTCTTTTCAGGCAGCACCAGGACCGCTGCCGGCGTTTAGAGAGAATTGGTCCTCATTGCGCGACCAGGAGGAGCGCGCCGGCTACGCTATCATGCGGTGGGTGGGAAATTGGTTGCGCTCAGTATTGGCGGGCCATGCGGATGGCACCGGGTTGGAGCTTTCAGAGGTAGGTGCAGCGGGTTAGCCGGCGAGCCGTCGAGCACCTCTCTCCCCGAGATCTTATACCAGCGGCCCGAACGATTGACCGTCCTCAAACGGCCGGGCCGCTGGTGTCTCATTGAATTCGAGCACCGCCGCCCCGCCAAACCCGCGCGCATACCGGTCGTCCCTTCGGGCCGCCCGTATCAGTTGGCAACTTCGCCGGCGGCCTTCCGCGTCGCGACAACCGCTTCCCGCGCGGCGCGCGCCATCAGGCCGCTGTCGTTGGCGATGGTGCAGAACTGAAAGCCCATCTGCATCATGCGCGCGGCATAGGCCGCCGTGCCGTTGTGGATACCAGCGAATTTGCCGTGCCTTTTGCACGACGCGAGCAGCTTGCCGTAGATTTCCAGGATAATTGGCTCCTCGCGGTCCAGGATCGGGATCAGCCCGAGCGACAGGCCCATGTCGGATGGGCCGATGTAGATGCCGTTGATGCCGGGAACACTGAGAATCTCGTCGATGTTGTCGATACCTTGCTGGGTCTCGATCATCGGGATGACCAGAATCTCGTTGTTGGCAGTCGCCTGGTAGCTGCTGGCCTCGCCATACATCGCGGCGCGAATCGGGCCGTTGCTGCGCTTGCCGGCGGGCGGATACAGGCAGGCGTCGGCAAGCTGCTTCGCCTCGGCCGCGGTGTTCACCATCGGGCAGATGATGCCCATGGCGCCGCCATCGAGTGATTTGCCGATGATGCCGGGTTCATTCCACGGCACCCGGACCAGCGGCGTGATCGGGTGCGCCTGCATCGCCTGGAAGCACTGCACCATCGACTGGTAGTCCTGCACGCCGTGCTGCATGTCGACGGTGACGCTGTCCCAGCCGCACTGCGCCATAACCTCGGCGGAGAAGCCGGACGGGATGGCGAGCCACCCATTGACGTTGGCCTTGCCGGCGGCAATGCGTGCCTGGAGCTTGTTGGACATGACTGCGTTTCTCCCGCGACCGATGATCGCGGCAGGCTAGGCGTGGGTCAGCGGAGCGTCAACGCGGGTGGAAGCGACGTTAAGCTGTTTTGACATAGGTCATGGACGGACCCGCTCCGGCGGCCTTCCCTTGGGCCAGCGGCCTGAGGAGATCGCTCTAGAGGAGATCGCTCTATATGAACCGCAAGCAACAAAGCACGCTGCATGGCCTGTTCGCCCATCAGGTCAGCACCAATATTGATCCAAGGCTTATCTGTTCCGTGCTGGACGCGCTCGGCGCGGACGTTACGCACGGCGGGCAAGGTCACGTCGTGGTCAAGCACCGATTTCAGGCCGCGCGCGCCACGTCCTTTCGAAAGATGAGGTCTCGGCGCTGCGCCGGTTCGTCGAGGCCGCCGGCATCGACCCGGTGCGTGACTTCCCTCTCGATGGGTGTGCGGCGTGATAGGCACCGATAGCGCAACGACCCAGCACATGGAATTGGACATGGCGAAACCATCTGCTCCGGCAACGAACGGCTCGGACGGGCGGGCTCCGTACAACGCCTTCATCCAGCCGGAGCCGCTCGTCGGGTCCGTGCCTGATGCCGCGGCATCCGCCGCGCACCTGATCGCGGCGTTGCGGCATGACCCCGCCGCGATTCGCCGTCTTTTTGAGTCCGGCGAATACCCGTACAAGACCGCGTTGCGTACAGCGCCCTATGAGGCGCATATGCTCGAACTGCAGCGTGAGCTTCTCAAGGCGCAGCGCTGGGTCGAGCAGAACGGCCAGCGGATCATCCTGCTGTTCGAAGGCCGCGATGCCGCGGGCAAGGGCGGTACCATCAAGCGTTTCACCGAGCACATGAACCCGCGGACGGCCCGTGTTGTTGCTTTACAGAAACCGACGGAGCGGGAACGCACGGAATGGTATTTCCAGCGCTACGTCGGCCATTTGCCCGCAGCCGGAGAGATCGTCATGTTCGATCGTTCCTGGTACAACCGCGCGGGTGTGGAACGTGTCATGGGGTTCTGCACGCCGAACGAATATCTGGAATTCATGCGCCAGTGCCCGGACCTGGAGCGTATGCTCGTCCGGTCCGGTATCACGCTGATAAAGTTCTGGTTTTCGGTCAGCCGGGAGGAGCAGCGCCGGCGCTTCGCCGCCCGCGAGACCGATCCCTTGAAGCAATGGAAATTATCGCCGATCGACCGCGCCTCGCTGGATAAATGGGACCATTACACCGAGGCCAAGGAGGCTATGTTCTTCTACACCGACACGGCGGATGCACCCTGGACGATCGTAAAATCCGACGACAAGAAGCGCGCTCGGCTCAACGCGCTGCAGCATCTGCTCGTGCAGATACCTTATGACGGCAAGGACAGAGCCATCGTCACCGGTCCCGACCCGCTGATCGTCGGTGAGAGCGCGCATGTCATCGGCAAGGATCTGCAGATCATCGAAAAGACAGTGCATCCGGCCCTGAAGCGCGGGCGAGAGGCCAGTGTGGCCTGATCGGCGCGAACTGGGCGCGACAGAGGAGCGGCGGACTCGAAGCTGTGAGCCCGATAGCGTGCTTCTACGGAAGGCGCCCGGGTTACGCGGCCTTGCGGGTCAACAACCCCATCGCGGTCATGGTCTCGGCGATCTGCACCGCGTTCAGCGCCGCGCCTTTTCGCAGATTGTCGGACACGCACCAGAACGACAGGCCGTGTTCCACCGTCGGATCCTTGCGGATGCGGCTGACGAACACCGCGTCCTCCCCGGCGCATTCGACCGGCGTGACGTAGCCGCCGTCCTCCCGCACATCCACGACTTCGACCCCGGGGGCGTCGCGTAGCAGCGCCCGCGCCTCGCCCGCGGTAACGGGGCGTTCAAACTCGACGTTCACGGCCTCACCATGGCCGATGAAGACCGGCACACGGACGCACGTGGCATGCACCGCAATCGTGGGATCGAGTATTTTCTTTGTCTCGACCACCATCTTCCATTCTTCTTTCGTGGAGCCGTCATCCATGAACTTGTCAATGTGCGGGATGCAGTTGAAGGCGATTTCCTTGGTGAACTGTTCGGGGGGGCTTTGCTCATAGACGAAGGACGATTTGGTGTGATTGAACAGTTCGTCCATGCCTTCCTTGCCGGCGCCGGACACGGATTGGTAAGTCGAAACGACCACCCGCTTGATCTTGAACTCGTCGTGCAGGGGTTTCAGCGCCACCACCATCTGTATCGTCGAGCAGTTCGGGTTCGCAATAATATTGCGCTTGGCAAACCCGCGCAGATCTTGCGGGTTCACCTCGGGCACCACGAGCGGAACGTCGGCGTCCATGCGGAACTGGCTGGTGTTGTCGATCACCACGCAGCCCGCGGCCGCCGCGCGCGGCGCATGGATAGCCGACACCGAAGCTCCGGGGCTGAACAGGCCGATATCTGTGCCGGTGAAGTCGAACGTGTCCAGGTTGCGGACCGTCAATATCTTTTTCTCGCCGAAGGAAATTTCCGCGCCTGTTGAACGGCCGGACGCAAGAGCGACTACGTCCGAGGCCGGAAAATTCCGCTCCACCAGGATTTTGATGATCTCGCGTCCGACTGCGCCCGTGGCGCCGGCCACCGCGACCCTGAAAGTCATGCCAATCTCCTATCCACGATGCGGCACGCGTGCGCGCGCCCAATGGGCCACATCCATCCGACCGCACGGTTAGCGGCATCGGCCCCGGGAGGCAAGCAATACGCCGCTTTCCCGCTTTCGCTGCATGAAAACAGGAGATCGGAGCCATGCGGCGGACCGTCATCTCCAGTCTTTGGAAAACAACCGAAATACCGACCGCTGGCAAGAGCCTCGGCGCTGGTGCCGGCATCGGCGCCCGATCGTGCTGCGACGGGCCCGCGACACCGCAGGCGCCCGGTCTTGCACACTCTCGGCCGCAGCATCAGGCCGTCGGAAGCCGTCAGTGAATCCCGTTGGCGTTCAGGTGCGGCCGGTACTTCTGATCGGAGCCTTGGATGTGTTTAACCAGCCAGTCCCTCAAAAAGTTCATCACATCGATGGATAGAGTGGCGGTGAGGCCGGAAGCGTATTTGCGCTGGACGTCGAGCACCTGGCCGGTCAACGCATCATGTTGTTGTTTATGCGCCGCAGTGTCGGCATAGCCGGTCTGCGCAAAAAACTTCTCTTCGCGTGCGAAATGCATCTTCGTGTACTGCACCAACCCGTCCAGGATGCGGCCTAGCTTTTCTTTGCCGTGTCCAGCTTGCATCGCGTCGTACAGCTCATTCACCATGCCTACGAGCTTCTTATGGTCCTCGTCCAGCACGCCCACACCAACGCTCAACTTCTCGGTCCATGTCATCAGCGGCATTGCCCATTACTCCTTGGTTCTCGGTCGCAAGAATCCGGGTATCGAACGATTTCGCACCTCAGCCCGCGCGCCGCTGCTGCTGCGACCGGTCCAGCAACGCGCCAGCCGCCAACCGCGCGGCTTCATTCTCCTCGAATTCCACATGCAAGGCCCCGCGGTGATCGGCGCTGCGCACGACAAACCGCAGCGGCTTGGGCATACCACCGAGTACGATCTCGCCGCTGTTGCCAACCTGCAGCGGCGGCGCGTCCGCCAACTGGGCGCCGGTTTCCGAAAGGTCGGTCACACGCGCCTCATACATCGCGCCTTCCGCGTTCAGCCGGCATGACAGATCGACCTCTTCGCGGGCGGCGTGCCGACGGTCGACCTCGGTCGTGGATGTCCGGACCACGCGGATAATCGCGTGCCGGAGTTCCGCGACCGCCAGTTCCAGCGCCGAGGCGTTCTCACGCACTGAGGCAGCGTGCTGCTCAGTCTGTTCCGCCTCGGCCGAAACCTCTGTGATGCGACTGCCCATTTCAGTGGTGGCGGCCTCGGTCTCGGCGACATTGAAACCAATTCCCATCGTCGCGGCCGCCTGCTTCTCGACCGCCGAGGCGACCGAGCTCGAGATGGCATCGATCGCGTCGATCGTTTGCTCGATCCGCGCGACGGCAGCCACCGCTTCATCGGTCGCGTTGCGCACTTCGCTGATATGGCGCGCGATCTCCTGGGTGGAGCGCGCGGTCTGGGTGGCAAGCGCCTTCACCTCGCCGGCGACCACCGCGAATCCCCTGCCCGCGTCGCCTGCCCGCGCCGCCTCGATAGTAGCGTTCAGCGCCAGCAGATTGGTCCTGCCGGCGATATCTCTGATCATGTCGGCCACGGCACCGATCTGCGAGACCCGCCCGTTCAGGGCTTCGATCGTGGTGCGGGTCTCATGGCCGGCCGTGACGGCCAGGCTGGCCGCTTCGGCGGACTGCCCCACCTGGGTGCCGATTTCCATGATCGCCGCGGCGAGCTTATCGGCGGCATTCGCAACCATCTGCGACGTGCTCATGGCATTGGCGGCTGCGAGTGTGGCGCTTTCCGCCGACCGCCCGGTTCGCGCGGCGGAGCCACTCATCTCCGTCGCCGTCTCAGCCATGGCGGTGGTCCGTTCGTGCACGCGCGCCAAGGCCTGGCCGGCTTCGGCCTCGATGGCATCTGCCATGGCAACGAGCGCGGCCTGCGTCTGCTCCCGCGCCTGCCGTTGTTGCCCCTCCCGGCTAAGGTCGCTGGCGGTACCGATACTGTCCTTGAACATGAGGACCGAGGCGGCCATGGCCCCTATCTCGTCGCGCCGTGCCAGAGCCGGCACTTCGGCCGTCGCGTCGCCGGCGGCCAGTTGCCGCATCACCCCGGTCAGCGCAGCAATCGGCCTGGTGATCTCCCGCGCCAACACGAGTGCGAGCATAAGCGCGATCGACAACGCAACGCCGGCGGCAGCGGCAAGCCGTATCACGACGCCGCGAACGGTTGCCTCCACATCATCGACATACGTGCTGCTGCCGATGACCCAGTTCCAACCCGCGACACGTTCGACAAAGCTTTGCCTGAGTCGCGCCGTCGCGTCGGGCGGCCAGTAGTCCCGATAGAGGCCACTTCCTTTGCGGGAAGCAAGCTCAATCATATCTCGAAACGGACGTGCGCCGGCTGCGTCTCGCAGGTCGAGCACATCGTTCCCGACCGAATTCGGTGCGATCGGATGCATCAGCATCCTCCCGGCCGTATCGCTGACCCAGAAGTGCTGCTCTTGTCCGTATCGCAAGCGTGACAGGCGAGCCAGCGCCGCCTGCTGCCCTGTTTGCTCGGTCATCTCGCCCAGGGAGACTCGACGCTGATAATCAGTGACCAGCGACTGTACGGCTTCCACGAGATGTGTGGTTTCTGTCCCTTTGGCTGCCAACAGGGCCGCATGCAACTCCGCCGCGGCGACCACCAGGACGCCCACCACGCCTAACGCCATGATCAGGACCGTCAGGTAGAACTGTCGGCCAATCGTTCGGTCAAAGAACAGAAAGCGCGAGGTCCAGGGCGTCACGCCAGGTCTCCCTGTGCCGCTGGTTGTGCCGAATGGCGCGACAACGGGGACGACCTTACGGCGGTATCCTTAACGAAGAGTTAGCACCCGAGGAGCGGATCGCGTGTCCGCGCGCTCCGAGTAATCAGCCAAACCTGGGATCGTGCGGCGGTCGCTCTCTTCCCGAGAACCCATCGGTGCCACCCGTCTGGACCGTAGCGCGTGGGTGTTCTAGTTCCGTGCGAAGACACGGAGGACCCACCATGCGTGAGATCGGGCATTTCATCGGCGGCAGGCACGTCGCTGGAACGAGCGGCAATTTTGGCAATGTATTCAACCCGGCGTCCGGTGAAGTCAGCGCCAAGGTGGCCATGGCGGATGCCTCGGAGGTGAACAAGGCCGTCGCTGCCGCCAACGCCGCCTGGCCGGCCTGGGCCAACACGCCGCCGCTGCGCCGCGCCCGCGTCATGTTCAAGCTGAAGGAACTGCTCGAGCGCGACCGTCGCGAGATGTCCGCGATCATCACCGGCGAGCACGGCAAGGTTCTGTCGGATGCCGACGGTGAGGTTCAGCGCGGGCTGGAGGTCGTCGAATTTGCATGCGGCATCCCGCATCTGCTGAAGGGCGAATACACCGATCAGGTCGGCACCGGCATCGACGCCTGGTCGATCCGCCAGCCCCTGGGCGTCGTCGCGGGCATCACCCCGTTCAATTTTCCCATCATGGTGCCGCTGTGGATGATCCCGGTCGCACTGGCGACCGGCAACTGCTTCATCCTGAAGCCGTCCGAGAAGGACCCGTCCGTCTCGCTTAAGCTGGCCGAGTTGTTGCTGGAAGCCGGGCTGCCTGACGGCGTGTTCAGCGTCGTGCAAGGCGGGCGCGAGGCGGTCGAGACAATCCTCGCCCACCCCGGCATCGCCGCGATCAGCTTCGTCGGCTCCACCGCGATCGCCGAAACGATCTATCGCGGCGGCACCCAGCACGGCAAGCGCGTCCAGGCGCTCGGCGGGGCGAAGAACCACATGGTGATCATGCCCGACGCCGATATCGGCGACGCGGTCGATGCCCTGATGGGCTCCGCCTATGGCGCCGCCGGTGAGCGCTGCATGGCGGTTTCCGTCGCCGTTACGGTGGGGTCCGCCGGGGATGCGCTGATGTCGAAGCTGGCCCCCCGCGTCCGAGCACTGAAAGTGGCGCCCGGCGTCGATCCGGACGCCGAAATGGGGCCGCTGGTGACCCGGGAGCACATGGAAAAGGTGCGCGGCTATGTGGACCTGGGCGTGAAAGAGGGGGCCGATCTCGTCGTCGACGGCCGTGGCCTGAAGCTGCAGGGCTATGAGAACGGCTTCTTTCTCGGTGGCTGCCTGTTCGACAACGTCACCCCGGACATGCGCATCTATAAGGACGAGATCTTCGGCCCGGTGCTGTCCGTGGTCCGAGCCCCCGACGTCGCCACCGCGACCCGGCTGGTCAACGCCCACGAGTATGGCAACGGCGTCGCCCTGTTCACCAACGATGGCGGCGTGGCGCGGGATTTCACTCAGGCGATACAGATCGGCATGGTCGGGATCAATGTGCCGATCCCGGTGCCCATGGCGTTTCACTCGTTCGGCGGCTGGAAACACTCGCTGTTCGGGGACCATCACATCTATGGGCCGGAGGGAGTGCGATTTTACACCCGCTACAAGGCGGTGACGCAGCGCTGGACGGCGGGGATGCGGCGGGGGCCGGAGTTCACGATGCCCACTCTGGGGCGATAGGAGGGGCACTGACATGGGCTGCGGGCGGCGACGGGGTTGTTTTGGCGGCGCCCGCTCGATCTTGGTGATAGCAGTTTGCTTCCATCCCGAAAATGATGATGGCTAGCTGTCCATTTTCGGTCTAGCTCTAGCGGGCTACTCGGGCGCTCCCGCGCGCCGGACTTGTCGCCGATCCGACACGCCAGCAGCCGCCATCTGCTCGTTCCGCCAGAGATGACCTGATGGCTCCGGTCACCGTTCCGGTTCACGGCGAACAGGACAGGGACACTTCGGGGCTATGCGGCAGGTCGAGCCAACCAGTGAGAAGCCGATCTCGGTTCAAAGTAGCTTCTCGGCCCGGAAACTCAGCCACTTCCCCCGCCCGACAATGATGTGGTCGTGCACCGTGATCCCCATCATCGACGCCGCGCGCATGATTTCCGTGGTCAGCGCCACATCCTCCCGAGACGGCGCCGGCTCCCCACTCGGATGGTTGTGCGCCAGGATCACCGCGCTGGCGTGCAACTCCAGACACCGCCGAACCACCTCCCGCGGATAGGCCGGTGCGTGATTGATCGTGCCTTGCCCCTGGACCTCATCGGCGATCAGCTTGTTGCGGCCGTCCAGGAACAGCACCCGGAATTGCTCGGTGCGCTCCTCTCCCATCGACGCCGTCAGATAATCCGTCAGCCGGTCCCAGGTTGATAGCAGCGGCTGCGAGGCAACCTCCTGCCGCATCATGCGAAGCGCCGCCGCCTGCACGACCTTCAGCGCCGCGGCGCCGGCCTCACCCAGCCCCTCCACCGCCGTGAGTTCCGCGGCGGGCGCCCCGACAACACCGCCGAACGTCCTGAACCGCGTCAGCAAATCCCGCGCGATCGGCTTGGTATCACGCCGCGGCAGCGCGATGAACAGGATCATCTCGAGCATCTCGTGATCCGCCAGCGAATCCGGACCGGCCTTGAGCAGCCGTTGCCGCATCCGCAACCGGTGACCATCGGCCCCTGCCGTGCCCGAGGCCTCCATCGGCTCAGCCGCAAGACCGGGCAAAAACGAAGATTCGGCTAGATCAGGCGGCTTGGCGGCTTTAGGCATGGCGCTCGCGGCGAAAGGGCGCCGCCAACGCTAGTCATCAAATATTGCCAATCAGCTAACGCCGAGCGGAGGCTTGTCCAATCCGGCCGGCGACAGGGTAAAGATTTCGCAGCCATCGTCGGTGACGCCAATCATATGCTCGAACTGGGCCGACAGGCTGCGGTCTCGGGTGACAGCGGTCCAGCCATCGTCGAGCACCTTCACCTCCGGACGGCCGGCGTTCACCATCGGCTCGATCGTGAAGAACATCCCCTTGCGCAGGATCGGGCCCTCTCCCGGGCGGCCGAAATGCAGAACGTTGGGAGGTTCGTGAAAGCGTCGCCCAATGCCATGCCCGCAGAAATCACGAACCACGCTGAACCGGTGCCCTTCGACGAAGATCTGAATGGCGTGCCCGACATCGCCCAGGGTAGCCCCCGGCTTCACCACCTTGAGGCCGTGCATCAGGGCCTCATAGGTAATGTCGATCAGGTTTCGCGCACGTGTGTTCGGCGTCCCCGCCGCATACATCCGCGACGAATCCCCATGCCAGCCGTCCAGGATGACCGTGACGTCGATATTCAGGATATCCCCGTTCTCCAGTTTCCGCTCGCCGGGGATACCGTGGCAGACAACATGGTTGATCGAGGTGCATATCGATTTCGGGTAGCCCCGATAGTTCAGTGGCGCCGGGGTCGCGCCATGAGCAAGGATGAAGTCGTGGCACAATTTGTCCAGCAGTCCGGTCGATACGCCTGGCTTCACATGTGGCACGATCATGTCCAGGGTCTCGGCGGCAAGGCGACCCGCGGCGCGCATCCCGGCGAAATCGTTCGGCGCGTGAATCGTGATGCGCCTGGAATCTGCTCCGCCGTCCATTACCGTGCTCCGCCTCAGCCCTCTGCCGACAACACTCCTGCAACATGCGCAACCGCCTCGTCCGGCGCAAGGCCAACCTTGCAATCACCAGCCTTCCGGCACCCGTGGCGTGCCGCCCTCGATCGGTCTAGATTGCATCCATGATCGTCAAAATGCGCAGCCAGACCGCCCGACTGCACCGCATCGGCAACGGCCGTCCGCGGCGCACCGGCCACGCAGACCGTGCCGCGCCTGCGACCGTGTGCCGGGCTGGCGTCGCCGTCCCGGCGGTCGGCAATATCGCGACGATCCGCCGCGACAAGAAGAACGGGCGGCGCGAAAAATTCCGCGATCCCAACTCCGGCGCGTGCCTCCAACGTGCGGAGAGCCATCTCGCCGACCTCGAGCTGTCCTGCATCCGGATCGCCGGCGAACCGGGTGACATCCGCTCTGGGGACCATGTCGGCGTGGGCCCCGGTCTGGCCGCCGCCGTCGCGGCCACGGAAATGCCGGCATTTTGCCGCCATCCCGAAATCGTCCCTGCCCCGCGTGACCGCGGGCTCACCCAGGAGGAAATCGACAAGATGTGCTCCGGAAGCAGTTTCCGCGCGTCGGGCGCGGTGCGGGCATGACCGATACGCAAGGCACGGCTGAGCGCGATGCCCGCAAGCGAGAGGCCGCTATGACCGCGGTGGCAATGGTCGAGGATGGGATGATTGTCGGTCTGGGCACCGGATCGACCGCCGCATTCGCCATCGACGGCCTGATCGAGCGGGTTCGCGGCGGCCTGCGCATCGTCGGCATTCCGACCAGCGAGCGCAGCGCGAAGCAGGCCCGCGACGGGGGGATCACCCTGACCGACTTCGCGCATCATCCCAGGCTGGACCTGACCATCGACGGAGCCGACGAGATCGCCCGCGATTCGCTGGACCTTGTCAAAGGGCTTGGCGGCGCATTGCTGCGAGAGAAGATCGTCGCCGCGGCCAGCGAGCGTCTCGTCATCATCGCCGACGAACCGAAGCTGGTCTCCGGCCTGGGCGGCACAGTCCCGGTACCGGTCGAGATCGTTCCCTTTGGCTGGGAAACCACCGCCGCCCGCCTGACCAAACTGGGGGCCAACCCGGTCCTGCGGAAGGCCCAGGACGGCGCCGCGTTTCGCACCGATGGCGGCAATCTGATCGTCGACTGTCATTTCGGTCTCATTGCCCAGCCCGCCCGCCTGGAACAAGACCTGTCCAACACCATCGGGGTGGTCGAGACCGGTCTGTTTATCCGCATGGCCACGACAGCGCTGATCGCGACCTCCGGCGGCATGATTCGGCTGGATCGGTAGTGCGATATCGGCCTGAAGCGAATGTAGGGTAGATTTCACGGCCGAAGTGAAAGACGGAAGAATATCGCGACGGAAGATATTTCAGAAACACAAGACCAGGGCGAGGAAATTCCCTTCCGTCAAGATGTATCGGCGCCGATCGTAACGGTCGGGTTCCCCGTCCCCGCGACCACGCCAAGTGTAATGACCGTCAGCGGAATCGCCGCGGGACTGGATCATGCGATCGAACAAGGAGATGCAGCAGGATACGTGAGCCGAAGCGAACCCATCCTATCGGCTGGCGATCTGTCGCGGGTCGAGCCGGATGACCCGGCAAGTGCCCTTGCGGTGGCCGGAACAGGCATCCTGGGCATCTGACTGCGTCAGGCCTGTGACTTGCGCCCGCCAGATCCATCTGGTCCGCAATCTGATCGCTTCGACCCGGGGCTCCCCTGCATCGGCTGCCCGCCGGGCCGCCCGAGCGGCGCTGTGGGCAGCATTCTCGGTTGAATAGCTTCCGACCTGAACGGCCCAGTTCGTCGCGTGCCCATGCGGAGGCGCCGGGTGCGTGACCTCGGCCGCACGGGCGCTGGCGATCAGCGTCATACGCGACGCCATTTGCCCCGGCTTGTGAAACACCGGCACATCCAATTGCTCGAATCCATGATCAAGCAATGATGCCATATGGATATCCCGCTCGCCGTTCGAGGCGGCGCCCATGACCACGCCGATCAACCGGACCCCGTCGCGGACGGCGCTGGTCACCAGATTATGGCCGGACGCCTCCGTGTAGCCGGTCTTCAGCCCGTCCGCGCCAGGGTACGTGCGCAGCATGTTGTCGTGGTTGAAGATGATCTGCCGGTGCCAGGTGAAGCTCGGCGTCGAGAAGTAGCGATAGTAGCTGGGGAAGTCATTGATCAGCCGCCGGCTGAGAACCGCCAGGTCACGGGCCGTTGTCCATTGGTCCGGATCAGGAAGCCCGGACGCGTTCGTGAACGTGGTGCGGCTCATGCCGAGCGCTCGGGCGCGGAGCGTCATCATCTGAGCGAATCGGTCCTCGCTGCCGCCCAGCAATTCGCTCAGCGCGGAGGCCGCGTCATTGGCCGATTTTGTCACGAGGCCTAGAACGGCCTGCTCCACCGTCAGGCGCGAGCCCGGCACCAGCCCCAGCTTCGACGGCTCCATCGACGCCGCATGAGCGGAAACCGGGACCGCTTCGTCGAGGGTGATCCGGCGATCACGCAACGCCTCGAACGTCAGATAGAGGGTCATCATCTTGGTCAGGCTGGCGGGGTGACGCAGATCGTCTGCATTCACTTCCTCCAGCACGTCTCCACTTGTGGCATCGACCACGATGGAACTGTAGCGCGCCGACCCGATCTGCGCATGCACCGGCGTGGTGAAGATGAGCGAAGCCAAAACCCATGACACCAAGCCAGCTGCGGCCAACCGGCAGCGCAATATCTGCTTGCGAGTAAGGCACGCAAAGCTGGCCATCTATGTCCCTTCCGAGGCTGCGGTGAAACTTTATGTTTGCGCGGCCTTGGATGTCCAGCCCAAAACGATTCGAAAACCGAAAAGAGTGAATGCGTTACAGGGCGACGCTCGCATAACGTCACGCTAGCGCGACGCAACGGCCGGAAAAGCATTTTCTCAATTTTCGGATTTTTTGTGCAGTGCACAAAAATCTGCTTGATCACTGCTCACGAAGTTTCTATATCCGGACCGTGTTGCGGTGCAGCAAGCCGCCGCCGCAGAGCTTTGAGTTTACTGGCGTGGGTTCTTACCAGGTTCCAGCGCCTTCGCCGCTGAGTGGCTTCTGATCAATAGAAAAGCGAGAGAGATAAAGCAAATGACAACGAACAAGTCGAAGATTGTCGAAGTGACGCCGACCGGCGAGCAGCCGTCTGCTCACAGCACCGATGCCACGATGTCTACTCTGAAGGAAGGCGTCGCGAAGGCAACTGCCGGATTCGAGGCGACCCAAGCGAAAGTGAAGGAAGGAGTTGAGAAAGCCATGAAGACCGCCGAGGAACTCGTCGCCTTCAACCAGGGCAACATCGAAGCCATCGTGAAGTCCGGCCAGATCTGGGCAACCGGCGTGCAGGACCTCTCTAAACACCTCGCAGCCGCCGCCCAAGCCTCCCTGGATGAGAGCATGTCCGCCTTCAAAGCACTGGCCGGCGCGAAATCCCTGAAGGACGCATTTGAACTGCAGTCGTCCTTTGCCCGCGCCGCCCTGGAGAAGTCGCTGGCCGAGTTCGGCAAGCTGACCGACGCTTCTTTCAAACTGACCGAGCAGGCGTTGGCGCCGATCACCGCCCGCGTCACCGTCGCGGTCGAGAAGTTTGCCAAGGCGGCTTGATAAGTCAGGCTTTTGGGCACCGGGCGGTTCGCGGACTGATCCCGCCCATCAATCGTCACTTCGGCTGATACCAAGGCCCGGGCATTCGTCCGGGCCTTTGTTTTTTGGCGCGCTCGACCCATGTTGGTCATCGCCGTCGCAACGGCACCCGCGTCCCGCGGCATTTTGGAGAAGAACCCTCTTGCGGTAGCGGCCAGTCGGCGCAATCGTCTTTGTCCGATGAATGCCAATATCCTTTCATCAGGGGGCAGGCTTCCGATATGCTGGGCCATGGTGATCGACCGGCTGAGGGGAAAGATGAGTGTGACGGCCCAATGCCCGTGCAGGGAACGGGGTTGGGGCAGGAGTGGCGCGAGACGGATTTTGAATGTTGGCCGAGCGGCGGCCGTGTGCGGGACGGCGAATGGATGCGAACAGGATGAGCGACAACGATAAACGCGGCGGCGGGACGACGGAGGGGCCCAATACAGGAGTCGTCGTCAAGGCTCGACCCAAGACCCGTAAGCCCGCGATGTACAAAGTGCTGATGCTGAACGACGACTACACCCCCATGGAATTTGTCGTTCACGTATTGGAACGGTTCTTCCAGAAGAACCGGGAAGAAGCGACCCGCATCATGCTGCATGTCCATCGGCGCGGCGTCGGGGTTTGTGGCGTTTACACGTACGAAGTCGCAGAAACAAAGGTCACTCAGGTAATGGATCTCGCTCGGCAGAACCAGCATCCCCTGCAGTGCACGATCGAGAAGGAATGATGACCCTGTTTGGCCTGGTAGCGCCAACATCGTCGGAATGTTTGGGCGGAGCGCTTGCACCACCCCGGAATGACCAGGTCCCTGACCGGACCGCTAGCGTTTAGGAGCGTCGGACATGCTGTCACGGAACCTCGAACAGACGCTTCACCGCGCCCTGTCGCTCGCCAGTGAACGGCGGCACGAGTATGCGACCCTCGAACATCTCTTGCTCGGTCTCGCGGAGGATACCGATGCCGCCACCGTGCTGAAGGCATGCGGGGTCGATCTGGACAAGCTGCGCAGCGACCTGACCGAATTCCTGGACAAGGACCTCGCGGGCCTTGCCACGGATCGGCCGGGTGATCCGAAGCCAACCGCCGGCTTCCAGCGTGTCGTTCAGCGCGCCGCGATCCACGTTCAGTCCTCTGGCCGCGACGAGGTCACCGGCGCCAACGTGCTGGTCGCCCTGTTCAGCGAACGCGAGAGCCATGCGGTCTACTTCCTGCAGCTCCAGGACATGACCCGCCTCGACGCGGTCAATTTCATCAGCCATGGCATCGCCAAGGCCCCCGGCCGCTCGGCCCAGCGCCCGGTCACCGGCACCAGCAATCAGGCCCCCGAAGGTAACCAGCCCGAGCAGGAGCGAGACGAAAAACCCAACCGCCGCAGCCAGGACGCGCTGTCCAACTATTGCGTGAACCTGAACAAAAAAGCGATGGCTGGGAAAATCGACCCGCTGATCGGCCGCGACCTGGAAATCGAACGGACCATCCAGATCCTTTGCCGCCGCACCAAGAACAACCCGCTGTATGTGGGCGATCCCGGCGTCGGCAAGACCGCCATAGCCGAGGGCCTCGCCAAGCGTATCGTCGAGGGCGACGTCCCGGAAGTGCTGGCGAAGTCGACGATCTTTGCGCTCGACATGGGCTCTTTGCTCGCCGGCACCCGCTACCGCGGTGACTTCGAGGAGCGCCTGAAGGCGGTGGTGAACGAACTGGAAAACCAGCCGGGCGCCATCCTGTTCATCGATGAGATCCACACCGTGATCGGCGCGGGCGCGACCAGCGGCGGGGCCATGGACGCCTCGAACCTGCTGAAGCCCGCTTTGGCCTCCGGCAACCTGCGCTGCATCGGCAGCACCACTTACAAGGAATTCCGCAACTACTTCGAGAAGGACCGCGCGCTGGTCCGCCGCTTCCAGAAGATCGACGTGAACGAGCCGTCACTGGAAGACAGCGTGAAAATCCTGCGCGGCCTGAAGCTGAACTACGAGAAGCACCACAAGGTCCGCTATACGGACGAGGCAATCCGCGCGGCCGTCGAACTGTCGGCAAAATACATCCACGACCGCAAACTGCCGGACAAGGCGATCGACGTGATCGACGAGGTCGGTGCCTCCCGCATGCTGCTGCCCGAGCACAAGCGCCGCAAGACGGTCACCCTGCGCGATGTGGAGGAGATCGTCGCCAAGATCGCCCGCATTCCACCCAAATCCGTCTCCGCCGACGACAAGGAGACGCTGCGGAACCTCGAACGCGACCTCAAGTCGATGGTGTTCGGTCAGGACAAGGCGATCGAGGCCTTGTCCGCCGCGATCAAGCTGGCCCGCGCCGGCCTGAGGGAACCGGAAAAGCCTATCGGCAATTACCTGTTCTCCGGCCCGACCGGTGTCGGCAAGACGGAAGTTGCGCGCCAGTTGGCCGCGACCATGGGCATCGAGCTGATCCGCTTCGACATGTCAGAGTATATGGAGCGTCATAGCGTCTCCCGACTGATCGGCGCGCCTCCCGGCTATGTCGGCTTCGACCAGGGCGGCATGCTGACGGACGCGATCGACCAGCATCCCCACGCCGTGCTGCTTCTGGACGAGATCGAGAAAGCACATCCGGACCTGTTCAACATCCTGCTGCAGGTCATGGACCACGGGAAGCTGACCGACCACAACGGCAAGACGGTCGACTTCCGCAACGTGATCCTGATCATGACCACCAATGCCGGTGCCTCGGACATGGCCAGGGAAGCCATCGGCTTCGGACGCGAGGTCCGCACGGGTGAGGACGAGGATGCCATCAAGCGCCTGTTCACCCCGGAATTCCGCAACCGCCTGGATGCAACGATCACCTTCGCCGGCCTGACGCCTGAGGTCGTCGGGCGCGTCGTCGAAAAGTTCGTGATGCAGCTAGAGGCACAGCTCGCGGACCGCAACGTCACCATTGAGCTGTCCTCGGCCGCCAAGGAGTGGCTGGCCGAACGCGGCTATGATCGGCTATACGGCGCTCGGCCGCTGGGCCGGCTGATCCAGGAGCACATCAAGAAGGCGCTCGCCGAGGAGTTGCTGTTCGGCAAGCTGGTCAAGGGCGGCGCGGTCAAGGTGACGCTGAAGGATAACAAGCTGGACTTCGAGATCACCGAGGCATCCCTGCCGGCCCTGCCGAAGCCGGAAGGCGACGACGACGGCGGCGCCGATCGGGAGCAGGAAGTCGAGGTCTGATACCGGCGGCCCGAATTGACTGGTGCGCGCGCAGGATTGGTGTGGCGGCTGCGCGCGAAGTCAATAAGTTACCAACGGCCCGTTGACCCGGCCTCGGTCAGCGGGCCGTTTGTATGAGTCCAGGTGTCGCGATAACGGCCAGACGGTTGGCCTGGCCGCCGGCAGCCTCAGGCTGTCGCCATGGAAAATCCGCCCCCCCTCGGGCTGACGAGATCAACCACCCGGTAGATGCCCGCCAGCAGAAAGGGGGCTTGCGTCCCTACCAGGGCAATTCCTTCCCGGTGTAGTCCAGGAACCGGTGCTTATGGGCGCCGCTCTCCCTCTCGATCACCGAGACCATTCCCGCCGCGCTGTCCTCGACCGACACCGCCGCGGACGGCCCGCCCATGTCGGTCCGCACCCAGCCCGGATGCAGCGATATCAGCGTCAGATTCCGCCCGCTGAGTTCACTCCACAACCCACTCGTGAGCGAGTTCAAGGCTGCCTTGCTGGCTCGGTACAGCTCGTGCCCGCCGGGGTTCACGGCCACGCTGCCCATGACCGAGGAAGTGAACGCCACGACCCCTGACCCGGGTCGCACATGCGGCGCGAGCGAGCGGGCCAGCCGTATGGGAGCGATCGCATTGGTGAACATCAGGGAGCCGATCTCCTCGGGGGTCGCCTCGCTTGCGCTCCGATGATCCGGACCCGCGACACCGGCATTGACCAGGACCGCATCCAGCATCTTGCCGCCGAGCGTCCGCGCGAAGCCGTCCACCGCCGCCGGGTCGTTCATATCCAGCTGCGGGATCGAGACCCGCCCCGGGTGGGAGGTCTCCAGCGCGTGTAAACCTGTCGCCTTGTTAGGGTGGCGAGCGGTCGCGATGACGTCCCAGCCGTGCGCCAGGAATTCCTTTGTCACGCCAAGCCCAATGCCGCGATTGGCGCCGACGATAAGCGCGAGCCGATGTTCCGCCATTACTCTATATCCTTTTCGGGGTGACCGCCTGATCGCCCGGCACGAACCGCCACGCGGGGCAATCGATCATGGATCATCAAATGAGATCGGACAACTGATGAGCCCTTCGGACCCGCCGGTCGCCGAACTCCTGAACAAGGGGTTCATCGTGAACCACCCCGTGGCCTGCGCACCCGGCGGCAGGACGTTCATCGTGACCGGCCTCCACCGGTCAGGAACCAGTTTGATCGCATCCATCCTGCGGCAGGTGGGCATCTTCATGGGCAAGGAGATCAACGACATTGTCCATGAGGACGAGGCGATCGTGAAAATCCTCAGCCGCCGGGACATCGACGCATTGCGGCATCTGATCGCTGCACGGGATGCGGACTACGGCACCTGGGGTTTCAAGCTTCCGATGCTGAGCCAGTCGCTCACCCCCGACCACCTTTCGCTGTTCCGCGATCCGCGCGTCATCGTCACATTCCGGGACCCGGTATCGATCGCGGTGAGAACGGCGCTTTCCGAATATCAGCAGCCGGTGGCGGCGTTACGGACCGTGGTCGAGCATCAGGCCGCCCTGGTCGCGTTCGTGGATCGGCTGCAATGCCCCACGCTTTTGCTGAGCTACGAAAAGTCCTTGGTGCTTGCCGGGGATTTCATCGACGCGGTGCTCCATTTCTGCGGCTTGCCGTCGGGCCAGGCGTTGCGCGAAAGGCTGATCCGCCTCATCGAACCGAACCGGCCGAGCTATATCGGCCAGGCACGGCGTCGTTACGAGGGGGTCATCGACGGCGTGACTGGCGGCTGCCTTTATGGTTGGTGTCGCCTCACGGCGGCGGCCGAACCGGTGGCGCTCGATCTCCTGGTGGATGACCAGCCCTGTGTGACTGTGCTCGCGGACGGCTTCCGCCAGGATCTGCTCGAGGTGGGTTTCGGCGCCGGATATCACGGATTCAATATTGATCTCGCCGAATTTCGCCCGCGACCGGACTCCGTCATCCGGGTCAGGGTGGCCGCCCATGGGATCGAATTGCAGAACAGCGGTCGCCCCTTCGCGGCGTATATCGGATAGGCAGGATACTGCCGGGCGCCGCGGTTCCGGCCGCTGGTTCCGCCATGGGGTGAAGAAGGCACCTTCCGGGTCACGGCCACTTCCGGGTCACGGCCTGGCGGACCGAGCCCCGCCGTCGGTTTTGACCGCTCATCACCGCGCGCACGCCACGACCACAGTGCCGACTTTCCCACCGGCCTCCACCGAGAGATGCGCCGCCGCCGTCTCATACAACGGAAACTCCCCGGCGACGGACAAGATCCGCCCCGGTGTCCGGATGAATGCTGCGATATCCGACTGCGCCCGCTGGCGTGCCGCATGCGGGCTCGTCGGCAGTACAAACCCCCGCAAAGACAGGTTTTTCGCCATCACAGTGCGCAGATTGACCTTCGGTTCAAGCGCCCCGTTGGTCGCATAATAGGCGATGCTGCCATTCTCCCGCACCGACGCCAGTACAGCCGCCAGATTCCCGCCCAGATCGACGTCGACCACATGATCGACGCCCGCCCCGCCCGTGATTTCGGCCACCCGGGCGGCGACATCCTCGGTCCTGTAGTTCACCACGTGGGCCGCGCCACCCGCCGCCGCGCGCTGCGCCTTGTCGGCGGAACTGACCGTCGCGATCACCTCCGCGCCCGCCCAGGCGGCGAGCTGTACGGCATAGTGCCCGACCGCGCCCGCGCCCCCGGTCACCAGGAGGCGCTTTCCTTCGACTGCCCCCGCCGCGAACACGCAGCCGTGCGCCGTCATACAGGGAATACCGAGTGTGGCACCCTCGGCGAAGGACACATGGTAGGGTAGTTCGGTGACGAGATCAGCGTCGAGCGCGATGTACTCCGCCGCGGTCCCCATCCACCGCCCGTTGCGCTGCCCGTTGTAAAGCCAGACCCGCTTGCCTGCCCACCGTGGCGCAACTCCGTCACCAACTTTGTCCACCACGCCAGCGCCGTCGCTGTTCGGGATGACCCGGGGATACTCCGGCGGCACCCCGCCGCGCCGACGATAGGTATCCGAGGGATTGACGCCTGAGGCTTCCAGCCGGATCCGGACCTGGCCTGCCCCGGGTTCGGGCACGGGCAACTCGCCTGTGACGATAACCTCCCGGGCCGGTCCCTGCCTGTCGTACCAGACGGCGCGCATGACTTTTTCCTCCCTGTATCTGGTCGCGAATTTTTACGCTGTCCTGTTACCCAGGCCACACACCAAGGCATGGCGGCGACCGTCTACATCGGGAAATTCTACCCATCCCCCATCAAGAATGCCTAGTCTGGCCATCAAGAATGCCTAGTCTGTGTAACATCCTTTGGCTCGGAGAGACTGACGTGCCCTACAGCGGCGACTACGACGGCTCCATCGTCACGGTGCTGGAGCAACTGCGTTTGACCGCCGACGTGGAAGGCGTCGCGATTCTCGATCTGAGCGACGACGCGGCTGACTCGCCTGTGGCTTATTGCCTCGGCATCGCCGGCGAGGGTACCACCGAGGTCGGCAAGGCTTTGCTGACCGGCACCCCAAGCCGGCCGTCGCACATTCTCGCCAGGGACAAGCGTCCCGTCCTGGTATGTCCCTGGGTGTTGCCGCCGTCCCGGCCGGGCGGGCTGGTGCTGTGGCGATCGCCGTGGTCCCGGACCTGGACCGATGGCGATCACGACCTCGCGGCCTCGGTCGCCATGCTGCTGCGTGTTGCCATTGGCGCGGGCATGGGGCAGGTCGGCATAGACCGGCTGACCGGCCTTCCCAACCGCCGCTGGTTCCTGGATGAGGCCGACCGGCATATCGACCGGCTCGAAATGGATGGCGTGGTCGGTACGCTGCTGCTGGTCGATATTGACGATCTTCGACGCGTTAACCTGGCTCTGGGGCGGCCGCAGGGCGACCGCGTGCTGGTCCGCATGGCCAGCCAGTTGCGCGCCATGGTTCGGCCGAGCGACCTCGTCGCGCGCGTCGGAGCCGATGAGTTCGCTGTCTGGCAGAACGGTATGGACCATCTTACCGCCGCCGAACGGGCCGACGCCCTGTGCACGTGCCGTCTGTTCCAGGATTTGCCCGATGGTCATGCGGTGACGTTTTCCATCGGGATCGCGAGCCGCGCGCCCGCCAGTGCCGAAGATATCCGAACCTTGCTCCGCCGCGCTCACATGGCGGCGCGCGACGTGAAAGCCAAGGGCGGCGGCGGCTGGCGGGTCGGCCATACCGTTCCGATGTCCCGCTGCCCTGACTCTTGAAATTTTAGCCTGACACGGATGGGGGGTGACGCGAGGTGGGTGGAATTGCCAGCCGAATACGGGCACGAGCGTCTCCAATGTGGGTGCGAACGCTCGTGGTGCGGAAAAAGCCGGGCGGAGTTTGACCCGCGGGTGGAGATGACCGGCGCCGCGGAATGAAAAAAGCGACAGCCGGCACCCTGCCTGTATTCGGAGCTTGCCCGGCACCGTCAGTCGGATGACAATCCAACGATGATGCCAGTTCAGGCCCCAGCCAAGCTTGACACTGCCGCGCAATGTAACGAGGTGCGGGCGGATCGCGCGCGTCCCGGCCTCATTCCATCCGATTCTGCACATCCTGATCTCGTGCCGTCCGATCTCGCGCGCCCCGATCTCGCGCGGCGAGTGTTCGGACCCGCTTTCGCCGCCCTGGATCTAGGCACCAATAATTGCCGGATGCTTGTTGGCACGCCCTCGGGTGACAGTTTTCGCGTTCTGGACAGTTTCTCACGCATCGTCCGGCTTGGGGAAGGGCTGCACGCCACCGGGTGCCTGAGCGAAGCGGCGATGGACCGCGCCATCTGTGCCTTGACGGCCTGCGCCGCCCGGTTGGCTCGCCGCCCTGTGCGCCGAGTGCGTGCCATCGCCACCGAGGCTTGTCGGCGGGCCACCAATGGCACCGCTTTTCTGTGTCGCGTGAAGCAGGAAACCGGGTTCGATTTCGGCATCATCAGCAGCCGCGAGGAAGCCGAGCTGGCGCTCGAATCCTGCACGCCGCTGCTGCCGTGTGACGGGCGCCGTGCGCTGCTGTTCGATATCGGCGGTGGTTCGACCGAACTCGCCTGGGTGCGGCTGACCAACGGGAGGCCGGCGCTGATCGGTTACGATTCCCTGCCACTCGGCGTGGTCACGCTCGCCGAGCGCTGGGGCAATGCCGGCTTCACGCCCGACGGCTTCGAGGCAATGGTGGCCGACGTCGAGCAGCGCCTGCGCCCATTTGAGAAGGTGCATTGCATCGCCCGGGAGATCCGCGCCGGCGGCGTGCGCCTGCTGGGAACCAGCGGGACGGTGACCACCCTGGCGGGGGTCGCGCTGAACCTGGAACGCTACCGGCGCATTGCTGTCGATGGCATCGAGCTATGCAGCCAGGACGCCGCCGACGCACTGTCCCATCTGCGCGCCCTCGGCCGCGAAGGCCTGATGCTGCACCCTTGTGTCGGCCCCGATCGGGTCGAATTCGTGCTGCCGGGCTGCGCCGTGTTTGCCGCGATCACGCGCGTTTGGCCGGCGCCGCATGTCATCGTCGCCGACCGCGGCCTGCGCGAGGGTGTGCTGCTGCGGCTGATGCGTGCCGATCGCGTGCGCCCGGGCCGTCGGCGCGACAACTGCCGCTGATGGCGAGGCAACCCACGGTGCCGGTTTCACGAGGTTTGCAGACGCGGACATCGGCGGTCCACGTGAAGACCGCCAAAAGCCGAAGCCCCGCTTCGGCTCGCTGGCTCGCCCGACAGTTGAACGATCCCTATGTAGCGGCTGCGAAGCAGCAGGGCTGGCGCTCTCGTGCCGCTTTCAAGTTGCTGGAACTGGATGACAAATTCCATCTCGTGCGCAGAGGCGCTCGGGTCGTCGATCTGGGCGCGGCGCCGGGCGGCTGGACCCAGGTCGCCGTGAAACGCGGCGCGGCCTCGGTGCTGGCGGTGGATCTGCTGCCGATTGATCCGATCCATGGAGCGACCATCCTGCAAGGCGATTTCGCCGATCCAGGCATGCCCGAACGACTGACCGCGGCACTCGGCGGCGGCGTCGATCTGGTGCTGTCGGACATGGCGCCCAACACCACAGGGCACGCGTCCACGGATCACATCCGGATCGTGGCTCTGGCTGAAATGGCGCTCGACTTCGCCGTCCGGATCCTGTCCCCGGGCGGCGGCTTCGTCGCCAAGGTGTTCCAGGGCGGATCGGAGAAGCAGATCCTGGACGTCCTGAAGCGAAATTTCGCCAATGTCCGCCACGCGAAGCCACCGGCCAGCCGCAAGGAATCCAGCGAGCTTTACGTCGTCGCGACCGGTTTCAAGGGCCGTCTCAAAGGCGCCTGAAGACCGGCTTTGCGCATGCCCGGCCACCGCACTCCGGATGTATCGTTTCATGCGCCGGCGTTCGAGGCCGAGAGCGTCGGCCTGTCGACGGGGGTCTGCATGCCGCTTTGACAGCGGAGACGCGCACGCCTGGGCGTAGCAGCATTCGGCATAGCCGTCTGCGCCTCGGCCGGCCGCGCACCGGACGGTCCTATGACGAGCGGCGATGCTGGTTCAGGATACGGTGCGACACCGGACAGCGCGGGAAGGATGAAGCGATGAGTTTGAAGGGAAAAGTCGCCCTGGTCACCGGATCGACCAGCGGTATCGGATTGGGCATCGCCCGAGCCCTCGCGACGGCGGGCGCCGATGTGATGCTGAACGGTTTCGGCGATGCGGCACAGATCGAAGCGCTACGCTCCGAGATGGCGGCAATGCACGGCGTCAAGGCCGGCTACAACGGGGCTGATATCAGCAAGCCCGACCAGATCGCCGCCATGGTCGCGGAAACGACGAAGTCGATGGGTTCGCTGGATATCCTGGTCAACAACGCCGGGGTCCAGTTCACCGCGAACGTGGAGGCATTCCCGAACGAGCGGTGGGATCAGATCATCGCCATCAATCTCTCGGGCGTGTTCTTCGGCATGAAGGCCGCCATTCCGGGGATGAAGACCAAGGGGTGGGGTCGGATCATCAACATCGCCTCGGCGCACGGACTGGTCGCCAGCGCCCAGAAGGTCGCCTACGTCGCGGCCAAGCATGGCGTGTTGGGCATGACCAAAGTGGCGGCGATCGAACTGGCCAACGAAGGCGTGACGGTCAATGCGATCTGTCCCGGCTGGGTGCTGACGCCGCTGGTGGAAAAGCAGCTGCGCGACCGGGCGGAAAAGGACGGAACCACTGTAGAACATCAGACCCACGCGCTGGTGGCCGAGAAGCAGCCGATGGTCAGGTTCACGACCCCCGAACAGATCGGGGGGCTGGCGGTGTTCTTGTGTTCTGACGCCGCTGCCACGATCACCGGCACGCCGCTGTCGATCGATGGCGGATGGGTGGCACAATAACATTGCGGTGATGTAGAACGCCGTCGGTCCCATCGATCCGACGGAGTTCACAATGCCGATGCACGAAGTTTCTCGCTTCAGGGCGATGATGACAAAGTCAGCCGACCTCAAGCGCCGGATCGCCACGGAATTGGCGGAAGCGGTCATCGCGGTGGTGGACGTGTGCGAGGACAGCCTGCGCGGCGGCGGCAAGCTGATGTTCTGTGGCAATGGCGGGTCAGCGGCGGATAGTCAACACCTTGCCACCGAGATGCTGATCCGCCTGCGCGGCAGCCACGAGCGGCCCTCGATCGCCGCCTTGGCGCTGACCTTGGATCCCGCGATGCTGACCGCCTGCGGCAACGACTACGGTTACGACCGCGTGTTCGAACGTCCGTTACGGAGTTCTGGGCCGGCCCGGCGACGTGCTGTTCGGTATCACCACGTCCGGCCGGTCGGGCAACGTGATCAAGGCGCTGGAGGCGGCGCGGGAGATGGGGATCGCCACCGTCGGGATGTTGGGTGGGCGCGGCGAGCCGGCGCTGGGCCTGTGCGACCTGGCGCTACTGGTGCCGGACAACGAGACCGCGCGAATCCAGGAATGCCACATCGCGCTGGGCCACGCGGTCCTCGAACTGCTCGAGGATCGCATCGTCGCTCGGCCGATTTCGTGAAGGTCCTGGTCACGGGATGTGCCGGGTTCATCGGTTATCATGTCGCTGAAGCACTGCTGGCGCGCGGTGACGGCGTGGTCGGCCTCGACAGCCTGAACGACTACTACGACGTGCGGCTGAAGCATGTTCGCCTCGACCGCCTGCGGGCGCATGCGGGGTTCGGCTTTCATCACGCCGACGTCTCGGACAGGGCCGCGGTGGGCGCGCTCATCGCGAACCACGCCGACGTGCAAGGTATCGTGCATCTGGCGGCCCAGGCCGGTGTGCGCCACTCGCTGGTCGATCCGTACGCCTATGTGCAGGCCAACGTGATGGGCCATCTGGTGGTGCTGGAGGCGGCACAGCGGCTGCCGGCGCTGAAGCATATGGTCTATGCCAGCTCGTCCTCGGTGTATGGGGCCAATACGGAAATGCCGTTCCGGGAGACGGACCGGGTGGATCAGCCGTTATCGCTGTATGCGGCGACGAAGCGTTCGGATGAACTGATGAGCCACGTCTATTCTCATCTGTTTGGTCTGCCGCAGACCGGGTTGCGTTTTTTCACCGTGTATGGGCCGTGGGGACGGCCGGACATGGCATATTTCAGCTTCGCCCGCGCGATCGCGGCGGGCGAGCCGATCACACTGTTCGATGACGGGCGGCTGCGGCGGGATTTCACGTATATCGATGACATCGTCACCGGCGTCGTTGGCAGTCTGGACCGCCCGCCCGAGGACACCCGGGTGCCCCGGCTGCTGAACATCGGCAATCATCAGGTCGAGGAGGTGCGCGAGCTGGTGCGCCTGCTGGAGGACGCTCTGGGGCGGAAGGCCGTCATCGTGTCCGCCCCTCGGCCGACGATGGACGTGGAGGCGACCTTCGCGTCCATCGATGCGATCGGAGCGCTGACCGGCTTCGCGCCGAGCACACCCCTTTCGGTCGGAATTCCGCGGTTCGTCACGTGGTTTCGGGAATGGCAGGCGGGCTGAGTTGGATTGGGATAAAAAACCCGCTTGACGGTCGGGCCGGCAGGGCCTACATCGCGGTCTCACCGAGGACGGACGGTTTCTCTTGCTTTGGTTCGTCTCTTAGGCTATCTTCTCCGATCTTGCATCGGGATGGTGCTCCGCAAAGCAAATTGGCCTGTTAGCCCGCAAGTGGCGGGGGATAGGTTCGTTTTCGCTTTGGC
>CAWFNN010000011.1:0-106477 GCA_963817185.1 uncultured Alphaproteobacteria bacterium | reverse complement strand
GCGAGCGATCTCATATGGGTGGAGGCCTTCGCCCTTGGCGACCAGGAAGCGCACCATCCGCGGTAGCACGACGTCCAGTTCGTCTTCGCTTGCCTCAAGCAGTCGGGTCAGTCGGCCTTCGGAATACCCCGCCGAGAACAGCGCCGAACCGAGTGGCATGCCTCCCCGATGCTGGTCAGGTGCCGCAAGCGCCAACAGGTGCACAAGCAGTGCCCAGCGCACGAAATTGTCGTCGCCAAGCCACCGGTCTGGAACGTATCTGGCGAGAAGGCGGTGAAGTGCGGCAGTCCCGTGCGCCCCCCGCTTCGGGTCCATCCTGCGAAGTTCGGCGAGCGGCCCCGTGCCGAACGACTTATGGCCAATCCGCGCGATAATGTCCGTGATCGCGTCGCTCGTCGTTCGTGGGGTCTCAAAGGCGGGATCAGCCTGCGTCATTTCGCATCGGCTCCGGCAGATAAGGCTTCAGATGCTCGTTGAAGCGTGCTGCCGAGCCAAGGCGATCGGCAGCACGCACGCTGGCGCGAAAGCGTCGGCGAGAGGAATGGGCGGCGGAGAATTCGGCATCGTGCAGCAGCGATCTGGCCTGCTTCATGAGGTCCTGCACCCAGGCTGAACGTATGCGGGTCCGAGTGTTCGCATCGTCCGCGTCGATCTCGCGCCAAAGGTCATCAAAGAAGGTCAGATCGACGGCGGCATCGAACCGCATGAGAAAGACTTCGGCCTTGCGGTTGGAATCCTTGTCTCGGAAATCGATCTTTTGGGGACCGTTCTGGAACAGCGACAGCAACGCCGGTTTCAGCGCGCGTTCCTGCAACTCACCAGCAAGACAAACCCGTTCGCGGGCCGCTTCGGCGATGGGGTCGGTAGCCCGTTCGATGGGGCCGCGCCTTACTCTCCGTGACAAGCCTACCCAACGTTCAAAATACCCCTCTGTCTTCCCCTGGCCACGGACAAGCGCACGGGCGACGAGATGCAAACCTTCGGCCGGGTCCGTCCGATCGGGTTCCTGCAACGGTGCCGGTAGAACCCCGGCGCCCTGGAACATGAGATCGACCATACGACGGTATCCGAAGCCGCTTGCATTCACAGTCAGGGATTTCAGACTGCCGTCTTTTTCGGCTACGATCGGTGACCATGGATCGCCGGTAACGCCCCCTTCGGTCGTAAGGATACGCGGCGCCTTCGAAGTTCCCGCGCGCGCAAAGATTATGCCATCCCGCGTTGACAGACGGACCCGCCGGCAAATCTCGATATACCATTCGTCCAACGCATCGCGGCGCAACGATGTGGTTCCGTCCCACGGAAGTAGCCATAGGAGGGATAGCCCACCTTCGGATGCAAAGCCCGCGGCGGCGGTTGTACCACGCAGTGCGAGCACGCGACGCAGGTCTCGTCGGAAGTGCGCGCCGAGGCCGCCAGCAGGGGAAACGCTGAGCGCCGCACGGTTGGCAAATCCACCATTCATCCGGCTGATGCCATAGTTCCCAGCGCCCAAGAACCCTTCCATTGTCTGCAAGGTCAGAAGCGCGAACAGCCAATCATCCGGTTTCGCCGTTGCCATCACTGCCTGTTTCAGATCATGGTTTTTGGCAGTTACGAGCATGTCCAGCCCGTCAGGCGTGGCGATCTCATTTTTCAGTTCGGCCAGTGAGCCGGACGAGATCGGAGGCTGCAAAAGCGCGGGTCGCCGGGGGGGCGACACCAAGCACCACGCATCATCGGATTTATCCGGATTGAGATTGCGCAGCAGATCGCACCACGCGTCCTCGGCTTCGGGCGGTTCGGAAGTTTTCGCATGATGCAGAGCGTTTGCCGCGAGCAGCACAAGAAATGAGTGCCAGGCGTGACGCTGATGCGGGCGTAATGCGGGGAAAGCCGCCACCGCCTCGCGGGTCATCCAGGCAAGAACAGCCGGCAGAGTGAGCGTGACGTGCCGGCCGTCGTTCCCCGTCGCACGGATTAGCGGAACGAGCAGGGTGTTCGTGATTCCTCCCAAAGCATAACCTCAGAGTTATGACCGGCCGAACTTTCAGCCCAAGCGAGCCGATTCGGTCAAGCTTCCGCTCGCCGCAGCCCAAACCGGTCGTAGCGCAGCAAAGTCGGTCCCAGCCGGACCAAAAGACTGCGATCGGTGGTCGATACGACCTCGGCGACATCGTCGGCGGTGGCGTCGCCGGCCAGGAACTGCGGGACGCGGATGGTCCCGATGGGATCGCCGAACGGACCTCGGGTGGCCGCAGGCAATTCCATGAGCAAATCTTTGGCTCCAAGGCGGGAGGCCCATTGCTCGCCTTCCGGAATGCGAAACGCGGAGAACGGGGCGCTTCGGTCGAGCAGTGCCATGCCGGCTTGTTGGGCGCTGGCGATGTCGCGCCCGTAGTGCTGATTCAATACGCCCTCCCAGGCTCTGTCACGCGCTCGCAACTCGGCTTCGATGGCTGCGAGCTTCTCCGGATGGGTGGCCTGTTCAACCAAGTGCCGGTTCATTGCTGGAATGCGCCAACATGGTTCCGCTACAATCAGCCGCCACGTCGCTTCTGTTACGCGGGCGTCCTCATAGACACGTCCCAGGCCGTGCCGCCCCCGTCCACCACTCAAAAGTGGCAGCAGGTCGCGGATGGCCGGAGTGAGTACAACAGTGCGAGGTTCCGCAAATTTGCCAGGACGACGCTGGGGGTGGCGGTGCAGCCTGCCAATACGCTGGAGCATCACATCAACCGGACAGAGATCGGTGATCAGCAAATCGGCATCGAGATCAAGGGATTGCTCCAGGGTCTGGGTGCCGATCACAACGCGCGCATCTGCGGTACTGGCTTTCCCAAGCGCGGCCTCCACCGCTGAGTCCAACGATCGGCGGTCGGCGGGAGCAAACCGCCCGTGATGCAGAGTTGCTACCCCGCCAACGCGAAACAGCACGGGGTGCGAAACCCCCACGGCTGATTCCAAAGCCTGCGCCGTTGCGATGGCTGCGCCAACCGTGTTGCGGATGACCAATACCTTCGCGCCGGCCTCTGATGCGTCCAACGCTAAAGCGGCCACCGCGGCTGGGTTGTCTATCAGGGCAGTTGCGTCCAGCCGCACCTGCTTGGCCGCGCCCGCAGAGGGAACATGGTGAAATTTGGCCTGGCCCCCTTCTGCCCAACTCAGCGCAGGATAAGGTACAGCCTCGGCAGTCGTCAGAGCAGGACACGGCGTGCCCAACAACCTCGCGTGCGTTCCCGCTCCCAGAGTGGCGGACAGCAACAGCGCATGCCCGCCGGCCTGGGTGTGACCGTTCAACAGATTGCCCAGCAATGTTTCCATGTACCGATCGGAAGCGTGCACCTCGTCCACCACAAGCAAATGCCGCAGCAACGCGGTGCCGCGCAGATGCGCATGCCGGGTGGCGATAGCCGCAAGTAGCACCTGATCGATCGTGCCAACCGCAATCTGGGCTGCTAGAAAACGTTTGGGATGTTCAGCCGCCCATCGTTGTTGTTGCGTGGTTTCGTTGGGGTTGTCGTTCCATTCGAATCCAAAATCGGGCAGTGGGTGGCCACGGGCGTCGTCTGCGCCGACTTGACCGGGGATCGCTAGAACCACCGCGGGACGCTCATCGAGGGGAAATAGTGCGTCGCGGAACCGTTTGATCCGTGCGAACATCTGAGTCGCTGCCACACGTGTCGGCAAGGCGAAATAAAGGCCGTCCACCGCGCCTTGAACGAACAATTCCTGGAAGCGCCACAAGGCCGCCTCGGTCTTGCCTGAACCGGTCTCTGCCTCTAACACGACACACTGCGCGGTCGGCAGGATCGCGTCACGCTGCATTGAGCGTGGAGTTGCGCCATCGAACAAGTCTGCGAAGGTTGGCGCCCGCTTGCTTACGATTACCCGTCGATCTTCGACCGTCAAACCAACCGCACCCAGCGCGGATTGTGCCATGATGCGGGCATCAGCCATTCGGTCGCAGGCCGCTCCGTCGGCGAAAGGAAAGAAGCGGACATCGGAGCCGAGCCAGTCGGCCAACATCAGCAGTCCGGCGAACGCATGGTGGAACGCTGGCGCGCTCGGCAACAGTGGTCCAGGTTCGAACGCCGGCGCAAACCAGCGGTCGAGCGCAATCCGCATCGGTCCCAGATCAGCGATCGGATCGTTGCCAGCATCGTCCTTTCGCCATTGCACGTCGGCGTTTGCCGGGTCATCCGACCACGGACGACCGTGATGAGCAAACAGGGTATCCCAGAGTTCCCCGTTATCGTCGGGCGTAAACCAGGCCTCGGTCCGCTCTAATCCGAGCACGGCGTAAAGCGCGTCGGCGCGGTCAGACCTGAATAACCACCTCAGCTGGTCGATGTGCCCGACCACGGGTGCACTTGGATCGATGCGGCGGCGGAACCCGCGGTTGGCCTTGCCAATATCATGGAGAAATGCAAGTGCCGCTAGCCGTAAGCGAGTGACTTCGTCCAGGTCAGCTTTTCCTGCCGACCGAGCGAGGCGCTTGTTGATCGTCGGTTGTTCAAGGAGCGCTTCAATTACCGCCGCCACGTCGGCCGAATGGTCGATAAGGCTGTGCCAACCGATCACGCAGCCGCTGCCGTCGCGTTGCAGCTTAGCCCAGAGGGACAGACGGTCAGGGGCGGTCACGTCTGGCTGGAAGCTGGATCAAGTTGCGCATTGGGTGAGGCGATTATCCCGGGACTGGTGACTTCCCTAACACGATCGGCAGCGATGTTGTAAAGCGATATCGGATTTGTCGGGGTTATATGCTGACTGAATTTCAGATCGACGATCAGGTCTTCCGTCGGACCGGTACGGAAACCAAGGTGACCGGCAACGGTCGGGCGGTCAGGCTTGGCATCTGGTCCTCCGCCTGCCCCGACTGTGGTCAGCCGTTCAATCAATCCCATCGGGACGTTGGCTTCGCGCCGGCCCGCAGTGTCACCCGACGCTGCCCCAGGTGCAGAAAAGGGCCGGGCCGCCGGGTGTCAAAATCAGGTAGCGGCGGCGCGCAATTTCCGCCACCGACGCATACCGGCCTTCCGACGCCGTTACCGGACTACCCCACTCACGCTGAGGCCGGGCGGTTTGTGCCGCTTACTTCCAACCGACCGCAACCATTCGTCGGCAATCCGTGGGTTGGACCACAAACGTCGCCCCGCGCTGCCCCCTCACAATCGGCGCCCAGTCCACAACGGCGGACAGTCCACCCTGTCGGGGTTTTCACTGACCGATGACCCCATGACGTCCGCCCCCCGGATACCCAAGCGTTGTTCAAAGCGGAGAGCATCGCCCAATTTCGATGTAGGGAGTGCCGGGATGATCTTCGAAAGAGGGAAAGAGTTTTCCGTCTTGATGGAGATATCCAATGCCATAGTATCTTTGCATACGCAGAAGATGAACGTTGACAGCAAACTGCATCAATCCACCCTCGCAGACCATTAGGCCAGTTTCTGCACTTGGAGGATTTTCACATGTCGCAGGAACTATCGACATGTCGTCATCTTGCCCCAACACGCGCACAATATAAGCTGGTGGCGTCGAATGTTGACTGACTTGATTAATGCTCTCTAGTTCTTTGATATCTTTATCCGTCGGGATCCGAACAACATATTTGGAGTCGGTCGTAAACACCGCTGCGGACCAAGATTTGGTCGATTTATTGTAACGAAAGCCGGCCGCCTTGTCCGCCACACACAACCAGCCGGAGGGAGAGGGTGCATCGGCGGCCAAGCCATGCCCGATCTGAACAAGCAATCCCACGACAATCGCGGAAGCGGCACCGAGACATCTGACGACCCAAACCCGCCTCGCCGCACCTGACGTTCCGTCAGATTGATGGTTGGTTGACCCTGGCGTTCGTGCTTCGGTCAATGTTGCAACTCCTCATATGACCCGCCGCCCCACCTTTGCGATACCGTTCCGCCCGACTGGTAGGAGCCTGCGAAATTGTTCTTGGCATCTTGCCCCGATCATTGGGATGTAGCAAGATTCTCTTGGGGCTCGGTCATAGCGCCTACATGGGGTAGCCATAATGAGGAAGTTTGCGGATGGGTTGTTAGTAGTAGGTTTGGGTCATTGGGGGGTCAGCCTCGGCCTTTGTCGCCGGGGCGGAGAAATCGAATGCGATTGACCCTGCCGTCGTTTGCCAACCGCGAAAATTTTGCCCGCGCCGATGGTATCGCGACATGCGCGTGGTGGTCACAGCATAAAGCCGCGACGCTATCCAATGGCTCACGTCAGCCAAAATCAACGAAGTCCGAACTTGGGGGCGACGCCGTGTTGAAGATTTCTGCTGTTTGGCGAAGTCTGTTAACCCAATGCTCACTTCTAACAGCGGTGGCCGGTTGTGGCATAATTACAGGTGAACAGAACTCACTTCCGCCTGCCGTGCTACAAGAGATGAATAAACCTGAACATTCAGGTCCGAATCACACAAAAATATTTATCGGTTATACAGGCCAGTACTTGTGCGAACAGGGCACAACCGGACTCTCCCTCCAGATTATTGGTGGGTCAGACTCTAATGACACATATGGCATCTTCCATTTCTTTCCATTAGCATCGAATCCCAATGTCCCGGCCGGCTCATTCGTTGTTGAAGGCGTGTTCGACGAAACGCGCGGCGTCATAGACATGAAGCCGATGTCGTGGATCACTAGACCATCTGGGTTCGTAGCCGCCGGAATGCACGGATCATCAACAGATGGGGGAACTACGTTTGAAGGCCAGCTTACCGGCGTGGGTCTGCTGTGCTCCACGTTCAGCATGAAAAAGGCTGCGACTTCGTCCGGACATTGAAACTGAACGAAACTTTCTGCTTATGCAGGGGGTTGACACATCGCATGTCCCCGGCGGCCTTGCCAACGGCCAGAATTTCCACCTGTCGTAAGCCGTGATACGGTCCCGCCACCGGCCGGGCAAGTTGACCCCCCCACTCAGCAGCCCGGAACGAAATCGATTGCTGTTGGTCCGCCCAATTGACGTTGAAGGCGATCGGTGATGGGTGGTGATGGGTTCTTCATATCAGTTCAGTCGTGCGCGCGCGTGCGCGTGGGGCGGCCCGGGTCGGGTGAATGGTTTAACGGGCGGCCGAAACTGATTGTGACAACGTTGGCCCCGCTTCGGGCGGTTCTGGTTCCGACTGAGCCGACGCGCTTAGCGCGGATGGGCGTCTACAAAGGTCGGCCAGGGATTCAAATCCTGCGGGGGCCTGGGCTGTGGATGGGCGTAAGGATTGACCGGACAACGCGTGACCGGAGTTCCAGCCGATACGGGTTAGCGGATCGAACCAGGCGCCAGCTTCGTTGGGCTTCGACTTCCCAACCGGTCGCAGGCGGGGGGCGTCGCGGGACCGTAATGGTCGTTCTTCCCGTATGCGGTCCTTCCGTCGGGCAGCTTGGTGGTGGGTGGTGGGTTGTGACTGGTCTGCCGGTTCATCTTCACCAATGGTCTTCACCGACCGCTGATCGGCGGAATCATAGGATCGGCCGGCGATCCGTTCCAAAGAAAGATAGGTCACGACCAATTAGGGCAGACAAGTGGCTCTTGGTATCCTGCCACTGGGCAACGGGTCATGCGTCGCGCAGCGCTCAACCTGTCCGAACAGGTGATCGACGTGATGTTGGGCGCCCCCCCGTGTCACCAAGCTTGACCCCGCAGGTTCTATGTCCCCCGGCCGTTCGGAGCCAATGCTGGCCGATTCGTTGCCAACGGTAAGTCCCTAGATTCTTACACCCCGCCCCCGGGCGGGGTGGCGCAGGACACCGGGGTGACGGCGCCAGAGGTTGGGTCGGTCCACCTGCCAAGGCACCCGGCCGAGGGGTGGTTCCGGCGGCTGTTCGTCTTCCATCGTTTGCGCGGCGAACAGTATTACGATGGACGATCCGCTCCCGAGCGCGTTGCCGGCGCGTCCGAATGCGGGGACCGTCTGTCTCCGCCGAAGCTGCACAATGACTGGACCAGGCTGGACCGTGTGGCTGTGTCGCTGGCCCGGTCGGGAATTCCCATGGTGGCGTGGTGTCGCACAAAGCCGCTCTACGTGGTGGCATCGTGTCGCACAGAGCAACGCCGAAGTGTCAAGCAGCCTGCACCTATGACGGAAGCCCGCCGTTTTCCGCATTGGCCGCGCCGAATTTTGGGCTGCGGAAACCCTGTTGTGCGACATGCGGCCACCACCGTGTACTACCATGCTCTATGACTTATGTTTGCGCGCCCGCGCCCAAGGCAGTCCTGCCGCCAGCAGACCATCCGGCTGATAGATCGCGGCAGCACGTCCAAGGCCGCCGCCGATCTTCCGGGCCAAGCCCCGCGCTTCGATCGCCACTAAAGCGCGCTGGACAGTCCGCACCGTCAGTCGCGGCAACTGCTGGGCAATCGCCATGGCAGTCGTCTGGTGCGTCGCGGGATCGATTAGCGCGCCTGCCTTGGTTCGTGGGCCTTGGGCCAACACAATCACGACGCGAAGTTGGTTATCAGTAAAAAATTGGGCCGGTTTGCCATCTTCGTCGCGCGCCATGCCGATAAGGCGCACAAGATCGGACGACATGATTCGCCAGTAGCCCGGCAACCGTTTATCGCCCGGGTCCAGCGGCACCTGGGCGCCCTTGTGTGCGTGGGGCAGATCATATTCCGCCGCGCGCCCGATGCCCTCAGCCCTGTCTCCGGCGCCGCCGGGTCGGATGTAAGCCTTCGTTTCTTCCAGGAGGCCCGAACCAATGACTTCGGCACGGCCGCGCGCAAAGCGACCGCGTTCGATACCAAGGATAACAGGAATCAACGTCGTTGGAAGCAATAGCGGTGGACTGCCCCGCCATAGCGCATGGCAAGCCAGCAATACCCGAATGCCCAAGCCGGTCATGTTGCGCACGCGCGACGTCGCCAACATGGTTGTGGGCAAGCTGGCGTAAGACGGCCGGCCCCTGGGTTTCCTACGTTTGCGTCTTACTGACGGGGGTCGGAGCGGCGCAACAGGTCGGGGCAACAGGTCCGGGCGGTGCAGTTTCAGCCAATCGATGACCGCCGCCCGTTCCCGTTCTGATGTCAGAAGATAGAGGGGCCGAAACTCCGGCTTGCGCGCCGTCCCTCCGTTGCGCAATCTAGGCACAAACGTTTCGATCATGCCCGGTTCCTCCACGCCGGTTCTGCTGTCCCGAATTATGCCTGGGGTTGCCGTCATCAGCGGCGCGGGGCACGGGATTTCCGCGGTGCGCCGGATGATGGCCCGGGTCGCGGCGCGAATCGGCCAGCCTCCGCAGCAGGTGGCAGCAATTCAGGGTATTTTTGACGCAATGCCGCAATGACTTCGCGGCTCCATCGACCGCGGCTGCCCGCATCGGCGAAAGAGACAACCGGCCGATAACGGGTCTTGCCGTCGGATGATTGCTGGACCGTCCCGTCGCCGGATAGGGCCGGCTTGCCCGGGGGTGAAGCCCAAGCTTCGCCGTTCTTTGAAAAGATCGCGCAGCCCCAGATGACCAGGCCTGACGGCATCGTGATGTCGCAATGCCCAACCAGCACGTCGGAGGACTTTGCTTTGAAGAACCTGTTAATCTTCATTGGGGTAGCCTTTCAGGCCTGCCCCGGTCCGTGTTGGACGCTGCCGTAATCGATGCTATGCTGGGAACACCACCGCCCAACCGCTAGCGCGCTGCCGGCTCCGCCTGTGGGGACCGGTAGCCGCTACGATTTAACGGCCTCGGAAGCGCGGTGGGGATAGGTTCTGTCAGCAAGCCACGCTTCGACATCAGCACGGCGGTATAGGATGTGACGCTTTCCCACCCTAATGTACGGTGGTCCTTCGCCCGAATTGCGCCAGCGCTGCGTCGTGCGTTTGTCCTTGCGCACTAAGTTGCAAAGATCATCGTCGGTAAGGAATTCACCTTCCGTCATGGATGCGGACATGACCCCCGTTCCCGCGTGCGCCGCCGGATTGCGGCGCGACAGGTCACACGCTGACATCCAATGCTCGCGGCTAGGACGGGGGGATCACCGCGTTTCGCGTGGTAGGCGTGCTAGCAAGTCCAGGCTACTCAGAACATTCCGTATTTGTTCTTTGGGGTCGGCGAAACTTTGAAGGAGCCTGAAGTCCCTCAATATCATGGCGGCCGTTGACTGCTTATCGGAAGCCGCCATTTCGCCCCACGTTCTAATCGTTCGCTCTGTGACATTGCCTCGTCCGCTCTGAGTCCGAACACCCCCACGTTGAAGCACATGCGCAACCATCGTGCGGGCCATTTTCGGCTTTTCCCCACACTTGATGATCTCGCGCACGGCCCAGAGCGCCTGCCCCTGCAAGGCGCCTGTCAAAATACCTGTCGGCGGCCGCGTTGCTGCGATCTCGTCCCGCCGGAAGAGCGGCGCGACATGCCCATCCACAAGTTGCAACAAGGCATCTTGGAGAAGTGCAAAAGGCCGCATCGGGCACTCAGCAGCCAGACAGAATTGCGTCACAGCATCCAAACATTCCGCTGCCACCATGCGTTGGCTGGCGGCGTCGGGAGCATGCTCCAGGCTTTCTTCGGCTTCCTCCATCGCAGCGCAAAATTTGATAGCCGCGGCGACCAGGACGTTGGTGGCCACAACCATTTACGCCACCTGACGCGACATCGGAACGACGTTGTGTGATGTCACGCCGGGATCGGCAGAAGCCAATACATGCTTGGCCCAGGCCTCTAAGGCCGCTTTGCGTTCGGCCAGAAATTCGGCCCGCTGGTAGACTGCCGCAACACCGTTGATTGTTCCGGAGACGTGGTTCAGCAACCGGTCGCACACGTGCGGCGGAAAACCCATACCCGCCAAGGTCGTTACACCCGCACGACGGAAATCGTGCATCGTCCATCCGGGCAGCAACGCGGGTTCCACGCCTGCTGCGGTTCGCTCTATCTCAACGGCCGCATCAAGCGCCCGCTTGATCGCAGAGAACGCGGACACCGGTTTGCCGCTGGTGGCGGGGAACACGAACGGGCAGCCCTGTATGCGCCTTAGATCGGCGATGATCGCCCGCGCCGGATCTGCCACATGGACAACATGTCCCTTCCCGTTCTTCGATCGCCCGGCCGGCAAGGTCCACGTTTTCAGATCGGGGGTCAGTTCATCCCATACCAAACCGGCGACTTCATCACGACGTTGGAGCGTCAAAAGCAGCACGCGCACAAATCCACGCCCGGGTTCACTTAGATTCTCAGCAGCTCTCCAGATGGCGCCAACTTCTTCGCCGGTCAAAACGCGGTCGCGCGACTTTTCGCGGGACGGTGCCTCGACGCGGCGCAATGGGTTCATCGCGACCATCTGGCGTCTTTCTGCCCAGCCAAAGGCCGCCCGGCCGTATGCTAGGGCGCGATTCGCGGCGGTCGGACCAACCGTCGTCTTTACAACGTCCAGCACGCGCACCACTTCTGCCGTTGTAATCCCGTTGGCGGGGCGATCGGTCCAGTTGGCAAAATGCCTTCGCATTGCGGCAGCAGCGATCGAAAGATAAGACGACCGCCGATCGCCCGCCCGCGCCTGTTCCCAGGCGTCAACCAGCTTACCGAACGTAAAAGCTTCTTCCGCCGCCCGCGCCTTCGTCGCAACTTCGTTTGTGCGTTTGGCTGCGTTTTCCGCTTGCCGCTCCAAAAATGGGTCGCGACCCTCCGCAACATCGCCCAGGAGTGCCTTGGCTCGCTTCCGGGCCTGCTCCACTGTGAGCACGCCGAACGCACCAATCGCCACGCGGCGTTTGCCGCTAACACCCTGATATTGTGCTAGAAAGACCTTTGATCCGGCCTTTGTGATCCGCAGGCCGAAGCCACGGGTCTCGCCGTCGAATACAAGCGCGTCCTTTCGTCCCGGTGGGCAAGTCGCGGCTTCGACGCTGCGCTGGGTCAGCCGGAATAACTTCGCCATGGTCTGCTCCTTAAAACAGGGCCAACCAATCCTGCGGACCCAATGCGGACCTCTACTGGTGGGTCCGCGTGCCATCTAGTGTCGCCTAAAGTCTTGTGCTATGCAATAGATACCTCACGGCAGCAGGCCTGTACGAGGGTCCGCGTCGTGCCGTGTCGTCTTCTGACCGATGTGTCTCTGAGACTTTTAATCTTGGGGTCGTGGGTTCGAATCCCACCGGGCTCACCAAAACAGATTTGATTTAACTGGGCTAATTCCTCCTTCACGGTTTGCAAAGCCAGAGCCGCTTTTTAGCTGACAGGGCATGGACCGGACGAACGAGACGAAAGGGGTGACCGTACCGCCGTTGCTAACCAGTTGGCGGTCGGTTCCCTGACGATCACCGTTCAGCGCTTGCCCGCTCTCCTCATGCGGTCTGGCTTATCATGCGTCCGTGGCCGGCCATCGCCAGACCGTCCGCCCTGGCCGATGGATGGGACGATTGCCTTCGGCGATGGAACGCCACCCGCCGATTTTTCGGAACTGGGCCTGAGTATAACGGCCACCGTAATCCGGTCGCAGCAACCGGGGCACGGTAATCTGACGTCGCACGAAGCCGCCGGATCGTCCGGGCTGACGACCAACGCTGCAGTTGGTCTGCTTTGCCCCGCATCGGCACACTTGCTGCCTTAAAGCTGGTCAATAGCGATCTCAGGCTGGTCAGTTCGGCGAAAAAAGCTGACAATAATGAGTATGTGTTCCGTAGTCGATATGATGCCTGCGGCATGGTTTCATATTCGAAGCGGTAGGCTCAAAAATGTTGACGATAGCTGGCGAGATTATTTTCGGCATCGCCGTAGCCGCGGCCTATCTGATGGGGATTGGTTTCACCCTGTCTGGCATTTCGGGAGGTGACCCCGGCGTGGTCAGGGTCGGCAACTTCGTATGATATCGATGGTGACCGGTTGCGTTGCCGTGGTGCTTCTTCGGTCCCTTCATATCTAGCTGCGACGATAAAATGCCGATTGGACCTGACTACCGGTGGGGCCGGCAAAGCTGCCGTTCGGGAGTTTGAGCCATGTTGTTCACATTCCAAATCGCTGGGGGGATCATCATTGCCATCGCGGTCTTCCTGTACGCGGTGGCTTACCTTTCGCCAAGCGTGGCACCCTACTAATACCAGCCGACAGATGAGTTGACTCGTACGTGATTTCCGTTTTCTGAGGTGAATCAGGTGTCCCAGAAACCGCGGGCGGTACACCCAACAGCAGGTGATAAGCGCGGATCGGACGCCAGGAATGGGGCTCCCGTCAGGCCCAAGGCGGCAGGGGCGGAATACGGATTGTCCACCAGGCCACCCCGCTGAACCAGGCCGTCATAAAGCCGGGCTTCGGCCTATGGCATGTCGTAGCCCCGGATGCAGACGATGGTCTTGTCCGCCTGCTCCGGCTTCGGATGAGTGAAGCCGAGATTGGCGGTGCAGATGGTGCCCTTGTACCAGGCAAGGCTGGTGTTGTTGTCCAGGGGCGCCATCCTTTTATCGGCAACCAGCGCCCGCTTGCTTCCATCCGGCGACAATACCCAAAGCTCGTTGATCAGGATTTCCGACACGTAGATGTTGCCCTTGTCATCGAAGGCAATGCCGTCGAACGGCGAGAATCCGCGCGCAACGACCGTGGCCTTGCCTGCGCTGCCGTCGGCCTCGATCGGCACCTTCACCACCATCGGGTCGCCGTCGGTCACGGCATAGATGCTCTTGCCGTCGGGTGCGATCGCAAGGTCATTGACGCCTAACGGGAAGCCGGAATAGGGCGGCGTCGACCAGTTCAGCAACGGGCCGGCCGACCACAGGTCGACCTTCTTGCCGTCCGGCGAAATCTTCCAGATGCCGGCATAGGTCAGGTCGGTCATGTAGACGTTGCCCTGATCGTCGATATCGACGTCATCGGGAAAGCAGAACGGCCAACCGTCTGCCTTGGTAGCAAGCGCCGTCACCTTCTTGGTGGCCAACTCGATCTTGTACACGCCCGAGGCGGTGACCTTGACGTCGCGGCAGGCGGGATGGAAGGGGTCGCTCAGGTCGGTCGCGTCGTACTTCGACGAAGCCTGCTTGTAGGCGACGTACAGGTTGCCTTTGTTGTCAAGCTCGACGCCGACGGTATCGCCATGGTGCGCGTTGCTGCCCGGCGGGACCGTGGCGATAAGCTCCTGTCGGCCATCGGGCGTCACCTTCACGATCTTGCCGGTGTGGAACAGCGCCGTGTAGTAGTTGCCATCCTTGTCGACGGTCAGGCCCTCGGGCGTGTCGTCGAACTTGGACAGCACCCAGGCTTTGTACTCGGCATGGGCCGTGGCCGTCGTGCTCAGCACACCCACGGCCAGGAACAGGATCAGAGCCCGCATCGTATCCTCCCTAGGTCGCCCGCCCTGGCCCGCTATCGCGGGACCGGGCGTCCTGAATTCTTGATTATGGCCGTTGTCCCCAGGTCTGGCCGGGCAACAAGCCGGCGGTCTTCACCGGCCATCCCATAGCCGGAATTGTATATAGTAGACCATCTTTATTTTCGGATTCAAGATCTATCCTCCGAAAAACGTGTGAAGTCGAAGAGATAAAAGTGTCTGAAATCAAAGAGATATGAGACGCCTACGGCGACCGTCCATTGTACGTTATTAAGGGATTTCACCGCAGTCAGGAAAGCGGCGACCTCGGCAGGACTCAGCACTTCGGGAAGCTGGTGCGGCTTCTTGCAGGTCGGGATGTCATCCTTGATGGTCCATTCCCGGCGAAGCGTGACGGTGTAGAGAAACTGAAGCGCGGCTACCGCGAGCGAGATCGAGCTAGCTACCAGGCGCTTGTCCTGCACCAGGTAAATCTGCCAGGCGCGGATCTCGGGCGGCCCGAGACATTCTGGCGATTTGCGGAAATGACGAGCGAATCTGTCGACCTGTTCGACACAGCTGATCCGGGTTCGGGGTGCAAGGTTTCGGATCTGCATGTCCTCGATCATGCGTCGGCGAAGTGGGGTCATGACCAACTCCTCTGTGAGATAAGTCGCGCCACATGGCGCGAGCACATCGTCTCGCAGTTGAGTTGTCGGGCGAGGGGGCGGCCGAGCGTTGCCCACCAATCGACCCTGTATGATTGGAAGAACGCACTCTAACTCACGCGAACTTCCGCGTGGCGGGTTAGTCCAACAGATATTTGATTTAACTGGGCTAATTCCTCTTTCACGGTTTGCAAAGCCAGAGCCGCTTTTTAGCTGACAGGACACCGACCGGACGAACGAGACGAAAGGGGTGACCGTACCGCCGTTGCTAACCAGTTGGCGGTCGGTTGTCTGACGATCACCGTTCAACGCTTGCCCGCTCTCCTCACGCGGTCTGGCTTATCATGCGTCCGTGGCCGGCCATCGCCAGACCGTCCGCCCTGGCCGATGGATGGGACGATTGCCTTCGGCGTGGAACGCCACCCGCCGGTTTTTCGGAACTGGGCCTGAGTAACGGCCACCGTAATCCGGTCGCAGCAACCGGGGCACGGTAATCTGACGTCGCACGAAGCCGCCGGCTCGTCCGGGCTGACGACCAACGCTGCAGTTGGTCTGCTTTGCCCCGCATCGGCACACTTGCTGCCTTGAAGCTGGTCAATAGCGATCTCAGGCTGGTCGGTTCGGCGAAAAAAGCCGACAATAATGAGTATGTGTTCCGTAGCCGATATGATGCCTTCCTAACCCCCGGCTATCTGCTGGTAGGTTGCGGCATGGTTTCATATTCGAAGCGGTAGGTTCAAAAATGTTGACGATAGCTGGCGAGATTATTTTCGGCATCGCCGTAGCCGCGGCCTATCTGATGGGGATTGGTTTCACCCTGTCTGGCATTTCGGAAGGTGACCCCGGCGTGGTCAGGGTCGGCAACTTCGTATTGATATCGATGGTGACCGGCTGCGTTGCCGTGGTGCTTCTTCGGTCCCTTCATATCTAGCAGCGACGATAAAATGCCGATTGGACCCGACTACCGGTGGGGCCGGCAAAGCTGCCGTTCGGGAGTTTGAGCCATGTTGTTCACATTCCAAATCGCTGGGGGGATCATCATTGCCATCGCGGTCTTTCTGTACGCGGTGGCTTACCTTTCGCCAAGCGTGGCACCCTACTAAGCCTCCGGCAGCAAATCGTCCAGCTACGACCGGCCCAGCCGGCTTCGATCGTCCGGACTACGGTCGCCGTCACCCAAACACGCGCGATTGATATGAGCGGACCGCGAACCAAGCGGGATGAGCACTGGCCGAGTGACGATACCAAATGGTGACCGAGTTCCGAATCAATCGTCAGCACTTCGTCCGATCCGGCGGGGAAACCAGGCTGACCAGCCAGGGCCGTACGGTCAGGCTTGGCGTGTCGTCTTCGGCCTGTCCCGGCTGCGGTAACGCAGTCGATCAGAGCCATCGCGGCGTGGGCTTCGCGCCGACCCGCAGCGGCACCGGGCGCTGCCCGGCGTGCAGAGAAGGGCTGGGTTGGGTCGCCGAATGTCGAAATCGGGTAACGGCAAAGCGCAGCTTCGGCCACCGACGCAGGCGCGTTCTGACGCCGGCACCCGCCCACCACGCCGCGCAGGGCTTCGTGACCCTCGTGTGGCTGCTCGCACGGGTCAAACCGAACAAGCTTCATCGCGCACTGCAAACCGCGCCGGTTCCCGGTGCGCTCGCCGCTCTGTTGCCCGACGAAGCCTTGGCGGGGGAAAATTATCGGGACCCAGGTCTGTCGCTCGTCGAGCTGTCGCAGCCGCTTCGTCGGTCTTACCCGCCCTTTCAAGCACGTCGGTCAGCGTCATCGTTGCCTGCAGATCGCCGGGCGTGGCAGCCAAAGTGTCCAGGGCGGCCTGCTCGGCTCGGTCTATCGACACGTTGTGACGCAGCAGGTACTGTGCGTACCGCAGATGATGGGTCGGATCGGTATGATCTGCGATAGATATTGCTCCGCGCAGTCAAGAGAGATCGAAGTATCGCGCGGCTTTTACTTACCAACCGCCATGAATAGACGATGTAGAGGGCTTTGGTGCGAACCATCGTCAATCACAATTGTGGGTGGATATTTCGCACGGACCCTGTCCAGAAACTCAGGATTCTTCTGCGAACCGATTTCGATTTGCCACACGGTCGCCTGCAAACCTTGCGCATTGGGGATTGCTATCGATGCCGAAAATGGTGGCTCGCGTAAGATAGGTGCGCCAAACGGCAAGGGAAGCTCCCCTCATTACCCCGATTTCAATGAGGTTAATCGGTTGATCGCGCCAAGGCGCAAACAGTTCCTGATAGTGTCGAAGGTAATCCCGGAAAATGACACTGAAGAAGACCTATCAGTCCCTTCCAACACGTCAATGACGTCAAAGTCAAACATGCAATTGCAGCTCCAACCGGGGAACGGTGATATGGCCGGCCCGGACCGTCCCGGCACGTCTTGTACCAACCCCGCGCCGACCTTTCCCCGATGGCTGACCCGTCACGGCGGGCGAAGCCTGCCTCGGCGGAGACCGGTGGCACGCGCGCGGCCTGTTCGCAGGCCCCCGCGGTGTCAGGATTGATGCATCTCCGCGAACGATGACGAAAGCGGCTGGCGGTTGCCGCGCCGCAGGCAGTCCTGCAATGCCGCGATCGTATCCGCCGCGTCGAGCGGCCACGGCACCACGTCCGACACGCCGGCACTCATCAACTCCCCAGCACTGACCGCATCGGCCGAGGACGTCGCCAGCAGGATCGGCGTTCCCGGCGCAACCTGGCGCATCCGAGCCGACAGTTCGAGCATCTCCATCACTGCGGTCGGATGCGCCAGCAGGACCAGGTCGAACCCCTGTGGCGATGCCTGGTACGCGGCGTAGGCATCGGCACCAACACTGAATCCCACCGGCTCATAGCCAAGCGCCGCCAGGATCTCCTCGTCATGCAGCCGCTGCCCTTTGTCGCAGTCGAATATCAGCACGGTCTCACCTTGTCCGAACGGCGATGTCGCGTTCGTGTCCGGCGAACCGACATCGAGACAGGGCAGCCATGCCTCGAAGCGGGTGCCGACATCCAGGCTGCTCTCCACGTGCATTGCGCCCCCGTGTTCGCGCACGATGTCGCGGCTCGTCGCCAGCCCCAATCCGCTACCCGTCACCCTTGTGGTGAAAAAGGGCTCGAAGATGCGCGCCAGCACGGCCTCGTCCATGCCGCGCCCCGTATCGCTCACCACAATCCGCACATAACGGCCCGCGGCGAGCAGGCCGTGGCTCAGGGTTCGTGCCTGCGATAGATCCACCGCGTCGACATCCAGTTCGATGCGGCCGACGTCATTCATGGCCTGCGCTGCGTTGTTGCACGGGTTCAGGACCACCTGCTGCAGATGCGCCTCAGCGCCGCGCACCACCACGCCGTCCGGCACATCGCTGACCGCCAGCTGGACGCCCGCGGGCAAAGAAACCCGTAGCAGCGACACCGCCGCGCCGATCAAGGACGCCACGCTTACGATCTGGCACTGCTCGTCGCGACGGCGGGCAAAGGTGAGGATCTGATCAACCAACTCGCGTGCCCGTTCCCCCGCTTTGCGAATTTCATCAAGAACACGCGAGGTGCCGTATTGCTCGTCGGCATACTCGACGTATCCAAGAATGGCCCCAATGATGTTATTGAAATTGTGCGCGATGCCGCTGGCCAGCGTGCCGACCGTCTCCAGGCGCCGAGCCTGCCCCAGGCGGGTCTCCAGACGGATGCGCTCCTGTTCAAGCGTTTGCCGGCCAAGTGCACTGGCGATGGTATCCAATCCCATGCGCAGCAGGCCGAGTTCGCCACCGGGCGTGATCTGGCATGGATGCATGACGGCATCGAAGCCCAGCAGCATCTCGGCGCCGTTGGTGGAACGGCTGGTTACGCATGCCCAACCCTTGAGACCACTGGCGGCTAGTGCATCCTTCGCTGCGCCGGGCGGCAGATGCGCAACATTGGAAACATGCACGACACGGTCGACCGCCGGATAATTGTGTTGCCGCAGCAGCGCCAACGCCTCATCCGGCCAGCCCGGCGGGAATGACAGCCCGGGCCGGTGCCACGTGCTGGCCCGGGCGACCGCGCCGACGGCGACAAAATAGGCGCGGTCGGCGCCAACGCACGCCGCCATCGCAGCCAACGCATGTTCGACGATCGGCTCCAGATCCGGGCCGCGAGCAGTGACGAAGCGCACCGAAATTTCCGTCAGCACATGCTCGAACGCGGAACGGCGACGCAGCGCGGACGCTCGAGAGCGAAGCAGCGCGCCGATTTGTACTACGACGCCCAGCAGCACCAGTGAGATCAGGTACAACAGCGAGCGAAACCGTCGCGCTGTCGTGCGCGATGCAAGCTGCCGCGTCAGCAGCAGCGTGCGCATGGCTTCCTGGTCACGCATGCGCGACAACCCGTCGAGCGTCCTCAGCACACGGTCGGTTGCCGGCAGCAGATCGTGCAGCAACCGGCCATGCGCCAGCAAAGCCGTGGCCGGCGATGGACCGTCGCCAGGCGGGATCCGCCGCGCCAGTTCATCCAGACGAACTTGTACGGCGCCCGCGTTCGTTGAGGAGGTGTCCAGCGTAAAGTGCAGCATGGCGGCGGCGAGTGCGCTGACCTCGGATGCCAACGGATCGGCTTGGTTAGGCGCGCCCAGATTGGCACTGAACAGCGAGAACAACGCCAACGAGTTTTGCAACAGCGCGTTGTAGCTCTTGAATTGCTCGGTCAGCTCTTCCTGGCGGCGGACAGATGCAGTCAGACCGTCGATTGCGGCCTCTGTGGCAGGTTCGTCCGCCGTGCTCGCCCGCATGCGCCGGAGCAGCGTGTCCAAAGCATCGACATCGCGTACCAGCGGGTCGTAGTTGTGCAAGAGACCGGCCCGCGATCTGAGGATATTGCCATGCAGGTTGGCCTCTGCGGCGTCGAGGCGATCGAGTTCGCCGAGCGCCGAATCGAACCGCTCGGCACCTGAGTTCGAACCCGCGCAGAGACAACCAAGTCAGCAGCACGACCAGCACCAGCACGGACAGGCCGGCGGCGAGGATCCTCATGGCGGCGCCGCCCGTATCGGAACGCCGTGGAAATTACCGGTCAACGTCTTCAGGAATGCAACGACCGTCGCGATCTGCTGGTCGGTCAGCATCTCGTCGAGTTGCGCGCGCGCCATCCGGCGCACGGCATCCTGCAGTGTCGGTGCGCTTCCATCGCTGAAATATGGTGCCAGCTCGGCAACGTTGCGCAGGCTTGGCACGCGCAGTATCTTGGGCCCTGAGGCAAGCCGGTGGAAGATACCCTGCCGCTCGTACAGATTGCCGCCGATATTCACGCCCTGGTGACAGGAAATGCAGCCGAGGGACTGGAACAGTAGGTAGCCCTGCTGCTCTTCGGCCGATAACGCCGTCTTGTCGCCGGCCAGCCACAAATCGAACCGGCTGCCCGGTGTCAACAAGGAACGCTCATACGTGGTGATCGACGTCCAGCAGGCTTGTCTGGTCCGGCGGGTGTCCATAGGCGGCTCTGAACGCTCGGTCGATGCCCGGGTCGGCACGAAGCTTGCGCAGCACTTCGTCGACGCTGCTTGCCATGCTGGCGGGATTCTCCAGCGACGACAGAGCCTGGGCTTGGAGGGTGCGGACATTGCCCTCCCAGTTCAGCCGAAAGCTCAGGGCGGCATTGAACACGGTGGGTACGGTGACCCGCACCTGCGATCCGTTGCCCGCCGTCAGGCGCCGGCCGTCATCGGCGCCATTGGTGCGGATGTCGTGACAGGACGAACAGGCGAGGGTGTCATCGTGTGACAGGCGCCCGTCGTTGAACAGGCGCTCGCCCAGTTCCAGCTTCAGCGGATTGGCGGGTGGCGGCTGTGGCACCGGCGTGATCGGGGCGTCTTCAGGAATTTGCACCGGTACGGTGGTCGGCGCGACCGCGCGTGACGGAGGCGAGGCATGGCCCAGCATCAATAAAGCCGTGCAGAGCCATGCCAGCCGCCAGCGGATCCGCCGCGTAGCGGCAGATCTATCAACGGGAAGGGTCGAAATCCTGCGACGCATTGTCGATCCCATGGTACTCGATACCCGTCTCACGCCGCGTCGGATCATCCGCCATATCCAGCCAGTCGGACGGCAATCGCTCCTTTGGCGCGAAATGGCGTCCGGGCCAGAACCGGGTGAGGCGAAACCAGCGGAAACCGTCTCGTGGCGGCCTCGATGGTGCAGAGGCCAGCCACGCCGCGATATCGACTTCGTGCGACGACCAGTCCTGCTGCGACCACGGGTTTCGCTGCAATCGTGGCTGGGAAGAGGCTTCCGGGTGCGACGCGTCCCTTCGGGTGTCGGGATTGTCGCTGAGATCGAGCACGCAGGGGTGCATCGCCACGGCGGCGGCCGCGAAACCCTCCAGGAGAAAGGCAACGAGCCAGGACATTGCCCGATCGATCAATGGGCGTCCGTCCGATGCGGCCTGCGGCTGCATGTTCTGGTCGATAGTCGGAGATGTTTCGCTGGCGGTCCAGCGGTGGAATTCCGTGGTATCCGGCTCCGACGGACGGGTATCGCGCATTGAATTCTCCCTTCGGATGTCGAGGGAGAGCTTGCCGCCGGCACATTGCGAAAGTATTCCATCCGGGCCGGCGAGAGTTACGTCTGTAGCGCGGCAGTATCTGCCGGGCGGCTTCAGTTGTTACCGTTGCGGGCCCTCGGATCACGGATATTCCACCGGCAGGACGAAAACGTAGCCAACACCGCGCTCTGTGCGGATAATGCGCGGCGCGCTGGGGTCTGGCTCCAGCTTGCGCCGCAGTCGTAGGATCTGCACGTCGATGCTGCGGTCATAGATATCCTCGTGCAACCGCGTGGCCTGCAGCAGATGCTCGCGGCTCAGCGGCCGCTGCGGTGCGTCGAGGAAGGCGACCAGCAGCGCGTACTCGCCCTTCGTCAGGGTGACGGGAGCATTCCTGGGGTCGGTCAGGCGGCGAGCGCGCTTGTCCAGTTCCCAGCCCCCGAATCGACAGCGCCCCTGCTCGGATTCGCGCTGCCAGGCAAGGCGTCCCAAATGCTGCCGGCGTAGCACGGCGCGGATGCGGGCCAGCAACTCGCGTGGGCCGAACGGCTTGGTGATGTAGTCGTCGGCACCAAGTTCCAGCCCGACGACGCGATCGATCTCGTCGCGCCGATGTCCAGTGCTGATGATAACGGGCACATCGGAACGGGACCGGATCTCCCGCAGCACGTCGAGGCCGTCGTCGGTGCCGAGATGAAGATCCAGGATCACGACGTCTGGCTCCGCGATTGCGAACTGCCGTGCAACGTCCTGGCGCTGCAGCGCGGCAGTGACGCGCACGCTGTGTTGCTCAAGGTAGTCGGCGAGCATGTGCTGCATTGAGAGGTCGTCGTCGATCACGAGAACCCGCGGTGGTCGCCCGCCCGCGGCAGGTCCGCTCGGCGCTTCTGTCCCAGGTTCAGGCGTAGTCCTGACGGCGGAAATCTCGGCCATTGGTTATCACTCCATTCACTCGATCCACCTCCCCAGGACCGGCACGTTCTCGTAACGACGTGCCTTCAGTCAGAAGTCGACGGCATGACCGCCGAGGCGTACGATCTGATCCGACTGCGGAAGATCCCAGTCGATGGTGCGATATTTTCGATCAGCAGGCCGGTTATCATCAGCCTGCTAGGTGAGCCACCGCAGCGACTCGAGACCCAGCAAACCCAGCACCAGGCGTCCCGCCATTCTCGCGTGTCCGCAGCGTCGCCCAGAGGTACTGATTCATGTTCATGGTCAGGATATCGCGCAGGCACCGATCCAATGGAGCTTTCTGGTACACCGCCATGCCACCCGCCGCTATGAACACAAGTTGGACGTCATCGGCATACGTGCCGATGACATGGTTGGGAGCGGTCGGAAAACAAGCCAACTGCGCGGGCGTCGGCTCCCGCGCCATCACTACAAGCGCCCACAAATCGCCCATCACTTTGAATTGATAGGTTCAGGGGGAGGTCAGCATCGTTCCTGTGCGCGCCACGGTTTCTTGAAATTCGGTTCTTTCTGGCCCGCAGGGCACATCATGATCGGATCTCCCGCCGTTTGGTGAATTGCGCGCCGGGTACAAATGATTGGCTACGGCAGGATGTCCAGGGACGGGAATCCATTACATCGGTAAGGGGTAGGTATATCGGTCGCCAATGCGTTCAATGTCGCCTACGCGTTCAATAAGAAGGGCATTTCCGGACGCGGATCACCATCCGCCAACCATCCGCCGTAGACCGCAATGGGCGATGCGAGTGATGCAATGGCCAGGGTCCACCATCATTCCGTTCTTCCCCGATGCGCGGGCAACGCAGGCGGGCGCCTTTCCAGCCGTGCATCTGCCGGTCGTGCTTTTGATGAACGGCAACTAATTTCTTGCCCCATCGTTCTGTTTGCTCAAGCAGAACCTGACGGGATGGTTCGGCATTGAGTGCCAGCCCAGATCAGCCGACCGCCAGCCACATGCGGATCGATTGCGACGACAGGGACGCGTGGCTGATTATCTCTGCCGGAAGGTAACTCTCGACTCCTTCCCCCCGCATGTCCTGTGTGCGAAGCGTCTAGAGCATGATCGCGCTGAGCGGAACGTCCAGGCGCGTGAATCATGCGATCAAACAAAGAGATAGACCATTTTCGGCCTGCACAGTCAGGCTGAAAATTGTCGAGACCCCGGTCGCGTGAAAGGGATCGATGACGAGTACGGACGCGGCACGTTCCTGGTCTGCGAGCCGATCCGGCTCTCTCTCATATATTTTTTTGCAGCCAAGCTTTGTCTAACCGTTGTTGCAAAGGATCAACCGGAGCCGTTCCTTCGATGTGAGCCATGCACGCCGCCCGTTCGGGGATGACTACCGCATCCCGGCGGATCACCTGATTGGCCGCATCGAGGGACAGGGCTTCCACCAGACGACCGGCGGCCTCAAACTACTCGCCGCATCGGCGTCGCCTCCCGCGGCGACGGCATCGCCGAAGGCGCGCTCGAACTCGCCATTCGCTGTGCCCAGATCTGCGAGACCTTCGGCAGGCCGATCGCCGAGCACCAAGCCATCCGCCGGCAGAGGCGGTTGGTGCGAACGTCAGACGCTCAGGCGTCGCGGCATCGGAACAAGCATCAGTTGGTGCCGATATCGAACCCAGTATGGAGGTGAAAGATGCGCACGACCCTTGCGCTTGATGATGAGCTTGTAGCGAGGGCTCAGGCCTTGCCGGGTTGACCGGGACGTCTGGTCAGAGAGGCGCTCAAGGCCCTCATCGAACGTGAAGCGCCCGGCGCCATCGTCGCCACGGACGCGGAGGTGCTGGCGTTCATCGATCGCTACACCTTGTTCGGACGCGGCATCGGGTATAGCGACGCCCACTTGCCCGCTGCCGTACGGTTGACCGCAGGTGCGGAACTGTGGACACGCGACAAGCGCCTGCATGCCATCGCCGTTCAATCAGGTCTGGCGATCGCTCTCCCGCGGCATCGGGTATCACAGGGCCATGGCGTCAACATAGGGCGATATCAGCCTGACTCGAATCGCGAAGCGACCTCATCGCGCAGCGATCCGCCGGCGGCAAGCACGCCAAAGGGATGCCCGCTGATGAATTTGCTCGATAAATATGAGCCGGAGCGTTTTACCGCGGTGAAAACGCTGATCGGGCTCGTCATTGGTCCCGGCAAGCCAGCCAGTGTCACCGGCAGGTGGCACTGCTTGCGGCGTCCCGTGTAAGATGCGATCTTCCGAACCTGCGGACGCGCCCGATTTGGGATTCCAGACACGTTCCGGCTGATGCCACCGTGCCGTCTGACGACAGGACATACCGCGAGTGACCGAACGCCGCCGCATCCAAATCGAACCGTCTTCGATTCCGCGCTTTCCCCGCGGGACACGGTTCCGCTTCGACACGACGCGGCAGGCCTGGATCATCCTGGCACCCGAGCGCCTCATGGTGCCGGACCAGATCGCCTCCGAAGTGCTGAAACTTGTCGACGGCGACCGCACGGTCGCTGTGATCGCCGACAATCTCGCCGCGCAGTTCGGTGCGCCGCGAGGCGAGGTCCTGGCGGATATCCTTGCGATGCTGCAGGAACTCGCCGACGATACAGTGCTGGAAGACGCGCGCCCCACTGCGCCTCCACCTGCATAGACCCTCCACCTGCGTGGGCGACACGGCACGCGCAAGGATGGGCACAACCGAGTGCCTCTCAGCGAAACGCTCGGCGCAACCCGGGTCGCGCTCCAGCGGCCGGTCGGGTGCGGGTCCATGCCATCGGACCCCGAACCGTACCGGATGTCACGCGGGGAATATATCGAGCGGCGCGAATTGGTCCTTCAGTACCACCCCGGGGTCGGGATAGCCCATCCACGAGCGTATCATCGTCGCATAGACGCGGCGGAAATCCGTCGTGAAGCGCATATTGCCGTCGTCGAGGTCCGTGAGGCTCGGCATGGCGCCGTAATGGCCGCCGCGCACCGTCCGGCCGGTGACGAAGGTAAGGCCCGCGGTGCCGTGATCAGTGCCGAGATTGGCATTTTCCGCGACACGGCGCCCGAACTCGCTGAACACCATCACCGCGACGTCGTCGCCGCGGCCAATGCGCGCCATGTCCTGCACGAAGGCCGCGATATGGTCGGACGTGTAGGTCAGAATCCGCGCATGCGTGTCCGCCTGCGTCACATGCGTGTCGAAGGCATTGTTTGGATAGGCCACATAGTAAATGCGTGTGGGGAAGTCGGCCGCGATCAATGCCGCCACTCGCTCCAGACCGAACCGGTACAACCCGTAATCGACCGGCGTGCGATAGGCGGCGCAGGCTTCACGCACATGCCGTTCGGCGTGCTGGGCACTCGCGGCCACGTCGAACAGGAACGCCTCGGTGGGGTTGCTCGCACTCCTCGCCGTAGCGAGCTCACGCAACGCGCCGCGTTCCTCGAACAGGCTCGCGCGTGCGAATTTTTCCGGATTGTTGAAGACCAGCGGCACGTGATCGCGCGCTCGTACGGCGAGCGATTCGTGCTCTTCGACATTCACCAGGAAATCAGCAGTACCCTTGGGATCGATGCTGTCGGCGAGTCGCCCGAGCCAGCCAAAGGCGTTGCCGCTGTTGGGTGCGCCGGTCTGCCAATAGGCCATCGAGGTGAAGTGGGAAAAACTTGGCTCAGGATAGCCAACGCCATGCACGATCGCCAGGTTGCCATCCTTGTACAGCCGCTCGAAGCCGGCCATCGTCGGCTGCAGGCCAAAGTGATCATCGAGCTTGCGCAACTTGTCCGCGCGGATGCCGAGTTTCGGACGCGCGCGATAATAGGCATCGTCCGCATAGGGCACGACGGTGTTAAGCCCGTCGTTCGCGCCCGACAGTTCCACCACCACAAGGATGCGTCCGTTGTCGCCGACGGCGGGCTGGGCGGCGGCGGCAAACTGGGGCGTGCTGCCCCAGCCGACGACGCCGAGCCCCAATCCGTACATGCCGGCGCGCAGCACGTCCCGTCGCGCGGGCCGGCCCAAGTTCGCTGACGACAGAAAAGCCATGCGATCCTCCTTCGCCTCAGGCGAGTTGATATTCCGGTGCGCTCATGATCAGGTGCGCGGCCAGCCGCAACGGTTCCTCGGCGTAACTGCGGGCGCGGGCGAGGTCGCTGGTTCCCAGTTGCTCGTCCAGGAACGCGACCGTCGCGGCGCGCGCTTCGTCGTCGATCGGCACGGCCAGAAAACGCCGGACCAGCACATCGACGGCATCCGTCGTGGTCTTCGCCTGCTCGGCGAACACGATTTCAGTCACGCTGAACTGTGCGGGGGCACGAAGGATCGGCTTGATCTTGCGCACCGCTTCCACCCAGCCGTTCAGGCTGGCGTAATGCGTGTTGAACTCCTCGTGCTCGCTCAGCAGGTTGGCCATTGCCTTCGTGGCGGCTGGCCTTGCGCATGGTGGCTGGCGCCCCGCCGCTGGCGTCGCTGCTCGCGGCACTGACATCCATGCCGCTCAAAATCAGCGTGTTCATCCGCCGTGTCTGCGCGTCCGGCAGCAGATTTGGATCGACGAAATCGATCATGTCCGGCAGGACCACCCCGCGGGCAAAATTGCCACGCGCCAGCAAGGTGCCGGGCGTGATCCACGCGCGCCCCTGCGCCCATCCCGCCACGGTCGGCGGGTTGAGCAGCTGCTGCCCAAGCTCGCCGCTGGCACTGTTGAAATCCGGCACGCCCGGCAATTCCCGCAGTCCGATCCGGCGATAGGTCGAAACGATCAGTTCCACGGGGCCCTTGATGTGCGTCCCGACCGACGGCGTGCTGTAGAAGTCGCGCGACAGGAAGACGGTCCGCAGGAAAGGCGCGATCTCATAGTTGTTGTCGCGCAGTAACGCGCCCAGCTGCGCCTGGAACGCTGGCGAAAGGTCCTCGCGTGCGAGAAATCGGTACAGCTTGCCCGCGATGAAGTCGGCGGTGACCTTCTGCTGCAGGATGATGTCGAGGGTCTGCACTCCGTCCAAGCGGCCGGCGCGTCCGAGAAATGTCTTCTCACCGTCGTCGTGTTTCGCCGGGTCGATGTGAAAGGTCAGGTCGGCATCGCGCCATCCGGTGAACGCCCGGGCCCCCTCGCGGATGTCCTGCTCGGTATAGTTGCCCACGCCCATCGTGAACAACTCCATCACCTCGCGGGCAAAGTTCTCGTTTGGCGCCCCTTTCACGTTCAGCCCGGCATCGAGGAACACCAGCATCGCCGGGTCCTGCGCCACCGCGATCAGCAGTTCGCGAAAATTTCCGGTGGCCTGACGCTGAAACAGCGTGACCTGCCCGAGCATCTTGCGGTAGTCGCGAACCTTGTCCTCGTTGGAGGCGAAATGGCCGTGCCAGAACAGCGCCATTTTCTCCTCGAGAGGCCGGTTGGTCGCCACCATGCGGTCGGCCCACCAGTTGGCGACCCGGCGCGTCTCCAGCATGCTGGCGCGCAGCCAGTAGAAGAAACGGTCCGCCACCGGCTGCAGCTTCCGTGTCCCGGACGGCTTGACCGTGACGCCCATCGCCTCGCCGGTCTTCGCGGCGAGCGTCGTCGCGGCCGGCCGGGTCGGCGGAAACGGATTGAGTGTGGGATCGTAGACGCCGGAGTGCTCGAACGGCTTAAGGTGCCCGTTGTCGATCGACTGATAGTCGACCAGGGAGCGCACCGCCGCCTCGGGGGTCATGCTTGCCAGCCGTGCAATGTCATCCGGTGTGCCGCCGAAGCCGGCGCGGTCGAGCAGGTGCCGGGCGCGTCCGTAGTTCCAGTCGGCATTGCTGATCGGCGCCAGGTCCTCCGTCCAGGAAGCAGGCGCCTCAGGATTCGCCGCCGCCGCCGTGTTGACCGCGATCGCCGTTACGGCCGGGGTGTGCGCCACATTGGCAGCCGCCTGTTGTTCGGCCATGGCTCGCTCCTCACTCGCCCATTTCGGATTGATTTTTTGCCGGACCGATCTGCGGATAATCGTGGCGTCGAGGGTATCCGAAAACACCGAAACCGTCGAGCCGATGCCCCGGAGAGTGTCGCATTCCTTGCGTCCGGGTGCCGGCATGAACACGCGCGACCAACAGGAATATCGCCGGCGGGATCACATCGAACTCATCGCAGCCGTTGTCGCTGTCCCGCGCGTCGCCACTGTCCGTCCGCTCACGCCGGCACAACGCCGATGCGCCGATAGATAAAGTCCCGTGGCTCGGCCTGTGCGTCCCGCGTCGCGATATCAAGAAGTGCGTGATGCGGTGACCGGCTGCAGGCGGGATCGGTCGCTCCTGCATCGCCGGTCAGCGCGAAGGCCTGACACCGGCAGCCACCCCAGTCGATCTCGCGGCGATCGCACCCGGAGCATGGCGCTGGCATCCACTCGGTGCCGCGGAAGCGATTGAAGGCGTCCGAGGCACGCCAGATCTCGGCCAGGGTCTGATCGCGCACCGAGGGAAAATCGAATCCAGGCAGGCTCTCCGCGGCGTGGCAGGGCAGAACGAGGCCAGTGGGTGTGACCGTGAGGAACCGTCGTCCCCATCCGCCCATGCAGGATTTCGGCAGCCGGGCATAGTAATCCGGCACGACGTAGTCGATCACGACCGCGCCGGCGAGGCGCACGCCGCGCCGCCTCGACCGCCTCGGTCGCAACGTCCAACTGGGCGCGCGAGGGTAGCAGGGCGTCCCGATTGGCCAAGGCCCAGCCGTAATACTGCACGTGGGCCACCTCGATGCGCGCGGCACCCAATCCGGCCGCAAGGTCCAGCATGGCCGGAAGACGACCGAGGTTCTGGCGATGCACGACCAGGTTGACCGTGAGCGGCAAGCCGGTGCGGCGTACCATCGCGGCCACCTCCCGCTTCTTCCTCTGCGCCCCCGCCATGCCCGCCACGCGGTCGCCGCTTACATCGTCGACATCCTGGAAGCTGATCTGGACGTGGTCGAGGCCGGCTTCCGCCAGGGCGTCAACCCGCATTTGATTGAGCGGCACGCCCGACGTAATCAGATTGGTGTACAGTCCCGCGGACACGGCGTGTCGGACCAAATCCACGAGGTCCTGACGAGCCGTCGGTTCGCCGCCGGAGAAATGCACCTGCAGCGCCCCTGCCTCGGCCGCCTGGGTCAGCACGTCCCGCCATTCCGCCGTCGTCAGTTCCCACGACGCCCCCGCGAGATGTGTCGGATTCGAGCAATACGGGCATTGCAGCGGGCACCGATGGGTCAGTTCCGCGAGAATAGCCAGCGGTGGTTCGATCGTATTCGCTGCCCCAGACATCGTTTGCAATTTGTTCCTCCGGTCGTCGTTTCAGGTAGCCGTCTTCTACAGTCAGGTCCGGTACAACCCAACACTGGCGATGCCTGCCATCCGGGAGAAGCAATACCCGTCATAAGCAAGCCGACCCGTCGCAGCGCAGCCCATGGCGTCGCCGGAAAGTCGCTTATGGCCGATATAGCTTTTCGCCCCGATATACCGGTAGGATACTCACAACGACCTGGCCGGATACTCTGGCGGGCGAACGAAGGGAGTATAAATAATGTCCTGGCGCAAACCGACTGTCACCCGTATCGCTGTTGGCTGCGAAATCAACGCCTACGGCTGCGCGGTCGTCTGACCACAGCCATGGTTGTGCCCGGGCGGCGCGGGAGTCCCCGCGTCTCCCGATGGCCGCCAACGCGCGAACACAGATGATAGGCTTCGCACGACTGCCCCGCCTTGCCGAGGGGCGATCCGGCTGATGGCGGCACCGCCGTTCACCCTTAACCAACTACGCATCTTTCTCGCGGTGGCGCACTCGCGGTCGCTGACACATGCGGCCAAGTTGCTGGATCAGACCCAGCCATCGCTGTCGCAGCATATCGCCAAGCTCGAGGACTCGATCGGACAGCTGCTGTTCGAGCGCGGCCGCAGTCAGTTCGAACTGACCGACGTTGGCGAATTCCTGCATCACCATGCCCAGATCATCATGGCCGAGGTCGATGAGGCCGTGGTGGGACTCGCCGCTCACGCAAAAGGGACCCGCGGCGTGCTGTCGATCGGTGCGCTGAGTTCAATCGCGCGGGCGTTGTTTCCCGAAGTGCAGTCGCGGATGGCCGAGACCTGTCCCGACGTCGAACTCGACGTGCACGAGGTCGCGCCCGCCGAGGCGATCGAGATGCTCTACTCGCGGCGACTGACAATCGCCGTGGTGGCAGCCGGGTCGATTGCCAGCAGCAGCCTGTCCTTCCTGCAGAGCGAGGTGTTTTCCGACCCCTATGTGCTCGCGGTGCCCCGCGGGCTCGATCTCTCCCACGTCACCGATCCCGCTGTGCAGCTCACCGAGGGCCAGCAGCGGACCCTGAACAGCGTTATCCAGTTTACCTTCGGCAGCGCCTACCAGCTTCGCATCTCCGGCTGGTACCAGCACTTCCTGCCACACCACCGCGTGGTCAGCCGTGTCCGCTCTTATGAAATGGCATTGGCGATGGTCCAGGCCCGACGGGGTGTGGCGATCGTGCCGGCGCTGAGTGCTCGGGTGAATGCCTGCGGCCGGCTACGAGGTGACGCTTTACGATATCGGCATGGAACAGCGCCGCGTCGTGGCCTTGATGCCATCGCAGTATCGCGGGGTCGAACCGCATGCGACCTTCATAGCCGCGCTGCGTGCGGCTGGCGCCGCGACCCGACCACCGCCCGTTGAACTGGGACCGCCGTTCCTGCGCGCGAAGTCGGCTCAGGTTCGTGTCGCGCGAGTAAAGTGCGGATCGCGCCGTATCGCGCCGCCGGCGCGTGGATGCTGCTCGCCGCCGGCGCGTGGATGCCGCTCGCGGCCGGCGCATGGTGATGCCTCTCGCGGCGGGAAAGCATCGATCGAGATCGGTCGCTTGCAGGAAACGCTCGCGACTGGCTCCCGACTGCCGTTTCATCGCAGCTGCGTTGCAGTTACCATGCAGACAAGGTTTGATGACGATCCGGAAACTGCCGGGTCGGCAACCGGTACAGCGAAGGATAGATCGTGGAGATATCTTCCATTAACCCGCGCGCATCGGTTGTTCTGGGAACGCCACGCGAAGCGCGCGACTTTCTACCGGTCCTCCGCTGGCTCATCCTCATGAGCCTGACAGGTTTCGCGGTGGCGGCGCTCTGGCAACTCGGCATCATTCAGGCGATGTTCGCCACCGATCGCACGCATATTTCGTCTCTCATCCTGCTGTTGTTTGCGCTCACCAGCCTGCACTGCCTGGCACAGACCTGGTTCGTGTCAAAGGAACTGGTGGCCACAAGGTTGTTCGAATCGGCTCTGCGCGGACATCGGAACCGTCTCGCCATCGCGCTGAGCGAGCCGGACCGGCTGCCGAAAGACAGCATGATTGCGCGCCATGTCGCCAACCTCGTCGCCAAGGCCGACACGCAGGGTGGCCGCCGGATCGATCAGACGGTCCTGCTCCGGGTCCTGGCGAATCGCCTTCGCGGACGCGAACGGCTTGGCCTGTTCATATCGGAGTCGCTGCTGCGGCTGGCGCTGCTCGGCACCGCCGTCGGCTTCATCCTGATGCTGATCCCGATGGCTGGCCTCAATTCGTTCGACGCGGAGACGCTGCGCAAGGCGCTGTCCGGCATGAGCGGCGGGATGGCGGTCGCACTTAACATCACCGTGACCGGTATCGGGACAGCGCTTCTTCTGAAGCTGCAGTATTTCTTTCTGGCCACTGGGATCGTCGATCTCTACGACATGATCACCGAGGTGACCGAAGTCCACGTCGTATCAGCGCTCGAGCGCCGCGGCGATGCTTGACGATGATCCGCTGGGCGGCAGTGACGACGGCACATTCGTTCCATTTACGGATATGCTGTTCAATGTCGTCATCGGCTTGGCATTCATGGTGTTCATCGCGTTCGCGTTGATCAACCCGACGGCGAAAACCGGAGCGATAGACCTGAAGGCCGAACTGCTGATCACCATGAACTGGCCCGACAACGATCCCAACGATATGGACATCTACGTGCAGGATCCGGCCGGCAACATCGTCTGGTACCACGGACGAGAGGCAGGGCTGATGCATCTGGACCACGACGATCGCGGCAGCGGCCGCGAGCGGATCACGGTCAATGGCCGGATCATTCAGAACCCGTTGAACCAGGAGATCGTCACCATTCGCGGCATCGTCCCCGGCGAATACGTCGTCAACGCACAGGAATTTGCCGCCAATACCACCGCAAAGGTGCCTGTCTCCATCAAGGTCGAGAAGCTCAACCCGACTGCGTCCGTCGTCTTTTACGGCACTCAGGAGTTCGACCACAAAGGCCAGGAGGAAACGTTTGTCCGCTTTACGCTCGATGCCGACGGCAAGGTCGGTGATGTCAACACCGGCCCGCCCGTATCCCTGGTCCGAGCGGTACGCAGGCCGGAATCTGGCAATGCGCCGCGATAGGCGCGTGGATCCGTGATGGGCGGGGCGGCTCCGTGAACGCGTCCGTCGTCAGTCTGGTGGTGGCTTATGCCGCTGTGGCCATGCTGTTGGTCAGCCTCAACCTGACGTCGCTCTGGCGATGGTGGATCAAAGCTGCGGCGATCATCATCGACCACGATCTTCTTCGGTGTGAGCTACTATGCGATCAACGGATTGATGGGCTGGCCGACGACGCAGCATCCTCCGGGACGCTTCAACCTGATTGCAAGCCGGATTACCGAACCCGACCGATTGCACCGTACTCCGGGTCACATCTACCTCTGGGCCGCCGAACTCGACGCCAACAACGTTCCGTCCGTGACACCGCGCAGCTATCAACTGCCGTACTCGGACAAACTCGCCCGCAAGGTGTCCGATGCGCAGGAAAAGCGTGATCATGGCATCGACATCATGGGCCAGATCACCAATCCCGACGCGCAGCAGAAGAAGGACCCCGCGAGCGGCAGCAAGGGAGGCAGCATGCAACTGGACAAGAGCCGGCAGAGTCCGGCTACCGACACCGTGCCCTTCAAGGAAGATGGGAGTGATATCAGCTTCGACGATCTTCCCCCCGTGCTTCTCCCTGACAAGGATCCATTGTGACCGCCCCGCGGACAGCCCGTCGCAAATAAGCGGCCGTGGCAAGCCGATGACCCTTGACATCGGGGTGGTCGCACGGGAAGCTGATAACGTTCTCGCCATGCGTTACGGTGCCGTGGTCAATGCGCAAGCTGGTGCGTCCGGCTTTCGTGTAGAGCGCTGACAGGCGTTCCAGGCCCGGTCAAACGAAACCAAGCGCAGCGCGTGGGAAACTTCGAGGGTGGTTGGGTAAAAAAAGAACATGGAGGAAACAATGAGTCTCAGGACGATCCCGCGCGCCATTCTTCTGGCGTCCACATTGCTTGCGACATCAGCGCTGACGGCAATGGCAGCGGATGTCACCCCGGACCGGCTTCTGAACGCCGACAAGGAGCCGCAGAACTGGCTGATGGTGAACAAGGACTACAGCTCACATCGCTATTCCCAGCTCGACCAGATCAACAAGAGACAACGTGAAGAATCTTCACGTGGCCTTCACGTTGCATTGGGTGGGGTAAACGGTTCGGGCTACAACCCCCTGGGCGGCCATCAGAGCACGCCTCTGGTCAATGACGGCTTCATGTACGCGGTCGACGCCTGGGGCGCTGTATACAAAATCGATGTACGCGACCCGGCGACGGCGAAAATCGTCTGGGTCATGGACCCCGGCACCAACAAGGCCGACATGTTCATCGGGTCGAACCGCGGGGTCACCCTGTACAAGAACATGGTCATCTCGGTTACGGGTGACTGTAAAGTTCTCTGGACCAAGGCTGACACCGGCGAACTGGTCAAGACAGTGCAGTTCGACGACCTGAAGACATCCCTCTGCACATTGACGTCGGCTCCGCTCGTCGTCGGCGACAAGCTGATCGTCGGCGGCAGCGGCGGCGATCGCGGCGCCCGCGCACATATCGACGCCTTCAACGCGGATACCGGCGAGCGTCTATGGCAGACCTACTCCATTCCAGCCCCCGGTGAGCCCGGTAGCGAGACCTGGAAGGACAACCACAACGCCTGGAAGCATGGCGGCGGCTCCTTCTGGCAGACCGGATCTTACGATCCCGCTACAAACCTGACGATCTGGGGCACCGGGCAGCCTGTGCCGATGTTCGATCCGGAATACCGTCCCGGCGACAACCTGTTCACCAATTCCACTATCGCCTTCGACGTCAATACCGGGAAGATGAAGTGGTATTTCCAGTACACGCCGGGCGACTTCATGGACTATGACGAAATCGGCATCAATCAACTGATCAACACCAAGGTGAACGGTGAGGATCGCAAGATGATCGCGCACTTCGGTCGCAACGGATTCTTCTATACCCTCGACCGTGACAACGGTCAGTTCATCTCCAGTCACCAATATGCCGAAAAAGTGAACTGGACGGACGGCATCGATCCCAAGACCGGCAAACCGGTTGACTACGATCCAAGCAAGGATCTGCAGACCTACAAGATCGGTGCACCATCGCGGCGCCAGCAGGGGAAGATTGAATTTTGCCCGAACATGCAGGGCGGAGTGAACTACTTCCCGACCACATACAGCCCGCTGACCCATCTGTCCTACGGCGGCGGCATCGAAGGCTGCACGGTCGCCGCACCTGATCCCACCAATGATGACAACGGCCCGTACTGGCTTGGCGGCAAGCCATCCAACGCCGAAGAGGTCAAGGGAAGCGTGGCCGCTATGGACCCGGCGACCGGCAAAATGACGAAGCGTGTTTCGATGCCGCATGCCATCGTCTCCGGCGCAACGGCGACAGCGGGCGGTTTGATCTTCACATCAACCAATGAAGGCACAGTCTACGCTTTGGACGACGAGACCCTGAAGCCGCTCTGGAGCTTTAACACCGGATCGTTCAGTTCCGCTCCGCCCATGACCTACGCCATAAATGGCAAGCAATATGTCGCCATTCTCATTGGCGGAAACGTGCAGACAAAAGCGTTCCTGGACCACTCGCCTGAGTACAAGGATATGCAAAACACATCCATGCTGTACGTATTCGGCCTGTAAGATCCGCCGACTGATTTGTTGACAGGTTCGAGTGCAAGCACCGCCATGCTCCGTGAAATCGGAGCATGGCGGATCTTTTTGATCGGAACGATCAGTGTGTCGCCTGACGTTCCGGATAGATATCGCAGCCGACAGCGGTTTGCGACTTGAAGTAGGCCAGGCACTCCTGCCGCGTAACCGGACCCGCCCCCTTCATCTTCGTCGCAATATAATCGGCTAGCGCATCGATCTCATATGATTGCAGCGGCGGTGTTCCCGCGGTTGGAACGCTGGCGCCAAGGTCGGCCGCAGTCATGTCGTAGCAGCGCTTGTCCGTGTACGCAAAGCGGTCAAAGTGGGGCATCGCGGTTCCTGGCCGGCCACATTTGATCGTCATGCGGATCTGATCACGAGTCAGCTGCGTCTCTCGCAGCGAGGGTGCCTTGCCGGCGGAATGAAAGCTGCCCTGGCCGTCCCCCGCCCAGCCGTGGCATTGCGGACACTCTGCCTTTTCCGTGTATATCTGCTTGCCTTCGCTGACATCATCCGCGGCCAGACCGCGCGCCGGCGTGGCGATGCAAACGGCAATCGCCAGGGCGCCGACCACAGTGGCAATCATCGATTTGCAGGTTTGCGGGATCGGGTCGTCACTACGCATGGCCGTTGCTGTCCTTTGTTATGTTGGCAATATTGCGACGCCGCCGGCGGGTCAGTCGGCGTCCGCTGTCAGTCACCTCATGGGCGCTCGACCGGAATGCCGTTGGCCCTTCGAAAGGCGCTTGGTTGTTCAAATTGTCCTCGCCACAGACCGGCCTTCTTGGCCTTGGCCTCGGCCTCGGCCGCGACGTACTCCGTGGTCTCGCTTGGTCGAGCGACGGCGAACCCCTGCATGACGAGCTGTTCGTTGATACTCTGACCGTGGACGGTGCAGCGACCCAGCACACGCCCGTAGGGGTCCGGCTCGCCGACCACGTCGCAGCTCACCGGCCCCTCATCGAGCACCGTTTGCAGATCATGCACCACCGCTGCCCAGCACTGCCAGAGCTTGCCATCCATTGTACACAGTTGCTTCCGCATCACCGAATCAACGCCAAACAGCATAACGCGCTGATCGCCGATCTGGATGATCGTGGAGTCGATGGCTATGGCATGGCCCGAAATCTGGCTGGCCTCGGCCGGCACGGCAAAGCTCGTCATTACCAGCACAAGAAGTGCTCGAATCATGTTCTTCCCCCACCGCGATCGAACCCCGTCGCCCGACCAGCCAACGCACCTGATTGTTGTTCGCTGCTTTTGGCGTAGCATAAGGGCTGTTGCTCTCCAGGCACAATCAGCTAGGCAAGGTCTGTCATGCGGTTTCAAATGAGCTTACCGGACATCCGCAAATCGCGCTCGCCCGGGTGGCGCGCCACAGCGGTTGCGCTTTTGTGCGCGACCGCGACCTTGGGGGCGGTGGCGGATGAAGGGCAGCCGAAACCTGTGGATGCGCCACAGCGACAGGCATTCCTTGCCGGAACAACGAAAAATTGTCCGGGCTGCGACCTTCGCGGTGCCAGGCTGAAACGCCGTGATCTCAGTGGCGCCGACCTCACCGGCGCCAATCTGTCCGGCGCCGTCCTGCATGCCGCGCGCTTGACGAACGCGAAACTCAGCCACGCCAATCTGCAAGACGCCAACCTCAACAAAACCGACATGCAGCGCGCCGATCTGACGGGCGCTGATCTCACCGATGCATTGCTGTACGCAGCCGATCTGAGCGGTGCCCGGCTCGATGGTGCCACGATGACCGGGGTGCACATGGCGCATTCCCGGATGACCCGCGCCAGCCTGCACGACGCTGACATATCGCGCGCGACCGCCATGAACGCAGAACTTGCCGATTGTAATTTGTCCGGGGCCAATCTGAAGCGGGCCGATTTTGCCGGTGCGAATCTGAGCCGCAGCAATCTCTCGGCCGTCATGGCGAATGGTGTCGACTTTATCGAGGGTCGCGCCAGAAACGCCGATTTGAAAGGAATCTCAGCCATCCACGGCGACTTTTTCAGGGCAGACCTGGGTGGCGCCGATCTGACCGGCGCGGATTTTCGCGGCTCGCGGCTGGAAGAGGCCAACCTTGACGGCGCCACCACGACCGGCATGAAGACCAAGGGGGCGCTGCTCGTCGATGGAACCATGGGGCAGTAAGGCCGGGCGTCACTTCGGCTTCGAACCGCTCGCCACGACGGTGGCATCATACATTTCGAACCGGGTCCCGCTGTCGAACGCCTCTGCCTGCGGTTTGCCGGTCACGGGATCGATGAACTGCTGACCCTTCTTCTGGAAGAAGTGCTGATCAAGCACAAGATGCATACCGTCCTTGGTTTTTTCGCAATGGCTCTTGAGGAATTTTGATCCCGCCGCCGTTTCGCCGTTGGCCGGCGGCAGGTCGACGCAAGTCCAGTGATCGTCATCAAAGCGCTGGCGCAGGAAGTTTGCCAGCTCCCAGAATTCCAGGCGGTCGCGGGATACTTGCTGGCGCGGGTCCGTCACCATGCGTTTGCCACGCACCACGCCGGCATCGTCGATCAGCAAAGAGGCAACGACCGGAAATTCATAAACCGTCGTCCCCTCATACATTCTGATCTCGTGCTGATTGTCCAGCGCGCGCGCCACGTACTCCAGCTCGTCGTCATACTCGAAGTAGACCTCATGCAGCCCGTCGGCTTCCGGCTTGCATTTCTTGAAGTCGGCGAAGCTCGTGAGGCGACGCGAAGGCGGTCCGCCATTGGTGCCGCATGCATAGTTGACATACTCGTCCGGAATAGCCGATACGGCCTCGCCCAGGTGAATCTGCCAGATATCCGCCCGCTCAGGCAGTTGCGACCGGGCTGGCGCTATCGCCCACGCGAGACATGCGGCGAGCCAGCCAGCCACATGCAGGGATTTCCTCATCGCAACCGCCCCCAACGCGACCTTTGTGCGAGCCCCAGCGCGGCGACGCACGGACTTCGGACGAAAGTCAGAACCGGCATGTGCTCTCCGGCGCATCAACACCAAGCGTATCCAGTACGTTGGTCTGGTGCAGGAACTGCGGCAGCGGAGCGCGTGCGATCACCGCGTCAGCCGTACCCAGCAGCACCGGTGCGCGAAGCTGGTGGTCCCATGGCCGGAAGCTGCCGGGGTCGCCCTTGACCGTGTCGAGCGTGAGCTTATCGCTTAACAAGAACGTCTCCACCGGTCCGAACTCCGTGGATTTCGATCGCACGGTTGCCTCGGTGACCGCCTTCACTGCCTCCCAAGCCGCCCAGCCGGCCCCGTTCATGCGGCGCCCCGGGGATATTTTCTCGAATCGGTGCTGCAGCTGCACGGCGGCGTCCCGATCCCAGCTCCAGGACCATGCCGTCGGCGTCAACCCCGCGCTTCCGACGACCGGCCGGGGCAAGCTCGTCTGGTATGGGACGTAACGCCCGAACTCGCCACTGCTGTCCGCGACATAAACCACATCGTACTGCCCCTGCGTCATCAGGACGACGTTGCTCTGCGTGCGGTTGCGCGGATCGGTGCCGAGCACGAATGGCCTCACATCGACGATCCTGGCGCCGAATTTTTTCGCTGAATGACGCAGCGAAGTCACCAGTTCGGCGTCCTCGGGTGCCGGACCCTGCAGCACCAGGATCTGGGTCCATTCCTTGCTGACGAGATATTGCATCAGCGCGTCCGCCAGCATCGCCTGACTGGGATAGGTGTCGACGACATCCGCCAGGCAATCGGCACCTCGCAGCGAGTTGTCCGGAGCCGAGACATTGAACAGCAGGACCGGTTTACCCTTGAGTCGGCGTCCCAGATCCAGCAGCGCGGGTCCGGGCAGATCGGCGAGGATGAAATGGATGTCTTCGGATCCGATCCAGCCGGTGATCTTCTGCGCAAGCTCGTCGACCGAACCCGCGGTCGCCTTCTGCATGGTGAAGTCGACCCTGGTAACCCGTCCGATCGCTCGGGCATCCTCCAGCGCCACCTGACTGGCCTCGTAAGGCCGCCCGAGATCACTGAATACAATGCCGTCAATGGAGCCCCTGTTGGCATAGCGCGGATCGTTGTCGAGTTCGACGTAGCCGAGCTTCATCGGCTTGGCCGCGGGCTGATCGGAACGAGCGGTGGCCGGCGGTAGCGCCGTGCCGATCCCGAGCGCGAATACCGCCGCCGTCAAAACCTGTCGTGCCCGTTTAGTCATCGACCAGGACCGTATGCGGCACCCGCCCAACCTGCACGGCCCGGATCGCCTTGTGGGTCGCCATGTCGACGATCGAAAGGTCGTCGCTCAATCCGTTCGCGACATAGAGCGTCTTTTCATCGGGGCTGAGCGCGACGCCCCACGGCCGGCTGCCCACCAGCACGTAGTCGGTGATCTTCCGTGTAGCGGTGTCGACGAAGGCGATATAGTTCGCCCGGCCCAGAGTGATGATGGCCGTCTTGCCATCCTTCGTCATGGTCATGCCGACCGGTGTGACATCGACCTGCCGGAACCCCGGAGGCAGGAAATTGAGCGTCGCCGAGACCTGGTTCGTCGCACGATCGATGATCGAGACCTGTCCGGACAGTTCGTTCGATACCCAGAGTTCTTTGCCATTGGGCAGCAGCAGGAACCGCCTTGGCCTCGTGCCGACCAGGATGTTGTCGGTGACCACGCCCGCGCCGAGGTCGACCACGTGAACCATGTCGCTCACCTCGGAGGTCACATACAGTGTCTTCCCATCCGCGCTGACGACGACGCCCTCGGGTTCGGCTCCGGTCGCGATCTCGCGCTCGATGATCTTGTCCTTTATGCCGATTTGCTGGACGGCCGATGCTTCTTCGTTCGAGACATAAAGCGAACGCTCGTCGCGGCTCAGCACGAACATCTCGGGACTCGGTCCGGTCGGAATATGGTCGACAACCTTGAGCGTCGCCACGTCGATCACGTCGATCACGTCGTCATCGCCGCATGCGACGAGCAGTTGTTTCTGGTCGTCACGGAAGTTCATGTCACGGGGACGGTGAGACGTGTCGATCCATTTGATGATCCGATAGTCCTGTTTCGGATCGATCACCGCGATGTTGTTCGTCTTTTCGTGGCTGACGAACACGTAGCCGGTGCCCTTCGCGCTCGCCGCCGCCGAAACGGCCAGCAGAAGCAACAGCGCCGAGACGATTGGTTTCAACATCGACGAACGGTCATGGCCGGAACGGCTTGACGACCGATCGCATCGTCGTTCCGAACCCGCGTTCGAGCGCGCACGCTGGCCATCCTGGCGCAACTGCCCGAGGCAATATCGAGAATAAGGCTTGTCACGTCATCCCCCCGAGCGACAGGCTGGACTGGCCGTGGGGGCCGACGATCACCGGTCGCTTTGTTCTATCGTTCATTATAGCAGGCATGCCGATGCCGTCCACAGGACCGCGCCGCCCGGTGCTCGTCCGTGATGCGTCACGCTCTCCCCCGATCGAGGGCAGGCTATTTCGAACAGTCCTTCAGGTCGGACTCTGAAAGCGAAAACGCGTAAGCCTTTCCGGCCACGACCGCGACATCCTTCACGATGCAGGTGCGTCCGGCCGCATCGGTCAGCTTGACGTCGTAGTGGCCGGCCGCCACGCCGGTCAGCTGGAGACGTTCATCGCTGTCCACCTTGCCGTCCGGATCATTCGCGCACTGGTTGGCGCCCCATTTCGTGGTGCCGGACGGAGCCAGGTACAGCTTGGCGATAGCTGTGCCCGTCAGATTCCAGAACCGCATTCGATCCGCCGCCCGAACGCCGGTCGACACCGCGACTAGCAGGAGGCTCAGGGTGATGAGCACGTGTGCCTTCATGGGCTTTTTCTCCCTCCCGGGACCGGGCATCCTGATATGCGAACACGTTGGCACCGGAATAGATTTTGTCAAAGGAGCGGTTTGTCCGCTCCGTGCCCCCGAGACCAAGACCGAGACGTCAGCTGGTCCTGGATTCGAGTGGGTCCGTAATTTGCCTGCCGCACGTGACGCACCGCGGGAGATCCGCGATGAAACTCGGAGTCGTCCTTCCAAATGGTCGACCGTGCCGGTGCTTGGCGTCCATCCCGCGGTGGCGGCGCACATGATCGCCACCGTCAACGACCTGTCGAAGGGCCGCGCCGGCGTCACATCGTCACCGGCTGGAACCAGCCTGAATACAGCCAGATGGGCTTGTGGCCCAGTGTCGACCATCACGCGCGGCGATCCGGGACCTGGCTCTGAGGAAGTCGTCGCGAGTGCTCAACCGGGACGCGCTTTGCCAGTGGCAGTTGATCGTTTGAACCGGAGACGGCACGGTCGGCATGCCGCCGGACGGACCATCGCTACCAGGCGCGCGTAATTCGGTTCGGAGCTAGGCCGCGACCTTCCTCGGCCTCGGCCAGCGCGCGGCAACCTGGGGCAGCACTTCCTCCACCAGCCGCTTTGTCTGCGCCAGCATCTCCGTGTCGCCGTCAGCGACCGGACGCAAAATGAACTTCGAGGCGCCGGCCTCGATGTAATCGGCGATGCGGCGCAGGATCACGTCGGCGTCTCCCATTGCGAAGGTGTCCGCCGGATCGCGGCCGGTGCGTGCCTTGTATTGTTCCATGACTTTCGCCACGCCAGGATCGTCCGGGCCGCCGAAACGGAACGCGAATGCGGCGCCGTAATGATCCTCGTCGATCGTCCGGCCGGTTTGCTCCAGCGCCTGCTTGATCCCGGTGATGACCTCTCCCACCGCTTTCGGTGTCTCCGGCCCCGCCTGCCAGCCGGTGCCGACCCGAGCGGTGCGCCTGACGGCAGCTTCGGAGGAGCCGCCGATCCACATCGGCAGATCGGGCTGCACCGGAACCGGCGCGATCGACGCTTTGGTCAGTTTGAAGTGCCGCCCATCGAAATCCAGCGCCTCGCCGGACCACAGCCGGCTGATGATCTCCAGCGCCTCATCCGTTTTGCGACCGCGCGTGGTGGTATCGATGTGCATCGCGGTCCACTCGCCGCCGCGCGGACTGCCGATGCCGAAACCAGGCAGCAACCGCCCGTTGGACAGCACGTCGATGGTGGCGCATTGCTTCGCGAGCAGCACGGGCTCGCGCAAGGCCACCGAAACGACGTTGACCCCGAACTTGAGCCGGCGCGTCCGCCCGGCGATGGCCGCGAGCGTCGTCATGCACTCCAGAATTGGCGCTCGGCTGACGATGCGGTCGGTCTGCCAGATCGAATCCAGGCCGCCTTGCTCGCACAGGTCGACCCAGCGCCAGAACCCGTCCGAGGTCTGGAACGGGTATTCCATGATGCCGACGCCGACCGCGATGTTACGTGCCATCCCCGATCTCCCTGAACCCATTGCCGTTCGCGATGCTCCCGCGATTCAGGAGCGGAGGCAATGCCCGCCGGTTTTGCCCGCCGCCGGAACTGCTCTACAGTTGGCACATCGAGCAAAGGGCAGGGACGACCATGCAGCACGGGACCTATGAGCACATCGGCGTTGATGTGGCCGGCAACGTCGCAACGATCGAGGTTCGCCGCGGTCCCAACAATTTCATCGACACCGACATGGTGGCGGAAATCGCCGACGCGCTGGAGGTCTACGATCGCACCACGGATGTCCGCGCCATCGTGCTGTGCGCGGAAGGCAAGCATTTTTGCGCCGGTGCCGATTTCGGCAGCCGAGGTTCCGACGGCGTTGCCCGGGCCACGAAGCGTGGCCGGCATCTCTACAAGGAAGCGCAGCGGCTGTGGCGCACCGGCAAACCGATTGTCGCGGCGGTGCATGGCGCGGCGGTCGGTGCGGGAGTCGGACTGGCGGTGATGGCGGATTTTCGGGTCACTTGCCCGGAGGCCCGGTTTTCCACCAATTTCACCCGCCTGGGGTTCCATCCGGGCTTCGGCCTGACCGCCACCCTGCCGCGCCTGATCGGCACCCAGAATGCCGCCATGCTCATGTATACCGGCCGGCGCATCAGCGGCGAGGAAGCCCTGAAGATCGGCCTCGCGGATTACTGCGTTCCGCTGGACCAAGTGCGCACCAAGGCGGTCGAGGTAGCGACAGAGATCGCCGGGTCGGCGCCGCTGGCGATCATCGCCACCCGCGAAACCCTGCGCCGAGGCCTCGCCGACGCCGTGGCGCAGGCCACGGAACGGGAGTACGAGGAACAGGACTGGCTGCGCAACACGGCCGACTTCAGGGAAGGGACCAAGGCGATGGGCGAGCGCCGGCCGCCGGACTTCCAGGCGCGATAAGCAATTTAACACTTTCTTAAGACTTCGCTTCTAGGACCGGGACCTCCAGGAGGGAGGGAGGCCCCGCGTGAGCCAGTCGCAGCGCGTTTCGCGTATTCATCTCGCAGTCGCGATCGATACCCTGCTGTGGCGCACGCTGTTCTTCGCGCGATCACTCGGCGGACGCTCACCCTGGCTGGCGCGGCAGCTTCGTAGAAGCGTACTGCTCCTGTGGTGGACAGCCACGTTCCAGTTGCATATCCACGCCCGGTACTGGCTGCGGGCGCGGCGTCTGCGCCGGGTCACACCGACCGCCTCGCCGGTCCCGACGCTCCAGACAATCGATCCAGCCAGCCTGAACCTGCCAATTTCGGACGAACCAATGGTTTCGGTGATCATCCCGACGTACGGGCAACTGGCGTTCACCTTGCGCTGCCTGGCCTCGATCGAGCAACACCGGCCATCGTTGCCGATCGAGGTGATCGTCATCGATGACGCCTGGCCGGGGGCGGACACCGCGGACCTCGCGCTCGTGCGCGGCATCCGGCTGATACGCAACGAAGCCAATATGGGATTTCTGCACAGCTGCAATCGGGCGGCGGCGCTGGCATATGGCCGCTACCTGTATTTCCTCAACAACGATACCCAGGTGCTGGACGGTTGGCTGGAGCCGATGGTGTCGCTGTTCCAGCAATGGCCGGGCACGGGGGCGGTGGGCGCCAAGCTGCTCTATCCGGACGGGCGGTTGCAGGAAGCCGGCGGCATCGTCTGGCGGGACGCTTCCGCATGGAATTTCGGCTGCGGGGAAGACCCCGTCGAGCCCACATATAACTATGTCCGCGAGGTCGATTATTGTTCCGCCGCCGCGCTGATGGTCGAGCGCCCGGTGTTCGTCGGATTGCGCGGCTTCGACGTACGCTACGCGCCGGCGTATTTCGAGGACACCGATCTCTGCTTCCGCCTGCGCCGGCTTGGCCTGAAGACGTTGTATCAACCGGCCGCTCAGGTCGTGCACCACGAGGGCATCTCGCACGGCCGGGATATCGCGGTCGGCGTCAAGTCGTGTCAGGAGGCGAACCGGCGCACCTTCGCCGACGTATGGGCGGCGGATCTGGCACGGGACCATTACGCGAACGGCGAGCACGTCCTGCGGGCGCGGGACCGGGCGATACACCGCAGGCTCGTTCTGGTGATCGACCATTACGTGCCCAGGCCGGATCAGGACGCCGGGTCGCGCGCGATGATGGCGTGTCTGCATGTCCTGCTCCAGGCCGGCTTCGTGGTGAAATTCTGGCCGCACAACATGAGCTACAGCCCTGGGTACACCGAAGTCCTGCAAGGCATGGGAGTCGAGGTCTTCCATGGTCCTCGTCAGGCCCCGTTCGAGACCTGGATCAAGGCCAACGGCGGCGAATTCGATACGATCCTTGTCAGCCGGCCAGAGGTCGCCGAGGACGTCATCCCGATGATCCGCTGCCATTCCGGCGCCCGCATCGTCTATTACGGCCACGACCTGCACTTTCGCCGCATGCGTAATCAGGCGGAGGTTGCACAGGATGAACGGCTTCGCCTCCAGGCCGCGCATATGCAGCGGCGGGAGCGTGCGATCTGGCGGCAGGCCGATCTGTCGCTGTATCTGTCCGAGGAAGAGGCGCAGATCGCGTCGGCCCTGCAACCAGATGCCAGGATCGAGGCCATCGTGCCCTACTGCTTCGACCGGTTCGCCGATCCAAGGGCCGCGCGTCAGAACCGGGAGATCATCTTCGTCGCCGGATTCGCTCACCCGCCGAACGAGGACGCGGCGCTCTGGTTCGTCGAGGCGGTTCTGCCGTTGATCCGCACCGAAGTCCCGGACGTGCGGCTCTCGATCGTCGGCTCCAATCCAACCGACCGGGTGCGGACCTTGGCGGAGCAGGGGATTGCCGTATTCGCCAATGTGACTGATGCTGAACTGGAGGCTACTTATGATCGCGCCCGTGTTGCCGTCGTGCCGCTGCGGTGCGGTGCCGGCGTGAAGCTGAAGGTCGTCGAGGCGTTGCGCGCCGGGGTCCCGCTGGTCACGACGCACGTGGGTGCGCAGGGCCTGCCCGGGTTGTTCCAGGTCGCCGCGGTGGAGGATGATGCCGCCCGGTTCGCGGCCGCGGTCGTCACCTTGCTGCAAGACGACGTCGCGTGGGAAAAACGCAGCCGCGCGCAAGTGGAATTTGCTCGGAAGCGGTTTTCGCGTGAGGCGATGACTGAGTTTGTCCTCGGGGTGTTTGGCGATGCGGCGCATTCGACGATTATCGCGCGAGTGATCACACCCGCGGCTTGACGGGCCAGACGCCGTTCCCAGCCAGTTGAGATCGCGCCTCTGCAACGCCATGCGCGGGAACACCCGGACGGCATCGTCCGATCGGATTGCCAGATGCAATCGCCCGTGGCTGGATGCGCCGCGGATCGAGGGGAGGACGTGCCATGCCCAGCCGACAGCAGGAACGCCAGCCATTTCATCATCCGCGCGTTCGTCCGGACTGGCTGGCCAAGCTGACCGAAGAGGTCCTCGACCCCGGCCAGCCCATCATCGACCCTCACCATCACCTCTGGAGGGCGCGGCCCGATCCTTACCTCCTGGCGGATCTGGTCGCCGATCTGCGCAGCGGCCACAACGTGCTGGCCACGGTCTTCATTCAGTGCCGGTCGGAATACCGCAGTCAGGGCCCGGAAGAGATGCAACCCATTGGCGAGACCGAATTCGTCGCCGCCGCCGCGAAAGAGTGTGAAAGCGGCGCCTATGGTGCGCTGCGTGCCTGCGCCGGGATCGTCGGCCACGCCGACTGCCTGTTAGGCGATCGCATCGACGCAGTGCTGGAAGCCCATATCGAGGCTGGTGGCGGACGCTTCAAAGGCATCCGCCACAGCGGCACCTACGACCCCGCCATCGCCCCGACCGCGCCGCCGGGGGCGCCGCCCGGTCTATACCGCGACCCCGCCTTCCGTGCCGGCTTCGCTCGGCTGCAGCGCCTGGGAATGACATTCGAGGCCTGGCTGTATCATCCGCAGCTTGGGGATCTGGTCGATCTGCTGCGTGCATTCCCGGAGCAGAAGGTTGTGCTGAACCATCTCGGCGGCCCACTCGGCGTCGGTCCCTATGACGGCAGGCGTGCCGAGGTCTTCGCTCAATGGCGTGCCTACATCGCCGAGCTGGCGATGTTCGGGAACCTGCATCTGAAACTGGGCGGCCTGGCGATGAACGTGAACGGCTTCGGGTTCCACCATCAACCCCTGCCACCCTCATCGGGCGAACTGGCGACGGCCTGGCGCCCGTTTGTCGAGACCGCGGTGGAAGCCTTCGGCACGGACCGGTGCATGTTCGAGAGCAACTTTCCCGTGGACAAGGGCATGTGCAGCTACCCTGTCCTGTGGAACGCATTCAAGCGGCTGGCGGCGCGGTATTCCGCCGACGAGCGAGCCGAGCTGTTTTATCGGACCGCGCAACGGTTCTACGGTCTGTCCGCGATCGAATAAGCGACTCGGCCTCTTGCCATTACACGTGGCGCCCAAACGAACGGCCGCATCCGGTTGTCGCGATGCCGGTGCGGCCGAGCGTGGTCGGGGGACGCGACTTCAGACCCCGCCCCAGACCTCCCGCGCCACCTCGACGCAGCGGGACAGTTTCGCCCATTGCTCGTCCTCGGTCAGGGTGTTGCCTTCCTCGGTGGAGGCGAACCCGCATTGCGGCGACAGCGCGAGTTGGTCCAGTGGCAGGAACTTTGACGCTTCGTCGATCCGGCGCTTCAACGCCTCCTTGCTTTCCAGTTCGCCCGTTTTGCTGGTCATGATGCCCAGCACGACGATTTTGGCTCCGCGCGGCACGAAACGCAGCGGCTCAAACCCGCCGGCACGCTCGGTGTCGTATTCCATGAAATACGCATCCGAATTGATCTGGTTGAACAGCACCTCCGCCACCGGCTCATAGCCGCCCGACGCGACCCAGGTGGAGCGGAAGTTGCCGCGACACAGGTGCATCGAAATGACCATCCCCTCGGGCCTGCCGGCGATTGCCTGGTTCAGCATGCCGGCATAGATTTCAAGCAGGTTCTCCACATGCTCGCCGCGGGCCTTCAGCATCGCGATCTGTTGCGGGTCGCACAGATAGGCGATGTTGACTTCGTCAAGCTGCAGATACCGGCAACCCGCGGCGCCGAACGCGCCCACCGCCTTGTTGTAGGCGATGCCAAGGTCGGCGAAAAATCCGTCCAGGGTGGGATAGGTGGCCTTGTCGATCGCATCTCGTCCGCCACGGAAATGCACGACCGACGGCGCGGGGATCGTCTGTTTCGGCACCGCCGTTCGAACATGACTGGCAAGGAACTGGTAATGGTCGATCATCGTTGGCCTGCTCCAGCCGATACGGCCGTTCACGCGCAGCTTATGCCCAAGCGGGACGTTGCCCTGAAACTGGATCTTTTCGGCTGGCTCATAGATCTCTACGCCATCCAGGCCGGCCACGAAGTCGTAGTGCCAATAGGCGCGCCGGTATTCGCCATCCGTCGCGGCGCGCAGACCGATGTCTTCCTGCCTGGTGATGGCGGCGGCGATGCAGGTGTCTTCCACCTCGCGCAGGGCCTCGAGCGGCAGCATGCCATCCTTCCACTTCGCGCGTGCTTCCCGCAGGACTTTCGGGCGCAGCAGGCTGCCGACGTGATCGGCCCGGAACGGCGGTGTGGTTCGAGGCGTCGTCATGATGGGTTCTCCTGTCGGACGTCAGTGGTTCAGCCGCGGTCCTGATCCGTCTCTCCAACACTCTAGCCGAAGCCTCATTGACAGCCGAAGCCTCATTGACGCGGAACGAGGCTGTCGGCCAAGGCTGCAGGGCGGAGCGAACGGATCTCAAAGGCTACGCCTTTGATGGGGTCGAGGGGCAAAGCCCCTCGTCTTGCCTGCTTCGCCCCATCGCCCGGCCTGCGCGAAGCCGCCGCTTGCAATGGCCCCGCCCGCATGGTCCAAGGCGCGGGATCAAGCGCTGGCGATACACACCATGACCGATTCCCTGCCTGATCCCGCCGACACCCCCGAACGCATCCTGATCCTGGACTTTGGCAGCCAGGTGACTCAGTTGATCGCCCGCCGACTGCGCGAGTTCGGGATCTACTGCGAAATCTGGCCGTTCAATGCCGATGCGGACCGCATCGCACAGCTGGCGCCCGCGCGGGATCATCCTTTCAGGCGGCCCGGCATCGGTTCATGAGTCGGTGTCGCCCGCTGGCGCCTCCGGCGGTGTTCGACCTAGGCGTGCCGGTCCTGGGAATCTGCTATGGCGAACAGCTTCTGTGCCATCAGCTTGGCGGAACGGTCGAGGGTTCCGACCATCGGGAATTCGGCCGGGCCCACGTCGATATCGTCGACGATTGTGCCCTTTTTCACGGTGTCTGGGCGAAGGGCGGTCGCGAGCAGGTGTGGATGAGCCACGGCGACCGGGTGACGCGTCTGCCGCCGGGTTTCCGGGTCGTCGCCACCAGCGAGGGCGCGCCGTTCGCGGCGATTGCCGACGATATGCGTCACTTCTATGGCGTGCAGTTCCATCCGGAGGTCGTGCACACGCCGCACGGTGCGCAACTGCTGCGGAACTTCACCCATGATGTGGTTGGGTTGTCCGGCTCCTGGACCATGGCCGGGTTTCGCGCGACCGAGATTGCCCGCATCCGCGCACAGGTCGGCGGCGGTCGGGTGATCTGCGGACTATCCGGGCGGGGTGGATTCTGCGGTCGCCGCGGTGCTGCTGCATGAGGCGATCGGCGAGCAATTGACCTGCATATTCGTGGATCACGGCCTGCTGCGGCTGAACGAGGCGGAGCAGGTGGTGGAGACGTTCCGCGATCGCTTCAACATCAGGCTGGTGCATCGCGACGCGTCCGATCTGTTCCTGGGCGCACTGCAGGGGGTTACTGATCCGGAGACCAAGCGCAAGACGATCGGCGGCTGTTCATCGAGGTGTTCGAGGAAGAAGCAACGAAGATCGGCGGGGCGGATTTTCTTGCGCAGGGCACGTTGTATCCGGACGTGATCGAAAGCGTCAGCTTTCACCGGCGGTCCGTCCGTCACGATCAAGTCGCATCACAATGTCGGTGGCCTGCCGGAACGGATGCGGCTGCGGCTGGTCGAGCCATTACGCGAATTGTTCAAGGATGAGGTGCGCGCTGCTGGGCCGCGAACTTGGCATGCCCGAGATGATCGTCGGGCGGCACCCGTTTCCCGGTCCCGGACTGGCGATCCGTATTCCCGGTGCAATTACACGGGAAAAGGCGGATATGCTGCGCAAGGTCGATGCGATCTACCTGGAGGAAATCAGGTCAGCTGGCCTTTACGATGCGATCTGGCAGGCGTTCGCGGTTCTGCTGCCGGTTCGAACGGTCGGTGTGATGGGCGATGGGCGGACCTACGACATGGCGTGTGCGCTGCGCGCGGTAACCAGCACGGATGGGATGACGGCCGATGTGTATCCGTTCGAGATGGCATTCCTGACCCGCGTCGCCGGCCGGATCGTCAACGAGGTGCGCGGCGTCAATCGGGTGACCTACGACATCACCAGCAAGCCGCCCGGGACGATCGAGTGGGAATGATTTTGGCCCATCCGGGGGTAACCCAGGCTATCCCAGGAAGCACCGTAAGCTGCTGAATCAAATAAATAAATCAGTTACCATCTATCGGTGGCTATCGGTGCGCAGAAATCCGGTCTGACGGGACGGCTGACGGTGGTCGACCCTATTGCCTCTCGTCACAATCGCGACTACCGTCACGGTCATGCGGGCCTATGACGGTAGTTTTTATCGTCTAGTGATCTGAAAACACACGTGTTTTCTGATCTTCGGCACGCCGAAATTGCCTGACGGTAGTTTTCTGGCAAGGTGTGGCATGCTGACGGACGTCGCAATTAAGGCTCTGAAATCAAAGGAAAAAGACTACAAGGTCGCGGATCGCGACGGGATGTATGTCCATGTCACGACCAAGGGCGCGCTCTCATTTCGGATGGACTCCCGTCTGAATGGACGCCGGGAGACGATCTATCTCGGCAAATACGGACCCGACGGCCTCTCGCTTGCCCGGGCGCGAGAGAAGTGCATCGACGCGAGGCGTAACATTGCCGACGGCATCTCGCCCGCGATCGAAAAGCAGCGCGAGAAGCGGCGTCTGAAGGAGTCCAAAAGCTTCGGAGAATTTGGAGAGAAGTGGCTGACCGCAGCGCCGATGGCGGACAGCACGCGCGCGATGCGACGCTCGATCTTCGAGCGCGAACTGCTCCCGGTTTGGCGCAACAGGCTGCTGCCGGAAATTTCCCCGGATGACCTGCGAGCGCACTGCGCGAGTATCGTCGATCGCGGCGCGCCCGCAACGGCGATCCACGTGCGAGGTATCCTGAAGCAGATCTACGGGTTTGCGATCCTCCACGGCGAGAAGGTTGCCAACCCGGCGGAGGAGGTTGGCCCTGCGTCGATTGCGACCTTCGTGCCGAAGGATCGTTCGCTATCGCCTTCCGAGATCCGGGTCCTGTTCAAAGTTATAGGGAAAGTCCCGACGCTGCCCACGATTCGGCTAGGGATGCGGTTTTTCCTTTTGTCGATGGTCCGCAAGAGCGAACTGCAGGACGCGATCTGGGACGAGGTTGATTTTGAGAATGCTGTCTGGACGATCCCGAAGGAGCGAATGAAGCGCTCGAAAGCCCACAATGTTTGCAATTGCTCACCCCGCCCCGGCGAGCGTGTCGCCGGGTCGTTTGGCTGATATCACGAAGCGGACGGTATCAAACACCGAAGCGCGATTGGCCTTCGCGGTGCTGACGACGGAGCGGAAGGCGGCATAAGTTTGCGCCCCCCACTCGCAGCGGAAGCCGTTGGTCACTTTGCGGAAGATCACGCTCGGCCGCAGATGCCGCTCGGAGATGTTGTTCGTAGGCGGCACCGCTCGATTTGACATGAACACGAACAGATGTGCCCGGTTGGCGAGCATGCGCTTGCGCAGCTTGCGGCCCGGCTCGCCAATCGGGACCACCGCCAGGATCCGGTCGAGCCTGCGGTCGAGGTCATAGAGATATTGCTTCAGGGTGGTATCCTTCAGCGTCTCGCGCCGCCGGCCGATCGCGATGGCGCGCAGCAGCAGCCACCGGAACGGCGCGCTGAACGCTGTGTCGCCGCATTCGATGGCGTATTTCGCATCCCGGAGCAGATGCGCCAGGCAGACTTGCCACATGACGCCATGACCGCGCTGGCTGCCGAGCATGTCGGAGACCCACACTTCCGGTTGAATCACGCCGAACAGCGCGGTCACCACTGCCTTGCCCCGGCTGGGTTTGATCACATGCAGCACCGCCAGCGTGCCGATGAACACCCACTCCCACCAGTTCTTGCCTTGGACCCGCACCGAGGTCTCGTCGGAGCAGACCACGGCGCTGGCGAGCACGACTTTCTCGATCGCCGCCGAGGCATCCAGCAGTGGCTCGCGGGCGCGGGCCAGGATGTTGCTGATCGCGCCCTCACTGATCGACAGCGAGAACAGTTCGTTCATCAACAGCGCCAACCGTTCCATGCCAATGGCATGGGCGTAATGCAGATAGACCACCATTGCGGCGATGGAGTGGCCGAACGGCGATCCCTGTTCCAGACCGGATGGAGCCTCGGCCGTCACCCGCTCGCCGCAACCGGCGCAACGGCCGCCGAACAGGCGGATCTGGGTCACGTCGGGCCGAACGGGTGGCAACTCGATACGCTCATAGACCTGCTGCGGGATTTGCGCCTCGCGGGGGAATACTGCTTCGCATTTTGGGCACGTGGTCAGCAACTCGTCGAAGGTGCGATCCGGATTCGGATGCAGCGTCCGGCCGACGCCGGGGCGGCTTTTACGCGGCGGGCGATCCGTCGCGGGGGCCGGGAGGTCTTGCTTTTGGCCTTGTGACGGCGGCTTCGACGAATTGCCGGGAGTCCTCGGTGGCCGGCTCAGTTCGTTGAGCTTCACTTCGAGCGCTGCGATCCGCGCGTCCTGCGCTGCGATATGGGCGTCTTGGGCTGCGATCCGTTTGTCCGCCAGCGCCAGCCGAGCGGTCAGCGCCGCGATCAGCGCGTCCTTCTCGAGGTGGCTCAGTTGGGCGGGCGCGGGGAGCAGCGGCACCCGATGCGTAGAATCGACTCGCCCGTGACCGCGTCAAGAAGTTTCTGGGGGTGGTTGCCGCATCAAAGGGCGGCTGGCTGATACCAGGCCGGAAAGGATGCATTACCCCAGGTGAGCAATTGCGAAAATAGATGTCGTTGTTCAGACCGCGCAACAACGTGGCAAGGATCGCACCGAGCACGCCAAGCGGAACGACCAGCATCACGGCGAATGGAATGGGCCAGCTTTCGTACAGCGCGGCCAGACACAGCAGCACCACGACGATGGACACGGCATACAACTTCGTCGCCTGGCCGGAGGTCTGCTGCTGCTCATAGGACACGCTGGTCCATTCATAGCCGATCGCCGGCGGCAACTTCGCCGCCAGTTGCTGCATGACCTGCATGGCGGTGCCGGTGCTGACGCCGGCGGCCGGTTGGCCGAGGATCTCGAACGACGGAACGCCGTTGAATTGTTCCAGTTTCTGCGGCCCCAGCTTCCATTCCGCGTGAATGAAGGACGACAGCGGGACTTCCTCGCCCCTGATGTTGCGCACGAACCATTTGTTCAGGTCCGACGGTTCCATGCGGGAGGAGACTTCACCCTGCAGAAACACCCGTTTCGTCCGGCCACGCAACGTGAACTGGTTGACATAGGCAGACCCGAAGGCCGCCTGCACGGTGGTGTTGATGTCCGCGTTGGTGACGCCGAAGGCGTCCGCCTTCTCGCGATCGATGTCCAGCACGTACTGCGGCGCGTCTTCCAAGCCGTTTGGCCTGACCGCGACCAGTCTGGGATCCGCCGCGGCCAGGGCAAGCAGCTTGTTGCGGGCGGCAAGAAACGCCGTGTGCGACAAGCCGCCGCGGTTCTCGAGTTCGAAGTCGAAGCCCGACGCGTTGCCGAGTTCCATGACCGGCGGCGGCAGGAACGGCACCACCTGCGCGCCCTCATACGTTGCGAAATGCTGATACGCCCGGGCAGCGATGGCCTGAGCGGATTGCGAGGCCTTGGTGCGGGCGTCCCAGTCCTTCAGCAAAATCGCGGCGAAGCCGGCGCTCTGCGCTCGGCCGCCGAAATTGAAGCCGTAGGCGGTGAACACGTACTGTCCACCGAATCTTTTTCCTGTGAGAGAAAGTAATTGCGAACGTCCGTATTCACCTTCTCGGTGAGGCCGGCCGGGCTGCCCGGCGGGGTCTGGATCTGCACGAAGATCTGCTGCTGGTCTTCATCCGGCATGAAGCCCTCGGGCACGCGGGTAAAGAGCCCAACCGGTGACCCCGGTCACCCCGACGAACACGATCATCGCGAGGCTTCGGTGACGGATCATGAAGCCGACGCCGCGGCCGTAAACGTTGCTGGTCCGGTCAAATCCGCGATTGAACAGACCGAAGATGCCGCGCGTCTTCTGATGATCGCCGTTGTGCGACCGGCTTCAACATGGTGGCGCACAGCGCCGGCGTCACGACGATCGCCACCAGCACCGACAGCGCCATCGCCGAAATGATGGTGACGGAGAACTGCCGGTACACGACGCCGGCCGAACCGCCGAAGAACGCCATCGGCAAAAACACCGCGGACAGCACCAGTCGCGATGCCGACCAGCGCGCCGGTGATCTGGTCCATCGATTTGCGCGTGGCTTCCTTGGGTGACAGCGCCTCTTCTTCCATCACCCGTTCGACATTCTCGACCACGACGATGGCATCATCGACCAGCAGGCCGATGGCGAGCACCATGGCGAGCATCGTCAATGTGTTGATAGTCATGTGAAACGCCGCCAGCACCCCGAACGTGCCAAGCAGCACGACCGGAACCGCGATCGTCGGAATCAGTGTCGCCCGCGATGCTCTGCAGGAAGACGAACATCACCACCACGACCAGCGCGATGGCGACGAACAGCGTGACGACCACCTCATGCAGCGACAGCCGGACATAGGGCGTGGTATCGACCGGATACACGGTCTTCAAACCCGGTGGGAAATACCGCTCCAGACTGTGCATCTCCGCGCGCGATTGCCTTGCGCACATCGAGCTGGTTGGCGCCCGGTGCCAGGTTGATGCCGATCGCCGCGGTCGGCTGGCCGTCGAACAGGCCGGACGGTTCATACGCCTGCCCGCCGAGTTCGACCTTGGCCACGTCCTTCAGCCGCACCTGTGATCCGTTCTGATCGACCTTCAGCAGAATCTGTTCGAACTGGGCCGGCGTGCTCAACCGCGTCGGCCCGACCACCGTCGCATCCAGCAACTGTCCCGGCCGGGCCGGCAGCGCACCAAGTTCGCCGGACGACACCTGGATGTTCTGGTTCATGATGGCGGTGCGCACGTCCGCGACCGTCAGGCCCGTAACTGTTCAGCCGGTCCGGGTCGAGCCAGATGCGCATCGAATATTCGGCGCCGAACAGCGTGTAGTCGCCGACCCCGGAAATGCGCGACAGCGGGCTTTCGATGTTGGAAGCGACGTAATCGCCGATCGCCTGCGTATCCATCGATCCGTCGGTGGAGATGAAGGCGACGATCGTCATGAAGTTGGCCGTCGCCTTGGTGACGGAAATCCCCTGTTGCGGTCACGTCTTCCGGCAGCATCGGCTCCGCCAGCGCCAGTTTGTTCTGCACCTGCACCTGCGCGATGTTCGGATCGGTCCCCTGCGCGAACGTCAGCACGATCTGCATCGAACCATCCGCCTGGCCGTTGGAGGACATGTATTCCAGGCCGTCGAGGCCATACATCTCCTGCTCGATCGGCGAGATCACGGTATCCTGCACTGTCTCGGCGGACGCGCCGGGATAGGTGACGCTGATGGTGATCGGCGGCGGCGCGATCGGTGGATACTGGTCGATCGGCAGGGTAAGCACCGCGATGCCGCCGACGAGCATGATGATGAGCGCGATGACCCACGCGAACACCGGCCGGTCGATAAAGAACCTGGACATGAAATAACCTTTGGATTCAGCGCGCCGAGGCGGTCATCGGAGCGGCCGCATGCGGCTGCACCTTGGTGCCGGGTTCGGCCTGCTGCAGGCCATCGACCACGATCCGGTCGCCGTCGTGCAGCCCGCCTGTGACAACCCAGTTGGTGTTGTCGGCCCGGGCGATCGTGATGGTGCGGCGTGCGACGACATCGCCGGGACCCACAACCAGCAGATACGGATCCTCGTGAATATCCCGGGAGACCGCGTTTTGCGGCACCAACCAGGCGCGCTGCCTGTCCTTCATGCACCGTGGCATGTACGAACATGCCGGGCAGAAGGATGTGCTTCGGGTTCGGAAACACCGCCCGCAGCGTGGTCATTCCGGTGCCGGGATCGACCGTCACTTCGGAAAATTGCAGCTTGCCCGGCAGGCTGTAGTGGCTGCCGTCCTCCAGCGTCAGGTCCACCTGGCCGGCATCACCGTGCTGTCGTGAAACCTGATCGTCCTGCATTGCCTGGCGGAGATGCAGCAGGTCGATGCTCGTCTCCGTCAGGTCGACATAGATCGGATCGAGCTGGGTGACGACGGACAGCGGCGCCGGCTGGTCGGAGGTGACCAGGGCGCCCTCGGTCACGATCGAGCGGCCGATCCGCCCGGTGATCGGGCTCAGCACCTTGGTGTAGGTCAGGTTGATCTGCGCCGTCTCCACCTCGGCCTTTGCCGTCGCAATGCTGGCCGCGGTCTCGCGTTCGGTGGCCAGGGCATCGTCATAGTCCTGGTGGCTGACGGCATTGATGCGGCTCAGCGACTCGTAACGATGCTCCCTGGCCTCGGCGGTGACGAGCGCGGCCTGCTGTTGCGCGAGCGTGCCCTGCGCCCGATCCAGCGCTGCCTGGTACAGTGACGGATCGATTTGATACAGCTGCTGGCCTTCGCGAACGTCGCTGCCCTCCGGAACATGCGCCTGAGGATGACGCCGCTGACCTGCGGGCGGATTTCCGCTATGCGAAACGCGTTGGTGCGGGCGGGCGCACTTTCGACCACCTCGACATCCTGTGCATGGGCGCGAAGGATGGAGACGTCAGGCGGGGCCGCCGGCGGATCCTTGTGCGCCCGATCGCAGGACGCGAGCAAAGCCAGACACAGCACAAGGCAGACAGCGAACCGCTTGTGGGCGGAGATGACGCCGATCAGAGAGAGTTTCATATCAATCGATTTTCCGGGAACATAGGACTGCCCGTGTCGGGCGTGATGTGCGTGCCGTCGGGTCTGCACCGGCACATCGTAAGGGGACTTTTAATAAGGCGATGCAAACATTGCGGCATCGCTCGGGTCGTGGGGACTGTCATGGGACGCGCGTCTTGGCCGTTCGGCCCAAGGCCCATTGTCGCCATCTTGACGGCCTGACGGATCGTCATCTCGATCTCGCGCGGCTTTGGACCGCCCTCGATCGCCATCATCGCCCGGTTCAGCAGATCGCCGACGATCATATCGTGAAACAGCACGGCGGCCTGTGACAGGTCGACGTCCTGACGCACATGGCCAAGCGCCTGATGCTCCGCGAGAAAGCCTTTCAGCACGGACCTGGTCAGTTCCGGACCGTTTCGGTACCATGTCAAACCGAGTTGGGGATGCCGCAGTGCTTCTGCGATCACCAGGCGCTGGAACGCAAGATGCCGCTCTTCCAGAAGCACCGTCAGCAATGTCCTGGCAAACTTCTGCAATCCGGCTTCAAGGGAAAGTCCGCCAAGTTTCAGTCGTTTCAAAGGAAGAGCCACGTCCTGAAGGATCTCGTCCATGACGGCGAGAAACAGGCCGTCTTTGCCGCCATAGAAGCTGTAGACGTTCGTCTTCGAACCGCCGACTTCGCGCACGATATCATCGACGCTGACCCCGTCGTAGCCCCGCTCCAGGAACAACTCCGACGCGCGGGCGCGAAGCTGCGCATCGCGCACCTCGCCCCGGCGCGTACGCCGCGGCGCGTCTCGTTCGTCTGTGGGTACACCGTCCATCACTTGCGTCAGACCTTCTGTAGCGACAGCAGGCGGATCTCTTTGAGCAGATCGTCGATCGCCGCCAGGCAGAACTTGATGGTGTCCTCGTCCACCAGCCTGCCGCCCGCGATCGTCTGCATCACGCCGGCGATCACCACTTGTGGCCGCAACACGACACGCGCCAGTGCGATGACAGCGTGTCCTGCATCTGTGCCTGCGCGCGGGCACCGCCGACGTAACCCGGCGACGAAGTCATGGTGCGACAGGACTTGTTCTTGAGCGGCGAATTGAAGGCCGGGCGCGAGGCCCAATCGAGCGCATTCTTCAGCACGCCGGACATGCCGTGATTGTATTCCGGCGAGCAGAGTACGATGCCGTCGCTTTGTCCGATCGCACTCTTGAGCGCCCGCACCGCGTCCGGCAGCCGCTCTCCCTCAAGGTCGCTGTTGTAGAGCGGACCATCGTCGAGCGGAAACACGGTCAACGATACTCCATCGTCCATCCGTTCCGCTAGCGTGCGGGGGATGGTGGTATTCTTTGATCCCCGCCGGATACTGCCGGAAAGCCCCAGTAGGCGAAAACCCTTGTCGTGACCAGACATCTAACCACTTCTCATCATCAGGTCCATCAAAGATAAGGTACGGTATGGTACATTCAACCCTTGCATCACACGGATCGAAGACGCCCTCTTTGCCTGCGTCGACGTGCCGCGTGTGGGTGGTGCTTTCTCCAGGCCGGGGAAATCCCCATCTGATGCGGGACTGCCGACTTGGTGAAGCGCGGTTCGCAAGAGTGATCAATTTCGTGTTTCCCGCTCAGTGTTCTTTCCTCGCAGGACGAAGTGGGTTGTGCATGCCCCAGAGTTCATGGAAGATGTGAAGCGCAACATCCTCAAGAACGATGGCACGAACTGCCTCTTTTCACATTCGTTAAACGATCGCAGCGTACGACCCTGTGAATGAGCACGCAACAAGGGCCGTTGCCAAAGCGCGATAACGCTTTGCTCTCTCGTACTGAATTTCGTTCGTTGTGGGTCCCAATCGGCGCCCGATTAGGACCCCGGCTAAACACGATTTTTAACCGGGATAAATACTTTGCCTGTATCAACAGGTGGAGTCACTCCTTCGGCGCCGATTCACACCGATTTAGCCAACGCAATGCACCACGCAATCATTGTGGTTGGTGAACCATCCGCGATCAGGCCACGACGATGGGCTACTCTGATTTTTTTGCACTGGTCGGCGTCATCCTGATTGGTGCTGTCCTGCCAGTCGCCGTGGTACGCAAAGGCGCCGCATCCGGCGGCCGTGCTCATTGAGAATTGAGCGGCCGCGTGCTCTCCGGGGGCGTTGTTGCACGGATCGCCAAGTGGGTCACAGTGACTCCATCTCCATCGGGTTCATGCAATCCGGACGGAGATCGGGAGCCCCAACGCCGACGTGCGGTTCAAGACCGTGGCGGCGACGGCGGCAACCTCGGTGGTTTGACGGTTGCGTCTGATGTCGGCGTTTCTGGCTGGCACGGTCCTCGACGATCTGGGATAACCCGAAACACTCTCCCGAAGCTGGGGGCTGCTGAAATGGAGCCCTCGCGATTGGTACACTCGCCGCATATTTTTCCTTGATCGCCCTCCTGGGCCGCCAGTCCAGAATACTACCGTTCTCCGCTAAGCGGCCCCGCCTTTGCCATGGATTTTGGCTCACGAAAGCTCCCCAAGCAACGACTTCGCAGCTCTCAGATCGGCCGTCGTGAAGCCCTCGGTGAACCGGTCGTAAACTGACGCCAAAAGTTCGTGTGCCGCTTTGCCTCGAGCTTGGTCGCGCCACAGCCGCGCGAGGCTCGTGGCGGCGCGCAGTTCCCAGGACAGCGCGCTTTGCAGGCGTGCCAGGTCGAGCGCCCGCCGGAAATGACTCTCGGCCTCCGCGGCGGCTCCGGGCGCGCCCCGCCACAGAAGGGTCTCGCCCTTGACGCGCAGCAGCTCAGCGATAAGCCAACGTTCTTCGGTGTGCTCGGAGCGACCAATCGCCTCCTCGATCGCCGGTAGCCCGTCGGCGATCTGCCCGGCATGACGCGAGGCCGCTGAAATAAGGAATGCAAACAACCGCGCGGCCGATCCGGCCGTGGCCGGATCGGCGAAGGTGGCGCGCAGCAGCCGTAATCCGGCGTTGACATCACCGCGTTGGATGACAAGCAATCCCTGGTAACAGCGGCCAAAGGCGCGCCAGCGCCCGAGCACATGCCTTGCCGAATGGTCGAGCAGCATCTGCACATAATTTTCCGCCGCGACAAGGTCGCCGGCCCACAGCGCGATCGGACATGCCGCCACGGCGAGGGCGTTACCCAGCGACGTTGCGTGATTGGTCGCCCGGGCGTCCTCCAGACTGCTTTCGGCGGTCCGCATCGCCTGATCCGTCAATCCCTGCAACCACAGGACCCGGGCAAGGAACGCCCGCGCGTCCGTGCTCGGGTCGACCTGAAACCGAACGAACTGCCATCTCTGGGCCAGAGCGGCATCGTGGACGAGCACGCGCTCAAGATGGAGTCGCGCGCTTAGCAAATCGCCCAGATAATATTGCGACCCACCGATCATTCGTTCGCCCATCAGGCGATCATTTGGGTCGGACCGCGTCGCCACCAAAGTATGGAACCGTTGGGCCAGGCTGAGAGCGACGCGTTGCTGACCGGCACTGATGTGAAAGGACCACAGACCCCAGATCGAGCGCAACTGGTACTCAACGTCGTCGAGTCTCTCCGCGATCTCGAGCGCCTTTGTCCCGATCGTTCCGATCTCGGAAACGGCGCCTCTGCCATACATCAGCGATTGCGCAAGCGCCGCATGGAGCCGCATCTCCCGGTGTGCGTCGCGGCCCGTCCCGGCATCGATCGCGGCGAGAGCTCGCTCGACCCAACCGCGGCACTCCTCCAGCAGTGACAAATGCATCCACAAGGGCACCGCGGCGGCGGTCAATGCCACGCCGACCGAGGCGTCACCGACCGACGAAAACGCCCAGTCGAGCGCCACGCGCAAATTGTCGATTTGGTGCCCGTAAACGCCCAGCCATTCGGCCGTGGGCCGTGTCTCCCATTCGGCTTCGGCGCGCGCGAAGAGACCCGCGCAATGTTCGGCATGCCGTCGCGCGGTTACGTCCGATTCGCCGCTTTCTTCAAGCTTTTCGATGGCGTAGGCTCGCGTTGTGTCGAGTAGGCGGTAACGAGCAACAGCTCCGTCACCCTCGGTCGTGACGAGCGATTTCGCCACGAGACTGGCGAGGCTCTCGACCACAGGGGCCAATTCGGTCTCAGGGGCCGCCGCAACCGCGATTGTCGCCCGGAGACTGAATGGGCCGGCGAAGACCGCCAGTCGCCGCAGGATCACCCGCTCAGGCTCGGTCAGCAGTTCGTAGCTCCAATCGAGCGTCGCCCGCAGGGTCTGGTGCCGCGGCAGGGCCGTTCGCCTTCCGCCGGTCAGCAGGCGGAAACGATCGTCGAGGCGAGCGGCCAGCCCCTCGACACCAAGCGCGACAGCGCGTGCCGCCGCTAGCTCGATCGCCAGCGGGATGCCGTCGAGGCGCCGGCAGATCGCCGCGATCAACTCGACGAGGGGTCGATCCGCTGCAAAGCGTGGATCGGCCGCCCTCGTGCGCTCCAGGAACAGCCGGATAGCGCCGTATTCGCAAAAATCCCCTTGCTCGACATCCGCTGTCGGCACGGCCAGCGGGGGCACCGGGTAGAGCCATTCGCCGTCGGCTTTGAGCGACTCACGGCTCGTAGCGAGGATACGCAACTTTGAGCCCGCCCCGAGCGCAGCCTCGGCCATGCTCGCGGCGATCTCGATGACGTGCTCGCAGGTGTCCAGCACCAGCAGCAATCGGCGCCCGGCAAGCCCCCGTGCCACGCTCTGCACTGACGCCTCACCGCCAAGCTCCAGGCCAACAGCAGCGGCAACCGCGGCAGGAACCAGCTTGGGATCGGCAAGCGGCGAGAATTGCACCAGCCACACGCCATCGGCAAAGTGCGGCCGCAGTTCGCGAGCAAGCGCGACGGCCAGCCGCGTTTTGCCGATGCCCCCGGTCCCAGTCAGCGTGACGAGTCGATGCGCGCCGATAAGGTTGACAACCTCGGCGAGTTCGTCGTCCCGCCCGATCAGCTCCGAAACTGCCTCCGGCACATTAGTAGAAGCAAGCGCGCCCAATTCCGCCTTCTCCGGACCGAGGCTGGCGTGTTCATCGCCGGCCTCCGACAAAGGCCGGATCTTCCCAGTGAACTGGTAGCCGCGTCCAGAGACCGTGCGGACTAGGTCGCGGTCCGGGCCCAGGACGGCCCGCAACGCCGTGATCTGGGATTGCAGATTGTTTTCCTCGATGACTCGACCGGGCCATACCCGCCCCATCAGCACGTCCTTGGTGACTACCGCCCCGCGCGCCTCGATCAGTGCCATCAGGATATCAAATGCACGGCCGCCGAGCTTAATCGGCTTACCGTCAGCAATCATTTCGCGGCGATGCGGCAGCACCCGGAACCGCCCGAACCCAACGCTCGCTGGTAGGTCAGCACCCGCAACCATGCTTCGACTATACGCCGCGTTTGCGGAAATTCCAGGTTTTTTGCGGTACGCCTGTCCTAGTCAACCAGTGGATCGTGCGCAGCTTTATCCAGGTAAAGCGAAGTATCAGCTCCGGAGGAAGGCAAGTGACTATCAGTTTCAGGTGAACGGTGGTCCGGTTAGTTCAAGTGCACCGCAGGATGCGCCGCTGCTTTGGGTTATTCGCGACCAGTTCAAGCTTACCGGCATCGAATTCAGCTGCGGCGTGGGCCTGTGCGGCGCCTGAGGAGGTTGATCACTCATGACGGTCCCGATGACGCGATCTGTTGGTCAATTCCGGATAGAGGATTCGACATATCCTATCTGGCGCTCCGGATGGCTTCGGCTCCTCCTGACAAGCGCATCGCTTGCCCTCGATCCAGCGATAGCTTTGGCTCAGATCCCTACCGTTCCGGCCGCGGCGGCGCCACCCGATGATGGTCAGTGGACGATGCCGGCGAAGAATTATGCGGCGACGCGATATTCTGGAACTCGATGAGATCAGCAGCGCGAACGTGAAGAGCCTGCGGGTCGCTTTTGCATTCTCGACGGGAGCGGATCACGGGCAAGAGGCGGCGCCGATCGTGGCGAACAATACGATGTATATTGTAACGCCATATCCGAACATTTCTTCGCGCTCGATCTCACCAAGCCCGGTGCGCCGATCAAATGGTCCTATCGGCCGCATCCGGCCCCGGCGTCGCAGGGTGTAGCGTGCTGTGAGACGGAGCATGGCTCGGCAGCGTTGACATCGCCATCAACAAGGCCTTCACGGATAAAGCGTTCGATATCCCGACGCTGGAGCTAGGCAAAAACAGCCAGCCGGGCAACCAGTTCGTCGGCACCCACGTATCGAATCAGGCCCGAGTAATGATCTTCGCGGGTGGCATCCCGCTCAAGGAGAATGGCCAGGTTGTAGGCGCGGTCGGCGGCAGCGGCGTACAGGACCAGACGGTCGCCGAAGCAGCGGTTGCTGCTTTCGCATAGCATCACGGTGCTGCGGAAGCTTTTCCGTGGGAATCGCAAATCCCACGGAAAAGGTAGCTAGCCACTTCTATCAGGAGACAAGCACGATGAAAAACTTCATCCCATCACGCCGCAGCTTTCTCGCCGCGACGGCCGCCGGTAGCGTGGTAGCGGCGGTGGCGACTGCGCGTGCAGCGTCCTTCGGAAATCCGGATGAGCCGCCCCTCCGGCTTTGCGCTCAATGAGGTTGCCCCAACGAAGCAGACCAAGAGCGGTTGGATAAAAGTTGCCGACAGCAGCACCTTCAAGGCCTCCAAGACGATCGCTGTGGGGCTCGTGACTATTCATCCCGGAGGGATGAGGGAAATGCACTGGCATCCGAATGCGGACGAATGGCAGTACTTCATCGCCGGAACCGGTGACCTGACGGTGTTCAACACGGGCCCCAACGTCGCGTCAAACACCTTCCACGCGGGTGATATCGGTTACGTCAAGAAGAGCTTCGGCCACTATATCCGAAATATAGGGAACACCGATCTAGTGTACCTGGAAGTGTTCCGCTCCTCCCATTACGCCGAGGTGTCGCTGTCGGACTGGTTGACCCACACGCCGCCGGCGATGGTGGCTCAGACGTTCAACATCGATCCGGCGGTGATCGCCCAATTCCCGCGCAACAGCCCAGGCGTTCTGCCTGTCTGAAAAAGTCCCTCTGACACGGTCACAGATCGATCCTTGGGAGGGGAGCAGCAACGCGGAGGCGAAGATGCGACAACTCACCCTGGTGACGGTCAACCTCGATCGACGGCGTTTCACGGGCTTGGGTCACTGTCTAGTGAGTTGAAAACCTCGGCGCGATTGCTGTGAGTGCCCCCGGCACCCAAACCACTGGAGATCACCATGGTCTATTGGTTTGCCCTCTTCGCGACGTTGATCCTGTTCCCGACGGTCGCCCAGGCCCAGACCCAGACCGGCATGACCTTCCCGCCGCTTCTCATCCCGCTCGAGCCACCGGAAGCGCTGCCGTCATCCGGCACGGAAGGCGGCTATCTGTTCAACCTGCGACCGCTCGGCGCCGAATTCGGGCAAAATCTGGCCGACCACGGCATCTACCTCGTCGCCAGGGACCTCTCCGACGAAATCGCTACCGTGAGCGGCGGCGTCAAGCAAGGCCTGTCGTTCCAAGGATTCACCCAGATGGGTTTCTCTCTCGACATGGAACGCATCGCCGGGATCCCTGGAGCCGCAGTTCACTTCCTGCTCGACGATCTGCAAGGCCAGCCCTTCTACGCCTGGTCCGGCAGCGCTTACTTCAACAACCGCCTTTTCGCCGGCGACGGTCCCGCGTTCCGCCTCAGCGAGCTGTCCTACGAGCAGAACCTGTTCGACGAGCGGGTCAACCTGCGCCTGGGCCGAGTTCCCGCCTATACGCAGTTCGACGGGTCGGAGCTCTATTGCACGTTCCTAACGACGCTGTGCCGGACTCCCGCCGCCTATACCGCCGACCGCGGCTACCCGCCCTATCTCGCGTCATCGTGGGCCGCGGTCGCGCAGATCCGCATCGCCGGCCCGTTTTACACCGATATTGGCGTGTACGAGAACGAACCGATCGCCGCCACCACCAACCATGGTGGTTTTCCCGGTCCGGACTGGGGGCTGAACTACGCCAACGGCGCCACGTTGCCGGTCCAGTTCGGATACCGAACGACCGTGCAGAATGATCAATACCCGCGCGCCTATTCCGTGGGCGGCTTCTACGTCACCGGTACCTACGCCGATCCCCTGCTCAACACCGCCGGGCAGAACCGCATCCTGACCGGCGGGACATCGAAAGTGGATTACGGCCTGAGCCAAGTCTGGATTCAGGCGCAGCAGATGGTCTACCGCCCCGACGCGTCCGATCGCGGCCTGACCCTGTTCGGCGGCGGTAACTGGACAACGAGCGGCGAGCCCGATGCCGAACGGATGATCTTCGGCGGTGTCTACTACAAGGGCCTGTTCGCCCCGCGACCCAACGACACGCTCGGCGTCCAGGTGAGCCTGCTCGACGTCAACCTCCGGATCACCGAACGCCTCAACAGTATTCTGTCCAAGACCACCGGCGGCCAGGTCAGTGGGGCGGAGATCGACTACGAGGTGTACTACGGCATCGCGATCGCGCCCGGCCTGTCGCTGAAGCCGTTCTTCGGGTTCATGTCCCATCCCGACCAGGTGAACAACCCCGCGCCCAGCGGCAACCTAACGCACGCGGTCTATCTGGGTGTCCTGTTTGAGGTGGACATGGCGCACCTGTTCGGGCTGCCAACGCTGGGCCGGTAAGGCGATCATTCGAAGTCCCGCAACGCTTGCCGGTGGGTCTGCACCCACAACCATACTGCGACTATACGGCGCGGTTGCGGAAATTCCAGGTTTTTTGCGGAAAGCCCGCCCTAGTCAAACAGCGGATCGCACGCAGCTATATCTGCGTAAAGCGACGAATCTGCTCCGGAGGGAATGTAAATGGCTGTCATCTTCAAAGTGAATGGTGGTCCGATCAGTGTAGATGCGCCCCAGGATACGCCGCTGCTTTGGGTTATTCGCGAGCAACTCAAGCTCACCGGCACCAAATTCGGCTGCGGCGTGGGACTGTGCGGCGCCTGCGTGCTGCACGTTGACGGCAAGCGCGCCTTCTCGTGCCAGACCCAGATCTCGAATGTTGCCGGTAAAGAAGTGACGACGATCGAGGGCCTGTCACCCGATTCATCGCATCCCGTGCAGAAGGCTTGGCTTGCCGAACGGGTCCCGCAGTGCGGCTATTGCCAGTCCGGCCAGATCATGAGCGCGGCCGATCTGTTGAAGCGAAATTCGCACCCGACTCGCGCCGAGATCGTCGCGCAGATGAGCGGGCATATCTGCCGCTGCGGCACGTATCCACGCATCCTGCGCGCCATCGAACGTGCTTCACTCGAGAGTTGAGCCATGAACCGAATGTCTCGTCCGAACGCCAGGTTTTCACGCCGTGGATTCATGATTGGGATCGCAGGCATGACGTTCGCCATCGCGGTCGGACGCGGAAGATTTGGGCACGCCGCGACCGAGGCGCCGGACGCTGCCGGAACGCCATTCAATCCCTGGGTCAGTATCGCCCCCAGTGGCGAAATATCGATCATGGCACCGGCTACGGAAATGGGGCAGGGATCGTTGACTTCACTGCCGCTGATCCTGGCCGAGGAACTGGACGCTGACTGGTCCAAGGTGGTTGCCGTGCCGGCTCCGCCTATCGGCAAAATCTACGGCAATCCCAGCATGTTTGGCGCCATGCTCACGGCCCACAGCCTCAGCGTGCAGGGCTACTTTACGCCGCTCCGCATCTTTGGCGCGCAAGTGCGTGCCGTGCTCCTCGAGAACGTCGCCAAGCATTGGAACGTGCCGTCAACCGAGCTGAGCACGGTGTCGAGCGTCGTCGTTCATGCAAAATCGGGCCGGCGCATCGGCTATGGTGAAATCGTCGCGTTTGCCGAGATTCCAGCCGTCGCGCCCGACATCAAGCCGGAGGCGCTGAAGAAATCCAGCGATTTCAGGTTGATCGGCCACGACGTCACGCGCGTCGAGCTGCCGACCAAGGTTAACGGCAGCGCGATTTATGCGATCGACGTCCAGGTGCCCGGGATGATTTATGGCGCGATCGTGCACAGCCCGGTCGAAGGCGGCTCGCCGGACACGGTCGACGATGCTGCGGCCAAAGCCGTTGCTGGCGTCATCGATGTCGTGCGTCTGCCCTATGGCGTCGGGGTCCTCGCAAAAACGCCGTGGGCTGCGTTTAACGCCAAGTCCGCACTTGAATGCGGGATAACCTGGCGGCGCAGCGGAAAGGCTTGGGGATTCGACAGCGACAAAGGTCTGGACGCGTTCGCTGCCGACGCCCGCGATCTCAAGAAGCCGACTGTTGAATGGTACAAGCAGGGTGACGCGGAAGCCGCGCTGGCGACGGCTGCGACCACGATCGAAGCGGAATATCGCTGTCACTACGCCTATCACGCGCAGATGGAGCCGTTGAACGCGGTCGCCTCGGTTTCGGCCGCCGGCGATGCCGCCGAAGTTTGGTGCGGGACGCAATATCCGACGGCGGCCCAGGCAGCGGCGGCGAGAGCGCTTGATATTCCGGCTGAGAAAATAAAGCTTAACTATACGCTGCTTGGCGGGGGATTCGGACGGCGCGGCGATTACGGTGAGGGATGGGTCGTCGATGCCGTGCTCATGGCGAAGAGCGCGCAACGACCGGTGCCGGTGAAGGTGATGTGGACGCGCGAGGACGATGTCCATACCGGCCGTTTCCGCCCGATCACAGCACATTATTTACGCGCCGGCCTCGACGCGTCCGGCAAGTTGATCGCCTACCATCAACGCCTGGTGGGCGACCGCGTGTTGCTGTCCGAAAACCCCCAGTTCTTTCGCGACAACCACGGGCGGGACTATCAACTGATGGGTGGGATCGATTTGAAGTACGACGATATTCCCAACCAGTATGGCGGTCAGATTCCGCAGAATACCGGGGTGCGGACCGCTCCACTGCGCGGCATCGGCGACATCGCGACCAAGTTTGTGGCGGAGGTATTTCTCGACGAGGTGGCGCTCAAGCGGAGCGTCGATCCCATGGAGTTGCGATTGGAGCTGTTGAAGAATACGCCACGCGGACACAAAGTATTGCAACGCGTCGCGGAAATGGCCAACTGGGACCGCAAACGCGACAACACGGCCTTGGGCTGCACCTTCATGGTCTACAACGATACGCTGATAGGCGGCGTTGCCGAAGTTTCGGTTGACCACTCGACCGGTCAAATAAAGGTGCAAAATTTCTGGTGCGTCGTAGACTGCGGCATCGCGGTGCAACCCGACAACATTGTTGCGCAATTCGAGGGCGGCATCGTTTATGGCCTCGGTTTGGCTTTGACCGAGGAAATCAGCATTCGGGACGGTGCGGTCCGACAGTCCAACTTCTACGACTACAGAGTCGCGCGGATGAACGATGTGCCGGATATTCACGTCGAAGTCATTCCGACCAACAATCATCCGACCGGCGTGGGCCAGATGTCGGTGGTAGTGGTCGCCCCAGCCGTCAACAATGCGGTAGCGCGGCTTACCGGCGTGCGGCTACGGGAGGCGCCGATGACTACGGCACGGGTGAAGAAGGCGCTCGGTTCAGTGTTATAGGGGTCAGCAATGAGCCTTACGCGCAGGAAGATCATAAGCGCTTACGACGCCCAAGAAACAAGCTCTACGAGCATCATGGAGAGCGCGTATGACCATTTTTAGAGCGGTCTCTATTGCCGTGGTCATCATCGTCGTCGGCATTGTCGCTAGCGCTTCTTATATTTTCTACAACAGTTCGATGCATGCGGAGGACAAGGGCCCGCCGTCCGGGCCGGTTACCGCGGCACTGATCGAACGCGGCGAATATCTCACCCGCGCCGCTGATTGCGCGGCTTGTCACACCGTATCGAACGGCAAACCGTTCGCGGGCGGCCTGCCGTTCAAGCTTCCGTTCGGCACGATCTATTCGACCAATATCACGGCGGATCGCGAAGCCGGCATAGGCAACTGGAGCGACGACGACTTCGTGCGCGCGCTGCATCGCGGCGTCGCGCCGGGCGGGCGCTATCTGTATCCGGCCTTTCCGTACACCTCATTCACGGCGATGAGCCGCGATGATGCCCTGGCGATCAAGGCCTACCTCTTCAGCCTGCCGCCGCAGCATGTAGCGAACAAAGGGAACAGTCTCAGTTTTCCGTTCAACCAGCGCTGGGGTATGGCGTTCTGGAATCTGGTGTTCTTGAACGACCGGCGCTTCGCACCCGATCCCGCACAATCTGCCACAGTCAACCGCGGCGCCTACCTGGCCACCGCGCTCGGCCACTGTGGCGAATGTCACACGCCGCGCAATCTGGCCTTTGGGATGGAAAGCGGCCACGAGTTCGCAGGCGAGGCACTGCAAGGCTGGCTGGCCTATGACATCACTTCCGACAAGCGCTTTGGCGTCGGCGCCTGGTCGAATGCGCAGCTGGCAGGTTTTCTCTCCTCCGCCCACGCGGAAGGCCGCGGCTCCGCCGCCGGACCGATGGCAGAAGCGGTGGAGAACAGTCTGCAATATTTGAAGCCGGAGGACGTCAGCGCTCTCGTCGCCTATCTGCGCACTGCCCCCGCGCAGACCGGCGACCATGAGTTCAACATCGCGCCAGCGGCGGCGTCCAACGCCTCTGCACCAGGTCGGCAGGGGCCGCAGGACGAACTCGGCCGCCACATCTTCGAAGGCGGCTGCGCGAACTGCCATAAATATGACGGCGATGGCCGGCAGACGGTCTATGCCTCGCTGATCGGCAGCCGGTCGGCCAACGATCCCGACGGCGCAAATGTGACGCAGGTCGTCCTGAACGGCGCGAACTACCACATCAAAGACCAGAACGTCTTCATGCCGCCATTCGGCGCAGCCTATTCGGATACCGAGCTTGCTGCGGTCGCCAACTATGTGATCGCGCACTTTGGCGGCAAGACGGGCCACGTCTCACCGCAGGATGTCGCCAAGCAACGACAGGAATAGCATAAGAGGAACGCTTGTGCGTCCAATCTCTCAGCTCATTCTAACGATGGCATGCGAACACCAATGCTTCAAGAGTCTGCTCGCGCAGGGCGGAGTTGTTTATCTTGCCACCTATGTCGAATGCTATGCCGAACGCAGTCATTTCCAGCGCGGCTCTGGTTGCGCAATACCGCGATGCGAGCCGCAAGAAGGGCGGCGGCAACCTGTGCTTCAACGTGCCGCACCGGATCGCGCGTCCGGACCGCCTCGCGATTCTGGAAGTCTGGCGAATAAAGCAGCCTCGACGTCCACGACAAAGCCGCGAAGGCCTTGCGCCTCCGCGACGGACTCAAGACGATTCGGAGTGCACCTTAAGACCAGTACATAAGAACAGAATTCATGTTGAGCTCGTGAATAGCGACAGTCGAGCCGGCACGATTTATGTCCTGACTCACGTCGACCTCACTCCCGGGCACCCGGACGATTGCCTGGCATTGCTCAGGATCATGAGCGTTCATCGGGATCCGCGAAGACGCGATGAGATCGAATGGAGGTGATTGGACGACATGATTAAACAAGGAACGAAACCAGGATGAACGCCCTCGTTGTTGTCGCTCTGAAGCGACCCCTTACGTTTGTCGGTACTGGCGATCCTGATCCTGCTGTTCGGTGGGATGGCAGTGCTCAAGACCCCGACCGACATCTTCCCGCCCATCAAGATCCCGGTCGTGGCGGTGATCTGGACCTATACCGGACTGATGCCGACCGACATGTCGGGTCGCGTCGTGTATTACTATGAGCGCGCTTTGACCACAACAGTCAACGGCATCGAGCACATCGAGAGCCAGTCGCTGTACGGCAGCGGCATCGTCAAAATCTTCTTCCAGCCCGGGACCGACGTGGCGGCCGCGCAGGCGCAGGTCACCGCCATCTCGCAGACCGTGATCAAGCAGCTTCCGGCCGGGATCACGCCACCCTTGGTCCTGGCATACGATGCGTCTTCCGTGCCGGTCCTCGATCTGCAGATCTCCGCCGACAACATGACGCCGTCCGACATCTATAACGTGGCGTCCAACATGATCCGCCCGGCCCTGGTATCGGTCCCGGGCGCCGCCATACCGCCGCCCTATGGCGGCGAGCCGCCGGATGTCGAGGTTGACCTCGACCCGGCCAAATTGCTGGAGCACGGCCTGTCGGCGACCGACGTCGGTAATGCCCTGGCGAACCAGAACATCGTGCTGCCGGCCGGCGACCAGAAGATCGGCGCCATCGATTACATGGTCCAGACAAATGCGACACCGATCCAGATCGACACCTTCAACAGCATGCCAATCAAGCAGGTCGGCAATGCTGTCGTCTATTTGCGTGACGTGGCCTACGTCCATCGCGGAGGCCCGCCGCAGCAGAACGCGGTTCTGGTGAAAGGCCACCAGTCGATCCTGATTCAGATCCTCAAGAGCGGCGACGCCTCGACGCTGGACATCGTCGCAGGCGTGCGGGCCATGCTTCCGAAGTTGCTCAAGACGCTGCCGCCCGGCATCACGATCACGCCGCTGAATGACGCCTCCACCTTCGTACGCGCCTCGGTCGAGGACGTGGTGCAGGAAATGGTGACCGCCGCCTGTCTGGCCGGCATTGCCGTCCTGCTGTTTGTCGGCAGCTGGCGCTCCACCCTGATCGTCGCCACCTCCATTCCGCTGTCGATCCTGAGCTCGATCCTGGTCCTGTCCTGGCTTGGCCAGGACATCAATGTCATGACGTTGGGCGGCCTCGCGCTGGCCGTCGGCATCCTGGTCGACGATGCCACGGTGATGATCGAGAACATCAACACCCACCTCGAGGAGGCAGACGCCGGCGGCAACCACAAAGGGCTGGAGGACGCGATCATCGACGCCTCCAACCAGATCGTCGTGCCGACGTTCGTCTCCACGCTGTGTATCTGCATCGTCTGGCTGCCGCTGCTGCAGCTCAGCGGCGTCGCCGGCTATCTGTTCCTGCCACTGGCCGAGGCCATCATCTTCGCGATGATGGCCTCCTTCATCCTGTCGCGCACCTTGACCCCGACTATGGCCGCCTGGCTGCTGGCCGCCCAGGTCGAGAAGATGCACACGCCGCCCCCGGAACATCCGGGCTTCTTCACCCGCTTCCAGGCCGGCTTCGAGGCGCGTTTCACGCGGTTCCGCGACCGCTATCGGGCCCTGCTGGAGGCGATCACCGCGCGCCGCAAGCGCTTCGTGCTCTTGTATCTCGGTGGCGCCCTGGCGTCGCTGCTGCTGTTGCTGTTCGTCGGCCAGAACTTCTTCCCCAGCATCAAATCGGGCGAGATCGATCTGCACATGCGCGCCCCGGTCGGCACGCGCATCGAGGAGTCGGGCAAGATCGCGGTGCTGGTGGAGCAGCAGATCCGCGACCTGCTGCCCGGCCACGTGACCGGCACCCTGGTGAACTGCGGCCTGCCGGTCATGGGTATCAACCAAGCGTACACCAACACCGGCACGAGCGGCAGCCAGGACTGCGATATTACGATCTCGCTCGACAACCAGGCCTCCCCGGTTGCTCGCTACCGCAATATCCTGCGCGCCGGCCTGACGGACCGCTTTCCGGGCACCGTTTTCAGTTTCCTGCCGGGCGACATCACTGCGAAGATCCTGAACTTTGGCCTGCCCTCGCCGATCGACGTGCAGGTCAGCGGCCGCGATCTCGACGCCAACTTCGCCTATGCCAGCAAGCTGACCGCACGCCTGAAGCGGATCGCCGGCATCGCCGACGTGCGCATCCAGCAGGTCATGGGCCAGCCGACCCTGCTGCTGTCATCGCGGCGAACCTTCGCCCTGGGGACCGGCCTGACCGAAGTGGACATCGCCAACAACGCCCTCACCGTTCTGTCGGGCAGCGGTCAGGTGGCACCGACCTACTGGCTCGACACAACGAACGGCATCTCACACCTGGTCAACATCCAGACGCCACAGGATCAGTTGGAAAGCATGAACGACCTTGAAACCATCCCGGTCGACACGGGCAACGGCAATCCCGCCAACGTGCAGCCGCAGTTCGTCGGCGGCCTGTCCGCCATCAAGCAGACAGGCACGCCGGGGCTTGTTTCGCACGACAATATCATGCCGGTCATCGACATCTACGCCAACGTGGACGGACGTGATCTCGGTGCGGTCAGCGACGCGGTCGCGCGGATCATCAAGGACATGCAATCCACCCTGCCGCGCGGCGCCTCGGTCACCATCAACGGCCAGGCCACGACGATGCACGCCGCCTACGCCCAGTTGCTTGCCGGCCTGGCCCTGTCGATCGTGCTGATCTACCTGGTGATCGTCGTCAACTTCCAGTCCTGGCTCGACCCGTTCATCATCATCAGCGCCCTGCCGGCGGCCTTGGGCGGCATCGCCTGGGCCCTGTTCCTGACGAACACCACGCTGTCGGTTCCGGCGCTGACCGGGGCGATCATGTGCATGGGAACCGCGACGGCGAACACCATCCTGGTGGTTGCCTTCGCGCGCGATCATCTCCGGGAGCACGGCGACCCGATCGGCGCGGCGATCGAGGCCGGGTTCGCGCGGATCCGGCCAGTGCTGATGACCGCGCTGGCGATGATCGTCGGCATGCTGCCGATGTCGTTCAGCAACACGCAGAACGCCCCGCTCGGTCGCGCGGTAATCGGCGGCCTGCTGGTCGCCACGGTCACCACTTTGCTGTTCGTGCCCTGCGTTTTCGCCATCCTGCATGGCGGTAAGAGCAGCCAGCAGAAACCGGCCCACCAGGGAGAACCTGCATGACTAAGAAGGAAGTAAAGGCAACGTCCACACATCGCTCGTCCCTGATGGTGTTCATCGGTATCGTTGCCGCCTGCGGGCTCGCCGCTTACGGGATCTGGTCCCGCGACGAAACGGTCGCCGCGCTGCAAGTGACGGCGGACGATGCGTCGCTTCCAAGGGTGGAGGTGGTATCGCCTAAACCCGGTCCGCGGCAGCGCACACTGACCCTGCCGGGCAACATCGCGGCCTGGTACCAAGCCCCGATCTACGCCCAGGTCAGCGGCTATGTGTCCCACTGGTACAAGGATTACGGCGCGGAGGTGAAGGCGGGCGATGTACTCGCGACCATCGACACCCCCGCGCTGGATGCCCAGTTCGCCGCGTCAAAGGCGAACCTCGCCGTGATGGAGGCCCGTTACAAGCTGGCCGTTATCACCACCCGACGCTGGTCGGCACTCGCGGGGACGCAGGCGGTGTCGCAGCAGGAGGTCGACGTGAAGGCGCAGGACGCCGCCGCGCAGAAGGCGCAGGTGGAGGCCGCTCAGCAGGATGTCGCGCGGTACCAGGCGTTGATCGTATTCAAGCAGCTGGTCGCACCGTTCGACGGCGTGGTGACCGCCAGGAACACCAACCTGGGCGAGTACGTCAACGCCGCCGGCGGCGATCCGACACTCGGCAGTGCCGCAGCGTCGCTGTTTCTCGTCGCGGACATCCATCAGATGCGGATCTTCGTGTCGGTGCCACAGGAATACGCCGGCGTCCTGAAGCCGGGTCTGACCGCCACGCTGACGTTGCCGCAGGCTCCGGACAACCCGATCCAGGCGCGGTTCCTGACCACCGCCCATGCCGTCGTGCCGTCAACGCGCACGATCGTCACCGAACTGACCGCAAACAACGCCAACCACGAACTGTGGCCGGGCACCTACGCGAGCGTCCACTTCGTGTTTCCCGGTGAGCCGAACGTGTTGATCCTCCCGGAACAGGCGTTGCTGTTCCGCGCCGAAGGGATGCAGGTGGCGGTGCTGGACGACCAGGACCGGGTGCATCTGCAGAACGTCATCCTGGGGAAGAACCTCGACACAGAGGTCCAGATCGTGTCCGGACTGAGGGCGACCGACAAAGTCGTCGGAAACCCTTCGCTCGGGCTGCTTGACGGACAGCAGGTCAAGATCGAGCAACCGGTTGCGGGATATCAGTCGGGTCAAGGCCTACCGCGCGTCCCGCTGTTCGCTCAGCCCCCAGCGGGACGGATGACGCCGGGTGGCTCCGAATCACGGCAGGCGCAACCAGGACCCGTCACAACCGCCGCGTCGGGCACCGCCGATGTGGATAAGGCCACCGATCCGCCGGATGGGTCGAAGACTAACGGAGGGCCTTCGCCGTGATCGGGGCCAACCGTTGGCGGGGCTTGCGGGGCATCGCCGCCGCTCCCCGACCGGCGCTGAAACTGGCGGGCTCCGTCCTGGCGACTTTTTCCGCTCTTTGCGGCTGCGACCTGGCACCAGCGTATCGGCCGCCGCAGTACGTCTTGCCGGTGAGCTATCAGGGTTCCCCGCCCTTCAAGGTCGCCCATCCGCTCGACACATTGCCGCGCGGCCCGTGGTGGGAGCGGTTCAATGATCCCCGGCTCAACCAGCTCGAGCAGCAACTGACCGCGGAGAACCCCAATCTCGCCGCGATGGCCGAAGAATACACGCAGGCCCGCGACATGGCAGCCGAGGCGCGGGCCGGATTGTTCCCGCAAGTGACCGCCAACGGGCTGCTGTCCGACAACAAGCAGTCCCAGCAGAGGCTGTTCCGCCCCGAGAACACCGACCAGCCCATTCGGGAGGCCAGCAACCAGATTCTGGCGGGGGCGTCGTGGGAGCCCGATTTCTGGAGCCAGATCCGCAACAGCACGCGCGCCGAGAAGCGCCTCGCCCAGACCAGCGCCGCGGCGCTGGCAACCGGCCGCCTGAGCCTGCAAGCCGAACTGGCGAACGACTACATCGCGTTGCGCGGGCTCGACAAGCAACTGGCGATCTATCGCGCGTCGATCATCTATTATGAACAGGCGGTCCGCATCACGATGCAACGGCTGCAGGGCAAGATCGGCGCAGCGCTCGACGTCGCCCGCTCCCGGGGCCAGGTGGCCACGACGCAGGCACTGCTGGACGGCACTGTCGCAAGCCGTGCCGTTATGCAGCATGCGATCGCCGTCCTGGTGAACGCCAATCCGAGCAGTTTGTCCATTCCGGAGGATGCGGCCGGGCGGTTGGCCACGCCGGCGGTGCCGGTGGGCGTGCCGTCCAGCCTTCTGCAGCGGCGGCCGGATATCGCCGGTGCCGAACGGCAGATGGCAGCGGCGAACGCCGAGATCGGCGTCTCGCGCGCGGCGTTCTATCCCAACATCAGCCTCAGCGCCGCCGCTGGGTTCGAGGCTGCCGGTTTCGGCCTCGCCAGCCTTTCGAACAGCCTCTGGATGATCGGCGCCAGCGCCGTGATGCCGCTGTTTGAAGGCGGGTTGCGCCGGGCGGAACTGCAACGGAGCTGGGCGCAGTACGCCCAAATGCGCGACAACTACCGCGCGATCGTGCTGTCGGCGTTTCAGGAGGTGGAAGATGGCCTGGCGTTGACGACCAATCTGCAGGCACAGGCGCGGCGCCAGTCCCAGGCCGTCACCGAGGCTGGCATTGCACAGACCCTGACGCTGCAGCTGTATGTCGGTGGCGTGACGAACTATCTTGACGTCGTCGTCGCACAGCAGACCGAGCTGACTGCCCTGACCGTCGCGGTGCAGGTGGAGGTGAGCCGTCTGCAGGCATCGGTCGGCCTCATCCTCGCCTTAGGCGGCGGCTGGAGCACGGCGGATCTCCCGACCGAGAACGAGGTGCTGCCGTTCGACCCGCTCGAGGTTAAGGGCGATGATGATCGCCAGCCACGGCCGGACGGGATGGGGGTCGGTACGAAAGAGGCATCGAGGTCGCCATAGTCAATCCGATTGAAGCACTCGGCCTTGCGATCGCTCGTGGACTGCCCCCACGCCCATCAATGCCCCGGCTGTTGGCAGGGTTCCGTTAGCGCTCGCGGCTTCTGGCTTTGTTCAGTTGCACCCGGTGTGGGTCAGCCCTCTGTGCCAATGACGATGAGACAACCGCCCCCGCGAGTTTAGACTTGGACAGAGGAGAACGAGCACGTGGTTATGCCCAATACAGATGGCCGAATCGACCCGACGAATGCGGCTGGCGAGAGCGAAACCCCGAAACCGACGACGGTCCCCCCGGCGGCCGCGTCCATCGAATTTTCACCGCACCCCCGGCGCCGTAGGTTCTCGGCAGCTGCCAAACTGCGTATTCTGGCGGAGATCGACCGCGCCGCGGATACCGGCCGGATCGCCGCGATCCTGCGTCGCGAAGGCCTTTCTTCGTCGGCCCCGACCGACTGGCGCCGCCAGCGGGATGCGGGCGCCTTCGAGGCGCCCAGGCCTGAGGTCGCCCAACCCGCCGCCAATCTCGACCAGCTTCGTCGCGAAAACGCCAGGCTTCGTCAGCGGCTGGAGTACGCCGAAGCCATCATCGGGATCCAAACAAAAGTTGCAGCCTTGCTGGGGATGCCGGTGGCGACGGCCGACCGCGACGAGACGCCATGATGCAGGCGGCGATCATTGCCAGTGCGAGCTTGGCGAGGAGCTAAAGATGATCTTTGGATCGCTCCGGTCCCACGCCGGTGGCACGACGCCAAAGCGATACAGGTATTTGGCGGCATTCTGCTCCAGCACCGACACGCGGATCGATACTCCAACCGCAATGTTGAGGCCCTCCCGGGTTTGGCACGGAAAACCTTCCCGCCTGCGTGACGTGTCGCGATCGGCGGAATCGACCCATTCTCGGCTGAATGGCGCCCGATCGACGATGATGACCCTGCTGGGACATAGAAGTCGAAGAAGGAGCCAGACCCTTGCAGCTTGGCGTGCGGAACGATGAAGCGCTTCAGGGCGACTCGGTTGGCATTCAGGTAGGCTTCCGACTCGAACTGCGCCCGCCCCTCGGGTTTGCGGGGCAGCAGTTTGTCGAGGCCGAGTTTGTGGGCCATGCCGAGGACAGCGGCGACGTGACCGTGCGGCAGCGAACGCTCGATCTGGACCGAACGGGCGGGGCTGGACAAACCGGTCTCGCCTTTGAGGACGCGGCGAAGGGTGTCGACCCCTTGCCGGCTGGCCACTAGGCGAGATTGGCGATGGTTCGGGTTTTTGACCTGGTTACCGTCGCGGTAGCTCTCGCCCAGGAGCACGGCGGGTGGTGAGGATCGGTTTGGGACGACGGCGATACACATGTGCGAGTTGCATCGCGTTGGGCCGCGTTCGTCTCAAGCCATATTTGGCTATTTATATTACATGCCTACAAAAATCGGGACATCCTCCGCCCGGGGTAGACCCCGTCTGGAGCTTTAGCGATTTTGTCGCGGAAGTTCGGTCTATCCGAGCCGCGCAGTATGCAGCGGTGGAGGGCTATCGAAATCGGTGTCGGCGAATTGCAGGGCAAGGTAGTCCACAAGCGCACGCACCTTCCCCGACAACAGACGATTGTGGGTGAAGACAGCGTTGATCGGGCGCGGTGGCATTTCGTGCTCGGACAGGATGACCTTCAACCGCCCTGCCGTGACGAAGTTCATGACCGACCAAGCCGGAGCATAGACGAGGCCAGCGCCCTCCACGGCGGCGGCAACCACCCCGTCGAGCGTATTCGAGCGCATGCGGACCGGAACCTGCACCTGCGTGGGCTTGTCGCCATCCAGTAGTTGCCATTCCGCGCCGGTGCTATCCTCGCTGTAAGTGAGACGGTCGTGCCCCGACAGGTCTGCAAGGGTGTGCGGCGTGCCGCGTTGTTCGAGATAGGCGGGCGCCGCGCAAATGATCCAACGGAGTGCCCCGAGCTTGCGAATGATGAGGCTGGAATTGACCATCGGACCGATCCGGACAGCGACATCTATACCCTCCTCGATCAAATTGAGCTGCCGATCGAGCAGCATCACATCCATGACGATCTTGGGGTGCATCACTGCGAACTTAGCCAGAAGCGGCAGCATGAAGAAGCGGCCGAAGAGCGTGGGCCCAGCGACATGAAGACGCCCGACGGGCGTCTCAGCATCCGTGTGCAGCCCTGCCTCCATCTCGTCGATCTCGATGAGGACGCGCTTGGCCTTGTCATAGTAGCGCTGCCCCGCTTCCGTGAGCGCGAGCGTTCGCGTGGTACGGATCAGAAGCTTGGTGCCAACCCGCTCTTCGAGTGCCGAAAGATGCCGGCTCACTGAAGACAGCGAGATGCCGCTGATCCTCGCCGCACCCGAAAGGCTGCCCGTGTCGATCGCCGCCACGAACAGGAACATTGTGTCCATCCGATCCACGGAACGCCCTCCTCGTTCTCACCTCGACGTCACAGCATTGGTATTGACGTCAGACTTGCAACAGTCCTTTCCGGATTTATCGCCTTTCCAGAAGGATAGTGATCCCCAAAATTTCGTCCGTGACATCAGCCAGCCTGGCTCGCGCTGACTGGCTTCTACGGAGGACTAGAGATGCGTTTTGGTTTGTTCGGTAGCACTCAGGCGAACGGCAGCGATTTCGGTGCGGGGATCGGCCAGGGCTTCACCGTGTCCGGGCCGAATCCAGGAGAACCCCGGACGTCCCGCAAGCGACCGCGACACCTGCCCCGCCCAGCCGTTCTGGCTGCAGCAATACCCTTGCTCTGCACGCTCATGTTTCCCGCCGGGGCCGCTCTTGCGCGAGAGGCGCCTGCAAGAAACGAATTGCCGGCGCGCATCGACAACATCTGGGGCGGCTTCGACCACCAGCCGACCGAGTCCCTGGTGCGAAGCGCCGAACGGGCCAGCGGCGTCGCTCCGAGCGCACTAGAGCAAAGCCGCGAGGCGCAGATCGTGCAGTCGCTCTACCAGCAGCTGATGCGGAGCGAAGGTGCTGGCGCATAACCCGCGCGCCGCGACCCGATATCACCGAGCCCGTCAGCGTCCCTCATCGGCTCGCGCTGACTGGCTCGCACGGAGGAATAGAAATGCGTTTTGGTTTGTTCGGTGGCGCTCAGGCGAACGGCATCGATCTCGGTGTGAGTATCGGCCAGAACTTCCACGATTACATCAATTTCAACGTCGAGGCAGAATCCCTCGGCTATCAAGCACCTTCCTCGTCGAGCACCATTTAACCGGCTGGTCGCCGGTCTCGGCAACGCTGAGCCTCCTGACCTACCTCGCAGCACGCACCAAGACCCTGCGCCTCGGCACGGCCGTCATGGTTCTGCCCTGGCACGATCCGGTGCTGCTCGCAGAGCAGGCCGCGACCCTCGACGTGCTCTCTCGCGGTCGGCTCGATTTCGGAATTGGCAAGGGATATCGCCACAGCGAATTCACCGGCTTCTGCATCCCTGGCGAGGAGGCCGACGAGCGGTTCGAGGAAGGCCTGGAGGTTGTCCTCAAGTCGTGGACTTCCGAAAGGCGCTTCTCCCATCACGGCAAATTCTGGAATTTCGAGAACATCGTCGTTGAGCCTGCCACCGTGCAGAGGCCGCGGCCAGCGATCTGGATGGGTGCGGGCAGTGAGCCATCGATCCGCAAGGTCGCGACGCGCGGCTTCAACCTCCTGCTCGACCAGTTTGCCGGACCGGATCATCAAGCAGCGGCTCGAATTCTTCCAGTCGGAACTGAAGGCCGTTGGCCGTTCCTACAATCCGATGGAAGTCTGTCTTGCGCGCGAACTCTACGTCGCCAAGGACCAGAAGGACAAGGAGGACGCGATCGAGCGCCCCAACGCGATGCGGCAGAGGACGATCGACGTGTCGAAGGCACCGAACCAGTCCGGCGGTTCGCACATCCTCTCCTATGCCAAATCCGGTACGCCCAACGTTTCCAGCACACTGATCGGCACGACCGAGGAAATCTACGACAAGCTCGCCGCGCTGAATGAAGCCGGCGCCGATTACATCATCCTGAGCGTGCTTGGCGGCTCGCGCCACAGCCTGCGGCAGTTCGAGATCATTCCCGAATTTAACAGCGACCGCACCGCCGGTCGTGAGAAGCGGCTGTCGCTCGTGTAACGAAGGACAGGTAACCATGACAGTTCTCTGCCAGGAATGCCACAACGGCATTTCGCGCGAGCCGGCGCCGCTGCGCAGAATCCGTTCGGCTCTGTGGATCTAAGCGCCTTATGCCAATCGCCGCTGACGACGACTCTCCCGCGCTTCCCAAGCCCGCCAATGTACGATTCGCTTCTCCGAAGCGGCGATTCGCCGTGTTGGAGAATCGGATGAGCACAGCGGTTGTCTTCACTCGCATGGACCACGCCGCAGCTGAGTTTCGCGCGCTGGCGGCGAAGAGCGACGATGCAGACCAGGCCCGCCGGCTACTGGCCATCGCCATGATCGTCGAGGGGACATCGCGGCTTGATGCCGCGCGCCAGACGGGTATGGACCGTCAGACGCTGCGTGACTGCGTGCATCATTATAATGAGACCGGCATCGATGGCCTTGTGTCGCGCAAACCACGGGGAGCGGCACCGAAGTTGACCAGCGTTCAGATGGCTGAACTGCGTGAGTTATCGCCGGCCCCGTCCAGCACTTTACTTGGTCGGCTTGCCATCGTCGGTCACGACTCCGCCGTCGACCTTGAACACGTGCCGTTCCTGGGAAGCTCGTTGAATTGCGGCGTTGCGTGATCCTTGCGAGATCGGAGCATGTCCCGAACGCCTCGGTCGGCTTGGCGCCGGTTGCTGACACGGTCACCACGTAATACTGCGCCGGGCAGGCGGACCCGCTATCGTCTTGGACCGCGACCGCAACAGCGCCACCCACTTCGATGGTTTTCAAAAAATAAGACTGTTGTTGCCCTGAATCTCAGGGGCAATCGGTTGGGCTTGAACTGCCGCCTGATACCGCTCTTTCTTTGCTTGGCGACCTGGTACCATGGATCATCGAGAATTCACCCGACAAAGCGTCGCTCGATGATAAGAAGTTTTGGTCGCCCGCTCGCAGCGGGACTACGCCTTAAGGCCCCAACCTGGTCCGGTACCCGTGCCTTTATTACAAAGTGATCTTCGGTCGCAGCCAGATTACCGCCGCGTGGTATAGTCCGGCATTCAAATCGGGGTGTTTCATGCTCATGAAAACGTTCACGCTCGACGATCAACTCTTCCGCCGGGCCGGTTCGGAATCCAAGACAACGAGCGCCGGCCGCGAAGTTCGCGTTACGATCTGGCGGACGAATTGCCCGGACTGCGGCGCGGTATTTGATCAACATCACCGTGACGTGTCGTTCGTCCCAGCCCAATCGACAACACGCCGCTGTCCAGCTTGCCGCGTCGATGGAAAGCGCAGACCCGTCAGTGAATCACGTAACGCCAATGCGTCATCACAGACGAAACTGCCCTCGCCTGTTCAGGTGATTGGCCAGGGGCCGTCCCCCGCCCATGCCGAGATTGAGCACGCAGCGCCGGCCACAACCGCACCGGCTGCCCGCCCGGTCACCTTCGAGGGTAACCCATGGGCCGGTCCACCGCCGCCCCCTACGCCTCGCGTTGCCCAGCCTGACGCGCCCACCACGGCCGGTTGGCAGTTCTCGTCACGTGCCACGGTAACACCCAGGCCGAAATCGTCCGGCGGCTTCGGCGCGGTGTTTGTGGATCGCTGATCGCGGCGCTGTGTACCCCGACACACCATCTAGGCTGCTTTTGCCGACGCCTCCACCGCAAGCCGACGGGGTATGTTGCCCACCGTCCGCGGCGATACGCCCACCCGGCGGGCGATTTCACGATCCGAGAGGGCGGGACCGTTGAAATTGGACAACAATCGGATGACCTCCGCGCGCCGGTCCCTCGCTGTCGCATGCTGTTCAGTTTGGACACTCGCGTCGGAGGCAGTCTTGGCCGTTACGCGTCGCATGAGTTGGGTCGGGCCGACGCCGGCTGTAGTCGGACCAAATAGCCGTTGCGAACTCTGGCTGATCGCCGCGACCACATCCTCCCGCGTTTGCCGCTGTGGGTGTGACAGTCTGTCCGAGCCAGTTGCGGGGTTTGCGGGGTTTGTTTGAACGCTCTACGCGCACCCGAACATTGTTTCCGGGAGGAACATATAGGGAAAATGCCCCGCAAATCGTGTTTGGTGCCCGCGAGAGGGCTAAAACAAACCCCGCATAACCCGCAAACCCAGCAGCACATCCGCTCACACCTTCATCTGCACGTGGAAGGTCGTGGTTTTTGAATGCGGATCGTCTCCCGCCTTCAGAATCAGCGATCCGGTCGCCGGCTTTCACTGGTTCGCCGACCCGACTCTTCATCATCCTCCCGACGGATTTTGCTGACACATCCTGGTTGGGCGGCACCTTCGGAAACAAGAAATCCCGCAGGATGGCAGCGCGCTCCTTATCCTCGATGGACTGAAAATCGCCCCGGTAGTTAAGCAGCGTAGCGAGATCGGTCGCTTTGAACGTCTCGGCTTTCGGCCATTTCGCTGCCAGCGCACCCAAGGCATCACCCAGCGATGCGTCTTCTTCATCGTCCTGTTCTTGTGACAGGAACAAATCGCGGAAATTGACCTCGACCGGAGGCGACGCGGGGGCATCCATCGCGAGCGCCGCGACACGCTCAGCCGTGTCCCGCGCGTGTTCTTTCGCGGCATGTTCGGCGGCCGAGCCGATCAGGCGCCACCATCCCTTGAACCGGGTGTGGAGAGCCACGGTTGACGATGGCTGCAAGACCGGATTGCCGAGCAGGATGGTGTATAGCGCCCGGAGAATCTTCGGCCTGTTGGCCTTGGTCCAACCGATGGGATCCGGGTGTTTGAACTCGCGGTTCTCGGGATCGGCTCTGTCGACCTCAAGGCGGACCAGCAGGCTTCGGGATGTGAGATCGCCGCGGAGCCCGATGTTGTTGCCGGTAAACAGGTGAACCACCGACGCGCTCACCGCCACCATTTCCGATACGCCTAGGCGGCGGTCTGAATAGAACGCCGCAGTGCACGACTTTTCGATGTGCGGACACGCGATCTGCGTGCCCCGGGGGATGTTATCCCAGATGATCGCGGCCAACGCCTCCATCAGGTAGGACAACAGGGCCTTGCGCCGCTCCTCCTCGTTGGAAGACCAGGCCGCGGCAGATGGGCGGATACCCGTCACCGCCACCAACAGCATGATCAGCGCCGTCGTCTTGCCGCCCCCGCGGCGTCCGGCAGTGAGGAAGAATGCCGGGCGTTCGGCCAAGACCGACCGCTCGATGACGGTCAGTGCCGCAGCGATCAGGATGCATTTGCCGGTGTAGTTGGTCGCTACGTCGACAAGCCATTCTTCGGTCAGGAAGCGCATGGATTCTGCGACCTCGTCGGGCGTGCATTCCTCCTGTCCCGGAATCAGCGCCAGCAGGTCGGGGGGCACACGGAAGACGATGCCGCGCTGGCGATCGAGGCCGCGCGCGGTCAGGAGCGTCCCATCCGGCAGGACGATCGGCAGCGTGGCAATGGCTACAACGGTCGGCAGCGCGTGATCGGTGCGGGTATGGAAATGCCTGACGAACGGCGCAGCCAGATGGACAGACCGGCCCTGTTCCTCGACGTAATCGACATGCTGCTCGATCAGTTCGGCGAGCCGCGTCTCGTCCAGCCGGGTGAGCAGCGGCTGCTCGGTGGCGGGCTGCTGCGCCGCCTGGGCCTCGCCTTCGTTCACGCCCTGCGGTGTTAGCGCGTGCATGTTCGGCATCCGCCGGACACGAACCTTCGTCACGACGCCGTCGACATCCCGCATCGGCGGTTCCGGTAGGTCGGAGCCGCCTAGGATATCGTTCAGCACCGCCATTTGCGGCAGCCACGGAGCGTCCGGGGCGGGCGCCGCGATCTGCGGCCGCGGGTCACGCCGATCGGCGGCGCGCTGGTCGCGGGCTTCCTGCTCGGCCCGTGCCGCCTGTTCCTTCCTGGCCGCCTTCAGTTTGGCATCAAGGGCACGTTTGCCGACACCGGCCAGGCCGGCGACCTGGTTCCGCAGCGCCTCCATCTGGTGCGCGTCAAGATCAGCGTTCACAGCGACCCGCACAAAGGCATCGGCGGCCTGATCGGCGGGGACGGCCGCGACTGCCGCAGCGGCAGCCCGCACGTCATAGCGCAGTTCGTAGACGGTGCGACCGTGAGCGAAGCTGTTGATCCACAGCGAACCATCGGCGCGCCGCATGAGCATGGCCTTCGTGCGCCCGTAATCCGAGCCTTCCAGCGGATCGGCCAAAGTGGCGCCGACGAAACGGGCCGGGTCCGCCAGCACGTCCGCAACAGTGCATCTGGTGAATGCGGCGTCATCCCACGGCAAAACAACGTCGGGCAGAAGGATGCCTTCGCATTGCTTCTCGATGACGCGGTGGGCTTCGTGGCTGGTGATGCCGGACCTTTCGGCCAACCGAGCCGCATGTTGCGTGACGAAGCGTTCCCGCTCTTTGGCGCGCTGCGGCGCGAATGCCTGCGCGGACCCGGATTTCAGGCTCTTAAGTCTCGCGGTTTCCACTATGCTCAGCGGCGGGCATGCCTCGATCGTATTCAGCGCGGCGCCGGTATGAACCTCCGGACGGCGCGATGCTTGATCCTGCACCAACGACGGCATCAGGACCGGTCGGCCTTCGAAAACCAGGCGCTCGGCGGCATAGACCATGCGGTCTACCAAAGAACGGTCGAGAAGCTGCCCCCCGGCGCCGACCATGTGCCAAGCCAATCCAGCAAGCCAGCACCGTTCATGCAGCGTGCGCAGGAACCGTTCAACATCTGCGCCGTCCCGCACATGCAAATAGACGTGCATGCCGTTCGATCCTGGCAGCGCCTGGCCCGTGTCCGTCCGGCTGATGCCTGAACTGGTAGACCGGCGCATGATCCGGCCGACCGCGGCCAGTGCGGGCAGCACGGACGTCAGCGCCGTCCAGAAACCGCCAGTGCGGTCGATCCGTACCCGGACCTCGGGGGGCATGCCTTTCGTGTCGATATCGATCAGGGCGAGGGCCGGTCGCCCGGCTTCGTACCGGATGTGACTGGAAGTCCTGGCAATCAGATCAGGCGGGACCGCCCCGTTCAGTGTCGCCAGGCGGTCTTGCGTGGTCACGCGAACATGCTCGGGCAGATCAGACCGCGATGCGCCCAAGGCGACAGCTTCATGCGGTTCAAGGGACTGAATGAGGTCGGCGAATCCCCCAAGGTCGTCGAAGCGAACTCGCTGCGCGTGTCCGCGCGACATGATGCAGGCCGAGCCGTCGCTCAGCATCGTGCCGTCCGGCTTCAGGCTGATCTGCTTCGTCAACGGGCCGCCGGTTTTGGCGAGGCGAGTGATTTCGATCGCGACACGCATCCCCTCGCCGGCACGCGATCAACGATTGCCTTGAGGAACCCGGACCCCCGGGGACCCAACGATTGGGCCCCAGCGACGCAGGCTCCGACGGTCCTGCACCAGTTCGCAATTTCAGGCATGGTCCATTCGACCGGCGTTGGGTTGATGACATCGCGCCAGGTCATCCCAGGATTCGCCACCAGACAGCGCGATTCCGACGCAGCGGCATCGCGCGCGCCAGCATTGTTCGGTTCCAACGCACCCGGCATTCGCGCCAATCCGGTCCAACCACCGTCACAGAGGCCGCTCATGACGATATCGCCCGGCGCCGCATTGCTTGAACTTCGCGGCGGACTGCCGGCAGGTCGAGAGGCGACGCCTCGCGCTTGGCGACATACAGCAGGCGGGCGAACGCGCCGCCCTCATGCAACCGGCCGCGCCGAACCGCTCTCGCCAAGCACGTCGCCAGCGGCAGGAGGCGGGCCATAGCGTCGGGGGCGAGAGCGTCCTGTACCTCTATCATCGCACCGGACGTGGTTGATTGGTCTTTACCAACATTCATGACGGAAACCCTTCGGTTTATCCGGTCAGGACTGGCGCGTCGGGCAGTTTGTCTCTATGCAGGCGTCGGCAATACTAATTTGCGAGACACTGCGCCGGCTTCGCCAGTCGAGGCCGGCGGTTTTTACGGCGTCACGACTTCGGTGCTTTGGGGCCGCGCGACGGCTCCCTGCCTCCGCAGACGCTTTCCCGATTGCGGCGGCGGGTCTGCGATCTTGCTCGTGCCCGGCGAAGGGGAGGGGAAAAGCGCGCCGCGGACGGGTGTGGTGGGTTCGCCGGCCGTAGCGGACGTGCTGCCCACGCGACCGACAGCCATCCACGCGTCAAGGTCCGGTTTGTCATAGATCACGAGGCGCGCAGAAAGCCGGGTATACGGTGGTCCGTCACCACGGACAGCGGCTTTTTCGAGAAACCCCACCGATGTGCCGAGATACCGGGCGGCCGCTTGCCGCCGCATCCGGATTGCAGACACCGGCCGTTCGTTCATGACCTTGCTCCATTGCCCACGGGGGGAGCACAGGACGCGCTAACCTCGGCAGGCAATGGGCTAGTTAAAGCAACACCGTCCCGGCTAACCCCCCAGGTTACCTGGTTTTCCGTTACAGTATTGCAAGTTCTCGGGCGTTCGCAACCGCGTCACCCAGAAGCGTGAGGTAGATACGCTTGGCGTCGGACGGCTGAAGACCCTCCTGTCCGGGTGCCGGCAAGGGCCTTTCTAGTTCCGCAATGACCTGCGCCATCTCGCCTTTGGGATCGGAGGCGACAACCTCGCCCCAGTCGCGAATGGTTCTTTGGCTGATCCGCTTGGCCCGCTGGGACTTAAATTTCTTCTGGTTGAGCATTTTGGCGACAAGAGCTACGGCAGCCTTCCTGGCGTCCGGCTCATCTGCACAGTAGGGGATCAGTCGCCGCGCGGTGAACACCGCGGCAGCCTTCACACTGTTTTCCCCTTGTCCCGCGACAGGACTCCCGCCGCGCTTGCGCCGGCTGGGAGAAAACAGAGCGGGCACGGCGCCGTCATCGAGCCGGCTGAGCCCATCGAACACAGCGTTGAAGAACGCAAGTCGGGGATCGAGCGGATCGAGGCCGAGCGCTTGATTCATCAGCAAGCGTGCAACTTGCAATCCGATATCGATACCGGCGCGGCCATTCGACTCTCCGGCGCGAAACAGCCAATCCGCCTCGTCGAGCTTGCTTTGGGCAATGGCCTGATCATCGCCCCTTATCACTCGATCCGGAATTTTCGAACTTGGAGTACCCTCGCCGGCTGGCATCGGCATCTCTCAGACCCGGTTCACGAGTGGCACCACGGTTCCTGGCGCAGAGCCAAGGGCGGCGGCAATCGTCCCTGAAATCGCCGCCGCCGCGGCTTTCACCGGATCGCTGGCAAGGTGGGCGTATTTTTGAGTGGTCGCAGCCTGTGCATGGCCAAGGAGCTTGCCGATTATGAGCAAGCTTCCACCGCTGGCGGCGCCGACACTGGCAAACGCGTGGCGCAAGTCGTGCAGGCGCACGTCCGGTAACCCAGCAGTGGATTGCCCGCCAGGGTTTCTCGAGGTTAACCAGTGCGGCGCCTTCAACTCCGCCGACGATCACGTACGGGTTGCCTGCCAAACGTGGTAATGTTGCCAAGACGGCCAGCGCGGGTGGCGGCAAATGCAATGTTTTTGCACCGGTTTTCGAGTCCGGCAGTCGTGCTTCGCCCCGTTCGAAATCGACATAATCCCACCGCAGGCCGAGCACTTCGGACAGCCGCGCTCCGGTGAACAGCAACAGCTTCACCGCAGCGGGCACATAGGGGGAGCCATCGTAACTGGCGAGCGCCTCACCCAGACGCGCCAGTTCTGTGCCGCTTAGCATCCTCTCTCGGCCATGCTCCTGAAAACGTTCAACGTGCCGGCAGGGATTCGAGCCGTCTGGGCGTAACCCCCACGCCTCGGCCAGGTTAAACATCTTGGAGATCACCGCCAAAACTCGGTTCGCCTGATACGGTGCGTCGCGACCTGCATGATGCAGGCGGGCAACGTCTGCGCGAACCACGTCCACGATCTTCTTCTTTCCCAACGCCGGCAGAATGATTCTATCAAGCAACCGGCGGTACTCGGTTGTTGTACGTTCCTTGCGCTTGGCCTCGACATGATCGGTGATGAAGCGGTCGACGAGGTCCGCCGCTGATACAGATTGGCGACGTTCGGCTTTGGCCGCAGCCGAGCAGCCGCTTTGCCTCGGTGCGGGCTGCGTCAGGTGTAAACGAACCGTGCTTGCCAATTGTCATCTTACGCAGCGGAGCACTACGGCCGGTGCCGGCTCGGTACATCACGAGGTAGGTTTTTGCCCCACCGGCACGAACTCGTACCCCGAAGCCGGCCAAAGCTTCATCCCAAAACATGAGTTCCCCGACCGGTGGGGCCTCCAGGTCCTCAACCGTTCTCTTCATGATCCGACCGCGCGTCGCCACCATCTCCTGCCAAAGCTGGGTAACACGCATGCGGCAACACCGGGAAACACCTGATGGGGAAAATACGGCTATAGCATTGAGAGATCAAGAATCGTATGGCTCACGGAAACACTAGAAAGTATAGAACAGCAAACTCTTAATCAGCGGGTCCACGGTTCGAGCCCGTGCGCGCCCACCAATAACTCCCTGACATTGCGCAGAGAACTTGGCCCTATAGGCGAGTTGCTGGGTATTGCCGCAATAAACGGCCGCACCGTGTCCGCAGTCCTTCAGCGTCGCCCTCCGGCAGCCAAGCGGACATCCGACTGGAGGGACTTACATGCGCGCACTCGCGTTGCTGGCAGCGCTCTTGTCCGTGATCGCGCTCACGGTCTGCTCCGTCCCAGACGACGGTTCGGAGCAGCCTCGCCGTGAGCAGGTTGGCCCATCCACCGGCGTCGGTGCGGGGGTCGGCTTCTGACAAGGGCCTCGGCCCCTGTGATAAATCACAGTTGACGCGCGTCCCGAAGTCCGATCGCCTGCTGGTCTTTGCTGGGAGCACGAGGATCGTTGGGGCCGGTCCAATGCCTGATCCAGGAGCGTAGTCGGACGCAATCAGCTCCGGCAATGCATAGCGCCCCAGGAGAGAGGGCGGCACAATGCAACTTCGTGATGAAATTTATCGGAGGGTCCGGCACGCGATCCTGACCTGTGAATTTCAGCCCGGACAAGAGCTGCGAGAACAGGTGCTGGCTGAGCGCTATCGTGTCAGCCGGTCGGAGATTCGGGACGCCCTGCTTCGTTTGGAGCAAGAAGACCTATTGATCGTATTCCCTAGCGAAGGCTGCCGAGTGAAACCTATCTCGGCCGCTGAGGTAGACACCCTCTTTAGTCTCAGTTTGCTGATGGAGCCGACCTGCACCGCGGCGGCGGCGCGCGCCGACGGCATGACGTTGCGGACGCTGGATCGTTTTCGAGGCTTCGCCGACCGAGATTACCTCGAAGCCGGATACGTCGAATACAATGCCTCATTTCATATCGCCGTCGCCGAATTGGCGGATAATAAGCGCTTGGCGGCCGTCGTTCGCAACCTGATCGATCAGTTCGATCGCCCGATCTGGGCCGCGTTGCCCTCCCTGAAGCATGAAGCAATCCGTCAGGCTTGTACGGAGCACGAAGCGATCATTGATGCGCTTCAAGCTCATGATCCGGATCGGGCTGCCCAACTTTCCTGTGAGCACATGAAAGGCGCCCACCGGCGCATCGCGACGTCACTGGCCATCCTGATGCGGCACGACGAAAACGTGAAGTGGCGACTAACGGGAACATGCGACCCGTCTGGCGGGCATTCCTAGCCACCGACATCCGCGCCGGCGCCCGCCGACGGCGGTCCCACTTGAAATATATGTGCGCTGTCAGCCACGCTACGTCGGTCTCGGCCAGACGTCGAATTAGGTCGGGCGCGGCGGCGCCCGTTGCCTCGTTCGTTACGGTAACGCACGACACGCAAACATTGATCTAGTCCAATTATCCGGCTCTGCGCCGGCCGATCGAAATCCTGACAGTTCTAAATCTAATATCGGAGAGCGGATTTTTCGCCGTCCAAAATTCAATGGCATGAGCGGGCGCGAATCAACGCCCAGTGCCGAGCCATGCGGGGGGAGCCAGAACTCACAAAACCGTGCGCGACGAATTTCTTCTAATTGACACTTTCCGGGTGATATATCTCTACGATGAGCTTTAGTCGCAGTTCTGCTCGAACGGCGTCCCCCCGCGCAGGTTACCAATTGCAGTCCACGCACATTTAGCCACCATCATGGAAACATACCTCTTCTTTTCGGACACTGACGAAGACGTATTTGCCTTCACCTCCGACCCGGAAGGGGAGAACCTGCCGGCCGAATTCGCGCCCTGGTTGAAGAACGGTGACGGAGCGGCGCTATATATCGGGCCGGAGGACAGTGTGACGTCCAACCCCGTGCTTCGAGCGGTTAGACGCGACGGGTTCTACTTGGCCCGGAGTGCACGGCCCTCTGACAGTTAGCGGCCGCCCCTCCCGGCACGGCCCTGGTGTAGGCGGACCAAAGATCAGGTCGCCGGCTTGGGGCCGCGCCTGGACCCAGGACACCGGAAGGCCGGAGGCTTGGGGGCCGCATAACGCGCACCCATCAGTTTGGTCCACTCTCGCAGCATGCTGGTGATTTTGACGTGGTGCTCGCCGCCGCACATGAACAGCACCTCCATTACATGGCCCTGGCAGTGAACCGAGATCGCTTGGCCCCTCCCACTGGATCACGCGGCGGGCGGGCTTGATAGGCCTGACGCCGACTTGCCATTCTCTGGCGACATTTTAGCCGAGTTCCCGAGGGGCGGTGTCAGCGACCCGTGCCGCAGCCGCCGTCGACGTGAAGGATTTCGCCGGTCACGAACCTCGCCGACTCGAGGTAGGCGACTGCGTCGACGACGTCGGAGATCTCATTCAAGTGGCCGATCGGGTGCAGGAGATCGGGTTGCCCATACGTGGCACCGGATGCATCGGCGACTTAGTGACACCCGGCGCGATCGCGTTCATCCGATGGCCCAGCCCTCGGATCCTGGATCGCGAGCGAATTGGTCCCGCCATTCAGGCGCGATTTGTCAGTGATGCCGGGACCGATGGGACCCCAGCGATCGCGTGATCGACCAGGCTCGTCGAAACTGCACGACATGGCGCGGCCCTACTTCTCCATCTCGGCAATGGGGAGTTGGGTCATGTGACCGACGCCGCTGATGCCGACGACCAGCGTCGCCGTGTAGTCGGCCTCGAGTGAGCGCCTTGGTGATGAAAATTCCTGCGGTGTTGATCAGCGTGTCGATGCGCCCGAACCGAGTTGTGCCTTCGAAGACCGGGCGCTCGGCGGATCAGCGATGTCGCCGGACACTATCAGCACGTCATCGTCGCGCGGGCGCGCTGTTGCAACCGCCGTGTAGTCGCGATTACCGTACGCCTTGACGAGCGCCGCGCCGATGACCCGGGACGCTCCAGTGATGACAGCAACTTTCTGTTTGGGTCGCATAATAAACCCGTTTTACGTTTGCAAGGGAAAGTGGCGGAAGGGCCGATTGGGCTGGGGGCCACCAACCGGGTCGGAGCCATGCTCCGCGCCGGCCGGAGCAAATGTTTGCATTTAGGCGGGCACTCTGCCGCTGCTCGATGGAATGGCTGCACCGCCAGGACGAACTTCAGGCATGTGCCGTCTCGCGTGGTCCGGTGTCGGTCCCGAAAGCGTGCGTTTTTATCGACTTCACACTGCGCCGGCTTCGAAACCACTCTGCGCGCCTGTCGAAGTGGCAAGCGGCGTCGAAACTGCAACTCGACCGAGGCGCGGAACCGGCCCGTATTCAAGCGCCGGGCGCTGAGGCGTTGTTCGCACGGGTCGAGGTCCGTCAGGACGAGCAGTTCGCGGCATGCTCTATCGTCGGGAACTCCGTGCGCGCATCACCATCCGCACGAAAGACCAACAGGCTTTGGTGAAGGAGCAGGTCGGTTTTGAAGAGGTTTGACCACTCCAATGTCCTGGGACCAGACAGTGGAGAAGTTTCACTGGCTGAGAGAGGCATTCGCGGATTCGGATCTGCGGAACGGGTTCGTCCAGGCTGTTCAACGGGCTCGATACCGCCCCCATCTCTGATCTAAACCGAATTGCTTGCCCGGGTTCGGCCTGCCGCGGCGTTTCCGGCGACTTATCCGGGCATCCAATGATTATTTCTCATGCTCGTCAGGAGACCATGAATGACACGGGCTTATGACATCGTCGAGCACCACTATGACGTCGTCATCGTTGGTGCCGGCGGCGCCGGCATGCGCGCCGCCATGGGAATGGCGGTGTCGGGACTGAGAACGGCTTGTATTACCAAGGTCTTTCCAACCCGCAGTCATACCGTGGCCGCGCAAGGCGGCATGGCGGCCTCGCTCGGCAATATGGGCGACGGCGATGACTGGCGGTTCCATATGTACGACACCGTCAAGGGCTCCGACTGGCTCGGTGACCAGGATGCCATCGAATATATGTGCCGTGAGGCGGTGCCCGCCGTGCTGGAACTGGAACATTACGGCGTTCCTTTCTCACGCACGGAGGACGGCCGCATCTATCAGCGTCCCTTTGGCGGGCAGACACTCGAGTATGGAAAGAAGATGGCCCATCGCACATGCGCGGCCGCCGACCGGACCGGCCACGCCATCCTGCACACGCTTTATCAACAGTGTCTGAAGCACGACACCGAGTTCTTCGTCGAATATCTGGCGCTTGATCTGCTGATGGACGATGACGGCGTCTGCCGCGGTGTCCTGGCCTGGAATATGGAGGACGGGACGCTGCATCGCTTCCGGGCGCACCGCACGGTGCTGGCAACCGGCGGCTACGGCCGGGTATACTTCTCCTGCACGGCCGCCCACACGTGCACCGGGGACGGCAATGCCATGGTGCTGCGCGCTGGGCTGCCGCTCGAGGACATGGAATTCACTCAGTTTCATCCCACCGGCATCTACGGCTCCGGCTGCCTGATCACAGAAGGTGCGCGTGGTGAGGGCGGCTACCTCACCAATTCCGAAGGCGAGCGCTTCATGGAGCGCTATGCGCCGACTGCCAAGGATCTGGCGGGTCGCGATGTCGTCTGCCGCGCGATGACGATCGAAATCAATGACGGCCGGGGCTGCGGGCCACACAAAGACCACATCCTCCTGCATCTGGAACATCTTGGCGCCGAACTTCTGCATGAGCGGCTGCCGGGGATCACCGAGACCGCGAAGATCTTCGCCGGCGTCGACGTGACGCGGGCACCGATCCCAGTGCTGCCGACGGTCCACTACAACATGGGCGGCGTGCCGACCAACCTGCATGGCGAGGTCACGACGCTGCGCGACGACAATCCCGAAGCGGTCGTCCCGGGACTGATGGCGATCGGCGAAGCCGCGTGCGTCTCGGTTCATGGCGCCAACCGTCTTGGCTCCAACTCGCTCGTGGACATCATCGTATTCGGGCGGGCAGCCGCGTTCCGGGTGGCAGAGACGATGCGGCCCGGGGAAAGGCACTCCGCTCTTCGCAACGAGGTAACCGATCGAGCGGTCGCCCGGTTCGACCGGATCAGATGGTCGAACGGCGGGATGGGCGCCGGTCGGATCCGCCCGACGATGCAAAAGATCATGCAGCGCCATTGCGCCGTCTTCCGCGATGGTCCGTTGCTGGAGGAGGGCATCAGCGCGCTCGATGGCGTCATTACAATGATGCATGACGATCTGAGGGTCACCGATCACTCGATGATCTTCAACACGGATCTCGCGGAAGCACTCGAACTCGATAACATGCTCGCGCAGGCGAGCGTCAGTCTACACTCCGCTGCCGGGCGGACAGAAAGCCGCGGTGCTCACGCCCGAGAAGATTTTCCGAGGCGAGACGATGCGAATTGGCTCAAGCACACACTCGCTTGGCTCGATGACGGCGGCCGCGTCCCGCTCGCTTACAGACCTGTGCATTTGCAGACACTTTCGAACGAGGTCCTTTCGATACCGCCAAAGGAGCGCGTGTACTGACTTGCAATCCCGCTGGACCGAAGACCGGCCTGGAGTTGGGGCCGTGCTTTTGGGGCGTGCTTTCGTGGGCTGACTGCGTCGCGAAGATGGTCTTGGACTGACCCGACGCCGGCGCGTGGATCAACTCCGATTGCCGCGGCGGCCAGAGGTGCCCCACGCATCCTTGACAGCCTTCCCTGCACCCCGCAGAGCAGCCGCCTCCGCCATCGAGGTGGTCGACGGCAACACCGACGTCCTACGATCCCCGCGCCGCAAATCGGCGAGATAAAGTAACGTTTTCGGCTCGTCTGCGTGGCGCCGCCCAGGGGCCACGGGCGGGTCGACGAGCACCTCGAAGCGGCTCGCCTGGACCGGGTCGCGGCGTTAAGCATTGCTGGGCAGTCGATCACCGGACTTAACTCGAACGCGAAAGGGCCTTTGCGGCTTCTGCCCCCGCGAGACGACGCCTTCAGCACTGTCATCCCAGCAAGCGCTCGTGGGGCAAAGCAACCTGACAGCCCAGACGCCCAAGCCAGCCGCGCAGGCTGCGCCCGAGGGCGATGTCCCTTGATTGCGTACGAACAGCTTTGCTCCGGTTATCGGGCCACGCCGACAGCTGTTAATGAAGCCTTAACCTTCGATGATTACACCTTGGTCTGTCGCCCAACCTGTCGGGATGCAGCGAATGGGACGTTCCCGGTTCGAGCCTCCTCCGGCAGGACGATTGATTTGCTTGTGGTTCGAGGGGTGACCCCGACCTATTGCGCCAGCTCACCCCTGGCAATGTCGGATGATGCGCCTGCACCGATGCGCTTCCTGGCCACGGGGCGGAACATTTCATTGCCTTCTAGCGGCGGATTGTGGCGGCAGCGGACCATTGGGATATCAAAGACATGCAACCGCAAAGCGCCCTGGCTTATCCGGACGACCATCGGTCGATCCTGGCGTCGCCATCATCAGCCACGCCCGAGGCCGACCAGTCCTTGATCGCCGCCATCAACCTTCACCAGGCCGGACGCAGCGTGGAGGCTGAACGTCTTTACCGGGCGATCATCGCCTCGCCCTCCGACCATGCTGTCGCCAGCTACGGCCTGGGCTTGCTATGCGCCGCGCAAGGCAGGTCGCGGGAAGCCATCGAGGCCTATCTGGATGCCATCGCCATCCGGCCTGATTTCGTCGATGCTTATATCAATCTCGGAACCATGATGTTGGGGCTGGGGCGGGGCAGGGAGGCCGAGGCCATGTATCGCCATGCCGTCGCACTCAGCCCTGAAAATGCCATGGCGCATGGCAATCTCGGCAAAGCGCTGCACGATCTGGGGCGGATCGACGAAGCCATTGCCGCGTATCGTACCGGCATTGCGCTGCAACCGGACAGTGCCGTCATCCACGCCAATTTCGGTGCGGCGTTGCTGGAGCAGCAGGCGTGGGACGACGCCGCGACGGTCACGCGACGGGCCATCGCCTTGGACGCTGCCGACACGATGGCGCATGCCAACCTGGGAACCGCGCTGTTGCATCTGGGCCGACACCAAGAAGCCCTGGCGGCATGCCGCGAATGCATCGCGCTGCAACCACAGGGTCCCGCGATCCATGCCACCCTGGGCGGCGTGATGCTGGAACTGGGAGAACCGCAGGAGGCGGCGTCGCTATGCCGCCATTCCATCGCCCTCGATCCGATCCAGCCGGATGCCCACTTCAATCTCAGCCACGCGCTGAAGGGGATGAACCGGCTCGATGAGGCGGCGCTCGCTGCGCGTGAGGCTATCGCACTTCGGCCGGAGTCGGCGGACTATCATTTCCACCTCGCGCATATTCTGCTGCTGCAGGGCGATTTCGAGCACGGTTGGTCAGAATATGAGTGGCGAAAGCAGCAGCCCGATTTCGCCTGGATCGGCAACCTTCTTGCGGGTCGTCCTCAGCCTTTGTGGCTCGGCGAGGATATTGGCGACAAGACGATCCTGGTCTTCACGGAACAGGGTCTCGGTGACATCATTCAATTTGCCCGTTACCTGCCTCTGCTGGTGCGCAGGGCGGGGCGGGTGATCGTCGCGGCGTCCCCGCGGACGCTCCGGCTGCTCGGGACGATCGAGGGAATTGAAGTCGTTCCGCTCGAGCAAGTGCCGCAGCAGAATTTTGACGTGTATTGCCCGCTTCTGAGTCTGCCGCGGGCTTTTGGAACCCGGCTCGACAATATTCCGGCGCAAGTGCCCTACTTGCATGCGGACCCGTCTGAAACAGCACGGTGGAACGAACGAATCGGCGGCGGTGCGTTTCGCGTTGGTATCGTCTGGGCGGGAAACCCCGCGACTGTGCGCGACCGCTTCCGGTCGCCGCGGCTGAGCAGCGTGGCTCCGCTCTTTTCGACGCCCGGTGTCGATTTTGTCGTTCTCCAGGTGGGACCTGGAAGGAGCGACTGCGATGCTATGCCGCTACCGCCGCACGTCCTCGACCTGGGGAACGAGGTTACGGATTTAACTGATACGGCGGCGATCATGGCCGGGCTGGACCTGATGATCAGCTCGTGCACCGGACCATTGCATCTCGCCGGTGCATTGGGTGTGCCGACCTGGGCGATGATACCGTTCGCGCCGCATTTTCCTTGGCGGCTCGAACATACCGATACGGCTTGGTACCCGACGATGCGCCTCTATCGGCAGGAGCAATTCGGGCAGGACTGGTCCGGAGTCGTGGGCCGCATCGGTGTCGATCTCGTTGCAATGGCGCAGTCCAAACTGGATCTCCAAAGGACAGCAGCCCCGCCGCGCGACGTCCCCCCTGCTTCCGCCACGAAAGCAACGAGCGACGGTTCGCTCGGCCAAACGATCGGATTACCGAGGCAACAGGCGCCGGAAACCGAGGGGTTCAACGAGCTTGCGCACTGCCGCGGCGCGCTTATGCTGTTCAATCGCAATGATATCCATATCGGCGCCTGCTTGCGAAAATACGGCGAATTCTCCTACGGAGAATCCAAGCTTCTCCGCCAACGTAATTATTTTCTAAGATTTCAAAGACTTAAGGCTACTTCAAGCTACTATATAGTGACCAACGATTTGACCAACGTTTGACCAACGCCTAGCCTCTGTGCCGAACCTACTTTGGCGTCCATATGGTCAGGTCACACTACCCCTACCTGTTGCAGCAGCGTCGGCGCTGGTTTGTCCGTATGGTGGTTCCCGCCGACGTGCGTGAGATCATCGGCCGATCCGTTTTCAAGGTGCCGACCGGTCACACGGATGAGCACCGGGCCGCGACCGTGGCAGCGCCGATCATCGTCGAACTCCAGGATCGGATCAGGACGGCACGGGATGCCGGAAAGCAGCTGGAACAGGTCACGGTGGAAAGTCTCGCTGAACGCTACCGGGCGGAGCGGCTGACTGATCCTGAGAAGGCCGAGATCACGCGGATCACGGACGTGATCAATTTCGTATTGAAGACCCAGGGCCATGCCTGGGCGGACCACGCCAAACAGGTGCGGAGCGCCGGGTACGATGTTCATGCCGCCCTGAGACATATGCCGAATGGTGAGGCAATGGCTGAGGCTGCCGACCGGATCACCGGTCACGCCACGCCCCTCCTAACTTATCTCGACCGATGGAAGCCGGACGCTGGCCTCAAACCGCGCCCACTGGATCAGGCGACATCGTCGATCAAGCAGTTCGACAAGGCCGTCGGCAAGCCGATCGAGCGGATCGAGGCAAAAGATGTTCAGCGATGGATCGACACCCTCATCGACGCTAACAGCGAGACGGGACTGAACTCGAAGACCGTCAACCGCAAATTAGCAGAAATCCGAAACTATTGGTCGTGGCTGCAATCCCAACAGGTTGTCTCCGACGACCGCAATCCCTTCGCGGGTCGTCGGGTCATAGACCCTGCGAGCCGCAGAAAGGGTAAGGAGGAACTGCGTCAGAGGTTCCGTTCGGAGGACATTGTTCGCTTCTGGACGGCTGCGGAAGATCGTGGCGATCGACCGCTGGCCGCCGCGATCACGATTGCCGCATATTCCGGCGCCAGGATCGAAGGGGTGTCGCAGCTTAAGGTGACGGACATCAGGGTTGATCCAGACACAGGCACCCAATTTATGAAAATGAACGACAAGACAGCGGCAGGCGATCGGTTTATCCCGGTCCATCCGCAGATTTCACGCCTGCTGGATGAACTAATCCAGGACGCGGACAGCGAAGGCTATCTCATCCACAGCAACGCGAAAAACAAGTACGGCGAACGAAGCCAACCGCTTGGAAAACGGTTCGGTCATTTAAGAACCGATCTCGGCTTTGATTACCGCTTCGTCTTTCATTCGATCAGAAAGACGGTTGCGCATTTGTTTGAGACTGCTGAATGCCCGGCGGGCGTGGCGAAGGACATTATCGGACATGCCAAGACCGACATGACCTTCGGCCTGTATTCGGGTGAAACACGGATGGATCATCGGGCGCGCTGGCTTGCGCAGGCGATCCGCTACCCATCGATCACAGATGACCGTCATCCGGAATCGGGTCGAACGGAGAATCCTGCCCAGGTTCCGTCACGATCTGAACCGCCTCCATCATGTTGAGGCCCCGCTCGATCGAGTATTTGACGTTGACATAGGAGCCGGGTGGGACTTCCCGTGTCGGAATAAGTTGTGCCTGTCGATCGAACAAGGGAGGCTGACGACGACCGAAGAACATCCTGCCATCATTGAAGGCGGCAACGAATAACCTCGTATCTTCATCACGGTAATGAAGTGTCTGGTGCAGCGCGGCATAGGCTATCGTCATTCCTACCTCCTGTCAGGCTCAGGATTGTAACCTCCGACTGGTCCGCACACATCGCGCGGGTCTGGCCCTCGGCGTCAAGGGCCAAAGTTGGCTTCAGCCATTCGGGGTTTCGGTATGTTACTGCTCGGAATAAGATGGCGGCAGATGCATGAGCACCGTCACCCTTGTAGCTGGTCATCCGGTTGGGCAGGCGGTTGTAGAACCTGATCGCTTCGTCGCCCTTCTCCTTGACGAAAAACGTCAAGAAGAAGTTGTGGTAGTCGGAGCAGCCACATCCCGACACATGCTCACCGAACAGCGCAAAGGTGACTTGGGCGGCGAACCACGGGTCGGCGCCTGCCACCGTAATATGGACCTGGGTGCCCTCGTTGAATTTCGCAGGGCCGTACTCAGCGCGGGATTTAGCATTCGGGAAAAATCGCAACAACAGATCGACCTCATGCGAGGCGTGCATCCAGTTGCGCTTGACGCGGGCGGGTTTCTTCATCGGTCGCTTGCTCCTGGGTGAAACTGCGGGACCCGCATCGGGTTAGGATAACCCTTGGGCAGGTACATTTGCCGACTTTCTTGATATAGCCCGCTTTGCCATAGTGACCCAGCAGGTCGATCACCCGCAGCGTATAGGCGTACCAGTCCGTCGTCTTGGTCAGCGCGTCGCAGTTGTTCGCTTTGCCAATTTTATACAGGTCCACAAACTGATGCGTAGCTCGAATGATCGCCAGGGACGCCTCGATGTCCAACGTCGGCTCTAGACTGGACCATGTGAAAATCCCAGCGGCGTGCAACGATTTTAGCGCCGCGATTCGGTTGCCCGGCAAGGGCGCATTTCGTTCCCATTTCTTGCTGAAGCCATCATCCCGCGAGGTCAGCGTGGTGGCAAAGGCGTCCCTCTCGGGGCGAAACACATCGATGTCCCGCAACGCGCGCGTTCCGCCCTTGGTCAAAGTGCAGACGCCCACCCCGTGTTCGATCAGGATTCCCAACGTCTCACGGGTTGGCATCCTGTCGCCCGGATGATATGGGTCGGAGGTAAAACTAAGCATGACCTGCTCGGTGATTCCGGCGGCTTGGTATTTCCGCGCTTCTTTCCTCAGCCGGGCGAAATAATCCTTTTTGAGACCGCTGACCCCAACATCGAATTGCTCCCGTGTCATGTGGATTTGCGACGGTACGAAACAGTAAGCGCACCGATGGTCGCATCCTCGGTAGAATTCACCGCGAGCGGGGCGTACTCCAAGGCTTCCGTTTGTATATGATCGGGGTGCCGGGCATTGCGGCGGTCATTGGCTTCTCCTCATTTTCATAAACTGGACGACAATGCGACCCTGTGCTGACCCTCCCCCATACCCGGCGGTTCCGCGATCGCCCGGTCGAGGGCGTCTGCGAGAGCGCGCGAACCCCGTTGCGAGTTCTAGCTTCGCCCCCTGTCGGCCGAACATTTGGATACCAACCCCGTCGTCGCGTTTGACAATCAGCAAACTCGCCGTGGCGATGCGGTTCTCTAAGACGCCAGCCGCATCGCACGGGCGTCGCACGTCGGACGCGACCGCCTCAATCTGGTCGGACCAGATGGTATTGCGGAAAGCGCTGACTCCGAACACCGTCAGCCCGCGATCGTCGGCGGCGATCGAGGCAGTGGTGCGGTGATGGGTGAGATCGATGGGTGGGGCGGCCGAGCCATTCAGGTATCCTCCCGTCACCCTCGCACCTACACCCAATGCAAACGACTGGAAAATAACGACTCCGTGAGTGCTCAATATTAAGCAAGTTATCTACTTACCGGATTTCGATAGTTTGTCAACCGGGAAGAGTAGATGGTGGGATTCCACCCGCCCCAACCCCCGTCAGACCAAAGCTCTATTAGTTATTTTGGAAAAAGGGGTGGCGATTGCTACGCTGGAGGCGAGGATGACCTCGACCAAATCGTCGCTCGTGGCTGTGCCGAGCGCCAAATCGTACTGGCGGCCAGACGATAGACGGTGCATCTGGCCGTTCTGGTCTGCATCGCATTCGAAATTGCAAATACCAAAATTGGCCTGCGGGGCGCGGGCTAACCTATGTAAACCTTGGACAGGATTTTCAAAAGCAAAATAGATTATAGCGCGGGCGCGCGCCAAGTTGATATTTCGGTTTGGAGGCGCCAAACAAGAAGCTCGGCCCGCAAGCCGCGAAGCCCGAACTTTAACCTATTGAAAACATTGAGTTCGAACTTATATATCGAAATGCAAAACCATAAAGTCGCTCTACAGCCCCCAAGGTAACCTATTGAAAACATTGCAGGCAATTTTCGAAAGCAAACGGATCGTGGGCTGCCCCGAGCTAAAAAATCAAAATTTGGCTCGGGGGCACCGAGCACGCTGCTCCCGTCCTGCTCAAACAAAGTCTGAAGGGGGGGGTGCAAAATTGCTTTTCCTTTTACCGAATTCCGCCTGCACAACATTTGGCTTGCGCCGCAGATTTGGTAACGACCTTTTGTTCGTGATTGATATTACCTGCGTTTTTGGGCACGAGTGGGAGCATAATGGACGCTTTTCAAACCGATTTATAAGATTTTTTACTATTTGATTCAGCGTACTATCAGCCACCGAATGTTCGTACGGGAACAACCCGATGAATGCTGGACCTGTCGTCCAGATATCGCTTGCATGACCTACTTGCCCGAATTAACTCTCGCAGTGATGGCAAGAAAAATCCACCGCAGACCCGTCCGAAACCATCGTCAATTGGAGACTATCAGCGTCAGCGCGCACGATGAGAAAGATAAAGCGAAGGTCAACGGAATTATCTGCCGGATGCGGGCCAGAAATCGCAAACTGTGTCACTCTTCTTGGGGAAGAAGAAAAACCAATGACCCCAGATAGTCAATTTACCGAATGGCAACGACGCGGTCTGGAAAAGGCGGCGGCAAACGGCAAAGCATCGATCTGGTGGGGCGGTTGGTGGAACGAAGGCAGTAAATGGAACCGCAAGCGCGTCTCGTTGGTATGTCAGGCTGGGTGGCACGGGCCTGAACTGCGAACCATCCGAAACTACGGCAGGATCGCGAAAAAGTTCGAAATGTCACGCGCGCGGGACACCTTCCCGGTCCGCCATCTCGACGCCGTATGCTCGCTAGCGCTGCCAGAAGCCGAGAAACTGTTGGAGGAAGGACAGAAAAAAGGTTGGAAATCGTATGAACTGCGGTTAGCGGTCATGCGCCTGAGGTCCGGCAATCGCGTGGAAGATCACGATCCCGATTTCACATTGGAGGACTTGATCGCGCGGGACGAGACGTTCGGGACGATCTATGCCGATTGTCCCTGGGAAGCCAACCATCCGACCATCCAGAAGCGAATTGAAGTACATTACGAGACGATGCGAATAGAACAACTCTGCGCGTTGCCGATCCGCAAATTGGCGCGGCGAGAGGCACACCTGCATCTTTGGGTGCCGATGTCATTTTTGGAGTTGGGCTTCGAAGTGATGCGTGCATGGGGATTTGAATATGCAGGCTCGGGTCTAGCCTGACTTATTCAGCGAATCTGCCCGAATGACGCCGAAGGCGCGTAGGGCATAGCTGTCATACGCGCTGTTTTCAGCACGAATTCAGAACGGAAATGTCAGGCGTTGGGGTTGTCGGAACGTCGCGCTTGCAGGGGCTCACGCCCCCGGGTCATGGTCCGGCGGGCTGGAAGCTGCGCACCAGGCCACCGAACAGTTCGGCTTCTGGGCAAGCCGCCGCGAAGGCAATGCGCACCCGCGTCGCGGTTTCACTGATCCGTGCGGCGATTTTGATCAGGCGCATCTGCAGGGTTTTGAATTCTGCGGTGGCGAGTGGCTGCAGCTTGGGGATATTGCCACGGACTTTCAGCAGCAGCCAGTACGCGCCAGTGTGCAACACCAGGCGGACTTGATTGGCCAGTGGTGAGCGGCAACTGGTGCGATCGGAGGCAAGCTGCGTCTTGTGCAGCTTGATGAAATTCTCCATCTGGCCGCGCGCGCAATACAGTGTCTCGTAGAGCCATTCCGCATTGCCGCCGACCAGGTTGGTCACGACGTAGCGGATGTCGAGACCTTTCGGCGTTGCCTTGATGCGCGCGGCGACGCGCCGCTGGCATCGCCAGTGCTTGGCACCGTATCTGACTTCGGTGTGCCGGCGCACCGCGTCGGCCTGCGCCTCGGCGCGGCGCAACCAGCCTGCATCAACGGGTGGTTCGGCACGACGCAGTGCAACCAGCTTCGCCTGCGCTTCCGCACGCTGCGCCCGCACCGCGTCGGCGAGCGGTTCCACCATTTGCTCGAGCACGACGTTGCCGGACAGACCGAAGATGTAGTGCAGGCCGTTGGCCTCGCACCACGTCATCACCTCATGACGGCCGTAGTGACAATCGCCGCGAATGGTGATCCGCGTGTGCGGCCAGTGGCGGCGGATACGCCGCACCATGCGCCGCACATGGCCGCGGATCTCCTCGCCGCTCGGCGTCTTGCCCGGGCGCAACAAAACCACCACCGGACGGGCGTTGGCGGCGTCATAGACGTGGATTGGCAGAAAACACCGCTCATCGTAATGGGCGTGAAACAACGCCAGTTGCTGATTGCCGTGCACAACGTCGCAGGTGTCGTCGATGTCGAAGGTAACCGCGGCCGGCGGACGATCGTAGCTGCGGCAATACAGGTCGATCATGGCGTATGTCATGCGCATCACCTCGCGGTGGGTCGGCGCGTTCTCCCAGCGCGACACCGTCGGCTGTGAACACAGATCATCGCCACTGTCCGGCAGGCGACCACAGGCCAATTTGAACCCGGGGTCAGTGCGCAGAAAATCCAGATCGTCGCCATCTTCGTAGCCGCAGGCGATCGCCAGTATCCGGGCCCGCAGGATGTCGGTGACGCTGTGGGTCACGTAGAGCGGGTTGCGCGGGTCTGAGATCAACGGCGCAAGCGTATCGGCGATACCGAGTTGTCGCTCCACCGCGCCGAGCAACAGCACGCCTCCGTCGGAGGTGATGCGTCCGCCGTCGAACGCCGCCACCACCTTCTTGCGCTCAATGGCGGGAAAGCCGAACGGCGGGTGGTTTTTGGCGCCAAACGGTGCGGACATAAAGAAACTCGCGGCGATCCGGTGGACGGGGTGATCGTGACACCAGATCTATGCGTGGATTTAATGCGTTGTACAATTGCGGTTTGCGAATCTCTGCTATGCGCTGAATAAGACAGGCTAGTGTGGGCCAAAGACGGAAGATTTGGTCCGGGTAATTTTTGGCGGGAGGCCCATGAACTACTGTTATTGGGCATGGGGCCAGCAGCAAAAAGGTTTAATAACGGTGGACTGCGATCGTGGGTGATCGCGCCCCGCAGTAAAATCCACAGCGAGAAACCAGCGATCGTTCGCGAGATGATCGAGCGCGCATCGCCGGGGCCACGCTTAGGCAATTGCTCACCTGGGGTAATGCATCCTTTCCGGCCTGGTATCAGCCAGCCGCCCTTTGATGCGGCAACCACCCCCAGAAACTTCTTGACGCGGTCACGGGCGAGTTGATTCTACACATCGGGTGCCGCTGCTCCCCGCGCCCGCCCAACTGAGCCACCTCGAGAAGGACGCGCTGATCGCGGCGCTGACCGCTCGGCTGGCGCTGGCGGACAAACGGATCGCAGCCCAAGACGCCCATATCGCAGCGCAGGACGCCCGGATCGCAGCGCTCGAAGCGAGGCTCAACGAACTGAGCCGGCCACCGAAGACTCCCGGCAATTCGTCGAAGCCGCCGTCACAAGGCCAAAAGCAAGACCTCCCGGCCCCCGCGACGGATCGCCCGCCGCGTAAAAGCCGCCCCGGCGTCGGCCGGACGCTGCATCCGAATCCGGATCGCACCTTCGACGAGTTGCTGACCACGTGCCCAAAATGCGAAGCAGTATTCCCCCGCGAGGCGCAAATCCCGCAGCAGGTCTATGAGCGTATCGAGTTGCCACCCGTTCGGCCCGACGTGACCCAGATCCGCCTGTTCGGCGGCCGTTGCGCCGGTTGCGGCGAACGAGTAACCGCCCAGGCTCCATCCGGTCTGGAACAGGGATCGCCGTTCGGCCACTCCATCGCCGCGATGGTGGTCTATCTGCATTACGCCCATGCCATTGGCATGGAACGGTTGGCGCTGTTGATGAACGAACTGTTCTCCCTGTCGATCAGTGAGGGCGCGATCAGCAACATCCTGGCCCGCGCCCGCGAGCCACTGCTGGATGCCTCGGCGGCGATCGAGAAAGTCGTGCTCGCCAGCGCCGTGGTCTGCTCCGACGAGACCTCGGTGCGGGTCCAAGGCAAGAACTGGTGGGAGTGGGTGTTCATCGGCACGCTGGCGGTGCTGCATGTGATCAAACCCAGCCGGGGCAAGGCAGTGGTGACCGCGCTGTTCGGCGTGATTCAACCGGAAGTGTGGGTCTCCGACATGCTCGGCAGCCAGCGCGGTCATGGCGTCATGTGGCAAGTCTGCCTGGCGCATCTGCTCCGGGATGCGAAATACGCCATCGAATGCGGCGACACAGCGTTCAGCGCGCCGTTCCGGTGGCTGCTGCTGCGCGCCATCGCGATCGGCCGGCGGCGCGAGACGCTGAAGGATACCACCCTGAAGCAATATCTCTATGACCTCGACCGCAGGCTCGACCGGATCCTGGCGGTGGTCCCGATTGGCGAGCCGGGCCGCAAGCTGCGCAAGCGCATGCTCGCCAACCGGGCACATCTGTTCGTGTTCATGTCAAATCGAGCGGTGCCGCCTACGAACAACATCTCCGAGCGGCATCTGCGGCCGAGCGTGATCTTCCGCAAAGTGACCAACGGCTTCCGCTGCGAGTGGGGGGCGCAAACTTATGCCGCCTTCCGCTCCGTCGTCAGCACCGCGAAGGCCAATCGCGCTTCGGTGTTTGATACCGTCCGCTTCGTGATATCAGCCAAACGACCCGGCGACACGCTCGCCGGGGCGGGGTGAGCAATTGCACGCTTAGAGCTATTCGGACGGCATCAGGTCGAGGGATGGAAAGTCTGGGGCAATCAGACAATTCGGCCGAAAGATGATCAGCCGACAGATGAAAAGAATAAGAATATTGACACCCCAAAACGGCGGAAGGGATAGTATCGACGAGTTTTGAAGCGTCGCGGCTTTCGGATTTGATGGTAAATACTCACGGAAAATCATCGTCCAGTTCGACGCTATCATGGCCTTCTGCGCTGACCGCTACTAGCGGCGACGATCAGCAGGTAAACCCCTCTGTGAACAATTAAGCGCATGACAGCCAAGGCGCGTCGGTCGCCGAAGCCGATATTCCCGCTCCTCCACGAGCCGCGCCTGGAGGACGAAAGGCATTTTGAAATCGGCTACGGTGGGATCACCGAGCCGAGGATCGCATCTTGGTAGTCGCTGGCCGGTGATCCTGGCCAACCTA
>CAWFNN010000010.1:0-1046562 GCA_963817185.1 uncultured Alphaproteobacteria bacterium | reverse complement strand
GTGCATCTCGTCCGCGGTCAATGCCCTGGGCACGCCGTTCTCAACCCGCTCGGATGCACCATCAATCGTCCCGGCCAACATTGAAGCGGCGACCAAATCAGCCAGAGTGGTCACGGTCACGCTGGCGTCGATGGCCTGCAAAGGGCGGCCCCATCCACGATCAAGCAATGCATTTGCCGCAGCCACGCGCGCCGCAGGGGGCGCCGATTCGTCGGCGCAGATCTCTGACAGCGTGGTGATCGCAGCAACGGTGTGCGAGCGGGCGGCGGCTTGGACCTCAGCTAATTCCTTGGGTCTCCCGCCTGGGTTTCCGCTGATTCCTTTGGGGAAGGGCATTCAGGTCTCCTGATCTGAGGGTTGTGTCACAAGGTTTGAGTGGTTTGCGTGGTTTGTTTGAGCGCTTGACGTGTGCGCGGACGTGTTTCCCGGGGAAGGAAAAGAATTCGGAACAATTTTTCCGCCTGTCGCAGGGCTAAAAGAAACCACGCAATCCACGCAAACCTTGTTTTTTCCATCACGCCGGCGTGCTCTGGACATAGTAACTCAGCGGCCCTTTCGCCCCCCCGCGCGGATCGCGCCATTCCTTCAAGATCAACGTATCTTTGGCAGCCTTCACCGGTTCGCCGATATGGTTCTTGATCATCCGCCCGACTGATTTGGCCGATACGTCTTGGTTTGCGGGAAGTTTAGGGAACAGGAATTCGCGCAGAACCGCCGCTCGTTCCTTGTCGTCAGCAGACTGATACTCTCCCTTGTAGTTGAGTAGTTGCGCGACGTCCGAAGCTTGGAATCGGATATTGTCCCATTTTCCGCTCAACGCAGCTAGCACATCGGAGAGGTTCGTGCTTTCTTCGTCGTCTTCTTCTTGCGACAGGAACAGATCGCGGAAATTGACCGCCATGGGAGGCCGCTCCGTCATGTCGTCAACGAGGGCGGCGACGCGTTCCGCCGAAATTCTCGCGTGTTCCGCAGCGGCATGTTCGACGGCGGACCCGACCAATCGCCACCATCCCTTGAAACGGGTCTGCGGCACGGCCTGGGACGATGGTTTCAGTGCGGGGTTCCCGAGCAGAAGGACATAGAGCGCTCTCAGGATCTTCCCACGATTGGCTTCCGTCCATCCGATTGGGTCCGGATGCTTGAACGGCCTGTTTTCGGGGTCGTGCCGGTCAACTTCCAGGCGCACCTGCAGGCTGCGCGAGGCGAGGTCGCCGCGAGGTCCGACATTGTTCCCAGTGAAGAGGTGGACGACTGAGGCGCTGACGGCGACCATTTCGCTGACACCGAGTCGGCGATCAGAGTAGAATGCCGTCGTGCATGATTTCTCGATGTGCGGGCAACTGATCTGCGTTCCTCTCGGGATGTTGTCCCAGATGATCGCGGGCAGGGCTTCCATTAGGTAGGACAGGAGGCTCTTGCGTCGCTCCTCCTCATTCGGCGACCACGCTGCCGCGGAAGGCCGGACGCCTGTCACTGCCATCAGCAGCATGATCAGTGCCGTTGTCTTGCCACCGCCCCTTCGACCGGCCGTGACGAAGAATGCGGGCCGTTCCGGCAGCACCGATCTCTCGATGATGGATAGTGCGGCGGCAATCAGGATGCACTTGCCGGCATAATCGGTCGAGACATCGCACAGCCAGACTTCGGTCAGGAAGTGCATCGCCTTCGCAACAGCGTCCCGGGTGCACTCTTCCGGCTTCGGGATGACCGCCAGCAGATCGGGCGGTACCCGGAAGACGATACCACGCTTGCGGTCCAGTCCACGCTCGGCAAGCAGCGTGCCGTCCGGCAGCACGATTGGCAGCGTGGCGATTGCGGCGACGGTCGGCAGGACATCGTCGGTGCGGGTGTGGAAGTGTTTGACGAATGGCGTGCCCAGGTGGACGGACTGGCCTTCGTCATCGATGTAATCGATATGGTGCTCGATCAGTTCGGCCAGGCGCGTCTCGTCGAGCCGGGTCAAGAGTGGTTGTTCGGTTGCCGGTTGCTGCGCGTCAGGAGCCTCTCCTTCGTTGGCGCCCTGCGAGGTGAGCGCATGCATGTTGGGGATGCGCCGGACCCGAACTTGCGTCACGACTCCGTCGATATCGCGCATCGGCGGTTCGGGGAGTGCCGAGGAACCCAAGACATCATTCAGCACCTGCATCTGTGGCAGCCAGGGCGAATCGACGTTGGGGGCGGGGATCTGCGGCCTGTGGTCGACACGATCCGCGGCTTTTCGCTCGCGTTCTTCCGCCCTGCGCTTCGATGTGTGTTCCTGCTTGGCCTCCTTTAGTTTGCGATCCAGCGCTCGTTTCGTGACACCGGCTATGGCGGCGACTTTGTTCCGGAGTGCCTCGATCTCATCAGGCTCCATATCGGCGATGACGATGATCTCAACGAACGCATCTGCGACCTGATCCGGCGGCATGCCGTCGATGATTTCGGCTGCGGTCTTCGCGTCATACTTCAGATCGTAAACGGTCCGGCCGTGCGCGAAGCTGTGTATCCAGGGTGATCCGTCGGCGCGGCACATTACCTTGGCCTTGCAGCGCCCGTATTCAGGGCCTTCCAGCGGGTCCGCCATCGTGACGCCGACGAACCGCGCAGGGTCTTTCAGGACGTCCAGGACGGTGCATCCCTCGAATGCCTTGTCATCCCATGGCAGCACGACGGAGGGCAGCAGGCAGCCTTCACACTGCCGCCGGATGATACGTCTCGCGGCCGGCATCCCGAGCATCCCACCGCTGCGCTTGACGAGCTTGTCGGCGTGTTCGTCAACGAACGCGTCGCGGACCTTGGCTCGTTCGGGCTTAAGGCTATGTCCTGAGCGTGCCTTCAACTCGTCCAGCTTGGACTTCTCGACCAGCGTCAGTGTCGGGCATTTGTCGCGTGTATCGAGGGGAGTGCCGTCATACACGGCCGGGCGGCGCGACGCCTTGTCCTGAACGAGCGGCGGGACGAGTTGCGGCGCGCCCTCGAACACCAGGCGCTCGGGCGCATACACCATCTTGTCGACAAGGGATCGGTCCAGGAGTTGGCCGCCGGCTCCGACCATGTGCCAACCCAGACCAGCGAGCCAGCACCGGTCATGGAATGTCCGCAGGAACCGCTCGATATCGCCGCCATCCTGAACCATCAGGAAGATATGCAGACCGCTGGAACCGGGCAGGGCTTCTCCGGTATCGGTTCGACTGATGCCTGTGCTCGTAGATCGGCGGATGACCCGTGCGGTTGTTGTCATCTCGGGGATCACCGATATCAGCGCCGGCAGATAGCCGCCCAGGTCATCGATGGTGTTCCGGACGGAGGGAGGCATTCCCTTCGTGTCGATGTCAATCAGGGCGAGCGCTGGCACATCGGGTTCGAATGCGATGAATTCGGAGATCCGCGCGATAACGTCGGGCTGCTGCGCTCGGTCGTCTTCCAGTTTGTCCTTAGTCGTGACCCGGACGGTTTCGGGGAGGTCACGACGCAGCGTGCCGAGGGCGATTGCCTCGTTGGGATCGAGGTCGCTGATGAGATCGGCGAAGTAGTTCAAACTCTCGCACGGCATCCGCTTCGCCCAGCCGTCTGTCATGACGCAGGCGGAGCCGTCGCTGATCAGTTTGCCTTCGGGCGACAGACTGATTCGCTTCGTGAGCGGGCCGCCGATCTTGGCTAGGCCTGTGATGTGGAACGGGTTGCCGGATCTCATGCCGCGCGCTCCCTGGCTAGTATGGGATGCGTCTGACCTCCGGGCGGTATGATGCTCAGGACCTGGATTTGCCTTGGGGCGAGAGCCGCCATCCAGGCGCCGACGTGGGCAGAGTTTGTTTCGATGAACAGACAGCGCCTCTTCATCTCGGCGCCTGCGATTGCTTCCAGATAGTGCCACTGCTGGGCACCTGTGCCGTGCACGATAGCGCAGCGTGCCCATGCGATTGCGGAAATGGCGCTGCGCCATTCAGAAGGATCCCGGCTATCGCCTGCATCGTCACCTATCAAGACGATGGTCGGCAGTGATGACTTGAGGTCGCGCGGTGTCCACACGGCCCGCCGGTTCAGGACAGCGACAAGGGCGATACGCCCTGCATCCGTAGCGCGGAGGAGTTCGGTGAACCCGGCACCGTCAGGTCGGCCTGATGCCCACTGCAGCGACGCGCCAAGGTTGGGGTGCTTCGTAAAATCCACGACGGACGGGGTCGCGCTCATTGCGCTATTCCCTGCGCGAACTTGCGCCGAGCCATCACCTGTTCCGATGGGCTACCTCTGGGTACTCCTCGAGTAAAGCCGGATATCGGCCACCGCAACTCGGGGGGTGGAACCGGGCCTCGCGCCGGCCGGTTAGGCGGAAATAATGCTTGAAGCCCCCTATCGTGCAGTTTGGAGGCAATCTTGATGTAATCCGGTGTCATGGTAGTAATCGCATCTTTCGAAGTAGATGCGGCTTGCAGGATCAACCCGGATCGGCTAAATATTCAGCGCCCCGCTGATAGCCGATGTTTGTCCAGGAAGCCCCCGCCACCGCGGGGGTTTTCTTTAAGCTACCTTGCGCTGGCCGGTGCGAATGTCGGCAGCGGGCAAGCTGGCGATGAAAGCTCGCAGGCTATCAGTTGGGATCAGTGTGCGGCCACCCGCCTTGCGAGCCTCGATCTTTCCGGCACCGATGGCTTCGTAAAGCGTGGTGCGACCGAGGCCAGAAACCTTCGTGGCGTCGGCAATCGTGAGGGCGAGAACTTCGAACATTTGTGAATGGCTCCGTGTCCGGGGTTGAACGTGGGCACGGAATAGCGACACTAGCCGCTGATGTCGGCGGAGAAGATATAGCTGAAATTAGGGTTATTTCGCCACGTCTGGTTGCGCGCAGCGCAATATGCGTTGGGCAGTAGCCCCATCTTGTTGCACGTCACCTGCATCCAATTTTCTATTGGCCTCCCGGAGGCGATCCCGCCACCGGGCAATGGTGTTGGTGTTGTCTGGGAGAGTTTCGCCCGTGGCCAATGCCCAAAAAACATTGCATGCTTCGTTCGTTTCGGCAGTAGCGTGAGGTGCTCGGGCACCGCGTACTTCGTGCCAGGCGACTGCCACCACCATGGCGCAAACCTCTTCGCCGTTTCGGTCGGGATCATGTTTGCCGCGGCCCTTGCCAACTCGCAGCCCCGGAAGTGCGAGCGCCGTCTCGGAGCGCTGGATCAGTGATTGCAGGCCGTGCCACGCCTGTCGGTCGTGCGCGAGATCATCGCCCGCGGAGTCGATGAGGGTCCGCATCACCGCCTTATCGTTAAGGTAGCCTTGCACTGTGATCGCGGCTTCTCGCAGATCTGCTATCCGACGGCGCATCTCTTGCCGCCCTGGTTGCTGCGCCGCACACTTGGCAACCCATTCTACAGATCTGGCGGCGGCTTCAAGGCCTCGAGCCAGCCATGCTGGCGCAGGCACGTTGCCCGCAATCAGTCCAGCCAGTCTATCAAAAGCCGTGTTATCGACGATGGGTGCGGCGTCGCACTGTTCCAATTCCTTGGCTGGCTGCGTCGGCGCAGACCGCTTCTTAATGATTGCGCGGGCGGGGTAATCGCTCATCACGCCGCCACCTCGGCTTTGCGCAAGCGCACGACATCGGCAGGCGGCTTCTCGCAGAAAGCTGCCCACTCATCCATCAACACGCGTCGGCGCTCCAGCAAGTCGCCGCGTTGGTACGCCGCCACGGTCTTGTCGCCGAGCGTATGAGCCAGAGCCGCCTCTTTAATGTCGGAGGCCTTGCCGGTCTCGGCAGCCCAATCGCTGAACGTGGACCGGAAGCCATGGACGGTCAGATCGGCGCGCCCCATTCGGCGTAACAGCACCAGGAGCGCCATGTTCGAAAGTCCACGGCCGGGGCGCTGTCCGGGGAACACAATGGCGTCCGGACTGTCTACAGTGCGCAGTTTTGCGACCTCGCGAAGCAGGTCCTGCGCTCGGTCAGACAGCGGCACTCGATGTTCTCGCCCTGCCTTCGTCCTGTCGGGCGGCACGATCCACAACGCCTGCTGCATATCAACCTCGCCCCACCGCGCGCCGATCACCTCGCCCGTCCGTGCGGCTGTGAGAATCGCGAATTCCAATGCGCACGCAGCGATGCCGTTCTGCGGGCGTAGCTCGATCATGAATGCGCCAAGCGCCTGCCAAGGTAGCGCAGCGTGATGCTCGATCCTCGCCACCTTTGATCGCGCGGGAAGCAGGTTCTCGAGGTGCCCGCGCCAGCGTGCGGGATTTTCGCCCGATCGCCACTCCCGCGTCTTGGCGTAGTCCAGCACCACTTCAATCCGGCCGCGGACGCGGCTGGCAGTCTCCGGCTTGGTCTTCCAGATCGGTTCCAGCGCAGCCAGGACCTCGGCAGTGCCTACCTTCCCAACGGGGAGGTCGCCCACGTGCGGATAAGCGTAAGCCTCCAGCGTCGCCCGCCATTGCGCCCCATGCTTTGCGTTGCGCCAGCCCGCTTCATGCGCCTCGATATAGTGGCCGGCAACCGTCTTGAACGTTATTGCGCGCGCCTTCTCGGCCTGTGCAGCGGCCCGCGCTGCGGCGATCTCGGCCGCGCGCTGCTCGAGGGGATCGACTTTGTTTCTTGCCAGCCGGTGCAGCGGTGCCGCTGCTGCTCTGGCCTCAGCGAGGGAGACAGCATTCTGACCACGGGCACGTCCTAACCCGATCTCCCTCATCTTCAGCTTCGGGTTCGGCTTCTCGTGTGGCCGATCACCCGCAGCGGCCTTGTCATCGCGGGGGACGAAGTAGCGGAACACCCAGAACGCGGTGCCGTTGTCGCGGACCAGGAGATACAGCCCGTCCCCGTCTGCGTAGCGCCCTGCTGCGGCGGTTCTGACCTTTGCCGCGCTAAGCGGCGTGGCGACCTTCGGCATACCTGACCCCTTATCTATCCCCTTAACGTATCGCCGAACGGGAACGAACGCAAGCGGAAAGATACGGAGGGCCAAGGGCTATGTCTGGCCTATTTCCTGGGTTTATCGGGTGTTTCGTGGAAGCCTACGAAGGGCTGCGGACGGGGGACTGGCAGAAGAGGCTTCCGCCTCGATGGAACAGATGGCGGCAAACATCAAGCAGAACGCTGACAATGCGACGCAGACCGAGAAAATATCGCGTCAGTCCGCCATCGACGCACATCGAAGCGGCGAGGCGGTCGGTCGTGCCGTGCAGGCCATGCAGACGATCGCCGACAAGATCACCATCGTGCAGGAGATTGCCCGGCAGACCGACCTGCTGGCGCTGAACGCCGCGGTGGAGGCAGCCAGGGCCGGTGAACACGGCAGGGGTTTCGCGGTCGTTGCGTCAGAAGTCCGCAAGCTGGCCGAACGCAGCCAGATGGCGGCGGCGGAGATCAGCACGGTTTCGTCACAAACGGTGAAGGCTGCGCAGGAAGCCGGCGAGATGCTGGACCGGCTGGTGCCGGATATCAAGAAGACCGCGGATCTGGTGACCGAGATCAGTGCGTCATGTCGCGAGCAGGACGTTGGAGCGGCCCAGATCAATCAGGCGATCCAACAGTTGGATCAGGTGACGCAGCAGAACGCCAGTGCTTCCGAGCAGATCTCGGCGACCAGCGAGGAACTGGCAGCACAGGCAGAACAACTGCAGTCCAGCATCGCGTATTTTCGAATCGAGGCGACGGCACGACCGAGGGAACCTCGCCGGCACGTCGTGGCACCGCGTCGTTCGGCCCTGCCGGGCGTCACCGCCAAGTCTGTTGCTTTGCCGCCAGGCAGGCCGACGCCGATGCGCGACGGGCACGCGGAGGTCAGGGCGAACGGGGTCGTCCTCGATCTCACCACGGGCGGCGCGGATCATCATGACGCCGAATTTGAGCGGATGTAAGCCAATGGATCAGGAAGACATGCAGAACGACTCGCAGTTTGTCACGCTCGGCATCGACCATGAGGTCTTCGCGGTCCCGGTCGAGACCGTGCTCGAAATTCTCGATATGAGAACCCTGTTCCATGTGCCGGATGCGCCAGCATATCTTGCCGGCCTGATAGATGTGCGCGGCCGCAGCGTCCCCGTCATCGACCTGCGTGTGAAGCTCGGGCTGGCCGCGGCGGCCGCCACCGAGACCACACGAATCATGGTGCTCGAGGTATCGGTCGCCGGAAGACAACTTGTTCTCGGGCTGATCGCCGATCGCGTCTTCGAGGTTGCCCCACTGGACGGCGGGAAGATCGAGCCGCCACCCGACATCGGGACAAAGTGGCGCTCGGACTACATTCGCGGTGTCGGCCGCCGTGGCGAAGGCTTCGTCGTCATTTTCGATCTGGGCCGCCTGTTTACGTCCGACGAGCCAGCGTTCTTGGGGGCTTCTCCCGGCCTTGCGGGCGAGACGCGCGAAGCCGCCGAGTGATGAAAATTGCCGATTGGCAGCAGGTGATATTCGCATCATGCCTAACACAGTACGATTGAATATTGGCTCGGCGATTGCCACGCTCGGCAGGGTCGGCGGGGATCGGGATCAACATCCCAGGGTCGCTGGATGCGAGACTAGATTTCCTTTTGCAAGCACCGTTGCAACGGGTGCTGACAAAGCCCGACGGCGCAGGTTCTGTGGTACGACGAAAAAACCAGATTGTCCGATCCGAACACGGTCGGGCTGGTATACATGCCACCAGCAGCAGACCCGCTCACACCACGCGGTCGGACAACCGTACTTCATAAGCAATGATATTCGGATGATTTTCGGTTACCTAACCGTGACGATGTGATCTCATCCACATCGAAATCGCTTCAGGAGATTTCTACAATGCGTATCACAATCAAAACGAAACTAGGGTTGGCCTTCGCGGCGATCATAGCCATGTCGGGAATCATCGCCTGGCTCGGCATCAGCAATCTCGCAGCGCTGAATGAAACAATGGGAGCTGTCCTGGCTGGACCGGTAGAGCGCCTGCAGGCGGCCGAGGATCTGAACACTGACCTGCTGCTGGCAGTGCGGGCGGAGAAGAACCTCCTGCTTGCGGGAACCGATGCCGTAGAAAGGACCCGGTACGATGCGGATCTCACGAAGCAGCGTGACCTGTTCGGGGTCGAACTCGAGAAGATCGATGCCAGTGCCACGCTGGAAGGGAAGAAGCGGCTCGCCGAGGTCCGCACAGCCCGACAGAAATGGATCGAGGCCAACGATAGTTTGCGCAAGCTTGTGCGTGACAATCAGGACGCACAGGCGATTGCCCTTTCAACGGGTGCCGGGCGGCAACTCGTCGCCGATCAGGAGAAACTGATCGGCGACTACGTGGAGCTGCAGCAGCAGTTCATGACCACTGCCAAAGAAGACGCCGCGCACCAATATGCGAACACTCGCCTGCTGCTGATCGGCGCGACCGTCATCGCACTTGTGGTCGGCGTCGGCACTGCATTCTGGATAGCGTTCGCTATCAGCCGCGGTCTTGGCCGCGCTGGGACGCTTGCCCAAGCCGTCGCCGGCGGGGACCTGACGGAGACCGCCGCGATCAGTTCACACGATGAGATCGGCGATCTCATCGGCCACATCAATACGATGGTTGAGCGGCTTCGTGTCGTCGTGTCGGAGTCCGCTACCGCCGCGGACAACGTATCGTCCGGCAGCCAGCAACTATCGTCCAGTTCGGAGGAACTGTCGCAAGGAGCGACCGAACAGGCCTCGGCAGCGGAAGAGGCCTCGGCGTCGATGGAACAGATGGCCGCCAATATCAAGCAGAACGCCGACAACGCTGGACAGACCGAAAAGATCGCCCGCCAGTCCTCGGCCGACGCACAAAAAAGCGGCGAAGCCGTCGGGCGCGCCGTCCAGGCGATGCAGACAATCGCGGAGAAGATAACCATCGTGCAAGAGATCGCTCGGCAGACTGACCTTCTGGCGCTGAACGCGGCCGTCGAGGCGGCTCGGGCCGGCGAGCACGGCAAGGGCTTCGCCGTGGTGGCCTCCGAGGTTCGCAAGCTCGCTGAACGCAGCCAGACTGCGGCAGCGGAGATCGGGCTGGTTTCCACGCAGACCGTAAAGGCAGCGCAGGAGGCGGGTGACATGCTGACCCATCTGGTGCCGGACATCAAGAAGACGGCCGAACTGGTAACGGAAATCAGCGCCGCCTGCCGGGAGCAAGACGTTGGAGCGGCCCAGATCAATCAGGCGATCCAGCAACTCGACAAGGTAACGCAGCAGAACGCGAGCGCGTCCGAGCAGATGTCGGCGACCAGCGAGGAACTGGCCGCACAGGCAGAGCAGCTCCAGTCCAGCATTGCTTATTTCCATATCGATGCAAAAGCGGCTTCGGCTGCAGCCTCGCCTGTTCCGGTGGCCCCTCCCCATCGCCCAAAGCCGCACAATGTGGTCGCCAAGCCGGTGAAGCTCAAGCCGGCGGCATTGCGCAACGGTCACCGCGACAGCAAGCCGAGTGGCGTCGCCCTCCATCTCACCGGTGGTGGAGCCGACCAGCGGGATGCCGAGTTCGAACGGATGTGACGGAAAACGACCTATATAGAAACGACCTCAGCCAATGCAGCCCGAGTACTCGGATCGCCTGAGCCAGCGCAACTTCCAGCGCCTGGCCTCCTATATCGAAAATTACAGCGGCATAAAGGTGCCTCCGACCAAGGCCACGATGATCGAGGGGCGCCTTCGCAAGCGCCTCCGAGCAACCGGCATGTCGAACCTGAAGCAATATTGTGACTACCTGTTTGACCAGGACGGTCTGGCCGACGAAGCCATCGAGCTGATCAACGTCGTCACGACGAACAAAACGGAGTTCTTCCGCGAGCCGGATCATTTCCGCTTTTTGACGGATGAGGCCGTGCCGCAGCTCCTGTCGTCGGGGCGCACCCGATCACCACTCAAGGTCTGGAGCGCCGCGTGTTCCATCGGCGCGGAACCATACACGCTTGCCATGGTTCTCACTGAACTCGCGCAGAAGATCCCGGGCCTGCACTATGCCATCACGGCCACCGACATCTCCACCGGAGTGCTCGAAGCCGCGGTCACGGGCATCTATCCTGAGGCGATGACCAAACCCGTGCCACCCGATCTGAGACGCCGGTACCTCCTGCGATCCAAGGACCGTGCCCGCCAGCAGGTGCGTATCGTGCCGGAACTGCGCGCCTCGGTTCGTTTCGGCCGCGTAAACCTCATGGAAACGCCTTATCATGTCGATTGTGAGATGGACATGATATTTTGCCGCAATATACTCATCTACTTCGACAAGGAAACGCAGGAAGCGGTGCTGCAACGGTTGTGCGACCATCTCCGGATCGGCGGCTACCTGTTCCTCGGTCACTCCGAAACGCTCGCCGGATGTCGTTTGCCCCTGCAAGTGGTGGGACCCACTGTATTCCGGCGCCTCCAGGTGACACCATGAAGCAGAAAATCCGCGTTCTGATCGTCGACAATTCTGCCTCGGTTCGCCAGACCATGACGAAGATCCTCGGCTCCGACCCGGACATCGAGGTGATCGGCGCCGCGTCCGATCCGTTTGCCGCCGCGCGCCGCATCCAGGAAGAGGTGCCGGACGTGATCACCCTCGATGTTGAAATGCCGCGTATGGATGGCATCACGTTCCTGCGTAAACTGATGGCCCAGCATCCGTTACCCGTCGTGATGTGTTCCTCGCTGACCGAGGAGGGGTCCGCGACGCTAATGCAGGCGCTGGAGGCCGGCGCGGTCGACGTCATTCTCAAGCCTCGCATTGACGTGCCCCAGTTCCTGGAAGAGGCGAGCATCCGCATCTGCGACGCGGTGAAGGGAGCGGCACGTGCTCGCCTGAGGGGCATCCGAGGCAAGCGTGGCGATGACCAGTCGACGTCGCGTGTGCCGGAGCAGAAGCTGACCGCGGACGCCGTCATTTCTCCGCCGATCGCAGGCCAGTCCATGGCGCGCACAACTGAAACGGTCGTCTGTATCGGCGCATCCACTGGCGGAACCGAATCGCTGAAGGTTGTGCTGGAGGCATTGCCGGCGGATTGTCCGGGCATCGCCGTTGTTCAGCATATGCCGGAGAAATTCACCGAAGCCTTTGCCCGCCGGCTCAACGGTCTCTGCGCCATGGAGGTGAAGGAGGCCGCGGACGGTGATACCGTGATGCGCGGCCGCGTTTTGATCGCGCCGGGAAACCGGCATATGCTGCTGCAGCGGAGTGGTGCGCGCTATTACGTCTCGATCAAGGATGGCCAGCTCGTTTCGCGCCATCGCCCCTCGGTGGATGTCCTTTTCCGTTCCGCGGCGCGGTTCGCCGGCGCAAACGCCCTTGGCATAATCATGACCGGAATGGGTGACGATGGCGCACGTGGTCTCGGCGAGATGAAGGGCGCAGGCTCATTGACGATTGCACAGGACGAGGCGACGTGTGTCGTGTTCGGCATGCCAAAGGAAGCGATCGCGCGCGGCGCGGCCGACAAGATTATCCCGCTCGATTTGCTTGCCAGCGAGATCATGCGAGCTGGAAGACGGTGACGGTTACGCGACAGATACTGCTACGACTGGAGGCCTCCCCGGTGCGGGTGTCGCTAGGCCAGGGCGACATCCATTGTAGTGCAGAGCCGAGCATCCTGGTGACCGTCCTCGGCTCCTGCGTTGCCGTGTGCCTTTGGGACCCGATCCGTCGGGTCGGCGGCATGAACCACTTCGTCCTGCCCACTGACCCGCATGGCGAGAAAAGCGCACGTTACGGAGACTTCGCGGTCGACAAACTTGTCGATCGTATGCAGCGTCTTGGCTGCAAGAGTGTTGGTCTTCAGGCGAAAGTTTTCGGAGGAGCCGCAGTTCTGCCGTTCGCAGGCGGAGAATCGGTCGGATCGAACAACGTCCGGGTTGCATTGGAGCGACTGCGCGACCATCGGATACCAGTCACCGTACAGCGCACGGGTGGTACGCTCGGTCAACAGATCAGGTTTCTTACCAACACCGGTGAAGTTTTCTTCCGCCATCTTTCGGGAAGTACACCAGGCACCGGTGCTACCGGGCCGCTTTTGCGCCACCGGCCGGTGGATCCCAACTCATCGGCCAATTCGCGGCCCGTCGCGAATCCAGGAGCAATCTCCGCCTGACCAGATCGCGAGGCGATCCCGGGCTCGATGAAAACTGATCCCCAAGACGGGAGCAGTCCCACCGAGTTTGGAATTCCTCTAGAAGAGCAGGTCATCCAGCTCTTGTTTCGCAACAACCGCCGGGGCAGCCGCGGCACCGCCCGCCCGCCCGAGAACGCTGTCATGGATGGCCCTCTCGGTCGCCATCGTATAACCACGCGCCATCTGGTCGAGCATCTGCTCGACACGCGGAGGCAGATCGGCGAGCCGAAGATCGCCGGGTGCTGACATTTCCCGCAGGCCGTTTGCGGCCTCGTGCATAACGTTGTCGATTTCGTCGTGTGCCCCCAGGTTCGCGGCGGTTTCCTCAAGCAAAATCACGACGCGGTCGCTGTCGCGGTCAAGCCGGGACAGAGTACCGTCCAGTGTCTGTCCCACTTGCCTAAGCGTGGAGAGGGCGTCGTTCATTGCTTGCATCACCGCGGCCATGAGCGGAGCGGTACCTGCTTCCCTGGACCCGATCGAACGAGTGATCTGTGTGAGGCTTTCCACTTCCCCCATGAGCGCGCCAGCTTCCCTGGCAAATTCGTTCCCATAAGCGCGCAATTCTTGAGCGATGAAGCCCAGCGCGCGACCCTCTGGTCCGACGCGTGCGCATTTCAGTGTCGTGTTGAGCCCCATGATCCGGATGTCTGCCTCGAGCGATTGTACCGTCGCGAGTTGAGCGCAAAGGATTTCCGCAGCGTCCGAAACCGATACCATCACTTGAGCGGCTTCGGCCCGTGATGCCCCAAAGCCCCCGAATAGCGTGAGCGCCTCACCGACGTGTGCCTCGAGTTCGACGATGAACGTGCCCTGGTCACGACCGGTCGAGCCGTACGCCGAACTCGCGAGATTGCGCAAAGTGCGAGCCTCGGCCGCCAAACTGTTCAGTGCAACAATAATCTTTTTGACATCGCGCTCGAACTCCGCGGCGGCGTCCGACAGCTGTGCCGCTTGCAGCAGGCAGGTCGCCTTGAGAAGCGCCCGTTGCTCGTCTTCGGTGAAATCCGCGGGCCGGGACATCGGCTCCGTGGCCGTTCCTCCGCGAACGATCCCAGCCTCTGTCAGAAAACTCAGCGTACGATCGGCGTGTTCAAGTCGCTGGCGGGTGATGTCGCCTACCTGCAGCGCCATGATGGCGGTGCCAACCTGCTCCCGAACACGTTCACTTCTTTGCCGAACCGCGGAGATCGCGCGGGCAGCGCGTCGGTGCCGCATCGGAATGGAAGCGACCGTGGCGTTAAGGCGTTGCGGGATCAAGCGGATTGCGTCATCCTGACGCTTCGCGAATGCGAGCTGTCCCGCGTAAGCCGACCCGAGCCGCTTGCGCAGCGTTTGCAGCTCGGATCCAAAGCTGTCAAGGGTCGCTTGTGCAAGGCTCATTGTGCGCCCTATCTCGCCAGCAAATGTCGTGAAATCGATTTCGGACGCGCGGATGGCGGTGGCAGCGATCTTTGAGTTGATCATAAGGGAATCCATCTCCATTACGGATCGGTTCAACTTTGCAATGCGACCCGCGATTGCCTCCCCCAGGCGCTGCAAATGATCGAACGTAGCGCCCACTTCCGATTGGTCGCGGCCCAGTTGGGCGACCTGGATCCCGGCTTCCTTCAGCGCTTCGAGTGACTGGCCAAGATTTTCACCTTGTAGCTCAGTCATCACCGTTTGGAAGCTGGATGCCAGATTTGACAGAATTGCTATCAACTCTTCGAGAGTCTGGCCGAGGCGAACGAAAGTAGTTTCGGTCAGGGCAGATGCACACCTTACCGTGTCGACGGTTTTGCTCAGATGAATGAGATCCAACATGACTTGATCCAATCAAAATGTAGACGACGCGCCCAATCCATTGGACGGCCAGTATACCAGTAACGAAAACATCCTGCCGATCACGCTCCCCTGCCGGGCATGATGGCGAAGCGCACTCATAACCGGTTTTACTACGTCACTGCATTGTTTTTGCTGATCGCGGCCAGTTTGGGACCCATGGAATGCTGCCGCTGAGCCGCGCGGCACACTCCCGGCTCACCAGGCGGTGGCCGCTCGCCGAATTGGAGCGTATGAAAGTGGACACCGAGTTACGGCAACCCGGCGCCCTTACGGGCGGCGGCAATTTGACACGACGATTCAAGACCACTGCGCTCGCAGCGCCGCAGGATGTGTGATAGTCTTCCGCCTCGCCATGCGTCTAATTTCTCTAACGAGATCAAGGCCGTATACCGCTGCGGATGGTTTGCCAGGCAGAGCCTGCCATCGTGATCTACCGCTTGATGCGTCCAGAGGGCCGGGACAATTGCCGGCGGCGCAAGCAAAGGATGCGGCCGGCGACCGGTTTCCCGGCATCCTGGAAGCGCACTACCCCGCGAGTTCTCGCCTTACGATCGCGGCCCCTTCGGCCATCGATCGGAGCTTGCCGAAGGCAGTTTCGCGCGCGAGATATTTCATTCCGCAATCCGGTGCCGCAACCAGCCTTTCGGCTGCGACGAAGCGCAGTCCGTCGCGAAGACGGCCGGCGATCGTCTGCGCGGACTCTACCGACGGATCGTTCAGATCGAGCACGCCCAGCATGATCGTCTTCCCCGCCAGTTCACGAAGTACGCCGAGGTCCAGCCGAGGCTGCGCCGCCTCGATGGAAATCTGCTGGGCGGTCGTATCGGCAAGCTCGGCGAGGAAGCTGTAGCCGCTGGGCTTCTCCGCCACCACGGCGGCGTATCCGAAACACACATGCACGACGGTAGGGCCCTCGATCCCTTCCAGCGCGCGGTTGATCGCCTTGATCCCGTAGCGGATCGCCTGCTCCGGAGCGGTTCGCACCCAGGGTTCATCCAGTTGCACGACGTCGACGCCGGTCGCCTTCAGCGCGCGCAATTCCTGGTTCACCGCGACCGCGTAGTCCATCGCGAGTTCTTCGCCGTCGCGGTAGAAATCGTTCTGGACCTGACGCGACAGGGTGAACGGCCCGGGCAGCGTGATCTTCGTCGCCCGTGTCGCGTTCTCCCGCAGGAAGTCGGCATCCCGTGTTTCCACCGGTGCCACCCGCCGGATCGGCCCGACCACCCGCGGGACCTTCGTCATTCGCCCCGTGCCAGTTCGCAACTCGCCCGGCGTATCGGCGTCGACGCCCTCAAGCGCGAGGGCAAAGCGGTTGGAATAGCTTTCCCGCCTGATCTCGCCATCGGTGACGATATCGACCCCGGCCCGCTCCATGTCGCGGATCGCCAGAATGGTGGCGTCGTCTTGCGCTTGCTCAAGCACTTCGTCCGGGATGCGCCACATGTCGTGAGCATGGGCGCGAGGCACGCCATGATGACGCAGCGCGGCGCGATCGACCAGCCAGTTCGGTTGCGGATAGCTGCCTACGACAGTGGTCGGCAGCAGATGGGTTGGGTAGGGCATGAACGGATCCTCCGACGGCACGATTGCACCACACGGCCGGTCCTCGCAAACTCTGTCCGGAATCTTCCGGGAGATAAATCATATGTGGCCCATCCGCTCCGCGCTGTTCGTGCCCGCCCATCGCCGCGACTGGGTGGCAAAGGCGATCCGCGTCTCCCCCGGGGCCGTCATCCTGGACATCGAGGATTCGGTCCCGCCGCAGTTCAAGCCGCAGGCGAAGGGATACCTGAAAAGCGAGATCAGCGAGCTACGGGATGCGAACGTCGGCGCATTCGTTCGTATCCAGCCGTTGTACGACGGCACGGAAGCCGAACTCGAAGCCGCCGTTACCCGTGGACTGACCGCCATCGTGCTGCCCAAGGTTGCAACCGCCGACGAAGTCCGCCGGCTGCACGACCTGCTGAGCTATGCGGAAGGCCGGGCGGGCGTCGGCCACGGAAGCGTCGGGATTTTGCCGCTGCCTGAGACCGCGCAGGGGATGTACGATGCCTGCGATCTGGCCAAGGCCAGCCCCCGGGTGCGTGGCATTCATGGCGCGCTGAGTGGTCCGGTCTCCGGCGACTTTGCCCGCGCCTTCGGTTTCCGCGCGACGATGGGCGGCGAGGAACAACTGTATCTGGCGTCGAAGATGGTGCTGGACAGCCGCGCCGGCGGTGCGATGTATCCGATCGCGGGCATTTTCGGCACAGCGCAAGATGATCTCGCGGCCGTTGAGCGGCTGATCCGCAGGGCGCGCGACATCGGATACGCCGGCGTCGCCGTGATGCATCCATCCCATGTGGCTATCGCCAACGCGGTATATCGGCCGACGGCGGAGGACGTCGCCTATTTCAAAGGCTTGCTCGAGGCGTTCGAGGCGGCGGAGAAGGCCGGGCTGGGTGCGGTCAGCTACCAGGGGGCAATGGTGGACTACGCGATGTTGCCGCTGGCGAGGGAAGTACTCGCCGAGGCCGCTCGGAACCGATAGGTATAAAAGGAGCACAGGCGCGACGAGACCTGAAACTGCGGCCGCCGCGCTCAAGCTGCACTCCGTGAGCTTGCCGCTTCGCGGCGGGTTGCCATATCCAGGGCGCGTGGCTGATAAGATCAGCCGAATGCTTGCCATGTCAGACACGACCTTAAGCCGGAGAAGCCATGCCAGTCGATGCCATTACGACCGATGCTGCTCCCCGCGAAATCAAACTGGCGGATTACACACCGCCCGAATTTCTCGTGGACACTGTCGATCTGCGTTTCGATCTGAATGAATCTGCAACGACGGTTGTCGCGCGCCTTTCGATCCGGCGCAACCCGGCTGCGCCGGCGGACTCTCCGCTGCACCTCGATGGTGAAGCGCTGACTTTGCTCCGCCTGACACGCGACGGGTCGACGCTGATGCCGGGGGATTACCATGAGACCAAGGGCCGGCTGACAATACCGGACATGCCGGAAATCTGCGTGCTGGAGATCGAGACGCGCATCTCGCCGACGGCGAATACGGAACTGAGCGGTCTTTACGTCTCCGGCGGCAACTATTTCACCCAATGTGAGGCACAAGGGTTCCGCCGGATCACGTTCTTCCCGGACCGTCCGGATGTGATGTCGCGCTACACGACGACTATCATCAGTTCGTGCCCGGTGATGCTGTCGAACGGCAACCCCGGTCCGGTGACAGACCTTGGCGACGGCCGGCGTTCGCTGACCTGGACTGATCCGCATCCCAAGCCGTGTTATCTGTTCGCACTGGTGGCGGGTGACCTTGTATCGATCAAGGACAAGTTCCTCACGCGCTCAGGCCGGACGGTCGAGCTGGGCATTTATGTGCGCCGGGGCGACGAAGATCGCTGTGCACACGCGATGCGGTCGCTGAAGACCGCGATGACATGGGACGAGGAGGTGTTTGGTCTGGAGTACGACCTCGATGTCTTCAACATCGCCGCGGTGTCGGACTTCAACATGGGGGCGATGGAGAACAAGGGGTTGAACGTCTTCAACACCAAATATGTCCTGGCGCGTCCGGAGACCGCGACGGATACCGACTACCAGGGCATCGAAACGGTTGTCGCGCATGAGTACTTTCACAACTGGACGGGCAATCGAGTCACCTGCCGCGACTGGTTCCAGCTTTCGTTGAAAGAGGGCCTCACGGTTTATCGCGACCAGGAATTCTCCGCCGACCAGGGCAGCCGGGCGGTGAAGCGGATCGGGGATGTAAGGGCGCTTCGCGCAGCGCAGTTTCGTGAGGATGCCGGACCGCTGGCGCATCCCGTGCAGCCGGCGAGCTATATGGCGATCGATAATTTCTATACAGCAACAGTATATAATAAGGGCGCCGAGGTCATCCGCATGATGGCCACCATTATTGGCCGTCCTGCGTTTCGTCGCGGCATGGACCTGTATTTCGCCCGCCACGACAACCACGCGGTCACCATCGACAATTTTGTCAGCGCCATGCAGGACGCGTCCGGGGTCGATCTGGAAGGCTTCAAGCTGTGGTATCATCAAGCCGGTACGCCGGAAGTCTCGATCGAGGATGCCTATGACCCGGAGACCAAACGCTACGCACTGACCATCCGCCAGGCCACGAAGCCGACACCGGGGCAACCCGACAAGTATCCACTGGTGATCCCAGTCGCGATGGGGCTGCTGGACGGCAACGGTCAGGAACTCGCCACACGTCTGGAGGGTGAACCCGACGCGGTCGCGGGAACGCGCGTCCTGTTGGCGACACAAGCGGAAAACCGTTTCGAGTTCGTCGATGTGGCGAGCCCGCCGGTGCCGTCGCTGCTGCGGGATTTTTCGGCCCCGGTGAAGCTATCAGGATTGACGCCGGACCGTCTCCGATTCCTGGCCGGCCACGACACCGATCCGTTCGTGCGCTGGGAATCCGGCCAACAGTTCGCGGCTCCGATGCTGCTCGACATGGTCGCGGCAATCCAGCGCGGCGAGGAACCGGCGGTAGATCCGGCGCTGATCGAGGCGATGGCTTCGACATTGGAACAGGAACCGGCATTCGCCGCGGAGGCGCTGTCGCTTCCCGGTGAGGCGACCCTGGCCGACAAGATGGACGTGGTCGACGTCGACGCCATTCATGCGGCGCGCGATCTGGCACGAGCGGCGATTGGGCAGGCGCTGAGCGGCAGGCTGCGCACCCTGTACGACGATCTGACCGACACAAGTGGTTACGCGATCGACGGTCGGGCGATGGGACGCCGATCCTTGCGCAACACCTGCCTCAGCTATCTGGTTGTGGGCGGAGACGCGTCGGCGGTGGGCCTCGCCAAGGCACAGTTCGACGCCGGACAGAACATGACAGACGTGCTTGCTGCGCTAGGGATCCTTTCGGGTGTGGATTGTCCGCAGCGATTGGACGCGTTGGCGGCGTTTTATCAGGCGTGGCGCGGCGATCCGCTGGTGCTGGACAAGTGGTTCGCGATCCAGGCGCTGTCGCCGCTGCCCGATACGGCGCAGGCAGTGGAATCGCTGAAATCTCATCCGGACTTTGATTTGCGCAACCCGAACAGAATCCGGGCGCTGGTGAGTAGTTTCGCCGGTAACCAGGTGCGGTTCCATGATCCGTCGGGCGCAGGCTATCGTTTGTATGCCGATACTATCATTCAACTCGACCCGACCAACGGTCAGGTGGCCGCGCGGATGGTGTCGCCGCTCGGCCAATGGCGGCGGTTCGACGTCGAGCGCCAGCGGCTGATGCGGGCGGAATTGCAACGAATTCTCGACCTGCCCGGACTCTCGCGGAATACGTTCGAAATGGCATCGAAGAGCATGGCATGACCAGTTTTTCCGATCATGCCTGGCAGCGCACCACTGAATTGCGGGCCGCGATCCACGATCTGCGGTTCAATCGCGAGCTGGCCGCCGGCACGCTGGATCCGGCTCGGTTTCAATTCTACATCGTACAAGATGCGCTGTATCTCGACGCCTATGCCCGCATTCTGGTGATGGCCGGCGCCCGGGGACCGGATGGGGCGACGTTGCGGCTGTTCGCGGAATGTGGCTTGGAAGCGGTGGCCGTGGAACAGGCGCTGCACGGGCAATACTTGACCCAGTTCAGCGCAAATGCGCTGGAAGCTGAACCGTCGCCCGACTGCCTAAGCTACACCAGCTTCCTGTTCGCCACCGCCTACCACGAACCGTGGGAGGTGCTGATGGCCGCGCTGCTGCCGTGCTTCTGGATCTACTGGGACGTCGGCAACGCCATCGCGCGCGAGTCCGCCGCGGACAACAAATACCGAGCCTGGATCGACACCTATTCCGATGAGGCATTCGGCACCGCCGTCCGCGCGGTGATCGCGGCGACGGATAAGGCGGCGGAGGCGGCGACGGATGCGGTGCGTGCCCGGATGATGACCGCGTTTATCCGGTCCAGTCAGTATGAATACCTGTTCTGGGAAGGCGCCTATCAGCTTCGCCGCTGGCCGGTGGCGGGATAGGGCATGATCGCGCGGAGCGGAACCTCCCCGGCCCATGAATCATGCGATCAACCAAGGAGCTAGTGTCCCGATTCGGAAGTTCGCCATGCCTGGATCAGCCGCCTTACGAACTTCCGAATCGATGAGGACACTGGCAAAGCATTGTTTTCTAGTCTAGCCCACTCTACTCTTCCTTATACCCCGCGTCCGGGATGCCCTGTTCGTTGCCATAGTACTTATATGGCAGGAACTTCCCGGACATTGTGATCTTCACGCGATCGCCTTTGGGGTTCGCTTCGCGCCCGATCCGCACGTCGAAGTCGATCGCCGACATGATGCCGTCACCGAACTCCTCCTCGATCAACGCCTTCCAGGCCGGGCCGTTCACCATCAGCAACTCGTAGAACCGGTAGAGCAGCGGATCGGTCGGTGGCATGGCGGTGCCGCGGTAGGGCACTTCGTTCAACATCCGCTCCTCGACCGCACTCAGTCCGAACAGCATGGCCGCCTTCTTGGCCAGCGGCTTGACCAGCTTCATCTGCCCGAGCAGTGCACCGACCACGATGATCTCGGACACGCCGCCGATCTCTTCGCAAATATGCTTCCAGGTCCAACCCTTCTCCCGCTTGATGTCGAGGATTTTCTCGGTCACTTCGGCTCGGGTCATGGCGTCCTGTCCGCTGGTTTGCGGTGCAGGCTAACTGGGCAGCATCGTGCCTGTCTATCGCGTGGCCGCGCCCTTTAGGCCGCCCGGGTGGGGTCGATGGGGAAAGACCAGTAGTGGCCCGATAATTCGCTGGCGCCAACTGGCACGTCCGTTGCATATTAACAATAGGTTCAACCCCAACCGTATGTGCCATGATCACGCCAGAGATCCAGGCCACCACGACCGCGGCCACCGCGCCCTCCGCGGCCACCACGCCCTCCGTGCCGGGACACACGACGGCGGCAGGTCACCCATTCACTTTTCATGACCTGCTCTCCGCCATGAACCCGCTGCAATATCTGCCGGTGGTGGGCACAATCTACCGAGCGGTGACCGGCGACGTGATCCCCGAACCGGCGCGTGACGCCGGCTCCATGCTGGTCAGTGGACTGCTGGGGGGGCCGATCGGCCTGGTCACCTACGTTGCGACAGCAATAGCGGAAAAGGTTACCGGAATCGATCCTGAGAAAATTATCGCAGCGGAACTCCATGGGTCGCACCCCGCCGACGCGACACCGGCGACGCCCACAGCGGCGGCCGCCGCGACACCGGCGATGCCCACAGCGGTCACCGCATCGGCTCCGGCTGCCTCGGCCTCACCAGCGTGGACCCAGAAGCAACTCGCGGCATACGGCGTCCGCTCCGATGCGTCGGGCGCCCTGAGGCAGGGCGATCTGGAAGGAGCGGATGTGCTGAATAACCTCGAATTGGTCCGGCTCAATCAGGCCGCCGCCGCTTATGCTGCCAACCGATCGACACCACTCACGGTTGCGGCCCGGTCACCTCACGCAGAATCCTGATCGGCTGACACCTCTCAATCCCTGGCCTCCGGCCATCGCCCCAGACAGGTTCCTGTCCGGGCGCTCACAGCAAATTCTTATGGGACCCATCGCAACGCGGCGCCTTGCCGCTCCCCTTGCACCCGCAGAACGGAACGACCCCAGCTTCTTCGGCATCGAACTTGATCGGCGAGAATGCTGACCCCTTATGCGACCCGTCGCAGAACGGCTGCGAGCCGCTCTTGCCGCAGGCACACCACCAATAGGATTTCCCGGCCTCGGTTTCGATCCTGTAGGGGCCCTTCTGGGCAACGATCGGCAGCGATTCGGACATGACTATTTCCCTCGTTTCGTTTCAGGCAAGCTCGACGCCATAAACCCGGCGTGCTTCGGCGGGGGTAACGTAACCGTCCAGGAGGTCCTCGGAAAGTGCCGCCGGGCTGCGCGCCGAGGGCGGCCCATAGCCGCCGGAGCCGGGCGCCTCCACCACCACCAAAGAATTTGCTGGTGCCAGGAATCCCCCCTTGCTGGTCAGCTTGCGGGCATTCGAATGCGGAGCGATCAGTTCCAGCCGGGCCGGCGCCCCCGCCAAGCCGCCACTCAATCCAAAGGGCGGTGTAACCGAGCGCTCGCAGCAGACGGCGGCATGGACCTCGTTCTCCAGCACCCTCCAGACCCGGCGCACGCCCAGGCCGCCTCGATACCTACCCGCTCCGCCGCTGTCGGGCACCAGCGAATACTCCTCGACACGCAACGGGAAACTCATTTCGAGAATCTCGATCGGCGTGTTGCTCATGTTGGACACCGTGCTGGCGACGGCGTTGATGCCGTCTTTCACCGGACGCGCGCCGAAGCCGCCCTTCACCGACTCATAGCTGACGAAGCGATCGCCATTTCGATAGTCAACGCCGCCGAAGGTGATGACCGCCGATGTTCCCTGCGACCCCGCCATCACGGTTCGTGGCGTGATCGCGAACATGGCGGCCATTACCATGTCGGCGACCCGATGCGAGATCTCATGGTTCGCATAGACCACCGGCGAGGGCGGCTGCGCGTTCACCACCGATCCTGGCGGCGCGGTGACTGTCACCGGCCGCCAGCAGCCGGAGTTCGGCGGGATCAGGCTCCTGGGATCCGCGATCATCTTCAACGCGCAGAACACGCCCGATGCCGTCACCGTCAGCGGTGCGTTCATCGGACCAGAAACCGCGGGGTCGGAGCCGGTGAAATCCACCGCGATCGAATCACCCCGCTTGGTGACGTTGATGCGGACCTTGAACGTGTCGTCCTCGGTTTCGCCGGACGCGACAACACCGTCGCCGTCGAAAATATCGGTGAATTCGGCTTCCCCGTCCGGCAACGCCCGCAGCGCCGCCCGCATCATGGTTTCAGAATAATCCAGCACCTCCTGCATGATCCCCAGCAGGACGTCGGTCCCGTATTTCGCCGCCAGTTCGGATAATCGCTGCGCCGCCCGATAGTTTGCCGCGACTTGCGCGCGCAGATCGCCCAGCCGCTCCCCCGGCGTGCGGACGTTCGCGAAAATGATCGCCTCGACCGACGGGTCGGGCTTGCCGTCGCGATACAGCCTTACCGGCGGCAGACGCAGCCCTTCGCCGTAAATCTCCGTCACGGCGCCGTAGCTGCCTGGCGTGGCGCTTCCGATATCGGGCCAGTGTGCGCGAACGCAACCAAACCCGAGCAGCCGGTTTTCGTGGAATGCCGGTGCCACGACATTCACATCGGGCAGGTGCGATCCGCCGTCGTACGGATCGTTGTGGATGAACACGTCGCCGGGCACCACGTCAGGAAACGCCCGCACGACCGCGCGCACCGCATCCGGCATGGAGCCGAGATGGATCGGCAGATCGGGACCCTGCGCCACCATGTTGCCGCCAGTATCGAAAATGCCGCAGGAATAATCGCCCGCCACCTTCAGCAGCGGGGAGTAGGCGGTCTTGGCGAGGACGATCTTCATCTCCTCGGCGGCGGAATAGAGCGCGTTCTTGACCACCTCGAAGCGGGCTGGATCGGTCTTCAATCCTCGCATCGCCAAAACCTTCCAGCGTCCGGTGCCGGCGCCCTTGTCATCGCATTCCGCGGCTTGGCGGAACATCGATCGCGGTCGGCGCCACATTCGGGAGAATAGCGGTGCGCCACCCCCTGTCCACTGCCCCGCTCCTCGTCTGGGCGGCACCCCAAGCCATGGGACGTATCGTCGTTCCTAACCGGGGGGCGTGGGCGACTGCATCCTGCGCGGCGTCATCCCCAAAATTCGTCTCTCGTCTCGGTCCCGTTCGCCCGGATCTGGCTCGCAACCGCTGCGGCCGCCCTATTCGTCGCCTCGGCACCAACCCGGGCGGTTCGACCAGAACCACGCCGAGGCGGACTCAAGCTGCCGCCGCGCGCTTCCGCCTCCTCCCTTAGACCGGGTGTGATGCCGCGAGCGCCGCGGCCGTGACGACACGCCCCGCCCGTTTTGGTCGGACCAAATCAGCGGCGCCACACCCCACCACCCATGGCAAATCGCCCCATTTGGGCAAGCGCCATGCGACCGCTCCGCTGTCGCTGGCTCAGCTTCTCCTGTGCGACCGGTGCGTTGTCTTACGGTTGGACAGCGACACCGACAGTCCGACACACACGATCCCTATCGAGGCTGGGATCAACCACGCCGGCCGAACCAAAAGGGGCTGAATGACTGAACTCCAGAACCAGTTTCCCATCATGCGGGTCGACCAGTCGGGGAGCTTGTCCAGAACGTCGTGATCGAGCAGATAAAGCGCCTGGCCCAGGGATATGCTTTCGGGGCCGAACGTCGCGATGGCGACGGCGGCAACCAGAAGGATGGCTGAGATCACGGCCAGGACGCGTTGGGCGATCACATGAAAAGCTTTTCGTTCCTGAGGTCAGTGTATAACGCAGCGACCTGCGCAGCATAGCCATTAAAAATCTGTGTGGGGACTCTTTCGTCACTGCCCAGAAGCCGCTCTGTCGCCTGGCTCCAGCGGGGATGCGGAACGGCCGGATTCACGTTTGCCCAGAAGCCGTATTCCGAAGGCCCTATGGCTTCCCAGAACGTCGTCGGACGCTTGTCGGTGAACGTGACCTTGACGAACGCCTTGCCGGATTTGAAGCCATACTTCCAAGGCACCGTGAGACGGATCGGCCCTCCGTTCTGTGGCGGCAGCGGCTTGCCGTAAAGCCCGGTGGAGATGAACGCGAGCTCGTTGCCGGCTTCATCGATTGTCAGGCCCTCGATGTAAGGCCATGGATAGACGGGCGAATCCAAACCGGACATCACTTTGTCCTGTGCGGTCTCGAACACCACGTATTTCGCCGAACCGAGCGGTTCGGCGATCTTGAGTAGCTGCGCGAGGGGAAAGCCGGTCCAGGGAACCGTCATTGCCCACGCTTCGACGCAGCGGTGACGGTAAATCCGCTCCTCCAGGGAGACCTGTTTCAGCAGATCGTCGATGCCGAGGGTGCGCGGTTGCTTCACCATCCCCTCCAGGCGGATGGTCCAGGGGCGTTGCTTGAGCGCCTGCGCGTCCTGCCAGATGTCCTTACTCTCGCCGAACTCGTAATAGTTATTGTAGGTGGTGGCGTATTTTTCCGCGGTCAGCGGACGGCCCGCCGTGAACTTCGGATTGACCGGGACGTTCGCCCGAGCGGCCAGCGACGGCAGGATCGTCGTCGCCGTCGCGCCGGCCAGGACCGCGCGGCGGTTCAAAACCACATATTCGGGGGTCACCTGTCGCTCCGTGACTTCCCAGCCTCGCCGCCGGATGATGCGCATCGCCCTTAGCCCTCCCTGCTGCTGTTGCTTCACGTGTTCCGTACGCCGGACAGTCGCTGCCGACGATCGCATATATTCGCCTTCGAATTGCCAAAGGAGAAATATGAACGAAATTAAACCATTTGATGGCTCACAAAACAGTCCTGTCCGGAGAACCCAGTCCATTACGGGCGCGAATTGCGCGCGTGCTCCCCGTTACAAGCGCCGAGGCATCCGGAATGGGTGGACGATGTTTCCTGCATCTTGAGTGCGCGAATATATGATCTTTTCGGCATGTTCGATGGCGCGGACATCTGGACAAGGCAGCGCGCCTGAACGACGGTGTCGCGCGGGAAGGAAGCTAGGGTGGCCGACCCGTGGGGACACTCCGACCGAGAGCGAAACCGGCGTCTTCCTGCGTCGACGGGTGGCTCGGCCGCTATAGGGCTCTGGAGGGCGAGGACTTATGTTGAGCGGTCGTGAGCGTATCCTGACCACTCACACCGGCAGCCTGCCCCGGCCAGCGACGCTGACCGACCTGTATGCGCGTCGGGCCGAAGGGGAAGCAATCGACGAGGCCGCGCTCGCTGCCGCCGGTAAGGTCGCCACCCGCCACGTCGTGCACCAACAGATCGCCTCGGGCATCGATGTCGGCAACAATGGCGAGCAGCAGCGCGAGGCGTTTTTCCTTTACGTGCGTCACCGCATGAGTGGCTTCGGCGGAAGCTGGGACCGTCGGCCGATGGCGGATATCGCCCGATATCCGGGGTTCCGGGCCTGGTCGGCGGAGCAGGACGGCTTGCGGCGGTCCGTGAGCAACCGCGGTGGCGTGCCGAAGGCAATCGGCCCGGTGGCGTATCTGGATCCCGCTTTGATCAAGGCCGAATGCGACGAGTTTCTGGCGGCGCTGGCCGAGTTAGAGACTGGCTTCGCGGAACCGTTCATGACCGCGCCGTCGCCCGGCATCATCGCCGCGGCGCTGCGCAACGAGCACTACGACACCGAGGACGCGTATCTGCAGGCGCTCGGCCGGGCGCTGCGGGTGGAATACCAGGCGATCGTCGATGCAGGGTTCCTGCTGCAGATCGACGCGCCCGACCTGGCGCTGGAGCGCCATGTCTCCTTCCAGGATCGTCCGCTCGGCGATTTCATCGACTTCGCCGAACGGGTGGTCGGGACGATCAACGAGGCGCTGGCGAACGTTCCGCGCGACCGGGTCCGCATCCACGCCTGCTGGGGGAATTACGAGGCGCCGCATGATTGCGACGTCGATCTGCGCGACATCCTGCCGACGATCAGTCAGGCCAAGGTCGGCGGCTGGGTGCTGCCGTTCGCCAACCCGCGGCATGCGCACGAGTACAGGTGCCTGAAGGACCTTCCGTTGGATGACGGGCAGGTGGTGGTGGCCGGCGTCATCGACCCGCTGACCAATTTCGTCGAGCATCCCGAGGTCGTGGCCGATCGTTTGGAACGCGTGGCCCAGGTGGTCGGCGACCCGACGCGGGTGCTGGCCGGAACCGATTGTGGTTTCGATACCTCGGCTGGGAAGGGCCGTGTCGCGGAAGACGTCGTCTGGGCGAAGCTGCGGGCGATGGCCGAGGGGGCGCGGATCGCGTCGGAACGCCTGGGGATGAGGGGGTAGGGCTTGCTTTACCCGTGGTTTCCCGACACCTGGCCTGACCGTCCACCAATCGAACCGTGACGGCGGTTGTGCGTATTTACGGCCGAAGACGATCGGACCGACAGAACGCTTGTTGAATCCAATTCATCCGAACGCCTGGCGCAACGTCGGCTTGTGCACCTTGCCGGTTGCGTTGCGCGGCAGCGCGTCGGTGAAAACCACCGAATGCGGCAGTTTGTAGCGGGCCAGATTGGCGGCGCAGTGGGCCGACGACCTCGTCCTCGCTCAAGCTCCCGCCCCGGCTTCAGCACGACGATCGCCCGTCCCGACCTGTCCCCAGCGTGTATCCGGCACGCCGATCACCGCGGCCTCGGCGATCGACTCATGCTGATAGAGAACGTTCTCGACCTCCGCCGGATAGACGTTCTCGCCACCCGAGATGTACATGTCCTTCCAGCGGTCCACGATGAAATAGTAGCCCTCGTCATCGACCAGCGCGGCGTCGCCGGTGTGCAGCCAGCCGTCGGTGAACGATGCGGCGGTGACCTCCGGCTGATTCCAGTAGCCCTTGGTGATGGTCGGCCCTTTCACCCACAGTTCACCGACCGTGCCGGGCGGCGCGTCAGAGCCGTCGTGTCCCGACCACGCGTACGTCCATGTTCAGCACTGGTTTGCCGGCCGAACCGGCCTTGCGCACGGCGTCTTCCTTGTCCAGCACCAGGACCAGCGGGCTGGTCTCGGTCATGCCGTAGCCCTGCTGCAGAATCGCGCCCTGCTCCTGCCAGATCCGCAGGATCGCGTCCGGCGTCGGGGCGCCGCCGACCCCGGCGAACACCAGACGGCTCATGTCGGTCTCCGCGAAGCGCGGATGCTGCGCCATGAACTGGTAGTTCGCCGGCACGCCGAACATGTGCGTGATGCCGGCCGCGGGATCGCCGATCAGCCGCAGCGCTTCGCCGGGGTCGAAGGTGCGCATGATCATCACCGTGCCGCCGACCTGGAATACGGGATAGGAGAACACGTTCAGCCCGCCGGTATGGAACAGCGGCAGCAGCCCCAGGAACACCGTCGAACGCGAGATCCCCGCGAGGCTCATGCTGTGCACGGTGTTCCAGAAGTTCATGCCGTGGGTGATGATCGCGCCCTTCGGCCGTCCCGTCGTGCCGGACGTATAAAGAATGGTGGAAATATCGTCGAGGGTCGCCGGGACCGGCGGGTCCAGGGGTGGACCGTCGTAAGCGATCCGCTCAAACATCGGTCCGAGTGAAACCAGTTGCCCGATATCGCAGGCCTGCGCCAGTTCCTGCGCTCGGTCTGCGAAATCCGGATCATACACAAGCATCGCCGGTGCGCAGTCGGCCAGGATCGCACGCAGTTCGGGATTTGCCAGCCGCCAGTTCAGCGGCACGAAGATCGCGCCGATCCGGCCACAAGCGAACTGGACTTCGAACGTGTCCGTCGTGTTTGGTGCCAGCACGGCGATTCGGTCGCCGGGGGCGATCGCCACTGCGATCGAAACGAACCTGCGAGCCGGGAAATCCGCTCGTCGAAGGCGCGATAGGTGTGGCGGCGACCGGTCGCCAGATCGATCGCAGCCAGCGACCGCGGTTGCCGCATCGCGTGATGGGCGATGCAATCGTAGTACGGAATCGACATGATCATGCCCCCGCCGGTATGCGCACCGGCAGCGAAGCGATCGAACGCAGAATGATTCGAATAGGCTCGGGTTGGCTCGCCGACGACTTCGATCATCGGCAGATCGCGCTTGAGGATTTCCTCCCACAGGATCGTCAGCTGCATCTCGGCCAAACGATTGCCGACACAGCGATGGATGCCGAAGCCAAACGACAAATGTTGGCGCGGACGCGTCCGGTCGATGATGAAGTCGTCGGCGTGTTCGATGGCCTCCTCATCGCGATTGCCCGAGATATACCACATCGCGACCTTGTCGCCCTTGCGGATCGTCTTGCCGCCGACCTCGGTGTCTTCCAGTGCGGTGCGCCGCATGTGAATCACCGGCGTCTGCCAGCGGATGATCTCCGGCACCATGCTGGTCACCAGCGAGGGGTTCTCCCGCAATTGCGATAATGCATCGGGATACTGGTTCAGGGCCAGCAACCCGCCGGAGATCGAGTTTCGCGTGGTGTCGTTGCCGCCGACGATCAGCAGCAGCAGGTTGCCCATGAATTCGTGCGGCCGCGACGGCAGGTCGCGCGTTGCTTCGCCATGCGCCAGCATCGAGATCAGGTCGGGCCGCGGCGGCTGGTTGGCGCGCTCGATGCCACAGCTCGGTGAAATATTCGACCGCCTTGTCCAGTACCTCATTGCGCTTGTCTTCCGAGTCGATCTCGGTGCCGGCGCGGGTGTTCACCGTAGCGACGTTGGACCAGTAGGTCAGCTTCGTCCGCTCCTCGAACGGGAAGTCGAACAGGGTCGCCAGCATCTGCGTGGTCAGTTCCACCGACACCCGCTCAACCCAGTCAAACGTCTCGCCGCGCGGCAGCCCGTCGAGGATGCGGCCGACACGCTCGCGAATGGTGCCGGACAGTCTGGCGAGATTCATCGGCGCGACGATCGGTGCCACGATCTTGCGCTGTTCGTCGTGCTTCGGTGGGTCCATCGAGATGAAACTCGGCCGGCGGAAATCCATCGGCAGGTCGCGCAGCACGATGCCGCCCATCAGGGCATCGGACGAAAACGCCCTTTGGTTGGTGTCCACCGCCATGATGTCGCGATAGCGGGTGACCGACCAGAAGGAACCGTACATGCCATTGGCGCACCAGTGCACCGGGTCCTCGCGGCGCAGGCGTTCGAAATACGGCCGCCACGTATCGTCCTGGTAGAGATGCGGATCGCTGACGTCGATCCGCTCGATCGGCGTGGCATAGGCATCCTGCCGCGGGTCAGAATTGACCGGTGCGTTCATCGTCAGCCTCCCTGTTGTCAGACGCCCTGTTTTCAGACATTGGGCGCCCGGAGAATGCAGGCCAATCTCTCTGGGCCGGTCCTGCCACATCAGTATAGCGCGAACTTTCCCGAAACCGGGAAGACCAATTCCTATCCCGTGGCCAGCGACAGAACGCCGCCGGCGGTCAATCGCGCTTTCGCGCCTTCAACCGCTGCAGCGCTTCACCCACCATGCGCGTAGGCTCGTCCGACTGATACGCGCGATACATGCAACGGATCCCGGCTTCGATCGCGTCGCTGACCGGCAGCGCTTCCCACTCGCGGATCAGTTCCTTCTGCAGCCGGATCGCCTTGGGCCCTGACTGGACGATCGAAGCCACCCAGCGGTCCAATGCCGCATCCAGTTCCGCGGCAGGGACGACCTCTTCGACCAATCCCCAGGCCAGCGCGGTGCGGGCATCGATGTTGTCGCCCGTATAGAGCAGAAGCTTTCGTCCGTCCCCAGCCGATCAGTTGCGGCAACAGGGCGGCCTCGACGACCGACGGCAGGCCGATCTTCACCTCCGGCATGCCGAACACCGCGTTGTCGCTGGCGATATGCATGTCGCAGGCGGCCATCACCTCCAAGCCCGGCCCCGAGGCAGAAGCCGTTGACCCGAGCGATGACGGGCACCGGCAGGTCGCGCAACACTTTGCACATGCGATGGATCAGCGTCAGGAAATCGCGTGCTCGGGGCGGGTCCAGTTCGCCCAGTTCATGCAGGTTCGCGCCGCCCATGAAGGCGCGATGACCCTCGCCGGTGACGATCAGTACCCGCAGGTCCGGGTCGTCGGCCAGAGTCGGTGACCGCCTCGATGAAGGCGGTGATCTGCGCGTGGCCAAGGCAGTTCAGCCGCGCGGCGTTGTTGATCGAGATCGTGGCGACGGCGCCTCCGTGGGTGCGCCGCATGTGGACGGGTTGATCGGTCATGCTTGCGTCCTCTGGTTCCAGCCGATTGGGCCGCGGAAGGGTCGCATATCCGGGTAGCCACTGACCGCCCAGGCGCCATCGACCAGCAGGCTGGCGCCATTGACGTAGGTCGCATCGTCGCTGGCGAGGTACAGCGCGGGTGCGGCGATTTCCTCGGGCTGCGCCGGACGACCCATCGGGATGCGTTTCTCGAACGCGGCCAGCGCATCGGGATTGTCGAAGTGGCGGCGGGTCAGATTGGTCTGCACCAAGCCCGGCAGAATGGCGTTCACGCGTATACCAAATTCAGCGAATTCCAGCGCACCGTTCCGCGACAGCATCTCGACCCCGGCCTTGGCAGCGACATAGGCGGAACCGGCGTGCATCGGCACATGCGCATTCAGTGAGGCGATGTTGACGATGCTTCCGCTGCCCTGCCGCATCATCTGCCTGCCCTGGTGCTTCATGCCGAGAAAGACACCCTTCAGGCACAGGTCGACGGTGAAGTCCCAGTCCGCCTCCGTCAGATCGACGATGTAGCCGGCCCGAGACCCGCCGGCGACATTGAACGCCGCGTCGACGGTGCCGAAGCGGTCGACCGCCGTGGCGACCAACGCCTCGGCCGACTGTTTCCGAGCGTGACATCGCCCTCGATCGCCGACGAACGCGGCGCCGAGGTCGGGGCACGGGTTGCGGTCCAGTCCGACGACTTGTGCGCCCTCGGCCAGCAGGCGTTTGGCGATCGCGAGCCCGATGCCGGAGGCGGCGCCCGTCACCACGGCGACCTTGCCGGCGAACCTGTTGGGAAATGCGATCATCTGCGTCCTCCCGCGCGGCGTTAAGGGTTTGGCAATCTGTTCGTGGTTCCGTGCCCGCGTTTCGATGGAAGCGTGCATGGAAGTGTCGGTCGGGATCAAGGTCGTCGCCCGCGGGCTCGAATGGGACGTGACCGAAGTCGAGCCGCTCGGGCCGCAGCAGCGCGTGCGGCTGGCCTGCCGCGGCGGCGATCTGGACGGCCTGGAGTGGGACGTGCTGTATCCCGCCGAGACGCTGTCGGTGCTTCGCAGCCGATCCGCGCCCCGACGAAGCGGGTCCACTGGATGCCTGGCGGCGCTACCACATCGCCCGTCTGCTGGAGCGGATTCCGGGCGCTCCCGCTCCGCCTGGCCGGGTCGCGATCGAGGCGTATCAGCGCGTCCCGCTGCTGCGCGCGCTGGACATGGTGCGGCCGCGGCTGCTGCTGGCCGACGGCGTCGGGCTGGGCAAGACCATCCAGGCCGGGCTGATCGCGGCGGAACTGCTGGTCCGCCGGCGCGCCCATCGCATCCTGATCGTCTGCCCGCCCGGCCCGCTGCTGCGCCAGTGGGAGCAGGAGATGCGGATCCGCTTCGGCCTGCGCTTCACACCGATCGTCGACGCGGCCAGTCTGCGGGACGCCCGGCGCGGTCTGGAACTTGGCGCCAATCCGTTCGACGCGACGGCGCTCGTGCCTGACCTCAATGGATTTCGCCAAGTCGGACCGCGTGCTGGCGGAACTGGAACGCGTGTCCTGGGACCTCGTCATCATCGATGAGGCGCATCACTGCGTCGGGGAGGAGAACCAGCGCCGCCGGCTGGCCGAGGTCCTGGCCGAGAAGTCCGACGGTCTCCTGCTGCTGACGGCAACGCCGCATGACGGCCACGATCCGCACTTCGCATCGCTGATGGCGCTGCTGGATCCCAGCCTGGTCGACGGAGCGGGTCGGCTCGTCGGCATCGACCTATCGCCGGCATATCGTGCGGCGTCTGAAATCGCACATCCGTTCAGCCTCGGGCGCGCCGCTGTTCCGCGAGCGCGTTGTCATCCCCGTTCAGGTTGATGTCACCGATAGCGCCCCGGTGCGGGATTTTCACAAGGCACTGTCCGCTTTGGTAGCGCCCCGGTTGCAGCGGACGCGCGACCGGACGGGGCTGACGGATGCGCTCGCCTTCGTCAGCCTGCTGAAACGATCGATGTCGACTATCGCCGCCTGTGTGGCGACGCTGCGGGTGGTGGCGGAGCGCTACGGCACGCACCCACTGAAAGAGCGACAGCGCGCTCTGCGCGCGTACCGCCGCCGCATGGCGCGCTTCGGCGTGCTGGGGACAGCGGAGGAGGAGGACATCGCCGAACTGGAGGCCGAGGAAATCGCGGCCTCGCTGTCCGGCCCGGAAACCGCGACCGCGTTGCTTGCGCTGATCCGCCTCGGAGAGGCAGCAGCGGCGCACGATCCCAAACTGGCGGCCCTGGTGCTGGAAATCAGGCTGATCCGCCTGCGTCATCCGAATGCCAACGTGATTGTCTATACCGAATACGCCGACAGCCAGCGCGCGGCGGTCGAGGCGCTCGGCGTGATCGGCGGCACGATCCTGACCATCAGCGGCGCCGACCCGGAGGCTGAACGCACGCGTGCGGCGGAACGGTTCGCCGAGGAAGACGGCATCGTGCTGGTCAGCACTGACTCGCTCGCCGAGGGTCTCAACCTGCACCAGCGCTGTTTTCATCTGATCCATCTCGACCTGCCGTACAACCCGAACCGGCTGGAACAGCGCAACGGTCGCATCGACCGCTATGGGCAACAAAACGATCCGGAAATTCGTTATTTCTTTCTGGCGGGCACGTTTGAGGAACGACTGCTGGTGCGGCTGATCGCGAAGTACGAGAAGGCACGGTCGTGCCTTGTCCGTCATGCCGAACACCCTCGGCGTCAGCGCCGACCCGGCCAGCCTGCACGAACCGCTGTTCACGGGCTTCGCCGAGGATTTGTTCAGCGGGATGCCGCGTCTGGTCCACTCGCTCGATCTGATCGCGGAGGACACCGGTGCCGAAGCGTACCGCGATCTGCTGCGCGAAATCGACCGGGCGTTCCAGAGTTTTGACCACATGGCGGTCCGCCATGGCTGGCTGTCGGGCGGCGAGGCCCTCAACGCACCAGTGGAGCAAGCCGCCCCCGTCATCGATCTGCCGGCGTTTGTCGCCTCGGTCCTGACACCGGAGGCGGACGGATATCGTGTGCCGTCTGGATGGGCGCAGGACCTGGATGGTTTGGCGGGCTTCGATCGGACCAGCGACACCGTCCACTTGGCGGACAATCCGAACCAGCTGCGCGACATTCGGGATCGCGACACGCTGTTTCCCGGGCGTGCCCATCCGCTGACCCGACGGGCCATTGCCGCGGTACGGACCGGGCGGGTCAGCGCGGCGCAAGCCGATACGCTGTCGCTTTTGGTTACCTATACAGTGGAGATCGGCGCGCTGTTGCGCGATGTCTTCGCGCTGCGTCTGTTTCCGGATGGATCGATCAGCGAGCGGTCCGACTTTCTGTCGCTCGCTCGAACATCCCGTGACAAATGACAACTTCTGGAACCGGCTGTTCGCCGAATGGGCGCCCGACGCGATCACATCGGCCGGTCAGGCGGCGTCTGCCGTCGCGGAAAAAGCCGCATGCGCTTTCACGGCCGCGCATCAGGATCGCGTCGACCGGGAGACGGCTACCGCTCGGACCTGGCTGGAATGCCGAACCAACGAACTTTGCGGCACAACCGTTCCCCGGACCGGCGACCTGTTCGATACCGCACCCCGGCGCTGCTGGAGCCGGAACAACGCCTGTCCGAACTGGTCGCCGATCCATCCGCGGCGCGTTCCCAGCGACATCAGGCCGCGGCCGCGTTGGCTCGGTTCAATGCCATCGTGGCCCGTCGGACGCCGTTACCGCCGCCGTCGCTGCGGATGCTTGGGCTGCTGATGCTCGTACCATGACACTCGATCTGGAGGATTGCGTCCTGGTCGGATCCGCGATGACCACCGCGTTCCTCCACAAAGGCCTGGCATTGGCGATCGATCTGCCGACCGATGTCGAAACAGATTTGGGACTCGCTGCGGGCGTCGTTACGGGGCGGTGGGGCGCAACGGGTCCATCAGCATGTGACGACAGCACTGGCGAGCGCCTTTGGGTACGGTCGCCCGCGGCGCCAGGAAACGGTGACGACGCGGGAAGGACAGGAGGACGGTGGCTGGCTGATGCAATCGTCCAGCGGCGCCTGTCTGCGCGCCTGGTCGTTCGCCAGCGACACCGATCTGGATGCGGCTGACCGGTCACCGCGCGCCCACCGGTCCAGCCCAACCCGCATCGCCCAGCGCGTGCTGCTGTCCCGGGGCGAGCGCGCTGGCCTGCTGACCAACGGCGAGACTCTGCGACTTGCTGCTTTGCGATCCTTCGCGCGATGACAGCCACCTCTCGGTCCTTCTCAGCGACTGGCGGCGAAAACCGCTGCCGCCGGACTCGTTTCGAATTCTGGCGGCGCTGGTCGGCGCGCGAGGTCTGGCGCAGCTACCAAACGTGCTCGACGCGGCCCGGCTGCATCAGGCGAAGGTCACCACCAACCTGCGCCGTCAGGCAAGGGAGGCAATTACCGGCTTTATCAATGCGCTCCCGAACAGGACCCATTGTGAGCCAGCTTCGCTGTGGCACGAGGGCCTCGTCATTGGTCTACCGCCTGCTGTTCATCCTCAAGTTGGAAAATCCGGCCGCGCCGGGGGACGGATTCAGCTTTGCCTCGGTTCGCCTGTGGCGTGACGCTCTCTCACCGACCAGAGCGTTGGCTCCGCTGGTGCGCAGGCACCTGGACAACGGCCACGATACGGGGCGGATGCTCGAAGCCGGCCTGCGGTCTCTGTTCAGGATATTTCGCGACGGGCTGTCATGTTCCGAGTTGCGAATCGCACCGCTCGGCGGTGCGCTGTTCGGCGCGGCCACGACGCCGTTGCTGGACCGGCTCGAACTGGGGTGAGCATGCCACAGCGATCCTGCTCGACCGCCTGATCTGGATTCGCGCGGATCGCGACGAGCGAGCCCGGGTGCACTATGGCTCGCTCGACGTGGAGGACCTCGGCAGTGTCTATGAGGGGTTGCTGGAGCAGGAACCCGGGCTCGCCACGGAGCCCTTGGTCCGGTGTGCGACGCGGCAAGCTGGAGGCTGTCCTCCCCGCCGGGAGAGAACCCGCGGATATCGAGGCGGGCGATTTCTATCCTGCGTACAGGCATGGGCCGCAAGGCGACCGGATCATTCTACACGCCGCATGAATTCGTCCGCTTTCTGGTGCGCGAGACCCTGGATCCGATGATTGCGTCGCTGAGCCCGCCGGATGATCCACATCCTTCCAGGCTGCTGACGCTGAAGATTGTCGATCCTGCCACGGGCAGCGGTCATTTCCTCGTGGAGGCCTGCCGTTATCTGGGCGAAGCGCTTCTGTCGGCCTGCCGTATGTGCGACGAACGCGGCTGGCACGACCGCATCGCCGCTTTGCCTGATCCTGACAACACGATCGCATCCTATCTGCCCAACCGAGGCTTTTCCGAAGTCCGAGCACGCGCGATATGCCGGCGGCTCGGTGGCGGTGCATTGCCTGTATGGTTGCGATCGGAACAAGCTTGCGGTCGAACTGGCGAAACTTTCGCTGTGGCTGGAGTCCTATGCCGAAGGGCTGCCACTGACCTTCCTCGATCATCGGTTGGTGCACGGTGACGCGCTTACCGGACCGTTTTTCGAATCGCTATCGACACTGCCGGTGACAGGCGGGGCCCTCGATCCGCTTCTGGCGCGGGGGTCGCCGAACGCCTGAATGCGAGCCGGGAGCGGGCACGGATGCTGGTCGACGGACCTGAACGCGTCGATTGGCCGGGACGTCGACGATCTTGATCGGAAACAAGCGACCAAGGAACGCCTGGACCGCTTCCTGTATCCACTGCGCCAGCTTGCCCGCGCCTGGGCGGGGGCTGCGATGTTGCGCGAGCGGGACGGGGATGATCATATGGCTCGATCTTGCAGCCGTGTCGCCGATACCGGGACCTGGCCCGAAGCACTGACGGCTCGGCAGGCCGCGTTGCTGGCGGCGGGTGCCGATGCGGTTGCCTGGGACCTGGTCTTCCCGGAGGTCTTTCCCGGCGGCTTTTCGGTCGTGCTGGGAAATCCGCCGTGGGACGTCGTGCTTCCCAACACGAAGGATTTTGTTGCTGATTTTGATCCGACTGTGTTGGACGCCCGCACCCGGCCAGAGCGGGCGGCGATCGAGCAGCGAGTGCTGGCGCGGCCCGGCGTGGCCGCCGCGTTCGATGCCTATCGGGCCAGGTTCGACCGGCTGAAACGCATCGCCCACCGCCTCTATCAGCACCAGCGGGTCCGTGTCGGCACCAACGCGACCGCCGGCAACCTTGACCTGTTCCGCCTGTTCGCCGAGCGCAACATGATGCTGGCCGCTGCCGGCGGATCCATTGGCGTGCTGATGCCGTCAGCCTTCCATGCGAACGAGGGGACAACCGGGATCAGGCGTCTGTATTTCCGGGAGACCAACCTTTGCTGGTGTCTGTCTTTCGAGAATCGCCGGCGCATTTTCGATATCGACAGCCGCTTCAAGTTCGACGTGATCGTGGCCCAGCGTCCAGGACCCACCCAGTCGTTGCGCTGCGGCTTCTACCTGGGTCGTATCGAGGACGCCGGTGACCCGGCGAAGATCATGACCTACACGGCGAAGTTCCTCCGTCTGTCAGGAGGCGCCAGCCTGACTCCCTTGGAGCTGCGCGGAAACGCCGACCTGCGGATCGCCGAAAGATTTTTCAGGCATCCGGAACGGTTGAAGGCATGGTGCGTGGAACGCCACATCCGCTTCGGCTGCGACCTCCACATGACGGCCGATGCCGGTTGTTTCCAGAAGGTCGGTGTCGCCCCGCTGATCGTCCACGAAGGCAAGACATTCCACCAGTACACCGATAGCTGGGATTCGAAACCACGCTACAGCGTGAGTTCGGCATGCCTGCCACCTGCGATCATGGAAGCGGCTCGGTATTATCGCCTCGCATTCCGCGACGTCGCCCGTTCCAACGACGAACGGACAATGATCGCCTGTATCGCTCCCCCTGGCGTTGTGTTCGGCCACACGGCGACGGTCGAAAAGTCCCCCTGGGCACGCCCCAACGCCGATGCGCTGGTGCTGTGCGCGCTGTTCAACTCGTTCCCGTTCGACTGGCTGGTGAGACAAAAGGCAACAACCCACCTGAGCCTGTATCTGCTGAACGAAATTCCCGTCCCGCGTTTCAGCCCCCCAGCCCGCCGTTTTCTGGCCCATGGCGCGCTGCTGCTGTCCTGCAACCACCCCGGTTATACGGGGCTGTTGCGCGAACAGGTGGGCGACGAGCGTGGGCCTGCGGTCCAGCGGCAGGATCTCCGTGCTCAAATCGATGCGGTGGTAGCGGACGCCTATCGGCTGGACGGTGGCGACTACGCTCATATCCTGCGCAGTTTCAGCCACCGGTCGTTCGCCGGCGCAACCTCGTCTTATCTCGCCCAGTTCGAATCAATTCGCCTCGATGGTTTGGAAGCATTCTGCGATCACCATGACCCATATTGCGACGTGCGAATAGCGACCACGTTGCCGCGGCCGCTGGATCCACAGGCCTGTCGCCTTCTGCCCGCTTGAGACACGACCACATGGGTGGATGGGACCGTCGGACATTTTACCGGTGAGGCGCCGCCAACAGCATCGTGCGCCCATCTCAGGCGCGGTGAGCGGCTTTGTCCGCATCTTGCAACATGGCCTTGTAAGCGAGCTCGTCGCGAAAATACACGCTGAGCGCCGGGTGGCGTGTCAGGTGGGTGTGGTTGCAAAGCTCCTGAGAGAACCGGCCAAATAATGCCAGAAGCTGCCCAGTCGAAACCCGGCGAAGCTCGCTGAGTAGTTCATCTCGGTAGACCGGGGCCAGACCCTCTGCCACCTTGCCGGTTTATGGATTTGATCAATCAGTCTTGTGTCGAGCTGGACAGGTTCATATTCCGCGGTCATCAGCCCCTCCGACAGGAGGTTGATGGATTTAAGATAACCGTGATCGCCACAATTGAATACTTCCAAGAGAACGTTCGTCTGCCCGCAGTCGCTGTTCGCGGATACAAACGAAAATCCCGCGGGCAGCCGGGGTTTGTCCCGCGTATAAAAGTGAAGATCCGAATATATCAGCGCTTCGATGCAGATGTCCGCATCAAGTTTCTCCCGGGTGGCTCCGGTCGATGATATGTCGATGAACAGACCGTTGGCTGGACGATGGGCTTTCAGGTAGGCGATGGCAGCATCGGGCTGGCTGAATGCGACTTTGCGCGAAAATGGGAGGTAATGACATGGGGCGAAGTAGGCGTTATATATTCTGTAAAGCAATTGCCCGTCCCTCCCCAGGAATGATAACGTCCTTGAATGCCTTCGCCTGAGCAACTCCGCGGAGAAGAATAACCACGGAAGATTTAACCCTCCTGCCACCTCGAAAAAGTCGGAGCCACCTGATGTTGCCAACCGTATCTCCCGGACCAGATATGCGAGAGTAGGCATGCCGAGCTGTGCGATGACGGACTCGCGGGCGGTCGGTGCGGCTCCGCTGTAGAGTTCGCAATTAAATCCCAGCGATTGGGGCAAATTAAAGTCTGAATGGATATTGTCGCCGACGTGGAGACCGGGCATGTGCGAGGCAAGAGTGCGCCAGACCTCGCCGGAGGATTTGCCTCGGTTGGATCGGAATATCGTGACCTGCTTGTCCAAACCAACACCGCGAAGCATTCTTAAAATGTCGGTGCCAGGCATGTACATGTCCGTGATCAGCAGGTCGCCATGCTCGACGCGTTCCAGATTGGTCCGGATCGGTATTGCATTTTCGAACTCAAGTTCGATCTCCAGATGCATGACCTCGGATGGGAGGTCGAGGATACGGTAAATTTCCTCGAGCGTGGACGTTCCGTTATATCAGCGGCGATTTGCCGGCTGGGGAAATTCGGAATTTCCAACTCGGCCGCCATCCGGTCGAACAGCGGTGTTGCCGTAACGTAGCGTCTCGCCAGCAAAGTATCGAACACATCGAATGAATTCATGGCGTGCCTATTGTGCTTTCGGTCCCAGATGCCGTGCGATCAACCGTTTCGGGTCGCCGCGCGATGAGACCGACATCGAGACGACCTTTGAACCCGGTCCGTTACGCCGGCTGTTGGCGGTCCGCCTCCTGTTCCAGAAGCGATTAATCGCATCATACTGTTCCGGCACGAACGAAGATGACATTGACGTCGGTAATTCCGAGCAGGCTACAACCTCTCGCACTGAGTATCAGTGACAGCTGATCAATTTTGTGCTCGTGCCCGCACTGGATTATCGTCGGTTGGAACGCCAGATCCATTGCGATCAGGACGTCGATATCCAGCCCTTCAATGTCAATCGAGAGATAGTCGACCGGGCCCGGGACGTACTTCGTCAGGAATTCATTGATGTGAAGATTTTGGCAGGTTATCGTTTCCAGCGGCTTTTCGCGTGCGCCCCGGCCACTGAAGCGCAATATATGATCGGCAGACACCGAGGATAGTTCGTGTCTCTCATATATGTGCAGATCCGCGGTCTGGGCCAACGATGCGGTCACCAGGCAATTGACCACCGTGTCATCCGGCCGGACCCTTTTAAGGGTTTCCGCGAGGGCAGGAATTGGCTCGACCAGGACGCCTGACGCACCGTAAAGTTTATGAAGAAGGTATGTGGAACTCGTCTGAATCGGATGGTTGGCGCCGATCTCGATGTACCTTATTGTGCTCATCTCGCGGCCGGCACGCCTCGTCTGCGCCCTGAGCATGGCTTCGACGAGAAGGTCTTCGTTGCATTGCGCATATGTTTCGAGGATGTTTGTTTTGATAGGTGCTCTTTCGATCCCTAGGCGGCGGCATTCATTCGCGATAAACGGATTCTCGAGGATGTTTCTCACGGGACACCTGCCTGAATGGGAGCGAGCCGGTCACGCGCGACGAGTGGGGATCGGCGCCATGGCTTCTCCGGCCACACCTGATTTCGCCCAGGACATGGTATATAACCGGACCGAAACCGCGGCGCGACACGCGTCGCACTGGCGATCGTCGCGGCTTCACCGCCTCGCGCCGGCGCGCCCGGCTGTTGATGGCCGCTGGATATCACCCCGAGGTCCGCCGCGACGCGAGCGCATCAGTGAGCCGACTACAGCCGGGCTGTCCCCGCCGGCTCGGCAGCCTTCCTCGCGACCACGGCCCCGAAGCGGTCGATCTTCGGGACGCCCGCGATTCACGATTTATTAAGCGTCGCGATGCATAAATGCGCCGATGTTTGCCCCTTCGCGTTGTTTCATCGGCTTCTTCGGCATCACCCGGTCGCTGCGCCACACCGCGGGCGCGGTGCACACCAATTTCTATGAGCCGTTGCGTCAGGTCGGAATAACAACACTGCGGGCAGGCCATTTCAACCTGCCGGAGACGATCGACAATCCCCGTTCCGGCGAGCGCAACGTTGCCACGGATCGGGCCGAGAGCGTGCTGCTCGACTTGGACCTTTGCTGGATCGAGCCTCAGGCGAGGGCCTCGATCGCGGTCGAACTGGATGTCGCGCGGGACTTTCCCGATACGATCGGCGATCAGTATCGCAGCATGGAAAACCTGTGTCACCAGTTGCGAAGCCTGGACCGACTGTGGTCGCTGCTGCGGTTGCTTGGGGTCAACGAGAACGACCTTGTGCTCTTGCTGCGCCCGGATCTGCTTTATCTCGACCCGCTCGATCCAGCCGTACATCTGGGGCCGCTGCTCGACGGGCGGGCAGAGTTGATCGTGCCGGTCTGGCAGGGCTGGGGCGGCCTGAACGACCGCTTCGCCTTTTGTACCGCGCGGACCGCCAGGATCTACGCGACCCGCATCCGCCTGTTCGCCGATGCCTGCCGTGAGCAGGGTGGAATGCACCCCGAGAGGTTCCTGCACTTCGTTGCCCAGTGCCACGGGCTGCGGGTCGGCTTCACCGACTTGCGGGCCGTGCGGGTCCGTGGCGACGGACGGATCGCAGCCAACGATGGCGCGATGATGGAAGCCGCCAGCCCGAAACCCGCGCGAAGTACGGCGGCGCAGCCATGACGGGTCCACAACGGGGCGCGCTGTTACGCTGCCGTCGCATCGCCATCTCAACGGAGGAACGCCGTGTTCAGACGGTCAAGCGTCGTCGCGGCACGACGCTCCGTGGTATGATTCGCATGCAGCCAGCGTCGTGACCGTTCGGCCAGCGCACGCCAGTCAATTGAGCCAGCCTCAATTCCCTCGACGGCGGCGGCGAGTTCCTCCACCTCGGAGAACCGTATGATCTCGAGCCCGTCGCGGAAGTCGTTCGGGATAAGCAGAGGCATGCGGCTGGCGACGTGGGCTGCGTTGCAAGACGCATTCTCCCAGTAGCGGAACGTGTCGAAACCCGCGCCCGGCAGGGTCAGCACGACCCTGCAACTCTGCAAAGCCCGGTAATAGGCATCGCGGCCTTGCCACCTCCCGCCTGATACACCCCAGGTATCGAGGAAGGCGTCGGGACATGTTCGGAACAACTTGTCCAACATGGCATTACGCTCCGGGGTAAGGCTGCTGCGGCTGCCGAGGAAGCCGATACTATGGATTTTGGGGGCGTCTGCGTGGCGGTCGATCCAATCGAGTACCTCGACCGGAATAGCCATCGGCAGCGGCACTGAGAAGTCGCCACCGTCGGTTTCCCGCCGGAGAATGACATAGTTGCCCGGTCTGATGCGCGCCGGACGATCCTCGCCGTCGATCAGGGCGAAGTTCGCCAAAAGCTCACGGTTCGCACTGATCGCACGAACATCGCAGAGGACCAGATCAAAAAAGCCGCTTGATGTCTTCGCCCGGATCTCCAGGCGATCGACCTCGGTATCAGCTGCCATCAAGCCGTCAATCCGGTCCAGATAAGGCTGACCCAGACAACCGTCGTAGAGCGTATCCTTGCGAGGAAAGTCGACGACTGCGGCCCCCGAAAGCTTTCTCAGTCCGTGCAGAAGCAGGTCCGGAACGTAATTGGGCTTCGGGTGGCACAGCAGCAGAATCCGCATCGCTTCGCGCGCGCGCCTCGCGGCAGGATTGGTAGTCTTTCCCGCATCGATCGCAGCGGCCACGAGGGGCCGGATCGTGCTCGCGGGCTCGGTAGTCGGACTTGCGGAAGCCATCGGCTTAGTCCCCGGATCGACGGGCCGTCCCCGCGGATCAGGAGGACGCCAATCGACCAGACCCGTGCCGGTCCAGTGCCCGAAGCTGGTCATATCCATCTTCGGATGTTGAATGCCACGCCAGACAGACACCGCATCCACGAGCCGGATGTTGTCAAACAGGACGATTGGACCAGCTCGGAACGGCACTCTCTCCAGCAGTGTCAGGAAATCGCCCTTGGATAAGGGGAGGTCCTGACAATTGACGCTGATAAGCTCGGCCTGCGACAGGTTCTCTAGGTGGTTGGCGAACACCACGTCGGACGTCATGTCGCACCGCAGTTGCGTCACTCGGCCGGAGTTGAAATCGTGCTCAATGAGCCAGGACGCCGCCGTGGCGCTCCAATCCCTGCTATCGACCGTGTAAAGCCTTGCCTGCGGGTCCAGTCCTTCAAGCAACGCAACCGTGCTCATGCCGCCGCCGGTGCCAAACTCCCACACCGTCGCGGGCCGCAGGAACGCGCACATTGCAGTCAGCAAATGATAGTGCTCGCCCGGGAAAACCGCGAAGCGACGGGGGCCCTGGCCGGCACGGCCCGACAATATGGGATGCTTGATGTTGGGCACCATCATGGCTACCGAGGCAGCTAGATCAAGCAACCGTGGCGAGGGCCTCCAGGGCTCATCGTCGAGACTAAGCAGCATACTCGGCAGCGTTTGGCGAACGGGTTGAATCATCGTGACGGCTGGCCGAGGTGGTAAGCGACGGCATTCCCCTCTGAGCCGGCGCCGGGTCCCCTCGGCTCAGGCACGCGGATCAGTCCGGTTCCCGGTTTCATGCGGTATGCTTCCTCAACGCGGCTTGCAGAGGCTATCGATGAGGCGCAATACCACAACTCAGGGTTGAGAGCATCCGCTGATTCGCCATGATCGGCGACATTCCTGGCCCACGGCTTCGCCGGGGAACGGACTGTGGCGACAACGGCAATGGGTCGGCGGCGGTCGCCCCACGGGACATCGGGACCCGGCGCGGACTTCATGCCGTGATTCCGATATGCTTGGATGGGCCCAGGCACGAACCGGCCCGGCATCCCGGCCCGTCCGAGGAGGAAGCAATGACCCAACCGCTACGCCTGGGCGCGGTTTACGATTTTCGTAATCCGCTCGCATCAGGGATGAAAACCCCCGACTTCTATGCGGCCATCATGGAGCAGGTGACCTGGCTCGACCGGCTCGGCCTTGATCTCATCTGGTTCACGGAACATCATTTCATCGATGACGGGTATTTGCCGTCCTGGATTCCCGTGGCCGCCGCCATGGCCGCACGCACGAGCCATGCGCGGTTCTCCTGCGACGTGTGCCTGTTGCCGTTCAACCATCCGATCCGGCTCGCCGAGGACCTTGCCGTCCTCGACAACCTCAGCAACGGGCGTGTCGAGATCGGCGTCGGGATGGGTTACGCGCCGCATGAGTTCCGTGGGTTCGGGCTGCCGGTGTCGCGGCGGCTGTCGCTGACCGACGAGGGGCTCGAAGTTTTGCGTCTTGCCTTCACCGGAGAAAAATTCAGTTTCCACGGCAAGCGATACGATTTTGCCGACGTGAAGATCACCCCCGGCTATGTGCAGCCGAACGGTCCGCCGCTGTGGGTCGCGGCGCTGGCCGAACCGGGTGCGGCGAGGGCGGCGCGCTTCGACGCGAACCTGCTGCCGCAAGGCCCGCGCGCATGGGCGCTCGATCCATGGCGCGCGGCATTGACCGGGTCGGGGCGCGATCCGTCGCGGTATCGGATCGGGATCATCCGGCCGTGTCTTGTCACCGATGATCCGGATCGCGACTGGCCGGTCGTCCGCGCCGGGGAGCGGCGGCGGATGGAGGTCTACAGCCGGTTTCGCGAGGAGGCCGGCGGTCACGGCGGCGTGGCGGGCATCGTACAGGAAGAACGCATCCCGCAGACCTGGGTGGTCGGGAATGTTGATCATTGCGTCAACGAACTCGCTGCCTTCATCCGCGAATACGGTCTCACGGATATCGTCACCTGGGCCGTTCCGCCGGGGATGCGGCCAGACCAGATGAGCCGCCACCTCGAGCGTTTCGCCTGCGACGTGGCACCCCGGCTGCGGGCGATATTTGCGGGGTGAGGCCGCGGCGTCGGGTGCGCCAGCAGTCTAGAGCATGATCGCGCTGAGCGGAACGTCCCGGCGCGTGAATCATGCGATCAAACAAAGAGATAGACCATTTTCGGCCTGCACAGTCAGGCTGAAAATTGTCTAGGCGGTCCCGAGCCGCGAGTAGGTTGCCCTTGGATTATCGATCATGATCTTGCGCACCAGTGATCGCGACAGCCCGGCCGGCAGAACATCCTCGCCGTCGAATTGCCAGTGCGGATAGTCCGTCGCGAACAGCAGCAATTCGTCGGAGTCCATGTGTTCCATCAGCTTCTGGAACATCGTGTCCGTCGGCGGCGCGTCGCACGGCTGGATCGTCAGCCGCACGTTCGACCTCACCACCTCGGTTGGCGCGCGATCCAGCCACGGCACTTCCATCCGCAGCCCGCGCCAGAATTTTGTCAGACGCCAGAGATGTGCCGGCAGCCATGTAAACCCCGACTCCAGCAGCACCACTTTCAGGTCGGGAAATTTGGTGAACACGCCCTCGCAGATCAGTGACGACAACGCCTGCTGGAACGCAGCGGCCTGCGCGGCATAATCCTCGGTATAATACGACGGCCATCCGATGGGCGTGACCGGATGGCGATAGGCGCTGCCGGCGTGGATGCCCACGGTCAGCCCATGCTTCGCCGCCGCGGCGTAGATCGGCCAGTAGTGCCGCTTTCCCAGCGGCATGTCGTTCATCACCAGCAGCAGAACCTGCACGAAGCGCTTGTCCGGAGCGACGCGGTTGATCTCGTCGACAGCCATCTCGGGACTTTGTGCTGGAACCACGATGGATGCGCGTAGCCGAGGCTCTTTGTCCAGCCATTCGGCCGCCATCCAGTCGTTCACCGCCCGCGCAAAGCCCGCTCCCAAGTCCTCGCTGAACAGCAACGGGACGCCGTACAGGCAGTTGGCGATGGCAATGCTGGTCCGGAACGGGTTCAGTGCGTGTTGCCGCAGCAGTTCCAGGTTCGATCCCGGCCTTACGCCCTCCACCCGCCAGTCAGGCCGAGCCGTCAGCGGGCTGTTGGCGGGGTAGGCGATGGAATTCAGCTCGCTCACGCCTCGCTGCACTACGATGTCGCGCCAGTGGTCGGACAGGAACGGATGCAACGCAGCCAGATTGGGCACAGCTGGATGGATGTCGCAGTCAATCCCGCCATTTTCGATCGCGCTCATAGGGCTCTTCCCTGTGTGTGTCTCCCCCGGTTGGAGGTCATCGCAAAGCTGGCACGGGATCGCCGGACCGGCCAGCAGGCGACCGCTCCGCGCCGTCCTGGAACATCGCCTGGCTGTTCTCGGCCTCCGCGGTCGCGACCGGCAGCCACAGCGTCGCCTCGGTACCCTCGTTCGACGTGCTGGCCAGTCCGATATGACCCCCCGATTGACGTGCGAAACCGTAGACTTGAGACAGCCCGAGGCCAGTGCCTTTGCCGGCCTCTTTGGTGGTGAAGAATGGCTCGAAGACACGCGCCAGGACCTCCGCGCTCATGCCGACGCCGGTGTCGCGAACCGACACGCCGACAAACGCGCCGGGGCTGGCGTCCGCGTTGCCTGCCAAGTCCTCCGCGCACAGCGTTCCGACGCGGGTGGAAAGAGACAAGACGCCGCCGTCGGGCATGGCGTCGCGGGCGTTGATCACGAGATTGAGCACGGCCGACTGGAAATGCGCCGGATCGGCAACGCATCGCGGCAGCTCCGGCGCAAGTGTGATGTCGAACCGGATCATCGCGCCGAGCGTCCGCATCAGGATTGGCTCGAACTCCCGCAACAGTGCGTTTATATCTACCGGCACCGCTTGCAGCGTCTGGCGGCGCGCGAAGGCCAGCAGGCCGCTCGTCAGTTCCGAACCACGCAGCGCCGCCTGCTCAGCCGCCACGGCGTATTTGACGATGCGCGGATCGTCGGCGGCCGCTCGCTGGATCAGATCCAGGTTGCCGATCATCACCTGCAGCAGATTGTTGAAGTCGTGCGCGATACCACCCGTCAGATGGCCGATCGCCTCCATCTTCTGGACCTGGTGCAACGTCGCCTCGGCTATTTGGCGTTGCGCCATTTCCGCCAGCAGCCGTTCGTTTGCCTGACCAAGGCTACGACGCTCCTGGTCCAGCGCGATCTGCAACCGTATGCGGACCCCGAATGTGCGATGCGCGGCCAGGCCGATCACGGACAAGGCTGACGAAAAGATGACCACCATCAGCGCCGACACTCGCCCTGCCGGGCCCTGCGCCAGAAAGCTCGCAGCAAGCGGCAGGCTGGCCGGCAGAATGAAAGCTGCCACCGTCGGCATATGGGCCGCGTTCACGGTGATGGCTCCGGCGCACATGCCGGCAATCACCAGTGCGAGGAAGAGTTGATACAACTCCGATGCGGGGAACAGGACGGTCGCACCGATGCCCCATAGAATACCCGTCGCGAGCGAGCCCAGGATGCTGAACAGTGCCAGGCGCCTCAAGCGCTCCCCGTCGAACTGGCTTTGCAGATAGGCGCGGCTGCCAATCCAGCGGGCCGCCGAGACAGCCATGATTGCGGCAACCCAACTGGTTGAACGTCCGATTCCATCGATGGGAGCGAGAACCAGTGCGACGACGACGGCATTGATCACTGTAACGGATAACGTCAGCGGCGCATGCAAAAACACCGACCGTAATCGCTCGTATTCAATGAGAAATGGTATTTTGTCGGACAGCATCTCAAGTACCAGCCGGCGGCCGGTACTTTAGGGCCTGCCGCGGGGCGGGCACGCAAGCACGAACAGCGCCCTCCCATAAGTCTCGCGGCAACGTGATTAATCGCCAGCCGGGCTGCCGAACCCCGTGTCTACCCGCCCGCGAGCTTCGCCAGCAGCCGCACATGCGAGCGGATCCCGTGATGGAAACACACCTCTTCGAACTTCTCGTTCGGGCTGTGCACTTGGTCGTCATCCAGTCCGAAGCCCATGAGCAGCGAATCCACGCCGAGGATCGACCGCAGCGACGTCACCACCGGAATCGACCCACCGCTTCCCATCAGCAGCGCTGACCTGCCGTATTCGTCGCCCAGGGCGGCCAGTGCGGCGCGGACATAAGGGCTGTCCACATTCACTTCGATCCCCGGCGCCCGGGCAAAATCGGTGAACGTGGCGCTGGCGCCGGGCGGCAGGCGGTCGGTGACGAAACGCTTGAACTGATCCATAACTTCTTCCGGGTCCTGGTTCGGCACCAGCCGGAACGAGACTTTGGCGGAGGCTTCCGACGCGATCACGGTCTTGGCGCCGGCGCCGGTGTAGCCACCCCAGATGCCATTGATGTCGGCGGTTGGACGCGCCCACAACCGCTCCAGCGCCGCGTAGCCACGCTCTCCGCTCGGCGTGGTCAGGCCGATGCCGCCCAGGAACGCCGCTTCGTCGAAGCCCAGTCCATCCCATTGCGCGCGCTGCGCATTAGTCACCGGGGAGACCTTGTCGTAGAATCCCGGCAACTGGATATGGCCGTTCTCGTCCTGCAACGCGCCCAGGATTTTCGTCAATGCATTGATCGGGTTCAGTGCCGACCCGCCGTAAAGCCCGGAATGCAGGTCCCGGTTCGCCGCCTTCAGCGTCACCTCGGCGTACGTCATCCCGCGCAGGCGCGTGGTGATCGCGGGAGTTTCAGCATCCCACATTCCGGTGTCACTGATTAAGGCCACATCGGCGACCAGTTCTGCCTTGTTGGCACGAAGGAATGGGTCGAGGTTCACCGATCCGACTTCTTCCTCGCCCTCTATCAGCACGGTGATGCGGGCCGGAATACCGCCGCTGACGGAGCGCCAGGCGCGCAGGGCTTCGAGGAACATCACGGTCTGACCTTTGTCATCGACCGCGCCGCGGGCCACGTAGCGCTTGCCGCGCGGGCCATCGACCAGTTGGGGGTCGAACGGATCGCTGTGCCACAGATTGACTGGATCGACGGGCTGCACGTCGTAATGCCCATAGAAAAGGATATGTGGCCCCTTGTAGTCCGCTGGCCCCGCAAGATGCCCGACGACCACAGGGTGGCCGGCGGTAGCGCGGACGGATGCCTCGAAGCCCAGGCCCGTCAACTGGGCACGCCACCACTCGGCGGCCTTCAGGCAGTCGGCCGCCTGCGCCGGCTGGGCGCTGATCGACCGGATTCGCAGCAGGTCAAACAGGTTCGCGCGCGACGCTGCCAGATTGGCATCGACCTGATCAAGGACGGCGGCGATCGTGGACTGGGCTGGTGCCGGCATGAAAAACTCCCTCTTCGTCCACCCATCAGTAGCCGATCCCCATCGTCATTCGCCAGACGGTCGGATGACTACGCGGAGGAACATGCTAAATCCCGTCCCATGCAAGTTTGCCTGATCGTCCCCGGGCTGCTCGCAACTGCCACCGGGGGTCACGACTACGATCGGCGGATGGCCGATTGCCTGCGCGCGTTGGGACACAGTCGTGCAGGTCGTGGAACTGGACGGACGCCTGCCCGACCCGGATCAGGCCGCCATCCACGCTGCCTTGACCACGTGGACGGTACTGCCCGGCGCGAGCAAAATACTGATCGACGGATCGGCTCTCCCCGCCTTCGCCGGATTGCCGCTGCACCACGTAACCGCGCTGATCCACCATCCCGCATCGTTCGATACCGGATTGCCGGATGAAACGGCCCGGCGCCTGCGCGTCGCCGAGGCCGCGATGTTCCGTGACCTGCCACGTCTCGTGGTGACAAGCGAACAGACAGCGGGATCTGCTGGCGCGGGAATTCGGTGCATCGCCCGATCGCGTCAGCGTCATCGTCCCCGGCATCGACAACCTGTCGCGCTGCCACGGTTCGGCGGGACCGGCCTGCCAGATCCTGTCGGTCGGCGCGCTGATCCCGCGAAAGGGCCACGATGTGTTGTTGCGCGCACTCAGCCGGTTGTTCGACCTCGACTGGGAACTTACCATCGCCGGGTCGGCGGATCGCGATCCGGTGCATGCGAACGGCCTGCTTGCCCTCGCCGAGGACCTGACCATCACTCGCCGCGTTCGGTTCGTCGATCACGTCACGGATGCGCTTTGGGCCGGGACCGATCTGTTCGCGCTTACATCGTTTTTCGAGGGGTATGGCGTGGCGATCGCCGAGGCGTTGCGCCGTGGCTTGCCTGTCGCTGTCACCAATGTGGGTGCCGTGCCCACTCTGGTGGGACCGGAGGCCGGTGTGGTCTCCACACCCGGTGACATCGGCCAGTTTTCGAAAGCGATCCGCCGGTTGATCTTCGACCGGACGCTGCGGCGCGACATGGCGGAGATCGCATGGCAATCCGGCCAGTCGCTGCCCGCCTGGACTGAGCAAGCTGCGCGCCTCGCTGCCGTCCTCGCCGCGTAGCGCGTCTCGCACCGCCTGGCGTAACGCGGCTCCGCGCCGTGGATCCGTTGCGCCTCGCCGCAGGCTAGGCGGGCCAGCTGGCGTGCGACGGATGCACGTCGCGGATTGCGCTTTTCCTGCCATCCCGAAACCGCTTTAGACTTGGCTGACTGTGTCGACCGGGCGCGCGGGATGTTCGCCCGGCGCTGTCACGCACAACAGGAGGGGCGGACAATGCTGCTAGGTGCGATCGCCGACGATTTCACGGGTGCCACGGATCTGTGTTCGATGCTGGTGAAAGGTGGCATGCGGACGGTGCAATTGATCGGGGTGCCATCGCGGGAATTTCCGGTTCCCGAATCGGATGCCGTGGTGGTGGCGCTTAAGTCGCGCACCGCGCCCGCGCGGCAGGCCATCGCGGAAAGCCTCACAGCATTGCAGTGGCTGAAGGCCGCGGGGGCGCGTCAGTTTTTCTTCAAGTACTGCTCCACGTTCGACAGCACCGACCAAGGCAATATCGGCCCCGTCGCGGACGCACTGATCGCGGCGCTCGGTTGTGGTTTTGCCCTGGCGTGCCCGGCGTTCCCGACCAACGCGCGCACGGTCTACCTCGGTCATCTGTTCGTCGGCGGCAGCCTGCTGAACGAAAGCGGCATGCAGCACCATCCGCTGACGCCAATGACCGACTCCAATCTCGTGCGTGTGCTGTCACGTCAGACCGAGGGCACCGTCGGGCTGGTTCCGTTCGCTACCGTTAATGAAGGCGCGCAGGCGATCCGGGCCGCGATGACCGAGTTGAAGGAGCGCGGCCGCCGCTATGCCATCATTGATGCCATCACCGACGCACACCTCCTCGCGATCGGTGACGCGGCTTCGAGCCATGCGCTGATCACCGGCGGTTCGGGGGTGGCGATGGGCCTGCCGGCGAATTTCCGGCGGGCAGGATTGCTGTCGGAGGCGAGCGATCCTGGCGCATTGCCCGCGGTTGACGGCACCGGCGCGGTCGTCGCGGGATCATGTTCGCGGGCCACACTGGCGCAGCTTGGTTACGCGCGTGCCCATCTGCCGGTGTACGAACTCGATGCCCTGGCCACGCCCGACGCCGTGGCGTTGAGCGAGGCCGCGCTGGCGTGGGCCGGCGACAAGATCGGCGATAAGCCGGTTGTCATTGCTGCATCGGCACCCCCGGAGAAGGTCGCGGCGCTGCAATCGCGTCTCGGCCGTGAGCAGGCCGGCGCGTTGGTCGAGGACGCCGTCGCCCGCATCGCTGAGGGGCTGGTCGCACGTGGCGTGCGCAAACTCGTGGTGGCCGGTGGCGAGACCTCTGGCGCGGTCGTGGGAAGGCTTGGCGTGCACAGCTTGCAGATAGGCGCGGAGATTGATCCGGGCGTGCCCTGGACCTTCGCACGGGGCCGTGGGCCGGACCTGATGCTGGCGTTGAAATCCGGCAACTTCGGGGCAACCGATTTTTTCCTGAAAGCGTTCCGCGTTCTGGAAGGCTGATCGCGATGTCCAGCCCGAACATGAATGAGCACGACACCCGTGTCCTGCTCAGCGAACTCGCCGCCAGCCTGTTCATGCGCGGCTTTTCCGTCGGCAGTGCAGGCAATATCAGCGTGCGGCTGCCGGACGGATATTTGATGACCCCGACCAATTCGAGTCTGGGCAGACTTGATCCCGCCCAGCTGTCCAAACTCGATGCCACATTCCGCCACGTCGGTGGCGACAAGCCGTCGAAGGAAGTGTTCATGCATCGCGCGTTCTATCAGGCGCGCGAGGACGCCGGTGCCGTGGTGCATCTGCATTCGACACAGGCGACCGCGGTATCCTGCCTGCCGGATGTGGACCCGTCGAACCCGATCCCCCCGCTGACACCGTATTTTGTCATGCGGGTCGGCCGGCGCATGCCTGTCATTCCGTATTACCGGCCCGGCGATCCGGCGATGGAACCAGCCATATATGCCGCGGCGCGTGATGCCCGGGCGGTGCTGCTTGCCAATCATGGTCCCGTCGTATCGGGCAAGACTCTCACCGATGCGGTTTATGCCGCCGAGGAACTCGAAGAGGCCGCCAAGCTTTTCTTGCTGCTGCGCGGACAGTCGCCGCGCCTGCTGACTGTCCCCCAGGTGGACGATCTGCTGGCGATGTTCGGATAGGTGCGTATCGGACTCGGGCAAAAGAAAAGGCGCCAAACAGGGCGCCTTGTCCTTCGGGTTTCGCCGACAGCATTATTCCTTCGTTTCGCTCGCGGCGATCGGCACCGAGTCCGAGGCGGGTGTCGATGCAGCCATGACTTTCGGCTTACGTGCGGCCTTCGTCGCGACGATATTCTTCGCGCACGGACTTTTTCGCGACCGGGGCTGTCGCGGCGGCCTTCCTCGCGGCAGCCGGCTTGGCAGCCGACTTCTTCGGCGCGGTCTTCTTCGGCAGCGGCCTTCTTCGGAGCGGCCTTCGTGGCAGCGCCTTTTTTCAGAGCGGCTTTGCCGGCAGCCGCCTTCTTCGGCCGCCGCCTTCTTCGGGGGCGCCTTGGCAGCTGCCTTCAGCGGAGCCGCCTTCTTCGGAGCTGCCTTTTTCGCTGCGGCTTTCTTCGGCGCCGCGGCGGCGGCAACCTTCTTCGCGGCAGCCTTCTTGGCCAGCGGCTTTTTCCCCGCTGCCTTCTTGGTCGCGGCTTTCATCGCCATTGCCTGGGCGCCCACTGCCTTGGCGCCTGTGGTTTCGGTCGTCTTGTCGTCAGTGCTCACCTGTAAAACTCCTTGTTGAACGTGTCGTCTTTGTCCTACGCACTGGAGGAAGCCGCTGTTCGAGTCGTGTGCGGGACGGGCGCCACAGGATGCCGATCTTAAGGATTTGTTTCATCGGCAAACTGGCCGGGGTGCCGCCAACCCGGCAAGCATCCCAGTGCTTGTTCGACTCTATCTTCGACTTTCCAAGGTCGCGGTCCATCGACCGTCCTCACTGTTGAACGTCCTCGCGCATCGAGAGATTGCACAGCGGGTGCGAATCGATTCGCGAACACGAATTCCGCTATTCATCGCGAAGCGCATATCTGTCAACGAAAAGCAACCGTTCAAGCGGCCAATTTTCAAAAAAAGTTTTCGTGCGTAGCGTTTCAGGGACGTATGGAAAAACCAAACCGCCGCGACATGGCTGTCGCGGCGGTTCCGGCAGGACATCGAAAACAGCGATCAGCCGCGCTGATCGATGGGCACAAACTTCAAATTTTCCGGTCCGGTGTAGTTGGCGGTCGGACGGATCAGCTTGTTGTCGACGCGCTGCTCCATGACATGCGCGGCCCACCCCGATGTGCGCGCGATGACGAACAACGGTGTGAACATCGACATCGGCACGCCCAGCATGTGGTAGCTGATGGCGCTGAACCAATCGAGGTTGGCGAACATCTTCTTCGCATCCCACATCGTCGCCTCGATGCGGTCGGCGATGTCGAACATCTTCATCGATCCGGCATGCTGCGACAGCCGGCGCGCGACTTCCTTGATCACCTTGTTGCGCGGATCGGCGATCGTATAGACCGCGTGTCCGAAGCCGATGATCACCTGCCTCGCTTCGATCGCGCTTGCGGATATCGGCCTCGGCTTCATCGGGCGAGCCATAGCGGTTCTGGATCTCGAAAGAGACCTCGTTGGCGCCGCCATGTTTCGGTCCGCGCAGCGCGCCGATGCCGGCGGTGATCGCCGAATACATATCCGCGCCGGTGCCGGCGACGACGCGGCAGGTGAAGGTCGACGCATTGAACTCATGTTCGGCATACAGGATCAGCGACGTGTGCATCGCGCGCACGAACATCTCCGACGGCGGCTTGCCGTGCAGCAGATGCAGGAAGTGGCCGCCGATGGAATCGTCATCGGTTTCGACGTCGATGCGCTTGCCGTTATGGGCATAGTGAAACCAGTACAGCAGCATCGATCCCGAGGCAGGCCATCAGCCGGTCGGCGATGTCGCGTGCGCCGGGCGGGCTCTGGTCTTCCTTCTCCGGCAGCACGCAGCCCAGCGCCGACACGCCGGTGCGCATCACGTCCATCGGATGCGACGCCGGCGGGCAGTGCTTCCAGCGCGTGCTTCACCGCGATCGGCAGACCGCGCAGCGACTTCAGCTTCGCCTTGTAGCCGGTGAGTTCGGCGCGCGTCGGCAGCGTGCCGTGCACCAGCAGATGCGCGATCTCCTCGAACTCGCAGGTATCGGCGACGTCGAGGATGTCGTAGCCGCGATAGTGCAGATCGTTGCCGGAGCGTCCGACGGTGCACAACGCGGTGTTGCCGGCGATGACGCCGGACAGTCCGACGCCCTTCTTGGCGCGGTTGGGAACAGTCGTTGTCTCGCTCATGTGCGTTCCTCCGTTCTCTAAAGAATGCCCGGCTTGCCGACCGCCAGCGTGCCCGCGGGCAGGGCGATGTTCAACCGGTGCAGTTCGCCGGCCGGCATGCGCGGCAGTTCCTGCACCGCTTCCAGGAAGCGGTTCGATTCCCGCGTGGTGATGATCCCGTCCGTCAGGATCTGGAATTTCCGGATGTAGTCGTCGCGGCCGAACGGCCTGGCACCGAGCGGATGGGCGTTGGCGACGGCCATCTCGTCTTCCAGTTTGGTGCCGTCGCGCAGGAAGATCTCGACGCGGCCGCCGAACGACAGCTCGTTCGGATCGGTCGCGCGATAGCGGCGCGTCCATTCCGGATCTTCCGTCGTTTCGATCTTGTGCCACAGCCGCACCGTGTCGGCGCGGCCGGCGCGCTTCGGCGCATAGCTGTCGACGTGATGCCACGTGCCATCCTGCAAGGCGACGGCGAAGATGTACATGATCGAATGATCCAGCGTTTCGCGGCTCGCCTTCGGGTCCATCTTCTGCGGATCGTTGGCGCCGGTGCCGATCACGTAGTGTGTGTGATGGCTGGTGTGGATCACGATTTTCTCGACGTCGTCGAAATCGCTCGATCTTCTCGCGCATGCGGAACGCGAGGTCGATCAGCGCCTGCGACTGATACTCGGCGCTGTGTTCCTTGGTGTAGCTGTCGAGGATCGCCCGCTTCGCCTCGCCGGGAGCCGGCAGCGGCACGACGTAATGCGCCTGCGGGCCGTCCAGCATCCAGGCGATGACGCTGTCCTCGCCTTCGTAGATCGGGCTGGGCGCACCCTCGCCGCGCATCACGCGGTCCACCGCCTCGATCGCCAGCTTGCCGGAATGCGCCGGCGCGTAGGCCTTCCACGAACTGATCTCGCCCTTGCGGGACTGACGCGTGGTGAAGCTGACATGCACCGCCTGCTGCACCGCCTGATAGATGACGTCCTGCTTCAGTCCCAGCAGCGTGCCGATGCCGGCGGCCTGCGCCGGGCACAGATGCGCGATGTGGTCGATCTTGTGTTCGTGCAGGCAGATCGCGCGCACCAGATCGATCTGGATTTCATAGCCGGTGGCGATGCCGCGGATCAGGTCCTTGCCGGATTTCTCCATCGTCTGCGCGACGGCCAGGATCGGCGGAATATTGTCGCCGGGATGCGAGTAGTCGGCGGCGAGGAACGTGTCGTGCATGTCCAGTTCGCGCACCGCCACGCCGTTCGCCCAGGCCGCCCATTCCGGGCTGACGCGCTTGGTGGACGCGACGCCGAACACGGAGGCGCCGTTCTTGTTCGGCCGCGCCAGTGCCATGTCGCGGGCCGACACGATGGCGTGGCGGTTGGACCGACGCAATCGCCACCGAGGCGTTGTCGATGATGCGGTTGACGATCATCGCCGCCACGTCCTTGGTCACCGCGACCTTGTCGGCGGCCACGCCGGCGATCTTCCAGGCGAGTTGGTCCTCGCGCTTCAGGCCCGCCTTCGACGGGCTGACCGTGACGTCATGGTCGATCATTTCCTTCCTCCATCATGCTCGGCCCGCGAGCCAGGCCAACTGCTTGCTTCGTAGTGTCGCGCCACCGGAACGGCAAGTTGAGGTGATTGCTTGGCTGGGGACGCGTGGCATCGTAGCGCGATCAACCGAAGGAGAGAGAGATTGTCCCGCATCATCACCGTCGCGGCCGCCCAGTTGGGGCCGATCCAGAAAGCCGAACCGCGCGTCCGTAGCCGTGGCGCGCATGATCCGTCTGCTGGAACGAGCCCACAAACGTGGCGTGGAGCTTGTCGTGTTTCCGGAACTTGCCCTGACCACGTTCTTCCCGCGCCACTACCTCGAGGACATCGCCGAGGCGGATTCCTGGTTCGAAACGGCGATGCCATCGAATGAGACGGCGCCGTTGTTTGACGCGGCCCGCCGATACGGGATCGGCTTTCACCTGGGCTATGCCGAAATCACGCAATGAAGCGGATCAGACCGGTGTCGTGCGCACACGGCGGTTCAACACGTCCATCCTGGTGGGGCCGCAAGGCGATGTCCTGCTGAAATATCGAAAGGTGCATCTGCCGGGGCATGCGGAATACGACCCGAAGCGGCGCGTGCAGCACCTGGAGAAGCGCTATTTCGAGGTCGGTAACCTCGGCTTTCCGGTCATCCGGGCGCCGATGGGCGGTATCGACGGGATCAACATGGGCATGTTGATCTGCAACGACCGCCGCTGGCCCGAGGCGTGGCGCGTGCTGGGCCTGCAAAGCGTCGAACTGGTGGCGCTGGGATACAACACGCCCAGCCTGAACATGGATGGCGCAGGTTTCGAGGCGCATCATCTGCGGGTCTTCCACTCGCATCTGTCGATCCAGGCCGGGTGCTATCAGAACGCTTGTTTCGCGGTCGCCACGGCGAAGGCGGGCGTCGAAGACGGTTGCGAGTTGTTTGGCCATTCCATCATCGTCAACCCGCACGGAGAGATCATCGCGATGGCCGCAAGCTGGGACGACGAGCTGATCACTGCCGACTGCGACCTGGATATGTGCACCCTGGGGCGAACGACGATCTTCGCATTCGACCAGCACCGTCGGCCAGAGGCGTATGGACGTATTACTGGACAGGTGGGGGCTGTGGCGCCGCCAGTATGGGAAAAACCGGCCTCTAACTGAGAGCGATACCAGCCTGGCCAGACTCGCGAAGCAACCCCAGGTTGATGCAATTGCTCACCAACCACGAATTGGAGCGTCGCCACTGCGGGTGGAGGCGCTCTGATGGTTGATTCTACTCGCGCATCAATTCTGGCACCGGGCATTCTGTCAGCGTAAGTTCGAAGTGGCAGCCCGCAATGTCGGAATAGCAGCGCAGGCACTCAACCCGGTTGGGCGAAAGCCCGCGGGACGCCCACCACCGTAACCACTCCTCGTCATTTGTGCCGACGGCTTTCCGGATGCGGTCCTCCCTGCGCCGGTGCGCAAGACCGGCTCCGGAGCCGGTCAGCGCGCGACGGAGCCGACGCACGCGGGGCAAGCTGGCGCTTGCTCACCCGGCGTGCCCGCCGGCGACCTATGCAGCCGCGAACGGACGTAGGCCTTGAGGTGCCTGGGGACGGGGCCCTCTTTGGGAGTGATATCAGCCTGACGAGAATCGCGGAGCGACATCAACTTGAGGAAATCATTCACCAAACATGAACACAGGCATCTGCACGCAAAGTGGAAGCGCGCGAGCCATGGGTTGAATTTCGACAGCCAAGGCCCTGGCGGTCAGATCAACCGGATCGGTTAGGAATGGTTGTTAGGCGGCTATTCTTTACGTCTCGTTAAGCCAACCTTGGTACAATCGCGGCACGCGAGCAGCGAGCCCACCCCGTGCCTGACGCATTTTGGTGATGTACCGCGATGAGGTCCGATATGCGCTTGAATCTATCCAAGCGGTCTCTTCTTTCTTTCTGGCCATGCACGAGACATTCCGGCCCTCCGTTGACCGACGGACGCTCTCGTCCGCCCTCCGGCAGCCGTCATTCGAACCGAAATCCATAAGCCATCCCATTTCCGGCAAGACAAAGACGAGTCAAAGGAGCTTGGAGTGTCTCGGTTCGATCATCTCCGCAACCGTGTTCTCGCGACACTGGGTTCGCCGACCGCCCAACTGGCCCGCGCGGGTGAACTGACCGAGCAGGGCGCTCACCAAACCGCTTTCCGCCTTTTTATGAGGGCCGCGAAATCGGGTGTGCCCGCCGCCTGGTGCCACGTGGGTCGGGCCTATCTGTCGGGCCATGGGGTGCCGGCTTCCCTCTCCACAGCCTTGCGTTGGCTCGCCCGTGCCGCGGAGGCCGATGAGGTCGAGGCGCAGACATTGATTGCCTCCCTTGCCCTGCAGGGGCGGTGCGATGACTCACACAGGAGCCTCTTCGAGGCTCCCTTGGACGCCGCCGATCAGCGCCCAAACTACGGCGTCGCCGTGTATTGGGCGGAACAGGCGGCCGCGCACGGGTCGGCGGAGGCACAAGCCATACTTGCCTATATCTTGACGGCCGGAGCCGTGGAGTTGCGCGATGTCGAACGAGGACAGCAATTGTATCGGCAATCGGCCGACGGGGGATCGGCGCACGGCCAACTGGGCTGTGCGCTGGCTCTGCTGCACCGCAACACATCGGACGCAACGCTCGAAGCGTGCGAATTGCTGAGCAAGGCGGCGAGTTCCGGCTTGCCCACGGCGCGGTTCATGTTGGGCGCGATCGCCGAAAGCGGGGTAGCGGGGCCACAGGATTTCGCTGCCGCAGCTGAGCATTACCGTATCGCCGCGGAGGCGAACCATACATTGGCACAATTGCGGTATGGCATAGCGTTGCTGGTGGGGCGCGGCGTCGAGAAGGATACATTCAACGGCGAGTCATGGTTGCGACGCGCCGCGCTTGCAGGGGAACCACAGGCGGCGGCGCTGGTCGGTGACCTCTACGCTCGCTCGGGTGACGTGCCACCGAATTATGTTGAGGCCGGGATGTGGCTTCGCCGCGCCGCCGCCGCCGGGCACATGGGCGCGGCGAAGACCCTGGGACACTTGTTGCTGGGAGATACGGGACTTGCTGCCGACCCGGAGGAGGCGGCTCGCTGGCTGCGTCGGGCGATCGCCGGCGGCGAGATCGACGCGATGAACGACCTGGCGCGGCTGGCAATGGCCCGTCAAGTCCCGGAGGCGGATCAACAGGTTACCTGCTACTGGTTCCGCAAGCGGGCCGAGACAGGCGACCTGACAGCGGCTTTTGATTTCGGCCTCTGTCTCGCCGAAGGCATCGGTACACCTCGCGACGACACCAAGGCGCTGGCATGGTTCGAACGAGCGGCAGTCGCCATGCCAGTCGCGCAATATTGGTGCGGCCGCATGCGGGCGGAAGGGCGCGGATGCGCTCCGGACCCAGGGGCGGCGCGCGTCTGGTTCCTGCGAGCCGCCAGGCAGCGCAACGCCGACGCTGAGGTTTTAGCCGGTGAGATGCTGATCAACGGCCGCGGCGGCCCGCGGGACGTGGGAACGGGGATCGCGATGGTCAGGCGTGCCGCATCCACCGGCCATCCCGGTGCATTGTTTGCGCTGGAGGCGCTGCGCCGCGCGGTCGGCAAGGAGGAAGTCCTTACCGGTGCGGATTGCCGGGCGCCCCGTACCACGTGAGCGAAATTGGAGGCATGAGTGCGCGCCGGGCACTGTTCGGGGTGGTCTCCGACGGCCGGTGGAGGTGTGGCTTGGATTGTGAGGCTACGAGAGCATGGGCAGAATGCAGGCAGCGCCGCACCGGCGCGATGAAAATCAACCGGCCCCTTGATTTCGGCAAGGTGCCACTTAGGGTCTGGTCCTGGCCGGCTGGAGGTCGTTGTCCACACGCCGGTGGCAGCGCGGTGGGGCGATGACCAGCTTCTCAGCCAATGATCCGGCCGCAACGACGATCATCGTAGTGCAACCCGAACGGCTGTACTGGAAGCCGAGGGATGGCAGGGTGCTGCTCTGACGGATTGCTCGGACACACGCGGGCCGGCATGGCAACTTCCGGCCAGGAACGGCTGCGTCGCGATGCTGCTCAGATGAACCATTGGTATTCGTGGCGATGTTCGCGCGGCAGGCACACGGCAAGCTCGGGAGACCGCGGAAAAAGAAATTCCAGACTGTAGTTCATTTCGGTCATGAATGCTTCCACCTCCCGGCGCCGAACGGCGTCCACCCATACCTCGATCAGGATGACCGGGCGGCTGGCAGCGATGGTCCTTGTGGCCCCGTGCAGGACCTGGATCTCAAAACCCTCCACGTCGATCTTGAGCAGGTCGACATCCACAAGCCCACGGTCATCCAGTGCTTCGACCGGGACGGTGTACTGATCCAGGATCGTCTGCTCGCTGGCGACCTCGGGAGAAAGTGTGTTGAGGCCGCCTTCGTAACTCAAGACATTCAGCGTTGCGGTTCCGGCTTGCTCGCCCAGGGCGACATGCTCACATTGGACGTGATCGTATCCGTTGAGCGCATTGTTGCGCCGCAGCCAGCCGTATTGGAAGCGCGACGGTTCGAACGCCACCACCCGGTCGAAGCCGGGCGCGAGGCCCATCGTGTAGAACCCGATATGAGAGCCGACATCCACGAATGTGCGCCCGTGGCCCGCGATGGTCCGTACGAAGTTGATCATCGGCAGTTCGGGGATCGCAGGAATTGGGTCAGGCACATACAGCAAATGCTTGAGCGGCAGACGAGCGCCCGTGCCGCCGCGATAGTCGTGCACAGTGCCGGTCGGGCCCCGGTCGGGTGGGGCCAGGCGAGCCACTAGCTCGCTCTGATCGACCACGAACGGGGCGATCTCACCGTCGTCGCGGCCGCACAGCAGGTGATAGCCATCAGCCGTCCGCTCCGCCCCAAGGGGAAACACCACGCTGGCTGCAAAGCGCCATCCAAAGCGATCAACCCCGGTGCGGTATGGCGCCATCAGGAGCGGATGGGAGGTCGTCGATACCGGGGTGTAAGGTGCCTGGGCGAGGAAGACACATGCGCCGACGCTATACACATTCCGGCTGCCAATCACCTGGGACGAATGGAAGAAGGTCACCAGATGCTCGTCATCGTAACGCACCGGCGGGGTGCCGCCGCGGATCGTCCCATAGTCCCATTGAATTGGCGGGCTGCTATACAGGGTCTCGAGGCCTCGCTGGCGACCAGGCTCGACAATCAGTGTTATCACGTCCCACGGGTCGTGCGAATAGATCAGGCCGAGCCGCGTCGGGTCGATGACGAAAGGCACCCAGTTCTTTTCCCAATTCTCCTGCGCGTCGGACGACAACTGCTTGCCGATAGGACGCTTCGGCAGATGGAAGCCGTCTACACACGTCCATTGTTCGGCTGAGACGATGAATACCGCCACCGCGACGGAAGAGCCGTTGACGATACCATCGCCATCACGCTCTGTGATTATATAGGTAATTAGCACGCGCTCCTCGAGTTGGATCACCCGCGGGTCGATCCCCTGGCCTATCAACAGAACAGGGTTACCGAGCGGTTGCATGCGGGCATCCACCCGCACCGCCCAGATCGATCCGGCGCCAGGTTCAGGCGGCATCATATAGCGCGTGAATACAGCCCAGGCGTCACCGTCGCCCAACCGCACAAAACTCGGATTCGAACTCGATCCACTGTCCGGGATTGAAGTGCGGCCACGCCGCGAACGGCCGGTCGCGGTTCAGTGGCGTCGGTTGCGTCCGATGCTCTGCCCGACCATCGGATTCGGTCATTCGCTGCACGGGTGACGCCGCGGTCGCCAAGCCTCCGACGGCGCTGGTTCCCGGCGTGCCGGGGTGAGTTGGCTTCTCGGTCGGGACGGAAGCACCCGGTGATCCTGACCCAAGCGGCCCTGGTCCATTAATGAGAGAGAACATGACAGCCTCGAAATCCGCGGTGAATTGTTCGATATCGCCGACGGTGCGATCCCACGCCGCGTGGGTAAACACGGCCCGGAAAATGCCATAAGCATCGGCGTCTGTCGCAAGCTTGATCGCCTTGGCGATGTATTCCGCATGGCTCGTCGCGATGCCTTCCGATCCGCCCAGGGCAGTCAGTAGGCTGCCTGCCATTCGTGAAGCAAATGCCCTCCCGCTGAGCGTGAGCAACGGCAGTTCCATGCGTATGGCATCGCTTGCGATCGTGCCGGCGTTGTAGGGGAAGGTGTCGAGGAACAAGTCGGCAAGGCGCAGGCGGCTCATGTACAGATCAGGATCAATACGATGGGCGAAGATCAACCGTTCTTGTGCAATGCCGGCCTGAATCGCCGCGTTGCGCAGATTGGCCTCTGACCATGGATTGTCCTGCGCGAGCCAGAGCACCGCGTTGGGGGCCCCGCGCAGGATTTCCATCCACGCACCAAACATTTCCTCTGTGATCTTGTAATGGCGGGAGAAGCAGCAGAAAACGAAACACCCTTCCGGCAGCCCGACCTCGGAGCGCGACAGCACGCGGCCGATCCCACGCCTCGTGTCGTTGGCCTGGTAGATCCGGCCGATTGGAAGCGGCGTCGGTTGATAAGCGGCCTCGTACTCCGGCGGGATCACGACGTTGTCGCACAGCATATAGTCCAGTTCAGCCAATGGAATGGGACCGATGTAGCCGAGATAGGTCGCCTGGATCGGCGACGGTCTCCATCGCAGGACGGGCAACCGGCTTCCCTCGGTAATTCCGTTGAGATCAATCAAGATGTCGATCTCGTCGTCACGGATCATTTGTGCTGCCTGTTCGTCCGAAAGCGCGCGGATCAAGCGATAGTGGTCGAAGGCTGCCAGGACCCGTTTACGCAGTTGGGTACCGTCATCGCGGCTCGAGCAATATCCGAAGATCTCGAAACGGCGGCGGTCGTGGCGCTCGAACAGCTCAGTAATGAGGTAACTCATGGCATGGCTGCAAAAATCCGACGACAGGTAGCCGATTCTGATCCGCGTGTGTGGATAGGGTCTTGCCGGGGCAAGTCGTCGCGGCGCCGGTTCGGTCTTGCGGGCGAGCCATTCGGCGGCGGCGGCGCTTTGGAGGTCGATGTCGTCCGTGAGCGCCAGGATGCCGAGCGGCCCGGACCTTGCCACGAGATCCGTCGCCGGAAGGCCCGGAAGGTCCGACGGTGCGACCGGCCAGCAGCAACCCCGTTGGCGGATATGCATCCAATGATGGATGACGTCCGGTTGTTCCGTATCGGCCATCAGCACGCGGTGGAGAGTCGTTTCCGCTTCTTCAAGCCGACCTAGCTTCTCAAGCAGGCGGCCCTGCTGAATCTCCAATGCGATGCGTGCTTCGTCTGGCTGTACTGCACGTTTCCAGGTGGCGAGCGCCTGCTCCGTCTGGCCCGCTTCCTCAAGCAGCAGGCCGAGGTTGATGGCGGCAGCATGCATGTCTGGTCGGAGCGCCAGCGTATTGCCGTAAGCGGCAGCGGCGTCGGCAGGTTTCCCGGCCCGGGCAAACGACACGCCGATATTGAACCAGGCGGCGAACAACAATGGAGATCCGCTGTCGTTGGCCTTGATCCAATGTTCGTAGAGGGCAATCTCGGCGGCGATGCCAAGATCCGGGCGGTTGCGCTCGACGACTGACAGGATTGCTTCGAAGGGGACATCCTTCAGCCCTAGCCGCACCTCCTCGGCATGCCGCGGCGCCATTTCGCCGGACGCCAACGTTACCAAAAGCCCGTCGAGCCATGACGCGAGACTGGCGCTCGAAACCGGCGGGATGGGCTTGAGTTGGAAACTTCGCACTGGCGGCATCCTGCCCCATTGGTCGACGAATTAAATCTAATACTTAAACATTAATGTTTTATTAATGGCGCCCCACCGCGGAAGTAAGACTGTCTCTTTGTTTTGTCGCACGTGCGGCCGCACGCCAAATCATGTAGATTCAGCCATCTCATGCGTCCGAACCCGGCACGCGGACAGCTAATTGTGTATCCGGCGGCGGGCTAACATCGTACCAAATGCATCCTTTATCTTTGCGATGTATTGGTTCTTGTAAGCAAAATCCTCACTCTTCTCATCATGTACCAGCATCGCCGCATTGGCCTCAAACACGATGACCCGGCCATCCCGGCCCTGCCCGCAATCGATGCCGCCATAGTCGAGCCCCGTCGCTGTGGCTATTGCCTGAAGCGCCTCCTGCTGGGCTGCGTTGAATACACTACCTGTGTCGCTCAGAAATTGTTCCTCTTCCCGCCTCATCCAGGGCTGGTTGGCCATGTCCGTGCGGAAATGGTGCACCTTCCAGTCATCGTGAATGGCAAGATGGTATGGCAATATCTCGCCATCGACGAAAATGACCCGGTATTTGCGATGGAAGCCGTCGTCCGAACGGTAATCGATATATTCGATGACGTAATAGTCTGCGGCTGGTTTCTTTGATATAAACCCCGGAATATCAGCCCAGCTGTCGATCTTGTCGAAGTCGTCACCACCATGAGTGCCGGCAATGCGTGCGAGCAACGGCAGTTGGAAACCCGCAAATTCTTTGTTCAAGGCAGCCTGTGCCAAGACCGGCCCAGCCACTTTGATAGTCTTGGGGACTTTGCAATAAGGAATATTGGCCAGGCGTCGCGCCACGCTCTCGCGGTCAGTGTTCATGATCAATCGGGGATGATTGACCGTCGGACGGCCAAGGCGCTCCACGAGGTCGAGAGCTAGCGGCAGAACATCCTTACCGTCATCCGCATTACAAATCATGTTGAATACGACATCGGCCTTATCAAGCAGCAGAGCAATATCTATCGATGCGTCGGGGATGACACAGGCAATTGCTCACCTGGGGTAATGCATCCTTTCCGGCCTGGTATCAGCCAGCCGCCCTTTGATGCGGCAATCACCCCCAGAAACTTCTTGACGCGGTCACGGGCGAGTCGATTCTACACATCGGGTGCCGCTGCTCCCCGCGCCCGCCCAACTGAGCCACCTCGAGAAGGACGCGCTGATCGCGGCGCTGACCGCTCGGCTGACGCTGGCTGACAAACGGATTGCAGCCCAAGACGCCCACATCGCAGCGCAGGACGCGCGGATCGCAGCGCTCGAAGCGCGGCTCAACGAACTGAGCCGGCCACCGAAGACTCCCGGCAATTCGTCGAAGCCGCCGTCACAAGGCCAAAAGCAAGACCTCCCGGCCCCCGCGACGGATCGCCCGCCGCGTAAAAGCCGCCCCGGCGTCGGCCGGACGCTGCATCCGAATCCGGATCGCACCTTCGACGAGTTGCTGACCACGTGCCCAAAATGCGAAGCAGTATTCCCCCGCGAGGCGCAAATCCCGCAGCAGGTCTATGAGCGTATCGAGTTGCCACCCGTTCGGCCCGACGTGACCCAGATCCGCCTGTTCGGCGGCCGTTGCGCCGGTTGCGGCGAACGAGTAACCGCCCAGGCTCCATCCGGTCTGGAACAGGGATCGCCGTTCGGCCACTCCATCGCCGCAATGGTGGTCTACCTGCATTACGCCCATGCCATTGGCATGGAACGGTTGGCGCTGTTGATGAACGAACTGTTCTCCCTGTCGATCAGTGAGGGCGCGATCAGCAACATCCTGGCCCGCGCCCGCGAGCCACTGCTGGATGCCTCGGCGGCGATCGAGAAAGTCGTGCTCGCCAGCGCCGTGGTCTGCTCCGACGAGACCTCGGTGCGGGTCCAAGGCAAGAACTGGTGGGAGTGGGTGTTCATCGGCACGCTGGCGGTGCTGCATGTGATCAAACCCAGCCGGGGCAAGGCAGTGGTGACCGCGCTGTTCGGCGTGATTCAACCGGAAGTGTGGGTCTCCGACATGCTCGGCAGCCAGCGCGGTCATGGCGTCATGTGGCAAGTCTGCCTGGCGCATCTGCTCCGGGATGCGAAATACGCCATCGAATGCGGCGACACGGCGTTCAGCGCGCCGTTCCGGTGGCTGCTGCTGCGCGCCATCGCGATCGGCCGGCGGCGCGAGACGCTGAAGGACACCACCCTGAAGCAATATCTCTATGACCTCGACCGCAGGCTCGACCGGATCCTGGCGGTGGTCCCGATTGGCGAGCCGGGCCGCAAGCTGCGCAAGCGCATGCTCGCCAACCGGGCACATCTGTTCGTGTTCATGTCAAATCGAGCGGTGCCGCCTACGAACAACATCTCCGAGCGGCATCTGCGGCCGAGCGTGATCTTCCGCAAAGTGACCAACGGCTTCCGCTGCGAGTGGGGGGCGCAAACTTATGCCGCCTTCCGCTCCGTCGTCAGCACCGCGAAGGCCAATCGCGCTTCGGTGTTTGATACCGTCCGCTTCGTGATATCAGCCAAACGACCCGGCGACACGCTCGCCGGGGCGGGGTGAGCAATTGCTGACACAGTGGAAATAACAATCATATGGCGCCTTGGCGGCCAGATAATTCATCGGCGTCGAACCCGCCAACGGCGTGTCCAGAAAGACCGCGGAAAAATCAGGCCTGGCTTGATTGGCGCGCCAGGTGATGAGCGGCTGCAATTTCTGAGCGTGTCGAAACGAACCCAATGCGGCATCGGTCTGTTGCTTACGCATCAGGATATTTCCGATCTCGACGTGAGCGTCGACATCGTGCGGGTTGAGCGCGATGGCGCGCTCCAGGCAGAGCATTGCCTCCTCGTCCTCGCCGGTCAGACGACTGAGCAACCGGCCGAGGGCGCTGTGCGCGATGGCTGAATTCGGGTGAATCTGGACGGCGCGCCGGTAGACTGATTTCGCTTCAGGCCAACGGGCCAGGTCTCCCAGTGTGCTACCCAGATTGATGAGTGCCTCCAGGTAGTCAGGCTTGAGCGCAAGCGATTGGCCGTAGCTTGCCGCGGCTTCGGTCAGTCGGCCCATTGGCCCCAGGGCGTTGCCAAGATTATTGTGTGCGACCGCTGATCTTGGATCAATCGCGAGGGCGCGCCGGCAACTTTCCGCAGCTTCTGCAAACTGGCCCAGGTCGCAGAGGACACTGGCTAGATTGGAGTGCGCTTCAGACAATGCCGGATTCAGTTCCACCGCGCGACGATAGCTCGCGGCCGCCTCGTCGATTCGGCCGGACTGCTGCAGAGCGGTGCCGAGATCGTTATGTCCATCCGCTGCTCCCGGTGCGAGTTTGATGACACGGGACAGCGCATCGATGGCCTCCGGCGGCTTGCCAAGCTGCAGCAATGTTTTGCCCAGGGCCCGCCAGCCGAAGGCGTGGGTAGGATATCGGGTCGTTGCCTTCTTGGCGGCGATTCGCAACTGAGCCCATTTCCCGGCACTATACAACGCAATCAGTTCAGTCTGGATTGCAACAGGCAAGTCCCTCGTACTGTAATTCATATTGCAGTCTCCAGAAGCCTGCTGGCCTGCCTGAAGTGGATTGTCGGACGATTTACCGGATCGCGTAACGATCCGGTTATTCCGGAACTGCCGTGGTCGGCGACCGCCGCCGGAGCGACGGGGTGGCACCCGCCGGCCGCGGCATGGGGCGAACGATCGATCAGCGACATCCGATTACCAGCTACTGCCGAGGCAGCGGGACGGCGCGGTTGCCTCCTCCAATGCTGCGAAAATGGTTGCCAGCCTGCCACCACCCGGCCCATCCGGTACGTCCGCGGCGCCGATGGCGATCCGCAGGCCGCCGAACAGCCCCAGATCGACTGGTTGGCCGAGCAGGACGCCGCCGTGCGCCAGGCGTTGATAGAGCGGCCGCAGCTCGGCCATAGAGAGCAGCCGCCGCCGATCCTCCGGATCACGCACCCCGAAGGTGAAAATGCTGGGCAGGTCGGCCCACCCGGTTCCGCGTGGTCGCAGACCAGCGATCGGCACCAGGGCGGCATTGGACTGAAGCGCGTGTTCGATTGCCGCGGCGCCGTCGGAGAGGACGCGCGCCATGTTGCCAACCTGGGGCTCGAAGGCGTCGATGGCTGCCAGAGCCGCCGTCCAGCGAAGAACGGTCCCCAGATTGGCCGCTTCGTGCACTCCAGACGGCAGCGGATGCGGCCCGAGGGCCGACAACCGCTCCAGCGGGAACAGAACCGCGCCCGAGAACGCCGGGCCGCCGAAAAATTTCGATCCGGTCACAACGACCGGCCAGCCCCGCCGCAAAAACGTCGCGACTGCCGCGGGATCAATGCGTGCCTGGCAGGCGTCCACAATGACATCCGCACCCTGAGGCGCGGACACCGGCGCGATCAGCCCCGTCTTCGTGCCGTAAGTAAGATAGACAACGGCGCGGCCCGCGACCGCGGCTGCCGCGGCGATGAAGGCGTCGTTCACCTCGTCCTCGCCCCGCGGCGAACCATCGACCGATCGGAGTGGGATTTCCACGGTCGTCCCGGGACAACCAGCCACCGGCGCGCCACTGTCCGGTCCGTCAAACACGCGACACATGGCCGCCATGGGCACACCCGTGCCGGTTTCGGACGCCGAAGGGAGAATCGCCGTCATCGCCTCGCCTGGACGCTCCGCCGCGAGCAGCATCGCCGTCGTCAGCAGAGCGTCAGTGCCCGACGGACAAAGGATCGCCTGCGCGACCCCTTCGGCCCCAAAATACCCCAGGAGGCGTGCTTTGATCTGCTCGGAAAGCATGCTGAGCCGGCAAGCTCGCTGCCGCGGTGAAAGCGCCGACGCAATGTCCGCAAAGACCTCAGCAGCTCTGGCGAAGCCCCGAACCCCGATCGGCGAGGCAGTGCATGACGATGCAGACACAAGCCTTGACCTCGGCACGGTCGGGCAGAGGTATTTGTTCAGACCCGTGTGTGGATCCGCCGCAAGACGGCTGTCGCCTCCCGAGAGCAAGGCCCCGACGAAATCGGAAGAATTCCCATGGCGAAGGAATTCGTGCGCACGGTGAGAAGGCCTGCTATCGGTCTCGGGTTGCAGCGTCGCGCTCGACATCCGTTCAGCCTTTCCGTCTTGACGCGGCTTCGTCGTGTCACCGCCGCTGATTTTGCCTGGCCCGGCGATGCCGCGGCTCAGGCGGCGATCCGGGACCGCGCCGTGATGCAGGGACGTTCGACTCCACGCCGCGTTTGTCGACATTTCGAAATCCTGCTCCCAGGTTTATCGCTTCAAAGCTCGTCGGCGCCGCTCCGCCATGCAGGTTCGGCCAAAGCTGTGCGTCAGCGTGATCAGGCGCTGTAGGTATCGGCGGTTCTGCTCGGACCAGGCACCACAGTTCACCCACCTGCTCCATGTCCGCACCCGCCTTCCAATTGGTATCTTCTCGCCCACGGTGACTGTATGCGGGTTCACTGGCCGCGACGGACCTCGACCGAGTGATCCAACAATGTCATCGTTTCGGCTCCATCCGGAGAAGAGACTCAGTCATACAGGTCGAATTGTTAACAACCGATTAATACGACCGCACGTTGATGCATAAGCAGACCGCGAATGCCGGCGCTCCCGACTTGAGCACACTACCAACTCCCGACGGAAACCCGCGCCCCGAAATTGGCCATCACGCTCCGGACGGCGTCTGGCGGCGCGAACTCGCTTCCTCGGGCTTCCCCAATCGAGGGCAAGGCATGCACGCCTTTTTGTCCGGATTCGCACGGTTCGTGCGCGCGGGCAGGTGCCGGCGCCACCGGAGGGAACATCCGCCAGTATCTTCATCAGCGGCCATGACGGACCACATGCGCCCATGACCGCATCCGCCCTCGGCGGACAGGTCTCGATCGTCAACGATCTCGGGCCCGATCGCTCCTTCGCCATCGTTGCCGGCCTCGCCGATGTCACTGTCACCGGTTCGGCGATGGCTCCGCCGCAGAGGCGCTTCAGCCGGCAAAGCGTCGTTCGGGCAGTCCTCGAACGCCGAGACCATGAACGGCGAACAGGCTGCCGCCCAGCGGCCCGTCTTCGGGGAATCGCGGCAACGGAGGCTTGGCCATTGAAGTCACGTACAGCACATCGAGGTTCGGGCCGCCGAACATGACGCTCGTGACCTTCAGCACCGGCATGGTGATCGTGCGGTCCAGGCTGCCGTCGGGCGCGAAACGCCGGAGCTCCCCGGCATAGACCGCGGCACTCCAGACATGGCCTTCGGCATCCACCGTGGCGCCGTCGGGAGCTCCGCCCTTGCCCTTGACTGAGGCGAAGCTGCGCTTGTTGCTGGGTGTGCCGCTTGCGAGATCCCAGTCATAGGCCGAGATCTCCTCCGACCAGGTATCGGTGAAATAGAAGATGCGCCCGTCGGGGCTCCAGCACGGGCCGTTCGAGCAGATGATGCCGGTTTCCAGCTTGTGTACCGTCATGTCGGCGTCGAGCCGATACAGCGCGCCGTTCGGCCCGGCCTCCTCCATGTCCATCGATCCGCAGACGAATCGGCCGTGCGGGTCAACCTTGCCGTCGTTCAGGCGTGTCGAGGCGATGTCCGCCTCGGGGTCGGCAATCGGCCTGCATTCACCGCTGCGGAAATCCAGCGCATGGAAGCCGTTCTGCAGCGACACGATCGCTCCTTCGCCATCCTGGCGAAGCGCCATCGAGCCGATTTTCGCCGGGACGTCCCAGGTCTTGATCTCAGTCCCTTCGGCTGTGCTGCGAAAAACCCTTTTGCCGAAGCTATCGATCCAGAACAGCCTCTGGGCCTTGACATCCCACAGCGGTCCTTCGCCGAGTATGGTCTTGCAATCCACCAGGACATGAATATCGGACGAGGTATCAGCCATGTGTAATTCCTCCTTTGGTCTCCGACCCCGCGGATCAACCTGTCCGCCGCTCGCGAAGGGCCACGACAGCCCCGAGCACGACGAGCCCGTAAATGATCTGGCGTGTGGCGTCGGGCAGCGTGGTGCCTGCAAGCAACGTCTGCAGTGCGGTTAACAACAGCACGCCGCCGATCATGCCCGGATACGAACCGCGTCCGCCGGTGATCAACGTGCCGCCTACCACCACCACGGCGATCGACGGCAACAGATACGAATCGCCCATTCCAAGACTGGCCTGGCCGCTGAACCCGTCCAGCAGAACACCGACGATAGCCGAGCACAGCCCGCTCAGCACGTACACCAGCACCAGGGTACGTCCGACATTCACCCCCGACAGACGCGCCGCGCGCAGACTGTTGCCGACGGCGTACACCCGCCTGCCGAAGGGGGTGCGCGACAACAGCAGGGTCGCGGCGATCATGAAGATTGCCAGCAACCACAATTCCGGCGTGACGCCCCCCACGCGCGCCGTCATCAGCCACACCAGTTCGGGCGGCGCGAACCCGCTCGGCGTGCCATTGCTGTAGACCATCGCGACGCCCTGCAGGATGCCATCCATCGCCAGGGTCATCACGATCGGCGGCAGCGCGAACAGCACGATGCCGAGACCATTCACCAGCCCGATCGCCAGCCCGATGAGCAGCACCAGCGGAACAGCCCAGGCGGCCTCGAACGCACGGCCCTGAACGAGGCCCGCGAGCAGGATGCCGCTCAGGCCGATGGTCCACGGCAGCGACAGATCAAGTCCGCCGGTCAGGATCACCGCGCCCTGGCCAAGCGACAACACCGCCAGGAACGACCCGAGCACCAGCAGCGAATTGACGTAGCCACCGCTGAGGCCGCGATACAGGACCCCTGTGCCGATCAACACCAGCAGGAAACAGACATACGCCGGCAACGCGTAACGCAGGTCCTCCGCATGCCGCCGCCACCAGGGCAGCCGCTGGCTGGGCGGCATGGGTTGAGCAAGGAATACCAGCGGCCGCGCCGGCCGGCCCAGGCCGTCGCCGGGCGCCCGGCGCGTGCGATGTCCGAACCGGCGCAGCCACTGGGCGATCGGTGAGCGCCGGTCGAGCGACACTCCGAGCGCGGCCAGCGCCAGGATCGCGCCCTCCACCACCGTTGCGTAATAGGCGGAGACGTTGAGGATCAGGAGGATGTTGATGATCAGCAACAGGCTGTAGGAGCCGAACACCGATCCCAGGCAGCCGCCGCGGCCGCCGCCGAACACGGTGCCCCCGATGACGATGGCGGCGAACACCTGCAACAGAAGCGGGTTGCCGGCCAGCGGATCGCCCGACCCGGTCTGCGCCGAGACGAAAACCCCCGCCGCGCCATACATCAGTCCCGCCAGCGTATAGGCAGCGAACTCACTGGGAACCACCTTGATGCCCGCGCCGGTGGCTGCTTCCTTGTCGCTACCAATGGCGTACAGCGATGTGCCGAAACGCGAATGGGCCAGCGTGGTCCACGCCAGCAGCGCGACGGCAAGGATGACGATCGCCGCGGGCAGCACGTTCGCGATCGCCGAACCGGTCAGAAACGTCGAGAGATCCGGCGGGATCTGGCCCCCGGGCTGTTCCATGATCAGCAGCGTGATTCCCTGCCCGATGAACATGGTGGCGAGCGTGACCACGATCGGTTGTAATCGAAGAACCGCCACGAACAGGCCGTTGAACGCACCGACCGCCGCACCGATGAGGAGCCCGCCCAGGGCCCAACCGATCTCGGAGCCGAGACCTGCGTGCATGTGGCTCGCGAGTGTCACGTTGACCAGCGAGATGACCGCGCCGACGCTCAGGTCGAAACCGCCGGTCAGGATCACGAGCGTCTCGCCGATCGCGGCCAGCGCGAGCGTGCACCCACCGGTCGACGTGTAGCTGAAATCGAAGAAGCTGTACGGTTTGGGCGAAACCAGGTTGACGATCCCGAACAGCACCAGGAAGACCAGGATCGCCGTCAGGAGGCCGCGATGTCGGGCCAACGAGAGGCCGAAGCGCGCTGGCGCAGCCGCCGTTGGTAACGCGACGTCGCTCATGATGCGGCGGCCATCGCGGCGGACACCGGTTCGGAGCCCGAGCCGCCGCCAAGGGCGGCCTGCATGATCGCGTTCTCGGTCGCCTCGGCCTTCACGTTGTCCAGTTCGCGGACTATACGGCCGCCGTACATGACGAGTACGCGGTGGCTCAGATTGATCACCTCTTCGAGTTCGGTGGAGTAGAGCAGAACCGCCCCTCCGGCCCGCGCGTAGTCGTTGATGAGCACATAGATTTCGTGCTTCGTGCCGACGTCGACGCCGCGAGTCGGATCAAACAGCAGCATCACCCGGCTGCCGGCCATGATCCATTTCGCCAGCACGATCTTCTGCTGGTTGCCGCCGCTGAAGGCGCCCGCCGGCTGGTAGAGCGCTCGCTCATCCACCTGAACGCGTCGCAGCGCACCGGCCACGGCTGCCTGTTCGGCCGCGCCGTCGATCAGGCCGGTCCGGGTAAAGCGGCGGATGACCGGCAATGAGGTGTTGCGCCGGCCATCGAGCTTGAGGAACAGACCCTCGCTCTTGCGATCCTCCGGCACCAGCGCGAAGCCGATATCCGCCGCGATCGCGTCGCTTGGCGCCTGTAGCGTCACCGGACGGCCGTCGACGCGAATGCTGCCGCCCGACAGGGGCGTGTCGCCGAACAGCGCCAGGAACAACTCAAGCTGACCCATGCCTTGTAAGCCGGCGACGCCCAGAATTTCGCCCGGCCGGAGGTCGAACGACGCGCCTGCCAATCGCCCGACCGACAGGTCGGCCACCGAAAGCACGGGCGGGACGGCGAGCTGAGCCTCCGGTTTCGGGGGGAACGTCGCCGAGAGCGACCGGCCGATGATCAGCTCCACGATTTCGTGATCGCTTACCCCACCCACGTCGTAGGTGCCGACATTGCGCCCATTCCGCAGGACGCTGAGCGTGTCGCAGAACAGACGCACTTCCGGCATGCGGTGGGAAATGAAAACCACCGTCGTGCCCTTCTGCTTCTCGGTTGCGACGACGTTCGCGAGCCACTCGATGTCACGCCCGGACAGGGCCGATGTCGGCTCATCCAGCAGCAGGATGCGTGGCCGGCGCAGCAATGTGCGGGCGATCTCGATCTTCTGCCGCACGGGCAGGTCCAGGTCACGTATCATCTGCCGGGTCGAGACGCCGCCGATGCCGAGCCGGGCCAGCAGTTCCGCGACCATCGCTTCGCCGCGGCGCGCACGCAAAAGCCCACCGAAACCCGTGGGCTGGTACGGCAGCAGCACGTTCTCCCACACGGTCAGGTCGCGGACCAGCGTGAGTTCCTGGAATGCGGTCTGGATGCCGAGCCGGTGCGCGTCGCGTGGCGAACGCAGGTCCGCGGGTTGGCCGAATGCCGAGATATGCCCTGCTTCCGGCCGGATCAGCCCGCTCAACAGCTTCACTAGGGTCGACTTGCCGGCGCCGTTCTCGCCGAGCAGGGCGTGCACGCTTCCGGTGGGAATGGTCAGGGTAACATCGTCGAGGGCGACTGTGGCCCCGTAGGTCTTGCGTACCGAACTCGACTGAGATCGCGGTGCCCGCCGGCTGCGTCATGATCGCTCCCTCGGTGCGCCGGCGTGAGGTTGCCACGCCGGCGCGCGCCCCGCTACCGTTCGGCCGTCTGCTCGGGCACTCCGTCGAGCGCGGCGCGCAAGCCGACTTCCGGGGTGTTCGGCGAATAGATCGAGGCGAACCAGCCGGGGTTGCTGATAATCGCCGGCTGGAACACGTTGCAGCCCTCTTCCATTTCCTTCCAGGTGCCCTTCAGGCACAGCTTGACGGTCTCATCTGTGACGACCGGTAGTGGAAGCTTGGTGAACTTCGGAATGGTCTTGCCGTCCAGCTTTTCGACCGCGAGCTTCAGCGCGAGGGCGCCCGAATAGGGCGGCGAGGCGTACGAGGTCGAGCTTTCGCCCATCGGCCGGTAAGTGCCGTGGCCGCCCTCGACCTGCTTGTCGCCCACCTTCAGCATTTGAATGCGATGGCCGTTCGAGCCTTCGCCGGCGCAGGGGACCAGCTTGTCATCGGCGATGCCGGCTTCGTGCTGCATCGATGCCGCGGTGTAGCAGCCGACCTGCATCCACAGTCCGTTGATATCGCTCCAGGGATGAGTGGCGAGGATCTTCGTCAGTTCAGTGCGCGCGACTGCCTGGCTCCACATGCCGACGCCCTCTGAGATAATGTGGATACCCGGATATTTGGCGAATACCTCCTTCGCCGCCTGGGTGCGCTGCACGTCCACGGAAGTGCCGGGCACGCCCGTAATCACCACGATATTGCCCTTGTCGTCGAGCTTCTTGGCAAGCCACTCCGCGGTGACCCGGCCGGCTTCGAGCTGGTCGATGTGCACATTGTAGGCACACGGTTCAGTGATTTCCGCGTCGTAGGCGATGATCAGCACGCCGGCCCCGCAGGCGTGGTGCACGACCTGGTTGAGCGCGGTCGGCGAGATCGGATACACCACGATCGCCTTGGCGCCGGCCTGCACCATGGCATTGATCTGCTGGATCTGCCGCTGTGCGTTCGGGCCGGCCACCTGTACCTGGAGATCGACCTTTTCCTTCATGTCAGGCGCCGCGGCCATTGCCTTGACCATGTTCGCGGCTTCGGCCTGCCAGTCGTTGCCGATGTAACTCATGCTGAGATAGATCTTGTATTTGGCCGCCATGGCGGCCCCGGGTCCGAACAACACGATGCTCAGCGCGCAAGCCGCGAGTGCGGTGCGTATCCGCTTTCTCATTCGCTTTCCCCCATTTTGCGCCTTATGGCGCTCGCCACTATCTACGCAATTTCGCGGCCAGTCCAATCCCGAAAGCGCGCTCCATGCCCGCCCGGTGCCCGGCATGCAGGTCACGTTTGGGTGCAACTCTCTCATAACCCGGTGCGCCCGGGGCCACCCCCACCGTAGCGGCTGATAGTCCCACGACGGGCGTCAGCGTTGAGCTTGCCGCAGCAGCGTCGAGGCCGTTATGCTGAATCAGATATAACGTGCGTTGCAGCCGGCCGGATCGCGGGGCCGGCCTGCTCCCGGACCGTGTTTCAATGATCAACGCTAAGTGAATAGGCCGCGGCGACGGTAGGATAGTCGGCCGGCTCCGCGTCCGTCGGTACCGATCGCATCTGACTTGACGCTACGATGATAAAGGGCAATACGATCGGTTGACTTCAACAGTCTCGAACTGGGAGGGAATCAAGAAGTTGGGTTTTGCATTTGATAAGTGGTCAATCTCTGGCAAGAGCAGCCTCTGTCGTTACCGATATTTCATCCAATAGAAATCTATCCTTTACTACGCGGCCCGTTACACCCTCGGTGCGATAGTGGAAGCGTTGCGACTTGGCGTGGAGCAGTGTGCCATTCGATCACCGGGGTGCTGCATCCCGATGGGTGCCGTGGCCACAGCAGATGCCGTTGACTGCGGGATTATGGTTGCGGGCTCAATTGCTTTGCGCTTCTGGTCCGGGAATGCCCCCGGATGTTTCGCGCTGCCGCGCAACGCACTTTTGCTTGATACGCGTGTAACGCTGTGGGTTTGGCGTTCAAGGACCGGTCAAGACGTCGGACAGAAGCCGCGTGTTGGCCAGACTAAACGTGAATCCACTGCGCGAGTGCCGAAGATGGCAACCTGGGTCCAATGGGAGGAAGGTAATGTTGCTTAACAGGTTAATCGCAGGATCGGACGGTCTGAAGCCGGTGGCTCTGGGGCTCGCGGCCGCACTTGGCCTGGTGTTCGGCGATGCGCATGCGCAGACGACGCCGAGCGCGCAGGAATTCGTCAACGCCGCCGCTGACAGCGCCAACTGGATTCTGCCCGCCAAAAGTTACAGCGGCAACCATTACACCGGCGCCATGGAGATTTCGCCCGCCAATGTCAGCGGACTGAAGCTCGCTTGGAAGTTTATGGTCGACGACAGCGGACCCATGGAAGTCTCGCCGATCGTCTATAACGGTACGATGTACGTCACGTCGGCGCACGATCACGTCTATGCACTGGACGCCGCCACCGGGAAGCTGAAATGGGAGTTCAAGAACAACCCCCACGTCATCTCCTTCGCCGCCAACCGCGGCATCGGTCTGCTCGATGGCAAGGTCTTCATCGGGACCCTCGATGGTCACCTGATCGCGCTGGATGCCCAGACCGGGAAGAAGGTCTGGGACAAAGTGACGGTGGATGACACCGCCAACTCCTTCTACACCATGGCCCCGGTCCCGTACCACGATCCCGAAACCAATCAGGATATGTTGCTGCTCGGTGTATCGGATGGCGACTGGGGCGGCGTCGGCAACATCTCGGCGTACGATCCCAAGGACGGACACCTGATCTGGCGCTGGGTCACCGTGCCCGGTCCAGGCCAACCCGGCCACGATAGCTGGAGCGGTGACTCCTGGAAGCGTGGCTGCGCCGCTACCTGGGGTGGCGCCACGATCGACACCAAGGCGCATCTGCTGTATCTCAATCTCGGTAATCCCTGTCCGGATTTTCTCGGCACGGTGCGGGAAGGTGACAACCTCTACTCGGACTCCATGGTGGCGCTCGACATTTCGGGCAAGGAGCCGAGGCTGAAATGGTACCACCAGTTCATACCGCACGACACGCATGACTGGGATCCGCCGATGCAGCCCGTCCTGTTCAGCGGCAAGGTGGGTGGCGACACGCGCAACCTGGTTGCGACCGGCGACAAGGCCGGAAACTTCTGGATCCTGGATGCCGCTACCGGTCAACTGGTGGACCATACGGTCGCCAGCTTCCAGAAGGGGGTCGACACGGCACCGAGCGTCGAGGGCAACATCGCCTGTCCGAACACATTAGGCGGCATCGAGTATCAGGGCGGCGCCTTCGACCCCGCCACCAACGCGTTCTACGTGCCCAGCCAGAATGAGTGTGGCCGATGGACCTCCCACAAGGATGTCATGTACATCGCCGGCCAGTTCTATCTGGGCGGAGCGTTCCCCAAGCTCGTTGGTCCCAACACCGGGCAGATGAACGCGATCGACGTATCCACGGGCATATTCAACTGGCGCCACCACTTCGATCTGCCGAACTATGGCGGCGCCCTGGTGACGGCGTCCGGCCTCGTGTTTTCCGGCAACCTGGGCGGCAACGAGAACGCTTTCGACGCCAAGACCGGCAATATACTGTGGAGCTATGACACCGACGGCTACATCCAGGCGCCCTCCGAAGCCTACGAGGAAAATGGCAAGGAGTACGTGGTGGTTTCGTCAGGTCCTGCCGGCAACGCCGTGATCCCCGAGTTGCCGAACACGCCTGGCCAACAGGCGTTCGTCAGCGCCTTCACGCTGAAGTAGGGCGAATGCATGGATGATCGATCGTTGAAGACCTGCACGCCGGCCCGCATCAGCGGGCTGGCTCTTTTTCTGTGGGCTGCCAGCCTCTGCGCGCCGCTCGCGACGGCGTGGCCGGCGGCAGCCGCGCCACTGGACGACCATCAGGAGACGGTCGCCGCACTCGCCGATGTCAAGGCTGCGATCAACGAATTGGTGCGGATCGATGCCAGCTATTCGACCGACCGCAACGTGTACCGCGGCGCCAGCCAGCGTGCGATCAACCTTCTGGTTGGCGAGCATGGCAGCGGCTATCTGGCAGGCGTTGGTGTTCCAAGTGATCCGATCGGAGCCATCGGACACGTCGACGCGTTGCTTGACCGCAAGGAGACACCCGTCTGGGCCGCGCCGCTGCATGGCGCCGAAGCGAACATGCGCGGCGCCGTTGCGTACCTGCAAGACTCGCTCAAGGGGCGCGAGTTGACAGACTACCAGATCGCCGCGTCTCGTGCGCTCACCTACCTGGAGGTGGCGCGTGGCCGACCGACCGAGACCGGCGTCCTTGGCGGCCTGGAGGGCGCGCTGGCCAACACCGTGCTGGGAGTCCCGGCCGGTGCGAAGCAGGTCGACGCCTGCCAACCGCCGTCCGCCGCCCCGGCCTATGGCACGCACAATGGCTACCTTGCCTGGGTGGCTGTGCCAGGCGGCGATGGTCCGCATCCGCTGGACGAGGCTCTGGGCGGTACCGAACTCGTGGTCCGCGGCGGGTTTATCGTGGTGCATACCGCGGCAGCCCCGCTGGTGTCCGCGTCCTGCGACCACCGCTCGAGCGCGTCGGCTCAGACGTCGCAAACGACTGTCGACGCGGTGGCCTCGCACCCCGTGGCAGCGCTTGCCCGGCCGTCCGCTGAAGCAGCGTCCCACTCGCTGACCCAGGCAACCCCCCTGCCAAATGCTGCGGAGGCGACCCCTGGCCCTGGCACGGCCAAGGCGGCATCGCAGCCACGACCTGGGGAGCCGGTGGCTTCCGCGCAGGCGTCGCCGCCGGCCTTGTACACGGAGGCCCAGGCCGAGGCGGGCGGCCAAATCTTCGCCCAGAAGTGTGTCAGTTGCCATGGTGCAAATTTGCAGGGAACGGCCGCGCCGTCGGTCGCTGGCAACGATTTCCTGCAGACTGCAAGGCGCAACGGTTGGACGCTCGCCATAATCCGCTACCTGGTGGTCAACAACATGCCGCTGAACTCGCCCTCCTCGTTGTCGCCAGAGCAGTACGCGTCAGTGATGGCGTTCCTTCTGGCATCCAATTGTTATCCCGCCGGCACCACCTTGTTTCCGACCTCGGCGGATCCAGCGTTCGCCAAAGTAAAGCTCGGCCCCGTGCCAGGCGAGCATCAAGACGAGAACAGCCTGGGAGTTTGTAAGGTGGATTGACCCGGGGGCCGCCGCCAGGCGCACGGACTTCGCGTCTGTGCGATGCCTGTGAATGACGTGTCTGAGCCACCGGGGTGATCGGCCTCCGGTGGGGCTGCATGCCCGCGTCGCGGGATCCGCTGCAGTCCGATCCAGCAACGACAATCTTTCCATTATCGCCTGGCCCGGCCGCGCCGGCACTGCTCGGTTGGTCGCCGCCATTTCCTGCCATGCCAATCGCGGTCCGGCCCCTTGATTCGTAGGGGCTGGCCCGGCATCGTGGCGGCCAAATCGATCGCGACGAGGAGCGCATGGCCCATCCTGAGATTGTCTCCCGCATTGCCGTCGCGCCGCAAACGGGCCCGCAGTCTGTTCCTGCCACCGATCCCGGCGCCGCTGGGCGCCGCCACGGTTCATCGACCTGGGGTTGGCATAGCTTGCCGTACGATCCCCTCTTACGACGATGATTTGGGTGACGTGGTGCGCGCGAACGCCGTTGCGCGGCGTAAGGTGCCGAAGGTGTTGTCAACTTGACCGGGCAGACGCCGAGATTTCCAATTCAAAAGCGCGGAGGCATGGGCGCAGCGTTCGCAGACCGGGGCAAGAATAGCGACGACCAGGCTGAGCGGGAATGGGCCTGCTCCGCCGTTCCTGCGGTCCGGTTTCTGACACCGTGCGACAGGCCGAAGGCTATACCTCCGATTTGTCGATCACGCCACGAACCGTAGAGGTGTTATACATTTGGAGGGTAGGAAGCGCCGGGGATGTCTGACGTGAATTCGTGCAACCCGCATAAGGAAGAGGATGAAGGGTATCTGGCCGCTGAAGCCGGGCAGGCCCTGTCCAGCAATCCCTATCCGCGCGGAACGATTCGTTACGAAGAATGGGCGCGCGGCTGGCAGATCAAGGTTGATGAAACCCGAAGAGACAAGGACGAGGGCTACGTGGCCGCTGAAGCGGGCAAGGGCCTTGCCGATAATCCCCATCCGCGTGGCACGATCCGCTATGCGGAATGGCGCCGAGGCTGGCAGGTCAGGAGTGCCGAGACTCAGCGCGCCGTGAGGCTGGGCCGGGACCAGTAGGATGCGCTGGCCGGCGCCTGGTCCCGGCAATTTTGTCGGGAGGGATCAGGCGACCTTCTTGCCCAGGTGGGGGAACATCGCCAGACGGGCGACCTCGTCCATCTCGGCCTTGAAGGTGTGTTTGTCCTTCAACGCCAAAGCGCGCGCCGCGGCCGGGCGTGCGGTGATCTCCTCCAGGTGTCGTTGCACATTCGGGAAGTCCTTCACCGCGTCCGGACCCAGCACAACCGGAATCAGGCGCGACCAGCCCCAGACAGCCATGTCGACGATAGTGTAGGTGTCACCGAGCATGAACCGATGCTGACCCAGGCGCGTGTTCACGATGCCCCAGTGTCGTTGTGCCTCGAACGTGTAGCGATTGACCGCGTACTCCTTCGGTTCCGGCGCCACGTTCCTGAAGTGCACGGACTGTCCGGAGTAGGGTCCTATTCCTGATGCCACGAACATCAGCCAGGAGAGCAATGCGCCGCGCGCCACCGGGGTTGATTCCGGCAGGAACTGACCGGTTTTCTCGGCCAGATACAGCAAGATTGCATTGCTGTCGAAAACGATGGCCTCGCCGTCGATGATAGCGGGCAGTTTCGCATTCGGATTGATCGCGAGAAAGGCAGGCGTGTGCTGTTCCCCTTTGCGTGTGTCGATTGGTACCAGTTCGTAGGGAAGGCCCATTTCCTCGAGGCACAGTGCGACCTTCGTGGGGTTCGGCGCCAGATTGTAGTAGAACTTGATCATAAATGACTCCTTGGTTTTCTCACTGATCCCAGGCCCCCGAACTGCCCGGACCCGCTACCGCAGTATGAAAGGGTTCGCCGGCACGCCCTTGGCGGTCGAAATCCAGACGCTCTTGGTTTCCAGATATTCGCGGATTGCCTCGATCCCGCTCTCACGTCCAATTCCTGAACCCTTCATTCCCCCGAACGGCATCATATAGCTGACGGCACGATAGGTATTGACCCACACCGTCCCTGCTTTCAGCGCCGATGACATCCGGATGGCCCTTCCAATATCCGTAGTCCAGACGCCGGCGGCAAGACCATAGATCGTATCGTTCGCGAGCCGTATCGCCTCTGCCTCGTCTTCAAACCCGAGGATGGACAGCACCGGTCCGAACACCTCCTCGCGGGCGATGCGCATTTCGGGTTTCACATCGGTGAAGATCGTCGGCTCGACGAACTGTCCGCCTGGCAGGTTTCCAGCCGGTTCGCCGCCCAGGATGCAGCGGGCGCCCTCCGCCTTGGCAATGTCGATATAGTCCAGGATCTTGCGAAACTGCGGCGCTGTCGTGACCGGCCCGATATTGGTATCGGGCAGCATGGGATCGCCCTTGCGGGCGGTGCGCGCGAGATCGACGAGGCGCTGGGTGAACGCCTCCCGGATCGAGTTTTGCACGAGCACACGCGAGCCAGCGATGCAGGTCTGGCCGGTGGCCGCGAAAATTCCGGAAATCACACCGGAGAGGGCCGCGTCCAGGTCGCAGTCGGCGAAGACGACGTTGGGCGATTTGCCGCCCAGCTCGAGAGACACGCGTTTCAAACTCCTCGCGGCCTGCGCGTAGATACGTGCACCCGTTGCATCCGACCCAGTGAAGGTAACCTTTGCAATGTCGCGATGATCGATGAGCGCCGCGCCCGCTTCCGCGCCATAACCGGTGACGACGTTGAACACGCCGTCGGGAAACCCCGCTTCCTTGGTGAGCGCCGCGAACTCCAGCGTAGAGACCGAGGCGAATTCGGACGGCTTTACCACCACGGTGCAGCCCGCCGCGAGCGCCGGCGCGCATTTCCATGCGATGAAGATCAGCGGCGAATTCCAGGCCGTGAGCGCTGCCACCACGCCCATTGGTTCATGGCGCGTGAACGCGAACATCTCCGGCTTGTCGATCGGCACCACAGCGCCCTCGATCTTGTCAGCGAGGCCGCCGAAGTAACGCCACCACTCCGGATGATAGCGGAGTTGACCGAGCATCTCTGCCAGCAGCTTGCCGTTGTCGCGGACCTCGATTTCGGCCAGCCTCTCGGCATTCTGGGCGACGAGGTCGGCGAGGCGCAGCATCAGCCTGCCACGCTCTGACGCCGTCAGCTTCGACCACGGGCCTTCGCGCATCGCACACGATGCCGCGGCCACCGCGCGGTCCACGTCGTTCGGGCATCCTTGCGGGATGCGTGCCCAGACCTCGCCGCTGTACGGGTTGAAGCTGTCGATGAATTTGCCGCCATAGGGCTCGACGTATGTTCCGTTGATGAAATGGCCGTAGGTTTTCATGCCATCCTCCCTCGTTGCAGACGAACCGACATTCTGACATTGATCGACCTTCGGCGGGACGGTTGACGATTTCGGTTGGTCCGTCAACGGCGCCCGCGCGCGCCTGGCAGATGATGCGTAGCCGTGACGATCGCTGATACGTGATCGCCGGCATCGCCTGTCTCCCTGCTCCAGACTTGCCAGCGGGTCGTTGGCCCGGCGCCGCGTACCGGACGGGTCGGGGTCGGCATGACCGTCGTAGCCGACAAATCGGCTTGTTGCATCGGAGCGGCGTGCCTTGATCGCTATTTTCACAGGGCTATAACACTGGAACTCCCCCTGACGCGTCGCACCGCGACGCGACGGTCGCTTCCGGATGCCTGCCTGCAAACGTTCTGCCCCCGCCATCCGCCTGTTGCGTTCGAGGATTTGAGATGACTTTCAGCAATTCTCGATCGGGCCGGCTGGACGCTTTCGTATCGCGATGCTTCAGTTGACGATGTGGCAGGACCAACAATCGTCGTTGCGGATCCGCTGATCGTGCTCGCTGTCGCCGTCGGCGTCCATGGCAGCGAGGCCTTTCCACTTCTAACCGATGGGATCAGGTTTCTGGACCGGCGCCTCACGCGAGATCGACAGCCATGGAAGATCTGCCCGGGGCGCGCGTTCATGGGCCGCGCATCCTGTTGTATCGTCGATTCCAACGCCGGCCGGTTTCGGCTGGCGTGCCTGCAACCGGAGGAAACAGTGCCTTGATCGTTTCGGACATTTTCGCGCGGATCGTTTCGCTGCTCGGTGGCGCGGCGCTGATGGCGCGCCGGTTGACCGACGGCTCGCATGAGCCGGCCTGGGGCAGCACGCCGGCAATCCCGGCGGCGAAGCCGCAGGGCGCAATCCCGACGTTGAAGATGCCGACGGCCCGGGGATGGCCCCGGGGACAGACGCCCATCGCCGCGCCTGGGCTGAAGGTCAGCGCGTTCGCGGCGGGGCTCGATCATCCCCGCTGGATCGAGGTTCTGCCCAACGGCGATGTGCTGATCGCCGAATCCATGAGCGCGGACCGCCCCCCCAGGTCTATCTTCGACTATGCCATGGTCAGCACGATGCGCCGCGCCGACGCGATGGGGATCAGCGCGAACCGCATTACGCTGCTGCGCGACGCCGACGGCGACGGCGTGGCCGAAATTCGGGAGGTGTTCCTGGCGGGTCAGACCCAGCCGTTCGGCATGGCGCTGGTCGGCGATACGTTCTACGTAGGCAACACTGATGGTGTCGTTGCCTTCCCTTACACGGCCGGCGCGACCCGCCTCACCGCGCCGGGGCGCAAGCTGATTGCGTTCAAGCCCGCCGGGCATTGGACGCGAAGCCTTCTGCCAAGCTCCGACGGGCGCAAGCTTTATGCCGGCGTCGGATCGCTAACCAACATCGCCGACGAGGGCCTGGGGGTGGAGGAAGGCCGCGCCGCCATCTACGAACTGGACCTCGCGGCCGGCACCAGCCGGATCTTTGCCTCCGGTCTTCGAAACCCGGTGGGCATGGCATGGGAGCCTGAGACCGGCGTCCTGTGGACCGTCGTCAATGAACGCGACGGGCTGGGCGACGAGACGCCGCCGGACTATCTGACCTCGGTGCGCGATGGGGGCTTCTACGGCTGGCCCTATTGCTACTGGGGGCAGACCGTCGACGACCGGGTGCCGCAGGATCCGGCCGCCGTCGCCAGGGCCATCCAGCCGGACTATGCGCTGGGCGGCCACACCGCTTCCCTGGGCCTGTGCTGGCTGCCCGCCGGCACGTTGCCTGGCTTCCCGGACGGCATGGCGGTCGGGCAGCACGGCTCCTGGAACCGCAGCAAGCTGAGTGGTTACAGGCTCGTCTTCGTGCCGTTCACGAACGGGCGTCCGTCCGGCCCCTCGCGCGATATCCTGTCCGGCTTCCTGAGCCCGGACGAGCGCGTGTCGTACGGAAGGCCCGTCGGTGTCGCGATCGGTCCCGATGGCTCCGTACTGATGGCCGACGACGTGGGCAATGTGATCTGGCGCGTAACAGGCGCGGGAAACCCCTGACGGCAGTGACGGACGCATGCCGCGTTGCGATGCCGGCGCGGGCGTCACCAGCCTCGCCGGTGCAGTGATCGGTGTCGTCGTCATCTCCGCCCTGATTGCTGTGCCAGCTTGAGCCGAACGCGGTGATCGGCGGCGTCTCGGTCGGATTCCCCGCCGGGCGCTGAGGCCATCGCCGCGTGGCTAGCGGCGTAATCTTCAGAAGAACAGCCGGACGTCCAGCGAGCCTGAGGCCTCGACCTGCGCGGCTGCACCTTGAGTTTTGTGCCGGGCGCGTTCACCTTGCAGGAATGTGCACGATGGCAAGACCAGCGACAAGACGATGAAGCGATGAGACGTTTCGAGGAGATTTTCGTCGATGCGGCGGAACGCAAAGGCGGTAGCGTGGCGCTCGAACAGATCCTGTCTGGGACGGCGTCGCGCACGCCGGCGGAGATCGCAGCCATTCCGGACGATCGTATCCTGGCGGAGATGACGCGGCGAATTTTCTACGCCGGCTTCTCGTCCAAGGTGATCGACGACAAATGGGACGGATTCGAGAAGGCGTTTGACAGGTTCGACCCGAATGCCTGCGCCTTCATGACTGAAGAACATTTCGATGCACTGATGCGGGACCGCGGCATCGTGCGTAACGGCGCCAAGATACGGTCAGTGCAGATCAACGGGAAATTTCTGTTTGATCTCGAGGCCGAGCGCGGGAGCGCCGCCCGGTTTTTCGCGGACTGGCCGGACACGGACTATGTCGGGCTGCTGGAGGTCTTGAAGAAGCGCGCCAATCATCTTGGCGGCGACGCCGCCGGCCGTTTTCTTCGGGCGATCGGCAAGCCGGCGTTCATCGCCTCGCCCGATATGGTCTCGGCATTGATCCGCGAGGGAGTCGTTGATCGGCCGCCAAGCGGCAAGCGCGACCTTGCTGCGATCCAGGCGGCCTTCAACCAATGGTCGGCGGAGTCCGGGCGGGACCTGACCGCGATCAGCCGCGTGCTGGCAATGAGCATCGGCGGTGACACCCATAGTCCCGTGAGAGGCAGGCGAGCCTAGATCGAAGCTTCCACTTACGAATACCGCAAATGTTGTAATGCCGCAATAGTGCCCGGGGAACCAGCCAGTGGCTGCAGCCGTGCCGGGCTCGCGCTCGGATGGGAATGGTGCGGCGTTGCCATCAGCAGGACGTCGCTACCGTTATTCGCCTGCCGTGCGGCACACACCACTGAGTCGCGCTGATCTTTGGCGTACAGCAAACGCATTATGACATCTTGCCTAGACTAGCACATGTTTTTTCTGAATCCCGCGCAACACATGGTGCTGTATCATATTGATCAAGTACTGATCGTGCGCGACCGCCCGTATGACATCTTGCGTCGCGGCATGCCGGCCCCACTGCGGCGCATGGTGCGATCGCGCCCGGTACGAATGATCATCGATGTAGTGCAGAGCCGATGATCGCCGGGGTTCTGCAATGATGAGTTCGCTGGCCATTAGTCTAGCATTCTGCTGTCGGCGGTTCTGCGCGAAGGCCCAGTCACGCGACCGTTGCAACCCGGAGGGATCAATTCTGGCCGCTACTCAATCCGGCGATGGGTGAGGCGGAACTCGCCGCGCGCGACATCGCCCGCCGCCCAGCTAATCTCGCAGGCTGGTCCGTCGCCGCTTCCTGGTGGGGACGAGGTATCGGGAATGCTGGTCCGGCCTGAACGCCACGGCGGATACCAGTGGGTCTGAAGGCCAGAAAGCCTCCTGCGCCGTTCCTCTCGTGGTAGCTGGATCCATGGACGGCACCGAGGGCCGGTGAGCGTCTCCACAGGTGCTCGTCAGTGGGTCTGGCGGCCGGGTCCCACCCGAGCAGCGCGATCCACACGATCCACACGATCGAATCAATTGGTCCGGGATCGATTGACAGCTTGATGGTTTTTCGGCAAGCGTCTTGCCCTGTCGCGCCTCGAGGCGTCAATACGGAGACATTGATGATGGTTATTGCGTCCGCCGATCACAGGCGAGAAAGCCTGGCAAGGACACAACCATACATCTACCGAATTCCCGGACGCTGCTTGAGCGTACTGCGGCGAGTCCGGCGCCGTTACACGCCAGAGCGTCGGTTCCGGACGGGTATGTGGTTACAGGGCGAACGGAATCCCCGGCGGCGGCCTCGCGGGCCGAACAACAGCGGCCCGTTCCAAGTCCACGGGCTCCATTACTGAAGGCTGCACCCGTCAGCACAGTGCAAATAACCGGAGGTTGCAGCGATGCGGTTTGCCCAGAACCGGATGTATATCGAGAGCTACAACAAATGCCCGAATTGCGGCATTCTGCTCTATGAGAAACCAGCCAATGCTATTTCCGACGCCGTCCTCGTCGCGAGCAAACTCTACTGTTCCTCCTGGTGCGTCGAATGGGAGGCCGACCGCGGCAAACGGCTGGCAGCGGATGCGGTGAGCCATTGACCACCGGAAATGCAACGCGTCGGCCTCAACCGAAGCGGGTGTCGTGACACGGATCGAGCACTGAAACGAGTTCGGTCCGCCAGCAGGCTTCACAGCGTCGGCTGCCACCAGGCACCGGCGCCCGACGACAGGAGATGTGTTTGAAAAGCAGAATTCTGCCAACATTGCTGATTTGTGGTCTCATGATCTTCGGATCAACGGCGTTCGCCTCCGCCAAGGACATCACCATCGGCATGGCCGTCGCCTTCTCCGGCTGGATGGAAGCCTATGATGGCGAGGCCGCGAAGATGGCACAACTCTGGATTGAGCAGAAGAACGCCCATGGCGGTCTGCTCGGTGAACAGATCAAGGTCGTTACAGGCGATACCAAGACCGATCGCGTCGAGGGCGCCAAGGTCGGACAGGCGCTGATCGGCCAAGGCGCCAACCTGCTCCTGGTGTCGGCGGACTACGACTACGGGGCGCCGGCCGCGCTCCAGGCCCAGAAGGCTGGCGTGATCTCCACCTTCCTCGGCGCGTCCGATCCCAAGGCGGGCATCATCGGCGTCGGACCGCTGTCCTTTACCGCCAACAACGCGGCCCAGCTCGAAGGCGCGGTGATGGGACAGTGGGGCTACGACAAGAAGGGTTTCCGCAAGGGCTACATGCTGATCGACGAGACGATCGAGTATAACAAGTCCATCTGTGCCGGCTATGACTGGGCCTTCCCCAAGAAGGGCGGCACCGTCGTCGGCCAGGACACCTTCAAGGGCATCGATCCGACCATCAGTTCGCAGATTACCCGCCTGAGCGATGCGATCCGCACGAGCAAGGTCGACAACATCATGCTGTGCTCGACCAATCCCGGCGCGGCGAGCGCGGTGCGCCAGTTGCGCGCCGCCGGCATAACCCTGCCGATCATGAGCGGCACCGCCATGGACGGCACCTACTGGCTGAACTCGACCCCGGGGCTCAAGGACTTCTACCTTCCGGTCCAGGCGCTTGACGGTGAACGATCCCCGCCCCGCGGTGAATGCGATCACCGCTGCCTACACCAAGAAATACGGCAAGCCGCCGACCACGCAGTACGCCTACCCGATTTACGCTTTCCTCGAGCTGTGGGCCAAGGCGGTGACCGAGGCCGGCACGACGGACGGCGCCAAGGTCGTCGCCCTGTTGAACAAGGACGACAATGCACCGACGGTTCTCGGGCCGCGCACCTTCACACCGAAACTGCATATACAGATCAGCATGCCGATGTTCGTCGTCTCCTATGCCGACAACAAGGAGACGCCGGTGCAGGAGTGGCAGATCAAGGAGACCATTCCGAACGCCGTTCTCTATCGCCTCAAGAAGTGACCTTCGATGACCAGTGACGTTCGATGACTGGGACGTGCCGGCCAGTCCTCTGGCGGGCACGTCCTCCCGCAGGCACGTCCTCGTATTGCCACCAGGGAAGGCTTCGGTGATGATCCGCCCCTATGTCGAACCGCCGGTGCCGGGCCTCGATCGAAGCAACAGCGACGCGGCGGAATTGGCGGTCGAAAATCTGATCGTCCGCTTCCAGGGCCTTGCCGCCATCTCCGAGGTTAGCCTGACCGTGCAGCGGCACGAAGTGTTCGGCCTGATCGGGCCGAACGGGGCCGGCAAGACAACCCTGGTCAACTGCCTGACGGGCTTTCAGCAGCCGACATCCGGTCGCATCCTGGTCGGCGGCGAGGACGCCACCGGCTGGTCCGCCCCGGCTTTCCGCGAACACGGCATCGCCCGCACCTTTCAGGCCGGCCGCCTGTTCAAGGACATGAGCGTCATCGAAAACGTCGAGGTGACCGCGGTCGGCCTCGGACTCAGTCTGCGTTATGCGCGCCAGCATGCGCTTGCCGTGCTTGCCTGGATCGGCCTCGGCGAAAAGGCCGCCTGGAAGGCAGGCACGCTGCCCTATACCGATCAGCGGCGGCTCGGTATCGCCCGCGGTCTTGTCCTGTCACCGGCTTTCATCCTGCTGGACGAACCGGCGGCAGGCATGTCCGATGCCGAATGCGAGCATCTGATGGAACTGGTCGCTTCGATCCCGCAGACCTTCACCTGCGGCGTCCTGCTGATCGAGCACAACATGCGGGTGGTGATGGGCATCAGCCAGCGGATCCACGTCCTGGACGGCGGCCGAACGATCGCCGAGGGAACGCCGGCCGAAATCCAGAGCCACCAGGCGGTCCTGTCCGCCTATCTCGGCATGGAGGCGTGATGGGCGCGATGATCGAAGTCGATGACGTCCATGTTCGCTACGGCGAACTCGTGGCGCTGTCCGGCGTCTCGCTCACCGTCGCGGAAGGCGAGATCGTCTGTATCATCGGCCCCAACGGCGCCGGCAAGTCGACCACGCTCGCGGCGATCGCCGGCGGGGTGACGCCATTCCAGGGGATGATCGCGCTGGAGGGCCGCAACGTCATCGGCATGCGCCCGGAATCGATCGCCCGGCTGGGGCTGTCGCTGGTGCCGGAGGGGCGGCACATCTTCGGAACCCTGACGGTGGCCGAAAACTTGCACGTCGCCGGCTATGCACGCAACGACCGTACCGCGGCCAAGGCGACCGCGACCCGCCTGCTCGACCTGTTTCCGCGCCTCGCCGAACGTCTGCATTATCCGGCGGGACGGCTGTCGGGTGGCGAGCAGCAGATGCTCGCCGTCGCCCGCGCCGTCATGACCCGCCCCCGCGTCCTGCTGGTCGACGAGCCGTCGCTCGGTCTGGCGCCCAAAATCATCGACCAGATCTATGAGATCCTGCTGGATCTGCGGCGACGCGAGCAGCTGACGCTGCTGATCAACGAGCAGAGTTCCAACCGCATCCTCAAGCACGCCGACCGCATCTACGTCCTGCGCGGCGGACGCATCCAGCTGGAGGGACGGGCGGCGGAACTCCAGGACGGGATTGCCATCCAGCACGCCTATTTCGGTTTCGGCGAGCGCGAGGGCACGCCGGCGGAGGCCGACGCTTGATCGAGTTTATCCAGAACCTGATTGATGCCTTAAGCCTGGGCAGTATCTACGCGCTGGTGGCGCTGGGCATCGGCCTGCTGTTCGGCATCCTGCGGCTGATCAACTTCGCCCACGGCGACTTCATCACCATAGGCTGCTACGCCCTCATCGTGCCGTCGGCCGACGTGACGGCGCGGCTGCTGATCGGTTCGTGGAACTGGGCGGCGCTGGTGCCGGCGATCTGCCTGATCGTCGTGGTCGCCGCGCTGCTGACCGACGTGCTGGTGTTCCGCCCGTTGCGACGGGCCTCCTCGCCGACGCTGATGATCGCCTCGTTCGCGGTGAGCTACATCATCCAGAACGGTATCCTGATGGCTTATGGCGCTCGGCCGAAGGCGATAAATCTGTGGAGCGCGGTCGATACGCAGATCTATATCGGCACGCTGAGGGTGCCGATGCTGCAGCTCATTACACTCGTCGTGACGCTGGTGCTGATGACCGCGCTGTCGATCTTTCTGAAGCGTACGCCCTATGGCGTGCAGATGCGGGCGGCGGCGGAAGATTTCCGCATGGCGCAGTATCTCGGCGTGAACGGCAATCTCGTCATCGGTTTTGCTTTCGCCATCAGCGGCATTCTGGCAGGAGTCGTTTCGCTGCTTTACACGACCCAGTCGGGCTCTCTCAGTAACACCATGGGCGTGCCGCTCGCGCTGTTCGCCTTCGTCGCGGTGGTCGTGGGCGGCATGGGCAACCTGGTGGGGGCTGTGGTCGGCGGCTTCGCCATAGGACTGATCGTCACCATGCTGCAGGCCTATCTGCCGCCGGACCTGCGCGCCTTCCGCGACGCCTTCGCCTTCGCCTTCGTGATTCTGGTCTTGCTGATCCGCCCGGCCGGTCTCGTGCCGGCGCGCAGCGTCTTCGAACGCGTCTAGCGCATGATAGCGTCGAGCGGAACGTTCAGGATGCGCGAATCACGCGATCGGACATTGAGCATGATCGCGCTGAGCGGAACGTTCAAAGCGCGTGAATCAGGCGATCAAACATAGCGCGGGAGGAGCCACACGACCATGCGAAGTTTCGTTGCACGTCATCAGGCTCCGATCTGGCTGGTTGCGATCCTGGGTCTCATCGCCCTGGTCAGCCTGTCGCCGATCGATAACAGCTTCAAGGTCACGCTGACGGAGATGTTCATCCGCGTCACCGTGGTGATCGGGCTGTACGTGTTCATCGGCAATTCGGGGATCATCTCGTTCGGCCAGGTCGGATTCATGTGCATCGGCGCCTACGCCGCTGCCTGGGCCACGGCCGAACCGAGCTTCAAGCAGATCATGCTGCAGGGACTGCCGGGTTTTCTGCAGGACAATCAGTATCCTTTCCTCGTGGCGATCGCCGGCGCACTGGCGCTGCCGGCTCTGGTGGCGCTGTGTTTTGGCATAGCCATCATGCGGCTGTCCGGAACCGCGGCCTCGATCGCGACCTTCGCGTTCCTTATGATCGTCAACAGCGTATATTCGAACTGGGATTCAGTGACCGCCGGCGTCAGTTCGATAATCGGCATACCGACCGTCGTCGGACCATGGACCGCCTACGTCTTCGCGATCCTGGCGATCCTGGTGGCCTACCTGTTTCAAATATCGCGGTTTGGCTTGATGCTGCGGGCCTCACGCGATGATGACGTCGCGGCGAGGGCGTCGGCCGTGCACATCGTCAGGATGCGGCTCATCGCCTTCATCCTGTCCGCTGCGCTGGTGGGGGTCGGCGGCGGACTGTACGCCCAGTTTCTCGGCATTCTCACCGTCGATCCATTCTACCTGAACCTTTCCTTCATCACCATCGCCATGCTGGTGGTCGGTGGCATGTTCAGTCTCACCGGCGCGGTCAGCGGTGTCATCGCGGTGACAGCGATCGTCGAGTTCCTGCGCTTCCTCGAGCGTGGCCTGACGCTCGGTGGAACGACGTTGCGCCTGCCGGAGGGCAGCCAGGAGATCGGGCTTGGCATCGTCATGGCGCTGATCCTGGTGTTCCGCCCGAACGGGCTGACCGGAGGACGTGAATTGCTGTTGATCCGCGGGCGGCGGACACCGTCGCCGCCAGGTCAAATTCGCCGCCGGACATAACCCGGCCGGTCCTGTCGGACGCAACAAAAAACTCGACCCGGCCAATCTGAGGCAACCGTCATGAGCGAACCCCCGGCTTCTTCGCCCCCGACTTCTTCGGCCCCGCCTCCCGCGCTCCCAACTCCTTCGCTGTTTGCCGCGGGCGCGGCCTATATCGACGGGCGCTTCATGCCGGTCGGCGAGGCCGCGATCCCGATCACCGACTGGGGCTACCGCCGCTCCGACGTGACCTATGACGTCGTCGGGGTCTGGAACGGCTGCTTCTTTCGGCTCGACGACCATATAAGGCGCTTCCGGGCCTCCATGGATGCGTTCCGGTTCAGGCCGCGCGAAAGCGACGACGAGATCAAGCGCGTGCTGCACACGCTGGTTCGCATGAGCGGCCTGCGTGAAGCTTATGTCGCGATGGACTGCCTGCGCGGCCGGCCGCCGCCGGGGATGCCGTACCATCCCGCTTACGCGCGCAACTACATCGCCGCCTTCGCCATCCCATGGGTCTCGCTGGTGAATGACGAGGTCCAGCGGCGCGGCGCCCATCTGGTGATCGCCGAAACGCTGCGTATTCCGGCAAAATCGGTTGATCCGCGCGCGAAGAACTTCCATTGGGCCGATCTGACCCGTGGCCAGTTCGAGGCTCACGATCGCGGCGCCGATTTCTGCCTGCTGCTGGACGAGGACGGCAACGTCACGGAGGGGCCGGGCTTCAACATTTTCATTGTTTCGAACGGCAGGATCGCGACGCCGGATGCGGGGGTGCTGGAGGGGATCACCCGCCGCTCGGTGATGGAACTGTGTTCCGAACTGGGGATTTCCTGCGACGTAAGGCCTGTCTCGGCCGCCGAACTCCGCGATGCCGACGAAATCTTCCTGTCTACGACGGCGGGTGGCGTGATGCCGGCATCGCGGATCGACGGCCGCATCATGGGCAACGATCGGCCCGGGCCGGTCTCGATGCGCATGCGGGAAACCTTCTGGGCAAAACGTGCCGAAGGCTGGCACGCGACGCCGGTCGACTACGGCGATCAGGCACCGGTCCTCCCGCCCTGAACCGCACGAACCAGGACGGGTTGCCCCGAATGAGCAGCGGGCAAGGGAAACACGCGAGAGGGATGAGCATATGGGTTATCGGTTAGGCATCGACATCGGCGGCACCTTCACCGACTTCGTCGCCTATGATGAGAGCGGGTGCGCATTGAAGGCCTGGAAGAACCTGTCGACGCCACAGAACCCGATCGACGGCATCCTGACTGGACTGCGGGCATTCGAACGGATCGACGATATCGAAACGATCAGGCTCGGCACCACGGTCGCGACCAACGCGCTTCTGGAAGGGAAGGGGGCGCAAGTCGGCTATGTCACCACCCGCGGCTTTCGCGACGTCCCCTTCATCGGGCGGGGCAATCGCCGGCACCACTACGACCTTGCGTGGGTAAAGCCGAAGCCGTTCGTGCTACGCCGCAACGCATACGAGATCGACGAGCGCATCGGCCCTTCCGGCGAAGTCATCGAGCCGCTCGACGAGGCAGCGGTGCGCGCTCTGGCCGACAAGATCGCCGCCGAAGGCGAGGTGAACTCCATCGCGGTGGTGCTGCTGCATTCCTATCTGACGCCGGATCATGAAATCCGCATCAAGGAGATTTTCCGGCAGCGCGTGCCCCACATTCCAGTGTCAATCTCTTATGAGGTGTTGCCGAAGTGGAAGGAGCATTTCCGTTCCTCCACAACCATCTGCGACGCCTTCATCAAGCCTGTCGTCGACCGCCAGCTTGGCTCGATGCGTCAGGAACTTGGTGACCGCGGGATCACCGCCAAGGTGGTGGTGATGCGGTCCAACGGTGGCGAAATGACTCTCGACGCCGCGGTGGCGGCGCCGATCCAGATCGCCGTCTCCGGACCCACCGGCGGTGTCATCGCGGCGAAGCACACAGCGAGGCTGCTGGGGCTGCCCAATCTGGTGACCCTCGACATGGGCGGCACCTCGACCGACGTTTCGACCGTGGTCGACGGCAAGGAGAAATTCACCACCGATTTCGAGATCGAATGGGGCCGCCCGATTCAGATCCCGATGATCGACATTCGCACAATTGGAGCCGGCGGCGGCTCGATCGCCCGCATCGACAGTGGCGGCATGCTGGTGGTGGGCCCCGAAAGCGCGGGCGCCAACCCCGGCCCAGCCTGCTACGGCAACGGCGGCGACAAACCAACCGTCACCGACGCCAATGTCGTGCTCGGCCGCATCAGCGCGACGAACTTCCTGGGCGGGGATATGAGCCTGGACGCCGAGGCAGCCCGCAAAGTCATCGAGCCGATCGCCAGGCTGCTCGACTATACCGTCGAGCAGGCGGCCCTCGCGATCGTCCGCATCGCCAACAACAACATGGTCGGGGCGCTGCACACCGTGCTGACCGAACAGGGCCTCGATCCGAGGGATTTCGTGCTGGTCGCGTTCGGCGGCGCCGGTCCGCCGCACATGTGCGACCTGATGACCGAAGCGTCGATACCGAAGGGGCTGGTCCCGAACTTTCCCGGCCAGTTCTCGGCGTTTGGCTTTACCATGGCCGATGCACGCGTCGACCGCTATCGTACCGTGCAGCTCAACTCGCGCTTCTTCGACCGCGCCCGCGCCGCTTCTGCGATGGCCGCGCTGGTGGCCGAGACCAGGGCCGAACTCGCGGCGCAGGGCCATCATGACGTCACCATCAGCCGCAGCGTCGAGATGCGCTATCTCGGCCAGAACTACGAACTGGAAATTCCAATCGATATCGACACGTTCTCCGATGCTGAGGTCGCCGGTCTGTTTGATGCGTTCCACGCCCAGCACGAAGCACGGTTCGGATTCCGTCTCGACGACCACATGGAGATCGTCAATTTCCTGATCACCGGAATCGCTCGCACCGGTGAGATGGACCACCCGGAGATCGCGGCGGCCGACGGCGACGCCGTGGCCGTCTCGACGCGCCCGGTCTGGTTCGACACTGGCTGGGTCGAGACACCGGTCTACGACCGCGCCGCACTCAGAAGCGGCCATGCGATCCGCGGCCCGGCGCTGGTCGAGGAGAACGCCTCGGTGACGGTGCTGGACCACGGCAAATCCCTGACCGTCGATCGTTACGGCAACCTGCTGATTTCCGCCTGAAACTGACGGAGCAACCCCATGGACATGGTTTCACTCAACATCGTCAGCGGCATCCTGGTTTCCATCTGCCGGGACATGGGCGTGACGCTGATGCGAACGTCCTATTCGACGATATTTTCGGAATCGCTCGATTTTACCTGTGGCCTCGCGCTGCCGAACGGCGAACTGATCGCGACCGGTGATTTCTGCCCGTCGATGATCGGCGGCATGCCGCTGCTGATCCGTTCCTGCGTGCAGGAAATCGCGGTCGATGATCTGGTCGAGGGCGATGTCATAGTCCACAACGACCCCTATCGCGGCGGTCTGCACACGCCCGAACACACCTTCTTCAAGCCCGTCTTCCTCGACGGCAATCTGCTGGGTTTCTCTGTCGCCATCGGTCATGTCTGCGAGGTCGGCGGCATGGCGCCCGCGGGCTTCGCCGGCGAGGCCACCGAGGTCTTCCACGAGGGCCTGAGAGTGCCGCCCGTGAAAATCAAGCGCGCCGGCAAGGATGTCGACGATGTCTGGCGCCTGATGCTCGCGAACGTGCGCACGCCGCGCTACAACTACGGCGACTTCCGCGCGCTGATCGCGGCCATCGACCTCGGCGAGCGGCGCATGATCGACCTTGCACGCAAGCAGGGCCTCGATTCCTTCCATCAGAACGTGAAGGCGCTGATGGACTACTCGGAACGGCGCATGCGGGCCGAAATCGAACAGATCCCGGACGGCCGCTACGTCTTTGAAGACTACATGGAGGACGACGGGATCGAGGACCGCGCCTTCAAGATCAGGGCCGAGGTGACCGTCGACGGCAGCGACATGATCGTCGATTACCATGGCTCCTCGCCGCAGGCGAAAGGCCCGATCAACGGCACGCTCGGTGTCGCGCACGGCGCCGCGTACAACGCCGTGCTGCAACTGACGGATTTCACCATCCCGAAGAACTCGGGCTGCTTTCGCCCGATCCGCGTGCTGGCGCCGCCGGGATCGGTGGTGAACGTGAACTTTCCCGGCCCCTCGGTCGGCGGTAACACGGAAACCCACTGCCGAATCGCCAACGTCGTGATGGGGGCGCTGGCGCCGGGGCTCAAGGATCGTTCGGCGGCCACCGATGGCGCTTCGCACAGCAACTTCCTGTTCGGCGGCGCCGACAACAAGACCGGCGAATTCTTTTGCTGCTACGACCTGACGCCGGTGGGATGGGGCGGGCGCAGCTTCGCGGACGGCAACGACGCGGTCGGTGGCATCAACGGCAACTGCCCGCATATTCCCGTCGAGGTCTTCGAGTTCCGCTTTCCCTGGCACGTCGAGGAATTCAAGCTGGTGGACGGCTCGGGCGGTCCCGGCAAGTTCCGCGGCGGCCTTGCGTTGTCCAAGACCGTCCGCTGCACCGACACACCGATGACCTTCAGCTACATGAGCGACCGCCAGAAAATCAGTCCCTGGGGCATCCATGGCGGGCATGACGGGGCGCGGGCGGAGTTGTTCATTCAACGTGCGGGCAGTGACGAGTGGCTGACGATCACGCAGGCCTACAACAAGGTCTCGCCCAGCAAGTTCGCCAACGTTCCGATCAAGCCCGGTGACCGGATCAAGATATCGTCGCCCGCCGGCGGCGGCTGGGGTCCTCCCGAGGAACGCGATCCGGCGCGCGTCGAGGCTGATCTGCGGGATGGCTTCATCACGCCCGAACAGGCAAGTTCGGTCTACGGCTTCTCGGGTTGACCGAAACCGCCCGCGGCCTTGTTCCATAATACTGTCCAGTCAGGGGGCTGAAATGTGTGAGATTTGCTACGTCGATCAAGAAATGAAAGAAAAGATCATCGCCTATGGTGCCGAATTCCATAAGGTGAGCAAAAGTCCGTATGGGAAAGACGACGAGATCGGCATGCTGCATCTCATCGATGCGAAGTCGCGTTCCGCCATCATCAGCCGCGCCGACGCCTCGAAGGTGTTCGATCTGTCGGTCGATAATTTCGTCGGCATGCCGGGCTGGTTCGGCGCCGGCGACCAGCCCTATCAGATCTGGATGACGCACACGCCGGGCGGGGAGATCGTCGCCAACACCATGGGCGCCAGTCCGGAGGCGAATCAGCTCGTTTCCTATTCGGGCGACAGTATCTCGATGTATACCCGTTGCGGGACGCACATCGATACCTTCAACCATTTCGGCTACAACGGAAAGATCTTCAACGAGTTCAACACCAGGGAACACCTCGGCAGCCGCGCCTGGACCAAATGCGGCGCCGAGACGCATCCGCCGATCTTCGCACGCGGCGTATTGCTCGATATCGCGGCGCTGCACGACACCAAGGTCCTGCCTCCGAGTTACGGGATTGGCGAGAAGGATTTGCAGGACTGCCTGAAGAAACAGGACCTCAAGCTGCAGCCCGGCGATGTCGTCCTGATCCACACCGGGCAGATGACGCGGTGGCCCGACATGTCCTTCTGCGCCAATACGCCCGGGCTCAATCGCGCCGGCGCCGAGCTTCTTGCCAAGCATGGCGCCATCATGATCGGCGCGGACAATCTGACCCTGGAACAGACCCCGTCGGCGCACGAACTCAATTTCTTCCCGGTCCACACCTACATGCTCGCCGAGGCCGGCATCCCGATCATGGAGATGGCCTGGCTCGAGGAACTGGCCGAGGAACGGCTCTACGAATTTGCCTTCTTCGGCGCCTGCATCAGGCTGCGCGGTGCGACGGGTTCGCCGATGCGTCCGGTCGTCATGCCGCTGTCGTGACCCCCGGCGGTCATCGCAAGACATAGGGAGAGTTCGACTTGGAAACATTACGCGTTGCCGTCGACGTGGGGGGCACCTTTACCGACATCTGCATCATGAACGAAACGACAGGCCAGATCCGCATAGAGAAGACAGCGTCAACGCCCGATCCCATCGACGGTATCGTCTCCGGAGTCGCCCGGGCGGGGGTCGATCTGGCCGACGTCGCTCTGTTCTCGCACGGAACGACGGTGGCGACGAACGCGCTGATCACCAGGCGGCTGCCGCGTACTGCGATGGTATGCACGCAGGGCTTCCGCGATGTAATCGAGATCCGCCGCGCCAACAAGCAGGACCTGTGGGATACATACAAGGACGTCGTGAAACCCTATGTGCCGCGCCGCGACCGTTTGGTGGTGCGCGAGCGGATCGATTCGAACGGCCGGATCGTGACCCCGCTCGACGAAACCGGCGCCCGCGAGGTCGCGCGTATCCTCAAGCGTCGCGGCGTGCGTGCGGTCGCGGTGTGTTTCATGAACGCATACATGAACGGCGCCAACGAGCGGCGGATGAAGGAGATATTGCTGGACGAGCTGCCCGGCGTACCGGTCTCGGCCTCGTCGGACGTGCTGTCGGAAATCTTCGAGCACGAGCGCTTCTCCACCACCGTCGCGAACGCCGCGCTGAGCCCCGTGATCGTCGACTATACCTCGCGACTTGGCAGCCGGCTGCAACAGGATGGCTACAAGAGTGACCTCCTTCTGTTGCACAGCGGCGGCGGGGTCATGACCCCCAAGAGCGTCGTCGATTTCGCGGCGAGGCTTGCCGGCTCCGGCATCGCGGCCGGCGCCATTGCCAGCCGGCACATCGCGATGCTGTGCGGCTACCCAAACTCCATCGGCCTGGACATGGGCGGCACCTCGACGGACGTGTCGCTTGCCTACGAAGGCCAGTCACGCGTGACCAAGGACTGGTTCGTGGAGTTCGGCTATCCGATCCGCTTTCCCTCGATCGAGGTCCTGACCATCGGTGCCGGCGGCGGTTCGCTGGCCTGGATCGATGAGGCGGGATCGCTGCGCAACGGGCCGCAATCGGCCGGCGCCCATCCCGGCCCGGCCTGCTACAGCCAGGGCAACCACCAGCCGACCAACACCGACGCCAATGTCGTTCTTGGCCGCCTCGGCACCAGCCTGGCCGGCGGCAAAATCACGCTCGATCCGAACCTCGCGGCTGACGCCGTCGCCGAAGGGGTGGCGAAGCCGTTCAATCTTGATCTGCATGAAGCGGCCGATGCCATCATCCGCGTCGCCAACGCCAACATGTCGGACGCAGTGCGCCTGATCTCCATCAGCCGCGGCTACGATCCGCGCGATTTCGCGCTCGTAGCCTTCGGCGGCGCGGGTGCGCTGCACGGCGCCGAGATCGCTCGGGAACTCGCCATTCCGGCCGTCATCGTGCCCCCCAATCCCGGGGTCACCTCGGCGCTCGGTTGCCTGCTCGTCGACATGCAGCACGACTTCTCCGAAAGCTTCATCATCGGTGCGGCGGAGGCCGATCCCGCCGTCATCGAAGCGGCCTTTGGGCGGCTCGAGAAGGAAGCCGTGGAGCGCCTGGCACATGAGGGTGTCGCCCGTCCCGACGTCATGCTGCAGCGTACGATCGATATGATGTATCAGGGCCAATGGCGCTCGCTGGCGGTGACCGCACCGTCCCCGATCGGCGACGTCGCCAGCCTCGTCGAATCGTTCCATCGCGAGCATGAGCGCGAATACAACTTCCGCCGTGACGAGGCGCCCGTCGGCCTGTTCCGGCTGAACCTGAAGGCAATCGGCGTCGTGCCCAAGGCCGAACTCTCGGTTCACGAGCCAACGGGCCGAACGCCGCTTCCGGCGAGCCGCAGGCAAGTCTGGTTCGATGCCGCCGCGGCCGGCATCGACACGCCGGTCTACGAACGCACCGACCTGCCGGCAGGCTTCGTGCTCACCGGCCCCGCCGTGGTGGAGCAGGTCGATTCGACCGTGCTGATCCCGCCCGCCATGACCGCCGAGGTGGACAAATACCTCAATATCATCATCCGCGTGGGGGCTTGATCCGATGACCGACCCAGCACCGCTCGATCCCGTCACGTTCGAGGTCCTGAAGAACGCCTTCATCTCCAGCGTCGACCAGATGGCCGAGCAGATTTTGCGGACATGCTATTCGTTCGTGATCTATAACCGCGACTTTTCAAGCGCGCTGCACGATGCCGACGGCAATTCGGCGGCGCAGGGCAATCAGGATATCGCCGTTCACGTCGGCACCCTGCATTTCACCTGCAAGGACGTGATCCGCGCCTTCGACGGCGACATGCATCCGGGCGATGTCTACGCCATCAACGATCCTTACGCCGGCGGCACCCATTTCTGCGATGTGCGCCTGATCCGCCCAATTTTCGCCGGCGGCGATATCATCGCCTTCAGCCAGTCGAACGGCCACTGGTCGGATGTCGGCGGCAGCGTGCCAGGATCGTTCGATGTGCTGGCGCGCGAGATGTTCCGCGAGGGCCTGCGCATCACCCCGGTGCGGCTGTTCGACAAGGGGCGCTTCTGCAAGGACGTGGCGCACCTGATTGCGTCCAACACCCGCGATCCGGTCTCGATCATCGGCGACATGCATGCACAGGCCCAGGCGACACAGGTCTGTGCCCGCGAAATCCTGCGACTTGTGGACAAGTATGGTCGCGATACGGTCACCACGGGCTTCGCGGCCGTGCAGGACTATGTGGAACGCGCCATGCGCCAGCGCCTTGCCGCGCTTCCCGACGGCGAGTGGGAAACCCAGGATTTCATCGACCGCGACCCGTACGCCTCCGAGGGGCTGATCCCGATCAAGATCAAGCTGACGATCAAGGGCGATCGTGCGATCTACGATTTCACCGGCAGCCATCCGACCATCGGCTCGATCTATAATTCGGCATTCGGGGCGACTTTTTCCGCCGTCGCCGCCGGGATGAAGACCTTTTTCCCGGACCTGCCGCTCAACAGCGGCTTCTATCGGGTGTTCGAGATCATCGCCCCCGAAGGCAGTATCGTCGATGCTAAATGGCCGGTCGCGGTCACCGGTTTCCTGATGCCGTTCGAGAAGATCATGAATGCGATCTACGAGATGTGGTCGAAGATCATGCCCGATCGCGCGATCGCCTGCGCCTTCAACCTGGAATATCTGCTGACCGGCGGGCTGGACGCACGCCAGAAGGAAAAGCCGATCTTCATGTTCTATGACTGGCTGCCCGGCGGCTGGGGCGGTCGTAACGGGCTTGACGGCTGCAACGTCACCACCGCCTGTTTCGGCACCGGACTGATGGCGCAGCCGGTCGAGGGCCAGGAACGGGCAAATCCGATCCTGACGACGGAATTCGAGATCCTCAGGGATTCGCCCGGCCCCGGCAAATGGCGCGGCGGCGCGGGCGTTCGCAAGACGTCGGTCATGCTCGCGGCCGAAAACACGGTCATCTCCTATATCTGCGATCGTGAGCGCGCCGTGGTGTGGGGCATCGAAGGCGGCCTGCCGTCGATGCCGCACGGACTGACCTTGAAGCGGGCCGGTGCCGACACCGAGGAATGGCTGGGTGCCACCTTCTCGGATGTCCGCATCGGAACGGGTGACGAATTCAGCCGGCCGACCGCGGGTGGCGGCGGCTTCGGCGATCCGCTGGAGCGTGATCCGAAGCTGGTGCTGGAGGATGTCGCAGACGACTACGTCTCGATCGAGCGTGCGGCCAAGGACTACGGCGTCGTGGTCAAGGTGGTCGACGCGGACCTGTGTGAATACGAGATCGACGCGGCAGCGACGCGCGAGGCGCGTGAGACGATCCGCCGGGAACGTGATTCCTGGCTCGCGACCGATCCCGAAACCGTCGCTGCGTGGTTCCGCGCGGGCAAGATCGACAAGCTCGACGTCGTGCGGCGCTATGCGGTCGTGCTCGACTGGGAAAGCGGAGAACTGCTGCCGATCTCGACGGGCCAGTTCCGCGAGATGTTCCATAAGCGGTCGGCGGCGGCTTGGCGTGGCGGGTCCGGCCGTTGACGAGACCCTGGCCGTGCCGGTGTGATCGCGAAACCGATCTGCCGGCTTTGCAACCGCCGTACGTCACGCCGATAATCGTGCCGATTGCCGTGCCCGGTATCCGATCGCGGAGAGGCGCGAGGCGCTCAGCGATCGCCATTCGCCGGGTAAATCGGCCACTTCGGACCAAGAGCGGCGTATCGCGCTCCACGCGTGCACGATACTAGGGCTACTCAGGCGCGCGAACAGCGGATTGGAGGATTGATTGTGACGACCATCAACTGCGACATGGGCGAGGCTTTTGGGCTGTATCGTATGGGCGACGACCGGGCGCTGATGCCGCTGATCTCGGTCGCCAACGTCGCCTGCGGCTTTCATGCCTCCGATTTCAACCACATGCGCGAAACGGTGCGTCTGGCCAAAAGCTGTGGCGTGAAGGTCGGTGCGCATCCTTCGCTGCCCGACCTGCAGGGCTTCGGCCGCCGTGAGATGAAGATATCGCGCGAAGAGATGGCCAACTGCCTGATCTATCAGATCGGTGCCCTCAAGGGCTTTCTCGACGCCGAAGGCATGGCGCTCAACCACATCAAGCCGCATGGCTCGCTCTACGGCATGGCGGCCCGGCAGGAGGCGATCGCCCACGCAGTCTGCGATGCCGCGGATGTCTTCAACGTCCCGATCTTCGGCATGATCGACACCTTGCATGAGACAATCTACCCGGCCCGCGGCCACCGCTTCGTCGCCGAATTCTACGCCGATCTCGACTATGCCGACGACGGCAGCCTGATCGTGACGCGCGAGCACGATGCCAAGGATCCGGACACCGCGGCACGACTGTGCCTGCGCGCCATCCGGGAAGGTAAGGTATCGAGCGTCGGCGGGCGCGATATCGCGGTGCGGGCGGAGTCGATCTGCATCCATTCGGATACGCCCAACGCGGTCGAAATCGCGGTGGCGGTGCGCCAGGCGGTGTTGCCCTATATGCGTATCTTGACCGGCCGTGCCGCGGGGTGCACCCGCAGCCTCACGGATCGACCCAGGATCGGAACGGACTCTTCATGAAGCAGATACTTTCGCCCCTCCCCGGCACCTTCTATCGCAGGCCGGCCCCCGATCAGCCGCCCTTCAAGTCGGAGGGCGACACGGTCGCCGCCGGTGATGCCGTCGGCCTCGTCGAGGTGATGAAGTCCTTCCATGAGGTCGCCTCGGACGTCGCCGGCCGGATCGTAAAATTCCTGATCGACAACGAGGAACCGATCATGGCCGGCCAACCGATCGCCGAAGTCGAGGATTAGGGCCGCCGCCGGTGATCCGCTCCCTCCTCATCGCCAACCGGGGCGAGATCGCGGTGCGAATCATCCGCGCCGCGCGTGAGCTTGGCATCAGGACGGTGCAGGCCCACAGCCAGGCCGACGCGGATTCGCTGGCCGTCCAGCTTGCCGATGCGGCGGTGAACATCGGCCCGCCGCACGCCGCCAAGTCCTATCTCAACATCGACGCGATCGTCGCGGCTGCCCGCCAATCGGGTGTCGATGCCGTGCATCCCGGCTACGGCTTTCTTGCCGAGAATGCCGATTTCGCTGACGCCGTCGAGGCCGCCGGCCTGACCTTCGTCGGACCGGCAGGCCATGTCATCCGGCTGATGGGGGACAAGGTCGCGGCACGGGATGTGGCGGCCAGGGCCGGCGTGCCGACCGTGCCCGGCAGCACCGGCCGGATCGACACCCCGGAAATCGCTCGCCACGTTGCGGCCAGTCTTGGCTTCCCGGTGATGATCAAGGCAGCCGCGGGCGGCGGTGGCCGCGGCATTCGCATCGCCGAAACCCGCGAAGACCTCGATCAGCTTGTCCCGCAGGCAAGCCGCGAAGCGCAGGCGGCCTTTGGCGACGGCGGACTGTATCTGGAAAAGGTCATCGCCCGGGCCCGGCACATCGAAGTGCAGGTCCTCGGCGATGGCCATCACGTCGTGCATTGCTTCGAACGGGAATGTTCGTTGCAGCGCCGCCGGCAGAAGGTCTGGGAAGAGGCGCCGGCACACGGGCTGCCCGGTGACGTGCGCGAACGTCTCTGCGCCGATGCCGTAGCCCTCGCTCGCGCCGTGGCCTATCGTGGCGCCGGCACTCTCGAATTCCTCTACGATGAAGCGACCGGCGAGTATTATTTTATCGAAATGAACACCCGCATCCAGGTGGAACACCCGGTGACCGAGTTCGTCACGGGCATCGACCTTGTGCGGGAAATGATCCGGATCGCAGGGGGTGAGCGGCTGCACCTTCACCAGGCCGACATCGCCGTCAGGGGCCACGCCATCGAATGCCGCATCAATGCCGAGGATCCCGCGAAGGGCTTCATGCCCGGCCCCGGAACCGTCGACAGCCTGCGCGTCCCCGGCGGCCCGGGGGTCCGCTTCGACAGTATGCTTTACCCCGGCTACACGGTCCCGCCATTCTACGATTCGCTGCTCGGCAAACTGATCGTGTGGGACGAAAGCCGCGAAGCCGCGATCGCCCGGTTGCAACGATGCCTTCGCGAGATCGAGATCGGCGGCGTGAAGACGACGATCCCGCTGTGTCGCGCCCTGGCACAGGACCCAGACATAAGGGCGGCCCGTTTCGACACCAAGTTCCTCGAGCGCTGGCTCGAAACCAACGCAGCACGTCTGACCTGACCGGGAGCGTTTCGCCGATGCGATATTCGTTTGGAGGTGACGAGCATATTTTCGTCGAGGTGGACGAGGAAATGTCGCTGCAGGCGTTCTTCAAGAGCCTCTCGGTCACCAACGCCGTGCGGGAAAGCCGGATCAACGGCGTGACGGAAATCTGCCCCGCCAATGCGTCGTTTCAGATCAAGTTCGATCCTGACGTGATCGCGCCGGACGACATGCTGGCCGAGTTGCGGCGGCTCGAATCGACCGCCGGCGCCTCGGATCAGGAGCTGAAGACCCGGATCATTGAAATTCCGGTGCTCTACAACGATCCCTGGACGCGCGAGACACTCATGCGCTTCCGCGAGCGTCACCAGGACCCGACCGGCACCGACATCGAATACGCGGCGCGGATCAACAATTTCGCCTCGGTCGACGACTTCATCGCCGCGCATTCCAAGGCGCCCTGGTTCGTCTCCATGGTCGGGTTCGTCGCCGGACTGCCCTTCCTCTACCAAATGGTCGAGCGGGCCAGGCAGATCGAGGCACCGAAATATCTCCGGCCGCGCACCGACACGCCGAAGCTGACCGTCGGTCATGGCGGCTGTTTCAGTTGCATCTATTCGGTGCGCGGCGCGGGCGGCTATCAGATGTTCGGCATAACGCCCATGCCGATTTACGATCCCCGCCAGGAGATCGGCTATCTGCGGGAGTTTATGGCGCTGTTCCGTCCCGGCGACATGGTGAAATGGAAGCCTGTTACGCGTGAAGCCTATGACCAGGCCGTCATCGAGGTGGACACCGGACGTTTCCAGCCGCTGATGCGCGACGTGACGTTCTCGCTTACCGAGTTCGAGCGGGACATCGACGGCTACAACCGCAAGCTCGAGCAGGCGCTTTATGGCCATTAAGATCGTCTCTCCAGGCCTCGCCACGACCGTCCAGGACCTGGGACGGCCCGGCTACTATCACCTGGGCATTCCGATTTCGGGCGGAATGGACAGCCTCGCGCTGCAGGCGGCGAACTTGCTTGTCGGCAATGATCCCGGCGCCGCGGTCCTCGAAGCGGTGTTCCTCGGGCCACAAATCGTTTTCGACAGCGATCGCATGGTAGCGGTGACGGGGGCGGAACTGCCACCCAAGGTGGATGGCGAGCCGCGCGAAACATGGTCCTCGTTCCTGGTGAAGCAGGGCCAGACGCTGTCGTTTGACTTCCTCAAAAAGGGGGCCCGCGCCTACATCGCCATCGCCGGTGGCATCGATGTACCCGTCGTGCTCGGCAGCCGCTCGACCTATGTTCTCGGCGCGCTCGGCGGCCACGACGGCCGCGCGCTGAAGGTCGGTGACGAGCTGCCGCTCGGATCCGCGGGCAACCCGGTCGGTGAGCACCGGACGGTCGATCCAGCGTTGCGTGGCTTGCCGGCGCAGACGGTGGAACTGCGGATGCTGCCGGGCCTGTATTGGCACCGCATCACCGAGCAGGCCGGTCGCGACTTCTTCGCGGACACTTGGAAGGTCGCGCCCGAGGCCGACCGGATCGGCTATCGGTTCCGCGGTGGTCGGCCGCTTCAGTTCGTGCCGCGCACGCCACCGTTCGGCGCGGGTTCCGATCCATCGAACATCGTCGACGCCTGCTATCCCTACGGATCGATCCAGGTGCCCGGCGGCACCGAACCCATCGTTCTGCACCGCGATGCCGTTTCTGGGGGCGGTTACTGCATGGTTGGCACCGTCATCTCCGCTGACATGGATCTGATCGGTCAGCTCCAGCCGCACACGACGGCGCATTTCGTGCCGGTCGACATGAGCACCGCGCTGGCGGCACGCGCTGAGCGGCAGACACTCCTGGGAAAGCTGCGCGTCTCTCTTGACTAGAGCATGATCGCGCTGAGCGGAACGTCCCCAGCGCGTGAATCATGCGATCAAACAAAGAGATAGACCAATTTTCGGCCTGCACAGTCGGGCTGAAGATTGTCAAGAGTACCGACGTGACCCGAGCCGCGACGCAACCTCGGGGTGATGAAATGGCTCGCCATAGGCTCGACCTGGCACTTGAAGGGAACAATCGCCTGACCCTTAAAGTGTCTGCGGTCGGTTCTCCCTGGGCAGATCGCGGTTAACCGATTGTCAACAATTCAATCATACCTTCTCGCCAATGGCGCCACTGAGCAGTCGTGCGAAACAGCGAGAACGGATGACGATGAAAAAAGCGTTGGTTTGCGGCGCCCGCGGGTTCATCCGCGGTCATCCGGTAAAAAGCCTGAAAATGGAGGGATTGGGTCCGGGGGATTGATCTGAGGTTCCACGAATTCGCTGAGACCGCAGCCGACGACTTCATGATCGGGGACCTGCGCAACCAGGACGTCTGCCGAGCCGCACTCGATCAGTGCTCCGGTGAGGTTTTACCAACTCGCCACGGCGGGCGCGAAAAGGCTCCGGCCGCCGTCTGCGGTACGCTGGCAATGGCGAAAAGCGGTGACACCACCGAGATTTGGGGCGACGGCAAACAGAAGCGCTCCTTCCTCTACATCGGCGAATGTGCCGAGGGCGCGACACTGCTGCTCCGGTCCGGCTTCACCGGCCCCGGTTCCGACGAGATGGTGACGGTCAGTCAACCGGTCGAATTCGTGGCCGACCTCGCCGGCAAACGGATCGAGAAGCAGAATATCGACGGTCCTCAGGGTGTACGCGGGCGCAATTCCGACAACCGCTTGATCCGTGAGAAGCTTCATTGGGCGCCAAGCCACGGTCTGCATGAAGGGCTGGTGGTGACGTATGAGTGGATCGAACGTCAGGTGCGGCAAAATGCCCATTGATGACGGCAGGTGCCGAAGCCCCGCGGCAGCGACGGAACCGAGGTCGCCGCTGAAAAGCGTGGTCGGGTCAGCCAGTAGCCCACGGGACACGAGGTGCCGATACGTCTTTGCGTAGTGCGCCCTTCGTCTCACGGCCTTAAATTGTTCTGTTTACCTTTGATTAACGATTGGATCGCTATTGTGTGTTGTCCGGTCGCGGGATTCCATGTCGTCGGTCGCGAATAATTCGCGCTCCGGCTAAGTCGGATGACTGACCAGAGCGCTGGAGGCACGAAATGGCGTTAGCATACCGACATCCCGACCAGCCACGCGCCATCGTCATCACTCCTGCGAAAGCCTTGTCGCCGGCAAAACATTTGTCGATGTTTTTGATATGCAAGAACGTCAGCTACAAGCTTGACGGCTTTCGACTGGACGAACGGCTGATCCTGATCGAAAACAGGTTCAACGGCATGGAAAGCGCCCTGCTGACCGCCACCCAACAGGATTTCATTGGATTTGCAGTCGTAGAAGCAGATATCCCGACACTTGATGACGCGGCCTTTCCCGCTCTGGTGCTTCTTGAGGCCCTCCACTTCCACCTGTCATTCTTCAACCAGTTCTTTGACTTCGCACGTCATGCCGGCATCTATACCGCACCGGGGCACTACGCCAAGGCGGGATCGCTCGCGATCTTTACCCACGTTTACAACGACAACGCCATGCTTCGGGTGTGGGAGAAATACTACTCGCGCGTCGTTCCTGTACAGGACCTTTACGTTATCGACCACGGATCGACATCCAGTCCGAAGCAGGTGCTGTCGCCGGAGATCAATGTCGTCTCTGTGCCGCGGGGGCCCGTGGATCACCGGGCCATTTCGCAGTTCTGCAATACATTTCAGCGTTTCCTCCTGTCTCAGTACCGATGGGTCATGCACGTTGATGCCGACGAGATCCTGGTGCATGCCCGCGGCTGGGATTACTTGAAAGACAATCTTCTCGGCCGTCAGGATGGTATCATTCTCAAAGCCGCACATGGCTTCGATCTGGTCCATGACGTCGCGTCAGAGCCTGCCATCGATCTGTCCGCGCCGATCAGCCTGCAGCGCCATTCGCTGCTGTCGGTTCCACTCTACGGGAAGCCGGTTCTGACTTCGGTGCCAACGACGTGGAGGGAAGGCTTTCACACCGTATTCGAGGGCGATTCCGTCGTCGAGGACAACGAGCTTTGGCTTATCCACCTGTCATACGTCGATCTGAACCTCTATGTCGAAAAAAGGGCGAAGTGGGCGCGTTTCGACGTGGCTGAGACGGAGAAGCGACTGCGTCCGGCCCTCTACAGCACTCTGACGGCGCAAGTCGATCCGGCGAGGCAATTCTTCACGCGTATGCTGGAGACAAGGCCTGCAGCGATCGTTCCCAAATGGATGCGAGGCACATTTTGATGCCCACCCGCAAAATGGCCGTACCGCGTGGCTTGCGGCGGCCGTCGATTTCTTTCAGGCTCACCGGAGTGTCGCTGTCACCCGCCAAAAGTCGTGGGATCATGAGTACCCAACCAGCGACACCCGCACAGTGCCGGTCCTCCGCCATGGGCGTTGCCGAAAGCTTGACGCGGATCACAGGGCTTCTTCCTGGACAGCAACAGCCGGTTCACTCGAACAAGATTTTGCTTGCCCGCTGTTTCCCGCTCGCCGGGTATCCGCCGCCGGCCATGCCGGTTTGCCCGGTTCGCCGTGACCTTTCCGGCTCCGTTGCGACAACCCGGCGGGAACCTGAGCATCATGCCACCTGAAAGTTTGTCGGAGACCGGCGTGGCGCCGACAGATCCACCGGCGATCGTGCTGACGCCAGGTATTGCCCGCATCAAGTCATCCCCGGCAACAGCAGCAAGTTTCGGTGTCGGGCTTGCGGAAGCAGACCGTCGCCATTGGCGGGATTGCGAGCTGGCGTGGGATTTCGTTTCCAGGTCGGCATGGTATGAAATATGGGCGGAATATGCTTCGAACGCACCACGCCCGATGACCCTCAAAGTCGATCGCGACACCCTGCTTCATCTTGCACTGTCGGAGACGACGGGCGGGCAGTCCGAAACGCATCTGAGTTGGCGCTTTCAGGCCAGGGTCTTTCTTTACGCGGGCCTGCACCAGCTTTCACTGTGCCGCGCCGACGATATGCCAAACGTGCGGACGATCGCCATTTTACCTGTCCGACGACCCGCCGCCCAGGATTCTGCCGATGTCTTGAGCACCGATGACCATGCGGGCGCGGCCAGGACCGAAGCCCGATCGGCCTGGGGCAAGGGACTCCGGCGTCAGGTACCGGAGCGGGTTCTGGTATGCGTACTGGCCCAGACTCGCGCCTATCAATTCACCTGGAGAAATTTCAAACGACACGTGCTCGATGAGCTTGAGGCGGATTTGGCTGTCTGTATCGGGGTCGACGATCATTACGATTATGCCAACCCGTTCTGGCAGCACGCCAGGTACCGCTGGACTGGCCCGGAATATGACGATTTCGGCGATGGATTCGATATTGCTCAACACCATTTGGCGGGCGGGAAACTACCGATAAGTTTTAATTGGCGCGATATCCTCCAAATCAAGGATCAGTGGCTAGGCGGCATCAAGGGTCAGGAAGCCCATCCTGGTTCAGCGGGAATATTGATCTACTTCAGGTGGCTTTTGTTACATAATCTGATGTCCGATGGACTGCTGCATAAGTATGACCGATTCATCATAACACGTTCCGACTTTCTTTGGACTTGTCCCCATCCGCCATTATCGACGCTTCCGCCAACTGAAATATGGTTTCCCGACGGCGAAGGCTACGGCGGCCTGACCGATCGTCACCATGTCGTCTCCAGCCAGGACCTTCCCTATGTGATAAATCTGATCGATGATGTCGTGCTTAGGCCGGACGACCTGATGACCCGGATGGCGCCGCGCGGCGACTGGAATCTGGAAAGCTATATTTACTTTCATCTGGAGCAGCAGGACCTCTTGGGACGAACCAGGGTGTTCCCGCAGGTGATGTTTTCGGTTCGCGGACAACAGGACAGCACGCGCTGGGCAGCCGGAAAATGGGATGAGGACCTGGGGGTTTTTGTGAAATATGAGTCCGAACTGGTGTCCGCGAGGTTATATGAAGGACGCATCCGCACACGTCGTGATTGGGAGCGTCTGTACGCCGAGGGGAGTTCTCATTTCCGCCTGTGTCCGCAGCCCGTCTGATGCCGACGGCGACAGCGGACAACGGCCGGTCGTGGCCGTGCTGGCTCGGCACCCCGATGCGGGTGGGACCCCGCTGATCCCGACGTGGTCAAATCGAGGTGGGTGGACTCGCGCTGCCGCGGGTTATCGCCGGCTGCTCAATGGGTGCGTGTCACGTCGCGAAGCGGCCAACGGCTCGCCCGGCGTGAGCCAAGCCGCTGTCAGGCTACACCCGCATCGGCATCAGCACATACAGCGCGCTGGAATCGCCTGCATCCTGCACCACGGTCGGCGCGGACCCGTCGGCGAAGCGAAATTCCACCTGTTCGGAAATCTGGTCGGTGATATCATTCAAATACCGAGCCTGGAAGCCGATCTCCAGCGGGCCAGCGTCGTACTTCACGCGGTCGGCGTCAAGTTCCTCGGTAGCGGTGCCCTGCTCGGGGCTGGAAGCCGACAGCACCAGCAGGTCGCGGGCAAGGGACAGTTTCACCGGTCGCGACCGCTCCGAGGAGATCGCGGCTACGCGGCCGACCGCGTCGGCGAAATCCTTCTTGCCAACCCGGAGAACCTTGTCGTTGCCGCGCGGAATGACCCGTTCGTACTCCGGGAAAGTGCCGTCGATAAGCTTGCTGGTAAGCAGCATCTGGTCGGCGCGGAACTGGATGCGGGTGTCGGACAATGCGACTTCCACGTTGCCGGTGACCTCGTCGAGCAGCTTTCGAAGTTCGTTCACGGTCTTGCGCGGGATGATGACGCCGGGCATGGACGCGGCGCCTTCCGGCAGCGGCTCTTCCACGCGGGCGAGGCGGTGGCCGTCGGTGGCGACGGCGCGCAGCACCGGCGTGCCGTCGCTGTCGGCGTGATGCAGGTAGATGCCGTTCAGGTAGTAGCGTGTCTCCTCGGTACTGATGGCGAACTTGGTGCGGTCGATCAGCGCGCGCAGCGCGTGGGCGGTCAGGCTGAATTTGTGCGGCAGGCTGCCCGTGGTCATCGATGGAAAGTCCTCAACCGGCAGCACCGTCAGCTTGGTGTCGTACCGGCCGGCCCGCAGCGCAAGCTGCGCGTCGCCGCCGGGATGGTCGAGTTCGACCTCGGCGCCGTCTGGCAGCTTGCGGACGATCTCATACAGTGTCGCGGCCGGCGCCGTGCAGGCACCGTTACGAGAGGACGCGGCGGGCACATCCTCCACAATGGCAATCTCCATGTCCGTGGCGGTCAGCGTCAGCTTGCCGTCCCGCACGGCGATCATGACGTTCGCCAGGATCGGGATCGTGTTGCGCCGCTCCACCACACTCTGGACGTGGGCCAGCGCCTTGATCAAGGTGGCGCGGTCGGCCTTGAGCTTCATGGTCAGTTTCCTAGTTAGGTCCGGCCGCCGCCTCGGGCGCCCGCACGGCGGGGAAGCATGCGAATCGCACCAGCCAGTGTAGCAATGCGGACGAAGGTCCGCCAAGGACCGTCATGCGTTCCGATGCCGTTCTTGTGTGGTTTCCTCTCGGTTGGGGGGCTAAAAGCGGTTCAGTTAGATCTTCGGGCTGGCTTCACTGTCGCGGTTCGGCTGGTCCGGACCGATAATCGCCCCGCCGATGGCCGGTCGGGCGTACTGCAGGATTGGGCTATGAAGCGACGTCATACCAGCGGCCCGGAGTTATGACCTGTCGTCATTTAGCCGGACCGCCGGTATGTGAGTGATTTCGCGTGCATCCACCTCGCTCGCGTGGTCGCTCGCCACACCAACCCCGGGCCTATCACTCAGCCCCGCGGCCGCTGGCATAACGGTTGGCAGCGGATCAGCGGCTGTTTCGCGAGGTGAGGCTTAATCTGGTCGCTTGTCGGCCGCAAGCCCGCGGTCAGACGTCAGATTTGTCCGGCGCAAGCTCGCGGTCCGATCCCAAGAAGCGGCTTCCTGGTGGATCGATGCCAACAAAACTCGAACATGGTATGGCCCCGGACCAACCCCGGCGATTCGGCGCAGCGATCCCCAATCGGTCTGGCATTCGCATCCGTTCGGTTCATCAGCCGTAAGCAGGCGCCGCTCGGTCCGGGGCGAGACCCGGTTCCGCTAGGGCATGATCGCGCCGCGCGGAACGTCCCCGGCGCGTGAATCATGCGATCAAACAAAGACCTGGCCATTTTCGGCCTGCACAGTCAGGCTGAAAATGGTTCAGGCTGGCCCATCGGCCTGCACCCGGTCGCCCCCAGGCGTCGCGGCCGGTCGCAGGATCCAGGCGTCCGTCGGTCGGCCAAGCGTTACTTATAACTAATCGGCGGTAGGGCGATGGCATCCGGCTGATCGAGAGCAACTGTCGCTCCTTCACGGCAGGGCGATCAGGTACAGGCGTCGATTTTTCAAACCGTATCCGGAATGGTATGCCGTCCCTCAGCGCCCCGTCCGGTGGCCGGGCCGGGCCGCCTGACAATTTGTTCCGCCAGGCCGGGACAAACAACTTTGACTGCCTCGCGTGGCTGGCAAAAACCTGACAACACCGAACTGTTACTGGCACGGTTCGCTAAACGCGCATTTCTGAAATATGACTCCGTTGGATTTCTGCTAAATCATCTCTAGGGAATTCGCGTTAACCCGACGGTAGGTTTGGTGATGTTCACCATGGTCTCCAATCAACGAACTGACGGACCGCTGGACGCCTTCGGGCTGAGCACATTTCATGAAGTCTGTCATAACATACACGCCGGGCGGCGGAACGTTGCCTCAGCCCGACAACAGGGCGGACGGCAGCTTTCAGGCCAGGACCGAGTGCCGCGGCGTTGCTGGCCGCGGCCCAAGGGCGCCGGCGCGGCACCGGATCAGACGCCGGCTTCCACCGAATGGACCTGGTACTTCGCCGCATCGATGCGGCCGCGGACCGCAGGCGATCGTATCAGGTTTGGCTTGCACGACACGGGGTAAGAACACAGCCTTTTGCTGTCACTCGCGTAAGTCGTTCCACTCTGAACGGGAGTGTACGCAATGGCGGGACGTGGAATCGTGGCAATCGTCGGGGCCGGACCGTACGGTCTTTCCCTTGCCGCGCATCTGGCAAAACGCCGGATCCCCTATCGTATCTTTGGCCAGCCCATGCGCCCGTGGCAGCATAGCATGCCGCCGGGAATGCTGCTGAAATCTGACGGCGCATCCTCAAGTCTTTCGCACCCTGACGGTGAATTCCCGATCGAGCAATTCTATCGGGAGACCGGTCGGCCATTTCTTCTGCAGGCCCCGATATCGGTCGATACGTTCGTCGCGTATGGCGAGGCATTCCAGCGACGCTTCGTCCCCGCGGTCGATACGCGGGAAGTCGTCGAAATCATCCCCGACGGTACTGGCTACGCCGTGCACCTCGCCGGCGGTGAGATCGCGCGTGCCGGTAAAGTCGTGCTTGCGGTCGGGGTCACGCCGTTCAGTTACATCCCGCCTTGCCTGAGCGATCTTTCTGACGAATTGGTGACCCATTCGGCCGCGTACGGCCTTGTCGATTCACTACGTGGCCGTGAAGTCGCAGTAATCGGGTCAGGCGCGTCGGCGATCGATCTCGCCGTGGCGCTGCACGAGCATGGGGCCGATGTGCGAATTGTTTCGAGGCGGCGACAGATTGCCTTCCAGAGCATGCCGTCCGATGGTCCACGCAGCCTCGTGTCCCGCATCCGCGCGCCCGATTGCGGCATCGGCGCGGGCTGGAAGATCAAGTTCTGCGCCGATCTGCCTGGCCTGTTCCATGCTCTGCCGGAGCGCAGGCGCATCCGCATGGTCACAAGCTATCTGGGCCCGTCGCCTGGCTGGTTCACCCGTGATCGCGTGCTTGGCCGCATCCCCATATCATATGAAGCAATACCGGAGACCGCCACGCAATGGGGCGGACGGGTTCATCTGATACTTCGGGTGCAGGACGGATCGACGCGTGATCTGTCGGTGGATCATGTAATCGCCGCGACCGGGTACAAGATCGATGTCAGGCGATTTGGTTTCCTTGCTCCCGCGCTGATCAGCGCGATCCGAACCACGGCCTTGGCGCCCGCGCTGTCCCGCGATTTCGAAACCTCCGTCCCCGGGCTGTACGTGATCGGCCCAGCCGCGGCCATGAGTTTCGGGCCGGTGATGCGCTTCGTCGTCGGCGCCGATTTCGCCGTGCGACGGCTGGCTGCGGCCCTGGCCAGGTCATTCGACCGGCAGGTCTCGCGGACCCGCTTGATGCCCGAACGCCCCGCCAGGACCACTGTGAGCGGCTGACACCAGCAGAGCTTCATCTTGGAGCCAATACATGGCAACGCTGACCTCCGATCCTCAGCTTATCGTCGAGCGGGCCACCAATGAAGCCGTGCGTCCGTGGACCGGCACCGGACGTAACAACCGTTCCGAGGTCCGGAAATCCGAACCGCTCCGTGTCCTGATGGTCTGCAACCTGTTCACCATGCCATACCGGGTCATGCGATGCGCCCATGCGGCGGGTGCGGGTGTCTGGGTCCTTGGCAACGCCGGCGCGCACGGCCTCGCCTACTCGCGCTATTGCCGGAAATTCGTTCCGGCCGAATGCACCTTCGATGGACAGCCGCGGACCGAGACGGCCGCGGAGATCAACCGGCTGGTGGAACGCCTGAGTATCGATCTCGTGATGGCCGGAGACGCCCCTTCGACCCGGACGCTGATCGCCCTCAGGGACAGCATTCGCGCCCGTTGCTTTCCCATGCCTGATCTTTATTGGTTCGACAGGCTGAACAACAAATGGGAATTCACCGGCATATGCCGGAGCCTCGGCATTCAGTGTCCGCCCACACGGCTTTTGCCCGACCGGGCCGCGGTCATCGGCGAGATCACCGCGGGACGCTTGGCACTGCCCGCCATCGCCAAGCCGCTGAACCTCGAAGGCGGCCACGGCGTGATCAAGCTGGACGACGCGGATGCGGTCCGCCAGGCGCAGGCCATCGACTATGCCCCGGTCCTGCTGCAGGACTTCATAGAAGGTGAGGATGTCGGCGCCAGCGTGTACTGCGAATCGGGCCGGATTATCAGCTTTATCGCACACAAGCTCGCCCGGAAAGTCTATTCGACGTTCCAGTCAGATGAGATCCGGGATGCGGTGACGAAGCTTATGACCTACGCCGGTTCGGATGGGGTCTTCAACTTCGACATGCGGCGGACCGCTGATGGTCGTATATATTTTCTGGAATGTAATCCGCGGTTCTTCTACAAAATCAATCTTTCGATGGTCGCGGGCATCAATTTCACCCGGCGCGGCCTTGCGCCCGGAGCCGCGATGCCCGAAACCGTTCCTGATGGGCAAAGCGTCAGGATGCCCTTGGCAGCCGCGGTCGATCTCCTCAAACCATGGACACTTTCGCCTCGGGACTTGGCAATGATGAAATATCTGTATTCAGATCCAGTTCCAATGGTCCGGGAATGGCTCCGGATCGACTGGGAAGACTAGAGCATGATCGCGCTGAGTGGAACGTCCCGGCGCGTGAATCATGCGATCAAACAAAGAGATAGACCATTTTCGGCCTGCACAGTCAGGCTGAAAATTGTCTAGGGTAAATCACGCTGGGCGGAGCGTCCCCGGCGCACAAACAAAGAGCTGGACCATTTTCGGCCCGCGCGGTCAGGCTGGAAATGGTCTGGCCCGCATACAGCGTGATCCGCGAGTTCCGCTTCGCGCGTTCGTCCTCTACCGCGGCGCCAGCAACGGCCCAAGCACGTCCTCCACGCCCGTGATGAGAATCTGCACCCCGATGCATAGCAACAGGAAGGCCGAGATCCGGGTGATCGTCCGCGTGCCTGTCGGCCCCATCATTCGGGTCAGCCGGTCGGCATAGGCATAGGTCACCCAGATCGTCCCCGTCATCGCCACCGCCGCGGCCGTCATGCCGAGGAAGAACCATCCCAGTCCGGCGAACAGCTTCGGATGGCCGGCGCCCAGCGCGACCGCCACCGACATGGTGCCGGGGCCGGTGGTGAGCGGGATCGTCAGCGGGAACAGGGCGATGTCCTCGACGCCCTCCGCCGAGGCGGTTTGTTCCGGCGTGCGATCCTCATGCTCATCCGGCGCGTTGAGCAGCCGCCAGCCGCTGACAGCCACGACAAGGCCGCCGGCAACCTGCAAAGCCGCCAGCGTGATGCCGAAGAATGCCAGGACGTAGGAGCCGGCCCAGAGCGCGACCATCATCACGCCCAGCGAATTCGTCGCCACCAGCCGCGCCAGCCGGGCGCGGATCTCCGGCGGGCGGCCCGCGGTGATGCCACGAAAAATGAAGGCGCCGCTGATCGGATTGACGATCGAGAACAGGGCAGGAAAACCGAGCAGAAAAGCATGCACGGCTTCGAGCATCGGATTGCGTCAGGCCAGGGCGGGACGCTTGTCCGCCCAGGGTTGGATCGCTTCGAACGCAGCCGCGGCCTGCAGCACGCCAAGGTCGTCGAAGCGCTTGCCGACGACCTGCAGGCCGACCGGCAGACCGTCGGTGGTGAAGCCGCAGGGAACGCTGGCGGCCGGGTTCCAGGACATATTGAACGGATACGAGAATTCCGCCCAGCTCACCCAGTCCCATTCGTGCCGCGGCCAGTGGTCGGGCATCAGCTTCTCGGCCGGAAAGGCAGCGACGGAAACCGCGGGCGTCAGCAGGAAGTCCCAGTTCTCGAACCAGCGATGAATGGCGGCCACGTAGTCCATCTTTCGCTCGCGCGCGAGTTGATAGTCGGCGATCGACACGTTCGTCGACGCCTTGATGCAGGCGACGAGCCCGGGGTCCATGCGCGACCCCCATTCCTGCAGCCGCGGCTTCAGGCGGGTCAGGTGGGCGGACCAGAAGAAGCGGATCAACTCCGGCCCCGGCGACGCCCACGGTGTGGCAACCTCCTCCACGGTCGCGCCCGCTTCCGTGAAGCGTTGTGCGGCTGCCTTTACCAGGGCGGCGATCTCGGGATCGACGCGGGCATGGCCGAGGTCAGGGCTGTAGGCGATCCGCTTGCCTTTGATCCCCTCGTGCAGGCGGGCGCGATAGGCGGCCGGCCCGGCTTCCAGGGTCGTGAAGTCCAGCGGGTGCGGACCCGCCATCACCTCGAGGAACACCGCGCTGTCGGCCACCGAACGGGTGATCGGGCCATTGTGCGTGGTCATATCGCCGGTGCTCACCGGATAGGCCGGCACACGGCCAAAGCTCGGTTTCAGCCCGAACACCCCGCAGAAATGCGCCGGCATGCGGATCGAGCCGGCGCCGTCGCTGCCCTGGTGCAATGGCCCGAAACCAGCGGCGGACGCCGCCGCCGCGCCGGACGAGGAGGCGCCGGCGTTGTAGCCGTGTCTCCAGGGATTGTGGGTAATGCCGGTCAGCGGCGACTGGGAAACGCCTTTCCAGCCGAATTCCGACGTTGTCGTCTTGCCCAGGATGATGGCGCCTTCGTCCCTCAGGCGCGTGACCATAGGCGTGTCCTCGGTCGGCTGGTTGCCGGCGTAGATCAGGCTGCCCTGCTGGGTCGGCATGTCCTTGGTGATGGCCAGGTCCTTGATGGTGACCGGCACGCCGTGCAGCCGGCCGATGCGCTCGCCGGACATCAGTTTCGCTTCGGCGGCCCGGGCGGCATCCATCGCCTGTTCGGCCGCCAGATAGACGAAGGCGTTGACTTTCGGCTCGTGCGCTTCGATCCGTTCCAGCAGAGCGCTGGTATATTCCACCGGCGAAATCTGCTTGGTGCGGATCAGCTCCGCCAGCCGGGTGGCCGGCAGGAAACCAAGGTCTTCGGATGTCATTTATCGTCCCTCTTGTCTCGCTTGTGCGGCGTGTCGCCGTGTCGCTGCGACGGTATATACATTAAGCAGAGCAACATGCCTGCGCCGGCACCTTCATCACTCACCGCGAGATTGCATGGACGCCCTGCGCCTCGCAATGACACGCCTTGCCAATGCACCGGTGGCCAAGGCCCCGGTCGCTAACGTACCGGTCGCCACGGTGCCGGCCGCGACTGTGCTCGCGACCGCGACACTCGTGATGGCACCGGCCACGATCACGCCGCCGGCGACCGCTGCGCTTGCGACGGCACAACTCGCGGCAGCACCGCTGGCCATGACGCCTCTCCTGACCAACTTGCTTCCGGCGGCGCGGCGGAGGAGGCAGAAGGCGATGGTGCTCGGGAGATGGGGTCTCATCAGTACGTCGCCCGTCCGCCGGAGACGTCGAACACCGCGCCGGTGGAGAAGCTGCATTCTTCGCTCGCCAGCCACAGGGTCAACGCGGCGACCTCATCGATACTGCCGAAGCGGCCGACGGGAATTTTCGACAGCATCCAGTCGATCTGCTGAGGCGTCATCTGGTCGAATATCGGCGTCTTCACCGCTGCCGGCGTGATGCAGTTGACTCGGATTTCGGTCCCGGCGAGTTCCTTGCCGAGGGATTTCGTCAGACCGATGACGCCCGCCTTCGAGGCGGAATAAGCAGAGGCGTTCGGATTACCCTCCTTGCCGGCGATTGAGGCGATATTCACGATCCGGCCGTAGCCGTTCGTCTGCATGAACGGCACGACGGCATGACAGCAGTAGAACACACCCTTCAGGTTGACGTCGATCACCCGGTCCCAGGCCGCCACGGGATACGCCCAGGTCGGGTGGTTCGGGCCGGTGATGCCCGCTGAAGCGATCAGGATATCAATTTTCCCGAGCACGGCCGCAGTGGATTCGGCCGCTCGGTGAACGGCGTCGGGATCGGTGATGTCCAGTGTCACGGAATGCGCGGCACCGCTCCGCGCCAGTCCCGCTTCGTCCACGTCCCACAGGCTGAGCGCGGCGCCCTCGGCGGCAAGGCGCCGGGCGATGCCGGCACCAATACCGGAGACGCCACCTGTGACGACAGCGGTGCGTCCTGCGAAGCGTTGTGACATGGGAGCCTCCTGTTCAGGCCGCACAGTGAAGGCCGGACCGGCGATGCCGACAAGATGGGACTTGCGAGCCGCGCCGCGGGTCCGCGCGACCGCCAGGGACGAAGCCACCGCTGCCGGGTTGACATGCCTTATGCTCAGTCCCAGCATATGTCTTGTTATACTCAGTTGGAGCATATAGCTGTGCACATCGATGCAGCCGCCCGGCCTTCTCCGCCGGCCCTCCATCCGCCCGGCCTTCTCCCGGCCTACCTCGAACCGGGGTGCCACGCAGTCTCGTGCACCAAGTGGCCGAGCGTCGAGATGGGATGCGCCGGACCACCCCTGCTGCACCCGCATGACCCCGGCGCGGCGGCCCTGGCGCAGCGCTCGGCCGGCAGTGCGGTCGCGCCATGACCGAAGTCCTGCGGCAATTCGGCCGATCCCCGGTGGTCGTCGGCGGCGGCATCGCCGGTTTAATGACTGCGTTGCGCCTGGCACCGATGCCCGCGGTCGTGATCGTCAAGGCTCCGTTGCAGACCGAGGCATCGAGCGCGTGGGCGCAGGGCGGCATTGCCGCCGCCGTGGGGCCTGACGACGACCCGGCGCGCCATCTCGCCGATACGCTGGCCGCCGGCGACGGTCTGTGTGACGTCGATGTGGCACGCCGCGTCACCGCCGCGGGGCCGGCGGTCATCGAGACGCTGCTGCGGTACGGTGTGCACTTCGACCGCGACCCGGCCGGAGCGCCGCGGCTGGGCCTGGAAGCGGCACACAGCCGGCGCCGCATCGTCCACGCAACAGGCGACGGCGCCGGCAGGGAAATCATGCGGGCCCTTGCCGCCGCGGTTCTCCGGACGCCCTCGATCACCGTACTGGAGGGGGTCGAGGCGAGGCGCGTCGTGGTCACGGATGGCGCGGTCAGCGGCGTGCTCGCGTCATCGGGGTCCGGCGCGGTGCTGCTGCCGACCAGCCGCGTGGTATTGGCGACCGGCGGCCTGGGAGGATTGTTCCAGCACACCACGAACCCGCGTGGCTCGTTCGGCCAGGGCCTTGCGCTCGCGGCTCGCGCCGGGGCGGAACTCGTCGACATGGAGTTCGTACAGTTCCATCCGACAGCGCTCGACGCCGGCCGTCATCCGCTCCCGCTGGTCAGCGAGGCGGTGCGCGGCGAAGGTGCGACGCTGATCGATGAGACCGGCGCCCGCTTCATGGCCGGCGTGCCCGGCCAGGAGCTTGCTCCACGCGACGTCGTCGCGCGCGCGGTTTGGCGCCACCTCGCCCATGGCCATCGTGTGTTCCTGGATGCGCGCGCCACGCTGGGCAACGGGTTCGCCCGGCATTTCCCGGTGATCGCGGCGGCGTGCGCCGCCTGTGGCATCGATCCTGCGACACAGCCGATCCCGGTCCGCCCGGCAGCCCACTACCACATGGGCGGAATCGCGGTTGATTGGCAGGGACGCAGCACGCTCGCCGGCCTGTGGGCGTGTGGCGAGGTCGCCGGCACGGGCCTCCACGGCGCCAACCGTCTTGCCAGCAATTCCTTGCTGGAGGCCGTTGCCGGCGCCGGATGGGTGGCGGACAGCGTGGCCGCGGCTCCGCCCGGGCAGGATCGGCCGCACGCGCCCGCCGGCATTTCGGTCGCCGCCGATCCGGAAGCGGTCCGGCCGGTGCTGTCCCACGCCGCCGGCGTGCTGCGCGAGCACGACGCCCTCGCGGCGGCCATCGTCAGCTTGCTGCCGCTGGCGACCTCGCCCGGCCCCGCCGCCGATCCCGCGCTCGTGGCAATGTTGATCGCCGTTGCCGCCTTGTGCCGGTGCGAGAGCCGCGGCGGTCATTTCCGCGCCGATTTCCCGGCATCCGACGATACCCTGCGGGCACGATCCAGGCTGACCCTGCAGACCGCCCTGGACGTCGCACGGGAGATCGCGCGCCAGCTTCCCCACGCCAGACGAGCCTGACGGAAAGACGATATCGTCGATGCTACATCGCGATCGAGAAGCCGCCATCCACCGGGATCGCCGCCCCGGTAACGAAGTCCGAGGCCGGACTGGCCAGGAACGCGGCGACACCCGCCATGTCGTCCGGCGTCCCCCACCTTCCATGCGGCGTGCGCTTTTCCACCGTATCGTGTAACCCGGTCACCTGCTGCCGGGCACGCCTCGTCAGATCCGTATCGATCCAGCCAGGCAACACCGCATTCACCTGGATGTTGTCCTTCGCCCAGGCCGTCGCCATCGCGCGTGACATCTGCACGATCCCGCCCTTGCTGGACGCATACGCGGTCGCGAACGGCGCGCCGAACAGCGACATCATGGACCCGATATTGATCATCTTGCCGCCGCCCGCGGTCACCATCCCCGGATAAGCCGCCTGTGAACAGAAGAACGCGCTCGTCAGGTTGGTATCCAGCACATGGTGCCACTCGTCCTCCGACAGGTCCTGCGGCTGCTTGCGGACCGAGGTGCCGGCGTTGTTCACCAGGATGTCGACGCGGCCATGCTGCTTGACCGCGGCGGCGATCAGCGCGACGCAGTCGGCTTTCCGCGTTACGTCAGCAACGACGAAGCTGGCGTCCGTGCCCATGTCGTGCAGCGTCTTCAGCGCGGCCGCCGCCTTCTGCTCGTCACGGCCGGCGATGACTATGCTTGCGCCGCAGGAAGCAATGCCACGCGCCATGCCGAGCCCGATGCCGCCATTGCCACCGGTGATGACGGCGACCTTTCCCTTCAGATCGAACAGGTTCATCGCGCTGGCACCTTTCATTGCTGGACGTCCCCGACCCAGCTTGATCGGTCACGCGGTGCGGTGCAAGGCGGGCAGTGGGGATGTCTCAGGGCTGCCTGGCGCCGCATCGGCGGTATCACGGCTCCCTGACACTAAGTCCGCGCGTGACATCGTGCCCATGTTCAACGACATGCCCGCGCGTGACATTGTGCCCATGTTCAACGACATGCCCGCGCGTGACATCGTGCCCATATCCAACGACATGCCCGCGCGTGACATCGTGCCCGTATCCAACGACAAGGCCGCGCGAGACCTCATACCCGTATCCAGCGACAAGGCCGCGCGTGACCTCATACCCGTATCCGACACAAGGCCCGCAACCAGCACCGGGCCTGCCGGGCCCGCGCTCGACACCAGTTACGGCCCATCTCCGGTCCGGTCGTGTCGCCTCGAAATCGGCCAGGTCCATGTTGACTTGAACCTGTAGTTCAGCTCGGCCGCCCTTATCTCACGGCGTTCCCGGCTCAGGGAACAGCGCGGGTTTCCGCCAGATGGTCGAAACGGCTACGGAATGTCCCCAGACCCATCGTCTGCGAGCGCAGTTCGATGATCAGGTCGTGCATCTCCGCCTCGGGGACCAGCGCCTCCACGTCGTCCCAGCCAGGCCAGCCGGGTCGTTCGGCGTAACCCAGGATCTGGCCGCGCCGGCCGGTCAGCAACCGTTGCGCCCGCGCCGTGTAGTCGTTCGGCACACTGATCGTCACGTGATCGATCGGTTCCAGCAGGACCGGGTCTGCCTTGGCCAGACCCTCCTTCATCGCGATCTGGGTCGCGGTCTTGAAGGCCATGTCGGAACTGTCCACCGAATGGAAACCGCCGTCCACCAGTGTCACCGAAACATCCACGACGGGGTAGCCGAATGGGCCCTTCGCGGTGGCCTCCCCGGCGGCTTCCCCGACGGCGGGGATGAAATTGCGCGGGACCGCGCCGCCAACGATCTTGTCGACAAAGAGAAAGCCCTCGCCGCGTGCCCTGGGGGCGATATCGATCTTGACATCGGCGAACTGGCCGTGCCCGCCGGTCTGGCGCTTCAGCCTGCCATGCTCATGCACCGCCTTGCGGATGGTTTCCTTGTAGGCGATGCCCGGCTTGTGGGTCGCCAGCTTCAGGCCGTAATCGCGGGCCAGATGGTCCACCGTCGTCTGCAGGTGCATCTCGCCCTGACCGTGCAGCACGGTCTCCCCTTCCTGGGTAACGAACAGCGACGGATCTTCTTCGGTCAGCTTGTGCAGGGCACCCGAAAGTTTCACATCGTCCTTGCGGTCGGTTGTGGAAATGGCCATCGCATAGACGGGGGGCGCCGGCTGCGGGAAGGGCAGGGGTTCGGGTTGGCCACCGGGCGACAGGGTCGCACCCGTCGGTACACCGTCCAGGCGGCCAAAGGCGATGATGTCACCCTGTTTTGCCTCCGGAACTTTCGTCAGGTCGCCGTTCACCCACCGATAGATGCCGCCCAGACGGGTGCCGCCCAGTTGCGCACCATCGGAAATCGTTCCGCTCCAGATCCGAGCGTACGACAGCTTGCCGGTGTGGCCGGCATAGACGGTCTTGAACACCTGTGCGCGCGGCGCTCCCCCCGGAACGATCTCCCGCCGTGCCGCGGTCTCGGCCGGGTCCGGGGCATCGTGGCGCAATGCCTTCCACAGGCGGCGCACGCCGTTGGCGTGTTCGGCGGCACCGACAAGGACCTCGATCACCGCGCCGTTCAGCAGATCCTTTCGCATGTCCCGGTAAAGTTCATCAGGCGTTGGCTTGATGTCCTCCAGCACCTTCTCCAGAAGCGCGTCGTCGTTGTCGGCGAGGGTCTCAACCAACTTGCCGAGGGCCGCTTGCTCGTCCGCCAGCATGCCGGAAGGGATCTGCATCAGCTCCGATGCCTGACCCTTGCGGTAGCCATAGGCACGCTCGCTCATGAGATCAACATAGCCGGTGACCGTGTGGCCTTCGAAGATCGGCATCTGCCGCAGCACCAGCGGGCTCGCCGTGTATTCCTGCAGGCTGGCCAGCGTGTCGGCGAGGCCGCCCTCGAGCGTATCGATCTTGTTGATGAACAGGATGTGCGGAACGCCCTCGGTCTTCAGCGTCTTCAGCAGCGGCGCCACCGTGGCGGCCTTCGTCGGCGCTGGCTCACAGACCACGACGGCGATGTCGACCATCGCCAGCGCCGAGCACGTCTGGTGAGCGAACTCGATTGATCCGGGGCAGTCCAGGATCGACCACGAATCGCCCAGGTAGCTGCAGTGTCCGACCCGGATCTCAGTGGTCATAGGGCGGTTACGCGGATCGGCCGGACGCTTGACGGGTGCACCGGCCGCGTCAAGCAGAGCTTCGAAAAGTGTGGATTTTCCGCTGCTGTAGGGGCCTGCTAAAGCCACCGAGCGAGGACTTCTGCCGTTTTTTGTTCCTGACATGGCCGCACCTCCTTCTATTTAGAAGGCGCCAGCCAGGGTGCGGGCCCGCGCGAACGGGGCCCTCGGCGCGCCTTCGCCCAGGGATGCTAGCGCAAAACCAGCGGAAGGGGAGTCGCGTCACGGCGAGCGCGGCAGCCGTATCGGTGAGGCTTCTCCGAACGCCTGCACTGGTTCCGCCAGCCCGATCTTCGGGTCCAGCCCGCCCTTGCGACCAGCCCACCTTGGGGTCCGGCGCCGTAGACCATTTTCATCCTGAACTGTGCACGCCGAAAATGGTCCAGGTCTTTTGATCGCATGATTCACGCGCCGGGGACGTTCCGCTCAGCCCGATCATGCCCCAGGGTTCAACCCTGGCGCCGAAGCCAGAACGGGGCGTCGGGCCACCGCCGCTCGGCGGCATACATCTCGCGGCTTTGCGCCGCGTGGTGAGCAACGTGGCGGGCGATGTCATTCGGATAGGCCTGCGCGAGGCTGTCGTCACCGCGCAGCCATCCATCGGCGATGCGCCCCGCCTGGATTCCGCTGCTGAGCGCGTATCCGATCCCTAGCGAGGCCAGCGGATCGAAGGCGCACGCGGCATCGCCGGCCGCGACCCATCCGTAGCCGCACGGCTGGCTCAGCACGTCGACTCTCCGCCGGAAAGGCGCGTGGATGGCCGCGCGGCCGTGCGCCGGCCAGACGAACCGAGATATGCCTGGTGGCGAACAGTCTCGCCATGAAGTCCTCGGCACCGTCCACGCCGAGCCCGCGCAGCAGGTCCGCATCTGTCATCAGCGCCGCGACCGCCTGGCCGTGCGGAAGTGGCGCCGTGTACCACCAGCCTTCGGGGACGGCTTCGACGAGCGTGGTTCGCTCGCTCGCCCCCGCGGGCAGCTCCAGATGGCATATCAGTCCGGCCAACCGGTCGGCCACCCTGCGTTCCGCGCCCAGGCGGCGGGCAACACGGGCCTGACGGCCGGTGGCATCGACGATAATCCTGGCGGACAGGCGCGCGGGGCCATCCTGGCCGTCCACCACAAGGGTCCAGCCGCTGTCGTGTCTCCCCAGCTCGCGGACCTCTGTCCCGCTGCGTGGCGCGCTGCCGAAGGTCCTGAGGCAGGCGGCCATCGCCCGATCGAAACGACGGCGATCGAGGTGAAGCCCCTGGCCGCGGCCGGTGTAGATGAAATCGCGTTGGATCACCTGATCGCTGCCCCAGGCCCCGGCGGTTCCAAACGCGGGAAGGGCCGTCTCATCGTCCAGTACCGAATCGGCGCCCAGATAGGACAGCAGCGGGACGACGCCAGCGGACACGGTCTCTCCGACCCGGGCCGCCTCGTATCGGGACGATTCGATCAGCAGAACGCGATGCTTCGTGTAGCGCAGCAACGTGAGCGCGGCGGCGGTGCCGGACGGACCGCCACCGATGACGCAAACGTCAGCCTCGGTCACCCTTCTCGCCGTCCGTGTTGGCGCGACGTGCCGAACGTCACCGCCTCCCCGGCGCGCCGGTGCGCGCGTTGCCCTGGGCCGCGGGATGCCGGCAACGCCGCGACATTGGCGTTCGGGGCCGGGACAGGGATGGGCGTGGGCAGGAACCACGCATTCGAGAAATTCTGGTCGGCGCCGGTCACCACGTTGCTGCCGTCACCGACCGCCACCGCCGCCGCCACGAAGGCGGCGTGGTTGCGTTCCTGTTCCGCGATATAGGGGAAGTGGCCGCCCAAAGCGGCAGTATTCTGGTTCACCAGGAAGCCCATATAGTGCCAGTAGTCGATCATCTGGCTGAACGTGTTGATGCCGCGCGTGAACATCACCTGAAAGCCGGCCGGCGTCCCGGCCTCGGCCTGTCCGTCGATACCCAGGTCACCGGTGATGACCTGCCACGGGCTCTGCGGCGGCCACCAATAGGCATAGTAAGTGGGCGGAGTGGGAATGCCATCCGACTTGTTCACCGCCGGATCCGTGAAGTTGATGAACTGAATCGAGCACTGGAAGAAGTCGGCTTGCCAGGGGATGGCCATCCGCTTCGTCAGGTCACCCGGCTCGCACCCCTGAGGAGTCGCCGTTTCGTCCTCGCTGGGGTCAAGACCGTGGCTGTTATAGTACGCGATCGGGTAGCGCTGGCGTATCTCGCGCGAGGCGGCGTAGATATTTGGATTCCGCGTGCTCCACGTGACCTCGATTCCGGGACAGAACGGACCGCCGACGCAGTTGCCCACGCTTGCCGCGGTCAGCGCGGTCGGCAGATCGACGGGGGGCGGCGCCGCTGTATCGAAGTGGCCCGCGGCCCACTGCTTCAGGAAGAAATACTGTGTTTCCGTCAGCGTGAGGAACTTGTCGATCAGGTTGCGCTGATTGAACACGGAATTGCTGCCCGAATTCAGCGGCATCATGGGAAAACCGCTTGCCGTGAACAGTTTGTTGGCATCCGGACCGATCGAGTTCTCCGGACCGGGAACCCGGAACAGCCCGAGATAGGCGTTGCGCAATTCCTGCGTGGCCGCCGTCTTGTCCTTCGGATCGAACGGCGGCGGTGACAGGGAGTTCATCGACGGCGTGTTGGCGACCCAGCGATAACCGCCCGGCCGCTGCAGGATCGGCAGGATGTCGCGCTCGAAATTCGGCGGGTAGGACGGGTTGAACCCGCCCTTGTCGAAGATCGCCGGATAAGCATTCAGGCAACGAACGGCGACGTCGAACATGGTGTCGTCGAGCGTGACGATGTTCTCGACTTCCGGCGCGAACTTGGGCGAACCGACGAGGCACCAGGCCTGCAGTTCGCTGACCGCTCCGGTCTGGAACTTGACCGTGCAGACGACCGGGCCATCGGAAATGTCGTCATGCCAGGAATTGGCGCCGGCAAACGAAGTGATCGAGGTGTCGCCGCCCGATTTGCCGAATCCGCCGAGGACGATCAGCCGCCCGGCATCGTCGGTCAGTGTATCGCCCAGGCTGTCGATCTGGTCGCCATAGACGACGGGGGACGGCCAACTGGCGAACTCGTAGCCCCTGGAGGATGCCTTGTCGATCGCGGCATGCTGGCGGCGCCCCGACAGGGTGCGCGGGCCCGGATCGATCATGAGCTTGCGGCGTTCGCCGGCGCTGGTGACGTCCGGATTCCGCAAAGCTACCTTCTGCGCGGTATAGCTGTTCCATTCGCCGTACAGCAGATTCCCTTCCAGGCCGGAAAACTGATACCAGCAGGCCTTTTTGTTAGCCAGGTGTACCGTCCATGTCATCGACACGACTCCTGGCGTGTCGAGCGTGACTTCACGGCTGCTGTTGTCGTCAAATATTTCGAAGACCCGAAAATACGCGCCCTGCCGCTTGACGCGGCCGAGCGTGTCCTTGAACTGCCGGACGCTGGTCGGTTTCCCAGCGTCGGTCAGGATATTTCCATTGGCGTCGCATGCGATCGGCAGGCCGCCGATCCGATCGGGCTCGAGATAGAACTGGTCAGGAGAATTACCCAGCCGGGCAACGCCGATGCTCGGCCCGATTGCGTATCGTGACACCATCTTACGCTCCCCCAACCAGTACCGTGGCGAGTAATGGCTATTACAGCAATTGCCATCCTGTCAAGATACGAATTCAGTGTTCCCGAGTATACACCGCCTGTTTGTAGTCGACACTTTTTTAAACTATGAAATATATATTTGGTGCGTACCGATGCATCGCGTTTCATTATTGATCCGCGGCCTGTATTGGGAAACCATTTCGCACGCAGATCCGCGCGTCGGCCGTCCGAAGCCCGCTGCCGCGGAGCGATATCGGCCTACCTCGAAGCGCCGGGCGGCTGGCATCGCTCACCCGATACGAGTTGGGCGTTGCCGATCAGTCGCCGCCCGTGCCGGGCACCACAATCGAAGAAAATGCGGCCGGAGTGAACCGACGTCGCTCTGGTGAGCACTTCCAAAAAACTGGAACCGCAAATGCAGGCTGACCAACGCCGATGGGCTTATCGTCACCGGACCACGTGACGGCGAGCCGATTATCCGCGTTTATCGGCGTTCACCTGCGGTTACTTTTTCTTGCTTCCGTCGGCGCGCGGTGATGTCGGACATGGTCAACGTTCGTGCCAGGCCACACGATGCATCAAAACACTGCCGCTGCGAACCGGCTGCCCCACCCAAGACTTCTATTTTGGCAACGGGGTCGAAATGCTCTCTAACTCGATGCGGGTCCGCGAAACTCCTTGAATCGGCTGGGAATCCGCCGGATCGCCTCGATCGTCGCCCGCCGTGTCGCCGCGCTGGTGCCGGGCGCAAAGTCGATGGACACTGTATCGACGATGCCGCCGTACCGTTTCTCGATCGCCGCGGGCAGGTCCTCGTACGTCGCGCGCGCAACGAACAGGTCCAGCACATCGTCGGGAACCTGCTCCGCCATCCGGCTCCACTGGCCTTGCTTCGACATCTCGGTCAATCTCACCCCGAGATCGCCGACCCCGTGCAGGTCGAATACGCCGCGATAGGCGGGCGTCGAACCATAAAAGGCGACGCGATACCGCACCTTCTCCGCGGCTTCCTTGACCGCCGCGTTGTCGGGGCCGGTCGCAACGAAGCCGCCACCGGTGATTTCGAATTCCTCGAACGACTTGCCGGCGGCTTCCAGCGCCTGCGCCAGCACCGGGCGGACGACTTTCTCCAGGTACTCGCGGGTCGCGAAACTATGCAACCGGACGCCGTCGGCGACCCGAGCGGCGGTCTTCAGCATCAGCGGACCGACGGCAGCGATCGCGATCGGCGGCAACGGCAATCCCTGCGGGCCGGGCGAGAACTCGGGCGTCATCAGCGAGAAATTATAGTACTTGCCCTGGTAGTTGAGCCGCTCGCCGGTCTCCCAGCAGCGGAAGATGGCGCGCAGCGACTCGACATACTCCCCCAGGCGTGCGGCCGGCGCGACCCAGGGCACGCTGAACCGCCGCTCATTGTGGGCCTTGACCTGGCTGCCCAGCCCGACCACGAACCGGCCCTTCGAGTGTCGGTTGAGATCCCATGCCTGGTTCGCCACGATCATCGGACTGCGCGGAAAGGCAATCGCCACCGAGGGCACCAGGGCAACGCGCTCGGTCGCTAGCGCCGCGAACGCCAGGGGCGTGAACGGGTCGTGCCTCAACTCGCTCGCGGTGACTGCATCGGCGCCGTCCTCTTCCGCCTGGCGGGCGGCGGTGCCACAGGCTCGCCAGTCCGCCACCGGTAACCCTATCGACACTCGCATCGTCTGCTCCCTGCCCATGTTCAGCACCAATCTGCGACAGCGGCCTCAAGGCGGCAATTGACGTCCGTCCTGTCACGCTCCGCTCGATCGCGGATCGTTGTCGGGCAATATTCTATTTTTTTGGTTATCGTGCCTGTTTATTGCCAGCGGGGGAAACCGATCATGCTTCGAGCAATCAACGACGCCGGCCTCACCTTGATCAAGACGTTCGAAGGCTGCAGGCTTGACGCATATCAGGATGTCGCCGGCATCTGGACCATCGGCTACGGCCATACCCATGGCGTGTGCGCAGGGATGACGCTCACCCAGGACCAGGCGGAACAGGCCCTGGCCGCCGACCTTAGCAGCACCGTCGCAGCCGTCGACCGGGCCCTGGAGGGCGCGAAGACGACCGATAACCAGTTCGCCGCCATGGTCGCGCTGTGCTACAATATCGGCTTGGGAAATTTCGCCTCTTCGACAGTCCTGCGAGAGCACCGCGCCGATCAGACACTGCTCGCGGCCAACGCATTCCTTATGTGGAACAAGTCCACCATCAACGGCGTCCTGACTGTTGTGGCGGGACTGACCAACCGACGTAATGCCGAACGGAAACTCTATCTGACATGACCGACCACTCATCGGGCGCGAAGCGGGGCCCGTCTTCAGTCCGGACTCGCCGATCCCGGGTGTGCCTGGCGTCGGCCGGTACTCTCCTGCTCGGGAATCTCGCCCTCGCGGATGTTTCCTGCAACGAATCAGCCGGGCCCGCGCAGGCTCATCGCTACGTGGAGCAGTGCCTTCAGGTGTCACCGGCCACGCATCCGCCTTGCAACGCAGCCAACCCTTGTTCCCTGATCCGGGACGAAATCGGGCGCGGCTGTGCGCTTCTTGGCAACGACGCCCCCGCGTTTTGCCGGCCATACAGGCAGCCCGGGTAGGCCGAACCTTGGCCTGGACCGGATTGGTGCTCTAACCTTCTCCGTGTGAGCGCGGAGAGAGTCATGGGCGGTCTGGACGGCAAGGTTATCATCGTGACCGGCGCAAGCCGCGGGATCGGCGCGGCAGCCGCGGCGGCGTTGGCGACGGCAGGCGCGACGGTCGTGCTTACCGCGCGCGACGGCAAATTGGCCGGGGAAGTCGCGCGTTCGATCGGCGCGTCGGCTTCGGCGCAGGCCTGCGACGTCTCCGACTACCCGGCATTCGAGGCCGTGGTCGCCGAAACCAGGTCGCGCTTCGGACGTCTGGACGCCCTGATCAACAACGCCGGGGTAATCGAGCCGATCGCCTCCATCGCCGACAGCGATCCCGCCGCCTGGGCGCGCAACATCGCGATCAACCTGACCGGCGCCTACCACGCGGTTCGCGCCGTGCTGCCGGGCATGCTCGCGGCGGGCGGAGGAACCATCGTCAACGTCTCGTCCGGCGCGGCGATCCGGCCGCTGGAGGGATGGAGCGCGTACTGCAGCGCCAAGGCCGGGCTGCACATGCTGACCCGCGCCATCGCACAGGAAACCGCGGGCAGGGGTATTCGCGTGTTCGGCTTCCAGCCGGGCACGACCGACACCGACATGCAGGTGCTGATCCGCGCATCCGGCGTAAACCCGGTCAGTCGGATCCCGCGCGGGAACCTGACGCCAGTGGCGCATCCCGCCGCGGCGATCGTTTATTTGTGCTCCGCGGCGGCGGACGACCTGAACGGACAGGAATTCAGCCTTGGAGACGAACCGTTCCGCGCCCGTCTGGGGCTGGCGTGATGGCCGGGCCGCTGGACGGCATCAAGGTTGTCGAGATCGGCCAGGCGCTGGCCGGTCCGTTGGCCGGGGTGATCCTGGCCGATATGGGCGCCGACGTGGTCAAGGTCGAACGGCCGGATGGCGGCGACGATGCTCGGCTGTGGGGACCCCCATTCGTCGACGGGGACTCGGTCAGCTTCCACACCAACAATCGCGGCAAACGGTCGGTTACGCTGGACATCAAGAGTGCGGCCGACGTCGGGAAACTGAAGCGCCTCGTGCGCGATGCCGACATCCTGATCCAGAACCTGCGGCCGGGGATCGTGGATGATTGCGGTATCGGGCCGGATGCGCTGATGGCGGTGAACCCACGGCTGATCTACTGCTCGATCTGGGCGTTCGGCTACACCGGGCCATTGAAGCTGGCGCCCGGGTTCGACCCGTTATTGCAGTGTTACGGAGCGGTGGTGACGCTGACCGGGCGGCCCGAAGATCCGCCAACCTTCTGCGCGCCGGCGATCAATGACACGGCGACCGGCATGTGGTGCGTGATCGGGGCGCTGGCGGCGTTGCAGCAGCGCGACCGCACCGGCCTTGGCTGTGTCGTGGACTCCTCGCTGTTCGAAAGCGCGGTGGCATGGGTGCAGGGGCCGCTGAATGCCTACAACGTGACGGGGACCGTACCGCGGCGGCACGGCGCGGCGAGTGCGACACTGGCGCCCTATCAGATCTTCGAGACCGCCGACCGGCCGATCTGCATCGCCGCCGGCAACGACCGGCTGTTCGTCAAGCTGGCGCGCGCGATGGGGCATCCCGAGTGGTGCGACAATCCGCTGCTGTCCGACGGGCGCAGACGCGCCGCCAACCGCGAGGCGGTGGTCGATGCGATGCAGCCGGTGCTGCTGACGCGGAGCCGGCAGGACTGGATGGGGATCATCGGCGAGGCGGGGGTGCCCTGTGCGCCCGTGAACGACATTTCCGAACTCGCGGAAACCGAACAGTTGCAGGCGATGGATATGATGCGGACGTTGCCGGGAAGCGAGCTGAAAGTCGTCGGGTTGCCGATCACCTTCGACCGCCAGCGGCCCCAACCGCGAAGCGATTCGCCAAAGTTGGGGGAACATAACGACGAGGTGTTCCCGCCGTAGGATCCGGGTTGTTGCTGGCGTCACTGCCGGTCCTCAGGAGTCAGTACGGCTGACCACCCGACGGTGAGCGGGCACTTGCCAATCCGCTAGCGTTTTGCGCTGCGGGGTCGATCGGCTGGCAACAGGCTCGGCGTTATCGCGCTGATCAGACACTGGGACGCTTACTCGGTTTGGACGCGGGTGCCTTCTCGTATCATTTTCGCGACATCTTGCATGCGGCCGCGAACGTTCGACGGCAAAGGAGACACGTGCTTCGCACGGCAAGCGAGATAATACATTTAAATAGAATAAACCGGATTTAGTATCATAAAACGATCAAATTCCGATATAATGTCCTTTGTTTTGGATCCTGTGTGTGTAAAAATTTGTAGGAAGGCGACAGGACGGCCCATGAAGTTGCATCAATATGCCGACGCCATGCGGCTAAGCCGGCGCCTGAAAACGAACAGCGCCGTCGTGTTCATCGCCGTCTGCGCGGTAAGTATCGGGTCGCTTATCGTGACACTGCACGCCGAACAGACGCTTGTCAGCCGCATCACGGCCTCGATGGCTGTCGCTCTCGAGAACCCGCGCCGATAGACCCCTGCATTCGCGGGACGTCGCAGGAGGCCAACCGCCATAACGGCAACCGAGGCCTGACCCGACCGAACGCCGTTGGGGGAGCTTGGCCGCGTGCCTGACTGCCCCGGCGCGCGGCGCCGCGATCGTCGCGGGATGGCATCAGCCGACTGGGCCGGCGCCCAGTGGGTTCCCGTTTGGTACCAGCCGAACCGTGATCACAGCCAACGCGGACGCAAATCCGGCGATTGCGAGAGTGCCTGGCAGAGAGCGCGTGATCAGCATCCCGGCGAACGCCGAGCCGATCGGGAATCCGCTGAGGTTCAGGCTCATGGAAATTGCAAGAACCCGGCCCAGTTGCGCTGGATCGGTGCGGCGCTGACGCAATGTCAGGAGGCCAACGTCGATCGGGCCGGCAGCGATCCCGGCGATCATGAGGCCGACAACAAGCCCCGGCAGGCCGAACGTCGCCGCGACGGGCCATGCCCCCACGGCGGTGGCAAACATTCCCACCGCCATGACCCGCCGCTCGCGCCCAGTGGTGCGATAGCGACCGGCAGCGAGGGCGCCGACGCCCCCGGCGACACCCGCGGCTGCCCAGAGCAAGCCGGTCGCCACATCGCGGGCGCCAATGGCGAGGCTGTGAGCCGCGAGCACGGGGACAACGATGACAAGAACTCCCCAGGTCATCTGGTACAACGCATAGGAGACGGCGAGGCCGCGCAGGGTGGCGTGATTGACCACGAGGCGTATGCCTTCCACCGTCTCGCGCAAGAGCGAGCCCTGGGACAGCGACGCATCCGGAACGCGATGGACCCGCGCGACCGAGACAGCGGCCGCTCCGTAGGCGACGGCGATGATCGTCAATGTGAGCGCCGGTCCGATGACGCCGACAAGCAATCCGGCGAGGGCTGGCCCAAGCACGTCAGCCACGGCGTGGATCGCGGTGTCCAGGGCATTGGCGCGATCCAGCGCGTCCGTGGGTACCAGGCGCGGTAACAGTGTGCGCACACCGGCCGCGCTGAGCGGACTGGTCAGCGAGAACAATCCCATCAGGACCAGCAGTGTCCCGGCGTTGGCACGATCCGATTGATCCATCGCCACCAGAACCAGGATCAGCGTGGCGCTCGCGGCCATGTCCACGGTCACCGCCCATGCCGAACCGATCCGATCGAGCAGCGCACCGGCGAGTGGGCTGATGATCAGGCCCGGCGTCACGGCGGCGAAGGTCAGCCATCCGGCCAGGGCAGGGGACGCAAAGCGTGTCAATGCATAGAGAACAATCGCCAGCGACAGCATCCGGTCGGCCAGCCGCGACAGGAAGGTCGCCGTGAGCAGGGCAGGCAGATCGGCGACAGTGAGCAGATCGCGGTAGGAAGCAGGTCGTCCGGTCATCCCGATGTGCCTTTGACCCGAACAATTCCTGCGTCCGAAATTGGTATCCTTGTAGTATCAGCTTGGCTCAAATTGCGAAGCGACCTCGGGCCGGTGAAATTGCTCGATAATTATTCTCCGGAGCGTTCCCGCCCAAGGTAGGACGCTCTAAAAGTCTTCAAACTCCGGCAACGTTTCCAGGAAGTCACCGAGCGCGCCGATGAACCCTTTCGTGTTCTGGCCGTGAACATTGTGCCCGCAATCCGGCACTGTGACCAACCTTCCCCGGGGCAGCGCGTCGGCAAATCGCTCCGCGGCGTCAGGCGCAAGGATGCTGGAGTTCGCACCGCGCACCACCAGTACCGGCAGGTCGAAGCCCATCGCATCCTCCAGGGTGATATTCTCCAACGGTCCGCTGCCCCGGACGATCCCCAGCCGGCGCGGGTTGGAGTCGCACTTACTGACGAATTTTCCATCGGCCCGCTGCAGCATGTTGTACTTCACCGTCCGCTCGATGTGCTCGCGCGAGCGATACGGATCGTAGCGGCGCACGTTGCGCACGAAATGCTCCAGATCGTCGAATTCCTGATTCTCCTGCACGAACCCCGCGATCGCCGCGCGACCCCGTTCAGACAGTTCCGGCCCGACATCGACGATGACCGCGGCCCGCGGCAGCGACGGATTCCGCCGGATCAGCAGCAGCGCGTTCCGCCCCCCCATCGAGTGGCCGATCAGCAGCGGACGCCGCAGCCCCATCGCGGCAATAAATGCCTCAGCATCCAGCGACATCTCGTCGTTGGTATAGGAGACATCGCGCGCCCACTCGCTGTCGCCGTGCCCGCGCTGGTCCAGCGCCAGCACGCGGTATTGCTGCGCCAGGTAAAGGCTCACGAGGTCCCAGGAATGTGCCGACTGATGACCGCCGTGCAGCAGCACGATCGCGGGGGAGTCCACATGCCCCCATTCCAGGAAGTGGAACCGCATCTGCCGCAGCACGATGTTGCAGGATCGGTACGGCACCCGTGGTGCGTGCGGGATGCCCAGGTCGGCGGCGCTGGCCAGCAGGCTGCGGAACTCGTCCGAGCCGGTCATGTCCAGGGGCGCCGAACCAGGGGCGAAAGTGTTGAGATACATGCTGCGTTCTCTCCCGTGCCGGTCCGCGACAACAGCCTGTCCGCCGCGCCAAGGCAAGACCCACGTGCTATGACGGCCGTAGACACTTCGCGGCGATCACCGGAAGAAGCTGCCCAAGGGCGCCAGAGGCGGACAAGCGGCGCCGAAGGCACGGCCCTCTGGCGTGACGGGGGCTGCGTGTTATGGTCACAGCGAGACCACAGCCCCCGGAAACTCCCGATGACCCAGTCCGTGCTCGATCGTGCCCGCCTCTACCAGGACGAACTCGCTTCCATTCGCCACGATATCCATGCCCATCCGGAACTCGGGCTGGAGGAATACCGCACCGCGGACCTCGTCGCGCAGAAGCTGGAGGAATGGGGCATCGAGGTGCATCGCGGGGTGGGCAAGACCGGTGTGGTCGGCGTGCTGCGCAACGGCAACGGTCAGGACGCGGTCGGCCTGCGGGCCGACATGGACGCGCTGCCCATCCTGGAGGCGACCGGATTGCCCTATGCCAGCCAGAACCCTGGCCGGATGCACGCCTGCGGCCACGACGGCCACACCACCATGCTCCTCGGTGCGGCGAAATATCTCGCCGAAACCCGCAGCTTCAACGGCACGGTCAACTTCATCTTTCAGCCAGCCGAGGAAGGCGTCGGCGGCGCGTTGGAAATGCTGAAGGACGGCTTGTTCGAGCGTTTCCCGTGCAACGCCGTCTACGGGATGCACAATCGCCCCGGCCTGGCGGTCGGCAAGTTCATCACGGGACCCTCCGCGCGTGCCGCCGGCGGAGCGTTCTTCGACATCACGATCACCGGCAAGGGCGCCCACGGCGCGCATCCTCACCAGAGCATCGATCCCGTCGTCGTCGCCTGTCATCTGGGGACGGCGCTGCAGTCGATCATTTCGCGCAATATCTCGGCGCAGGACACCGCGGTCCTGTCCATCACCCGCATCCAGTCCGGCGACGCATACAACGTAATTCCGCAATCCGCGGTCATGGCCGGCACGGTCCGCACGATGAAACCCGAGGTCATGGCGACGGTCGAGCAGAACATGACACGCCTCGCGTCCAGCCTCGCCGCCGGCTTCGGTGCCGAGGCGACGGTGGATTTCCGGGTGATCTTCGCACCTATGGTGAACAATGAGGCCGAAGCCATCACATATGGCGATGCGGCGTCCGGCCTGGTCGGCGAGGCCAACGTGCGCCGCGACGGACCGCCCGGCATGGGGTCCGAGGATTTCAGCTTCATGCTGGAGCGAGTGCCGGGGGCGCACATCAACCTGGGCAATGGCGACAGCGCGGCGCTGCACAACCATCTATACGACTTCAACGACGAGACGATCCCCTACGGCGTCGCTCTCTATGCCGCTATCGTCGAGAAAAAGCTGCCCAAGGGTTCCGCTGACTGATGCTGGTGCGGGCGGGTGTGGTGAACCTGACCATCTTGTTCGACGGCCGGGCGATCCCGGCCCGAACAGGCGAAAGCGTCGCCGTGGCGCTGCTTGCCACCGGGATCACCGCGACGCGTACGACGCCGGCATCCGGGGCGGCGCGCGGTCCATTCTGCTTGATGGGCGCCTGTTTCGACTGCCTCGCCGAGGTGGACGGCCGGCCGAACGTGCAGACCTGCATGGTGCCGGTGCGGGATGGCATGCGCGTGCGGCGGCAGGATGGGGCGCGTTCGATCCTGGCCTGACGGCGGCAGCGGTTCGGCTCCATGGCAATGTAGTACCAACCGCCGCCGTCCCCTGACTCTTCCAGCGACAGCGGCTGTTGGTATCGCGCGCGGGATTGGCGGGGCGGCCGCGCGCCAAAACCAGGACTCATACCAGCCGTCGTTGACCCATTTTTATGAGTCAACATCAAGGGCGGTTGGTATAATTCATGAAATCGGCGACAGGTTGCTTGTCAAGGGGCCAATGAAGGCTTCTCCCGCCCGCCGTGGCTTGACCTCCCTAGATACGGCTGCCTATGGTGCGCGATGTAGTGACGCTGCCACCAAGTGCAGGGGACTGAGGGGGGACACCATGAAATTCCGCACCACGTGCGCGGCGTTTTTCTTTGCTATATTGATGCTGATTGGCGCTGCGCGGACTGCGGCGGCGGCGGATGACACCATCAAGATCGGCTATGTCGACCCGTTCTCGGGAACATTCGCCCAGAGCGGCGATCAGTTCCTGCAGGTGCTGCATTTCATTGTCGATGACGTCAATGCGCGCATGCCGCCGCTGCACAAGAAGTTCGAGATCGTTACCTTTGACGATAAGCTCCAGCCGTCCGAGGCGTTGATCGCCCTGAAGCGCATCACCGACCAGAACATCCCGTTCGTCATGCAATGCGTCGGCTCCAATGTCGGTACCGCGCTGGTCCAGGCGGTGGCGAAGAACAATGAGCGCAACCCCGACCACCGCGTGATCTACCTGAACTGCGGTGCTCTTGCGACAGAACTCACCAACGCGCCGCTGTGCAATTTCTGGCAGTTCCGCTTCACGGGCTCGGTTGAGCAGCGCGCTTACGCCCGCGTCAAGTCGCTGCCGGCCGACGTCAGGAAGGTTTACCTGATCAACCAGGATTACGTCTTCGGTCACTCGGTCGAGCACGACACCAAGAAGTTCCTGCAACAGCTTCGTCCGGACATCGAGATCGTCGGTGACGAGTTCGTTCCGCTGGGACAGGTCAAGGACTTCTCGCCTTATGTCACCAAGATCAAGGAGTCCGGCGCGCAGTCCGTCATCACGGGGAATTGGGGACCCGATCTCAATCTGCTCATGAAGGCTGCCGCTGACTCTGGCCTGCAGGCCAGGTTCGATACCTACCTGGCCTATTTCACGGGTGCGGTGACGGCCATCGGACCGGCGGGCAACAATCGACTGACCGTGGTCATGGAATACAACGAGAATCTGCCGGTCGAACTGAAGATCCCATCTGCTGAGAAGTTCGATCTGGCCTTCCGCAAGGACCATAAATTCGATTTCGTGGCACAGCCCTGGGTCGTGATGTTCGAAATGCTCTCCCGCGCGATCACCCAGGCCGGTTCGGTCGATGTGCTGAAGATCGCCGAGAATCTCGAAGGCATGCAGCAGAAGGATCTGCTCGACAAAACAGAGACCATGCGCAAGGCCGATCATCAGCTGATCCTGCCGTACTATGAGGCTCTGCTGACCAAGGACGTGAAATACGACACCGAGGGCACCGGCCTGGGCTTCAAGACCCTCTACACCGTTCCGGCCGAACAGGAGGAGATGCCGACCACCTGCGAGATGAAACGCCCAACCTCCTGACCCCGCTGGCATAGGCGAGGCCGATCCCGTGCAGATCCTCCTCAACACTCTGCTGAGCGGCCTCGTCTACGGCATGCTGCTGTTCATGCTCGCGAGCGGATTGACCCTCATCTTCTCCATGATGGGCGTCCTGAATTTCGCCCATGCCAGCATCTATATGCTGGGAGCCTACTTCGCCTTTACGGTCAGCAAATATGTGGACTTTTGGGCGGCGCTGGTCCTCGCCCCGCTCGCCTGCGGGCTGATCGGCGCCGCGATCGAGGTGTGGGGGCTGCGTCGCTGCCACATCAACGGTCACATCGCCGAGTTGCTGTTCACCTTCGGCCTCGTCTTCATCATCCAGCGCACGGTCATGATGATCTGGGGCACCCTCGCCGTGCCCTACGAAGTGCCCGCCAGCCTGAATTTTCCCCTGTTCCGGCTGTACGGCCAGAACTTCCCGGCCTACCGCGCTTTTATGCTGATCGTCACCGCCGGCATGCTGTTCAGCATCTGGCTGCTGCTGAAAAAAACCCGCATCGGCCTGATCATCCAGGCGGCGCTGACCCATCCGGACATGGTCAGCGCGCTTGGCCACGACGTGCCCCGCGTGTTCACGATCGTATTCGCCGGCGGTTGCACGCTGGCGGGGCTGGCCGGCGTGATCGCCGGTAACTACTTCACCACCGACTCCGGCATGGCCGACGCCATGGGGCCGATCGTCTTCGTCGTGGTCGTCTTCGGCGGCCTCGGCTCGCTCGCTGGCTGCTTCATCGCCTCCCTCCTCATCGGCATCGTGCAGACGGCGGCGGTGATGGTAAACGGATCGATCGCCAACGTGTTCGCCCCGTTCGGCATATCTCTCGGCGGCGACACACTGCTGGGTGAGATCATGACCATCCCGCTCGCGCGCGTCAGCCCGCTGCTGCCTTACGTGCTGATGATCCTCATCCTGTTCTTCCGCCCCCGCGGACTGATGGGAACGCGGGAAACATGACCGTTCGGCCGATTCCCGCGGACGCGTATGGGCGCGGCGCGTGGCGCGCGGGTTTGGTGCCGCCGGGCACCGACGGGGCGCCGTCGTGAATTCCGCCACGCCACATGTCGGCAACGTGGCGATCGTCACGCCTACGCGGCGCAGGCCGCTCCGAGCGGCCAGCCCGTGGGTGCTCATGCTGCTGGTCGCCGTTGTCTTGCCCTGGCTGTTCCGCGACTATGCCCATGGCCGCGACAACGGCTTCATGATCGCCATGTTCAGCCAGATGGGCATGATGATCATCTTCGCTCTCTCCTACAACATGCTGATGGGAGAGGCTGGTCTGCTGTCCTTCTGCCATGCCGTCTTCTTCGGCTTCGGCGGCTATTGCGTGGCGCATTTCCTTAACGCCGCAACCGTCTTCGTGCCGCTGGAGCTGCTGCCGCTCGTCGGCGGCGTTTGCGGTCTTCTCCTCGCGGCGGTGTTCGGCGCCATGGCAACCAAGCAGCGCACCACCGCCTTTGCCATGATAACCTTCGGCATCGGCGAACTCATGGTCACCGCGGCGATCATGTTCCAGCATTTCTTCGGCGGCGAAAGCGGCATCACGACGGACCGCCAGAACGCCTGGAGCCTGTTTGGCGTCAACTATGCCCATGGTCTGGAAGTCTACTATCTGATCGTGGTCTGGACCCTGATCTGCGCGCTCGGCATGTTCTACCTGCGCGGTACGCCGCTCGGACGCATGGCCAACGCCTGCCGCGACAATTATGAGCGCGCCCAGTTTGTCGGCTATGACCCGCGCATGGTCCGCTTCATTCAGTTCGCGCTGTCCGGCCTGTTCGCCGGCGTTGCCGGTGGCCTTTACTGCATCACCTATGAGATCGTGACCTATGACGCGGTCAACGCACCGCTGTCGGGCAATGCCCTGCTGATGGCGTTCATCGGCGGCGTCGGCAGCTTCTCTGGGCCCGTCATTGGCGCGATCCTGATCACCGCGCTGCAAAGTGGCCTCAGCCTGATGTCGAACTCGTGGCTCGTCTATGTGGGCCTGCTGTTCATCGGCATGGTCATGTTCGCGCCCACCGGTATCACCGGTATCCTGCGCGCCCACACGCCGATCGCCCGCGCCGGCCGCCTGGGCACACTGGCCGTTCCGTACCTGCGCCTGTTGCCGCCGGCCCTGATCGTGCTGGTGGCCCTCGTCTTCCTGGTGGAGATGCTTTCCTTTGCCACCATCGGCGCCACCGAGGGCAAGACACTCGACCTGTTCGGCCTCACGCCAAAAGTGTACACGCCGGCCCCCTGGCTGGTCACATTCGTGGTCGCAGCCGTGGGCCTCATCTGGCTGCGCCTCGCGGCGCGCCGCTTCCTTGTCGCCTGGGACGATGCGATGACCGGCCTGCAACCGGCCACGCCGCGATGAGTGCGCCGGCGCTGCATCTGCGGGACGTCCGCAAGAGCTTCGGCGCGACCGTCGTTATTCGTGGCGTCACCCTCGACGTCGCCGCCGGCGAACGGCACGCGCTGATCGGCCCCAACGGGGCCGGCAAGACCACGCTCTTCAACCTCATCAGCGGCCGCTTCGCCGTGACCAGCGGCCAGATCAGCCTCGACGACACCCGCCTCGACACCATGCCGCCGCATCGCATCAACCGTCTGGGCCTCTCGCGGAGCTTTCAGATCACGTCGATCTTCCACCGTCTGAGTGTGTTCGAGAACCTCCGCTGCGCCCTGCTCTGGAGCCGCGGCTATCGCTATTCGTTCTGGCACACGCTTGCCCGCCAGTCGGCGCTCAATGAGGCCGCCGAACGAGTGCTCCAGGATATCAACCTGGTCGATCGGCGCGATGTCCAGGCGGGGCTTCTGTCGTATGCCGAACAGCGCGCGCTCGAAATCGGCATGACCGTCGCGGGCGGTGCCACGGCGATCCTGCTGGACGAGCCGACCGCCGGGATGAGCAATACGGAGACCGAATACGCGATCGCGATGATCCGTCGCCTGACCGAGGGCAAGACACTGCTGATGGTGGAGCACGACATGCGTGTGGTCTTCGACCTCGCAGACACCATCACCGTGCTGGTTTACGGTGAGGTGATCGCCTCCGGCCCGCCGGCAACGATCCGGGCGAGCCGTGCGGTGCAGGAAGCGTATCTCGGGGCGGCCGCCGCATGACCCTCGAAGTCACCGATCTGCATGCCTATTACGGCAAGAGCCATATCCTGCACGGCGTCACGCTGCAGGTGGGGGAGGGCGAGATCGTCAGCCTCCTCGGTCGCAACGGCGTCGGCCGTTCCACGACCTGCAAGGCGATCATGGGACTGGTGGCGCCGGAGGGCACGATCCGCTGGCGCGGAAAGAACATCGCCGGCCTTCGCTCCAATCTGATCGCCCGGTGCGGCATCGGCTACGTGCCGGAGGATCGCCAGGTCTTCCCGATGCTGACCGTGCGCCAGAATCTTGCCCTCGGCCTCAAGCGCGCCAGCCAGGCTGGCCGCTGGTCCGTCGCGGACGTGTTCACCATGTTTCCCAATCTCGCCGCCCGCCAGGACAATCCGGCGGGAGTCCTGTCGGGCGGGGAGCAGCAGATGCTGACGATGTGCCGGACCCTGATGGGCGATCCCGACCTGATTTTGATCGACGAACCCACGGAAGGACTGGCGCCGCGCCTGGTCGAGCAGGTCGGCGTGCTGCTTGCCGAGATCGCCCGCCGCGGCGTCTCGATCCTGCTGGTGGAGCAGAAACTGACGATCGCGCTGAAGATTTCCCAGCGACTGTACGTCATGGGCCACGGACGGATCGTCTTCGAGGGCACGCCCGCGGCGCTCGATGCCGACGCCACGATCAGGCAGGAGTGGCTGGAGGTATAAGACCGGGGCGGTCGCCAGGGTGACGCCCGTGTCATGTTGGGGTGCTGGGCGATCCGTTCTGCATGATCGGTGGCTGTTTCGGCTCCATCGCCGCGGTGGACGGCCTGCTCAACCTGCAGCCCGGTATGACGCCGGTCCGCGATGGATTGCGGATCCGGCGTCAGGACGGCGCGGGGTCGATTCGTCTCGTGTGACGTCAGCCTCCGTCCGCGCGGGCTAGACCATTTTCAGCCTGACTGTGCACGCCGAAAATGGTCTATCTCTTTGTTTGATCGCATGATTCACGCGCCGGGGACGTTCCGCTCAGCGCGATCATGCTCTATCGCACGGGCGACGAAGGGAGGCGGGAGAGGAACAAGCGGTATCGAATGGCTGGAAATACAACCTTGCGGGATATGCCAAAGGCACACCTTCGCATTGTAACCGCGTACGTCATGATCATCCCAGCACTTGACCAGGTCGGCCGCGACGTCGGCCGGATTGCTCCCGTCGTCCCGGTCACCATGACCGGCCACACGATAGGTGAAAATATAGAGCATGATCGCGCTGAGCGGAACGTCCCCGGCGCGTGAATCATGCGATCAAACAAAGAGATAGACCATTTTCGGCGTGCACAGTCAGGCTGAGAATGGTCTAGTTGAAGCGGCTTGTGGCCGCACCGCTTCCGGCCGGTGCGAGGGCGACGGGTTGGATCCCGGGTCGCAGCAAGACGTATCCGCCTGGATCCGCCCATCGATCTTTCGGCACGACAGCGATACCGCACGCGTTTGGTTCGGCGGAGATCGCTTTGAACGCCGCGACAGTTCCGGTTCCCCCCGACCACGCGGCGCGAAACGGGCCAAGAGCACCCAAATATGAACCGGCGGCCATTGAATTTGGATCATTTAAAGGACCCGGGGGTATCACCGAAGCGCCGACAGGCGTCCCTGCAAAAAGCGGCGCACGGCTGGATCCGCCTCCATGCCGATCGCGTGCCGATAGGCTGATGCGGCCTGGTCGACCGCACCCACCCTCGCCAGGAGGCCCGCGCGTGCGGCCCAATAGGGCTGGTAATCGCCCAGCCGAGGGTCGTCGGCCAGCAGATCCAGCTGAGCCAGACCGGCGGCCGGCCCCACCGCCTCGGCCACCGCGACAGCGCGGTTGATCGCCACGACGGGCGATTCGGTCAGCGTCTCCAGGGCGTCATATAGCCGGACGATAGCCGCCCAGTCGGACCGCCCGGTTTGCCGGCGCACGACGTGAGCGGACTGCACAGCGGCTTCCAACTGATATCGCCCGACCGCACCCATGGCACTGGCCCGCCGCAGCAGAGCTTCCGCCTCCCCGATCAGCCCCTCGTCCCAGGCCCCCGCGTCCTGTTCATCCAATGGCACGTAGTCGCCGACCGCGCTGCGGCGCGCCGCGCGGCGCGCCTCGGCATAGAGCATCAGCGCCAGGAGACCGAGCGCCTCGGGTTCGTCGGGCAGCAGGGAGACGACCAGGCGGCACAGAAATATCGCCTCCTCCGCCAGGCCGCGCCGGCGAAACTCCGTCCCGCCGGGGTCGGTCCAGCCGGATGAGAACGCGGCGTAGATCGCATCGAGCACGGCCTGCAGCCGGTCAGGAAGGTCCGCGTGCTCCGGCAGCCGGAACGGGATCGCGGCCACCCTGATGCGCGCTTTCGCCCGGGCGAGGCGCTGGCCCATCGTCGCGGGCGCCACCAGGAAGGCCGAGGCAATCGCCGCGGCATCCAGCCCCAGCACGGTCTGCAACATCAGCGGCGCGCGGATCGAAGGGTCGATCGCGCGATGGGCGCAGACAAACATGAGCGCCAGCCGCTCGTCTGGAACATCAGCCTCGGTCGTCTCCGCCATCTCGTCGGCGAGCAGTTGCAGATGGGCGCCGGCTTCCCGGCTGGTCCGGTTCCGCCGGGCCGCGTCGATCACCTTGCGCCGCGCCACGGTGACCAGCCACGCTTGCGGATTGTCAGGCACCCCACGCGTTGGCCAGTCGGCCAGGGCCGCCGCGAAAGCCTCGGACAGGGCGTCCTGGGCTCCCGCAACATCCCCGGTACGAGCGGCGATGAGGGCCAGCAGCTTGCCGTAGCTGGCCCGCGCCACCGCCTCCGCGATCTGGCTCGTCTCACTCACGGGCGTGGTTTGTGCCTACATGGCCCAGATCGGCCGCACCTCGATCGTGCCCATTGCCGAACCGGGGCATCGCTCGGCCCAGGAAAGCGCCGTGTCCAGGTCGGGCACGTCGATGAGGTAGTAGCCGCCGAGTTGCTCCTTGGTTTCGGCGTATGGACCGTCCAGCACCTGGGTCTTGCCGCCGGAGGTGCGAACCGTGGTCGCGGTGGAGACCGGGCGCAGGCGGTTGGCGCCGACCATGACGCCGGCCTTCGACATCGCCTCGGTGTACGCGCCGTAGGCGGCCATCGCCTGGCCCATTTCGGCCTCGGATGCCGATTGCATAGCGGCTTCGTTCGAGTAGATCAGTAACAGGTATTGCATGTGGGTTCCCCTGGCTTGGCGGTCGCACGATGCGCCGCTGGTCCTGTGTCGTTCAAGGTGGATGGATTTCGACAGGGGGCGCGATTTTTGGGTGGGCTGATATCGGCCATCCCAGGTGTCTCCACCCACTGTGGTTGACAATCTCGCTACGGACGTGTACACAACACGTGTTCACAATGGATGTGCTATGGCCGAATCGCCGCCAGACAAGTCGCCGCAACGGGTCGGCGTGCGAGAGTTCCGCGGAAACCTGATCGGGTTTTTGCGTCAGGCGCGGCAGGGTCGTTCGTTCCTGGTTACGTCTCGTGATCAGGTGCTCGCCGAGGTCGGGCCGCCGCCGCAGGCGGTACGGCCTCGTCGGCAGCCGGGTGCTCTGCGCGGCAAGATCCGCATCGCGCTCGACTTTGACGCTCTACCCTCGGATGTGCTGGCTGCCATGGAGGGCGAGGAGGGATGAAATTTCTCCTCGACACCCACGCCCTGCTTTGGTGGCTGGCTGACGACGACCAGCTTGGGCAGCAGGCGAGGGAACTCGTTGCAGACCCTGGCAACGACGTTCTGGTCAGCATGGTGTCGCTCTGGGAAATCGCCGTGAAGACCCGCATCGGGAAGCTGCAAGCCGACATTGAGGAGATCATGGACGCCGTTCCGCGGGAGGGATTCACCTTGCTCGACATCGGCATGGCGCATCTTCTGACCCTTGCAGGATTGCCGGTGCACCATCGCGACCCGTTCGATCATCTGCTCATTGCGCAGGCCATTACTGAGAATGCAACGTTCATTTCCGAGGACCGGAATATTGCCGGATATCTTGTACCGAGGGTGACTTGCTCAGGCCGAACGTGATCGCCCTGCCAGGAGCGGCTTGGAGGCGCGCGCCGCGGCACTGAGGCAGAAATCAAGATACATGCATCATGACCAGATCATTGATATAATTGACTTTCTGATGCAGATTTAGCGACAGATTTTCTGGACGTTTGCGCGTATCTGGGCTACATTGTGGCTCAACAGGAGATTTGACCCATGACCGAAAATTCCGTGGTTCGCGCCCGGATCGACGAGGCGACCAAGAGCGAAGCCGCCGCCGGTACTGGCCTCGATGGGCCTTTCCCTTTCTGACGCTTTCCGGTTGCTGTTGAAGCGGGTTGCAGCCGAGAAGGCGCTACCTTTCGAGCCGTTGGTGCCGAACGCCGAAACCGTGGCAGCGATGAAGGCCGCGCGTCGCGGTGATGTCGTCACCGTCGGCAAGCCGTCCGATCTTCTCGCGAGTCTGAATGCGGATTGTTAGTACACGAACCGCTTCAAACGGGATTACCGGCGGGAGAAATCGGGGCAGCGCGGCAAGAAGCTGGCCAACCTCCTGATGGAAGATAAACAGCGGGTTTGTTATCCTAGGGGGCCAATTGGAGCAAGCTGCGAATTTCGTTCTGATGTCGTTCCCACCATCCTATTCATTCGCGCAAACCTTCAGTTTCGATCGAACTATGTGCCACGACTACGGGACAAAACTGAGTAAGCTTGTTGACGCCGTCGAACAAAGACTACCGAAGAGGATTAGCAAATTCGAGGAACAGTACCTGGCACAATGCCTGCCTGGATATTGGATACGCAAGGAGAGCGGCTAAGGGTTAATCGCGATCGGACTGTTCGGCCGCGTAGAACTCCAAAGCTTCAGCACGACTCAACAAAAAGCCGATTAGGCGGTCGTGTACCTGCCGGGTGGAGTGGCCGAGGCATTCCCGTGTGCCTGGGTTTTGGCCCGCCGGTTGTGGCGGCCGACTTAGTTCTCTGGGTCCGGCCCCGTCTCGCAGCGGGCCACGAACACCCGCCATCCACCCCTCATGCTGGCGTGCCCCGTCATCCAGCCGCCAACTGTGCTACGCCACCAAAAGCCCGGATCGAATGATCCGCCGTCACCAGGACGAAGCCAAGGCGCATCGCCTGCGCCACCAGCAGCCGGTCGAACGGATCGTTATGCTGCCACGGCAGTTGACCCGCCTCCTCGGCATCGAGCGGCACGACCGGCAGTTCGTGAAAGCCGTTGGCACCGATCGCCGCGCGAGTCGACCCGTGAAATCTCACCTTGCCCAGGCGGCGCTTGATCGCGATCTCCCACACCGACGCGGCGCTGACGAACACGCTGCTTCCCGGATCCTCGATCGCGTCGCGAGCGCTCGCATTCAGCGCAGAATCCTGCCGATCCCACCACAGGAAGACGTGCGTGTCCAGCAGCAGGTTCACGCGGTGTCGCCACCGAACATCTGCTCGATCCGCGGATCGGGTGCATCGAAGTCGGCGGCCAGATATTCGATGCGCATGGCATTGGCGGGCTTGCGGCGCTCGCCAACCCGTTCGATCGGCACCAGCCGAGCGCGAGGGACGCCGTTCTTCGCGATGACGATCTCCTCGCCGGCGGCGGCCCGGTCCACCAGCGCGGACAACTGGGTTTTCGCATCATACAGGCTGACAAACTGCGGCATATCCGATCCCTTGACCGGGTTGACCAACATCTAGCCCCTGGGCGGCTCACATTCAAGCCTCACAAGCCCCCAACAACCCCGTTGCATTCCCCAGCCATCCGTGCTTCAAGCCGCGCCTTCCCTGCCGGGCGCGACGGCATCGCACCCGGCTATGCCCGCATTTCCATCCCGGAAATGAGACCACCGCCGGTCGGGGCAGAGACAAGCCATAGGGGGTTCATCCATGCCGCTTTACGAAACCGTGCTCATCGCACGGAATGACGTCACGCAGCAGCAGGTCGAGCAGATCGCCGACGACATCGGCACCGAACTGGAAGCCGAGGGCGGCGCGGTCAAGAAGCGCGAATACTGGGGCCTCCGCGGCCTGGCCTACCGGATCAAGAAGAACCGCAAGGGCCACTACATGCTGCTCGGCCTCGACGCCAAGCCCGCCTTCGTCACCGAAATGGAGCGCAAGCTCGGTCTCAACGAAGACGTCCTCCGCTTCATGACCATCCGCATCGAGGAAATCGAGGAAGCCCCGTCCGCCATCCTGTCGCGCAAGTCCGATGAGCGCGAGCGCGGCTTCCGCGGCCCCAAGCCCGCCGGACGCTTCGAAAGCGGCCGTCGCCGCGGCTTCGACGATCGCGAGGAATTCCGCGCCCGCGATGGCTTCGGCGGCGACGAATTCCGCCCCAGCCTCGAGGAATAAACCAAAATGTCCGATACCGAAGTCAATCCCGCCGCACGACGGACCGCCGTCGGCGCCCGCCGGCCGTTCTACCGCCGCCGCAAGTCCTGCCCGTTCTCCGGCCCGAACGCGCCGAAGATCGACTACAAGGACGTCCGCCTGCTGTCCCGCTTCCTGTCGGAGCGCGGCAAGATCGTGCCCTCCCGTATTACCGCCGTGTCCGCCAAGAAGCAGCGCGAACTCGCGGTCGCCATCAAGCGCGCCCGCTTCCTGGCGCTGCTGCCCTACATCGTCGCTTAAGGAGCAGGTTCCATGGCCGCCGTCGAACTGATCCTGCTCCAGCGCGTCGACAAGCTGGGACAGATGGGCGATGTGGTGAAGGTGAAGCCGGGTTACGCCCGCAACTTCCTCCTGCCGCAGAAGAAGGCGCTCCGCGCCAGCAAGGAGAACCGCGCGCACTTCGAGCAGCAGCGCGCCCAGCTTGAGGCGCAGAACATCAAGCGCCGTGAGGAAGCCGAACGGATCGCCGAACGCGTGGGTGGCCTCTCCGTCATCATCATCCGTCAGGCCGGCGAGTCCGGCAGCCTCTACGGGTCGGTGTCGGCACGCGATATCGCCGATGCCAGTACCGCGGCCGGACTGACCATCAACCGCTCCCAGGTCGTGCTGGAGCACCCGATCAAGACCCTCGGCCTGTCGCAGATTCGCGTCTCACTGCATCCCGAGGTCTCGATCCCCGTCACCGTTAACGTCGCCCGCAGTCCCGAAGAGGCTGAGCGGCAGGCGCGCGGCGAACGCGCGAGCGCGGAAGTGGAGCCGGAAGAGCAGCCCCTTTCCGCCGAGAATATCTTCGCAGGCGACACCCCGCAGCCGAACTGACACCAGTCGCTTCTCCGGTTTCGTGCAGGAACGGGAGAAGGCGGTTGGCACGATGTATTGAACCTCTCCTGCGACCGCCACTTTGACGCGGGACGCGTTGCTGATCCATGCTTGCCTGTCTAGAGCAATATCAGCCTGACCGGAATCGCGAAACGACCTCAGGCTGACGCCATTGCTCGCCAAACAGGAGTTGGAGCGTGTCCACCAGGTGGCAACGCTCCAGCGGTCAGGACAGTGGATTGGTGGCGCGATGCGAGCAGTTCTGGATGCGATTTTTCGCCGTCTGATCACCTTTGGCAGGCTGACGGTCGTCTGGCCGGATGGATCGCAGACGAGTTATGCGGGCGAAGACGGGCCCAGTGGTACCTTCGGCCTGCGTGACCAGCAAACGATCCGGCGGCTGGTGCTGAACCCCTCTCTCAGGCTGGGCGAAGCCTATATGGCCGGCACCCTCACCGTGGATGACAACAATATATACGACCCGCTCGACGTGATGCTGGCGAACGTGGAACGCAATCCGCGGACCCACCCGGTGCTGCGCGTGCGTGACCAACTCGCCGCGATCGTCCGCCGCATCCAGCAGTACAATCCCGCCGGGCGGGCGCGCCGCAACGTGGCGCATCACTACGATCTGAGCGGCCGCCTGTACAGCCTGTTCCTGGACCGAGACCGGCAATACTCCTGTGCTTATTTCCCCCGTGGCGATGAAACCCTGGAGGAGGCACAGGCGGCCAAGAAGCGGCATATCGCGGCCAAACTGTGCCTGGACCGGCCAGGCCTGCGCGTGCTCGACATCGGCTGCGGCTGGGGCGGCATGGCGCTCACCCTGGCCCGCGATTTCGGCGCCGACGTGACCGGCATCACCTTGTCGCAGGAGCAACTGACCGAGGCGCGCGCCCGCGCCGCCGCCGAGGGGCTGGCAGACCGCGTGCGCTTCGAACTGCTGGATTACCGCGCGGTCAACGGAACATTCGACCGGATCGTCTCCGTCGGCATGTTCGAGCATGTCGGCATCGTCCATTACCGGACGTTCTTCGACACCGTCGCGCGATGCCTCGAACCGGATGGCGTGGCGCTGATCCATGCGATCGGCCGTAGCGACGGACCGGGCAGCACGAACGCATGGCTGCGCAAATACATCTTCCCGGGCGGCTACTCCCCCGCCTTGTCGGAAGTGCTGCCGCCGGTCGAGCGCTCCCGCCTGATGGTTACCGATATCGAGATCCTGCGCATGCATTATGCCGAGACGCTGCGCCATTGGCGCCGTCGATTCGCCGCGAACCGCGATGCGATCGCAGCGCTGTACGACGAGAAGTTCTGCCGCATGTTTGAGTTCTACCTCGCGGGGTCGGAGCTCGCATTCCGCCGCGGCGGGCACATGATCTGGCAGTTGCAACTCGCTCGCGGGCATGGCGCGGTGCCGCTCACCCGCGATTATATCGCCGCGGTCGAGGCCGGTGAGCCCGTGGGATCGATGGCCGAGGCGACCAGCCCGCTCCGGCGGTGAGGCTTGATCGCGCCGAGCGCGATGCTCGGTGTACGTGACGCACGCAATCAGACAGGACGCCGGAGCATGATCGCGCTGAGGGGCACGTTGTCAGCGCATCACTCCTGCAATCAGGCAATTCGCCAGGGCGGCTTCGTCCCGCGCAACCAAGTTTAAACCATTTCGCCGTCCTCGAGGCGCGATTTCGCACCGCTCCCGGCGGTCCACGCGACCCGGTCATCGGGTATCGGCGTGAACGCCGGGCCGATGGTAGCCGCTGGTACCGGACCATGGCAGAGTGTTCTCAACCCCAGAGGAGACGGACCATGCATTTCGGCGCTGGCATATTCTTCACCGACTATTCCATGACCCCGGCCGCGCTCGGCAAGGCGCTGGAGGAGCGTGGTTTCGAGTCGCTCTGGGCCGCGGAACATTCGCACATTCCGCTGTCGCGGCGGTCGCCCTGGCCCGGCGGCGGCGAACTGCCAAAGCAATATTACGACGTGATGGATCCGTTCGTGACACTGACGGCGGCGGCGGCCGCGACCACGAGGCTGAAGGTCGGCACCGGCGTCTGCCTGGTGAACCAGCGCGATCCCATCCAGACGGCGAAATTGGTCGCCTCGATCGATCAGCTTTCGGCCGGACGCTTCCTGTTCGGCATCGGCGTCGGCTGGAACGCCGAGGAGATGGAGGACCACGGGACCGTCTTCACCACGCGCGCCAAGCTGGTGCGCGAACGCATCGAGGCGATGAAGGCGATCTGGACGCAGACCAAGCCGGAATATCACGGCGAGTTCGTCAATTTCGACCCGATGATGACCTGGCCGAAGCCGGTCCAGCAGCCTTACCCGCCGGTGATCGTCGGAGGTGCGTTTCCACACGGCGCCCGGCGCGCGGTGCGGTACGGCGATGGCTGGATTCCGCTGGCCGGCCGGCCCGGAACCTACGGCGACCCGTTCGACACGGTGCCGAAATTCCGGGCCATGCTGCAGGAGGCCGGCCGCGATCCGGCATCGTGTCCGGTCTCGATGGTCGGGGTCGGCGAGGACCTCGACACATTGAAGCGATATCGCGATCTTGGCGTCGTCCGTGTGTCGACCGGTTTGCCGGCGGCGAAGGAAGACGTCGTCCTGCCGATCCTGGATCGCTGGGCGGCGTTGATCCGCAAGATGGGGTGAATGGGACCGGCCTGGGCGATCCTCGATCACGTCAGCCGTATTGGGCGGGAGAGGCATGGCAGCGCCAGCCCGCGCACCTTCTCCCGTTTGGCGCCGCGAACCTGTGGCGCGGCCTGCGCCTGAATGAGCCCGCCCTGCGCGGCCGCCGGTCATCGAGGGTTGCCTACGCAGGCTGTGAACTGCGTATGGCAACCTGACAGGCAGCCCGGCCGTTGCTGTAGCAATATCAGCTTGACTCTGCTCGCGCAGCGACCTCAGGCTGATGAAATTGCTCGAGAAATTCGAGCCAGTGCGTTTCTACTCACGGTGAATACGCTGTGGACGCAAACCACAGATCTCGTGTGACACACGGATCGAGCCATCGTGCCAACCGACGTCTCGTCAGAGTGATCGCGTTGAGCGGAACGTCCCCGGCGCGTGAATCATGCGATCAAACAAAGAGATAGACCATTTTCGGCGTGCACAGTCAGGCTGAAAATGGTCTAGAGTGATCGCGCTGAGCGGAACCTCCCCGCGTGAATCGTGCGATCAAACAAACGAGCGGATGAGCGCGGCAGCGTTTGTGGAGGCATTCCCTCCTGACGGGTCGAAGCTCGTCTGCGGTCCGCGTTACCGGTTTGTCGAGGATTCCTCCCCGAACGGTCGCGATCATAGGGCGGACAGCCCCCTCCAGGAAAAACGGTCAGCCCCGCCGCCCGGAGCATTTCGACTTGCACCCGCTATCCACAGTCGTCCACAGGCACGGGTGTAGGCGTTGAGAATCCGCATAAGCTAAGATGCAGGCGTGAACACCGTCGACTCGCCGCTATTCGCCCTCTCCCAGCGTCTGCCACCCTCGAACGTCCAGGCCGAGCAAGCCTTGCTGGGCGCGCTTCTGGCCAACAACAAGGCCTACGAGCGGGTCTCCGAATTCCTCGTCGCGGAACACTTCGCCGACCCGATCCACGGCCGCATCTTCCAGGCGATCTCGCGCCGTGTGGAAGCCGGCCAGCTCGCCGACCCCGTCACCCTGAAGGCCGAATTCGAGCACGCCGGCATCCTCGAGGAAGTCGGGGGCACCGCTTACCTGGCCCAGCTGACCACAGCCATGGTCGGCATCATCAACGCGGGCGACTACGGACGTGCGGTCCTCGACACCTGGCTCCGCCGCCAGTTGATCGACATCGGCGAGACCGTCGTCAACAACGCATTCGGTGCCGACGCCGAGCTCGACGGCCAGCAGCAGATCGAGTTCGCCGAACAATCCCTCTTCAACCTGGCCGCCGACGGGCCGGCAACCGGCGGATTCGTATCCTTCGACAGGGCGCTGACCGACGCGATTCTGGGCGCCGAACGCGCTTTCCGCCGCTCCGGCAGCGTCTCCGGCCTGACCACTGGCCTGCGCGACCTCGACAGCAAGATGGGCGGCATGCATCCGTCGGATCTGCTCATCCTCGCCGGCCGTCCAGGCATGGGCAAGACTGCCCTGGGCACCAAAATCGCCTTTGGCGCCGCCAAGGCGCTGCAGGCCGAGGCGCGCTTGAAGGACCCGAACGCCCCCGCGAAGGCAACCGTCGCCATCTTCTCCCTGGAAATGAGCGCCGAGCAGCTTGCGACCCGCCTCCTCAGCGAGGAGGCTCGGATTTCCGGCGACCGTATCCGCCGAGGCGATATCGGCCAGAAGGACTTCGACAAATTCGTCCAGGTGTCCCGCGAGATTTCCTCGCTGCCGATCCAGATCGACGATACCCCGGCGATCACCATGTCGGCGCTCCGAACCCGCTGCCGGCGGTTGAAGCGAACCAAGGGCCTGGCGCTGGTGATCGTCGATTACCTGCAGCTGATGCGCCCCGCCCTGGGGACCAGGGCGGACAATCGTGTGCTGGAAATCAGCATGATCACCCAAGGCCTCAAGGCGCTGGCGAAGGAACTGTCTCTCCCTGTCCTGGCGCTGTCCCAGCTCTCCCGTCAGGTCGAAAACCGCGACGACAAGCGGCCCCAGTTATCCGATCTGCGCGAGTCCGGCTCGATCGAGCAGGACGCCGACGCCGTCATGTTCGTCTATCGCGACGAGTACTACCTGGAGCAGAAGATGCCGAAGGAGATCGCCTTCGACGGCAATTCCGAGAAATTCCACGCCGCGATGGATGAATGGCAGCAGCGGATGGCGAAGGCGCACAATCGCGCTGACCTGATCATCGCCAAGCAGCGTCATGGCCCAACCGGCTCCATCCCGCTGTTGTTCGAGGGCGAGTTTACCCGCTTCAGCGACCTGGATCTGGTGCATTCCGATTATGTCGAGTGACACCTCGCCTGTTGCCGATATATCGAATGACATCGCTATATCGAGTGACACCGCGCAGGCGATTCTGGAGGTCGATCTGGCGGCTGTCGTCGCCAATTGGCGGACTTTGCAGGTCCGCCATCCGTCCGGCCCGGTCGCCGGGGTGATCAAGGCTGACGGTTACGGGCTGGGCGCAAGGCAAATCGCGGCCGCGCTGTACGCCGCCGGATGTCGGCATTTCTTCGTGGCCTATCTCAACGAGGCTCTCGCGGTCCGCGACGTGGTCCCCGGCGCGATGCTGGCGGTCATGGGCGGCCTCATTCCCGGCACCGATTGCGTCTACCGCGCCCACGATCTGACCCCCGTGCTCGGGTCGCTGGACGAAATCGCTTTATGGCAGAGGATAGGGCAGGGGCGGGACGCGATCCTGCACGTGGACACCGGGATGTCGCGCCTGGGGCTCGACGCACGGGAACTCGCGGTGCTGGCACGCGATCGCTCTCGGCTGGATGGGACAAAAATCCGCTATGTCATGTCGCATCTGGTCTCGTCGGAGGTGCCGGACGACCGGTTGAACCAGCTTCAGCGGCAGCGCTTCGCCTCCGCGCGCGCGCTTCTGCCGCCGGCCTCCACCAGCCTCGCCAATTCCTCCGGCATATTCCTCGGACCGGAGTTCGGGTCCGATCTCGCGCGCGCCGGGGCGGCGCTTTACGGCATCAATCCGACACCGGGGCACCCCAATCCGATGCGCGGCGTCGTGCGGTTGTCGATCCGGGTGCTCGCGGTGCGCGACATCCCCCAGGGCGCCTCCGTCGGTTACAACGCGACGTGGAGCGCCGCCCGGCCAAGCCGGATCGCGACGGCGGCGCTTGGCTACGCCGACGGATTTCACCGCAGCCTGTCGGGGCGCGGTTCGGTGTGCTTTGACGACAACCCCATTCCGCTGGTAGGCCGGGTTTCCATGGACCTCACCACATTCGACGTGACCGATCATCCCTCCGTGCAGCCGGGCTGCTGGCTGGAGGTTCTTGGCCCACATCGGTCGCCGGACGACGTCGCCGCGGCGGCCGGCACCAACGGGTATGAGGTCCTGACCTCCCTCGGCCGTCGCCTTCATCGGGTGTATCGAGCAGCGTGACCATATTTCTGGACTTGTTGGCCGCGATCGGCCGATCTGTAATCGCGCTTTGCCACGGCGCGGGCTCCTTGGCGTTGTTCGCGCTCGAGGGGCTTTCGCACCTGGTCCGTCCCCCGTTCTACGGCCGTCTGTTCGCCGGCGCGTTGCTTGAAATCGGCTATTTCAGCCTGCCGGTTGTGGCGTTGACGGCAATATTCACCGGAATGGTGCTGGCTTTACAGTCGTACACTGGGTTTGCCCGATTCTCCGCACAGGGTGCGGTGGCCAACCTGGTGGTGCTGTCGGTCACGCGGGAACTCGGGCCGGTGCTGGCAGGATTGATGGTCGCCGGTCGGGTCGGCGCGGCGATGGCGGCTGAACTTGGCACCATGCGCGTAACCGACCAGATCGACGCCCTGTCGACCCTGTCGACCAACCCGATGAAGTATCTGGTCGCACCGCGGCTGCTTGCCGGGGTCATCGCGCTCCCGTTACTGGTGGTGATCGCCGACCTGCTGGGGGTCTTGGGCGGGTTCATCGTGTCCACTCTGAAGCTCGGCTTCAACGTCAACACCTATCTCGAGAACACCGTAAACTTCGTGGAGATAAACGACGTGGTGTCCGGCCTGGCGAAGGCGGCGGTGTTCGGCTTCCTGATCTCCCTGATGGGCTGCTACCAGGGCTACAACAGCAAGGGCGGCGCTCAGGGCGTCGGCTCCGCCACGACGCTGGCGGTAGTCACCGCCTCGATCCTGATTCTGGCATTCGACTACGTCCTGACCGAGATGTTCTTCGCACAATAAGGGCCTTTCCAGCGCCATGATGTAGGTATTCCCGACGGTACCGAGGGCACCTGGGGTATCCGCATCCCCGGCCTTCCCGGCTGCCACGGTGGCGGCGAGACAGTCGAGGCGGCGATCACAGACGCCATTTCTGTTGCTCGCCAATAGGCGAAACATCGCAAGGCCACGGCCGCGGCGATGCCTGCGTCACGCCCGCGCCGTCAGCTTATCGAGAACTGGACGCAAGGGTGAGCGAAGCGGCCGCGATCATTCCACTGCTGCTCGACAGCGGCCGCCCGGTCCGCGCCAATCTGTCGCTGGACGCCGCGTTGCTCGAAGCGACCGACGAAGCGGCATCGGCGAGAGGGCTGACGCGTTCGGCGTCCATGGCCTCTGCTGCTCGCGAGAAGATCATGGCGCAGAGCTGACGCTCGCGTTGATCAAGCTGCAACCAGCCGGCCAGCCCTCGGGTCGATTTTCCCCAACCGGCGCACGGCCGGGCGAGCAGGAGAATCTGGCGATCTCAGGCCGTCACGAACCCTTCATAGCCTTTTTCCGCGATCTCGGCACAGAGTTGACGGTAAGTGCCCACGCCCCCGGCATAGGGCATGAAAACACGCGGCTTGCCGGGGATATTGGCGCCCATGTACCAGGAGTCCGCCTGCGGAAACAACGTGGCGTTTGCTATCTCGATGACCTGCGCGTCCCACGCCTGCTGCGCCTGCTCCGTCGCTTCGATGGAGTCGAGATTGCGGTCCCGCAGGTAGTGGATGCAGTCGGCGATCCATTCCACGTGCTGTTCGATTGAAACCGGCATGTTGCTGAGCACCGAGGGACTGCCGGGGCCGGTGATGATAAACAGGTTCGGGAACCCGGCTGCCGCGACACCTAGGTAGGTGTGCGGTCCATCCGCCCATTTCTCCCGCAGCGCGACTCCGCCTTTGCCGCTTATGCCGAGATTGAACAGCGTTCCGGTCATCGCATCGAAACCGGTCGCGAAAACGATGCAGTCCAGCTCATACTCAGCGTCCCGCGTGCGGATGCCCGTCCTGGTGATAGCCTCGATCGGCGCGCTTCTGATGTCCACCAGCGTCACGTTGTCGCGGTTGAACGTCTCATAGTAGTCGGTGTCGATCGGCGGCCGCTTGGTGCCGATCGGGTGAGTGCGCGGTGACAGCATTTCCGCCGTGACAGGATCTTTGACGATCTCGCGGATCCTGGACCGAACATACTCGGCCGCCGTTTCATTGGCTTCATTGTTGAGGATCAGATCGCTATAGCTCGACAACAAGAATTTAAAGCCACCATAGTCCCAGAGCGAATCGTACAGCCGCTGCCGTTCTTCCGCCGGTACCTCCAGGGCCGATTTCTCAGCCGGGTCAAACGGCATGCCGAAAACGGACTCGCGGTTCTTTCGCCTTATCTGATCATAGGTGGTCTTGATCTGCCGCTGTGCCTCCGCCGTCAGCGGATGATCCTTGGCGGGGACAGTAAAATTCGGAGTCCGCTGGAAGACGGTAAGATGATCGGCCTGCTTGGCGATGACCGGAATAGCCTGGATGGCGGTCGATCCTGTGCCAATGATGCCAACGCGTTTGCCGGTGAAGTCGACACCCTCGTGGGGCCACTTGCCCGTGTGGTACCATTGGCCCTCGAACGTCTCGCGACCCTTGATATCCGGCATTTGCGCGGCCGACAGACAACCAACCGCGGTAATGAGGAACTTGGCCGAGACGCGATCTCCAGCGGCTGTCTCGATATCCCACCGGTTCGTTTGTTCGTCGTACCGTGCCGCGGTCACCCGTGTGTTGAACTGGATATCGCGGCGCAGGTCGAGCTTGTCCGCCACATAATTCAGGTATCTCAGGATCTCGGGTTGCTCGGGATAGCGGCAGGTCCACTCCCATTCCTGCTGGATTTCGTCGGAGAATGAGTATGAATAGTAGTAACTCTCGGAATCGCACCGTGCGCCGGGATAGCGGTTCCAGTACCAGGTCCCGCCGACCCCATCCGCCGCTTCGTAGACGCGCGTAGAAAGTCCCAGTTCCCGCAGTCGATGCAGCATGTACAGCCCGGAGAACCCCGCACCGACGACGACCGCATCCAATGCCGGGTCGCCGCCGTTCGGAATTTCCGTGAGTTGAGATTTTATTTCACTCATAGCCATCCTCCCTCCCGGGTAGGCCGAGCCGCCCCGGTCATAACGCTGGTCTGTGCGTCAGGCCGCGGCCTGTTTCCTTAATTCTCCGCCGATTTCGGCGATCAGCTGCTTGCCGGCATCCAGGACGCCCGCCGACCAGAAGAAACCATGGATCAGTCCTTCGTAATGCGATGTTTTCACGTTGACGCCGGCGTCCGCCAGCCGTTTCGCGTAGGCCTGTCCTTCATCGCGCAACGGGTCGAATTCAGCCGTGATCACGATGGCAGGCGGCAAGCCGCGCAGGTCGGAAGCCTGCAGAGGCGAGGCATAGGGGTTCTTGCCGTCTTCCGGAGATGCGAGATAGTGATCCCAAAACCATTCCATGCCAGCCTTGGTGAGCAAATAGCCCTCGGCGTTGTCGCGGTACGACGCGAAGGTATTACCGGCGGCCGTTGTCGTTACGGGATAGATCAGGACCTGATAGGAGATCGCCGGCGCGCCGCGATCCCTGGCCATCAAGGCCACGACGGCGGCGAGATTGCCGCCCGCGCTGTCGCCTGCGACAGCGACGAAGCGGCCGTCGGCGCCGACGTCTTGTGGATGCTCCGCGAGCCAGCGCGTCACCGCATAGCAGTCGTCGGCCGGCCCTGGGAATTTCGTTTCTGGACTGACGCGATAGTTCACCGAGGCGACCACGCATTGCGACGCGTTCGCCAACGCCCGGCATGGCTTGTCAACGATTTCGATGTCGCCGATCACCCAGCCGCCGCCGTGGAAATAAACGACCAGCGGGAGCGGTTTTCCGGGTGCGGGATGATACAGCCGTACGGGAAGCGCGCCGGTCGGGCCCGGAACCAGGATGTCGCGAACCTCGGCGACGCTTTCCGGCTCACCCTGCATGTCGCGAAAACCAAGCGCGACAACGCGCGCCTGGGTGGGACTCATCTGCTCGAATGGCGGTAGACCCTGCCGGGCTAGCTCATCGAGAAGCGCCTGAACTTGTGCGTTGACGGGCATATTGTCATTCCATCCTAATTGCGATTGAGGGGAAGTTTGGTTGCGGTGATGCGCCGTCTCGGACGCTTCGCTGACGCCCGGATCAAAACTGGCCGAGCATCGGCGGCGCATAGACGAGCATCGGCGGGCATAGAAGGCTCTGGGTGAGCGGGCGGAAGTCGAACTGCCGGGAAAGGCCGGTGCGCTTTGCCGATCGGACGCCTTTCGGCCAGATCGCTTAAATTCGGCACCGCATCGCTGCTCATATTCGGCACCGCACCGCTGCTCATATTCGGCGCCGCACCGCTGCGGCACGTCTGAAAAAAACGGTTACGGCACGGTTCTCTGACCGGTTCACTGCCATCCTCCCTTGCTCTCATACGAATACGACAATCGAACGCACGTCAAGCGGGGCGGCGGCCCTCATCGCTCCACGGCCACCGGCGTCTCCTGCCATCGGCGGCCGACGGAGTGGTGGGGAACGGCCAGAACAAACCCCGGGTTATGGAAACAACCGCTCCCCGGTCTCGGCATCCTCCACAAAGATTGCACTCACAGGACAATTCTCCGCGGCCTCCAGGACCTTCTCGACGCTGTCCCCCTCGGGGTTGACCACCTCCGACTGACGGTCGTCGTTGAGCCGGAACGTCTTTGTGGCGATCGCCTCGCACATCGCGTTCCCGACACATGCCCGATGATCTACCCAGACGCGGAGTTTGCGGGTCAACGGCGTTCTCCTAGTGCAAGGTGACCGGCAGGGATTTCAGCGACCGGAAGGTGATGCTGGGTTGATACTCAAGCTCCTCCGTCCGCGCCTGAAGGCGAGGGAAGCGCTCCGCCAGCGCCTTGAAGACCTCCTGGCCTTCCACCCGCGCCAGGGTCGCCCCCAGGCAATGGTGAGTTCCTGATCCGAAGGCGACGTGCTGGTTCGGGTGCCGGGTGATGTCGAACACGGTCGGCTCGGCGAATGCATCAGGGTCACGATTTGCAGAAGAAATAAACCACCGGATGCGATCGTCCTTGCGCATCACTTTGCCCCGCATCTCCACGTCCTGCGTTGCGATCCGCTGGATCGATTTGACGGGCGAATCATACCTCAGGCATTCCTCCGTCGCCGGTTTGGCCAGACCGCCCGGATCCTGCTTGAGCAATGCCCATTGATCCGGATGGCTAATGAATGCCAGCGTGCCGTTGCAAATCAGGTTGATGGTCGTCTCGTGGCCAGCCAGCAGCAGCAGGGACGTGTTGACCAGCACCTCATGCCGGGTGAACACCCCCTTCTTCTCACCGCTCGCCAGTACCGAAATAAAATCATCGCCGGGATTGACGATGCGCTCATCGACCAGCGGAGACACGTAGTCGATCATGCCCCGCATGCCTTCGGTGAGCGGTTTCATCCGATCGTATTCGCCGCGACCGATGTACAGCAGCTTTTCAGCCAGTTGCCGGACGTAACCCCGCTCCGATGGCGGAACGCCCATCATCTGGGCGATCACCATCACCGGCAGCGGAGTTGCCAGGTCCCGCATGACATCCATCTCGCCTTTCTCTTCGGCGGCATCGAGAAGTTCTTTCACCGCGGCCTGCACGAAGGGGCGCCAGGCTTCCATCTGCTTCGGCGTGAAGTAGCTGTGCATCACCCTGCGCATCTCCAGATGCTCCGGGCGATCGTGTTGAATGAACTGGTCCGCCTGGTAATTCTTGACGTATTCGTAGAGGCCCAGATCCAACTCATCGATCGCCGGATACGCGGGCCTGGGATCGTTCCTGAAGACCGCGGATGAAAACATCTCATGGTGCCGCGTCAGCCAGACGACGTCTTCATAGCGTGTCACGGCCCATAGCTCATAGGCCTCGTTCCAGTGTACGGGATCTTCGTCTCGCAGCCGGCCGTAATAGGTGTAGGGATCTGCGATGACGTCCGAGGTGAACATGTCATTCGGGATTGGAGCCGCCATTATCGTTGCCTCCTGCTTATGACTTTTTTTGTTCGCTCATCAAGCTGCGGGAAGGCTCTTGCCAGTTCGGCCCGCGGCACCCCGGGGCGCCGCCGAACCACCCTCGCGCCTTACCTTACGTCGGCACTGATCACCCTGCCGGGCACCGGTTCTTTCAGCGTCGCCAGTAATTCGCTGGGGGCCAGCCGCCTATCGCGCCCTTTTGCCCATCAGCGCGCGAAAGGCGACCCGCCAGCGGTTTCGCCGCAAAACGCTAGGCGAGCCGACCGAGGGTTGTCAAACTGGAGACGCTACAGCCCGTGTTCGCATTTTGGGCTGGAAGGCCGGAGATCGCCGGTCATCGCTTGGCTAGAGCAACATCAGCTCCACGAAGCGACCTCAGGCTGATGAGCTTGCTCGACAATTATGAGCTAGGGCATGATCGCGCTGAGCGGAACGTCCCCGGCGCGTGAATCATGCGATCAAACAAGAAGACAGACCATTTTCGGCCTGCACAGTCAGGCTGAAAATGGTCTAGTGTCCCGATTAGGAAGTTCGCCATGCCTGGATCAGCCGCCTTACGAACTTCCAAATCGATGAGGACACTAGCAAAGCATTGTTTTTTAGCTGGTTTGTGGTTCCGAAGTCCGCTCCGGGGATGATCCACAGTATGGCGGACTTCGGAACCACCACACCAGAGCGTTTCCGCTCACGGTGGAAACGGACATCAGGTCTCTAGCGCCGCCCGCACCGCAGCCAGTGCCTCATCGGCCTTCGACCCATCCGGCCCACCCGCCTGGGCCAGGTCGGGTCGCCCGCCACCACCCTTGCCGTCAACCGCCGCGGACGCCGCGCGCACCAGATCGACCGCGCTGATGCGCCCGGTCAGGTCGGGCGACACCGCGACGACGATGCTGGCCTTCCCCTCGGCCGCAGATACGAGTGCCACCACACCGGACCCCTGCTGCTTGCCGATCGCCTCGGCCAGTCCCTTCAGGTCGCGTGCCGGCACTTCGCCCAGGTTGCGTGCCGTCAGCATGATCCCGCCGATGTCTTCGGGCGCCGCGGCCCCGCCACCGGTGGCAAGTTTCTTCTGCAACTCGGCCACCTGGCTTTGCAGCCTGCTACGGTCGTCCAGCAGCGCGGTGATCCGATCGGGCACCTCGGGCGGGGCCACCCGCAGAGCGCCGGCAGCGTCGTTCAGCCTGGCCTGTATTTCACCGACGAGCGCTTCGGCGGCCGCGCCGGTGACCGCCTCGATCCGGCGCACGCCGGCGGCAACGGCGGATTCGCCGACAATGCGAAAATAACCGATGTCGCCGGTGCGCCGGACATGCGTGCCGCCGCACAGTTCGATCGACCACGCCAGCTTGTTGCCGTCCGGCTCACCCATCGCCACGACACGCACCTCATCGCCATATTTCTCGCCGAACAGCGCCATCGCGCCCAGTTCCACCGCCGCGTCGGGCGTCATCAGCCGTGTCGTGACCTCGGAGTTTTCGCGGATTTTCGCATTGACCTCGGCCTCGACCCAGCGCAACTCGTCCGCCGTGATCGGGCGCGGCTGGCTGACGTCGAACCGCAGCCGGTCGGGGGCGTTCAGGCTGCCCTTCTGCTGGACATGGGTGCCGAGTTTCCGGCGCAACGCCTCGTGCAGCAGGTGGGTGGCGGAGTGATGCGCACGGATCGAGGTCCGCCGCGCGTGATCGACGGCGGCGACCACGGGAATGCCGGGCCTTGCGACACCGGATTCGACGCGGCCAAGGTGGACCACCAGGTCGCCCAGCTTCTTCTGCGTGTCGAGGACAGTGATGACCATCGCGTCCGGGCCGGAGATAACCCCGGTATCGCCGACCTGACCGCCGCTTTCGCCGTAGAACGGGGTCTGGTTCAGCACCACGGCCACGTCGGCGCCGGCCGCAGCGCTATCCGTTTCGGCGCCGTCAACCACCAGTGCCAGTACTTCGCCCTCAGCGCTTTCGGTCGCATAGCCGAGGAATTCGGACGCGCCGGTCTTCTCCTTGATCTCGAACCACACCCGTTCGGTGGCGGCATCGCCGGAGCCGGCCCAGGCGGCGCGGGCGCGGGTGCGCTGCTCCTGCATCGCAGCCTCGAACCCAGCCAGGTCCACGCTTCGGCCCTGTTCGCGCAGAGCATCCTGCGTCAGGTCCAGCGGGAAGCCATACGTGTCGTACAACCGGAAGGCAACCGGACCGGGCAGGGGCGCTTTGGCGACCGTGGCGTCTGCCGTAAGCTCGCCAGGGCTCCGCGAATTTGCGCTTCCGGATTGTGCGGTGCCGTCGGACAGCTCCGCGAGTTCCTGCGCCAGAAGGCTCAGGCCGCGGTCGAGCAGAGTCTTGAAGCGCGTCTCCTCCAGCTTCAGCGTATCGGCGATCAGCGTTTCGGCCCGGCCCAGTTCCGGGTAGGCAGCACCCATCTGGCGGATCAGCGTCGGCACGAGCCGGTACATGACCGGGTCTTTCGCCCCCATCATCGTGGCGTGTCGCATCGCGCGGCGCATGATGCGGCGGAGGACGTAGCCGCGACCCTCGTTCGATGGCAGGACGCCGTCCGCCATCAGGAACGAACAGCTTCTTATGTGGTCGGCGATGACCCGGTGGCTGGTCTTGAATGGGCCGTCCGGGTCCTGACCGGTGATCTCGGCGCTGGCGAGGATCAGCGCCCGGAAAACGTCGATGTCGTAGTTGTCATGCTTGCCCTGCAGGATCGCGGCAACCCGCTCCAGCCCCATGCCCGTGTCGATCGACGGCCGGGGCAGCGGGGCACGCGTGCCGGGCGGCCCCTCCTCGAACTGCATGAAGACCAGGTTCCAGATCTCGATGAACCGGTCGCCGTCGGCCTCCGCGCTGCCGGGCGGCCCGCCCGGGATGTGCTCGCCGTGGTCGTAAAAGATCTCGCTGCACGGCCCGCAGGGGCCCGTGTCCCCCATGCGCCAGAAATTGTCCGACGTCGGGATGCGAATGACTTTCTCGTCCGGCAGGCCCGCCACCTTTTTCCAGATCGCAGCGGCGTCATCGTCTTCCGAGAAGACGGTCACCAGCAGCCGGTCCTTCGGCAGGCCGAAATCGCGGGTGATCAGCTCCCACGCGTACGGGATGGCAAGCTCCTTGAAGTAATCGCCGAAACTGAAATTACCCAGCATTTCGAAGAAGGTATGGTGCCGCGCGGTGTAGCCTACGTTGTCAAGGTCGTTGTGTTTGCCGCCCGCACGGACGCATTTCTGTGCCGTGGTGGCGCGCACGTACGGCCGCTTCTCCTGCCCGGTGAAGACGTTCTTGAATTGCACCATGCCCGCGTTGGTGAACATCAGCGTCGGGTCGTTGCGCGGGACCAGCGGCGAACTGGGCACCGGCGTATGGCCGTTGCGGACGAAATAATCCAGGAAGGCGGCGCGGATGTCGTTGCTGCTGGCCATGGCGGTCAGGTTTTTCCCAGTCTGTGTGCGCTTGGGTCTGTCTTACGAAAGGTCTGTCACGCGAGAAGATTGCACCTAGCGCAGGGGCGCCGCGCTGTCACGGGTGCGGGCGGCTTTCCGCTGGATTTGGTCGATAGAGCGGCCTACTCAGGACGGAAGGAGACCGAGCGCATGGACGGACCTGCCGAACGCGAAAGGCTGGACAAGCGGGATTTGGCCTGGGAAGCCCGTGTGATAGCCGAGGCGGAGGCTGAGGCTGAGGCGGGGTTACTCATCCCGTCTGCCGATGTTAAGGCATGGATCGATAATCTCGGGACAGCCAACCCGTTGCCGATGCCGCAGGCTCCGGCGCGCCCGCGCTGAACCGGGTTGCCGCGAACCGTTCGATACACCCGAACGGCATTACACGACCTTGATTCGGCCGTGGCTTGGCACACCCAGCCTGGACCGGGAAAGGCGAATCCAGAGAACATAGGCGGCTATCGAGCAGCTCGCGGATTATCCTTGTTTGTTCGTGGTCGGGCCGCATCCTGGATGGCGGGAGTTCACCTCCGGGGGTACCGCATCGTCTATCGGGTACGCCCAGATACCGGGTTGAACGAGACCGCCGGCAATGTGGAGATGCTGCGCGTGTTTGGGCCGGGCCAGTCCAGGGAGACGCTTTCTTTGAGTAGCGCGACCATGGGCACTCGCTCACCGATCGCTTCGTCCGCTGATCCGTGATGGCGGGGCGACCCCTACAAGGAGGCCCGTGCAACCGGCCAAGCTGTTACGCCGCCCGCCGAGGCAGGAAGCTACTGCCTCGGTGGGGGCTGGCAACGAGTGCGCGTGCCCTGGACGATCCACGGGGATGCTGCCGTGGTTGATTGCCGCCCAGCTCGAAGCACCCTCTCCCCGGCTGTCAGCAGCCCCCCGATCGTGCCACAGTCACCGGATGAAGGAACTCTGCGATATTTGGACGATCGTCGGACGACCGCCCCTCGTATTTCGACCCCTCTGAGACCGATGGCATGACGGAACGCATCGACGACTGGCTGACCAGGTGTCCCGACCCGGCGACCGACCCCCTGCCCGGCATGCGGGAAGCCGGTTTGTTTGACCCCGTCCCCGATTACGCGACCATCGCCCGTATCAAGGCGGCGCTCGTGCAGCGAACCGGCCTGCTCGGCATCGCGAGTGTCTGGAGTGGCCGCCACCTTGTCGCCCGTCACTTCCTCGGTTTCGGTACCGACGGCCAGCGCGCGGAATGGTCCGGTCGAGCGCTGGCGGTGGCTATCTCGGAGCCGAATGTCGGCGCTCACCCCAAGCTGCTGACTACGCGCGCGGACAGAACGGCGACCGGCTTCCGCCTCAACGGCCGGAAAGCCTGGGTCAGCAACGGCCGCTCCGCCGAAGCGATCATCGTCTTTGCCGTCACCGCCGAGGAGCACGGGCGCAAGCGCTACAGCGCCTTCATCGTCACACGCGACAGGCCGGGTCTGACAATATCGGAAATGCCGGGATTCCACGCGCTGCGTCCCTCGAAGCACTGCCTGCTCACGCTCGACGGCTGCCTCGTCCCCGACACCGCCATGCTCGGCGACGCCGGCACCGCCTACGACCGAATGGCCCTGCCGTTCCGCGATATCGAGGATGCCGTCGGCAGCTTTGGCACGCTGGGCGCGCTGCGTCATGCGATCGGCTCCTTCGCCGGGGTTGCGCTGGAGCAGACCGCGGACCTCAGTGCCGTCGTCGCGCTGACCGCCGTGTTCGCGGCCGGCGCCGAGGCCGTGGTCGCCGCGTTGGACGCAGGACGGTTCCGGACCGGCGACGCGACACTGGTGGGCCTGCGCGTGCTGGCCATCGACATTGTGTCGCGCCTGCGCACGCTCGCGGCGCCGGGAACAGCCGAAATCCTCGCCGACCTGGACGCGATGCTTTCCATCGCCCGAGGCGCTCGCCTCGCGCGCCAGGCCCAACTGGGCGAGGCCGCCCTGCGCGCGGGAACGCGCCCGGAATGACTGTCTCCCGCTGCCATTGGGCGGAAACCGCCGACGCCCAGATGCAGGCGTACCACGACGCCGAGTGGGGTGTTCCGCAACACGACGACCGTGTGCTGTTCGAACTTCTGACGCTCGAAGGCGCCCAGGCCGGACTGTCGTGGCGCACCATCCTGGTCCGCCGCGACGCCTACCGCGCGGCCTACCACGGCTTCGACATCGAGCGTGTCGCCGCAATGACCGACGCGGACCTGGAAGCGTTGCTGGCGGATTCGCCGCTGATCCGCAACCGGCTGAAAATCTTTTCGACCCGCGAGAATGCCCGCGCGGCACTGGCGGCCATCGCCCAACACGGCAGCCTTGACCGCTACCTTTGGTCCTTCGTGGACCACAAACCGATCCGCAACCAATGGACCGACCGCGCGCAGGTGCCGGCCACCACGCCGGTCTCCGACGCCATGAGCAAGGCGTTGAAGAAGGCCGGCTTCCGTTTTGTCGGGTCCACCATATGCTACGCGTTCATGCAGGCGACCGGGATGGTGGACGACCACCTGATCACCTGCTTCCGACACGGCCAGGAGTAACGACGATGCGGAATTCGGAAGATATCTGGCGTCTCGTCGATGCCCACCAGGACGATTTCGTCCGTCTGTCCGACCGCGTCTGGGAGATGCCGGAACTCTGCTACACCGAGTTCCGCTCCTGCGCCGAGCACACCGCCGTGCTGGAGGCCAAAGGGTTTCCGCGTCACCCGCGAAGTCGCCGGCATTCCGACCGCGGTGATGGGCGAAGCCGGGGAGGGCGGGCCGGTGATCGCCATTCTGGGCGAATACGACGCTCTGCCGGGCCTGTCGCAGGAGGCCGGCGTCGCGCAGCACAAGCCGCTGCCGGGCGCGGGCTTCGGCCACGGCTGCGGGCACAACCTGCTCGGTTCCGCGTCGATGCTGGCCGCAACGGCGGTGAAGGACTACCTCGAGGCCAACGGCATCAAGGGCCGCGTGCGCTACTATGGCTGCCCGGCCGAGGAAGGTGGCGCCGCCAAGGGCTTCATGGTCCGCGCCGGGGCGTTCAGCGATGTCGATGTCGCGATCTCCTGGCATCCGTCGTCGTTCGCGGGCGTGAACCCGGCGGCCTCGCTGGCCAACACCCGCATCGACTTTTCGTTCCATGGCCGAGCCTCGCATGCGGCGGCATCACCGCATCTGGGACGCAGCGCGCTGGACGCGGTGGAACTGATGAGCGTCGGCGTGAACTACATGCGTGAGCACATGCCGTCCAACGCGCGCGTGCATTCCGCGATCCTGGACGCCGGCGGGATGGCGCCGAACGTGGTGCAGGCCTTCGCGAAGGTCCGCTACCTGGTGCGTGCCGCGTCCCTGCCGGAACTGAGCCGGCTGATCGAGCGCGTGCGCAAGATCGCCGATGGCGCCGCGCTGATGACGGAGACCCGCGTGATCGCCGAGGTGATCAGCGCGGTATCGAACCTGCTGCCCAACACGCCGCTGGAACGGGTCATGCAGGACAACCTCGACCACATCGGGCCGCCGCCGTTCGATGAGGCGGACCGAGCCGCCGCCCGCGAATTCCAGGCGACGCTGAGTGACGAGGACATCGAGGCCGCCTATCGCCGCGTCGGCATCCCCGTGAGACCCGACACGCCGCTGTGCGATGTGATCATCCCGTGGGACGCGCAGTCAGCGGGCGGTGTCGGTTCGACTGATGTCGGAGACGTCAGTTGGGTGGTGCCGACGGTGCAGGCCCGCGGCGCGACCTATGCGATCGGCACCCCGGGACACTCCTGGCAGTTGACGGCGCAGGGAAAGATGCCGGCGGCGCACAAGGGGCTGGTGCATGTGGCGAAGGTGATGGCTGGTACCGCGCTGGACGTGATCCGCGACGAGACGCTGCTGGCCCGCGCCAAGGCGGACCATCGGGCGCGTGTCGGCAAGACGCCGTATGTGTGTCCGCTGCCGGCCGAACTGGACCCGCCGATCCGGATGTCGGAGTGATGATGGGGTGGTAGGCCGGGTTAAGTGTCTGCGGGGGGTAACGAGCCGACCAGCCGGACGAGCTTGCAATCGCCTCCGTGCGCCACGTGCGTTGTTTATATGGTATTATTGCAAGAATGTGCTATGAGTCGGTGGATATGGTGCAATTTTTGGTGACTCATGGCCTATGTGAATCCTTCCACTCAGAGCATAAAGACGTGCTTTCAAAGTCATTACTCACTTCCATATTTCCAGCGGGAGTACAAATGGGAATCCCGCCATTTTACAGAACTGCTAAACGATATTCAAAATGCGTTCTTACTGAGCTATGATTCCAATCATGGCAGGAAAGACGTTTCCACCTACGCACCGTATTTCCTTGGCTCCATAATCACATCTTCGGCGGTCGGTGGTAAAAGGCCTCTGATAGATGGCCAGCAGCGCCTCACATCCGCGTTCTTAATACTCGCTTACCTTGAGCGGGTAAGGCAAGATGAAAAAATACGCGATGCGCTCGACTTATCAACCCTTCTAGGCAACGTAAGCTATGGTGCGATGGACTATTCTGTCGAGTTTTCGCCATCGAGGAAATCAATTTTTCACAGATATCTCGACAAGGAAAAGACTGCTGACGAAGCGATGGCCGCAGCTGAAGACGTGCCAGAATTAGATGACGGAGACAGGAAGCTGCTGGAGGCTCTTCGGACCACCGACTCTCTGCTGAACACGACCGTTCGCGAGGCTATTCCTTACTTCATAGATTACATGGTAGAACGGGTTCTTCTAATTGAAATATCAGTCGACACGGAATCTGAGGCTCATCGCGTTTTCGTGACGATGAACGATCGTGGCTTACGGCTTGGTCCGATCGACTTGCTTAAGGGCCAAATTCTGTCGAAGATTACGTCTGCAGAAGATAGTTACTCATGCCATACAGTCTGGATAGAAACGTTGAACAAATTACGTGCTATTGATCCAGAAGAAGATTCTCTATTTTTTAGAAATCTCTTTCGCGCCAAATGGGCACACACTAGCCAAATGGGCACACACTATACGAGGGAAGTCGAGAGGTGATACCCCGGGCGACTTCGACCTGATTGGAGATGCTTACCATCGGTGGTTTGAAGACAATGCGGCGACGTTGAAGCTTGCAAACGCCGATGATTATGTGCGATTTGCAAGGGACGATGTTCCAAAATTCGCCGAAGTTTATCGGTTTATTAAGAACGCTGAGGACCAGATCGTATCGGGATTTGAACACATATATTATAACGCTGTGCGCAGGTATGGTTTTCAATCGATGGTTTTGCTATCCGCGGTTGAGGTTGGTGATACCACGACTGACTGGAAGAGAAAGATCGGACTTGGTGCGAGGCTGCTTGATTTGTTGCTGACTACGAGGACGATAGAAGGAAAAGAAAATAACTACGACAATCTCAAGGATATTTCGTTCTCCCTCGCCAGGGAGATCCGCGTCAGAAGCGGGGCAAATCTTCTCACATTCATAAGAACTGAGTGGGCAAAGCACGCCAACGCGATCGGCAGCCTCGCGGAGCTTAGCAGGCTGCGGAAATTCGGCTTTACAGAACGCTATCGGTTCAATTCACTGACGTCCTCAATTCGCTGGAGAACCTGGACCGATGCGTGGTGCCGACCGTCAGACTGCTGCGATGTTCAGCTACCTTAGCCCCGAAGCTTTTGTGCCGACGACCCACCCGCTGCGAGCCATCCGCCCGCTGGTAAACGCGGCGCTTGAGCGCCTTTCGCCAGACTTCGCCAAAATCTACTCGGCGTTCGGCCGCGAATCGATTGCGCCGGAGAAGTTACTGCGGGCACTGCTGCTGCAAGCCTTCTTCTCAGTCCGCTCCGAGCGGCAGTTGATGGAGCAGTTGACCTACAACATCATGTTTCGCTGGTTCGTTGGCCTTTCGATGGACGCCTCCGTGTGGGATGTCACCGTGTTCACCAAAAACCGCGACCGTCTGCTGGAAGGCGATATCGCGCGCCGCTTCCTGGCTGCGATCCTGGTGGACCCGCAGGTCAAGCCGCTGCTGTCGGACGAGCATTTTTCGGTCGACGGTACCATGATTGAAGCGTGGGCCAGCACGAAGAGCTTCAAGCCGAAAGATGGATCGGCAGACGCACCCGGCCCCGGACGGAACAGTGAGGTCGACTTCCGCGGCCAGTCGCGCAGCAACGAAACCCACGCATCGACGACGGATCCCGACGCGCGGCTCTACAAGAAAGCGGCGGGTCAGGCTGCCAAACTCTGCCATCTCGGCCACGTGCTGATGGAGAACGCCAACGGGCTGGTCGTGGCGGCGACGTTGACCAAGGCGACCGGCACGGCGGAGCGCGAGGCTGCAATCGAAATGCTGGATGCGCTGGACGCGAGCCACCGGATCACCGTCGGCGGTGACAAAGCGTACGACACCGCCGATTTTGTTGCCCAAATGCGCGATCTTGGCGTGACGCCTCATGTCGCGCAGAATACCAAAGGCCGTCGATCGGCCATTGATAGCCGCACCACCCGCCATCCCGGCTACCGCATCAGCCAGAAGAAGCGCAAGCGGATCGAGGAGGTGTTTGGCTGGATGAAGTCATCCGCGGGCTTCCGCAAGACCCGCCACAGAGGCACCGAGCGGGTTGGCTGGATGTTCACGCTGAACGCCGCTGCCTACAATCTGGTGCGTCTGCCAAAGCTGCTGGGCGGCTCGGCTTAGGCAAGCCACGCCCGGAGTCTGTACTGAAGCTGGGAATTCGCTGATAAACACAGCAAATCCCCAGCAGGACAGCGAAAATCCCTCGAAAAGACCTTCTTGATCCGACTATGAGGCCGAAACGCCGCGATTTCTGGGCGAATTTCCGCAGCCTGCTAGGTATGCGAAGTCCGAAAGATCTGACATTCTCTACATCCTTGCAAGAATTGCGTCTTACCTTGAGGAGGTCTTCTCGCTGACCAACAAGGTCGGTTTTGCAACCTATTGGCAGAGGGATAGGGGTGGCAAGACTTTCGACATCGAGCATCTTTTCAAGGATGCGTTCGACCCTGGGGCGCTGCCAGCTGTTCATGGGTTTGCGGACGCAAAGGATTACGCATATTCCCGAAACCTGATTGGCGCACTGACGCTTTTGCCAAGGTCTCGGAATCGATCCCTTCAGGACAAACCTTATCGTGAGAAGTTGGCAGCATACACGACTGAAAATATATTGGCCCAGACGCTTTGTGATAATCTATATCAAAATAATCCGAGCGTCGCGAATTTCGTGGGCGGCCACACGGCGCTAGGTTTGTCCAGCATTTCCGACTTTGGGAAGCCCGACATCGTTAGGAGGGCCGCGTTCTACACGGCTATAGCCCAAGTCGTATGGCAATCTCCATAATCGCGGAACGATATGGCGCCCGGCGAATCGCTGTCCTGTAGGTCGAACCAAGACAAGCGTGTGGCAACGTGGTGACGAGTCTACTCTGTGGGGGCGCGGCGATTCCAACGTTCATGGCGGAGGCGTTCGAATCCGGAGACGAGGGTTCCATCGCCGATACGCTTGGCGTCGTGGCGCGTGCGAAGGGCATGGCACAGAGGCGCCAGCCAGGCGGGCCTTTCCCGCGAGCAGCTCTATCGGTCGTTCAGCAGGAACGGCAATCCGTCAAATCCGGATCGTGATCCCTCAGGCCCGCGTCAGCCACCAGCCACCGAATCCGACGCAAGCTCCAACCCTTCGTACAGGACAGAAAACGGCAACACCAGGCCGGGATGTGGAATCTCGACAACCGCTGCCTCGCCCGCCAGAATAACAGCGTCCTGAATACCAAGCCGTCCATCCGCGTCACGCGTGTAAACCATCGCCCGCAACTCGTCCTGGCTGATCAAGACATAGGTCCGAATACTTGGCGTTGCGTCGTAGTCGCGCAGCTTGAGGCTCTGATCGATCCATCCCGTGCTCTTGGATAATACCTCGAACACAGCCACCGGCTCCCGCGCGTACAGCGCGCCCGGAACCCAAGGCCCGCAGTCAATCAGTGCGTCCGGATACCGGCCATCCTTTCCCGCCCTCACCTTCAGGTCTGGGCCGTGTGGCCGGCAGGGCTTGCCCCGCAACTGCGTAAGGAGCGCGGCCCGCAGATTGTTGGCAATCGTATCGTGTTCCGCCGTTCCTCCGCCCATGGCGTAGACCTGGCCATCGACGAACTCGTAACGGATCGGCTGACGAGCTTCCCAATCAAGGTAGGCTTCCCATGTCCAGATTAACGGCCGCCTTGCCTCCGACATCCTGCCCTCCTGAGGGGCATGATAGCACCAAGCTGGCAGGTGGTGCACGGTCCGCTGCATCGGCAGCCGCGGTTGACCGGGGCATGCCCAGATCCGGCGGCAGATTTCGCACGGCTTCAATCCGCCTATCTCCGCTTCAACCCGCCGGCGGCCTTCGTCCTCCCCTCCGCCACCCGCCGCCATTGCGACCCCCGCCCCAACGCGCCAATCTCCCCCCAACCACAGCCGCACCGACAAAGGCCAACGTCCAATGAACACCCAACTCTGCCGTCTGCTCGGCATCGACTTCCCCCTCCTGGCCTTCAGCCACTGCCGCGACGTCGTCGCCGCCGTCAGCCGCTCCGGCGGCTTCGGCGTCCTGGGCGCCTCCGGCTGCACCCCGGACCAGCTTGAAACGGAACTCGCCTGGATCGACTCCCACGCCGACGGCCGGCCCTACGGCGTCGATCTGCTGATCCCCGAGAATCTCGCCGTCCGCACCCCAGCCGGCGCCACCCAGCGCGACCTGTTCGCCCAGGTCCCCGATCGCCATCGCGCTTTCGTCCACGACCTGCTGCGCCGCCACGACGTCGATCCCACCCGCGGCACCTTCGAACGCGAGAACCCCGACCGCCCGCCATCCTACCAGCACGAGACCGGCGAAAACCTGATGGACATCGCCTTCCGCCATCCCATCCGCCTGATCGCCAACGCCCTCGGCGTGCCGCCCGCCTCCATGCTGGAACGCGCCCGCCACCATGGCATTCCCTGCGCCGCCCTCGTCGGCGCGCGCGAACACGCCATCCGCCAGGTCGCCGCGGGCGTGGACATCATCGTCGCCCAGGGCACCGAGGCCGGCGGCCATTGCGGCGAAGTCTCGACCATCGTGCTGATCCCCGAGGTCGTGCGCGCCGTCCAGGGAAAGGTCCCCATCCTGGCCGCCGGCGGCATCATGACCGGCCGCCAGATGGCCGGCTGCATGGCGATGGGCGCCGCCGGCGCCTGGACCGGTTCGGTGTGGCTGGCGACGACGGAATCCGAAACCTCGCCGATTTTCCGTGAGAAAATGATCGCCGCCCGCTCGCGCGACACGGTTCGCTCAAAAGGCCGCACCGGCAAGCCCGCTCGCCAGTTGCGCTCCGCCTGGACCGACGCGTGGGAAGGCCCCGACAGCCCCGGTACCCTGCCCATGCCGCTGCAAGGCATCATCAGCGAACCCGCCATGGCCAGGGTCTACCGCGCCGCCGAGGCCGGCAACACCCGCGCCCGCGAACTCGTCACCTATTTCGTCGGCCAGGGCGTCGGCCTCGTGGACAGCATCCCAAGCTGCCGCCAGGTCGTCGCCACCTTCATGACCGAGTTCGCCGAGGCGCTGGAAGACATGCAGCATCTGTCCGAAGCAGGAAGCTGAGAGGGCAAAGCAGAAGCTGAGATGGCAAAGCACCCGGCCAATGCGGAATTCGCCAACCCCGGCACGCTTGCGCTCGCCCATGCGATCCGGCGCCGGGCAGCGACCGATCGGGTCACCCACGCCCCCAAACAATCGCCGTGCATCGACGTCGGGCTGACTCGGCCTCTCGACAAAATCCCGGCGTGATGGACAGCATCAGTTTCCCCGAGCGAACCCTTCTCGTCCGCAAGGCAGCCGCCCGGCTGTGCCTGCGGCTAGGCTGGGCGCCCCTGCACGAGGTGCGGCTGGCGAACGGCCGCCGCGCCGACATACTCGCCCTGCAGCCGGGCACCGGCTTCGCCTGCATCGAGGTGAAGTCCGGGCTGCGCGACTATCTGGCCGACACCAAATGGCTGGAGTATCAGCCGTTCTGCGATCAGTTCTTCTTCGCCGTCGACGCGGATTTCCCGCACCACATCCTCCCGCCCGAAACCGGGCTGATCGTCTGTGCGGGACGGGAGGCGGACCTGCTCCGCGAACCCCTGTGCACCCGTCTGCCGCCCGCCCGGCGGAAAGCCTTGCTGGAGCGCTTCGCCTGGCTCGCTGCCGGCCGCCTCGCCGCCGCGGAGGATCCCATCGGCGTGGCCGAGCTGGCGCTGGGGCTGAGCGAAGACTGAACCGTTGGCCACAACCTTCCCCAGCTGGGCTTGATCAACCCGGCCGGCAACGCAAGGGACAACCGGTGCCGTCGGATAACCGCCGGCTCGGGTCGGCCGATAATCGGCGGAGGATGCGATCGCAGCGCGATTATCCCCCGCGCAAGGCAGCGCGGCGAAACCATCACGGCCACCACGCAATTCGCGGAGCTTGCGCCAGCATGTAGGCACGGATAAAAATGTCTCCCAAGGGGCAAAGCAAAGATGGCATATCCGGTGGCGATGGAGCCATTGCGTGAAACGGCGCATCTTTCCAGACGCGGGAGCCATATCTGCCGCACCGTTGACTACGCGATCAGACCGGGGTCGCTCCGCGCACTGCCCCTCAACCGCAGGGAGCGGACGATATGGTGATGTGGCGATTGCACGTCCTTCGCCGCGGCGCCTTCGGACTGATACTCGCGGCCGTGCTGCTGGCCGGTCCGGCGACCGCACGGCAGATCGAACCGACCTCCCAGGCTGACCTGATCCGCCACCTGATCCCGAGTGTGGTCAACATCAGCGTCAGGATCGCGGTGCCCGGGCCGACGCAGCCAGCCCCTCCAGCGACGGATCATGCATTGGCGAGTGCGAACGCGGCAGCCATGTCGCAGACGGTCCGGGCCGCCGTCGGATCGGGCTTCGTCATCGACCCTTCCGGCCTGATCGCAACCAACTGGCACGTCGTCTCGGGTGCATTCGAGATCTTCGTGACCTTCTCCGACGGCACGCGCCTGCCCGCCAAGGTCATTGGCGCGTGGAGGGTCATCGATCTTGCGCTTTTGAAAGTGGATGCGGGCCACAAGCTCCAGGCGGTCCGCTGGGGCGATAGCAGCGGGATGCAGATCGGCGATCCCGTACTGGCGATGGGCAACGCGTTCGGCGTGGGACTAACCGTGAGCGCGGGTATCGTCAGCGCGCTCAACCGCAACATCGGCAACTCGCTGGTGGACAACTTCATCCAGACGGATGCGGCCATCAATCATGGCAACTCAGGCGGGCCGCTGTTCAACCTGAAAGGCGAGGTGATCGGCGTCAACACGGCGATCATTTCGCCGACAACCGCGAACTCCGGGCTTGGTTTCGCGATACCGTCCAACGACGCGCAGTTCGTGTTCCAACGCATGGGCAACATTCCAGACGCCGAGCGACCGGCATGGCTCGGCGCAAAGATCCAGGCCGTCACGCCGGAGATAGCCGAGGCAATTGCTCAGCCTGATCTTCATGGCGCGATCGTCGCCTGGGTGCTCCCGAATGAGCCGGCGCAGAAGGCGGGAATGATCGCGGGCGATGTCATCCTGCGCTTGGACGGGGCGACGTTTTCCGACGATCGGGCGCTGCTGCGGGCCATCACCACCAAAAGGCCCGGCCAGCAGGTCACGTTCAGCGTCTGGCGCAACGGACAGGAGATCGAACTGAAGGTGACGCTCGATGTCTGGCCGAAGACGGTCTGGGAGCGCAATGCCGCGCCGCCGTCACCGAACGTCCATCCGCCCATTCCGCATGACCTTGGTCTGACCGTCGCTCGACTGACGGATACACTCCGTACCACCGATGGCATCGCATTCGATGCCAGGGGCGTGCTGATCACCGGGGTGGAGCCCGGTTCGGACGCGTCACAGCAGGGCATCGCGGCGGGCGACATGGTGCTTCAGGTCGGCCCGAACCCGGTCCACAGCCCCGAAGACCTGTGGCGTGAGGTTGACCGGGCCCGCAGCGAAGGCCGTTCCTTCGGCCTGTTCATGCTGCTGCCTAAGAAACAGCCTGTCGAAATAAGCCAGTTCCCTGGTCCGAAATGGATCGCGCTTCGTATCGCCGCCTCCGAATAGGTCGACAGGAGGGGCCGCGCGGCCGGTCGCGGGACTCTCTGCCCGGGCAGACACCTGCCGTGCGGACGCCTCGCCCCGGGCCGTCCCAACTCATACTTCACGTGCGTTCTCGCCAGCCAGAGCCCGCTTCGCGATCCGAATCAGCCTCAGCACTGCTCCAACCCACGTTAGCGCAAAATCAGCCTGGCTGCATCGCGAATCGACCTCAGACTGATGAAATTGCTCGATAAATATGAACCAGAGCGCTGCCACTCAAGATGAAAACGCTTTGGTTCAGGGTGCGGCGCTGCCGAACGTTCCGATGCCCCGGCGTCGTCAACGTGAAACGGGGGTCGCACCGATCGCACGCTTGTCCGGAAGCCACGCATCGGTCCAACCCGTCAAGCCATCCGAAGTCGGATCGGCGGTTTTGACCTCTTCGCGTCCAGGACCCTTGCGCTGTATAATGGAGACGGCCGTGGCGACGCGAATGATCTGGCAGTCGATGGGTCCCTCGACCAACTCACCGCGACGTCGTGCGGTCAGCTTCTCCAGATCGGCCTCTGTCTGGCAGAGCACCGCGCCCGGATCCAGCCGGGGCCAGGCCAGTGGCTCAGCCTTGAGGTCGGGCAACCGGGGATTTGGCTTCTTCGGCAACAGCCCCCCTGCGTTGAACGATACATGACTGTTGTCAGACGGCTGCGCCCCTGCTGTCGTGACGATCGCCAACAGCCCGAGACAGACCCCGGCGAGAAGCATCCTCGGCATCGATATCATCATGTTTTCCGCTGATCCGTACCGCGCCGTTGTATGCGTCCAACAGCGTCGGGGAGCAAGCCGGTCTTCATGCCGGCGTTGGAGCATGAACGCGCTGAGCGGAACGTCCCTGGCGCGCGGAGCATGGGATCAAACAAAGCCCTGGACCACTCTCGGCCGGACGCGAATCGCGAAGCCACGTCAGGCCCATGAAGTCGCTCGCCGGATCCGGGCAAGCATTTCCACTCACCCACTCGGCCCCGGCTGGACACCACGATGGACGAAGAGACTGAACTGACGTTGCTTCCGATGGCACGGTCAAGGGACCTGTGCCGCGGATGCGCGCTGAGGGGCGTTTGATCACCGGTCGAGGCGGCGGGCGCCCCGCGTCGCCTTCTCCGTGTCCATGCGCGTGCATCTGCGGTTGGTTTTTGTCGCTTTTGTTGACCTGCGACGATCTTCCGCACCTGGCTCATCCCAGCCGCTCCGCAACCTGATTTCGTGACATAACGGTAGCCACCAAGAACCACTGTGGGTGCCGGCGTGGCCGGCAACCGGCAACCGGCAACCGGCAAACCGCGACCCGGCCCCTCAACGTGCCAGCCGCACCGCCGCCGCCGGGTGACTCGCGGGCAGTCGCGCGCCGCGCCCGAACAGTTTTTCGCGAAAAGTCCCGGGCGCGTAATCGCGCTTGAAAAGGCCGCGCGTCTGCAGTTCGGGCACCACCATGTCGGCCATGTCGGTGAACGTGCCTGGGGTCAGCGCATAGGCGAGGTTGAAGCCGTCTACGTCGGTCTCCTCGACCCACGCCTGCAATTCCTCGGCCACTTCCTCCGCGGACCCGATCACCACCGGACCACGGCCGCCGATGGCGGCGTGCCGGGCGATTTCGCGCACGGTCCATTCGCGGTCCGGGTCGGCTGTGGTGAACGCCTCCAGCGCGGATGTTTGCGCATCGGCCTTGTCGTTGAAGCGAACAACCTCATCGGGCCGCATGGCGCCGAAATCCACCCCGGTCCAGCCGGACATCAGGGCCAGCGCGCCTTCTTCCGACACGTAGCCGAGATAGTCCCGGTACTTGTCCCGCGCTGCCTCGGGCGTTCTGTCGGTGATCACCGTCATCATGGTGAAGATCACCAGGTCGCGCGGATCGCGGCCGGCGGCAACGGCACGACGGCGCAGATCGGCGACGATCCCGCCAACTATCTTCTTCGACGGACCGTTGATGAACACGCACTCGGCGTGGCGAGCGGCGAAGTCGCGGCCCCGCTTGGAGGCGCCGGCCTGAAACAGCACCGGCGTGCGCTGCGGCGACGGCTCGCACAGATGGATCGCGTCGACCCGGAAATGCGGTCCTTCGTGGAGAACGCGGTGAATCTTGTCGGGGTCTGCGAAACGCCGACCCTGGCGGTCGCGCAGCACCGCACCGTCCTCCCAGCTTGCCTCCCACAGCTTGTAGACCGCCTGCATGTAGTCCTCGGCCACGTCGTAGCGGTCGTCGTGGGCAACCTGCTTCGCCATTCCCATGCCGCGGGCGGCGCTGTCGAGATAGCCGGTGACGATGTTCCAGCCGACGCGGCCCTTGGTCAGGTGGTCCAGCGTGCTCATGCGGCGGGCGAACGGGTACGGCAGTTCATAAGACAGCGCGCATGTGATGCCGAACCCCAGATGTTCAGTGACCATCGCCATCGGTGGGACGACCATCAGCGGGTCGTTCACCGGCACCTGGACCGCCTGTTCCAGAGCGGTCCGGCCCGAACCCTTGTAGACGTCGTAAATGCCGAGCACATCGGCAATGAACAACGCGTCGAACTTTCCCCGCTCCAGCGTCCGGGCGAGGTCGGTCCAGTATTCCAGCGTGTTATAGCTCTCGGCGCGATCGTCCGGATGCGTCCAGAGCCCCGGCGACTGGTGCCCGATGCAGTTCATGTCGAACGCGTTGAGGCGGATTTGCCTGGGCATCAGTGCGTCGGTCGCAACGGGAACTGCATCGCGATCATCTGGAGGCCGTCCGGCCCGGCGGTGCCCTCAAATGGCGGGTCATCGGGGAAGACGAACGCGCAGGACATCCTTGGCAGTGACCCGCCCTCGCGGCTCAGGCTGCCGCTGGTGACGACCCAGGTACTGACCTCGGCCGCTCGCCGGATCGGCACCCGTTACGGGTTCACCGGGAGCCAGGTCGTAGCGCCACGCGGTCATGCCGTCGGGATCAGGGCCAAGCAGGGTCTCGGTCGGAGCGCTGGGGGCCGGGAGCGGGCCGGCGACGGACTCCCGATGTCGCCGACCCGGGATGGTACGGAGCGCGATGCGGTTCTCCGGCATCGTCATGAAGCGCGCGCCGGAGTCGAAGCCGTTTCTCAGCGTGAAATACCAGACGCCCGCGTCCTGGCTGGCGCGGATCGGCCCGTAGGCTGTGTGCGCACCGGTGAAGTGGACGGTGACGGGACGGACCTCATGCAGGCCCAGCGTGCCGTGGCCGCCGACCACGAGCTGGAACTGATCCTGCTGGTGGTAATGCGCCTGGGCGGTGCTGCCAGGGTCCTGCTCGACCAGGAACGCCATCGGGAACAGCGCGTCCGGCGCGGGTTCCGGCGTGCCGGGTGCCATGTTGTAGCGTGTCGTGCCCAGGTACAGCGTATGCCAGAAGGTGACGCCGTCGGGGGCGCTGCCGCGGCGGCGGTTGGCTCGGGCGGTTTCGGCCGATGCGATCAGGGTCATCGCGGGGCGTCCTTCTGGGTTAAGGTTGGAAGAAGATTGCCACAGGATGGAGTGCGGGCAAAGTTGGCAGCAGGTCGGGCGCGGGGCGTGTCGCCCGCCAGGGCGCGGGGCGTGTCGCCCGCCGGGGCGCGGTCGCGCCACCCGCGGATCGCCGCCGTTCAGCGCGTTGGTCATGACGTGTGCGCTCCGGGCGATCCGGCGTTCCGACACGCCCCTCGTGTGGCAGCGCCAAAAGATTGGCGTCGAATGAACATTTTCGAGTTACTTACCGAGAATAAGGGGAGATCGGTCCATGTTGAAACGGATCGTATTGGTCCTGGTCGCAGCGCTGCCGTTGTCCGGCGCCGCCGGTGCGCCGCCGTCATCGACGCCGGCCTGGAGTGTGCCAAACCCGGATACGTTGCCCGACGATGCGTTCGGCCGCACCGTTCGTCAGGGAAGGGATCTGATCACCAGGACCTCGTCGATGATCGGGCCCGACGCGGCCGACCCGGCCCGGCGCTATGCAGGTAACGACCTGGATTGCCAATCCTGTCATCTGCAGGCCGGAACCCAGCGCTTCGGACTGCCCTTGGCCGGTATCTGGGGTGCCTTCCCTGTCTACCTCGCCCGCGCGAACAAGGTCCGCACCCTCGAGGATCGGATCAACGGCTGCATGCAGCGCAGCATGAACGGCAAACCGCTGCCATTGGACAGTCCCGAGATGACAGCAATGCTGACTTACATTCGCTTCATCAGCGCTTCCGAACGCGTCGGTCAGTCGGTCGAGGGCCGAGGCGCGCCGGTACTGCCGCTGCCAGCAACGGCAGCCGACCCGCAGCACGGACGACAGGTCTATTCCGCTACCTGCGCCGTCTGCCACGGCCCCGATGGCCAGGGACAGCGCCTGGCACCGGTGCAGGCCAGGCAGGCCGGCCGCAGGTACTCCTTCCCGCCGTTATGGGGGCCGGACAGTTTCAACGACGGCGCCGGCATGGCCCGCGTGATCACCGCTGCTCAGTTCGTCCATGCCAACATGCCGTTCGGCACCACCTACGAGACGCCGGCGCTGTCCGTCGCGGACGCCTTCGACGTGGCTGCCTATGTCGACAGTCAGCCGCGCCCGCACATGGCCAACCTGCAAGCCGATTTTCCCGATCGCGTCCGCAAGCCGGTGGATGCCGCTTACCCACCCTTCATCGGTCCGTTTTCGGCGGCCCAGCATCGCCTGGGTCCATGGCCGCCGATCCAGGCCTGGGTTAAAAGCAACGGCGCCACGGCAAGCCCGCCCACTGACGCCACAACGGGAGGAAACGACAATGCTCACACAACGCCGCCAAAGCCTTAAAGCCCTGGGGATTGCGCTCGCCGTCGCGGGAACAACCGTCGCCGTCGAACCGGCGGCCGCCGAGATGCCAGCCGGTGCCGCCACCCTTGAGGCGCTGACGAAGCGGCTCGCCACGCTGCCTCGCCGGCGTGATTTCAAGTCCGTGCCGATGATCCTGGAGAGTAGCGACCAATGGGATGCCGAGCCGCTTGATGCCGTGCTGCAGTACGCCGGCGGCCCGAAGCAAAGCTGGGACAACACGGATCTTCACGGTCCCTGGCTGAACGTGATGCGCAATTCGATGAACACCCAGATCTGGTCGTTCAAACACCCCGACTTCCTCTGCGTCTCCGCCACCCATGGGCTCGCGCACCTGGCGCTCTATGACGACGCGATGTGGGATAAGTACAGGCTGGCAAAAATCGCCGGCGGCGATGTGACCAGCAACCGCTTCGTTGCCGAGCCGCCCGGGCTCTCGTTCGACATGCAGCATTTCCAAAGTTCCACCGGCGGATTTTCACCCCGTGCCGGCACCATTCAGACCTTGCAGCGTCGCGGGGCGGTCTTCATGGGGTGCCACAATGCGATCTGGGAACTGTCGCGCCGATTGATCGCTTCCGACACAAACCCCGACAAGCTGTCGCTCGATGCGATGTGCGCCGAACTCACCAACCACCTCATCCCCGACGTGGTGCTCACGCCGGGTGCGGTCGGCACAGTCGTCGAATTGGTCAAGGCCGGTTTCGTCTACACAAGATGATTGAACGGTCCGGCATCGCCGTGCTGCTGGGGGCCTTGATTTGCGCAGCGGCGCCACCTCCACCCCCTGGCACCTCCCTTGGCTCGGCTGCGGGCCGAACAGGCGCAATACCCGCCGGGGCAGAATGGTGCCAACAATGATGCACAGCGGCCGGGCCTCGTGTTCACCGTCCCGCCGGTCGACGATATGGCGGATTTCCACGGCAGTCTCGATGACCTGGCCTTGGTGCTGTATTGTCAGGCAATTATTTCTTCGCCGTGGCGGGCGTGGCGCGCACGTTTGGTGTTGGGCCGTTCGATACACCCTTTGCTGTCCCCAGGTCATTCTCTTTACCCGCAATGGTAGCAGATTCGACACCATTCGCATCGCAGCGGGATTTGCTGTTAAGGAATGCGGTCCGCGGGTTATGACTACGGGCCAACGCTCAGTTTTGAGTCGTCCCAAACGATTGGCCAGGAAAGCGGCAAAGTTCGGCTCAGGGCGGCGGCATCCGGGCAAATCGCCGCCGCTCACCGCCGGCGTGAACCCACGGTTGAGCGCTGCTGCAGTAAAGCTCCATCGTCGGCCTGTAGAGTGCCGGGTCATCCAGAGTACCCGCCAGGAAGATCGTGATGCCAGGACATGCTTCCGCCTCGGCGATCACCCCCGAACCACAGTTCGGACAGAAGCGCCGCCGGACCAGCCGGCCTGAGTCACTGATTTCGTTGTAGGTCTTGAGTTCCCCCCGAACACTCACTGCCGCGGTCGGGAACCCGATCCTCGTCTCGAACGCAGATCCGGTAAAGCGCTGACAACTGCGGCAGTGGCACACGGCGCTGAATGCAGGCTCGCCGGTAGCCGTGTAACGAACCCTCCCGCACAGGCAACTGCCGGTCGTGTTGGCCATTGTCAGTTCCCCCTATATTATTATCTCCCCTCTAATATAATTAGTCGCAGCTTTGTCACAATAGGCCTGTCTCCAACAGCTCGCCAGCGGGATGTCGGCCTCGCCAGACTCGCGGAGCGGGGTCATGAAGAGATTTACCAGATCCTTCCCAGGATAGCGGCTCCTGAATAGCCGCCCACGGGGACGAACGGCCTATGCCCGGGCCAGCCGGCGCCGCAACCGAGACGTGTGGCTGGCGAGCCGGCGCAGCCATTCGAAGGGCGTGTGCCGTAGAGCTTCGATCCCCGGACGTGCCCGAGGAGTTTGACGCGAAAGTCGGAAGCTATTCGAATCATAAGCGTTCAACGCATAGGTCTGATGCCGCAGCGCGGCGTTCTCATTCTGCCTCGGCGCGCCCATGTCCCGACCACCTTAGGCGACTAAGAGATGGAGACTTTCTGATGAAAAAGATGATCCTGGCCGCCGTCGCCGCCTTGAGCTTGGCCACCGGTGCTGCTGCTTTCGCACAACCGGGTTCGAACGCAGCTAGTCATCCAGGCTACTACACATATGCAGATACCGATCACCGCAGCTACCCGCCGGTCCACTTCCTCGGGCAGGGGACCGTGTTCGCGAAGATCTTTTGCCATTCGAACGGCGGTCAGGCGAACAAGACGGACGCCACGCCAGCCAAAGGCAGCTAATCGCTTCCTGCAGGCGTTCGGATGAGGCTCGGGATTATCCCAGGTCTTTCGGGCAAGCGGGCATCCAAAGGGTGAGAATACCCTTGCGAGACGCGATCGGAGATAAATAGTTCGCGGACTTTCTTCGGGGTCAGTCTCGGAACGGGAGTCGCCTTGTCAGGTAGCAAGGATCGACCGTTGGCCGCGCTGGTCGCGTCCGATGAGGCGCAGCCCAAGCTTTCTCTGCCCAACCAAGTCGCCTCCTCTGCGTGTGCGACAGAGGGTAACGTTGCTCGGAAGTACGCCAGGACCTTCCGGAACGCATTTCTCCGTCCGGCCAGCAGACACCAGTGCAGAGCAATCGATAGTGCAGAGCAATCAATACGCAACCGCCCTCCATTTGGTCAGATCTCCATTCCGAAGCGGCTGCCAGAAGGGTGGAAGGAGATCAAATCATGCATCTTGACGCCATACCCGGTCAGGACTGGCTGGCGCGAAAGTGCGCGGCAGGCATTGTCGTCAACAATGGTGTGAGCAGCAGAAAATTGGATCCCGAGGCGTTCACAGCAGATCAGGTCCCGTCCGTGCCGCTCGGCACTGGAGGTCAATGTATTTCGAGGGTGACACACGGCCGCAACGCTCTTTCCAAAGACGCTCGCCCCGATCTGCATCAGATGGTGCTTGGCGTCGTCATTGATGAGCCTGGTGCCAAAGACTTCTGGCCGGCCCATAAGCGGTCGATTGAAAAGCAGATAGTGAAATTGGGCGTCAAAGTCGGATCAGGCGATGCGACTGGATGCAACCAAGGTTGGTCGGCTACGTACCGCCCTCAAACGAACCAAACTGAAGCGACGCGGCACTCCGGTAGCACGGCCCGAACTGGAGGTCAGCATTCCCGGGACTGCATGGGGACAGCATCGAAGCCGAGACGCCGGGGGATGCGGAGCCCGATCTGGGTGGCGCGATGCTGGCGCAGACACTCAACTCCGTCGGCGATACCGTCCATAGCGGCGCTCGGTCGACTACGGGTGAGAGTGGCCAAAGCGGTCTCGGCACCCAGCGCATAAATCTCATGCCGCAATGCCGCATTATTTTCCGGCGGACTTGCATCCAGTTGGTTGCACAACCGAAGCCGGACGCCTCGCCCGACTGAGACGGAGAGTCACGATGAAGAACCTCATTCGCGCAGCATTTGCCGCTCTAAGCATCGCAACAATCCCCGTGGCGTATGCGGGGACTGTGAGCAACGCCCCCTCGACCGCCCAGTATGACAGCCAATACGGGTCCCCATCTCCCGGTTGGGGTTAAGCTCTGATCAATGGAAATCGACGGCACCATTCAAGAAGTTCTTTTTGTGTTCCTCGATGTGACTACCGTCGGGGCACGCCCGATGGTCCGCGCTTTTGTCGGGCGTGAGGTTGCAATGCAAATAGCGTTCTGCCTTTTCGTGGAGGGACGAGGAGCGTGACACAGCCGAGTGACTGGCCTGTCAGGTCGCGATGCCAGCCAAGATCAACCGCCAAGCGCGGTCCAGGCGATCAGCAGCGACCAGTGGACGACACTGACGATACCGACCCACATCAGCAGTCCCACCAGACTGAGGGCGCCCAGCAACAGAAGCAAAGGCGTCTCGCTACGGGTCGGGTCTGGGCCGTGATCCTTGTCAATCGGCACATTATGCATGAAAATGACCTCCTCAACTCCAAGATTATGGGATCTCTTTCCTGAAAAGGTGCACGACTGCGTGACGTAAGGCTGCCAAGGGTGGGGGCACCGCATAGCCCGGGATCCGGCTATCCGCGCGCGACCGCATCCACCTTTAGGCGGCAGCGCTTCTGCCCCATTAATGCGATATCAGCAATTAGAACTGTACCGCCGAGCGATGGTGCATCTGATACCGTGATTGAAGATCGGTTCGCAACCCCTGAGCTCAAATAAGGAAAATGAGCGCCGCCCACACAGCGATGCCTCCGAGCGCGGCTGCCGCTATGACGCGCAACCGCCATTGCATGTTCGGCAGACCGTCGCCCTCTTCCTCGGGCCGAATCTTGTGAACCTCATGCAGCACAATAAAGTGTAACCGAACCACAATCCGCCGGCCACACTGGTCACGGCGGCCGCACGGCTTTGTCAGGCGAAGACAAAGGATCCCATCTCTCGGTGCCATGTGCAACATGGTCATGCTCGAGCGAAAACTGGCGACGTGTCGCCAGATCGGTAGTTGGCATGCCTCGAGCGGCGCCGCCAGCCGGTGACCCGATGCAGTGGGATCCGATTTGGGTCACCGTCCCTGATCCAGCTGTGGATCGCGCAATCCCATTTCGCCACCGTCACCGCTTGAGGTGTTCCATAAACTACTTCAACCGCCGCGCCGACAGGCGCCGTGGCGATAGGGTGGAACGGACGATTGTATCCCATATCCAAAGTCTACAGCGTCGGTTGTCCAGGAGACAGATCGTCGAAGGCGGTAGCCGCCTTACGCATTCCGCATCGGGCCAGCGCCCGCGGCCGAATTCGACGCCGGCGCCAGGCGGACGTCTTTCTCGAGCGACACGCCCCGCAAGCGAGGCTTGCTTCGGTTCAGACGACGGTTCGGAACAGCCTCACCGTGGCCAGACCGCCCCCTATGTCTGCGGCGTTGGAGGATTTGGGCTCCTGAAAGGTATCGTCGTTACCCTCGGCGAGTGCTCTCGCGCCTGGCCTCGCCCGCTCCCGTCCCAATTGGAAGCTCGTACCTCCAATTCGTCGGTGCCAGTAAGCAGGTAAGCAGGTGTCTCGCCCGTCCGCGCATCACCCGACCTGCCAGGCCAGTTCCCGCCAACGTTTCCCTGTTGGTGCGGTCGCTCCACCTTCGTCCAAACCCTCAGGCGCTCCATCCATTGCGAGAAGGTGGCGCCAGATGGAAAAGGTTGGCGAAGCGGCCGATCCGTACGATGTTGACACAGGAGAGGCGGCGTTGTCGGCTTTGAGCCGGTAGGCTCGACGTGTCGAATCCGCGGAGGCAAAGCCAACGCCATAGAGATCGTCCATAAGCCGGAGTTCGACGCCCCCTCCGCCTCGTGCCGCCCACGCGACGTTAACGCGACAATGCTCGCTCAGCTGGTGGCTGGAATCCCCCTCCTAGAGCATGATCGCGCTGAGCGGAACGTCCCTGGCGCGTAAATCATGCGATCAAACAAAGAGATAGACCATTTTCGGCCTGCACAGTCAGGCTGAAAATGGTCTAGCTGGGGTCTCCCGCCACGTAGCCGCTGAAGAAGCCATGTGCGATGAGGCCGCCAAGCAACGGTGCCGCATCCTCGGGTGGAACAAGGTCCAGCGCGTCCGCAATGCACTGTCCGCCGATCAGCGCAACAGCGAGCTCATGGGCGGCCGGCGACAAGTTGACCACCGCGAGTCCATCGATGCCTTGCAGGACAGCCAGGTTATCAATACCAGCGGCGAAGTCGACGTCGGCCAGGCGGAGCGCGCGAGCCTGCTCGTCTTCGGTCATGACCGCCTCCCAGATCGCCTTGGCGGAATGCGCGAGCGTCAGCAGCGATAGCGAAGGATGAGCCACGAACCGCAGGCCCGGCTGGTTCTGCTCCGGTACGCCGATCAACCCGTCCGCGGCGAGTATTGGGGCAACGGTCGCGTGCAGCGCGAAGTTAACGGCCCATTCGAGCCGTGCTACGTCGGCAAGGTAGGCAAGGCCTTGCGCGGGTTCAAACGCAGCGAGAAACGCCGGAAATGCTCCGCCGTATTCGTAAAGATCGGCACTCGCTGGCGGGGTTTTGAGCACGAAACAGGCGGCAGCGGCATCGAAGAACTCGGTTCCCACCAGGCGTTCGACCGCGGGGAAGGTTAGGCGCAAGGCTCCGGTGAGATTGCAAACCACGTTGTTGCGATAGATCGCCACCCGCGCCGCCGCGGCGAGTGGCCCGCTGAGTACCGTTGCCGGCGCGGCGCCGGTCTTCGTCAACAGCGCGTCGCGCAAGCTGCGCTGGAGGTCAAGCAGCGACAACGTCAGATTTTCCGCTTGCGTAATTTGCCATACAGCGTTGTGCCTCTGCCGCCTCGGCCAGAAGGACCGGCAGGGCCGGAATCTTCGTGTCCCATTCGATCAGTGTGGGGCGCGGTCCAATCAGGCGCAGGGCTGTCTCGAACAGGGACCAAACCGCCGGCCCCACCGCGCGATCGTGCGTGTCCAGCAGCAGCGGCGCGGCGTCGCCACTGGCTTCGCTGTGGCCGGCGAGGTGAAATTCGCCAATAGCCGCGGCAGGGAGCGCCCGCAGATAGCGCTCGGCATCCCAACCGTGATTTGTCGCACTGACGATGATGTTGTTGACGTCGCAGATCAGACCACAGCCTGTTCGCGCCGCAAGGACGCCAAGAAATTCCGCCTCCGGGATGGTCGAGTGCTCGAACTGGAGGTAAGTGGAGGGATTCTCCATGAGGATGCGGCGCTTGAATGTCGTTTGCGCCATGTCCACGTTGCGGCAGACGACCGTGAGGCTTTCCTCGGTCAACGGCAATGGCAGAAGGTCGGCCAGGAAATCGTGATCGATCGCGCCCCAGGCAAGATGTTCGGACATCAGGCCGGGATCGATGCGTTTCGCGAGAGCCGCGACACGCGCGAGATGACGAGAATCCACGCCCTGAGCACTGCCGAGGGAAAGACCGACGCTGTGCAGTGAGACGGAACAGTTGGCGCGCACGGCCTCGAGCACCGCGAGTGCGGCACCGTTCAAATAGTTCTCGCTGTGCACCTCAACCCAGGCGATCGCGGGCTTTGCCTCCAGGAATGCCGCATGATGCGGAAACCGGAGTCCGATCCCCGCGGTATAGGGGATCGCACCAGCACCTTCGCACACGGTCTTGTCGGCGGACACCATATTCATTTACGAGGCCTTGAGCGCGCCGCCGGTGATCTTCTCGCGATCACTTGACAGGACTAGCACGAAGGATCGCTTGTTCTTCCCGTTTGCGCTGATACTGCGGCTCACGGCGAGTTGGGCGACCTCGGCACGGCAAACGCCGTGGCGACGCTCACGGATAGTGCTACGCGATCCTGTCGGTCGGTCATCGAACAAGGCACATCCCCTCAACCGGGAATTGTCGTTGGATTAACCGTTGGTCCATTCGACGCCGCCCGCGATCTTGGCGCAGTCCCCTCGCGGCAGCAGCACAAAGGACTTTGGGTCGCTGGCTTTCGTCGACTGCCCCGCACAGGCATGCGATGCCGTGGCGCAGTCGTTGCGGGCCAACGCGTTGATGCCATAGCACTTTGCGAGGTTGTCTTGCTGGGCGCGCTGCATGTTCTGCCCGACCGTCGCCGCGTTGGCGCCAGGCGGCAATTTTTCGTTTTGCGCTAAGGCTGGCAGGGCCGTCGCCGCGGTAGCGGCACCGATGACTGTCGCCAGTATGGCCGCGGCACGAGTTTCACGGTTCATGTGCTTGCCTTCCATTTTGTTGCCCTAAACCTGACTCTGTTTAGAGGATTCGTGGCCAGTATGGCAAAGGTTACCGAAGCGGCGGAGCCATATGTGTCCGCTCGGCTTCCTGTTCGGCCTCGGCTTCGATACGGCGATCGAGGTTGGCCTGCTCGGCACCTCCGCCGCTCAGTCAGCGCAAGCCGTGTCGATCTGGTCGATCCTGGTGTTTGCGCCATTGTTAACCGCCGGCATGGCGTTGGCGGATACGACTGACAGCATCCTCATGCTTGCTACCATCGCTGGGCCTTCGTCAAGCCGATCCGCAAGCTCTACTACGATTCTCACGATTACCTGCGTGTCCGTAGCCGTCGCGGTGGTGATAGAGGGGGGATTGAGGCACTTGGCATGGTCGGCGATCTGTTCGGCCTCGCCAGCCCGTTCTGGCAAGTTATCGCCGCGCTCAACGAGCATTTCGGGATGATTGGCTATCTGATCATCGCAATCGACGTCGTGAGTTGGATCGCGGCAGCGGTAATCTACCGTATGCACGGCTATTCGCGCGTGAAGTCAGCCACAACAACGAGGATCCGGAACCGCCGACCGTCGATCAGCGTGCGGTGACGGAAACAGTAGCAAAAAAGGAGTGTCAAAGTGAATCAGGTGAACCAGCTTATTCTTTACGTTTCAGGCTCTCTGCCTTTCCGGAGCGGCCTTGACCGGCATCTAATTCGTGCTGCCATGGTCTTCACATTCTTCGCCTTCAGCATCCAAAAGTGGACCCAGTATACCAGCGAGATGCTGGTCCCCTTAATCAGCCACAGCCCTGTCGTCTTTTGGTTGCTCCCGGCCTTCGGTGTTCGGGGCGCTGGCTACTTCCTCGGGACGAGCGAAATGATCTTCGGCACTCTCATTTTCCTTGGCTATTGGAGCCCGAGGCTTGGCATCTTGGGCGCGCTTGGGTCGATCGTGACCTTCATCGGGACCACGAGTATTATCCCCTTCCTGCCTGGTGCCTGGGCCCCGGAGGCGGGCGGATTCCCGATCATGACGTTGCCGGCCGGTTTCCTTGCGAAGGACGTCCTGTTCCTCATGGCGTCATTTTATTTGCTGAAGCAAGACCTGACGCGCGCGGCGTTGGAGGTGGCGCGGAGTTGAGTTCCCCACCTCGGAGAGGACGGATGCGCAATTCGGGCCCCTGGGAGGATGCGTGGTCCAACGTGCAGGTTCAATAAGGAGGACACATGATCGCTGAAGTGTATACCTGTTTGTATGCGCATCACCGCTCGCCGCTTCTGGGAAACACGCTTACCGCCCCCCTAATTCCATTTGCCACCATTATGGTGTGTTTGGCCGCTTGCACGTCGGCCGCCCCTGGTCCGTTTCTCGGTTTTCATATGATGGGCCCACGACCGCCAAGCCAACCGTACCGACAATTCTGGTAGCCTGGCCGGCCCTTGTCTTTCCGCTTCCTGATAGTCCATTCAGTAACGACACGGAGACCGCTGGCGATGCCTTTGGTCTTCTCATGGCGTATTTTTCCCAACCACACTGTTACGTCGATTTCAGCCGGTGCGGCGCCGGACGCCGGCACTCGTATAGGCACGTCTGGCGGTGTCGAATTCCAGCCGCGCCATCATCGGACGCAATGTCGACGAACCCGAACCTCAGCGCGGGTCGGGATACCCATCCCGCGCCCCCTGTTCCACCGCGAGCGTGGCCGTGTAGCGCGGTCGACCACAAGACGCAGCAGGCTCAAATCCGCCGGCACCGCGCGGCCTGCCTCCTCCCGGTGCAACCCGGTCAACGCGCCGCGCGAACGATGCAGATCGTCCTCACGCAGAGCGGGGGATTCCCCAGGCCCAACTTCCACACTTGCCAGGCCGCGCTACCAGAAGACCCACAGAATACTGCGCATTTCGTAAGTCTCGGCAAAATTGTGGTGCTAAATATTGGGATTTTGTGATCATAAACTGGTTCAAAGTCGTTGACCTGACTGGATTCGCCATGGTGTCAGTGTCGCAGTCAGGACACCCGCCATGTTCGTTCGTGTCAAGAAAATCGGCGGCTATCGAGTACCTCTACCTCGTCGAGAACGTCCGCGAGGGCGGACGCCACGTCCAGCGGGTCATCAAGGCACTCGGCCGCCGCGATGAGGTCGCGGGTTCCGGCCTGCTCGACGGCCTGATCGCCTCTGCTGCCCGCCATTCCCGCCGCTCCATCGTGCTGTCCAGCTTCTACCGCGGCGAACTGGCGGAACTGCGCCGCCAGAGCATCGGCCCCGATCTGGTGTTCGGCCATCTCTGGCGTGAGACCGGCTGTCAGATCGTCCTGCGCCAACATCTGGCCGGGCGGCGTTTCGGCTTCGACGTCGAGCGCGCCATCTACCTGACGGTGCTGCACCGGCTGATGGTCTCCGGTTCCGACCGCCATGCCAGCACATGGCAACAGACCATTGATATCCCCGGCGTGGAGGCTCTCACGCTCGACCACGCCTATAAGGCGATGGCTTGGTTGGGTGAGACGATCGATGGCACGGACAGCGCGCAACCCCGCCATTGCACCGATGCCATCGAGGAGGCGCTCTACCAGCACCGTAAGTCGCTGTTCGGCACGCTCTCGGTCGCTTTCTTCGACACCACCTCGCTGTATTTCGAAGGTCACGGCGGCGCCACGCTCGGCCAGCGCGGCCACTCCAAGGACTTCCGCCCACAACTGCCGCAGGTGGTGCTCGGCATCGTGCTGGACGAGCGGGACCGGCCGGTCGCCTCGTTCCTGTCGCCGGGCAATACCGCCGATGTCACCGCCCTGCTGCCGGTGGTCCAACGGCTGCGCAACCGCTTCGGGGTGGAGCGGGCGTGTATCGTCGCCGACCGCGGCATGATCAGCGCCGCCACCATTGCCGCGCTGGAGGCACAGAAGATCGACTACATTCTGGGCGCGCGCGAGCGGTCCACCAACGAAGTGCGCGAGACGGTGCTGCACGACGATGGGGCGACGGTGCCACTGATCATCCCGCGCCAAAAAGGCGAGACCGATCTGGCGGTGAAGGAGGTCAAGATCCAGGGGCGGCGCTATATCGTCTGCCGCAATGACGAAGAGGCGCGCAAGGACGCCGAAGCCCGCGCCAAGCTGCTGGAGGGGCTGCAACGCAAACTGGCGGCCGGCGCCAAGAGCCTGGTGGCCAACACCGGCTATCGCCGCTTCCTGGCGGCACCCGAGGGCGATGGGTTCGCCATCGACCCGGCGAAGGTCGCGGCGGATGCGCAGTTCGATGGTATCTTCGTCTTGCGTACCAGCCTGTCGATGCCGGCCTTGTCGGTGGTACTGCGCTACCGGAACCTGCTAGCGGTGGAACAGGGTTTTCTCGCTGCGAAAACCCTGCTGGCCACGCGCCCGATCTTTCACCGCACCGACGAAGCGATCCGTGGGCATATCTTCTGTACTTTCCTGGCCCTGGTACTGCGCAAGGAACTGCTCGACCAATTGGCCGCACACAAAGGGGCGATGCCGGAATGGCAGTGCCTGATTGATGATTTAGCCGATCTGAGTAGCGTTGAAATCGAACAGGACGGCCGCCGCGCCCTGCTGCGCACCGCACCACGCCCGAGTATCGACCCGATCTGCCGCGCGCTCGGGATCACCCTGCCGCCCGTTTTTCAGGAGGTGCCGACAGAAAACGCCAGTCAATCCGCCGACTGAGGGTGTGGTGCCTAAAAATCTAGAGCACTGAAAGGATTATGCTTTTACGTGCAAACTGTGGAACTTGGGCCAGGGAGGAGTCGGGTTCAGGCCAGTGCGCTCAATAACGCGCACTCGGGCGGTTGACGCCGGATCATAACGATAGAGCAATTGCAGAACGCAGCTGTCCACCGCCGTTACTTAGGCGTCCGCGACCGCTGCCCGCCGCCAAATTATCGATTTATCCCAAATCGGTGGCCATCGGCGGGAAAAGGAATGGTGCCCAGGGGCGGAATCGAACCACCGACACTGCGATTTTCAGTCGTGTAACCGGCCAATTGGTAACGCATTGATAAAGATATGTTTTGGCGTGTCCGCACGGGAAATCGGCCTATATCCTACGTTATTTGTTGACACCACGCGACAACTGACGCACGTTCGTTGACACCAGCGCGCATCGGCTGCGCGGACACGGTGCGGACACGGGCGGACACGGGCGGGCATGATGGGCGCGAAACTAAGTGAAGACACCGTCAAGAACCTCGCGGTCCCGGAGCGCGGAAACCGGGTAACCTATTTCGCAGGGGATACCATCCAGGGCGCGACGGCGCCGCGTGGGTTTGGGGTGCGGGTAACCGCTAGGGGCACCCGGGCGTTTGTGCTCAATTATCGTGTCGCTGGGGTGGAGCGGCGATATACCATTGGCGCATCGCCCGACTGGTCGGTGCTGAGAGCCGTCCGGCACGCCAGGGAGCTGCGACAGGAGGTCGACAAGGGAGAGGATCCGGTTGCGGCTCGCGCGGCCGCCAGGACTCCGGAGCCAGCCGTTAAGACCGTCGCGGACGTGCTTGATGAGTTCGCTGTCCGGCACCTCCGTAAGAACCTCCGCAGTGGCGCGCGGGTCGAGAAGGCGCTCAATGATCTCGTCAAGCCAGTGATCGGGGCGACCGGGATCTATACGCTGCGCCGGATCGCGATCGCCGAGATGCTCGACCGAATCGAGGAAGAGCGGGGCCCGGTCGCGGCCGACCGAACGCTGGCATACGTGCGAAAGGCCCTGAACTGGTATGCCACGCGTGACGGCGAATTCAACTCGCCAATCGTCCGCGGCATGGCGAGGACCAATCCCAAGGAACGGGAGCGTGAGCGTATCCTCGCCGACGACGAAATTCGGGATCTCTGGACGGCCCTCGATCAAATGACCGGCTACGGCCCATTTCGGCGCCTGGTGCGCGCCTTGCTGTTGTCGGGGCAGCGTCGCGACGAGGTGGCACGAATGCGCTGGGATGAGATCGGGGGCGACGTGTGGACCATCCCGGCGTCCCGATACAAGACGAAGCGGGACCATGTCGTGCCGCTTACCTCGGGCATACTGGAGGAGATCGGAACCAGGCCGGTGACGAAGACGTCAGCGGGCGCCAAACCCAATGACGTAGGCCCGTTCGTCTTCACCACCACGGACGGGGAAAAGCCCTTCAGCGGCTACGGCAAGGCGAAGATTGCCCTGGATGCCGCCGTAGAGATGGTGAGGGCAAAGGGCGGCCGCGCCCCGATGGCACCATGGGTGCTGCATGACCTCCGCCGAACCGCAAGCACCTTGATGAACCGTGCCGCCGTGAGCGCGACCGTCGCCGAACGGGTCTTGGGGCATGTCATCCTCGGCGTCCAACGGACCTACAATCGCCACGAATACCTCTCCGAGAAGCGGGACGCCCTCGAGCGTCTCGGCACGCTTGTCGATCGCATCATCAGGGGGCCGGTCGGCAATGTGACGGTGCTAAAACATCGAAGGAAGTCGGCGTGATGTCCGTCGGCGAGACCGTGTGCTCCGTCTGGTGCCCGGATACATTCACGCCTGCTATCGTGCACCAGATTGCAACAGTCGCCTGTCCGAATCTTCAAGTGGTGGGGGACGCTTCTGCGATCGCCGAGAAGATGAATGACGCGGCGGCCAACTTCCTTGTTGGGTTGAAGAGCAAAACGCTTCCCTCCGAGGCCGAGGAGTGGGCGTCGACGCTTGCGAGCGCAGCCGCGGCGCTGAGCAAAGCATGCGGACCGCGCCCGATAAACACTGCGCTTCGGATCGGAATCGCGTCCGACAAACTGCAATCTATGCTGACGTTGACGGCAGAGGTTCGGCAGAAAGCTCTTTCTTTTGGCTTTGATGCCTCCAACCAAAAAAAGAGAGGAAGGCCGCCCAAGGTATCTGCTGATTCTTGGCTCCGCAGCATGGTAGAAATATTTGAGGCATGTTTCGGCCGCAAAGCCGGAACAGCCACCGACGCCTCTGGGGAACGGGGCGGGCTGGCGCCAACATTCATAGCAGAAGCGGCGAGACGTCTCTTGAGCGATAGAACGGTGACTGCGGGCTCGCCCAGCGCGGTAACCGTGCTGACCCCGATGTGCGACCCGGGGCGCGTCGCCAGAAGCATGCTCACGCTCGCGAACAAGGAACGTATTGCCGGAAAATAGCTTCTTGAGAAGCGATTAATAGGCAATACGCCGGTCGATCCTTATTGCGCGATTGTCGCTCCTGTCACCGAACGACAGGAGAGTTCCCCGGATGTCAGATACAGATCACAGGGCGCCGTCAAACGACGTCGCATCGATCCGCGCCAAGTTGATGGAAGACCTCGCATCAGTCGATGCCGTTGCTGCCGCGGTCGAGAAAAGTCCTCGGACTATCGCCCGAATGATCGCCCGGGGCGAACTTCCATCGGTCATGATAGGCAGGACGCCGTATGTCGTCGTCAGCCGCGCCCGCGAATTGCTGATGGCTGGGCCAAAGACGCGGCAGACGATCACCGCCCGAGGCCGTCAAACGCGGAACGCCGCATAACGAAAACCCCCGACGCGGCGACGTGCGGGGGCCTCCGGATAGGCAAATGACTGGCTGACACTGGTCACGTAGCCGATCTCGGCCGACCGCGCAAGCGCCGCGTCAACAGGACGCGCAAATGACTTCTCCACCATTACGACCGTATCAGGACGCTGTTGTCGCAAACTACAGAGAAGCGGTGACCTCAGCCGTTCGCCGGGTCCTGATCGTGGCTCCAACGGGCGCAGGCAAGACTGTGATCGCCACGGCTATCATTGCCGAGGCAACGCAGGACCGCCGGCGCGTGCTATTCCTTGCGCACCGCCGCGAATTGATCGTTCAAGCATCTCGAAAGCTGCACGCCGCGGGCATCGACCACGGCATTCTATTACCTGGCTACACGCCGCGCGCAGGCGAACCGGTGCAGGTGGCCAGCATCGCCACCTTGCACGCCCGCGCCGTCCGATCGAGTTCGATCGATCTGCCCGACGCCGATGTCATCGTCCTCGATGAAGCGCATCACGCCCGGGCGAAGACATACAAAAAGCTGCTTGATGCCTACCCCGACGCCGTCATCGTCGGGTTGACGGCCACGCCGTGCCGCGGCGACGGCCGAGGGCTCGGCAACACTTTTCAGAAAATGATCGAGTGCCCGGGTGTCGCCGAACTGATCAAGGATGGCTACCTCGTTCCGACCAAAGTATATGCGCCGTCGCGGCCGGATCTGACCGGCGTGAAGGTTGAACGCGGCGACTTTGTCGAGTCCCAGCTGGCTGTTCGGATGGACAAGTCCGAACTCGTCGGAGACGTAGTCACGCACTGGATCCGGCTCGCACAGCGACGGCCAACGGTCGTGTTCGCAACCGGCGTTCAGCACAGTGTGCACATTCGGGACGAGTTCCGCCGGGCCGGCGTCTTGGCCGAGCACATCGATGGCGTCACCCCGACCGAAGAGCGGGATAGGATACTCTCGCAACTTGCGGCGGGGAAAATCGAACTCGTTTCGAACGCACAGGTTTTGTGCGAGGGATGGGATGAGCCTTCCGTATCCTGTCTCGTCCTAGCAAGACCGACGCGGAACCTCGGCCTATACCGCCAGATGGTCGGCCGCGTTCTCCGGCCGTCAGCTGGCAAGGTTGACGCGCTGATCTTAGATCATGCCGGCGCCACCTTCCTGCACGGATTCGCTGAAGATCCGGTTGAATGGAGCCTGTCCGAGGATCGTCTCGCCGAAAACAAGGCGCATACCTCGCGCGGGACGCCACGTGCGCCGGCCCTGACGACGTGCCCAGAGTGCGACGCCGTGCGGATGCAGGGGCAACCCTGTGGCGCCTGTGGCTGGCGCCCCCAGCCTCGGGCGGCATCCGTCCAGGTCCAGGACGGCGAGCTCGGCGAGGTGGATCGCGCCAGCAAAGCCGTCCAGGCGATCCGGGCTGATGCGCGGGAGCGAACCAAATTCCATGCGATGCTGCTCTGGATCGGCCGCGAAAAGTCCTACAAGCCCGGTTGGGCGGCCGCGCAATATCGCCAAAAGTTCGGCGCCTGGCCAGCCGCACCATCGTGGTCACCTCCGGCCCCGGAACTGCCGTCGCCCGAAGTCCGGGCATGGGTCAGGTCCCGACAGATCGCATACGCGCGGGAACGCGCCGCGGAACAGGCCGCCGCCCAATGATGGACACGATCGAGCGTGCCCGCGGCCGGTGGCGTGAGATCCTCCCCGCCCTCGGCGTCAGTCACCGATACCTGGTGAACCGGCACGGGCCGTGTCCGGCCTGCGGTGGTAAGGATCGGTTCCGGTTCGATGACAAGGATGGCAGCGGATCGTTTTATTGCAACCAGTGTGGCCCGGGCTCAGGCGTGATCCTATTGCGCAAGCTGAACGGATGGGACCACGCCACAGCTTGCTGCGAGGTTGACCGCATCATCGGCACCGACCGCGCCACCGCACCCGTCCAGCGGCCGGCCTGGCGCCAGAACAACGGCGCGGACAAGCTCGCCGCGATCGAGCGGCTGATGGCGCAGTCCAACGCCCCTGCAGTGGTGGACCATTACCTCAAGCGCCGCGGTCTGGCCGTTTCTTCGCGCGTCCTACGCGGCAACCGGGAGTGTCCCTACTTCGCCGACGGCAAACCCGCTGGCAGATATCCCGCCGTGGTAGCGCCCGTCATCGGGCCGGATGGCAGCCTGCAATCAGCCCAGCGCATATACGATGCGGACGTTACGCCACGGAAAAAGGCCCTCCCGCCCGTCGATACGATCACCGGCGCAGCGGTCCGGCTGCAGGATCCGACGGACGAACTCGGTGTCGGCGAAGGCGTCGAAACCAGTCTCGCAGCGCATGAGCTCTTCAATCTGCCGGTTTGGGCCGCGCTATCCGCCAACGGTGTAGAAACATTCGAGCCGCCGGCCGGGATCAGGACGTTGCACGTCTTCGCCGACAACGACAGCAACTACGTCGGGCAGAGCGCGGCATACGCGTTGGCGAAGCGGCTCAGCCGGAGCGGGCTCAGCGTGAAGGTCCACGTGCCGCTGCAGGTCGATACTGACTGGCTGGACGTGTTGATAGCCGACGCGGCGGTGTCAGCGTGAACAAGCCGAAGCATCCAAACGGGCCGCCAGACGGGGATAGGTGGGCATGGCTGACCCAGCGCATGATGGTTTCTGACGCGTGGCGAGTTGCGGGGGGGAACATCAACACGCGCCGATTTCTGGACTTCCTACTCGTGGGGTTCATGGAGCATTCCGGCAAAAACAACGGGAATATCAAAGCGCCGTTTGATGACCTCGTTCAGATCGGAATCGGGCGCCGGTTCATTTCCAACTCGATCTCATTAGCGGAAAAAGTTGGCTTGGTCGAAGCCCGGCGAGGCGGGATGCGCATCGCCACTTCCTATGCTCTGACCTGGCTTCCACTACCTGACGGTTCGCCACCGACAAATCAGTGGCAGGTGTTCCGCGACCCCAACCTCAAACCCTGGCCCGCCAAAAAGGACCGCCGCGATGACCGAGCCTGAAGAGTGTTGCGGTGCCGCAAAGATCGCAAAATCTGGTGCACCTTCGTATACCAGATTCCCAAAATCTGGTTCACCTTCGGTTACCAGATCTGGTGCACCTTCGTATACCAGATTCACGGCTGCCTGCGGGTTTCGTCTGGTTCACCATGGTGAACTCCTTTATAGAACATCTACCGTTCTATTCTTCCTTCCTACCGCCGCAGTCTGTTGGCCCTACCGAAGACTTGCCAGAAAGGAAACTTTCGGTCGGTCGGGGGGAGCAGGACATGGCGCGCGCGAGGTCGCCTTCGCCGCCTCCTTCGGCACCCCCGGCGAACCATTCCTTCCTGGTAAGTCTTTCTTCGCCTACCGCCCCCCCGCCGTCACCAATCAAGGAACAAACAGCATGACCAAACCGAACTCAGACCTTCCGGCCGATCTGCAGGTTGCCGTAGGCCTGGAAATAGTGTTGCTCACCAAAGCCGGCGTGACTGCCGACGAGCAGACGTGGGACAGCACGCATGGCGGTCTGCTCAGTCTGTCCGGCGCCAAGAAGATCGCGAGGCTGTCCAAGCGCGACCAGGCAATGCTGCGCGCGTTGGCGCGATACATCCGCACCGGACTGTGCTGCGACCGATGCGCAGTGATCATTTCCGGGACAGTTCATTGACCTCCATCCCCAATCGCCGACCGACCCTCCGTCATACCATATCACGGGATATGTCTCGTGGTATGAGAGGGGGTGTTAATAAATGGACGGATGGTCAGAGCGACCGCGTGCCAACGACTTTTGTCCGCGTGCATAACCACAGCAAAAAGGGATTCCCGCGATGAGCCGACCAAGATTGCCGACGCCCTTGAAGAAATTGCGGGGAACGTTGCAGCCGTGCCGCACGAACCCGCATGAACCGAAGCCGGAACCTGGCGAACCATCGGCGCCCGCACAACTGAGCGGCGCGGCGGCTGCGTTCTGGCCGCACGTCACGCGGCTTCTCGCGGGCATGCGCGTGCTCACCACGGCGGACGAGATCGCCGTGATGGCCCTATGCGAAGTTCTCGGAGATCTGGCCGCTGCGCGCGATGCTCTGGCGAAACCGGTAACGGTCGGTGACCGCATTGTCGCGGAAGCGGGGGCCCGAACCTACACCACCACCTCACGGACGGGTGCCTCGATGATCCGCACGAGGCCCGAACTCGCCCTGATCGCCGATGCCGACCGGCGCCTGATGACCTGGTTGTCGCGGTTCGGGTTGAGTTCCGGCCGACCGGGCGCGGGTGTCGGAAGTGATCGGATCTGGTTCGAACCCGTTCCTGCAGCACGGTGTGCCGCCGCGGAACGCTCTGGAGGAATTCCTTGCGACGGGTCCCGACGCGCGCCGGAGGCCGTCATGAGCGCCCCGGAGCCGCCCGACTGGTTGACCGACCCGCCGGCGCGGGCCGCCTTTGTCAACGGCTACAGGGCCTGCGTAGGGCGCGGTATATGGGATGATAGTTGTCGGTCGGGGCTCGGCGTATTGGCCCAGTCGGCAGCCATCTACGTTGGCTTGGTTCGCCGGGCCGCGGAGCTTCGGCCAGAGAAGGTCGGTGATGATCTCCGGACGGAGATCTCCGAATACCGACGCGTGGTCCGGGAATACATGGTCGAGTTTCTGCTCCTCGATCGGTTGAACGTCGCCGGCGGTGATCTGCGGGCGGACGGCCTGGACGCCGACATTGCGCGCCTCTGCGATGTTCCCACGCTCCAGTGATCGACCGCGGGGGCAGTGCATCACCGGCGCGCACCCCCTTGGGGGTGTCGGTTCCGAAACGGATGGTCGACATCGGCACCGCGCATCCCTCACGCGCAGAATTTTTTTCCGGCTTTGATTTTCACCACACGATCGTCAGGAGGAAGGAAAAATGCCCAGGGGTGGTTACCGGCCCGGTGCCGGGCGGCCGGCAGGTTCGAAAAAGTGCGACCCGGCTGTCGCGCAACGACCGCTGGAATACATGCTCAGCGTGCTGAATGACGACGCAGCGGAAGTCGCTCGCCGCGACAGGATGGCAATCGCCGCGGCGCCCTACATCCACGCGCTGGCCGGCACACGATCGCCGGAGCAGTGAACGTAATGACTGGACCGGCCGAGACAGCCGAACGCATCGCCCCGATTGATGCGCTGCGCTTGGTGCGTGACCTGGTGCTCGAGCAGCCCGACCGCGGCCTATGGCCGATCGCGGCGGCAATCGATGACTGGCTCGCCAGCGGTGGCGATTTCGCCTTGGCGCTCGGACTTGCCCCTGGCTGGCACGCTGCTCTCCGGCAGCGCCACCGGGACGCCACGTTGCGCAGCTTGGTCCTTTACTTCCCGGGCCTCTGCGGACGCGGCCTGGCGAAGGCCATGGCAATCGCGGCGGCCGACTACGAGAGCCGCCGATGGCCCCGAGACCGGGCCGACCGCCGGCGCCCGGACGGCAAAGACGGACTGCTGTTCGATCTATTGATGATGGGGCACATGCCCGCCGAAGAGACGTTGCGAAAGTGCATTGGGTAATTTGGACAGTAGAAAATACCCAGGCCGCCCCGGATATTGCTTGGAGGAGAACCCGATGTCCCCTTTGAAACGTCTTCAGAATGCCACGCTGCCAAGCGATCCGATGGAGGTCGCCGTCCCGCGCCTGGCCGATGATCCCGCCTATGCCGCGGCGTCGGAACTGCTGACCGCATTTGCGCACCGCAGAGAACGGCTCCAGCGCGACCAGCAACGGATCGATTTGGAACGGCATCTTAATGGTAAAATGCCCGATCCTCGTAGCTCTACAGACACCGAATTGCGTAAGCGGCTGCGTAAACTCCAGGAGGAGGCACCCGTTGAGGCGCCCGCGCCTGCCGCACCCGCGGCCGCGTCGACGGCGATTGCCGCTGGCCTGGCGGTCCTGAGCGGCGCCCCCGTTGCACCGGTTCTTGACCACCAGGCGCGGATCCAGGAGATCGACCGGCAGATCGGAGCGCTGGGTGACGCGATCCGCGAGCAGACCGAGGTGCGCGACGAAATCGCAGCCGCGCTCACATTCGAATATGCGCAGCGCCTCCAACCGGCTTGGAACGTGCTGCAACTTGAGATGTTTCGGGCAGCGCAGGAGTTGGCGCGCGCAACCCGGCGAGTTCGCGAATTCCGCGCCAAGATCACGGAGGCCGGGATCCAAAGCAGATCCGACATTCTGGCGATGCCGAACGTCCGGGCGCCGCTGATCCTTGGCGATGAATTTGTCTATGACAGCGAAATATCGGGATGGCGCAGAATTCTTGAACGACTGGGGATCTTGGGCTGATGGAGATGGAAACCTTCGAGACTTGGAAAAATGAGATCGCGACCGAACTGGACGAGGCCAAGCAGGCTTTGACGGCAGCGACTGAACGACGCGGCGCCGCTGAAACTGCGCGTGATCTTGCAAGGGCGGATCAGTTGAGGATGCGCGCGATGCTTGATACCATGCCGCAGCCGATACCGACATCATTGATGATGCGAACGCAGCCTGGCCAGCGGGCACTCCATACCGCGGAAGGCGCCTTGACGCTGGCCAAGGAGAACGTCGCCAATGCCAAGCGCCGGGTCGATGATCTGCAGGACGCGTTTGACCGACTGACCGCCGCCTTGGCGCCGGTCGAACCCCACGAGGTGGCGCAATGACCCGCCGGCATAGCGCGCCGCGTATAGTCAAGTTTCTTGGCGTCGGCGAACGGCAGATCCGGGTGGTGGCAAGCGACGCCACCGTCGACCGCATGGGGGACATCTTGGTCCCCTGGGGCGTCGACCTGAGTAACTACAGGCGAAATCCAATAGTTCTTGCCCAGCACGACGCGTCGCAGCCTATCGCGCGGTGCTCCTCGATCGGCGTCGAGGGGGACGCGGTCATTGCCTTGATCGATTTTCCAGCCGCGGGCATCAGTGCGAGGTCCGATGAATACCTGAGGTTGATGAAGGCTGGGATCCTCGGGGCCGTCAGTGTGGGCTTCCTGCCTCTGAAACAGGAACCGATCGGCAACGGCGGGTGGAAGTTCACCCAATGGGAATTGCTCGAGCTGTCGGTTGTGAGCGTCCCGGCAAATCCCAGCGCGCTTGTGTCGGAGCGGTCCATGTCCGGCAGTTCGCTCCGGACCGCGCACATGGAACGCGCCCGCGTGCTCAAAGCGCGGCTATCCGCGCCTGCCGCACCCGCGGCTCCCGAAATACGCGAAGACGTTGCCATGCTTTCGGCACGGGCCGACGCGATCCGGCTGCACCGGGATCTGCAGCAGGCCCGTGCTCGCGCCCTCGATGCCGCGGCCCGTGGCTCGGTGTGGTGGTGACCATGATACCTAATCATCGCGATGGAATCGGTGCGCCCGGCGGCCTCTCCAGCCGCCGGCCATCGCCAGCCGGCCGTCGAGGAGCAGCAGCTCGGCGGCCGGCGCCCCTTCTACCGGAGAGGGGGAATAGACGATGAGCGGTATACTTGGTGCTGCGGCCGGCGCCTTCGGCTACGACAATCCCTCGGCCGATGAGGTCTCTATCCGCGTCGGCGAAACCAGCGTAGTCGGCTGGGAAACCGTCGCGATCACCCGTTCGGTCGAAACATATCCGAACAGCTTTGTCGTCACTGCCTCAGATCAGTTCCCGGGCGATCCAGAGAAAGCGACCGTGTTTCCGACAGGTCCAGGGGAGAAATGCCAAATATACATCGGCGCCGATCTGGTCCTGACCGGTTATATCGATTCCTACGGCGTCAACATCGGCCCCGGTCACCACGACGTCACAATCACGGGTCGCGGCCTGGGGGCTGACTTCTTCGATTCCTCCGCCGATCTGCTCGCATCGCCGCAACTGCGAGGAGCAACAATCAGCGCCTCGAACGCGCTTGATCTGGCATCGAAACTGGCGAAACCATTTGGTATCGTGTGCCGAAGTGCGGTTGCTGATCTTGGAGTTCCGATCCTGCCGTTTTCAATTGCGCTTGGCGAAACGAATTACGAGATCCTCGAGCGCGTCGCACGGTATAGCGCCTATGTCATCTACGAGGATCAGAACGGCGCACTGGTGCTAGATCGTGTCGGGACGACCTCTCACGCTTCCGGCTTCACGATGGCGGCTCCAGCAGCAAACTCGGCCTCTCTGGGCCTCTCCCTGTCTGGACTATCCGCTACGCAGACGACGGGCAACATTGAAAGCGCTTCGTCGACCTTGAGCTTCAACCAGCGGTTTTCGACCTATGCGGCGACGTTTTCTTCGATCATGCAGTATTCGGAATACAGCCCGATCAGCGAAAATATTGCTTATGCAGTAGACCCAACGATGCCGTCGTGGCGCTACCGGCCGAAGATTGTTATCAGCGAACAGACTGACCCATCGCAAACCTTGGCACAAAAACGCGTCGACTGGGAAAAAGCAAGACGCATCGGCCGATCCCAGGCGATCAGCCTGACATGCGAACTCCTGGCGGGACACGTCGGGCAAACTGTGGCAACCGAATATGCTGGCGCCAATTTATGCCCCGCCCCTGAAGATCATCAACGCGCAGTGGATCATCGGGTCGGTCACCTTCCGCAAAGATCGGTCCGGCACGCACGCCGATGTGGTGTTGATGCCGCCGGCCGCCTTCAACCCGGAGCCGGTGGCCCTGACGCTCTGGGATCGCGAAACAATGCACTCCGTCGCGCCAGGCGGCGCATCGCCACCGCCGGCAACACAGCCGTAAGGATCAAACGATGGCCGGTAGCAGCGGTTTCAGCATCTCGATCACGGCGGTTGATAAAACCGCCGGTGCGCTCGACAATATCAACAAACGTCTCGCCCGCCTCGGCGCTCCGGCTGAGCGGTTCAATCGGGCTTTGAACAAATTCGGTGATGTGTCGGGCGTCAGCCGCGCGGCGGAGGCGTTCCGTTCACTGAGCCGCGGCGCCGAGGACGCATTCCTGTCGATCGACCGCAGCTCGTCAGCGATGTCATCCCTGACGAGCGCGGCGTCGCTCGCTGGCCTCGCGGCGTTGGCCACCAGGTTCGCCGACCTGGGCGCGGCCACGGGACGCACCGCACATCTGCTCGATATTCCGGTTGTGCGTTATAGCGCCCTCACCGGCGCGGCGAAGCGATATGGCGCTTCGGTAGATGCGGTGCGCAGCAGCCTGAACGCCATTCACGAAGAGATCTACTCCGCGGTTTACAACAAAGATCAGGCAAGTATTGCCAACCTTGCTATGCTGCACATCAATCCTGGGACAAAGGAAAATCCAGCCAACGATCTTGATGTCCTGAAGCAAATCGCCGATCGCGTGGCCGCAACCAAAGACGTTCATGGTCGGGAAAACATCCTCGATATGAACCATATCGATCGGGCCATGCTCCCGCTGATGGAGAAGGGATCAAAAGGCATCGAGGACGCGATGGCCCGCACGCAATTTTTGGGCGGGGCAATTACGAGCGAGATGGTTCGGAACGCGACGAGAATGCAGGCCGCTCTGGCCGACCTCTCGACCGCCTTCGGCGGCATCGCCAACCGTCTTGGCAATCGGCTCGACGCGCTCATGGCCGGCCCCGTGGAGCGGTTCGATAGCTGGCTCGGAAACCACAAACCCGAAGCCGACAAGGCGGCCGTTGGCGTCGGCGCCGGTGGCGCTGCGCTTGGTTTGCGGATGGGAAGGCCGCTGCTCAGCATGGTCGGTATGGGCGGACTGTCGGACATTGCGCTGCCACTCCTTGGCTCTGGTGCAGCCGCCTGGAGCATGTATCGATCAGGTCAGGACTCGGCGACGGGACAGGATCTCGCTGCCAAGAGTGGCTTCACCCAGGTCGCCGGTATCGATGCGTCCGGCATGCCGACAGCCTATTTGAACCCGAAGACGGGTGCGACCAAGAGCGCGATGGAGTTCGATCCGCGCTATAACCCGGCGCTGCGCGGGTCGCCATCGGTAACCACGCCAGGCGCCCCTCGGGTTATGGATGACCCAATCATGCGCGGTTTCTTGAACACGATCGCCGGGCCCGAGAGCGGCGGCCTCTACGACATCAAAAACGGCGGCAGCAGGTTCAGCGGCTACGGGAGTTTTCCTGAAGGTATCGGGCCTGGGGGAACGAGCACCGCAGCCGGTAGATATCAGTTTTTGTCTTCAACCTGGCACGATGAGCAAGATAGGCTCAGCCTGACCGACTTCGGCCCGGACAATCAAGATGCTGCCGCTTGGGATCTGGCGAACCGGACCTACCGCGACAAGACCGGCCGCGATCTGCTCGGTGACCTGAAGGCCGGCGGGAACGACATGCGGATTGCCTCGGGTTTGAACGACATCTGGCCATCGCTTCCTGGCGGTTCACAGAGCCGCGAAAGTCTCTCAGAATTTCACGACGCTCTCGCTCGTAATACCGGCGGCGAGGTGAACGTGAACGTCAGGTTTCAGAATGCGCCTCCTGGAATGCGCGCCGATGTCCAGACATCTGGCAACGTGAAAGCCCCGCCTCCGGGCGTCGGAACCACGCTGCCATTCGCACACTGACGTAGCGATGTTGCGCGCCGCGGCCGTGAGCGCGCGAACCGGGCAACCGGACGCCGGCATCGCCGGTCGGTTGTCCGAGCGGCTCGGGTATCAGGCGCGGTGGATCGGGTTGGTATGAGCCGAACGCACCAGGCGTCGGTCCCCAAGCGGATCGGCCGCGGCCAGTCTCGTGTAGATGGCTTCCAAGTCGGCCTCCAAGGATGCCACCCGGATCACACCGTGTTCCGTCACCTTCGCGGGGGTGCCGGCTGAAGACAGGGGCACCAAACGGTTGCTGTCCCAGACGAGTTGACGCAGGCCTGCATCGTCTATCGCATCGATAACCTGCCAACGCTCCAAATGCTTGCCGGTCAATTGATCAAGGGTAATTTCGTTCATCTTGCGCCTCCTGCGTAACGAGATATACACCCCATCGTCACCGGTATCGAGCGCATCGAAGCTCAGCGGGACTATAGGTCTTCTGGCCTAAGACCGGTCTTCTTGCTGATCTTGGCGAGCATCTTCCGGGCCGATCTCTTCGCCGTCATGAAATGCGAACGTGTAATCCTCGTAACCGGGGCGTGACAGCACGCGGTGGGATGACGCCTGTCGCTTAGTCTCCCAGCCGATCCGCCGCAGGGCCCGGAGGACATTCGACGCCTTCGTGCTGGGCCAAGTGCTCACGTGAAGGCGAGGAGCTCTCTCGTAACCGAGGGTGGCACGGGCTCACCATGCTCGATGCGGTCGCCTATGACATGGAAGGCAAGCGCCAGGGCGCGGCGGCGCGCTTCATCTTCGGTGGCACCGTATGCCAGCACGCCCGGAAGTGCGGACACTTCGCCAATCCACCGACCGTCGTCTTCGCGATCAATTTCGATCATGAAAGTGCGCCTCCTACGGCACAGTGGCAAACATGTGCACTCGCACGCTATAAAATAATGGCCATAGGCGCAATGGTGAGCGGTGTCACGCTCTGCTCTATGGCTTGCGCAGCCGGACGCCCGCGCCGCCGCCGTTCTCCGGGATGAACTCGACGCCGACCGCCTCCATCGTTGTCCGGATCGCGTCGAGCGTGCGGCAATAGGGTTCCCGGGCCTCCCGCTCGAAGTCGGCGATGGTCTTCCGGGCAACACCAGAAGATGCTTCCAGATCCCCTTGTGACCAAGCGAGCAGCGCGCGGGCAGCTCGGCATTGAGCGGGCGTTATCGTCGCCACGTGCAAACCTTACTCATTTTGTGTTGACCCACTAAATGTGTCGGGTTACACAATATGCGTCGGGTTGCTCCGACACAACAGAAAACGGCCGGGTGAGCGGCTGGTATCCGCGCACGACCGGCCTAACCGAGAACATGGAGACAGACATGCCCACGGCTACCAACAATCATACCACATCCCGCCGATCCGCGCTCGGCCTCAGCGCCGCGGCGATCGTCGCCGGCATCACCGCGCCGACAATGGCCCGCGCCTCAGTGCCGGGCCCGGATGCCGAACTGATCGCGCTGTGCGATCAATTCCTGTCGATCCAAACCGAGTGGTTCCTGCTCCAGGATCACGACGGGTGGGCTACGGACTTCGGCCCGAAATCACGCTCGCTACGAGCACCTGGACAACGAGCAGGACCGCCTGCTCGCGTTGATTGATAAGGGGCAATCTCCCACCACTCCGGCCGGTTGTGCTGCGATGGCGCGCGTCGCACTGACCTTGGCGATCTTGGATACCGAGGGAAATTTCAACTGCGACAGCACCTTCGAGGAACTGCTGGTCATGGTCGCCCAAGGGATGGCGCCCGGCTTCGTATGGCCTCCGCGACCCGGCAGTTGTTCAACGGCTCACTGGGCGCCTCAAATGTCTCCCGCGGAAGTCGCAGAATGCCAAGCTGCAGAGGCCGCGGCAACGGAGGTGCGTGCCCAAGCCTATAGGGCGGCCAGGGAGCGTGAGCGCATCGCACGCAGGGCCGAAAAAGGTATTGGAAGCGTTCCTGCCGGCAAGCAAGAGATGCTCGGCATGGACGTGGACGGAAGCCTCTATGTATGGTCCACCGAAAACATCCAGCCGATCACCGGTTTCGATGATCTAGGCCCCCACATCTCCAGCGGTCATTACCTAATCTGGTGGCGGGGACATGCTGTTGCAGCCCACCTTTCCAGTCGAATGGACTACATGATCGATGTCCAATTCATGTGCAATTCCGGTCCGACCGTGGCCATGGAGCGGCAGGAGGTTGAGGACATCGTCGTGGGCAAGATGATCAAAGATCCCGAGCACCACGCGAGGATGATGGCCTCGTTTGATCAGATCGAAAAGACTTTGCACCTCCGCCAGACGTCGGCGCGCAAGCTGCGCGGAAAGGTGCTTGCGTGATGAACCGACCGTTCCGCGCCCCTGGCGAGCCGCTGCCCGACAAGCCTCCAGTCTTCCCCGTGGCAAAGGTCTACTGCCCACCGCGGCGCAAGCCGAAGCCGACGACCTGATCCCACCGTCTGCCGCAGCATGGCCGTCCTTCGGGGCGGCCTTCGCTTGTAGGGGCGACCAGGACCTTTTACATTGATACGATGCAAAAGCCCGGCCCGGTTCCTTTGAATTGAGGACACCAGGGTCCGCGCACTGTGCGGACCCTCCAGGGGCTTCTCAGCCTGAAGACCTTCCACGCGCGCGAAGGACGCCCTATGTTGGACAGAGGTCGTCAGGTGTTGCTCCTCGCGCGCGGGCGAAGGCCGTTGGGACAGTGCCCATAACGATCGAACGGCCTGCAGGTTCCCGCCGCTCCGGCAGATGGCTGAAATCCTTAACGAAATCAGTGTTACCGCCACGGTGGCAAAAAACCCATCGTTACGGTCGCGCACGGCGCGCAGAACATTGATTTTGTTGGGTCCGAAATTGGGCCGGGGGAGGATTGGGTCTTGCTGATGCCGAGGTCGGCCAATTTTTGTGTGGTGTCATCGTGCGACCGCACAACCGGGGCGCCCGATGGCATTGCTGTTTCGGACACCGTGCGGACACGAGTTTCGTTGGTAACGACCGAGTTGCTGTAACTCATTGATAAATGGTGCCCAGGGGCGGAATCGAACCACCGACACTGCGATTTTCAGTCGCATGCTCTACCAACTGAGCTACCTGGGCACATCGCGGCCGTGCCGGAGGGCGGCTGCTTAGCCCATACCCGCCACCCGATCAAGCCGCGATCATGCAGGGGGCGCGATCATGCGGCTTCAGGGGAAGGCGGCGGGTCTTCGTCCAGTTCAGCCGGCGGCCCCGGGATACGGTATGCGCCAGCCAGCCACCGGCCGAGATCGACCTCCTGGCAGCGGGGTGTGCAGAACGGACGGGTGGCCTCCGAGGCGCGCCGGCCGCAGACAGGGCAGGTAGATTGCTTCCTAGACACGGTCCTTCTCCAGCACCCAGGCCGTCTCCGGCAGGGTTGGGTCTGATCGCAGTGTAGCCTGGCGCCCGCAGCGCCGCACCAGGTCGGCCAGAGCCACTGGATCCGCCCGCAACGCTGATATGACCGCCGGATGGGCGCGGACAGCGGGCATCTCCCGTGGATCCAGCCGGAACGCCGCCGTCACCGCCCGCAGCGCCGCCAGGCCGGCCGCCAGCGGTCCTGCAAGCAACTCGTGCAGCGGCGGATGAACGCGGGGACGAACGATCTCGGCCAGGCCAAGCGCGGTGAAACCAAGAAATTTAGGACGCAAAGGGTCGTTTGCCAGGGCTTTGACGAAATCTGGTGCCAGGACCGCTCGCTTGCGCGTTGACAGGCCCGCCAGATCGACGACGATCCCCCCCGAAAGGTTCCGTAGCCTGATCTGTTCGGCCAATGCCGGAACGACTGCGCGGTTCAGTGCCTCGTGCCGGGGGCCCGCTCCACCCGCTCCGGACAGCGCCCCCGCCCCGTCCACGTCGATCGCAACCAATGCCGGTGTCGGCCAGATCGACAAACTGGCACCCCTGGGAAGTTCGACAACCGGGCGGGCAAGGGCGTCGATCGCCTCTGCCACGTCCTCATCGAAAACTGGCGTTACAACGGGCACGCGGCGGCCCAGGCACAGACCGGCAGCCACTCCGGCGTCATCCACCACGACCGTCGCGTCGGGGTAGCGGGCCACAAGACGTGTAATCGGATCAGGGCCACGGCGGAGGAGAACCGGAAACCCGGACTTCGTCGGCGGGGCCACGGACCCGCCATCCGCCCATCTCCCCGATCCGGCAGCGCGAGGGTCCAATGACTGGTCTGGGCCCGCGACGACGTTGACGCCGTCATCGTATCCCTCGGTCATCCGAGCGGTCAGCCGAGGGCCCTTGCGGCCCTGCGCGGCTCGGGTGACGCGAACCGTCAGGACAGCGCCGGCATGAAGCCCCTTGGCGCCCTCACTGTCGGGCAGAAAGCCCTCCGCGTCCGAAAGAGCGACGAACGCTCCGGCCATGGCAGGAACCAGGGCGACCACGCGTCCGCGATGCACATCGCCGACGCCGTCGGGCGCTCCTGGCCGCCATAGGGAGAAATCCAGGAGGCGGTTGTCTTCGACAACGGCGATCCGGGCCTCGCCCGGGCTGGTGGCGACGCGGATCGAGACCGTCACGGCACCTGCCAGCCATGGCCGCGCAGCAACTGCGCCGTCTCGAACAGCGGCAGGCCGACGACAGCGGAGTGGCTGCCGGATATGAAACGGGTGAAGCTGGCGGCGTAACCGTTGATCGCATATCCCCCGGCCTTGCCTTCGCCCTCACGCGTGGCGACGATGCGCTCGATCTGGTCGTCCGTCAGGCGGTTGAAGGTAACGACGCTGTCGACCAGGCGTCCGGTGGTGCGGCCGTCGGGATCGGCCAGGACGATTGCTGTCATGACGCGATGGCGGCGGCCGGATAGCAGGGTCAGGCAGGCGCGGACGTCGCTGGCATTGGCGGCCTTCGGCAGGATACGCCGGCCGGCGGCGACCACGGTATCGGCGGCAAGCACCAGATGGTCGGGCGATCGCACCGCCGCCGCCTTCGCCGCGGCCATCCGTACGGCATAGGGGCGCGGCAGCTCGCCGCGGGCAGGGGTCTCGTCGATGTCGGGGGAGAGGACCTGATCCGGCACGATGCCGATCTGCTTCAACAGCATCAGTCGTCGCGGGCTGGAGGACGCCAGGATCAGCGGGAGCGGCTTCACCCGCCCGGATCGCGCATTGCGTGAGGCGCCTGTTATTTGAATCGGAAGGTGATGCGGCCCTTCGAAAGATCGTAGGGTGTCATCTCGACGTTCACCCGGTCGCCTGCCAGTACACGGATACGGTTCTTGCGCATCTTGCCGCTGGTGTGGGCAAGAATTGAGTGCTCGTTATCCAATTTGACGCGGAACATTGCGTTGGGCAAAAGCTCCATCACCGTACCGCTGAATTCGATCATGTCCTCTTTCGACATCAGGCCTCTTGGTTCTGTTGATTCGGCGGGAACATGATGTTCGCCGGAGGCAAGGTCAAGTCGCGTGGCCGGTCGCGGAGCCTGCAACCAGGACGTTGAGGGGTGGCATCCGACCAGGGTTGGTCATCGGATGGCGGCGCCGGCAGTCTCGGCGGGGACGTTTCTGGTGGCGCTGCCGGCGCGAACGCGCGCCAAGTGGTTACCCGCCAATACCTTCCGACACCACCGCTGGCAACGGCGGTGACAGCGAACCGGCGCGCGCACGGACGGGTGCTCTCAGCCCGGTGGCGCTCTCACCCCAGTGCCAGTGTCGCGAAACTGCACAGCCAGTGCTCGCCCATGTATTCGCCGCTGACATGCGGCAGGCTGGCGTCGATATGAATCTGAGCTGTCCGCCGTATCGCCTCCGGATCGGGGGTGAAGTCGGCCAGCGCCCGCCAGCACCACGCCCGGCTCAGATTGAGCCCGTCCAGATGCGCGATCTTGCCGTCGCTGCGGTCGCTGACCATCGCCGGCGTGAACAGCGTCGTCGGCAGTCGCTGCCCGACCTGGGGCAGGAATCCGGCGAACCATGGACGGAATTCCCTGTCGGGCAAGCGCTGCGCGCATGCACTCCGCCTCGATCAGTGCGGGTGACAGGAACTCGTCCCCGCCGGGCTCCCACGCCTGGCAGTCGGCATCCCCGGCGTACCAGCGCCGGGCGGTGTCCGTCAGCAGCGGCCGCAGCGCTTCGTCCTGGTAATCCAGCGCCAGGCGAACCGCGAATGCCGTATTCGAATGGACACCGGCCCGGACCGGATAGGTGGCGAGCGGCAGAAACGCCGTGAACCGCGCGACGAAGATCCGGGCCAGAGGTTCCAGCGGCCGCCGACCAGACGCGTCCCTCCGGCGTCTCCTGCAGCGCCAGTTCCGCCGCCAGCTTGAGCAGCCAGGCCCAGCCATATGGCCGCTCGAACCCGCGCGAGGAGGGGCTGCGCGAGGTAGGCGCACTCGCCGGCGATCCGGTCGGGGACCAGATGCGCGTCGAACAAGGCGCGGATCGCCGGCGGCGCTGGGCATCGCCGGGAAAGCGCCGGTAGAGATGCGCCAGCATCCAGTACGCCATGCACGCAGGAATGCCAGTCGAAGCTGCCGTAGAAGACCGGGTGCAGGTCGCGGGGGCTGCGCGCAGTCGTCCGGACCGGCCAGCACGTGGTCCAGTTTGTTGGGGTATTCGCGAGTGACGTGCCCCAGAGCGATGCCGGCGAACCGGTCGGCGAGATCCGGGGTCATCGGTGAGGGCTCAGGCTGTTCATGTGGATGTCTTTTCCTGTCGGCCGAGCAACGAAAAGCGACGGTCGGCACGTGAACGCGAATGCCCCGTTGCGGTCCGGCCGCTTCGTCGCGGCGGCCGGCACGATGTCAAAGTTGGATCGCCGGCCGTCGTGCCCAAAATGGGCGGCGAACGGGTCGCCTCGCAACGGTGACGAACAGGGCCGGTCCTATAGCGCAGGCTACCGCTGGCGGCAACGACATGGTCGACGAACACCCGGCCGTCACGCCCGCGACCTCCCGAGAAACGCCGAATCGCGGGCACGGCTCACCGCCCTGCCGGTGTCCTTCGACGTCCGCGTGTGGCCGGTGATTTGGCATTGACGTTCGCCGTCTCATCAACCAACTATCAAGATCGTAGTTTCATAGCGAGTGCTCTCGATGCAGCGTAAGAGTTTCAGCGGGATGCAGTGCCCGATTGCTCGCGGACTGGAACATGTCGGCGAATGGTGGAGCATCCTCATCCTGCGCGACGCATTCCGTGGCCTGACCCGCTTCGACGAGTTCAGCGAAAGCCTTGGCATCGCGCCCAACATGCTGACGCGGCGGTTGAACGCCTTGGTGGATGCGGGCCTGCTGGCGCGCCAGCGCTACAACGAACGCCCGCCGCGCGACGAATATGTTCTGACCCGGCGCGGCAGGGATTTCCGCCCGGTGTTGCTGGCCATGATGGCGTTCGGCAATAAGCACTTCCCGCCCGACGACCGGACTGTCCAGCTCGTCAACACCGAGACGGGCGAGCGGGTTGACCCACTGCTGGTCGACCCTTCGACCGGCCGGAGGGTGGATGGTCCGGGATATCAGGTCGTGACGACCATTCTTGAAGACGCCGCGTGATCCGCGAGCGCTCGAGGGAGTAGGGCGAGCCCATGCGGTTGCGCGTGCGCGGGCTGACTTGTTGCGACTAGGGCACGATTACACGATCCAGCCCGCGCGTACCGTCTCGTGGGCCGGCGCTTGGTTTGCCCGGCGAAACAGGCCGTGTCGTCGATCGGCTGACACCGCTCAAGCATCACCGCGTCACGACGATCAAATCGCCAGGATGCGTGGCGGCATTCTGACAACGCGGCCGGCCCTCACGAATGCGGTCCGCGTCACGCGGCCGACCGTCGCAGCGGGCGCGTGCCTGGAGATCATCTATTGACCACAACTAAAATCGTCAACCACCGATAACAATCAAATCAAGAAATTGCAATTGACTATCACCAAAAAGGATAATATCGTGAGCGGTATGGTATGCAACCATAGCGAGTATCTATTCGCGTGAGCACTATCATCGTTATCGATGACGAGCGGGCGATCTGTGAGGTTATTGGGGACTATTTCCGGGACCGGCTCGGCATGAGCGTGGAATGCGCCCATAGTGGCTGCGAGGGCGCGGATATGCTTGCCCATCGGTGCTACGATCTTGCGCTGATCGACGCAACTTTGCCGGGTGTGTCGGGGCTCGATCTTGCCGCGGTTGCGGTGCAGGCCAATACGCCTGTCCTTCTCACTTCGGGACATCCGGAGGCGAACTTCAAACTACATCAGTTCGGCTACCCGTACTTGGCGAAGCCTTTCTCCCTGGATGCGCTGCGGGCCGAAACCATTCGCGTGATCCGCGAGAGCCAGGAGAATATCGCGCGCGTGAAGGCTTCCGCCGCACGGATGAAGGCCACCACGGAAACGCTCAAATCGGCGATGGCCAAATCGGATCGGCTGCTGGACACCATCAGAGCGCAGCAGCAGCTCGGACGCTGGGGCGTGGCAGCCTCGCCGGCGACCGAACCGTAAATCGCGCGCACTGCGAATCGGGGACCCACAGCCGCGGTTAGCCGGGGCGCATCACCGTAACCTCAAAAGTAATGCCGTTCCGGCACTGTCCTTGCGCCAGTCGTCGGACGGGTGCGAAGGTTCACATTCATTTCTATCGATGTCACAATCAGCGTCCGCGCATCCCCGTGCGCTCACGACCTGTTGACCCGCGTGGCAAATTTGCACCTACCACCGATGGACTGGAAGGGGTCTCGTGCATTTTCGCCATCTTCGACGAAGGCGGACGGAGAGGTGCAGGAGGGTGTCGCGTTGAACGGAAAATGCCTCCTTCTCGTGGAGGATGATTTTGACTTTCGCCTCGTCATGGCCGAAACCCTTGCGGATGAGGGGTTTGATGTGGTTGCGGCGCAGAGCGGTGATGAGGCCGTTGAAATTCTTGAGCATCTCGAAAAGCTGGACCTTCTGGTCACCGACCTGCAAATGCCCGGCCGCTTCGACGGAAACCTCGTGGCAAGGGAAGCGAAACGCCAATACCCCGGTTTGCCGGTCGTCTACATAAGCGGCTGTCCTGAAAGCCTGACCAACGGAATCGAGCCGATCGATGCGTTTGTCTGCAAGCCATTCAGTCATCGTGACTTCGTCGGCGAGATCGTGCGCCTGTTGGCTTCGGTCAGCGCTGCCTGACCGGCTGTCGTTTCCATCATCGGGACGCGCCGAGTGGGATGGCAGATTGACAGAAGACGTACTTTGAATTGGATGCGTTGGCCTCTGCCGCCGATTTCTCCCGCCCTGGAGGCAATCCTCCGGCGGGGCAATCCCGGATGGTTCCCGAGCCTGGCAACCGTCAGCCAGATGCCGGTCAACCGTGCGGTTCCGGTTCGCTTCTGTGCTGCAGCGCCGAACATCGAACCCCGGTAACTCATCGTGCCTGGCATGGCGTCGAGTGGCGAACGCGAGTCAATGAACATCTTGCTTCGCATAGAGGCGAGAGCGGTCAGATTTGTCGCATGACAATAGCGCCATCCCGAACTAGACCATTTTCATCCTGACTGTGCATGACGAAAATGGTCCAGGTCTTTGTTTGATCGCATGATTCACGCGCCGGGGACGTTCCGCTCAGCGCGATCATGCTCTAGTGCTTGTCGATGACCTATCCCGCCGCGGTAATCGGGGGCGGCCCGGCCGGCCTGATCGCAGCCGAGACCCTCGCCCGGGCGGGCATGGCCGTCACCGTCTACGACCAGATGCCTTCGGTCGGCCGCAAGTTCCTGATGGCAGGGCGAGGCGGCTTGAACCTCACGCACGCCGAACCGCTGCCGATCTTTCTGTCGCGCTACGGCGCCGCAGCCGAATGGCTTGCGCCGATTATTGCCGGATTTCCGCCCGAGGCGCTGATCGCCTGGTGCAACGGCCTCGGCCAGCCGACCTTCACCGGCTCGAGCGCCCGGGTGTTCCCGTCCGCGATGAAAACCTCCCCGCTGCTGCGGGCCTGGCTGCGGCGGCTTGGCGAACTGGGCGTCAAGCTGCGAGTCAGGCATCGGTGGGTGGGATGGGATACGGCGGGAAGACTGTGCTTTGAGACGCCCGACGGACCTGTAAGCGCGGCCGCTTGGGTCACGATCCTCGCGCTGGGTGGTGCTTCGTGGCCGCGCCTTGGCTCCGACGCCGACTGGACGGCGTACCTGCCCGGTCTGCTGGCCCCGTTCCGGCCGGCGAATTGCGGCTTCCAGGTCGACTGGTCGACGCACTTTCGCGGGCGCTTCGCCGGACGGCCGCTCAAGCGGCTGGCCATCCGCTTCGGCCCCGACACCGTCCGGGGCGAGGCCATGATTACCGAAACCGGTCTCGAGGGCGGCGCTCATCTATGCTCTGTCCGGCCGGCTGCGCGACGTCATCCAGGCCGAGGGGTCGACGACGATCCACCTCGATCTGCGTCCGGACCTGAGCCGCGCGGCGCTGGAGGACCGGCTTGGCGGCCCGCGCCGCGGTCAGTCGCTGGCGAACACCCTGCGCAAGCGAGCAGGCCTGCCGCCGGAAGCCATCGGCCTCGTCCAGGAGGCGCTGCATGGCGGCGCCGCGCCCGACGACCTGCCTCGGCTGATCAAAGTCCCTGCCGATCCGCCTGGTGGCGCCGGCCCCGATCGAGCGGGCGATTTCCTCCGCCGGCGGACTGCGGGCGGACGCAGTCGACGCGTCGATGATGCTGCGCGACCGCCCCGGCGTCTTCGCGGCCGGCGAGATGCTGGACTGGGAGGCCCCGACCGGTGGCTACCTGCTGCAGGCCTGCTTCAGCACCGGCGTCGCGGCGGCCAACGGCGCCCGTGCATGGCTGGCACGCCGAGTCTAACGCCCGAGCGGCTTGCGCAAGACGAAGTGTTCGTCCAAATCACCGCCTTGAACCGCACGACAATCGGGAGCAGACATGTCCGCCAGCAGGCCACGCACCCTTTTCGACAAGATCTGGGACAGCCACGTCGTCGAGAGACTCCCCGACGGCACCTGCATCCTCTACATCGACCGCCACCTTCTGCACGAAGTCACCAGTCCCGCAGGCGTTCGAGGGTCTTCGCATCGCCGGCCGCAAGCTGCGCCGCCCGGACCTGACCATCGCCGTGGCCGACCACAATATTCCGACCGTCGGTTCACGCATCCCATCCGACATCAAGGAAGAAGACAGCCGCATCCAGGTGCAGACGCTGGAGAAGAATGTCGTCGAGTTCGGGGTGCCGTACATCCCGATCCTCGATGTGCGGCAGGGCATCGTGCATATCATCGGGCCGGAACTGGGCCTGTCGCTGCCGGGCACGACGATCGTCTGCGGCGACAGCCACACCTCCACGCATGGTGCGCTGGGGGCACTGGCGTTCGGCATCGGCACGTCCGAGGTGGAGCACGTGATGGCCACCCAGACGCTGCTGCAGAACCCGGCGAAGAACATGCAGATCGATGTCTCCGGCACGCTGGGCTTCGGCTGTTCGGCGAAGGACATCGTGCTGGCGATCATCGGCAAGATCACCACCGCCGGCGGCAACGGCCACGTCATCGAATACACCGGCGATACGATACGGGCGCTCGACATGGCGGGCCGCTGCACGGTCAGCAACATGTCGATCGAGGCTGGCGCTCGGGCGGGGCTGATCGCGCCGGACCAGACGACGTTCGACTACGTGAAGGGCCGCGATTTCGCGCCGAAGGGCGAGGCGTTCGAGCAGGCCGTGGCCTACTGGAAGACGCTGCCGAGCGATGCGGGCGCGCACTACGACACGGTCGTGCGGCTGACGACGGCGGAGATCGCGCCGATGGTCACCTGGGGGACGACGCCAGGCGCCGTGGTGCCGGTCACCGGCGTCGTGCCCAATCCGTCCGACGAAGCCGACGAGGGCAAGCGGGCGCAGATGAAGCGGATGCTGGAATACATGGCGTCTGACGCCGGGCCAGCACATGCAGGATCTGCCGATCGACGTGGTGTTCATCGGATCCTGCACCAACGGCCGGATCGAGGACATCCGAGCCGCCGCCGCCGTCGCCAAGGGCCGCAAGGTGGCCGATGGTGTGCAGGCGCTGGTGGTTCCGGGCTCCGGGCTGGTCAAGCGCCAGGCCGAGGCAGGAGGGGCTGGACCGTATCCTGCTGGAAGCCGGCTTCGAGTGGCGGGATCCCTGCTGCTCCATGTGCCTGGGCATGAACCCGGACAAGCTGACCCCCGGCCAGCGCTGTGCCAGCACGTCGAACCGCAACTTCGAGGGCCGCCAGGGGCAGGGCGGGCGCACCCATCTGCTGTCCCCCGCGATGGCCGCGGCGGCGGCGGTCACCGGACGGCTGACCGACGTGCGGCAGTTGGTGTAAAGCAAGGGCAGGAAACCTCGCCATGGAAGCCTTCACCACACTGACCGCCGTCGCCGCGCCGATGCCGATGCAGAACATCGACACCGACAAGATCATCCCGGCGCGCTTCCTCAAGACCATCAAGCGCTCCGGCCTCGGCGTGCACCTGTTCGATCCGCTGCGCTTCGACAAGGACGGCAAGGAGAAGCCGGACTTCGTGCTGAACCAGGAGCCGTTCCGAAATGCCCAGGTCATCATCGCGCACGAAAACTTCGGCTGCGGTTCGTCGCGCGAGCATGCGCCCTGGGCGCTGCTGGATTTCGGCATCCGCTGCATCATCGCGCCGGATTTCGCCGACATCTTCTACAACAACAGCTTCAAGAACGGCATCCTGCCGATCCGGCTGCCGCGCGCGGTCTGCGACCAGTTGATCGAGGACACCAGGCTGGGCGGCAACGCCCGCGTCACCATCGACCTCGCCCGCCAGGTCGTCATCCGCCCGAACGGCGAGGAGATCGGCTTCGAAATCGATCCGTTTCGAAAGCATTCGCTGCTGAATGGTCTGGACGACATCGGTCAGACCCTGCAGCACGGTTCGCGGATCGACGGCTTCGAGGCGGAACGTCGCCGGACCCAGCCCTGGCTGCCGTCCACCACCGCCTAGAGCATGATCGCGCTGAGCGGAACGTCCCCGGCGCGTGCATCATGCGATCAAACAAAGACCTGGACCATTTTCGGCGTGCACAGTCAGGATGAAAATGGTCTAGACCGGGATGTCAGAGCGTGCTTCGCGCGTTGACATTTCGCGTACCGGACCACGCTGAACCGCAAGGACGCCCCGATGGCCGCCAACAAGAAGCTTCTGATACTGCCCGGTGACGGCATCGGCCCCGAGGTCATGCGTGAGGTCCGTCGCGTCATCGACTGGATGGACCGCCGCCGGATGGTCACGTTCGACGTCTCCGACGACCATGTCGGCGGCTCCGCCATCGACACCTACGGCACCCCGATAACCGACGAGACGCATGCAGAAGGCCAGGGAAGCCGACGCCATCCTGTTCGGCTCCGTCGGTGGCCCGAAATGGGACAGGACTGGGCTTCCAGCTTCGGCCCGAGATCGCCATCCTGCGGCTGCGCAAGGACCTCGACCTGTTCGCCAACCTGCGTCCCGCCATCGTGCTGGACCCGCTGGTCGACGCCTCCACGCTGAAGCCCGAGGTTATCCGCGGCCTGGACCTGATGATCGTCCGCGAGAGCACCGGCGGCATCTATTTCGGCGAGCCGCGCGGGCGTGGAGACCCTTCCCGATGGCCAGAAGCGAGGCTACGACACCGAAACCTACACCACCAGCGAGATCGAGCGCGTCGCACGCGTCGCCTTCGAACTGGCCCGCAAGCGGCAGAACCGGGTGTGCAGCGTCGAGAAGGCCAACGTCATGCAGTCGGGCCTGTTCTGGCGCCAGACCGTCACCGCGCTGCGGGAGCGGGAATTCGCGCGACGTCGAGCTAAGTCACATGTATGCCGACAACTGTGCCATGCAGCTGGTTCGCAACCCGCGGCAGTTCGACGTGATCGTCACCTCGAACCTGTTCGGCGATCTGCTGTCGGACCTGGCGTCGATGCTGACCGGCAGCCTCGGCATGCTGCCATCCGCGACGCTTGGCGCGGTACTGCCGTCCGGCAAGCGTCACGCGCTGTATGAGCCGATCCACGGCAGCGCCCCGGACATCGCCGGCAAGGGCATCGCCAACCCGCTGGGGCAGATGCTGAGCTTCGCCATGCTGCTGCGCTACTCCTTCGGCATGGAGGAGGACGCTAGGCTGATCGAGACCGCGTGCGTCAACGTGCTGAAAAACGGGCTACGGACGGCCGATATCATGGCGCCAGGGAGCGCCAGGGTCGGCACCGGCGTGATGGGCGAGTCGATCCTGCGGGAACTGGACAAACTCGCCGCTTAGGGGTTGATAGGGGACAGGGGTTCCGCTACACCCCCGCGCCTGACTGCGCCCGTAGCTCAATTGGATAGAGCACCAGACTACGAATCTGGGGGTTAGGAGTTCGAGTCTCTTCGGGCGCGCCAGTCCTCCCGCTGATCGCCGGCACGTCTGCAGTGCTTCATCCGGTTCCAGGTGGATTCCGTCACGGACCGTCCTGCGCGACCCCCACCGAGGTTGGCAAACAAGCGCAGTACTGGCCTCGGGTCGACGGGCCGGGCGCAGCCATTCGGCGCAACGACACCGTGGCCAGTTTGCGCCGCGAACCCTGACAGCGTCGCCGCTTCCTGGCTCCGGTAACCGTCATGCGGCGGGTCTCGAAGGTGGGCCGAATCGCGGCCGCAGCCGACAAACGCGACACCTCTGGATCCCGCGCAACCTCCCGCGGCAAAAAACAGGCGCATTTCATTGTATGACTATGCTAAAATGCTACCATAGGTTGGGTAATTTAGCGATGAACGTACGTTGGGTTGAAGTGCCCGGTGCCATTCTGAGTCACGACGCGGTTTCGGCTCTCATCGCCACGAGCGAAGGAACGCGCCACTTTTCTTGTCTGGACAGCGTGCAAGCGGCGGCAGCCGACCTCGGCGCGTTCCTCGGCAAACTGGGATTCTCTACCACGGCGACCAATCCCACCTCGACCGACGCAAACGCAATTTTGGCCCTGGCTGTCCTGAAACTGCATCGGCGCGACCCGCAAGCAGGCGAACTCTTTGCGTCCGTAGTCAATGAACATGATGTGCGGGAGGGTTGGTTCGGATTGGCGATCGCACATCACCTGCAGGGCGAAATCACATCCGCGGGTATCGCGCTGGCTCACGCGCTGTCCCGACACATCGTTGCCGTCGTGCCACCGGTCGCGGGCTCCATTACCCGGTCGATGGGGGCGCCGGGGTGGTGCGCGCTGGACTGGGCGGGAACGCTGACAGTCCAACTGGTACGCGGCCTCCGGGGCCGTTCGCGACTGATCGCAAGCCTCGATGGCGAGCCTCTCCTGTTGCACGCCAGGCCGGGCGGTCGAGCCTTTGTCGGTCGGCTGTCGAACGGGTGGCGCCACGCGAAGGAACTTCATGTTTATGTGGATGCCGTTGGTCTGCTCGGGAGCCCGATCAATCTCAAGGCCATCGCGCGCGTCGAGGGGTTCGTCGACAGCCGCGACGGCGATCTGCATGGCTGGGCCTGGTGCCCGAACGATCCCGATTATGACCCGGTACTAACGATCGTTCCTCGCGACGGAGGTCACGGCATCAATGCGATCGCGAGCGAGCCCATCAGCATTGCAACAACGTCGGCGTTGGCCCGGCCACGCGCCTTTTGTGTTCCCGCGGACAAGTTGCACCACTTCGACGGACCCGTTCGGGTGTATGGTCCCAGCGGCAGCGACCTCACCGGCAGCCCCCTGGACCCATCGGCGGAGCGTCGCACCGCGGAAGCAGCGTCGAGGCTCGTTGCAGACCGGTTTACCGCGCAGGCAAGCGTGCCGATCGTGGGCTCACGGGAACTCGTCTTCCTGTCCGTGCCGGCGCATGTGACCGGCGGCCCCGTCGTCGGCGGCGACGCCAAACGACCGGTCGAGATCATAGTTCCTGTCTACGGAGAACTCGACCTTACGCTCGCCTGCCTGGAGTCGGTGCTGACCGATCTACCGCCTTGGGCGCGGGTGGTCGTGGTCGATGACGCCTCGCCTGATCCGCGCGTCGCCGTGGAGCTCGGCAGGCTGGGCGCACAGGGGCCGGATCACACTGCTCACCAGGGCGGCTAACCAGGGCTTCCCCGCCACGGCCAACGAGGGCATGCGGCTGGATGCCACGCGCGATGTCGTTTTGCTGAACAGCGACACGCTCGTCGCGCCAGGATGGATTACCGCCCTGCGCGAAGCGGCCTATTCGGCCGCCGACATCGGCAGCGCCACACCACTGTCCAATAACGCAACCATCCTGAGCTATCCCAGCACTGAACATCCCAATGCAATTCCTGACCACAGCGAGACGATCCGCCTCGATGCCCTCGCGCGAGGCGCCAATTCCGGATGCCTCGTCGATATTCCAACAGCGGTCGGATTCTGCGTCTACATCAAGCGGGATTGCCTGAACGCGACAGGACTGCTGCGCGAGGATCTGTTCGCCCAGGGTTACGGCGAGGAAAACGATTTCTGCATCCGTGCGCGTCACCTCGGATGGCGCCATGTCGCTGTGCCGAGCGTATTCGTCGCACATGTCGGTGGTCAGTCATTTGGCGTGACAAAGCAATTTTTGAGTGAGCGCAACATGCGCACGCTCAATCGATTGCATCCCGGTTACGATGAATTGATCCATCAATTCGAAAGCGCTGACCCCATGGCGGAACCTCGGCGCCGACTGGATTTGGCACGCTGGGCTACGTTTCGGACCGCGGCGCGGTCGGTCCTGCTGGTCACCCACGGCCGCGACGGAGGTGTCCAGCGCCACGTTGCCGCGCGAGCCGCGGCATTGCGTGCCGAAGGGCTCCACCCCATTGTGCTCTGGCCGGTCGCCAGCCGCAATGGAGAAGGACGCGACTGCGTGTTGGGCAACGGCATCGAGGGCGGAACACCCAACATGCGCTTCTCGATCCCGGCGGAGCTCGATCTGCTGGCCGGAATACTGAAGGCTGATAGACCGGTCCGCGCGGAAGTGCATCACATGATCGGTCATGACCACCGATTGCTGGAACTCTTCGATCGTCTCGATATCCGCTACGAGATGATCATCCATGATTACTCATGGTTATGTCCGCGAATCAACCTGATCGGGGCGAACAAGCGCTATTGCGGTGAGCCCGACATCACCGGATGCGAGGCGTGCGTGGCCGATGCGGGCCACAAGAACGATGAAACCACGTCGCCACGCGCTCTGCGAGACCGTTCCTATAATGAAATGGTCAAGGCGTCCGCGGTCGTCGTCGCATCGAGCGACGTGGCGATCAGGATAAAGCGACACTTTCCCCAGGTTGAACCCAGGGTTGTACGTTGGGAGGACGATGCCGCGCTGCCTCCGGCCAACCCCGCGCCGCCTTCCGTTGACGGCATACGCCGCGTGTGCGTCGTCGGCGGCATCGGCATCGAAAAGGGCTACGAGATCCTTCTCGCCTGCGCGCGCGACGCCGCGAACCGTCAGTTGAAACTACGGTTCATGCTTGTCGGGCACAGTTGCGATGATGCTCGGTTGGAAGCCACCGGCAATGTGCACATCACCGGCCGATATGGGGAGCACGATGCGGTCCGGCTCATCCGGCAGCAAGGGGCTCAACTGGCCTGGCTGCCCTCTCTATGGCCCGAGACATGGTCCTACACGCTGACGCACGCGTGGTATGCGGGGCTGAATGTGCTTGCCTTCGACATCGGTACTCCTGCGGAACGCATTCGCCGAACCGAACGTGGCTGGCTGTGCCCGCTTGGAATCTCGCCACAGGCGTTGAATGACCGGATGGTCGCCCTGCGACCACTGGAAACCGAAAGGGAGCCTCCACTTTGGGTGGGTCGGCCAGCATCCTGATTGTCCGGCGCGCCATCCGGTGTTCCTGCAGGACAAACAGATCACCCAGGGCGGCGGGCGATCAGATCGATCTCAATCCAAGCGACGTAGGCAACGGCGGTTGTGCCGATGCAGGTGCGGTGACGCGTGCCGTTTTCATCGTAGGTCGAGGCGGCGTGGTACGCGGGCTCGAACGCCGATCGGACATGCGCGCCTCGACGCAGATGATCGGTATGAAGGCGGGACGGATGGTGACGTCGGCGACACGTTCGCAATCGATAGAGACTTCGCGGCCGTCACGTAACTCCTGGAGCATGATCGCGCCGAGCGGAACGTCCCCGGTGCGTGAATCATGCGATCAAACAAAGACCTGGACCATTTTCGGCCTGCGCGGTCAGGATGAAAATGGGCTGGAGCATGATCGCGCCGAGCGGAACGTCCCCGGCGCGTGAATCATGCGATCAAACAAAGACCTGGACCATTTTCGGCCTGCGCGGTCAGGCTGAAAATGGTCTAGTGGCGGGCTTCGGCGGACCGCGACGTTGCAAGGCCGCGACGAGGCGCTTGGCGCTGTTGGCAACCAGCCCGGATGAACGGCTTCTGTGTGCAGTGTCTCCTGTGATGGCGGATCATGGCGCAACGCCGCGGTGAGACGCTATCAGGCGGACAGGGCAGGGGCGTTGCCGGCGACCGTCGTTCGGTACATCAGCCGCTGGTACCGCGTGTGGTCGAACAGGCTGGCGGTGTGCAGGACCGCGCGATTGTCCCACATCACGAGGTCGCCCTTATGCCAGCGGTGCCGGTAGACGAAGCGGGGCTGCGTGATGTGGGCGATCAGCGTGTCCATCAGCGCTGCGCCAGCCTGCGCGTCCATGCCCTCGATGTGGCTGATGACGGCGGGACAGATGTACAGCGATCGGGCGCCGGTGACTGGATGGATGCGCACCAGGGGCTGGCGCACGGGTGGAAATTCCGCGGCCTGGCTGTCTATGTCCTCGGACCGGCCGGGGTTCTGGCGCAGCCCCCATTGGCGCAGCGTCTCCAGGGAATGAACCGCGTGCAGGCCCTCGATCCGCTGCTTCAGCGCGGCGTCCAGCGAGCGGTAGGCGGCGGTGGCATCGGCGAACAGCGTATCGCCGCCCTCCGGCGGGACGATCTCGCCATAGAACAGCGACGCATCGGAGGGCAGCGAACGATAGGAGCTGTCGGCGTGCCACTGTTCTACGCCACGGGAGAAGGATGCCTTCATACCGTCGCGCTCGACATTGCCGACGCAGAAGATCTTTCGAAATTCCGGCAGGGTGTTGTCGAACCGGCTGTGCGTCTCCAGGGGACCGAAGCGGGCGCTGAAGGCCACCAGATCCGCCGGGTCGAGGCGGATTTCAGGCACCACCAGGACGCGATAGCGATGCAAAAACGATATGAATTCCGCGAGCCGCTCGGGCGCCACATCGCCATGGATCGGCATACCGGTGACCTCGGCGGCGAAGGTTGGGCCGATGGGGCGAACGCCGAGGGCGCGGTCATCGACGGCGATATGGTTCAAGGCCGGTTTCTCCTGCAAGACAGAACATCCATACAGCGCCGTCACGTTACTCCGAACCGATTTCACCGACCATCCTGATACGGACGCGGCGCGCGTCGCCGGGCAGATAGGACAACGGGATGTCCTCCATTTCAACCAGCTTCAGAGTTTTCCGAAGCGCGCCGGCCGCCACCGCGCGGTTCTCGGCTTCCTGTTGCGCCGCGGCGATGGCCTGCTCGCGGGTGACATTGGCGAAAATCTGATCGACCTCCCCGCTGGCCTGGGCGATGGCCGCGCCGATGGCGTTGGCGACGGCGTGGTGCTCGACGCGGATGACCTCGCGGCAGCCTTCCACCATGTCGGGGATCAGGAAGCTGCCGCCGCCGACGGCGAGCAGGCGCACGTCGCCGGCCTCGGTCTTCATGCGGTCGACGGCTTCGGCGATCATGTCCCCCATGCGCGCCAGGGTGCGGGCCACGAGGCCAGGCGCCAGGCCGGCGAGGCGTGAGCGGTCGCCGAGATCGATGCGGCCGGCGGCGCAGGCGATGTCGGTCGCGGTCAGCGTGTCGCCGCCAAAGGCCAGGCCCTTCTCCAGCAGGCGGTATCCGACGCTGCGTGGGCCGATCCGGTCGCCGTCGATGACGGTGCCGCCGCCGAGGCCGATCGACAGCAGATCGGGCATGCGGAACAGGGTGCGCACGCCGCCGACCTCGACCGCGGCATTGGCCTCGCGGGGGAAGCCCGCTTTCAGATAGCCGATGTCGGTCGTGGTGCCGCCGACATCGACGACGACGCCGTCCTCCAGGCCGGACAGGAAGGCGGCGCCGCGCATGCTGTTGGTGGGACCGGAGGCGAAGCTCCAGACCGGGAAGCGGCTCGCGGTCTCGGCCCGCATGATGGTGCCGTCGTTCTGCGTCAGGTACAAAGGTGCATCGATGGAACTACCCTGCAAGGGCCTCGGTAAAGGCGGTCACCGTCGTGCGCGCCAGGTCCTGCAGGCAGGCGTTCAGAAGCGTGACGTTTTCCCGTTCCAGCAAGCCGATGCGGCCGAGGTCGTGCGACAACGTGATGCTGGCGCCAGGCATTTCCTCGATCAGGATACGTTCCGCTTCCTGCTCGCATTCGCCCGTCAGCGGGGAAAAAATGCTGGTGACGCCGACAGCGGTCAGACCGGCGTCGGCCATCCGGCGGGCGGCGTCCCGGATCGCGGCAACGTCGAGCGGCACGATCGGCCGGCCGTCGTATTCGTGGCCGCCCGCCACCATGTGGACCTGCCCGCGGACAAGCGACGCGAGGTCTTCCGGCCAGTCGATGAAGGGCGGCAGGCTGGCGCTCGCCGGCAGCCCGATGCGCAGCGCACCGACACGTTGCAGCGACCGCCGCTCGATCACCGCGTTGGTGAAATGGGTGGTGCCGATGACGACGGCCGCGACCCGACCCGGATCGCCGCTCGCCAGCAACTGACGAAGCGCCGTACGGACGCCGGTCAGGACATCGGCCGTCGTGATGGTCTTGACGGCGGCCAGCACGTCGCTGCCATCGATCAGCACGGCATCCGTGTTGGTGCCGCCGACGTCGATGCCGATGCGCCTCATGGCTGTTGTTCCGGAAAAACCGTTACGTAGTCGGTATCGTGCCCGAAGGCGCGCGGGCCGACATGGGCGATGCCTTTCGGCGTGCGCAGGATGGCGGGTGCGGGGAGCGCGATGACGCTGACCCGCTGGCCGTAGCGCAGGCTCTCGGTGCCGATGGCCTCGCCCGACACGCTGTCGAGGACGCAGATCAGGTCGGGCGTCGTGACGACCACACGTCCGTCACGCCAGCCGATGGCATACTCGTTCTGGAACGCAACCTCAAAGCGTGCGCCCCGGTCGTCGTCGATGCCGTCAATCAGTGCGGTGCCGCGCAGAAATCCTTCCGTCGCTCGGCGCCGCACGTCGGCCACCTTTCCGCGGAACAGCAGCCGGCCATCGGCCGCGTTCAGCGTGGCCGCAACAGGGTCTTCGTGTGCCTGACGCGCTCGGCGGACCTCGCGGCCCAGGTCGATCGCCTGGGTGGTGGTGTACAGGATGCCGTGGGACTTCACTTCGGCCCCGGTACGGGGGGCCTTGCAGGTGGCGGCGATCGAACCGACCTCGGTGCACGCCTTGCGGCTGATGCGCTCCATCCATTTCCAGCTTGCGGCTCGGGTGACGATCACCTCGTTGTCGCGGATGTCGGCCAGCGCCAGCGGGAACATCGGCAGCTCGGCGATGGCGAAGCTGGTCATCTGCGCCTCGGGATAGGCGCGGCCCATGGCGTCGGCATCAACGACGGGCAGGCCGGTCATCGCGGCAACCAGCAGCGGCTGGAAGGCATTCCCTCCGCCGATTTCAACGGACATGACAGCTGTGAAGCGGCGGCCGAGGTACTCTTCCATCATCCGTACAGGCTTTGCGGCGAAGGCGGGATCGGCAAGCCGTTCCTGACCGACCAGCGGGGCGCCCATATTCGATACGACGGCGACCATGGCGTCATCGGCAAGCTCGGCGGGGTCCATGAGGCTGACACGCGTGCCCTCGGCGTACAGTTTGCGCATGTTGAGGTAAGACAGGTAAGGCGATCCGCCGCCGCCGGTGCCCAGGATCCACGCGCCTGTTGCCAATGGCTCCAATTCGTCCCGCTCGATCTGCCGCATCCGCTGGTCCCGCTCCGCTTGACCCGGCAACGTTAACGGGCGTTCAGCCGGACGGCCATACCGCGCGGACGCGGTCGTTTTGCGCTCCTCCCCCGATTTGCGCTTGGATGACGCTGTTGAAGTCAGACCGCCCCAGCCAGACAGGAGCCAGCCATGCCCTCGCGCGTTGCGTTTGTCACCATCGGCCAGTCGCCCCGCCGCGACGTGGTGCCCGAAATCCTCGCCGACACCCGCACGCCTTTGAACGTGACCGAGCGTGGCGCGCTGGACGGCTTGGATGACGCGGCGATCGCGGATCTGGTGCCGCGGCCAGGCGAGGAATGTCTGGTGTCGCGCCTGCAAGACGGGCGGGAGGTGCTGCTGGGCAAGCCTGCGATCGACCGGCGTTTGCGGACGATTCTCGCGGAACTCGATCAGGCGGGCTTCGATCTGCTGGTGCTGCTGTGCACCGGCCGGTTCCCCCGGTTCGACCTTCGAACGCCGTTCATCGAGCCCCAGCACACCGTCGATCATTTCGTGCAGGGTCTCGCGTACGGTGCGGAACGGATCGGCATCCTGTTGCCGAACGCGGCGCAGATCGAGGCGTTTCATGGCATTCCGGGCGTCAAGATCAAGGCCGCCAGTGCCTCGCCCTACCTCGTCGGGGCCGAAACGACGCTGCGGCAGGCTGGTGCCGCTCTGGCCGACACGGACATGATCGTGATGCACTGCATCGGCTACACCGGGGCGATGCAGCAGGTGGTGAAGCAGGCGTCCGGGCGTCCGGCACTGGCGTCGCGGCGGCTTGTGGCGCATGCGATCGATCTGATATTGTCATGAAACGACACTCCGAGGCGCATCCGAACTAGCCGCTCCCAGGCCGACGTGGCGCGCCCGTTAGGGGATCAGAATGTGAATGCCTGCCGACGCAGAGACATTCTCAGGCTGCTGGCACCGACGATCGGCACGGCGGCAGCCGGCAGGTTCGCGTTCCCGCCCGCAGCAGCGGACGGTGCTCACGGCCTGAACGGCGCAAGCGCCGGCTTCGGCTTTGATGTGCGCGCCTTCGGGGCCGCGGGTGACGACAAGACCATCGATACGTCGGCCGTGAACAAGGCGATCGCGGAAGCTGCATCGAAGGGCGGCGGCATCGTCCATTTTCCATCCGGGACCTATGCCTGCCTCTCCATCCATTTGCATAGCTTCGTGGCACTTCACCTTGATCCGGGTGCGGTGATCCTCGCCGCCGCCACGCCCCATGAGGGCACCATCAACGGTGGATACGATGCGGCCGAATCCAATGCACCGTGGGAGCAGTTTCAGGATTTCGGTCGTAATCACTGGCACAACAGCCTGATCTGGGGCGAGGGCATCCATGACGTCGCGATCCTCGGGACGGGTCTGATCCTGGGGAAAGGGCTGAGCCGGGGGAACTCGGATGCTGACCTGCCGATCGAGGAGCAGCCCGGCGTCGGCAACAAGGCGATCGCACTGAAGAATTGCCACAACGTCGTTCTCCGGGATTTTTCGATTCTCAGCGCCGGACATTTCGGCCTGCTGGCCACGGGCGTGGACAACCTGACCATCGCCGATCTCAGGATCGATACCATCCGCGACGGCATGAACATCGATTGCTGCCGCAACGTTCGGATATCCAATTGCAGCGTGAACTCGCCGTGGGATGATGCGATCTGCCTGAAAAGCTCATTCGCGCTCGGCTATGCCCGTGCGACCGAGAACGTAACGATCGCGGACTGCTACGTCACGGGGGGTTATAGGGTTGGTGCGCTGCTGGACGGAACATTCCGGCGCTTCGGTGGGGAAGCCGCCGAACGGCGGCAGGTGCCGACGGGACGCATCAAACTGGGCACCGAATCGAACGGCGGATTCAAAAATATCGCAATCACCAACTGCGTATTCGAGAGTTCGCGCGGTCTTGCGCTGGAGTGCGTCGATGGCGGCATGCTGGAAGATATCAGCATTGTCGGCATTACCATGCGCGATGCGCGCACCTCGCCCCTGTTCTTGCGGCTGGGCGCGCGATTAAGCGGGCCGGCCGGCACGCGGATCGGCTCGATCAGGCGGATCATGATCAGGGATATCATCTGCTATGGGCCGATGTCGGATATGCCCTCGATCATCGCCGGTGTTCCAGGCCATTCCATGGAAGATCTCACGATCAGCGACGTTCTAATAGAGCAGAAGGGCCTTGGGACGGCCGCGATGGCGGCCATCGAACCGCCGGAGCAGGAGGCGATGTATCCGGAGCCCGTTATGTTCGGCCCGCTGCCCGCGCAGGGGTTTTTCATTCGCCACGTCCGCAATGTTGAATTCGCCAATCTGCGGATCGTCCCCATGGCTCCCGATGCACGACCCATGTTCTGGCTAGAGGACGTCGATGGCGCCGACTTCTTTCGCATCGATCTCTCGCGCCGGGGAAGCGCGGCAGCCTTTCGGATGGAGGCCGTCCGGGCGTTTCGAGTATTCGGCAGCCGAGGCGTGCCCGACACCTCGTTGCCAATAGTGGTGCGTCGAAACATCTGATGCGGATGGACTTGACCTGACGTCGCCGCTGGAACCGTGATCGCCGGACATCAGTCGTTTCCGGTCCTTCGGTTCAATGCATACAACTTCGCTGACCGGCGGCGCGTTGACGTCGTGTACTGGTTTGGCGCATACCATTTGATCAGTCCAGCAAGATATGGAGCCATGACGCCTTCTTATTGTGCATTTGATCGCCGATCATGACTAAATATTGACCACTCTCCAGGGATACAGCACGCCATAATGGGAAAATCCACAAGCGACACCGGCTTCTCGGCGGTTCGAAACGCGACCCGTACTCGCCTCGTGCCACGCCGGCAGGTTCTGCTGGGCGGCGCGGCAGCGTCCGTCGCCACAACGGCCCGAGCGGCCCAGAGCAATACAATCGTATTCGGAGGCTCGGTGCCGCTCAGCGGGCCCGCCGCCGAGACCGGGCTGAACGTCAACAACGGCTACCTGACCGCGGTCTCCTACCTGAACGACGTGATCGGCGGCGTGGAGATCGGCGGCGAAAAATACCGGCTGGAACTCAAGCTGTTCGATGACGCCAGCGATCCGGCTCGGGCCACGACCCTGCTGCAGCGCCAGATCGACGAGGGAACTCAGTTCTTCCTCGGTTCGTTCGGCAGCAACATCGTGCTGCCCACCGCTGCGATCGTCGAGCGGGCGCGCAAGCTGATGGTGCAGACCGGCGGGGGATCCGACCTGATCTTCACCCAGGGTTTCACTCACAATTTCGGTATGTATCCACGTGCATCACGACAATTTGAGACCACTGCCACACTCTTTGCCAGTCTGCAGCCCAAGCCGGCGACATTTTCCGTCATCCTGACCAACGACGCATTTTCCCGGACCGCGGCAACGGGCGCGATCAAGTCCTGCACCGCGGCTGGAATCAAGCTGCTCGACCGCCTCGAACTGCCGGAAAAAGTGACCGATGTGTCCAGCATCCTGGGGTCGGTGCGTGGCAACCTGCCGGACGTGCTCATATGCGTCACGCACGATCAGGACTCGCTGCTTATTGCCCGCCAGATGATCGCCAGCGGCACGAACGTGAAGCTGCTGTTCCAGGGCCTGGGTCCACAACTCGCGTCATACCGTCAGGCGCTGGGCAAATACGTCGACGGGATCGTCACCGACTCCTATTGGACCGAGGATGTGCCCTTCAAGGACAAATTTTTCGGCACCGCCCCGAAATTCGCCGCCTATTACCGCAGCAGGTTCACCCGCCCGATCGCCTATCATACAGCCGGCGCGGCAGCCTGCATCCTGACCTACGTGCTGGCAATGCAGGCCGCGAAGACCATACGTCCGGAAGCGGTGCGCGAGGCAATAGCCGCGGCCGACTTCGAGACGTTCTATAGCCGCATCAAATTCACCCCCCAGGGTGACGGCGATCCGATCGTCATGGGCGCGATGGTGGCGCAGATACAGAAGGGCGCCCTGAAAATTCTCTATCCGGACGCCGTCCGCTCGGCCGAACCGATCTATCCCATGCCGGCATGGGGTCAGCGCGGCTGAGCCCGGGCGCCGACTGAATGCGGCTGGTCCAGACCATCGCCGACGGGCTTGTGCTGGGCGGCATCTACGCCCTGTCCGCCGCCGGGTTCTCGCTGATCTTCGGCGTGTTGCACGTCATCAATCTCAGTCACGGCGTGACCGTCCTGATCGGTGCCTATACAGCCCTGATCATCTCCTCCACCTTCCACGTCGATCCGCTGCTGACCACGCCGGTGGTGATGATCGGGCTGTTCGGCGTGGGCTACGTTTATCAGCGCTGGCTGGTTCAGTACGCGATCGAGCAGTCCCAGCTCGGCTCCATGCTGCTGACGTTCGGCGTCGCATTGATGTTGCAGAACGTACTGATCTGGCTGTTCTCGCCGGACACCCGCGGTATCACCCCCGCCTACGCGTTCCATTCATTGCGGCTTGCCGGTGTGGTGTTCGAGCCGGTTCGCCTCGCCGCCCTCGCGACGAGCCTCCTTCTCCTCGGCTGCCTGGCGCTGATCCTGAAACTCACGCCGCTCGGCCGCATCATCCGCGCGACCGCACAGCAGACGCTGGCGGCCCGGCTCTGCGGGGTCAACGTGCGGCACGTTTTCGCGCTCACCTTCGGCGTCTCGGCGGCCTTCGCGGGTGCGTCCGGCATCGTCATCGGCATCATGCTGCCATTTTCCCCGGTTGATGAGGCAATGTGGACACTGAACGCCTTCATCGTCGTCACCCTCGGCGGTGTCGGCAGCCCGGCGGGAGCGATCCTGGGCGGGCTGCTGCTGGGCGTGATCAGCACGATGACCTCGCAATACATCGGACCCGCTTATCCGAACGCGGCCATGTTCCTGATCCTGGTCATCATGTTGCTGGTGCGCCCGAACGGGCTGTTGGGCAACGCGTTCAGTGCGTCGCGATGAGAGGCGCCTGGCGGATCATCCTCGGCATCGTGTGCATCGCCTTGCTCGCGGCCGGGCCTTTGCTCGTTTCGCCGTTCTATGTGCGCGTCGGGCAGTTGATGCTGTATTCCGCCGGCCTCGCGCTGGCATGGAACATCCTGGGTGGTTTCGCCGGCTATCGCAGCTTCGGCCATGCGGCGTTCATCGGCATCGGCGCCTTCGCCGCCGGTCTTGTCGAAACCAGTTTCCCGATGCTGCCGATGCTGCCGCGCGTGGCCATTGGTGCAGCGGCCGGGGCAGCTTGCTGCGCCCTCGTCGCGGGATTGCTGGCGGTGCCGATCCTGCGCCTGCGCGGAACCTTCTTCGCCATCGCCATGCTCGGCGTCGCCCATGTGCTGGCGGAACTCAACAACAATGTCGATTTTTTCCAGGGGTCGATGGGCCTGACGCTGGCGAATGTCGTGCCGGACGATTGGGAGCCGCAGGATGTTTTCTATGAAACCTTCCTGCTGCTGGGCCTGGCGATCCTGCTCCTCGCATGGTGGATCAAGCGCAGCCGGTTCGGTTACGGTCTGCTCAGTATCCGCGAGGACGAGGATACCGCGCGCATGCTGGGCGTCCCGACAGAGCGATACAAGCGGATCGCATTCATCGTCAGCGGAGTGCTCACCGGGTTGCTCGGCATCGTCTACGCCCACAGCCTTGGTTACATCACGACTGACTCGGTCTATCGCGACGATACCAGCCTGGACCTGATCGTATTCTGCCTGCTGGGTGGCATCGGCACGCTGGCAGGACCGGTGATCGGAGCCTTCCTGCTGGTGTTTCTGATCCAGGTCGTGCTGGGCAACCTGCTCGATTTCCACCTGTTCGTCACCGGGCTGCTCCTGGTGGTGCTGATCCTCGCTGCGCCCGACGGATTGCTCGGCCTGGCACGACGGCTGCGTCGCACACGGCGGTCATGATGGAGCCGCCGCTGTTGCAGGTCGCCAATCTGAGCAAGCGGTTCCGCGGGGTCGTTGCGATCGACGATGTGTCGTTCGCGGTGCAGTCGGGCACGGTCACCAGTGTGATCGGGCCTAACGGCGCGGGAAAGTCCACCTTGTTCAACCTGATCACCGGCTACCTCGAGCCCAGCGGCGGCGACGTGCTGTACCAGGGTCGCAGCATTACGCGCATCGGCACCCATCGCATCGCCGAACGCGGTATCGCACGGGCGTTCCAGATCGCCCGGCCGTTCCGCGATCTGACGGTGGCGGACAACGTTCGCGTCGGTGCGCTGTTCGGCAAGCGTGGCTTTCGCGACGTGGCCGCAACGGTCGAACGCGTACTGGTCCTGGCCGGGCTGGCGGATCTGGCGGCGCGACCGGCCTTCAGTCTGACGGTGGGGCAGTTGCGCCATCTGGAGATCGCCCGTGCGCTCGCCACCCGCGCCGACCTGCTGCTGGCGGATGAACCCTGTGCCGGGCTTAATCCCACCGAGACAGCGGCGATGATCGATCTGCTTCGGATCGTCCGAGCGCAGGGCGTGACCGTGCTCCTCGTCGAGCACGACATGCCGAGCGTTATGGAGGTTTCGGACCGGATCGTCGTGCTGGATGCCGGGCGACGGATCGCCGAAGGGCCGCCCGCGGCGATCGCCACCGATCCGCTCGTCATCGCCGCCTACCTGGGCACGCCCGAGGTGGACTGATGTCAGCGGCCGAGAAACGCCTTCTGGATGTATTCGTTTCCCAGCAACTCGGCACCCGTGCCGGCCAGTGCGATCTCGCCCTTTTCCAGCACATAGCCGCGATGGGCGATGCGCAGCGCCTGATGCAGATTCTGTTCCACCAGCAAAACGCCGACGCCGTCCTCGTTGATCGTCGCGATCAGGCGAAACAGGTCCTGTGTCATGCTGGGCATCAACCCGAGGGACGGCTCGTCCAGGATGATCAGCCGGGGCGATGCCATCAGGCCGCGCGCGATCGCCAGCATCTGCTGTTCGCCGCCGCTCATCGAGCCCGCCAGTTGGCGGCGGCGTTCGGCGAGTCGGGGGAACGTCGCGAAGGCGCGCTCGATCAGCGTCGCTGTTACCGAACGATCTCGCTGCACATGGGCACCGAGCTGGAGGTTTTCCAGTACCGTCATCTGCGGAAACACCAGGCGTCCCTCGGGCACGAGGGTGATGCCGTGCCGCACCACGGCGTGGCTCGGTGCGCCGGCCACCTGCGTTCCGCGGAACCGGATCGAGCCACTGCGCGGCCGCAGCACGCCGGCAATCATTTTCACCGATGTGGTCTTGCCCGCGCCGTTGGCCCCGAGCAAGGCAACGATCTCGCCGCGGCCGACGGTCAGCGATACACGCCGGACCGCCTGCGCGCCGGCATAGGCATAGGCGATATCGTTGACCTCAAGCAGCGGCGCATCGGTTTGCATCGCCCGACCCTATCACACAGCCGCCGGAATGCGAGGCTCCCTTGACCTCGAGGCGGCATCGGCGAAAACTCGCGACACGGGCCCGGAACAGGAGATCGTAGCCATGAATGTCTATGCACCAAGCATTGCCGCGATAAGGCCGGATGCGCCTGAAACCATCCCGGTGCTCGATCTGGCACCGTTGCTGCGTGGCGATCCAGGGGCGACGGCCGCGCTGGGCGCCGCATTGCGCGACGCATTCGAAAATGTCGGATTTTACTTCATCATCAATCACGGTGTCCCGCAATCGCTGATCGACGCCACCTTCGATGCTACGCGGCGCTTCCACGCAATGCCATTGGAGCGCAAGCTGGCCCTGCAGATGAACAAGGACAACGCCGGCTATCTGCCGTTCAAGCGTTCGGTTACCCGGCACTCCACCCTGAACGCCAACAACCGGCCCAACCTGGTGGAAGCCTATTTCGCCAAGCGCGAACTGCCGCAGGGGCATCCTGACCAGCAGTCGGGCCGGCCGTTTCGTGGGCCCAATCAGTGGCCCGACGATCTGCCCGGCTTCAGGGATACCATAGTGGCGTACCAAGGCGCGATGGAGGCACTGGGGCTCCGGCTGCTGCCGCTCTACGCGGTCGCGCTGGGCCTGCCGCCGGACTATTTCGCCCCGGCGTTCCGCGAGCCGATGTTCACCCTGAGGATCTCGCACTATCCTCGGCAGGAGGTCGTCGAGGAGAACGAGTTCGGGCTGGCGCCGCACACCGACACCAGTTTCATGACGATGCTGGCGCAGAACGACGTGCCGGGGCTTTCGATCCGTCTGCCCAACGGGCGCTGGCTGGACGCTCCGGCCCTGCCGGGCAGCATCCTGGTGAACGGCGGCGACCTGTTGCGGCGCTGGACCAATGAACGGTTCCTGGCCACGCCGCACCGCGTCATCAACCGGTCCGGGCAGGAACGCTATGCCATCCCGTTCTTCATGGACTGTGATTATGACTGGCGGATGGAGTGCCTGCCGACATGCACCGATGCCGATCATCCGCCGCTGCATGAGCCGATCACCTATCCCGAATACATGACGTGGTTCCGCAACCTGAACTACGCGCAGGCGGTAAAGGCGGACTGACGCCTGTAGGGCGGCGCGTCCTCGCCGGCGCGCCCTCCGTCTCCGATGGGGGCCACCAGGACCGGTCTTGAAGCGGTTCGGCCGAGGCGGCGGTAAACGGCTGCCCCCACGGTTTGCCCACAGCCGCGACATCAGGATAATGGCTGGTCGCGACGTGTGATCGTGCCGGAGGGAATCGCCCAGGCCGTCGATCACGCGGTGCGACCATACAGCCGTCCTGTGAAAGGCCAACAATGGCGCCGAATACCAAGCGAGTGTTCTATGTGAACAACGTCGCAGCCCAGGTCTATCTCGATATCCTCGCGAAACGGCCGGACATTCATGTCGACAGGCTGCAGAACGACTCGCCGGAATCCGCGATCGAGCCGGTGCTCGCTCAGGCGCATGCGTACCAGATCGGCAGCAGCCGACAGGAACTGGCGGTGACGCTGCAGGGCCACGCAACGCTGCTGAACCGGTGTCCGAACCTGCTGGTGCTGTCGACGAATGGCGCCGGTTTCGACACGGTCAGCCTGGCGGATGCGACCGCTGCGGGCGTCGCGGTCGTGAACCAGGCCGGCGGCAACAGGGAGGGTGTGGCCGAGCATGTTATGGCGATGATGCTGACGTTGTCGAAGCGCATCGTTATCGCGGACCACATGATGCGCAGCGGGGCCGGCTACAAGCGCCAGGACTTCATGGGCGATGACGTGCAGGGCCGCACGATCGGCATCATCGGGATCGGCCACGTCGGCAGCCGTGTGGCCGAGCTATGCCGCGGATTGTTTCAGATGCGGGTGATTGCCTACGATCCGTATCTGAGCGCCGAACAGATCGCCGCGAAGGGCGCCGGGAAGGCGGCCTCCCTGGAGGACCTGTTGCGGGTCGCGGACTATGTTTCCGTCAATTGCCCGCACACGGCGGAGACGCGCGGGATGATGGGCGCGGCGCAATTCGCGCTGATGCAGACGCACGCCTATTTCATCACGACGGCGCGCGGCGGGATCCATGACGAAGCAGCACTCGCGGCGGCTCTGACAGCGCGGCAGATTGCCGGCGCGGGGCTGGACGTCTGGGAAGACGAACCGCCGCCGCCGGACCATCCGCTGCTGCGGTTCGACAATGTGCTGGTCAGCCCTCATACCGCCGGGATCACACGGCAATCCCGGCACAATATCGCCAGGATCGCCGCCGAACAGTTGCTGGACATACTGGATGGGAAGAAGCCCCCGCGGCTGCTCAATCCCGAGGTCTGGCCCACATACAGCGACCGGTTCGCCGCGATCCTGGGCTTCCGGCCGGAGGCTTAGGACGACCTCCCCAGGGATGTCCTCCAGACATTCCTGGGCGCCCGGTCGCAACGCAACGTCCGGCATGCTCGCCCACCCGGTATACGAGATGACGGGCGTGGGCTGCTACCGGATGAACCGATAGTCGAACGTGCCCCGGGCCGCCTCCACCCGCCCCACGGTCGGGGCGGGAAAATGGATTGGCAGCACGAGCGTCCCGGTTCCAGCGACATCGCCCAGGAACCGCCGCCGCGACGCCTCGGCTTCCCTTGCATCCCAGTCGAATATCGTCGACCAGCCCGGTTCGCGGATCTGCAGCGCATGGTGCATGAGATCGCCCGTCACCACCGCCCGTTGGCCGCCCGACTTGATGTTTACACAGCAGTGGCATGGCGAGTGTCCAGGTGTCGGCGTCAGCCAGACCGTATCGTCAAGCGTATAGTCGTCATCCACCAGCAGTGCCTGGCCGGCCGCGACGATGGGCTCGCAATTGAACCGCCAGACATCGCCCGGAGGCTCCTTCTCCTCTTTCGTCGCCTGTTCCCAGGCCGCGTATTCGCGTTTGTGGAACACGTATTTCGCGTGCGGGAATGTCGGCACCCAGCGCCCGTTCCGCAGCACGGTGTTCCACCCGCAGTGATCGATGTGCAGATGGGTGCAGAACACGTAGTCGATCTTGTCGAACGACAGTCCGGCGGCCTGGAACTCATCCAGCCAGCGCCGCTTCGGAAAATCCATCGGCGCCCGGTAGCCTTTGTCCTCGCCGGTGCACGTGTCGACGAGGATCGTGTGATGCGGTGTGCGTACGACAAACGTCTGGTAGGTGATGTACATCATGCCCGACGCCGTATCGAACACGACGGGATCGAGCGTCTCCAGGTGTCTGGCGGCGACGTTTGGGTCATAGGCCGGGAACATGTCGGCGGGCTTGCGCCACGGACCGTCCCGTTCGACGATGCTGGTGATGCTGACGTCGCCGACTCTCAGGGTTTGCATTGTTGGCTCCGCTCAGGGTTCGGGGTGCGATGACCGGTGCACTGGCGCAGGTTGCCGGGCACTCTAGATTTCCAACCGATAGAAGCGTGCCGCGGTGCCGCTGAACAAAGCGGTCTTTTCCGCGGCGGTTGCGCCCTTGGCCAGGATCTTGCACGCGTTCCAGAACGGCGCGTAGCCATACGAGCCCTTGTCTACCGGAAAGTTGCTCTCGAACATGCAGCGGGAGGCGCCGAACGCCTCGATACAGGTCTCGACATACGGTTTCCACGCGGCGGCGAGTTCCTCCGAGGACGGTGGTTCCGGTTTAGTATGAAAATCCCAGCCGTTCAGTCGCATCGCCATGCCGCCGAGCTTCACCACCACATTCGGGCAGGCCGCCAGTGCGCGGATCGACTTCGACCATTCGGCAAGGATTTCCGCGCGCCTGCCTTCGTAGGAACCGATCGCCAGCGGCCCGCCGATGTGGTTCAGGCAGATCGGCGTGCCCGGAAATGCCTGCGCCAAAGCGGTCAGGTCGCCGATCTGCGGATGATACAGCCACGCATCGAACGACAGGTTCAACGGCGCCAGGCAGGCAAAGCCCTTTCGAAACGTCTCGTCGTACATCAGGCCGGGAGGCGGGGTGTAGGCCGGGTTCATCAGGGCTGGATCGGGGTCATAGGCGGTGATGTGGCGGATGCCGCGGAACCGGTCGCCGCCGGCGCGGATGTGCGCCTCCAGCACATCGCGGGACTTCTCGCCGTTGCGCAGATCGACGTGGCCGACGATGCCGGCGCAGATTTTCGTTGGCCCATAGCCCCCGGATGCGCTCATGGCGGCGACGCCGTTGACGAATTCGGTTTCGCCGACCGGTTTGAATGCCTCCGGTCCCGTGGCGCGGTGCATGGAGCGGCACTGCAGGAAAACGGTGGCAATGATGTTGTGCCCGCTGTTGGTGTCGGCCAGCAGGTCGTCGAGCATGTAGCGCCAGCCGGGCCGTTCCCACAGATGGTGGTGGGGATCGACGATCGGCAGTTCGGGTTCCAGGATGGCTTCCGAGCGGCGGGCCAGCCAGTCGTCGCGGACGGGCAGGTATGTGCTTGAGGCGGTCGTGGTGCTCATGCCGGCGTTTCCTCTCTCTTGGGGGAGTATTGTTTCCCGCCGGACGCCGGATGCCAAGAGCCGAGGTCAAAGACGAGCTATCTCGCCCACGCTGACCGGCTTGGTGGGGAAGCGTGTGCGCAACGGTTCCACGACCCGGACAGGCCTGCCGAGCGCCTCCGCCAGCACCTCGGTCGCGACAGGTGCGCACATCCGGCCCTGACACGGACCCATGCCGCAGCGCGTGTAGGCTTTCAGTTGGTTCAGTCCCAGACATCCGACCCGCGCGGCTTCCCGAACGGCGCCCGCGGTGACCTCCTCGCAGCGGCAGACGAGGGTGGTGTCCTCCAGGCGCATCGGGCGGGGGGTGAACAGCGTCTCCAGCAAGGGGCGCACGGCGCGGTGGCGGTCGCGTTCGGCTCGCAGGGCCGACGCGTCGGCGCCGACCAGTCCGAGGGCGGCGATTTGGCCCGACAGCAGGGCGTCCGTGGCACCCCCGATTCCGGCGCCGTCGCCTGCGACCAGGATGCCTGGCATCGAAGTGCGGCCCCAATCGTCGACCTTGGGATGCCAGCAGCGCTGTGTATCGCTCCATGTATGGACGCAACCCAGCGCCCGGGTGATCTGCGGCGAAGGGATGATGCCGTCATGCAGCAGGAGCAGGTCGGCGTCCTCGGTCTGCCAGCCATCGTGGGTCCGGAACGAAACCGCCCGCAGCGCTGTCTTACCCTCCGCATGCACGTCCGATGCGGCGATCCAACGCACGCCGGCCCGGGACAACCGCCGCCGCCACGCCAGCCCGCGGCGGATTTCCGGCAATGCCGCCAGCGAAAGATGCCGCAGCGCCCGTACCGGCGCGAAGCCGTCAGACAGGTCGATCACGCCGCCGATCCGTCCCCCCGCATCCAGCACCTGCGTAACATAAAGCAGGAGCAGCGGCCCTTGCCCGGCCAGCCAGGTGCCTCCGTCCGGCACAAGTCCGCCGGTCTTCAATGCGATCTGCGCGGCACCAACCGTCATCACGCCGGGAAGCGTCCAGCCTTGTATCGGCAAGGGACGCTCGGTCGCGCCGGTCGCCAGCAATACATTCCTGGAAAATACCGAATGCGCACCCGCCGCGTCGGACCAGAACACCTGCCAGTCCGGCTCGATCGCCCAGACCGTGGCGTTCCAGTGCGCCTGCACCGGACTGCCGCGCGAACGTTCGATCCACGCCAACGCCGTCGCATCGTCGGCATCCTCGGCGCCTCTCGTCTCCAGCGCCTGCCAGATGCGGCCGCCTGGAGCGCTGTTCTCGTCGAGCAGCACGACGGACAGACCGTGGGCGGCGGCTTCGACCGCCGCGCCAATCCCGGCGGGTCCGGCGCCGACGATCAGCAGGTCCGCCACCAAACCGGGACTCACCCGATGAACTTCACCAGCTTGCCGATCGGCTCGCCTAACACCTCGTCATCGCGCATCACGATTTGGCCGCGGATGATCGTTGCGATCGGCCAGCCGGTCACCTGCATCCCGGCGAACGGGGTCCATCCGCAGGGCGCGGCGATCCAGGACTTCCTCGATGCGGCGCTGGCGCTTCATGTCGACCAGGGTGAAGTCGCCGTCGTACCCGGCGGCCAGACGGCCCTTGCCAACCACGCCGTAGACGCGGGCAGGGCCGGCGCACATCAGGTCGACCATCCGAGCCAGCGACAGCCGGCCGGCATTGACGTGGTCCAGCATGATCGGCACCAGCGTCTGCACGCCGGTCAGGCCGGCCGGGCAATCGGGCCAGGGCAACAGCTTCCGGTCGCGCGGATGCGGCGCATGGTCGGAGCCGATCGTGTCCACGGTGCCGTCGTTGACCGCCCGCCAGGCAGCATCCTGGTGTTCCTGCCCGCGGATCGGCGGGTTCATCACGCCGAAACCTTCCAGCCTTTCGTAGCAATCCGGCGCTACCTGGGTCAGATGGTTCACCAGCACCTCGCAGGTGGCGATATCACGGTAATCCTTGAGATACTCCAGTTCCTGGGCGGTCGAGACATGCAGGATGTGGGCGGGACGCCCGGTCTTGCGGGCCAGCGCCATCAGCCGGCGGGTGCCGAGGAAGGCGCATTCCTCGTCCCGCCAGACCATGTGGTTGGTGTACGGATCGCCCGATTTGAACATCGGTTTGCGCGCCTGCAACCGGTATTCGTCCTCGCTGTGGAACGCGATGCGGCGGCGGCCGGACCGCATGGCCTGTTCCAGGTGCTCGTCGTCCTCGATCATCAGGTCGCCCGTCGAACTCCCCGCGAAAATCTTGACACCGCAGACACCCCGGCCGAGTTCCAGTGCGGGCAGCGCGGGAATATTGGTCTTGGTGCCCCCGACGTAGAGGCCCATGTCGCACCAGGCCACGCGTTCGACGTAGTCCTGCTTCCATACGAGGCGATCCGCATCCGTAATGGATGGGCTGGTGTTCGGCATGTCGAACACCGCCGTCAGGCCGCCGAGGATCGCGCCCTTGCTGCCGGTGGGGATGGTCTCGACCGTCTTGTCGCCGGGGTCGCGCAGATGCACGTGGGGGTCGATCAGTCCGGGCAGGACGTGCAGCCCGACGGCATCCAGTACCTTGTCCGCGGTGGCATTCGCGTTGACGCCGATTGCGTCGATCCGTCCGTTCCGAACCCCGACATCGATCTCCTCCGCACCCCACGGCAACAGGCAGGTGCCGTTACGGATGAGAAGGTCGAAATGCGCCGGCATTGCTGGTCCTTTCCAGGTTCGGCCCGATCCTATCACCCTTCGGACCGGAGGGTCACCCGGTTACAAGGCCCGCGTTATTCGCCCCAGATGAGAAAGAGGCCGATGTCGCCGGGCTTTCCATCAGGGAATTCAAGGACCTGGGCCGAGAGACCGAACCCAGCGTGTTTCAGGTCGCGCTCCCACCGTAGGTAGATCTCCGCCGGCTCGCCGCGCAGCGTCGCGGGCCAGTCAGCCTCGGCCACGTTGATCGCGCGTCCGCCATCGAGGCACAACTGGTTGGGAAAGCGCAGCAGCAAGTCCTGTTTCTGGCCATTCTCCGCCGCTATCCGGGCGTGGTGCAGCATGGCGCGCCAGGCGTCATCGAAGACATGCGCATCGATCAGTTCCGCCGTCCGCTGCTGCCGATGTTTTGCCGCGGCACGGCGGACCTCGTCTTTGTGCTGCATCTCGCCGCTGTGGAAATCCGCCTCCAGCTGGCGGAAGTCTTCCACGGTCAGCCGGTCGTGCTTCGGCTTTTCGGCGTGCGGCGCGTCGGTCGGAGTGGAATCCAGGGCAGGGCGGTGAGATTCGCCAAAGAAGCTCGCCAGGAAGCCGGGCCGCGCCGGCTTGGGCGGCATGACACCCTCTGGCCGGCCGGCGGCGATGACGCCCATCAGGTCGGCGCGGCTCACGATCCCGGTGATCCTGCCGTCGCGTAGCACAGGAACGCGCTTGATGTGATGGATCGTCAGAAGCCGTGCGATATCGGCGACATTCGTCTGCTCGGTCACCGTCACGAGAGGTGCAGACATGACATCGCGCGCGCGGCGATCGGGCGCCCCAAGGCGAGCGCGGAAGTCATCGTCGAGCGGCTGTCGGCCGGACATCACGGTCAACCACCAGTCACGCCGTGACAGGCGCTCGATCTCCGCGCGGCCGATCAGGTCGCCTTCGCTCACCATGCCGATCGGCGTCCCGTCACCGTCGACGACCGGCACCGCGCTGATGCCGTGGTCCAGCAGCAGGCAAGCCACATCGTGTGTCGGCGCGTCGGGGTCGACCGTTATGACCTTGTCCGTCATGACATCGTGTGCCCGCAACGATCCGGGGGCTGTGCCGACCTCGGATTTCTCTGGTTCCATGGGACTGCCTTTCATGTCATTTCCGGCGCGCTGATGGCCCGGTCACTAAGCAGGAATCCGCCAGGTTTCCGTGTCGGTGATCGATGAGCCGATCTCGCGGTGTGCGGGAGTGCTTCAGCAACGCGCCGTGCGATACCCACGTATTTTCGGAGCCGGGAGCGGGAACCGGCTTTGATCGCGATCAAGGGGGACATGAACAATTGGACAGGAATTGTATGGTCCGCTTTGGCAACGCGTCTTGACCCGGTGCCAGTCAAGGCATTCCCGGATCCGGGTGCGACTGTTGTGATGTTATCGTGAAGGGCGGGGGCTATTCATATCGGTAAAGCATTATTCCGCCCACGTCCAACCCCCCCTTGCACGCCGCCCCGGCAACATTGTCGGCATTCCGATGGATCGGCGGTCTGGTCTTTTCACCTCGATGCAAAACGAAGTTTCGACGCATGCCGCAGGGCTGGACGCGCTGCCTCACAGCCCAAAGGCATCGCGGATCCGCTCGGCGTTCTCCATCGGTGTCGTCGTGGTCGTGTCGATCTCCAGGTCGTAAATAATATTGCGGTGAACGCGATCATGTTGCCAGCGTGCCAGTCCGATGAGCCGATTTCCACGCGCAAGCTCCCGCGCCTCGACCACCTCGAGTGGCGCGAAGAGGCCCACGAAACGAACATCGAACCGTGACAGCAGCGCGCGATAGGTCGCCGCCTTGTGTTCTCCGATCATCACCTCGTCGACGATCAGGTTGTTGCCTTCCGCCGCCATGGCAGCGATGGCGCACCGCATGCCCCGCATCGCGCGTTCAACCACCGGACCCGTCCTGATAATGATGCACGGCTTGCCCTGGTCGAGGATTGTCTCGAACACCAGGCCGTCCGGATGCCCCGACATTGACGCCGGCAGCATGTCGATGAAGGCGTCCATCGCGACGTGCAGGAATGGTTCGGCGGTGATCGCCTGCAGCGCCCGGGCGGTGGAGCTTTTGCCCACACTGCCCACCCCGTTGAGGATGATGACGTGAGGCCGCGGCACCAGACATTCCCCTGCCGTTTCTACCGACCGGCCAGCATCGCGCACAACCGCTTTCCCGCCAAGGACCTCCCCGGATCGCCCGGCGATTTCTGGCCGCAACGTCGCCCGCTGGCGGGTGAACTCGACCCGCCCGCGCCCACTTGCTAGGGTTCGCCGAAGAGCGGAGGTAACCATGCTCACCAAGGCCCAGATCGAGGAATACCACGACGTAGGCGCGATCGTCGTCCCGGACATCCTGACCCCGGAGGAGGTTCGCACCCTCAGCGACGTCACCGACGGCTTCCTGCAGCGCGCCAGGGGCCTGACGGCCCACACCGACATTTACGACCTCGAGGACAGCCACTCGGCCGAAAATCCGCGTGTCCGCCGCATCAAGGCGGCGCACCTGCACCATCCGGCGTACGCCGCACTGGTCCGGCATCCGAAGATCGTCGGCGTATTGCAGTCGCTTTGGGGGCCGCACATCCGCTTCGATACCGCCAAGCTGAACATGAAATGTGCCGGTTTTGGCGCGCCCGTCGAATGGCATCAGGACTGGGCGTTCTACCCCCACACCAACGACAGCCTCGCCGCTGTCGGGGTCATGTTCGACGACATGGCGATGGAGAATGGCCCGCTGATGATCATCCCGGGCAGCCACAAGGGTCCGACGTTCGACCACCACGCCGAGGGCGTGTTCTGCGGCGCGATGGATCCGGAAAACCGTGACGTGGACTACGCCAGGGCCATCGCCCTGACCGGCAAGGCCGGCTCGGTCACCGTGCACCATGTCCGGGCGGTGCATGGCTCGGCGCCGAACGTCTCGGACCGGGACCGCCGGCTGCTGCTGTTCCAGTTCCGCGCCGCCGATGCCTGGCCGATCCTGGGATTTCCCGCCGGCATCGAGGCATTCGATGCATTGATGGTCGCCGGTCAGCCGCAGCACCCGAGGCTCGCACCGGCGCCGGTGCGGCTGCCGTTGCCGCCCGCGCTACGGCAAGGCTCGCTGTATGAGAATCAGAAGGGAATGAAGTCTCGCTTCTTCGAACTCGCGGCCTCGCAGTGAGACCCGTCGAGCCGATCTTCGACCTCACGCCGCATCCGCCTGGACACGGCCCGGTCGATCCGGTCGTGTATGACGCCTCGATCGCGGCGCTGCGGCAGCGGACGGTCAACTTCGCGGCTAAACGCTACGCCGACATGATATTTGTAAGCGGATTGGACCGGGCGACGGCAGATCGGCATTTTCGGCTCCGGGCGGCGGTGATCCCGGCTGCTCTGGACGCCCGGCCTGCCGGCCCCACCGTCCAGGGTGAGGCCGATGCCGCGTTGGCCGCCGGCCGCATCGCCATTGAAACGGACGCCGCCGACTGCCGCGCCACGGTCCGGTGGGGTGATACCATCGGCCATGCCGTCTCGCGGCCCGGATATGGCACGATCCTTCTGGGACCGCACGCCGCCCCGGCGTTCGACGCCGAACCCATCCCCAGGCGGTTTCCCAACGCGGGCCGTGCATGGCCGCGCGGCGACACCGTAGAAGCGCAAGCCCCGCCGCGGGTCCTCGCCGAGGCAATGGACGCGTTCTTCGCCGCCTCGCCCGGCATCTATGGCGTGCTCGCCGCCTCGCCCGACCGAGTGCTGACTGAACGGTATTCGAATTTCGGCCGTCCCGATCGCGCCACACCAAGCTGGTCGATGACCAAGGCCATCACCTGCACGGTCATCGGGCGGCTGATCCATGATGGCTGGCTGCGGTCGATGCACGATCCCGCGGCGGCACCGCTCTGGTCAGATCCAAGGGCGATCCACCGGCTGATCACCTTGGACCATCTGGTGCGCATGCGCTCCGGCCTGGGATTTCCGGTGCGGCACGAGGATGGACGCACCTCGATCGGGTTTGAAAACACCGCGGTCTATCATGACGCCGATGATGCCTTCGAGGCTGCACAGCGATCGATCGTCGCAACCGTCCCCGGCGCGGTGTTCCGCTATGTGAACAGTGGCTTGAACGTCCTGGGTTCGATCATCCGCGATCAGATCGAGCGCCGTGGCCTGCCGTATCATCCGGCCGCGTATGGGTTGCTGGCGGATCGGCTGGGGATGGCCAGCTACCAGCATTCGGCGGACATGGCGGGGAACCTGATCGCGTCCGGGGCGGGATACGCGACCTTGCGGGACTACGCGAAGCTGGGCGTGCTGTATTTGAATGATGGTGTCTGGGCTGGCGAGCGGCTGTTGCCGGAGGGATGGGTCGACTACGCCCTGACCGCGACTCATACAGGCACCAGCTACGCCGCCTGCTTCCGCACCAACAGCGACCGGCTGTTCCCCGACCTGCCGCTTGACACCGCTTGGGCGGCGGGTGCGTCCGACCAGCGGATCTTCATTCTGCGGCGGCACCGGCTGACCGTCGCGGTGGCGAACGAAACCGACCACCCGATCGATCTCGCGGCGCTCAATCGCTTGGTTGCGACCGCGATCGACTGCTACGCATAAGTAAGGGAAACGACCATGACCGTCCGCAACGTCGCCCGCGAGAAGCTGGAGCAGGGGCATCTGTCGCTCGGTGTCGGCATCCGCACCACCCGAAGCGTCGAAATCGCCAAGATGATGGCCACCGCCGGCTTCGACTGGCTGTTCCTGGACATGGAGCACGGCACGATGTCGCTGGACGCCTGCGCGCAGATCGCGGCCGCGGCGCTTGACGCCGGTATCGCCCCGATCGCCCGCGTGCCGAACGGCCAGTATTCGATCGCCACGCGCGCCCTGGACAACGGTGCGCTGGGCATCGTCATGCCCCATGTCGACACCGCCGCCGAGGCGCGCGAAGTGGTGGAAAAACTGAAATATCCGCCGATAGGCCACCGCTCGGTGGGCGGCTGGGGGCCGCACTACCAGTTGGCAAAACTGAGCACCGGCGACGCGGTGAAGGCGCTGAACGCGGCGAACCTGACGGTGGTGATGCTGGAAACCCCAACTGCGATCGCCAACGCCGCCGAGATCGCCGCCGTGCCCGGCGTGGATGTGTTGCTGATCGGGTCGAACGACCTCTGCGCCGAGATGGGCATCCCAGGCGAGTTCGGCAGCGACCGCCTGGCCGAGGCATACGCCACGATGATCGCCGCATGCCGAAAGCACAACAAATTCCCCGGCATGGCGGGCATCTACAATGAGGCGATCATGCCCCGCTATATCCAGATGGGCGCGCGCTTCGTCCTGGGCGGTCAGGATGCCGCCTTCCTGCAGGCGGGCGGCCAGGCGCGGACAGGATTCCTGCGGAAGACCTGGGGAGGGTGACGTAGCGCGGCCCAGCCGGACGGCATGGGTTTCCTCGGCGGCCGGTTCGGGATTAGGTTTCCATCCTAAGATACATCAGGAGCATCCATGGCACCGCCCCCGAGTTTCGGCGCGAACTCCGCCGCCGCACGCGACATCGCCAACGTGCTGCACCCCTACACCGACCTGGAAGCGCACCAGCAGGTGGGTCCCGTGGTTATTTCGCGCGGCAAAGGCGTCCGCGTCTGGGACGAAGCCGGCAAGGAATACATCGAAGCAATCGCCGGTCTGTGGTGCGCCGCGCTGGGTTTCGACAACGAGCGTCTGGTGCAAGCCGCGGTCAATCAGATGCGCAAGCTGCCATTCTACCACGCGTTCAACGCCAAGTCGCACGACCCGATGATCGACCTGGCGGAGATGCTGATCAACCGCGCGCCCGTGCCGATGAGCAAGGTGTTCTTCGCCAACTCGGGTTCCGAGGCCAACGACTCCGCCATCAAGATGGTCTGGTACCTGAACAACGCGCTCGGCCGGCCGGCAAAAAAGAAAATCATCGGCCGGCTGAAGGGCTATCACGGCATCACCATCGGATCGGCATCGCTGACCGGGCTGCCGGCCAATCACCGCAGCTTCGACGTGCCGCTGCCGGGCTTCCTCCACACCATGACGCCGCATTTCTATCACGGCGCACTACCGGGCGAGTCGGAGGACGCGTTCGCCACGAGATGTGCCGACGAACTGGAGAAACTGATCCTCGCCGAGGGGCCGGACACCGTCGCCGCGATGTGGGCCGAACCGATCATGGGCGCGGGCGGTGTGATCCCGCCTCCCGCCGGATATTTTCCGAAGATCCAGGCCGTCCTGCGCAAATACGACGTCCTGTTCGTCGCCGACGAGGTGATCTGCGGCTTCTGGCGCACCGGCAGTTACTGGGGCAGCCAGACGCTCGATATCAAGCCGGACATCGTGGTCTGCGCCAAGGCTTTGTCGTCGTCCTACCTGCCGATCAGCGCGGTGATGGTGAATGATACGGTGTTCCAGGCGCTGGCGCAGGAAAGCCACCTGATCGGCACGTTCGGCCACGGCTTCACCTACTCCGGTCATCCGGTGCCGGCGGCGGTCGCGATCGAGACGCTGAAGCTCTACGATGAGATGGACATCGGTGCCCATGTCGGGGTGGTGGGCCCATTTATGCAGACCGAACTGCGCCGCCGGTTCGCCGACCATCCGCTGGTGGGCGAGGTCCGCGGCACCGGCCTGATCGCGGCGGTGGAACTGGTGGCGGACAAGGCTGCTCATGCGAACTTCGATCCGGCCGCGAAAGTAGGTGGCCGGCTGACCAGGCTGCTCGAGGAAAACGGCGTGATCAGCCGAGCGGTGGCGAACGATTCAGCTGTGCTTCAGCCCGCCACTGGTGATCTCGAAGGCGGAGATCGACGAGATGCTGACCCGCGTCGAAAAGTCGCTGGACGAACTGACGGTGCAGCTTCGGCGAGAACAGATCGCGGTCGTGAGCTAGAGCATGATCGCGGAGCGGAACCTCCCCGGCGCGTGAATCGTGCGATCAAACAAAGAGATAGACCATTTTCGGCGTGCACGGTCAGGCTGAAAATTGTCTAAAAGCAATATCAGCCTGACTCGAATGGCGAAGCGACCTCAGGCTGATGAAATTGCTCGATAAATATGAGCCTGGGCGTTTCCACTCAAGGTAAATGCGCTCTGGTTCTGGTGTCCCTGCCTCCTGCCTCCTGCGTTCGGACGTCGCTGACGCAGGAGACCAGCAGGCGGCTGAAGGCAAAGCACTCGCGCCGCGAATATGAGATTCACCCACTTAGGCGAATTTCAGATTCGGGACTTCGAAGCAATATCCGACTGCCTCTCGGCGCGAAGCGGCTTTTCAGGTTGCGGCCGGACGGTCAGGCCGGTTAGTCCAGGCCCGAGCAGCCTGGTGTCCGTGGACCCGCGCTCGGCAGGCGAGGTCGGCTGGGCTACAAAAAAAGCGATCTCTATCTTGTCGGCCGCAAAGGCCCAGCTGCCGACCTCGACGGTTCGATCAGCGGAAGCCGAATTCTCAAACCAGCAAAGGGCCAGTTCCCGGCCATTCACGGAGACCCGCACGGACTGTGTGCCGGTCCGATCGACATGCACAACGGTGCAAAACTCTAGCCCTAGCCGAACCCCACCACCGCCGGCGGGCGGTCGCAAAGTGAAATAGAACCGGCCGGTGAAGCCGCGGATCCAAACGCCTCATTTCTCTGCCGGATACCAGCCTTCGCCCAACAAGGACGTGCCCCATTCTCCAACGCCGAACGTTACGGTTGTGTCGTACCCGACCCGTTGTGGCACTTGCAGTACGCGCGTCTCGGCCAGCCAGCGCGTGAGATGGCGGGTGACATCTGCCCGTTCCGCTTCCGCATGGCGGAGCAGCAGCCGTGCTGCCTCGGCGTACTGAGCCGCGGCTTCGTGTCCGCGTCCGCCCTTTCCCAGCAGCGATCCATAGCGTAGCCGGAAGAACGGCGAAGTGCGGTACTGGGTAAGGCGGTCGGCAAGCTCGTGCAGCCCGGCCGCACTGACGATCCCGCTCTGCGCCGCTGAATATTGCTCGGATTGACGGATACCGCGCTTTAGGTCCACGCTAGGGAGAGACCCGCAGCAAAAAAAGGGGCACTCAGGGGAGGCTCAGGATGGTCAGATACGCCAGTCGCCGCGAGGTGCTTGCCAGGGCTACGACCTTGGCCGCTGCTTCCTCCATTGCCGGGATGCCCGGCCTCCGCGCCAACGCGGCGGAGTCCGATCCAGGCCTCAGCACGGCCCTCGCACAAGTCGACCAGACGCTTCGCCAGGCGGTTGACGCCCAGTCGGTGCCGGGCGTCGTCGCCATCGGCGCAACGGACAAGGGGATCGTCTACGAAGGGGCGTTTGGGCCGGGCATAACAGCCGACAGCGTGTTCTGGATCGCCTCGATGACGAAAGCGATCACCGCGACCGCCTGCATGCAGTTGGTCGAGCAAGGCAAGCTGCACCTCGAACAGCCCATGGGCGCGCTCCTTCCGCAGTTGGAGTCGCCCAAGGTCTTGGAGGGGTTCGATTCCAATGGCGCACCGATTCTCCGTCCTGCCAGGCGCCCCATCACGCTGCGTCATCTGCTGACCCATACAGCCGGTTTCACCTACAGCATATGGAGCGAACCGATAACCCGGTACCAGAAGGTGACCGGGACTCCGGATATCGGCGACTGCAAGAACGCCGCGTTCAACGTACCGCTGGAGTTCGATCCGGGCGATCGCTGGGAATACGGCATCAACATAGACTGGGTCGGCAAGGCCGTGGAGGCGGTGAGCGACCATTCGCTCGAAGTCTACTTCCGCGAGAACATCTTTGCGCCTCTCGGCATGACCGACACCGGCTTCTTTATCAGCTCCGCCCAGAAAGCCCGGGTGGCGCCAATGTACACCCGTGAGAGCGACGGTTCGCTGAAGCCGAAGTCCTTCGAAATGCCGCAGCGTCCCGAATTCTTCATGGGCGGCGGCGCGTTGTTCAGCACGCCCCGAAACTACATGGCATTCCTGCAGATGCTGCTGCACGACGGCACGTTCAACGGCGCTCGGGTGCTGAAGCCCGAGACAGTCGCACTGATGCGCCAGAACCACATCGGCGATCTGGATGTCCAGACCTTGAAGACGGTCCATCCGGATCTTTCGAATGATGCCAATCTCTTCCCCGGCATGGTCCAGAAGTGGGGATTGTCCTTCGACATCAATACCCAGCCCGGGCCGTCGGGACGCAGCGCCGGTAGTATCGCCTGGGCCGGGCTCTTCAACACGTATTTCTGGGTGGATCCGACCAGGCACGTGACCGGCGTGATCATGACACAGCTTCTGCCTTTCGCCGATGACCACGTATTGAAGCTGCTCGCAGCGTTTGAGAGTGGTCTGTACAGGGCAGCGACGCCGGTTTAGGCCGGCACAGGACAGCGGCTCGCCTCCAGGCGAGGCAGGCAGCCGGAGACGTAGGAGAACAACGTGCCGATAAGGCACCAGAGGGGGAAATAATGCGAAAGCTTTTGTTGGCGGCTGCATTCGCCGCATTCGTTCCGTTCAGTGGCCACGCCCAGACCGCCGCGGATCTGACGCAGGGCTCACAAAAAGACACCTCGGATGTCCTGAACTATGGGATGGGTTACAATCTCCAGAGGTTCAGCCCACTCACCCAGATCAACCGCGATACCGTCAAGCATCTCGTTCCGGTCTGGAACTACAGCTACGACGACAACAAGAGCGAAGAGTCGCAGCCGCTCGTCTACAAGGGTGTGCTCTATGTGACCACCAACTCCGCCACCATGGCAATCAACGCCAAGACAGGTGAGCAGATCTGGAAGACAAAGGTCGAATATCCCGCGGAAACCCCCCGGATCGTCTGCTGCGGCATCATCAACCGCGGGCTGGCGCTGTACGAAGGAAAGATCTTCCGCACCACCCTGGATGCCAACGTCATCGCGCTGGACGCCAAGACCGGCAAGGAACTGTGGCGGTCGCACGTCATCGACTTCAAGGACGGGTACTCCCAGACGGTGGCGCCGTTGGTCGCCGACGGCGTCGTGATTACCGGCATCTCGGGCGCGGAATACGGCATCCGCGGCTTCATCGACGGCTGGGACCCCGACACCGGCAAACATCTGTGGCGGACCTACACCGTCGCCGGTCCCAACGATCCGAACGGCAAGACCTGGCCCGGCGACACCTATCTGCACGGCGGCGGGTCGACCTGGATCACCGGTTCGTTCGATCCTGAGCTGCACACGGTTTACTGGGGCACCGGCAACGCGGGGTCCTGGAACCCCACCCAACATCCCGGCGATAACCTCTACACCTGCTCGGTTTTGGCCCTCGATCCGAAGACCGGCGCTATGAAGTGGCATTTTCAGTTCTCTCCCAACGACCCGTATGACTATGACAGCGTCGCCGAGATGGTGCTCGCCGACCTCAATGTCGGCGGCAAGATGACCAAGGTGCTGATGGACACCAACCGCAACGGTTTCCAGTACGTGCTTGATCGCACGGACGGCAAGCTGATCGCGGCCAACCAGTATATCACCAAGCAAACCTGGGCGAAGGGCATCGGTGAGGATGGGCGGCCCATTCCGACCGAGATCACCGACGAGGTGCGGCAAGGGAAGGACGTTGATGTCTGGCCGGGCGCGATGGGCGGCAAGAACTGGAGCCCGGTCTCTTTCGATCCTCAGACCGGCCTGATCTACGCCAACACGCTGAATTTCGGCATGCACTACAAACCCGTTAATGCGCAGTACCGTGCCGGCCTGACCTACTGGGGCGCGGACATCAGCTGGATCTGGCCGGACGGTTCGCGGGGCGGCCTCAAGGCGATCGATCCCATGACCGGCAAAGCCAAATGGGAAGCCAAGAGTGACATTCCGCGCTTCTCGGGCGTGCTTTCGACGGCGGGCGGCGTGGTGTTCACCGGCAAGCTGACCGGCGAGTTCCAGGCGTTCGACGTCGATAACGGCAAGCAACTCTGGCAGTTCAAGACCGGCTCGGGCATCGAAGGTCAGCCGGTCACCTGGGAGCAGGACGGCGTGCAGTACGTCGCCGTCTCCAGCGGGATTGGTGGTGTCTACGACCTGTTCTCGGGTGACGAGCGGCTGTCCAAGGTTCCGGCCGGCGGTTCACTCTGGGTGTTCGCTCTGGCACCCCAGTAGCGATCGATGGAGGCGTCCGGCGCGGACGCCTCCCTTCCCGCAATCAGACCGGAGAATGGAATGAGGGTTTCCTCTCGCCTCGTGGCGGGCACCTTGCTTCTCGCCTTCATGGTATCGGCACACGCGCAATCGGCTCCCGAACCTCCGCCATCCCCGCAACAATTCGCCAAGGGCGCCGCAACTTTTCGATCAGATATGTTCGCATTGTCATGGGCCGAAAATGGTCAATCCCGGCAACATCTCATTCGATCTCCGCAAGTTTCCGCACAACGATCGGGCGCGCTTCTTCAATTCCGTGCGCAACGGCAAGAACGCCATGCCGCCGTGGAAGGACGTGCTCCACCCGGACGAAATCGAAGCGTTGTGGGCCTACGTCCGCACCGGCGGAGTGCCCCCGAAATGAAATCCGTCGCGGCGAGAGCGCGCTGTGCATTGGTGGCGATGCTGGCCTTGCCGGTCGCGTCGGCATGGGCGCGGACCCCGGACGAAGCGCCCGGGGACGAACGCGCGCTGGCGGTCTGCATGCAGCAGAACGATCCGCCGCTTTCCTTGCGCGCCGGCAGCAGCCCCAGTGGCTTCGACCTCGCCTTGTCGCGTGCCGTCGCTCAGCGGCTGGGCCGGTCGCTGAGGGTGCAGTGGTTTGTAAGCCGGGATGATCCCGACACCAGTCTCGCCACGGACGCCAACGCCCTGCTGTCGGATGGACACTGCGACCTCGTGGCCGAATACCCGCTGACCCAGGGCACGCTTGGGCACCCGCGCTCGCCGACTGCCAGACTGCCGCCGTTCGACGGTGCCAAGCCGGATGACCGCCGCCGCTGGGTGAAGATCGGCCCCTTGGCGGCGACGCGCCCGTATCGGCTGGACGCGCTGGCGGTCGTGCTCGCGGCCCACGACGCCGATCACCGGATCAGGACGCTGAACGATCTGGATGACATGCGGCTCGGCGTGCCCATCGCCACCCTGACCGACGCCATTGCAATGCACTATGACAACGGCCGGTTGGACCAGCACGTCGTGCATGTGCCCGACACGCGGGATCTGTTTGACAAGCTGCAGCGAGGCGAACTGGACGCCGCGTTCGTCAACCTGCGTGCGTTTGATGCCTGGCGCTTACTGCACGGTTCCGCTGGTCTGGTACCCTCGGGCTATCGGCACTCGATCGGGTTCAACATGGGCTATGTTGGCCTGGCCTCGAACAGCACCCTGATCAAGCAGGTGGACGGCGCCCTGGCCGATCTTCAGGCGCACGGCGCGATCGAGCCGCTTGCAGGCGCAGCCGGCCTGACCTTCATTCCGCCGCGGACACCCGATGTGCAGCCGGACGTTCAACTGGCCGCCCTGAACGGTGATTGATCTGACCCAGCCGCCTTCTGCTCCGTCCCTGGATCGTCTCCCCTAGGCCCGCCACCCCGCTCACAGCGCGCGCCGAAACGTCAGGTTGATACGCCGCCGCCCAGTGAGCGGGTGCTCGCCATCAGGCAACGCCTCGACACCGTGGTATGCCAGCCGGGAAGCGCCGCCAAACACCACCACATCGCCACTCTCGAGCGTCCAGCGCCGCACGGGATCCTTACGGCTCGCTCCGCCGAAGACAAACGTCGCGGGCAGCCCGAGCGAGACGGACACGACCGGATGCGCCGGGTCGCGTTCGTCCTTGTCCTGGTGCAGCGAGAGGCGGGCGCCCGGCTCGTACTCATTCAGCAGGCATGTATCGGGTTCGAACGCCGCGAATCCGGCGTCCGCGGCGGCCCGTGCGGCGAGTTCGCTGAACCCGGCGGGCAACTCGGGCCATGGGCGCCCGGTGAGCGGGTCCACGGCACTGTAGCGGTATCCGGCCTTGTCCGACGTCCAGCCGACGCTGCCGCAACTCGTCATGGCCACCGACATCTTCCCCCGCGGCGTCGCCATGCGCCGAAACGAGGCCGACCCGGCCACGCGCCGAACGGCGGCGAGCAGAGCAGGAGTCGCGGCAGACGCGAACCCGCGCAGCAGCAGGCAGCCGTGGCCGAGACCCACCCTGTCAGGCCGGGAGGCATCGAACACCTCGGGGAGAAACAGCTGAGTAGGAGGATGTGATGCCACGCACACCTAGAGTGATTGCGCTGAGCGGAACGTCCCCGGCGCGTGAATCATGCGATCAAACAAAGAGATAGACCATTTTCGGCCTGCACAGTCAGGCTGAAAATTGTCTGGCCCCAGTTGAATAGAGCATGATCGCGCTGAGCGGAACGTTCCCGGCGCGTGAATCATGCGATCAAACAAAGAGATAGACCATTTTCGGCCTGCACAGTCGGCGAAAATGGTCTAGCCACGCGCCGCGGGCAGTGCATCCGCGGGAACGATCATCTTGCCGATCGGCCACAGGGCCAGACCCGCCAGCTTCAGGTGGGCCCAGGCGAACGGGATGCCAATGATGGTAATGGCGAGAACCACCGCGGTCACCAGGTGGCCCAACGCCAGCCACCAGCCCGCCAGCGCCAGCCAGATCAGATTGCCCAGAAAGCCCAGCGGCCCAGTTCCAAGGTCGGTTCGGCCTGTGTATTCGTCCCGGCGCACGACACGGTAGCCGAACGGCAGCAGCGTGTAAGCGGCAATCTCGAACGCGGCCCTTGCCCAGGGCAAGCCGATGATGGTCAGCGCCAGCAAGACCCCCCCGATCAGCCAAGCCGCCGCCATCCAGAGCCCGCCGGCCAGGATCCACAGGATGTTGAGGACGAGGCGCACGAGGGTCATCGGCTCGGATCTCCGGGGCGGCGAAATCGGCGGCACTTGCAGAGCATGATAGCGCTGAGCGGAACGTCCCGGCGGTTGAAAGATGCGACCAAACAACGACCTGGACGATTTTCGGCCTCCACCGCCAGGCTGAGAATCGCCTGGTTCGCCGCGATGTGCGGCGATAGCCGGGGATCAGCAGGCCACCGAAAACCAGGCGGCTGAAAACAAGGAACGCGGCGTCATCGTCCCTTCGACAGACATGGTTCCCGCCGCTTACCACATCAAGCCTCATCGCCCCGGCTCGCCGCCGACGCATTCCGCAAGCCGGGGAGTTCCGCGCTCACGCGCGCCACGACGCCGCGCTGCTCATGGCGTAGCCTGTGCCGAACGTTCTTTGCGGGCTGCCGCGTCCCACATCAGGCGTGGGTCGAAGCTGTGGGCAGCCAGCATGGTCAGCACCACGACCGCGCAGAACGCCACGGCGCCCAGCCCGGGAAAGATCGAGCCAAGCTCTCCCATCCGGGCCGTGGCGGTGAGGATCGAGACCATGAAGACGTCGATCATCGACCATCGGCCAATCGAATCGACGATGCGATAAAGCATTGTGCGCTCGCGCAGCAGGCTGCGCGTCCCGCGTTGCGTGGTGATCAGCAGCGCACTCAGTCCCAGCAGTTTGAACAGCGGCACCAGGAAGCTGGCGCAGAACACCAGGACCGCCAGCGACCAATATCCCGAAGTCGCCATGTCCTGGATCCCGCTGAGAAGGGTGCTGGGAGTCCCCGAGTGGCCGATCCGCACCAGGGTCAGGATCGGCATTGTGTTGGCCGGGATGTAAAGGATGGTGGCGGCGATCAGCAGCGCCCAGGTGCGCTGCAGGCTGTCGGTCTTGCGCGGCCGCATGACCGAGCCGCAGCGCGGGCATGCCAAACTGGCGCCACTCACCTGCCCGCAACTGTTGCAGCCCGTCAACCGGCTGCCGTCACGGTCCAGGGCGGCAGGCTTCTCGGACCACCCGGCCAGTAGCCTCCTCCGCTCCAAGGTTTTCCATACCGCCTCGCGGTCAAGTACGACGTCTATCGCCGCCGTAGTGAGCATCACTCCAGCCAGCGCATACACCGCGCCCCCCAGGTTCACCTGCGCGATCGATGTCAACCGCGTGTAAGCAGCCAACACGCCAAGCAGGAATACTTCGACCATCGACCAGGTGCGAAGCCATTCGAACCAGCGGAACACGGTATACAGATGCTGCGGCGGCTGCGGCAGACTCATCCCAAGCAGCACGTAAGTAAGCGCCAGCAGGCGCACCAGCGGCGCACCGACCGAGGTGACCAGCACCGCGAGGGCCAGTTGCCAGACACCATACTGCTGGAGTTCGAGCGGCCCGGTCAGCAACAGTGTTCCGCGTTCCAGTCCGACAAGATTGACATCCAGGAACGGCAGCGCAACAGCGAGGGCGAACAGCAGCACCCCGGTCAGCGCCAACGCGAGCGACCGCCTCACCGGATCCACCCGCCGCCGCCGCAGCACCGCCTCGCAGCGAGAACACCGCGCCACGGCCCCGCGCGGCAAAGGCGGCAGGCGTTGCATCAACCCGCACACTGGACATTCCCGCAAGCGCATCCCCGCCACGGGCCGGCCTTCGACTGGCGGAAGCTCGCGGATCCCCGCCGGCTCCGAGGGACCGCGCTCAAGCGCGGTCGCCCACCCTGCTTCAACGTCGCACCGCGCCCCCATCACCGTGGGGCGACCGAACGCCATGGCACCAGCTGCTTCCTCCAGCCGTCCTGCGCTCGGCCGCATCAGCCCGGGCCCCCGCTTGCGAACGGGCGCCGCACAGCGCGACGATGCGGCGAGCCTGTCGCACTTCCATACCACGTGGCGGAGACCATTTTCCGGCCAGGGATGTAGCCGGTGGCCAAGCAAAAAGGCATCGGCGGTGTCATCCCAGACATACTGGCGGATGTAGGACGCCAGTTGGGGTCCGGATCCGGTCCAGGTGTCGGCTGCCTGTTAACATTGCTCATTGCTGTCAGGATCCCGTGGTCTTCACGTGCTCCGTTTGAACCTTGCCAAGAGGTGTCGGCCGATATGATCTGATTGCTTGAATGGTCTGTTCAATCGGCCCGATGGGGCACAATGACGGGATTCGATTGGGGAGTATGGCCCCGCCGAAATCGCCCTCCTGCCGGCACTGGCAACGCTGGTGCGAAACGATGAATCAGCGCCCGAGCGCCGAAGGCCTGACGGGATGATCGGCTTTGCACCCTGCCATCACCCGTCCGGCCGATTTGAAGGGAAGCGCGTCGTCGAGGCGCTGCGCCAGAGTTTGACGACTGCGCCAGAGTTTGACGACTGCGATGGAGCATGATCGCGCCCAGCGGAACGTCCCGGGCACGTGAATCATGCGATCAAACAAAGACCTGGACCATTTTCGGACTGCACGGTCAGGCTGAAAATTTCCAGTCAGCCCTGTCGCGCATCAAAACGGGATTTGTAGCGGTCAAGCCGTGAACGCACGGTTGACAAGAATTCGCCGTCAGGCTGGACTTTCCCCGTTTACCGTCCGGTTCGCGGCATGAGGCGGACTGGTCTCGGCGGTTTCGGATCTCCGGACCGAGGGGGCCCGCGAGCCGACAACAAGCAATGCGCGCGGCCGGCGGTTGGACGCAACAATAACAGGAGGGGAGCGTCATGAAGACGCAGCATTCGACGTGGTTGCGATCTGTCACCGGTGCCGCCGTCGCAGTGGGCATGCTCGCCGCTGTGCCGGCCTTTGCCGACGATGCGCTTGATCAGGCGCTGCAAAGTCCTGACAACTGGCCGACATACGGCCGAACCGAGGCAAATACGCGGTTCAGTCCGCTCCATCAGATCACTGATGAAAATGTCGGGCAGCTCAAATTGGCCTACGCCTTCCAGTTGGGGGCGTTGCGCTCGAATGAGGCAACGCCGATCGTCATCGGTGACACACTTTACGTATCCAGTTCGTCGGGCCCGCGCAGCGTCTACGCGCTTGACGCGAAGACTGGAAAGATCCGGTGGCAATATCAGCCGATCATCGCCGAGGATGTCGACCCGTTCGTCTGCTGTGACCTCGATAGCCGCGGCGTCGCCTTCGCGGACGGCAAGATCCTGTTCGGCACCCTCGACGGACACCTGGTCGCGCTCGACGCGAAGACCGGCAAGGAGGCCTGGAAGGTCGAGGTCGTCGACTACAAGCAAGGTTCGGCTATCACCTCGCCACCGGTGATTACCAGGAACATGGCGGTCATCGGCTTCGCCGGGGGTGAATACGGGGCGCGCGGCTCCCTTCAGGCCTACGACCTGGCAACCGGCAAGCTGGCCTGGAGAACCTACACGATCCCCGGTCCCGGCGAGCCAGGCAACGACACCTGGAAGGGCGATAGCTGGAAGCACGGCGGCGGCGCCGCGTGGCAGGTCGGGTCCTATGACCCCGCGACGAACACGGTCTTCTACGGAACCAGCAATCCCGGTCCATGGAACGCGGCGGTCCGCAGCACCGGCACTTCGGACTACGGCAAGCTGACCAACCTCTGGACGTCGAGCACGCTCGCCCTCGACGGCGACACCGGAAAGATCAAGTGGGGGTATCAGCAGACCCCGGCCGAGGCCTGGGACTATGACGGTGTGAACGAAAACGTCCTGGCCGACATCACCATCGACGGCAAGAAGACACCGGTCCTGATGAAGGCCGACCGCGACGGCTTCTTCTTCGTCATCAATCGGGACACCGGCAAGCTGATTTCCGCCAAGCCGTTCGTCCCGGTGAACTGGGCCAAGGAATATGACGTTGCGAAAGAGCGGCCGGTCGAGGACCCCGCGAAGCGCCCGCGCATCGACTACAAGGCCACCGACATCTGCCCCAGCTGGATGGGCGGCAAGAACTGGCAGCCGATCTCGTTCAATCCGGGGACCGGACTGGTCTATGTGACAACGAACAACATGTGCCAGGACATGCAGGCGGCCGAAGTGAACTACCGCCGCGGTTCATTTTATCTGGGGAATGACTTCTCGGTCATTCCGGGTCACGGCGACCATCTCGGCCAGTTGTTGGCGCTTGATCCGGCCACCCAGAAGCCTGCGTGGACCATCAACCTGCCGCTGCCCTGGAACGGTGGCACGATGACCACCGCCGGCAACCTGGTCTTCTTCGGTGACATCCAGGGTATGTTTCATGCCGTGGATGCCAAGACCGGCAAGCCGCTGTGGCAGATGAATGTCGGCAGCGGCGTCGGTGCTGGCCCGATGACGTTCTCGGTCGACGGCAAGCAGTATGTCGCGATCCTGGTTGGCCGGGCTGAATTGCCGCCCGCCTTCATGGGCGAGGTCGGCAAGAAGATCATGGCCGCGACGCCCGAGGGCGGAACCCTGTTCGTGTTCACGCTGTAGTGGCAAGGCGTCTGCTGCGGGGCAGGGGGCGGTCGTGCACGATCGCCTTCTGCATCGTGCTGGTCTTCGTCGCGCTGTCGCGGGTGCGGCCCGCGACAGCGGACGAGGCACAGCCGCTCCGCCTGTGTGTCGATCCGGACAACCTGCCGTTCAGCAGTGAAAACCCCGCGACGCCAGGTTTCTATGTTGAACTGGGGCGGGATATCGCTCAGGCCCTGGGACGTCCGTTCCAGCCGGTCTGGGTGCCGACCTATTATACCAAGCGCCAGATCCGCAAGAAGATGCTGCCGGGTCAGTGCGACGGCTTCGTCGGCGTGCCGGAGGATGCGTCTTTCATGGGCCCGCGCCTGATCCTCTCGCGGCCGATCGTGCACCTCGGGTACGCACTGGTCGCCCTGCCGTCGACGGCGGTCGACAGTCTGCAGGACCTGCATGGCCGGCGCGTCGCCGTGCAGTACGACTCGCCGCCGCAGAATCTGCTTGCCGGCGAGAACGACGTGCGGATGGTCACTGTGCTGTCGCCCGACGAAGCGATGCAGGACCTGGCGGCCGGGACGGCCGACGTGGCGTTCATCTGGGGTGCCTCGGCCGGCTGGCTCAACAAGACCGTCATGCATGGCGCCTATGAGGTCCAGCCGGTCAATGGCGATCATATGCAGTGGGACGCGACCATTGCGTTTCCCCGCGACCAGAAGGATTTGCGCGACCAGGTGGACCGGGCGATCGGTGGTCTTGGCGATTCGATCGACCGGCTCGCCGCGAAGTACGGCTTTCCCGCCGCGACTCCGACTCCCGCACCGCAATCCGCCGCCGGCAGTCCCGCTTTGATCCATGGCGACACGACAAATGGGACGCCCACGCCTCAGCCCGACGCCTCGCGCGCTCAGCCCGCGGCGGCCGCGACGCCGGCCGAACCCGGCATCTCGACCAATCCCGAAGACATCGCGGCGGGGCGGAAGCTGTTCAACGATAATTGCTCCCACTGCCACGGACCGGACGCCGTCCAGGGCGAGCAGCGGCGGAATTTGCGGCTGCTGCGGCAGCGCTACGGCAACGATATGGCGCAGATGTTCATGACCACCGTCACCCATGGCCGGGTCACCAAGGGCATGCCCAACTGGAGCGGGATCATCTCACCCGCGGAGTTCCAGAAGATCCTCGCCTTCCTTTCTTCGATCCAGGAACCGGGATCCTGATGGCCGGCTGATGGGGTGAGTATCAGGCCGCCAGTTGCTTCTCAAATCGATGCTGACGCCATTGCAGCAGGGTCCATGCCACCTTGGTCGCCCCCGCTGACAGCCGCCCGCGCGGGGGCAGCCCGACGGCCTTCAGGATCATGCCGGTGCCACGCTCGATATGACGGTAGCGATAATACCCCATCGCACCCGCCATGTAGGCGGCTGTGCAGCGATCGTGCTGAAACGTCTGTTGACTCCGGCTCGTTGCCGCAATGGTAGGCGTAGGCCAGTTCGTCGTCCTCCGACTCGCCGATCCGCCCGAGCGGCGATCCGCAGCCTTGTCAGCACGCCCAGGTTTTCACGCGCCAGATATCGGCGCATGTGGTCGTAGAACAGCTTGAAGTGCCGGTACTCGTCGGCGGCGATCAGCTTGCAGACCTGCTTCAGCACCGGTTCGGATGTCGCCTCGGCCAGCGCGGTGTAGTAGCTGGAGGTGCCGGTTTCGACCATGCAACGCGCGATCAGCTCGCCGGTGCGGGAGCCGCGGATGGATGCGTCGGCGTCGGTCTTGATCGTGTATCCGGCGCGATAGCGATCGAACGCGGCGGCGAAATTCCACGCCGGATCGGCCAGTTCGGCCCATTTCGCCAGGGCATCGCCATGCTGGACCTCCTCCTCGGCCCAGTGATCGGCCGCCTTGCGGAAGTCGGGGTCGTCATGGAACACGCCGCCGAGATACCGGGCGTAGTCCTTGCCGTTGCGCTCCACCATGGCCGCGGCCTTGACCAGCGGCACGAGCGCGGGGTCAACGGCCTTGGGATCGAACTGGTCCCAGGCGACATCTTCGATCCGCCAGTGCTTCATCTCGGTGTCATGCTCGCTGAAAGGTCGCCGGGACCCGGGACGTTTGGTTTCTGCACCCGGCTAGACATATATGAATGCTGCACCGACGATGAAACTGTGCACAGCGGCCTGGAAACGACTGGAGACTTGACGCCCCGGCAGCGGTGCTATTTGGCAACAGGCGGCTGCGGTTGAGGACCCTGGAGGCGGCGAACGTCCCGGCCGGCGGAACCTGTGTGCGACCTACCGCGGCCTGCGCGATAGCGGCGCCCGCCGGGCTGCCTCGTCAGAACCACGGCGCTTACCGCCATTCCGCGGCGCCCGTGCGCAGCGGCCCGGCTCAGCCGGCGGCTTCGACCATGGCCCGAGCCGACTGGACCGCGTCCAGCGCCGCATCCTCGATCGGCCACATCGCTCTTGTCGGCGGCTTCGTACGCGGCTTCGGCCTCGGCCAGGCGGCGTCTCGGCCTCGGCCTTGTTGACATCGGTCAGCGGGATCGCCTTGTTCGCCAGGACCGTGCAGCGCTCCGGCGTGACCTCGGCGAAACCGCCGTCGACGAACAACCGGTCGATGATCCGATCGCCCTCATAAAGGTCAATCGTGCCGCCGCGCAGCATGACGATCATCGGGGTGTGCCCCTCCAGCACCCCCATGTCGCCCTCCGAGGCCGGGATCACCGCCATGTCCACCGGGACGGGACAGCAGCAGCCGTCTCCGGGCTGACGATTTCCAGGTTGGTGGCCATTCTCGTCCCTTCGGGTCAGGCATTCGCCTTCAAGGTCTCGGCCTTCGCGACGGCTTCCTCGATCGTGCCGACCATGTAGAACGCGGCTTCCGGCAGATGATCGTATTCGCCGGCGCAGATCGCCTTGAAGCTGCGCACCGTGTCGGCCACCGGCACCAGCTTGCCGGGGAAGCCGGTGAACACCTCCGCCACGTGGAACGGCTGCGACAGGAAGCGCTGGATCTTGCGCGCGCGGGCGACGACCAGCTTGTCCTCCTCGGACAGCTCGTCCATGCCCAGAATGGCGATGATGTCCTGCAGCGACTTGTAGGTCTGCAGGATGCGCTGCGTCTCGCGCGCCACGTTGTAATGGTCTTCGCCAACGATCCGCGGGTCCAGCGACCGCGACGTCGAGTCCAGCGGATCGACCGCCGGATAGATCCCCAGTTCGGCGATCTGCCGGTTCAGCACCGTCGTCGCGTCCAGGTGGGCGAACGAAGTGGCCGGCGCCGGGTCGGTCAGATCGTCGGCCGGCACGTAGATCGCCTGCACCGAGGTGATCGACCCCTTGTTGGTGGAGGTGATCCGCTCCTGCAGCGCGCCCATGTCGGTGGCCAGCGTCGGCTGGTAGCCCACCGCCGAGGGGATACGGCCCAGCAGCGCGGACACTTCCGCGCCCGCCTGGGTGAACCGGAAGATGTTGTCGACGAAGAACAGCACGTCCTGGCCTTCCTCATCGCGGAAATACTCCGCCATCGACAGGCCGGACAGGCCGACGCGGGCGCGCGCACCCGGCGGCTCGTTCATCTGGCCATACATCAGCGCCACCTTGGAGCCTTCCAGCAACGTTGCCGCTGGTCGTCCATCTTGATGACGCCGGCGTCGATCATCTCGTGATACAGGTCGTTGCCCTCGCGGGTGCGCTCACCCACGCCCGGCGAACACCGACACGCCGCCATGCGCCTTGGCGATATTGTTGATCAGCTCCTGGATCAGCACCGTCTTGCCGACGCCGGCGCCGCCGAACAGGCCGACCTTGCCGCCCTTCAGGTAGGGGCACAGCAGATCGACCACCTTGATGCCGGTCACCAGGATCTCGGCCGAGGTCGCCTGCTCCTCGAACGACGGCGCGGGACGGTGGATCGGATATTTCTTCGTGGTGTGGAGCGGACCCTTCTCGTCGATCGGCTCACCGATCACGTTCATGATGCGGCCCAGGGTCTCCGGCCCGACCGGCACCTGGATCGGCGCGCCGGTGTCGGTGACCTCCTGGCCGCGCACCATGCCGTCGGTGCTGTCCATGGCGATGCAGCGCACGGTGCGCTCACCCAGTTCCTGCGCCACTTCCAGCACCAGCGTGCGGTTTTCGATCTTGCTGTGCAGCGCGTTCAGGATGAACGGCAGGTCGCCATCGAACTGCACGTCCACGACCGCTCCGAGGACCTGGGTCACACGACCGACGATGTTGCTTGCCATGAGTGGGGTTCCTTTTGCCTCGGATCAGACGGCTGTTTGCGAATGCGAGATCAGACGGCTTCTGCGCCGGAGATGATCTCGATCAGTTCCTTGGTGATGTTCGCCTGGCGGGCGCGGTTGTAGTTCTGGCTGAGCCGCTTGATCATGTCGCCGGCGTTGCGGGTCGCGTTGTCCATCGCGGTCATTCGCGCGCCGTGCTCGCCGGCGGCGCTTTCCAGCAACGAGCGGTACATCTGGATCGCCAGCGCCTGCGGCAGCAGCTTCGCCAGGATCGTTTCCTCGTCCGGCTCGAACTCGTAGATCGCGCCGCCGGTGTCCACGGTTTCGCCTTCCGGCGGTGGCGGCGCCGGAATGATCTGCTGTTCGGTCACCACCTGGAGATGACGGACTGGAAGCGGTTGTAGATGATCGTCGCCACGTCGATCTCGCCGGCGGCCAGCATCGCCGTGACACGGTGGCCGATTTCCTGCGCGTCGGCGAAGTCGATCCGGCGTTTGCCGGCATAGCTGATGTCGCCGACGATCCGGCTGGCCAGTTCGCGGCGCAGATAATCGCGTCCCTTGCGGCCCGACGGCGAGGATCTTCACCGTCTTGCCTTCGGACTTCCAGCCGCCGGGCCAGATTGCGCGTGGCGCGTCCGATATTGGCTGTTGAACGCGCCGGCCAGGCCGCGATCGGCGGTCACCGCGATCAGCAGTTGCGTCTTGTCCTGACCCGGTCCCCACCAGCAACGGCGGAGCGGTCGGGGAACCGCGCGACCGACGCCGCCAGCGCCCGCAGCATGCGGTCCATCCGCTCGGCGTACGGACGCGCCGCCTCGGCCTGCTGCTGCGCACGACGCAGCTTGGACGCCGCCACCATCTTCATGGCGGAGGTGATCTTCTGCGTCGACTTCACGCTGTTGATGCGTGTCCGAAGGGCCTTCAGGCTGGGCATGCTACTTCTCCGCTGCCTCCGTCATCGTGAAGGATACGAACCGTCGCCGGCGAAGGGATCGCGCGTCCCTCGCTTCGCACGATGACGAGGCCCATCAGGTGAACGACTTGGCGAAACCGTCGAGGAAGGCGGTCAGCTTCTTCTCGATATCCGGCTTGATCTCCAACTGCGTGCGGATCGCCTCCAGGATGCCTGGATCCCGCGCCTTCAGCTCGGAGACGAACTGCGCCTCGAACGGGCCGACCCGGCCGACGTCGATCTTGTCGAGATAGCCGCGCACGCCGGCGAAGATCGCCACCACCTGCTCCTCGATCGGCAGCGGCTTGTACTGCGGCTGCTTCAGAAGCTCGGTCAGCCGCGAGCCGCGCGCCAGAAGCTGCTGCGTCGAGGCGTCGAGGTCGGAGGAAAACTGCGCGAACGCCGCCATCTCGCGATACTGCGCCAGTTCCAGCTTGATGCGGCCGGCGACCTGCTTCATCGCCTTGACCTGGGCGGCGGAGCCCACGCGGGACACCGACAAGCCCGACGTTCACCGCCGGGCGGATGCCGCGGAAGAACAGTTCCGTCTCCAGGAAGATCTGGCCGTCGGTGATCGAAATCACGTTGGTCGGGATATACGCGGACACGTCGCCGGCCTGCGTCTCGATCACCGGCAGCGCGGTCAGCGAACCGGCGCCCAGCGCGTCGTTCATCTTCGCCGCGCGCTCCAGCAGGCGGGAATGCAGGTAGAACACGTCGCCCGGATACGCCTCACGGCCCGGCGGGCGGCGCAGCAGCAGCGACATCTGGCGATAGGCGACGGCCTGCTTGGACAGGTCGTCGTAGAAGATCACCGCGTGCTGGCCGCTGTCGCGGAAGATACTCGCCCATGGTGCAGCCGGAGTACGGCGCCAGGAACTGCATCGGCGCCGGGTCGGACGCGGTGGCGGCGACGACGATGGAGTATTGCAGCGCGCCGTTTTCTTCCAGCGTGCGCACCAGCTGCGCCACGGTGGACCGCTTCTGGCCGATCGCGACGTAGATGCAGATCAGCGCCTTCTTGGGGTCGCCCGAGGCGTTGTTGCCCTTCTGGTTGATGATCGTGTCGATGATCACCGCGGTCTTGCCGGTCTGGCGGTCGCCGATGATCAGCTCGCGCTGGCCGCGGCCGATCGGGATCAGCGCGTCGATCGCCTTCAGGCCGGTCTGCATCGGCTCGTGCACCGACTTGCGCGGAATGATGCCGGGCGCCTTGACCTCGACGCGGCTCATTTTGGCGTCCGGCGATCGGACCCTTGCCGTCGATCGGATTGCCCAGGCCGTCAACCACGCGGCCCAGCAGGCCCCGGCCGGTCGGGACCTCCACGATGGAGCCGGTGCGCGCGACCGTGTCGCCCTCGCGGATATTGCTTGTCGTCGCCGAAGATCACGACGCCGACGTTGTCGGTTTCCAGGTTCAGCGCCATGCCGCGCAGGCCGGCGGTCGGGAACTCGACCATTTCGCCGGACATCACGTTCTGCAGGCCGAACACGCGGGCGATGCCGTCACCGACCGACAGGACCTGGCCTGTTTCGGCGACATTGGCTTCGGTATCGAACGCGGCGATCTGCTTCTTCAGAATCTCCGAGATCTCGGCTGGGCGGATCTCCATCTCACGCGGCTCCCTTCATGGCGTACTGCAGACGTTGCAGCCGGGATTTCAAACTGGTGTCGTAAAGGCGGGCCCCGATCTGGACGACCAGGCCGCCCAGCAGGTCGGCCTCGACCCGCTCATTGATGTTGACGTTGCCGTAGCCGGCCTCGATCAGGCGGGCGCGCAGTTGCTGGCGTTGCACGTCGTTCAGCGGATGCGCCGAGAGCGACATGGGCGGTGATGATGCCGCGCCGTTCGGCCACCAGGGCGGCGAAGGCGCCGACGATCTCGACGCAGCGCGCGCAGCCGGCGGTTGACCGCGATCACCCCGACGAAGTCGCGGACTTCCTTGCCGAAGCCTTCCTGCGTCAGCACCGCCTGGGCGGCGGCGGTGGCGGTCTTGACGTCGATCAGCGGCGATTCGAGCAGGCGGCGGAAATCGCTGCTGGCGTCGATCAGCCGGCCAAGGCCCTCCATCTGCGACACGACCGTGTCGAGCACATGGTGTTCGTCGGCGAGCGCGTACAGCGCGGCGGCATAGCGGTCGGCAAGGCCGCCGCCGGACGAGATTGTCGTAGCCTCAGAAGCCACGTGCGTTTCCATATGTTGGGCCGAACCCCCTGGGAGCCTGGAAGGGGCGCGGGCGAGTACGGGACGAGCCGGCCGAACCGGCGCGGCGGCGTCTAGCATGGGGTATGGGGGCACGCAACATGCCGGGACGCCGGCTTATGACGTTTTCTTCATTTCGTGCGTCTCACCTTCGGGCTGATGCGCGTGCCGGTGGTGGGCTCGATCCTGTCGCGGACCCGCATCCTGTGTGGTCGCGCATGGCAGTCCGCCCGGTCAGCGGCCGCCGGCATGGCCTCGGCCGCTTCGGACGGGATCAAACCTGTTCGACGCAAGCTCTCCCACGCTCGGGTTACTCCACCGCGGCCCGCAGACCCGCCCCGGCGGCCAGCGGGCACAGCGGCAGCGCCGCCGCCAGCATCGCCCCCAGCAGCAGCAGATGCGGCCTGGGGGAAAAACCGCCCGCCGCGGCGTCGGCCGCCGCGGCGCCGAAGATCAGCACCGGCGTCACCAGCGGCAGCACCAGCAGCGGCAGCAGCACGCCGCCGCGGCGCGCGCCCAGCACGATCGAGGCACCCATCGTGCCGAACAGCGACAGCAGCGCGCTGCCCAGCAGCAGACCCAGCAGCAACGCGGGGATGCCGGCGTCCGGCATGCGCAGCATCACCGCCACCGGGCCGGCGGCCAGCAGCAGCGGCACCCCGGTCACCAGCCAGTGCGACGCCGCCTTCGCCGCGGCGATCCCGAAGGCCGGCAGGCCGGACAGCAGCAGCAGATCGAGCGAGCCGTCCTCCAGATCGGCGCCGAACAGCCGGTCCAGCGGCAACAGCGCCGCCAGCAGGGCGCAAACCCAGACGATGCCGGGCGCGATGCGGTCCGAGCGTGTCCGGCGCCGGCCCGATCGCCAGCGGGAACAGCGACGCGGTCACCAGGAAGAACAGCAGCGCCGCGAGAGTGTCCGCGCCGTGCCGCAACGACAGCCGCAGGTCGCGCGACAGGATCGCCCAGAAGATGCGCATCAGGATATCCTCATCAGCTCAGCCGAAGGTCCGGCGGCGTCGGGCAGCGGCAGCGGCACGTGCGTCGCCGCCACGACCATGCCCGCCCCTGGCCCGATGCGCCGCCAGCAGGCTGCCGAAGCGCTCGATCGAGGCGGTGTCCAGTCCGAGGGTCGGCTCATCCAGCAGCCACAGCGGCGCGGCGGACAGCACCAGCCGCGACAGCGCCAGCCGCCGCTTCTGCCCCGCCGACAGCATCCGTGCCGGCAGGTCGGCCAGCGCCTCCAGCCCCAGCGCCGCCAGCGCGGCATCGATCGGGCGGCCGGACACCGCCGCGGCGAAGCGCAGGTTCTCGGTCACCGTCAGGCCCGGCTTCACCGCGTCCTGATGTCCGAGATAGGCGACCCGCCGGCCATGGCCGGCGAGGTCGGACAAGCGCATCGGCGCCGTCCCACAGCAGCCGCCCCGCCGCCGGCCGCACCAAGCCGGCCAGCAGCCGCAGCAGTGTCGACTTTCCCGACCCGTTCGGGCCGGCGAGCACCAGGGCGCCGCCTGCCGGCACCGTGAAGGACAGATCGCGGAACACCAGCCTCTCGCCGCGGAATACCGCGACGTCCTCTGCCGCCAGCACTTCATCCCCTGCGTTCACGCCCGATGGACGATCACCGGCCGGTGTGGTTAAAGCCCGGCGTCGTGAATATTTCATCCGCGGCGTGTTCTCCACCCCCACGCCGCCTTAACGGAAGGCACCCCGCGAACCGGGGCGAAATGGGCGCATGACCGCAATCGGGCACGATACCCTCAAATCACGCCGCACACTGACGGTCGAAGGAAAGGGATACGATTATTTCTCGCTGCCGGAGGCGGCGAAGACCCTGGGCGATATTTCGCGGCTTCCGGTCAGCCTGAAGGTCCTGCTGGAGAACGTGCTGCGGTTCGAGGACGGCCGTAGCTACAAGGTCGATGACGCCAAGGCGATCGTCGGCTGGCTGGAGAAGGCAACGTCGTCCAAGGAAGTGCCGTTCAAGCCCGCCCGCATCCTGATGCAGGATTTTACCGGTGTCCCGGCGGTGGTCGACCTGGCCGCCATGCGCGACGGCATCACCCGGCTGGGCGGCAACCCGGCCAAGGTCAACCCGCTGGTGCCGGTCGATCTGGTGATCGACCACTCGGTCATGGTCGACGTGTTCGGCCGCCCGGACGCGCTGCAGAAGAACGTCGATATCGAATTCGAGCGGAATGGCGAGCGCTACCAGTTCCTGCGCTGGGGCCAGGATGCGTTCGACAATTTCCGCGTCGTGCCGCCGGGCACCGGGCATCTGCCACCAGGTGAACCTGGAATATCTTGGTCAGTGCGTGTGGACGTCGACCAACGGCGGGACGACCTTCGCCTATCCGGACACGCTGTATGGCACCGACAGCCACACCACGATGGTGAACGGGCTGGGCATCCTCGGCTGGGGCGTCGGCGGCATCGAGGCCGAGGCGGCCATGCTGGGCCAGCCGATCGCCATGCTGATCCCGGACGTGATCGGCTTCCGGCTGACCGGCAAGACGGCCGAGGGCGTCACCGCCACCGACCTGGTGCTGACCGTCACGCAGATGCTGCGCAAGAAGGGCGTGGTCGGCAAATTCGTCGAGTTCTTCGGGCCGGGGCTGGACGATCTGGGCCTGCCGGATCGCGCGACGATCGGCAATATGGCGCCGGAATATGGCGCCACCTGCGGGTTCTTCCCGGTGGACAAGGTCGCGCTGGACTATCTGCGGCTGTCCGGCCGCGATACGCATCGCATCGCGCTGGTGGAGGCGTATCTGAAGGCTCAGGGCATGTTCCGTGAGCCGGGCATCGCCCGATCCGGTGTTCACCGACACGCTGGAACTGGATCTGTCCACGGTGCAGCCGAGCATGGCGGGGCCGAAGCGGCCACAGGACCGGGTGCTGCTGAAGGATGTTTCCGCCAGCTTCAAGGCCGACCTGACCAAGGGCCTGGGCGTGCCGGCGACGAAGCCGGGACTGTCGGTGAAGGTCGAGGGCAAGAACTACGAACTGACCCACGGTGACGTGGTGATCGCGGCGATTACGTCCTGCACCAATACGTCGAACCCGTCCGTGCTGGTGGCGGCCGGGCTGGTGGCGCGCAAGGCGCACGCCAAGGGGTTGAAGCCGAAGCCGTGGGTGAAGACCTCGCTGGCGCCGGGGTCGCAGGTGGTCACCGAGTATCTGGACAAGTCCGGCCTGACCGCCGATCTGGATGCGATCGGGTTCGAAACGGTCGGCTATGGCTGCACCACCTGCATCGGCAACTCCGGCCCGCTGGACGACGCGATCGTCGATGCGATCGAGGACAACAAGCTGGTCGGCGCGGCGGTGATCTCCGGCAACCGCAACTTCGAAGGCCGCGTGCACGCCAACGTGCGGGCGAACTACCTGGCGTCGCCGCCGCTGGTGGTGGCGTATGCGCTGCTGGGCAAGGTGACGGTCGATATCACCACCGAACCGCTGGGCATCGGGTCCGACGGGCAGCCGGTGTATCTGCGTGACGTCTGGCCGACGAACAAGGAAATCGCCGACGTCGATCGCGACGAGCCTGTCGCGCGATCAGTTCCTGAAGCGCTACGGCGAGGTGTTCAAGGGTCCGAAGCAGTGGCAGGCGATCCAGGTCGAGGGCGACAACGCCACCTACCGCTGGTACGATGGTTCCACCTATGTCAAGAACCCGCCTTATTTCGACGGCATCACGATGGAGCCGAAGCCGGTCGGCGACATCACCGGCGCGCGCATCCTGGCCGGAGCTGGGTGACAGCATCACGACCGACCATATCAGCCCGGCGGGATCGATTCGCAAAACGTCGCCGGCGGGCGAGTATCTGCTGGAGCGGCAGGTGACGCAGGCGAATTTCAACAGCTACGGCGCGCGACGCGGCAATCATGAGATCATGATGCGCGGCACGTTCGCGAACATCCGTATCCGGAATGAGATGCTGAAGAATGTCGAAGGCGGCATGACGAAGCATCTCCCGGACGGCGAGGAGATGCCGATCTACGACGCGGCGATGCGCTATAAGAAGGAGGGCGTGCCGCTGGTGATCTTCGGCGGCAAGGAATACGGCACCGGTTCGTCGCGCGACTGGGCGGCGAAGGGCACGATGCTGCTGGGCGTGAAGGCGGTGATCGTCGAGAGCTTCGAGCGTATCCACCGCTCCAACCTGGTCGGCATGGGCGTGCTGCCGCTGGTGTTCAAGGAAGGCACCGACCGCAAGTCGCTGGGGATCACCGGCGACGAAGATGATCGACATCACCGGACTACAAACGATCACGCCGCGGATGGAGTTGTCGCTGGTGATCCATCGGGCGAACGGGAAGGTGGACACGGTGCCGGTGACCTGCCGGATCGATACGGTGGACGAGGTGGCGTACTATCAGCACGGCGGCATCCTGCACTACGTGCTGCGGGGGATGGCCAGGGCGGCCTGATCGCGTTCAGACGATCGGGACGGGACGGGGCGAGCGAGGATCGGTTCGCCCCTTTTGAGTTCCTCGTCGTTTGCTGCAGGCTCCGATGAACGGGTCGGACGGGCAGGGGCGGCTGATGGGTCAGACTCTCGCGCACGGCTACTCAGTAACGGCGGGACGCGCCGCGCCTTCGGACTGGAAACCCTGCGATTGACTTGAACCGCTCGAGCGCGGCCGTCCGTGCCTGCGGACAAAACAGTGCGAGATCCGGCTGTCAGTTGAACCGCCTGCCGGTAAATCCGGTGATGAGGCACGCCGGACATCATGCAGACGAACGCGACCGACGTGAAAGCCGCATTCCGCCGCATCCTCCCGAGCAACCGCACTTCCGCGTTATCACGGGACTGTGCTGACGATCGGGATGCCGGATCCGCCGAAGAAAATGCCGGTTGTGCCACGATCTGACGCTGTCGGTGGCTGTCGAGCCGGCCGAACGCCGAAACTAACAACCATCATAAGGCATTTGCCCCGCACCGGTCGGCGGGTAGTCCTGCCCGGGCTGCGTGATGAGCCGGAGTTTCGCCTCGATGGTGGCGTGTCCTCTCGAGGTGTGCGCGTACGAAAGTCGAGCGGCGCGATCAGCGTCATGGGCTTGCACGGCATCGATGATCGCTTCGTGCTCCTCCGCTGCATGCAGGACTTGCTCATGGTTGAACTCACGCAAGGTGAACTGCATCAGCCGCTGGAATTGCTCGTCCAGGTCAAGAGCGATGACGGCCATCCGGGCGTTGGGCGACAAATTGACAATCCCACGATGGAATGATCGGTTATATTCGAAAAACTGGGAGCGCGATTTCTCACCCTGCGCGAAACCTCGAAGCTCGTCCAGGGCCCGCAAGGCCGTGTCATCCCGCCGCGCCGCCGCCGCCGCACAGGCCGGTTCTATCAGCAGACGCAGACCAAAGATGTCCTCGGCGTCTGAGATCGAGATGGGATTGACGCGGTAGCCTTGGCGCGGCAGCACCGTGACGAGGTTTTCGCGCTCGAGGCGAAGCAATGAGTCACGGACGGGAGATCGACTGACGCGATACCGTTCGGCCAGTATCTGTTCGCGAAGTTCTTGCCCTGGCTGAAACTCACAGGTCAGGATCGCGTGTCGAATGGACTGGTAGATGCTATCGCGCAGGAGTGGCATCGCTTTCCCTCCCTCTTTTTTTAGCAATCATGACAACAAATCATCTAACGCTTATAATTGGGAGTGTGTTCGACGATACATCCGGAAATCGGGAATCGCCACAGAAGAATTGCTGATCCGCAAAAATCCAGGGCCGCCTGATCGCCGAAGGACCGTCGTTTGCTCCTCTTACTCTTTGCCGGCCGACTGGACCAGTTGCATTATTTTGATAATCCAACTGTCCTGAGAATTCCAGGGCACAGCCTTCAGCTTCGGCCGACCGCGGCGGCTGCGGCACACGATATGCCAGCCGTCGCGGACCGCATCCCGGCGTTAAACAAAATCTTTCAAAAGCTAATCAGTGCGTCCGCCTACTTGGCGGCAGCGAATTCTTAGCACTCCGGACAATAACCCGCCATCTCAGTCTTGTCACGGAGCGGCGGCGTATCTAAGCTCGGAAACCCGGTCGCGGTGCCGCGCGCGCCATCCCGCCCGAGGCGCCGTCGCGAGATATCGGACACCATGTCGGCCCGCTGTATGGCCTCCCATTTGCCCTGTGTTGGCGGGCAGGGTAGCAATTCCTGGGCTGCCGCTGTTGTTGCCTTCGTGAATTGGCATTCTGCGCACTGTCGTAACTTGCAAATCACACAGTTCGCATGAGTGTGTTGCTCGGCAACGTCTTATCCAAGACCTTGCGGGCCTGTTCGACGCCGGTCACCGGCAGGCCCTTCGCATTGATCAGCCCGATCTGTACCAGGACGGACGCCTGGTCCCAGTAGATATGTTCATGCGCCAGCTTGTCGCCCTGGAACTGTACGATCGCGATCATGGGGACTTCCACGGTGCGCCCGGTCGGAGCGACTCCGGGCAGCATCCAGTCAACTTCGGTCGTGTGGGTGAAGCTCACAACAAACTCGTCAACGACACGATCGCTCCCGACGGTGCGGCTGACCGGCGTCATGGCGAAGTCGGGCGGGTTCGCCCCGATGAAGTGGTCTGCATAGAACCGCTTCAGGGCAGTCTGGCCGACACCGCCCGTCATCGTCGGGATGTGGTTGACGTAAGGTTCCGCTACCATCGTTGCCATCGTGGCATCGACATCGCGCGTTTCGAATTCGTATCGGCAGTGCGCTTCCCACAAATTCACAAGATCGTGATCTGCCATCGGAAATCCCCTGTAAGGATGTTGATTCTCGATCAGCAAGCTACCTGGGCTGGCCGGACCATGCCAACCCCCGGTGGAATCGTCGCAGGAACGCAGCGGAATCGAAGCGGCGATCATTCAGCCAGCGGCAGCGTCATCTGTCTGGCCGGATCTCGCCCCAGGGGCCTGCCACTTGCGGCCTCATCATGGTTGATACGCCAGGCGCAATCCGGGGCCGTCCCATTCCATTGCGACGAGTTGGCCGGTTCCGGACAGCGTCATGTAAGCGGTGCGCAGATCCGGGCCGCCGAAACAGATATTGGTGCAGAACATATCCGGCATCGGGATCTGCCGAAGCAGTCCGCCCGTGGGGGCGATCACGCTGACCGACCCGTTCACCAGCGTCGCCACGCAAACATTCCCGGCAGCATCCACCGCCAGACTGTCGAACCGCTGGAAGCCGCCCAGTCCGACCATCAGCCGGCCGCCATGAGGCGACGGGAAAGGCGCCTTCCCCAGCACGCCGGGCGCCAGCACGTCGAACGCCCAGAGGCGGGCGGTCTCGGTCTCGGCGACATAGAGCGTCTTGCCGTCCGGAGACAGGCCGATACCGTTCGGCGTCAGGATCGGATGCACGACCTCGGTGATCCGCGATCCGTCGGCGAGTGCGTAATAGACGCCGCCCCAGTCCCGGTCGCGCGCCCGCGCCTTGCCCAGATCGGTGAAGTAGAACCCGCCCAGCGCATCGAACACGATGTCATTTGGCCCGAGCAGCTTGTGTGGCCCGCAGCGGTCGTACAGCAGGGTCACGGCGCCGGAGACGGGATCGATCCGCTCGATCCGGCCCGCCGGTGTAATCGCTCGCCGCGCCCCAACGGCCGCAGCATGTTCATCTCGGTCCGCCATTGGAACCCGCCATTGTTGCAGAGGTAGAAGGCGCCATCCGGTCCAACCGCCAGCCCGTTGGGACCGCCGCCGGTGTGGGCGACGACCTCCGTCCGGCCGTCGGGATGGACGCGGGTGACGGTCTGCCGCTCGATCTCCACCAGCACGACCGAACCGTCTTTCATGGCGACCGGGCCTTCGGGAAAGCGCAGGCCGGTGGCGATGACGCGTGTCTGGCTCATTGCCGTGCTCCTCTCCATGTCGCCGCCAGCATAGAGCGTTCCGGGCAGAGCGGAAACACCGGCGCCGTCAACCATTTCTTCACCATTCCCAGGCATACCGGCGCGGCATGCGCGCGATCCTCCGTCACCCCGACACCCGATCCTTGGCGCTGCCACCGCATTGCTGGCAGCAAACCTTGCGTGCGGCCTGCTCGTGCCGCCCCTGTTCGCGATGGTTTTGGCAGCCGCGGTTGCCGGCGGCGTCGGCTTTCTTGCCTTTCGCTTCCCCACGCCGTTCTGTGTCGTCTGGCTCCTGGTCACCGGCATGAGCCTGGAAATGACATTCGCCGATCTCGTCGGCGACGAGACGTACCAGCCCATCATCGCGGTCATCAAGGGTGTCGAGATCGGCCTGGGCTGTTCTGTGCGTCTTCCGCTTCGGCCCCAGACTGGACCCGCTCTGCCCGGCCTGGGCGTTCCTGGTGATGCTGGCCGGAGGCCTGGTGCACGGCCTGTATCCCGGCCTGACCTTGGCCGAAAGCCTGCGTTCGACGATCGGCTCGATCACACCGTTCGTGTTCTGCTTTTCCCGGGTTCCGCGATCCTGGGCGGAGGCGATCATCCGCAGCAACCAAATGGTGCCCGGTCGTGGCCGTGGTGGCCTGCCTTCCGCTGGCCGCCGCCGGCATCAGGCCGTTGTTTGTCGAAAGCGGCGGTGCCCGCCTCGGCGGCCTCGGTCATCCCGCCTTCCTGGCCAACGTCTGTCTGCCGGCGATCTATGCCTGCCTGATCCAGCTCTACCGGGAAGGGCGGCGCGGCGACCTGCTCGCTGCTGGTCGTCAACGGCCTGATCCTGATGCTGACCGGCGCCCGCGCGCCGCTGTTCTATGCCGTCGCGGTGACCGCGGTCAGCCTGCTCTCCATTCGCTCCACCGTGTTCGCTGCGCGCCACAGGCTGGTGCTGATCCTGTCGGCGCTGGCGCTGCTGCCGGTGCTGGCACTGCTCGCCGGGGCTCTGGGGGAGATCCGGCTGTTCAACGTCGTCGTCAACGAGACGACCAACCTGAGCGGGCGCGGCCTGCTGTGGCCGAACTTCGAGGAGGCCGCCGCGCGTTCTCCGTGGTTCGGCTGGGGCGTCGGCGCCGGCAACGTGGTGATCCCGCACGACAGCGAGATCGTCCAGGAGACTGCACACCTGGGCCGCTCACAACGAATACCTCCGCATCAATGTGGAGGGCGGTCTGGTCGGCCGGACACTCCTTGTCGCGTTGTTCGCGGCCTGGGTCATTGTCCATACACGTGGACTGCGCCAGTCGGACCGACGGATCATGCGGCTGGCGTTCCTGGCATACGCTGGCCTCGCATTGACCGACAACGTGCTGATCTCAACCCCTGCCTGCGTGATGTTCGCGTTTGTCGCCGCGACGTTTGCCCGGGCCGATCCAGGACCGCCGCCCGAATGGCCTTGCCCGATTCCAGGCTTGTGGCGTAGGGAACGGCGCCAGTCAGCCGGAGCATCATTGGCCATGCGGCGCCGTACCCTTTTGTTATTTCTACCGATCATCGCCTTGGCCGGTGGATCGTCCGCGTGGGCGACCGATCACGCGAGGGAAGGGCGTGGCATCGCTTTCATCGTCAATTCCGCTGGCGCATCGATCAGCGTTGTCGACATGTCGACCCTGAAGGACGTCCGCCGCATCCCGACGCTGCGGGAGCCGCACCATCTGGCCCTCAGCCCGGACGGGCACAGTCTGCTGGTCGGCGACACGACCGGCAATCAGATGATGTTCCTCGATCCGAACACGGGCGCGGTGCAGAAGCGCATGCCGGTTGCCGACCCCTATCAATTGGGCTTCAGCCCGGACGGGAAGTTTCTGACGGTAAACGGCTTGGCCCGCAATCAGGTCGATGTCTATGACGCCGCCACCATGAAGCTGGTGAAGCGCTTCCCGGTGGTTGCGACGCCGAGCCATCTGGCCTACTCGCCGGATTCCTCGACGGTGTTCGTCAGCCTGCAGGACAGCGACAAGCTGGCGGCGTTCGACCTGCGCACGATGACCGTGAAATGGACGATGCCGGTCGGCAAGACCCCGGCCGGCGTGTTGTGGCTGAACGGCAGGGTGCTGGTTGCCGACATGGGCACGCGATTACATCGCCGTGGTCGATCCGGCCACCGGCAACGTGGAGGAGCATATCAAGACCGGCAAAGGCGCCCATCAGCTTTTCCTGTCGCCTGACCGCAAGATCCTGTGGGTCAACAACCGCGCCGGCGGCACGACCGTGTCGCTGGACGCCACGACGCTGAAGCTGATCCGCAGCTATGCGATCCCCGGCGGTCCGGACGACATGGCTTTCGCGCCGGATGGCAAGATCTGGATCACCCGGCGCTGGGCGGAGAAGGTCGCGGTGCTCGATCCCGCCACCGGCTCCTACCAGACGATCGAGGTCGGGCGCTCCCCGCACGGGCTGTTCCTGAACCCCAGCGCACCGTCGCCCACGCTCCTGTCCAGCCGCTGATGGGTGATCCGTTCGACCTTGCCGCGGGCTGGCTGGAGGAGCATCTGCTGATCCCCGCGCTCTACCAGTTCGGCCTGATGAACTGGGAGGACGTGTCGTACGGCTGGGCGCTGTTCGCGATGTACGGCGCGGCGCAGGTGGTGGTGACCTTCGCCGTCTGCCTGCCGCTGGAGCGCTGGCGCCCGGTCGAGCGCTGGCCGGACAGCCACGCGGTCTGGGTCGATGTCGCCTACACGGTGCTGTCGCGCGTCGGGATCCTGCCGCTTGTCACCTATGTGATGTTCTACCGGGCGCAGGTTTTCGTCAGCGGCTGGATGGCGGACCAGGGGTTGGTTCCTCCGACGCTGGAGGGGCTGTTTCCGGTCCTGCTGGGCCAGCAGGTCCGTCACCTTCGTGCTGTATGCGATCATCCTGGATTTCGCCGAATACTGGCGGCACCGGCTGTCGCATCAGGTTTCGCTGGTGGTGGGCGCTGCATTCGCTGCACCACGCGCAGCGGCAGATGACGTTCTGGTCCGACGACCGCAACCATCTGCTGGACGATCTGATCGCGTTTTTCTGGTTCGGGTTCATCGCGCTGCTGATCGGGGTGCCGCCGTTGCAGTTCCCGCTGCTGGTGCTGGTGCTGCGGTTCCTGGAGTTGCTGTCGCACGCCAATGTGCGGCTGTCGTTCGGCTGGCTGGGGGAACGGTTGCTGATCTCGCCGCGGTTCCATCGCGCGCATCACGGGGTCCTCGCGGCCGGCGACAGAAGCTGCAACTACGGCGCGGTGCTGCCGTGGTGGGACATGCTGTTCGGCACGGCGGATTTCGCGCGCGACTATGTCCAGACGGGCGATCCGTCAGGCGAGGAGGCACTGGCGACCGGGTCGTACTGGCAGCAGCAGATGGCAGGGTTGCGACGGTTGGTTCGGGCCTTCGGGCGGAGGACGGTGCGACACGGGACGTGAGCCGCGCCCGGACGATCTGTCGTGCCGATCCGTGTTCCTCGTGATCGGAGTCCTGTTTGATGAGCAGGGTGGACACGGGCGACGCCCCCGACAACCTGATCCTTGTCTGACCCGCGTCGAATGGACGCCCCCCTGATCTCTCCCGGGTTTCCGTCCGGTGCCCGGCGTGGCAGCATGGAGCAGGAGGAAACTCGCCATGAACGACATGCCCACGACGCAGGACACCCCGGCCCTGGACGGAAAGGCGATCGCCGATCTGGCGGAGCAGTTGAACCAGTTGTTGCGGCTGCGGACTTTCCCGATCGGCATGAAGCTGTTCGAGGACGTCGCCGCGATGGAGGCTGTGCCCGGTCTGCGCCGGCCGGCGCGCGGAAAGACTTACTCGACCTGCCAGCTTGTTACCCAGTCCCGCATGGCCGGCTTTACGCTTGGCATCACGACCGAGAATGTGCCGCCGTTTTCAAGCTGCAGCAGCGTGATCGGTCTGGACGCGCCAGGGGAAATTTACACCTCCGGGCGCAAGATGGACGGGGTGTGGTTCGAGAACCGGGACGCGGCGGCCGCGCATCAGGCGCAGATGCCGCGGGTAACGCCCGGGACGTATCACGGGCTGGCGATTTCTCCGCTGCGGACCGGGCGGCTCAGTCCGCCGGACGTGTGCCTGTTCTACGGCAACCCGGCGCAGATGATCCTGTTCATCAACGGTCTGCAGTGGCGCAGCTATCAGCGTTACGACTTCAGCATCACGGGTGAGAGCGCCTGCGCCGATAGCTGGGGCAGCGCTTTGAAGAACCGAAAGGTCAGTCTGTCGATCCCTTGTTACGCCGAACGTCGTTATGGCGGCGTGGCGGACGATGAGATGCTGATGGCGTGTCCGCCGGCGGATCTGCTGCGCGCGGTGACCGGATTGCAGGGCCTGTCGAAAGCCGGTCTGCGCTATCCGATCATGCCGTTCGGTCCGCAGGCCGAACCCGCCGAAGGGATGGCAAAGAGCTACGCCGGCAAGAGCTGAAGCGCGTACTGGCCCACCGCTGCCGGAACAGATGGCCAGAGACCTGCTTCTCTCCGCTAGAGCATGATCGCGCTGAGCGGAACGTCCCCGGCGCGTGAATCATGCGATCAAACAAAGAGGTAGACCATTTTCGGCGTGCACAGTCAGGCTGAAAGTGGTCTAGAAGGCGAGCCGCGTAGTCAGTATCCAGGAATGGTTATACATCGGAGTTTGCTCCGACGTATTCGTCCATGTGGGAGACACCGCGAACTGGTGTCCCACGCCGACGATCGCCCGAAGGCGCTGGTAGATTTGGAAGCGCCCAAGTATAAGGCCCGGCGTCAGGAACACTTGATTCTTGCCGCCCCGTTGGTTGCCATTCGCCCAATAAGTGTAATTCACTTCCATTTCCGGCCAGAAGTACTGAAAAATATGATATTGGAACGCAACATTAGTGGAGAACGCCGTGCCGATGGTGTATTGGTTTGATGTCGGGATGCCAACCCCGAAGGTGGCCTGAATATCGAAATCGCCCCATCCCTTGCCGGCTGCAATGGTCGGCGTAATGATCCACGCCCTGTTTGTTTCGTCCGGCGTGCCGGTTGGCGCGGTGAAGCCGAGGAACGCGGTGACGATGTAGTTGCCTTGCTGCTCGTTGGCGCTGAGCAGGCGTTGCTTGACGACCAGGAACTGGTCGTCGAGCCAGCCGTGGGAGGGTGACGCGGTATTGCCTTTTTGCTGATAAGCCGGTGGATTGAGCAGGACTTCGTTCGTAGTCGTCGGAATCAGCTCCAGGCCCTTGCCGCTGTCAAATACATCGTTTGACGAGCCGTTGCCGCGAGTTTCCCAGTACTGGTCGTAACGGACCTCCTCTTCCAGGCGTGGTGTGACAGTCACCAGAGGTGTCATCCAGTGCGGCTGGCTGGCCTGGGCCTGGTCAACGCGAGTGAACCAGTTGGCGAAATAGTCCCCCACGCCCGACTGCGGTGTGGACACCTGCTGCGCTGGAGTCAAGGTGTTGTTCTGCGCCAGAACCTGCGGCGTCAGAGCGCCGGCGTCTTGTGTATCCAGCGCAAGCGAAAGCGGCCCGTTCTGCGGACTGGCCGCGTGCACCACCGGGATCGATACGAATCCGGCGAGGATCGCCGGGGCCAGAACCATAACGGACCGCATCAAAGTCTCCTTTTGCCGTTGACCCGCGCCCACTATAACGGGGGTGCAGACGTCGTATCCTATTGTATACATCGCACGGTGCGCAATAATTGGCAACCGCGCCACCAATCCGGGGGAAGTGCCGATGTCGCGAGACACCGGGACTGATGCGCGCCGGCAACAGCGACGGAGACGGGCACTTCGTCGGATCGAACGAAAAGCCCGGACGCCGCGGTGCCACACCTTGCTTGATGTCTGTTGATTGTACGCCGGCGGTTGACAGGCCGTCGCCGGAGCATCACGCTAGCATCATGCTACTCTAAGCCTCGGAGGTGCCGTTCATGCCTGAACCCAAAGTCGCGCTGGTCATCGGGGCCGGTGATTCCACCGGCGGCGCGGTCGCCCGCCGCTTCGCGCGCGAGGGTTTTTTCACCTGCGTCACCCGCCGTCACGCCGACAAGCTGGCGTCGCTGGTCGCAGCGAATCGAGGACGCCGGAGGAAAGGCCCGCGCCTTCGGCAGCGACGCGCGACGCGAGGATGCGGTGACCGCGCTGTTCGAAACCATCGAACGCGAGATCGGTCCGATCGAAGTCGTATCGTTCAACGTCGGCGGCAATGTCCGCTTTCCCGATCCGCGAAACCACCACCCGCGTCTATACCAAGGTGTGGGAGCAGTCCGCGCTGGCGGGCTTTTTCGCCGGGCGCGAGGCCGCCAAGGTCATGGTGCCGCGCAGGCGCGGCACCATCCTGTTCACCGGCGCCACCGCCAGCGTGCGGGGCGGGATCGGATATGCAGCCTTCGCCGGCGCCAAGCACGCGCTTCGGGCGCTGGCGCAAAGCATGGCGCGTGAACTTGGCCCGCGAGGTCATTCACGTCGCGCATGTCGTCGTCGACGGCGCGATCGATACCGAGGTCGACCCGGCAGCGGGCAGCCGGATCGTTACGAATCCAGGAAAGCCGCGGACGGCATCCTCAATCCTGACTCGATCGCGGAGAATTACTGGATGCTGCACTGCCAGCCGCGCGATGCCTGGACGCACGAACTCGACCTGCGCCCGTGGTCGGAGACCTGGTGATGGCGGGACCGCTTGACGGAATCCGCGTCATCGACCTGACCACGGTCATTTCGGGACCGGTCTGCACGATGATCCTGGCCGACCAGGGTGCCGACGTCATCAAGATCGAGCCGCCCGGCGGCGACATCGCCCGCCGCACCGCCGGCGACGGCGAGTTCACCGCGATGTTCGTTTCGTCAAATCGCGGCAAGCGATCCATCGCGCTGGACCTGAAACAACCGGTCGGCGCTGGAGGCCCTGCGCCGGCTGATCGCGGGCGCGGACGTGCTGGTGCAGAATTTCCGTCCCGGCCTGATGGATCGGCTCGGGCTTGAGCGAACCGGCGATGCGCGCCCTCAATCTCGGGTTTGATCTACGTGTCGATCTCCGGCGTCGGCGACACCGGTCCGTATGTCAGGAAGCGCGTGTACGACCCCGTCATTCAGTCGCTGTCCGGCCTCGCCGACGTGCAGGCGGATCAGCGGACCGGGCGGCCGCAGATGGTCCGCACCATCGTCGCCGACAAGACCACGGCGGTGTACGCGGCCCAGGCCGTGTGCGCGGCGCTGGTCGCACGCGGCCGAACCGGACAGGGCCAGCACATCCGCCTGTCGATGCTCGACACCATGGTCGCCTTCCTGTGGCCCGAGGCGATGACGCAGTACACGGTCGTCGGCCGGGAAGACGCCCCGCAGCCCGACCCCGCGGCCAGACCTGATTTTCGAGACGCTCGATGGCTACATCACGGTCGGTTCGCTCTCCGACGCCGAATGGCGCGGGCTGTGCGATGTAATTGGCCGAGCCGGAATGGATCGACGATCCACGCTTCCGGACGGTCTCGGCACGGTCGGCCAACGCGGCGGAACGGCTGCAGCTCGTGGGCGAAATCCTGGCGACCGGACATAGCCAGGACTGGCTGGACCGGCTCGACGCGGCCGACGTGCCGTGCGCGCCGGTGCTGCGGCGCGCGGATGTCATGAACAACCCGCAGGTCGTCAACAACGAATTGATCGAATTGATGGAACAGCCGACACTCGGCACGGTCCGCCAGGCCCGCCCGGCCGCGCGGTTCGACCGCACGCCCGCCGCGCATCGCCGGTGCCGCCCCGCGGATCGGCGAGCACACCGATGCGATCCTGGCCGAGGCCGGTTACTCGGCCACCGAAATAGCAGCGATGAAGACGGACAAAAGCCGCCAAATCACCGGGAACGCAAGCAGATGTCCAATGAACGCATCCTGTGGGGCGTCGGCACCAGCCGCACGATCCGGGCACACTGGGCGTTGCATGAACTCGGCCTCGACTTCGAACTTCGTCCCATCCTGCCGCGCACCGGAGAAACTCAGACCGCCGAATTCACCGCCCTCAGCGCGCGGCAGAAAATCCCGTTGCTGCAGGACAACGGATTGGTCCTGACAGAAAGCGCGGCGATCGTTACCTACCTGTCGGATGCGTACGGCGGCGCCGACAACCGATTGATGCCGGTCGATCCACGCGCGCGCGCCCGGTGTCTCGAATGGTGCTTCTTCGTCATCAGCGAACTGGATGCCACCTCGCTGTACGTGATGCGGCGGCATGGTGACCTGCGGCACGTCTACGGCGAGGCCCCCCAGGCGAATGCCGCGGCGGCCGAATACTTCCACAAGCAGATGCGCACGGTCGAACGGGCGCTGACTGAAACGCCATACTACATCCTTGGCGATCGATTTACCGCCGCCGATCTTCTGCTTTCAACCTGCGTGACCTGGGCCATCGGATACGGCGTGGCGGTTTCTGAAGCTGTCCAGGCCTACAATAATCGTGTCACGGCGCGGCCCGCCTATGCCCGCGCGTTGCGAACCAACGCGTCGCCGGCAACTCCCCGTATGCAGGATCAGCGCGCGGGCCCTGTTGTCCCTGGCCGGGATGAGCACATTGCACCTGACCCGCATCGCGGCGATCATTGATGCAGGCCAACGCAAGACAAACGTAGGTACGGTCCCGCCGCTCGTCGATGCGTGCGCGGCGCACGCGATGCCGGACGCCACCCGTCCGCATCCAGGCGGCAAAATCATGCCGCGGTCAGAGCGATGATCTCCCGCCCGCGGGTTGCCCGCCGCGCCAATTCCGCCTTCTAGAGCATGATCGCGCTGAGCGGAACGTCCCCGGCGCGTGAATCATGCGATCAAACAAAGAGCATAGACCATTTTCAGCCTGCACAGTCAGGCTGAAAATGATCTAATCGCCGCCGGGAGGAAGGCACACAATGGGAAAGCTCGACGGTAAGGTCGCGATCGTCACCGGCGCCGGCCGCGGACTGGGGCGCGCCTACGCGCTTCGGCTCGCCGGCCTCGGGGCCAAGGTCGCCGTCACCGACCTCAACCTGAAATCATACGAAGAGTTCGAGGCGGAGGCGAAAGCCATGACCGCCGACAGCACGACCGACGAGATCATCGCCGCCGGCGGGGAGGCGATCGGCATCCAGACCGACGTCACCGATGAGGCCGCGGTTCAGGCCATGGTCCGACAGGTCCATCTAACCTGGGGCCGGGTGGACATCCTCGTCGCCAACGCCGGCGGCGGGCGGGGAAGGCCAATCGACACCAACGCCAGTACGCTCGACTCCGCGCTGCTGCACCTCGTCACCAGCATGAACCTGTACGGGACGGTCTACACGGTCAACGCGGTGGCGCCGATCATGAAACAGCAACGTTCAGGACGCATCGTGACGGTCAGTTCGATCGCCGCCCTGGAGGCCTCGGCGGACGGCGGTTACGCCCATTACGGCGCGGCCAAGGCGGCGATCGCGCACTACACGCGGTATCTGGCGCAGGACCTCGGGCCGTTCGGGATCAATGCCAACAGTATCGCTCCGGGCGTGATCACCACCGGGCGGATCATGGCGACCGTGGTTCCAGGCAGCATCGACGCCAACCGCGACCGCTCCGAACAGGTCGCACTCAGACGGCTCGGCACGACCGAGGATTGCGCGAAAGTCGTCGAATTCCTGGTCACCGACCTGTCGGATTATGTCACCGGACAGGTGATCGCGATCGATGGCGGGATGGTGCGGTAGCGCTGACATGGCACTGGTTGAGCGACCGGCGAAACAGCAGGTCCCACGAGGGGTGGCTCTTTTCGCGGCCTGTGGAATCGTGCTCAGTTCGTGCGCCGCCGCGGCGGCATCATGTGACATTGGTGTGGAGGAAGCAGAATGTTCAGCCATGTGATGGTCGGGAGCGACGACATTGCGCAGTCGAGGAAATTCTACGATGCCCTGTTTGGCGCAATCGGCGGGAAGCCTGGGGTGCAGGACGAAAAGGGCCGGTTGATTTACCTGTACAACGGTGGGCTGTTCCTGGTGAGCAAACCCATCGATGGCAAGTCAGCCACTCACGCCAACGGCGGCACGATCGGCTTCGCGATGACAAGCCCCGAACAGGCCGACGCCTGGCACGAGGCTGGGGTCGCCAATGGTGGCACGGCAATCGAAGACCCGCCCGGCGTTCGGCAAAGTGGTGTTGGTGACTTGTATCTCGCGTACCTTCGCGATCCATACGGCAACAAACTCTGTGCGCTTCATCGCATGGCGGCTGCCTGAGCTCTCGCGGTGAACGTAAAAGGGCCGTCCGTCCTGGACGGTCCTTCGCGCACCGGGAATCCACTGATTTTCGCCAAAGTGTGCCCCGCCGCTGGAGCGATATCCGCCTGACTCTACCCTACCTAGAGCATGATCGCGCTGAGCGGAACGTCCCCACCGCGTGAATCATGCGATCAAACAAAGAGATAGACCATTTTCGGCCTGCACAGTCAGGCTGAAAATTTGTCTAGCGACGTCATCTCGCTGCGATCCGCCGGCGCAAGCACACCGAAGGCGTGCGCTGATGAAATCGCTCGATAAATCTGTCCCAGCGCGCTTCCACGCAAGACGAGAAACGCCCTGGCACTTCCGGATGCGCGAGACGACGATACAGGCCGAGCAGTCCGTTGCTCTACCAGGATTGCTTCGGACGCTGCTGCTCGCAAGGTAACAGGGCGGCCGGCTCGCAAGGGCCCGTCATGACACGGGGCGTCAAACCCGCCGCAGGTCCAGCGTTCGCGGATGCTCACGAGACCGTTGCACCACCGGCTCCGGCATCGGGCCGGGCGTGTGGCCGAACGGGAAGAACCGCGAGCGGCGCCTGGCCTCGGCCTCATTGGCATTGACCGGCAGGGTCTCGTAACTCAGGCCGCCCGGGTGCGAGACGTGATACGTCAGTCCGCCCAGGCTGCGGCCGCTCCAGCGATCGAACACGTCGAACACCAGCGGTACATGCACCCCGACGTCGGATGCAGCGCGCTGGGCGGGTTCCAGGCCTTGAAGCGCACGCCGCCGACATAGTCGCCCTCGCGGTCGGTCCCGCTCAGCGGCACCGCGGCGCCGTTGCAGGCCAGGACGTAGCGTTCGTCCACCCAACCGCTCACGCGGGCCTGCACCCGCTCGACGGAGCTGTCGACGTAACGAACCGTGCCGCCGGCAGCCTGCTCCTCGCCGAGGACGTGCCAGGGTTCCAGCGCGTTGCGCAGTTCCAGTTCCATGCCGCGGAAGCCGACCTGCCCGACATGCGGGAACCGGAACGCCAGATGCGGCGAAAACCATTCCGGATCCAACGCGAAGCCCAGTGCGCCGAGTTCTTCCAGGGCACCGCGGAAGTCCTGCTCGACGAAGTGCGGCAGCATGAAGTCGTCATGCACCCGGGTGCCCCAGTGGATCAGCGTCCGCTCGTAAGGCTGCTCCCAGAACGCGGCGACGGCGGACCGCATCAGCAGCATCTGCGCCGCTGACATGCGGGCGTGCGGCGGCATCTCGAAGGCGCGGCATTCGACCAGGCCGCGGCGGCCGGAGGCGCTGGCCGGGTCATACATCTTGTCGATACAGAACTCGGTCCGGTGGGTGTTGCCGGTCATATCCGCCAGAATGTTCCGGAACAGCCGGTCGGTGACCCAGGGCGCGACGGGCTGGTGGGCCTTGACCTGGGCGAACGCGATCTCGAGCTCGACAAGGCTGTCCTGGCGAGCCTCGTCGACGCGCGGATGCTGGCTGGTCGGGCCGATGAACTGGCCGCTGAACAGGAAGGACAGGCTGGGGTGGTTGTGCCAGAAGCCGATAATCGACTTCAGCAGGTCGGGGCGGCGCAGGAACGGTGAATCTTCCGCCGCCGCCGCGCCCATCACCACGTGGTTGCCGCCGCCGGTGCCGACGTGACGGCCGTCGAGGTTGAACTTTTCCGTGGCCAGGCCGACATGGCGGGCTTCTTCGTAGAGGTCCTCGGTGAGCTTTGATCTGTTGGGCCCAGCTTGAGGTCGGGTGCGATGTTCACCTCGATGACGCCGGGGTCGGGTGTGACCGAGAAGTGCAGCAGCCGCTCGTCTTCGGGCGGCAGATAGCCTTCCAGGACCACCTTGCGGCCGATTTCGTCGGCGGTTTCCTCGACCGCGGCGGTCAGCGCAAGCCAGTCCTCGACGGCGAACAGCGGCGGGAAGAACACGTGCAGGACGCCATCGCGCGCCTCGCACGCCAGCGCGGTGCGGACGACGCTGGGGTCGCCCCCTTCTGGTCCATTCGGGCCCATGACCGGCAATTCCTGTGGGACCGGACGGAAGTTCTCGATGCCGCTGCCTTCGCCCAGCGGCGGCTCGGCTTTGCAGAGCCTGCCGCGGGGGCAGCTTTTCCTTCGGCGCGAACGGGTCGGGTTCGACGTCGTGCTCGGCTTTCTCAGGATCGACCCATGGAAGCGAATCCAGCGGCAGGCGCAGGCCGATCGGGCTGTCGCCGGGGATCAGGAACATCTCGCCGGACTTGAAGAACCATTTGCCGGACTGCCAGCGCCGCGCACCGCCGTCGATCACCCGGCGCAGCGGCAGCACGCTGCCGACGCTGCTGGCCAGCCCCTGACCGAAGACCCTCGCCAGCCGGGCACGTTCGAGCGGGTCGCCAGTTTGGCGTCCTCGGCCAGCACGTTGGCGGGCAGGCGGTGTTCCTTCCAGAGGTAGTAATGGATGTCCTCATACGCCGGGATGACCAGCGCGGGATCGACCTGCAGACGTTCGGCGAGGCTGCGGGCGAAGCGCGGCGGCTTCCTGCGCCGTGGCGTTGTCGGTGTCGTCGTCCGACGCGAGCAGGGCGGGGTCGCTCCACACCGGCTCGCCGTCGGCGCGCCAGTGGCAGTGCAGCGCCCATCGCGGCAGCTGCTCGCCGGGATATTGCTTGCCCATGCTGCTGTTCAGCACCGCCCCGTGCGTCCAGCGGTCCATCAGCCGGCGGATCAGCCGGCCGGCATATTTCCGCTTGGTCGGGCCGAGGGCGTCGGTGTTCCACTCCGGCGCGTCCATGTCGTTGGCGGCGATAAAGGTCGGCTCGCCGCCCATGGTCAGCCGCACGTCGCTTCGTCTCAACGCGTGGTCGACGTCCTGTCCGCGGGCGAGGATCGCCTGCCACTGCGCTTCCGTGTAGGGCTTGGTGGTGCGCGGGGTCTCCTTGATCCGCTCGACCGTCATGGCGAAGTCGAATTTGACCTCGGCCTTTTCCACCAGGCCGGTGATCGGCGCGGCGGAGATCGGGTCCGGGCTGGCGGCGAGCGGGATGTGGCCCTCGCCGCACAGCAGGCCGGACGTCGCGTCCAGCCCGACCCAGCCGGCGCCGGGCAGATAGACCTCGGCCCAGGCGTGCAGGTCGGTGAAGTCGGCCGTCGGGCCTTCCGGCCCTTCCAGCGGCTTCACGTCGGCGACAAGCTGGATCAGGTAGCCGGAGACGAAGCGCGCCGCCATGCCGAGATGGCGCAGCACCTGCACCAGCAGCCAGGCGGAGTCACGGCACGAGCCCGTTGCTCCCTGCCAGCGTTTCCTCTGGCGTGAACACGCCGGGTTCCAGGCGGACGATGTAGGCGACCTTGCTTCTGGATCAGCGTGTTTAGGGCGACCAGCTTGTCGACCGTGCGTAGTTCCTCGCGCGGGATCGCGGCGAGCAGGGCCGTCAGCATGCGGGCCGGGGGTTTCGGTCTTTCGAAATGGCGCGAGTTCCTGTTCCAGCACCGGATCGTAGATGAACGGCCAGGTCTCCGCCTCGGGTTCGAGAAAGAAGTCGAACGGGTTGACCGTCACCATGTCGGCGACGAGATCGACCGTGACCTCGAACCGGTCCACTTTCTCCGGGAACACGACGCGCGCCAGGTGGTTGCCCTGCGGGTCCTGCATCCAGTTGATGAAATGCGGTTTTGGCTCGACCGTCAGCTCATACGACAGGATGGCCGTGCGGGCCTGCGGGGCAGGGCGGAGACGGATGGTCTGCGGCCCGAGTGCGATGAGGCGGTCGTAGTGGTAGGATGTTCTGTGGGTCAGGGCGACGTGCAGCGGCATTTTGCTTGCTCGGGACAAATGGGGCGCAAAATATTTTTGCACTGCAACACGAGCCACGGCAACCCGTGTGCCGCTATCGCGCATCAGCGGGGCGCGATAGCGCGTTGTCGTCCCGAAGTATCCGAATTCATGTGGCGAATCGCGGCGCTGCGCCACGGGCACTGTTCTACCCATCGGATACTCGAGCATGATCGCGCCGAGCGGAACGTCCTAGGCGCGTGAATCATGCGATCAAACAAAGAGATAGACCATGTTCGGCATGCACGGTCAGGCTGAAAATTGTCTAGACTAGGCCAGTTTGCGTCGCGTGGCATTGACCAGCCAGCAGCCGGCCGAGGCGACCAGCAGGCCGCTGATGGCGAGCACTGTCAGGCGCTCGCCAAGAAGGATCCAGGCGAGCAAAGCGGCGGTCCCGGGGACCAGATAGAAATTCGCGCTCACGCGGGCGGCGCTGCCTCGCGCCAGCATGGCGAAATACAGCCCCATCCCGCCCAGCGACACCATGACCGTGTTCCATGTGATCGCGGCGATCGTGGTGTCAGTCCACTCCGCTCGTGGCGTTTCCAGCAGCCAGGCGCCCAGCGCCGAGACGACCGCTGCGGAGACGAACTGCGCTGTCGCGCCTTGCAGCAGCGGCACGCCTCGGCAGAAGCGCCCGAAATAGAGCGTTCCGGCGACGAGACCCAGCACGCCGACGAAGGCCAGGGCCAGGCCGTTGAACCTGGATGCGTTTTCCATTGCCGCGTGCCCGACCACCAGCCCGACGCCAGCCATGCCCAGCCCCAGTCCCAGCCATTGGCGCGGATACAGTTGTTCATGCAGCAGTGCCACGCCGAACACCGCGGTCAGCAACGGGGTCAGCGATTGCACCAGCGCGATCTGCGCGGCAGGAGCGAGCAGCAGTCCGACGTGTGGCGCCATCAGGCCGACGGCGTTCAGCAACGCTCCGGCGACCGCGCAGTGAAACCATCGCCAGTCGCCCAGGGGTCGCCACGGCCGCTGGCCGACCAGCATCACCGTGACAAGCACGACCGCGCACCCGATCAGGCGAACCGCGACGAAAAGCAGCGGGGACACGTGTCGAAGCCCGGCCTTCGCCGCGATGAACGAGGAACTCCAGAGCAGCACGAACAGAACGGGAGCGACGCGTGCGAGCATTCTCAGGGCCGGTTGCTGTCGGAACGTCTTGTCAGCCCGACTCGGAGAGCCGCGACGACGTACCGGCACACCATCGCGCGTGTGCTTCCGAAGGTCACGTCCCGGGCTGCTTCAAGCTCCTGAACCCCGCGCGGTTCGGCTCGTGCCCGACCGCACGATCATCGCCGGTTCACGCCTCGGCGGCGACCGCGCGGCAGACGCTTGCACTTCCGCTGCAGCAGTTCTCTGTCAGAAACCCAACCAGCGCCCTCATTTGGCTGAAATCGGCCACATAGATCATCTGCCGGCCGGCGCGGCGGTGCGCGATCAGCCCGGCCCGCTGCAAGTGCTGCAAATGGAATGTCAGTGACGACGGCAGGCAGCCAAGCCGCTCGGCGATCGTTCCGGCCGCCAGACCCTCCGGACCCTGCTCGACCAGCATCCGGTAGATCGCCAGCCTGTGCTCATGCGCGAGCGCGCCGAGCGCCTGGACCGCCTCGGGCGGCTGCATCGTGGAACCGGGCGCGCCGTTCATGCGGTTCCGGTCACTACGGCTTGCGGGCCTCGATGAAGGCGGAGACGACATGGTTTTCGATGCCGCGTCCCGGTGCCCAGGTCGCGATCAGCTCTCGGCTTTCGGGCTTCACGGCGACGCTGATCCGGTGGAAGCCGGCCGCCGCGAGCCACGCCTCGATTTGCGCGACGGGGGCCGCGCCGGCAACGCAGCCGCAGATCAGGTCGGCGTCGCCACTTAGTTCGGTCGGCAGCGGGGCGATGTTCACCACGTCGGAGATCGCCAGGCGGCCGTCCGCTTTCAGCACGCGGTACGCTTCGCGGAAGACCTGCGCCTGGTCGGGCACGAGATTGATCACGCAGTTCGACAGGATGACGTCGGCGGTGTTGTCCGCGATCGGCAGGTGCTCCAGTTCGCCGAGGCGGAACTCGACGTTGCTGGCGCCGATCCGCTCGGCATTGCTGCGCGCCTTGGCAAGCATTTCGTGCGTCATGTCGACGCCGATTACCCGGCCGGTCGGTCCGACCGCGCGCGCGGCGAGGAAGCAGTCGAAACCGGCGCCGCTGCCGAGGTCGATCACGGTCTCGCCCGGCCGCAGCGCCGCGATGGCTTGCGGATTGCCGCAGCCAAGGCCGAGGTTGGCGCCGTCCGGAATCGCCGCCAGTTCGGCGTCCGAGTAGCCCATCGCGCGCGCCTTCTGCGCGGCATCGGTTTGGGTCGTGGGCGCGCAACAGGATGCGGCGGGAGGATAGCAACCTGCCGTGTCGGCCGCGGCGATGCTGCCGTACCGGGTGCGAACCATGGATTTGAGGTCGGGTGTTTCCATCGATCGGACTCCTTCGGTCGCGGGTGACCTGGACCCGCCAGAGGCTCCTGTCAACGACATTTCACGAAATGACGAAATGTCCCAACCTCGTCACCTGACCCCGTCAGGGCGCCGCCCTCGTTCATCCGGGCAACCCGGTCTATGCTGCCGTCGACGGCACGTTGCCAGTCCGCGGGGGCATCCCGCGAGCCTTATCGAAGGGAAGAAAACCGCTATGGCCGAGACCCGTTTCCCCCCGCTGACGTCCGAACAGATGACAGACGAGCAGCGCGCCGTCGTCGATGCGATCCAGTCCGGACCGCGTGGGCCCGGTCTGCGGGGGCCCTTCAACGCATTGCTGCGCAGTCCGGCGCTGTGCGATCTCGTGCAGCGCGTCGGCGCCTATGTGCGCTTCGGCAGCTCGATTCCGGCACCGCTGAACGAACTCGCGATCTGCATGGCCGGGCGGAAATGGGGCGCACAGTATGAATTCTATGCGCATCGGCGGTTGGGAATCGATGCCGGCCTGAAGCCCGCGCTTCTGGATGCGGTCGCGGCGGGGCATCGTCCCGCGGAAATGAGCGCCGACGAGACGCTGGTGTATGAGTTCGTGTCCGATCTGCTGTCCACCGGTGGGGTGACGGATGCCCCCTACAACTCGGTCTTCGAACGGTTCGGCGAGCGCGGGATCATGGATTTGGTGGGTGCGGTCGGCTACTACAGCCTCGTTTCGATGGTCCTGAACGTTGCCCAGGTGCCATTGCCGGAAGGCGAAACGCCGCCGCTGAAGCCACTTTGATCGTTCGGCGATCGCGGCGAGCCGGAGCACGTTGTCGCCCTGGCCTTACCGGGCGAACATGCTCTGGCTCATGGCTCGATCGCATGATTCACCCGCTTCGCACGTTCCGCTGAGCGTGATCACGCCATGTCATCGCCCGCGTATCGACAGCATTTACCGGGTTTGATTTGCGCTCAATGGGTCGGGTCAACATCCGGACGACGTGCGGGCTGGACGCGGCGGTACCCGAACGTCCCCTGTCAGAACACGATCAGCTTGTCCACGCCACGGTCGCGATCCGCGGGCGCTTCGAAGTCCAGCGCCGGTCCCACCGGAACGATCCCGGTCGGATTGATGCGCCGGTGGCTCATGTAGTAGTGCCGCTTGATGTGGCCGAAATCGACCGTCTCGGCGACACCGGGAAGCTGGAAGATGTCACGTGTATAGGCCCAGAGATTCCTGTAGTCGATCGAGCCGCCGGATGTTGCACTTGAAATGACCATGATAGACCGAATCGAAGCGAACCAGCGTGGTGAACAGCCGGATATCGGCCTCTGTCAACGTGTCGCCGCACAGGAATCGTGACTGCGACAGCCGCTCTTCCAGCCAGTCCAGCGTTTCGAACAGCGGCACGACGGCGGCCTCGTAGGCGGCCTGGGTGGTGGCGAAGCCGGACCTGTACACCCCGTTGTTCAGTGTGTCGTAGACCCGCTGGTTGATGGCATCGATTTCGGATCGTAACGGCTGCGGATAGTAGTCGCCGGGCTTGGCGCCAACCTGATCGAACGCCGAACCAAACATCCGGATGATATCGGCGGACTCGTTGTTGACGATGGTCTGCGTGTGGTGGTCCCACAGGACCGGCACCGTCGCCCGGCCCGAGTACGCATCGTCCGCCCGCGCATAAAGCTCATACAGGTAACGGCTGTTGTAGAGCGGATCCGCGATCACACCCTCGCCGGAGGCGAAGGTCCAGCCATGCTCCCCCATCAGCCAGTGAGTCACCGAAATCGGGATGATATCCTGCAACCCCTTCATCATACGCATGATCAGCGTCCGGTGCGCCCAGGGGCATGCGAGCGAGACATACAAGTGATAGCGCCCCGCAGCCGCTCGGAAACCGTCCTGCCCGGTGGGGCCCGGTCGCCCGTCCGGAGTGATCCAGTTGCGGAAGGCGGTGTCGCGACGCTCGAAATGCCCGTCCCTGGTTGCCGGGGGCTCCTGTTCCTGCCACACGCCGTTGATCAGCAGCCCCATTCGACCTCCCTCGTGTCCAGCCTCCGCCGGTATGGGCGGGACCTGCAAGCTAGACCATGATCGCGCCGAGCGGAAATTTCACGGCGCGTGAATCGTGCCTTGAAACACAGAGCTGAAGATTCTCGCCCGATACGTTCAGGGTGAGGATGCCCCGGGCCCCTGCTGGTCCGCGGCAAACTTCGTCGTCGATCGCGTTGTCGCGATCTCGTCCACCAGTTTTCGGGTCATTGCGTCCCCGAACGCCGAAAAATCATGCACTTCGAGCACGAAACTCGCCGGACCGCCGGTTACGTTCTGGTGATAGTAATTCGCGAGACCCCCGGGAGGCTGGACATGGGCGTACGTCCAGGACACCGGATGGTCGTTGATGATCGCCAGTCCGTTGATCGTGATGCCGGCCTTGACCGCGTCATCGCGAGCATCCGTGATCTCGCGGCCGGCGTTGTTGGTGCCGTCGCCACAGACGTCAATCACCCGGCGCGTCGCGTTCATCCCGGACTCGGCCAAAAGCTGCACCGCCTCATCGACACCGGCACTGATCGCGGTGCGGCCCCAGAAAGACCGAGGCGCCGCTGCCAGCCTGTCGGCGAACCCCTCGGCCGACGCCTTGTCGCTGATGACGGTCCAATCCAGCACGGTGCGGACTTCGAAACTGCTGGCGAACTCCACATACGCAACCGCGATCTTGCCCGTCGGCCCGCCTCGAATAGCCTCCAGCACCTTCTGGCTGGTGAACGCGCCGGTATAGCCGTCCTTTTCCAGCTTGAACTCGCTGTCGTCGATGCTGCGCGATACATCCGTGACCAGCACCAGCGCCAAATCGACATCCTCCGCCCTCGCCGGTTCGGCCGTCAGCAGCGGCATTAGCAGCAGCGTGGCCAGCGCAATCAAGGCGATCCGTACCATCGGGCAGACCTCCCACGATCAATCTGACGCCAGGGGGCCGGGACACCCGGTATCAGGACACTCCGATAGGGTCCCTCGTACCACGGCGCCGCACTCCTCAGCCCGATCTCTCCGTGCTGTCGCGTGTCCCGGACCGGACACGAGGACATCAAACCTTGGGGGCACCCTCTCGTCAAAGGAAATCCGCCCCGGCCAACCGGGCGGCGAACCGGTGCCCTCAAGGGCCCCAGGGACGCCGCCTACTGGCTGGCCCAGACAATACGGTGGATCCAGTTCACATCGCTCAGATCGAAACTGTAATCGGAATGTTCCGGGTTCAAGCTTTTCAACTCGACGCGACGGGCCGAGCGGCGTGCCAGCTGCTTCGCCATCACCTGGCCATCCCTGGTCCGCACCACCACGCGGTCGCCGCGGCGGATGGGCGCGGCGGGCGAGACGATCACCAGGTCGCCGTCGCGGAACACCGGCTCCATCGATTCACCGCTGATCTCCAGCGCATAGGCGTTGGGATCGGCGATTTCCGGCAGGCTGACCTCATCCCAGCTGCCGCCGACCGGATAGCCGCCATCGTCGAAGTAGCCCTCGCCCCCGGCCTGAGCCAGACCAATCAGCGGCACCCGCCGCGACAACGCCGCGCGCACCCCCATTGCTCGCCAGGGCACGTGCACCGGAGACCAGCGACGTGAAGCTCTCCAGCGAGGCCCCCGTCGCATCCAGCACCTTCGCCACGCTCTCCGTGCTCGGCCATCGATTGCGGCCATCCGGCATCCGCCGCTTGGACGGGTTGAACGTCGTCGCATCCAGCCCCGAGCGCTTGGCCAGCCCAGAGGCCGACAGTCCGTTTTCGGCAGCCAGAGTGTCGATGGCGCGCCAGACATCCTCATGTTTCATTCAGGCGGCTCCCTTCTGCGCGGTCGCCAACGGCGATTCGATGCCGGAGAGACTCGGTGCTGGATCATTATCCTAGGAATTGCTGCCAAATGGAATAGGAAAATCAACCATATTTACTTGCCTTGGTATGCAACCTATGGTAGATCACATGGTGTGACCACTAGCCATGAACTCGAAAACGGGAATTCCGCCCATGCCCATCGCGCGCCAAGGTTTCCCGTCGCGGATCGTATTCCGATCCGTCGTGATCCGGACGTCCGGCCGTTCGAGAGCGCCGAGGACGCGTGGCTGTGGACCATGGCGGCGCTCATCGCTCGGCGCGAAGGCGCACGGTACACCGCCAACAAAGGGCGCGCACCGCGCCCCTGCGATCCCGATGATGTCGTCAAATGCCTCGACGGGCTTTACCGCCGGCGACGCATCGACCTCGCACATGCCCGCGTTCTGCGCATCTGGGGTGAACGGCAGATCGCACCAAGTCTCTCGGTCGTTGCCGACCGCCAGGACCATCGGCTCTGGGTTGAAGCACTGGCGCGGCTGGAATGGCCACTTCGCGTCAAAGGTATCGTCGGCTGAAATGCGGCGATTAGGAAAATTATCGTTGACTTGACCACTAAGTTTCTACTAATGTTCTCTCATCAACGGGCGAGGTGCGCCTGTCGATGATCTCCTCTCCCCTAACTCGTAGCCGCTGCCCCCGGGCAGCGGCTTTTTTTATGTAAGGAACGCCGTCATGGCCTTCGCCATCCGCAATCTGTCGGTTCTTGCCTATGCCAACGGATTCACCCTCTGGCACTACAAGTCTGGCAAGGACAAGGTGGATGCCGTCAGCAGCGGGAATTATCTGGCCGATGCCAGTGACATGCTCACGGCCGGTGACCTGATCATGGTGACCGCCGCCGACGGTGCGCGGATCGTATGCGTGACACTCGCCGATCTCGAAACTGTAGTCACCGCGCCGCTCTCCTGACGCCCTGTCGGGCGGGACCGGAATCGGCCGCCGGCGGATCGCGGCTTCGCTGGTCATGGCCGTGCGGCCCCAGTCCGCGAGCGACGGCCGGTCCGGGATTGGCACGGGACTTGAGTCAGCCGCGACACCGTTTGAAGCGCTGCTCCCCCCGTGATCATCGTGGGCCCGAGGTCGAGGCGGGCCGCGGTTCGAACCAGGCGAGCCTGCAGCGGCGCCGTAATCTGCCCACGAACCTGGATCCAACGAGACGGCTCAGCGCCCGGTGTGTTCAGCCCGCGATCGCAATATTTCCGTCGCGTGGCGTTGCGCCCCGGTCGGCGTGATCTCGAAGCGGCCGTCCTCCCGATAGCGGCATAGGCCCATACCCGACAGTCGCCAAAGGCAGGGATCGTCCGCGAGACCGGCAGGGCGGCCCACCTCAGCACACAGGTACACCCGATGCAGAGTGGCACGGCAGCACGTCTCGAGATAGGGCTGGGACCACATCGCCTCACTCTCAGGCGCATTCGTGCCGCGGACAAGGTCACCCAGGGAACAATCGCGAGCGCGCCCTCCGGCGATCGGACAGCCGGCCCAGTGTCAAGCCGCTTCCGATGTCGTGAGCCCGGGGCGGAACCGGTGACTCGAACGGATGGGCTCAGTTCGCGCCATCGTCCCCCTCGTATTTCCGCGCTGTGCGGTTACAACGCCATGGACATCAAAAATGACCACGTCTGACGACCCCGTATTTGGATATGTTGGCACGCCAGCCGAAGGCGAGGATCCCAGGCAGCCGGACGGCGGCTCGCCTGACGGTCCCCCTGCTGGTCCCCGTGCCTCGATGGGCCCGGTGCAGCATCCAGGCGGAGGCGCCGAGGCGCCAGGGGCCGATGAAGTGCCACTCGCCGGTCCAGCACGTGGCGAGCCCGGCTCACGCCAACCGAACGCTGTGCCGCCCAACGCGCCCAACGCGGCGCCACCGAATGCTGCCGGATCCGCGGGCGGCCCGGACGACGTTCTCGCCCGCTATTGCGACATCGCCGCCGCGGCCATGTCCGACGCCGAAATCTGGCTTCGTCAAGGCGCGCTGAGCCGCGTGATCCCGGAGGCGATACCGGATGCCATCCTCGTCACCAACGAAGCGGGCATCATTATTCTGGTCAATGCTCAATTTGAACTGATGTTCGGCTACCACCGATCGGAAGTCCTGGGCAACATCGTCGAAATGTTGCTCCCGGAAGCCCTGCGCGCCCGTCATGTCGAATACCGGCACGCCTTCGCCGCCCGCCCCAGGGTCCGTGCCCTGGGCGAGAACCTTGAATTGATCGGGCGGCGCAAGAACGGCCTCGAATTCAGGGCGCTGATCAAGCTCGGCCCCGTCGTCATTCCGGCCGGCGTCTATACGATCGCCGTCATCCGCAGCGTGCCAGACTGAAATGCTGGCGATATGGGACTTCTTCTCGAGCATCCCGGCGCCGGTCTGGGCGGTGTTGTCCGGAGGGCTCAGCGGTCTCGGAAGCTGGATCGTCGGCTTGAGGAAAATCAGCGCTTCGATCGAACGCGCGAGACTCAAAACCAGCGCGGAGGCTCTGACCGACGAGAACGCGGAGCGCGCCGCGTTCCGCGCCGCCCTGTTGGCGGATATCTCGGAACTTCGTCAGAAGAACAAAGAGTGTGAGGCCGATCGGGATCTCCTGCGCACTCGCCTGAACAGCACCGAGGAACAGATCCTCGTTCTCAAGGCCTCAAATCAGATCATGGAACGATGGCTCTCCTTCTTCCGGGATCGTAGCGCGCTGGAGGTGCGCGTCCCCTCAGAATCCATACATCCCGACGCGGTGTCCGGAGCACCCTCGCGCTTCACGACCAGCGTGCAATAGAGCTTTATCAGCCTGACTTTGTTCGCGTAGCGACCTCAGCCTGATGAAATTGCTCGATTTATGCAACCCGGAGTTTCCACTCGAAGTGGAAACTCTGGTCCGGCGACAGGGCGATCGCGGCGCCAGCCGGAGATCCCCGGGTTCGGCCGATCCAGCGGCCGGCGCCGCGGATCCCCGAGCCTGTTCGCCGGACCCGAGGCCGCGAGCCCCAGCCGCCGCCGGAATCGAACCGGCCTGCGTCGATCCAAGATCCGGCATCGCGTCAGATCCAGCATCGGGCCAGGTGTCGCTTGGCCCTTATGGGGAGGAGCCCGCTCCGCGGGGTCCTCCGCGCCCTCGTTGCGCCGGCAGCCCCCAGCAGTCGTCAGGCGGGCGACAGCACGTGGATCACCCGGCTGGCAATGAGGTCCTTCGTCTTGGCGCCGTAAGCCGCCATGTGCGGCGAAGCACCGTGCGCCTTCAGATGATCCAGGCTTTCCCATTTCTCGAGCACCAGGAACGTGTCGGGCCCGAATTTGGTCTGGAAACCGCCGGCGCCGTCCGCATCGACCGCCGGACCGTATTCTATGCAGCCCGCCTCGGCGTGCACCGCCGGCATGTTGGCACGGAACGCCGCCAGGATCGCATCGCGATTGCCCGGCTTGGCGGTAATGATGGCGACGACGTGAATCATTGTGTCACTGCTCCTTGGGTTGGGTCGCGCCGATGCGCTCCGCCGCGATAGTGCGCCAGGTCCGCCCGAATGCGAAGGCCTGGGCCGGACCCGGTCACTGGTTCATCAGAAGAGGCCGTGAGGCCGGGGTTGTCAGCGCCACACCGCGAACGACATGCACCGCCCCGCGGGATGGTCCACCGTGTCCTCCAGAACCGAGCAGTGTGCGAAGCCGAAATGCGCGAACGCTGCCAGGATTTGCTCCTTCTGCATCCACGCCTGCACGGGACGGTTGCCCCCCCAGAACCGGCCCGAGTCAGTGTTCCGATACTCCAGTTCATAATAGGTTGTATCAAACCCGAACCGGGACACCTGTCGCGCCGTTCGCGCCGCCCTGTCGTTGCTCGGTTCACTCGAATGGTAATGGGTCCAAACGAAGCATTTGTCCGTGCGCAGGGCAATCAGCCTGATCAGATCTAACGGATCGGACATGTGGTACAGGACGCCCGAGCAGAAAATCAGGTCGAACCGGCTGTCGCACTCGGCCAGATACGCCACGATGTCGCCGCAGAGGAAGCGGGCGTTCGTTAGCGCGAGCGCTTCCTTGATGATCAGGCATTTCAGGAATGCTTCGGTGTTGGCCTCGACCGCGACAATCTCGGAAGCGCCGAGACGCCCCAGCAGAAAGGTGTGCGCGGCTTCCAGCGGTCCCAGTTCCAGTACCCGATAGCCGTCCAGCCTGCCCTCGTGACCCAACGTATCGGCCGCCATCTGCGGTCGGCTGTCATGGAAAAGGTCCGAGCTTCCGGTTCCGGTCACACCGCAAATCGCGCTGAGATCACTGGCCCATTTCCCGGCGAATATGTCGACCGCATTTTGAACGCCAGGCGGGCGGAGTTCGAACTTACCCGCCAGCTGTCGAGGCTTCGTCAGACGTCGGCCCAGAAGCCGCAGAAGTCTGCCGACATGAAGCCGTCTCACATTACGATCCTCCCATCCCTTCATCTCGCTAGCCGTGCGTCGCTCGCCGCTTGCGCCGTGCACCCTGACGAGGCAGGGCAAATCCGCTATCTGAACCGCCGGCAGATCCGCTATCACCCCCCGATCCAATCACTGCGATCGGCAAGCTTCATGACGAACACCACCACCACCCTTCTGGTACCGTTTATCCTGGCCTTCCTGGTGTTCGTGTTCCGCTTCTACAACAGGGAAGGCGCCAACTCGATGACTTGCCCCAGCTTCCTGCTTGCGTCGCTCACGGTGGTGATCGCCTTTGCCTACCTCATCCTTGGCATCGTCGGCGTGCTGCCACCATACAGCACGATCGGCTTCGCCGCCGTCGGCCTGATCCTGCTCGCGACCGCGATCGTGCGGATGTTCATGATCTGAGCGGACGGTCTATTTTCGCCGCAGCAGGTGCGACCAGAACCCCGACGTGGCACGTTTGCCGTGCGAGACATGCGGCGCGTACGCAGGCGGCGGCAGCGCACTGCTGATCAGATGGCTGCCGATATCGCGGGCGGCAATCCGCGCCTCGCTGAAACGCGATGACCGCCCGGGCCAGTTCATCCGGCCCGCGCTCGGACAGCACCGCGGCCCAGGCGTCGGCCGCCTCGAACAATCCCGCCCGGCGCAGCACGTCAAGCCGCCGCAGCCCGAGTTCCACGTCGTTCGTGCCCTCCCACAACGCCGCGACCTGGGTCCGCAATCGCGCCGGCTCCGACATGGCCGCCGCATCGTCGGCCGCCCACGCCGCCTGCAGCAGCGCTTCCGCCTGCTGCGTCCCGATCCCCGGTCCGTTCGCAGATCAGCGCCCACCGCCGGAACGGCAGCGTCTCCTCCAGTCCCGACGTGCTCAGCATACGGTATTCGTCCGAGTCCACCACGGCGCGTGCGGTGGCGGGCAGGGCGGTCAGATCAGGTGCCACCGCACCGCACTTCGGACAGACCTGGACCCAGTCCCGCAGCGTCGAGCGCGTCGGTTCTCCCGGACGCATATCGAGGTCCGGAGCGATCTCCGGCTGTGGTGCCCGAAACGCCGGGCGGACCGTAGCGCCGCATGCTCCGCAGACAGGTTCGCTCATGATTCCATCTCCGCCCGTATGCCATCCCGCAAGCGTTGCATCGCCCGCTCCATCAACGCAGCGGACTGCGCGAAACAAACCCGCAGCCAGCCTTCCCCGGCCGACCCGAACGCCACGCCCGGTGCGACTGCAACGCCGTGCCGTGTCACCAGTTTCTTCGCGAGGTCGAGACTGTCGCGCAACCCGTCCACCGCCAGGAACGCATAGAACGCTCCCGTCCGGCGGCCGGTACCGTACCCCGTTCAGCCCCGCCAGCGCCTGGCTCGCCAGGTCCCGCCCGGTCGCGCAATGCGACGCGGAACCCCTCCATCGCCGCGGTGTCGCCGATCGCCGCCACCCCGGCCCGCTGGATGAACGGCGCCACGCCGGAATGCACGACCTCCACGATGTCGACGATCAGATCGCCCATTCCCGCGGGCACCACCAGCCAGCCAAGCCGCCAGCCCGTCATCACCCAGGTCTTGGAAAAGCTGTTGCAGACGATGATCCGATCGTCAGGCTCCGCGATATCCAGCAGCGACGGCGCCGCCGCGCGTCCGTCATAGACCAGCCGGGAGTACACTTCGTCCGCGATCAGCCAGGCCCCGTGCCGCTGCGCGATGTCGCGGATCGCCCGCAGTTCCGCCTCGCTCGCCGTCCAGCCCGTGGGATTGCCGGGCGAGTTCAGCACGAGTGCGCGTGCCCCCTCCATCATCGTGTCCAGACGGTCCAGGTCCAGCCGGAAACTCGCCATCCGGCTGCGCATCCAGGTCGATTTCATCGACCACAGCGCCACGCAGCCGCGCGGCATTGGCGATGTTGGGCCAGGTCGGGCTGTGCACCACGACGCGATGGCCTGCGCGCATGACCGCCGCCATCGCCACCGAGATCGCCGCCATGCCTGACGCCGTCACCTGGATGCGCTCCTCGGTAACCGCTTTCGCGTGCAGCCGGCTCAGATAGCCGGACAGCGCCCGACGCAATGCGGGCAGGCCGCGCACGTCCGGGTACCGGGTCTCGCCGTCCACCAGCGCCTGCATCGCCGCATCCCGCGCCGACGCCGGACTCGGTTGGTCGGACTCGCCGAAACACAGGAAATCCACGTCAGGCGTGGCAAAGGCGAGGCGGGCAACCTCGACGATGCGCGAACCCGGAATCACGGTGAGGTCCATTTTGTCCATATAGGTGGTTTGCACCGAGTCGGAACTATCCATGACGCGCCTCGCGCCGAGCGTGCCGGTGGAGGTAAAGGGACAACAACAGCGCCCCGATCGCCGCGACGCGCGCGCCCGCCGACGGGGCAGCCGCATCGCTTGCCAGGAAGCTTCCGTCGCCATGCGCTTCTTGCAATAAATCGAGTTGCAATGAGTCGAGGCCCGTCGCTCCCGCCTGCCTAGCCGAGAAGCGAATGGGCCCGGGTGCGTCCATACCTTCCGATCCAGTCAGGAGAGCCTCGAAATCGGCCGCCATTGGCTTGCCGCGGCGATCAGCAGGTCGGCCGCCGGCTCTCGCGGGATGATTATCAGGCTTTCCGACAGTCGCGCCGTTGCCTGATCGCCGATATCGACAGGCGCCGGGGCGCCGAACGACTGGTGCAGCGCAAACACTATCGCCTGATCCCGCGTTTCCCGCATATCCGTTGCCGAACCTTCGTCCGCCGGGGCCGCCGGGGCGACGGCGTTGATCAGGCCAGACAAGACCATGGCCAAAACAACTCGGAGCAATCTCGGTTTCCTTTGCGTCAAGCGGATCGAGGCCGGAGAGTTGGCGTACGGTCTGAAATTTCTGCAACGAACTTGGTCGGCTGTCTCGTTGACCATCGGTATAGAGCAGCGACGATCGGTCTGTCATCGGAATCAATTACACCACCACGAAATCGGTCGTAGGAACAATTGTCCGGTCGTCTGTGGGCACCGCGATCCTTCCTCACCAGAACCAGTTGCGCGGCCCGTCCCGTCCAGCCTTGCCGGCCGCGGTGCTGGAGCATGATCGCGCCGGGCGGAACGTTCCCGGCGCGCGAAACATGCGATCAAACAAAGAACTGGACCATTTTCGGCCTGCACAGTCAGGCTGAAATAGTCTGTGTCCCGATTCGGAAGTTCGCCATGCCTGGATCAGCCGCCTTACGAACGTCCAAATCGATGAGGACACTAGAGCATGATCGCGCTGAGCGGAACGTCCCCGGCGCGTGAATCATGCGATCAAACAAAGAGATAGACCATTTTCGGCGTGCACAGTCAGGCTGAAAATGGTCTAGCAAAGCATTGTTTCCTAGTGTGGTTTGTGGTTCCGAAGTCCCTCCGGGGATGATCCCAGCCGCTGACCCAAAGTTGACGTTCCGGAAGGCGATCAAAACAGGGACATCCGCCGTCGCCGAAACGGGGGTTCGTTTCGTTGTGGACCCAGCAACCTCACCCGGTTACGCTTTGGCCTGCGCGCTCGGCGGGAGGGGTTTCGTGCTGTTCAGGAGGCAGGGTGAACTGGAACACGGCCCCTCGCGATTCATTGGCGGTGGCCCACAGCCGTCCTCCGTGCGCCTCGATGATCGAACGGCAGATGGTCAGGCCCATGCCCATGCCCTTGGGCTTGGTGGTGTAGAAGGCGTCGAACAAGCGGTCCACAGTCTGCGAGTTCAGTCCCGGGCCCGAATCCTGCACCGCGACGTGCACGCGGTCTGCTCCGCCGTCCTCGCTGCTGATCAGCAGGTCTCGCGACCCTTCGCGGATCTCGCCCAGCGCTTCGACGGCGTTGAGGATCAGATTGAGCATCACCTGTTGCAACTGGACTCGATCTCCGTGAACAAGCGGCAAGTCCGGCGCGAATCGGGTCCGCAGGGTGACCCCGTTTCTGCGTATTTCGCTACGCGTCAAAGCAATGACTTCGAGGATTATGTTGTTGATGTCCAACCTGTCCTTGCCCTGCGGCGCCTTGGCGATGAGCGCGCGAATCCCGCTGATGACCTTGCCGGCCCGTGTTCCATCCCTGACGACGCGACCAAGAGCCGCCCGGACCTCATGCAGATCGGGCGGCTTCATATCGACCCAGTGCAAAGCGGCCTCTGCGTTGGTGACTGCCGCGGCAATCGGCTGATTGACCTCATGGGCGATCGAGGCCGTCAGCTGCCCCATGGTCGCGATGCGATTGGCGTGCGCGATCGCCTGCCGTTCTTCCTCCGCCCGATGGCGTTCGGTCACATCCATCACGGCCCCCGCGAACTCCTCGAGGTTCCCGACTTCGTCGAAAGCAGGACGACCTACGATATGGACGTGTTTGATGTGTCCATCGGGCATTAGCAATCGATGTTCAAAATCGAGGTTCTTCCTGTCCCGTCTTGCGTGATCGATTGTTTGCTGGGCAACAACTCTGTCCTCTGGATGCGTTCGTTGAAGCACGAAATCTATGGTCGGTTGCTGGGCGCGGTCGCATTCGAGGATGCGAAAGGTTTCCTCCGACCAGCAGAGCTTCCCACTGCAAATATCCCATCCGAAACTGCCGATATGGCTCAGTCGCTGCGCTTCGGCCAAATAGGCTTCGCTGCGTTGCAATTCCGCGGTCCGTTCCGCCACCTTCCTCTCCAGGTCGTCCCGGGCCTTCCGAAGCTGTCGTTCGCTCTCGCGTAGCGCCGCCTCGGCGCGGCGGTGATCGTCGACGAGGCGGGCCATCCGAAATGCCGTCGCGGCGTGATTAGCCGCCACGGAGAGCAGCAGCTGGTCGATTTCGGCCGGAAAGTCGGCGCGATCACACGCCGCTACAACCAGACCACCTTCGGCACTGACGCCAACCGGAATGACAATGCCGCGCCCCCCCTGCGCGCCATCGCCGATATCGCGAACGATTTCCGTGCGCGATAGGCGGGCGTTGACGGAGAGATATCGCTGCAGCCATTCCGGAAATGCCGGCCAGGCGCATCCTCGCGCGATCTCAACCACGCCCTCCCCGTTGGGATCGCATAAGCGTACAAAGGCGAAGTCCAGGCGCAATGAATTGACTAGCACGTCGGCGAGTCCAGCGGCGACGGCTGGCGGTTCTCGGCCGACCCATGCCGCCGGAATGACAGACAATGCCACGAGATCCCTGAGCGCTGATCGCAGCCGCGCAGCATCCGCCTCGAGGTTCATCGGCTTTTGCGGAGCTTATTGCGCTCGTGCGGACCGGGGTCTCTCCCGGAGCTCAAGCAGGAACTGGTCAGGCGGAACGAAGAACGGATTCTCTTGCAGGTACTCCTCCAATGATCACGACCGGGTGCGTCCGCATGACATCCATCACCGTGCTGGCGCTGAACTTCGACAGATCATAGGTGCAGATCACCGGATCATCGTGCTGAGAGACCACATAATTGACACGGGTCTCGTATTCCAGCCAGCTATCAATGCCTGCCTTGTCGACTAGTCTCCATTCTGCACGCGACACGAAACGGGTCAGCGGATAACCGGCTGCTGACCCTGATTGGAGCACATCTTCGATCAAGGCCAGCATCGCATCCTGATCGAAGCGATCGTCGCGCAAGTAAGCGTCCTGCCAGCGGCGCAGCTCGAGCTGGCCGGAACCGAGCGCCCGCTCCACGTCGATACCAGCTTCGGCGAGCCTCCTCAAATGGTCTTGCCACAGCTCGGAATCCACGATGTGGAAGGCTTTGTCCCCCTGCTCGAAACCCTCTTTGATGAACGAGCGGAGTACCCTGTGCTGCTCGTCGAGGTCGTTGAAGAAAGCGCAGATGTGCCGATGCTGGACGAGGCTGCCGCCGGCGCACTGCACGGTACTGCCACTTGTTGCCATGTTTCCTCTCCTGCCTCTGCCGGCGCGCGTCAGAGCCGACCGGGCACAAGCGAGCGGGTCATCCTGCTCAATGGGCTTGCCCAGGTATCGATAATCGATAAGGCCGCCGGAGAAAGCGCGCGCACGGGCTGTTAGGTTACACTACAATCTGGACAGTTGGAATGGGTCCCCCGTCGATGATACAAGTGATCCCGCTCATTTCCAGAAGCTGCACATTGGCGATCAGGCAGGATAAGCCGTGGGCGCTCAGACCCTGCGGTCGGATCCTCCTTCCAAACCGGCGACCAACTCGCCAGATCTCACCGAACTGGTCTCGGTCTATAGGTGAATTGCTGTTCCCAGCTATCAATCGGCGACCCCAGGAGATTTGCTTCCAGGATAAGCACCGGCATGGCTGCGCCCGTCTCGCTTAGCCCTGTGCAGAGACACTAGGCGCTGGTTAACAATCGCCCTGTCACCCGGTCCGGCATCTCCGGCGGACGCCGAAGATCTCTGTCTACCATCACCCTGCCGACAATCGCTTTGTCGACAATGATCCTCCCGGCCGCTGAACGCGCGAAGCTGCCCCGCACACTGTTTCGTTGATCCCCGGCCGGCGGCCGCCGGAAAAGGTTCCAGGCTTCCTGTTCAGGATCCCGCTTGGAGACAGAAATTCGCGGCAGATGCGTCGATACGCGGACCCGCCAGCCTCGTCACGCCGTCATGGCGTAGGGGGATCGCGTGACGCAAGCGACCGAGCCGGGCGTCCTGCCCGGTTGTGCCTGCAACTGGCCAGAAGCGGGACTGACGTTACTGCGTTGTTGGTGGCGGCGGCGTGCGCTGGGTGCTTGTGCCGGTGTTGCGGATGCAGTCGCTGACCATGCGGTCATGCGCGAACAACGTGGACAAGCCGCGGCCGGTGTCACTGGGGAGGTAGTTGTTCGAATAGGGTGTGTTGACCGTCGCCGGCGGGCTGTAAATCTTGCCCCGATTCTGTGTGTCATAGGCTTGGTCGGCGCGCTTCTGGCAAGCCGCGACCGTTTGGGCATCGGCGCGCGTTTGCCCGCTCGAGGAAGGCCGTTCGCAGCCTGTCAGCGCGACGGCCCCCATCAGGGCGCAGGCGCTTACGCGCACCACAAGACAGAGGCGGGTCATGAGTGGGCTCCTGAAAGACGTTGGGCCGCATGCGGGGCTTCTATCTGAAAACCACTGACGAAGCGGGCCAGCCGCGCCCGGAAGCCCGCTTCATCAAATCGGGCCTCCCGGGTCAGCGGCTGACTCGCCGCCGCCTTTAGCAGAGCCGGATGGAATTCCGCACCATCGCGCGCGAGGTGGAACAGCGATCGTGCCCACGGCGCTCGGGCCAGCAGGTCGATCAGCGCGAGCAACCGCAGGCAAAGCGACAGCCCGGACGCACTCGTGATCCCAATCGTGCAATCTACCGCGCCAACCCAGCAGCGCGCGTCCCGGTCCGAGAGAGCCAGATCCGTGTGACTGCCATCCGGAAGATTGAAGCGGAAGCCGCGCACCGCACCCTGGCGTTCGGCCAGCGCCGCCTCCCGCGCCGCATACCACGCGCGTTCCAGATCGCGCTTGCAGACGCTGGGCAGGGCCTCGGGCGGCAGGTCGACCAGATAGGTCATCAGACCATCAGGCTCGCCGCCGACGCGAATGCGTCCGGCAGACGCTTCGCTGCCAAACTCTTGCCGGTTCGAAGACTGTTCGTGCGCGCTCATCTCCACCAGGATGGACCCGCGCACGCCGCCGCGCCAGTGTTGCGTGCCCCAGGACGGACAATTTAGCCGTGCCGCGTGACGTGCCCGGTGACCTTGTCGACCTCACCGCGACCCAGGCGGTACGCCTGATCCATGATGGGAAGCTTCGCCCGCAGGCGCTGATGGACGCCGCCCATGTCGCCAGCCCTGATCCCGGCGCTCGGGCCTTCGTCCATTTCGACCCCGGCCAGGCCCGGGCGACGGCGGCTTCGACCCGTGACTGAGACTGTCGCACGTTTTGTTTCCGGCTTGAGGCCGAGATCGGAGGCCCATCAAGTGGGCGTTTGGGTGACCCAGAGGTAGCAACGAATTCGGCCTGCCGATGTGACTCACCCACGAATTGCCGGACCACGATTATTCCGCAAGCAATTCCAGCGTGCGCGCGTCCCGTTCGCCCGAACACCAACGATCCAAAGCCTCCGCGAACAACGGCTCGTCGGGCGCCGCGGCCTCGAACAGCGTCATCGAAGACCGAAACTTCAGATCATCCGGCGACCCGAAGATATCATGCAGGCTTCGTGACGTATCGTCTGGGATCGCGTGCACACACAACTTCAAGCGCGGTCCGAGTACCGGATGTGCGAAATATGCATGAGCTTCAGCAAGCGAGCCGATCCCGTAGAACTGCGCGATTTGGGAATGGCCGAGCGCACGCAGTTGCGGGAATACGAACCACATCCAGTGCGTTCGCTTTTGAGCGGCTCGCAACTCTTGCAGCACGCCGTCGATCACGGGCGTCTGTGCCCGGATAAAGCGATCCAGGGCAAAGCTGTCATCGGTCATGTCGGCCCTTCCTTCCGTAATTCGCAGGAAGCGAATCGTCAGCGCCCCTGGCGCGAAAAACGATCCGCTCGTCGTGTTTCCAACTCATCATCGCGATGTTGCCGATTTCACTGAAGGGGGCGTTGACCTAAGTCATCACGGCATACCTCGGCACAAGCGGTCACCAGACTTCCCCGGTCGTCGAATATTCGGGACACGCTCCTATGCACGCGAACCGGTGGCGCCGACTGGCGGGAGCGCCCGTCCGAGGTTCGTCGTCAGTGCTCGAACTAAGGTGAGGTTGTTGGGTCCGACGATTTGTTGAGCAGTCGGCGCAGCGCGGCGAATTCCGGACCGGACCCGGCGACGCTCAGAAATGCATCGACGTCTGTGTCGGTCACTTGCCCGCCGGACGACGAATTAGGTTCATGCCGGACAAAGACGCGGCCCGCGCTTATGTCACGGATCAACGTCCAGCGATCTCCGTTCGAGCTTCTGTAGATTTCCTGCGCCGCCTGTTCCATCACGAATCATCCTTCTTGGCGCCATACAGCATACTCGTTGGGCTGTGGCATAGCGATGCCCCACGCCCTGGTCGGACTTGAGAGCACGTGTAGTGGTCACAGCACGGCCAATAGGACGCTCACCGGGGGCGTCGGCTGGCATTGTTGACGATGACCGGCTCAGGAGGGCTTTCTAGAGCATGATCGCGCTGAGCGGAACGTCCCCGGCGCGTGAATCATGCGATCAAACAAAGAGATAGACCATTTTCGGCCTGCACAGTCAGGCTGAAGATTGTCTAGCGTCATCTGGTGCCCAGAGCCATGCGCTCGCCAATCGCAGTACCAAATGATCAGCCCCAATTCCTCGCCGGCGATCGCATCGAGGATCGTCCGCACCATCATCTCCCGCGACATGCCAGGACTCTCGGACCAAACGACCTCCAGCCCGTGGATCGTCATGCCAGCACAATGGGCGCAACCACAGTCGCGGACGATCTGATATGCGATCGAACGATGATGCGGAATCGAACGGGAGACGGTGAGGCGGCTGGATCGGGCTGGAGACCTTGCTGGCGATAGCACGCCCGTAGAACAGAACTCGGCTTTCGCCCTGCCGCCGCACAAAACCGCTGTGTAACACAATATTCATTCGGCGCAACGCTCGTGCCACCGATGTTGCAGAGCAGGAAACATGAAAGACCCTGGTCATGATCGATACTGGAACTCCTTCGAAAGGTATGCTGGCGGCGGTGCTGGGAATTCTGGGAGTGACGGTCGCCGGATGCGCGACCCCAACGCCGACCCCTGGTGCGGCGAACCCGCCGCCTGCTCAGAAGCAGGATCTTCAGACACCCCCTTCCGGCACTCGGCAACTTCCGAATGGAGTCCTGCAACCAGCACCCGGCCTGTAGGGGCGTTCGGGGCAAGCTGCGTCGAGAGGCAGCGCAGCGCGCGCGGCCACGGGTCACCAGGGGTTTCGGCCGCTCCGGTGTTGCTGCGGTCCCATGCGGGTATCGTCGGATTTTTGGTGAATCACCATCCGCTACTCCGCGGGATCAGTATCCGCCGCAGACATCGGCTGTGTCGGCCGTCGCATGAGATCGATGATTACGGACGTGCTTGGTCGGAAGCACCGATAGGACGATCGCCTCCTGCGCCGGGAAGGCATCCGCGCGTCACGCCATCATCCCGACGACAACTGTGGCCGCACCCAGTCCAGGTTCAGCCGCTTCGTCTCTACTCTGATGTCCGCCACAAGTTCCGGCATAAGGGGGGCGACCCAGAACGTGCGCCGTCGGATCAGGTGGCCGTCCTGTCCCGATCGTGTCGGTCCCGGAGCCAGGCTTAGAATGAACCCCATGCACGTTCATCCGGTCTCGCCGCCCGAACTCGTCAGCCTTCATGTCACCGACGGCAATCCGCCGACCAGTTTACTCGATTAATCTCATGTAGTCTTCTGAAAGGTGGTGTCTTCTTGCAAGCAATCTGGGCTCTTGCTGTGCTACTGTATTCGCCTCCGGGTTGAATTGGGGGCAGGGACATGTTCGCCAGCATAGGAAACTAGAGTGTGCGACGCGGCTCGGCGCTGGAATTTGCCCGCCCTGTGCAGAAGGGCTTCGTCCCGCTGATGCGGCGGATCGAGGGGTTCAGAGGCTACTATTTGCTCGGCGGCGGCCCTGACGTGCTCATCACCATCAGCATGTTTGACAGCGCCGATGAGGCGTTTCTATCCAACGGGAAGACGGCAGCCTGGGTGCGTCAAAACCTCCTGGAATTCACCAAGGGGATGCCAGAGGTCATGATCGGCAACGCCCTGATCGCCGAGGTCAAACAGGTTCTTGTCGCTAACCGGCTCTCCGTCGGCCGCTCGAAAGTCTGTTGATGGTCGCGATTGGCGGACCGCGCGGAGGAATATTTCCTTCTATCTGCTCTCTTTGGCCTGGAATGGGAACGAGCGTTTGACCATGTGTATGTGGTTGGCCGGATCGGTCGAACCCCCGGCCTCGGAGAGCACCGTGGCCATCCTGCTACCCGCTCCGCTGGCTTGCTGCCGGTGGGAACTTGAACAGCGTCACATGACGCCCCCCTCGAACTTCGCACTGCGGATCATAGTCGAGGAAGACCCCAGGCTGGTTAAGAGCCTGAACGAGCACTATGCGGATGCAGCGCCCGACGGGGGCCTGGAGGCGGCCGAGCGAAATATGCTGCTCGATGTTCTTGGCAAACACTTCACGGGACGGTCGTGGCCTCAGTCTGGCGGTGTAGAAACCACCCGGCGGTTCGTGGCACGGCTCCAACGGGCGATGATCGGCGCAAGATGGAGCGTCGATCATTTTGGGATGGCTTAGTGTCGGAGACATGCGGCACGTGGCGCACGTTTGGTCCGCCATCCTGCTCATCGCACCGATGATCATCGTCGGCTGCCACGTGCGCCGTCCTGATTTCATGACGCGGGTTCGCGAGGATTGCGCTGCGCGCCAGCAATGGGCTTGCGATCTGTTGGACGCCCTCGCGCGCCCGCCATCGACGGATGACACCCGAGCGCCCGATATAGGCCAAGAGGCGCCCTTGCAGGGCCCCGGTGTGGATCAATGACGCCGTCGCGTCATCGCTCGCGGAACCCGCCCGCAAAAGGTGGCGCCGCCGGGTTGACCGCTGTCCTGTGCAACCGCGGCTATCCATTGATTGCCAGCGGTCAAAGCGGATCGTGGGATTTGTGAAGAAGCTTCGGACCGTCCCAGATTTCGATGCCGTCGAACTGTTATCTCTCGGCGAGCAATCTCCGACCCTCTGAGATGGCTTCCTTCAGCGTAGCCACATCCAGGTTCTCGCCCATGATACGGCCGCCTTGGTGAAATGGCACCGAAACATCAGACCTCGCCCCGTCGGGCCGCGAAACGTCTCATTAAAAACGCGTAAGACGGCAAGGTCAAAGGCGGTTTTTCATTTTGAGATCCTCTTTTCGAGAAATTCTTCCGCCGGGTCGGTAATTTGTTAGATTGATGCAGTGCATGCGGCAGAATTTCTGTTGATACTGAAAGGGATAATTTATGCCTATCGAGAAGCTGAGGACTGGCCTACGACTTGCCAAGGGCGCAAACTGCGCTCCCCAGTGAGGGGAGAGGCTCCGATGGATCGAATCGTTTTGGCGGTTCTCCTAGGCGGTACGGATACGGCGATGGCCTATTTTGCGTTCATGCTGATACCGCACCATCATGCATTGGGCCTGTCGGTGTTGGGGTTGACGATGGTGGCGACCATCTGTCATGCGGCTACAGTTTCGGATGTGATCATTGCTGTCCGTCGAGGCGCTCGAACAGAACTTGTTTCCATCCCCGACCGTCAGGCGGCTTCGCTTGCGGAAGCCGGTGCCGTAACATCTGTCTGAGGGCTGGCATAAAAGGCCCCCCGCGCTTCAGTGGCAATCGGCGCCTGCATCTCCACCCGGCCCGTAATCAGCAGGCGCGGGTCGCGTGATGAGGGCGCGGACGCAAGCAGCCAAGGCATCCCGAGCAGGCGGCTTCCGCATGATCTCCATTGCCGGCGCAAGCGCCGCCTCCTCCGTCGCCTTACCCGCGTGTGAAATCGACCACAAGCTGCGGAGCGAGGATACCCGTTGGAGCAGGTGGGAGGGCACACCGACCGCGATCGGCCCATTGAAAAGTGCTTCTGGCGCGCGGCCGTCACAATTCTCCCATTTCCGCACCGTCAGCGCCGTGCTACCGATGGGCGGACGGTATCATGAAGCGGTTCGTGCACATATTAGCGTGGCGGTCGCGTCAGCCTGCATTGATCAGGTGGGGTGGCGCGATTTCGGTTTTTGTCATCGCGCTGCTGACTCGCTTCAGCCTCGGGCCACTTCATGGCGCGAACCCCGGCCTGACGTTCTATCCCGCAATGCTGCTGGCGTCCGTGTTTCTTGGCTGGAGGGAGGCACTCCTCGTCCTTGGCCTGTCGGTCTCGGTGGGGGCATATTTGTTTCTCCGGCCGGACATGTACCTGCTCCCGGTTGGTTGGACCATCGTGGGGAGTATGAACATCGCGATTATTTCGGCACTGACCACCACAGCCGAGAAGCTTGCTGCCGCCAACGAACGCCAGACAATTCTATTTCAAGAAGTTCAGCACCGTGTAGCGAATACCCTGCAAGCCGTCGTAGGGACACTCGAGATCGCCAGGAGACGCTCTCCCACCGAGGCCGCTAAACTTTTGGATGAGGCCGCGCAACGCTTTGCCGCTTCGGCAGAGGTGCATCGTCGATTGAGCGATCCAAAGCTGTTTCGGAGGGAGGCGGGGTCCGTCCTCCACGATGCCGTCCTCACGGTTGTTGATCAAAATGTAACAACTTTGACCTTCGATATTGAAGAAATGGACCTGACGTACGACCAGATGAGCACCATTACGATGTTGGTCATCGAGATGGCGAACAACGCCCAGAAACATGTGTTTCAGCATGGGCACGGCTCGAGTTTCTCCGTTTCGCTGAAGGCAACGGCGGGCCGTCGCGCGATGCTGAGAGTTTGCGACGATGGGCCGGGCATCTCGTGCTGCTCGGATGTTGGATCGGCCCAACGGGGGCTTGGATTTAAAATAGTCCAAGGCTTGGTAAACGAGCTTGGCGGGACGTTCAATATGACCGCCGTAAACGGAACCGGGATCGCCGTGGAATTTCCAATCGTCGGTCGCGCTTCAAACGCGCCACTCCTGCGGCGACGCTCATCCCCACGCTCGGGGCGTTCTAGGTTTTAACTGCACCAAGTCCGGCCGGATGCCCGGATGGACTGTAGAAAGCTGCGAGGCTTGATGAAAGGCAGCGCGTTGCTTGCTCAGGTCGAATTCGCGAGCACGAGCGCGATAGGGATGGCATTGCGCCCGCATCCGGTTTGAGTGTCCATCCCATGGATGGGAAACCTTGTCGCCCAGGGTTTTCCTGACCTTGCTGCTTACGTGCTTTTGGGCTGAGAAGGCCGAGACCAACTACAGCAACGGCCCTTGGTCTTTCGGATGGAGCCTGCTCAGGTTGACGGTTCGGATCGAGTTCCGCTTTGACCTCGACCTGAACATCACTGGGGGATCGGCATCACCTGCGTCGGGTCGGCCACCTGAACGGTAAAGGTCGGTATCCCTCCCACACCGACCTTTACGGCGCAAATATCTAACGGTTTATCGGGCACGGTCTGGCCGTATTATGCCTGTTCCGGCTTGACCGGTTGCGTCAGAACTCTCCAGAACGAGAATCGGCGTCAGCACCAGTCCGAGTAAAGCAACAAGCAGCGCGAGTTTCATTTGGTTTGCCTCCATCATATTTCATAGAGTTGACCCAAACACTGTTTACGCTAAGTTCGAATACCGATCAATAGGCGCGAGCTTTTGATTACGAGGACGGAAAACCATTCTTCCAGTCGCCAGCCAACCGACCGGTTCGATGCATGGCAATTCCACCACGTCACGCGCGTTGGCGGCGTTGTTCGCGGTGAACCGATCGTCCGGCGCAAGGGGTCAGACAGTGAAGTTCATCAGCGCCACGAGGGGCGGACCCGAACGGCGCTTGATGCCGATCATCGGGCGGTTGTCGGACGGTTTCCGTGCGATCAGTAGCCGTCGCGACTTCCGAAAGGGGGCAAGGCGATGATCCTTGCCGCAATCGAAGCAGTTGATCGCGCCGGGCGACGACAAGGCCGCGTGACCCGTTGAAACCGATCGCCAGCGGTTGCCAAACGACGACCGACACGTTTGCATCGGAAGGGACCGATCGTTGTCGCGATTTGCCGGACGCTTCCCGACCGTTGCGGTCGGGGACGTTGGGTGGCAGACAGGCAGGATGCGAATTCGTTGGCGACGATGGCTTGCAAAGTCCTGGCATGTGTCGCGTTGGCACTACCGGCGGCATGGTCTCGTGCTGGATGGTCGGCCGGCGGACCAGATTTGGTATTTCGCTTATGGTTCCAACATGGATGAAGGAACATTTGTCGGGCGTCGCAAGATCAAGCCGCTCGACGTCCGTGCTGGTCGGATCGTCGGGTATCGTTTGCGGTTCAATCTGGAGGGCAGACCGAAAGGCAAGGCCGCGCCAGCCAACATCAGTCTCGGACCCGATCAAGAAGTCTGGGGGGTCCTGTACAAGATCACGCGTCGAGACATGCTGCGCCTCGATTCGACCGAAGGGGTGCCGGGTGGGCGTTATCGGCCGACGTGGCTGGTGGCGGAGGATATAGACGGCGAGTCCGTGTCCGCGATCGCGTATGTGGCTTTTGGCAATGAGACCGATGGCAAGCCGTCGCACCGCTACATCTCCCTGTTACGGAAAGGGGCGCGACGCCACCGGCTACCCGACCACTGGGTTCAATTCCTGGACGGCGTCGGGCACGTGGAATGAATGCAGGTTTCGCGCCCTTGCTCCTCCATGTCCGGTTGGCCATCCTGGTGCATGCCAGACCGACCTTTCCGAGCCGTGGATCAGAATCGGCGCCCAAAAACCCGACAACGGAGATCAGACCCGTCCTACTTGTACGCCAGCGAGTCTGGGGGAAGCCCCATCGCGGTAAGCGTCGCCGGATTGAGTTGGCCGTTGGGCTGCAATCCTCGGCCCTGCTGGAACTGCTGCACGGCGTTTTGCGTGCTTTGGCCCCAGACTCCATCCACGGAACCCGAATAAAAGCCCAAGTCGTGGAGGCGTGACTGAATCGCTCGAACCGAAGAGGGGCGCAAGCTATCGGCGGGAGGAATAGTAGGTGCGGCGACAGCCTGCTGTGTTCCCAGGAGAGCGCCCAAGTCAATGCCCAACGCTGCGGCTGTCGCCTGATTGAGCTGACCCGTCACTTGCAACTGGTGGCTTGACTGAAATTGCTGCAACGCGGCGGCGCTGTCCGGCCCCCAAACCCCGTCCACGGCACCATTATAAGTTCCGGCGCTGCGCAATCGCTCCTGAACTGCCTGGACGGCGGCGGGAGACGCGGGCTGGACAAAGGACAGCGTGGGAGTGGTCTGGCTTACAGCGGTCGCGGTGACTGTAGTTATGAGAAGCATACCACACGCAACCATCGTCAACGGTTTCATGCCTATCACCATTTTGCCGCATGCATCTTGGAGGGGGAACGCGGCAACGGCGGCTTCGGTTTGTCGTGGCGGCAGAGGCAATTATCATACTTCTGCGATCATCGCCTCATTCGGCAATGCCTGTAGCAGAGTGGAAGGGCCAGGTAAGCGCTCGTGCTCTGCACAATGCTCGACGCTGTCGGCTTGATGGCACCGAGCGAACAGTGATTGCCCGGCAAAATAACGCAATTTTGCCACACCAGCGGCACGGGCCTGCCTCATGACATCCCCATAACGCGTACGCACGACCAGTGGTCGAGCATCCGCTTTGGCGAACTAGGAAGGACGTACTGTCATGCGTAGTAGAATAGCTGGATTAGCCTTGCTGGTTCTTTTGGGTGGGCTGGTGTCCGGATGTGTTATTGACCCTGGCTGGGGTTGGCACCACGAGCACCACGATCATTATTGAGCAGGGTTCTCCGTTAGCGTGCGGAGGCCGGGCGAATTTCGCCCGTATGATGCGCGTGACGGGGCGTCTCGGATGGTCCTGATTTCCAAATTCGTTTGGCTTTTCGACAAAGGGCCATTGCGGTATGGGTTGGGATAGCGAACCTGTCCTGGGCCGAGATTGAGGGGGAACCGACCAATGATGCGGCGAACAAGTGGGCCGATGGATGTATGGACGCTGGGGAGCATCGTCCTGGTTCTGGGTTTCGCATACTCGGCGTGGCTGACATCCATCGTATTTTGCGCGACCAACGGCATGCGTCCCCTGCTGATCGCGGATGCAACCTTCTTCCCGGTCGGCATCGTGCATGGCATCGGGGTATGGTTTGGCGGCTGGTAGGTCGCATGTGGGCAACCGAGATTGAGGGATCATGATCGACAAGGCCGCCATCTTCCGTGCGATCACAAGACGCAACGCCCTCCGGAGGACGCACGAACTGTCATCCCTCGATGTGGCCGCGGAGTATCGGCACGAAATCTCGGTCGCGAATGAGGGTGAGCAGGCGGGACGCCTTGCGCCTGCTCATCTTCCCAATTTCCCGGCATTAGCGGGCGATTGCCGCTTTCGCACCGGCCGCGGTACGGTGATGGGAAGTTGCGGCTCCTCGCTATCCCAAATCGTGCGACATCCCAAATGATGCTCGCGCTGGTAAGAGTAAGATATAGGGATGATCGGATTACGACTCAACCTATCGTCAGACTTGAGGTATGCGACTGTGCCGTCAGCCACACCAGACCACTTTCATCCTGACTGTGTACGCCAAAAATAGTCTGGGTTTTCGTTTGATCGCATGATTCATGCGCCGCGCACGCGATCATGTCTGTCACGCGATCATGCTCTGTGCGGAGAATGGTCGCGCAAGTTCCGAATGCCTAATGGTGGCTTATATCCGATTCTGTTTCGTCGGAACATCCGGGATGATCGGCGGAGGGCCAAATCTCCATCCTTCAGCCCGACGTTTCCGGCAAGCGCGCTCGCGCGTCCGCGGTGAGTGTCAAGGTTGGTGAGGGTCAAGGTAGTTAAGTGTCAAGGTAGTTTGCCGCTTGAGTACGTAATGCTTCCGCCTGTTGACGACGCCGCGGCGCTTGCGGCGTCGTCAAAGCCCTGGGCGGAAACTTCGGCCGATACTTCGGTATGCTGGACAGTGCTTCAGCGAAAGCATTGTCATCTCCAACGCGCCGCCGCGAGCAGGATGGCGCAGCATGGCCAAAACCGTCGCTGCCTTCAGGGTTGCGCCGTTGTAGCCGTGCAGCACCGGGCGTGCCGGCTCGGCATGCACCCCTCGGCGAGGGCCGTTCGCCTGGCCAGGTGAGCAGCGTACTCGGCACTGTCAGTGTCACGCACCTCGAGCCGACGATCTTGCGGCTGTAAAGGTCGAGGATCAGGTGGAGACAGAACCAGCGTCCTTGGATCTGCGCCGGTAGGAACGCCAGCTCCCAGCACCGGACGTCGCCTAGACAGGGCGCGATGTGCGCGGTCGGGGGGCGCGACGACCAGGGCGGGGCGGGGCGAGCCGGGCTGCCAGCGCCGGCCAGGCGGGTGGGTCCGCGGCCGCCATGTTGAGGCAACTCGGCTGGCAGGGTGCGATCACGCGTCCGCACAGGCCTGTTCAATGTCATGCACCAGGATCCGGCGGTCGTCCAGGCGGGTCATGCGTCCTCGCCTTACGTGAAGGACCGCCGAACCTTTTTTGACAGCACGAGCAAGGCGGCCGTTTCGGCCAGGGCCCCGTACTTGCGGCGCGGTCCGCGTTCCAACTCTGCGAACCGCCGGCGATCCTCTCGAACTTGTGCCGCGAAGACCGCCCGCGGGTCACCAGGCCCGGCGATCGCATCCTGCTTCCACGCGTCCAACTCTGCCCGATACAGCCCCCGCTCGCGGCACCAGGCGCTGCGTGTCCCTGATCAGCCTACCGATCAGGCGGGTGATCTTCGGATGCAGCGGCACGAGCCGACGACCGGCTCCCCCGACCGGTTTAGAGTGGCCCCTACGAATGCAGATCCGTCCCGTTGTCAGCATCTCCGTTGGCGGGAGTATTTTTTCGGGGTGGACCCTCGCGAGGCGTAGCGCCAGAGTTGCAGGTATTGATGGTGGAGATTCAGCAATGCCTCATGATGTGCCGGGCGATCCGTGCAGCTTGACCGCAACAAGGGTCGTCCGTCTGATCCAGGAAGGCAAACTGCGGCCAGAGGCGCTGATGGAGGCATACCTGGACCGCATCGCCATTTGGGAATCCAGGGTACTCGCCTTCGCACACTTCGATGCGACGCAGGTGCGCGAGGCGACGGCGTTGGTTCGTCCGGGCCCGTTGCAAGGAATTCCTATCGGGGTGAAGGACGTGCTCGACACTGCCGACATGCCAAGCGAATACGGCTCACCTATCTGGAGCGGCTGGCAGCCGAAAGCCGATTCAGCGCCCGTGGCATGGGCGCGTGCGGCAGGTGGGGTGTGTTACGGCAAGACCGTCACCACCGAGTTCGCCACCCGCAAGCCCGGCCCGACGATGAACCCCGTCAATCCGGCCCACACGCCGGGCGGGTCGTCGTCCGGTTCGGCCGCCGGCGTCGGCGCCGGCCTGTTCCCGCTCGCCTACGGCACCCAGACCGCCGGCAGCGTGATCCGCCCGGCCGCCTATTGCGGCGCCGTCGGCTACAAGCCGACCTATGGCCTGATCAGCCGCATCGGCATGAAGATCATGTCCGACAGCCTGGACACGGTCGGCGTCATCGCCCGCTCCGTCGCCGACTGCGCCCTGTTCGCCGGCGCGGTCTCCGGCCGCGACCTCGGCGACCCCGACGCGAAACCGGACGCCGCGCCTCGCATCGGCATCTGCCGCTCGCCCACCTGGGACACCGCCGCCCCGGAAACCCACGCCCTGCTCACCCGCGTGACCGAGGCGCTCGCCCGCGCCGATGCATCGGTCATCCATCGCGAGCTTCCCGCCCACTTCAATGCCCTGATTGACGCCCACCCGATCGTCATGAACAGCGAAAGCGCGCGCGCCCTCGGCTGGGAACTGGCGAACCATTCCGGACCAGATCAGCGAGGGCCTCCGCGAACGTCTGGAGTTCGGCCTGAACCAGCCGCAATCCGCCCTCGAGCACGCCTATGCGGTGTTCGAGACCACCCAGCGCGCCTTCCCCGATGCGATGGACGGTCTGGATATCCTGGTGACGCCATCCGCCCCGGGCGAGGCGCCAAAAGGCCTCGAGTGGACCGGTGACCCGGCCTTCAACTTCATCTGGACCTCCCTGCACGTCCCCTGTGTCACCGTTCCCGCCGGCGTCGGCCCCAACGGCCTGCCGCTCGGTATCCAGATCGTCGGCCGCCAGGGCGAACGACCGAGCCGTGCTCGCCTGGGCCCGCTGGGTGCAAGCCGCGATTGCCTGAGCAGCATCCGCCTGGGCCGCGATCGTCCGAGCATCGGTCACCCGAACCGCGCCCCCCTGAACAGCGCTTGCCTGAGCAGCGATCGCCCGAACCGCGATCGTCCGGGCATCGGTCACCCGAACCGCGCCCCCCTGAACAGCGCTTGCCTGAGCAGCGATCGCCCGAACCGCGATCGTCCGGGCATCGGTCACCCGAACCGCGCCCTCCTGAACAGCGATGGCCTGAGCAGCAACCGCCTGAGCAGCAACCGCCGGAACAGCGACCCCCTGAACCACCGATCCTGTTCGCCGGCGATCCCCACCGCAACTTCGCCCCGATCCTGCGCGCCTGTCTCGCCCGGTCCCCCGGCACCCTCGTCCTTCTCGGTGACTGCGACTGCCCGGCACCGTTGTCGCACATCCTGGCGCCGGCCATCGAACGCGGCTGGGACGTGCGCTGGATCCTCGGCAATCACGACACCGAAACCGAGGCCGCCTACGACAACCTGACCAACCACCCCGGCGACCTTGGCCTGCGCGTCACCCTGATCGGCGGCCGGCGCATCGCCGGCCTGCCCGGCGTGTTCAAGCCGAGGGTCTGGCAACCGCACGACGGGGCGCCCTCCTATCGCTCCCGATCCGAGTTTCAGGCCGCCTTGCGCCCGCACGAATCCTGGCGCGGCGGCCTGCCACTGTTTCATCGCGACACCATCTTCCCCGAGGATTTCGACCGCCTCAGCGCCGAACGCTGCGACATCCTCGTCACCCACGAAGCCCCGTCCAGCCATCCGCACGGCTCCGCGGTGATCGACGCCCTGGCGCAGGCGTGCGGCGCGCGTCTGATCGTCCACGGCCACCATCACCAGTCCTACGAGGCGGTGCTGCCGAACGGCATCCGGGTGCGCGGACTCGGTCTGTCCGAGCCCTGGCTGCTGGATCGCCCCGAGCCGCCGCGCCACCGATAGCCCGCCGCACGGCTCGCCCAGGCCGGGCGCATGCCCGCCGCACGGAACCTGCATTGGCCTTCGCTGTCATGATCCCGTAGTCTGTCTCCCCGAGACGTCCCTTCAGACAACGAGACACACGTGAACCAGATCGCGATCACCCGCACCGCCCACCCCGGGCAGCCGCCCGCCGATGAGACGCTGGCATTCGGAAAAGTCTTCTCCGACCACATGTTCCTGATGAACTACGAGACCGGGAAGGGCTGGCATAACCCACGCATCGAGCCGTACGGGCCGTTCACCCTGGACCCCGCCTGCTGCGTCCTGCACTACGGCCAGGCGATCTTCGACGGCCTGAAGGCGTTTCGCGGCAGCGACGGCCAGATCCGCCTGTTCCGCCTGGCCGACCACGCCCGCCGCCTGAACAACTCCGCCCACTACCTCTGCATCCCCGAACTCGATCCCGCGATGGTCGAGGAGTCGATCCGTGCCCTGGTCGGAAGTGGACCAGCGCTGGGTGCCCTCGCAAGCCCGGCACCTCGCTCTATATCCGCCCCACCGTCATCGCCACCGAGACCTTCCTCGGCGTGCATCCCTCGCACAGCTACCTGTATTACGTGATCGTCGGCCCGGTCGGCGCCTACTACAAGGAGGGCATGAACCCGGTCCGCATCCTGGCCTCCGACACAGTATGTCCGCGCCGTCCGGGGCGGCCTGGGCGCGGCCAAGACCGCCGGCAACTATGCCGCCAGCCTGTACGGCGCCGAGGAAGCCGCAGAAGGCCGGCTACACCCAGGTGCTGTGGCTCGATGGCGTCGAGCACAAATACCTCGACGAGGTCGGCACCATGAACATCATGCTGAAAATCGGCGACGAGGTGATCACCCCGCCGCTGAACGGCGCCATCCTCGACGGCATCACCCGCCGACTCCGTCCTGACCCTGCTGCGCGACTGGGGCCTGACGCGTGTCCGAACGCCCGATCGCCATCGACGAGGTCATCGCCGCCGCCCGCGCCGGCACGCTGGAGATGTGGGGCACCGGAACCGCCGCCGTCATCTCCCCGGTCGGCGAACTCGGCTACAAGGGCGAGCGCTACGTCATCAACGGCGGCAAGACCGGCGCCCTGACGCAGAAGCTGTACGACACCATCGTCGGCATCCAGTACGGCACCGCCCCCGACCCGCACGGCTGGGCCACACCCCTCTAACGCCGCCCAGGTCCCACTGTCATCGCGAGGAGCGCCGGCGACGCGGCAATCGGGCCCCCACATCCATCGCCGGATCGCCGCGCCACCCCCTCAATGCTCCGCCTGACCGAACTGAAGCTCCCGCTCGACCACGGCCCCGACGCCCTGCGCGACGCGGTGCTGACCCGCCTCGGAATTCCGCCCGGCGACCTGCTGACCCTGACGATCGCCCGCCGCGGCTACGACGCCCGCCGCCGTTCCGCGATCACCCTGGTCTACGCCGTCGACGTCACCCTCCGGGACGAAGCCGCCGTCTCGCGCACCCACGCATCCGCCCGACCCCCGACACGCGGTATCGCTTCCCCGAGCACGGCACCCCTCCTGCCCGGCGCCCCGTCGTCATCGGCACCGGCCCCTGTGGCCTGCTCGCCGCCCTGACGCCTGGCGCAGATGGGCTTCCGCCCGCTCATCCTCGAGCGCGGCAAAGCCGGTTCGCGAGCGCACCCGCGACACCTGGGGCTTCTGGCGCAACGGCGATCCTCAACCCCGAGTCGAATGTTCAGTTCGGCGAGGGCGGCGCCGGCACCTTCTCCGACGGCAAGCTCTACAGCGGGATCAAGGACCCCCGCCACCTGACCCGCAAACTACTCACCGAATTCGTCGAAGCCGGCGCGCCCGAGGAAATCCTGACCTCCAGCAAACCCCACATCGGCACGTTTCGCCTTGTCACCGTCGTGGAGGGCATCCGCGCCAAGATCGAAGCCCTCGGCGGCGAATACCGCTTCGGCGCACGCGTCGACGCCATCACGCTCGACGCCAACCGCCACATTCGCGGCCTGACCCTCGCCGGCGGAGAAGAAATCGACGCCGACGCCGTCATCCTCGCCATCGGCCACAGCGCCCGCGACACCTTCGCCATGCTGCACCGCGCGGGCGTCGCCATTGAGGCCAAACCGTTCTCCATCGGCGCCCGCATCGAGCACCCGCAATCGCTCATCGACCGCGCCCGCTTCGGCGCCTTCGCCGGCCACCCCGCGCTCGGTCCCGCCGACTACAAGCTGGTCCACCACGCCAGCAACGGCCGCTCCGTCTACAGTTTCTGCATGTGCCCCGGCGGGCGCGTCGTCGCCGCCACGTCCGAACCCGGCTGCGTCGCCACCAACGGCATGAGCCAGTATTCCCGCGCCGAGTTCAACGCCAACGCCGGCATCGTCGTGGGCGTCAACCCGGAGGACTATCCCGGCGACCCCCTCGCCGGCATCGAATTCCAGCGGGAGTGGGAACGGGCGGCCTTCCGCGAAGGCGGCGGAACCTATGCCGCGCCCGCCCAGACCGTCGGCGACCTGCTCGCCGGCCGAGCCTCCACCGCGCTGGGAGAGGTCGTGCCGTCCTACAAACCGGGCGTCCAACCCGCTGACCTGGCCGCCTGCCTGCCAGCCTTCGCCATCGAGGCGATCCGCGAGGCATTGACGAAATTCGCCCACGACATCCCCGGCTTCGCCATGCACGATGCGGTGCTGACCGGGGTGGAGACGCGCACCTCCAGCCCCATCCGGATCGCCCGCGGCCCCGACGGACACAGCCTGAACACGCAGGGGCTTTTCCCGGCCGGCGAGGGCGCCGGATACGCCGGTGGGATCATGTCCGCCGGCGTGGACGGGATCAGGGTCGCGGAGGCGGTGGCTGCCGCTTTGACCGGGAGTCCGCTGCTGGAGCGGATGACGCGCGGGGAGGGGGCTGGGGTATATGGATAGGAAGCGAATGGGCAGATCCTATGAGGCGACAAGCGCAGGTACCGTAAGGTTCAGGTGCCAACTCAACTCACGGAGACCGCACGATGTCTACGCAGATCGCGGCGCCTGCCGCCCAAGGAGACGTTGCCACGCTTTTCGTCGGCTTTGAACTTAGCAAATCGACCTGGTTGATTGGACTATATGCGCCGGAACTGGGCAGCACGATCAGCCGTCACAAGATTGACGGCGGCGATCTGGGCCGAGCTGTCGCGCTGATCGAGACCGCGAAGAAGCGACTGGACGGGCGAGGCAAGCCAGTCCGTGTGGTGTCGGTCTACGAAGCTGGCTACGACGGTTTTTGGCTCCATCGTGCCCTGACTGCGGCTGGTATCGAGAATCGAGTCATCGATGCCGCAAGCATCCCGGTGGATCGTCGGTCGCGGCGACCCAAAACCGACCGCCTCGATCTCGAGTTGCTGATCCGAATGCTGCTGGCGCTGGAGCGGGGCGAGACACGGATCTGCCGGGTGGTTCGGGTGCCGACGCCGACCGAAGAGGATGCCAAGCGCCAGCATCGTGAGCGCCAAGTATTGGTGGCGGATCGAACAGCGCACAGCAACCGGATCAAAGGGATCCTGATGACGCTGGGAATCCGGGACGCCAATCCGCGCCGACACGATTTCCCCAAGCATCTCGAAACGATGAGGACCGCTACCGGCGATCCTATGCCGCTTTATACGAAGCAGGCTCTGATACGTGAGCACCAGCGCTTATGCCTGCTTGAGCGCCAGATCAAGGAGATCGAGGTGGCGCAGGCCGCGGCCTTGAAAGCGACAAAGGCGAGCGACCGGAAAGACGAGGGGAGGGCAGGGGAGGAGTGCGACCCTGGTGCCGCTCAAGCCGCTGCACTCATCCGCCTGAAGGGCATCGGTCAGACCGGAGCAGTAACGTTGACCCGCGAAGCTTTCTATCGACACTTTGATAATCGCCGTGAAGTTGCGGGCTACTTCGGGCTGACGCCAAGCCCGTTCAACAGCGGTACCATGCGCGTGGATCAAGGGATCAGCAAAGCGGGCAATCCACGTATTCGAACCCTCGCCATCGAGCTCTCCTGGCTTTGGCTCCGGCATCAGCCGGAGAGCGCGTTGACCAGGTGGTTCCTGCAAAAGGTCGGGAATGCCACTGGACGCATCCGGCGTATCGCCATCGTCGCTTTGGCGCGCAAGCTGATGATCGCTCTCTGGCGCTATGTGACCATTGGTTTGATTCCGGAAGGAGCTATCCTGCGCCAAGCATAGTGCAACCCCATGCGTTGGTGACCGGCTGACACCGGGAACTGGCGCGTCCAGGGTCGATGTGTGACCGCCCTCCCCTGTGGCTCATTGCCGCTTTGGCAGATTGGTCCCGTCGTCCGGGCCTCTCACCTCGCTGAACGCGAGATTATGGTCACGGTCCCATCCGACCGAACCGGAGATAAGGTGATACGATTGAGTTCGTATGATTCCAACCGAGGCCACCCAGGTGACGCCACGAGCCCGTTCAACCGAAGCGACGCCAAACAAAGAGGATCACACCAAGACGAAAAAAGCTTGACACAGGGTGCCTCAGATAAGGGGAGGGTAGGGGCAGGGCCTGACACGGAGGGGTAGAGGGCCCCACCCCGGCAGCGAAGGGGCAGACGACCCCCGCCGCCGTCATGGCTCGGCGGAGCGGAGCGCAGTCCGGGCCATCCGAAGCCGCGCCGTCTCCGTCAATGGCGCATTGCTCGATAGCACCCCCACCAGCGGCTATGGGGAGCAGGAGATGCCATATACAAAGCCCGCGCGGCTCCTCTGATCACAGATAGAAGACGTGCCTCTAACCTTGGTCGGGCTGATGCATTCGGTCCGAAAGTTGGTAGAGCCCAAACAACGTAACCGCAATCATATGCCAAAATCCGAGCAAGAACAGCACGAGAAAGGCACCATTCAGCCACCGTTGCAGGTAGGCGGGACTCATCATTTTGACCGATGGAGCAGCTATGTTGGCGGCAATAGTCACTATAAATAGAGCTAGACTTATCAGTGTCAAATAGCCAAATTGAAGAGCCAACATCCTGCGTCTGGTGAGTTTTATCGGATGATTGATGCCCTGAATTTGAACCCTCAACGTGGGTGTAGGCTGAGGCATGTAGGCGTCCATATCGCTCTTATTGAAAGTCGCGATTGCAGCCAAGGCTGCGAGGTAGAAGCCGGGGAGAATTTGCAACAGGCCCGAAATTTGGGTCAAAAGCCCGTTCGCCATATAGATTTGGGGGGGCACCGGAAGCCATAAAATTGCAATGGTAGTAGGAACAGCAAAAAGCAATGGTGCCAGAAAATCAATCTTCCACTTCGATTGATCTCGAACACCTAAGTAGGCTAATGGTCGGAGAAGCTGATACCAAATCATGGACCTTCTCTAAGGTTGGTTCGGCGGTGTTAGGCCGGAGGAGTAGCACTTTCATCGCGTCCTGGATACCTGATTCGATCGACGTAGACGCCTCTTTCCACGGAAGCCCCCCGCTCGTGATGCGGACTCGTTTTACATACCCTTCGTTGATTATGTTCCCGGAAGAACTATCAAGGAGTGCGCAATGGCCTACATTGTCTGCAGTCTGAAATACTACGCGAACATTTTCGTATTTGGCGGCACTAGCAACGCGAAGAGCATCCTTTATTGATTCAAATTTATGGTCCTTCCATCTTGTCCTCGGCGACAAACGCACGTCACTGCGCTTAGGAATGAAATAGGCCGATTCGCCGACGCCCATTTTGGCGGTGCTACCAGTCTCTAATGTAATCCCATTTAGTCTTCCAGCCTCAAGGTCCTCCTTGAACTCATTGGATAGGTGTCCTTGCAGCTCTACGGAATTGGTAAACTTATAGGTCTTTGGCTTTCCCGATCTATCTGTAGAGCCATCTGGATCGGGATGACGAAAGGCGGTTGGATCAAGCTGGGCGAAAGCCCGCAGAAGATGGTTGAGATACGCTTGTACCCTGATGCGACCTAGGGTAGGCGCCGATTCAAGTAGCATCAGGTAGCGAAACTTCATTCCAGAGATCGGTTCCAGCCAAATCGCAACATGTGCACTTTCTGGGCGCCCTTCTTCTTTATCTTTATCCTCGTCTCTCTGCACATCATTTACGAGGTTTGCAAATGATGCTCCGGGCCCATCGGCGTCATTTGAGTAAAGAAGCAGCCATACTACCGGATAGCTGACATCTATATCAACCGCCCTAAGAAAAACCTTTCGTCTCTTGTCCTTTGACCACCAAACCGCCCCAGGTGTTTGATAAATTTCCTTTATACGGCAGGCTATATCCTTCATTGAGAGCCGGGGAGCAAAGCCTGGATTCGCATCTATAGCGCAATCGAAAAACGTGATGTCCCTCTCGAGACCGGTTCTCATAGATCATGCTCCTCTTCTGTAAGTTCGTTTTGATCTTGTATACGCAACCAATCAACACGGGATCAAACGTCCATGTCAAGATCCTCATGATATGTTTGTCAAACCTGCTGGGCGCTCAGCCGCTACGGCCCCGATCCTAATGGCTTTCTCCACGGATCACGGTGTGCACGGGAACACATTTGCCGTAAGGACGGAAATCTTGGTTAGGGGATATGAGCATTCGTACCAGTTACAAAAGTTCGTTGCTGTAAACCCACCCGTGAGTCCGCGCATCCAAGATCGGATATCCCAAGGCAACACGCAGACGCGCAGGGGCAGCCTCCAGGAGCACACGGAGATGCACAGGAAGGGTCTCATCCGCCAGGCACCGCATTCAGTCCGTGCTCAGGAACACCGACTCCGAGCGCAACGTCTCGCGCGCATAACCCGCGCACGCGAGGATGTCCTCATGCCCGATCGCGGGACAATTCGCCAGAATGTCCGCCTCACTCCATCCGTGAGCGAGCAGTCCGATCACGAACTCCACAGACAGCGCGTGCCCCGGATGACTGGCTTACCGGCCAGTACATTTGGGTCCAACGTGATAGAGGCGTGCTCCGCGATCATGCTCTGCCGCTCCCGTGCTCGCAGCCGATATAGCCGAAAACACCGCCCAATGCCATGCCCACGAACGGGCAACAATCGGCATCCCGCGACCGGGTCGGGGCGCCCCTGTGAATTCCGTCGCATTCGACGTATAATAGCACGTATATGAGGCCCCATGCAAAATTGACGATCACCGTCGATGCAGGTCCACAACGGCTTGCACACCATCATTGGCCGCCGCCGCATCAGCCGCTTTCTGAATGACTTTGCCCGGCCCCATGTCGTCGGGCAGGACTTCGCCGCCGGCTACGCCGCGATGGCCGCCGATGAAGCCCGGGAGGCAGAAGCCGCCGCCTGCATCGAAGCACTCCTGACCGACGTGGCCGACGAACCGAAGCGTGGCCACTGACCCCTCGCCCCGGCGCGTCGAGATCCGGCTGCTTGCCTTCGACCCTTCCGTCGGCGGCGAAATACCAAGGACCAGGCCGGCCATCGTCGTAAGTAATGACACCTCCAATGCTCTTCTGAACCGGGTTCAGGTCGTGTCCGTATCAAGCCAGACCGACCGCCTGTATCCCGAGGAGGCCTATATCTCGCTCCATGGCAATCGCCGGAAGGCGATGGCCGACCAGATCACCACCGCGAGCAGCCGTCGTCTGCTCCGGCGGCTCGGCGCTCTCGGGCAAGCCGGCCTCGACGCCGTAAGCCGCAACGTCCGGCTTCAGCTCGACCTCTGACGACGACGAAGCCCTGGAACAAGTCCACCACCAAAAACCCAGGACGCCTCACGTCTTCGTGATCCCTATCGACCGCCGCTCCGCTGCACCCTCCCCCCGGTCGGCCTCAAGGGCCCCAAGACCCCACAGCCGGCAGCAGCCTACCCACATGGGAACAACGTTCCGGGAGAACAAAACATGATCAACCGCCGCACGCTCCTCACCACCACCACCGCCGTCGTCGCGACAACTACCACTGCCCGCCACAATGCCCGCGCCGCCGACGCCGCCCCGATCAAGATCGGCAACACCATGGCATACAGCGGCCCAGCCTCATCCTACGGCGTCGTCGGCCGCACCGAGGCGGCTTTCTTCAGGATGGTCAACGAAATGGGCGGCGTCGATGGTCACATGATCGACTTCATCTCGCTCGACGACGGCTACAGCCCGCCCAAGACCGTGGAACAGATCCGCCGCCTCGTCGAGGAAGATCACATCGACTTCACTTTCCAGACCCTGGGCACCCCAACCAACTCGGCGATCGCCGAATACTTGAACCTCAGAAAGATACCGCAACTCTTCGTCGGCTCCGGCGCAAGCAAATGGAGCGACTACAAGAAATATCCCTGGACCATGGGTTTCCAGCCGAATTACCGGACCGAGGCCCAGATCTACGCCAAATACATGCTGGCCAACGTCAAGGACCCCAAGCTCGGTATTCTCTATCAGAACGACGATTTCGGTAAGGACTATCCCGCGGGTATTGCCGATGTTCTTGGCAAGGACTGGGACAAGATCGTCGTAAAGGCGGCCAGCTACGAAACGACCGATCCGACGATCGACTCCCAGATCGTCGAACTGCAGGGATCGGGCGCCAACGTGCTGCTGGTCGCGGCGCTTGCCAAGTTCGCCGCGCAGGCGATCCGCAAAGTATTCGACATACAATGGAAACCGACGTTCTTCATGACCAATGTGGCGGTCTCGGTCGGAACCGTGATGCAGCCAGCCGGACCCGAAAAGGCCATCGGTATGCTGAGCACGGTAGGCCTGAAAGACGCAACCGATCCGGTGTGGAAGGACGATCCCGGCATGAAGATCTGGCGCGCCTTCATGGCCAAGTATATGCCGGACGGCGACACGACCGACGCCTCCACGCTGTTTGCTTATGGGGTCGGTATGACCATGTTGCAGGTGCTGAAGCAGTGCAAGGGCGACTTTTCGCGCGCCAACGTCATGCGCCAGGCCGAGAACCTGCATGACTATGAGAACCCGATTCTGCTGCCAGGCATCAAGATCAACACCAGCCCGACCAACCATCGACCAATCAACGCGCTGCAGTTTGCGAGATGGGATGGCAAGAGCTGGGTGCGTTTCGGCGCCTTGATTGAAGGAGCCAGCGTCTAACCCTCTTTCGACCGAGGACCGCACGGACGGTGCCACAGAGGCGGCACCGTTCGGTCTGCTTCGGCAGCAGACCCAAGGTCTCCGCCTCCGGCTTCAGCTCGGCCTCTGACAACGATGAACCCCCGGGAACAAGTCCACCACCCAAAACCCACCGCCTCACGTCTTCGTGACACCCGCCCGCCGCCGCTCCGCTGCACGCTCCTCCCGTCGGCGCCAGTGGCCCAAAGACCCCAAAGCCGGCAGCAGCCTACCAACATGGGAACAATGATCTGGGAGAACAAAGCATGATCAACCGCCGTACGCTTCTCGCCACCGCCGCCACCTTCGCCACAACCTCCACCGCCCTCCGCGCAACCCGCGCCGCCGACGCCGCCCCGATCAAAATCGGCAATACCATGCCATACAGCGGCCCAGCCTCCTCCTACAGCGTCATCGGCCGCACCGAGGCCGCCTACTTCAAGATGATCAACGAAAAGGGCGGCATCGACGGCCACATGATCGACTTCATCTCCTACGACGACGGCTACAGCCCGCCGAAAACCGTCGAACAGATCCGCCGCCTCGTCGAGGAAGACAACGTCGACTTCACTTTCCAGACACTCGGAACACCAACCAATTCCGCCATCGCCGAATACATGAACCACAAGAAAATCCCGCAACTCTTCGTCGGTTCCGGCGCCAGTAAATGGAGCGACTACAGGAAATATCCCTGGACCATGGGCTGGCAGCCCAATTACCGCACCGAGGCCCAGATCTACGCCAAATACATGCTGAAGAACGTCAAGAACCCCCGGCTCGGTATCCTCTTCCAGAACGACGACTTCGGTAAGGACTATCCCACCGGCGTGCAGGACATCCTGGGCAAGGACTGGGACAAGATCGTCGCGAAGTCGGTCAGCTACGAAACCACGGACGCAACGATCGACTCCCAGATCGACGAATTGCAAGGCTCCGGGGCCAACGTGCTGCTGGTCGCCGCTATTCCGAAATTCGCCGCGCAGGCGATCCGCAAGGTCTACGACGTGCAATGGAAGCCGATGTTCTTCATGACCAACGTGTCGATCTCGGTCGGCACCGTGATCAAGCCGGCGGGCGTCGACAAGGCTGTCGGCCTGCTCAGCACAGCCTACCTGAAGGACCCCACCGACGCGGCGTGGAACGACGATGCCGCCATGAAAAGCTGGCGCGCGTTCATGGCCAGGTATGTGCCGGACGGCGACACCACCGACGCGGCCACCGCCTTCGCCTACGCCATCTCCACGACCATGGTGCAGGTGCTGCAGCAGTGCAAAGGCGACTATGCCCGGCCGAACGTCATGCATCAGGCCGAGAACCTGCATGACAACGACAATCCGCTCCTGCTGCCCGGCATCAAGATGAATACCAGCCCCACCGACCATCGCCCGATCAAGGCGATGCAGTTCCAGAAATGGGATGGCAAGACATGGGTTCGCTTCGGCGAACTGATCGAGGGCGCCAGCGTCTGAAGCAACACCCGCCTGACCAGGATCGCGAAGCGATTGCAGGCTGATGGTATGGCTCGCGAAACCGGGGCTGGAGCAGTTGCCACAAGGTCGAAACGCTCCGGCCCGCCTGCCATGGGCGACCGCCCTGACCCTGCGTACCGCGGCACCATCCGCCTTGGTTCGTGGCCCATTCCTCGCCCACGATACAACCGTAACGCACGCCGTAACCATTTACACAACCGGAAGCTTCATTTTGTTCTTGATTTAGCCCATGATCTACGATAAGAACAAATGACAAACAGGCGCCGGACCCGCAACCCATGTCCAACTCGATGTCCAACCCGATGTCCAACTCCGATGTCCAACTCGATGCTGCCAACTCCGCCGGACGTCTGCTGCTTCCTCCGCCGAACCGATGTCTGCGCCCGGTCCGGTGCCCCTCCCCATCAGCCCCTTTCTGGAACGGCTGGTCCGCCTCCTGCTCCCCTACTTCATCGGCATGTGTCCCGATCTCGACGTCAGCACGCTCGGAAATCCTCGAAACCCTGGCCTCCTACGGCAGCCGAACCCGCTCGGGGCTGCTCAATGCCGCCCAGGTCATCGCATACGGCCTGGCCGGCCTCGAGACGCTGCACGAAGCCAAGACGACCGAGATGTCACCGTCCATGCGACTGCGTTACCGAGGCTGCGCCAACAACCTCAACCGCTCCTGCCAGAAAACCGAGCAAATCCTGGCCATACGCCTCGCCGGCGAGGACACGGACGCCGCGAAATCCCCAGCCGAGACCGCCGCTGACCTCCCGGAAACCAGGGTTCAGGAAGCCATTCAGGACGTTCAGGCCACGATCGATGCCAACCGCAATCGCCTTTCGGGTGCGCGTTCCCCGGTCCCCGGGCCGCGGCGGATCCCGCCTGCCCAACAGGAGGAGAACAAGCGTCTCTGGGGCGGCGCGATGATGAACGCCCTCGCCCAGATGGGAATGCCCGTCCAGCCCGTGCCGTCTCCCTGATGCAAGCCCTGTCTGCTCCCGAACGCAGGCGTTGACCCTCTCAACGATCGGTGGTCTCGTCTCCCGCTCCTGGTGTCCTGCCTCTGAAGTTCGCCGCACTCAGCGGCCGGCGTAGGAGATCAGCAGGCCGCTGAAATTACAGAACGAGTGACCCGAATCTGAGGTTCGCCGGATACGGTGGACTTCAGATTTGGGTCACCAGAGCATGATCGCGCTGAGCGGAGCGTCCCCGGCGCGTGAAGCATGCGATCAAACAAAGAGATAGACCATTTTCGGCCTGCACAGTCAGGCTGAGGATGGTCTAAGCCCGAGGCTGCCATGATCGAGACGCAGAATATCCGGACAGCCCCCGGGCTGGTGTTCGACGTGTCGGCTGCCGGTCCCGTCGGCGGCCCCCTCGTCCTCATGCTGCACGGCTTCGGCGTCTCCCGTTATTTCTGGAACGCCCAGATCGAGGCGCTCGCGCAGGCGGGCTACCGGACCGCGGCTCCGAACCAGAGGGGCTACGCGATCGGCGCGCGTCCCGACCCGACCGACCATCCCAGTTACCGCATCGACCATCTCGTCTCCGACGCACTCGCCCTCGCTGCTGCTCTCGGCAGTCCCGGCCGCCGCTTCCACCTCGCCGGACACGATTGGGGCGGCAGCCTCGCCTGGCAGATCGCCGACCGAAACCCCGAATGCCTCGCCTCGCTGACGATCCTCTCCCGCCCGCATCCCCAGGCCTTCAACGCGGCGCTCGCCCTGCCGGACGGCGAGCAGAAACGGCGCTCCGCCCACCACACCCGGTTTCTTGACCCCGCCGCTGGCCCTGACAACCTCGCCGACGATGCGAAATGGCTGCGCACCCGCCTGAAGGCGAATGGCGTGCCGCAGGCCGCGATCGAGGCGCATCTGTCCGTAATCGGCAATCCCTCGGCCATGGAGGCCGCGCTCGCCTGGTATCGCGCTCGAGGGGGGCTGCATCAGCCGGTCGCCCCAACCAAGGTTCCGACGCTCTATATCTGGGGCGACGCCGACGACACCGTCGGACGCGCCGCCGCCGAGGGAACCGCCGCCTTCATAGCCGCTCCCTATCAGTTCGCTGTCTTGCCCGGCGTCGGCCACTATGCCGCCGACCAGGTTCCCGCCCAGGTAAACGCCCTGATGCTGCGACATCTCGAACGTCACCCTGCCTGACAGCCGCAACCGTACAGAAAAACGGCCGGCGTAACGCCGGCCGGCCGCCTCCTCGGGCTCAGAGCCTGCGGTTTAGCTGCAAGCCAGCATGGAGGAGGGCTTGTCCTGCTGGATCGGGGCGTGTGTAGTCGGCGTGGCGGCGTACGCGGCGCCGAAGGTCAGACCTACGACGGCGACAGCGACACGGATGAGGGCCTTCATCTGATTCTCCAAATTCCGACGGACGGGGCGTCCGGGTTGGACCGCGCAAATAGGCCTGTACGGGCGGATTGATAACCCCGTCCCAGAGCATTGAATTTATGCGCCAGCCGAAGAAATCCGTGCCGCTCGATGCCGCCCCCCGGCCCGAACCACCGCTCCGTCCCGATGTCGAACCCAGCACTGAACCACCGCTCCATCCCGATGCCGAACCCAGCCCGAACCACCGCTCCATCCCGATGCCGAACCCAGCCCGAACCACCGCTTTGTCCCGATGCCGAACCCAGCCCGAACCACCGCTCCGTCCCGATGCCGAACCCAGCCCGAACCACCGCTCCGAGCCAAAACGACCCCCAGGCTGATGAACAGGTGCGTTCCCTCTCAATGCAGGAACAATCTAGCCAACCGGCACTGCGATCAACCCCAGCTTCGCCCGAGCCTCCGCCGGGATCGGCACCGGTTTCTGCACGCCCCGCTCCACGAACACGTGGACAAAATGCCCCTCCGCCGCGGCGACGTCCTCGTCATTGCGGAACACGCCGATCTCGTAACGCACGGAACTGCGCCCGATCGACCCTACCCGGATGCCCACGAGCACCCGGTCCGGAAACGACAGCGATGAATGATAGCGGCACGCCACCTCCGCGACCACGCAGTGCACCGGCCCATCCAGCAAACCGACGACCTGCTCGGTCATCTCGTAATACGTCACCGCCGTATCGAAGTAGGAGAAGTAGTTGACGTTGTTCACATGTGCGAACACATCGTTGTCCATCCACCGCGTGGTGACGGCATGGAACCAGCGGTAATCGGCGCGTTTTCCGGGCGGGTGGCGGGTCATCGTATCCTGCGTCCTGCGTGAATGATCTTCGCCCCCATTACCCGACCGCCCGACCGTTGGACAGCACCGCCCGCCAACGGCTACAGGGCGTCGCCTGTCTGGAAAGGGATGCCCGTGCCAAATTGCCTCCGAACCTGGCTGCTGCTCGCCATCATCGCGTCGCCGTCACTGGCCCAGGCCCACGCGATCCTGGAGGAAAGCACGCCGCCCGCCGGGGCCTGCCGTGAAGCCGGGACCGCTCGACCTGCACCTCCGCTACAACAGCCGGATCGACCGAGGCCGCTCCCGCCTCACGCTCATCCGGCCGGACCGCACAAAAGACATCATCCCGATCGCACCTGGACGGACCGCCCGACATCATCAACGCCCATCTGGTATCTGTCGCCGGGCGCCTACATCATCCGTTGGCAGGTGCTCGCGGTGGACGGCCACATCACCCGCGGCGACGTGCCACTCGCCGTGACGGCCCCCTGAGCGATGGAACTGCTGGTCGATCTGTTCGGCTACCTCTCGATCGTCGTCCACGGCCTGACGATCCTGTCGCAGTCGATGGCACTTGGCGGCGTGCTGTTCCTCGTCCTCCTGGCCCGTCCCCTGGCCCCGCGCCTCAGCCGGACCGGCGTTACCGTCGGCTCCCGTCCGTCGCGTCGTCGATCGCCCGTATCGCCGGCTACGCTGCCCTCGCCCTCCTGCTGTCCGAGGCCGCTACCGTTGCATTGCAGGCCGCGGTCCTGATGGACACCGTCGACCTCGGTCTTCCCGACGTCCTGACCGCCGGCTTCGCCATCGCCGGCATGGTCAAGATCGCCGCGGCTGCCGCGATGGCCCTCATCCTGCTCAGCCTGAAGCAACGCGCCCCGGCGCTCCCTCTGCTGGCGCTGACCGTCATCGAACTCGCCGCCGCCACCGCTGACCACCCACGCCGCCGCCCGCCTGGACCACCGAGGCGGCCTCCTGCTGGTCGAGGGCCTGCACCAGCTCGGTGCCGCGATCTGGATCGGCGGTATCCCATGCTTCCTGCTGGTTCTCGCCCGCGTCCGCGACGGCACTGCCTTCCGGCTGGTCGGTGCGCGCTTCTCGCGCATGTCGATGGCCGGCGTCGCCTGCATCCTGCTCAGCGGCATCGTCATGAGCCTGCTCTATATCGGCAGTTGGCAAGGGTTTTACGGCACCGCCTTCGGCGTCATGGTCGGCGCCAAGATCGTGCTGTTCCTCATGCTGCTGGGTCTCGGCGGCATGAACTTTCTCGCTGGTCGAGCGCCTGCGAGTCGAACCCACGACGCCGGTGAACCGCCTGCGCCGCTTCGCGGAAGTCGAGTTCGGCATCGGCATCGCCATCTTCTTCGCCGCCGCGTCCCTGACCTCTGTCCCACCGGCCGTGGACCTGACGCAGGACCGGGTCACCTGGCAGGAGATCGTAGGCGCGCAACACCCCCGAATGGCCGCGCCTGAGCAGTCCCGATCACGACGAGCCTGGCGTTGCCGGCCTTGCAGGAGAAGCTGGATGCCGAGGCCGCCGCGAAAAAGGCCGCGCCTCAGGTGGCGTTCATACCGGGGGCAGGGGAGTTGCCGCCGCGCAACGCCGACGACATCGCCTGGTCCGAATACAACCACCACTGGGCCGGCGTGATCGTCGTCATCGTCGGCACTGCTGGCGCTGCTGAACCGAGCCGGGCTTGCGCTGCGGCCCGCCACTGGCCGCTGATGTTCCTGGGCCTCGCCGTCTTCCTGTTCTTCCGCTCGGATCCCGAGATCTGGCCGATGGGCGATATCGGCTTCTTCGACAGCCTTCGCGACGTGGAAGTGTTGCAGCACCGCTTCTTCGTCCTGCTGATCGTCGTGTTCGCCTTCTTCGAGTGGCGTGTGCGGGCGACGAAGTGGAGCAACCGGCACGCTGCCCTGGTGTTTCCGCTGCTGTGCGCCGCCGGCGGAACGATGCTGCTGACCCACAGCCACGCCATCGCCAACGTCAAGGACCAGTTGCTGATCGAACTGACCCACACGCCCCTGGCACTGGCCGGCATCGCCGCCGGCTGGGCTCGGTGGCTGGAGATCAGGCTGAACCCGCGTGAGAACCCGTTGGCCTGGCAGATCGCCGGCTGGGTCTGGCCGGCGTGCATCCTGTTCTGTGGCCTGCTGCTGCTGGGGTACCGCGAGGCGTAGAGCCGTGCGCTGTCACTGCGGGAAGTGAAGTCGCGGGTGGGAAGCGAAGCGGCGGGCGGAAGCGAAGTGGCGAGCGATCCACATCGCGGATGCGCGTGGTACCAGCTGATTTTCTATCTGACACAATCGAGCAGGGCACCAAGCTGCCCCATACGCCGCCCGATGGTTTCGTCACGCTCGCGTACGTAAGCGCTGGGATGCGTCACCGACCAGTGCAGCGGGTCCGGCAGGACAGCGATCAGCCGCACGGCCTCGTCGCGTGTCAAGCCGGCAGCCGGCCGTTCAAAGAACTGGTGCGCCGCCGCTTCGGCTCCATAAATGCCCGGGCCGAACTCGATGATGTTGAGATAGACTTCCATGACGCGCTGCTTGGGCCACAGCAGCGCGATCTGCGGCGTCAGCCAGATCTCGATAACTTTCCGGATCAAATCGCGCCCTGGCAGCAGCAGCAAATTCCGAGCGGTCTGCATCGTGATCGTGCTTGCCCCGCGCGGGCGCTCGCCACGGCTCCAGGCCGCCAACTGAACGGCCAGGGCATCACCGTCGATGCCGAGTTTCTCCCGGCAAAAACGTTCGTCCTCCGACGCGACGGCCGCGGCGACCATGTGCGGACTGATCCGGTCGTACGGCACCCACGTCTGATGCAGCCCGTAGCCCTGGGCCAGACGCAGCAACATCAGCGGAGTGATCGGAGGCGGAACGAATCGAAACAGCAGAATCAGCAGGAAGGGAACGAGCAGCAACGCCAGCAGGATTCCACCGGCAATGCGGCGGAACCGGTGGCGACCCGGCACCCCGGACGCGCTGGATTTAGGCGGCACTCCCATGCGCGGGATGCGCTAGGCCGCCTCCTCGAGAATGTCGGAGATGACCCGCTCCAGTTGCCGCAGCGTGTTGCAGACGGTGACCAGGTTGCAGAACGGCGCATAGCGATACATGTCGGAATCGCCTGTGCCCCAGGCGGAGCGGTATTCCGGGTTCAGCCAGATGATCCGCTTCGACCGTTGCGACAGCCGTCCGATAATCTCGGTCCGCGGGTCGGTCCGGTTGCCGCGCGCATCGCCGAGGACGATCACGGTCGTCTTGTTCGTGACGAACTTCATCCAGCCGTCCTCGAAGTCGGCGAATGCATTGCCGTAGTTCGAGGACCCGAAACCGATCAGCGACATGATCCGGGTGATGGCATCCTCGACCGGTTCCTTTTCGAGGATGTCCGACACCTCGATCAGCGAACCGGCGAACGCGAATGACCGGATGTCGGACAACGCCTCGTTGACGGCATACATGAACATCAGCAGGAACTGCGCCATCGCCGCGACCGATCCGGACACGTCGCACAGCACCATCACGCGCGGCTTTTCGATGCGTTTCTGTTTCCATACAGTGATGAACGGAACGCCGCCCCATCCCATGTTCCGCCGCAGGGTCCGCCGTGTGTCGAGCTGTCCGCGCAACCGCCGCCGCCGCGTCTTGGCGTACCGCGCGGCCAGTTTCTTCGCCATCTGCCGCACCAGCACGCGCATCCGGTCCAGGTCGCGCCGCTCCAGGTTTGAAAACCGGGCGGATTTCAGCAGTTCCTCGCGGAATTTTTCGGTGTCGCCCTTGGCGAACAGCAGCAGGTTCCGTTCGACGAAGTCACGAACAGAATCGCGCAATGCCTCGACTTTCCCCTCCAGGAACTGTGCCCGGCCCAGTCCTTCCGGCGTGCCGGTCTGGCGCATCGCCTCCATGTCGCGTTCCAGCGCGCGCAGGCCCATGCGGTCCAGGATACGTCGAGCGTAAAGATTTTTCTGTGTAAAGAAGCGGATGTTTTCGATGCCGGCGTCGCGCGCCGCCTGTTCCATCGCGGTCGCCAGCGCAGCGCGGTCGTCGGACGCCAGCAGCGACCCGAGCGACTGGCCGCCCTGGCCACCCATTCCGTCGCCGCCCGCACCATCGGACGGGCTGGAGAACGGATCCTGCTCGGATCCGGGAGCTTCGTCCTCGCTCTCGTCGCCGCCGCGGCGAATTCGTCACGCTGGAAGTAAAGGTCGAAGACTTCGTCGTAGGCCGCCTTTTCCTCGGGCGTTTTTGCCAGCACCAGTCCCAGCGAGTCCTTCAACACGGTCCGGTCCTCGAAGCCGACAAGATCGACCGCCCGTGCGGCGTCGATCCCCTCGGCTGCGGAGACCTTCAGGCCGGCACCGCGTGCGACCTGCAGGAACCGGCGCAACGGTTCGCTGGCAGGCGCGAGACCGGCCACTCAGGCGACTCCCGCATCCTGCCTCGCCTTGTGGGTCAGACCGGCGAGTTGCTTGCCCGCGGCCTCGACATCCGCCTCGAACTTCAGCAGCACATTCAGCGTGTCGCGCACCAGATCGACCTCCAGCACCGACGTGTGCAGCAGCAGCATGATCTTCGCCCAGTCGATCGTTTCGCTGACCGATGGAACTTTCTTCAGGTCCAGCGCCCGCAGTTGCTGCACGAAACTGACCAGCTGCCGCAGCAGCCGAGCATCGATCCCCGGCACGCGGGACGCGATGATCTTCGCCTCCAGCCTGTCATCCGGAAAGCCGATATGCAGATGCAGGCAGCGCCGTTTCAGCGCATCCCCGAGATCGCGCGTGCTGTTGGAGGTCAGCAGCACGATCGGCGGCACAATGGCCCCGACCGTGCCGATCTCCGGGATCGTCACCTGGTAGTCGGACAGGATTTCCAGCAGGAACGCCTCGAACTCCTGGTCCGACTTGTCGATTTCGTCGATCAGCAGCACCGAACCCCCGGGCGCCTGCAACGAACGCAGCAGCGGCCGCGGCTCCAGGAACTGGTGCGAAAAGAAGACGTCGCCGAACGAGTGCAGCTTGTCCAGCGCCGTCGTCAGATCGTCGGCGTCGCCGATAATCGAGTTGATCTTGTCCTTCAGGATCTGGGTATAGAGAAGCTGCTTGCCGTATTTCCACTCATACAGGGCCTTGGACTCGTCCAGCCCCTCGTAGCACTGCATCCGGATCAGCGGCAGCTTCAGCCACGACGCGACCGACTTCGCCAGTTCGGTCTTGCCGACGCCGGCCGGCCCCTCGACCAGCATCGGCTTCTGCAGGTGATGCGCCATGTAGATCGCGGTCGAGATCTGGCGATTGGCGATATAACCGGCCTCGCTCAGGCCCTGTTCGACAGCGTCGATCGATCGCAGGGGGCAGTCCCCCAGCGGCAGCGCATCATTCACATCCGGCTCCGGCTACTGTTCAGTAACCCGCATCGCATCGCCGCCGGGGAATGTCAAATTTCGGAGGGCGAGAGCGAGCGAGCACCGGAACGAGGGTCCAAGCGGGAGTATCCTCGGGCATCCAGGGGCGATCCCACCCTGACGGGACTGTGTCGCCACGAGCGGACCAACCGGCGGCGCGCCGCCCCTCCTACAATTCGATCACCCCGCCGCGCAGGCCCTTCGTCACGGCCTCCGCCCGGCTGGTCGCGTCCAGCTTGGTGAACAGCGCCTCCAGATGGAACTTGACGGTATGGACCGAAATCCCCAGCCGGCGGGCCATCGCCTTGTTGCTGAGGCCTTCGCCGATCAATCCGAGGATTTCCCGCTCCCGCGGCGTCAGCAGGGGCATATCGTCGGCTGGGGCGAAGCCCCGGGCTTCCGGCGATCGGCGGCGGACCGGACGAGCAGACCGGCGAACACCGCCCGGAGTGCGGCGTCCAGTTGCTCCGCCGTCGCGTCGGGCGCCAGGACGCCGGCCGGCGGCGCCGCGGGCAGGCCTGACGGTCAGGGCGACGACCGGTGCCTCCGCCTCCTTCGGCAGCGGCGAGGACGTGCGGTCCATATCGCACAGTTCCACGTCCGGCGTTTCCTCGGTCAGAACGTGGCCCGCGGCCTCCAGCATCGCCGCCAGTCCGCGGCGGCGAACCGGATCCGTTCGCATGGACCCGAACCCGGAGGCCGCCGGCCGCGCTCATTCCGCCGGACGGGCCGCGATCGTCACGTTGATCGTCTGCACCGCGCCGGCGCGCAGCACGCGCAGCACCGCGGTCTGGCCGATCCGATCCGGACCCAACTGGGCGGACAGGGCGCGTGGCCGGCTGACGCGCGACTGCCATCGATGTCCAGCACGATATCCCCGGGCAGCATGCCGGCCGCCTCCGCCGGGCCGCCGCCTGCCAGTCCAACCACCATCAGACCGCTCTCCCGTCCGGTGGTCTGACGGAAACTGTCGGGGATGAGCACGGGCTGCAGACCAACGCCCAGCCACGCCCGAGCGATCCGGCCCTCGGTGAGCAGGGGGTCGACCACGCGTGCGAGCGTCGCCGTCGGAATGACAATGGTCCGCCGCCGAGGTCCCGATGTGGACATTCCGATCAGACCGCCAGCCAGCGACAGCACCGGGCCGCCTTCGTCCGCACCCAGTCTCGTGTCCAGCCGGATCAGCGCGTCGATCCGTCCGCCGGCCATGCTCTGCCAGGCCTCGCCCAGCGCATGCACCATCGCCAGCCGAGCGGTGGTGCTCGCCGGCGGCGTCGGCGCCGACCAACAGGGTGAGGTTGCCCACCCGAACCGGTTCGGCGGCTGCCGGCAGCGTCCCGTCCAGCGGCGCGTCCAGCTTCAGCACCGCGACGTTGGTTCCAGGATCGCGCCCGGCCAGCGTCGCTCCGACCGTTCTGCCGCCGCGCACGACCTGAAGCGCCGAAGTGTCCTCCGCGCAGCATCTGTTCCGACGCGACCACCACATCCGGGCGCCACAGGATCCCGCTCGTCGGTCGCTTGACCGGTGTGGATGCGCCACCACGAACGGCGCCGCGGTGGCGATCCGATCGGCGAGATCTGGAGGAAAACTGCTCGATACGTATCCATGCGATCGATACCCTCCTTGCGTGGCCTTACCCTGCGCCGGTTCGGCGGGCGCGGGCATCGGACGGATGACCGGGACAGCGCCCCGCCAGATGGCCGGGTGCCGCCGCGACGGCTAGCCTCCCCATTTGGGCGGTCGAAAGGAAACTTCCATGCCGCTCGATGCATTCAATCAGGAACTCGATCCGTATTCCGCGCAAGTGGTGCATGCCTTCGATCGCGTCGGGCCCCGCCGTTGTTCACGTCACCGCATTTGGCAAGGAGCGCCGGCCCGCCGGGCAGGGTTCGGGGGTGATCTTCACGCCTGACGGCTACGTGCTGACCAACAGCCATGTCGTCGCCGGGGCCGCGCGTCTCGAGGCCAGCCTGACGGACGGCCAGAGCTTCGAGGCGGCTCTCGTCGGCGACGATCCGGCGACCGATATCGCGGTGCTGCGCCTGTCGGGCACCGGTTTGCCGCACGCCGAACTCGGTGCCTCGGCATCGCTGAGGGTGGGACAACTGGTTGTCGCCATCGGCAATCCGCTGGGCTTCACCTGCACGGTCACCGCCGGGATCGTCTGCTGCCCTCGGCCGGACCTTGCGCACGCGGGCCGGAGGTCTGCTCGACAGCGTCATTCAGACCGACGCGGCGTTGAACCCGGGAAACTCCGGTGGGCCGCTGGTTTCGGGACCCGGGCGGGTGGTCGGGATCAACACCGCGATGATCGCGCCGGCGCAGGGCATCTGCTTTGCGATCGGCATCGACACCGCGATCTGGGTTGCCACGCGGCTGATGCGCGACGGCCGGGTGCGCCGTTCCCGCCTTGGCGTGTCGGCGCAGACGGTTCCGATCACGACGCGGGTCCGCCGGTTCCACGGCCTGGACCAGGCAACCGGCGTGATGATCTCCGAACTTGCCCCGGATGGTCCGGGCAAACAGGCGGGCCTGCAAGCCGGTGACGTTCTGGTGTCCTTCGACGGCGTTCCGGTCACCGGTGTCGATGACCTGCACCGCGCGCTGACCGAGGAACGTGCCGGAATCGAGGTTCCGTTGCGTTTGCTCCGGCGCACGGAACTGCTGACACTGCTGGTGACGCCGCTGGAGGTCTGAAGTGCCTGCGCAGACCGGACTGCCGCGTTGCGGACGATCCGCCTGAAGCTGAACTTACCGCTAACCGGCGCGCCCCGCGGCCGCCGCGCTCGCTCGGGGCACGGCTACAAGGTGAGGCGGTCCGTGGCGAAAGTCGTCGTGATAAGCGGAGCAGGCGCCGGGGTGGGGCGGGCGACCGCGCGCAAATTTGTCCATGAACGCTACGATATACAGGTCTGCTTGGCCGTGATCCCCAGAGGCTGGGACACACCGCGGCCGAGCTGAGGGGTCTGGGCGTCCGCGCGCTGGCCATGCCCACCGATGTCGCCGACGCGGAGGCCGTCCGTGTATTGCGGGGCCAAATCCGGCATCGCGGCTTCGCCGACAGCCACGCGATCGGAACTGATCCATGATCGCGCCGGCATCAACCTGTGGCTGGTGCACCTTCCAGCCGTGAACACCCCGCAATTCGAAGGGGCTTTGAACAATCTTGACCGCCGCCCCCAGCCGGTGTGCCGCCGACCTTTCAGCCGGAGGTTGCGGCCCGCGCCATCGTCTTTGCCGCGCATCATCCCCGCCGGGAGATCCGGGTCGGCTTTCCGACGGTCGGCGCAATTGTGGCCAACCGCATCGCACCCGGTCCTGCGGATTGGTTTGGCCGCTGTATCGGCGCCTGTGTCGCCTGAGCTCTTCGCCGACCAGCTGTCAGCTGGCCGTCTTGCCGCCGTTCACGCGAATGATCTGGCCGGTAATGTAGTTCGCCCTGCCAGAGGCGACGAAAATGATCACGTCAGCGATCTCGCCGGGTGACGCTCCCCGCTTCAATGGAATGGCCGAGTAGAAGGCTGCCTTTTTCTCGGCGGATGCGGTGAGACGATCAAGCATCGCCGTTTCGGTCGGTCCTGGCGCCACGGCATTAACGCGAACTCCATATGCGGCGGCCTCGATCGCAGCGGACTTCGTGATCCCTTCGACCGCATGCTTGCTGCCTGAGTAGAGTGAAAAGTTCGCCCCTCCGCGTTCTCCGAATGTCGAGGAAATGTTGACGATGCTGCCGCTACCCTGCGCTTGCATGACCCGCAGTTCGTGTTTCAGACCCAGCAAGGTGCCAAGGACATTCGTATCGAAGGTCGCACTATACGCTTCAGCGGAAACATCCGTTACCGGACCCAGGCTGCCTTCTGTACCGGCATTGTTGACAGCGACGTCAAGGCGACCAAAGCGCGCCACCGTTCCGTCGACGAGACCGATCACGTCTTTCTCGTGCCTGACATCCGCAAGAATGAACCCGGCCTCCGCACCCAGTCCGAGCAACTCGGCTTCCAATGCCTTGCCCTCCAGGTCTCTGCGGCCAGAGACGATCAACCGAGCCCCCTCGTTCGCGAAGGCGATCGCGGTTGCGCGGCCGATGCCGGTCAATGCGCCGGTTATCAACACAACTGGCGTGCTCATGTCTTTTCCCCGAGGGTATGCCTCCCAGATGGAGGCGTGGGTGGACGATTGATGGGCGACCATCCTTTGGAGGTGCCCCAACGATTTCAACGAGAGCACATAGGTCGGTCTGGCGCGTTTGGGTAAGACTTTCTAAGTTAAGTGGCATACTTGCCAGGTATGGATCGGCCGCGTGGAACTTCGGCATCTCCGTTATTTTGTTGCCATCGCCGAGACGGGCAGTCTTACAACCGCGGCCGAGCGGAGACTGCACACGGCCCAGCCATCTCTCAGCCGGCAGATCCGCGATCTCGAGTCCGAGGTCGGCGTTCAATTGCTGACGCGCAGTGCTCGTGGGGTCGAGTTGACAGCGGCCGGCCGCGCTTTTCTCGATCATGCCCGCTTGGCGCTGGCTCAAGCGGAGGCCGCGACCGAAGCTGCAAGGCGGGCAGCGTATCCGGCAAAACCCGTTTTCGCCCTCGGCTTTCTGACCGGACAGGAGATGGATTGGCTGCCTGAAGCGATGCGCGTTGTGCGCGACGTGCTGCCGGAGATCGAGGTCACTATTTCGAGCCAGTATTCTCCCTCGCTTGCCGATGCACTTACAAGGGGCAAGCTAGACCTTGCCTTCATGCGCGCAGAGCCGGACATGCCGGATTTGACCTATCACCTCGTCGCCGAGGAGTCGCTGGTCGCGGTCTTGCCAACCGATCACCGCCTCGCTGCCCTTGATGAGCTCGATCCTCGGGAATTGGCCGGCGAAACGTTCATCTCCGTCTCGGCGACGGCTCCTACTGTCAGGGCAGTCATCAATGAGTTCGTATCGCAATTGGGCCTGGATATTCACCCCAGTCATGAGGTAAACAATCTCGCGATGGCGATGTCTTTGGTTGCATCGACGCGCGGCGTTGCGTTGCTTCCGGCCTACGCCAAAAACTTCCTTCCTTGGTCGGTTATCAGTCGGCCACTTACTGGCAACTCGCCAAAGATCGACCTAGTCATTGCCTATAACACGGGCAACAGGTCTCCCACCTTGAAACTATTCCTTTCCAGGATCGACGACCTGCTGACGCGCAGCCGGATGAGACCGGCCGGATCCCTCGAACAGGCCTGGTGAGAGCAAAGCGATGTACTGCCACGAGGGCGCAATGCTTTATTGCGCTGGTCCGTTGTCAGGCCACGTGGCCCCCGTCAGAACTCACTAACGATCTGTCCGGTTTCATAAGCCAAACAGCAATAACCTGTCCGCCGGGTTTAACCACGACACGAAACCGGCCCGCATTCGGCCATCGCGAGCGATCCCCACCGCACGTCGGTTCCATAAGCCTACTCGAAGGCCGCCTCACTGAGACCGTTCTGAAACTACACCCGGTTCCGAGCCATTGGCGCCCCCTGCCAGATCCCATGTTCGCATTCCGTACTAGGCCCCGGCGGGCTCAGCAAAGTCCGTAATCGGCATCCGTTTGGGTGGATCACGCCGCCAACGCCCCGGCAGCGGATCCCCCGGCCGATGTTCATCGTGACCGCGGGTTCAGTTGTCGGCGGGGGGTCAAATGCGCTTGAATATGCACTAGCAACCGCGGGTCGCCGCTTCATCTTCTCCCTTAACGGCCGCCTGCCATCCGGGGCCCATTGGTGTCCGGCCGCCAATGGAGGGGAAGGGATCACAGTGTTCCAGCGCGGCACACCTCAACCAACCAAGCGTCAACTGACAAATTGCCGTGATTGCGGGCACTTGCAGTTCATCCCTGTGCTGCCTGCGTGTGCGACGGCCCGCTGCATCCGCTGCCGTCACGTCCTCCGCCGGACCCGGCACGACCCTCTGATCCGTCCTTTGGCCTGCGCACTCGCCGGCCTCGCGCTCTACATCGCCGTCATCGCCCTTCAGTTCTCGGCCATCGAGATTTTCGGCCGCGAGCACGCCGCCACGTTGGTCTCCTTTCCGGAACAGCTTTACATCACCGGCTTCTGGGAGCTCGCCTGTCTCGTCCTGCTGTTCATCATCATCCTGCCCCCGATCAAGCTACTGTTGCTCGCGCTCGTCCTGCTCGGATTGCGTCTGTCGCGTCCGCCCTACGTGCTGCGCCTCCTATTCCGCATCTATTCCCAGATCGGCCCTTGGGCGATGATCGAAGTCTTTCTCGTCGGCTTCTTCGTGGCCTATACGCGCCTGGTCAATCTGGCGACAGTCGATGTCGGCGCCGCAGCCTGGGGATTAGGCGGATTGATGCTGGCAATCGTCGCCGCCGATGTCACGCTCGACCCGGAAGCGGTGTGGCAGGAAATCGAGCATCGCTGCCTGCCGCCCGTTCCCGCGCCGCAACCGCACGAGATGCGTCTTATCGGCTGCCCCTGCTGCGGCAAGGTCTGCCGCTTCAATATCGATGGCACGGGGCGGTGCCAACGCTGCGGCGGGCGCGTCTGGGTCCGCAAGCCTGCCAGCCTGAGCCGTACATGGGCATTGCTGCTCGCGGCATCGATCTGCGCCCTCGGCGCCTACGCCTATCCGGTGATGACCGTCTCGCGCCTGGGCCGCGGCGAGCCGATGACAATCATCGCCGGGATGATCGAGTTGGCGGCGATTGGATGGTGGCCCATCGCCATCGTCGTGTTTGTTGCCAGCATCTTGATACCGCTCTTCAAGCTGATCGCCCTGGCGTCCATGCTGGTCAGCGTCCATCGGCGCTCGATCCGGGCGCTTCGGCATCGTACCAGCGTTTATCGCTTCGTCGAAGCCATAGGACGGTGGTCGATGATCGACATATTCATGGTGTCCATTCTAACCGCCCTGGTGCAGTTCGGCTTCCTCGGCACCATCCACCCCGACGTAGGCGCCCTCGCGTTCGCGGCGGTCGTCGTCCTGACGATGCTGGCGGCGTACAGCTTCGATCCACGGCTCATGTGGGATGCCGCAGAACAACGCACAGCCGCCCCGCCAGATTCGCGACCGGCCGCCCCGCTGTCGAGGGTAGCCCATTCCACTGGTTTCGGCGCATGAACGACTCGCCGCGCGACCTGTCGGAAGCATCCGTCAGGACCCCAAGTCGTTTCCACCTGATCTGGCTGGTGCCGATCGTCGCCGCCGGTCTCGCCATCTATCTCGGGTGGAAAACCCTCTCCTCGGAGGGGCCTATCATATCCATCATACTCCACAGTGGGCAGGGGCTGACAGCCGGACAGACCAAGGTGATGCACAATGCGGTCGCCATCGGCACCGTTGAGAGCGTGCAACTGAGCGATGACTTTCAGCAGGTTGTCGCGCGTGTTCGCATGGATCGAAAGACCACGCCGCTGCTGACCGATCATGCGCGGTTCTGGGTCGTTCGGCCTCATCTTTCCCCGACCGATCTTTCCGGCCTGCAAACTATACTGTCTGGTCAGTACATCGACATGGATCCCGGTGTGCCAGGCGGCAAACCGGAGCGCCAGTTCCATGCCTTGGAGCAACCTCCGATCCCAACCGATCTGCCGGGCGAAACCTTCACGCTGCAGGCATCCAGCCTGGGCTGGCTGCAGCCAGGTGCCCCTGTCTTCTACCGTGACATCAAAGTCGGCCACATGATCGATTACCAGGAAAACGGGGTCGGCAAACCGATCATCATGCACGTTTTCATCCATGCGCCGTATGACCGTAATGTCCGGGCCGCCACCCATTTCTGGAATTCATCGGGCCTGACTGCCAGTTTTGGCCCGAGCGGCCTCCATGTCGCGGTTGAGAGCCTGGAGGCTTTGTTGGCCGGCGGCATCAACTTCGCCAATTTCGAGGATGCTGCCCAATCTCCCCCCGCGACCTTCGAGACGAAATTCCCACTCTATAACAGCTTCGATGAGGCCCAGAACGCAGGGTTCCGGGACAACTATCATTTTGTGGCTTATTTCAAACAATCGATTTCCGGGCTTGAGCCGGGATCGGCGGTGAAGCTTTATGGCCTCAGGGTGGGTACGGTCACCGGCACAGAGTTGCAGCTGGATCTTGCAACAGGCGGGCCGCGTGTGCGCGTTACCTTTGACGTTCAACCGAGACGTATCCTCCCTGCCCAGCAGATCCCGGCCAAGAATCCACTCGATGACACGCGCAGGCTGGTCGCCCTTGGAATGCGCGCCCGGATCGATACCACCAATCTGGTGACCGGCCAGGAAGACATCAGCTTGGACATGCTGCCGGACGCGCCTCCGGCGGAGGTACGCACCGAGGCCACCATGATCGTCGTGCCAAGCCAGTCGGGCGGCTTGCAGGGACTAACCGACGCCCTCGGTGAGATCGTGGCGAAACTGAACAAGATGCCGCTCGAGCAGCTGGGCACCAACGCAAATGATCTCATTGGGTCGTTGCATCAGGTGGCCACGACCGCGGACAGCGATCTGAAATCCATCCAGACCGAATTGCCGGAACTGTCGAAGGACCTGGATACGACCTTGAGGAGGGCAGACCGGCTGCTCACGTCGATACAGCAGGGTTACGGCGATGGTTCCGACACGCACGAGGACCTGCGGAAAATGACCACCGAAGCGACCGAGACGCTGCGCTCGCTCAGAGAGTTGACCAACTCCCTCGAACGCCAGCCCCAATCGGTCCTGTGGGGTAGACGTTAGGTCGCAAATCTCGGGCAAGAGGTGGTTGGCGTGGGGCTTCCCAAGCCGGAAGTCGACGCTCTGTCGATGACGCGGCTGCCTCATGTGCCGGCATCACTCCGGCGCCCGCGCCACGACAAGTGTGCCTTCCGCTCGCGGTCTGCGGCCCAATGGGGGAATCGTGAGGTGGCATTATCCCGGCCAAACCGGCGGACACTGGGATTCTTTGAGTAACCTCGGTTCGGGGAACGCCAGAATCACGAAATTGACAACGAATCCAAAGTGGCACCAGGGCCGAATCGAACCCCGACACGGCGATTTTCAGTCCGCCGGGAGGCGCTGAATTGTGGCAAGCATGCCGCCGGCGCGCGTCTGTGGTTGACAGCGGCGAAGTTCCTGAAAGCCATCGCAGCGCTGGGTTTGTGTCGCCCTGCCTGGCCGCCGCCCTGATTGCGCCAGGCCGACATTCCGAACGCGCCTCGTCTCCCCTTGATCCCCGATGGCGCTCCACCCAGCCTTGGCTTGGTGGATGGCGCGAAAGCAGACATAAGCACAAAGCCGCTGTCTCGTCCCGCGAGGTGACCCGGTTCCGCGCGCCGAAGGCAGGATCATCCGCGCGAGTGCACGTTGCCGTGGCCGTGACCAGCGAGACCATCGGGATCCCGCCACACTTGTCACTCCCACCGTTCGGCGCCGGTGGGCCAATCTAGCTCACGAACACAGACAGCACGTGATGGCGAGCATGAAGCGAACGAAGATGGACACCCACGGAAGCGCGGATCGATGACCGGACACACGAGCGTGAAACGTAAGGCGTGGCTCGCGTCGCCCGCAGCGGACACGGATCTGCCTCCCTGGCAAACAGCCGGTGAGAGCCACAAGGGCATCGGAACACATGTGTTCCTACTTGCGCTTTTTTGCGAGGCAACACACCATGAAGAGAATACAAGAATTAAATGGACCCCCACCAATCTATATCGGCAGGTGGACACCCCGGATTCTGTTTTGTCTTAAAGAGAGTCCTCATAGGCACGGGGAGTTGCGCCGCCAACTCGGAAGCGTCTCGCAGCATATGCTTACCAGAACTCTTCGCCATCTCGAATTCACAGGCCTCATCAGCAGGCGAGTGACAAGCTCGAATGCTATCGCGGTCGAGTATTCCCTGACCCATCTGGGGAGGACAATCATCGCTCCGCTTGGAGGCATGTGCCGGTGGGCAAACCGATACCGCAGGGACGTGAGCGCCGAGGTGCACGCTCCGAATGTGCACCAGGTGCGGTAAGTGAATATGGATCAGCTCGTGGTGCGGGTCTGAACGTTGAACACGCATCGACAATGGGCAGTCAAGGAGAGAAGAACGATGACAACACACCCGGCAGTGGACCGTGCCGCGTCTCATTCCCGAAGACACGAGAGATCGCTCTGGCTCAAATTTATCGAGCAATTTCATCGGCCTGAGGTCGCTTCGCGATTTTCTAGTCAGGCTGATATTGCTCCAGTGTCCCGATTCGGAAGTTCGCCATGCCTGGATCAGCCGCCTTACGAACTTCCGAATCGATGAGGACACTAGCAAAGCATTGTTTTCCAGTGTGGTTTGTGGTTCCGAAGTTGATCCACAGTATGGCGCACTTCGGAACCACCACACCAGACAATTTTCAGCCTGACCGTGCAGGCCGAAAATGTTCTATCTCTTTGTTTGATCGCATGATTCACGCGCCGGGACGTTCCGCTCAGCGCGATCATGCTCTAGTTCGGAGGTCGCGATGACGGAGGTTGCGATGACCACGATTACATCACCTGAGAAACGGCCGGGAAAGGACAGCACGCCATGAACACGCCCCCGATTGTATCGTCGCAAGAGTGGGAAGCTGCGCGCCAGCAGATGCTCGTGAAGGAAAAGGCTCTGATGCGGGCTCGTGACGCGCTGGCCGCCGAACGCCGGCGAATGCCGTGGATGGCCGTCGAGACGGCGTACGAATTCGAGGCGCCCCAGGGCAAGGTTAGTTTGCTCGACCTGTTCGAGGGCCGCCGGCAGTTGATCGTCTATCGCGCCTTCTTCGAGCCCGGCGTGTTCGGCTGGCCCGACCACGCTTGCCGCGGCTGCTCTCTGGGCGCCGATCAGGTCGCCCACCTGGCCCACCTGAACGCCCGCGACACCACGCTCGCGTACGCCTCGCGCGCGCCACAGAAGGACATCGAGCGCCTGAAGGCACGAATGGGTTGGAACATGCCGTGGTACACGATCACCGACACTTTCGACGCGGACTTCGGCGTCGACGAGTGGCACGGGCACAATGCATTCATCCGCGACGGCGACAAGGTGTTCCGCACATACCTCATCAACAGTCGCGGCGACGAGGCGATGGGGACCACCTGGAGCTACCTCGATATGACGCCGCTCGGCCGTCAGGAGACATGGGAGGACTCACCGGAGGGTTACCCCCAGACGCCGCCGTACAAATGGTGGAACTGGCACGACAACTACGACGCCGAGGCCTCGCCCCACGCGAAGTGGGTCGAGGTGTCAGACGCGGGAGAAGCCGCGTTCCGCAAGCACGACGCAGAGGACGCAAAGCCTGCGTAGCAACGGGCAGAACGAGGAGAGACATCATGAGCGATGAACTTGGAGTTCCTCAGGTCGTCGATCGGAGCACGTTCCAGGCGGAGCTGGACGCATTGCGGGTTCGGGAGAAGGCTCACACAAGACAAGGCGACGCCATTGCGGCCGCCCGCCGACGGCTGCCGATGGTCGAGGTCGATGGCGGCACACCGCTCACTGGCGAACGTGGCTCAATCACACTATTGGACGCTTTCGAGGGACGGCGGATGCTCATCGCTTACTACTTCATGTGGCACACCGCTCACCCGGCGCCGGAGCAATGCGAGGGATGCACTTTGTATACATCCCAGGTCCGCGAGCTGTCCTTTATTCATTCGCGCGACGTCACCTACGCCACGTTCTGCCAGGGCCCGTATGAGGAGAGCGCCCGGTACCGCGACTTCATGGGCTGGGAGATGCCCTGGTACTCGGTTCCCCGGGACTCGCTCGAGACCCTCTTGGTTGGACGCCGGGTCGGCAGGATGCATATCGTTTGCTACCTGCGGCAGGGATCCCGTGTCTTCGAGACGTACTGGACAACGAGCCGCGGCGTCGAGGTGATGGGCAATAGCTACTCGTTACTCGACCTGACCGTTTACGGGCGGCAGGAGAGGTGGGAGGATTCGCCGGATGGCTGGCCCAAATGGTCGAAAGACGAGCACAACTACCGCATCGATGGACGTCCCATCGCCCAGTGGGCTCGCCTGAAGGCCGGGCATTCCGACGATCTGGCAACCGGCACGCGCTGAATCCGAGCAGCCGGGCGGTTCAATGATGCATCTTCTCATAGTAGTATTCGCCTGCAGGCTTGACGGGAGGTCGGGGTTTCCCGGGCGATAGCTCGCGCACCCAAACGTTTCTATATCGGACTGGACTATTGTGATCCTGCAGCTGGAGCGGACCTCTGTCCGGCAACGACGCGGGATAGGTCGCCAGGATCTGGTGGCCGGTCGGGCCGATCAGATCCGCGTCGTCCTGCGCGAGCACGCCGTTGAAGAACGCCGTCACGCGTGCCGGCCTGACGACTTTTCCATCGTGCAACTTCGCGATGTGGAAGATGATGTCGTAGGTCTGCCACTCGCCCTGCGGGCGGGAGGCATTGACCAGCGGCGGGTATTGCCCGTAGATCGCGCCGGCCATTCCGTCGGCATAGGTCTCGCTTTTATAATTGTCGAGCACCTGTATTTCGTACAAACCCTGGAGGAAGACGCCGCTATTCCCGCGGTCCTGGCTGCGGCCTTTGGTTCCCTGGGGCTCGAGCCATTCAACGTGCAGCTGGACGTTGCCGAACTGCTGCCTGGTCTGGATATTGCCCGAGCCCGGTACGCACTGGATATCGCCGTCGACGACGTTCCACGGCGCATCGCCGCCTTTGACGCTCTCCCACCTCGAGAGGTCTTTCCCATCAAACAGCACGATTGCATCCGAGGGCGGCCTGCCGGGGTGGTCTTGCGTGCTGAACGAGCCTGGCGTGATGACCGGCGGCTGCGGCCGGCGGCTGTCGTGCGCTTCATATTCGATCTCCTCTTGCGCGGAGACGCAGAGTGCCAGACCCATCACGATTATCGCTGTGCCCCACATCAATCGCAGTTTCATTCGTGCTCTTACCGAAGTTTGAGGGCGGCACGTGATGGCCGGTCTCGATTGCGACCTACAATGGCCGCCGCCGGACTACTCGCTAGACCATTTTCATCCTGACTGTGCACGCCGAAAATGGTCCAGGTCTTTGTTTGATCGCATGATTCACGCGCCGGGGACGTTCCGCTCAGCGCGATCATGCTCTAGGAGCACTGTGCTTCGACCCCTCCAGTTCGGCGAGCAAAGACTTCGCCTCCTGCAAATCCTTCGTATCGAACCCCTCGGTGAACCAGTCGTAAACCGGGGCAAGCAACTCATACGCCGCTTGGCGTTTGCCCTGGCTCTGCCACAGTCGTGCCAGGCTGGTGGAGGTGCGCAGCTCCCACATTTTCGCCTGCTGGCGGCGTGCCCAGTGGAGCGAGTCGAGAAAGTTCCGCTCGGCGCCTTCAAGGTCGCCCTTGAGCGAGAGCATCCAGCCCTTAAGACGAAGGATCTCGGCGTAGGCAAGGCGTTCCCCCCACCCAGGGCGTTCGATTTGGGCGATGGCCTCGTCGATCACCAGCAGGGCATTGTCGAGGTCGCCGGTCAGCGCCAGGCATTCGGCCAGGAACGCTTTCCGGGTCGGGTGGACCTTGCCGCCGCTCGCTTCCCAAAATGCGATGCCGGCCTTGAGCGGGGCAATTGCTTCAGCGGGTTTGCCTTCCCTGATAAGTGCCAGGCCGTATAAGATGGGTGCCAACATCGTCCGCAGGACGGGCATGCTGTTCTCCCGACCCAGCCGTTCACATTCTTCGGCACGCTTGCGCAGGTCCTCGTGCTTGAAGCGATGATCGAAATCATGCACGCCCCAAGTCAGCGCAGCACCGAGAGCGAAGGGGCGACCGCGCCGGCGGGCGCGCGCGTCCTTTTCATCGTTGAGCCGCAATGCCCGGTCCGGGTAGCCCAGCATCCAGGTGCTGATCGAGCCGCAGATACCGGCGGTAGTCTTGGGATCGTAGTGGAGAAGTTCCGCCAGATTGAGATGCTTCTCGTCGTCGTAAAGGTCCAGCGCCTTGTCGGCGTGCGTTACGGCCTTTGTGAACTTACCCAACCGACAGTAGCTGGCGCAGGCACACGCGTGTCCCGTGATCAGCAGCTCGGCATCGCCTGTCGCCTCCGCTATTTCCAGCATCTCCTCCACCCACGGCAGGGACTCCGCGACGCGTCCTTGCGTCATGACGCTCATCGCCAGTCCCGACAAGATGGGCGCCAGCGCATCGTGGCGCCTGACCGACTTCGCCAAGGCGAGTGCCGGATGCAAGCTGGTCCAGACTTCTGGGGCGGCCCAGCCCTTAAGCATCATCCACGGGGTACCGAGGCGGGTGCGCAGCCCCAGTTCGCTGGCGTCTCGTTCCGATGACCAAGGCAGGGTGGCGACCAGCTCAAGCCCCCGGTTGAGATGGGCGACGGCCTCGGTCAGGGCCAAGCGCTTCAGCGCCAGTTCGCCAGCAGCCTGCCAGAGCGGAAAGGCGGCTTCGGCAAGGCCCGCTTCCGTAAGGTGATGTGCCAGCACCTCGGGTTCGGTGGTCTTGATACTTGGGAACCGCGCCTCGATCACGCGGGCGATCTTTTCGTGCAACTCCTGTCGGCGGACCTTGAGCAATGAGTCATACGCCGCGTCTTGCACCAGCGCATGCTTGAACGTGTAGGTCGCATCGGGCGGCGTGCCTCGACGGAAGGCCAGGCCCGACTCGGTCAGCCGCGACAGCGAGTCATTGAGTTGCACCTGCGGCATGGGTGCCACCGTGGCGATCAATTCGTAGCTGAACTCGCGGCCAATCGCCGCCCCGATTTGGGCGATCTCCTTCACTGGCATGAACCGGTCCAGCCGCGCCATCAGCGAGTCCCGCAGCGTGGCCGGAATAGTGACGGTGCGGGCCGCGCCAGCATACTCGTAATGATCGCCCGCCTCCGTAAGCTCGCCGGATTCCAGTATCGACTTGGTCAGCTCCTCAACGAACAGCGGCACCCCGTCGGTCCTGGTCAGAATTTGGTCGAGCAGTGTGTCGGGCAGCGCCTTGCCGCCCGCGAGCGCGGAGACCATCGCAGCACTCTGTGTCCGGGTCAGCTTGGACAGGTTCAATGCGCCGACATGGCCCTGCTGCGACCAGCGCGATTGAAATTCCGGCCGGTGCGTCAGCACGACCAGCAGCGGTACGGCTTTTACGCGGTCGATCAGCAGGTCCAACACCTCAAGCGTGGTGGGATCGGCCCAGTGCGCATCCTCGAACAGCATCACGCTGGGCTGCCTGCGGGCGGCCGCTTCGGTGAGATCGACCAAAGTGCGCAACGTCTCGTCCTTGTGCTTTTGCGGCGTCATCGGAAGGGCGCCGTAGCGCGGCTCGCATGGGATGGACAGGATCGCGGCCACAAACCGTACGTCGGCCAGCGGCCGCCCATAATGTGTGGCGGTCAGCGCTTCCAGCTTGTCGAGTTTCGAATCCGTCGTTTCGTCGCGGGCGATCTTCAACGTCCGTTCGAAGTTGTCGATGATCGGCCAGAAGGCGCTATTCACATAGTAGGGCGAGCACTGGAAGCGCAGCGCCTGCACACCTTGCGTCTCGAGCCGGTCACGCAGAGCGTTCAGGATGCGGCTCTTGCCGATCCCGGGTTCACCCGACAGCAGCACCACCTGGCCTTCGCCATCCCTCGCCTGCGACCACCGACGCAGCAGCAGATCCAGTTCCTCTTCGCGACCCACCAGCGGTGTCAGCACTTGACCGCCGCGATTGGCATCGAAGCGACTCTCGGTCACCGAGGCACGCTCTATCCGCCACGCGTGAACGGGTTCGGCGATCCCTTTCAGGTCGTGTTCGCCGAGATCGGTCAGTTCAAACACGTTGCCGACCAATCGACGGGTCGAGGCGGCGATGACAATCTGGTTGGTGGTGGCCAGTCCTTGCAGACGGGCGGCCAGATTGGGCGTGCTGCCCACCGCCAGCTTTGACTGATCCCCTGTTCCGGCCGCTTCACCGACGACGACTGGACCGGTGGCAATGCCGATCCGCACCGCCAGGTCCTCGGTGGTCGACGCCCGCTTGAGGGTATGAACGATCTCCAAGGCCGCCCGCACGGCCCTCTCGGCGTCTTCTTCGTGGGCCGTGGGCCAGCCGAAATAGGTCAGGATCCCGTCTCCCACGTATCGGGCGACAAACCCGTCGTAGCGGGCGATCACATCGCCGCAGAGGGTTCGATAGCCGTGTAACAGGCTCCTCAGTTCCTCGGGGTCGAGCTTCTCGCTGAGCGCGGTCGAACCCACCAGGTCGCAGAACATCACGGTCAGCTGGCGGCGTTCGCCACCTAAGGGAGGCCCCGCGTTGGCCGGGCCGCCTGTCGGCGGCGGATCGGCCGGCGATCGGGTTGGCGCCGGTGCGGGCTCCGCGAGCGCAGCGATGGCGTCGAGCAGCTTACGGCGGTGGCCGACCTGCGCGACGCCGATATCCTTCAGATCATCGCGGGTCAGCCGCGGCAACACCGCACTATCGATCGCGTTGTCGCGAAACGCGGGTTCGTATTGCTCCAACCCCAGGCTTCGCAGCCAATCTGCGATATCCATGCGGCGCCTCGATCCCGTGTGGCGGCATGATGGTCGCCGGAGCGGAGAATTGTCCAGCGCGATAGGGCGGCTTACTGGCAAGAGTCGCGAGACGCCTGGTAATCAAGATCGTGAAACGTAACGTGCTGACTGTTTCGGTTGGGCAGATCCACAGTAGCGGTTACCCCGTGGCGGCGGCTGGCTTGCCGTCCGCAAAGAATCACCGCCCAAACCTTCGCCCGCTCGCCGACGAACCCACACGCCGGTCGGACCTGAGGATTGTCCTTCGAACCTGCAAGGATCCGACGCAGCGCGTCAGTGGCGGTTTCCGGACGTGCCGTTCCTCCAGCACAGCCCGGATCGCTCGGAAGATCTCACTCTCTGCGCGCGAGGCACGGGCATGCGCGACACTGGCTTGTTCGCTCTCATCGGCGTCGTCCTGACCGGACGCTCTGCCGCGCGAGCGTGCCGGCCCCGCTCACGCGCGCCGCAGATATCTCCTTGTTCCTCCACCACGTTGCGCACATACAGGCTGGGCCGCCCCGATCGAGCAGGCGATCGCCCTCGTCGAGCGTACCCCGTTCTCCCGCTGAGGCGCGCAGGTGCTGTATCTGCCACCAACCGGTAACACGACGTTCGCCAGCCGTTAGGCTCTGGGGTTGGCCTATTTACACCGCCAAACCGCCTGACCGGCGCTGTCGAGGGCGTACCGCTCCGTTGACGCTCGACATCCACCCGTTTTGGAGTGGTGGGCAGAGCATGAATCCCGTATCGTAAATCCCGTCGAAAAATCAGGAGGAGCATTGTGACCGGGCGTCGCTGGCGGCTTGCCGGGCTTGCTGCGGGTCAGGACCCACGACAATATTGGCACAGACGAATCTGGGTTGCCGCCGGCGATAATGCGGCGGCCAAAGCTAAGGATCCTCGGATGGAGCTGCCGGTCTGCGCCGGTCTTGACGACACCGCGCTGGTGCTTTGCCGGGGCCGCCACGGAACGCAAAGTCCACGGCGTCTCGACGAGAGGCACGTCCTTGCAACGGCTGGTCAGCGCGTTGCGCCCGCCTTTGGCGGAGCCATCGGACGAAAATTGTCACGATGACCGAGCCCGCGGAAGGACCTGCCGGTGTCGAAGTCGGAGCGAGGCATGCCCTGGAGTAGCTGGAGCTGGGAATTCCAGAGAATCCACTCACCGATCCCGCGTTACGGCTTTTCGGTCGCTTCCGTCGCGATTGCGCTTGGGGTGGCGCTCGCATTGCAGCATTACCAGTTCCGCGGCGTGGAGGTGCCGGTTCTTGCCGTGGCCATCGCGTTCACCAGCTGGTATGCAGGAGACGGGCCTTCCGTGCTGGCCGTTCTATTGTCCACAGCCTGCTTCGACTACTTCTTTGCTGATCCGATTTACTCATTCGACGTTTCCGTTAGGGATCTACCTTACTTTATTATTTTCGTAGCGTGGGCGGCGATTGTCGCCTCGTTCAGCGCTGTTCGACGCCGAATTGAGGACAGCCTTCGGCAGGCCCGCGACAACCTTCAGGTCGAGGTGGAACAGCGCAGGCAGCGAGAGGACGAAATTCGGACACTAAATCAGGAACTCAGCAAACGGGCCGCGGAACTCGAAGCCACCAACAAGGAATTGGAGTCGTTTGCCTATTCCGTCTCCCATGACCTGCGGGCGCCACTTCGCCACATGGTCGGATACTCGGAGCTGCTGCAAAGACAGGCATCGTCTGTGCTTGACGAGAAGAGTCGGCGGTTTATACGAACGATACTCGACTCAGCAAAAAAAATGGGCAATCTGATCGATGACCTGCTGGCGTTTTCCAGGATCGGGCGGGCCGAGACCAGAAAGACGGAGGTGAACCTGGAGCAACTCGTGAAGGAGGTTGTTGCGGAAATCGGGCAGGATACGAAGAACCGGGACATTCGCTGGAAGATCGGTGCGCTACCAGTCTGTTCAGGAGACCGCTCCCTGCTGAGGCTGGTCGTTGTCAATCTAGTTTCCAATGCAGTCAAATTCACGCGCATACGTAGTCCGGCCGAAATCGAGATTGGGCATGTGGACCGCAACAAAGAAGAAGTCGAGGTGTTCGTCAGGGACAACGGCGCCGGGTTTGACATGCAGTACGTAAACAAGCTGTTCGGCGTTTTTCAACGCCTGCATCTGCCTGAAGAGTTTGAAGGCACTGGAATAGGACTGGCTACAGTTCAGCGCATCATCCACCGCCATGGCGGGCAGGTCCGAGGCGAGGGAGCAGTGGATCAAGGCGCGACCTTCTACTTCTCACTCCCGATAGTACAAGATGCAGCGAAAACAGCGGAGCATATTCCATGACCACAGTGGGACGCATTTTGCTCGTCGAGGACGACCCGAACGACGTGGAACTGACCATGATGGCGCTGACCGACTTTAACCTGGCAAATGAGGTGGTGGTTGCCCGCGACGGACGACAAGCGCTGGACTACCTGTACTCCCGAGGGGAATTCAGCGGGCGCGCCTCCGACAATCCCGCTGTCATGCTACTCGATCTAAAGCTGCCGAAGGTCGGCGGATTGGAGATCTTGCAGCAGATCAAGTCTGACGAGCGCCTGAAGATGATACCCGTGGTGGTGCTGACGTCATCCCACGAGGAAAAAGACATGATGAGAAGCTACAGCCTGGGGGTGAACGCCTATGTCGTAAAGCCGGTTGATTTCCACGAGTTTGTCAACGCGGTGAAGGAACTTGGTGTCTTCTGGGCGATCATCAACGAGCCGCCGCCAGGCAGTGTGAAGAAGTGACATTTCCTCTTCGGATTCTGTTACTGGAGGATGATGCCCGTGATGCGGAGCTCATTCAAGAACTCCTTGAAACCAATTCTTACGAATGCGAAGTCACCCGTGTTCAGACGCGTGCCGAGTTCGTCGCCGGTCTTGAGGACGCCGGGATCAACCTCATTCTAGCGGACTACAAGCTTCCCTCGTTCGACGGCCTTTCCGCATTGAAGCTCGCGCTCGATGCCCGCGCCGATCTGCCCTTCATCTTCGTTTCGGGGTCGCTTGGTGAGGAAGTGGCGATCGAGGCGGTCAAAATCGGGGCCACGGATTATGTTGTGAAGTCGCGACTATCGAGGCTCGTGCCCTCGGTGCGGCGCGCGTTGCGCGAAGCTCGAGAACGAGCCGAACGCAAAAAGGCCGAGGAGGCGTTTCGCCGGAGCGAGATGTATCTGGCAGAGGCACAGCGACTGAGCCACACCGGGACCTTCGGCTGGAATCCGGCGAGCGGAAAAATCTACTGGTCCGATGAGACCTTTCAGATATTCGAATGCGAGCGGGCAATAGAGCCGACCATTCAGATGGTGCTTGACCGAACTCATCCGGAGGACCGGATGCGTCTGCGACAAATCATCGACAGCGCCTCGATCGAGAGGAGCGGCTTTACTGCCGAGCATCGCCTTTTGATCGCCGATGGCTCCGTCAAATACGTTCGAACGGTGGCTCATCCCTCGACCGGCGGAGATCCGGAGAGTTTGGTCTTCGTCGGGGCGGTCATGGATATCACTGAACGCAAGCGCGCCGAAGTGGAGCGCGAAAGACTAAGCCAGCTCGAGGCGGTTCTCGCTTACATGAACCGCGTCAGCATGATGGGGGAGATGGCCGCCTCGCTGGCTCACGAAATCAAGCAGCCGATCGCTGCCGCGGCCATCAACGCCGAGGCCTGCACGAGATGGCTCCGGCGTAATGCACCCAACCTGACGGAAGCATCGAAGGCTGCCTCGGAAATGGCCGCGGCCGTGACGCGCGCCGGCAGCATTATCGACCGCGTCAGCTCACTCTACAGGCGAGGCACGCCGAAGCAGGAATTAGTCGACCTCAACGAAATCGTTCGAGAGATGAGCGTGTTGCTGGGCGACCTGGCGAGCCGGAATGCCGTTTCAATCCGCACTGACCTCTATCCGCAGCTTCCGACGACGACGGCAGATCGCATCCAGCTGCAACAGGTCTTGATGAACCTCATGCTCAACGGCATCGAGGCGATACGAGACACCTGCGGTGAACTGACTGTCGCCTCGAAGATGGCCGAGGATGGTCAACTTTTGATTTCGGTGAGTGATACGGGCATCGGGCTTTCGATCGATGAAGCCGAGCGCGTTTTCGAGGCATTTTTTACCACGAAACCGCGGGGCACCGGGATGGGACTGTCCATAAGTCGGCGGATCATCGCGTCTCATGGCGGCCATTTGTGGGCGAGCCCCAACCCGGGACGGGGTGCGACTTTTCAGTTCACGCTGCCCGTCGAGGCGACAGGGTCCTCACCTGTCGCCATCGAACGTGCTGGCGACAGAGGCCAGCATCTGCCAACGGGTCGCCTCGCGTGAAGGCCACGCCGGGTCGGGAGCGACAGGTTTCGTCCTGACCCATGCCGCCGCGACAGGTCCTCGCCGTCAGCGCTGGCGAGCTGACGCGGTGCCTGCGCTCGCCATGGCCGCCCTAACGTTATCGGGACGGGTGAAGGCGAGATATTCCCTCGCGTACTCAGGTGGCAGAATCTCAACCATCGTCTCGTTCTCGACCCAGACCTCGATCACATGGAACGGGCCGCGATTGCAATCAAAGCAGTGCCATCCCGCGCGCCGAGCGATCGCCTGAACGGTGTCTGCCTCAGTCGAGACGCTGAGCGCGAAATGCGTCGAGCCATAGCCGCGTGCGTCCGACTTCACGAAGCTGCCACCGACCTGACCGCCGGGCTGAAGCTCTGTTCCCGCCGGATAGACCTCCACCCCCGACCCATGGTCGTCGAGTTGCAGCGCGAAGAAACTGCCCGGGTTGGGCGGGAAGGGTACCGCGGTTCCACCCATGAGTTCGGCGAGCACCCCGGCGGCGTGCTTCGGGTCTCGCGCGGCGATCGAGAGATGATGGATCATGGTTTCCTCACGAATTATGTTCTGGCACGGATAGCACGAAGACAGCCGCCGCTCCAGCGAGCTCGACGCGAGCGGCGGCTTCCGCAATCGCACCATCGAAAGCGGTCGTTCCGGTCCGTGCCAGCTTCCGCGGCTAGACCATTTTCAGCCTGACTGTGCTGGCCGAAATGGTCTATCTCTTTGTTTAATCGCATGATTCACGCGCCGGGGACGTTCCGCTCGGCGCGATCGTGCTCTATTATCTCGCAGCTGATCGCCCGCCATGGGCCGACCATTCACCGTATCGGGGGTGCCGCGACTGCGGCGGACGATCCAAAGCGGATCCTCCACCGATAAGCGATAAAATTACAACCCTAAGGTGAGTATTTTAGCCTACGCTGCCTGCCACTGAAATCACCCCTCCATCGAAGTCACTGCGGGCCAGGTTTGGGGGGCATGCCGGGAGAGCGACGAATGGAGAAGGTTGCCGAAGCCCAAGCGGCTGTGGACGAGGTCATCGTCAAGGCCGCGATTTATCCATCCATCGGCATCGCTCGCGTCGGCAACAGCTTGACCGGATGGTACGTGGGACCCGAGGTGCCGCATCCTGCGCCCCTGTCCCCGGGTTCCTATCGCGACGACACAGGGGCATTAAAGCGCGAGGCGGCGCGTTTCCGTATCTACGGTCTGAACGCTGCAGGCGTGGCCGTTCGGGAATTGACCAGCGCTAATGCCGAGCTCACCTGGACGGTGCGATTAGCTAACAAAAAGGCCGCCTGGTATGGCTTCCAGCTGGCGCTGGACATCCCCGAGGCGTCGGCGCCGGGATCGACACCGACCACTTTGCGCAACCCGATGGTCACTGACCGACGGGCGCTGGCCATCACGCCGCGAGCACGTACGGTCGCCGGCGCCGGCCAACCGGAACAGCGCTTCGACGATGGCGCCTTCATGGGCATCCCAGTCTATCTGGGTTCGGTGATGACCGACGAGATGGGCCGGTTGCTGGTTCTGGGCGGACACGGCGTCTCGGCATCCTACACCGACGCGATCGCCGTGACCTTCGCCAACAACGACACCTGGTATGATGACGTGGCCGACGGGCCCGTCACCGCGCAGGTCAGCCTGGCGGGGAAGACGCTGCAAGTGGAACCGGCCTGGGTGGTGGTGGCGCCCCCCAACTACGGACCTTGCCGCAAATCCGTCCGGACGATGTGGGATCTGATGCATGATCTCGCCGTGCAGAACGGCTGGCTGGTAAAGCCCGAGCGCCCGTCCTTCAGCCACGACATCCTGCCGATCTTCGAGCGAATGGCCGGCCTGCAGTGGGTGAACGAAGGGTTCGCCGCCGGTTTCGGGTGGAAGGGTCTGTTCGACCTTACTCCCGCTGTCATCGCCCGTCTGGCGGCCGCCGATCCGTCCAATGCCGAGTGGCGGAAGGTCCTGGCCAACCAGTTCCGCACCAACAGCCTGGAGCGGAACGACACGGTCGATAGCTGGGCTCCGGTGCCCTGGCCGTGGGTGTATGGCGACGCCATGAACCAGCCGCCGGCGCTGTCTCCGCGTCAGCACAGCAGTCTGACTGACCTGCAGTTGTCCCAGCTACAGCAGTGGGCCGCAGGCGATTTCGTCGCCGACTACGATCCGGACCGGTCGGTGCCTCGCCGCATCGAGGATGTGCCGGTGGCCGAGCAGGGCGACACCCTGACCAAGGCCGCGCTGGATTTCTGCCTGGCCGACGCCTTCCATCCCGGTTGCGAGATGACGTGGCCGGTGCGCGAGATCACCATGTACCGGGCGCCGTTCCGCTTCGCTCATGCCCCGGCTGGCTGGGTGGAACCCGACTATGGCATGACGCTGACCTATGCGATCGCCGCTGCGCCGAACGGATGCCTGGGGCCGCAAGTGCCGGGTGGCATCAGCCGGTGGATGGCCGTGCCCTGGCAATGTGACACCGCGAGCTGCCGATCCGGCTATGACAAGGCCTATGATCCCTACGTGCCCACTTTCTGGCCGGCGCGCGTACCCAATCAGGTGCTGACCCGTCAGGACTACGACATCGTCATGGATACCGAACGTTCTCTGATGGAGCGGCAGGCCGCCTTCGCTCGCCGCGCCGACTGGGATGCCCCACTGGACCTCAAGGCTTCATACGTCACTCAGATCAACAACATGATTGCGCACTTCGACCATATGGGCGTGGTGGAAAGTCGTCCGGGGCCTGCCGATGGCAACTTCCCCTCGATCATCGAGGTAGAAGATCGCCACAAACCCATTGGCGGGGCATCGCTGCTGAAAAGGACCGCGGCCGACGGCTCGGGCGTCACCGACCTGTCCACCATCGACAAGGTTCGCCGACTGCCCCGACGACTGCATCGTTAATCGGCTGACGCTGCCGGTGGCGACGGAGCTGACGGCCGACGTGGTGGTGGTCGGTGCCGGACCGGCCGGGGCCGTCACAGCCCTGATGCTGGCCCCGTTCCATCGCACGCTGCTGGTGGATCGGATCGCCATGGATGGCGGGGCGCGGTCCGTCGTTCGCATTGGGGAATCCCTGCCGGCCGCCGCCCGGCGGCTGCTCCGGGACCTGGGACTGTGGCAGGACTTCCAGAATCAAGGCCATGCTCCCTGCTACGGCGCGCGAAGCCTCTGGGGCGGACCAGAACCGGTGTCGGCTGACAGTATTCGTGATCCCGATGGTCCGGGATGGCACCTGGACCGCAACCGGTTCGACGTCTGGCTGCGCCAATGGGCCAGCCACCGAGGGGCGGCCCTGGTGGCGCCGGCCCGAGCCTCGGACGTATGCCCGTCGGCTGAAGGTTGGCGACTGGCGCTGATCCGACATGGCCGGTCCATATCCGTCGCCACGCGATTCGTGGTCGATGCCGGTGGCCGCGCCGCGCCCGTGGCCAGAGCGCTTGGTCACCGGCGCGAGGCGGCAGACCGCCTAGTCTGCCGTTGGTGCCACGGCGTCGCGTCGGGAGATGCCGGAACCACCGTTACCATAGCTGAGCCGGACGGCTGGTGGTACACCGCGCCTCTGCCGCACGGCCGGCGAGTCCTGGCTTTTCATACCGATGCGGATTTGGCCGTCGCCAAGGACTTGGATGGAACCGCAAAATTGCTGACCCGCGCGCGTGGACAGGCCGATCTGGCCGCCTTGCTGGCGGCGGTCAATTTTCAACCCATGACCCGGGCGGGATACTGCGCCGCGCATAGCAGCCGGACCGCTCGGAGCGCCGGCCCCGGCTGGCTGGCGGTGGGCGATGCCGCTCTGGCCTGCGACCCGCTGTCGTCTCAGGGCTTGTTCAACGCGCTCTATTCGGGCCTGATGGCCGCCCGTGCCCTGAGAAGGGCGCTGGCGGGCGACGTGGGAGCTCTCGCAAACTACCAGCGAACCATCGATCGGATCGCGGACGCTTACCGCGCTCACCTTGCCGCCTGGTATGCCCTGGAATTGCGGTGGCCTGATCAGCCTTTTTGGGCCAGGCGTCACGCTCAGATGCCAGTTGGCCGACCGATGCCTCGTGACCGCTTTCGGGAAGTCGCTGGCGCTGATGGATGTTCATAACCTGCAGCCCCGGTTTCGGCCGAAACGCGATGTGGCGCAGGGGACAAAGGAGGACAGTGGAACAGGAATCACCATGACCGCGGACCGCCTGCTGTAAGGCCACCGGAAACCACGGGGCTGGCTCCGATTGGCCTTGTCTTGTGCAAGGTTGACTGCGCCGGCCGGGGCTGCTGTTGCAGTATTCAAGGCGATTGTCCGCAAATGCCATCGGTGGTCATTCTGCCCTCCAGGCCCGGCACTCGCCTCTTAGACATGCTCAGGCTCCGGACTCATTGACTGCCCGTCGATCGCCCGAGCCGGCTCGGGTTGGGAGACTCCCGAATGGTTGGGCGGGCGCAACCAGGAGAAGGCCGATGAAGGCGCATATCGTCGGTGGCGGCTTCGGTGGACTGGCGGCCGCCGCGTATCTCATTCGCAACGCCGGGCTGTCCGGCCAGGACATCACGATCTACGAGGCGGGTGAGCGGCTGGGCGGCGCGTTCTCGGTTGGCGGCCGTGCGGCGACCGGCTACATCCTGCCGACAGGCTCCGTCTTCGATGCGGAGTTCCGCTGCACCTTCGACCTGCTCGCAACGATCCCCTCCGCGGGCGATCCGGCGATTTCCGTCAAGGATGACTTCTTCGCCTTCAATGCACGCTACCCGTTCCGCGACCGCGTGCACATTATCGACCGCGACGGCCGCGTCGTGCACACCCCGCATTTCGGCCTGAGCGTGCGTGACCGGCTCGATCTCGTGCGGCTCGCGCTGACGCCGGAAGCGATGCTGGATCGGCGGCGCATCGACGAATTCTTTCGGCCCGGGTTCTTCACCACCGAATTCTGGCTGCTCTGGACGACGATCATGGGGCCGCTGCCGCAGTCCAGCGCGACGGAGATGCGGCGCTACATGAACCGCTTCCTGCCCCTGCTGCCGGACCTGTCGACCATGTCGCACGTCCTGCGCACGCGTCTCGACCAGTACGAGGCGCTCATCGTGCCGCTGGTGGCGTGGCTGCGCCCGCGCGGCGTGACCTTGCTGACCGGCGCGTTCGTCCGCGACATCGGCTTCGCGCCGTCGCCCGGCCGCATCACGGTCGATCGGCTCGACTACGAACGCGATGGCACGACAACCTCGGTCGCCGTCGCACCGGACGACGTCGTGCTGGCGACCCTCGGATCGCAAGCCGCCGATCTTTCGGTGGGATCGATGACCGAGGCGCCCCTGCCGCGGCACGGCCGGCAGGACTGGGCGCTGTGGCAGCGCCTGGCGCGGGGGCGCACCGATTTCGGCAATCCCGACGTTTTCTTCGGTGACGCCCATGTGCCCGACACGCAGTGGGTGACCTTCACGGTCACCACGACCGGGGCCGAGTTCTTCGACCAGATGACGGCGCTGACAAGGAGTGCGCCAGGAAGCGGCGGTCTTGTCACGCTGAAGGACTCGAGCTGGCTTTTGACGGTGACGATCTTCCACCAGCCCGAAGTCGTCGGCCAGCCGCCGGGCACGAGGCTGTGGTGGGGCTTTCTGCTATATCCCGGGCGGACCGGGGACTTTGTCAGGAAACCCGGCAATGCCTGCACCGGCACGGACATCCTGGAAGAGGTGCTGCGGCACCTGCGGTTCGATCAGCAGCTGAATGCGATCATGGCGTCGTCGGTCTGCATCCCCTGCAATCTGCCCTACGTGAACAGCGTCTGGATGCCGCGCACACGCGTCGACCGACCCCGCCCGGTACCCGAGGGAGCAACCAACCTCGGCTTGATCGGCCAGTTCGCGGAAATTCCTCAGGAGGTAGCGTTCACTATCGAATACTCTGCCCGCACCGCCTGGGAGGCGATCCATCGCCTGCTCAAGCGCGGTCCCGCGCCACCGCCCGTCTATCAGGGTCAGTACGATCCCTCGGCGATGCTCGCCGCGCTAAAGACACTCGTCTGACCCATAGTTCCGGCAGCATGCCGAATGCGCGTCGTGTCGTCGGACCAGCAGGTTCGATCGTCGCCCCGATCGTCGCCCCGATCGTCGCCCCCTGGCATCAGGCCGAACCGTCGCCGGGTCGGTCTCGATCTGCCATAGTGGGGCCGTACGGGGAGGAGGCCGCCGTGAGTGCAGCCACAGCGCACAAGCCGATCGTGCATTTCGTTGGCAGCGTCCCGTTGCCGGACGCCGAAACGGTGTTCCGTACCCTGGCGGCGGCAACCGCGTCACACCTCAAACGCCTGCCGGACGGCGAAACCGGCATCCGCAAGACCTGGATCCGCTTCCTGCAGCAGGTGCTGGCCGATAACCCGGCGATCGAGGTGGCGAGCGATGTGCCGCCGTTCAAATTTACCCAGTGGGACGGCAAGGTTCTGCGCGAAATCCCGCGCCTGCGCGTGAAGCCGGGCGCGCAGCTTGATCCGGTGACCGTCAAAACCGGCTATGCCGACATGGCGATCGAGTTGTGGCGGCTGTTCGACCGTCTGCAGCAGGAAGGCGTGATCCCTGCCGGCGTCAAGTTCCAGATCTCGCTGCCAACTCCCATCGCGCCGACCTACAACAACATGGTGCCGACCGACCGGCCGGCGCTGATCCCTGTGCTGACAGCCCACCTGCTCGGCGAGGTCGCGGCCATCGCCCGGGCTTTGCCCCACGACCGCATCGCGCTGCAGTGGGACGTGTGTCAGGAAGTCATTGCCTGGGAAGGCTATTACGATCCCGGTCCGGTCGATTTCCGGGAGGAGACGATAGCGGAACTGATCGCGATTGGTGATGGCGTCCCGGCGTCGATCGAGCTCGGCTACCACCTCTGCTACGGCAGCCCGGCCGACGAGCACGTGATCCAGCCGCAAGACGCCGGGGTCATGGCCGAGATGACCAATGCGGTCTCGGCTGGCGTGCGGCGGCCGATCCAGTTCTTCCATTTGCCGGTGCCGAAACCGCGCACCGACGATGCGTTTTTCGCCCCGCTCGACGGGCTGAAGCTGCACCGGGAAACCGAGCTTTACCTCGGCTTGGTTCATCGCGATGACATGGCCGGCAACGCGGCTCGTCTCGCCGCCGCGCGGCGCCATGTCCGAGTCGACGGCGTGGCCACCGAATGCGGCATGGCGCGCGGCGATCCCGAGCGTTTTCCCGCGCTACTTGCCGCGCACGTGCAGACGGCTGAGCTGCCGGCGTAGAGAGTTTCACAGAGGCCCTTTCGCCGACGGCTTGGCGCTGCAAGCGGTTCATCCGCTTATCACGTATGACGACCCCCGCTGCCGGCTTCGAGAGCATGCAATCCCGTGGGTTCATTACGTGGCCGATGCGGTCACCCCTTCGTCGTTCGCGGGACGGAAGCCGGGTAGCGATGACGGAAGGCATCTTCGAGCTCATCGTTCAGCGTGGCTTTCCGCACGTCGAGGCAGCAGAGCGCGACCCCTGCCGAATGGCGCCAGCGCTGCATATCGCGCCGCCACGTACGCCAATTCCAGCGCCACGGTCGCCGCGTCGAGGTGGGGGGCGACCAAGCTCCGTGCCTCGCCCGAACTCTCAATGACGACCGGGATCGCCTGCACGTTCATTTGAAGACCGGAAGTTGACTGTAGCCCTAAGCCTAATACTGGAAATAGCCGATAGTATGGTCACCTGCGATAGAGGTTCAATGGGGTGCGTGACAATGAACTTAAGTCGTCGTGGCTTTATCAAGCTCTCGACCGCCGGTCTCGCGGCGTCAAGTCTTGGCATCCTTGGGTTCGGGGTCGCAGGTACGGCCCTCGCGGATTCGATCCGGCCGTTCAAGCTGACGTCCGCGACCGAGACCCGCAACACCTGCACCTATTGCTCCGTCGCCTGCGGTATCCTTATTTACAGCCTTGGCGATCGCGCCAAGAATGCTCTGTCAGATATCATTCATATCGAGGGCGATCCGGATCATCCGGTGAACCGTGGCACGCTATGCCCAAAAGGGTCCGCCCTGCTGGATATCGTGCATGCGCCCACCCGGTTGAAATACCCGCAATATCGCGCGCCCGGCAGCAACGCGTTCAAGCAGGTCACCTGGGACTTCGCGTTGGACCGCATCGCCACGCTGATGAAGCAGGATCGCGACGCGCATTTCGTCGCCAAGAACGCCGCGGGCACGACGGTCAACCGATGGACGAGCACCGGCATGCTGGCGGCCTCGGCATCGTCGAGCGAGACGGCCTATCTGACATGGAAAGTCGCCCGCTCCCTTGGGATGGTGGTCTTCGACAATCAGGCGCGTGTCTGACACGGACCGACGGTAGCCAGTCTGGCTCCAACATTCGGTCGCGGTGCGATGACCAACACCTGGCAGGATATCAAGAATGCCGATGTGATCGTGGTCATGGGCGGCAATGCCGCCGAGGCGCATCCGTGCGGCTTCAAGTGGGTGATCGAGGCAAAGATCGAGAACGCCGCCAAACTTGTCGTCATCGATCCGCGCTTTACGCGTACGGCGTCGGTTGCCGACGTCTACGCGCCGATCCGTCCAGGAACCGATATCGCGTTCCTCAGCGGCGTGATGCGCTACCTTCTGGAGAAGAATGCGATCCAGCATGAGTATGTGCGGGCCTATACCAATGCCGGCCTGATCGTGAAGGAAGGCTTCGGCTTCACGGACGGGCTGTTTACGGGTTATGAAACGAACACACGCAGCTACGACAAGGCCAGCTGGGACTACGAACTCGACAACGAGGGTTTTGCCAGGATCGACGACACCTGGCAGAACCCGCGCTGCGTGATCAACCTGCTGCGCGAGCATGTGAGTCGCTACACACCGGAATTGGTGTCGCGCATCTGCGGCACGCCGCAGGACAAATATCTGCAGATCTGCGAGCTGTTCGCCTCAGCGGCGGCGCCCGAAAAGGCGTTGACGAGTTTGTTCGCACTCGGGTGGACCCAGCATTCGATAGGTGCTCAGAACATTCGCGCCATGGCGATGGTCCAGCTCCTGCTGGGCAATATCGGCATCGCAGGCGGCGGGATGAACGCTCTGCGCGGTCATTCCAATATTCAGGGGTTGACCGACGTCGGCCTCATGTCGAACCAGATCCCTGGCTACCTCACGCTTCCGACAGAAAAGGAGACCAGTTTCGAGGACTATATGAAGACGCGGCAGTACAAGCCGCTGCGTCCCGGACAGACGAGCTACTGGCAAAATTATCGCAAGTTCATCGTCAGCTTCCAGAAGGCGGTCTATGGCGGTGCCGCACAGCCCGACAATGACTGGGCCTATGATTGGCTGCCGAAGCTCGATATTCCACTTTACGACATCATCAAGGCCTTCGAGATGATGGTGAATGGCGAGATGAACGGCTACATCTGTCAGGGTTTCAATCCGCTGCAGGCGTTTCCGGACCGGGGCAAGATCCGCAAGGGCCTGGGCAAGCTGAAGTTCCTTGTCACGATGGACCCGCTGGACACGGAGACATCCAGGTTCTGGGAGGATTTCGGCCCGCAGAACCCGTCCGATCCTGCCTCGATCCAGACAGAGGTCTTCCAGCTTCCAACAACCTGCTTCGCCGAGGAGAACGGCTCGCTGGTCAATTCGGCGCGCTGGCTGCAATGGCACTGGAAGGCCGCCGAACCGCCGGGCGAGGCGCAGTCCGACATCTGGATCATGACGGGGATCTTCCATCGGATGCGTGAGATGTACCGCAAGGAGGGCGGCGCCTTCCCCGATCCGATCATGAACCTGACCTGGGATTACACCAATCCGGTCGATCCGGATCCTGAGGAACTTGCGAAGGACATGAACGGCCGCGCCTTGGTCGATATCAAGGACGCGACTGGCGCAACGACATTACGTTCCGGCCAATTGCTCGATAGTTTCGCGCAATTGCGCGACGACGGCACGACGATGTCAGGCTGCTGGATCTTCTCGGGCTGCTATACTGAGAAAGGCAATCAGATGGCGCGCCGCGATGCGACCGACCCCCGCGAGCAAGGGATCGCGCCGAACTGGGCCTGGGCCTGGCCGGCCAACCGGCGGATCCTCTACAACCGTGCGAGCGCCGATCCGGCCGGCAAAGCCTGGAACCCGAAAAAGCCAATCATCGAGTGGAACGGCACGCACTGGGTCGGGATCGATGTACCCGACTACGGACCGACGACGAAGCCATCTGATGCGGTTGGTCCATTCATTATGAATGCGGAGGGCGTCGGGCGGCTTTTCGCGCGCGACCAACTTGTCGAGGGGCCGTTCCCGGAACATTACGAACCGTTTGAATCGCCCTCGGCGAATGTGTTGCATCCCAGCATTCGCTCCAACCCCGCGGCACGGGTGTTTGACGACGACCGGGCGGACTTCGGCACCGCGGCGGACTTCCCGTATGTCGGGACCACCTATCGGTTGACCGAGCACTTCCATTTCTGGACCAAGCATGCGCTGATCAACTCGATCCTTCAGCCGCAGGAATTCATCGAGATCGGCGAGGCTCTGGCAAAAGAGAAGGGAATAGGGCAGGGCGGCTGGGTCAGGGTCACGTCCAAACGCGGGGTGATCGTGTGCAAGGCCTATGTCACCAAGCGCATCCGGCCACTGATGGTCGACGGAAAACCGACGCATGTGATCGGCGTGCCGCTGCATTGGGGCTTCACCGGTCAGGCCCGCAAGGGCTACGGCGCCAATACGCTCACCCCCTCCGTCGGTGACGCCAATACGGAAACTCCGGAATTCAAGGCATTCCTGGTGAATGTCGAGAAGACCAGTCCGCCTGTCGCCTGAAGGAGTGGTCGATGGCAGAATTCCAATCCCAAGATTACATCCGGATCTCGGCGACGACCCTGACGCCGCCGTCGACACGCGATCATGAGCAGGAAGTCGCGAAGCTGATCGATGTGTCGCGCTGCATCGGCTGCAAGGCCTGCCAGTCGGCGTGCATGGAGTGGAACAATCTGCGGGGCGAGGTCGGATATTTCGAAGGGACCTATGATAACCCGCTTGACCTTGATCCGGCCACCTGGACGGTGATGCGGTTCACCGAATGGGAGGATGACAAGGGCAATCTGGAGTGGCTGATCCGCAAGGACGGCTGCATGCACTGCGAGGACCCCGGCTGCCTCAAGGCGTGTCCGGCGCCCGGCGCAATCGTACAGCATGCCAACGGCATCGTCGACTTCATCAGCGATGCCTGCATCGGATGCGGCTATTGCGTCAAAGGCTGTCCGTTCAACATTCCCCGCGTCAGCAAGGTGGACCACAAATCCTACAAGTGCACCCTCTGCTCGGACCGCGTCTCGGTTGGGCTGGAGCCGGCGTGCGTCAAGGCATGTCCGACCGGCGCAATCATGTTCGGCTCGAAAGCCGTTATGACCACATGGGCGGGAGAACGGATCGTAGACCTCAAATCGCGTGGCTTCGCCAATGCCGGGCTGTATGATCCGCCGGGCGTGGGCGGCACGCATGTCATGTATGTTCTGCACCATGCCGACGATCCCTCACTGTACGCGGGCCTGCCGAAAGACCCGCATATCAGCGTCTTCGTCTCCATCTGGAAGGGGGCTCTGAAGCCCCTGGCTCTGGCTGGCGTCGCGTTCGCGGCGATTGCGGCGTTCTTCCACTGGGTTGTCGTCGGGCCAAACGAGGTGCAGCCGGAGGACGAGGCCGAGGCGCAGCGCCTGCTGCGGAACAAGCCGCCAGGCAAGAGGGATGCCGCGCAATGAGCTATCCCAGGGGAACGCTGGTTCGTGTTCCAACTTCAGCCCGCATCAACCACTGGATCACCGGCGGCTGCTTTGTCCTGCTGATGGTCTCCGGGCTTTCGATGTTTGACCCTTGGCTGTTCTTCCTGTCGGCGTTGTTCGGCGGTGGTCAATCGACACGGGCGATCCATCCATGGATCGGGATCGCGCTTTTCATCAGCTATGCCGGGCTGATCGTGCAGTTCTGGCGCGACAATATGTGGAGCCGCGATGATGTCGCCTGGCTTCGCGCGCTTAATCGCGTGCTGATCAACGATGAAGAAAACGTTCCGGAAGTCCCGCGTTTCAATGCCGGGCAAAAATTCGTCTTTTGGGCGATGGCACTGCTGGTCCCGGTGCTGTTCCTGACCGGTTTGGTGATCTGGGAAATCTACTTCTCATCCTATACCACGATCGAGCAGCAGCGGATCGCGGTGCTGCTCCATAGTCTCGCGGCGATAGCGGCGATTCTCGTATGGATCACTCACGTCTATGCGGCGATCTGGATCAGAGGCTCGCTGCGGGCGATGACGCAAGGCTATGTGACTCCCGGCTGGGCTTGGCGGCACCACCGCAAGTGGTTCAGAGGGTTGGCGGCGACCGGTTCCAGGGGGCCTACCCCACGCGCCGGCGGGGACACGTGAGGCGAGCTCAATGCGACAGGGCGAAACGGCTCCGAAAGGCGCCTGGATCGGCAACCCGCAAGGCGGCGTCACGGCGCCGGAAGCGCTGATCCTGCCCGACCCTGCGACAAGATTTGCCCGCACAGCCGCGCGGCTCGGGGCTTTGTCAGCGGGGCATACTTTGGAGGAATGGCTGCGCTTCATGGCGCATCTTGCAAAGGCTCAGCACCTTGCCGTCACCATGCTCGGACCGTTCGCAGGTCCGGGGCGTGCCGCTGTGGCGCAAGCGGTCCAAGCGCGGATGCCACCGCTTGCCGCGGACGGTCATCGGCGAGACCCGGCCTGGCGCGACGGACTGGCTGTTTTGCTCGATGGTCTCGACGATGGCACCGTGCCGGCGGCGGCGTCAGCCGAGATCGCGAAGCTGCGGGCGCGCAGACCGCCCGCTGTCGAGGCCCTGGCTGACAGCTTTCTGCATGGCAGCGTCGACCCTTCTGATGTCGGCGCGGCGCTCTACGTGGCGGCGGCACTGCAGGTCTACTTCACCAGCCTGGCCTCGATATTGCCCGCGCCATCCCTGCGCCTGCTGCCGCAGCGCGGCCTCTGCCCCTGTTGTGGCTCAACGCCGGTTTCAGGCGTGGTGACCGCGTCCGGGCGGACGCCGGGATCACGCTACCTGCATTGTTCGCTCTGCTCGACGGCCTGGAATCATGTGCGCGCCGTGTGCATCACTTGTGGCGAGGCGCGCTCGTTGACCTTGGAGGGGATCGAAGGCGATTCCGGCGCCATCAAAGCGGAGACCTGCAACGAGTGCCATAGCTACGCGAAGATGCTGTATGAATTGCGGGACACCGACGTCGACCCCGTCGCGGACGACCTGGCGACGTTGGGGCTGGATATTCTCGTCGGCGAGGCAGGCTGGTCGCGCCACGCCCCCAATCCGCTGCTGCTCGTCGGGTAACCACGCGCCCGCCCGATGGCGCAGGGAGCATGCAAACTTGTGGAGTTTGGTCCGACTTGCGCGGGTTTCGGGTTCACGGGACGCGGGTGAGTTGGTGCCGAGGATGGTGTGGCGGGTGAAGCTGGTGGCGGAGTTGCGCGCCGGAGAGCCGACGGAGGGGGACCTCGCTTGTTTCGAGCGCGATGAACAGGCCGGCCTCGAACGTGAGGCCGCGACCGTGGCGCCCGAACTGGCGTATGTGACGGCGCGATATGCGGCGCTGGCGCCGTTTGGCAAGGTTGCGGCCCTGCCGGAGTTGCTTTTAGACCATTTTCAGCCTGACTGTGCAGGCCGAAAATGGTCTATCTCTTTGTTTGATCGCATGATTCACGCGCCGGGGACGTTCCGCTCAGCGCGATCCTGCTCTAGTCAGCGGGGCGCGAAACGCCGCGCATCCTTCGCATTCAAGGATCAGCCATCAGGCGCCGAAAACGATTTTCTCCCGCCTGTACATCTGACGGATCAGCCTGAGCACGAGTGCGATCTCTGGCGATCGATCACCTTTCCGACTGCTCATGATGATCGGTGAAACCGCATGGACCGCATCCAGTTTCCGGTAGACCACATTGTCGCGTCGAAGGGTTTCGATCGATGCCGGAACCAGACAGAACCCCTCGTCCGCCGCGACCAGCCCTAGCGCGGTTTGCAATTCCCGAACCTCGTGCACGAACGGCGGCTTTAACCCCGCCTCGCGGAACAACGATAACACCTGGTCCGCATAACTCGGCCGTGGCGCCTTCGGATAAACGATCAGCGGCAGGACGGCGAGATCCGCAAGAGTGAGTGCCCGATCAGGTCGTAACCGGGCACTACCATCGGGAACCGCCGCGATAAGCTTTTCATTACGCAGCAATTGGCGGTCCAACGCCGGATCGTCCAGCGGGATACGTCCAAAGCCGACATCAATGCGGCCTTCCTTCAAGGCGGCGATTTGCTCAACACTCGTCATCTCGAGCAAGATGAGCTCGACGGACGGACGCGCCGCGCGATAGCTGCGGATCACCGTCGGCAGCTTGCCGTACAGAGTTGAAGCGACGAAACCCATGCTGAATCGGCTCCGTTCGGCGGCATGCAGACGGGTTATCATGGTTTTCATCTCATCGATGCGCTCGAGTACCTGGACCGCCTGCTCGTAGAACAGGCGCCCGGCCTCACTCAGCCGCAGCGGCCGGCTGCCGGTCTCGATCAGATCAATGCCCAACTCGTCCTCAAGCTGCTGCACCTGCCGGCTGAGCGGCGGTTGCGCGATATGCAGCTGCTCCGCGGCACGGGTGAAATTCCGTTCGCGCGCGACGGCCACGAAATAGCGCAGGTGCCTCAGCTCCACAACCATACCTCCCAGGTATTGTTCCCACCAATTTGGTCTTGGACTGGCTTGCCGGGAAGGAGTGATGTGACGCCATCGGAGGAAGCAACCTCCAAGGTATCGTAAGGAGGACCGCGATGCTCGATCATGTCCAGACGACGCTTGATACCGCCCTGGTGGATGACGCCGAGACAGGCACCTTCCAGGTCGCGCGCAACATCTTCACCGATCCTGACATCTTCGAACTCGAGATGAAGCACATCTTCGAGGGCAACTGGATCTACCTGGCGCATGAAAGCCAGATCCCGAACAACAACGACTACTTCACGACGACGATGGGCCGGCAGCCGATCTTCATCGCCCGGAACAAGGAAGGCGTGCTCAACGCATTCATCAACGCGTGCAGCCATCGCGGTGCGATGTTGTGCCGCCACAAGCGGGCCAACAAGACCAGCTACACCTGCCCGTTCCACGGCTGGACGTTCAATAACTCCGGCAAGCTGATCGCGGTGAAAGACCCGCGCGGCGCCGGATACCCGGAGACCTTCAACAAGAACGGCTCGCACGACCTGACCAGGGTCGCCCGCTTCGAATCCTATCGCGGCTTCCTGTTCGGCAGCCTCAATCCGGATGTCGTGCCTCTGACCGAGCATTTGGGGGAAGCGGCCAAGATTATCGACATGATCGTGGACCAGTCGCCCGAGGGGCTGGAGGTGCTGCGCGGGGCCTCAACCTATGTCTACGATGGCAACTGGAAACTGCAGACCGAGAACGGCGCCGACGGCTACCATGTCAGCGCGGTGCACTGGAACTACGCCGCGACGACCAACCGGCGCAAGGACGCCGAGCACGAGGATAACGTCCGCGCCATGAGCGCCGGCGGGTGGGCCAAGCAAGGCGGCGGCTTTTATTCGTTTGAGAACGGCCATCTGCTGCTGTGGACCAACTGGGCCAATCCGGAGGACCGTCCAAACTGGAGCCGGCGGGGGGAGTTGGCGGATCGCTTCGGGCAGAGCCAGGCCGACTGGATGGTTCAGCGGTCTCGGAACTTGTGTCTTTACCCAAACGTCTACCTGATGGACCAGTTCAGCTCGCAGATTCGCACCTACCGGCCCATCGCCGTCGATAAAACCGAAGTCACGATCTACTGTATCGCCCCCAAAGGCGAAGACCCCGACGCTCGGGCTCGCCGGATCCGCCAGTACGAAGATTTCTTCAATGCCAGTGGCATGGCGACGCCGGACGATCTGGAAGAATTCCGCGCCTGCCAGATGTCCTACAGGGCCAGCGCGGCACGCTGGAACGACATGAGCCGCGGGGCGCAACACTGGATCGAGGGCGCCGATGAAGCCGCCGCCGCGATCGGGCTGAGGCCGTCGCTGAGCGGTGCCCGCACCGAAGATGAGGGTCTGTTCGTCGTGCAGCACAAATACTGGCAGCGGACGATGCAGAAGGCGCTGGCTGCCGAAACCGAAGCCAAGGCGTAGGAGACATCATCATGGCCCAGCTATCTATCGAAGATGTCCGCCGGTTCCTGTTCCGTGAGGCTCGGCTGCTGGACGACAAGGACTGGGACGCCTGGCTATCCTGTTACGCTCCGGACGCGGAATTCTGGATGCCGTCATGGGACGATGACGAATCCCTGACCGTCGATCCGCAAACCGAGGTTTCGCTGATCTACTACGCCCACCGGGGCGGCCTGGAAGACCGGATCTTCCGCATCAAGACCGACCGGTCGAGCGCCACCAGCCTGCCGGAGCCACGGACGTCGCATAACATCAGCAACGTCGAAGTCGTGGAGCAGACCGGCACCGTCTGCAAGGTCCGGTTCAACTGGATTACCTGCAGCTTTCGCTACAAGACGGTGGACACTTATTTCGGAACGTCTTTCTACACGCTGGATACGGCGGGCGACGAGCCGGTGATCAGAAACAAGAAGGTCATTTTGAAGAACGACTACATCCATCACGTCGTCGATATCTATCATATCTGAACCGAAGCGGAGGAAACGATGGCCTTCAACGTTGCGCTCAACTTCGAAGACGGGGTCACCCGCTTCATCGCCTGCGGCCGGGACGAGACAGTTGCCGATGCCTCATTTCGTGCCGGTGTCAACATTCCGATGGATTGCCGTGACGGTGCGTGCGGCACCTGCAAGTGCCGCACGGAATCAGGCGATTTTGACGCCGGGACCTACATCGAGGATGCCCTCACCGAGCAGGAGTTTACCCAAGGCTATGCGCTGGCTTGCCAGATACGTCCGCACAGCGATCTGGTGATCTCAATCGCGGCGTCTTCCGCCGCATGCCGGATCAAACGCCAAAGCGTTCCAACGACGCTGACGGCGGTTGAACGTCTGTCGGATACCGCGATTGCCTTTACGCTTCAGGCGGCCTCGCCGGTGGCGTTCCTGCCCGGGCAGTATGCCAACATCACGGTCCCCGGGACCGATCAGGTTCGGTCCTACTCCTTCAGTTCCGGTCCCGGTGACAAGACGCTGTCCTTCCTTGTTCGCGACATCCCTCAAGGGGTCATGAGCAGCTTCCTTCGGGACCGGGCTGTTCCCGGCACGCAGGTGGCGGTCGCTGGGCCAGCCGGCAGCTTCTATCTGCGTGACATCAAACGGCCGGTGTTATTTCTTGCCGGCGGCACTGGCCTGGCGCCTTTCCTGTCCATGCTGGAAAAAATCGCCGGGACGGGCAGCGAACAACCGATTCACCTGATCTATGGGGTGACCAATGATGCGGATCTGGTCGCGGTCGATCGTCTGGAAGCCTTCGCCGCCCGCATCCCCGGCTTCACCTTCGCCTGTTGCGTTGCGGCCGAGGCGAGTGCGCACAAGCGCAAAGGTTATGTGACCGCGCATATAGAACCCGCGCACCTGAACGGCGGCGACGTCGATGTCTATCTTTGCGGTCCCCCGCCAATGGTCGAAGCCGTGCGCGGTTGGCTCGATCGGCACGGCATCACGCCGGCGAGCTTCCACTTCGAAAAATTCGCACCCAGCGGCGTTGTGCTGCGAAAGGCCGCGTGATGATGACTCATGCAGGACGTTTCGCCGGCAAGGTCGTTGTCGTGACCGGCGCGGCCCAGGGTATCGGGCGGACCGTCGCGCTGCGGGTCGCGCGGGAAGGGGGTCGCCTCGCGCTGATCGATCGGTCTGAACTGGTTCACGATGTCCAGGACGAGGCAAAGGCCAGCGGCGCCGAGGCGATCGCGGTCACAGCCGACCTGGAAACCTTCGAAGGCGCTTCCGCCGCGCTGCAAGCCGCGCTGTCCCAATACGGCCGGATCGACGTGCTGATCAACAATGTCGGGGGCACCATCTGGGCGAAGCCCTATGCGGCGTATGAGCCGGCGCAGATCGAGGCCGAGATCCGCCGCTCGCTGTTTCCAACCCTGTGGTGTTGCCGGGCGGTGGTGCCGGTGATGGTGGCGGGGGGCGGTGGGACGGTCGTGAATGTTTCGTCCGTCGCCACGCGTGGGGTGAACCGTGTTCCGTACGCGGCGGCAAAGGGCGGCGTGAACGCCATCACCGCTTGCCTGGCAATGGAATACGCCGATCATGGCATCCGGGTCTGCGGTGTCGCACCTGGAGGGACGGAAGCCCCGCCGCGGCGCATTCCGCGCAATGCCGAACCGCCTACGGAACAAGAAACCCGGTGGTACCAGCAGGTCGTCGATCAGACGGTTTCATCCAGCCTGATGAAGCGTTACGGCACCACCGAGGAACAGGCCGCGGCGATCCTGTTCCTGGCCTCCGACGAGGCTTCCTACATCACCGGCGTGACCCTGCCCGTCGCGGGCGGAGACCTTGGATGACCAAATGTAAATCAGGAGGATATGAAATGACCGAGTCGCTTTTGAACACGCGGGAAGTCAAAGATCTGCTGGCAAAGGTCAGTGGCCTGACCAACGGCGCGGGCAACCCGCGCCTGAAGAACATCATCCATCGCGTGGTATCCGACATGTTCCGGACCATCGAGGATTTCGATGTCCAGCCGGACGAGTTCTGGTCCGCCGTGAGCTATATTACCGCACTGGGCCAGGCCAACGAAGCAGGATTGCTGGTGCCCGGCCTCGGTATCGAAACGTTCCTTGATCTGCGAATGGACGAAGCCGAACGTAAGGTCGGAATCGAAGGCGGTACTCCGCGCACGATTGAGGGCCCGTTGTATATCGCGGGTGCCCCGCTCTCGAAAGGTGAAGCGCGCCTGGATGATGGCAGCGAGCAAGGCGAAGTCCTGTTCATGGACGGCCAGGTTCGCGATGTGGACGGCAACCCGGTTGCCGGCGCGATCGTGGATGTGTGGCACGCCAATACGCTGGGCGGTTACTCGTTCTTCGATCCGTCGCAGTCCAGGTTCAATCTTCGCCGCCGTATCGAAACCGATGCCGAAGGGCGCTACAGCTTCCGCAGCCTGCTGCCGTCCGGCTATGCCTGCCCGCCGGACGGGCAGACGCAGAAGCTGCTCGATCAACTGGGCCGTCACGGCAATCGGCCGGCGCATATCCACTTCTTCGTCAGCGCACCGGACTATCGGAAGCTGACGACGCAGATCAACATCGATGGCGATGCGTATCTACACGACGACTTCGCCTTCGCCACCCGTGACGGCCTGATTCCGGAAGTGCGCCGTTCAACCGATCCGGTGGAAATTCGTGCCCGCGGCCTGAACGCGCCGTTCGCGCAGATCACCTTCGATTTCGTTCTGCATCGCGAGGCTGCGTCCGCGCCAAACACCGTCGTGACACGACCGCACGCCGAAGCTGCCTGACAATACGCAGGCCGCCCGTTGTAGCGGCCGGTTTCCCTTCCCGTGCCCTGTACCGGCCGCTCAAGCGTCGACTCTTCCGGCGAAAGACGGGCGGCTGGTACCTCATTGATTTCGCGCGCAGCCGCCACGCCAAACCTGCGCGCATACCAGTCAGCCCTTTGGTCCGCTGGTATTGCCCGGAGCCAAACAATGCCGGATCCCACGATGTCCAATCCCAGTGACCTGCGGCGGGACCTGACGATCAGGGAGGTTAAGTCCACCATCGTGGATGTCCCGACGGTGCGTAAGCACAAACTCTCCTCGCTTTCTGTGACCGCGCAAAGCTATGTCATCGTCGAGTTGCGCCTGGCCAACGGCGTGACCGGCATTGGCGAGGCCGCAACACTTGGCGGTCCGCGCTGGAGCGAAGAAAGCGTCGAAAGCATCAAGGCAACCATCGATACCTATCTGGCGCCCACGCTGATCGGTTCGGTGGGAAACCGGATTGTCGCAGCTCGCGCCCGCATGGACGAGGCCGCCAAACGCAACAACGCCGCCAAATCAGCGATCGAAAGTGCTCTGTTCGACGCGGTCGGCAAGACATTGGAAGTCCCCGCTGTGCAGCTTCTCGGCGGCGCGGTTCGCGACAGCATACCGGTGTTGTGGACGTTGGCGTCCGGCGACCCCGGGCAAGAAATCGAGGAAGCGGAAAACAAGATCGCCGCTCGTCTGCACAACACGTTCAAAGTGAAAATCGGCGCGCAAGCGCCCGAAGCCGACATGGCGCGGATGCGCCGCCTGGCCACGGCCCTGGAAGGACGCGCAACTCTGATCGTTGATGCCAACCAGGCCTGGGATGAGACCACGGCACTGCGTTGCCTTCCGGTTCTGGCTGAAATCGGTGTCGCCTTGGTTGAACAACCGCTCCCTGCCTGGGATCTGCCTGGGATGGGTCGCCTGCGCACCCGGTCCTCGGTTCCGTTGATGGCCGATGAGTGCGTGTTCTCGACGCACGAGATGCTGGATGTCGTGCGTGCCGGCGCTGCGGACGTGGTATCGCTGAAACTGGTCAAGCATGGCGGCCTCCTGGCGACCCGCGACGTGGCGGCAGTGGCGGTGGCGGCGGGTATCGGCCTTTATGGCGGCTGTCTGCTGGAGAGCTCCATCGGTGCGGCTGCACATCTTCAGGTCTTCGCCGGACTGCTCGACCTTGCTTGGGGCTGCGAACATTTCGGGCCGCAAATCCTGACCGGCGACCTGGTGAGCGAACCCCTGCGGTTCGAGGACTTCCACATCCATCTGCCCACAGGCCCCGGCCTGGGCGTCACGCTCGATCCGGCACAGCTGCGCCGCTACGCAAGGCCATAACGATGTCGTATTGTGTTTAGATGGCCTCGACCGGACAACAATGGGTGGGATGTCGCAGACGGCTTTCCGCCGCGCTGCAAGACCGCGCAGATCATCGCCTGGGAGATGGTTATGGCAGGTAAGACCATCGATGACCTCGGGTACGCAGTGCGTCAGTGTGTCAGCGTGCCGGTCTTGTCGAAGACGATCGTGCCGACCTGCGCCGGCCGCTCCATGTGGCTACCGTCTTGATGATGATGCCACTGCGGCCAGCATGGGTCATGGGGGCAAGCGCGCTGGTCGGCACCGCAACCCGGATACCGGTGCCGCAGTCGATGATGACCAACGAAGGGAACGCTGGAAGTCGGCTGAGATACCGCACGTTCTGTTATAACAGAATGCTCACAATGCTTGCATAGAGACCCAAGAGCCCGACGACCGTGAAGACGATCGCCACGACCGCGGCGTAGACGCCGTCCAGGCGCAAGTCGTCCGGCAACGCCTGACGAGCGAGACGGTAAAGAAAGCCCAACACGATGGGCAACAGGAACGCGTTGAGAACACTGACCGCGATCGCCAGTCGCACCAGGCTCACCCCGGAGCCAACCAGTGCGGCGCCACTGCACAGCACGGCGGCGAAAGCGCCATAGAACCAAGGCGCCTGCGCCGGGCTCTCACTCAGCGAGTGGTGCAGACCCAGCACTTCGCCGAACGCCCAGGCCGCGGTCAGGCATACGACAATTGCCGCCACCAATGCACCGCCGGTCATGCCCAGCGCAAATACCACACGCCCGGCCGTCGGCCCGATCACGGCGGTGAACGTGCTGGCGATATCGCTGACCCGATCGAACGAATGCGCCGATGCCTCACCGTGACCGGACACCGATGCCGCGGCCACCAAAATCGCAGCCGTGATGGTTTGACACAACGCCGCACCGACCAGCGTCTCAACGCGGGCGACAGAAAGGTGAGTGCGGGTAAGGCCCTTATCGATGCCTGCGGACTGCTGGTAGAAAATCGCCCACGGAATGACGCAGGTTCCAATACTCGCGGCCAGCAGATAAAGATAACCGTGATCGCCAAGTGGTATTTGCAATATCTGTGAAGCGATTTCTGTTCCCGCCGGGCGCGCCTGCCAGGCAAGGGCAACGAAGGCCAGTTCGCACAGTCCCAGCGCCATCGCGACACGCTCAACCGAGCGGTAGCTGCCGGAAAGGACAATCGTCAGCAGACCGATGGCAGCCAAGGCGCTGGATTGCCAGACTGGCACACCGTACAACTCCCCCACACCCGCCAACCCGCTCAGCTGTGTCACCAGCGCACCAACGCAGCTGATCGTCAGTGTCGCGAGCAGGAGCACGGTTGGTAACCGGCCCAGCCGGTGCAGTGCCAGTTCCGCGAGTCCCTGCCGTGTGGCCAGACCAAGGCGGGATGCCAGTTCCTGCGCCATGAACAACGCCGGGATCAGCGCAAATTGCAACAGTAACAGTCGATAGCCCCATCGGGCGCCACCCTGCGCTGCAGCGATGACGCTGCCGGCTTCCGTATCGGCCAGCATCACCACGAGTCCGGGTCCAACGACAAGTGCCAGATTGTGCCGAGCACGGACACCAAGTGACAGTTTCGACAAAGCTTCAGTCTCGGAATACTCTGTAGGGGTCATTGCGAGGCTCCCGCTGGCGTTCCGGCGCTGAAGAAAGCGTATCGTGGTGCTCTGCCTTTGTTTGATCGCATGAATCCTGGAGGTTGAACATCCCGTTCAGCACGATAGTGGGAACGCAGGGTAAGACCCAACGTCAGTGTGCCTGGAAACGCGTGGATGTATCGCCGCGCCCAGGGCCTGCTGTTCCCGCTCAGCAAGTTTATTCCATGGGCGGCGTATGCACGCTTGCGCAACGGCACGCGCATCCTGCTTGGGCAGGATAGGCTGTTCGAGGCGCGGTCGGCACAAACTGTGGAGAATGCTGATCAGCTTTCACGCGCTCAGGCAGCAGTTGCTGCAACAGGCGGAACGACAGGCCAGCGCGCTCCCGCGCGGGAGAGGGTGAGGGCGTCCGACTCCGCGGGACGACGACGCGCCCAAAGCAAAAAAGGTCGGGGATGACCCGGCCGCGATGCAGTCCTTGTGACAGGGGCAGGCGTAGCCGTTCATTCAGCTTCAACGGCCGGCCGTTACGCCTCCGCCTGCCGCGACGAACAAATTAACTGTTTGGACGAACCGCTCCGTACGCGCCTGGACCAGGCTGAGCCCTGCCAGTTGCTGCAGGCGCTGCGAGTCCAGCACTTGCAGGAGCGTCGTGTTGCCGGCGCTATAGGCTTCGCGGTTCAGCTCCAATGCCTTGGTTGCCGACCGGAGGGCGCGCTGCTGCGCCGTCACAGCATCGGCGCCGTTCTTAAGGGCGTGCAACGCGTCCGCGATTTGCCGGAACGCGGTCAGCACCGTCTGCTGATACTGTGCGAACGCGGCCTGGTAGGCGTCCTGCGCGGCGCGCCGGTTTGCGGAGAGGGCCCCGCCGTGAAAGATCGGCGCGGTGATGCCGCTGACGAGGCCCCAGGCAGCACCTGCCGGCCCGCCAGGCAGACCCTGTTCGGCGACATTGGCGCTCAAGTTGAACTGAGGATAGAGATCGGCCGTCGCTATACCCACCGCGGCGCTCCCTGCATGGAGCTGCGCTTCGGCCGCGCGGATGTCAGGGCGCGACCGGACCAGTTCGGACGGCACGACCAATGGAACGTCCCGTGGAAGGCGCATGCCGGCCAGGCTGAAGTCCCGGCGCTGACCAGTCGGCGGGCGTAGTGCCTGCCAGCGTCGCGAGCGCATCCCGGGCCGTGTCGAGTTGCTGACGCAGGGCGGGCAACAATGTCCGATCCCGGTCCAGTTGGCTCTGGGCCGTGGTGACGTCCTGGTCGGATGCCGCGCCCGCCGCCAGCCGGGCCTGCACCAGGCCGAGCGTCCGCTGGTCGGAGGCAACAACATCATTGACGACGTCGATCTGGGCGCGCGTCGAAGCGACCTGCAGGGCTTCGAGGACGGTTCCGCCGGCGATGTCCAATTGCGCGGCGCGCAAAGCCTCCTGCTGGACATCTTTGTCCGCGGCGGCCAGTTCGACGCTGCGCCGGGTCCGGCCGAACACGTCCACGTCGTAGCTGACACCGACGCCAACGGAATAGGCCGAATAAGCGGGGAAGGTCGCTGCCAGCGGACCGAGGAAGGAGGCGCCGTACTGTTGCCTCGCGAGCCCCGCTGTCGCGTCGAGTTGCGGCAACAGCCCCGCGCGCGCGACTTTGATCTCTTCGAATGCCTTCGAGAGATTTGCCCGCGCGATTTCGAGCGTTCGATTGTTGCTCAGCGCCAAAGTGACCGTCCGATCCAGATCCGGCGACCGCAGGCGTGTCCACCAGTCCGCCTGGAGCCCGCCGCCAAGGCGTATCTGCTGAGTGGCCTCTCCCAGCGCCCGCGCGCTGACGGTCGCGGCCTGGCCCATGACATAGTTGGTTTCACGGGGCTTTGAAGGAGCGACAAAGTCCGGGCCGACGGCGCAGCCGGGCAGGCCCGCCAACAGCGAGAACAGGCGTGAGCAGGGTCTGGTAACCTGTCCGCCATGCCGCACGGATTGCCGTCATGTCGCGGTGAGAAACTTCCTTCCCGAAGCGGGCGCCGACCATGTTCCCAGGCAAGTGCTGCGGCGCATCCGGCCGGCGGTCATTCATGATCGGCGTGCAACCAGCCCGGAGAAGTGCCGAACCGGCGAGAAGGGTGAACCGTTTCATAATTTGGCCTGCACGAGTTCCGCCGCCTGTTGCAGCCTAAGACGGCTCGGTCGCACCCGGAAGACACCAAGGACAACGACAAAAAACACCGGGGACGAAGAAGGTTGCCGGGACCGGCGCCGGTCATGCGCCGACCACCGCCGTGCCGATGGCGAGATGGGCGCCCGGAGACTTCACCCTGCGGAAACACCCGTTTCGTCCGGCCACGCAACCTGAACCGGTTGACATAGGCCGACCCCAAGGGTGCCTGCCGCTGGGCTGCCCGACGGGGTCCGAATCTGCACGAAACCCCGCTGCCGGTCTTCATACGGCATGAAGCCCCCTGGAACCCGGGTGAAACAGCCACCGGGTGACCCCGGTCACCCCGACGAACACGACTATCGCGATGGTCCGATGGCGGTTCATGAAGCCGACGTCGCGGCCGTAACCGTTGCTGCTCCAGCCAGGACCAGCGCTCCCTGGTTCCGCTGGAAGCAGGCCGGCAGCTCGCCGAGGTGGTGTTCCAGGCGCCCGATGCCAAGGCGCGTACAGATGTGCGCCCCGCCCGGCGGCGGAGCGCCGCGAGCTCGAAACGATCAACCCGCCCGGGACCTGGCTTCGGCGGCTTTTGGCTGGCCTGACGAGCGCTGGCAGGCCACGAGGCGAGGGCGATAATAAGGAAAGGGGAGGTTCGGAACACCGGGGGCAGCGACATCAGGGCCCAGGCAGAGTTCATCGGGACTGTTCCAGGTGACCGCCTGAGCCTTGATCCCGTCCTTTCGCAGATGCCACCCAGACCGGCGCCAACTTCGCAACAAAATCTCAGCGAGGCACTCCCTTCCAAACAACCCGAATACGCGTTGACAGGCAGGCGGACATAAGTTATCGGTCGATAACCCAAACAGCACGGAGACACAATCATGGCGCAAATCACAAGGTCACCACGCGGGTCGACGACGAGGATGTCACGTCAAGGACCGCGGGCGGACCAGCGGGGGCCGTATCCGATCGTGGGCGCTTTTTTCGGACGGAGCGGGCGAGCGCTCGGCCGACGGTGGTAACCGGCAGCCGCGGGGTCGCGAGGCCGACGACAACGCCAGGGCGTGCCGATCGAGCCTGCGGCGGATCCGCACCAAACACCGGGCGTGAGCATCGGCCACGCGATTTTGTATCTTGACAGGAACAAGATATCTGCTTGTCAGTCAACGGAGGAAAGAATGAGGTTGAACAACAAAGTTGCCCTGATCACCGGCGGTAACCAGGGCATCGGCCGGGCTACCGTCGACTTGTTCGCCAAGGAAGGCGCAAGGGTCATCGCGCTTGATCGCGTCGAGCCGGGGGAGAGCTATGGCTCAGGCGTCGAGTACATTCGCCTGGACGTCACCAAGGAAGAGGATTGGAAGCACGCCGTCGACGTTGTTCTCTCCAGGCATGGCCGGATCGACGTCCTCGTGAACAATGCCGGCATTCTGACCTACGAGCCGATCCACGAATCGACTCTCGAATCGTGGAACACCACGATCGCGGTCAATCAGACCGGTCCCTTCCTTGGCATGAAGCACGTCATCCCGGCGATGCGGAGGCAGAAGCAGGGTTCGATCGTGAACGTATCATCAATATGGGGCACGATCGGCGCGCCCGGTGCCGCTGCCTATCACGCATCGAAGGGCGCGGTTCGGACGATGACCAAGAATGCGGCTCTCACCTACGTGGCCGACGGCATTCGCTGCAATTCGGTGCATCCGGGCATCAGCGACACGCCCATGGTGGCGGCGCAGAGCAAGCAACTCAACGACCTGGTCATCTCCGGCACGCCGATGAAGCGGCTTGGAAGGCCGATCGAACTCGCCTATGCGATCCTCTACCTGGCCAGCGACGAAGCGAGTTACACAACCGGCGCTGAACTCTACGTCGACGGCGGCTTTCTCGCCATGTAATCGGATCCCGGTACAGGATGGCCACCCGGTCGGGCGGCCTTCCCCGGGAGTCGAGCGCTGCCCGAGACCTTCGCCGTGTCGCGATGCGTGATCAGGGAACAGTCTCGGACTCCGCGACAAGATGAGTGCGAAAACAGGCCCAGGTCGCGTGGGATCGCCTATCGTGTCGTCGAGGACCGCCAGGGGACATCGGCGGCCGGCCGTCGGGCGCGTCACCCATCGACGCGATTGCGCGGATCGCGCATGTCCCCGCGCCGAAACCTTGAAACACACCCGGCCGGCGCGGGCGAACGCATCGTTCGCCACCGGTCGCTGCCGTCCGGGCTTCCGTCCCCGTCGGGATGGCCAATCACCAGACGTCGCGGCTGAAGTCCGGCTCAGGACGATCCCGGCTGCTTGTTCGCACGCTCCTCACCGGACAGGGCCTTCCCCTCGATCGCGTCCGACTTCCACAGCTGCAAGAACTCGCCGCTCGCGACGTGGCGAAGGATGCCCGCGATGCTGTGCAACTCATCGTACTCGTCGCGTTCCCGCTGCGAACGCGGCTCGGCCCCGGAAATCCAGGCACCGAGCTGCCGGCCGCGGTGGAAGCATTGTTCGCCGATCTCGAAACGGTCCGTCTCGTAAGACTTCAGCGCCGCGGCAATATCGCCGTCTCCGGTTCCGACGGCCGCCGCGAGAGACACAGCGTCGCCTGCTGCCTTCGTCGTGCCGTAGCCCACGTGGGGTCGCGCCACGACCGCCGCGTCGCCGATCAGCGCCACCCGGCCGAAGGCAAAGTGCGGGGACAAGAGATCGTAGATCGGCGTGAAGAACGGGTTCTCGATCTTCTTCAGCACATGGCGCAGTGGGGGAGCGACCATGGTCTGCGCGGCGGCTCGCATGCGCGAGACGATCTCGGGCCGAATGAGCGCCGGCGGGATCCCCATGGGATGGTGTCGGCCCGTGCCGTCGGTCAGCATGTCGGCCAGTTCGGCGTCGCTGGTCCGCCGATACCAGACCCAGTTATAGCGGCGCTTCCCGAACCTCAGGTCATTGTCCTGCCCGGCGATCGGGTAACCCAGGATCTCCGCGCGTTGGGGAAAATGGAAGGTGAACCGGTCGAAGATTACGTCGCGGACGTCCGGTCGGATCGCTGCCTCATCGGCAAGTCCGCGCCAGATTGCGTAGCCGCTGTATGCTGGCTGGATCTCGGGAAGGTATTGCTGTCGGACCGCGGACCGAAATCCATCGGCACCGACCAACAGCTCCGCCTCGGCTTGTCGCCCGCGATCAAAGATGGCACGCACGCCCTCGGGGGTCTGCTCGACGCGAAGCAGCGTATGGTCCAAGTGGTAGCGCTCGTCTGGCACGAGTCGCCGGACGAGCTGGTACAGCCGGTCCCACGACGTCACGGTCTGATGAAAAGCCCGGCGGCCGACGATCGTCCCGTCGTCACCGAAGGCAACGCGCTCGACGACCTCGACGCCAAGGTTTTTTGTGCCGGCGCCGCTTTCGTCGAGCGCGCGGAACAACTCCGGATGGCAGACGATGCCTGCTCCGCGGCCGACCAGTTCCGCCGGAGAACGCTCGAAGATGTCGATGTGCCAGCCGCGGCGCTGCAGCAGCGCACCCACCATGAGGCCCGACGTCGAGCCGCCTACAATGATTGCCCGCCGTCGCGCGCGATGGGATTGATCGCCTGTCATCGAGTTCTCCATGGAACTTGCCGGGAGGATGCTTCGGACCGGGCGGCGCGTCGCCGCAGCCGGCCGAGGCCACCAGAGCCCGCGTCGTCGGGTTGCCGTCCCGAGGCGACCACCCGCCGCGGAATTTCCGCCGACGAGAGGACTGAGGCGGCTAGAGTGTGGTTCGTGGTTCCGAAGTCCGCTCCGGGGATGATCCACATTATGGCGAACTCCCGTAACCACCACACTAGACCATTTTCAGCCTGACCGTGCAGGCCGAAAATGGTCTATCTCTTTGTTTGATCGCATGATTCACGCGCCGGGGACGTTCCGCTCAGCGCGATCATGCGCTAGATCAAGACCATCCCGCCATCGACCATGACGGTTTGGCCGGTGATGTAGTCGGAATCGGCTGAGGCGAGGAACGTGGTCACGCCCGCGACATCCTTGGGCAGCGCGTAGCGCCCCAACAGGATGTCCACGCTGAAGTCGTTGATGGCCTGATCGGGCTCCTTGGTGATGCCCTTCTCGACAAACTCGCGGTTGAGCTGGTCCCACAGGGCGGTGTGGACGACACCGGGCCCGAAGCAGTTCACCGTGATTTTGTGCCCGGCGAACGCGCGCGCCGCGGCCTGGGTAAGGCCCACGACGGCAAACTTGCTCGCGCAGTAATGGGCGAAGGCCGGGTAACCCTGCTTGCCGCCGATCGACGCTGTATTGATGATTTTCCCGCCGCGCCCCTGCGCGATCATCTGCTTGGCGGCTTCCTGGGTACCCATGAGAACGCCCAGTCCGTTGACGTCCATCAGCCGCTTCCAGCCCACCTCGGTGATCTCAAGGTAGGAGGCGGATTCGATGATGCCAGCGTTGTTGAACATAACGTCTAGCCGGCCGAATTCCCGCACGGTCCTCGCGATCGCGGCCTGGATGGTCTCCCGCTTCGTCACGTCGACCTCGACAGCGATCACTCCGGCGCCCGTCTTCAAGGAAATGTCGTCTGCGACCTTCCGCGCGACCTCGGCGTTGATGTCGGCGATGACGACGTTCGCACCGTTCCGCGCGAGGTCCAGGGCGATCCCGGCCCCGATGCCGCTCGCGGCGCCGGTGACGATGATGCTGCGCTCCTTAAGCCGGTCAGACATGTCTTTCTCCCTGGCAGTTTCGTACTCAGCCGCCGGCAAGCGCGTCGGCGTGATACCCAATGTAAGTTATCGTCCGATAACCTTCAAGTGGTTTGAGACGCGGGAGCGCCAACACCGGTGCGCCCGGGCCGGTTTGTCCGACGACAGGAAGAACCGCCCGTGCTACTGGTCTGCGTGTGAGGGAGGGCCGCGAGCGTCCGCCTGAACCGGATGAGGATTGATGCCCAAGCAAGCGAAGCCGATCACTATCGCAACGACCGAGAAGGAAACGCCCAGACGCAAGCGGCTGCGCCACGCCGAGCGCCGCGAGACGATCCTGCAGGCGGCGATCGAATATTTTTCAGAGGTCGGCTTCGACGGCGGAACCAGGGAGCTGGCCCAGCGAATTGGCGTGAAGCAACCACTGCTTTACAAATTCTTCCCGTCGAAGGAAGAACTCATCCGGCATGTCTACGACGCCGTGTATATGAGCCGGTGGCGTCACGATTGGGACGCCCTGATATCGGACAGGACCATTCCCCTGAGGCGGCGCCTCATCGAGTTCTACGAAGCCTACGCCGAGATCATGTTCCAGCAGGAATGGATCCGTATCTACCTGTTCTCCGGCCTCAGGGGCCTCGACATCAACAAACGCTACGTCGCGTTCATGGAGGAGCGGGTACTGAAGCGGATCTGTGAAGAGATCCGATACGACCGCGGCCTTCCCTGTGCAGAGATCACGCCCATTACGGCTGAGGAACTGGCGGCGTTCTGGGTGTTCCACGGCGGTGTGTTCTATTTCGGGGTACGGCGCGAGGTCTATGAAGTGCCCGTCCACACGGATCTGAAGGAGTTTATAGAGCTGAGCGTGGACGGGCTTCTTTCCGGCTATCCCGCCTTGACCCAAAAAATTCTTGCACGATACGAACCTTCGCCTAACTCGCTTCTCCGGGCGTTTCCGAACGATGGCGCCGGCAAATCCTCGGTGCCTCCCGCGACCAAGGCGCCTCCCGCGATCAAGAAGGAAGGCAGACGTGTGGGACGCGTCGCTACCAGGGCGGGGTCGTAAGCGAGCCTGGGGCTTTCGTGCATGGAGCGGCCGCCGGTGGCGCGTCCCCTCCGGTTCGTCACCTCAACGGGTCGGGACAGAGGGGGCATGCCAAGAGCCGTCATCCGGTTGAGCACACTGCATCCGGGTTTGGCCTCGGCCCGCCGATTGGGCAGAGTTCGGGTTTTTGTTGCATTCCGGTGCGGCACCGTTTGGGTCGACACCACACCGGCTGAGCCTCCTCGCAAGCGCAAAGTGCTGCGGCGGGCAACCGCCATCGGGCCCGATTCCATCATCACCGCTGCCGAAACGATCAGCCCCCGTCAGGTCGAGGCTGGCGCGCGTCTGGTGTCGGCGTTCACCTCCAGCTTTTTCCAGCACGAAGCACGCCTGCGCCAAGGTGTCGCCTGCGAGCGTCAAGATCCCAGGCAGCGTGATCCACTCGATCTCCCACGATGACACGCATTTCGCTGGCCAGACCATTTTCAGCCTGACCGTGCATGCCGAAAATGGTCTGCTCCGTGTTTGATCGAATGATTCACGTGCCGGGGACGTTGCGCTCAGCGCGATCATATGGGTCTGTTTGAGGGAGCGACTGGCAGGTCCCGCCAGGGCACGAGGAAATCGGCCGTTTTCCGCGCGGGCCAGCCGCATCGGGCCGCCCGCGCTCCGTCTCACCGAGCGTGCGCCCAGTCTCAACAGCGTGCGTTGAAACAGCCCCACCAGGCTCAGATAATAAGCGCCGGAAAACCGCCGCGGATTTCGCGTCGGACCGGTCGTCGGTTGTGGGTTGAGGGTGAGACCGATATCCTGCAGCCAATCGATCAATTGAGGAGAAGTCCATGCAGCCGCTTCAATCTGACTACTTTGCCGCGTATCGCAATGTGAAACTGTCACGCGACGACAAGGGTGTTCTGGTTGCCGAGTTCCATAGCAACGGTGGTCCGTTCATCATGAGCGCGCAATCACATACCGAGTTTGTCGATGCCTTTCACAGAATCGGACAAGACCGGGCGAACAAGATCGTCATTGTTACGGGGGCTGGCGGGGACTTCATTGGAGACGTAGAATGGCCATCGTTCGGAGATGTCGCCGACCCGGGAATCTGGGAGCAGAATTCACGATGAAGGCGTCCAGACGTTAGAGAACATTGCGAACATCCGCGTTCCGGTGATCGCGGCTGTCGAGGGACGCGCCCATATCCACTCGGACTACGCGCTCCTCGCTAACGTGATCGTGGCGGGCGAAGGTGCGACATTCCAGGACGTCGGCCATTTTGCCGTGGGAGTTACGCCGGGTGACGGGATCTTCACGACATGGAGCTATCGGGCCGGAGCAGGTCGAGCCGAGGCATTCCTGCTCAATCCGCAGCCGTTGCCGGCGCGTACCGCACAGGAATGGGGTGTCGTGGCAGAGGTAGTACCAAACGGCAAGGCAGTGGCACGCGCCCGGGAATTGGCCGATTTGTACCTTCAGGCTCCGGAAGTGACGCGCCGGAATACGCGCATTCACTTCATACAACCGCTGAAGGAGCGCATCGTGCGGGAAGTCGGTTACGGACTATCCCTTGAAGGAGCGTCATCGGCCGATTTGGTAAAATCAAAGCAATCGAGGAGTTAGTCTCTCACGCAGGGAAAATTCAGCGGGAAGGGGGGGTGTGGCGGACCGCGATTGATGCGGTCCGGTCGGGTCACCGCGGGGCACCCAGGAGGGGCGGCGCGGCTTCGAAGCGTCCCACAACCATTGCGGACGGTGGCGGCGCTTCGTTTCATCGAGATTGCGCCCAGGCTCAATCAGCGTGGGTCGAACGGCCCCGCCGGTTTCAGATAACGTGCGCCGGAAACCGCCCTTGATCCCGTGTCGGGCCGGGCATCATCGTGCGCCGCCACACAAAGCCGCTGTCAAAACGATCACCTGTGAGCGCTTTCCGGTTCCTGCCCTATATGGCAGCAATGCTGCCCCACTGGCCGTCGATCTCTGAAACTCCTTCAAACAGGGCTGTAAATTTTCAATTTGACAAGCAGGCCAGCCTTCCCTGCCTTGCGCCCGGTGCTCTGCCCCGATTGACCGGGGCCATGAATAGCTGCTTTACTGGATAGGTCATACGTCGCAGATGACGCTCGTGCCGGTCGACGCCCGAACTTAGCAGTTCGATCCCCCATCAAGCGAGGACGGTTCGATGCCGCAGAATGGCCCTGTCACTGGCGCAGTCTCGCCGGCAAACCAGCCTGTTGTAGCTCCTCTCGCCGAGCACGATCTGCCGGAGGCCGAACGCATCTTGCGTGTGGCGTTCGGCACCTTCCTCGGCGTCCCCGAACCGGAAACTTTCTGGAGTGACCGAGACTACGTTTATGGCCGCTGGCGCGCGCCCCATGTCGCGGCGCTCGGCGCAACGAGCGCTGGCAGGCTGGTCGGCTCCAACTTCGTTACCAGATGGGGAAGCGTCGGCTTCTTCGGGCCGATCACGGTGGATCCAGCGCTGCAGGAAAGCGGCGTCGGGAAGGCATTGCTCGCCGCGACCATGGACCAGTTCGATGCCTGGGGCACTGCTCAGGTCGGGCTGTTCACCTTCGCACACAGTGCCAAGCACGTCGCGCTGTATCAGAAGTACGGCTTTTATGCGCGCTTCCTTACCGCGATAATGTCCGCACCCGCCCAACGCGCCCAGCCAACGACAAGCTGGTCACGCTATAGCGAATTGAGCGATGCGGAGAAGGCCGCCGCGCTCGGTGCCACACGCGATCTGACCGACACACTCTACCCCGGCCTCGATCTGTCCGATGAGATATGTGCGGTTCACGACCAGGACCTCGGTGAAACGGTGCTGGTGCACGGCGCGGACGGTCTCGCCGCGTTCGCAGTCTGTCACTATGGCCCGCGCAGCGAGGCCGGCGCAGCCACGTGCTTCATCAAGTTTGGCGCGGTTCGGGACACAGCGGCCGCGGAACAGGACTATCTGCGGCTGCTGGACGCGTGCGAAGCATTGGCGGTCGCCGTCGGCATGCCGACCATGCTGGCCGGCATGAACCTCGCACGCCGCGAGGCGTATCGGCATCTTGTCGCGCGCGGTTTTCGGACGGCAATTCAGGGTGTGAACATGCACAGGAATAACGAGCCTGGTTACTGCCGCCCGGGCGTCTACGTCATTGATGACTGGCGATAGCATGACATATCCAGAAGAAGCACAATACTCACGCAACCAGCGTCATTGGGTCATCTTGTCGTTCGCGGTAGATACCGTGCTGGCTGTCAATGCTGCATTTGGTTTTTTTCGATCTGGCTGAGCGTGTCGGTGTGCCCGCGGCGGTCAAAGACAAGGCGCCGTGCGCGGGCCGGCAGCCCTCCTTGACCGGGGTTCTACACGCACGTCTCCGATCGGCACGGATCCCTGCCACCCGAGTTGCTCGCCATACCTCGCCGTTGATGTGGGAGCACGTCGGCTTCGCCGGCGACTTCCAATGGGATCGCGCCGCCGCAACCGCCGGGCGCGGCCAACCAACCAATCTCGGGCGAGAAAGATTAGCAGCCTGATTGCCGCCATATTGTTCGCCGGATGTTCGTTATTAGAGCATATCATCCTGACTCGAATCGCGAAGCGATGCTCTGTCCTCTATTTTGCCGCGATCCGGACACACGGCGCGCAGCACCTCGATCGGATCTGCCGCAGCGCCACCGAGGCCACAGCGCACCACGCCCGGGCCCGCTGCCGCGGTACAGTGCGCACATGCCGCGGCACGCGGCACGCAGTCCCGATCAACGGCGCCACCTTCCGCTCAACCCGGGGCGGCGCCCTGCGTCGCTGTGTAAAGCGCGTACAGCGACTGGCTCGCCGCGATGAACAGGCGGTTGCGCTTCGCTCCACCGAAGGTGATGTTCGCGACGACCTCCGGAATTCGGACGCGGCCGACGAGTTTGCCCTGTGGGTTCCACACGGTCACTCCGCTGTAACCGACAGCACGGCCGGCGTTACTGGAGCACCAGACGTTGCCGTCGACGTCGCAGCGCATCCCGTCTGGCCCACATTTGACACCGTCAATCACGCAATCGGTGAACAGACGCATGTTGGTGGGCTTGTTGTCCGATCCGACATCGAACGCGTAGATGACGCCCTTGCCGCCTTCCTTCGTGTCGCCCGGTCCCTTTCCGGTGCTGATCACATAGAGGGTCTTGTAATCGGGTGAGAACAGGATGCCGTTTGGATCCTGCACCTGGTCCTCACTGACAACGATCTCGATCTTACCGCTCGGATCGACACGATAGCAGTTGGTCGGCAGTTCGCGCTTCGCCGGCACGAAGCCGGCAGGCTGGCCGATCTTCGGATTCAGGTGGCCGGAGGCGTTGCTCGGGCCGCCGGGGCCGTCCGGCTCGCCCTCGTACAGCTGGCCGCCATAGGGCGGGTCGGTGAACCAGATGCTGCCGTCCGGATGCGGCACCACGTCGTTCGGTGAGTTCAGCTTTTCGCCGTTGTAGCTGTCGGCGATAATAGTCTGTGTGCCGTCGTGCTCGAAGCGCACGACGCGGCGTGTCAGGTGCTCGCAGGAAATCAGGCGTCCCTGGAAGTCGAAGGTGCTGCCGTTGGCGTGGTTGCTCGGCATTCGGTAGATGCTGACATGGCCGTCATCCTCGAGCCAGCGCATCTGTCGGTTGTTCGGGATGTCGCTCCAGACCAGGTACCGGCCTTGCGCGCTCCAGGCTGGTCCCTCGCACCACAGCGCGCCGGTCCAAAGGCGCTGGATCGCCGTGTTGGCCTGGAATCCGCCGAACGACGGGTCAATCGTGAGCACGTCCGGGTCGCTGAAGTAGGTCGTGGGGGCGCCGTGGGGCCCGAAGTCGCGCGGCGGTTTGGTGATGGTGGAGGGCGGGGCCACCGGTCCTTGCTGCGCGTGCGCGGCACTGCCGAGGATCAACGATCCGGTGCCGGCGGCGACGCCGCCAAGTATCAATCGACGGGACAGCCCCGCATGGTTATCCGAATCGCGGGTTTCTTCTTGAGCCATGATTTCCTCCCCAGTTGCGATTTCCCAGTTACGCGATCACGATTGGGCGCTCCGCTGAACTGGTCGTTGCGGCCTGAAAGAATCTACGCACAGTTTTGTACGAGGCACAACCACCGGGGCGTCCTACCGAACCGGACCTTGTTGCCGGTATCAGCCGATGGGCGCAGTGACACCTGCCCTTCTCGGTTTCACTTGACTCGAACGCAGGGCGTCCCAGCTCCAGCATGCGGTTCGGAGCATGCAAACCTGTGGGGATTGTCCGGCTACGGCAGGTCTTAGGCTGACGGGACGAGTGCGAGCTGATGGCGAACTGGTGTGGCGGGTCAAGCTGGTGACGGAGACCATTTCCAGCCTGACTGCGTGCGCCGAAAATGGTCCAGGTCTATGTTGATCGCATGATTCACGCGCCGGGGACTTTCCGCTCAGCGCGATCATGCCAATCCCAGTTTTCAGGCGCGCGTTGAGCCGATAATTTGCCGGAACCCCCTGAGGCCTGAACGACACGGGAGAATCAGCGCTGGAGCCAGCCTGGGCAAAGGTTTCCTGCGTATGTCCGGTGCAAATGTCGGCGGTTTCTGTGACCGAAGTCACTGACGATGCGCACCCGTTGGTCCAGGCTGGCGCCATCGATTTACCAGCACTGGAGACGGCCCATGTTCCGCTTAGTCCCGTCTGCGATGGCGTTTGCCGGAATTCTGGCAACGACGCTGCCCGGCTCTGCGGGCCCATCCCCGGCACCAGCCGCCACCGCATCGCCCGCCCCAGCGGCTCCGGCCCGGTTGTCGCAACCGGCTGCGCCGGAGCCCCACGGCCGCAACGCCGAGATCATCCCCGTTGGGCCCGGCTGGGGGTGGTATTAGCATGAGTTTCATTGTTGCAGGCGGTGCGCTGCTGTTGGCGTTGCTCGCCGGTATCCTCCTCGACGATAGCGGGAGGCGGCCGGAAACGTGGGAGATATGCGGCCCGATTCAGTTCGGTGAGGCCGGTCCTGACAGAATTCAGATTATGTCGCCGCGGCATAGACCTTTAGGGTTAATAGCATTTTCATTCAATTCATGCGTCATAGGGCATCTGTCGGGCGTACTTGCGTCTAGAGCGGTTTCCATTCGCGTTGGCTCACGGAACCCGCTCTAGCTCTCTGTTTGAGAGCGTGATTCACCGCTTCGGTGATTCCATCTGTGCGGATCACGCTCTAGCCGCCGTCAAGCGGGGTTTCGATCCGTCCCGCCATACAGCCTGTGGGAGTTCAATGACATGAGCACATCCGGTCCGCAGAAATACATGCGTTGCCTTGTATCCAAGGCGCGCACCGCTCCGGTTCGCACTGGCACCTATTCACCGATACTCCAGATTGATGGATCCGCGCCCAACCGCACGGCCATCATCATCGATGCCTGGGGCGCACCGCGTCCGGTTTGTGAAGACGAAGACGGCCGGTGGCAACTTTTCGTTCACGATTATGGATCTGTCGCCGAGCTTGTCTTTGCCTAGGCTCGCTGGCCCGAGGCAACCGTATCAGCTTTCGAGCGTTCGCACGTTCCCGGCGAAGAACGCCTTCACCTGCGCATCGGCGTCGGGATTGTCCGCGAGCAACCCGGCGGCTTCGCACCGCATTTGCAGGTTGTGACGAGCGCCGTCAAGCTGGTTGCGGCGCCTTCAGGAGCCGTCGTCGCCGCGGAGGCCGGGCGCAGGTCCGCGATCGGCAGGTGAACACGCTCGCCGCACAGGTCAGGCGCGGGCGCCGGGTGGATCGTCCGGGGACGGTCAGCGGAGACCGCGCGACGGCCGGTTCCCTGGTTCGCCGCGCTCCGATACCGTATCATATTCATAACGAAAACTCCTGGCGCAACTCAGCCGCCAGGAACGCCGTGAAGGCCCGTGCCTTCGCGCTCGGCATCCGGCCCGCCGGATAAAGCGCCCAAAGATCGATCGGCGGCAGCATCCAGTTCGTCAGCACCGCCTTCACCGCGCCTGAGGCGAGTTCCGGTCCAAACATCCACGCCGAGGCGATCGTCAGCCCCATGTCGGCCAGGACGCCGGCGCGCACACCCTCGGCTGCACTGACGCGCAGCGAACCGGATACCCGGACCGACACCTCGGTTGCGCCCTGCCGGAAGCTCCAGAAATCGCCGCCTTCGCCTTGGGCATAGACCACGGCCTTGTGCTGCGGCAGGTCCGCGGGTGTAGCCGGTACCCCGAACCGTTCGAAGTAAGCCGGGGTCCCCAGGACGTGGCGCGGGCCGGTCGCGAGCTTGCGCGACGTCATGGTCGAATCGGCAAGCGAGCCCATCCTGATCGCGACGTCCACGGCTTCCTCCACCAGATCGATCACCCGGTCATCCAGCACGACGTCCATGCTCAGATGCGGGTGTGCTTCGAGGAACTTGGGCAGCAATGGCACGATATGCAGGCGCGCGAACGTCACGGCGGCGCAGACCCGCAGGCGGCCAACCAGACTGGCAGCCGCGCCACGTGCGGCGAGTTCCGCCTCGTCCGCCTCCTCGATGGCCCGCTTGGCGCGATCATAGAAACTCAACCCCGCTTCGGTCGGCGACAGGCCGCGGGTGGAGCGCATCAACAACCGCACACCCAAGCGTTCCTCCAGCTGCGCGATCGTCTTGGAGACGGCGGGCTGGCCGATATTCAGCCGGCGTGCCGCCGCCGAGAACGAATTGCTCTCAACGACGCGGACGAAGGTCTCCATCGCAGCCAGCCGGTCCATCGCCATTCCTCGCGGGAATGAGAATTATTGCCGCCGTCGGGCTGTCGCGCCAGCCCGGCCAGGCTCAGCTTCGCCATCCGACGACTGAGAAGGAGAAACAAGATGTCCCTGCAAGCCAAGCTCGACGCGTTCAAGGCGGACTTCGAGGCCGGCAAGCCGCCCTACAATGTGCCCCATTCGGTGATCGAGACGATGCACCGTGCGACCGCCGAACTCGTCGCCTCGGGTGCCGCGGCGCGTGCCCTGAAAGTCGGCGATCGCGCGCCCGGCTTCGTTCTGAACGATCCGGAGGGACGCGCGGTGTCCTCGTCCGACCTGCTCGCCAAAGGACCGCTGGTGGTCAGCTTCTATCGCGGTGCCTGGTGCCCCTATTGCAACATGGAACTGCAGGCTTTGCAGGCGGCGTTGCCCGCGTTCCGCGAACTGGGTGCGAGCCTCGCGGCAATCTCGCCACAGAACGCGGTGAACAGCCGGAAGTCAGTGCGCACGAACGGCCTCGATTTCCCGATCCTGTCGGATCCGCACAATGAGATCGCCGCTCAATTTGGGCTGCGCTTTGCGCTGCCCGATTATCTTGTCGCGTTGTACAAAAGCCTGAAGAACGAGCTGCCCGCCTTCAACGGTGACGACAGTTGGACGCTGCCGATGCCGGGCCGCTTCGTGATCGGCCAGGATGGCCTGATCCGCTATGCCGAGGTCAATCCGGACTACACGCGCCGCCCTGAACCCGAGGACATGCTGCCAGCGCTGCGCGGCATGCTGAGCCAGGCTGCCTGATCGCCGCCTCATACATCGGCTCTTCAATCGAAGGGCCGATGTGTGTCTTCTGACCCGTCTATCGCGCAGCCGCAAACCAACACCGCGAGCGTGCCTGTCAGCCTGAAGGGCCAAGGGTATCACATCGCCGTGATCGCCGTCCAGAATCCCGAATTGCACCGACATAATGGTCGAGCGGTGCGTTAAGCCGCTCGACCGAGCGCGTTGGGGCTCAAAGGCGGGGTAACGAACATGACGACTGACAAGATGATGGCGCAAATGTCCGGCAAGGCGGGCTTCATCGCCGCACTTGACCAAAGCGGTGGATCGACGCCAGGTGCACTGCGGCTCTACGGCATTCCGGACAGCGCCTATAGCGGCGAAGCCGAGATGTTCAAGCTCATGCACGCGATGCGCGTGCGGATCATGACAGCGCCGGCGTTCACCGGAGCCAAGGTCATCGCCGCCATCCTGTTCGAGGGCACGATGGACGGACAGGCCGAGGGAAAACCCGTGCCCACCTTCCTGTGGGAGGATCGCGGCGTCGTGCCCGTCGTGAAGGTGGATAAGGGTCTCGAGGCCGAACGCGACGGCGTCAGCCTGATGAAGCCGATGCCCGGGCTCGACACGCTGCTGGCGCGTGCCGTGAAGCTCGGTGTGTTCGGCACCAAGATGCGCTCCGTCATCAACCTGCCTTCGAAGGACGGGATCGCTGCCATTGTGTCACAGCAATTCGAGTTAGCGGCGCAGATCGCTGCCCATGGGCTCATGCCCATCATCGAGCCGGAAGTTTTGATCAAAAGCCCGGACAAGCGCGGCGCCGAAGCCATCCTGCTCGCGGAACTGAAGCGGGGACTGGACGCCCTGCCGGCCGGGCGCCGGGTGATGCTCAAGCTGACGATCCCGGACGTGCCGAATTTCTATTCGGCATTGATCGGTGATGAGCGCGTGCTCAGGGTTGTCGCGTTGTCAGGCGGCTATACGCGGGCCGAGGCCTGTGAACGGCTCGCGGCCAACCATGGCATGATCGCCAGCTTTTCTCGGGCTTTGACCGAAGGCCTTACGCATTCGATGAGCGATACCGCGTTCAATTCGGCCTTGGCGAAGTCCATCGACGAGATCTATCACGCCTCGACCGTGAAGCGTTGACACTTGGCGTCGATCGGACGCGCCGGGGCAGGCCGGGCGTGGCGGGGCGATCGGTGGCTGGTAGACCGGCGACCCGCAGCGGCCTGCCCGGTCCGGTGGTGGTTTCCGTTGGTGCTGCTCGATGGCCCTTCATCGGCCCCGGCTGCATCGGTTGACCGGCGCCGGTCTGATAGAGCCTGGTGAGTGATACTCCTGCCACGCTGCTGCTCGCCCTGCGTTTCGGCGACAGCGCGTTCCCGGCGGGTGGCTTCGCGTTCTGCTGGGGGCCGGCGGGCCTGGCGGCGGACGGGTTGATCGAAGGCGGCGCCGACGTGGCCGAGATCATTCATCAGCAGCTTACCCAACGGTGGAACAGCATGGACCGAGCCCTGCTTGGCCGAGCCCACGCCGCACCGGATATCGAACCCGCGATGTGTGTCGGGCGACAACCACCCGGACGCCAGCGGCGTCAGGCCTTGGACAGGACCGTTCGCTCGCGCCACTCGTGACAACGAGTCGCCAGTTGCGACAGTACCGTGGATGTCGCATGAATAGGCGCAGTCTCCCAGCAGCACCATCCGGGGCCTGTATGAAGCTCATTGGCGTCGATGTCGGCGGCACCTTCACCGACCTGGTCCTCGCGGACACCGATACCGCCGGTGCGGTGGTCCATAAGGTACCAACGACGCCTGAAGACCCCTCGATCGGGGTAGCCGAGGGTGTGATCGCCCTGTGCGGAATCGCCGACATCGACCCGTCAGAGATCGACCAGGTGCTGCATGGCACCACCATCGCCACCAACGCCGTCCTGGAGCATCGCGGCGCCGTAACCGGACTGATCACCACGCGCGGTTACCGCGATATCCTGCACATCGGCCGCCATCAGCGGCCTCAGCACTACTCGCTGATGCAGCAGATCCCGTGGCAAAGCCGGCCATTCGTGCGCCGGCGCCACCGCTACGGCGTGTCCGAACGGCTGGTGCCGCCGCGTGGCGATGTGCTGGTCCCGCTGGACGAGGATGAAGTGCGGGCCGCTGCGCGGGCGCTGCGTCGGCGACGGCGTGGAGGCCATCGCGATCTGCTTCCTGTTTTCCTACCTCAATCCGGTGCATGAGGTGCGCGCCAGGCAACTCGTGCTGGAGGAGCACCCGGCGGCCTTCGTCACGACATCCGCCGAGGTCGCGCCGCAATTTCGTGAATTCGAGCGCTTCACCACCACCGCGATGAACGCATTCGTCGGTCCGAAGGTGCGCGACTACGTCTCCCTGCTGTCGCGACGGCTCCGTGAGGCCGGCATCGCGCGGTGAGTTGCAGGTGATGGGCTCGAACGGCGGCGCGGCGACCGTGCGGATGGTGCAGGACCGTCCGGTCCTGACCATGCTGTCCGGTCCGGCCGCCGGCGTGCTGGGCGGCACCTGGGCCGGCGCGCTCTCTGAGCGAGAAGACCTGATCACCTTCGACATGGGCGGGACCTCGGCCGATATCGGCATCGTCACCGGCGGCCGGTTCGCCGAGGCGACCGCGCGAGATACCTGGATCGGCGGTTTTCCCGACCCTGGTGCCGATGATCGACATCAACACCATCGGTGCCGGCGGCGGTTCCATCGCCCGCCGCGACAGCGGCGGTGCCTTCCGCGTCGGCCCGCAATCGGCCGGTGCCGTGCCGGGACCGGCGGCCTATGGCCGTGGCGGATCGCAGCCGACCGTGACCGACGCCAATGTCGTGCTCGGCCGCCTCGATCCCGACCGCTTCCTCGGCGGTGCCATGCAAGCTTGATGCCGCGGCGTCCCTCCAGGTGATGCAGCGCTTCGCGGCCGAACTCGACCTTCCGGTCGCGCAGGCCGCGCTCGGCATCCTCACCGTGGTCAGTGCGAACATGGCGAACGCCATCTGGTCGCGAACCGCGCAGCGGGGGATCGATCCGCGCGACTACACGCTGGTCGCCTTCGGCGGTGCCGGCCCGCTGCATGGCGCCGACGTGGCCAGGCAACTCGGCATCCGTGAGGTGCTGATCCCGCCCCATCCCGGCATCACCTCGGCCATGGGACTCCTGACCACCGATCTTCAATACGACACGGTGCGGACCTGCTTCCAGGCATCGAACACGCTCGACGTCCCGCGGCTGGCCGCCGATTTTGCCTCAATGCAGCAGGAAATCGTCGCCCGCTTCGCCGGCGACCGGATCGACGCCGACCGCATCCGCTTCGAACGCGCCGGCGATCTCCGCTACGCCGGTCAGGGCTACGAACTGCGCGTGCTGTTCGGCGAGGGGCCGATCGACAACGATGAACTGCGGCGCACGCTCGCGCGCTTTCACGTCCACCATCAGGCCGAGTACGGCCACTCGTTTCCTGACAGCGTCATCGAACTGGTGAACATCCGCCTGGTGGGCGTCGCGGTACGCCCCAAGCTCGAAGCCAGGCCGGTCGCCCGCTCAGAGCATGCTTTGCCGACCTACTACGCTCCGGTCGTGTTCGCCGCCGCCCATGATGCGATCGAGACACCATTCCTGTCCCGCGACGCACTCGTGCCGGGGGCTCGGGTTCAGGGGCCAGCCGTCGTGCTGCAGACCGACAGCACCACGGTCGTTCCGCCTGGCTGCACGTTCGTCGCCGAACCCGGCGGCAATCTCATCATTACGGTCCCAGCGGGAGACTGAGCATGGACGACCAGTCCCGGGTTGCCGTCGATCCCGTCACCACGAGTGTCATGCAAGGTGCGCTCGAGAGCATCGCCGTGGAGATCGGCTACAAGCTGATGCGGATGTCGTATTCCTCGATCATCCGGGAGTCGGAAGATTTCGGTGCGGCCCTGACCGACGAACTGGGCCGTGGATTGGCAGAATCAGCGCAGTCCACACCGCTGCAGTCCGGGCCGATCCCGGGCTACGTGAAGGGGGTACTCAGGGCGCTCGCCGAGCGGGGCGATGCGGTCCGGCCGGGTGATGTCATCATGCACAACGATGCGTATGGTGGCGCCAGCCATGGGCCGGACGTCGCTTTCATCGTGCCGGTGTTTCACGAGGGTACGCTCGCCGGCTTCTCGGTCACGACGGCACACCACCTCGATATCGGCGCGCTGACGCCCGGGTCCTGCGGGATCGTGGACGCCATCGACGCCTATGCCGAGGGCCTGCAGTTCCGCGCCATCAAGGTGTTCGACCAGGGACGGCGGAACGACGCGGTCTGGCAGATGGTGCGAGACAATATCCGCGCCAGCGATCTTGTCGTCGGCGACATGGAGGCGCAGGTCGCTGCAAGCCGCATCGGTGCGGAGCGCATGCAGGCGCTGATCGCCCGCATGGGGCTGCCGCTGTTCCGCGTGGCCTGCTCGGCAATGATGGACCAGTCCGAACGCATGATGCGCCGCGCGATCGCCGCGCTGCCCGATGGCTCGTGGTCGGCTGAGACCAGGATCGACGGCTATCTCGATGATCCGGATCCCGCCCGGCGCGAGCTGCCGCTGGTGGCGCGGGTGACCAAGCGGGGCGACGAACTGACCGTCGACCTGACCGGCACCGCACCGCAGGTGTCGGACCGCCCGATCAACATGCCCTTCGTCGGCACCGTGGACATCGCTGTCTGGCTCACCGTGCGCTCCGTTCTGCTCGATACGGAGGTGCACGGGCACATTCCGGTCAATGAGGGGCTGACCCGGCCGATCCATATCATCGCGCCGAAGGGATGCCTCGCCAATCCGGTCTTTCCGGCCCCGACAATCGCCCGGTTCTGCCCGGGCAACCAGCTTGCCGACACCGTCATGAAAGCACTTGCGCAGGCTGTGCCGGGCCAGGTCTCGGCCGGCATCGGCAATCTGAAGGTGATCGCCTTCTCCGGCCTGCGCGATCACGGTCACTGGGTCCATATGGAGATTTTCGAAGGCAGCTACGGCGGTCGCAATGGCATCGACGGCATGGACGCGGTCGACACGCTCTACGCGAACACCCGCAACAATCCGATCGAGGACGTCGAGACGCACCTGCCGCTGCGCGTGTTGCGCTATGAACTGCGCGAAGACAGCGGCGGAGCCGGCAAGTGGCGCGGCGGGCTGGGCGCGGTGCGCGAGATCTGCTTCCTCGACAACGGCGGCAGCTCGGTCGAGGGCGACGGACACAAGTTCCGCCCGTGGGGCTTCCTGGGCGGACGCGACGGCGCCACGGCTGAACTGACGCTGCGGCGCGCGACCGGCGAGACGATCGCCCTGCCGTCGAAAGTCCCGCACATGCCGGTTTATTCCGGAGACGTGTTCGTCTGCGTCGGTCCGTCCGGCGGCGGCTATGGCGATCCGCGCGAACGCGACCCCGAGGCGGTGCGGCAGGACGTGATCGATGGCATCGTCTCGCGGGAAGCGGCCGGGCGGGACTATGGCGTTGTCATTTCCGCGGCGGGCACCGTCGACTGGCCGGCAACGACGGCGCTGCGCACCCCGAAGTCGTGACCGTTTGATTTAAGGAATGATACTGCGCGCCTCACTCCCGCAACTGAATAGCAACAGAACCGCTGGCCTCGCGGCTGGGGGAAGGTCGGTGGGCGTCGACTTTACCAAAGCCTATCGTAATGCACTCGCCAATCCAGCTTAATCTCTTGGGTTATCTGAACGCTCCCACCGGTCGTCTCTGGACACACTTTCAACACCTGATCGAATAAATATGTCAAACGAGACGGCGCAGGAGTCCGGACGACCCATCTGAAGGATGAAACTCACAAATCGTCCGCTTCAAGGAGCTTGCTCGCGGACTCGGCTGCGACGAAGACAAGGCGGCGTTCGAGGCGGCGCTGAAGAGGGTGGTGGAGGCATTGCCGCCACCAAAGCATGAGCCGGAGAAGCGGACGCCGAAGGGATAAAAAGCTAGGGACGTAGCCCAGAGATGTGGCAAACGACATCCGAAAAGAACTGCTGAACCATCAGACCCAATTTCGTTTGAGAACCGTAACTACCGTGTCGGCACCCTGTTAGCACAAACTGCCGGTACTCCATATCGGACTGCATGTTAAAATCGGGGCCACTAATCACGCGGGGGAAGCGGGCTAATCCTGCCGGTCTATCCAGCACCCCTCCCGGGGCGCGGGCGGCGGCGGCGCCGAATTGATACAGCATGTCTGGGTCGCGAGATGGAGGTGCTACCGGCGCGGTTACTGGTCGCTCTGCTAGTTTCTGCTGAAGGTTGCTGATTTGATCTTTGAGACCGTCTATTTGGGTTTTCAGACCGTCGATCGTGCTCTGCTTTTGATCGACGGCGCCCTGATATCGCAGACCAGATAGCCAGAAAGCCGCAACGAAAGCGAGCGCCAGAACAGCGGCACACACCAGCGGCGCGTCTTTGGCGACGCGGGCGTTTTGCATCAGGTGGTCAAACGCTTTGTCGAGAAGTGAGCCCATCCCGGCATATTAGCGATCCGCAATTTGTTGGGAAACACAATATCGCTGGTCACGCCTGGGCTCCCGCTGTCATTCTCAACCCGGACCTCGGCTGCCCCCGGTCAGTAGCTTGGCCTGGTCGAAAATGGCGTAAGCTGAAGCTCGTGCGTCCAGCACGACCGGTCCTGCGTGTGCAGGTAATAGAACGCCTCGGCGATCTTCATCGGATTGATCACGGTATCGGGTCTATTTTGGATTTTCGGCAGCGCCCTCGTCCCAGGCGAATCGATGGTGCCGTCGATCACCACGTTGGCCACGTGCACCCCGTGTTCGGAATATTCCTCGGTGAGCACCTGCGCCAGTGTGCGCATCATCACCCTGGGGTAGTAAAGCGACTCTCCGGTCATTCGCTTGCGCCCGCGCAGCGATTTGGAGTTGTTAGAGAAAAACAACGACCCTTCACCCTTCATCCGCATGCCCGGCAGCACTTCCTTGGCCACAAGAAACGGCCCGCGGCTGGCGATGTGATGGGCGGTGTCGAACATCTCCACCGGGATGTATTCGAGCAGTTCCTGCTCAGGTGGAAGCTCGCGGCCTTCCAGATAGCCTGCATTGTAGATCACCACGTCCGGATCGCCTGCCTCGCGTCGGATTGTGTCGAACGCCGCCACGATGGAGTCCTGCGAGACGAGATCCAGTTCGGCGATCATGCAGTCTCCGCCCTGCGCCTTGATCGCCGCAGCCAGTGCCGACGCGTTGGCTTCTTTTCGCGTCGTCAGCACGACGAAGAAGCCCTCTTGTGCGAATTTCTGGGCGATGGCGCCGCCGACGCCCCAGCGCACACCCATCGGCAGACCGCTGTCGTCCAGTGCGCGCCCGTGCGCCAGCCGCGTGTTGCGGCCGTCCGACTGCCACTTCGAGGTGGCGCCGATCACCACCGCGACTTGCTTGCCCCTGGTGTTGCGATGTTCGCTCATTTCGAAACGCTTCCTTTTTCCGATTCGCGCGTTCGGGCGATGACGCCTGTCAGATCGCCTGCTTCCAGCCCCACCAGGCGCACAGCGCGTCGCCCATGATCAGTTGCTTGTCCCGTTCATTCAGCCACGGCAGTTCCTCGGTGAACATCGTGACGCACTGGCGCCACGAACAGGGCATCTTGGAGATGTCCGTTCCCCAGAACATCCGGTGCGGGCCAAAGGCATCGTAGATCTGGCGCAGATAGGTCTGCATCGCCGGAAATGGATAGGCCTCGCCGGAATAGCCCGGTGCGCCGGTCGCCTTCACCGCCACGTTGGGGAACTTCGCCAGCGCCAGAAGTGCCGGCATGTGGGTCATGGCAGCTTCGTCCTTCAGCGTGGTCAGCCCGCCTCGACCGCCAAGATGATCGATGGTCAATCGAAGTCCGGGATGATGTTCGGCGATCCGGGCAAGGTCGGCCAGCGAGTCCGTTGCCAACATGGCGATCGGGACACCGGCTTTCTCGGCCGCCGCCCAAAGCCAGTCGATCGTCCCGTCGTGCAGCCATTGCCGCGCGGGATCGTGCAGGAACGTGTACCGCAAACCGAGCATGCCGGGTTGGCTTCTCCAGTCCGCGATCCGTCCGCGGGATTCGGGTTGATCGAGCGGTACCGAACCCATGATCGCGAACCGGCCCGGGTACCCCTCGACCGCCTTGAATGCCATGTCGGTCGAACCTGGGTCCCAGCCCGGCGGGTGAATGACGGCGGCGTCGACACCGGCTTCGTCCATCAGCACGATGGCCTCTTCAGGGGTGAAGTGCGTCACCTGCCAGTGCGACAGGTTGCTCGGCAGACCGGTTCCCCAGAGGTGGATTTGCGCATCGACGATCCGCATCGCATTCTCTCCCGTCGTTTCTTCTATTGGATCAAGTCCGGCGGATGTTGGATCAGGTCCGGCGGACCGTTCGTTACACCTCCAGCGGAGCCTCCGTTCCCACCACCATCCTGTACGCCGCCCTGACCTCGTCGGTGACGCTCTGCGTGTCCTCCTGCAGGTTCCGCGGCGTGATCGCGATGAAGGCGATTTCCCAGTCCTTGGGGACGTCCTTGCCGACTCTCGGCAGGAAAGCATGCGGCGCGCCGGGCGAGTTGTGGAAATGGCCGCCGCCTTCCACCGGGGTAAGGACAGGTTGCGCGTTCTCGTCCATTGAAAACGCGTCGGCCTCCCCGATCACATACATGGGAAACTGGTCGGTCCTGCTTCTCGCGTGCTGATGCAACTCCACTCGTGGCAGGAAGACGGCGGCCACCAGCCTTCCGTGGCGGTTGCGGCCCAGTCGCCACACACCCGGCCCGGATAGGTCCATGCGCGCCGAGAGCCTGTGCTCTTCCCGGCCGAGGACGGTCCGCAGCGCTTCCTTGGGGTTGAACGCTTCCTCCCGACCCCGGAACGAAACCCGCATCTCATCGAAGTCCCGATAGACGGCCTTCATCCAGGCCAGTTCGTCCTCCGCCAGTTCATGATCCAATAAGGCGATTTCTGCTTCACCAGTCATCAATGTGCTCTTCCTTCACGCCTGCGGAACGTTTCTTCGTTCCATTCCATCGAACGCTTTACTCCCGGCCGGTGGCTCGGACCGGGTCCCGCGGTTCAACCAAGCGTCCCGCGTCTCGCGCCTGCCTGCAATCCCCTCCTAGGCGGATCCATCCGGTCCTGATCACGGCGGCCGGCCGTCACCGCCCCTTAAACACCGGCTTGCGCTTTTCCACGAACGAACGCGTCGCTTCCTTGAAATCCTCGCTGTTCTCGGCTTCCCGCTGCATCGCGTCCATCCGCGCTTCATCGCGTTCGGCGCGCTCCAGGCCCAGTTGATTGATGAAGTATTTCGATGCGCGGATCGACAATGGCGCATTCGCGGCAAGGGTCTCCGCATACGCGATGGTGTCGGCCTCCAGCGCGTCCGCCTCGACCACGCGATTGATCAGGCCGATCCGCAGCGCTTCATCCGTCTTCAGCCGCCGCCCGGAGAACATGATGTCCTTCGCGATGCTCGGTCCGACCAGATCCACCAGCGATTTCAGCCCCTCCGGCGCATAAGCGATGCCGCGCAGGGCCGCCGGCACGCTGAACTGGGCGTCCGACGATGCGAACCGCATGTCCGCGTTCAGTGCCATGCCCAGGCCGCCACCGAGACAGTAGCCGTAGATCATCGCGATCAACGGCTTTTCCAGGTTCAGCATCTTCAGGCGTAATTTCCCCGGCGCTTCCCTCGCCAAGCGGGCGGTCCCGGCGTCGGCACGGGTCTTGTCGAAACTCGTGATATCGGCGCCGGAGATGAACGCCTTGCGGCCGGCACCCCGCATGATGACGACCTTGATGGCGGGATCGGTCTCGTATGCCTCGATCACGCTCAACGCGTCCTCGTACATCCCCGGCGAAAGGGCGTTCAGCTTGCCGGGATTATCCCAGATCAGCCAGCCGATGGCACCGTTTGTTTCGGCTCCGACGAGCCCCGAAGTCAGTTTCATCCTATGCCTCGCCTCGTTGTTGCGCGTTCAGTTGTTTTCACGGCCGGCCCACAGGGCCCGCGATTTTCAATGCTTCGGACGATCCCGTTCCTTTCCGGCTGCATAAGGACGAACCGTGTCGAGCAGTCGTGCGGACGGAGCGAGGCGTGGCCCTTCGCCCGCGTCGACCGGTGGCACGACAATCACCCCCCATTCGGCCAGCGCCGCGACCGACATCCGCGTCGCGGGGTGGTCGAGCAGCGGCTGATTGAGCGAGGGGCCCACGATCACCGGCGTCCGCCGCCCGATCGCCTCGGCGCTGACCGACAGCGCCAGGTTATCGGCGATGCCGTGGGCAAGCTTGTTGAGGGAGTTGAAGCTGCATGGTGCGAACAGCACCACCCCACGCGGCGGTCTTGGGCGGATGGCCACGTCGAAATACGATTCCACCACGCGAACCCCCTCGACGTCCGCGAGGTCACGCGGCGCGATCACCCGCGCGGCGTTCGGTGTCGGCAGCGCAATGACAGTGGCAAAGCCAAGCCGGACCAGACCAAGCAAAAGCTCCGGGCAGCGCCCCGCGGTCGTGGTGCCGCTCAGCACAAGGTAGGCCACGTCGAAGACTTCGCCATCCGGCGCGCCGCCACCGCCCATCGTGTTCGCCTCCGTCCGTCTTGCCTCAAAAAGAGAGCTTTACCGCCGGTCGGCGATCGGTGGCATCTTCGCTCCCCGCATTCTTCCGGTGCGCAGTGTCTTCCCACCATGCCGCCACGGCAAGTGCGCGGCCTGTCCGGCACTGCCTACTGTATATACGAGTGCCGAGCGACCAGCCCCGGGGGTCACGGACGCACCAGACGCCGGCGTCCGCCAGCGCCTGCCAAGTAGACGTCCACGGATACGGGGAATACCATAGCCGCCAAGCGCACACCGTGCCGCCCGACAATCGATCGACGCCGCCAACGACCAGGATAAGCCAGGATAAGCCAGTAGGGGACAAAGCAAATGAAGCTCATGTGGTTCCACCTGATGCCATATACCGAGTTGCCCGACGACTTCCGCGACAACAACCCCTCGGTCTGGGTGGACATCCACTCCACCCTGTTCGATCCGAAGCGCGCTCATCTGATGTATAACGACTTCATGGACGAACTGGAGTTCGCCGCCGATTGCGGGTTCGACGCGGTCTGCGTCAACGAACACCACTCCAACGGCTATGGCCTGATGCCATCGCCGAACCTGATCGCTTCGGCACTGTCCCGTCGCACCACGAACACGGCGATCTGCGTCATGGGGAACTCCATCGCGCTGTACAATCCGCCGACCCGGGTCGCCGAGGAATTCGCGATGATCGACGTGATCTCCGGCGGTCGCCTGATCGCAGGGTTTCCGGTCGGCACGCCGATGGACGATTGCTATTGCTACGGGCAGAACCCGTCGATGCTGCGGGAGCGCTATCTGGAGGCGCACGACCTGATCACGCGTGCCTGGACCGGCAAGGACACCTTCGCCTTCAACGGCCGCTTCAATCAGCAGCGCTACGTCAACATCTGGCCGCGTCCCGTCCAGCGCCCGCATCCGCCGATCTGGGTTCCTGGCGGCGGGTCGGTCGAGACCTGGCAGTGGTGCGCGGCGATGGATTACGTTTACTGCTATCTGTCCTATTTCGGCTACAAGGACGGCAAGGCGACAATGAAGGGCTTCTGGGACGAGATGGCTCGGCTCGGCAAGGACCGGAACCCCAATCGTGCCGGCTTCCTGCAGTTCGTCGGCGTGGCCGAGACCCGCGAAAAAGCCTATGAGCTCTACAAGCCCGCCGCCGAGTATTTCTACGGCCGCTGCCTGCACGTCGACCCGCGTTGGGCCGCGCCGCCGGGCTATATCACCGAGGCGACCCAGCGGGCGGGCATTGTCAGCCAGATCGGCCGCGCTTCGGCCTCGAGCGCGCGATCGAGGCAGCGGGCCACGCAGATGGATGAAATCATCGAACAAGGCTACGTCATCATCGGATCACCCGATGAGGTCGTTGCGCAGTTGACGGAAGTGGCCACCGAACTGAACGTCGGCCACCTGATGCTGCTGCTGCAGTTCGGCAATATGGGCAAGGACCTCGCCAAGTACAACACACAGCTGTTTGCCGAAGCCGTGCTGCCGAAGCTGCGGCCGCTGTTCGCGGAGTGGGATGATCCCTGGTGGCCCCGGCCGATGGCGAACGCCGAGCGGGCGGCGGTTTCCGCGTTCCTTCCGGGCATGGCGGCGGAATAGCAGTGGCGGACGGGCGGCGGCACGCCGGCGGGTCGGCGCCCCGCCGCGACGCTGTCTGGCCGGCTGGCCGGTCGTTGGTCAGGGTAGCGGCACGCGAAGGAGATCGCCCGCGTTAGACGTGAGCCGCCGCCCATGCCCCACATCGTCGCCGCCGCGGTGCGGCTGGTGCCATCCGTGCGAGCCGACCATTTTCAGCCTGACCGTGCGGGCCGAACATGGCCTATCTCTTTGTTTGATCGCATGATTCACGCGCCGGGGACATTCCGCTCGGCGCGATCATGCTCTCTAGACAATTTTCAGCCTGACTGTGCAGGCCGAAAATGGCCTATCTCTTTGTTTGATCGCATGATTCACGCGCCGGGGACGTTCCGCTCGGCGCGATCATGCTCTCTAGTACATCGTTCTCGAATTGCCGAATCGATCATGCGGCGATCGGCTGCGGTTCGCGGCTGATGCCATAGGACCATTTCGGCACGAGCGGCACATCGTTGGACATCTCGATGTAGCGTTTGATCCGTTCGGTCAATTCGTCTTTGCTGGCGACGCGGATCCGGCGCAACACCGAACGCGCCATCTTCGAGAAGAACATCTCCACCCAGTTCAGCCAGGACGCATGCGTTGGGGTGAAGACCAACTCATAACGGCCGGGCTTGCTGTCGAGGAAGCGCTGGGTCTCACGCGAGCGGTGGGCTGAGTGATTGTCAAGCAGGATGCAGATCAACGAGCCCGCCGGATAAGCGGCATCGAGTTGGCGAAGGAAGTCGACGAACTCGCGCGAGCGGTGTCGCTGAGTGACGGCATGGTGGACAAACCCGGTAACGAGGTCGACGGCTGCCGAAAGCGTGACTGTGCCAAGCCGTTTGTATTCGTGGTCGCGCTGGACGGTCGTGTTCTTGCCCGGCCGGGGCGGCAAATCAGGCGCCGTGGTGGCGATCGCCTGAATGCCGGGCTTCTCATCGTAGGAGACAACGGCAACGGGCCGTTCCGCTTGCGGCAGTGCCCGTAGCATTTCCGCTGCTGCATAGACTTCCAGAACTTCGGCCTTGCGTTCGTCGAAGGCCGGGTCACGGCGTTCCAGGTAATAACGCACCTTGTGGGGCTTGACTGGCCGGCGGTTCAGGATGTCGTGGACCGTACTGGCGGCGAGCTCGGCCAGACAGCCATGACCCACGCCGCACCCGTGGCTGCGGGCATGCGCCGCCAACAGGCGTAACGTCCAAAGCTCGTGCGGATACCCGCGATCTTTTGGTTTGGCACAGGCCTCGCCGATCAGCCAGGTCCGCGCCGCTTCGGTGATATCGGGCTTGCGTCCCGAACGCGGCAGGTCGTCGATGGCCTTGAGCGGTCCCACAGCCGTCACCCGGCGGACGCACCGGGTGACCCGCTGGCGGTCGATGCCGAGGGTGGCCGCGATCTCGCTGGTATCACGGCGGTCGGCAAGGTGCAGGATGATGGCCGATCGCTCGACATGGTGCGCCGGGGCAGTGCGCGAGCGGGCGAGCGCGGCCAGGGTGGAACGGGCTTCTTCAGTCAGGGACAGCGCCATCGTGGTGGCTTTGCGCGGCATACAGCGTCTTCCGGGATGGTAACCAAACGCTGTTGGATGGCGCGGCGTGCGTGGTCGGGTCAACACGGCTCGAAATGCGGCTCGCTTTCGATCAGGTGCAAGGCTTCGGCCAGCGACTGGCGCTGGAACAGACAAAACCACTCGCCGGTGTGGTGGTGCCAGGAGAGGTCGAAGCAATCGCGACTGATGTATTCCAGGCGGGCGAACGGGGCTTCGAACTCCGGTTCGGATGAACGAGGGTCGTCGGAGCGGTAGCGAGTGAGGAACCGATACTTGTTGCCATGCCATTTGCCGTCGATGGCGACCGGATAGTTGAACGCAGTGGGGCGGATCTCCGGGAGAAACCGCGGCCTCAGCACTTCCGTAATAAACTTCTCGCACGCGGCGGTGATGGCTACTTTCTCGGCCGGCGGCGGTTTGTTCCCAGCCCGTCCGCCGACATAGACCCATCTGCCCCGCGCCAAAGCCCCACTCCCTGAAAATCTCTCTCGGTTGGTACTATTCCACCATCTCTGCCAGCCGCAATTTCCGGGCAAGTGCTCACAGGCCGATTATGATCGGCAATTCGGAATCGATGTACTCAGCCTCGGGATACGGAACCCGGGGGACCGGCGCCGCCGGGGATCCGTCGCATCGCCTGCCACACGCGGCTTCCTGTCGCAGGCCCGTCCAGGGTGGCGACGCCCACCGCGTCGGCGATGGCATTGCCGATGGCGGGGAAGAGGGCAATGGCGCCCGCCTCGCCGCAGCCCTTCACGCCGATAGGATTGGTGGTGCAACTTGTGCCCGCGAACGTCAGGTCGAAGTTTGGGAGGTCTCCGGCACGGGGCATGGCATAGTCCATGAAACTGCCGGTGACCGGTTGCCCGGAGTCGGGATCATACACCGCGTGCTCGAGCAGCGCCTGGCCGGCCCCCTGCGCTATGGCGCCATGCACCTGGCCGGCGGCGATCATCGGGTTCACGATGGTCCCGTAGTCGTCCACGGCGGTGAGGCGTTCCAGCGTGACGGCGCCGGTGTCGGGGTCGACTTCGACCTCGGCGACATGGGTGCCATTGGGAAACGTCATCGCCTCCCGTGTCCACCGGTAGTAGGTGTCGAGCGAGTCGTTGCCGTCGCGCGCCCTGGCCGCGATTTCCAGCAGAGTGATCGTCCGGTCGGTTCCTGCTACGCGGAAGATGCCGTCTTCGAACACGATGTCGGTTTCGGCCGCCTCCAGTGCGTGTGAGGCGATGACTTTGCCCTTCGCGATGATGATCTCGGACGCGCGCCAGATCGCTGTGCCGCCCATGTAGGTGGCGCGGGAACTGCCGTGGCCGCCGCCCATCGGGATCAGGTCGGTGTCGCCCTGCTTCAGCCGGATCATGGCATTCGGCAGGCCGAGGCGGTCCGCCAGGATCTGCGGCATGGTGGTCTCGTGCCCCTGGCCGATGGTCTGGGTGCCGGTGATCAATGAGACGGTGCCGTCCGTTTCGAAGCGGATCTCGACGTTCTCGGTCGGCAGGCCGCCGGTGGCTTTGATGTGGCAGGCCAGGCCGACGCCGCGCCGTCTTCCCTTTGCTTCGCTGACACGCCGCCGCTCTGGGAAATGCGACAGGTCCGCGCTGGCAACCGCCGCATCGAACGCCGCGCGGAAGTCGCCGCTGTCCACCACGAAGTTGAAGGCGTTGGTCATTGGAGTCGTGGTCACGAAATTGCGGCGGCGGAGCCCGATACGATCGAATCCGCATTGCCCTGCCGCCGCATCGATCAGGCGTTCCATGATGTTCACCGCCTCCCCGAAGCCAGGGCCGCGCGTGACCCCGATCGGAGTGGTGTTGGTCAGCACGCCTCTGACCCGAAGCGCGATCGCGGGCACCTTGTATACCGTGCCCTGCAGATGCGGATACTGGTTGGTCTGGACCCCGCCCGCGCCGCCCGCCATGTAGGCGCCAAGGTTGGCGATGCTGTCCACGTGCAGTGCCAGGAAGTTTCCGTCGTGATCAAGCGCCAGGGTCGCGGTCGCGACATGGTCCCGTGCCTGATGGTCCGACAGAAACGTCTCCGACCGCGTGGCGATCCATTTCACCGCCCGTCCCGTGCGTCGCGCCGCCCACAGGATCAGCGCGTGCTCGGGATAGGGAAAATTCCTGGCGCCGAAACCGCCCCCGACGTCGGGCGCGATGAACCGCACGGCGGACGGGGCGACCCCGAGCGCTCGGGCGGTGACGTCTCGATTGCCGTGGATGTTCTGGCTGGAGACGTACAGCGTGTAGCGGCCGTTGTACAGACCGATGGCGCCGCGCGGTTCCATCGGGTTGGTCACCACGCGGTGGTTGTTCAGGACAACTGTCACCACATGCGGCGCGGCATCCATGATGTCCGTGACCTCGGCGGTCTGGCCCCAGGTCCAGTCGAGGCACACATTGCCAGGGACTTCCTCGCTCACCAGCGAGGCGCCGGGCCGCACCGCCTGCCAGGTCCGGGTGATCGCCGGCAGCGGTTCGTAGTCGATGACGATCCGTTCCGCCGCGTCAAGGGCCTGGTGCTTCGTCTCGGCGATAACCAGGGCGACCGGTTCACCGGCGTGGCGGACCGTGTCTGCGGCCAGCAGCGGTTGCGGCAGGAAACGGAAGGGTTCGTTGGTCTGGACATTGGCCTCGACCGTCGGGCGCAGCGGGCACAGACCGTCGGCGGCGGCGTCCTCGGCGGTGAGAACAGCAATGGTGCCGTGGCTGTCGCGTGCATCGGTTGCGTTGATGGAGCGGATCCGCGCATGCGCGTGCGGCGAGCGGAGGAAGACGGCGTGCGCGATTCCGTCGAAGTGCAGGTCGTCCAAATAGGCGCCCTGGCCGGCGACAAAACGGGCGTCTTCCCGCCGCCGAGGGGCGTCGCCAATCACGGCGCGGTCGGTCTCGCCGATGACGGCGGGGCTTTTCATGGGCGACGGTTCCTCGGGTCAGATGGCCTTGTTTGGCGCCAGTCTGGTCCGAGATATTATCTGCCATCAAGGGGGGCGTGACGATTCCACCTGTCCTGCGGCCTCTCCGGCCTGACCCGTGTCTGCGGACATTGCAACGAATCACGCTCTCGGTCAGCGTTCGACAGCCAGTGTCCACACGTTCGACAGCGAGTTCCACGGCGCCCAATGTTACTGAAAAATACAAATATCGAACTCGAGGCCGGTATGATCGAGAGCGAAGACGGTACTGTAATGACATTCTCGCGATCACTGGATGTTTGAGATTAACCCATATGATAACGCATGAGACAATATCGACAGTGCAGATAAGCACGTTGCGTTTGTCGGAGCCGCCGATGACAAGAATGCTGGTAGTGCAGGACGATCATCTTTTTTGTAAGAAAATATCAGAATATCTGAAGTCCCATGCCAGGGACGAAGTCGAGTACGCCCTGACGGGAAACCTTGGAACCAAGCTGCTGCTTCGGCAAAAATTCGATATCGTACTGATAAGTGCGACGCTGCCGGACACCACAGGCATCGAACTCGCGAAGGTCGCGTACAACGAACATGTCCCTGTCCTGATGCTGTCAGAGAATTCGGACATAAGCGCGGAATTGAGGCGTCTGCAGATTCGGTATCTGCAAAAGCCCTTCAGCCTGGACACCCTACTGTCCGAGAGCAGGCGCGTTGTGTGCGAAAGCAGAAAGAGCCGCGCCCGAGTCCGGTCGTGCGTCGCCACGGTGGAAGCCAGTCTGGAATCGCTGAGGCTCGAAATAGCCGAAGCGAACCAGCTGTTCGATGCGATCGTCGCGCGGTTGGGGTACTGGAAGCCCTAGCGCATGATGGCGCCGAGCGGAACGTTCCCGGCGCGTGAATCATGCGGGCAAACAAAGACATGGACCATTTTCGGCCCGCACAGTTTTTGTGGTTCCGAGGTCCGCTCCGGGATGATCCACAGTATGGCGGACTTCGGAACCACCACACCAGCTTTGGGATTCAGCCCGCAGGCCTGACGGCGCCAGCCTGCTGCCATCGGCATTCACGGCGCCGCTACAAGCCCGCCGCGACCGATCGGCCCGGTTGGTCTGCCCGTGGACGTCGGTGCCCATGGGCAAGCACCGGCGCCTGCGCGACGGCATCCAGGCAGCCATGCAGACACCGCCGATCCGGACCGTGTCCAGGGCGGCGCGGCATCGCCGGATGCCGCTCGCCCGACATCCGCCCTGCTTGCGCAAGAGGGCAAGGCATCAACGCGGCAATGATCACCCGCGACATTAACCCGGCGTTCATGTTTGCGCGATAAGGCGTCCACCCAGGCCGAACAGCAAAGGCTACAATGGACGCAAGCGGCATCCGGGACGATCAGGCGCCTCTCGGTCACCTGCGGAGAGAGCCACTGGTGCTCCTGTCAGTCAGCCAGATCGTGCTCGCCCTCATCATCGCGTTGACAACCTGTTTGCTCGTCATGCACTCGCGCGAGCACAGAATTGCCGCGGCCGAACGTGAGGTGACCAATCTCGCGCTGATACTCGCCGACCAGGCTGAACGAGCCTTCGAGGCAGTCGAGCTTGTACAGACCGCCATTCAGGAGCGATCGTCGAATGAGGGCGCTCGGTCGCCCGATGCGTTCCGGCAGTTCATGTCGGGGCTTGCCGTGCAGAAAGATTTGCGTCGGCGGGGAGGCGCGCTGCCCCAGCTGGATGCCATGATAATCAGCGATGCGGCCGGAGACGTGATCAACTCGTCGCGGCCCGAATTCGCCCTCGAACCCCGGATCAATCTCGCTTACCGCGACTTCTTCAGGCAGCTGAAGGCAGACCCCCGGCGCACAGTGATCATAAGCGAGGCTCTTCAGAGCGTCGCCGCTGGGGGCAAATGGACGGCTTATATCGCTCGCAGGGTATCAGGCCCCGATGGCGAATTCCTCGGCACGATCGAGGGGGCGGTGGAACTTTCCTATTTTGAGAATCTGTATCGCGCGGTTGCACCCGGGCCTGGCGGCGCTGTGACGTTGGACCGTCAGGACGGCCGCCTGCTCGTCCGCTATCCCCCCGTAGACATGGCCGCCGCCCAGGGGTTCACGACGAGTGAACGCACCCAGATCGCGCGGGCCGCCGGGGGAGGCGTTGTCGTTATCCAAAAACGCAGTGTGTTCGACCACGAGGAGCGGCTGATGGCGGTGCGGTCCCTCATGCACTATCCCGTTACAGTGACCGTCTCGAACAAGCTGTCCTCGATCCTGGCGGTGTGGCGGCAGGATGCGACCTACCTGGTCGGTTCAGCTGTCATCCTGGAGCTCGTGGTGGCTACTGTCGGAATTCTCATGCTGCGCCAGTTGCGCAGTCAGCGCATGCTGACCGAGGCGCACGCCGCAAGAGCCGAGGCCGAGGCCTCGCGGCTGGCAGCAGAGGCTGAACTGGCCGTGGCGCGTGAGCACGAACGGGCCGCCCGGGAGCTGGGCTTGCAGAACGTCCGGTTCGGCGCCGCCCTGAGCAATCTCTCCCAGGCGTTGTCAATGTTTGATTCATCCGATCGTCTGGTGGTCTGCAATGCGAGGCATGAGGAGATGTTCGGCCTGCCCGCCGGTAAGATCGTTCCGGGCATGACCATGGACGCTCTCATGGACCTGGCCGACGGTCAGTCGAACCTGGCCTCGACCGACGTGGAACTGGTGCGCGCAAGCTGCAAGATGCTGAAGGCCGCCGGCAAGCGCGCCAGCTTTTTCCGCGAACTGACTGATGGCCGCACCCTGTCGGTGAATTTCGCGCCGATCCAGAACGAAGGTTGGCTGGTCACCTTCGAGGACATCACGGAGCGGAGAACCGCCGCGGCCAAGCTGACCCACATGGCCCATTATGACGCGCTCACCGGTCTGCCCAACCGTATTTTGTTTCATGCCAAGCTGGGCGAAGCGGTGGCCCGAAGCCGGAGGGGTGAGGCCTGCGCCGTGCTTTATCTCGACCTCGACCACTTCAAGGTCGTGAACGACACCCTCGGTCATCCGCAAGGGGATGCCCTGCTGCAGGTCATCACCGCGCGCCTGCTCGCGCAAATCCGCGAAGCCGACACGGCGGCCCGTCTCGGAGGAGACGAATTCGCCATCGTCCAGTCGAGCGTCCACCAGCCGCACGACGCCACGGCTCTCGCCAAAAGGCTTGTCGAGACGCTGGGCGAGCCATACGACCTCGACGGTCAGCAGGTCCATATCGGGACCAGTATCGGCATCGCCCTCGTCCCCGCCGATGGCGAGGATCCCGTCCAGATCCTGAAGAATGCGGATATGGCCCTCTATCACGCCAAGGCGGATGGCCGCGGCTGCTACTGCTTCTTCGCGCCCGAGATGGACAAACGCCTGCGCGCACGGCGGGCGTTGGAAATCGATCTGCGCAAAGCGCCCGCCGCCAAGGAGTTCGAACTGTTCTACCAGCCGCTGATCAACCTCAAGACGGGCGCGGTCACGGGCTTCGAAGCGCTGATGCGTTGGTTTCATCCTCGCCGCGGGATGGTCGCGCCGGCGGACTTCATTCCCCTCGCCGAAGAGATCGGGCTGCTCGTGCCGTTGGGGAAATGGGCGCTCCGCCGTGCCTGTCGCGATGCCGTGACCTGGCCCGGCAAGATGAAGGTCGCTGTCAACGTCTCGGTAACCCAGTTCGCGGGCCACGACCTCGTCGGGGATGTTGCCGACGCGCTGGCGGAGTTGGGATTGGACCCCGGACAGCTCGAACTGGAAATCACCGAGACCGTCATGCTCGACGCCACCGACGCCACACTGGTGATCCTGCATAAGCTGCGCGATCTTGGGGTCGGCATCGCCATGGATGACTTCGGCACCGGCTACTCGTCGCTCAGCTATCTGCAGCGCTTTCCGTTCAGCAAGGTCAAAATCGACCAGTCTTTTGTCGCCGGCCTTGGCAAGGGTGGCGACTGCGACGCGATCGTCGCCTCGGTGACCGATCTCTGCGCGACACTGGGGATGATCGCACTCGCCGAAGGGGTGGAGACCGAGGATCAGCTGCAACGGTTGCGGGCAGGAAACTGCGAGGAGGCGCAGGGGTACTTGTTCAGCCGTCCCCGTCCGGCCGCTGACGTGCCAGCCATGTGCCGCGCCGTCACCCTGCCGGAACCGGTGGACGTCGCCGCCTGATCCACGCGATGGCCGCGGCATCTGCCTGCGTTGCGCCCATGCCAGCGTGCCACCGCGCCAGGGTTCTCAGTGTTCCCCGATCGTGGCAGGCTCGGTGCAAAACAAGGAAGCACCATGAAAATCGATGACGTCTCGCTGACCATCTTCGCCTGGGACAACATCCCGCCCACGATCTACCATCAGGGCGCGACAGCCGCCTCCGGCAGCAATCTCGGCCTGCTTCGGATTCGCACCGATGCCGGCCTCGAGGGTCACGCCTTCCTCGGATCGGCCAGCAACCCCGCCTCGATGGACGGGCCGCAACTGGTCCGCTCACTGAAGCCGATGCTGATGGGCAAGGACCCGCTGGAGCGCGAGCGCATCCATGCCGGCATGCGGCTGGTCAACCGCACCGTCAGCTACCGCACCATCGGGGCGGTCGACACCGCGCTGTGGGATCTCGCGGGCAAGATCGCCGGGATCCCGGTGCACGCGCTGATGGGCACGTTCCGAACTTCAATTCCCGCCTATGCCAGTTCCCAGGTGTTGCCGGACGCGGCGGCGTATGTCGACCAGGCGCAGGCGTTCAAGGCATCCGGCTGGCAAGCCTACAAGATCCACCCGCCGCGCGATCCCGAGCACGACATCCGCGTCTGCCAGGCGGTGCGCAAGGCGGTGGGGGACGATTACCGGCTGATGCTCGACTCCACCTGGTCATATGAATACACGGATGCGCTTCGTGTCGGGCGGGCGATCGAGGAACTCGGCTACTACTGGTACGAAGACCCGCTGGCCGACGAGGATATCTACGGCTACGTCAAACTTCGGCAAAAACTCGATATACCGATCATGGCCACCGAGTTTCCCGCCGGCGGGCTGGACACGTACCCGATCTGGCTGACCGAGAAGGCCACCGATTACCTGCGCGGCGACATCCCGAACAAGGGCGGCCTGACGACGATGCTGAAGACCGCGCACCTGGCCGAGGCGTTCGGCCTGAAATACGAAGTCCACCACTCCGGCAATTCGCTGAACAACCTGGCCAACCTGCATCTTTGCATGGCGCTGCGGAACACCACGATGTGGGAGGTCCTGCTGCCCGACGGCGGCGCACAAGTACGGAATGGTCAGGGAACTGGAGATAGATGCCAACGGACTGATGCACGCTCCGACCGCCCCTGGCCTGGGCGGCGAGATCGATTTCGAACTGATCCGTCGCAAGACCGAAGCGGTTTTGCAATAGCCGGCTCGGCATCGTCGCCGGGCGCGGCCCAGACCACGACCGCGCAGCACGTCGAGGGTTACGTCAGGCGACGAACTTCTTCCCCTTCGCCGCCGCTTCCGACCGGCGCTGCCATAGCGCCATGTCGGCACCCTTGCTGAACATCACGCGCACCCCCTTGCCGCCCTGGCTGACCCTGATCTTGCCGCCGTTGCGGGATTTGTGGTCGGCCAGCCACGCCTGGAACTCCGGATCCTCGCTGCTGCGGCCATCGAATTCCAGGATACCCGCGATGTCTTCCTCTTTGCGACGCTTGACCACTGATGCCTCCGGGAACGCCCACATGGCGTTTCGGTTGAGAGATGACGGACACATATGTGTTGTGAGCACACAAACAAATAGAGCAGCGGTCGCGCGTCAGGCGACTGAGCGGTCACTTCCGAGCCTTGCGGGCGGCGTAGCGGGCATCCCGCGCGGCCTTGCGTTCGGCCTCCAACGCCGCGGCACGCGCCTTGGCTTCGGCGGCGGCGATCTGTTCCTGGGTCCGGCGCGCCGCTTGTTCAGCCGCCACGCGGGCCGCCTCGGCCTCCTTCGCGGCCCTGCGTTCCGCCGCACGGGCCTCGCGTGCGTCGGCGATCGCCTTGAGCGCAGCCTGCTGCTCTATCCAGGCCGGATCACCAACACTGGGACGGGAGCGGAAGCGGTCCAGCAGCGCCTGCTTGGCAGCGGCGGCAGCGCTCAGACGATCATCAAAATTGGTTCGCGCGTGGGAAGGCTTGGACGACGGGGTGCGCTTCAGATTCGGCATGGCCTGCCCTTACAGCGGACACGAGCGGCGGGCAACATGTTCCCTACGCATGCCTCATTTTCGAAACCACCTCAAGATGGCGTTCGTGGTCGCCGGCGAAGCGAAGCACCAGATGGCTGGCACCGGATTTCGCATACCCATCCAGCCACGCGGTGAGGCCGGCCGCGGATCCGGCGTAGCAGGCCTGACGCCGGCGCAGTGCCGCCGCCGGCTGGCTGTAGTACCGCTCGAGGAAACCGTTCAGCCGGTCCTCGGCTTTTATCGGGTCGTCGTCGAGTGACACGGTCAGGTACATCGCCCCGCTGACCGCGCCAGGATCGCGGTCGTTCTCGCGTGCGACGTCGCGCACGCGTGCCAGGCCGGCGGCAAAGTCGGCTGCGTTGGGGGCGATGGGGAACCAGCCATCGAAGAACTTGCCGGCCCGCTCCAGGCTGCCCGCCAGGTTGCCGCCGATCCAGAGCGGCGGGCCACCGGGACGGTGCGGCGTAGGCGCCACCACCGCCTGCGTCATCTGCCACCGCCCATCCCAGTCGACCGGCTGGCCGGCCCACAGCGCCTTGCACAGGCGCAGCCCCTCCATCATGCGGCCGATACGATGCTCGAACGGCACGCCGGAGGCTGCGAACTCCGCGCGGATATTTGGCACGTCCGCCGCGAAGCCGACCCCCAGGATCAGCCGGCCTTCCGACACCCGGTCCAGCGTGGCGACCTGATGCGCCAGGATCACCGGGTTGCGCAGCGCCGGCAGCAGCACCGCCGTGCCGATCGCAATGCCGGGCACCCGCCCCGCCACGCCGGCAAGCAGCGTCAGCGGATCATGCCGAGGCCGAGCGGTCAGCGAGTCGCCAACCCACACCGAATCGAACCCCAACGACCTGGCTCGCTCCGCCAGGGTCAGCAGGGGTCCGGTTTCCGGCCGGCCCTCCATGATCTGTTCGCGCGTCGGCAACAGGTACCCAATCTTCAAGGCCATCGCCGCTCCAATGCGGTCCAGTCTAGAGTCCCAGGTCCCGCTTCACCCGCACCCACCGGTCGAGGATCGGCAGGACCTTGTCCGCCTTCTCGGCGGGCAGGCTGAACACGACACGATCGACGCCGATTTCCTGGCAGAAACGCAGCTTCGCAAGATCGTCCGGCACCCGGAAGATGCTGATCGGCAGGGAAGCGGGATCGCGTCCGGCCTCGGCCGCCATGTTTCGGAACTTCCCGATCACCACCCCGACACCGTCATGCTCCAGCCGGTCGGCCCGCGGGATCCAGCCGTTGCCGTAACGGATCGCCCGGTTGGCCGCATACGGGAAAGCCCCGCCGACGATGACCGGCGGATACGGCTTCCGGAACGGCTTCGGCCACTGGTTCATCGGCCCGAACTTCACGAACTCGCCGTCATACGACGGCTCGTCCTGTGTCCAGATCGTCTGCATCGCCTCGATCCGTTCGCGCGCCAGCTTGTTGCGGGTTTCAAACACCGTGCCATGGTTCTCGATCTCGTCGCGGTTCCACCCGTTGCCGACGCCGAACAGGAACCGTCCCTCGGAAAGCTGGTCGATCGAGGACACCATCTTCGCCGTCACGATCGGGTCCCGCTGCACCACCAGGCAGATGCCGGTGCCGATCTTCAGCTTTGTCGTGACCGCGGCGGCCGTGTTGAGCGCCAGGAACGGATCGTAGATGTCGTAGTAAGGGCGGGGCAGGGGACCGCCGCTTGGATATTCCGACAGCCGTGTCGATGGCACATGCGTATGTTCCGGCACCCACAGCGACTCAAATCCGCGTTCCTCCAGCGCTCGACCCAACGCGGCCGGCTGCATCGAATCGGTGGTGAAAAACATGACGGCGCCGATTTTCATATTGCAAAAATCCCTCTTCAGGCCGACCGGACAGCGGGAAAGATCTCTTCCGCGATCAGTTGCATCTGCTCCATCGCCAGGCTGGCCGGCATGCCGACCCAGTGGATGCCCAGGATCAGCGTATTGACGCCGAAACGGCGCTTCAGCAGCAGGATCTGCTCGGTCACCTCGCGCGGCGATCCAAACAGGAACCGGTCGTTCATCAATTCCTCGAAATCCACGCTGAAGGCATCACCCGAGGGCATCACCTTGTCCTGGCCCCACTCCTTGTAAGCCTTGTATTTCGCTTCCAGCGACGGCCTCGCCAGCCGGATCGCCTCGTCGCGACTGGCGGCGACGAAGACCTCGCGCGCCATCGGCAACTCGTCCGGGAACGGCTTGCCGCAGGCATCGAGCGCGCGCTTGTAGACCTCCATCTGTTCGGCGATGGTATCGATCTTGTTGTGCGGATTGATGAACCAGGTGTCCGCCATGCGCGCCGCCCGGCGGATCCCGATATCGGCATTGGCGCCGATCCACACCGGCGGCATCGGCTTCTGCACCGGCATGACGGTGCAGTTGGCATTGTCCAGCTTGAAATAGCTGCCGTCCATGCTGACGAAATCTTCCGACCACAGCCGCTTCACCGCGGTCAGGCATTCCTCGAACCGCCGTCCCGACTGCTTCTGCGTGGAGCCGAACGCGTTGAACTCCACCTCGCGGTAGCCGATGCCTGCGCCGAAGATCAGCTTGCCGTCGCACATCACGTCCAGCGAGGCCAGTTCCTCCGCCACGTGCAGCGGGCTGTGCAGCGGCAACAGCACGACGCCCGGGCAAAGCCTCAGCTTCGGCGCGACCAGCGCCACCTGGCAGAGATACGGAATCTGCTGAATGTACTGGAACGGGTGCGAACTGTAGTGCGATCCTTTCGCGATCAGGTCGTAGCCGAGGTCCTCGGCCCGCTTCGCCGCGTCAAGGTCTTCACGCAGGCGCACGCGCATGTCGTCGCCCTGCGGATATTGGCCACGGATGATCAGGCCGAAGCGCATGGTGTCTCCTCCTTCGCGTTGGCCGGAGGGTGGCAGGGCGTGCGCCGCTGTCAAGGATGCCGGTTGTCATCGGTTGGTTCCAACCATAACGCCGCCGGCTCATCTTGGCCGAACCCGATTCCGTCGCGGCCAGCATCAGGGCATGCCCGGCCCTGCTGCACCAGGCGCGACCCAGGGCAGGCGAGACTGCTTCATATGACGCTCTCCGCTGATCGTGTTGTGACGGACGCGGCGGACCCTGTAGCGTCCCCTCGGGACGTGCGATCGGGAGTAAACTTCGATGATACGCCGCCGCTTCCTGGGCGCCGGCCTTTCGCTGGCCGGCGCCGCCGCGCTGCAAGCCGGGTCCGCAAAGGCCGCCGCCATCGGCAGGGTGAGGCCCGGTATGCCCGGCTGGCCCGCCGACAGCGATTGGGCCAGCCTCAAGCAGGCCGTCGGCGGCCGCCTCTCGCCGGTCACGCTGCCTGATTTCGCCGACCCGTCGGTCCTTAAGCTGCTCAGTGATCCGTTCTTTATCGGCGATCAGGCGGGCCTCACCCAGAGTTCGGGCTGGCTGGACGCCTGGCGATCCGCGCCGAGCACATTTGTGGTGGCGGCCGCGAACGCCTCCGATGTCGCTGCCGCCGTCCGCTTCGCTCGCGCCCACAACGTCCGCCTCGTGGTCAGAGGCGGCGGCCACAGTTACCTTGGCGTCTCCAACGCACCGGATTCCCTGCTTGTATGGACGCGGGCGATGAAGGCCATCACCGTCCACGACGCTTTCACGCCCCAGGGTTCCCGCGCCGCTCCGGTCCCGGCGGTGTCGGCGGGCGCCGGTTGTATCTGGCTCCATGCCTACCACGCCGTAACCGGCGGCGCCGGGCGCTACGTTCAGGGCGGCGGCTGCACCACGGTGGGGGTCCCGGGCCTTGTGCAGGGCGGCGGCTTCGGCAGCTTTTCGAAAGCCTACGGCACGGTCGCGGCCAGTCTGCTGGAGGCCGAGGTCGTCACCGCCGATGGACAGATCCGCGTCGCCAATGCGGCGCGCGAACCCGATCTCTTCTGGGCGCTGAGGGGTGGCGGAGGCGGCGCGTTCGGTGTGATCACCCGCGTGACGCTGGCCACGCACCCCCTTCCCGAAACCTTCGGCGTCGTGCGCCTCGACCTCCACGCGCGTTCCGACGCTGCCTATCACCGGCTGCTCACCCGTTTCGTCGCCCTGTATGCGACCAGCCTCTGCAATCCGCACTGGGGCGAACAGGTGCTCGCGCGGCCCGACAACAGCCTGCAGGTTCAAATGGTCTTCCAGGGCCTCACGCAGGATGAGGCCCGCGCCGCCTGGACGCCGCTGATCGATTTCGTCAAGGCCAACGGCAGCGAATATGACGGTGAGAACAGCTTCGTTGCCCTCGCCATGCCGGCCCGTCTATTTTGGGATGCCGATTTCTTCCGCCGCCACGCACCGGCCGTCGTCGTCTTCGACAGTCGCCCGGGCGCCTCTCCGGACGACTTCTGGTGGGCCGGCGATGGTGGGCAGGTCGGCGCGTTCTGGTATGCGTACACCTCGGCGTGGATGCCCGCCGCGTTACTCAAACCGCAGAACCAGAGCCGCTTTGTGGATGCCTGGTTCGCGGCCAGCCGCCACTGGGGGGTGGGTCTCCATTTCAACAAGGGCCTCGCCGGCGCTCCCGCCGCGGCCATCGCCGCTGCCCGCGACACCGCCATGAATCCCGATGTCCTCGACGCCTTCGCGCTCGCCATCATTGCTTCCGGCGGGCCGCCGGCCTTCCCCGGCTTCCCTCCGCCCAATCCCGCGGCCGCCGGCGCCCTCCGTTCCCGCGTCCACGCTGCGATGGCAGCCCTGCGCGTCGCCGCCCCCGGCACGGGTGCCTACGTCAACGAATGCGACTACTTCCAGCCGAACTGGCAGAAGGCATTCTGGGGTCCGAACTATCCGCGCCTGTCCCGCGTCAAGCAACGCTACGATCCCGACGGTCTCTTCACTGTGCACCATGGCGTCGGCAGCGAATCCTGGAGCGCGGATGGCTTTACGAAGCGACCGTAGTGGTCCGAGCCCGACAGAAGCATCCCATGCGGTCGGGTGAAACGGCCCACGAACCCCAGACCATTTTCAGCCTGACTGTGCACGCCGAAAATGGTCTATCTCCTTGTTTGATCGCATGATTCACGCGCCGGGGACGTTCCGCTCAGCGCGATCATGCTCTAGCCGCCGGGTCAGTCGGATACTTCAGACCAGCAACGCCTGGCGCATCATCCCATCGCTTCCCGACACGGAATGAATTTCGTTCGCGTCCCCGGGAGCACCGGACCGACGCCGCGGGCCGCGTCACCCACCGCGCGATCCGATGCGCCACCTGGTCTGCAAGGATCACCACCACGCGACGTTCGAAATGACACATGGTGTCTGGCATGCTGCACCGATGCGCCTGACCCATCCCTCCATCCGGCCCGTCGGCCGGCCGATTTCCTTCCGCTTCGATGATCGGCGCATCGACGCGCTTGAGGGCGAGACCATCGCCGCCGCACTGTCCGCCGCCGGCATCACCGCCTTCCGCCACGCACCATCCGGCGCGCCCCGCGGTCTGTTCTGCGGCATGGGCGCCTGCTTCGATTGCGTCGTCACCGTCAACGGCCGGATCGGCCAGCGCGCCTGCCTGACGGCGGTGGCGGACGGGATGCACGTGGCCAGCTTCTACCCCGCCGCCCTGACACCGGAGCCATCCCCCCCAGCCGACCAACGCGACTGCGATGTGCTCGTGGTCGGCGGCGGCGTCGCGGGCCTGTCCGCCGGGATCGCCGCCGCCGAAGCCGGTGCCTCAGTCGTGCTCCTGGACGAAAGGCAGTCTCTCGGCGGCCAGTTCGCCAAGCCTCTGGCACCAAGTCACACCGACGCCGCCCCGGACACGCAGTTCCGGCTGGGGGCCGCATTGAAGACCCGTGCCGAACACGCCGCCGTGCGCCTGGAAACCGGGGCCATCGTCTGGGGCGCCTTCGCGCCGGACGACATCGCCGTTCTCGTGCGCGGCCAGTCAATCACTTACCACCCGCGCCGGCTGATCCTCGCGACTGGCGCGCACGAGGCGCCCGTGCCGGTTCGGGGATGGACCTTGCCCGGCGTAATGACGACCGGCGGCCTGCAAACCCTGGTGCGCACACAGCGCGTCTCGCCGGGCCAGCGCGTGCTGATCGTCGGCAACGGGCCGTTGAACCTGCAACTGGCCTGCGAACTGCTGGCCGGCGGGGTGCGCCCCGTGGCAATCCTGGAGGCGGCCCCTCGCCCTGGTCTGGCGGCGTGGTCCGATCTGGCGCGGATGGCCGTGTCGGCACCGGACCTCCTGAGCGACGGCTGGGGCATGCTGCGGCGATTGAACCGGGCCGGTGTGCCGGTCCTGTGGGACACCGTGCTCGATCGCCTGGAGGGCGAGGCAAAGGTGCGAACCGCCATCGCCGGGGCACGTCGCTTCGACATCGATGTCGTCGCTCTGAACATGGGCTTCCAACCCGAGATCAACCTGGCCCGCGCGCTTGGCGTACCGCACCGCTTCGTCGATCGGGGGGCCGGCTACCTCGCGACCGAGACCGACGTCGAGGGCCGCACGTCGGTAGCCGGGGTATTCGCCGTCGGCGATGGTGCTGCGTTGGGTGGTGCCCGGATCGCCGAGGCGAGGGGTCGTCTGGCGGGCTTGGCCGCGGCCCGCGAAATCGGCCTGACCGCTCCCCTGGATCGCGCCGCCACCGCCGCCCTGGCGCGGGCCGAAACCTTCCAGGCCGCGCTGTGGCGCCTGTACGCCGCACCCGCCCTGCCCATCGCAGACGCCGCGATCGTCTGCCGCTGCGAGGAAATCACCGCCGCACGTCTGCGAACCGAAATCCGCCAGGGTCTGGTGTCGCTGCCCGCGCTGAAAAAAGCCACGCGGGCCGGGATGGGTCGCTGCCAAGGCCGTTTCTGCGCGGCCACGATCGCCCGGATGTGCCCGGGGCGGTCCGATCCGGACGGGTTCGCCGCACCGCGCGCACCGCTGCGTCCCGTGCCCGCCGCGCCGTTGATGCGCGAGGAACCGGAGTTCACCGCACCTCTGCTGTCGGATCCCACGCCACCGGTTCGCCTGCATGCCTCGCCACCCCTACCGGTAGAGACGCGCCACGCCGGCGTGGTGGTGATCGGTGCAGGGGTAGCGGGGCTGTCGACGGCATACTTCCTGGCGAATGGCGGCGCCGACGTCCTGCTGATCGACCGCGATGAGGCCGCCATGGCCGCCAGCACCGCCAATGCCGGCAGCCTGCATGTCCAATTGCTGTCCTACGATTTCAATGACGATACACCCGCCGACGGCGGCCCGGCGGCGCACACGCTGCCACTCGCCCCGCGCAGCATAGCTCTGTGGAAGCAAATCGCCGTCGCCGCCGGCGAGGATCTGGGCATCCGCACCGAGGGCGGCCTGATGCTGGCAGAGGACGAAGCCGGTCTGGCGTGGCTGCGCCGCAAATCGGCGATGGAGCGACGCTGGGGCATCGAAAGCCACATACTCGGCAGTAACGAACTGCGCGACCTCGCCCCCGCCCTGTCGGACCGTATGCTCGGCGCCGATTTTGCCCCCGCTGAAGGCTATGGTGATCCGCTCCGCGGCATGATGGCTCTGCTGCGGCTGGCGCGGGCTAAGGGTGCCCGGTTGCTGCGCGGCGCAGAGGTCAGGGCGATCGAGCGGACGGGATCGGGCTGGACCGTAACAACCAGCAAAGGCCCGGTCATCGCTGGCCGTGTCGTCAACGCCACTGGCCCGTGGGCAACCCGGACGGGGCGGATGGTCGGTCTGGACCTGCCGGTCACGGGCACGGTGCAACAGGTGATCGTGACCGAACCGGCGCCGGCCTTGACCCGCCACCTGGTGGCGATCGCGAACCGTCATCTGTCGTTGAAGCAGCAGGCAAGTGGCGGGCTCCTGATCGGCGGCGGCTGGTGCGGCGGTTTCGACCCGGCCACCGGGCGCACGAGCACGCTGCGCCACGATATCGAGGGAAACCTATGGGTCTGCGAGCGTGCCCTGCCGGCGGTGAGGGCTCTGTCGATCGTGCGCGCCTGGACGGGGATCAACACAGCGATCGATCGCGCACCGCTGCTGGGCGAGGTGCCTGGACTGACCGGGTTCTATAACACCGTCACCGCGAACGGCTACACGCTGGGACCCGTGGTGGGACAAATCACGGCCGAGGCGATCCTGCATGGCGAGATGATCGACGCGCGCTATCGGATCGATCGTTTCATATAAAACGCTGACTTGCCGCGCCGGGGAGGGTCAGTGGTGCTTCGCTGGTGCGCTGGCGCTGGCATGCACGGCGGGTGCTGCGTGGGGGGCGCCGGTCACGCCGCCGGGATGGAAGCCTCCGGGCGCCCCTGCGCCGCCGGGGTGGCCAACTCCGGCTGATGCCATCTGACCGGGATGGAAACCTCCGGCTGACGCCGTGACACCAGGATGAACGAAGCTGCCGCCCGGGGGCCGGGCGCCCGTGCCCGGGTGAACCTCACCGGGGCGCATTCCAGGCTCGCGACGCATCGAGTTTTCACGACCGGCGGAGGCGTCATGTCGCGTCGCCCCTTCATGGTGATAGGCCGGGTCACGGTGCATCGCCTCGTCGTGACGGAATGCTTCATCGCGATGGAACGCCGCATCCCGACGGAAAGCGTCATCACGACGGTACCCACGCAACCCGTGTCCATACGGGTGGTAATGCTCCATGTGGGCGCGGTAGCGGTCGGGCGCACCATGCCAATGGTGCCAATGGTCGTAGTAACCCCATCCAGCCGCGTCGCCATACACCAGGAACACCGATTCTCCGTCGATCATTGCCATCGGCGCGCCGCCAACATAGGTGATGCCGTCAACCCCGTTATCACCCGCGACAAAGGCGTAGGCATCCGGCTGGAACGTCAGTGCGGCGGTCATCATCTCGGGGGTCGCGTTCTGCCAGACCCCGCGATGGTTGTTCAGTGCGTCGGCCTGCTGCACGCGATAGGTATCCGGTGCGTCGGGCGCCACCCGGGCCGCGCCGTTGACCAGCGCAACCTTCGCGATATCCGTACCGTCGCCCATCAGGCAGATAAAGTACCCGGTGTTGCCTTGCGGCGAACAACTCAGACGATCGCCGTTGGCCAGGATGTAACCCTGCAACTGGCTCGCGAACGGCTGGCCGAGTCCCTCCAGTCCGTCCAGCGGATAGGTCTTGCCCATGGCCGTCAGCGTGTCGGTATCCAGGACTGTCGGATGAGTAATGGTTTCCGGCGGCGGCGGCAGGTTGACCCAGATTCCACGGCGAGCCGCCTGGGCCGCTGCCTCCTGTTCTTTGTAGGCTTGCGGCGCGTCCGGTTTCGTTTGCGCGGCGCCGTTGACGAGTGCCACCTGCGCTATGTCCGTCCCGTCTCTCAGCAGGCAAACCGATCCTGTCCCGTCACGCGCCTCGCATATCAGTCGCCCATCGGTCGATGCCAGGAAGCTGCGCAGACCCTCGGCGGGTTCGCCCGACAGTCCCTCGATTCCGTACAAGTTGATCGTAGTGACGCCGTACTGTAACTCGGCCGTATTGATAATGCTCGGATGATCAAGAAAAATGTGTTGCACCGCCGCCGGCGGGGGGGTGGCCGCGCCAGTCGGCTGCGGCACTGCCAGGATGGCGACCGAAGATTGGCCGGGGTTCAGGTTTGCCGGCGGCGCGGCGGCTGGGCTGGCGGCCGGTTGCGGGACCGCCAGATTGGGGACCGAAGATGGGCCGGGGTTTGGATTTGCCGGCGGCGCGGCGGCTGGGCTGGCGGCTGTCTGCGGCACCGCCAGATTGGCGACCGGAGACGGACCGGGGTTCGGATTTGCCGGCGGCGCGGCGGCTGGGCTGGCGGCCGGTTGCGGGTCCGCCAGATTGGGGACCGAAGATGGGCCGGGGTTCGGATTTGCCGGCGGCGCGGCGGCTGGGCTGGCGGCCGGTTGCGGGTCCGCCAGATTGGGGACCGAAGATGGGCCGGGGTTCGGATTTGCCGGCGGCGCGGCGGCTGGGCTGGCGGCCGGTTGCGGGACCGCCAGATTGGCGACGGAAGATGGGCCAAGGTTCACATTCGCCGGCGGTGCGGCGAGCGGCGTGGCGGCCGGTTGCGGGACCGACAAACTGGCGACGGGAGATGGGCCGGTGTTCGGATTTGCCGGTGCGGCGGTGGCCGGGCTGGCGGCTGTCCGCGGCACCGCCAGATCGCCGACGGCGGGCCGGCCGGCGTTGGCGTCCGCCGGTGAAGCGGTGATCAGGCCGGACGGTTGGCCAGACGGTTGGGATGTGCTCGCGACCCCCGGTGGGCTGGGATCAACGATCTTGTCCATGCCGCCCGCTTGCGCCCATGCGGCGCCGACTCCCAGCGATGTCGCCACCGCGGACGCAAACAACAGCCGACGGCCCCGGCCGCTCGATGAAGCCACTGGCATAAGACAGTCCTCGAAGTATAAGCCGCAGACCTCAGGCAGACCTCAGGGTCATTTGGTGGGTGCCACCCAAGCGGCCGGCGCTGCGGCCGCAGACTGTGGTGCAGCGCCCGATGTGTTGGTCGGCGCTACCCAGTTGCTCGGTGCGGCGGCCACCGCACTGGTCGGAGTCGCCTGCAACCTCGCCAGCAGGCGCGATGAGGCGGCTCCGTCGACCGGCAGGCCGTTGGCCTGTTCAAAGCTGGAAATGGCCGAACGGGTATGACTGCCGGCGTAACCATCGGCGGGCTCCCTGAGGTAACCAAGCCGGTTAAGCTCCGATTGCGTTGCCCGAACCAGTGGATCGGGAGCAGCAACCGATGCCGGGCCCGGCATCGGGGCTGCCGCGACTGGTGCAAAACCGGGCACTTGGTTACCCTTTGAATACATGCACTGGGCGAAAGAAGTATCGTATTGCTGCTGTATGGTTGCCTGATCACCTGCACTGCTGTTTGCTCCCACGGCGGCGCCACCGGTTGCCCCGGCGGCCGCGCCGATCGCGGCTCCTGCGCCGGCACTGCCAGCGGCGCCACCGACCGCCGCACCAAGGCCGGTTCCCAACACCGTGGTCAGCAGGGCAGCACCCACTGCCCGTTTGTTCGCCGCGTCCGCCTGTCCCTGGACTTGTCCGGTCGCGAATTCCTTGCACGCGGCATTGTCAGCCTGAAACGTAGCGAACGCCTTGCCAGGCCCAGGCATCACCCCGACGGTCGGCGCGGTCGGGGTGGCTGCACATCCTGCGATCAATGCTGTTATGCCGATCGAAAAACAGATCCGTGGCACCGCGACATGGCGAACGACCATCACCGAAACCCCCTGGATAACTACTTGCGATTGCGCGCATTTTTAACGCGCCTATCGAAATCACGCAACCAGTGAGGCACTACGCCGCACGGCAACTCATTCCCAAGTGACACTGAAATAACCTTTGGCCAGATAACAAAATATTTAGCTTCATGTGGTTACAGATTGAGACAAAAGTCGATCAAGAAAAAGTGTGGCACCCGGTCTCGCCAGCTTAAATCGGTCGTTCGGCCCCTATATGCCAATCATCGGTTTTGTGTTCCATTCAAACATTACCTGCGAACGAATGCAGTCGTCCACTGGCCGTTTCCACGCGAGACCGTTCACGCGCCGCCGATCTTCAGTAAATCTCCTCCCGCGCCCCCCATCGCGTTGCGCAGCGCCGACAACAGCGCGACGATCGACGGCGCCGCTCGCGACGGCCGGCCCGCCGCCGCTCGGGCTGGCGTTTGGTACAACCAGCGAATTGGGCGTAATTCCGCATCGGCACGGACGATCGTGAAACGACCGCCCGGCGTGTCAATTACCAACCCAATATCGTCCACCGTTACTTCGCCCTTGACCTCCCACAACTTCAGACAGTCAAGCAACACCGCGCGAAGCTGTGCGTCAGTCATCGGTTGCATCGGTCCCGCCGCCCGACACATCATCTTCCACTATCCATTTAACACGAGGCCAGCAGGTCTGTCACGCCATCATAAAGTGTTATAAGCGCGGCGCGGTGATCATCTCGTCGGCCACGCGCCGGTGCTGCCATGTCCCGTCATTCAGGCTGCCTTTGAACACCCCGTTCTCCATCACCACCTTGCCCCGCAGCACCGTCAGGCTCGGCCACGCGTCCATCGTCCGCCCTTCCCACGGGGTATAGTCCGCCTCGTGCAAATCTTCCGCCCGGATCACCCGCTGATCCGCCGGATCAAGCACGCAGATATCCGCATCCGATCCCGCGGCCAGAGCCCCCTTGCGCGGATACAATCCCATGATCTTCGCAGCGTTGGTGGAGACCAGATCAACGAACCGCCGCAGCGAATAGCCGCGCTTGCCCACCATCTCAGTGTACATCAGCGCCACCCGCGGCTCGACGCCGGCATTGCCCCCGGTCGTATCGTCGATCCGCACACCTTGCAGTTTCTGCTTCAGCGTGCAGCAGATCTCGTCCGTCGCGATGCAGTTGATGGAACCGTTCAGCGTGCCTTGCCACAGGGCCGCATGGTCCTCCTTGCCCTTCAATGACGGGTAGGTGTGATAGATTTGGCCGTTAGGCCTCTTATAGTCCTCGCTGGAGTACAGCATGTACTGATGCAGCGACTCGCCGTATATCGGCACCCCTCGCCGCCGCGCTTCCTCGATCGCCGACACGCCGGTCGCAGCCGAAACGTGCATCATGTACAGCGCCGTCCCCTGGACCTTCTCCGCCAGCCGAATAACCCGACGAAACGAAACATCTTCCGACAATGTATTATGTACTTCGGCCATGTTCTCGAAGCCGGTCCGGCCTTCGCGAATCAGCTTTCCGTACATGTGCATGACGATGTCGTTGTCCTCGGAGTGAATCACCCCGAGCCCCTTGTTCGCCGCCAGAACCTGGAAGATTTCCCAGATATCGCCGAAATCGACCATTCGTCCCTTGCGGCTGGGCGTGATGTCGGTGGTGAATATCTTCACCGTCGCAAACCCCGCCTGGATCGCTTCGCCCACTTGTTCGGGCAGATCGACCGGCAGTGCGCCCTCCACCATCAGGTGCTGCGCGTAGTCGCAGGCGCAATGGCCTTTCCAGTCCGCTTCCCGCAGTTCGATCGCGTTCCGCACGTTCTTGCCTTGTGACGCGCGGGTGAAATCGATGATCGTCGTCGTCCCGCCATGTACCGCTGCTTTGCTCACCACGTCAGGCGGAGCCGTCTCGGTCGCGGTGCCATCCGGTCCGGGCAAATGCCATTTGCAGTGCACATGCGGGTCAATCCCGCCGGGCATGACGATTTTTCCCGTCGCGTCGATCACCCGCGTGCCCTCTGGCACAGCGATGCTGCCGGGTGCCGCGATCGCCGCGATCGTGCCACCGGCAATCAGGATATCGTGGGCGCCGACCCCTTGAGGCGTCACCACGGTGTCGCCGCGTATCACCAGATCGATCATTTCGTCCTCCCTTCCTCCTCCTCGTCGCCGTCATCGTCGCCCGCCCGAGCCGGATCGGCAAGGCGGCGCGGCCCACCCGCCGCTTTGAGCCTATGGCAGTATTGAGTGATGTTGCGACTCAGATACGAGAACCCAGCACCGGACGACACCGGCCCTTTACGACAAGTTTGATTGACAAGCGCGAATGATGGTCAGCACGCTGCCGTCAAATGAACAGGTCTGGTACAGACCAGATCACCGCCGACCCCCGTCAGCGGACATTATTCGACAGCAAGCCGCCACGCTGCCGGCTGCAATCGGGAAATCATCGAGCGACGAGAAACAGCAGACAAGAAGCGACGTCTCCGATGGATAGGGAACCAGCGGCGCCGAGCGCTCAAACACCTCCCGCGGCGCCGAAACATGCCCGAACCCCGGGCCCGCTGCCGTCACGCTTCGCATAATCCGAGCCCTTATTGCTCGCAATCCGTATTGATTTGCTTGCCTGCTGACGCCACGCAACCGCGTACCGGCATAATCACCCGGTCTCTCCAAAGTCGGCGCCAGGAACTTTCCGGCCCAGGGGACCCGTCGCCGAAAACCGACCAGCTGGCTTGAACCGGCACCGAACGCCCACAAGTCCGTTGACCTGGCCTTCGAAAGGAATTGCCCGTTGGTTTCATGTTGACCGTGCGCTCCTCCCTCATTCGCAAGTTCGCGCCGGCGCTCGTCGGCTGCTGGCTCGCCTCGAGTGCGGCGGCAGCCACCCTGGCCGGCATGACCCTTCCGGACACCTATACCGTCGACGGAAGGACCCTGGTCCTGAATGGGATCGGCGTGCGGACGCTGACGATCTTCGCGATCCGGGCATATGTGGCCGGGCTTTACCTGACGCAGCCCAGCCACGACGCGACGCAGATACTGGCTTCAAACGACCCCAAGGTCCTGATTTTGAAATTTGTGCACGGAGCATCGAAACAGCGCGTCGAGAACCACTACCGTGCCGGCGAGGCCAACAATTGCCGAGATGGCGCCTGCGATCCGTCCGACAAGAGCGACTTCGAGCGTCTCGTCGCCGCCGCGCCCGCGGTCAAGCCCGGCGATACCACAACATACATCTTTACCGGACCCCATGTCCGGGTGCTCGCCAACGACCGGCTGATCGACGAGTTCACCAACCAGGATCTGGCCTTTCACCTGCTGGCCGGGTTCATCGGCGCCCATCCGCCATCGCAGAAACTGCGCCGCCAACTGCTCGGATTGCCCGCCGAGTAGCCAGAGGGGTCCACCAACGCTTACTCGGCACACTCTGCACCTCGGGATCCAGGACGCCCGCAGGTTCGCCGGCGGCAGATGACGGGACGGGTGATACGCATGCCGCGGATAACCGCTCCTCCGCCCAATCCGGCGCGTTCCGCACCAATTCGCGGCGCCAGCAGCCGGTCGCACCGGTGCGGCCTGCCAGCGTCGCCAATTCCCGACTCTCCCAACGGTACCGCGGCATCGAATCCGTCAGCGGCAGGTTCGCCGCGGTTGTGCCGCACGATCAGTCCGGCCGTCAGCGCCGGTTGCCTGTCGCGCCGATGCCGCATCCGATGAGAGCGAACATCTTCGCGTCCTGGTGTCGAAATCAAATGTCGCCGCCACCCATTTGTTGCAATGGCGCGCGCGGTCGGCGATGCTACCCGCATTGGCGCAACGCGAATACAGAGGACGGGGCACGTAGCGACCCCGTCAGGATCGACGGCAAAGGATACCGGTGCGTTTCCACTCGCGGTAGAAGCCCTTTGATGCGTGCACTGCTCGCTGATGGGGAACACCTCGTATGATCGTCGTGACCACGGAGAACCTGCACGGCCACCGGGTGCGGGACGTCAAGGGCCAATGCTTCGGCGTGGTCGTGCGCAGTCGCGGCATCGGCGGCAATGTCATGGCCGGGCTGCGCTCCATCGTCGGCGGCGAGATCAAGGAATACACCGCACTCCTGGAGGAAGCGCGCCGCCACGCCGTCGACCGGCTGGTGCAGAATGCCGCGATGATGGGCGCCAACGCCGTGGTGATGATGCGCTTCGACAGCGCCGAGATCGGCCAGACCATGAGCGAGATCGTCGCCTACGGCACCGCGGTCGTGGTGGAACCGGAACCAGGCTGACGCCATGCTGCGCTCGGTCGCGCTGGTCCTGACCGCCGTCCTGCTGGCCGCTGTCTCTGGCCGCCGCCGCGGGCGGCACCTGCTTGGCCATTCGCTGGCCATTCGCCGTTGCTCCCTGGCCATTCCATTGGCCATCCTGCTGCCTGGCCTGCTGTTCGAACGCTACGTCTACAAGCCGATCCGGCCGGAGCCGCCGGGACCGGGATGGGACAGGACACAGGAAAAATTCGTCGATCCGCGATCCGGCCAGACCGTGGTGGTGTATTACAACGCGCGGACCGGCGAACGGCGCTACGTCGCCGAACCGGCGGCTTGATGGCGCCGCGTGATACGCCTGCCAGGATACCGCGGAGGCGTCCGGCTGTCCAGGAGGCCAGATGACCATCCAGGACTTCGACATCGCCGTGATCGGCGCCGGCATGGCGGGCGCCACCGCCGCCGCTTTCCTGTCCGCCGACAAGCGCGTCGCGCTTGATCGAGGCGGAGGAGGTCGCCGGCTATCACACCACCGGCCGCTCCGCCGCCATCTGGATCCAGAACTACGGGCCGCCGGACGTGCGCGCGCTGACCCGGCTGTCGCGGTCGTTCTACGAAACCCCGCCCGCCGGTTTTGCCGACATCCCGCTGATCCGCCGGCCGCGCGGTTTTGCTGCTGGCGTCGGAAGCGCAGTTGCCGGACCTGGAGGCGGCGCATCGCCACCGGCCAGGGCATCCGGCGCGCCATCGGTCGAGGAGGCGTACGCGCTGGTCCCGGCGTTGCGACCCGGCTACCTCGCCGGCGCGGCGATGGAGGAAGACGCGTTCGACATGGACGTCGCCGCGATCCATCAGGGCTTTCTCCGCATGCTCCGCGCCAACGGCGGTGTGCTGGGCCTGCGCAACCGAGCCGGGCGGATCGAACGGCGCGGCGGAGGTCTGGGAGGTCGAGACGGCCGTCCGGCACCGTGTTCCGGGCGCCGGTCGTGGTGAATGCCGTCGGGCGCCTGGGGCGACGACGTCGCCACGATCGCCGGCGCCGCGCCGCTCGGTTTGCAGCCCTGCCGGCGCACCGCGGCCATCATCGATCCGTCGCCGTTCGACGTCGTCCGACTGGCCGATGATCATCGATGTCGCCGAAGGCTGGTACGCCCGCCCGGAGGCCCGCACCCGGCTGATGGTCTCGCCCGCCGACGCGACCCCGACCCATCCGCACGACGTGCAGCCCGAGGAACTCGACGTCGCGATCGGCATCGACCGGATGCAGCAGGCGCTGGACATCCCGGTGCGGCGGGTGGAGCACAGCTGGGCCGGGCTGCGGACCTTCACGCCGGACGGCAGCCTGGCGTTCGGCTGGGACCCGCAGCGTGGAGGGCTTTTTCTGGTGCGTGGGGCAGGGCGGTTACGGCATCCAGACCGCGCCTGCCGCCGGCCGTCTCGTCGCCGATCTGGTGCTTGGGCGCGATCCCGGTCCGGTCGCGCCGCTCGTGGCGGACGTCGCGCCAGGCCGGTTCGCCGAGATTGCCACACGGTAATGTGACGCTTCACGGGACGGTCGAACCTCACAGGATTTGAACTGGCGTCGTACCAATGGCGCGCTCTGGTCGCCGCGACTCGATGGCAGCGAAGGGCGCCAACCAGGTTCGAGGATCACATGCGGGTTTGGGTCGCCATTCTGTTGACTGTGTCCTTGACCGGTTGCTCGTGGTTTACGGGTTCACGGAAATTCAGTGTTTACTTCCCGCCATACTCCGCCGAACTCGATCAGCAGGCGCTCGAAACGATCCATGCCGCGGCGCACTTCGCCCAGGCGCATCCGTTGCAGCCGGTGTCGGTGGATGGTTTCGCCGCGCCCCCTGATCCAAAGCAGGACGTCCCCGGCTTGTCTGCTCAGCGCGCGGACACGGTGAAGCAGGCCCTGCTCGGCGACGGGGTTCTCCCCCTGCGGATTACCACTTCGGCCAACGGGGTCGTCAACCCGAAGACCCTGCCAAGCCTGGCGGTCCGGCGAGTGGACATCACCGTCGGACCCTAGAGCAATATCAGCCTGACTCAAATCGCGAAGCGACCTCAGGCTGATGAAATTGCTCGATAACATGGGCTAGAGCGTTTCCACTCAAGGTGAAACGCTCTGGAGGCCGTGTCCCGCATGCCGCGGGGCCCTTGCCCGGGAAGCCAGCCCCGGCAAACCGTCCTTTCCCAAAACGATGACCCGCACGAAGTGAGCGCACAACCTCGACGACCCGCCGGCTCATCAGGCGAAACTCATCCGTGTCTGGTGGCAACTCAACATTTCCAACGTCCTGCCCGTGCCGACGGCGCGACATCCGTGGCGATGTCTTCGGATATCAGGCCCTCGCAGGCCGCGGCCAAAGTTTTCATGGTGGAATGGCCGCTTCAAATCGTTGCCCCGCGAGTGGCATGTCCATGCCGATCCGTCCCGACTTCCGGACCACCGGATAATTTGGCCGCAGGATGTCGATCCCTCGCACGCCGTCCTGCGTGCTGAGATCGCCCGTCAGCCCGAAATGCCCGATTTTCGTGTAGTCCGGACCATTCACCACTTTGTCAAAACGATCCATCACCGCGAGGTCCGACCAGAAACCGGGCTGCACCACGAGGTAGGAGGCGCCGAGGCCGCGCAACATGCGCGCGATCGCAGCCTCGTCGTCGTCTGCCTGCCTGACGCCGCGTCGCCGCTCTCCCACCGGCACGGTGAGCAGAAGCTTGTCGACGCGGACGATGGTGATGTCGGACCGACCGCGAATGGCTGCCAGATCGAATATCAGATTGCCGTCACGATAGCCGGAATAGACCACCAGGCCATCATGCGGGACATTCTGTTGCAAGAAACGATGCGATATCCCGATATCCCTCGGCACGCGGAACCGGACAGAAGATCAGCGTGTAGAGGAGGGTGCCTGCGCCAAGTGCCAGCCCGGCCTGTTCGCCGATCGGCTTTGGCAGGGCCGCGAACAGCAGCACCGGTGCGCAAACCGCCAGCGGCAACAGGATCATGATCGAGTGGCGCGGCTCCTTGAGGCTGATCGCGCTGAACGACAAATATCCGGTCACGAGCCATGCCAGCAGCAGGACGCAAGCCCAGCGACTCGGTCCGCCAATGGCATGTTTTAGGACCACAATGACACCGCCCGCGCCCAGCAGCAGCGTCAGCCAGCCCAACTCGCCGGGCAAGCGCCTCCGAGGTAGAACAGCCAGCATGCCAGACTGTCCAGCGGCGGGCTTCCCTGCAGGCCGGACACGGATGCCACGTCGCCGACACCGAACCGGCGCAGGATGGCGAGTGCTGGCAGCAGACCGGCGACCACAAGCATGGCAGCGAACAGCGCGTGCCGGTCGCGAAGCGCCGCGCGTCCCTGCGCAACGAAGAAAGTGGCCACCAGCGCGGGCGCGATAAATCCGGCGTTGTACTTTGTGTAGATGGCGGCCAGCAGGAACAGCGACGTCAGATAGATCGCGGCCGGGCGGCCGTTCGTTATGTACCCGGCAAGGCAGACCGCGCTGACGGTGATCAGCGCGTAGGCAGGCAAATCCAGCATGACCTGCCGTCCCCAGAGTGCCGTCTCCGGTGTGCCGATGACGAGCAGGGCGGCGCCGACGGCTGCCCACCGCGGCAGGAACAGACGAGACAGGGCATAGGCCGAAACGCAAAGCAGCAGGACGAACAGCGAGACCGTGAACTGCGCCACGAAATGGCTGACCCCAAACAGGGCGAACGCGATCGCCTCGGCCACGTAGAACAGCGGCGGATAGAACATGATCGTCAGGGCCGGGCGCCTGAGATAGTAGTCGATCGCCCACTGAACGGGCCGGTCGATCGGGTGAGCCTCGATGAAGTCCTTGACAAAGACACCATTCAGGGCATGACGAGGCGCGTCCGCCCACCAGAAATCGCCATCGACCGGTGCCGTCAGCAGCAGCGCCAGACAGGCCGTCACGAGGATTACCGAAACGAGTACCGGTCTGGGTCACCACGCCGCTAACGCCGGCGGTCTTGCCACTGAGCGGGACAGAGACCGGCCGCACCCGCCACGTCATGGTAGATCAACTCCGCGACATCTTTGACCCGCGCTTATAACATTCTAGCGACGCAGGTCGAAGAATTTGCCGCGGTATCGACGGGTCCGGGGCGGCTCGGCCTGCGAGGCGACACGACAGGCCTGGCGCAGCTTCCTCGGCTGGCCGGCCTGGCGCAGCGACCTCGGGCGGATGAGGCCGCTCGCTTGCCGCCTTACGAACGCGTTACCACCCAGGCTGCCACGGCACTCGGTCTCGATCACGTCCGCGCCCGGAAGCGCCACTCGACAGCTGGTCCGATTGGTGGCTGGTTCAGTCGGGATCTCGTGCAGGGGCGGCCAGCACTCGGGTGAAACCCTGTTGGCGGCCGGCCCGGTCGGGGCCTGGCACCGGGGCGGCCAGCATTCGGGTGAAACCCTGTTGGCGGCCCCCAGTCGGGATCTCGTGCAGGGGCGGGTGGCACTCGGATGAAACCCGGAACGCCCACGCCGCGGAACCGGCGTCCCGCCGCCGTCGCGCCAGTCAGGCCGCTTTGACCGCTCGGTTCGGGCGCGCGAGGTCCTTCTGCCGGTCGAATTCTTCCCGCAGGCGCTTCAGTTCGGCTTCCCCGATCTGGTCCACGTTCAGGTAGTCCAGCTTCCACTTGCCGTCCTCATTCCAGCGCAGCGGCGACTGCATCGTGGTCTGCGGCCCGGCGGCGGTCTCCAGCAGGCGCAAAGCCAGTTCCAGCGTCCGGTCCTGCGAGGCGACGTCGTGCGGTTTGCCCGCGCTGTTGCCCAGGGGAAAATCACTGAACAGGAAGCGCGGGGCGGCGGCGTGTTCGACGATGTCCTTGGCGCAGCCCATCACCACCGTCGGGATGCCGTTCGCCTCAAGGTGGCGCGCCACCAGGGTGCTGGTCTGGTGGCAGACCGGACAGTTCGGCACGATGATGGCGGCGTCGGCCGCGTCCGCGCGAACCCGGCCCAGGATCTCCGGCGCGTCGGTTTCAACCGTGACGCGGTGGCTGCGGTTGGTGGGTGCGCCGTGGAACCGCGGCGCCACCGCCCCGATCCGTCCGGCCGCCGCGGCCCGGCGCAGCGCAGGCAGGGGAAACCAGGTGTTGCTGTCGGTCGCCGTGGTGTGGGTGCGATCGTAGCCGATATGGGAGATGCGAAGGTCGTGATCCCGCGCCGTGTCGCCGGAATAGACGGCGTAGAACTTGGCGCTGCCGTTGTACGGCGCGCCAGGACCCTGGTCGCCCTTTCCGGGCTGGTACGGCGCGGCGGTCGTGACGATCGCGACCTTTGACCGGCTGAGCTGCTTGATCAATGGCGCGAATGGCGCCGCCAGGTTGTGGGCCCAGCGATAAGGCGTCGTGTAGCCGATCGCTGCGTAATACGCACGCGTCCGGCTCATATAGGGAATCGGGCAGTCATAGTCCGGGGCAAAGCCAGGCAAGACATCCAGGGTCTGATCCATGCGATCCTCCATTGCTGGGATGCCCCAGCATTCGGCGGAGTCGTGGCATGGCCGGCTGGATCGCTGCAAGCTGCGCGGACGGCAGGTACCGGCGACCCAGCGCCGCCCGACGCGCCGGGAAGTATCTAACGGGGTTAGGACGTAACGATCGCCGACGTGATCATCGCCACCGTATGGGTCGGGAATGTGGTCCCGACCGCCGCGACATAGGCGCCCGCACGCACAGAGGTGATACGGAATCTCCATATAGAACAGCAGGCTGTCCTGCACGACCGCCGCGTGGTCAGCCAGCGGCAACAGCGTCATAAGCGAAGCGAAGGACCCCTCGAGGGTCAGGCCGACAGACCGATATGCGGCTGCGGCGATGTCCGGCGGACCGGCTGCGTCTGAACCGAGCGTCTGATACAGGCCGATCGCCGCACCGGAGAAGAGTGCCAGCAGGAGGCTCAGCAGAAGGATTTGTCCGGTTAGCCTGCGAACCGGCGTGGCGTGCAACCGATCCCGCCTCGCCGGCGAGTTCCACGGGCCGCCAATGCCCAGAGCGCCGCTGCCGGACGGAGTGCCAATAGGACTTGCTCATCGTTCGATCCCCGAGTGGACCATCCACGTAAGGGCGATGGCGCAATTATTGATATTATTCAACCAAAAATACCCAGACCGATCTATCCAAGAAACTACCGATCCTGACCAAGAAGCGTCGCTAATTTGCGTCAACGTTGTGTAAAACGGAATCGAATCAGTATAAATGCAAAAAATAAACTCTGACGCTTATTTTCAAGATCAAATCCCGCGTATCGCGACACCGCCTCGGCACGAAGGCGGGATCGTTGGGCCGGCCCTTCGACGCGACTGAGACGTCACGCGGCGGCCGAAACCCCGCACTCGGCGGACATCAGCCGCAAGGACCTCAGGCCGGAACCCCGAACCGCCCAGCCTGGTAATCGGCGTAAGCCTGCCGGATCTCCTCGGCCGAGTTCATGACGAAAGGTCCATGCGAGACGACCGCTTCGTCGATCGGCGCGGCGTGGCCAAAGACCAGAACGGTGTCCGCCGCCGCCTCGATCGCGACCGCGTCGCCCTCGGTCAGTTCCGCCAGGCTGAACCCGGGCACCCGCGTCCCTCCAACGCGCACCTCGCCGCGAACGGCATACAGAAAAACGTCGCGTCCGCTCAGCCCCTCGAAGCTCACCTGGCTGCCCGCCGTCACCTCGACCGTGGCCATGAACACCCCGGTGAGCGAAGCGACCGGTCCTTTCCGTCCTTGCCAGTTCCCCGCGACCAGGTGGACGGCGACGTGGCCGCGATCCATTTCGATGACTGGAATAGCGTCTCGCTGCAGCCCGATGTAGCGAGGCGCCGTCATCTTCAGCCGGGCCGGAAGGTTGACCCAGAGTTGCAGGATTTCCAGCCTGCCCCCGTCCCGCTTGAAGCTGTCCGGCGACAGTTCAGCGTGAACCAGGCCGCTGCCGGCCGTCATCCATTGCACGCCGCCGGCGTGGATCACGCTCTCATGGCCGGCCGTGTCGCGATGCGCGAGATCACCTTCCAGAATGAAGGTCACGGTCTCGAACCCGCGGTGCGGGTGCGGACCGAACGGCAGCCCCTGGTTCCCCGGCCCGTACGTCTGAGGCCCGTGGTGATTGAGGAACAGGAATGCGCCGAGACGATCCAGACCCGGACCCGGCAGCGGCCGCCGGGTGACGAGATCGGCGATATCGTCACGCAATGCTGGATGGACACGCCTGACGGTTCTGAACGATGGCACGATTTTCAACTCCGTGATGAATGGCGCATGGCCCGCGACCACCGTGGTCATCCCGCGGCGATGTTGTCCAGCAGCCGGACATGTCCCAGTTTGGCCGCCGCGATCAGTCTGGCGCCAGGGGCAGCTTGTGCGATCGGCTCCAGCGTCACGCCATCCACCAGCGCGAAATAGTCGACGCTGAAACCCTGGGCCTCCAGACCCGCGCGCGCGGCCCGCAGCGGACCGGCGGCCGCCGAACCCGTCGCAAGCTGCTCGCCGGTTGCCCGCAGCACACCAATCAGCGCCGGTGCCTTTGCCCGTTCCACGGCCGACAGAAACCGGTTTCGCGACGACATCGCCAGCCCATCCGCCTCCCGCATCGTCGCCACGCCAACGATCTCTGGCAGCAGCAGCAGGTCGGCGACCATCCGCTTCACGACCTGCAACTGCTGCCAGTCTTTTTCGCCGAAGTAGGCCCGATCCGGCCTTACCTGTCCGAACAGCTTGGCGCACACCGTCGCGACCCCGCGGAAGTGTCCCGGTCGCGCTTCGCCCTCCCACCGCTCGGCGGGGCCGGCAACCGTAACTGTCGTTGCCTCGCCCGACGGATACATGGTCGCGACATCGGGCAACCAGGCCAGTGCACACCCTTCCGCCTCCAACGTCGCGAGGTCTCCTGCCTCATCGCGTGGATACCGCGAAAGGTCCTCATTCGGCCCGAACTGCAGCGGGTTGACGAAGATCGATGCCACCGTCGCCTCCCCTGACGCGACACCAGCGCGGACCAGAGCGCGGTGCCCCGCATGCAGCGCGCCCATCGTCGGCACGAACGCCAGTGCATCAGCGTGGCGGCGCAGGCCGGCGCAGGCGGCGCGCAACTCGCGAAGGCTGCGGGCTATCAACATCCGGCGGACCTTGGTTCAGAGCCTCGCCGATGGCAACCGCGCGCGCCCGAACCCTTCGCTGCGGCGCGGGACGCCGCGGGATCGAACTCATCCCCGGGCCAGAGCGTCGCCTCCCGCGGACCCGCGTTGCTCCGGTTATGACCGGCCGGAGCGTTTGCCACCATCGCTCGCGATCCGCGGCCGGATCAACGCCGCGCCTTGATTGACGGGAACCTCACGAGTCGTATCGATCCTTGTCACCTCAGTGGCGCGGCACGCGTGGGCCACGGTGCGAACAGCACGGCAGCCGCCCGACCAGACCCAGGCAGCAATCTGACGAAAACGTTACATGTTGCCGCCGGTGGCGCCATTGCCCGCGATCTGCGGCTGGATCTGCCCGGTGCTCTGATCGACCAGCACCTCGAACGTCTTGCCGTTCTTTGTCACGTCAGCGGTGAAGTTCTTGCCGGCGCGGCTGAAATCGGCGATCTGGGTGTAACCCTGATGCTCCAGCATGTTAAGCGCATGAGTCGCCCGCAGCCCCCGCTGACCCGGCGGCAGCGTTCGCCCGCTGCTTTGAGCCAAGGCGACGCCGGCGGCGCCCGCGACCAATGCGCCGGCCACGACGATGGTCAGGAACTTGCCCGTCATTGCAACTCTCCCTTCTCTGTTGGCGGCCGCTGAGCCGGCCGCAGCACCATCTGGCGATGCCGCGCAGAGCTTGCCATGGACCAGCGGTGAAAGGTCGCTCACGGATCGAGCGTGCCAGGGCCAGTCGAACTGGCGGCGGTCCGTGCGAGGGCGATGCCACCGCGGCTGCCCCGCGGGCGGATTGCCATCAGGTGGATCGTCCGGCCAAATTCGGTCCACCTCCTGCCTGGAACATATGCGATGAAACTAACCAACCAGATCGCCCTGATAACCGGTGGATCGCGCGGCATCGGCCGAGCGACCGCTCTGCTGTTCGCGCGGGAGGGGGCGGACATCGCCTTTTGCCATCTGGACGATGACGCCAGGGCGGACGAAACCGCCGCCGACATCCGTGCGCTCGGCCGTCGCACCAGCCACCGGTCGCTCGACGTCGCCGACATCGCCGCGGCGAAAGCCTTCGCCGAGGCGGTGGCCGGCGAACTCGGTCCCATCGATATTCTGTTCAACAACGCCGGGATGAACATTCGCAAGCCGTTCGAGGCCTACACCGAGGCCGACTTCGACCGCATCGTCAATGTTCACCTGAAGGGCATGTTCTTCATGGCCCAGGCGGTCTATCCGGACATGGCGGCGCGCGGGCGAGGCTGCATCATCAACATCGCCTCCCAGCGCGGCCTGAAGGGGGCGGTCAATTCCGCGCCATACTCGGCCGCCAAGGCCGGCATCATCGGCCTGACCCGTGCCCTGGCGTGGGAAGCCGCCCCGAGGGGGGTGCGCGTGAACGCCATCGCGCCCGGGCCCATCGACACCGACTTGACCGCCACGATGGACCCGGCCGACCGCCAGGCGTTCATCGACGCCCTGCCGGCGGGCCGTTTCGGCCGTCCCGAGGAAATCGCCGCCACCGCCCTGCTGCTCGCCGGACCCGAGGGCGGCTTCTACGTCGGTGCCACGCTGTCGCCGAACGGCGGCGATGTGATGTATTAGGCCAGTGCCCGGGATGCCGCCCGCGCCGGCACGCGGCGGAGTCGTACGGCCATATCGGGCCAACCGGAAGCTGCCCTCACAGCCTCCCCAGGAACGCCTGGACGTGCGCTAGGACATCGACCACCGCCGCCGCGACGGTCGGATGGACCGGTGCCGTATCGGGTACCGCGGCCAGGCGCTGCACATGAGCCCCCGTGTTCGCCCCGGCCGTGGGCAGCAGCAGCGCCGCCGTACTTAGCGCTTTTTGCATCTCGTTCGGCTTCGCGGCCGCCGCCGAGGTCATTTCCGCCGCCGTGGGAACCGCCTCGGCGGTGGTAATCGACGCCGGCCCGTCGTTGCTGCCATCGCCGCTCAGCGCCGCCAGCAGATCCGGCGCCGCCGCGTCGCGCGCGGTCAGCGGCGCGAACGGAAACAGCTTCCGTAATGTCGCGATGATCGAGGTGTGGTCGAACGGCGTCAGCCCCGGCGGCCGGATCACCGAACCCTGCGGCACCCACGGCGAAACGACCACCGCTGGCACGCGTATCCCGAAGTATCCGAAATCGAAGCCTTCCGGCGCCGGTCCGCCGGGTGAGGTTGCCGCTGGCGGAACGACGTGGTCGTAGCAGCCGCCATGTTCGTCATACGTGATGATCAGCAGCGTGTTCTTCCATCCCGGCCCGCCGCGCACCGCATTGTAGACCGAGGCGATCAGCGATTCTCCATACGACACGTTGTGCGGCGGATGCTGGTCGTTCGGCATCTTCCCCGCCACCGGGTCCGCGAAGAACCGCGGCTCGATGAAGCTGTACGCCGGCAGGTTTCCGGCCGCCGCGTCGCGGATGAAGTCATTATCAAAATAGCGGAAATGCGTCAGCGCGTCGCCCCACAGCCGAGTCAGGGTGATCGACTGCGGCATGTCGTGGAAATACACCCGCCAGGGGACCTTCGCATCTTCCTCCAGCCGGTTGAACACCGTTTCCATCATGTAGGGAAAATGCGTCGGCGAGTTGTTGACGTATCCGTTCGCGGTCCCCGTATGGGCAAAAAACCGGTTCGGCCAGGTCTGGCAGGGTGCCGAGGCGTGCCAGCGGTCCGACACCCCGAACTGCCGCGCCAACTGGCACAGCACCGGTATGTGCGTTTCCGTGAAGTAGTGCATCACCGCCGCCGGATCGCGGGCCACATTGGCGGGTGGTTGCCGCACGTAGTTGTCCACGAAACCATCCATTGTCGGCGAGGGATTGACTGTCCCGCTGTCTGCCATCCCGTGGATCTGCATCTGGATGTCGCTGAAGAGTTCGCCCGGATCGGGCGTCGGGATGCAGGCGGCCGTCGGCGTCATCGCCGGTGAAGTCCAGACCGCGATGCGCTCCGGCGCCGATCCCCCGGATTCTGTCCGTTCGGCTTGTGCCAGGTGTTCGTTTCGGTACCTGTCAGGCCGTCAAAGCTGGCTCCGCTCCGGTACAGCATGCCCAGCATGCTGTCGAACGACCGGTTCTCCAGCATCAGGACCACGACGTGCTTGATGTCCATTGCGCATTTCCCCTCCCATTCGAGCCGCGATCAAAGCCGCGGACAGCGCCATCTGTCCATCGTCGCGACGTATTCCGGTGAACTGCCGGTCGGCCGGCTGCTCGCCCGGTTCACGAGCGTCGCTCGCGCGACCGGTTGCCCCGGGGCTGTCCCGCGAATTGCTCCGCCGCATGTCCAACACACTACGACCATCCGGTGTCGGAGCAGTCGGCGATCCAGGTCGGTCACCTTTGTCGCGGTCTTCGCTTCGTGGTTACTGACGTGCCCGATCCGCCGCACGGTCCATGCCCTGACCCCGACTCAGCGGGTCCACGCCCACCAGCCCAAATGCCCTGGATCGGCTCTGCTCGCTACCCTGCGACGACCATCCGCTCGCTTGCCCGGCGTCGCGAAACCGCACACCATGGTGCCCGACGGAGGACACGAATGGCATCTCGAACGCCCCGCATAGCCATCATCGGCGCCGGGATCGGCGGACTGACCGCGGCCGCCTGCCTGCGCCGGGTCGGCATCGACGTCCGCATCTACGAGCAGGCGAGGGGCTTCACACGCCTCGGCGCCGGTATCCAGCAGGCGCCGAACGCGATCCGCGTCCTCTATGCCCTCGGCCTGAAGGACAGGCTGCTCGCCGAGGCGTTCCAGCCCGAGACCAATGACTCCCGCGATTACGACACCGGCAAATTGACCAACGAACATCCGCTCGGCCAGTCCATCATCGACCGCCACGGTGTGCCCTACTTCCTGATGCACCGTGGCGACCTGCACGGCATGCTGGCCGACCTCGTGCCTCCCGACGTCATCAGCCTCAACCACAAGCTTGCCGGCCTGGACCCGGCGCCCGACGGCACCGTCGGCCTGCATTTCACCAACGGCGACGCGGCCCAGGCCGACGCCGTCATCGGTGCCGACGGCGTGCATTCCGTCGTGCGCGAGTTCATGCTGGGACAGGAGGAGCCCCGCTTCACCGGACGTGTCGCCTACCGCACCGTTTTCCCGACCGCGCTGCTGGGCGGTCTGCAGCCTTACCCGTGCATCAAATGGTGGGGACCCGACCGCCACATCGTCAGCTATTTCGTCAATCCACGGCGCGACGAACTCTATTTCGTCACCAGCACGCCGGAGCCGGAATTCAATGTCGAATCCTGGTCCGCCAAGGGCGACCTCGCCACCCTGCGCGCCGCCTATGACACTTTCCACCCCCAGGTCCGAGCAATCCTCGCCGCTTGCCCGGATGTTCACAAATGGGCGCTGGTGGAACGCGATCCGCTGCCGAAATGGGTCGAGGGCAATGTCGCGCTGCTGGGCGACGCCTGTCATCCGATGACGCCCTATATGGCCCAGGGCGCCTCGACGTCGATCGAGGATGCCGCGATCCTGTCCCGATGCCTCGATGGGGTGGAACGCGACGGCCTGCGCGACGCGCTGCGCCGCTACGAGGCGGCCCGTAAGCCGCGCGCGTCCCGGATCCAGCAGACCTCGGCGCAGAACACCTGGCTGAAGGAACCGCACGACGCCGACTGGGTGTACGGCTACGACGCCTGGACGGTGCCGCTGCCCGAGTGAAGCCTGCGCGCCCCGTCGGTGGGGATGGACGCCCGACGGCTGACCGCAATCCCCGGTTGGCGCCGGAATTCTCACCTTTCCTCGTTCGGCATGGTCGCGGCGGACACATCCGTGTATAGGCTGGCCCCCTTTATCGCCGGACAGCGTCCGGCGCCCGCTTTTGCCTGACGGAACCGCCATGAACGACGCCGCCACCGACCCGCCGCGCGACGACGCCCAGCGCGACTATCGCGACACGGTCTTTCTGCCGCGCACCAGCTTCCCGATGCGCGGCGACCTGCCCAAGAAGGAGCCGCAGATCCTGGCGAAATGGGACGCGCATGGACCTCTGGAGCAAGCTGCGCGCCGCCTCCGCCGGCCGCCCCATGTTCATCCTGCACGACGGTCCGCCTTACGCCAACGGCAACATCCACCTCGGCACCGCGCTCAACAAGATCCACAAGGACGTGATCAACCGCACCCGCCAGATGGCGGGCTACGACGCCAACTACATCCCCGGCTGGGACTGCCACGGCCTGCCGATCGAGTGGAAGATCGAGGAAGATTACCGCCGCAAGAACAAGGACAAGGACGCGATCCCCATCCTGGACTTCCGCGCCGAATGCCGTGCCTACGCCGAACACTGGCTCGCCGTGCAGGCGACTGAATTCCGCCGCCTCGGCGTCGAAGGCGATTTTGCCGAGCGCTACGCCACCATGGACGCACCGTCCGAGGCGGCGATCGCTGCCGAGATCTGCAAGTTCCTGCTGAACGGCGCGCTGTATCGCGGCCTGCGCCCGGTGATGTGGTCCCCGGTCGAGAAGACCGCCCTGGCCGAAGCCGAGATCGAGTACCACGACCACACGTCAACCACGATCTGGGTCCGCTTCCCGGTCATCAAGCCCTCCGTCCCGGCGCTGCAAGGTGCCTCGGTCGTGATCTGGACCACCACCCCCTGGACCATCCCCGGCAACCGCGCCGTCGCCGCCGGGCCCAACTTCGACTACGCCGTTGTCCGGGTGGACGACGCCGCCGCGGCCTCCCTGGCTCGTCCCGGCGAAAACCTGGTCATCGCCGAAGCGCTGCTGCCCGCTGTGCTGCAGGATACCGGCATCACCGCGCACACCGTCCTCGCCGTGCTCAAGGGCGCAGGACCTCGCCGGCACCGTCATGGCCCACCCGCTGCGAGGGCGAGGCTACGACCAGGACACGCCGCTGCCTGCTGGCCGACTTCGTCACCACCGAGGCCGGCACCGGCTTCGTCCACATCGCCCCCGGCCACGGCGAGGACGACTTCGTCCTCGGCCGCGCCAACGGTCTCGACGTCCCGGAAACGGTCGGCGACGACGGCACCTTCAACCCCTGGGTGCCACTGTTCGCCGGCATCCACGTCTACCGGGCCGCCGATCCGGTCTGTGCCGCGCTGACCGAGGCCGGCAACCTGCTCGCCCGCGGCACGATCCGCCACTCCTACCCGCATTCATGGCGCTCCACGGCGCCGCTGATCTTCCGCGCCACGCCGCAATGGTTCATCCGCCTGGACGGCCCGGAGCACATCCGCGAAAGAGCCCTCGCGGCGATCGGCGCCACCCATTTCGTGCCCGACCAGGGCCGCAACCGCATCGGCTCGATGGTCGCCTCCCGCCCGGACTGGTGCATCAGCCGCCAGCGCGCCTGGGGCGTGCCGATCACCGTCTTCGTCGACAAGCGCTCCGGGGAGGCCGCTGCGCGATCCCGCCGTCGTCGCCCGCATCATCGAAGCGTTCGAAACCGAGGGCGCGGATGCCTGGTACGCCTCGCCGCCGTCCCGCTTCCTCGGGCCGGACTACAACCCGGACGACTACGAGCAGGTGACGGACATCGTCGACGTCTGGTTCGAGTCCGGCTCGCACCCACGCCTTCGTGCTGGAAAAGCGCGGCCTGCCCTGGCCGGCGGACCTGTACCTGGAGGGCTCCGACCAGCATCGCGGCTGGTTCCAGTCCTCGCTGCTGGAGGCCGTCGGCACCCGCGGCGCCGCTCCGTTCAAGGCCATCCTGACCGACGGCTTCGTCAACGACGAGCACGGCCGCAAGATGTCCAAGTCCCTGGGCAACGTCGTCGCCCCGGAAGCAGTCGCGAAGCAGTACGGCGTCGACATCCTGCGCCTCTGGGTGATGATGTCCGACACCACCGAGGATCTGCGGATCGGCCCGGAGATCCTCAAGCAGCAGGCGGAACTGTACCGCCGGCTGCGCAACACGCTGCGCTGGGTGCTGGGCAGCCTGGACGGCTTCTCCGAAACTGAACGCGTGCCGGTGGACCAAATGCCGGAACTGGAGCGATGGGTGCTGCATCGCCTGACCGAGATCGATACCCGTTTCCGCGCCGCGGTGGAATCGCTACGACTGGACCGGTGTCTATCCCGACCTGCACAATTTCTGCTCCGTCGACCTGTCGGCCTTCTACTTCGACATCCGCAAGGACGCGCTCTACTGCGACCGTCCCGACAGTCCGCGTCGCCGCGCGGCGCGCACCGTGCTGGACCATCTGCACCGGTACCTGTGCACCTGGCTTGCCCCGGTGCTGTGCTTCACCGCCGAGGAAGCCTGGTGCGCCCGCTTCGGCCCTTGAGCGAAGACACCAGCGTCCACCTGGAACTCTTCCAGACCCCGCCGCCGGACTGGCATGATGAGGCCCTGGCCGCAAAGTGGGAGACCGTTCGCGCCATCCGCCGCCGCATCACCGTGCCGATCGAGGAAGCTCGAAAAGCCAACGCCGTCGGTTCGTCGCTTCAGGCCGCGGTGGAACTGCCGTTGAATGCGGACCACGAAACCCTTTTGGATGCCGCCGCATGGGCCGAGATCGCGATCGTCTCCTCCGTAACGCTCGTGTCGGACACGGACGAACCCCCAGCGAGGGTCACGCCCGCCTCCGGCGAGAAATGCGCCCGTTGCTGGAGGGTGCTCCCGGAAGTGGGGTCGAGCGCGGCCCACCCCGGGCTCTGTCTGCGCTGCACGGACGCGGTGGAATCGGGCCTGGTGGGCCAGCCGGCCACATGAACCGCCCGAACCTCATGCCGCTCGGTCTGGTCGCCGGGCTGATCGTGCTGATCGCCGATCAACTGAGCAAGTGGTGGGTGCTGAACGTGCTGCACCTGCCGCGACTTGGCCAGGTCGTGCTGCTGCCGGTGCTGAGCCTGACCATGGTGTGGAACCGCGGTGTCACGTTCGGCCTGCTCAACGGCCTCGGCAGCTGGGGGCATGGTCTGCTCGCGGCGATCGCGCTGGCCGTCGTCGTCGCGCTCGGCTTCTGGCTGCGCCGGGCCGAGAGCAAGCTCGTGGCAGTGGCGATCGGCGCCATCGCGGGCGGCGCGATCGGCAACGTGATCGATCGCTTGCGCTACGGCGCGGTGGTCGATTTCATCCATGCCCATGTCGATACGGCCTGGGGAAACTACTCCTGGTATGTCTTCAACGTCGCCGATGCCGCCATCGTCTGCGGCGTGGCGGCCTTGATCCTGGACACACAATTCTCGAAGCGGCGGCAGGAGCGGACGGCGTATCCCGGCAACCCGCCTCGCTGATCGATCTCCCGGTCGGCCCTGTCGCCGATCTTCATGGAGCTGGTCCGCGCATCGTCCCGCCGGACGGGGCCGTTGGCACTCATGAGGTCGGCGGCGCAACGCCATCTCGTTCAGGCAAAGATGAAGAATCGTTCACGGTTCCGTAACGGGGGCGAATGAAGTGTCGATAAAGCCACACAAAAATTGATGCGGCATTCGTGACGCCTCCATCGGAATTGTGAAGTCAGCCCATGGCGAAAGGAGTTGATCGAAATTCGGCATTGGGGCAAAACCCATGTCGTTCGCGCGCCTGGGCAAGCATGGCAGGAGGCAGTACGCGGCCTTACATGCCGCCGTCAGCGCATAAAAGCGATCGGAGGGGAGAGCGGATGGCCGAGGTGTCGCGGCGAGTCGTGATATGTGGACTACTTCCCGCGACGGTCTGCGTGACGAATGAAGGTCATGCTGATGACGAAACAGATCCGGCAAGGAGCCTGCCGCCGCGGCCTAGCGATTTCCTGGTGCTCGCCGATCCTGGTCACGAAAGCACCCCACTCCGGCCGGCGGATCTGAAGCTGGGCGATGATCCGACGCTGGCGTGGTCCCTCGATCCGACGACGAAGCTGCCACGCGACGGAACGCGACTAAACCAACTGTTGTTGATGCGGTTCGATCCGGCGACGCTCGGAAGCACCGAGAAGCCAAGGGCGGCTGATGGTGTCGTCGCATACTCTGCCATCTGTACCCATCAGGGTTGCACTGTCACCGACTGGCTGACCGCTAAGCAGGTGCTGCAGTGTCCCTGCCATCAGTCCGAGTATGACCCGAGGAACGGGGCCAAGGTGATGGTCGGTCCGGCGCCGCGGGCGTTGCCTGCGTTGCCACTGAAGCTCATCGGCGGTGTCCTTGTCGTTGCCGCGCCATTCACCGACCGCGTCGGAGGAGAAAAACACATCGGATGACCAGCCTGCCGGCGCAACGGCGCCGAAATCAAGGAGCACGAAGGGGAGGAAGCAGATGAGTAAATTCACCATTCGAATGACCGTCGCGGGATGCCTGATGTGCGGCTCGTTCGGCGCCGCGGCGATGGCCGATCCGCTTAACAGCTATGCGCCGGTCACCCAGCAGCGGCTGGAGAATCCCGAGGTCGGTAACTGGTTGCTTTACCGACGCACCTATGACGGGCACGGCTACAGTCCTCTGCGCCAGATCAATGCCGACAACGTTAAAGACCTGACGCCGGTCTGGACCTTTTCCACCGGCCAGATCGAGGGTCACGAGGCCCCGCCGATGGTCAATGACGGCGTCATGTTCGTCACCACGCCGGGCGACCAGGTGCTGGCGCTCGATGCCGCGACCGGCGAGCTGATCTGGCGCTATGCGCCGAAGCTGCCCGACGACCTGTTCCAGTTGCATCCCACCAATCGTGGCGTCGCACTGTGGCAGGATAAACTTTACCTCGCGACCAACGATTCGCGGCTGATCGCACTCGACGCCAAGACCGGCAAGGTCGACTGGGAGAGCAAGATCGGCGATTACCATCACGGCGAGTACTCGACTCTCGAGCCGCTGGTGGTGAACGGCAAGGTGATGGTCGGCACGTCCGGAGGCGAGTTCGGCGTGCGCGCCTTCATCATGGCATTCGATGCCGATACCGGCAAGCAACTCTGGAAGACCTACACAGTCCCAAGTCCGAACGAGCAAGGCGGAAACACGTGGGACACCGACGCATGGAAGACCGGCGGCGGGTCGGTCTGGATCACCGGCAATTACGACCCAAAGCGCAATCTGGCGTACTGGGGCGTGGGTAATGCGGCACCATGGCCAGGCGATCTGCATCCCGGTGACAACCTCTATACCAGCTCGACCATCGCGCTTGATCCGGACACGGGTGAGATCAAGGCCTACCACCAGTACCACCAGAACGATTCGTGGGACTGGGACGAAATCCGGCCACCCGTCCTGATCGACATGGAACATAATGGCCAGAGGATCGACGCGCTGGTGCACGCCGCCCGCGACGGCTACCTGTGGGTGCTGCAGCAGACCGACAACGGCATCAAGTTCGTCTCCGGCGAGCCGTTTGTCTACCAGAACGCTTTCAAGAGCATCGATCCGCAGACCGGCCGCCCAACCTACGATCAGGACCACAAGCCGGTGGTCGGAAAAATGGTCAACTTCTGCCCCTCGCTGTGGGGCGGCGACGACTGGCCTTCAACATCGTACAGCGACCAGACCCACCTGCTTTACATCCCCGCCAACAACAATATGTGCGGCGAGAACGAGGGGGTGAAAAAGAAGCTGATCGTTGGCCAGCTATGGCTGGGTGTCGATCCGAACACCAACGATCTGCTGCCGCGCGGCCAGCATATCGGCGAGTTGCAGGCCTGGGATCCGGCCACGGGCAAGCAGAAGTGGATGTATCCCTTCCCGAACCAGCTCTTCGCGTCCGTGCTGAGCACCGCCGGTGACCTGGTGTTCGTCGGCGGCACCAATGACCGCATGTTCCGCGCATTCGACGCAAAGACCGGGGAACTGCTGTGGCAGCAGCGGACGAACTCCGGCATTATCGGCATGCCGGTCGCCTACCAGGTGGGGGATACTGAATACATATCTGTTCAGTCGGGTTGGGGGGTGGATGCGCAACGCATCCAGCAGGCGCTGTCGACCACGCCGCTGAAGCTCGATCCCAATGCCGTGCCGCAGGGCGGTGTCGTCTGGGTATTCGCCTTGCATCGCCATTAATCATAAGACGAAGACCATGGCCGAGGCGCACGCTCGGTGACCGGGACTTGGGTTCCCGCCATAATCAAGAGGCGTGAACCCTTGCCCGCTTTTCGTGTCTGCTCCGATCCGATCGTGGCCCGGCTCCACGCCAGCATCGGCAGCGCGGTATCGGACACCTTCGACCCGCCGAGAACCACAAGCCGCCGAGCCGCGTAAAGGGTCCTGATCTTAGCTGCTTGGGGTCTCAAAGTCGATCGTCTGGCCCTCCTGACAGGCGTAGTGAGAAACGCGGCCATTATTGTTGACCGTCGCCGCAAAATGCTTCGTGAAACCGACTGCAGGATCACCGAAATTATCGTCGTTGATGGTGATCGTTGTCACGCCCTCATTGAAAAGTTGTTGCAACCTGGCACCAACATCCGCCGCCCGCGCCTCGTTCCGGTTTCCGTTCGCCAGAGCACCCCAAACCGCAAACTGAGCTCCGATAGCCATGCCATTCTCCTTCCATTTTCGAGTTCGATCGTTTCTGAACGCTGTCGTGAACCGCTCTCATGTGCCAGGCCAAAGCGCTGGCCTGACCTGAACTTCCGTTTCACCGCTCGAGGTTAGAGCGCTTTTCGGGGCTTCTGTCTGTGAGTTGGCTCACACACGATCTGTCCACTGTCAGGAGCAACTCGGGACCCAGGACCTAGACCATTTTCAGCCTGACTGTGCAGGCCGAAAATGGTCTATCTCTTTGTTTGATCGCATGATTCACGCGCCAGGGACGTTCCGCTCAGCGCGATCATGCTCCAATGCATGACTTGGTCAGGCGGCGCCGCCACCGTTATATTGCCCGATCATCAGTGCAGACCGAGATGGCGTGCAGGCCGGCTGCGCCAAGTCGCCGCGCGATCGAATACTTCAGACCTACAGCCAGTAGCGCGATTCCCTGGTGCGGATACCGGCTCGTCGGGCACCAGCCAAGCGGCTGCCAATCTGCAGCCTCTTCGCCGGCTTGGCCAATGATCGATCGTTGCCCAGCCCCGCCGATTTCCTCGCGACATATCCGCCGGTTTTCCTGATCGCCAGCCGATCAACCCAAATTGTTCCGTCTACGAACGGACAGTCGCCGCCGGCAAGCCCGGGGTGCGCCGGCGGCTGGAGAATGATCGCGCTGAGCGGAACGTCCCCGGCGCGCGAATTATGCGATCAAACAAAGACCTGGGCCATTTTTCGACGGACACAGTTCAGGATGCAAAATGGTCGAGACCGGCCAGCGGAAAGCAGCGGGCCGCCGCGCGCGGCTAATTCGTCGACATGGCGCCATGCCTACCACGCCTGCCAGTCGCCCAGTGCCTCCAGCCCGGCTGCGGCGCGCAGCGTGGTGGCATCATCGAAATGCCGCCCGATCAGCATCAGTCCGATCGGCAGCCCGTTGCGCATCGCGCACGGCACGCTCAGGGCAGGATGGCCGGTGGCGTCGAGCGGGGATGTGTTGGCGACCATCGGCAGCGCCGCGGCCAGCACCTCGGCCAGTGTCGCCTGCGCCGGCGGCATCGGCATCGCGGGGAACGGGATGGTCGGCATGGCCAGCAGGTCACAGCGTCCGAACGCCTGAGTATAGGCATTCCGCACGGCGCCGCGCAGCGCCTGAGCCTTGGCGAAATAGCGCCCGTAATAGCGATGCATCATGTGATCGCCCATCAGCAGCGCCATCGTCGCGGATGGGCTGATCGCATCGGGCCGGCTCCGCCAGCCGTGGGCGAAGGCGTCCAGCAGCGGCATCGAGACGAAACCCTCGCCATAGCCGCCGGTGCCGGCACCGAACATGACGGCGGCGGTGCCCTCGGTGACGATCGCGTTGAAGATGTCGAACATCTCGTCATGCGCGGGAACCGAGACCGGCTCCACTTCGGCGCCGGCGGCCTGCATGCGGGCCAGCGCCTCGCGCACCGCGGCGTCGCTTTCGGCATCGCTCTCCGGCCGGCCGAAGCCCTCGGCGACGACGCCGATGCGCAGGCCACGCAGCCCGCCGCCGAGGCCGGCCAGGTAGTCCACCTGCGGCACGGTCGCGGGCTGGCGCGGATCAAGTCCGTCCGGACCGGCGATCACCGTCAGCAGGCGCGCGACGTCCTCGACCGTTTTGCCCATCGGGCCGCAATGGTCGATGCTTGCCTCGAGCGCACAGATGCCGGTGTAAGGCACCAGCCCATGCGTCGGCTTCAGCCCGACGACGCCGCACCAGGCGGCGGGAATGCGGATCGAGCCGCCCTGGTCGCAGCCGAGAGCCATCGGCACATCGCCCGCCGCGATGGCCGCGCCGCTGCCGCTGGAGGAACCACCCGCGGAGCGGTCCGGTGCATGCGGATTGACCACGCGGTTCGGCCAACTGGTGTGGCTGTGCCCGGAGTAGCTGAGGTTCTCGCAGACCGTCTTGCCGTGGATGGTGCCGCCGGCGGCCAGGATGCGGCTGACGACGGTCGCGTCGCAGTCCGCCACGAAGCCGTCGAACACCCGCGAGCCATTGCGCAGCGGCAGGCCGCGGACCGAGGTGTTGTCCTTGATGCCGACCGACTTGCCGGCCAGCAGGCCCTTGCCGGAACCGGTGACCGGACCCAGCCACGCCCAGGCGCCGTACGGGTTTTCCGCGGCGGTCGGCGCGCGCCCCGGTGCGCGCGGGGCGGTGTCCGCCTCGGGCAAGGCCGGATCGGGCATGGCGTCGAGGCGCTGCATGCTGGCCGCCATCTTTTCGATCGCGGCGCGGAACGTCTCGGCATCATCGGCGGTGAGCGGACGCAGACCGAGGCGGTTCGCACTCTCCTGCAGTTCCGCGAGACTTGGTCCTTGGAATGCCATGTTCAGGCAGCCTTCACGCTGGAGACCGGGGCGGCGTTCGCGCAGGCGGCCAGGACCTCGTCGGTGTCCATCACGTCCGCGAAGAGCGACACCATGTTCCCCAGCGTCGCATTGTGTTCCGCATCGGTCAGCGTGGCATTGCCGTCGCTGACGAAAATGACCCGGAAGTCGCGCTGCATCGCGTCGCGCGCGGTCGATTCGCAGCAGCAGTTGGTCAGGGTGCCGGTCACGATCAGCGTGTCGATGTTCGCCGCCTTCAGCCGGTCGTGCAGATCGCAGGTATCCGGCACGAAGGCGCTGAACCGCGTCTTGTCGACGATCCAGTCGGACGCCTGCACGTCAAGCGCGGGCCAGAGCGCGAAGTGGTGGCAGTCCGGACCGAACGCGGCGATCATGTCCTCGCGGTGGTCGGGGTCGAACATGAACTCATAGAACGACGTCCAGCTGGACAGCGCGCCGGCATCGGTCTTGAACCGCAGATAGACGATCGTGCCACCCCCGGCGCGCACCGCCCGGGTGATCCGGTTGACGTTCGGGACGATCTCGCGAGCCGTCGGCACTTCCACCGGGGCGCCCGGTTCCATGAAGCCGTTCTGCAGATCCACCACGATATGCGCGGTGCGGCGCGGGTCGAGCGTTCCGAACATCCGTCGCTGCGCGCGGAGCGCGGCAACGCGAGCCAAGGCAGCCGCGGGAATGTCGATCGTGTGCATGCTCTCTATCCTCTCATGGCAAGAAATGGTCCCGGACCAGGGGGTGGCTACGCTGTCTGGGTGGCTGCCGCCCGGCGACCGGCCTGGGTGCAAAGGCAGGACGCCATGCGGTTTGTATAGACGCCGTGTGAGCTGTATATCAGTGCGGACGCTCGTCGGGGACACCGCCGGACAGGTGGGTTTCCCGACCCGGCAGCGAGCTGCAAAGCTGCCGCCAGACGGCAATGTGCGCAAGTCCTGTGGGCGGCCAGTGTGGTTGGCTGGCGGGTGGGAATCGTCGTCGCGTGAAGCGTTCGTTTCCTCGGACCGTCCCGTAACGGGGGTTTGAGCTCTAATCGGGCATGCCTTCACCAGCGCATACGTCGGACGCGGGCTGCAGATGCCTGGTCTCCGGCGATGCCAAACGGCTGCCGGCCGCGGAGCAGCGTGAGCATGTCGCCGGCCGCGGCACGAGAGATGTCGCCGGCCGCGGCGCGAGAGGTGTCGCCGGCCGCTGCGCGAGAGGTGTCGCCGGCCGCGGAGCAGCCTGAGCATGTCACCGGCCGCGACGCGGCAAAATCGTGGCTAAATCGTATCTATTTCGCGCTTGCGTTGGCCGGCATCCGTCCAAGGACTGGCTCGGGCGGCGGTCTCTCCCGAGGGCGGCCGCGAAGCCAGCGTCTCGGATGCAGGGTTCCCCTGGACCACGCGCTCCGGCCGCTGTAGGGAATTGGGCATCATGGCCCGTATCGCGACGATCGAGCGAAAGACCTCGGAAACCGACATCACCCTCACCCTCAACCTCGATGGGTCGGGCGTCGCCGACATCGCCACCGGCATCGGCTTCCTCGACCACATGCTGACAGCCTTCGCGCGGCACGGTCTGTTCGACCTTGCAATCCGCGCCAAGGGCGACCTGCATATCGACTTCCACCACACCACCGAGGACGTCGGCATCGTCCTCGGCGCCGCCTTCGCCCGCGCGCTCGGCGACAAGCGCGGCATCCGCCGCTTCGGCAGCGCCACGATCCCGATGGACGAGACCCTGGCCGAAGCCGCGGTCGACATCTCCGGCCGCCCCTTCCTGGCCTGGAACGTCGCCTTCGAACGTCCCAAGATCGGCGAGATGGACACCGAACTGTTCGAGGAATTCTTCCGCGCGCTGGCCTTCAACGCGCTGGTGACGCTGCACGTCACCCGTCGCGCCGGCCACAACGCGCACCACGTCGCCGAGGCCTGCTTCAAGGCCTCGGCCCGGGCATTGCGCATGGCGGCTGAACCCGATCCGCGGATCGGCGATGCCATCCCATCCACCAAGGGGGCGCTGTGAAGATCTACACCGCGCTGCTGAAAGCCGATGCCGAACCGGTCGCTGGTGCAGGAAGGCTTTTCCTGGGGCGCGCTGATCTTCGGCCCGCTCTGGCTGGCCGCCCACCGAGCCTGGATCGCCGCCGCGATCAGCCTGGCCGCCTGCGTCCTGATTGCGGTCCTGGTCGCCCGAACCGGCCGGCGCCATCCTGCTGGTGGCCATCGCCCTGATCCTGGGCTTGACCGGCAACGACCTGCGCCGCTGGGCGCTGGAAAATCGCGGCTATCTGCTGGTTCATGTCCTCGCCGCCAACGGTGGCGACGAGGCCTTCACGCGCCTGCTGTCCTACCGCCCCGATCTCGCCGCCCGCTTCCGGCCGGAGCCGGCATGATGCGCATCGCGCCATGAGGATCGCGGTCGTCGACTACGGCAGCGGCAACCTGGCGTCCGCCTCGCGCGCCGTGGCGCTGGCGGCGGAACGGGCCGGCATCGATGCGACTGTCGCCGTCACTGCCGATCCGGCCGTGGTCGCCGCCGCTGACCGTATCGTTCTGCCCGGCCAGGGGGCCTTCGCCGACTGCGCCGCCGGCCTCGCCGCCGTCCCAGGCATGCGCGAGGCGATCGAGACCGCGACCGGCCGCGGCACGCCGTTCCTGGGCATCTGCGTCGGCATGCAGCTGATGGCCGAACGCGGCCTGGAACACACCGTCACCCCGGGGTTCGGCTGGATCAAGGGCGACGTGGCCGAAATGCCGGCGCGCCGGCCTGCGCCTGCCGCAGATGGGCTGGAACGGCCTCGACTTCATCCCGGGCTCGCATCCCCTGCTGGACGGCCTGCGACCCGGCGATCATGTCTATTTCGTGCACAGCTATGCCCTGGTTCACGGCGCGCCGCGACGAGACGATCGCTACCACCGATTACGGCGGCATCGTCCCCGCCATCGTCGTCGCCGGCAATCGCGCCGGCACCCAGTTCCATGTCGAGAAAGAGCCAGGACGTCGGCATCCGCCTGCTGTCCAACTTCCTGCGCTGGTCCCCCTGATCATGTCCGGCACCACCACGATCACCGGGGAACCCGACCTGCTTGTCGAGCGGTTGCGGCAGTTCACCGATCAGGACCTGCACACGCTGTGCGAGGCGACCGACGCCGCCATCATCGACGGCGGCGGCTTCGGCTGGGTCAATCCGCCAGGACGGCGCGCGCTGGAGACCTACTTCCGCGGCGTCCTGCTGGTGCCCGAACGGGAGCTGTTCGTCGCTCGCCTGAACGGCGACATCGTCGGTTCCGCCATCCTGGTTCGTCCGCCGCGCAACAATGAGGCGCAGGCCTTCGCCGCCAGCCTGATGCACTCCTACATCGCGCCCTACGCCCGCGGGTACGGCTTGGCGCGCATGCTGACCGCCAGCGGTCGAGGAGCGTGCCCGCGAACTTGGCTACCACATCCTGAACCTCGACGTGCGGGAAACCCAGGCTGTGGCGATCCGGATGTACGAATCGCACGGCTACGTCCGCTGGGGCGAGCACCCGGAATACGCTCTGGTGCGCGGCAAGTCGATCGCCGGCTACTTCTTCTACAAGCGGCTGCGTCCGCCGAAGGCAGGCAGCGGCGATGACAGCCGAATCAATGACGGCCGAACCTATGACAGCCCCGGCGACCACAGCCCCGGCGATCAGGACCCCGGCGATCACAGCCCCGACGACGGCGCGATTGATGACTGAGCTGACGCTCTATCCGGCCATCGACCTGAAGGACGGCAGTGCGTTCGCCTGCGCCGGGGCGACATGGACCAGGCGACGGTCTATGCCGACGACCCGGGCGCCCAGGCGAGGCTGTGGCAGGAGGCCGGGTTCGCCTGGCTGCATGTCGTGGACCTGAACGGCGCCTTCGCCGGCAAGCCGGTCAACGCCGCTGCGGTTCGCTCGATCCTGGGCAACGTCACGATCCCGGTGCAACTCGGTGGCGGCATCCGCGACCTCGCCGGCATCGCCGCCTGGCTCGACGCCGGGATCCGCCGGGTGATCCTGGGCAGCGCGGCCGCCAAGAACCCGCCGTTGGTGCTGCGAAGCCTGCAAGAGCTTCCCCGGCCGCATCGCCGTCGGCATCGACGCGCGCGACGGCTTCGTCGCCACCGAGGGCTGGGCCGAAACCTCCACCATGCCGGCGACCGATCTCGGGCTGCGGTTCGAGGACGCCGGCGTATCGGCGATCATCTATACCGATATCGGCCGGGACGGCATGCTGACCGGGCTCAACCTCGAGCAGACCGTCGCGCTGGCGCGGCGACTGACCACGCCGGTGATCGCCTCCGGCGGTGTCGGCTCGCTGGCCGATCTGGCGGCGCTGAAGGTCGCCGCGAGAGGCACGCGAATCGAGGGCGTCATCGTCGGCCGCGCGCTGTATGACGGGACGGGTCGATCCCGCCGGCGCCCTGTCGCTGTTGCAGGGTGATATCCGGATAAGTTGCGGATGTGATCCGGTCGCATCCAGCGTCCGTTTGCGAGTCCGCCATGCATGCATATGTTCTTGCATCGCGCGCCCGCAGCGCTTTCTAAAGCCGCCCCCATGCTGAAACTCCGCGTCATCCCCTGTCTGGACGTGAAGGACGGTCGCGTCGTCAAAGGCGTGAATTTCGTCTCGCTGCGCGACGCCGGCGACCCGGTGGAGCAGGCCGCGGTCTATGACGCGGCCGGCGCCGACGAACTGACGTTCCTCGACATCACCGCCAGCCATGAGAACCGCGACACCATCCTCGATGTCGTCTCCCGCACCGCCGCGCGCGTCTTCCTGCCGCTGACCGTCGGCGGCGGCATCCGCTCGACCGAGGACATGCGCCGTCTGCTGCTGGCCGGCACCGACAAGTGCAGCATCAACTCCGCCGCCGTCGCCCGGCCGGACCTGGTGCGCGAGGCGGCGACGAAGTTCGGCAGCCAGTGCGTCGTGGTCGCGGTCGACGCCAAGCAGACCGACCCCGGCAAATGGGAGGTGTTCACCCACGGCGGCCGCCGGCCACACCGGGATCGACGCGATCGACTGGTGCCGCCAGGTGGTCTCGCTCGGTGCCGGCGAAATCCTGCTGACCAGCATGGACCGTGACGGCACCGGGCGGGGCTTCGATCTCGATCTGCTGCGCGCCGCCTGCGGCGCCGTGCGCGTGCCGGTGATCGCCTCCGGCGGCGTCGGCACGCTGGCGCATTTCGTCGAGGGTGCGCAGGGCAGGGGCCACCGGCTTGCTCGCCGCCAGTGTGTTCCACTTCGGCACGTTCACCATCGCGCAGGTCAAGCAGGCCCTGGCCGATGCCGGCCTGCCGGTTCGTATGCCGCGCGAGGCGGCCTGAGGATGGCGAAATCCGCTAAGAAGAAGACCGCCGCGCGGCCATGCCAGCCCCGAAAGCAAGCCGGCCCGGAGAGTCCAAGAAAACCCGCGTCGCCAAGTTCGTCGCGCCGGCCGTCGAGTCGGACGCCATCGTTCTCGACCGTCTGTTCGCCGTCGTCGAGAGCCGTCGCGACGCCGATCCCAACATCAGCCACTCGGCTCGGCTGCTGTCCCGCGGCCCGGCCAAGGTCGCGCAGAAATTCGGCGAGGAAGCCGTCGAGTGCCTGATCGAGGCGGTCACCGGCAACCGCGACGCCCTGATCGCCGAGAGTGCCGACGTGCTGTACCACCTGCTGGTCCTGTGGGTCTCGTCCGGCGTCGACCCCGGCCGAGGTCTGGGCCGAACTGATCCGCCGCGAAGGCATCAGCGGCATCGCCGAGAAGGCCGCCCGGGCCAAACCCCTGGTGGTGCGGCGCAGGGCAGGGACGTCGAAAATTCCGTAGACCGGCGAGCACCTTGCCGCCCTTTTTCCAACATTCGCTCCCCGCGACGCAGCGCCGCGGATCCCTTCGGCCCATGATCCCTTCGGCACGCGACCCCTTCGGCACGCGACCCCTTCGGCACGCGACCCCTTCGGCACCCGACCCCTTCGGCACCAGACCCCTTCGGCAGGCGACGCGTCGGCCACGACTCCCGTCTGGCACGCGACCCGCCGGCGTCGTAGAACCGCCGTCACACCGCTCCAGGGAGACGTTCCGATGCCGGTCAGCGGCCTGCCACCCTACGACGCACAGAACATTTTCGCCCGGATCCTGCGCAGCGAAATCCCCGCGAAGAAAGTCTACGAAGACGACTTCGCGTTCGCGTTCCATGACATCAACCCGCAGGCCCCGACACACGTGCTGGTGATTCCGAAAGGGCCATACTGCTCATTCGCCGACTTCAGCGCCTCGGCCAGCGACGCCGAAATCGCCGGGCTTCATGCGAGCCGTCGGCAAGATCGCCAAGGATCTTGGTCTCGAGACGTCAGGCTACCGGCTTCTCGCCAACATGGGCGAGCATTCCGGGCAGGAAGTCGCCCACTTCCACGTCCACCTGTTCGCCGGCCGGCCCCTGGGACGCATGATCCCGGGCTGATCCGGGCATGATTCGTGTCGAGCGGGCCGGTCGGCACGCGCCCGTCACGCGATCAGGCCGAAAACCGGATCCCGTCGCCCGGCGGTGTCAGGGTGAAGCAGATCTGCCCTCAGCGGCGAACCTCCGCAGCGCCGCCGACACCCGCGCCAGTACCGGTTCCCAGCCGGCCCCCTTGGCGGCCCCCTTGGCGGCCCCCTTGGCGGCCGCGACAGGCCGCCTGCCCTCGGGCCCCAGCCACTCCGCCGGCGTCACCCGGAACAGCCGCGCGGTTGGATACCATGGGCGAGTCCGTCCGCTCGGCCAGCCAGCGCCAGTCGGGCGCGACGTGCAGCAGGATCCAGACCGGCTTGCCCATTGCCCCGGCCAGATGCGCGATGGCCGTATCCACCGTGATCACCAGATCGAGGTGCGCGATCAACGCCGCGGTGTCGGCGAAGTCGGCCGCCTTCTCGACCTCCCGCCCGATCGCCGGACGGGCCGCCAGCGCCGCCAGGTCGGCGGCGCGCACCTCGTGCTGCAGGCTATGGAAGCTGATCCCCGCAACGTCGGCCAGGCGCAGGAACAGCTCCGCCGGAACCGAGCGCAGATGATCGCGCGTGTGCCGCGAATCGCCCGACCACACCAGACCCACCCTCGGTTGCTCCACGCCCGATCGCCGGCTGCCTTCTCGCTGCTTCGCGTATCCCAGGTGTGACGGCGCCCGCAGGTACGGCACGCTTGCCGGGATGCTGTGCAACTCGGTTCCGAACCAGCGCGGCAGGCTGGTCGAGGTGCACTGGAAGTCGAACCGTACATCGCCGGGCAGTGCAGCCAGCACCGTCGCATAGGACGCGGCATCGGCCATCAGCCGCGCCAGCGGCGGAAACGTGCACCAGGTGACGTGTGCGGCTCCGCGGTCCCGCAGCAGCGGCAGATAGCGGAAGAACTGGATTGCGTCGCCGTGGCCCTGATCGTCCGTCACCACCAGGGTCCTGCCTGACAGGGCCTGCCCATGCCAGGGCTGGTTCGCCGCGACCGGTGGACCACTGGCGAAGGACAGCTCCGGGATCGCTTCCCGGGCAGCGTAGTCGGGCCATCCCGCGCGGAACTCGCCCAGGCGCAGCCGGTTCATGCCGCGCAGCATGCGGGTCACGTCCAATTCCGGATGCAGATGCAGTGCCTGATCCAGGTGGGTGCCCGCCTCGTCGAACCGGCCCTCGGCGACCGCCAGTTCCCCCAGCATGCTGATCGCCGCGGCGTATTGCACACTGTCATGCCGTTCGCGCCGCCAACGCCGGCACGAGCAGGTCCGGCATCTCCGCGCCCCGACCAGTCCAGGCCGCGAACTGGGCGAGCCGCAGGCGGAACTCCGGGTTCGCCGGCTGGATGTCCACGGCTCGCCGGGCAGCCCGCACGGCCTCGCTCTGCCGCCCCGCCAGCCAGCATGCGCACGAGCGCCGAACCCACGCCGGCGCGAAGTTCGGTTCGATGGCAAGCGCCGCGTCGGCCAGTGCAAGCGCGCGGGCGTGGTCCTTGCGATACATTGCCAGTTCGGCTTGCTTCGTCAGAGCCATCGGGTGATGTGGATCGGCACGCATCGCCGCATCCAGCAGCGTCGTCGCCCGCTCGACCCGGCCCTCGGCGATCGCGGCCGTGGCCGCCTGCACCAGCTGATCCGCCTCAGGCTGGATGAACATCTGTTGAGCGTCCGTCCGGTTCCACGCATCGCCGCTTTCCGGTTTCGGCCCGGATTCCGCGGCACCTCATAGCCAGGATGCAACGGCTCCCCTTGTTTTCGGTGGCCTGCCGATCCCCGCTTTCGCTGCACCGTGCGGTGGACGCAGCGGGCAGGACACTGCCGCGATGTCAGCCTGATCCAAACCGTGACGCGACCTGAGGCTGATGAAATTGCGCGACAGACACGAGCCGGCGCGTTGCCACTCAGCGTGGAAGCGCTTTAGCTGCTGGCCTCCAACTGCTCCCGCAAATGACGAGCGCGCGCCAGGACCTTGTTCTCGATATCCCCGACAGTCGAGTCGGCAACAGGCGCGTCGACCCATTGCCCGTCCTGCAGCACCTGGCGATAGATGTTCACCCGCACGCCATCGCTCCGCAGGGTGCGGCTGAGAATGTAGACCGTCGCCTTGAAGCGCTCCCCGCTGGTGCCCGGCGGGGTATACCAATCGGTGATGATCACGCCCCCGAACGGATCGGCCGAGGCCAGCGGCATGAACGAGATCGTATCCAATGCGCCTCGCCAGAGGAACGCGTTGACCCCGATCCCCGTACCGCTGGCATTACTGGAGCCTTCTGCCTTGTCTCGGAGACCTTTACCAGATCCGAACATGGCACCACTGTCGGCGCCGCCCACGCGAGCGACCGACGCGTCGCCAGGTGAACCGCTGCCCAGGCCCTCGAAGTTCGCCGCGGTCGGGTTCGGCTTGACGTCATCGGATGAGCAGGCCGCGACCGCCAGCACGGCGATCAAGGCCGCGGGAACAATCCGAGCGGGAAACAAGGTCGGTCGCATTTCGGTGGCTTGCCTTATGTTGCCGTGACGCCGGACGATAAAGTGGACCAGTGTTTACCCTTGCACCCGCTTGGTCAGCAATCGCGATTCTTGCTGGATTGCATCCGCGAGTGCTCACAGCCTATCAAAAAAGACAGACGCCGTGCCGATCTTGTGCCATTTCCGTTGACCCGGCGAAAGTGTTCTGCGGGCCATCACAATCGGGCAAGAAACGCCTCCAGGTGCTGGGACTCAGGACCTGCCGAGATTCCGTCAACGTCAACTCAGCGCGCCAATGGCGCCGGCCGCCTGGATCAACCGTGCCGGCAACCGCCTGATCGTTCGTCCGTCCACACCTCCCAGTGCGGCGATACCGGCGTCGGCCCGCCACGCGATCGCGCCCGATGCCGTCCCGCCCCGTGCCATCGCGCCCCGTGCCATCGCGCCCCGTGCCAACGCGCCCCGTGCCATCGCGCCTCGAGCCATCGCGGCCCAGCGCAGCGGGCCCAGGCCCGGCGCATCGGCGTGGCTCGCGGTGGGATAGGCCGGCGAGAGGAACACGAGGCTGGCGCCCGCCACCAGCGCCCGTCGCACATCCGCGATCGAATGGGCGGAACTGGTCAGCAGGCTTCGACGCCGCAGCGGTCCCGGCCAGCGTCCTCCGCGCAGATGGACGCCCGAGCGCAGTTCCGTCGCCAGCCGCACATCGCCCGCCACCACCAGGACCAGCCGCCGCTCACGGCAGATCCGCGCCAAGTCGCGGCCGAGCGTCGCGCGGGCCGGGTCCCGGTCGTGCCGCAGGATCACCCCGGCCCTGCCGCGCGGCAGCCGCGCGACCGAGGCGCGCGGATCGGGCAAGCGCCGCTCATCGGTGAACAGCCACAGACGCGGCAGTGGTCCGGGCTTGCGGCGAAGGCCCCAGGACAGCAGGTCGCGGTCCATCGCGCTCACCCAGACATGACATTGAAAGCCGCGGCCGCCCTGCCGCCTATCCCCCGGACCGTTTCACGTAATAATCCCGGAACCGCATGCGCAGGCTGGTCTTCAGCAACTTGCCGGTCGCGGTGTGCGGAAGCTCCGGTACCACCACGACCTCATCCGGCAGCCACCATTTGGCGACCTTGCCCTCATACAGCGCCAGCACCGACGCCGGATCGACCGTCTTTCCGGGCGCGGGCACCACCAGCAGCAGCGGCCGCTCGTCCCATTTCGCGTGGGTGGCGGCGATCACCGCGGCCTCGGCCACGTCGGGATGGGAGACGGCGATGTTCTCCAGCGTGATGGAACTGATCCACTCGCCGCCGGACTTGATCACGTCCTTGGAGCGGTCGGTGATCTCCATGAACCCGTCGGCGTCGATCGTCGCCACGTCGCCGGTGGCGAACCAGCCGTCCTCGTCCAGCGCGCTGCCCGGTTCGTCGCCGTAATAGGCGCTGGCGACCCAGGGGCCTTTCACCATCAGGTCGCCGAACGCGACGCCGTCCCACGGCAGTTCGCTTGCCATCGCCGTCGACGATCTTCATGTCGATACCCGGCAGGATGCGGCCCTGCTTCAGCATGTGCGCCGCCGCCTGCTCCTTCGTCAGCCCCTCCTGCGCCGGTCTTCGGCGCGTTGTACGTGCCGACCGGGCTGAGTTCGGTCATCCCCCAGCCATGCTCGACCGCCACGCCATATTCATCGCGAAACGCCTCGATCAGCAGCGGCGGAGCGGCGGAGCCTCCGGTCATGATGCGCTGCACCGTCGTCAGCCGCTCGCCGCTGGTCGCGCAGATATTGCAGCAGCCCGAGCCACACCGTGGGCACGCCGGCGGTGAACGTGACCCGCTCGGAGTTCAGCAGGTTGGCCATGCTGGCGCCGTCCAGGTGCCGCCCCGGCAGCACCAGTGAGGCGCCGGTCAGCGCCGCCGCGTACGGCATGCCCCAGGCGTTGACGTGGAACATCGGCACGACCGGCAGCACCCGGCTGGTCGCCCTGATGCACAGCACGTCCGGCAACGCGGTCGCATAGGCGTGCAGCCAGGTCGAGCGGTGGCTGTACAGCACGCCCTTCGGCCGCCCGGTGGTGCCGGAGGTGTAGCACAGCGCGCTGGCGGTGTTCTCGTCGAAGGTCGGCCAGACGTAGTCGTCGTCCGCCGCGTCCATGAGCTGGTCGTAGCAGGCGAGCGTCATGCCGGGCGCAAGCGTCACCTCCGGCATGTGTTCCGCGGCGCTCAGCATGACGACCGTATGCACGTGTTCCGCGATGCCTGGCGCGATGGCCGTGATCAGCGCGGCGAAGCTGCTGTCGACGAACAGGACTTTGTCCGCCGCGTGGTTGATGATGTAGGAGATGTCGTCGGGGTGCAGGCGCGGGTTGATGGTGTGGCAGATCGCCTGCATCCCCGGCGCGGCGTAGTAGACTTCCAAATGCCGGTATCCGTTCCAGGCCAGGGTGCCGACCCGGTCGCCTGCGCCGACCCCAAGCTTTTGCAGAACGCGCACGAGGCGGCGCGACCGGGCTTCCACGTCGCGCCAGGTATATCGATGCGTGGTGTTCTCGTGTGTGCGGGATACCACCTCGGCGGACCCGTGATGCCGTGCGGCGTGGGTGAGGATCGAGGAAATCATCAGCCCTTGGCTCTGCATCAGACCTAGCACGCTCGCCGTCTCCCTTTGCCTCTTATCGTCCCATGATACGGCAACATAAGAAAAATGCCAGCGCGCGGTGGTCCGAAGGAGCACTCGCGACGGCACGAATTACGCGATCAAACAACGACTTGCAAATCCAGGCCCGGTCGCCCTGACCCGGTCACGGTCTAGTAGATCCTCGGCACCAGCCGCGCGGTGCGGGCGCGGTAGGCGTCGTACTCGGCGCCAAACTGGCCCTGCAGCAATCGTTCCTCCGATGCCATGCGCGCCAACAGCGGCGGGATCATCGCGGCTGTCAGGATGACGCCTGCCCAGGACCGGAATGCGAGGCTCCAGCCCAGGGTGTAGAGCAGCAGCCCCAGATAGCTGGGATTGCGCACCTTGCTGTAGATGCCGGTGGTCACCAGCGTGTGGCCTTGCTGGATCGCGACCAGACCGCTGAAGCGGTTGCCCAGCACGAAGACCGGCCACAGCCGCACGGCGCCGCCTATCGCGAAAAGCACGACGCCGACCCAGCGGACGCCGTCGCCGTCCAGGCACCAGATGCCGTGCCGATCGGTCCAGGCGGGCAGCCAGCCCAGCAGCAGCCCGGTCACGGCGAAGACCGCCAGCACCCAGCGGTTGGCTCGGTCCTCCTTCACCCCCGAGCTCAGATTCCCGCCGGCGAACACAGAGGCGACCGCCATGACGAACCCCACCGCCGCGAGCGCGGTCAACGCCGCATGCGAAAAGAACGCGGCAAACCCGCCTTCGCCCAGCACGGCGAGGCCGAACCAGACCGCGGAACCGATCATGATGAGCGCAAATCGAAGCGGCAGTCGGAGCATTTGCATGAACCCTTGTGTCCGTGATGCGATGATAGCGAGAAATCACCGGAGGATCGAATGAACCAGGTCATGATTGTCACCGGCGGCAGCCAGGGCATCGGCGAGGCGGTTGCCAGGCTTGCAGCCGGGCGGGGCTATGCCGTGGCGCTGACATACCAGACGAACCAGGCGCTGGCGGATGCCGTCGTCGCCGACATCGTGGCCGCAGGGGGGAACGCCATCGCGGTGCGGGCGGAAATGGCCGACGAGGCTTCCATCCTGGCGCTCTACCGCATCGTTGACGATGCACTGGGTCCGGTCACCGCCCTGGTCAACAATGCCGGCACACCCGGGCCCATGGGCAGGATCGACACGGTCAGCACACAGACGTTGGATACCGTGCTGGCGGTGAACGTGCGCGCGCCATTCCTGATGATCCGCGAGGCCGTCGCTCGCATGGCCACCGACCGGGGCGGGGCAGGGGGTGCGATCGTCAACATATCCTCGCGTGCCGCCGAGCTGGGCGGTGCGGGCGAGTGGATCCACTACGCGGCCTCGAAAGGCGCGCTGGACAGCCTGACGATCGGTGCGGCGAAGGAACTGGCGATGCGCGGCATCCGCGTCAACGCGGTCAGCCCCGGCCTGATCCAGACCGACCTGCACGCTCGCGCCGGGCTGCCGGACCGCCTGACACAGGCTCGTCGCCGGCGTGCCGATGGGCCGTGTCGGCAGCACCGCCGAAGTCGCCACCGCCGTGCTCTGGCTGCTTTCGCCCGAAGCGTCCTATATTACGGGCGTCATAGTACCCATCTCCGGAGGGCGTTGAAATGGAACTGAAAACCGCATTGATCGTTGGCGTCGGCCCCGGGCTGAGCGCCTCGCTGGCCCGATTGTTCGCCAGGAACGGGCTGCAGGTGGCGATGGCCGCGCGCAATCCCGACAAGCTGCAGAAGCTGGCGGAGGAGACCGCCGGCGTTACCTTCGCCTGCGAGGCGACCGAACCCGAGGAGGTGGCTGCCTTGTTCGACGTCGTGATCGCGACCCAGGGCGTGCCCGATATCGTCGTCTACAACGCCAGCGCCCGCGCCCGCGGTCCGGTGACCGACCTCGATCCGGCCGACGTGGCCCGCGCCATCTCGGTCAGTGCCTATGGCGGGTTCCTGGTGGTGCAACAGGCCGCCCGGCACATGGTCGCGCGTGGCTCCGGTGTGATCCTGCTGACCGGTGCATCGGCGAGCGTCAAGGGCTATCCGAACTCGTCCGCCTTCGCGATGGGCAAGTTCGCCTTGCGCGGGCTGGCCTCCGCCATGGCGCGCGAGTTGTCGCCAAAGGGGTGCACGTCGCGCATTTCGTCATCGACGGCGGCATCCGGAGTGCGCTTCGGCCCGATCCGAACGACAATCCGGACAGTTTTCTCGACCCCGATGCGATCGCCGAGACCTATTGGCAAGTCGCGAACCAGCCCCGCAGCGCATGGACCTGGGAGGTGGAACTGCGTCCCTGGGTGGAGAAATTCTAGCGCCGTTCCGGTGCCACAAGCCTGGCTGTGCCAGCCGACCGCGTGTTTCGGCAGGGCACAGCTAAAGCGTCCCGCTGCCGGCCGGGGCGGAGCTTTCTCCGCGCCGTCTCCGCACTGCGAACACTGCGAATCAGCGCACGCGGCAGCAAATAGGCGATGCGAGTTCGATGAGTCGCTGCCTTGCCTGATGCTTTTCCCCAGACATCGCTCGAAGCAAACACCGTCACGACGCCTGTGCGGTGACCAGCGGGAACCGTCTCGGCCGCCCGAGGCACGCCGGCGAGTCGATCCGGCCCCCCCCTCGGCACCGCGCGCCGACCTTGCGTTCGTGCGCCACTCCCGTGCCGGTGCCGGCCGCGACAAAGCAAGAAAGCAAGCGGAAACCGCAGATAGACGCAGATCAGGCGGATGCACGCGGATCGCGGCTGACCCAGTACCGGCTCACATGAGACCCCGTGGCCGGGCGAGCGCACCATCTGCGTTATCCCTTCTGATCGGCGTGCATCTGTGTTTCCACTTTCTTTTCCTCAGCACGCACGAGGTCAACGCCGATGCACCATCGTGATGCTCGGACCAATACCAAGTACCGTGCGCCACTCCCGCGCCGATGCCGGCCTCAGCAAAGCAAGAAAGCAAGCGAAATCGCAGATACACGAAGATCAGGCGGATGCGCGCGGATCGCGGCTGAACCGGCACCGGCTCCGGCGAGACCCCGTGGCCCGGCGAGCGCACCATCTGCGTCATCCCTTCTAATCGGCGTATATCTGTGTTTCCACTTTCTTTTCCTCAGCACGCACGAGGTCAACGCCGAGGCACCATCGTGATGCCCGGACAAATACCAAGCACCGTGCGCTACTTCTGCGCCCGTGCCGGCCGCAGCACAGCAAGGGGAAACACAGATGCACACCGATCAGACGGATGCACGCGGATCGGGGCTGAACCGACACCGGCTCCCGCGAGACCCCGTGGCCGGGCGAGCGCACCATCTGCGTTATCCCTTCTGATCGGTGTGCATCTGTGTTTCCACTTTCTTTTCCTCAGCACGCACGAGGTCAACGCCGAGGCACAATCGTGATACTCGGACAAATACCAAGCACCGTGCGCTACTTCCGCGCACGTGCCGGCCGCAGCACAGCAAGGGGAAACACAGATGCACACCGATCAGACGGATGCACACGGATCGGGGCTGAACCGACACCGGCTCCCGCGAGACCCCGTGGCCGGGCGAGCGCACCATCTGCGTTATCCCTTCTGATCGGTGTGCATCTGTGTTTCCACTTTCTTTGCCTCAGCACGCACGAGGTCAACGCCGAGGCACGATCGTGATGCTCGGATCCATACCAAGTACCGTGCGCTACTCCCGCGCCCGTGCCGGCCTCAGCAAAGCAAGAAAGCAAGGGAAACGCGGTTCCACTTTCTTTTCCTCAGCACGCACGAGGTCAACGCCGAGGCACCATCGTGATGCCCGGACCAATCGATCCGGACGACGCAACGCATATTGGACTGAAGCAGGCTCGGCAGCCGGCGCAGGATCCATCGCCGCGACAACACGCTTCCTCATCCCGCAAACCCCGCCCCGCCAACCCGATCGACGCCGCGTCCCCCCACCCGCGCCGGGACCATCACCGGCGCCGCTTCTCCGGCGACCATTTCCTCGATCAGTTTGTATCCGGGCTGGAACCACTGTTGTGCTCTTCGCCGCCCGCCGGGAAAGACGCCCATCGCAACGGCGCGAGCCCTCGAAACGATTCAGACGCCTTCGTACTCCGCCGAGATCTCCTTGTTGGTGTAATCCGGCAGCAACGCCGTCGAGACGATACCGACGACGGCGCAAACGAGGATATAAAGCGCGATCGGCAAGCTCGAATGATACGTCGCGAACAGCGCCGTCGCGATGAACGGCGAAGGTCCGCCCGCGATGATCGACGCCAGCTGGTAGCCCAGCGAAGCCCCGCTGTAGCGCAGGCGCGGCGAGAATGCCTCGGCGATCAGTGCCGCCTCCGGGCCGTACATGGTCATCACCGGGAGCAGCGACAGCGCGACCGCGATGAAGATCAGTGTCGGCGACTTGCTGTCCAGCAGTGCAAAGTAAATAAAGCCGTACACGCCCACGGACACGCATCCGAGTATGTACATGTTCTTGCGGCCGACATGATCCGACAGACGCCCGGCGACTGTCACCCACAGAAATCCAAGCACCGTCGAGAGAATGACCGCCGTCAGCAGGAAATTGCGTGACTGCCCAAGCACCGTCGTTCCATAGGTGAAGATGAACGCGCCCACGATATAGCCCGGCGCCTGCTCCGGCAGCCGCAGCAGCGCGGTCAGCAGGATCTGCTTCGGCTGGCGCTTGAACACTTCAAGCACTGGAACGCGCTCGACGCGTTCTTCCGCGATCACCTTCTGGAACACCGGCGTCTCGAAAATACCCAGCCGGATCCATAGTCCGACCGCCACCATGACGATGCTGATAAAGAATGGAATACGCCACCCCCAGACCAGGAACTGGTCTCCGGACAGCCAGCTGAAGAACAGCACCGCTGTATTTGCCAGGAAAAGCCCGGCCGGGGCCCCGAATTGCGGCCACGACGCGATAAGGCCCCGATTCTTGTTGGTCTTGGCCCATTCCATCGCCAGCAAAACCGATCCGCCCCATTCGCCGCCAACGCCTATCCCTTGCACCAGGCGAATCAACGTCAGCAGGACCGCACCCCAGATGCCGATACTGTTGTAGCTGGGTACCAGACCCACCGCGAAGGTCGCGATCCCGGTCACCAGCAATGTCACGATCAAGGTTGCCTTGCGACCGATCCGATCGCCGTAATGACCGAATATCGCCGCGCCGATCGGCCGTCCGGCGAAGCCGATAAAGAATACGCCGAATGCTTGCAGCACCCCAACCACCGGGTCGGAGCCAGGAAAGAACAACTTCCCGAAAACCAGTCCGGTCACCGTGCCGTATAACAGGAAATCATACCATTCGATCGTAGTACCAACCGTGCTGGCGATCAACGCCCGGCGCAACTGCTTATCGTGTTCAGCCTCCGAGAGGCCGCCGGCGGTCGTCTCGAGTGAAGCCATGTTGTTGTCCCCCCATTGTGTTGGGCGGATACAGATGCTTGTCGCTGTCTCTACAGGACGCCAAAAACACCGCTAACCAATTCCTGGCGCCTCCCATTTACACCAGTACCAGCCGACCGCACCCTGGCACGTCTGCACATCAATGGCAACATTCGTCCGCTGGGTCACAGCGCAAGCGGCGGGACAAAGTATCGATCGGCTGGTCCGGGCCTCGGCACCGGTTCCCATCCAGATCGACCATCGCAGTCGCAGACCCGACGAGAAAATCATCACGCAGTGCCAATATAACGACATGCCTGAGCAGGTTGCGCGTGCCCCGCCGTTCAGGGTCGAACTTACCGGCCCGCGGGCCGCGAAGCGCTCACCGCCGCCGCAACCCTGTCAGCCGCAGCACCACCCCGTCCGCGTTCGTCTGGCTCGGCACGCGCCTGACCTCCATCGCCCAGTCGCGGTCGGCAGCCGTCAGTTCTTCATCAACCTTCGCCCCCTTGAGCAGCAGGCACACGCCATCACCCGTCAGCAACGGGACGGCCAGCGGCAGCAGTCGAGGCAACGGCGCCAGCGCCCGGGCGGTCAGCAAACCCGCCGGCGCCACCGCGGCGGCCTCGATCCGGCAACAATGCACCGTCGCCGGCGCACCGGTTTCCAGCACCGCCGTCCGCAGGAACGATGCCTTGCGCCGGTCGGACTCGATCAGATCAAACGGCACCCCGGTCGCGATCGCCAGCACAAGACCCGGAAACCCGCCCCCGGTCCCCAGATCGACCGCGCGAGCCACCCCCTCAGGCATCAGCGGAACCAGCTGCAGCGAGTCCGCGACATGGCGTTCCCACACCACCTCGACGTCCCGCGGCGCGATCAGGTTCAGAGCCGCGTTCCAGCGCAGCAGCAGGGCAACGAACCGGCGCAGTCTGGCATCGGACGCGCTCACCACGGCCGGACCTCCTCCGCTTCATGCGACAGCGAGGCGAAATGCCGCTGCCGTCCGGTCAACATCCTGTCGGGGTCACAATGTCGAGCAGGATGCGCCGGCCGCGGGCAAGCGCTTCTGCCTTTCACCGGTGATGTGGGTCATCCGCGGCCTGACCACAACCGGCCCCCAGGCAGGCATACCGATCAGCTGTAACGCCGAGCCGCATGCGGGCGGCGTTGGCTGAGTCCGAAATCAAAACAGCCACCGACGCGCCAGCGGTCACCCCAAAGCCCAACCGTTCAGCCCGCGGCAAGCAACCATCCCTGTCGCCATGTCGGCAGGCACTCACCGAACCCGCCACCCGCAACCGATCTCAGTCCCGGAAAACCACCGTGCGGATCCCGTTCACCAGGATCCGCCCGTCCAACTGCCACCGCAGTGCCCGCGACAGCACCCGGCGCTCGATGTCGCGCCCCTGGCGAACCAGGTCGTCCGGCGTATCCGCGTGGCTGATCCGCTCCACGTCCTGCTCGATGATCGGCCCCTCGTCCAGGTCGGTGGTCACGTAGTGCGCCGTCGCCCCGATCAGCTTCACGCCTCGCTGGTGAGCCTGATGGTACGGCCTGGCGCCCTTGAAGCCGGGCAGGAACGAGTGATGGATGTTGATGCACCGGCCCGCCAGCTTGCCCGCCAGATCGTCCGACAGCACCTGCATGTATCGCGCCAAAATCACCAGTTCCGTGCGCGTCTCCCGCACCAGGCCCCAGATCCGTCCCTCCTGCTCGGCCTTCGTCTCCTTGCTCACCGGCAGATGATGGAACGCCACCCCGTCCAGATCGAGGTGCGGCAAACTCTCGCGCGGATGGTTCGACACCACCGCGGTGATGTCCATCGGCATTTCGCCGATCCGCCAGCGATACAGGATATCCGCCAGGCAATGATCGAACCGCGACACCAGCAGCATCACCCGTTGCCGCCTCGCCCGGTCCCGCAGCCCCCAGTCCATCGCGAACCGCGTCGCGACCACACCCAGCGCCGCTTTCAACCGTTCCACGTCCAGCCGGCCTTCCGGGTGATCCAGCACGATGCGGGCGAAGAACCGGCCGCTCTCGGTATCGTCAAACTGTTGCGCTTCCCGGATGTTGCCGCCGTGCTCGAAGATCGAGGTCGCCACCGCGGCGACGATCCCGGGACGGTTCTCGCAGGACAGCGTGAGGATGTACTGGGTCAACGCGGCAGGCTCCGTAGCGATCGCGGCGATGTAACGCCATCAGCCGCGATCGCGCCAGTTCCATGTGCCCCGTTCAATGCGCATCGGCGACCGGAGCCTTCGGCGGCGCGACCTTGCGCATCAGCGGCACCATCACCGTGGCAATCCCCAGGCAAACCATCAACGCCAGGAACGCATCCGAATAGGTTTCCGTCTGCGCCTCCCGCATCGTCAGCGCCCAGAGTTGCTCGCAGTGCGATCGCATGCCCCATCACCGCGTCGCCGCCGCTCAGCACCGTCGCGTGCGCCGCAAGCCGCCCCAGCACGTTCAGCATCGCGCGTGTTGGTGGTGTTCAGATGCTCGGCCAGCCGCAGGAAATGCAGATTGGTGCGGTCGTTCAGGATCGTCCCGCAGCCGGCGATGCCGATCGCGCCGCCCAGGTTCCGCATCAGGTTGAACAGCCCGGACGCCAGCTTCAACCGCTCCGGCGGGATCACCCCCAGGGTCAGTGTCACCATCGGCGCCACGGCGAACTGCTGCGAGAACCCACGGAACGCCTGCGGAACAAGCAGTTCACGCCAGCCCCAGTCGTGCGTGATCGGGGTAAAATTCCACATGCTGAAGGTGAAGCACGCCAGGCCGAACAGCATCAGCCAGCGCAGGTCGATCTTGCGTGCAAGGAACGTGTAGAACGGGATCGCCAGGATCTGGAAGATCCCGGTCGAGAACACCGCCAGCCCGATCTGCAGCGCGCTGAACCCGCGCACGCGCCCCAGGAACAGCGGCGTCAGGTAGATCGTCGCGAAAATCCCGATCCCCGTCATGAACGAGAAGAAACAACCCAGCGCGAAATTCCGGCTCTTCAGCGCCCGCAGATCGACCACCGGCCGGCTCGAACGTCAGGCTGCGCCAGATGAACGCCACCCCCGCCACGCCGGAAATCCATGCCGTCGTCCGGATCGTGTCGTCACCGAACCAGTCCCACCGCGGCCCTTCCTCCAGCGTGTATTCAAGGCATCCCAGGAACACCGCCATCAAGGCCATGCCCGAGATAGTCGGCACCCTTCAGCAACGACAGATCGGGCTTGTCGATCTTCACCATCAGCGGCACCACGACGGTAACGAAAATCCCCGGCACCAGGTTGACGAAGAACAGCCAGTGCCAGGAGTAGTTGTCGGTGATCCATCCGCCCACCGTCGGCCCCAGGGTCGGTGCCAGCGACGACAGCGCCCCGATCGTCGCCGCCGCGATCACCCGCTGATGGTTCTGGAAATACACGAACGCCGTCGTGAACACCGTCGGGATCATCGACCCGCCCAGGAACCCCTGCAGCGCCCGGAACACGATCATGCTCTGGATGTCCCACGCCCAGCCGCACATCAGGCTGGTGATCGTGAACCCGGCCGCCGACGCGGCGAACAGCCAGCGCGTCGACATCACCCGCGACAGCCAGCCGGACAGCGGAATGACGATGATCTCGGCGATCAGATAGCTGGTCTGTACCCAGGCCACCTCATCGGCACCGGCCGACAGGCCGCCGCCGATATCGCGCAACGAGGCAGAAACGATCTGGATATCCAGCAACGCGATGAAGAAACCCACCGTCATGGTGGCGAAGGCAAAGACCTTCTGCTTCGTCGTCAGCCCGGCGGCATCCACCGGCGCAACGTTGCGGCTGAGCGTCGTCGCGCTCATTTCGCCCCCCGCAGGTCGACATCGGCGGTCACCGACAGACCGGGACGCAGCCGCCCAAGCGCCGACGCATCGCCATCCAGCAGGATCCGCACCGGCACACGCTGCACGATCTTGGTGAAGTTGCCGGTCGCGTTCTCCGGCGGCAGCACGCTGAACTGCGCGCCCGTCGCCGGCGCCAGGCTGGCGACATGGCCGTGGAACGTCACGTCGGGCAGCACGTCGGCCTGGATCGTCGCCGGTTCGCCGGCGCGCATCTTCGCCAGCTGGTTTTCCTTGAAGTTCGCATCCACCCAGAGCCCGCTGCGCCGGCACGATGGCAATCAACTGCGCGCCGACGCCGGCGAACGCCCCGACCCGAGCGCTGCGGTCACCCACCACGCCGTCGAACGGCGCCCGCAGTTCGGTATAGTCCAGGTTCAGTCGCGCCGTGTCGCGGTCCGCGACCGCCGCATCCAGCGCCGCCCGCGTCTGCTGCTTCTGCGTGTCGATCACCGCCAGTTGCTGCTGCGCCGCATCCAGCGTCGCCCGCGCCTTGTCGCCCCCGGCGACCGCCTGCTTGTAATCGGCCTCCGCCCTCTGGAACGACTGCACAGATGCCGCCGCAGTCCGCGACAGTGTCGCATACCGCGTCTCGTCCTCGCGCGCCCGGATGATCTCGGCGTCCGCCGCGGCGATGCCGGCCTGCGCCTCCCGGATCAGCGAGTCCTGCAGCCGCCGCGTCGCGTCCAGATTGGCCAGTGTCGCCTGCTGGCCGTCGACCACCGCCTCCGCCCGGGACAGCGCCGCGCGATAGTCGCGATCGTCCAGCTTGATCAGCAGGTCACCCCGGTGAACGCGCTGGTTGTCGATCACCGCGACGTCCGTGACGAAGCCCGGAAACCTTGGGCGCGATGACCGTAACATCGCCGCCGACATACGCGTCATCGGTGCTCTCGATGAAGCGCCCGACGGTCCAGTAGTCGTGACCATACCACGCCACGCCAGCGCCCAGCAGCAGCGCGGCCCCGGCCATGGCCACCTTCTTCAGATCAAGCCGCTTCTTCGTGCGCACGCGGACGACATCCGGCGCGCGTTCCACCACGGTCGTGCTCATGACTGTCTCCTGATTTGCCCGTTGGGGCCTGGCCGCGGGACCGGCCGTTCCAACCGGTTCCCGCCCTTGCCGTCCCTCATCACCGGATCGGCGGGCGGTTCGGCACTCCAACGAGGCAGACCGGCCGCATTGTCCGCCAGCACCATCTTCTGCTCGTCCGGCATGAAGTGCTTGTTGCCCCACGCCAGCATCGCCCAAAGCACAGGCTGGAAATCCCGCCCGACCGGCGTCAGCACATACTCGTCGCGGGGCGGCCGCGCATTGTAGCGGATCCTTTCCAGCAACCCCGCCTCGACCAGTCCGCGCAACCGACGCGACAGGATATTCGGCGCGATGCCCAGGCTTTTCTGGAACTGGTCGAACCGTGTCCTGCCGTGGAAGGCGTCGCGCAAAATCAGGATGGTCCACCATTCGCCGACCCGGTCGAGGCCGCGGGCGATGGGACAGGATTTGGCATCCAAGCGGGCGTGATGCATAAAGTAACTTTCGTTATGCAACTAACGTAGCGCGGTAGATTGCATCATGCAAGCGTCATTCTGACAGCCTTCACGCTAACTTGCATGATGCTTTTCACTGCGTCATCATCGCCACCGAACCCACCAGGAGCAAGCCGCATGACTGACGACCTGATCGAGCGTACCGACGACGGCCCTGTCCGCATCCTGACCATGACCTATCGCCCGTACAACCTGATGGGACCCATCCTCATCAGCGCCCTGCTGCAAGCCCTGCGTGACGCGGTGGGCGAGGGCAAACGCGCCATCCTGTTGAAAAGCGGCCTCCGCCACTTCTGCGCCGGCGCCGATGTCGGCCTGTTCGGTGACCGCGCCGAGGCCGGCGGCAAGGGCGCCCGCGATCCCGTCGAGACGCTGCGCACATTCGAACTGCTGCCGATCCCCATCGTCGCCGCCGTGCACGGCGCGTGCCTGGGCGGCGGCCTGGAACTGGCGCTCGCCTGCGACTACATCGTCGCCGCATCCTCCGCCAGGATCGGCTCCGTCGAGATCGCGCTCGGGCTGCACCCGCTGCTTGGCGGCATCCAGCGCCAGGTCCAGCGCATCGGCGCCGCCCGCGCCAAGGAGATGTCCATGCTCGGCCGCCGCTACGACGCCGCGACACTGGAACGCTGGGGCCTCATCAACCTTGTCGTCCCGGATGAAAACCTGTTCGACAGTGCGCTGGTCGTCGCCCGCGAACTCGGCTACGGCCCCACCGTCGCCCACGCCGCCACCAAGCAACTGGTCCACATCGCGGTAAACCAGGGCGTCGAAGCGGCCGACCTGGCGATGGCCGAGATCCAGAAGCCGATCTGGGCGTCCGAGGACCTGAAAGCCGGCCTGGCATCCTTCCGCGCCAACGGCCCCGGCCTCGCCACCTTCGAGGGGAAATAAGCGCCATGCCCGGACCGCTGCACGGCCTGAAGGTCGTCGATTTCTCCCGCGTCCTGGCCGGGCCGCTATGCGCCCGCACCCTGGCCGACCTCGGCGCCGAGGTGATCAAGATCGAGCCGCCGCGCCCCGACGTCTCCCGCTTCGCCTATCCGTACAAAGACGGCATGTCCGGCTACTACGCCCAGCAGAATATCGGCAAGCGCAACGTCAGCATCGACCTCAACAAGCCCGGCGCCCGCGAACTCGTGTTGAGGCTGTGCGACCAGGCGGACGTGGTGATCGAGAACTTCCGCGCCGGCACCCTTGGTTTCTTCGGCCTCGACTATGACACGCTGTCGCAGCGGAACCCCCGGCTGATCTACGCCTCGATCACCGGTTACGGCCAGGGCGGCCCATGGGGATCGCGCATGGCCTACGCGCCGACGGTGCATGCCGAGGCCGGTTTCACCGCCAACACCGAGCGCCATTTCGGCGGCGATCTGGGGCAGACCTTGACCGATCCGCTGTCCCACGCCGATGTCTATTCCGGCCTGCAAGCCGCCATCGCGGTCCTCGCCGCGCTACGAGCACGGGAGCGGTCCGGCCGCGGCCAGTATATCGACGTCGCGATGGCCGCCGTGATGATCGCCGTCAACGAACGCGCCCATATCGACCTGGATGGCGTCGACGTCGGCGCCGAATCCGCGGTCCTCGGCGCCACCGACGGCCCGCATTTCGTCGGCCCGAACGGCGAACGCTTCGTCGCCGCCCAGAGCATCACCGGCACGATGACGTTTCCGAACTACCTGCGTGCCATGCGCCGCGCCGATCTGCGGCACGATCCGCGCTTCGTCACCGCCGCCGCCCGCCGCCAGAACTACGCGGCACTGCACGCCGAAATCCAAGCCTGGATGCTGACCTTCCGCGACCTGGAATTGCTGGATGCGCAACTCGACGAGGCAAAGATCGCGATCGGCCAGGTGCGCACCCTGAAAGAACTGGCGGGGACCGAATGGGCCGCCTGGTGGGGCGCGGTTCGGGAAATTCCGGACCGGCGCGGCGGCTCGTACAAGCTGCACGGCCTGCCCTGGCATTTTTCCGAGGACGTGCCCGGCCCGCTCGACCCGCCGGCCCTGCGCGGCGAGCACAATGCCGACGTGCTGTCCGAAATTGGCTACACGGACGCCGAAATCCGCGATTACATCGCCAGGGGCGTGCTGCTGCAGCATCAGGCGGAATGACGCAGCAAGCGCCGCCACCGGACACTTTCCCCAAGCCCAGGCAAGCCGCGGCCCGCGACCCCTTCGGTCACCGTCCGCCGAGGCGCCCCATCCTTCAGCGTCATGGGGTGGAGCCGTCGGGGCCTCGCATCCGGCCGCTGTGGTGTTACTTCGCCAGTTGCTCCCGGATCGCGAGCAATTCACGCCGGCGGTCCTCGCTCACCTTCGGATACGACATCTTCAGGCCTTCAAGCGTTTCAAGAATGGTCTCGGATACGATCAGCCGAGCGTTGTCCTTGTCGTCGGCGGGTACCACGTACCAGGGCGCTTCATGCGTGCTGGTCGCGCTCAGGCATTGTTCATAGGCCTTCATGTACTGCGGCCAGAACGCCCGCTCCTCCATGTCCGCCTGGCTGAACTTCCAGTTCTTCTCCGGTTCATCGATCCGTTGCAGGAAGCGCTGCCGCTGCTCCTCTTGCGAGAGATGCAGGAAGAACTTGATCACCCGTGTCCCGTTGTCGTGCAGGTGGCGTTCCATGTGCAGGATGGAGCGGTACCGGCTGTGCCAGACCGCCTTGTTGTCTGATGGCCGCTCGGCCAGTCCCTCATTGCCCAGGATCTCCGGATGGACCCGGACGACCAGCACCTCCTCGTAGTACGATCGGTTGAAGATCCCGATCCGCCCCCGCTCCGGAAGATCGCGGGTGGTCCGCCACAGAAAGTCGTGCTGCAGTTCCATCGCGCTGGGATGCTTGAAGCTGAACACCTGGCACCCCTGCGGATTGACCCCTGACATGACGTGCTTGATCACGCCATCTTTCCCCGCCGCATCCATTGCCTGGAAGATCAGCAGCACCGCGTGGCGATTGGAGGCGTACAGAAGCTGCTGCTGCGCGCTCAGGCGCGCCACATGATCGTCCAGCATCGTGTGGTACTGCTGCTTCGAGGCGTATACCTTCCCCACCTTCGTCGGCCATTTGTCGAGATCGACCTCGACGCCCTCACGGACACGGAAATCGTCCGGATCGATTTTCATCGTCATTCCTCTCATTGTCGGCGTGTCGGACTAATCGGTACCGGCAGCGGCATGAAACGGAACCTTCGCTGATGGTCCGCTTTGGCTCGATTGATTGCAGACGAACGATCGCGCGCCTATACCTCGGACCAATGCGACATCCGGACCTCCACGGCAAGCCCTCGTCCGACGCCATCGCTTCCGTGCTTGATGGCTACGTGGTCGAGAATCAGGCCGGGTTCCTGATACGCCGGGTCCATCAGCGCCATATGGCGATTTTTCATGCCGGCATGGGTGGGGCGCGATTGACCCCGACCCAGTTCACCGCCCTGGTCAAGACTGCCGAAATCGGCCGTGTCACGCAGAATCAGCTTGGCTGGCTGGCGGCCATGGACCCGGCGACGATCCAGGGCGTCGTGCGCCGCCTGGCAGACCGCCGCCTGGTGACGCGAACGGCCGATCCCGTCGACCGCCGCACGACCGTGCTGACTGCGACGCAGTCGGGACCGGATCTCGCAGCCCGGGCGGTCGTGGCGGCGCGCGGCATCACCGAGGCCGACGCTCGATCCGCTGACCCCCAATGAACGCCTGAGGTTCCTTGCCTTGTTGCGCAAACTTTGCTGATCGCGCCGGTACTTTGACTGGCAAAGACATGAAAGGTCGAAAGTCATGGCCCTTACTGCCGGTCCAGACAAGCAATTCGGCAAATTGGTCATCACCAACATCGGGTTGCTGTTGTCGGGCGCACTGGAGGCGCCGATCCTCGACGCTGACACGATCGTTGCCGAACAGGGCCGTATCGCCGCGATCGGCAAACGGGCCGATTGCGACACCGCCGACGCCCGCGTCACCATTGACGCGCATGGCTGCGCCGTCTCACCCGGGCTCATCGACAGCCATGTCCACCCCGTGTTCGGCGACTGGACGCCCCGCCAGGGTCAGTTCGGCTGGATCGAGTCCTTCCTGCACGGTGGCGTCACCACCATGGTCTCCGCCGGCGAAGTGCATCTCCCAGGCCGCCCACAGGGACATCGTCGGCGTCAAGGCGCTCGCCATCACCGCCCAGCGCGCCTACGACAACTTTCGTCCTGCCGGCGTGAAAGTCCTGGCCGGCGCGCCGGTGCTCGAACAGGGCATGGTGGAATCCGATTTTTCCGAGCTTGCCCGGGCCGGGGTGCGGCTGCTGGGCGAAGTCGGCCTGGGCAGCGTCAAGGCCGGGTACGAGGCGCAGCAGATGGTCGCCTGGGCCCGCAAGTCGGGCATCCAGAGCACCATCCACACCGGTGGCCCGTCCGTTCCCGGATCCGGCTATATCGATGCCGACACGGTGTTGCAGGCGGACGCCGACATCATCGGCCACATCAACGGCGGCCACACCGCGCTGCCGCTGTCGCAGATCCGCTGTCTGTGCGAGGGCTGTTCCCGCGGCATCGAGATCGTGCACAACGGCAACGAACTCGCCGGGCTGACGGCGCTGCGTTACGCCCGCGATCTCGGGCAGTTGCGGCGCGTGATCCTCGGCACCGACAGCCCCGCCGGATCGGGCGTCCAGCCGCTGGGAATCCTGCGCATGATCGCGCTGCTGTCCTCGGTCGGCGACATGCCGGCCGAAACGCTGTTCTGCTGCGCCACCGGCAACACCGCCCGGATGCGCGCCCTCGATTGCGGCCTGATCGAGCCCGGCCGGGCGGCCGATCTCCTGTTCATGGATCGGGCGCAGCATTCCTCGGGCGCCGGACCTCCTCGACAGCGTGCGCAGGGGCGATCTTCCCGGCATCGGGATGGTGGTCATCGACGGGATCGTCCGCTGCGGCCGCAGCCGCAACACGCCGCCCGCCGAACGGGTGCCGGAAGTGGTTCAATAACCCGCGGCCCGTGGGATCATGCCCCGTGGGATCATGCCCCGTGGGATCATGCCCCGTGGGATCATGCCCCGTGGGATCATGCCCCGTGGGATCATGCCCCGTGGGATCATGCCCCGTGGGGATCATTCCCCCACGGGATCATACCGCCGCCAGCGCCGCGGCATGGAACCGCCGCACCCGCTCGATATCCTTGGCGTGCGAGCCATCCCGATCGGTCTTCGTTTTGGAATCGACCCCGGCTGGCCAAACCGCCCGGATCGCGTCGGCGACGTTGTCCGGTCCAAGACCGCCGGCGAGGATCACCGGTGTGCGGACCGCCTCCACGATGCGGCGGCTGATGTTCCGGTCGTGCGTCACACCCAGTGCTCCGATCTGCCGGTCCATCGGCCGATAACTGTCAAGTAACAGAAAATCGGCGATGCCGTCGTAGCTTTGCGCGATGGCAATGCTCTCCTCGCCGGATACGGGTACGCTCCGCATCACCACCCGCCCCGGCAATCGCTTCTTCAATTCAGCAACCGATGCCGGCAACAGCAGTTCCGGTGCCGCCCCCAGGTGGACAATCCGCGGCGCCAGTTCGCGCGCCCACAGCTCGATCAGATCGAGGTCGGCCGTCAGGAACAACCCTGAGAATTGCGACCGCGGGACGATCGCCGCCGCCACCGCGGCCGCCGCTGCGACCGGCAGTTCTCGCGGAAATTCACCATCACCGACCAGCAGCCCGATGTGGTCCACGCCGATCGCCGAGAGGGCGCGAGCCGCTTCAGGGCTTGAGACCTCATAAACCTGTGTCAGCATGGGTGTCGCCTTGCCGCTGCTTGGCTCGACCATTTTCAGCCTGACCGTGCAGGCCGAAAATGGTCTATCTCTTTGTTTGATCGCATGATTTACACGCTGGGGACGTTCCGCTCAGCGCGATCATGCTCTAGACCATTTTCAGCCTGACCGTGCAGGCCGAAAATGGTCTATCTCTTTGTTTGATCGCATGATTTACGCGCCGGGGACGTTCCGCTCAGCGCGATCTAGCTACCAAGCGCCCGCCGGCGCGGTCGTCAAGCGCTGCCAGGGCCGGCGGAACGGCATGCGGAACCGCCCCCGCGCTCAGGTGCCGGCGCGGCGCGGAATCCGGTCGCTGTCGATTTGCTGATAGTTCCAGAAGCTGTCGAAGGCAATTCGCAGCCGGTTCGGCTTCGTTCCCAGCCGCATTCCGTCGGGCGCGCTCACCGGCGTGTGCGGTGCCATGATTGTGCGCCAGAAATCGGGGGTCAGCACGACATCGTCCAGTGATGCGTGCGCCGTGCTGTCCACCGCGGCGCCGCGCCAGGCGGGGCGGATTGTCAGCGGGGCGAGCGTGTGGACGCGCTTGCCGAAGTACGGTGCCTCATGCGCGACACTGGAATTCACCGTCAGCACCGCGCTGATTTGCGGCAATGCCATCAGGCGATAGATGTTGTCATCGATGACGCCCAGCACGCGGCCTGGTGCCGCGGCCGCGACCTCGAGCAGCGAGTGCCGCCGATCAAACGGATGCGGCTTCAGAACCACCGCCGCGTGCCGCGCGCACAGCGCATGGATCCCGGCTGACAGCGGCACAGCGTCGAAGAAACCGCCGCCGACGATCTGGGTCGAATCGTATCGCCGCTGCCCCACGACCAGCAATGTGTTGTCCGGCATGCGCGCCTCGGAGATGAACTGGCACATGGCATCGAGCAGGCCGGCGGTCGTCAGGACCTCGCTCTCCATGACCGCGATCGACAGCAGCGCTGCCTGGGTCTCGGCCTGGGAGGCGCGGGCCGCGAACATCAGGTCGTCCATGAAGCGCACCGGGTGGAGGTGCAGGTCGATATAGGGCACAGCCAGTTCGTCCAGCAGCCGCACCAGCCAGGGCGGCATCTCGAAGCCGACGCAGAAGCGCCCGCGCAGATTGTCGATGACCAGCTGTTCCAGCGGTGCGGACCAAGGGACGCGATCGTAGATCGATGCCCAGTGGGCGTCGGCGACATTCAGGGCGCGTTGCGCTTCGATCCAGGCGCGGAGCACGGGCGAACGGCTTGTCGTCAGGGCATCGACGGGCAGCCCCGTAGCCAGGTAGATCGAGTGTTTCAGCGCGTTCCACAGCCACTCCGTGGCTCGGTCCTTGCCGCCCGGACAGCAATTGCCGTCGGGCCGCAGCAGGTCGCTGACGACTGTCACACCCGTGATCACGGCTGCATTCCGCGGCGACCGATCTCACCGAGGTTCATCGTCATCGCCTTGCTTCGATCCGGGACAATGATAGATCCGGATCGTTAAGGAAGTCAAAAGAAAGCTTCACGGATTGCAATCACCGCCGCGATCTCGACGCCGATGCGGCAGGTCTTGCCTGGCGCATCCGCATCCGGATCAGCGGCACGCGTTCGCCTCGCCAGGCCTCCAGCAGGATCGAATGATCCGTCCCATGGCCATCTGCAATTTCGGGACAAACCAGCAGACGGTCGGGTCACCGGCTGGAACATTTGCTTGATGCGAAATCTGTCATAGTGCAATATGCTACATACGCACGTCCATGCACCTTCTTCAGAGGGCTATCAGGAATGCATTCTTTGGGCGGTTTAGCGACCCGGCGCCGTTGCCTCCTCCGGTCGTGCGCTGCCGTCATCACGTTATTGTTCTTGCCCCCTGCCTACTCTCAGGACGATCCGTCACCAAGGCTTGGCCCGGGAGATCAGGGTTTCGACCATAAATATTTGCACAAATACTATCAGGAGTTCTTCCATGGTGACTGCCCTTGCTCGGTCGGTGAGTGCCGCCCTACGCTCGTCCGGCCAAATGCCTCCGTACCGGATACCGCCATGGAAGTATTGATCGATCATGTGTGGTACCCTGTGCCAAAGGATGCACTGAAGTTACGAAATGATATCCCGCCGGAATTGCTCCCGTTCGCTGCTCATGTCTGTGCCAGGCGATTTTATCGAAACGGCGAATTGAAGCCCGTCATCGAATGCGTCGTCTACAACGGCGCCACGTAGACAGTTTTCAGCCTGACTGTGCAGGTCGAAAATGGTCTATCTCTTTGTTTGATCGCCTGCTTGTCGCGGCCGGGGACGTTGTGCTCAGCGCCGTCATATCAGCCCGACCAGGAATCGCGAAGCGACCTCAGGCTGCGTCTGCACGCTGCCCAGCCACGTTCGTGATCGCGCACCGGCGAGCGATGGACGCTGGCCTCCGGGCAGTCCTCCGCCAGGTGGATTCGACGCCCCAATGGCCGCTGTCCTGGTCTCTGCGCCAGATACTCCGCCCGCGTCGCGCCTCTTGACCTGCCGTGGCTGGCCCCTTCGATGGCAAGCGTCGCCTTCCCAAGCGGTTGCGTGATGCTCCACGTCTGCCGCCGCAAGCAGCCGACCGACGCGGCAAACGCCCCGCTCCTCGCAACGACATCCCCCCAGCCTCTATCGCAATCCATCCCTGCCTTCGATCTCCCCCACGGTCAGGCCGCCGACGCGGGCCAGAGGCCGTCCGCCGTCGGTCACCACCACGGCGACCACGATCTCATCGCGCCGCGGCGCATCCGGAACACGGATTTCCATGGCATCGAAATGGCTCCGCACGAAGGCCGCGTCCTTGTGACCCAATGGCACGTCGATCGCTGTGCCCATGCCGCCGCATTTCTTGGCGCTGGGGATCAGCGCCGCGCCCTTCTCCACAGCGCGGCGCAGCGGCGCACCCATTCGCGGGTGCAGAATCGCGGCCGCATGTTCCAGTTCGCCGTCCTCGCCGACGATGGCGGCCTTGCCGTAGCTCTGCACGTCGGCGGGTGCGATCCCCAGCGCGGCGACCGCCCGTCCGCCCAGGAGCCCGCCAAGTTCTTCGCCGAAGTCGATCAGTTCGAACAGATCCGTGACCTGGCAACCGGCACACGGATTCCAGATTACCGCGATAGCGGCGGCCTTCCGTGTCGGCGGCGAGATCATTTGCCCGGCCTCCTCACGGATTTCCTCGACGATTGTCATAAGCTTGCGGATCATGCGGACTCCAGCAGCTTGGGGGAGGGATGACGCATACGCGGGCGGCCGCCGGGGGCGAGCACGGCGCCCTCGATAAGGTCGTCCCGACGCGATATATCGGCCGACATAACGCCCGCGTCCAGCGCGGCCTCGATGGCATCGTCGGACGGTGGCCCGACGTCATGAGTGATCAGCCGGTCGCCGGGGTCGTTGTCCGGATCGATCGGGTTGGCGGCCCGGCGGTCGATCGCGGGATGGCCGAGCAGGCCGACGGCATTGCCGATGATGGTCGCCAGCGGGTCCTCGATATCCGTCCCGCCCCGGTGCGTCCCGGGACCGGCCAGGTGAAAATCCCGTCCGGGAGTCGAACGCCGCCCGCGCACCCGGATCCCCGCCGGACGCATGTCAGGGAACCGTCCCGCCTGATGGTCGTTCAGCCCGCCGGTGATATGATTGTCCACCACGATCACCTCGTCGGCATGTTCGAGCCATTGATTGGCGAAAATCCCGGTCGTCGCGGCCCCGCAACCGATCCGCATGCGCGGCTCCGCCACGTCGGCCACAATCGGCGCCCGTCCGGACCGCGCGACCACCCGAGCCCCCCTGTCAATTGTCAGCTCCACCACCTGTCCACTGGCAGGACATAATATCGTATCGCATGTAATGACACCAGCTTTCTCGCCGCTACCCGCCAAGTGATGCACGCCTCCCAAGCTCAACATCTGACTGTCATATTCCACCGCGGCAACGTGCCCCACCGCCTCTCCGCCGGGCACGCACGGCAGTGGTTGCGGGCCCCAGGTGACGGTCGGTGTCAATCTTCACCTCTAGGCCACAATACGAGAAAACACCTTCCGACACCACCGTAATCATGTCTCCACCGTCGATCTCGGAGGCAATGATGAACGTCGCCGGTTTGTAGTCCGGATACGTCGTTCCAGCTCTAACCACAGTAACGAACAGGTCTTTCGCCTCGATCGGATTGCCCGACCCGTCGTCGCCGGCGAGCCGCGCCAGTTCCCGCGAACGGGCCGCCAGCGTCAACAGGTTCGCCCGCGTCAACCGGGCCTCGACGTTGCCGTAACGGTCGCAGGCACCGGTCCTGCCGGGCCGGATGCGGCGCAGCACCGGGCATGCATCGCACGCGACGATGCCAGGCTCGACGACTTTCGCGCCCACCAGCGCAGCTTCCTCGGGCGCATCGGAGCCGACATGGTTGTTGGTCATGCCGGCAGCCTCACCAGCGCGCGGTCTGGCGTCGCCGGTGCCCGGGTCAGCCGGCACTCAGGATCGCCGGCGCCGACGCGATCAGCGCCGGCTCCCGCACGCCCTTCGCACCATACGAACCAGGCCGCTCAACCATGATCGTTTCAATGACCGGAATGTCGTCGATGGTCCGGATCCGGTAGTCGTGCAGGTTCTCGGTCCGTCCCGGCACGACTTCCTCGATCAGCGCCGTGCCAAGCCCGTGCGTTATCTCATACCCGCCGGCCGAGGCATCCGGCACCGCCTCGATGATCGTGCGATACCCCGTGCAGCGGCACAGCAACCGGCCCGGCGCATCCTTCACCGCGGCCTCACTGGGCGCCGGATCGCGGGCGAGCAGATTGGCGGCCGCCACCAGCATCCCCGGCAAGCAAAACCCGCACTGCGCGGCACCGTGACGCAAGAACGGGTGCCGCGGCGCGTGCGGCACCCGGCCACGGTGATCACGCAGCACTCCGCGACGCACGGTGTCCAGCCGCACGGTCCGGCGCCGGAACGAGCAGGGCAGGATAATGATCGCCAACGGTATCAACCGGGCCGACGGACGCCGTACAACCAGTGCGTCGGCCAAGCTCACCAGTCGGAAATAGCTTCCCATGCGCCTCCGCAGATCATTAGTACGCGTATGACTTCCGGCCTTTCAGGATTGATGTCAAGCAATTGCGCTGTGGCTCAAATGTCCCGATTCCCGACTTCTTGCACAGGCGCGCAAGGTCAATCCCATTTCGTCAAGGAGTAAAAAGCGACGCAGGATCGCTTGCCCTGCCTACTGATAAGTGTGCCTTGTTTGCCTCGCCGCTGACAAGAAAAAGCCTTGGCTGGCACCGGAAATTTTGCACCTGGGCTGGTTTCCCCAGAACGTCGGTTGGCGCCGCCGGCAACGAAATCCGCGATAATACGCGCCCCTGACACCATTCCAGGTCCGCGCGGCGGGCTGAGATCGCCGTGCGATCGCCGGACCATGCGGCATGCGGGCGACGACAGCGCACGTGGCTAATACCAAATTAATGAAAGTCGCGCTGAGACGGTCGAATTTTTTCGCTTTCTCGCGCGTTCTGATTTTTCCGAGAGCTATGTTAGACTTTCCCCGATGTCTATCCGTCGATTTTCGCCGAAGTATATAATCGGAAATCGACTGGAGGAAGGTGCGATTGATCGCTTCATTGTGAACTCACAATCTTCGCGAGCCCGCTTCGCTTGCTCTCGCCCGTGCTCGACTGGAATTAGCAGAGACGGATATTTATTATGATTGCGAGCCTCCGGAACCTCGATCCGCTGCTTGGTCCGGAATGCCTGGATCATTACGAAAATGTTATCCCTGCGGCGAATCGGCGAGTCTGCGCGTAGCACAGCCTGTGTTGTGACGTCGAACCGCCGATCCCGGCTGGCCGGCAATCGCGCCGCAGGCGCTTCGTCGTGCATCGAGCAACCTGTCCACGGCACGGGCCGGCGCCATCACTAGTGTCCCGATTCGGAAGTTCGCCATGCCTGGATCAGCCTCATGTCCGTTTCCGGCCGGAGAAACCGGGAAGGGAGGTAAGTCCAGGGCTCTGCCCCGGACCCGCCAAGGGCACAGCCCTTGGAACCAGTTTGTTGGTGTTTGCATCATCCGATCTGAACTCCCTTCACCGGGACTCTGTGGCCTGCAGGGGTGACCCGTCATCGCGATGTGTCGATGGTCGAGGGTCGCGCCGGATGGTCTGGCGTGGAGCCTCAGGCACAGGAGGACGCCAGGAGATTGTCCCGACGCAGGCGGCCGTTCGCCCTCGTGGGATCCTCGCAAACCAGGGCGGCATCGGCCAAAATGAGCCGGACCCGATGATGGCGCAGCACCATTCCAGCGGCTGACCGACCAAGTCGGATCATCATCATCCGGCATGCACGGCGGAGGGCGGAACCCGGTCAGGGCAATCCTCGAGAAACGCTTGGAACGCGACTTCCGTGTACAGACAGAGGCAGGTCCGCGACGCACCATGGTCTTGCGGTAACCAACCCGCGTATCACAGCATGATCAACCGTCGCCCAGTGCCCGCCCTCCACCGCGCATGCCTGCATCAGCGAAACCAACCGGGAGGAAAAAGAACCGAGTGGAATTGTGCGTCCGGAGCCCTTGAAAACGGACATGACAGCGTTTCCACCAAGGTGGAAACGCTCTAAGCGTCGCCGCCGGGCCTTACCGTCGACCGCGCCACCGGGGCTCGCCGGTGAAAGAGCAATCTGTCCGGCCCACGGGCCGCCGAGTGACCCCGCTCCGCCATCCTGGCCAGATCGCACACGGCGCGGGGGGAACCTTTCAGCCAATCAGCTTGAACCCGATAAATCCGGTCTTGCGATGTGCCCGGCGACCGGCTAGAGCGTGATCCGAACAGGTGGAATCACCGGAGCGGTGAATCACGCTCTCGAACAGAGAGCTAGAGCGGGTTCCGTGAGCCAACGCGAATGGAAACCGCTCTAGGAACCCCGCCTTCGCGGCGGCGCGTGGGGCGCGTAGCTCAGCGGTAGAGCACTCCCTTCACACGGGAGGGGTCACAGGTTCAATCCCTGTCGCGCCCACCATCCTGTCCAGTGATGCCCTGTCGGCGAGCGCCAACCGCCACGACGATGCCCGAAACCCGCGGACGCCCTGTATCCGGCGGCACGTGTGATCGGCCGCCCGTTCGCAATCGCCAGTCCGCCGCATGAGAGCCGAAATGTCGATCGGCAGATCCACCTGGAGTCCGGCGGCCAGGCGACAAGCCGCATCCATCAGACCCTGAGCCTCGGCGATGCCACTCCGTTCACCGCTCGGGCCTCGGGCGACATGGCCATGTAATCCGGCATTCCGGTCAACGGGATGCCGCCAAAGGTCGGATGCGGTCCTCAGGCCACCTTCGGCGAACTCTCCCGTCGCACCTCTTGCGGCTTGTGCCCGCATCGAAAGAGAGCGACATCGACAGGCGCGGCAGCGACCGCCATCGCAATGCGCGGTGCCTCGCTGAGCGGCGCATCCCTCCTGGCCCATGTGATCACCGTGTGGCGCAAAGGCCGGTCGACTTGCTGACATCCGCCGAACAGCTGCAATAGCTGCCGCGGATCACGCGTTATCCCAGAATCCCGCCTGCCGGCCGGCTGATCAATGAGCTGCGCAATGTCGCCGTCCTGGTATCAGGCTTGCCGACTCAGCGCACCCATTGACGACAACTCTCCGCTGGCTTTGGTCGCCGTGACCAGAGTCACGTTGGGAGCACGCGCATCATCACCGTCCGCGCCGGTCTCATCGTGCATCGGCGGCTGTTACGGCCGGAACGCAAAGCTTGTGTTCAACGCCTTTCTGAAGGTCGACGCTGACGACGTCAGCTTTTACCGCCATCCAAAGCATCGGCGGTCACGTCGAAAGCCTGGAGAAATGTCTACCACTTAATGCCGCAGTGTCGAAGATTGTCCGCCGCAATCCGAAGCATGGTGGGTCGGATCTCCGGTCGGGTAACGCCATACTAGCGGTGTTGTCTCTCATCACGCGCGGTCTCGTATGACTCCAAGTGCCTCAAGCTTGTATGCGGCATTAAATGGTGGACAGTTATCCGGGCCTTCGCTACGTTCCGTCGACGATTCGCGAATCGGAGCGAGCATGACTACGGCGACCCGACGTCGGATACTCGAACAAACCGGGCTATTTCATCCTCGCCCCGAAGCAGTGGCCGCAACTCTGTTCGACGGTCGTGAACCGTTCTTCCTCGCCCTGGACAAAGTCCAAGTGAAGTACGAGATGCTGCGTGCTCATGTCATCGGCGGACTAAGCGCCACAGCGGCGGCCGAACAACATGGCTATTCACGTGCCGCCTTCTATCTGATTACGACCGCGTTCGACGAAGCTGGGATGCGCGGGCTACTCGACGAACCGCGTGGACGACGGGGCCCGCTCAAGTTTACCCCTGAGGTGCTTGAGTTCGTGGCATCTGCCGATCCAACACTATCGGGCGCACAACTGGCATTGGAAGTGGAGGCGCGCTTTGGCCTGCGCCTACATCGGCGTACTATTGAGAGGGCACGCCGTTGAACCGGTGCTTCTGGCCAATCGGCGAGGCCGCGCAGGTGGACTATGAGGTGTTACGCGAGGCAGTGTTATCGGGTGAGCCAATGCAGAGCCTGACGGCAGCGCGCTTCGCTCGGCGTGGTCTGGCGGGCCTGATTGCTTGGCCAGCCGCCGAGCCCGTCTATACAGCTGTCATAGCTGGTGCGGACCGGGCTCGCTGGGCCCCCCACGCAGATCCACGCCTTGACGCTCTGGTTGCCGGTTACGAACTGATTTTGCGGGCGTCCCCTGATGTTGAAGTTGCCCAGAGGAAGCAGCGATGAGAGTAGCAATCTACGCGCGCGTCTCCACGGAAGCCCAGGAAGCGCGGGGAACCATCGGGTCGCAGATCGAGGTCCTGCGCAAGCGCGTTGCCACGGAAGGGCACGAGCTTGTTGTCGAATACCGTGATGACGGGTGCTCCGGGGCGCGACTGGACCGACCCGGTCTCGATGCGCTGCGCGACGCGGCCGAAGCCGGGCGACTCGATGCCGTCTGGTGTTTGTCCCCGGATCGGCTGGCCCGCATCTACGCCTATCAGGTCATTGTGCTTGACGAGCTGGCACGCCATGGCGTCACGGTGCTTTTTCACGACGCGCCGCCGCTTGCCGATGACCCGCAGGCGCAATTGCTTACTCAGGTGCAGGGCGTGATCGCCGAGTATGAGCGTGCCAAGATCGCTGAGCGATATCGGCGCGGCAAGCTGTGGCGTGCGCGTGCCGGCGAGGTGATCGCCTGGAAATGCTCGTACGGTTATCGGCGTATCGCACGCTGCGCCGACCGAGCCGCGCACCTCGAGGTCTACGAGCCCGAAGGGGCGGTCGTGCGACGCATCTTTCGGGACTATGTCGAAAATAATCTGTCGATGCGGCAAATCACCTGGCAGCTCAATCAGGACCTCATTCCTTCGCCAAGCGGGAAGGCCGTCTGGGGAGTATCCACAATCGGACGCCTGATACGCAACGAGGCCTACGTGGGTCGCGCTTACTATAACCGCACCGCAGCCGTTTCGGGTCGCCACCCCGGCAAGGGAGCGCGTCAAGTACGGCGCCCTCGTGACCAGTGGATCCCCCTAGCGGTTCCCGCAATCGTCGGAGAGGATCTCTTCGAGGCCGCGCAACGAGTTAGCTACGATAATGCACAATGGAGCCCGCGGCGCACGGAACCAGACCATTGGCTCCTACGAGGGCTGGTTAAATGCGGCCACTGTGGCGTGAGCGTATCTTGTCATAAAATGCGTGGCCGCAACGGGACCTTCCACTATTACTATTATTGCCGCAATCATGATCCGCTCCGAGCGGGGGGAGAGCATCGGCGATGCCCGGAACGCAACATCCGAGCCGACGAGCTTGATGCGTTTGTCTTCGATCAGGTCCGCGCCACAATGCTACGCCCCGACGTGCTGCTCACCGGCGAGGCCGCGGCTTCAACGCGACAGAAGGCAGGAGGTGACGAGTTGCTTGCCACCCAGGTTGCCAGATTCGACAGCAAGATCGACGCCGCGGCAGCCGAACGCCGACGACTGGCCGATCTCTACCAAGCGAATTTCATCGAGCGGGAAGAACTGCTGCGCCGCGGTAAGGAATTGGAACTGCGCAGCCGCGCTATCGAAGCGCAACGGCAGGCGTTGATCGAGCAACGCGAGCAACTGGCTCAACAGAACAGGCTGCGAGACCGGGTCGATTCTTTCGCCAGCAAGGTTAGGGCCACCATCGACCGGCTGGATTTCGACCAGCGTCAAAAACTCCTGCGCCTCATCGTTGATGACATTCGCGTCGCGGGTTGGACGGTCGAAATCCGATTCCGAATACCTCTGGACAGTCCCCCTGAGCCGCCAGACAAGAGAGCGTCTAGCAAAGACCGTTTGCGTTCCCTTCATGGCCATAAGGGGTGACCGTGATCGCTGATCCAGTCGACGGGAGAAAGCCGGTTGGTCTCGGGTGGGATCTAGAAAGACCCATCCCAGGTTCTGGGGCAGCAATTATGGTCCCGCGCCGCCCGCCCGGCGAGGTTTCTACCCTGGATCAGATGGTTTTTTTGCCCAGAGCGATCCCGCATTTACCGGATTTTAACCATCTCGTGGGAAACTGCGCGCATCGCGTAGCCCGAAACTGCGCGGCACCTCTCCACGCGCGCCTCCATTGAGGCGGACGTGAAGCATACGGCCAAAACGGCGCGTTCCATCAAACAACGCCAAAACGAGGGCCATGGGTTATGCAAGTCAATTCCGTCAACCGTATCACGGATGCGCTTCGCCATATGACTGTCGAGCAGTTGCTGTATCTCGGCACACGCCAGGTCGTCTACCTGAGATCCGGCACTCAGGACGGCCAGCACGCCTTCATGATCTACGGCGCCGATGGGACACCCCTGGAGGTGGTCGACGCCCTCGACGTCGCAATGCAACTGGTCGCCGAGAACGGCCTCCATTTCGTCACGATTCATTGAGCCGCACGCCGCCACTATTGTCGGACCGCCGGCACGCTGCCGGCCATTGACAACTTTGCTTAAGCTCGGAAATCCACCGACGTTTCGGCCGGCATGAGGGTGTGGGCTGGCTCGAACAGGCAGGCCTGCCGGCAAATGGATCACGGTGAAGCCGCGAACATTATGGAGATCAGTACAAACAGCCGGCCGACGAAGGGTGCCCGTTGTTCGGATTCTTCGGGCCGTTGCGGGAAGGTTTCGACGCGAGGGACCCGAACAAGCGGTTTCGGTGCGGGAGCATCGCGCTGCTCGCGAAGGCCAAGGCGACCGTTTCCTCCGTCGGTTCCCCTGCGACTCACAGCCAGCACCGGGCACCTGCTCCAAAACTGGACACACCGAGCTTCATCGCGGTTCACGGCGCATGTGGCGGATGATCTGATGCGAGAAGGATATAAGCTCAGCGATCGCGGCAGGTCGCCGCGGCAGCGCACACAAAAATATCGAAACATAAACAAAAATGCCGCGGCCACGCAGCCTTTCGCCGCCAGCCGGCGACGTGATCAAATTGCCACAGGTTGATCTGTATCATCCCTGCCCGGGCAGCCTTATATACGATCATCCGGACACCACCCCGACGAGGGCCTCCGCATGAGCAACAGCACCGACGGCCCCAACAAGATCCCGGCCACCCTGATACCCGGAGACGGGATCGGACCCGAAATCGTGGATGCCGTCATAGAAGTGCTCGATGCCCTTGGTGCCCCGTTTGCCTGGGACCGCCAGCAAGGGGGCCTCGCCGGCATCGCCGCCGGCGGCGACCCGCTGCCGCAAGCCACCTTGGACAGCATCCGCCGCAACAGGCTCGCCCTGAAAGGCCCCCTGACAACCCCGGTCGGCGGCGGCTACCGCTCCGTCAACGTTCGCTTGCGGGAGGAATTTCAACTCTACGCCAACCTGCGTCCCGCCCGCACCCTGGTCCCCGGCGGCCGTTTCGAAAACATCGATCTCATCCTCGTCCGCGAGAACCTCGAAGGCCTCTACGTCGCCTTCGAGCACTACATCCCGATTGGCGACGATCCGCGCGCGGTGGCGATCTCGTCGGGCCTAAATACCCGCGACGGCTCCCGCCGCATCGTTCGCTACGCCTTCGAGCATGCGGTCAAACTCGGTCGCAAGAAGGTCACCCTCGTGCACAAGGCCAACGTGCTGAAGGCCCTTACCGGCGTCTTCCTCGAGGCCGGCCAGGCCATCGCGAGGGAATACCAGGGCCGCATCGAATGCGATGAGCGGATCGTCGACGCCTGCGCGATGCAGCTCGTGCTGAACCCCTGGCAGTTCGACGTGATCGTCACCACCAACCTGTTCGGCGACATTCTGTCCGATCTGATCGCCGGGCTGGTCGGCGGCCTCGGCGCCGCCCCCGGTGCGAACATCGGCGACAGGGCCGCGATCTTCGAGGCCGTGCACGGCTCCGCCCCCGATATCGCCGGCAAGGGCATCGCCAATCCGACCGCCCTGCTGCTCGCCGCCGGCCTGATGCTCGACCATGTCGGCCTGACCGACCATGCCAGACATCTGCGCAAAGCGATCGATCAAGTGCTGAACCAGGATAAGGTCCGCACCGGCGACATGGGCGGGACCGCCTCCACCGGCGAGTTCGCCAGGGCGCTCGTCCAGCGTGTCGGTTCGGCCGCCTGGCCCGGAACAGTGTCAGCCTGACCCGAACCGCGAAGTAACCTCAGGCTGATGAAATCGCTCGCCAGACATGACGGGAAGCCGGGCCAACCCGGACCACGGCGCCGTGCCACAGCATCGACAACGGCAGCAGCAGCAGCGGCGGCCTGTTCCAAAACACGGAACGGGCTCGGACTGATGCCATTACGCGCCAATCATGAGCGGGGACCTTTCCACCCCCGGCTGAAATCCTCCGGCAGCGCGGTACGTTTGACCCGTTCACCCCGCCGTTTCATGCTGACCCATGACGGGGGAGGGAAACAATGTCCGACAACCATGGCAGGCGGCGGGGCCGCAAGCGTTACATTGTCTACTGCCTCCTGTTCACCATGACGCTGATCAATTACTTCGACCGCACGGTGCTTTCCATTGCCATGCCGGTGTTGATCCGCCAGTTCGCGCTCACGCCCGTCGCTGTCGGGTATCTGCTATCGGCCTTCATCTGGTCTTACGCACCCTGCCAGCTTCCTGCCGGCATGACGCTCGACCGTTGGGGCACCCGCAAAACGGCTGCCCGCTGCATCGCATTCTGGTCCGCCGCGACCGCGCTGACCGGTGCTGCCGCCAGTTTCCCGTTCCTGTTCTTTACCCGACTGCTGCTTGGCATCGGCGAATCTCCGACATTTCCGCTCGCCGCGCGTGCGATCCGCGAATGGGCGCCGGTCAGGGAACGAGCCCTGGCCTTCTCGATCTCCGGGTCGGGACCGGCGTTCGGCACCGCCGTCTCGGCGATCACGATCGCCTGGCTCGTCAGCACGATCGGCTGGCGCCTCGCTTTCGTCTGTTCTGGCGCGCTCGGATTCGCATGGGTGGCGGTCTGGCTGCTGGTCTACCGGAATCCCGAGGACGCGCGCTGGCTGTCCGCCCCGGAACGGCGCATGATCCTGACCGAGCGAGCCCCCGGCGGCACCAGCGACGCGGGCGGAATGACGCTGAAGGAACTGCTCAGCTACCAGACCATGTGGGGTCTGTTCCTGGTGCAGGGTTGCGTGAACTACACCCAGTACCTGTTTCTGACCTGGCTGCCGACCTACCTCGTGCAGAGCCGCGGCTTCAACATCATGCATTCGGGCCTGCAGACCGGGCTCTGTTACTTAGGCGCGATGGTGCTCACGATCGGCATGGGCCGGCTGTGCGACCATCTGCTGACGCCCGCGGCGGTGCGGGCGGGCAAACGGCGCTATGCCATTGTCATCCTGGCGTTCGGCGCCTCGATCATGGTGCTGGCGCCCTACACGCGGTCCGAAACCCTGCTCCTGATCGAAATCACCGTCTCCCTTGCCTGTGTGCAGAGCGTGTTCGTCAACACCTATTCGCTGACCAACGACCTGCTGCACGCCGGCAAGAGCATCGGCACCGCGGTCGGCTGGATCCAGCTGGGCGGCAACATATTCGGCCTCGTGGCGCCGATTGCCACCGGCTACATCGTTGCCGCGACCGGCCGCTTCACCAGCGCCTTCCTGCTGGCCGGCGCGTTGCTGATCATCGGTGCCGTCGTCACCTTGACAATGACCCGCCGCCCGGTCGGCTCGGCTGCGGTGGCGGAGGCTTTTGCGACCTGAGATGGCTGACAGTTTTGTCTGGTCCCCGAACTGGTATCAGACCCGTGCGACGCGCGGGACGAGGGCCCAGAGCTGCGTGCCGCGCTGGCGTAGCGGCAGAAGTTTCTGCGCGATGTCCGCCGCCGCTGGCCAAGGCAGGATGACTACGTCATCAGGCGGATCGGCTATCAGGGCCTGCACCGGCACGATCGGGATCCGGCCGCCGGGCAGCAGGCGACCGTGCTTCGCCGGATCAGGATCGGCGACGCAGGGGATTTCCTCGGTGGTGATGCCGCAGCAACCCAGCAATGTAGTGCCCCGGGTCGCCGCGCCGTACGCGGCGACACGACGGCCCGCGGTTCGTCTGGTCCCGAGGAATTCCCGTATGTCTCCCCGCGCGGCCGCGACCTCATCGCTGAATCCGGCATAGCAGTCCCCGCGTGCCCGGTCGGCAACGCGCTCGGCCAGCCGGACCGCCTTTAACCCAGGGCGCGCGGGGTGCGGCGCAACCACATGGCAGGCTTGAATTCTCAGGGACCCGCCTTGATCGGGCACACGAGCCGCGTCGAACACCCGCAGCCCGAGCGAGCGCAGGACATGTTCCAGGACCCGCAGCGAAAGGTAGGTGTAGGAATCGTGTCGGAACGCGTCGAACTGGACTTTCTGCACCAGTGACAGCAGATGCGGCACCTGCACGACCAGAACCCCGTTTGGGCGCAGGATGCTGGCGAGGCCGGCGACGAACTCGAAGAGATCGGGCGCATGCGGCAGTATGTCGGTAGCGATCACGAGGTCGGCGCAACCGTGGCGCACTGCGATCTCCATCGCGGTCCCGGTGTTGAAGGGGCCGATCGCCGTTGGGACGGCGGTCTCGGTCGCGGCAGCCGCCGCGGGGCCGATGGCGAGTACCGGAATGCCGGCGGCCTGGAAGTGACCCAGAAGAGTGGGGTCTTTGGCGCCAACCCCGATTACCAACGAGTTGGCCTCCAGGCGCAGCCGCTTGCGCATGGCCTCGGCCTGCCGTCGCGCCTGGGTCAGGCCGGTGGCGGACCGTGAGAGCAGGTGTGGAAGCGGCGCGGTGATCGCCTCAGGGGGGGCGGTATCCGCCAACTGCACCAGGGTGCAATTGTCGCAGATGCGGACATGCAGCGGGTAGGCCGGATCGTCAGGAGCGTCGGCTGCGATCGTGCGGCTCGCGAGCGGCAACAGGCCAAGGTCGATCAGCGTGCGGTGAAGCCGAGAGCCGCAAAGGCGGCAGGCAGGTTCCGTCTGGGCAGGCGTCCATTGTTGGTCAGCTTTTGGCCCTGGGGGCGTGGTCAGCATGGCTCTGCCGCCACGGGGCGGGGAGTGCCTGTTGGGTTTGTCACGGTCGCGGCCGGCCTCTTCCGTATCGGATGAGCCAGGGAAGCGTTCGTTCTGTCCACCGAGCCTGACGCGGTTGCGTTTTTCGCAGCGACGACATTAGCAGACGTTGGTAAAGAAAAGGTTTCTTCCGGGCTTATTTTCGATCCTCGGGAACCGAAGGGGTGCCGAGCGGATGCAGGTCCTGAGTCCAGGCGACCTGGGTTCGTGGCGGCGCGATGGCGTGATGGGCGAGGACCGGGGCCAGCAGTGCGTTGGGGTGGGTGGACGCCATGGCCAGCGCGGTGGGGGCATCGGCCAGGTTCCAGGCGATCAGATTGCGCACCGCCTGATCGAGGGTCAGGGCGGACCCGGCCAGGGTGGCGGTGCCGGGCACGCGGACGGAACCGTCTTGCGTGTGCTCGATGGTCATGCCGGCGAATCGGTAGAGGCCGGGGGGTGCGACGGCGGCCGCCGTGGCGTCGGTGACCAGGATCGAGCGTTGGGAGGTTTTGGCGCGGAGCAGCACCTTCAGCGCCTCGGGTGGAATGTGGATGCCGTCGGCGATGAAGCTGGCCGACAGCCCGTCGGCGGCAAGCTGTGCCATCAGCGGGTTGAGGAATTTCGGTTGCGGCTGGGGAAGGGCATTGCCCAGGTGGGTGCTGAGGGTGACTCCGGCATCGGCGGCTTGTGCGGTGGTGGCGTGGTCGGCGGCGGTGTGGCCCATCGCGACGAGCATGCCCCGGTTTCTCGCCCAGGCGATGAGGGGCAGGGCGTTCGGGCGCTCGGGGGCGAGGGTCAGTAACAGGATCGGGCGGCGGAGGTTTTTTGTCACGCGTTGCAGGACGGCGGGATCGGGCGGGATCATCGCCCGCGGCGGGTGGCAGCCGGCATAGCCCGGGGTCGGGTTGAGGAAGGGACCCTCGAGGTGGAAGCCGGGCACCATTTCGGGGCCGAGGCGGCTGGTAGCGACGGCGTTGTCGAGGGCGGCGAGGCGGTTTTTCAGCGTGGATTCGGCGGCGGTGATCAGGGTGGGCAGGCAAGTGGTGACGTTGGCGCGGCGCATCGCCGCCAGCGCGTGGTCGAGGGCGCCGGCGGTCAGGCATTCGTCGTTGAAGTCGACGCCGGCGTATCCGTTGACCTGGAGGTCGGTGAGGCCTTGGGAGTACATCCGCTCGCTGTGTGGGGTGCGGGGGAGGGTGTCAAGCGTCCTGACGGTCAGGCTCGGAGCAACGTGGTGGCAAGCAGGCCGGCCTTGATCGTCTTCGCCGACGCGGTATTCGCCGCCGGTGGCTCGCAGGCAATCCGGGATCCGGGAGATTGGATCACCTCGCCCTTGGGATTGCCGCACTCTACGGGCTCGGCCATGCTCCACGCCGTGAACAACATCCAGTCACAGGCGCGAGTAGCCTCCGCCTGCCCAGAATCGCGAAATCGCTCGCAACCCGCGGCGTTTCCTCCCAGCGCGGAAACGCCCTAACCTGCGGCAACCGCGCATCCCCGGCCAAGGCCGCGCGGTTGCACCTCCAGCCAGGTGATCTGCCCGCATGACCGCCACCACCCGACATAATGCCTGACAACACCGCCTTCGCGATGCGTCTGGCGCGCAACATCAAGGGCGAGGTGATGTTCGACCGAGCCAGCCGAGGCCGCTACAGCACCGACGCGTCGATCTATCAGATGGAGCCGGTCGGCGTGATCGTGCCGGAAACCATCGACGACGTGGTGGCCGCGATGGCCATTGCGCGCGACGAAGGCGTCCCGGTCCTGCCACGCGGCGGAGGCACCAGCCAATGCGGCCAGACGGTCAACCGCGCATTGGTGATCGACTGCTCCAAACACCTGCGGCGCATTCTGCACGTCGATGCCGAGCGCGATGACGGCCCTGGTCGAACCCGGCCTCGTCCTGGGCCATCTGAACAACGCCTTGCGCGCCGAAAAATTGTTTTTCCCGGTCGATCCGTCCACCCACGCCCGCTGCACCATCGGCGGCATGGCAGGCAACAATTCCTGCGGATCGAAATCCATCCGGTACGGACTGATGGCCGACAATGTCCGCGCCATCGAGGCGATCCTGTCGGACGGTTCGCAGCACCGGTTCGGGATCATCCCGGACAATCTGGGCGAACGGATCCCCGCCACCATCGCCGACCTGATCCAGCGCCTGCGGGTCCTCGGCGCTTCCGAGGCCGACGAGATCGCCACCCGTTTCCCCAAACAGCTTCGTCGCGTCGGCGGCTACAACATCGATGCGCTGACGCCCGCCGCCCGTGCCGCCGGTCGCGACAACCTGGCCCGCCTGCTGGTCGGGTCGGAGGGAACGCTGGCATTCTCGGCCGCGATCGAACTGACGCTGCATCCGGTCAAGCCGCGCAAGGTGCTGGGCATCTGCCAGTTCCCGACCTTTCGCAAGGCGATGGAAGCGTCACGGCACATCGTCGCCCTGGACCCCGAGGCCGTGGAACTCGTCGATCGCACGATGATCGACCTCGGCCGCGGCATCCCGATCTACCGCGCCACGATCGACCAGATGCTCCTCGGCGAACCCGACAGTTTGCTCATCGTCGAGTTCCACGGCCACGAAGACGCACCGCTCCTCGCCAAGCTGGCCGAGCTGGAATCCCTGATGGGCGACCTCGGTCATCCCGGCGTGGTTCGTGCCATCGATCCGGCGTTCCAGGCCGATATCGCCGCCGTGCGCGAAGCCGGCCTGAACATCATGATGTCGATGAAGGGCGATGGCGAAACCGGTCTCCTTCATCGAGGACTGCGCCGTCGATCTGGACGACCTCGCCGACTACACCGAGCGCCTGAACGCGTGTTCGAACGCCATGGCACCAAGGGCACCTGGTACGCCCACGCCTCGGTCGGCTGCCTGCACGTGCGTCCCGTCCTGAACATGAAGGATCCGGCCGACGTCGCGACCATGCGCTCCGTCGCCGAGGAAGCCTTCGCCCTGGTCCGCGAGTACAAGGGCTCCCACAGCGGCGAGCACGGCGACGGCCTGGTCCGCAGCGAGTTCCACGAGCAGATGTTTGGCCCGCGCATCGTTCGTGCGTTCGAAACCGTGAAGGACACCTTCGACCCGATCGGCCTGCTGAACCCGAACCGGATCGTCCACCCGCCGACGCATGGACGATCGCACGCTGTTCCGCTACGGCCCCGGCTACGGTCCGATCAGCGATTTCACCCCCAAACTCGACTGGTCCGACCATCCCGGCCCGATCGGCGGCATGCTCGGTGCGGTCGAGATGTGCAACAACAACGGCACCTGCCGAGGCTTCGATTCCGGCGTGATGTGCCCAAGTTATCGCGTGACCCGCGACGAGACGCACCTGACCCGGGGACGCGCCAACACGCTGCGGCTGGCGCTGACCGGCCAGTTGGGCGCCGACGCCATGACCTCGGAACGCGATGGCCGATGCGATGGCGCTGTGCGTGTCCTGCAAGGCCTGCAAACGCGAATGTCCCACCGGCGTCGACATGGCCAAGATGAAGATCGAGGTCGCCGCCGCACGCGCCGAACGGCATGGAGTGAACTGGCGGGAGACCCTGATCGCCGAACTCCCGCGCTACGCCCGCTTCGTGTCCCGCGATGCCGGCGCTGGCGAATCTGCGCAATCACCTGCCGCCGTTGCGCTGGCTGACCGAACATTTTCTGGGCCTCTCCGCCGCTCGGCGGCTGCCCACATGGAGCCATGACAGGTTCCTCGACAAGGAAGCCGCGGCCGCCGCTCCCGCCTTCGCCGCGCGGCGACGTCTACCTGCTGGCCGACACCTTCAACCGGTACTTCGAGCCGGAGAACCTGCGCGCCGCGTTGAAGGTGCTGGCCGCGGCCGGCTATCGCGCCATCATGCCGAAGACCGACGGCCGCCCGTTGTGCTGCGGACGTACCTGGCTGGCGGTCGGGATGGTGGACAAGGCACGCGAGGAAGCCGCCCGCACCATGCACTACATGCCGGACGATTTGCCGATCGTCGGGCTGGAGCCCTCCTGCGTGATGACGCTGCGCGATGAATTCCGCTCGCTGCTGCCGGGTGCGGCCACCGACCGGTTCGCCGAGCGGTCGATGCTGCTGAGCGAGTTCATCGCTCGGGAGAAGCCCGATCTGCCGCTGCGGCCGCTGCCCGGTACCGCGCGCGTGCACGGGCATTGTCACCAGAAGGCGTTCGGCGCCTTTCCCGATGCACTGGCGATGCTGCGCCTGATCCCCAAGCTGTCGGCACAGCCGATCGCCTCGTCGTGCTGCGGCATGGCGGGCACCTTCGGCTACCAGGCGGAGACAGAGGCGACGTCGCGCGCGATGGCCGAGGCCGCCTTGCTGCCGGCCGTGCGGGCCGCGGCGGCACACGATTTCATCGTCGCCGACGGCACCTCCTGCCGGCACCAGATCCGCGACCTGTCGGGACGCGAGGCGGTCCATTCGGTGCGCCTGATGGAGCGGGCGTTGGGTGGGGCGGGATAAGGTACGCAGTGTGCCGCAAATTCGCACCAGGCCCGTGTTATTGCGCGGAGCACAGCCCCCGGACGTGTTCCTCGGCGTGTCGGCGGACCGATGCGAGCCCGGCGGGGCCAGGTCTCCGAATCGATTGACATGCAGCGCCGTGGTCAGCAGATGTCCGCTTGTACGCCTTTCCGCGCATAAGGCCCGCCAAGTCCGCCTCCGATCTGACCCGCCTGACCATCTTCCTGGTCCATGGAAACCGATCTGGAACTTCGGCCCTACCTTGGCAGCGAGGGCCCGAAGAAGGGCGACCTGTCCAAATTCATCGAGGACGCCGTTAGCTGGCGCCTGTTCGACGAGGCCGTGACCGCGATCAGGGCCCGCAACGCGGACACTGATCCGGACGCCGTCATGGACATGATCAACTCGACGGTGCGCGACGTGCGCCGCGATCGGGCAAAGATACGCAGGACCGTCAGCCCGTAGCACTGACCCGTGCGGTTCATCCTGGACACCCACATCTCGATCTTGGCCCTGTTTGGTATCTGGGGGAGAGACGGACGCGATGGTCCAGGATTGGCAGAACCGGGCGTTCGGTCTTCTGACCTGCGACGAGCACATCGACGGACTGGACGGTCAGGCGGCCCTGCGTCCGGGACGCGGTGTGTCGCCGAAAACGGATGGTTTTGGGCACGGTCGGCGCGAGCAAGGCTGTCATCGCATTAGCAAAAGATCCTTGCCGGGAATGAACAGGCACCGGTTTTTCTGTCGCCTGCAACCGGCCGGAAATGATCGTGTCCCCATTTGGCACGGCCGGTGTTCATCCGAGTTATGATGATTCGCAACCTACGCCTGGACCATTCCCTGGTCTGCGTGGCTGATCCCGCAAGCATCACCATGTTCCCTGAAAGCCCTGGCCGATCCCGTAGCCAGTCTGGGCAGGGTGTGGTCACATCAGTCTTCGCAAGTTCCTACACCCCTCCGCTGATCCTGGTGGGACTCGCCACATGCAGGACTACCTCGACGGATGAATTGGCCTGGATCCACCACTCGTGGGTTGCCAACTGAATCGCCCAGGGTGGGCCCTGGAAATTACCTTTCCAGGACGCTCAGAGAGGACGATTTCTGAACCGGCGATCGGCCTCCTCATCTGACCAATGCCAATGGCGGTTAGCAGTGGCTTGTGAAGCCTCTGCTTTCAGACTGCGTCAATTGTCCTCATCTGCATCGGGAAATGCATCCCACGGGCCGGCAGATGTTTTGGACGGGCGGCGGTTCCCATGTGCTGACCCCAATGCTACTAATGACCGCGATCGGGGCGGTTGGTCGCCTCTTCGGGCAATGCACTCAATTCAACGCGAGGTTGCTATCGCGATCGCACTAATTGGCTCGGGCTATCTACAAACAAACTCATACAAGACCACAAAGATTCGGGGGAGACGGTCATGCAAAGCACTATGGGGAGCAAACGCGCGCGTACTATCAGGGCCCGCTTGACACTCGGACTGGCACTGTGCGCAGCGTTCACGCTTTCACAAAACGCCCGGGCACAAGATTTCACCCTTGGCTACTCGACTGGGTTCCTGCAGGACCCGTTCCAGGTGATCCAGGCCGACAGCGTGATCGCAAGCGGCAAGAAGGCCGGCCTCAGAACCCTGCCGGTGGCCAACGCCAACGGCGACCCTGGCAAGCAGATCACTGACTTCCACAACCTGATCGCCGAGGGAGCACAGGGCATCCTGTTCGTCGCGCGCGACAGCGAGGCGATCGTGCCGGCACTCGACTTCGCTGCCAGCAAACATGTCCCGACGGTTTCCATTGACATGGGCCCGGCTGGCGGCAAGGCGGCGATGGTGGTACGCGCCGACAACATCCGCATGGGTGAGGACGCCTGCAAACTCACCGGCAAAGCACTCGGCGGCAAGGGCATCGTGCTGTCGCTGATGGGCGACCAGGCGACGCTGAACGGGCGCGATCGCACCAGCGGTTTCTCCGCGTGTATGAAAAAGGACTTTCCCGACATCAAGCTGATCGAGAGGCCAACCTACTGGGCGACCGACAAGGCAACCTCGATCGCGCAGACAGTGGTGACCTCGACGCCCAATCTCGGGGCGATTTACATGCAAAGCGACGCGGTCATGCTCTCCGGCGTGCTGAACGTGTTGAAGAGCGCCGGGAAACTCAAGCCGGTCGGTGAACCTGGCCACATCTTCCTGGTCAGCATCGACGGTACGCCGCTGGCGATGCAAAAGATCCGCGAGAACCAGTTGGATGCCGCGATCTCCCAGCCATTGAACCTGTACGTGAAGTGGGGTCTTTATTACCTGCAGAACGCGGTCGCCGGAAAGACGTTTGCCCCAGGCCCGACCGACCATGACAGCCGCATCGAGATGGTCAACGGCAACCTGATGGACCTGCTACCGGCGCCGACGGTGACCAAGGCCAATGTCGACGATCCGACCTTGTGGGCAAACGCGGCCAAAAGCTGAATGGGCGGATGACGAGTACTCAGGCCGCGGAAGACGACATGGCGTCCGCGCCGGCGATCGTAGAGGCGCTCGGTGTCTCTAAGCATTTCGGCAAAAGCCAGGCGCTCAGCGATGTCTCGATGAGCGTACCGGCTGGCGATTCACGCGCGCTCGTCGGTCGCAACGGGGCGGGCAAATCCACCCTGGTCGGTGTGCTGACCGGCCTCCTGGCTCCCGACGCCGGCCACGTACGTTTCGCTGGACGGAACGCGCCCGGACTCGCCGAACGGGATAAGTGGCGCGACCGGGTGGCCTGCGTGTACCAGAAATCCACGCTGGTGCCGACCCTGACGGTGGCCGAGAACCTCTTGCTCAACGCACAGCCCACCGGCGGCCTCGGCTTGATCCGTTGGGGAACAGCGCGGCGGGAGGCAGAGCGTGTGCTGGCCGATTGGGGGATGGAACTCGATGTGGAGCAGGAATGTTCACGCCTGTCGGTCGAGCAACGCCAGATCGTGGAAATCGCGCGCGCGTTGATTCAAGGCACGCGCTTCATCATCCTTGATGAGCCTACCGCCGAACTGGAAGGACGCGAGGTGCGGCGACTGTTCGACCGCATCACCCATTTGCGCGCCGCCGGCGTCACCTTCCTGTATATCTCCCATTACCTTGAGGAGATCTATGAGATCTGCCGCAGCGTGACCGTGCTGCGCGACGGGCGCGTGGTCGCCGAGGCACCGCTGGAGGAGATGCCGAAGGATCGGCTGGTCGCCGCGATGGTTGGCGACGCATCGCGCGACCCTGGCAAGCGTCGTCGTGTCGGTACCACGACTGCAACGACCTCATGCCCGGCCCCAGCATTGCAACTGCATGATGTTCATCTGGACGGCGTCGTTTCAGGTGTCACTCTGCAGGTCGCAGCGGGCGAGTGCGTCGGGCTGGCCGGGCTGGCCGGCTCCGGCAAAGGCGAAATCGGTGACGCCATCGCTGGTCTGCTCGCGCCCTCCGCCGGAACGATCCGCGTCGCCGGCCAGGCGCTGCGCGGGGGTGATGTGGTGGATGCCCAGCGCAAGGGCGTCGGCTATGTACCGCGGGACCGCCACGCGCGCGGTATCGTCCCTCTGCTCTCCATCGCCGAGAATATGACGCTGACCATTCCTGAACGAATGGGCCGAGCCGGCGTCATTCTGCCGCGGCGCCAGGCGGACGCGGCCAGGCGCATGATCCGTTCGCTGCAGATCGTCGCCAGCTCTCCCGAACAGCCGATCAAAGAACTGAGTGGGGGGAACCAGCAGAAGGCGGTGATGGCGCGCGCACTCGCATCCGACCCGAAAGTGCTGGTGTTGCTTTATCCAACGCAGGGCGTGGACATCGCCTCGAAAGACGCGCTGTTCGCGATCGTCGAGCGAGCCCGCGCCCGAGGCACCGCAGTGCTCATCGTCAGTGATGAACTGGATGAGTTATCGGTCTGCGACCGAGTGCTGGTCATCTTCAAGGGCCGCCTGACCGCCGAATTCGCCACGGGCTGGGAGAGCGAGGCGCTGGTGGCGGCGATTGAGGGAATCGAACATGCCTAGCGAGCAGGTTGAGACCGCCGGAGACCGTCCGGGAGTACCGCGAAGACGAAACACGTTTTTTGGCCTGCGCGAATTGACGCTGGTACCCGTTATTGTCCTGGTCATCATTATCGGCGCATTCGCCTCGGACGCCTTTCTGACCCGCGACAATTTCCTCAACATTCTGCAGCAATCATCCGAACTCTCGGTAGTGGTGATCGCCGAGACTCTGATTCTGCTTGCCGGGAAATTCGACCTGTCGCTGGAATCGATCGTCGGCCTGGCCCCGATGCTGGGGGCATGGCTCATCATCAAGGATGTGCACGTCGGCGGGTCCGGCGTCGGGCTTCCGTGGGGACTGGCGATTCTGGTGGTGCTGGCGACCGGCGCCCTTGTTGGCCTGATCAATGGTTTTCTGATCGTCAAGCTGCGGCTCAATGCCTTCATCGTCACGCTGGCAATGCTGATCCTGCTCCGCGGCGTGCAACTCGGTACCACCAACGGCAAGACGCTGTTCGATCTGCCGGACGGCTATCTCTATCTTGGGTCCGGCAAATGGGCGGGCATTCCCGTCTCTATCTGGATTGCGGGCATCCTCTACCTCGTATTCGGGCTGTTCCTGCGCTATCATCGGCTTGGCCGGGCGTTGTATGCCATAGGTGGCAACGCCGATGCAGCCCGCGCCGCGGGCATCAGGGTGGAGCGCGTGCTGTGGGGGACCCTTATCGTCGGCGGCACATTGGCTGCGCTCGCCGGGCTGATGCTGACCGGGCGCATCGCCTCGGTCGTGACCAGTCAAGGTCAGAACATGATCTTCTACGTTTTCGCGGCCGCGGTCATCGGCGGCATCAGCCTCAACGGCGGCAAGGGCCGGCTGCTCGGTGCGTTGACCGGCGTGCTGCTGCTGGGGATCCTGCAGAATGTGCTGACCCTTGCCGAAATCCCGGCATTCTGGATCGACGCCGTATACGGCGGGATTATATTGGTGGCACTGGTGCTTGGCCGGGTAACCGGAGGGGCATCCGAGGAAGTCTAGAGCGGTTTCCATTCGCGTTGGCTCACGGAACCCGCTCTAGCTCTCTGTTTGAGAGCGTGATTCACCGCTCCGGTAATTCCACCTGTGCGGATCACGCTCCAGCTCTCTGTTTGAGAGCGTGATTTACCGCTCCAGTGATTCCACCTGTGCGGATCACGCTAACCGCGCAGCGCGTGCCGTCGGTTCTCAGCCTTTATTGCCCCAGAGTGACGGGTCATTGACGTTCTCAATGGTCACGGTCGGTGCAGGCAGCAGGTCCATTGGGCTGCCGTGGAATTCGACGATCGTGCTGTTATGGTCTGTCGGGCCCGGTGCGAAAGTCTTTCCGTCAACCGCCGCCTGCAGATAGTACAAACCGTATTTCACGTAGAGATCCAGCGGCTGCGAGATCGCCGCATCAAGCAAACCATCCCGAATTTGATGGAGCGAGTAGGGCGTGGCGTCGATGCTGACCAGCATGATGTGGCCAGGATCCCCAACCTTGGTCAGCTTGCCGGCGCTCTTCAGCACGTTGATCACACCGGCCAGCATCACTGAATCGCTCTGCATGTAGATCGCCGATAAATTCGGCGTGGAGGTGACCACGGTCTGAGCAACCGCAGTAGCCTTGTCGCTCTTCCAGTAGGTCGGTAGCTGTATCACCTTCATGCCGGGGTAGCTGGCCTTCATGCAGTTGTTGAATCCGGTGGTGCGGTCACGGCCGTTGATTGTGGCCTGGTCACCCATCATCGATAGCACCGTGCCCTTGCCGCCGAGCTTCTTGCCGATCAGAGCACACGCGTCGGCGCCCATGCGCAGGTTGTCGGCACGCACGATCATCGCGGTATGGCCGCCGGATGGACCGATATCGGTGGAAACGACCGGAACGTGCTTGCTCTCGGCATAGTTCAGCGCGGGAATGATGGCGTCGCTGTCGGTCGCCACCAGGATGATCCCAGTCGCACCCTCGGCGATAAGATTGTGGATGTCGGCGATTTGCTTGCCCGCATCGCCGTTGGCATTGGCGACAGGCACCGTCTTCAACCCGATCGCCTTCGCCGCCGCATAAGTCTGATCGACGCCGATGGCGAGGAACGGCGTCGACAGGAATCCTACCGCATAGCCCATTGTGTAGGGTTTGTGCTCCTCCGCGGCGCCCCTCGCGGCGACCAAGGCAGGAACGACGACAGCGAGTGCCATGAGCGCCGGCACTATGCCGGAACGACGATCGAGCTTAACGCCCATATTGACCTCCCTAAGTCCGGAAACGCCTTGGTCTTCTCGTGTCACATCCCAATGGCATGCGCTTAGCCACGATTTGGCGGTGGCTGGCTGTTTCGCCGATCTGCAGTTCGCCGATCTACGGATGTAGGTTGCGGACTCATTTACCGGGCAGTCAATAGGAGGCCGCCATGGTCACGTTGACCTGGGGCGGACGATGCGCACCGCGGGATCCGGAAGAGACAAAATTAGGCGCTTATAGCGTTGTCTGTTGATACCGGTTCGGGAGGAGGGCGTGCGACCAGGGGACGCCTTGGAAGTATCGGCGTTCGAGACCCTGGCTTGATGGGGTCATGATCCTGGCGGACCCCAACGGCGACAGACCTGGGGCTTAATGCGCAGTCGTTGACCAGACGGAGCGATAAAACCGCACGAAGTCATGACCAGCCGAGACCACCCGCACCGGCTGAGGCTGCTGGGCCTCGGACCACTCCAGCCTAAGCCCTCCTGAGTTGGGGGAGGTCAACAGCCTCCTCTAGCCGGCTGCCACTCCAATCGAAATGCGCCATCCGGTCCTGAGGGGCCGGCCGCTTCCGCTCGCCCTCTGTTGCCCAAAAGAGCGGATTTGAACCATGCCCATATAGCCGACGACGGGCGGACGAGTGCGATTACCGTACGAATACCGGAACCAGCAAGAATAACGACGAGCAACCTCTGCGTCGCGTTCGAGCGCCGCTCCGTTTTGAAAGCTGTCTGATCGCCGGCGTTCTGGCGATGTTCAACCTGCTTGCGCCCAACCCGCGGTTATCGGTGTTGGCGGCGACATCGGAAGTCGGTGCGGGCAAGCCATATAAGCAGCCTTCGGCGGCCGCGGCGGCGGCTCATGACGGTGATCACATCGTGATTGCGGCCGGATCATATTTCGACCGCGCGGTCTGGAAGGCCAACAAGCTGACGATCGAGAGCGCCGGACGGATGCCACACCGTAATCACTGACAAGGTCTGCATGGGTAAGGCACTGTTCGTCACAGATGGCAATGATATCACAATTCGCGTCCTGACATTGACCCGCGTCCGTGTGCCCGACGGCAACGGCGCCGGTATACGTGCCGAAGGCGGTGACTTGACTGTCCAAAACGTCCATTCACCGACAACTCAGGACGCCTGCTTGCCGCGGATGTGGCAAGAAAATCATCATCAGCGACAGCAAGTTCAAGGACCGTCCAGCGATTGGGGGATGATGATCAGCCAATTTTCTGGTGAATCGCCGGATGAACAAAACGCAACAAATGCGATGGTCGCGACGAGGTGCCGATGTCCCGCTCCAGGTTCGCTGAGCGGTCTACAACGGCACGCTCGGTACCGGTTTCGGACAGAGATTCCGGCCCGCCAACGATACATATCCGCCACCGCGACCGCTGCCTGACCCCGCTTCTGAGGCAGTCCCACGTCTGCCCCAGCGGCACTGTCGTGTCAGGTTATCGAATGCGTCAGCAATGTGCTGAGATTCAGGCTGCTTGCGCCGGTGAGAGTCCCGATCGGGGTCCCTGACCCGCCCGAAGTCGCGGCAATCGAAATCACCGCTCCCGCAGAGGAATCGGTCACCGTCAGGTAGTTCGGCAGCGTCGCGGCCGCACCATTCCAGTTCGTCGCGGCAAGGGCCGTCTTCAGGTCCAGCGTATCCCCAGTGTTGAGGATGTCGCTGGTGAAAGTGGCCATCCCGTCGGCAGCGGCTGGAAGAATATAGGTGTTACCGGTGCCGGTATCGGTGACCGTGTTGGTCCCACCGGACAGGCTCACGATATCGTTCGAACCACTGATCAACAACATGTTGGTGCCTGAGGTTGCCGCCACCGAGACCTCGCTTTGGCCGACCGTGGCGCTGGTCGAGCCAGGGGCGATGGTAGTCGAGGCCGGCAGCGGGCTGGTGCTGGTGCCGGCGTTAGGCAGCCATGATGCGGTCGGTGTGGTCTCCCCCCACCATAGGTTGCTGGCGTTCTCCTGCCAGACCTCGCCGTTGACGTAAGCCAACTCGGTGACGTTGGCCGTAGTGGCCTCTGGGGTGCCGTTGACCGCGACCTGGCCGCCGCTGGTGATCGTCCAGACGTTGCCGCTGACATCGGTGATCGACCCCGCGGAACCGGCCAACACCGCGGTGTCATTGGCCGACGGCGTCACGATTGAGGGGCTGGAAGTCGTGATCGTGGAGGTCGACGCGAACGACTGGGCCACTTCCTGCCCGTACGACGGTGAGGCTGCCACCGCCATTGGTGAGGTTGTCGTTGGCCCCCGCGTCCCAACCCCATGCGGCGGATCCGGAGGTCGCAGTGGACTGCTGCACCGCCTGCTCGACCTCGCCGGCGTTCGGGTCCGTGTTTGTGCCGTTCGTGGAGGGGCCATATTCGCCGATGATGACCGGCACCGCGCCGTTGGCGCTGACCATGGTTTGCGCCCCTTGGACAATACTGGTCAGAGCCGAGTTGACCGTTTGCTGGTTCGTGCTGTAGTTCGAGTCCCAGCCGTAGAAGTGAGCGTCCCCGATGATGTTTGTCATCGAGGTATAGACGCTCGGATCCATGCCATAGGCGGAGAGGGTACCGCCGGGATAGCCGCCACCGGGCAATTCCATCATGATCGGGTTGTTGTTCCCGGTATTTCTGACCGCGTTATAAGTTTCCTGTTCCCAGGTGGACAACCCGGCGCCTGGCGGTTCGTTGTCGGTGCCAAACCAGACATAGGGATTGGAGGCGTAGGCGCTCGCCATCGACGAGTACCAGTTCAACTCGTTCGTCAGTTGGGAGCCGGTGAACGCGGTGCCAGCGCCGCCGCCGGCGTTCGAGCCGGTACTGTTGGTATGGTCCTCAAGCTCGACGACGACGCCATCGGCTGTCATCGTTTGTATGAAAGCCGAATAGGCGCTCGGCGACTGATAGCTGTAGACATTCAGCCGGACGAAATTGAGACCGGGAAAATCCGCCAGGATCTGCGACGCGTCGCCCATCTGCGAATCAAAGACGTTGATCCCCTGTGCGGTAAATACGGTGCCGGTGGGGGAGATGATCTGACCGTTGGTAGTTTGAAACTGTCCGGTAGAGCCAAGCGCTCCGGTGGATGTGGTGCCGCTCATAATGTTCCTTCCAAGTAAATATTGGCAGCAAGGGTTGGCATCTTCGAGCTGAGGTTCAACTCGAAGCCGATCAGAGTGCCGTTGCGAGCGAACGACTGGGCCGCACCGGCCCCAGTCCTGGGTGGACTTCTGGATGGTAATGTGGCCTAGATCGCGCACCCCTTAGGGTTGTTGGCGGCTGGCAGCCGATCGGCAAGCATTGGGCGGCCGCTAGCAACCGCCTGCCTAGCGCGCTCAGCGCCTAATCCAATGGAGGGTGGAGGCTAACCTTCACAACGGACGGGTTGGCCCACCTGGACGATCTGCTCAATCTGCCGCAGGTCGATCGGCGGCGCAGTGTCTCGACTGTAGATACGAATGTAAGGGGGCCGCGACGATCCGCGGCATCGGTCGGCCGAGATTGGAACAGCCTCTGATCCGGCTAACCAATGCAATCTGACCAGAGGCGGAACCACCGGTTCCTCCGTTGATAATCGATCCGAACATAAAGAAAGCTTCCTGCATTCGCTGTACAAAAATAAGGCCGCTCAAGCTGAGCGAGCCAACGCGTACCACTGATCACGAGGCAGATGCAATAGCTCAACGAAGCGCCGGCAGAGGAATCGCATGTCGAATTCCCTTGACACGCGCATGGGCGCTTGCCCGATGCGGACGGCATGGATTCTACCTTCGGTGTGCAACGACCGGAGGCCGCATTGGATCAGTTTGTCGCCTGCTTTGAAGGACTGAAGGATCCTCGGACCGGCGTGCCCGTCTTCATGATCCGCATGAACTGCCGTGATAGCCCTGTGCGCCGTCCTGAGTGGCGGCCAGGGTGCCACCCACATGGCGGCGTCCGCAGTGGCGAAGGAGCCGTTCCGTCGGCCGATGCGGTCAGGGTCGGCCGGCGGGGGCTTCCGGACCTGTTCAGAATATAGTTTTACGGATTGTGGACACAGACGTATTAACGAACGTCCATTCGGACGGGAGTTCCGACCCTGCCTCGCACCTTTGCCTATGTCCGTGTCTCCACCGCTGGACAGACGACCGAGAACCAGATCCAGGAGATCGAGGCCGCCGGATTTGCAGTCACCCCGCGCCGCGTCATCTCCGAAACGGTGTCAGGCTCCTCCGCGATCGAGCAACGCCCCGGCTTCGTGCGGTTGTTGGATCGGCTGGAGCGCGATGACGTGCTGATCGTCACCAAACTGGACAGGCTCGGCCGCAGCGCCATCGACGTGGCTACCACGGTCGCCAAGTTAGCGGACATGGGTATCAAGGTACATTGCCTGGCGCTTGGGGGTGGCGACCTCACCAGCCCCGCCGGTCGCATGACGATGGGGGTCATCAATGCCGTTGCGCAATTCGAGCGTGACCTGCTGATCGAGCGGACCCAATCCGGCTTGAAGCGTGCCAAGGCCGGAGGGGCGATCTTGGGCCGCCCCGCCGTGTTGGACGATGGCCAGCGGGAAGTGGTGCGGTCTGGACTTGCGGCCGGGGCCACCGTCTCGGCTCTGGCCAAGCAGCTCGGGACCAGCCGACAGACCATCATGCGGGTGCGGGACGCCGTGGCGGGGCTGCCAACGGATGACCGCACATTCCGGCGGCGGGCGGCATGAGCGTCGCGAACCAACCGCAGAGGTGGTAAACCTCCTGCTGTTCGACCACTCCAGCAGACCGGCCATCGCAGGAGAGCAACATGACGGCGGCATGATGAGCAAAGCAATCGCAGTCGACGAACCCGTCCTTCCCATGACCCGCGAGGAATATCGTGCCTGGGTCGAGCAGCAGCCGCGTGGCCGGTTCGAACGCATCAACGGGATTGTGGTGCAGCGCGATGGTGCGGGCGCGATGGCTCCTGAACGCTCGGCACACAACCAACGAAAGATGCTGGCATGGCTGGCGTTGCGCGGCGCCATCGGGCGGGCCGGACTGCCTTGTCAGGCTCACGGCGATGGCATGAGCGTCAAGATCGGCGACAGCGACCATGAACCGGACGCCGTTGTCCATTGTGGCGCCAGGCTGCCCGGCGACGCCATCACGGTCCCGAACCCGCTCATCATCGCGGAGGTCTTGTCGCCTGGCGCCAGTTCTTCCGACCGCACCTGGAAGCTGGTCGAGTACTTCTTCCGGCTGCCCTCAGCGCACCACTACCTGGCCATTTGGCCCGACAAGCAGCAGGTGGTGCACCATCGTCGCGACGATGCCCGCGGCGTGATCGACACTCAGGTCTTCACCAGCGGGCAGATCATCCTCGATCCGCCCAGCCTGACGATGACGGTCGAGGACATCTATTAGAGCACGTTCATGGTGACTGGAATCAAAAAGGTGCCTCCGAAACGGGTGCGATCTGTGATTCCAGCTAGGCACTTCTATCCTGGTGCGCGAATGACAGAGTTGCACCTGACATGCGAACGCTTCCTTTGAACCGGACCATGGCTTAAGTGATGGGGATCACATCACCATTGGTTCGGCATGCTGACCGATCTTCCCAACGTCCTGACGTTCTCGCGTATCGCGGCGATACCGCTGCTGGTGGCCTTGGTCGCGATCGATACCCAGGCCGGGGATTTGGCTGCCTGTATCGTTTTCAGCGCCGCGGCGATCACGGACTATTTTGACGGCAAACTCGCTCGATCCCGGCGGCAGCAATCCGACCTGGGCCGCATGCTCGATCCGATCGCGGACAAATTGCTGGTCGGGGCTGCGCTGATGATGCTGGTGGGACAGAACCGCCTTTCGGCGCTTGGCCTGTACCCCGCGATCGTCGTCATGCTGCGTGAAATTCTGGTCAGCGGGTTGCGCGAGTATCTCGCCGGCATCCGCGTGGGCTTGCCGGTGACGCGGCTGGCCAAATGGAAGACCGGCTTCCAGATGGGCGCGTTGGGGACGCTGCTTGCCGGCAATTCATCCGCGACGATCCTGCACCTGGGCTTCTTGCCGGTGTCGCTGATCGGCGAGACGATGCTTTGGATTGCCGCCATCCTGACCCTGATCACCGGTTGGGATTATTTGACGGCCGGGTGGCGGCACGCCGCTCCACCCGGAACACGGGGGCCATCTGTCGCCAAATGAAGGGTCCTGGCGTCGTGATCCGGCCGCGGCAAAACCATTTTGCTGACCGCGATACACTCCAGCACGAACAGCACGACAACGGCCGCGACAGCTGCCAAGGACCCGGCGACAGCGGCGCTGGGTACACAGGCCGCGCAGGCAATTGCTGACGGCACGGCAGCCGCACAGGCAGCACAGGCGTCGATCGCCAAGAACTCCCTGGTCCCGGCATCCGGTCAGTGAACACGCGCGCAATGGCCTCGCGATCGCCGCGGTGGTCACCGTACCAGCTTGCTTGATCGCGGATTGGACGATCATCGCCGGCCCCCTATCTGTCCCTTTGGGCGGGCCGGGCGGCTTCTTCCCGACGCCTTGGGTGACATGGTGGCGCGCTGAGAGCATTCGACCCTGTGGGGTTCATTTTGAAGCCGATGCAGTTGCCCCTTCGTCCTTCGCGGGGCGGAAGCCGGGGTAGCGATGAAGCCGGCCTGCTCATCGCGCTCGAGACGTGCGACCTCCACCTCCGCCGTAAAGCCGGGCTCCAGCTCCACAACCAGCCTCACCCGCCACACCATCTTCGGCAGCAGCTCACCCTCGTCCCGTGAGCCCAAAACGTACCCCAGCAGGAACAAACCCAACAGGGTCGCATGCTCTCAAGCGGACACCGGGGGAGAGACGAAGCGAGTCCGCTACACCGCCCCGCCGCTCCGCGCTAAGTCCGACAAGCTGCTGGTGTGGTGGTGCCGAGGTCCGCCATACTGTGGATCATCCCCGGAGCGGACTTCGGACCCACAAACCACACTAGAAAACAATGCTTCGCTAGTGTCCTCATCAATTCGGAAGTTCGTAAGGCGGCTGATCCAGGCATGGCGAACTTCCCAATCGGGACACTAGACCATTTTCAGCCTGACTGTGCAGGCCGAAAATGGTCTATCTCTTTGTTTGATCGCATGATTCACGCGCCGGGGACGTTCCGCTCAGCGCGATCATGCTCCTAGAAGGTCATCCCCCGCAGCATCGACATCTGCTCCGCCACCGGCCCGAGCGCAAGCGCGGGAAGGTAGGAAAGGCCGCCGACGATCACGATCACCCCGAGCAGCAGACTAACCCAGAGCGCATTGGTGGTCGGCAGCGTGCCGGCCGATGCCGGCACCCGCCGCTTGGCGGCCAGCGACCCCGCCAGCGCCAGCACAGGCACAACGACGGCGAAACGGCCGATGATCATCGCCAGCGCCAGCGTCAGGTTGTAGAAGGCGGAATTGGTGGACAGCCCCGCGAACCCGCTGCCATTGGTGTTGGCCGCCGAGGTGTAGGCATACAACACCTCGGAGAAGCCGTGCGGGCCAGCGTTGCCCATAGCGGCCGCGGCTCCCGTCAGCACCACCGCCAGCGCCGTCAGGCTCAACAGCGCGCAGGGAATCACGAGGATCGCCAGCATCGCCAGCTTGATCTCGCGCGCGTCGATCTTATTGCCGATGTATTCCGGTGTGCGGCCGATCATCAGCCCGCCCATGAACACTGCCACCAATGCGTACAATAGCATACCGTACAGGCCGGAACCGGGGCCGCCGACGATTACCTCATCGAGCATCATGTTGGCCAGCAGCACCAGGCCGCCAACTGGCGTGTAGCTGTCGTGCATGGCGTTGACCGCGCCAGACGAGGTCGCCGTTCCGAGCTCGGAAAACAGCGCCGAACCCGGCACGCCGAAGCGCAGTTCCTTGCCCTCGAGGTTGCCGAGATGTTGGTCAAGGCCGCTGCCGGCCAGCAGCGGATTGCCGCTGCCTTCGGCGAGGTGCAGCGCCACCGCTCCGGCCAGCAGCAACAGCAGCATCGCCGCCAGCAATGTCCAACCCTGGCGCTCATCGCCAACCATGCGGCCGAAGCAGTTGGTCAGGGCAGCGCCGATCAGCGGCATCAGCAGTATGCTCAGCAGGTTGGTCAGTGCGGTGGGATTCTCGAACGGGTGAGCGGACTGGGCATTGAAAAAGCCGCCTCCGTCGCCGCTGAGCATCTTGATGGCTTCCTGCGAGGCGATCGGGCCAAGCGCGATGATCTGGTGACCCCCTTCCAGCGTCCTCGCGGCCACCGGGCCTCCGAGAGTTTGCGGGACGCCTTGCCACGCCATGAACAAGGCGGCCAGCACGCAGATCGGCAGCACGATGTAGAGTGTCGCCCGCGTCAAATCGACCCAGAAATTACCAACCGTCTCGATGCTGTGCCGCGCGAGGCCGCGGATCAGCACCATTGCCACGGCGATGCCGGCGGCGGCCGAGAGGAAACTCTGCACGGCGATCCCCGCCATCTGCGCGAGGTAACTGAGCGTGGTCTCGCCGCCGTACAACTCCCAGCTGGTGTTGGTGGCAAAGCTGACCGCGGTGTTCAGCGCGAGGTCTGGTGCGACGGGTGGCAGACCAGCGGGGTTGAGTGGCAGGCGATCCTGCAGGCGCAGCAGCAGGTACAGCAGCACCATGCCGGGCAGATGGAACATGAGGAATGCCATCGTGTAGTCGAACCATCCCTGCTCCTGGTCCTTCCTGACGCCGGCGAGACCGTAGAGCACTGCCTCCAAGGGGCGCAGCAATGGGGAAAGCAGCGTGCTCTCCCCCGCGAACACGCGCTGCATGTAGCCGCCCAACGGCCGCACGGTGACCAGCAGAAGGGCGACAAAGGCGAACAATTGCAGCGAACCGATTGCCGTCATGGTCAGATGTACCTGCAAAAACCGGCATAGGCGGCGGGGAGCAGCACCGCCAGGACGATCAGGATCAGCATCACGACATCAGCCATACAATCGGTTCCCACCGCAGGTCGCTGCTAAATACGATCCGGCAGGATAGGCAAGCGATAGCAGCAGGTGCCGCTCCATATAGGATTTTCGGAGTGACATGGCGCCCCCGAGGAACATGGCGTCGACAGTGCCTCGCGGTACAGCCGATTTTGCCCCGATCTGACGTACCGTATCGCGAAAGGATGGCCTCTCCCTGTGAGAGCATGAATCTCTATGGGGTCCATTACGCAGCTGATGCAGTTGCCCCTTCCTCGTTACCGGGGCGGAAGCCGGGGCAGCGATGGCAGAAAGCGTCTTCGAGGGTGTCGTTCAGCACGGCTGTCCGCACGTCGAGCGAATGGCTGCACCGTCGTCCTGTTCCAGCGCATCTGCTCTTTTTGTTCATGCGCTTTGTCACGGTCTCGTTGACCACACTCTCCACAAAGGCAGCCGAGATCGGTTCGCCGCATCGACGCCGGGCGGCGTAGTGTACCAGCGCGCCTTTATCGCGCTCGAGACGTGCGACCTCCACCTCCGTCGTAAACCGGGCTCCAGCTCCGCAACCAGCTTCACTCGCCACACTAGCTTTGGCACCAACTCACTCTCTCCCCGTGAGCGCGAAATCTGCCAAGCCGGAACAAACTCCAGAGCTTTGCATGCTCCTATGCCTCAAGGAGAGCGTCCCTGAAGGCCTTCTGCCCACGCCGACCGGTCGATAAGCCCGCGTGCGTCGATGATGTCTTCCGGGTCGAATGGCGTGGAATCACCGTCGGAAGCGGAAAGCAGAGGCACGTGGGCATGGCGGCGCAGCGCCGTCGGAGGCTCGCTGGCTAGCTGAAATTCGTAACTCCGGAAACTGTTCTACGAACGACCATGACGGCGTTCAACACCGCATCCACCAGCATCTGCCTGTGCAGAAGGCGCAAGGTCGGGTCGAACAGGTCGCGCCCGAACAATTCACTGAAGGTGAAACGGTTGGCGACCCGGAAGAAGCAGAAAGAACTCATCATCAGATGTACATCCACAGGATCGACATCCGGGCGGAACACGCCGTCCCGCTTGCCCCGGTCGAGGACGCGCTGCAAGATGATAATGACACTGCGGTTCAGATCATGAATGATCTTTGACTTGGCCATGTGCCTTGCGTGGTGTATGTTCTCGGTCGAGACGAGACGGATGAAGTCCGGATGGGCCTCGTCATAATCGAAGGTGAACTGGATCAGGCGGCACAGTGCTTCGATGGCCGGATACTGGTCAAGGTTCAGCTGCGTTTCGAAGTGGCGTATATCTGCGTAGGCTTCCTCCAGCACTGCCAGGTACAGCCCTTCCTTGCTGCCGAAATAATGGTAGATCATATGTTTGACGGTCTTGGTGCGGCCTGCGATGGCATCTATTCTGGCACCGTTCAGGCCTCGTTCGGCGAACTCCTCGCGGGCGGCGGCTAGTATGTCCTGCCGCGTGCGCTCGGGATCAAGCTTTCGCCGTCCGGTTTTGGCCATTCTCTGACTCGCCTTATCCACACCGTGCCCTCCACGCTTGTGGCCACAAATATGATTTCTGCTGCGTCTGCGCAATTAATCAGAACGTGACGGCTCTCCAGCGTACCAGGACCACGCGACAGAATCGGCTGTGGCGGTTCGGACTCAGACGTGGTTTTGTCTGGCATCGGCGCCAGTCTGCGTAATATGCTGTCGTGTCTCGCGGGATTGGCACGTTTGGATGCCCACAGGCCGAGCTTTCCCAACACCGCCAGCATTGGCCCTAGGGGGGGTTCGCCAACAACTCGTCGTGTCCCGTGGGCCTTGTCGGCTTATCTCTTGTCAAACACGCCTCGACGATTTCTCCTCCCGATTGACATGGACTATCCGGTCAGTCCATATGAGCGAATGTAGGCGCTAAATGCGCGCCAGGGCGCACTACCGATGGGCCTCAGGGCCCCATATCAACTGTCTGGTCAGTCCAGACCAATAAACAAGCGGCGTTCAAAGACGACTATATCACGGACGTGTGATGCAGAGCCCGGGGGTACGATCTGACGATTCCGCTGAAAAATTGGAGGGAACGGAAAATGGCCAGCGTTTCGGAACATGAACCACCCGGCAAGCACCAGTCACGTAAGGCAGCCGCGAGCGGATGGATCGGCTCAGCGCTGGAATACTATGACTTCTTCATCTACGCCACAGCGGCGTCGCTGATTTTTCCCCAAATCTTCTTCCCCTCCGAGGACCCCAAGATCGCCATCGTCGCGTCACTCGCGACTTATGGCGTCGGGTACGTCGCCCGACCTATCGGCGCCTTCTTTCTCGGGCACTGGGGCGATACTCACGGCCGCAAGACGGTGCTGCTCGTGTGCATGTTCCTCATGGGCTTCTCGACGATGGCGGTCGGTGTGCTGCCGACATACCAGCAGGTCGGCGTCCTCGCCCCGGTACTGCTCGTCCTCCTGCGTCTCATCCAGGGCTTCGCGGTCGCCGGGGAGATCTCCGGCGCGAGTTCGATGATTCTCGAACATGCCCCGTTCGGCCGGCGCGGCTTTTTCGCCAGCTTCAGCCTGCAGGGCGTGCAGGCTGGGCAGATTTTCGCCGCGGCGGTCTTCCTCCCGCTCGCGCACTATCTGCCCCGCCAGGCGTTCAACGCCTGGGGCTGGCGGATCCCGTTCCTCCTCAGCGTCGTCGTGATCATCGCGGGCTACATCATTCGCCGCGAGGTCGAAGAAACGCCCGCCTTCGCCGAAGAAGGACAACACCACGAAGTTCCGAAGGCGCCAATCATCCAGGCCTTCACCCACAGTTGGGCCGATATGCTCCGCGTTGTCTGCATGGCCCTGATGAATGTCATTCCGGTGGTCGCCACGATATTCGGTGCGGCTTATGCTGTTCAGCCGAGTTACGGGATCGGCTTCCACAAGGACATCTACCTGTGGATCCCGGTGCTGGGCAACATAGTGGCGGTGTTCGTCATCCCCGTCGTTGGCAACTTGTCGGACCGGGTCGGTCGCAGGCCCGTAATAATTGTCGGTGCCATTGGCTCGGGCTTGCTCGCGTTCGGTTATCTCTACGCCATCAGCATTGCGAGCGTACCGCTTGCGATCTTGATGTCGTTGCTGATGTGGGGGGTCGTCTACCAAGGCTACAACGCAATTTTTCCAAGCTTTTACCCCGAGCTGTTCCCGACGCGCACCCGGGTCACGGCGATGTCCATCGCCCAGAACGCCGGGACCACGATCACCGCCCTGCTTCCGGCACTGTTCGCAACCGTGGCACCGCCCGGGTCAACCAACGTCCCGCTCACGATCGGGTCGATCGCCTTCGCCGTCACCTGCATCTCGGCGGTCGCGGCCTGGAGCGCAAAGGAGACTTATCGGGTCCACCTGAACGACCTCGGTGACCCCAATGCGGTTCCCGTTGCCAAGGAGGACTACGCCCGAATGCGGGCGCAGGCCTTTGCCGGCATCGATGTGGCCAAGGCATCAGCTTGAGCAAAATACCAGAAGGAAACCTGCCGGTGAGCCGCATCGTCTATGTCCTGAACGGTCCCAATCTGAACCTGCTGGGCAAGCGCCAGCCGCACATCTATGGCCACGAAACGCTCGCCGACGTCGAACGTGAATGCCGCGTGGTGGCGGAAGAACTGAAGCTCGATCTGCGCTTCCATCAGAGCAACCGGGAATACGAAATCATCGATTGGATCCATGCGGCTCGGGAGGTCGCCGGCGGGATCGTCATCAATCCGGCGGCGTTCACCCACACGTCCGTCGCAATCCTGGACGCGCTCAACACATTCGACGCGCCCGTGATCGAGATCCACATCTCGAACGTGCACAAGCGGGAGGAATTCCGGCATCACTCCTTTGTCTCGCTGCGGGCCGACGGGGTCATCGCGGGCTTCGGCACCCAAGGCTACGTCCTGGCCTTGCGCCGGATCGCGCGGCTGATCGACGAAAAGGCGCAGTGAAATGCCGGGCTCTGCGCGGAAAACGGTTCAGGTGCCCAGTCCCGGGCCGAGGAGCGTGGCTTCGTCGACCGTGTGCCTGATCGCGGCGACTGGAGGAACGGTCGATGTCATCTGAGACACAATTCGCCCCACGCGAATCTGGCCGCCGTCTGCGGAAGTGTATCGCCACGGTGGCCCTCAGCGGCACCTTGCCGGACAAGCTCGAGGCTATAGCCGCGGTCGGATTTGATGGCGTCGAGATCATGGAATCCGATCTTCTGACGTTCGATGGCTCGCCCGCTGATGTGCGCCGCATCTGTGAAGAGCTCGGTCTTGCAATCGACCTCTATCAGCCGTTCCGGGACTTCGAAGCGATGCCCGAGCCGCAGCGCACCCGTAACATGGATCGTGCAGAACGAAAATTCGATGTCATGCAGGCGCTCGGCACTGACCTGACGCTGGTCTGCAGCAACACCCATCCTGCGACCATGAATGACGATTCCAGAGCCGCGGCGGATCTGGCGGAGATGGCTGAGCGCGCCGCACGTCGTGGCCTGAGGGTCGGCTACGAGGCATTGTCCTGGGGCCGGCACGTCAATCGTTGGGGACATGCATGGCGGATCGTGCAGCAAGCCGCCCAGCCGGCGCTGGGCTTGATCGTCGACTCCTTCCACACCCTGAGCCTCGGTGATGACCCCGCGGGAATCGCCCAGGTGCCGGCGGAGAAACTGTTCTTCGTACAGATGGCGGACGCGCCGAAGCTGTCGATGGATGTGCTGAACTGGAGCCGGCATTTTCGGAATTTCCCCGGCCAGGGCGATCTGGATGTGACCGGCTTCATGCGCGCCGTGCTCGCCTCGGGCTATACGGGGCCGCTTTCGTTAGAGGTGTTCAACGACGATTTTCGTGCCGCCCCGGCCCGCTTTGTCGCGCGAGACGGATTGCGATCCCTGATCCTGACCGAGTCCGAGGCGAACGACGACGCCGGCTTGCCCTCCGTCCCGGTTCTGGATGGCGTGGAGTTCCTGGAGTTCGCGGTAGACGAAGCGGCAAGGCGGGAGCTTGAGGGCTTTCTGCAGGCGCTGGGCTTCCAGCACGCCGGCCGGCACCGGTCGAAGGCGGTAGATCTGTATCGGCAGGGCGGAGTCAACCTGGTGCTGAACGCGGAGCAGGACAGTGCCGCGGCGGGGCACTTCCAGCTGCATGGTGCGTCGGTGTGCGCCATCGCGATCCGGGTGGACGACGCCGCCCGCACCCTGGACCGTGCCCGAACCTTGCTGTGTCCAGAGTGGCAGGAGCCGATCGGTGCCGGCGAGCGGCGCATTCCGGCGGTGCGCGCCCCCGACGGCACGCTGATTTATCTGGTGCAGCCCGACGCCGGCGGCCGCAGCTTCTGGGAAGACGACTTCGACCTGGTGCCAGGCAGCGGCGCGGGCGGCGACCTGGACGGAATCGACCACGTGGTCCTCGCCCTGCCGTACGGACGCATGGCGACCTACGTGCTGTTCTGGCGCGCCCTGTTCGGCCTGGTGCCGCAACCGCAACTCGATACGCCTGACCCGTATGGCCTGGTGCAGAGCCGCGCCCTGATCAGCCCTGGTGAGAAGGTTCGCCTGGTGCTGAATGCCTCGGAAAGCCGCGCGACGGCAACCGGCCGATTCGTTTCGGCCTACGCCGGGGCGGGCGTGCATCACGTGGCTTTCTCCACGTCCGGCATCGAGCGTACAGCGGAACAGTGCCAGGCGCGGCATGCCCGTTTGCTGACGATGCCAGCGAACTACTACGACGACCTGTCGGCGCGCTGGGGATTGGACGCAGCGACACTTGCCGCACTGCAACGGCATGGACTGCTCTACGACCGGGACGGTGCGGCTGAATTCTGGCACCTCTACACCGACGCCTTTCACGATCGTTTCTTCTTCGAGGCGGTGCAACGAGCCGGGGGGTACGCCGGGTTCGGCGCCGCCAATGCCCCCGTCCGCGCCGCCGCCCAGGCTCGCCAGCACCCCGTCGCACTCGACCTGTTCTGACTAACGTCTCCGGGAGATCCCTCGCCATGGTGCCGCAAAACGAGTTTATCCAGCGCGACCGCGGTCAACACCCGCCCGCGCTGACACCGGACTACAAGACCAGCGTCCTGCGTTCGCCGCGCCTGCCGTTATGGTCGTTGCAGAACTCGCTTTCAGAACTGACCGGCCCGGTGTTCGGACACGCGGAACTCGGCCCGCTCGATCACGACCTGATCATGAACTATGCCAAGACCGGCGAACCGATCGGAGAGCGCACCATCATCCACGGCCGCGTACTGGACGGGAATGGCCGCGGCGTTCCGAACACCCTGGTGGAAGTGTGGCAGGCCAACGCGGGGGGACGCTACCGGCACAAGAACGACACGTATATCGCGCCGATCGATCCGAATTTCGGCGGCTGCGGCCGGATGATCACGGATCAGGACGGCCACTATGCCTTCCGGACCGTCAAGCCCGGCGCCTATCCGTTCCGCAACCACGTCAATTCCTGGAGGCCCGCGCATATCCATTTCTCCCTGTCCGGCTCCGGTTTTGCTCAGCGGCTGATCACCCAGATGTATTTCGAGGGCGATCCGCTGATCCCCATGGACTCCATCCTGGGCACCATCCCGGATCCCGCGGCGCGCGAGCGCCTTGTGGCTGCCTTGGATCTGAACGCCGCCGTGCCGATCGACAGCCTGGCTTATCGTTTCGACATCGTGCTGCGTGGCACCCGCTCCACGGTGTTTGAAAACAAGCTGCAGGGGAATTAGCGCCATGATCGGGAAGCTCGACTACCTCCTGGAGACGCCATCGCAGACAGCCGGACCCTACGTTCACATCGGCCTCATCCCGCATCAGGCGGGCTTCGACATCTTCGAAAGGCCCTTCGGCAACATCCTGGCCGGGCGGAACACGGCGGGCGAACGCATCCGCATCGAAGGCCGTGTGCTGGATGCGCTGGGTTCGCCCTGCCGGGACATCCTGCTGGAGGTCTGGCAGGCCAACGCCGCCGGTCGCTATAACCACCCGGCCGATCAGCAGACGGACAAGCCGCTCGACATCAACTTCCGCGGGTGGGGACGCTCCGGCACCGCGTTCGACACCGGCCTCTACCAGTTCGAGACGATCAAGCCCGGCCCGGTGATCGGACGTCGCGGCTACAAGCCGATGGCGCCGCACGTCAACATCTGGCTGGCCGCGCGCGGCATCAACATCGGCCTGGCCACCCGGATGTACTTCGACGACGAAGCGGCTCTGAACGAGCAAGACCCTGTGCTGCGCATGATCGAACCCGCGATCCGGCGTCAGACCTTGCTGGCCCGGCGCGAACACCGTGACGACGGCATCGTCTACGTGTTCGATATCCATCTTCAGGGCGACCAGGAGACCGTGTTCTTCGATGTCTGACGGCATCTGCGGACTATACTTGGGAGCACAACCATGATCACCGGCAGGACCAGACTTATCGTCCATCTCGGCTATCCGACCGAATCATTCAAAGCTCCAATGATTTATAATCCCTGGTTCGAGATGAAAGGTATCGAGGCTGTCGTCGTGCCCGTGGGTGTCGAGCCGCAGCACTACCCGGAGGTGCTGAAGGCACTGTTCCGTACAACTAACGTACACGGTGCCCTGGTGACGATGCCGCACAAGGTGACGACGACGCACCTTGTGGACGAGATGACGACAACAGCGAAAATCGCCGGCGCATGCAATGCGGTCCTGCGCCGCCCCGACGGCTCGCTGCTCGGCGACATGTTCGACGGCGCAGGGTTCGTTCGCGGCGTGGAGCGCAAAGGAAAGCCGATCGCCGGAGCACGTGGCCTGGTCGTCGGCTGTGGCGGCGTCGGCTGTGCGATCGCGGCCTCACTGGCCGCGGCGGGCCTGTCCGCGATCGGACTTTATGATGCCGCCGCAGGTTCGGCCGAGGCGCTGGCTGATCGGTTACGTTCGCACTACCCCGCGTTGGAGGTGACGACCGGATCAAACGACCCCGCTGGCTACGACATCGTTGTAAACGCGACCCCGCTTGGCATGAAGCCGGGGGACCCGCTGCCCATCGACATCTCCAGGATTACGTCGAGCACATTTGTCGGTGAAGTCGTCATGAAGGAGGAGTTCACCCCGCTGCTGCGCGCGGCAATGGAAAAAGGTTGTACCGTCCAGGTTGGAACGGACATGCTGTTCGAGCAGATTCCCGCCTATCTCGAATTCTTCGGCTTTGGCAAAAGCACTCCCGAGGAACTGCGTCGGGTGGCAACAGTGAAATACTGAGGTGCCCAAGATGACAACACAGCGTAGTCCGATCGACAGTGATGCGTGGGCACGCCGCAAGCGGCAACCGCCAGTCGGCCGCCGCCAGGTCATCGGGTTCACACGATGAACCCGCTCGATTACTCGAAGGCTTTCACCGACTTTTGGGCCGCGCAGGGCGAGGCCCTGATGAAGGCGCAGGAACAGGCCGCCAAGGCACTGGCAGGGGGCATGAAGGCCGCCGCCTCGGGCAAATTTCCGATGATGCCCGAGCTGCCCGCCAACCTCTCGGACGGCGCCGCGGATCTCGCGAATGTCAGTAAATCGATGGTGGAACTTTGGTCGGCCGCCACGGCCCTGTGCGGCAAGCTTGCCGCGACCGTTCCGGCGACCACGGGCGGGGACGGAATCGTCGAGGCAACATTCCGGAAAATGGTCGATCCCCGAAGCTGGCTCGGTGGCACCGGGGAGATGGACGATGTGCTGGCTCGAATGGCCGAGGGGCCGCGCTTCGCCGACCTGTGGGAGGCCGAACGGCGTTATGCCCGCGTCTTGCAAGCCTGGATGAACCTGCGCCGCTGTGGCCTTCAGCATAACGCAGTCGTGCTGGAGGCCTGGATGCAGGCGGGACGGCGCTTTACCGAGCAACTGGCGGCCCGCGCCGGTGAGAATTCGAAAACCTTCGACGCAAAGGCTGCGCTTGCCTCGTGGACGGAAATAGCTAATCACCAACTGCTGGAAACGCAGCGGTCTGAGCCATTCCTGCAGACGCAGGCCGCAATGATCCGTGCCACCACGGAACTGCGCATGGCGCAGCAGGAATTGGTCGAACATTTCGGCAAGCAGTACCGGCTTCCCAACCCGCACGGAGTTGGATGATGTGCATCGCACCGTGACCGAGCTTCGGAGGGAACTGCGCGCGATGCGGCGGGAGCAGCGGAGGCCGGCGCCGGTCGCCCAATCGGCCACATCTTCCCAGGCCTTGGAAATGAAACGACCTGCACCTCGGCACGATACTAAGCAGAGCGAGACGCCAAAGTGACACAATCCGGAATGAACCCCGCGGCGGTCTTGTCCGATGCGGCCAGGCTCGGAACCAAGATGCTGGCCGGCGGCCAGATGTTAAGCGCTTTGCGCGACGCGGACGTGCAAATTGCGACCACGCCCAAGGATCTCGTCTGGAGCCAGGACAAGGTCAGCCTGTTCCACTATCGGCCACTGGCGGACAAGCGGGTGGGCGTCCCGGTACTCATTTGCTATGGCCTCGTCGGCCGCTGGACGATGACGGACCTGCAGGACGATCGCTCACTGGTCCGCAACCTGTTGAACCTCGGCCTCGATCTTTACGTCGTGGACTGGGGAAATCCGTCGCGGGCCGACCGCTACCTCACCCTGGACGACTATATCCTGGGCTATCTCGATGGCTGCGTGGGTGAAATCGCGGCACGGGCCGGCGTGCCGAAGGTCAACCTGCTGGGTGTGTGCGAGGGTGGCGTGTTCGCCACCGCCTTTGCGGCGCTGGAGCCCGAACGGATCAACACCCTGACGCTGACCATCACGCCGATCGACTTCCACGCCGACATGGTCGAGCAACGGCTCGGCCACGGCTTCATCAACGTCTGGACGCGCAGCCTCTCGCCCGAGGACGTGGACCGTCTGATCGACGCCAACGGCAACCTGCCCGGCGAGTTCATGGGCGCCATCTTCAACCAGATGTCGCCGATGCGCAGCCTGCTTAAATACAACCTCGACCTGCTCGAAATCGTGGACGACGAACAGCGCCTGATGAACTGGCTTCGCATGGAAAAGTGGATCTCCGATCGGCCCGACCACCCCGGCGAGGCCGCGAAGCAGTGGATGAAGGACCTGTACCAGCAAAACAAGCTGGTCCGAAACGAATGGGAGCTGGACGGGCGGCGCGTGGATCTCGGCAATATCCGGATGCCGGTGCTGAACGTCTACGCCAAGGACGACCATATCATTCCCCCCGCCACCTCCCGCGCATTGGCCTCAAAGGTCGGCACCCCCGACTACACGGAACTGGCCCTCCCGGGCGGGCATGTCGGCGTGTTCGTTGGAAATCGGTCGCAGGCGATGTTTGCCCCGGCCGTGGCGACGTTCGTGGGACAACATGACCAGCCCGCTGGATGAACGCGCGCCTAAACCCGGCGATGACAGCAGGAAGATCAATTCAGTCCATGCCATTTTCGACACGCACCAGGGTATCGCTCTACTATGATGTCGTCGGAAACGGGCCGGCTCTTTGCCTCATCAACGGTTATCGCCTGAGCAGCGCGGCGTGGCCCGCCGCTTTTATCGCCCGCCTGTCAGCCCGTTGCTCCGTCATATCGTTTGACAATCGCGGTACAGGTCGCAGCGAGAAGCCCGCCACCGGATATGAATTCGGCGACATGGCAATAGACGTGATCGAGTTGCTCGACAGTCTGGGACTTCCACGCGTCAATCTGTTCGGCTTTTCGATGGGCGGCGCGATCGCTCAGGAGATTGCCATTCGATACGACGACCGAATTCATCGCCTGGTCCTGTTCAGCACGTTCTGCGGCGGCATCTGGGCGGAGCCCGCTTCGTACGCCGTGTTCAAACGGCTGTTGGTGGCCGAGAACCAGTCGCCGGAGGAAGCCGCGCGGCAGGCGTGGCCGGTGACCTACTCGCCAGAGTACCTGGCGGCGAACGCGGATGCCGTGGAGCAACAGATGCGCCGCGAGTTGGAACATCCCACGCCCATGTTCGTTGCCCAGAGACAGATGGAGGCTTTGCGGAAGTTCGACCGTTACCGCGATCTGCCGCGCATCCGCGCCCACACCCTGGTGGCCACGGGGACACAGGACGTTCTGGTCAAGCCGCGGAACTCCCAGATCCTGGCTTCCCGCATTCCAAATGCACGCCTCGAACTACTGGCTGATCTGGGACATCGCGCGATTTGGGAAGCGCCCGAGGAAATGGCGGATTTGATCTGTGATTTCCTCACCAGACCGGCCGCGCCGAACGGCCAACATCCCAGCACCAACGACAGGAGTATCCGGTGACATCGAATGCCAGCCAAGTCCTGGGGACCTGGAAGCTGCGCTCCTATGAGCGAGAGGAAATCGCCACGGGGCGACGGCACAATCAGTTCGGTGCGAAGCCGGATGGCTATCTGGGCTACGCCCCGGATGGCCGAATGTACGCAATCTTCATCCGGCAGGATCGCATCAGGCCAGCCGACGTCGTGCCCACCGAAGAAGAGGGCGTTCAGTTGCTAGGTTCCATGGTGGCCTACGCCGGCACCTATACGCTCGGGGAGAATCAGGTCATCCACCACATCGACATCTCGTGGAACCAGGGCTGGACCGGTACCGACCAGGTCCGGTTCTTCGAGTTGGACGGGAACACGTTAACGATCACGACCGCCCCTTATCGGAGCCATCAGGACGGCAAGGAAGGCCGCTCGATCCTGGTATGGGACAAGGTAACGACCCGATAATAGTCCGATTGCAGCAGGGGAAAATCACATGGCCGATCTTTTCGGACTAGCTGACCGGCATGCGCTGGTGACCGGGGCTTCGAGCGGGCTGGGCCGCCACTTCGCTGGCGTCCTCGCCGCCGCCGGCGCGCGGGTAACCGTGGCTGCGCGTCGAGAGGCGGAACTCGCGCACACCGTCAAGTCTATTGGTGTCAAGGCGCAGAGCGTGCGGATGGACGTTACGGATGCCGGCAGTGTCGGGCAGGCCTTCGCCGAAGCCGAGGCACGGTTCGGTCCGGTGACCATCCTGGTCAACAACGCCGGCGTGACGGTCACGCTGAACGCGCTGGACATTACCGAGGCCACATGGTCGCGGGTGATCGACACCAATCTAAAGGGCTGCTGGCTGGTGGCGCAGCAAGCGGCGCGGCGAATGATCGACCAAGGCGAGGGCGGCTGCATCGTCAACATTGCTTCAATCCTGGGTCTGCGAGTGGCCGGCGGCATCGCACCGTACGCGATCTCGAAGGCCGGGGTAGTGCAGATGACCAAGGCTCTTGCCCTGGAATGGGCGCGCCACCGGATCCGGGTCAATGCACTCGCCCCTGGCTACATCGAGACCGAACTGAACGACGACTTCTTCGCCAGCGAGCCGGGCAAGGCATTGATCCGGCGCATTCCGCAGCGACGCCTGGGCGAGGCGCGGGAACTCGATGGGCCCCTGCTGCTGCTGGCCTCCGATGCCGGTTCCTACATGACCGGCAGCGTCCTCACGGTCGATGGCGGGCATCTGGTCAGCGGTCTTTGAACGCAACGACAGGGAGGAAATGATGGACCAGCAGACCACGGATCATCCGTTCGAGACGGGACTGGATCGCCATCCAGCCAATTTCGTTCCGCTTTCCCCGGTGAGTTTCCTGCGCCGCGCGGTGTCTTCGTTTCGCGACAAAACCGCGGTGATCGACGGGGAGCGCCGCTTCACCTATGGCGAATTGTATGACCGATGCGTGCGCCTGGCCGCGGCACTCGCGGATCGTGGGGTGCGACGGCTGGATACCGTGGCCATCCTTGCGTCGAACGTGCCCGAAATGATCGAGGCGCATTTCGCCGTGCCCATGCTGGGCGCCGTGCTCAATCCGCTGAACACCCGGCTCGACGCCGCCACCATCGCCTTCTCGCTCAATCATGGCCGGGCCAAGGTGCTGATCGTGGACCGCGAGTTCGCGGCCCTCGTTCGCGCCGCCCGTCCCCTGCTCGACCATGATTTGCTCGTGGTCGACATCGAGAACCCCGGGCTGGCGGATGCGCCCGCTGTCGGCGACATCACATACGAGGCCCTGCTGGCCAGCGGCAGTCCGCTGTTTAGTTGGCGGGAGCCCGACGATGAGTGGCAATCCATCTGCCTTCTCTACACCTCCGGAACAACCGGGGATCCCAAGGGCGCTGTCTACAGTCATCGTGGCGCATACCTTCAGGCACTCAGCAACGCGCTGATGTTCGGGCTGAACTTCGACAGCGTCTATCTGTGGACGCTGCCGATGTTCCATTGCAGCGGCTGGTCCTATCCATGGGCTGTGGTCGCGGCAGGCGGCACCCAGGTCTGCCTGCGGAAGGTCGATACGGCAATAATCTTCCAGTTCATCGCGCGGCACCGCGTCACGCACCTCTGCGGTGCGCCGATCGTGCTCAACATGCTGGTGAACGCGCCGGCCGCGCAGCGCGTGCCGTTTAGCCAAACGGTCAATTGCGCCACCGGCGGGGCGGCGCCCTCGTCTTCCGTCCTGCGCGCCATGGAGGAGACCGGATTTCGCGTGACCCATCTCTATGGCGCGACCGAAACCTACGGCCCCGCTCTGTCCTGCGTGGCGCAGCCGGAATGGAACGAACTGACCCCGGAACAACGCTACGCGAACATGGCCCGCCAGGGCGTCGCGTACCCGACCGTCGCAGGCCTGATGGTCGCTGATGCCGAAACGATGACCCCCGTGCCGCGGGACGGCACGACGATGGGGGAACTGATGATGCGCGGCAACACGGTGATGAAGGGATACCTTGCAAACCCCGTGTCAACGCAAAAAACATTGGTCGGGGACTGGTACCTGTCGGGAGACCTGGCGGTGTGGCACCCCGACGGCTACATCGAGATCAAGGACCGGTCGAAGGACATCATCATCTCGGGTGGCGAAAATATCTCCACCCTGGAAGTGGAGGAGGTGCTGTCGCGGCACCCCGCGGTGCTGCTGGCAGCCGTGGTGGCACAACCGGATCCCACCTGGGGCGAAACGCCATGTGCCTTCCTGGAACTGAAGCCGGACGTGGCTTCGGTCAGCGAGATCGAGATCATTCAGTTCTGCCGTCAATCGCTCGCCCGGTTCAAGGTGCCAAAGCGGGTGGTCTTTGGCGAAATCCCAAAGACGTCAACCGGTAAGATCCAGAAGTTCGCGCTGCGTGACCGGGCGGCCCATCACGATGGCGCAGAACCCGCCTGATTCGGTGTGCATCCCGCTGTATCGCGGTTTCATGCGGTAGCGTATTGACCAAAGTCGCTGGTGTCCCGATTCGGAAGTTCGCCATGCCTGGATCAGCCGCCTTACGAACTTCCGAATCGATGAGGACACTAGCAAAGCATTGTTTTCTATAGCATGATCGTGCTGAGCGGAACGTCCCCGGCGCGTGAATCATGCGATCAAACAAAGACCTGGACCATTTTCGTCATGCACAGTCAGGATGAAAATGGTCTAGGGCGACAGTGTTTGTGTTAAGGATCACGAGCCGGGTGCCATTTATTACTTTCTTATAGTCCCGGCGGTTGTTGATGACAGTGGCAAGTAAACAAGGCCAGGGTCTGCCCTGGACCCGCCAAAGGCCGGAGGCCATTACCAAAGAGAGCCCCCATGACCCCGCTTCGCCCGCCAATTCGACACCTCCCCGGCCGACCCCGGGCGGAGCAGCTGCGAACCTATGTCAATCACCTAATCGCGCGGAACATATCCGGCTTATGCTTCAACATCAATGTCGCAGCCTTGCGCCTTCCTCTGCACGGTTAGTCTGGAACGCGACTGGGTGCAGGCCAAGCTGCCATTCCAGGGGAGGCCACACAAACTGTCGACGGTACTCAGCAGCAAAAGGATGACGCGGTTCCTCGCCAAAATCCCAGACTGCAAGATGCGCGCCGTGCTGGTCACCGCCTATGCCGCCGGGCCACGCGTCCCCGAAGTCGTCGCCCTGCGCGTGCGCGACGTCGACAACCAGCGCATGGTGCTGCGGATCGCCGAGGGCAAGGGTGGCAGGGAACGGCCGGTGATGCTTTCACCGAAGCTGCTCGACCTGCTGCGAGTCTGTTGGACGGCCGGGCACCCACCCAGCGAATGGGCTGTTTCCAGGGCGGGGGGATCATAAGGGCCAACACACCAGCATCCGCAGCGTGCAACTGGCCTGTCAAACCGCTTGCGATGCGGTCGGCATCGGCAAGAGCACATCACCATGCACACGCTCCGGCACAGCTTCGCCACCCGTCTGCTCGAAGCCGGCACCGACTTATGCACCATCAAGCTGCTGCTCGGTCACCGCAGTCTGTCGACCACGGCCTGCTGCCTGCACGTCGCCACCAGCACGGTCTGTGCTGTTCCGAGCCCTCTCGACCGTCTCGATCTGGCCCTTCCCGCGATCTGATGCCGGCCGACAATGCAGCCGGAGTTCGAGGTGGCGGACGTCTCCGCCGCCATGGCGACGCCTACAGACAGCCGCACACGGATGTTCTTGGCTGCTCACAGTTACGGGTCATGCGTGCCATATTACTCTGCCGGACCGCAGCTTTGGGGGGACACACCGGGCAGTGCGACGCCTGCTCTCACATCCGCATTGCCTACAACCCGCGCCGCAATCGTCACTTCGGCAAATCCCGGGTCCTCGCGCGCACTGCCTGGTTGGAAGCACGTCAGGCCGACGTGCTACCGATGTCGATGCGGCTGTGACCTATCTGCAACAGAGATGTAAAACGGCAATTTTGGGCTTGCTTCCATTGCCGCGGGCAGCTTTAGTGCGGTCAAGAAGAACGGCAGAAGTGGCAGGAGAGAAAGATGCACCTCCGGACAGTGCTTTTGGCGACCACGATGTTGATGCTTCCGCTTGCAGTCCAGGCGCAGGAGCCGTCACAGCCAATCTCGGGCATATACCTGGGGGGAGCCGGCGGTTTTAACGTCAAGGCGAGCCCAAACGTCAATAATATTACAAGCAATGTTCCCGGGGCCGCCGGGCTTACGACGCCCAACACCAGCCTGTCGATGAACCTGGGTGCAGCGGCTGCTGGAACCTTAGGCTTCGGGCTCGGCAACGGTCTGCGTCTTGAGGTCCAGTTCGACTATTTGTCAAACTCCTTATCCAACACGAGCACGACCACGAGGCGGACGGGCGTGGGGGTGTCTACGAGCGCCAGCGGCAGCGAACAGATCTGGGGCCCGATGTTCAATGTGGATTACGATTTCTACGGTCTTATTCCCGCATTGGTCCCGTATGTAGGCCTCGGCATTGGCTATCAGCGGGCTCATTTGAGTAATTTTGACACCGGAGGAACAGGTCCGCTTGGGGTGAGCGTTTCATCTGGCGACACGCGGGCCTCGTTTGCGGCGCAGGGCATCGTGGGCGCTGCATACGAGATTTCGGCGGTCCCAGGTTTGGCGCTTACGGCTGAGTACCATATACTGGCATTGACCGGAACGCGGACCTATGATGCCACGCTGACAACGACCACAGCTGCGGGCGGCACCGTCAACCGGTTTGGCACGTTCCAGTTGGGCCACGATCTGAACAACATGTTCCTGTTCGGGGTCCGCTACGCCTTCGGCGCTGCACCGCCGCCGGCGCCTGCGCCCGTAGCCACCCCGGCACCGGCTCCATCGCGTTCGTACCTGGTCTTCTTTGACTGGGATAAGGCCTCACTCACCGAGCGTGCCCGCCAGATTATCAAAGAGGCCGCCGACAACTCGACCCGTGTGCAATACACGCGGATCGATGTCAATGGTTACACGGATACCTCCGGCAAGCCTCAATATAACCAAGGGCTGTCGGAACGCCGTGCACAGGCGGTTGCCGCGGAACTTATCAAGGACGGCGTGCCGCAGACTGCGATCACCGTTCAAGGTTTCGGCGAGACTCACCTGCTGGTGCCGACCGGGCCTGGGGTGCGTGAGCCGCAGAACCGGCGTGTCGAGATCATTATACACTGACGAGCCTGAGCGTTTTACCTCGTCGCCTGAACGTGTCGCAGATGTTGCGAAGGCCGGCACGGTCGAGAACAAACCGCGCCGGCTGGCGCTGTGGTCGACGAGGCAGCGCTTGGTGGCCGTCAGGGGTATCGACGAAGGATGCGTAACGCGACGCGGATGGGGATCGAAGGCTGGCGAGGCTTCCGGGAATCGCCTACGCTTTGGTTCTCTGGAGGGCCCCGACGTTTAACTTCGCACCGGCGTCCGAGGTCGTCATGCGCAAGCGTTGCTGCCCGCTGACTTGCGGGCTCACCGGCCACCAATCACGGGCTGTGGCGGTGACCTCCGGGCCTTGCCCGGGGACTCCTGCGCGACAGCGGCGACTTTCCGTCACCCGGGCGTCAAGTGTCATGGGCTTGGCGGAAAAGCCCGGTTTCGGTCGCTACCACGATCCGTCATGCTCGCTAAAAGGTACGGTGGCCAGACCGGCAAGTCGGAGTACGTCCCCTGAACCGCCGTCCGGTCCCGGCCGGGCTCCGAACGCATAGAAATTCCCATCACCTTGTTCAATCGACTGGTGGAGACTCTATGTCCCGCCGCTCGGAATGTGGAAAGTCGAGCTAAGTAGATGCAGGCGGGCTGGCGGTTGTGACGTCGGTTCGTCCCATCGATTCTGGAGCGCGGGTTCGATCCGACCGATAACCTTGCTGCCCTTCATCATTGCGATATAGTCAAGTACCTCCTTCAGGCTCCAGAATATCGACACCGATAATCTGCAGTGGGGCGCGCCGTGTTGCTTGACGGCCTCGACCGGATTCCGCGCGCGGCCGATCGTTACGGTTTTCGGCAACCTCCTTTGCTGGGGTAAATTGGAGGCGGGCACTGCGCCCATCATCGCTATGCAGATACGCGATTCATCATCGACCATCCAGGCATCCTACAGTCGCACGTGCCACCGGCGCCGCCTTGGGACGACCTTCCGAAAGTGGTGGAACTCGCCAAGCGTCCGAACGCGGTGATCGAGGTCAGTGGCGCCTGCACGCTGTCCCGGGCGTCGTATTCCTTTCCGGACATCTGGGACCTGCTTTCCCGGTTGTTGGCCTGGGGTTTCGATCGCCGCTTATGGGGCACGGACTGGACACCTGCATTCGTTGTCGTCAACTACGGGCAGGGCGGCGAGCCCGTTCTTACCACTGACCGTCTGAGCGGCACCGAGCGGGCAATGCTCATGGGGAGCGCCTGCGCCAAGGCTTACGGTTGATCGCCGCGGACTCCCTTATAAATCCATCGGGGTGACGAGGCAGCATCTGCGAATGTCGCCATTGGCTGTGGCCCCCAGACGGATCGGCGGCCACACTGCGCAACGTCTCCGCCGCACGGAACAGGATCTCGCAGATCGGGGTCCGGTTCTGGAATGCGATAGTGGCGATCAGGCCCGGCACGGTGAACCCCGCGTGGAACCCCACGTGGAACCAGGGCCGGTCGCGCAGTTCGGCCTGACGGTCCTCGAGCCACGGGTCTCGTGCACACGGATTGCCTCATGAGACATGGCCTCGTCGTCAGGCGGGAACAAGGTCCGGCACGAGTGGTGTCATCACGTGCGACCCGTCGAGTGGACTAGCGGTGGCGCAGACCTTGGTGGTCGTGATGCGCAAAATACTATGACGTGGTAGCAAGATTGCTGTGATCGAGCAGTAATTGGATGGAATGCAGAGCAGTGCCGAACTCCAGCAGATCAACCGCGGATGCCTCGCGCGGACAATGCGCCGCGATCGGCCGAGCGATGCCAGGTCGCCCAGGGCGCCCTGGCGGGTATCCTCGACGGCATACGTCGTGATTGGCTACCCGGAGCGCCTGCCCAGGAACAGTCACCCTTTTGGTGGAGCGCTTTTTGCCAAACGGAACTTTCTTACGTCGCTTGGCTGGGCACGCCGCCGGCAGGCGAAATCGTGGGAGCCGCGCACGTCAATCAGCCTCGCCCGGTCGAGGCAAGTCCAAAACAAGCGCCAGGACGCATACGACCCGCTCGCCCCGGTTTACGACTGGTTCAAAGAGGGGTTCGACACCAGGGATTTGCGGGACGCGAAGTAGCTTCTTGCCGAACTGATCCGCTGCAGTCCGAGGTCGCAGCCTGCGGGGAAACTCGGCGCGGTTCATCCTAGAGCATGATCGCGCTGAGCGGAACGTCCCCGGCGCGTGAATCATGCGATCGAACAAAGAGATAGACCATTTTCGGCGTGCACAGTCAGGCTGAAAATGGTCTAGACAAACTGCCAACCAGACACAGTCCGCTCACTGTGGTATGGCACTCACCCGCGCTATTGCTATTCCGGTCTCGATGGCCCATAATATAGTTGCAATCGTAGCCTCGTGTTTCTCGGTCAGAGCGGCGTCTGGTTCTCAGGCTAGCCCATGTAAGACCAGTTCGCCAGGATCGTCTTCTTGAATGGAATTTGAATCGATCGGAGCCGAAATGAAATGTCGGCGTTGCAATTTGGAAAATCTTGGCAGCAGTAGATTCTGCTCGGGTTGCGGTGCTCGGCTGGATGTTTGTTGCCCTTATTGCCAAGAGATTAATTACGACAATGCAACTTATTGCAGCTCGTGCGGATCGACGCTCCGCCACGTGCCAAGTGCGCGCGCCAGCGAGGTCGAACGCAAGCAGGCCACCGTCCTGTTTGTCGATATTGTCGGTTCCACCGCAATGATCGCCGGCCTGGATGCCGAGGAAGTGATGGGCCGCATGCGTCCCTTGATCGCCGCCATGTCGCAGGCCGTGCGGCGATTCGACGGGACCATTCTCCGCAACACAGGCGACGGATTGAAGGTCGCGTTCGGCGCCCCGCGGGCCCTTGAAGGCCATGCGATCCTTGCCTGCCGAGCGGCTCTTGCGATGCGGGAGGCGGTGCGTGGGGTCGACAAGTCGGCCGCCATCCGTATCGGACTGCACTCAGGCGAGGTCGTCGCCGGCGAAATCGACACCGGCTTCGCCTTGGAGCAAGCGGTCCAGGGCATAACCGTGCATATCGCGAGCCGGATCGAGCAGCTCGCCGAACCAGGCGGCATCTGCATCAGCGACGCCTGCTACCGACTGGTACGCGCGTTCTGCGACACCGTACCGATGCAGGCGCAGACACTGAAGGGCGTCCCCGAGCCGATGGTGGTCCACCGGCTGACCGGACTCCGGCCGGCGGTCAGCAGCGAGCAATTCCGCAACGCTGTGCTTACCCCGCTCCAGGGCCGCGATGCCGATCTGGCGGTGCTCGATTACGCGCTTGCAGAGGCTCTGCGCGGAGCGGCGGTTGCGGTGGGCGTCTCGGGGGCGGCCGGTGTCGGCAAAAGTCGGGTTTGCTTCGAGTTCGGCGAGCGGTGCCGACGGCGATCGATTTTTGTGCTGGAGGCGCGCTGTTTCGTGGATGGTCAGGCGACGCCGCTGCTGCCGATCATTGAGATGGTACGCACGTATTTTCGTGTATCGCCGCTGGATCGAGCCGACGAGGTACGCCGGAAGACCGAAGCCAAGCTGCATGAGCTCGACGCGTTCCTTCTCGGGGAAGTGGACCAGCTGTTCAGGCTTTTGGGCGTGGCGAACGCGTCGGATTCACCTGCGTCCAGCGACCCCCGTGTGGTGCAGGCACGGCTGCGCGGCGCGCTTGGCGGCTTGGTCAGGGCGATCGGCCGTGAGCCCGGCGTCCTGATCTTCGAGGATCTGCATTGGCTCGATCCCGTAAGCGGCAATCTGCTGGAGGCTGTCATCGAGGCGGCGGCCGGCACGCACTTACTCATGTTGCTAAACTTCCGTCCCGATTTCCGAGCGCCCTGGATGGACAGATTGCCCTACCGCGCCCTGGCGCTCGAAGAGTTGGGCGACCGCGAGAGCGACGCGTTGGTCGGCGACCTTGTCGGCGCGGCCGAAGCGGCCGGCCCGCTCCGCGCGCAGATCGCCGAGCAGTGCGCAGGCAATCCGTTCTTCGCAGAAGAGCTTGTGCGCTCGCTGGCAGAGACAGGCGTACTGGTGGGGGAGCATGGCGATTATAGGCCCGGCCCCGGGGCGCATGGTGTCGTGCTGCCGGCTACGGTGGAGGCGGTCATCGGCGAGCGCATCGACCGGCTTGCCGAGAACGCGAAAGCGCTGCTGCAGGTCGGCGCCACGATCGGCAAGGAGTTCCCTGTCGAACTGCTGCGCGAGGTCACCTCTATACCGCAGGATCAGATGGATCTCCATCTGGCGCAGCTTAGCGAGGCGGGGCTTACCCATCACCGTGACGGCGTGTTCGGGCGCGGCTTCGGATTCCGCCATCCGCTGATCCAGGAGGTCGCCTACGCGATGCAGCTCCGCGCGCGACGGCGGGAGTTGCACAGCGCAGTGGCCCGGGCGATCGAGAAATTTCCTTGGGGCCACCTCGATGAGATCGCCGGCGATCTCGCACGTCACTGCGAAGCGGCGGGCGACACGTTCGCCGCGGCGACGCATCTGCGGCGCAGTGCTTCCTGGACAGGCCGAACCGACGCCGCCCAGGCGTTGCAGCAATGGAAGAAGGTCGACGCGCTGCTGAAGGATGCGCCGCGTTCGGCCCAGACCGATGCGGCGCGGGCAAACGCCTGTGGCATGGCACTGAACATGGGGTGGCGGGCAGGGATGGGTGCCAGCGAGGCGAAGCCCTACGCCGAGGTGGCGTTACGCTACGCCCGCGAACGCGGCGACGATCCAGTCTCGGGATCAATGCTGATCGCGGCCTACGGCCGTATCGTCCTGGCGGACGGCCCGGCCGACGACTACGTTGAACTGTCCCGGGAGGCGCTCTCCCATCTTCCGAATACCGGGCACACCAATCTGAGCGCGCTGATGCACGGGGCTTATGCCCAGGCATTGTTTTATTCCGGCTGGTTGCGGGAGTCGATCAGAACGGTCGAAGCAGGGATCGATCTCCTCAAGCACCGAGATTCTTCCGCGGAAAGCGACGAGGAGGCGGCGTATATCAACGGACGCGTCGGTTTCGATGTGGGCCATTGGCTGTATTCCTTCCGCCCGCTCGTCCTCGCATGGCTGGGAAGGTTCAACGACGCCAACCTCGCGATCGCCGACGCGGCACGGTTCAAGCACTCCATGCCGGTTGTACAATTTCTTCCTCACTTTGCCGCCATGCATATGGCGGACTGGCTGCAGGACCGGATGTTGGCAACCCCCCATGAAGCCGCGCTCGAAGAGTTTGCCGAACGTTCCAGACTTCCGTATCTGCGCGTTTCGGCGCTTATCGGTTTCGGCCGCGCGAGCAGCGCCGGGCAGGATTTCGATACCGCGCTCCGCTTTTTCCGTGAGGCACTCGCGCTCGCTCGACGCGCTCGCGCCGGTCTGGAATACGAGCCTATCCTGCTCAGTTCGATAGCGGACATGACGTGCCGGTGCGGGGCGGTCACCGATGCGACCGCGCTTGCCGATGATGCGATCGAGGTTGCGCGCAGGCGAACGAACCGTGTCGCCGAATGCCAGGCTTTGCTGGTGCGCGCCATGGCGCTCCTCAGCGCGGGCGGTAGAACCGCGGCGGGGCTGGCGGAACCGCTCCTCGTCGAAGCCGAGCGGCTCATTGAAATCTCTGGCGCAACGGTTTTAGAACCGACGCTTCGCCGCGCGCGGTCAATGATGATGGATCCATACGGAAATCGGAGCGCAAGTCACCCCGGCACGACTGTATCACCACAATAACAAACGTTACCAAACAAAAAGGAGGCTTCCATGGGTGCGTTTCTTGCCGACAACACGGCTCTGGACTTAATCAGTCAGCTTAACAATCGCTTCGGCACGGGGGAGGCGATCACCGAACTTACGGCATTGCATAAGGAGTTCCAGATATTCACGTCTGGGCATCAGCTGAAAACAATGTGCGCTGTGGTCGGCATACGGCCCTTTGACCCCGGGGAGCGGCGGCGCTGGCACATCTTTCTGGATCGTCTCAAGACCTATTCGTCGGATCGGCCAAACGTGAACGGTCACGACCGGATACAAGCGGCGTATGTCGAGAACTTCCAGGCCACGGACCCGCTGCCGATGTTCACTCAGTGCCACCTGGCGAAGGACGATCCGCGCGTCGTGGTTACCACGGGCAATCCGATCGTTTTCAGCCCAGATCCCCATGTGATCATTTCCGTCCCCATTACCCCGGTCGGGCAGCAGCCCGGCGCGGGGCAGGCGGGAACCGGATCGCCCTGATGCAAGCCTCCCGGCTCGCCGTAGCGAGACCCGCGACGGCGAGCCAGACGCTCGTGGATGTGCATAGCCGGGTCGCCGCCTACTACACCGAAAAGGTGACGCGATTTGGGGCGACGCCACTCGGCGTCGACTGGAGCAGCCAGGCCGCTCAGGAAATGCGGTTCGTCCAGTTGTTGAAGCTGTGCGATTTTTCCGCGCCGTTTTCATTGAATGACCTCGGCTGCGGCTATGGAGCACTCGCCCGATTCATGACTGCCCGGTATCCGTCTGTCGAGGTGGATTACCTTGGCATCGACCTTTGCCCCGTGATGATCCAGCGTGCGCGTCGTCGCTATCGGGGACTTGCGGACCGGCGCTTCGTGCTGGGTGACGCCGCCCCTCGAGTTGCCGACTACTCGGTCGCCAGTGGGGTGATGAATGTGAAGCTCGATATCGGCCGGGACGTGTGGGAAGACTTCATCGCAGAAACTCTTCGCGCGATAAACCGTGCGAGCCGCCGCGGATTTGCAGTAAACTTTCTCGACGCGATCCCGGTCAAGCCGGTTACGCAAAGTTTGTATCGAACCGACCCACAGTCTTGGGTCCGGTTTTGTCGTGAGTTGCTGAATTGCTCGGTGGAGATCGTCCGCGGATACGGGATGCCGGAGTTTACGCTACTGGCCCGGCCGACGCTGATCGATCGGGTTGCGGCGGAGGACATTGGCCCGCCCGTACGTCGCATCCGACGACCGACAGTTCCCGCGCCCGCGCCGACGCGGAAAACCCGCGTCGCAGCTGGCCCTCCCCATGCGCTGGACCCACCAACAGAGGCCTTGCAGGCCGCTGCTTCGGCACTCCTTTCGCGGGAGGATCACGCGGATGAGGCGCGTATCCACGCCGCGTTCCGTCTGCTGCGGCGGGAGGCTCCGGTTTGTTGGGTGGCCGTGCCGAGAATGAAGCCGTTCTGGGCAATCACCCGGCATCCCGACGTGATCGAGGTGGAGCGTAAGGGTGCCGGTTTCATTACGGAACCGCGCACGATCATCGCAGACGAAGCGACCGAGATGAGCATGCGGCAAATTTCTGGCAAAGACCAGATGCTGCGCACGCTTCTGCACATGGATGAACCCGATCATGGGCCGTATCGTGCCATCGCCCAGCCCTGGTTTCTGCCGCCCGCACTGGCGGAAATGAAAGAATGGATGGACCAATGGGCGAAGACCAGCGTCGACAGGATGGCCCGTGGAGGTCAGGTCTGTGACTTTGCGGTCGAGGTCGCGGTTCCGTTCACGCTGCGGATCATCACAAAGATCTTGGGCATCCCCGAGAGCGACGGGCCGTTGCTTAATCGGCTGGCGCGGGGCATCGTAGGGCCGGATGATCCATGGCGCCAGTATTCCGGGCTGAGCGCGAACCCCGTGTACGACGCATTGCGCGGATGCCGGGATTATTTCGACGCGCTGGCTGCCAACAGGAGTTCCTGCCCGAGGGCCGACATTTCGAGCGTTATTGCTAATTCGACGATCAACGGTGCCCCGATCCCACAGTTTGAACGTGTGTCCTACTTCGTCTTGCTTACGATTGCCGGTTACGACACTACTGCTTTTGCTCTGTCAGGGGGTCTCGAAGCGCTGATCCAACACCCAGACCAACTGGCTCAGCTGCAGCGAGATCCCTCTATGCTGGACCATGCAATTGACGAAATCCTGAGGTGGACCTCGCCTCTGCGTCATTTTATGCGTACGGCGACGAAAGACACCGAGGTCGGCGGCCAGGCGATCAGGGCCGGTCAAGCGGTGGCAATCTTCTTTCCCTCAGCGAATCGCGACGAGACAGTGTTCGCCGATCCGGACGTTTTCCGCATCGACCGCAAACCCAATTCACATATCACCTTTGGTTGGGGTGCGCATCACTGCCTCGGGCACACGCTCGCGCGCATGGAGTTGCGGGCGCTGTTCGGCGAGCTACTGCCGAGGCTTCGCCGCATCGAAATTGTGGGCCGCACACGGCGGGCGCACTCCGCGTTCCTGACCGGCTTCACTTCGCTGCCGGTTCGCTTCGAGTTGGTCTGACTTAGCGTCTTGTCACTCGCGCTCATCATGACTTGGTAGCGCACCGACCAGTATATCGTTCCCGTAGAACAACAAATATCCCAAGTGGAATAACTCATATCATGCCGCCGTATCGATCTCATACGTCCAGGTATGGATGACGGGTTCTCGGTTGAGCTCATCGAGATAGGCGAGGATCCTCGCCTTGAGTTCGCATGCCTCGAGTTCGGCGATCGTTCCGGTGCCGATCATGCCGCGATCGGCGGACCGCGCATATGTGGCGAGTACCGAAGCGGCCGCGCAGCCGCATGACGACCGGCTGGAGTGGATTGGCGTCGGTGGCATCCCCTCGCTCGCCCAAAAGGCCATGGCCCCGATAGCAGTTACGACTCTTTTCCTCGTTGCATCCGACTTGCTTAGCGCCAAGTGATGACGGCAGACGGAATGGCCGGGATGGTCGGTATTGGTTGGGCTTCTCCGATGGCGATGATCTGAAGCTTCTCAGCAGGGATGCCTCGATCCACCAATGCCTGTTTGGTGTTGGCGGCGCGTCGCGCTGACAACATGATATTGTAAAACTCACCACCGGACTTGTCGCTGTGACCGGCAACGAACATCACCTCTGGGTGGGCATCTCGATAGAGCCGTGCCGCTCCGTCAAGCTTCGAAAGGGCGTCTGGCGTCAGGGTTGCTGACGCTTCCCGGAAGTCGATTGTCAGCGATTCCACCGAAGGTGGGGGTTTCGGCGGCGCGTCGGTAGTTGGTGCAGGAGGCGCGGCAGCAACTTTAGGCTGTGGCTGATTGGTTCCACATGCTACGAGTACCAAAAGAATAAACAGGATTGAACAACCTCGCATAGAAAATCCTCTCTCTGTACGGTTAGCTAGCGGGACTTTTCGGGATCATGAGACAGCATACTTAAAGCAGCATGGTACTCCACAGCACTTAACAGCACCCTTACGTCTGCGCAGCCTTTTATCGCAGCTAACCTAACGCTTTCGTTACCAGTGCTTAGTGTCGCTCGCATGTAGAACACGTAGGACATGATTGCATCTTTGGCTACACCGATGCCATGTTCGTATGCAAATCCGACGTCATACTGGGCCAATTGATTGTCGCTGTTGGCTTCTTTGGTGATGGAGGCTATCCTGTCTGCGAAGGCTGCAGCGGCGGTGGAATCCACATTGACACGCTCCAATGCTGCTGTCTGAAACCGTTGGAAATTTTCATGTTCGACCGTGGTTTCAGAACGAACAGGAGGAGGGCGCGGCGGGGCCAGCATGGCTAGGTTTTGTCTGGCTGCTTTGACTCCGTCCGCCTCCGCGATGCGGAAATAGTGAATGCTGGCGGAAACGTCTCGGGGAACACCGTCACCATCGCGATAGATGACGCCGAGATCATAAGCCGCGCGTCCATAGCCTTTTTCTGCTGCGAGTTTGTACCAGTTAATGGCGATTGATCGATTTCGTGGTACACCGCGCCCGTTATCATAGAGCACACCCACGTCGAACATCGCGCGAATGCTTCCCGCCTTCGCCGCACGAAGATACCACTTGAACGCGGTGCCGAAATCTTGGGGGACGGCATGGCCGGTATCATACATCATCCCGATCGCCTCGATGGCATTGGAATCACCTCTTTCTGCGGCCTCTAGCCACGTCCGATAGGCTGTCGCGTAGTCGCCCACAGCAAACGCCTCGTCGCCCGCGTCATCAGTCGCGAGTGCGGGCGAGACCAGAAAAAGGCCCACAAGCAACGTAAGTGCTAAAAATGTTTTCATCGCTGGTGGATTTGAAATCTAGTCCCACATTCGAGAACTGTCCAGCTTGTCTAGCCCAACTTCCACACTTTGGACTTCGTTCAGCCGTGAAACCCGTGGAGGACCTCATGTGTCCCCCGTCCGGACTGGATTGTAGGTGCCAAATGATGAATTTATTCGGTCGCCAATCCCGCCTCAAGCGTTGACTCGCCATGGTGTCCATGAGTGAGCCAGGACACCAACCACGTTCGTCCGCGTCAAGAAGATCGGCGGCTACGAATACCTCTGCCTCGTCGAGAATGTCCGCGAGGGAGGACGCCACGCCCAGCGCGTCATCAAAGCAATCGGCCGGCGCGACGAGGTTGAATCATCAGGCCTCCTCGACAACCTGATCGCCTCCGCCGCCCGGTATTCCCGCCGCCTCATCGTGCTGTTCCGCTTCTACCGCGGAGAACTCGCGGAGATCCGCCACCGCAGCATCGGCCCCGGCCTGGCGTTCGGCCATCTCTGGCGGCAGACCGGATGCCAGGCGGTGCTGCGCCGACGTCTGGCCGGACGACGCTCAGGCTTCGCGCCGAGCACGATCTGCGCGCTGCTGCGCACGGCACCGCGTCCGGACATAGACCCAATGCCGCGCACTCGGGGTTATCCTGCCGCCAGTCTTTCAAGGAGTGCCGACAGACAAGACAAGTATTCCCGCGGACTGACGGTGCGGTGCCTAAAAATCCAGTGCATTGGTGCAGTTGTGTGTTTCAGGTCAAACTGTGGAAGTCGGGTCATGCAGCCGATGGAGCAGGCGTTCAAGGAACTGAAGGATCCGCCCGATTTATCACCAGGCCGATGCACGGACCGAAGCGCACATCCTGGCCGCCTTCGTGGTTTACAGCCTGCAGGTGACGCCCAAGCAATGGCTACGACTACTGGCGCCGGGGCTGGCGCCAGGGTCTGCGCTGGACAAGATGGCGGCGGTCCAAATGGTCAACGTGCATCTGCCCACGACGGATGGCCCACTGTCCTCCTGTCGCGCTACACCGAACACGAGCCCCGGATCACGTGCTGCTGCTGCAGCGACTGAAGATCGGTTTACTTGCCCAACCGTCGCCAAGGATATCCTTTGATGGGGTTCCGATAGGGAAATGACATCCGGCGTCGTGGTGCCGACCTTTTGACAATACGCCGCGGAAAGCCGACCATTTGGGCAATTGTCAGCCGCGAGTTGCGAAAGCGGGGCTAGACCTGGACCCCGGTAGTAACACAACTGGTTTATGGCGCTGCACGCGCGCTGTTCTGTCGCGATGAGACCTGTCAAGATATCGATCGCCTGCCAAAACAGCTCGATGGCTGGGAGACCCATGTGTTGCTTGGCCAACCAATTGGCGATCGTCAATTTTCCTTGATCTGACACCTTTCCGCTTATTTGAACGGTCGGTTCCGGTCTACGCTGAACCGCACACTCCCCGCGATTCCGTCACAAAGGGGGATGGTTGAATGCCGTTCGACCTTGCTGTTTTTCTAGCGCCGATAAACGAAGCGGAGCCATGCGGCCCCGCTTTGAGCGAGCATCCATTATACGAGGATTTCAGGACCCTTGCGAATGCGCCGGTTCGGCCGGACTGGGCAAAACATGCAGATAACGCATTGAAACTTGCTCGGGAATCACGTGATTTGAGGGCTTGGGTGTGGCTCACGCGGGCGTCCATCTGCGTCGAGGGCATTGTTGGATTAGCCGCGGGACTTGAGTTGATCGCGGATGGTCTTGAGCAGTACTGGGACATTCTTCCGCCGCAACACGCCAACGAAAACGATCCCGCCGAGCGGTTCATGATGCGATTGTCCACGCTGACCCAGCTTGGGGCAACCCATTTCGGTTGCAGTCTGGATGATCTTCGCAGGTTCGGACGCAACTTCACTGACTTGCAAACCGACCTCAATGAGATGATCGTCAAGGCCAAGCCGGATCGGGCAACCAGAACGGCCGCTCAAGCGGCGCTTGACTCCACGAAACGGATCTCCAACACATTCGCGCGCGGCTTTGGCCCCGGCCGAGATCCGCTCATCAATTTCGAGAGCATAGTCGTCAAGCTTGCCGCGATTCAGGCTCGCTTCGACGCGGTCGAAGCCGAAGCCCCTCTGACCGTTCTGCCAGTTGATCCCGCTCACGCGTCCCTGGTGGCCTCGGTAAGTTCCCGGGCGGATGTAGTTCGCGCGCTCGATCTCGTTCTCGACTACTATCGGGACAATGAGCCTTCAAGCCCGGTACCTTTGTTGGTTGCCAGGGCGAAACGCCTCGTATCGTCCTCGTTCATCGACGCCATCAAGGACCTCGCACCGGGCGGACTGAAGGATCTGCAGATCGTCGCCGGCAACACCGAAGAGCGGAAATAGCCGATCGAAGTGTAAGGAATATCCGATGCCTCAGGAACAAGGCCAGAAATTCATCCAAAGAAACCGCGCGCCGCGCGTTCAGATCGAGTATGATCTCGAAACATATGGCGCCGAAAAGAAGATCGAGCTGCCTTTCATCGCCGGGGTCATGGCTGATCTGGCGGGAAAACCCGAAGAGCCGCTGCCACCGGTAACCGAGCGGAAGTTCCTCGAAATCGATGTCGATAATTTCAACGACCGCCTGAAGGCGCTGCATCCGCGCGTTGCTTTCACCGTGGCCAACGCATTATCCGGCGAGGGCAACATGTCGATCGACATGACCTTCGAGAGCATGGACGATTTTGCGCCCGGCGCGATCGCCCGAAAAGTCGAGCCGCTTCGGAAACTGCTCGAGGCGCGAGAGCGACTTTCGCATCTTCTGTCTTATATGGACGGCAAGGATAGCGCCGAACAACTGATCGGCAAGCTGCTGAACGACAGAAACCTTCAGGAGGCACTGGCAAGCCATGGTGCCAAGACAGGCGACACCGCCAGTTGACCGCTGGGTGCAGGAGAACCTATGTCCGATCGTCAGACACTTGAGCAAGTCCAGCCGCCGTCAGTCGAAGCACTGCCAGGTGACGAATTTTCCCAGTTGCTGAAGGGGGCGTTCCGCCCGCGCGACCACGAGCACGAGGAACAGATACGAAGCGCGGTTGATATCCTTGTCGAACAGGCACTTGGAAACACCAACCTGATCTCGTCGGACGCGATCCGGACAATCCAGGCAATGATCGCCGCGATCGACAAGAAACTGACGGATCAGGTCAACCTGATACTTCATCATGGAGATTATCAACAGCTTGAGTCGGCTTGGCGCGGCTTGCATCACCTGGTCAATAACACCGAGGTGGATCAGACACTGAAAATCCGCTTCATGTGCATCTCCAAGAAGGAGCTCGGGCGAACCCTTGAGAAATTTGAAGGTACCGCCTGGGACCAAAGTCCAATCTTCAAAAAGATATACACCGACGAATACTCAATGCTCGGCGGCGAACCGTTCGGCTGCCTGATCGGCGACTATTTCTTTGATAACAGTCCCATGGACACAGCACTTCTCGGCAACATGGCGAATATATGTGCTGCGGCCCATGCCCCTTTCATCGCTGCTGCCGCACCGGCATTGTTTAACATGGAAAGCTGGCAGGATCTGATGAAGCCACGCGATCTGACCAAGATCGTCGGTACGCCCGCTCACGCGAAATGGACATCCCTGCGCAAGAGCGACGACAGCCGCTACATCGGGCTCACCATGCCTCGGGTCCTGGCCAGGTTGCCATATGGCGCCAAGACCTCCCCGGTCGACGCGTTCGACTTCGAGGAAGACGTGAGCGGGACCGACCACCAGCGGTACTCTTGGATGAACGCTTCCTACGCGATGGGCGTCAACATCACCCGCGCATACAAGATGTACGGCTGGTGCACCCGCATCCGCGGCGTTGAATCCGGCGGCGCGGTCACGAATCTGCCGACCCATACATTCCCGACCGATGACGGTGGCGTCGCCATGAAGTGCCCGACTGAGATCGCGATCGACGATCGGCGAGAAAAGGAACTGGCTGATCTCGGTCTCATGCCAATCCTTCATCGCAAGAATACCGATATAGCCGCCTTCATCGGCGCCCAGTCGTTGAACCGGCCGGATCAATACGATGACCCCGACGCGACTGCGAACGCCAACCTGTCGGCACGGCTACCCTACATGTTCGCCGTCTGTCGGTTCGCGCATTACCTGAAAGCGATGGTCCGCGACAAGGTCGGGACGTTCAAAGAACGGGAAGATATGCAGAAATATCTCCAAAAGTGGATCACGAACTATATCGATGGAAACCCCGAGACATCATCTGAAGCAGTCAAAGCGCGACGGCCACTGCGCGCAGCCGAAGTTGTCGTAACGGATGTAGAGGGAAACCCGGGTTACTACAACGCCGTCTTTTCCCTGCGTCCGCACTACCAGCTTGAGGGCGTCAACATCAGCCTGCGCTCTGGTCTCAAAGCTGCCTTCGCTTAAGGCCGCAGGCTAGCTTTCTCTCGCTGATGATGGGCCTCACATCGCATAGACAAGGGAGATCGTCATGGCAGTCGACATGTTCATGAAAATTGACGGCGTGAAGGGCGAGGCGAAAGACTCGGCGCATGCGGACGAGATCGATGTACTGTCATGGAACTGGGGTTTGACACAGTCGGGTTCCCGCCAGACGGGCGGGGGCGGCGGCAGCGGCAAGGTCAGTGTCCAAGATATCCACTTCGTAAAATACGTTGATAAAGCTACGACGGACCTGATGCTTTTTTGTTGCAACGGCAAGCATATTGCCTCGGCGCAACTGACGATACGCAAAGCGGGCGAGAGTCCGCTGGAGTATCTGGTCATCAAGCTGACGGACTGCCTGGTAACGTCCCATGCCGGCGGCGGATCGCATGGTGACGACCGTTTGGTCGAAACTGTCAGCCTGAACTTTGCCAAAGCTGAAGTGGACTATACCCCCCAGAAAGAAGACGGATCAGGCGACGCCAAAATGACCATGGGTTGGGATATCGCAAAAAACGAGAAATTCGGCTCATGAAGCATCCCTCGGCGTCCTGGTATGAATATACGCGCATTGCCGCATAATGGCGCTGCAGTTGTTGCGGGCAGAGATTGAAACGGCTGTGGCCGCTGTGCGTTCAACGCCGGAAGCGATCGCGCCGCGCATGGCCCTGTTCCAGCTTTCGGCCGTCTGCGGCGACTGGCGACGGGCCAGGACTCAACTTGAAACTATGGAAAAACTGGACCACGAGTGCACAATGCTCTCCCGCACCTACGGCCGGTTGATCGAAGCCGAGGCGGTAAGAGAGCGTGTCTTCGCCGCTTTGGAACGCCCGGTGGCTTTTGGTCAGCCACCCGCATGGCTGGCCATGATGGCAGAGGCCCTCGCACTTGACCGCCAGGGCAACGCCACCGCGGCACAAGCCTTGCGCGCGACTGCCCGAGAGGAAACTTCGGCGCGATCCGGCACCATCGAATCCGCGGCATTCCACTGGATAATGGACGCTGATCCGCGGATCGGCGCCGCGCTGGAGGTAGTGGTTGACGGCCAATACAGATGGCTGCCGATCGATCACCTGAAGGAGCTCAGGGCCGAACCGCCAAAGGCGATGCGTGATCTGGTCTGGCAGCCCGTCACGCTGCGGCTGACAACGGAAACCGAGCTGGCCGCATTCGTCCCGTCTCGGTACCCGGGATCAGAATCAGATCCTGACGATGCCATCCGGCTTTGCCGGGAAACACGCTGGATCGAGAAAGATGGCGAACAATGGGGCATCGGCCAGCGCATGTTCGCCAGCGATCTGGGTGATCATGCATTTCTGGACATTCGCCGGCTGTGCTTCAGCGATTCCCGGTCCGACGAAGATGGCTAGCGCGTTCGCCAAGGATCGCCTGCAACCATCGCTGTTGGATCGGCTGACCGATGAGCTCGCACCTGCGCTACAACAACAGGGACTGGATCGTCGCAGCCTCGATCAGTTGCTGAATGAAGTGCAACGAAAGGTGTTGTCCGCAATGCTGGCTGATGAGCGTCTGGACAGGCGACCGCCTGCGCCAGACAGCATTTCAGCCTTCGCGAACCTGACGGAAGATGGACGCCTTTTACTGGACCGTATCATCAGCATCGAGATATCCCGGCGGCAGCAACTCCGCCGCTCGTCAATGCTGTCAGCCCAGGAATTGCGCGCCGTCGTACTCCGGGATCTGCAAAATCTGCTTAACACAACATCCGCGGAAGCAGATCTCCGCGAGGAAGGTAAAACGCTCGCTCAATACCGCGCCGTTCAATCCAGCGTCTTGAACTACGGGGTTCCTGCGCTCGCCGGCCGAATTCGTACGACGGATGACGTGCTTGAACTCGCCCAGGAAATCGAGCACGCCATCGAACGCTTCGAACCACGAATTCGTCAGGTTCACGTGCGCGTCGCCGACAACAACGCCGCGGACGGCCACTCGCTTTCCAGCCCACTGGAACTCATCATCGAGGGCGAACTCTGGGGTTACCCTGTTGCCGAACATCTTCGAGTGCACACGCTTCTTGACCTCGACGGCGGCCACGCCGAGGTCACTGGCACGGAACGGCTCGCGTGATCAAGGATCAGCGATTTCTGCGATACTACGAACAGGAACTGCGCTTCGTCCGGGACCTGGCTGGGGAGTTCGCGAGCGAGCATGCCAGGGTCGCCAATCGTTTCGGCCTGGACGCCGACAGCTGCGCCGATCCGCATGTGGAATGGTTGCTGGACGGCTTCGCTTTCTTGGCGGCGCGGATTCAGCAAAAACTGGACGGCGACTATGCCGTATTTACCCAGCACCTGCTGGAAATGATCTATCCGGACTACCTGGCGCCGACGCCGGCAGCCGGTATAGCTGCACTTGAAATCGCACCCGATGCGCCCCCGCTCGAAGCCGGCTTCACCGTCCCCGAGGCCAGCCGGCTACAAACCGCTGTCGTGCCAGGGGAGGCCGGCCGCTGCACATTCACAACAGCGCATGCGGTAACGGTCTGGCCAGTCGAGCTTACCGAGTCACGGTACTTGGCGCCAACCGCGCTCGCAGCGATGGGCATCGCGGGTGGAGCGCGTGCGGGGATTCTGTTCAGACTGAGAACCCGCCAAGCCATCCCATTTTCGGGGCTCGCGCTTGATCGCCTGGCGCTTTATTTATCCAGTCGGGATCGGATCGCGCACCTCTTGTACGAGGCGTTGATTGGTCGATGCGCAGGTATCGTGGGTCTGCTGGAAGGCAAATCCGGCGGCGTGATGACGTTGGAAGGCCGCACATCGCGTCTGGGATTTAGCGACGACGATGCCTTGCTGCCTCAGTCGCCTCGCGGTTTCTCTGGCTTCCGCCTGTTGCGCGAATATTTTGCGCTGCCGGAGCGTTTTCTCTTCATTGGCATCGATGGACTGCGGCCCCTTGTCCGCCGCACAACCGGTCAGGAAATCGAGTTCGTGGTAATACTGGACCGCCACGAACCAACTCTCGATGGTGTCGTAACGAAGGACCAGTTCGCGCTGTTCGCGACCCCGGTCATCAATCTGTTTCCCCGCAGCGCCAAGCCAATCCTGATCGAGCCGTATGACGACCAGCACCATGTTATCGTAGACCGTTCACGTCCCTTGGATCATGAGGTTTTCTCGATAACCCGGGTAACCGGTTACGGCATGGACGGCCAGGAGGTGTGTTCTTTTTCTCCTTTCTATGCCGTGTCAGCTCGCGATCTCGCTGGTTCGCCCGGCTATTTTACGATGGAGCGCCGCCCGCGTCTTCTGGGCGAGCGCGAGTGGCGGTCGCGCGCTCCGCGGTCATCGTACCTTGGCAGCGAGATCTGGATCGAACTTTGCGACGTGAAGGGCGGCCCGCTGCAGCGCGAGCTGAAGCGGTTGGATGTTGATGCACTGGTGTCCAACCGGGATCTTCCTTTGCATCTCCCGCCGGGCGAACTGCAGCTCTCGATCGACGCGGGTGGCCCCGTGAGCGGTGCTCGCATGATCGGCGGCCTGACCCGCCCCAGACCATCGCCGGCGGCGGTCGAGCCCCAAGGCGGCGGAATTTGGGGCGACGTTGCGTGGCGTTTGATCGGACATCTTGCCCTCAACCACCATTCTCTCATCGATGGTCCGGACGGGCGTGGTGCCGATGCGCTTCGCGGGTTGATGGAGCTTTACGCCGGCTCGGCCGAACCGCAGATCGCTCGCCATGTCGACGCCGTCCGCAACGTGTCCTCCCGCGCGGTTACCGCCCGCCTGCCCGGCAGCGCACCCATAATATTCGGGAAAGGTTTGGAAGTAACACTCGACCTTGCAGAGGCCTCTATGCAGGATGGCAGTGCATTCGTGCTGGGTGGCGTGCTCGAAACATTCCTGCGGCGCTACGTCACGCTGAACAGCTTCGTCGAAACAGTGATAAAAACTAACGAACGCGGGGAGATCATGCGATGGCCGAGCCAGCTGGGCCGCCGGCATCTGGCGTAGGGGCGGGGGATGTGCCGTCTGCCGTGGCGCCGCTTCAGTCGAAGCCGGAACGGTTCGGGCTATTCGCGGCATTGCGGCTGATCGAGTCAGCCTATCCAGGCCAGCCCCGGCTTGGGGAGGCGCGGCGGGCGCGCGATGAGCCGGTGCGACTGGGCCAGCCGCCGCATCTGCATTTTCCGCCTTCCGCTATCGCCGGCTTTGAGTCGACTGCACCTGACACTCGGCCTCGGCTGCTGACTTACGCGTTCGGCCTGTTCGGTCCGCAGGGTCCTTTACCCCTGCATATCTCTCGCGAGGCCTTCAGTCGGGCGCGACATTCGTCTGATAGCACACTTGTTGATTTTTGTGATATATTCCACCACCGTTTACTGGCGCTCTACTGGCGCGCGTATGCGAAGGCCCGGCCGGCCGTCGATCAGGTCCGTCCGGCAAGAAGCCGGTTCCGCTACCGGGTCGGTGCCGTTGCCGGTCTTGCCGGCCCAGCATGTTTCGATCGCTCTGCACTGCCCGACAATTTCTCCTTATTCGCTGCGGGTTTGCTCGCACTTCAAACCCGTCCCCCGGAAGCCATAACCCGGCTCGTTTCATTGTTCTTCGCCGTACCGGTCAAGGTGCAGGAGTTTGTGGGCGCGTGGCTGGATATCCCACCGCACGCGCAGACACGCGTCGGTCTCACCCGCGGCAATTCAAAGCTCAACCAAAACATCGTGGTCGGCAATCGGATTTTCGCTCGGCACCATCGCTTCCGGCTGATCCTTGGGCCGCTGAGTCTTCCGCAATTCATGGGCTTTCTGCCCAACCAGGACGCCCGGACAAAACTCGATGCAATGCTGCGTCAGGTGCCCGGGATCGACATGGACTGGGACGTGCGGCTCGTGCTGCGCCGGGACCAGGTTCCCACAACAACACTTGGCCTCACAACTCACCTCGGCTGGACAAGCTGGCTCCATACGCGTCACCGCGAACGCGAAGGTGACGACCTGATACTGCAGGGTAATGCCTGAAACACGGACCGATAACATGCCGACGATCACCCGCGACGTAGTGTTCGCAAAGCTGGGCTCAGTGGCAATGAAATCGCTGCAACGCGCGCATGAATTCGCGAAGGCGCGTGGCGATGGCTACATCGAACCGGTGCATTGGCTGACGATCTGGCTGCGCGACAACGAGGGCGACGTGCCGCTTATCCTGGATCGTCTAGGGTTCCAAAGGGAGGATTTGCTTGGGGATGTGCAGCACGCGCTGGAAAATCTGCGTCGCGCGCGTGCCTCGCGGCTCGATTTCAGCCGCGACCTGGAACTGGCCATCGAGCGCGGCTGGATCAGCACCAGCCTGGTGTTCGGGGACACGCGCATACGCACCGGTCACCTGTTGCACGGCATGTTGGATCAACTCGAGCTTAAGCGCCTGCTGGTTGAAATCTCCCGCCCCTTTCTAGGCGTCGATGCAACATCGCTGGCCACACGCTTTCAGGAACTGACACGAGGATCAGCCGAGGAAGCGGATGCGGCAGCGGCGGAGACGCCCACCCTAACATCGGAAGCACCGGCCTCCGACGCAGGTTCCGCGCTGGAGAAATTTACCACCGACCTGACCGCCGAGGCGCGCGCCGGTAAGATCGATCCGGTGCACGGGCGCGATCAGGAAATCCGCCAGGTCGTGGATATCCTGATGCGACGTCGGCAGAACAATCCGATGATCGTCGGCGAGGCAGGGGTTGGTAAAACAGCGCTGGTAGAAGGCTTGGCGCTTCGGATCGCTGCAGGCGATGTGCCACCGCCATTGCTCGGAATTCGCCTCCTCACGCTGGACATCGCGGCGATGCAGGCGGGGGCGTCCGTCAGAGGCGAGTTCGAGAACCGGCTCAAAACAGTGATCAGTGACGTGCAGAAATCGGCGCAGCCGATTGTTTTGTTTATTGACGAAGCCCATACCCTCATGGGGGCGGGTGGCGCAGCGGGGACCGGGGATGCCGCCAATCTTCTGAAACCGGCCCTGGCGCGCGGAGTGCTACGCACGATCGCCGCTACGACCTGGTCGGAATACAAAAAACACATCGAGAAAGATGCCGCGTTGACCCGACGTTTCCAGGTCGTAAAAGTCGATGAACCGGACGAGGACGCGGCGATCCGCATGTTGCGTGGCCTGACCGGAATGTTCGAGGCGCACCACAAGGTGCAGTTGCTGGACGAGGCGCTCGCAGCTTCCGTCAGGCTCTCGGCGCGATACATCCAAGGCCGCCAACTGCCTGACAAGGCCGTGTCGGTCCTCGATACCGCCTGCGCGCGCGTCGCGATAAGTCATGCCTCCGCACCGGCGGAGATCGAAAACTGCCGCCGGCGCATCACCGATTTGGAATTGGAACTGGCACATCTCGCCGCCGAAAGCCGCATCGGGCTGACACATCGCGAACGCGAAGAGACGCAAAAGACACAACTCGAGTCGTTGCAAGATGAACTAGTCGGCCTGGAAGCGCGATACAACGAAGAAGCCGGCCTCGTCGAGCAGGTGTTGACGCTGCGTGCCAGGCTGCGTGAAGCTGATGCTTCGCCGGATGCGCTGCCGGAACTGGCCGAACTGCAGGAGCGGCTCGCCTCCCTGCAGGGCGAATCGCCCCTGGTGTTGCCGGCCGTGGATGGCCAAGCCGTCGCGTCGATCGTGGAGAGTTGGACCGGCATTCCCGTCAAGCGGATGCTGACCGACGAAATCGACGCGGTGCTGCACCTGAAGGATGCGCTGAAACGGCGCGTCGTCGGGCAGGACCATGCGCTGGAGCAGATCATCAAGCGGATCGAAACCGCTCGTGCAGGGCTGGACAATCCAGGCCGGCCAAAAGGCGTGTTCCTGTTGGTCGGCCCGTCCGGCGTGGGCAAGACCGAGACCGCGCTGGCCTTGGCCGAACAATTGTTTGGCGGCGAGGACCATATCATCGCGATCAACATGTCGGAGTTTCAAGAGGCACATACTGTTTCGACTTTGAAAGGCGCTCCTCCGGGCTATGTCGGCTATGGCGAAGGCGGCCGGCTGACCGAAGCCGTGCGGCGGAAGCCCTACAGCGTCGTCCTGCTCGATGAGATCGAAAAGGCGCATCCGGACGTCCACGAGATCTTCTTCCAGGTCTTCGACAAGGGTACGATGGAAGACGGCGAAGGGCGCAGGATCGACTTCCGAAACACCCTGATCCTGCTGACGTCGAACGTCGGGTCGGATCTGATCATGCAACTGGCCGCCGATCCCGATCTGCTACCTGACGCGGACGCGCTCACTCGGGCGCTGCGGGCGCCGCTGCTTCGAACTTTCCCCGCGGCACTGCTGGGACGCTTGCTGGTGATTCCCTACTACCCGCTCAGCGACGTGACGCTGAATGACATCATTCGTCTCCAGCTGTCCCGCGTCGCCCGGCGGGTTTCCGAAATCCAGGGTGTTCCCTTTAGCTATGACGAAACGGTGGTAAGTCTGATCCGCGGCCGCTGCACGGAGTTGGAAAGCGGTGGCCGCATGATCGATTCGATCCTGACAGGAACCCTGCTGCCCGCCGTCAGCCGCGAAATCCTGAAACGTATCAGCAGCCGGCAACCACTGGCGCGTGTTCATGTTGGCGTTACCAATGATCGCCTGGACTATGTTTTTGACTAACCTGCGCTCCATCATCGCGTCGGGGGTATAACACAGCCGATGGCGCTGCTCCTCGTTCTGACTTTGGACGGCACCGGCGAAAGCCGCCAGTTACGTGTTGGCGGCCTGACGGTCGGGCGCGCCCGAGACAACGATTGGGTCTTGACCGACGCGACCCCCCAGCCGGCGCTGTCACGGCGGCATTGCCGGTTTGACATGGGGCCGCGAGGCCCAGCGGTAACGGACCTTGGCAGCACGAACGGTACCATGATCGACGGCCGGCCACTTTCGGCGCGCAAGTCGACGCCGCTGCATGGTGGTGAGTCGATCGAAATCGGCCTGCACCGGTTGCTGGTTGAAGTCGTGGAATCGGATGCTGAGGCCTCGGAGTTGCCGGCGCTCGGCGTAACGACCGCTGACCCCTTGGTTGGAGTGCGCGGCCTCGGTGTGCCGTCCGCGCCCCAAGCGCGACGGTTAGACGCCGGGTCACCGGCGCGGACCGCAAGAGGACTGTCGGGCGCGATGTTCAGTGAGGCTGAGGCGCCGCAGGCACCGTTGACATCCCAGGTGCAGGATGACCCGCTCGCCGGTGCGTTCAAGGAAAATCTGCAGCCTTTGCCGCGCAACCGCAAAAGTACATCGCCGCGAGAACGGCCAAACGCGGAAGGCGCGCCGCATCTGGAAGCCATGCTTCCGCAGCGCCATCGGCAGATGGCCGCGCGGGCCGCCGCCCCCGTTACAGCATTTCCAGATCCCCTCGGCTCCTTCAAGCAACCCGAACCCCCGAAGCCGGGCAAGCCGGAGGTCAGCGCTCCGTCGCCGGAGCCGAAACGGCAGCCGCCACGGCCGACCGCGGACGAGCGAGATCCGTTTGGTCTGAACGTGCCGGATAAAGCGCCGACCCAGTCACCGAAGGAACCGGGAAGGACAGCGCGCACCCCATTGCGGCAGATCGCCCCGGCGGTCGAGAAGGCCGATGACACGCTGGATGCCACGGGTGCAACATTGCGAGCAGCATTTCTCGCCGGCGCGAACCTGCCGAACTCAATCGCGGATGATCGTACGCCGGAGCAGTTTTTCCGGGAAACTGGCAGCGTATTCGCCAAGCTCGCCGATGGCCTTCGCGAACTCCTGGCCGTCCGAGCGATCATTAAGGACCATGCTGGGCTGGACCGGACCCAGATCAGCGCTACGCTCAACAACCCGCTGAAGCTGTCAGCCAATCGGCAGGAGGCTGTGGTGGCGCTTCTGGGCAAGCCAGAAGATGGGTATCTCGCCCCCGTGGCCGCGGTCGAGGCCGGTTTCAGGGACTTGAAAGCGCACGAACTGGCCATTCTGGATGGTGTGCAGTCTGCCGTCGACGAATTGCTGGAGTTGTTCAAACCGAACGCGTTGGAGGGCAAACTGGATGGCAGCGGGATGTTGGCCAACCTTCTGCAGGGTGGTCGGCGCGCTCGGCTGTGGGAGTTGTATCAGGAACGCTACGACGAAATAGCCAGAGCTGCGCGCACTCGTTTCATGGGTCGGCTGGATGATGCATTCCGCTCCGCCTATGCGCGCAAATCGGCTGAGATGTCGGCGGGAAGGGATTTACCAGCGGCGCGTTCGCCTCGGACATCCCGGCCATGAAACGCCGGGCCATGATTCTTTCGTTTACCGGCCTGGTCAGTCTCGCTGCCGTCTCCGCTTGCGGCAGCAAACCGCCGCCCCCGCCGCCACCGACGACGCTGTCGATCCAAGTGACCGCCGCGCCCGACGTCAATCCTGACGGGACCGGGGTAGCCGCGCCTTTACGCATCAGAATCATGCAGCTAGCCGACACGGGCGCACTGTCGCAGGCCGATTTCTTCGCGTTCGACGCAGACCCCGCCAAGGCTTTGGGGCCCGACCTGCTGGGAAGCCAGGACATGGTCCTGAAGCCGGGCCAGACGGTAACGGTCACCCCCGAAGCTAAACCTGACGTGAAGTTCATCGCAGTCGTCGGTGCCTATTACGCGATCGACAAGGCGCGATGGCGTGCCTGGGTCCGGGTCAAGCCGCACACCGCAAACACCATTACCGTCACACTCAAGGGCGCCGAAATCGTCATGGCGGGGGCCGGCTCATGAGCAGCGCCAGCCGCGTCGTTTGGTCTGAGGGCATGTTCCTGCGAACCCAGCATCTGCAGCAGCAGGATCGCTGGGTGGACGCCCTCATCCATTCCGCTACCCAGCGCGCTCGGCGATACGCCTGGGGATTCCAGGAGATCGAACTCGACCATGGGCTTCTGGCCCAGAGCAAGATCGCGATCCGGCGCGCCAGCGGTATCATGCCCGACGGAACGGCGTTTGCCCTGCCCGACGACTGCCCAAATCCCGATCCGATCGAGGTCGCGGCCACCGCCGGGCAGACCGTGATCTACCTGGCGCTGCCGGCGCAGATCGCCGGTTCGCCGGAAATTGATCTGCCGGAGAAACAGTCCACAGGTGCGCGCTATTTGACCCACGAAGTCGATATCCGGGACAGCCTCGCACATACGGATGGCATAGCACCCATTCACGTCGCGAAGCTGCGGTTCCAGCTTCTGTCCGGATCTGTCTCGCGCGATGCCTATACCTATCTCGCAGTTGCCCGGATCTCCGCGGTTATGACCGACGGGGCACTGTTGCTCGACAACGAGTTCCCGGTCCCATGCCTGACCTTTGGTGTTTCACCCTACCTGATGGGTATCGTGGACGAGCTTGCCGGAAAGCTGGAGAGCATTGCGCGGGAACGGGCTGCTTTTGTGACCGGACGGCGTCCGCAGGGGGCGGGTGACCTGGCAGACTTCATGGCGCTGCAGCTGTGCAACCGCTATCTCGCGGGCTCCAGGCACCTGGCGGCACAGCGGGCAGGCCATCCGGAGGATCTGTATCGCTGGTTGCTGGAATTCCTCGGCGAGGCGTCCAGCTTTCAAACGGACGATCCCGTCGCACCCGAGATCGAGCCATACCGCCATGCCGAGCCGTGGATAGCCTTCCGCCCGCTGCTGACGGAGGTCCGGCGTGTCCTGCTTGAGCTCGCCAGGCCCGACCGCAAAGCCATACCAATCCCACTTCGCCTGTTCCCCAGCGGCGCGCGAGCCGCCGAAGTCCAGGATCGCTCACTGTTTGCAGACGCGATTTTTTACTTAGCGGTCCAGGGCCTTGCGGCGCCGGAGGTGATTCGTCAGCGTCTGCCGGGACAGATCACCGTCAGCCCGGCCGAAAACCTGGAGGCTCTGGTCCGGGCTGCGGTCCCCGGAGTACCGATCCGACATGTGCCGACGGTGCCGCGCGAAATTCCGGCACGCCGGCAGATGATTTACTTCGAGCTTGATCGCAACAATGAATTCTGGCTTCGATTGCCGCAATCCGCCGGGCTGGCGATCAATATCAACGGGGATTTGCGGGAAGGCATGGAGATGGAGTGTTGGGCCGTTCGTAACTGAGGGGGATGTTCCGCAGGGAGCATTCGTGGCGCATGAGTTCCGACGACGATCCATTCGGTCTGAAGGACAGCGACCGCACGCAGTTCGCCCGTCCCATGCCGGGTGGCCGTTCAGGCCGCGCCGCCGCGGCCGCCCCGCCTCTGTCGCCGCCACAGGGCACGCCGTGGCGTGCCGGAGCCATTGCCACGATCACCGGAACCCCGGGCCGGGGGCCATTGGTGGAATTCGCCTTCGGCCTGCTCACGATGATTCCGTTGCTGCGTGGCCGGACGCCTCCTGCCGCACCCGATCAATTGCGGGGCCAGATCGAAAGCGAGCTGAAGGCCTTTAGCGAACGCGCCCAGGCCAGGGGTATCGATCAGAGACTTGTTGCGCTCGGCCACTACGCGCTCTGTGCCACGATCGATGATGTCGTCCTGAATACGCCGTGGGGTGCGCACGGCAGTTGGCAGGCTTCCAGTCTTGCAGGCGCTTTGCATGGCGATGCCGCGGCAGGTGAACATCTTTTCGATTACTTCGATCAGGCGAAGGATCAGCCTCAGCGAAATCGTCCAGCGCTGGAACTGATCGCCGCCTGCCTCGCCCTTGGTTTTGAAGGGCAATACCGGATCCGTCCACAGGGGCAGTACGAACTGCAACAGATCCGCGGCGACCTGTTGGGCGTCCTGCAGCGGCTTGACCCGCCGGACGATGGGGCCTTGTCTTCGCATTGGCAGGGCGCGGCAGCGCCCCATGCGCCGATAGCCCGCCGCGTACCGATCTGGGTGTACGCCTGCGGCGGCCTTGCGATGCTGGCGATCTTTTATTCGATGTTGCTGCTTCGGCTGGGTGACGCCGGCAATAAACTGGGCCAAAAGGTGGCGACCCTGCTTCCACCGGCGCCTGTGATCGAAATTGAAAGCCCGAGGCCGCTGCCGCCGCCTCCTCCCGCGCGGTGGGCGCCGCGGCTTCTGGCCTGCCTTCCTGAAGCAGCGCGGAACCAGACGGACGCGGTCACGGAGAATCCTCAGGCTTTGCGGATCCGATTGCCGAACGCCGGTCTTTTCACCTCTGGCAGTGCCGAACTGCAAGCCGCGATCCGCCCGACGGTGATTTGCCTGGCAAACGTAATCAAGGCGGCTGACGGCAAGGTCCTCGTCGTGGGCTTTACCGACAACATCCCCATTCACACGACCCGCTTCCCAAGCAATTGGGATCTTTCCAGGGCGCGGGCCGACGCGGTGGCCGCCGTTATCCGTCCGACGCTCGTCAATGCGATCCAGGTTGACGGGCGCGGAGATTCCGAACCGATCGCATCCAATGCCACCGAAGACGGGCGAAGCCGCAATCGCCGCGTCGAAATACTGCTCGTCAAATGAGCATGCTCGCATCGATCCTGTCCGTGCTGCGCGCCCGGTGGTTCTGGACCCTGGTTGGGGCGATCATCCTGTCTTTGCTGGTTTGGTTTTACGGAGATCTCGTCGGCATCGGCGAGACGCATCCGTTGGCCACGGAGGTTTCCCGTCTGCTTGTCGTTTTGGGAATAGCAGTGATCTGGGGGTTGTGGAACGTTCTTGGCCAGGCGCGGGCCAGACGACGCAACGACAAGCTGATCACCGCGCTCGCCGAGCCGGCCCACGACAAGGGCCCTGCGAGCGGCGAACTCGCTGAACTCGATCGCCGGTTCAGCGGTGCGCTTGATCAGCTCAAGCGCGGCCGACTCGGGAAAAAGGGCAGCCGGCAGTGGCTGTATGAACTGCCGTGGTACGTGATGATAGGGCCGCCGGGATCCGGGAAATCTACGGCGCTGGCACAATCCGGGCTGCGCTTGCGCCTGGGACAGATCCGGGAACTACGGGGTGTCGGCGGCACGCGGCACTGCGATTGGATATTCACGGATGAGGCGGTGCTGCTGGATACTGCCGGCCGTTATACGACACAGGACAGCGACCCCGGGTCGGACAAGGCGGCGTGGTCCGGTTTCCTCGATCTGCTGAAGGAACGGCGTCCCCGGTGCCCGCTGAACGGAGTTTTGGTTGCGCTTGCTACGCGCGACCTGCTGCAAAGCGGCGGTGCCGACCATGCCGTCCATATTCGCGCCCGGTTAGAGGAGATCGAAAACCGGCTTGGCATGCGCCTGCCAGTCTATCTTCTCGTCACCAAGGCCGACTTGATCGCCGGTTTCGAGCCCTTCTTCGACAACCTGACGGAGAACGAACGCGAGCAGGTGTGGGGTTATACATTTGACTATACGCCAGGGGATGCCCGGCATGACCGGGAAACCGCCTTCGATCCAGCAGGATTCCGTGCGGCCTGGGCCGATCTCGTGGCCCGTCTGGACCGACGCCTGCCCGCGCGCCTCGCAGCAGAGCCAGACGTCACCCGGCGCTCCCAGATTTTCGCGTTTCCGGCTCAGGTCGCGAGTTTGGGTGAGGAAATAATACGTTTTGTGCCGCGTTGCTTCCAGGCTTCCAGCTATGAACACGGGGGCTGGCTGCGCGGCATCTACCTGACGAGTGGCACGCAGACCGGCACGCCAATCGACCGCTTGATGGCCGCGGTGGGGCAAAGCATCGGCGCAAACGTGACGCCACCAGCCAGCGTCAGCGGAGACCGCAGCTTCTTCCTCCGCCGCCTGCTCGAAGGCGTCATCTTCAATGAAGCGAGTATCGCCGGCCGCGATCTCCTACGCGAACGTCGCGACAGGCGGTGGCGAGCGGCGGCGGTCGCATCCGTGGCACTCGTGGCGGTCGCAGCCGTCGGCGGCTGGAGCTGGAGCTTCACTGAAAACCGGAACCGCTACGACAGGCTCGAAAATGATCTTGCTGCCTGGTCCCAGGATGCCCGCCCGTTTGCCCAGGCGCGCCTGACACAAGCGAATGCCGATTTCACATCGGTGCTGCCGTTGCTGGATCGGCTGGACGATATGAGGTCGTCACTTCGCCTCGGCGACACCATCGATCAGCGGCTGGGACTATCCCAGCATTCGACCGTCGAATCGCAACTGGATACCGCCTATCGTTCGGCGCTCTTCAGACTGCTGCTGCCCCGGTTGTTTCTGTCGGCGCAACGTGACCTACTGGCGCGGGTCCAGGATCCGGATTACCTTTCGGTTGGACTGAAAGTTTATCTGGCACTTGCCGCGAGGGCGCCGCTTGACAGCGACTTGCTCCAGCAGTGGTTCGCGCGTGACCTGCAGGCGCGGCCGAAGCCGGTCGTTGCATCCGCCGAGCGGCATGTGAGTGCTCTCGCTGCTATTCTGCCGGAGCTAGAGGCGAAGGCTCAGATGGTGCCGGACGGACCGCTGCTTGCGCAGGCCCGCGCTGCATTCGAACGCATTCCGCTTTCAAAACGCGCCTACGCAGCATTGATTTCAAGCCCGGCGATCGCTGCGCTCCCCGGTTGGAAGATCACTGATTCCGAGCACGGCGGCCCCAATGCGTCAGCGACGCTTGTTCGGCGATCCAAGCGACCGCTGGATTATCCCGTGCCGGCGATTTTCACCTATGACGGCTTCTACCAGGTGATCATGCCGCAGCTGGATGCAGCCGCCCGCGGCACCTACGCGGAGTATTGGATTCTGACCGGGCGTGGCGCGCCGGAGGCACCGGATGCGGAAGTAGCCAGGATCAAAGCCGACATGCTGCGGCTGTACTACGACGACACGATCGCCGCCTGGGATGGGCTGCTGCAGGATATCACCGTGGCGCCCATCGATAACCTCGACCAGGCGGTCGAGATGACCAAAGCGCTATCGGGCCCAAGTTCCCCATTGAAGCTGCTGATCCAGTCAGTGGTCCACGAGACATCGCTGACCGTGCCGCCACCGTCGGCCGAGGCCGACGAGAAAAACCCGGTCGCCAAAGCGATGAAGGCTGCTGGCAAGCTGAACAGCGGCCTGAGCAACTTCGCGAAACTGCTCCAGCCGGGTGCGGCAAACGCCGCGCCGGCCGAGGTTCCGGGGGCACCCGTTCAGGCGCACTTTGCCTATCTGCGCCGGTTGGTCGAAGGCGAGAATGGAGCCCCGCCCGCGCTTAATGATGCACTCGCAGCGCTCGGCGCATTAAACGCGAAACTTGCGGAAGTCGCGACAGCACCCAACCCGGACGAGGCGTTTGCCCGGATGGGGAACGCCCCGTCGGCGCAGTTAGCCCTCGCCGCGCGGGCGTTGCCGGACCCGCTGAAGCAAATGCTGGATGGCGTGCAGCGCAAGACCACCGCCATGGGGCGGACCGGCGCTCTAAAGCAATTGAACGCCTCTTGGCAGGCGGATGTGCTCCCGTTCTGCCAGACCGCCATCAGCGACCGCTTCCCGTTCGTCCCGTCGAGCCCGGCCGACGCCACCATCGATGATGTCGCGCGGCTGTTCGGGTCGAGCGGACTGATCGAAAGCTTCGTCAAGGAGAAGCTGGCGGGTTTCGTCGACACAACCCATCACCCCTGGCGCGACAGCCAGAGCATCGGTCTGTCGTCGGCTGCTCTGGACCAGTTGGCCCGTGCCCATCGTATCACCATGGCGCTGTTCGCCGCCGGATCGAGCCCGAAAACATCGTTCAGCCTGATCCCCGCGTCGCTCGACAGCGACGCCGGTTCCGCACTGCTGAACGTGGACGGGCAGGAACTGCGCTATGACCACGGACCGCCGCGACCGATGGCATTCTCCTGGCCCGGGCCGGCCGGAACGAACACCGTCCGGGTAAGTTTCGTGCCCTTCGGCGGCGGGCCGCCCGTGACCGAGGCAACCGAGGGGCCGTGGGCCCTGTTTCGTCTGCTGTACAAAAGAAACTTCCAGCCGACCAGCCAGCCCGAGGTGTTCGATGTCGAGGTCGGTGCCGGCAGCCATGCCATGCGGCTGCGACTGCGAGCGGCCAGCGTCGAAAACCCTTTCGATCCGCGGCTGCTGTCGGGTTTCACCTGTCCGGAGGCGCTATGAACGGCGCCGCACCCGGCTTCTTCGGCAAGCTGCCGGCGCGAGCGGATTTTCTGACGCGCGGCCTTTCCATGAGCTTCACCGAACCATGGCACGCCTGGCTCGTCCGCGGCCTGCAATTCGCCGCCGAAGCTCTTTCCACGCGGTTTGAGCCAGCCTACATGGCCGCTCCGGTCTGGCGGTTCGTCATTCCGCCCGGCGCGTGCGGCCCGCTTCCCGCGGCCGGTATCCTGATGCCGAGCGTGGATAAGGTCGGGCGGCGCTTTCCCCTGACGCTGGCGGTGGTTTCTGCGTCGCTGACCAGCCCGCTCGCTTTGGTGGCCGCGGCGCCGTGGTTCGACGCGCTGGAAGAAACCGGCCGCGATGCCCTGGCCCGCGATCCCGACATCGATGTCTGGGCCGAACGCCTCGCGGCCGTGGTGCCGGCTCTCCCGCCGGTAGTGCCGCCTGGTGGTGTCCATGTGCCGCTGGCAGAAGCCGGGGTCGAATCCGCCATCCTGCCGGCCCTCGCCGCCTATGGCGCCGAACAAGCCGTGCTGTTCTGGTGCGAGGGCTCGCCTTACGTCCACCCGTGCGCTCTGGTCACACCCGAACTGCCGGACGGCCCCTGGTTCACGCGGTTGCTGTGCCACCCAGCTTCATCGGAGGAGAATGCGCCATGACGCAGCTCTGGTCCGTCGATTGTGCCGGGATCAGCCACGCGGGACTTGTGCGCAAGGTGAACGAGGACGCGTGGCTCGCGCGCCCCGAGGCCGGCATCTTCGCCGTCGCCGACGGCATGGGCGGCCATCATCGGGGCGACCTGGCCAGCCGCAAAGTGATCGACGCACTGGCCGCGCTGCCCCCGGCCCCGGATGCCAGGACAATGCGGGAGCGTGTGGAGCTGGCACTGGCGGCCGTCGACCAGGATCTGCAAACCGAGGAGCCGGGCGACCAATCAGGCAGCACCGTGGTGGTGTTGCTGATCTGCGAGCAATACTTCGCCGTGCTGTGGGCCGGGGACAGCCGAGCCTATCACGCTGGGCCGGACGGGTTCGAGCTGATGACGCGCGATCACAACATGGCTCAGGTGCTGGTGGACAGCGGCGAACTGGCGCCCGAGGACGCGCGCGGGCACCGGTTGGCGAGCCGCATCACCCGCGCGGTGGGCGTGATCCCGGACTTGCTGTTGGAGGGCACCCACGGCGAGCTTCGGTCGGGAGACTCGTTCCTGCTGTGCAGCGACGGGCTGATCCGCCATGTGGAAGATGCGGAGATCCAGGCGGCGATGGAGCAGATGGTGCCTCAGGCAGCGGCGGATCATCTGCTGGAGCTGACGCTGGCGCGCGGGGCAGGGGACAACGTTACGGTGGTGGCGCTGCGGGTGCAGGGGCTGGAGGTCGAGGCGTCATGAACCTGCTGAACGCCACCTCCATGCAGGCGGCCTGGACGATGGGGATCGATCCGTCCGGGCGCGAGCACGTGGTCGTTGTCGTCAAGGGCACTTATCTGATTCCCGATGACGGTGGCCCGCTGGTTCTGGCACCGAAAGAGCAGCAGGTGCCACTGGTGATGGCGGACACCTTCACGGGTGCCCCAGGGCTGTCCGCGCCGGTGCACGAAGCGGAGTTCGCATGGGCCAAGCCGCGCTGCGATGTGCTGCTGAACGGCACGGCCTACGCGCCGGAGGGACGGCCGGCCGAGCGCGTGCGGGTGGGCGTGAAGCTGGGGGACTGGCAGAAGGTTTTCGATGTGGTGGGCGATCGGGTCTGGGTGCAGCGTGGTTTGACACCCGGGCCGTCCGCCCCCGATCCGTTCGTTTCTATGCCGGTGTCGTATGATCTGGCGTTCGGCGGTGTGGATGATACAGATCCCCAAAATGCCAGTGCCTATATGCGCAATCCCATTGGCCGCGGGTATGGGGCGCCTCGTTCGGCGGAGCGGTTGCTCGGGCGGTCGGTGGCAAACACCGAGGATCCTCGGGATTCGGTGGTTGTGCCGTGGGGTCGTTACGCGCCGATGAGCTTCGGGCCGGTGGCGCGGGGGTGGCAGCCTCGGCTGGCCCTGGCGGGGACGTATGATCAGGCGTGGATCGATGATGTCTTCCCGTTCCTGCCGGCGGATTTTGACGTGCGGCACTTCCAGGCGGCGCCGGAGGATCAGCAGATCGATGAGCCGGCGGGTGGGGAGGATGTGGTGTTGCTGAACCTGACGCCGGGGGGGCGGGTGCGGTTTCGGCTGCCTAGCGATTTGGAGGTGCCAGTGGTGTTCTTTCCGAAGCGGGGGGAGGCGGAGCATCGGCTTGGGGTGCTGGATACCGTGGTGGTCGAGCCGGATTTGGGGACTGTGGGCTTGGTTTGGCGGTGTACTCGGGCGTTGAAGCGGGATGTGTTTGAACTGGCGGAGGTTTTGGTCGGGGGGATGAGCCGGGCGTGGTGGCGGGCCAAGCTACTCGGTAAGGCCTACTATCCCGGTCTGAGCGGTTTGGTCCGGCGTGAACGTCAGCGCGAGGATGCCGGGGCGTGACCCGCGCACCGTTACTCATTCGCGGGTGCGGCATGACGACGGCGGTCGGGCTCACTGCCCTGGCGAGTTGTGCGGCGATCCGGGCCAGGTTGGATGGGTTCGGGGAGACGCGCTTTATGGCCCAGGGCGGCACTTCGATCGTCGGCGCCATGGTGCCGTTGAAGGAGCCCTGGCGTGGGGTGGCTCGCTTGGCCCGGTTGATAATTGGGCCGATCCGCGAATGTCTAAACGCAGTGCCAGAGGCCTCGCCGGAAACCACACCTCTGCTGCTGGGGGTGGCTGAGCCGCAGCGGCCAGGCCGGCTTTCCGGGATAGATCGGGAACTGCTGCCGTCTTTACAGAAACTCCTTGGCGTTGAGTTTCATTCTGGGGCTTCCCGGCTACTGCCGATGGGACGTATCGCTGGCGCTGTCGGGGTACGAGAGGCGGCGCGCCTTGTGAACGAGTTGGGAATTCGGCACGTCATTGTAGCAGGCGTTGACAGCTATCTCGTTGGCCCGACACTGGCCGCCTTCGAATCGCGCGATCGGCTCCTGACGGAACGTAACTCAAACGGCTTCATCCCTGGCGAGGCTGGCGCCGCCGTGTTGGTTGGGCTTGATGATGGTGCGGCGGGTCTCAGGATCCGCTCGCTTGGGCTTGCAAAAGAAAGCGCGACCATCGAGGACGAGGAGCCGCTGCGCGGATATGGCCTCTCTGACGCCTATCGGCAAGCGTTGAATGCCTCCGGTCTACGCCTTCATCAGATCGACTACCGCATCGGCGACCTGACCGGCGAACAGTATTGGTTCAAGGAGGCGGCACTGGCGGAGGCACGGGTCTTGCGAACACGCTCAGAGTTCCAGGACATCTGGCATCCGGCGGACTGCGTCGGCGAAATTGGCGCCGCAGCTACGCCATGCTGCCTGGGCGTGGCGTATTGGGCAGCGCAAAAGGGCTATGCGCCCGGTCCACTCGGGTTGGCGCAGGCGGGAAACGACGATGGCCGGCGCATTGCCATGGTGCTTGACGGCGCGGCGGCCGTTTGATGAGCAACGAGGTGTATGCCAACGGTCGCGAGGTCGCGTGCAAGGCAGCGGCCGGCAAGTCAATCTGCGCCTTTCCCGATGTATGCATGACGCCGCCAGAGAATCCAGCGACGCCCCCGGGCGTTCCGGTCCCCTACCCCAACACCGGCTATGCGAGCGACACGACAGAGGGTAGCCAGACCGTGCAGATCTCCGGCAAGGAGGTGATGCTTAAGAACAAAAGCTACTTCAAACAGAGCACCGGCGACGAGGCCGGCGCCGCAGCGAAGAAGGGCGTCGTCACCAGCACAAACCGCGGGAAGGTCTACTTCATCGCATGGTCAAGCGACGTAAAATTCGAGGGCGAAAACGCAGTGCGTCACCTCGACATGACGACCCACAACCACGCGTCGCCAACGCCCAACGAGGGGGCGCCCATGACATATGTCGACAACGCTGCATTTGAGAAGTCACCTGACTGTGCCGATGATAAGAAAGCGATGGAGGACGCCTGCAGCAAGGAGGAAGCCTGCCCCGGGGTGCTCAGTGTACCCAAAAGCGAGCAACGCGCCGCGGTCGACCAGGAGATCCTGACAGGCGCATTCGCCGATCATCAGCAGATCATAAAGAAAGTCGCCGCGGCGGGCGGAAGCCGAACAGAAAGGGCTGCTGCAGCAGGCGAGGCGGAGGCTGATGCAAACGAGTGCGTAAAGAAGTCGCGCTGCTACTTACGCCCTTACCAGCCGACGGCAACGCAGGATGGGTGTTGCCCCGGTCAAACAGGCCACCACATCCCGCCGCAGTCCTGCTTCAGTGGAGCCTCCGGATACAGTCACAGTGGCGCTTTATGCGTATGCTTGGAGGGTATGAGCCAGCACTTCGGATCACACGGAAAGAACCACGCCGCTATCGATTGGCTCGCCGAAAAGACGGGAATCGCGCACGGTTCCACCTGCAGCCGAACTGAATACAACTCGCTTTGCGCTGCCACTGTCGAAGCGCAATGTGGCTGCAACAAAAAATGTATAGAGGCGCAGCTTAACCAGCAGTTTACAACCATCAAAAATGTCAAGCATGTGGATACTAATAGCAGCGCGCCATTGTCAGACGACCTCAAGAACAAGGTTGTTGCCAGCGCGGGTCTGCCGGTCAATGCCCCCGCGGGCAACATGGGATGATGTTGATGGAATTCCTGCCGCTGATTGAAGGAGCAAATTGACATGGAGCAAGTCGGGTGGAGCTTTGCTTGTGGATCCGCAGTCCGCTCAGATGGAATGTTCTTTGCGCGAGAGCGCGACGACCTGACAGCCCAGGGGGTGATCGCGACGAGCTTCTACATATGGAACGAACAAAACCCTGACCCTGCGGCACGTTGGTCGATCTATAGCGAAGTCGCGAATTGGCGCGCGCTGGGTATGGCCAGCGTCAAGGTGGGCTCAGCACCTCGTGTAACGGTCGCTCTTGGCAGTAAAGGGCAATACTTTGAACTGGAGCCTGCCATTCCTACACAGTATCTCGGAGCGATACCGGACCTCGACGTCCTCGTCCGTCGTGTGGTTGCAGTCGAAGAGGTGATTTTTGCGGTGGGTATGGGTCGATCAGTCATTCGGCGCGTCGATCGTGGCAATTGGATCGAGTTCGGTCCTGGCACGACAGACGCCGATCGTGATCAGATTGTCGGCTTCGAGGAAATCGACGGCAATGCTGCCAACGATATGTACACTGTTGGATGGCGCGGGGAGATCTGGCACTGGTCGGGGGGCACATGGCGACAGATCGACAGTCCTACAAACGCCAATCTCAACGCCGTCGCATGCGACGCCAAAGGGGAGATCTTCGCCGTCGGCGACAATGGCAGCATGGTGCGCGGCGCGGGCGACGTTTGGGACTTCGTCGACACTGGGCGCGCTGAGAACCTTCAGGACGTCGCCGCTTTCGAGGGCCAGGTCTTTGTGGTCACCGACCACCGCATCCTGCTGCTCGGGCCTGCTGGCCTGGTTGAAGAAGACCGCTTCGTGGCCGGGGACAGACCGGGGACCTGTCTGCACCTGCTGCCGGCGCAGGACGGAAGCGGTGTCATATCGATGGGCCCCAAGGATCTCTTTGCATTTTCTGGCGGGATCTGGCGGCGGATCGTCTAGGTGCAGGTCCGCCTCAGCATCTTTGGCGCCAGTTGGCCAGCGCTGCGGACCCGGTCGCGAGAGCAAGCTCGTAAGCCGCTGCGCGCCGCTGGCGCTGGAAGCCGCTTTCCCAGACATCCTGTGAGGCAACAATGCCAACCCGCCTGCCAACTAAGTAACGCCCGCCAGGCAGAAAGCGATCCCTTTCCCGTTCCCACCAGGATCGAAGCAGCGCCGGCTCGGGCCACGGAAGGTGCTCGTCGATGTCCTCATCCAGAGCCTTCACGTCCAGAGCGATCTCGCCTTCCCCCACGTCTCGACCGAGATCGTCATGGGCAATGTCGACGCCGGATATCATCATGAAGCTTTCGCCTGCGACGCGAGCAAGTTCCGGCTGCTCCATGCAATCGATCAGCCAGTGAACTCCCGCTGGATTGCCCAGATGGCCAAGGGCAATGATTTTCGCTCGCAACTCCGAAACCCTATTCAGGCCTTGGATAAAGCGAGCGCCGTGCTCTACGCCCATCGAGCGGATCGCAGCCTCCAGCGCAGTCCAACGCCGGGGTGCATCTCCCACCGCGGTCCTCTCGAGCACATCAAGCGCGGACGCACGATCTCCTAACAGCACTGCCGACCAGGCCGCCCAAAATCCAATACCCTCATCGTCACCCAGACAACTCCGGCAATCATCAATTAAGTCAAGTCGACCTCGCTCCCCGGCGAGGCGTAGCGCACGCGCTCGAACGACCCCATCACGATCGTGAAGACGATTGGCAAATTTCGGCCCAGCATCCACACGATGCGCCGAACACGCACAGAGAGCGAGATATCGTTCGAAAGCCTCTGGCGAGTCATCCCACCTTCGTACCGACGGCGCCAAGGCCGCGGTCGCGCACCAAGCAACTGCCCCCACGAACCCCCGTCGTACGCTCGGCTCAACCGCAGCTGCCATCGACATTAGTGGTTCAATCCGCTGCACATTGCAACTCTCCAGCGCCAGCACCCCAGCCGCAAACAACTCTCCCTTCTCGCACCGCCGCTCTAACTGCTCCTGTGCAATCCGCCACCCCGCCTCTCCAGCGACCCGCAGGCCATCGACATGCGCCTCCACCCGCTCGTCCAGCCGAGCCAAGTGGTGACGTTTGTAGTGCGGTGCGTCGGTCGCAGCATCACGCTGGGTCCAAAGAAAAGCCGCCTCCTCGGCATGCTGCTCGACGATATGCTCAAGCACCGGGCAGTCTCGGATCGGCACGACGGCCTCAGTTCAAGTGCACCGAGCCGCCCTTAATTCGGTGCGCCCCGGTCGACCAACTGGAAATATAAGCCCCCCGCACCAACACCTTGCCGGCCCGCGTCAGCGTGATACTCGCCTTCCCGCAGCGAAGCACGATCTCCTGTTCCGCCTCAACTCCAATCGCTCCCCATCCCGCACCACCTCGATGGCGGCCTGCAAAAGGCGCGCCGACGTCTCAGGCTCCATCGCCGGCTGAAGCACCCGACCAATCACTAGCGGCCGAGCCGCATCGCCGCCCTCGAACAACAACGCCACCTCGCCTCCAACATCCGCCGCCGCCAGCGCCGCCGTAGTCCGCGCCGCCATCGCCGTCTCCCTCGGGTTTCCCGCGAACACCACCATTGGCTCCTCCTGCTCGCCAAACCCGAGCAACACCCCAATCGCAACGCCCTCGAGACGTTGCCCAACCTCGTTTCGCATCGACATCCCCTCTTTCAGTTCTGCAGGATCTTCTGTCCCTTTTGCGTAATGTTCCCGCTCGCCTTGTGGTCCATCTTGCCACCTGCATCGACCAGGATGTTGTTGCCCTTAAGCGTTATATCGCCGTTCTTCGCCAGGATCAGCGTCGCCTTCCCATTCGTGATCGTAATATCATCGCCGCCGGTAATCGCGATCGTCTTGCCGACAGAAACTGCCTGCGCCCCCGTCACACTCAAACCATCATCGCCCGCAACCGACGCCGACCGGCTCCCGCCGATCGTGTGTCCGGCGTCTCCCCCAATCGAGTGCGTGTCGTTCCCCGCGATGGCTGCCGAGCGGTTGCCACCAACAGCCCAGGTATCGTCTGCGCCCACCTCATGCGCCTGCACAGCCCCCACCGTCACGTTGCGCGTCGCACCAATCGTCATCTGCTGAGCCACACCAACAGTCCGCGCCTCATTCAGCAACACCGTGTCGACCCGGTTGGCCGTCACCGTCACCGTCTGATTAGCGCCAACCGTCACCGTCTCATTGGCACCCACATTCCGCACCCGATTGGCAACGACCGTCAGCGTCTCATTGTTCCCGACAGTCTCAACCCGATCCACATCGATCGTAATGGTCTCGCAGTGATGCACCGTCTCCGTCTTATCGTGCTCCACAACAATCGCCTGGTCCTTCTGAGCATGCAGATACACCTGCTCCTGCCCCGCCTTATCCTCGAACCGCAGTTCGTTCGAACCCCCGCCACCCTTCGACGAATTACTCTTGATCCCCGACTGTGTAGCATTGGCCGGCAACCCGTAAGGCACCGTCCGCGCGGCATTATACACGCGCCCCGTAATGATCGGCTGATCCGGATCCCCCTCCAGAAAATCGACAATCACCTCCTGCCCGATCCGAGGAATATGGATCGCCCCAAACGCCGCCCCAGCCCACGCCTGACTGACCCGCAACCAGCACGAACTATTGGCATCGGACTTACCCTGCCGGTCCCAGTGGAACTGCACCTTCACCCGCCCATACTGGTCCGTATAAATCTCCTCACCACCCGGTCCCGTAACGATCGCCGTCTGCGGCCCATGCACAAACGGCCGCGGTGTCAACCGCGCCGGCCGAAACGGCACCCTCGTGCTCATCGCTTCAATCACGCACTGATACGGCTCACCCGCACCGGCCGCAGCCGTCCGCTGCGGCTCGATCTCGATCATCGTATCGACCGCCAGCACCAGATGTTCCGCATTCTGTTCAACCCGCGGAAAATTCCGCAGTGTGAACCGATGCCCGCAAGCCAGCCCCGTTGCATTCCCCGCCGCCGACACCCGTCGCCGCTCGGCCCGCAGCGCCTCTAGTCGGACCCGCGCTCGGGTATCCCCGGCATCGTTCGTAACGAAATCGCCCGGGTAGTCATACGCCTCCAGATTATCGCGATCATGCAGGCGCGCCGCCTGGTCAACCGCTTCCAGCGGTCGTCCGGGCTGCTTGAAGTCGAAGCTCCGCAGCGCAGTATGAGCCGTCCGCGCCCGCGCCATGATCTGCCACCGATCGAGATGATCACGCTCCCGCCTCGCACCGGAGGTCGGCGGATAGAACGGAACGGTCGCGTAACCCGGCCGGGTCGGACAACTGGTAGCCTCATCGACAAGCATCATCGCATGCCGGCCACGCGAATGCTCGAAATAGAAGAAAACACCCTCTTCCTCCAGCAGCCGGCAAACGAAATTCAGGTCGCTTTCCCTGTATTGCACACAGTAATCGCGCGCCAGGTACTGTCCGGTCAGCCGGTCTTCCAGATCCCCGTGATGCTCGCCAACAACACTCTTCACGATCTCGATGGCAGTCATATTCTGGAAAATCCGGCAATCGACGCGGCGATCGAGGAACCACAGCCACGGCACCAGCACCACGTCATAGCGCGCTTGATCCTCCATCTCCCCGCGATAGGTCGTGTCCGCGACAAGACCATGGATCATCCGAGTCCCTTCGGTCCCCTCGATTTCAACCGTGATCCCGGTCCCCAAAAGCTTGTCCAGATCGAGGTCGTGGGACGGGCCAAGTAGAAGAAGATCGTAGTGAAATGGCCGACTAACCTCCTCGCGACCATGCAAACGACGCAAGCTCAAGGACTGCTTCGCCTCCAGATACAGTCTCGCCTCGCGTTGCCTGGCCACCGTTGAAGCATTCCTTGTGCTGCCAGCAGCATCGGTCCAGAAAAGCTCGGCATCGTAAGCCGATGCTCAATGACCCCGCATTGAAGCAAGTATTGCGACGATATGCTCATTCAATATGATCACGAAAACGCGAGCCCAGCAAATCCCCAATCGCGAAACTAGTCAGCCTGCAACTGCACAGTCCGCTGCGCGCCATGTTGGAACAATTCTACCGGCACCGAGTGTCCCGGGCTCTCCGCCGCCATCTTTTCCAACTTTGAGATGTCGTGCACCTCGACCCCATTCACCTTCAGCAACACATCGTTGGACCGAATTCCGGCTTTCGCGGCAGGGCTGCCGGCCGTAACGCCGGTCACCAGCAGACCGCGTGGCGCACCCAGGCCCAGTTCGCGCGCAACATCCGGCGTCACCGTCTGGCAAACCAGGCCAACCGCGCTGACGGACGTTATGGCATATTCCGGCGGCGTTTGAAGCGGATTTTCAGGCTCGGGTCCGTTCGATGGGGCAGGCGACAAAGACCGCGAATTGCCATTGCGCGGCCGGTTCAAAGCCTCCTTGTAGGGGGAAGTTTTTTGTAAAGGCGAAGCTTCATGTGTTGGGCGGCCGGCTGCGTTGTTCATCCCGCTCTTTCTGACAGTGTCGGCCGGCCGCTCTGGTCCTCTCGCAACAGGGGTGTGCGGCGGCGGCTTGCTCCCGGACGGGACCAGCTTTTCAGGTGGCTGCGTGCTTTGAGGCGCCCGCTGATCTTCGGCACCTGCGGGGGATGGGTCCTGCGCCGAGGGAGCCGGCAAAATCGTTGGTGGAGCAAGGTCACCGCCGCTCTTACTACTGTAATCGGGCGAACTGAACGAAGGTGCTGGCGCTGCCGGCACCGGAACCTCTGGCGTCGGATCGACCGGCGGGGGTGCCCTGTTCACGTCCGGTGGTCCTGGAACCGAATCCGAAGGAAGCGCCGACAATTTGGCCTCGGTTAGTTTGCTGCTGTCTGGAGCGGGGTGGGGGGGTTCAGGAGCAACCGCAATCGGCTCCTGAGCGGACTGGCGCAGATACAGCGTGGCACCCAAGCCTGTTCCCACAATGACGATAACCACACCAGCGACGAGCACAGGGCTCGGTCGAAATCCCTGACGGCGCCCGGACCTTTGGGCAAACGAGCTTTCAACGCGGGGTGTTGCCGCGGGACGCGGCGCCGGCACTGGCTGTGCGAGGACCGACTGGAGTGCGGCATTCATTTCGGCTGCGCTCTGGAAGCGGTGCTCGCGCTTCTTCGCCATGGCACGGGTCACAATCTCGTCCAGCAGAGGGCTGACCGTCTTCGAAACGACAGACGGCCTTGGAACCGGCGAATTGAGCACCTTGTTCATGATCGTTGCGAGATTCCCCTCGTACGGACGACCCCCGGTGATCAGATGGTACAACACCACGCCCGCTGAGTAGATGTCGGACCGCCAGTCGACCTTCTCGCCCATGAATTGCTCAGGCGACATATACGCAGGCGTGCCGATGACCATCCCGGTTTGTGTCATGTTGCTGTCTTCAAGCCGGGCGATACCGAAATCAGTAATTTTAACGCGTTGATCTTTTGTAAACATGATATTGGCGGGCTTCATGTCACGATGAACCACGCCGCGATCATGGCTGTACTGTAACCCGTCAAGAATTCCGTTCATGATGTTGCATGTCGAGCGGATATCGAAGCGCTTTTCGCCATCCAGCAACTGCTTCAACGTCGGTCCGTCGATGAATTCCATGACGATGAAGGCGTATTCGTCCGTTTCGCCATAGTCATAGATATTGATGACGTTGGGATGAGCCAGCTGCCCAGCTGCCTGAACGCCGCGCTTAAACCGCGTCAGTGCCTCTCTGGTGTCGCTATCCTCTAAAGAGGACAACGGCACTGTCTTCACAGCAACACGCCGGGCTATATCGGCGTCCCAGCCGTCATACACCACACTCGTCCCAGTGCGGGCGAGCACGGATCTCAACTCATATTTACCGATTTGACTAAGAGTTGAGCGCATCTCACCCTCATGGCGCGGGACGCCGTTCCGCTATATTATATGTCACAAACTCCAATAGGGGACGGCATCGCAAACCGGTCGGCTTTGACTTTCCGGATACACGATAGCGTGAGGCGCAGATGGCAGTGCTTCCATCGCCTGCAGTGCTCAGCACCGATGATATGGGTCGAATTGCTCCTCCGATCTTCGCGACAGTGGGTCGAGGCGCCGCTAATGTTCCAGGCGATGTCTTCGTGGTCCAGTCCTTGCTGAACGACCGGTTGCCCAAGCCGCACACTCCGGTCCCGGTAACCGGCGTTGCGGACGTCGGCACCACCCTCGCCATCGAGGCCTATCAGGCGGTGATGATGAACATGATTCCGCCGACGGGTCGTGTCGAGCCTGGTAGCGCAACCTACTACTCGCTGGCCGCCCGGCCGACGACCACGCCGTCATCGTCGACCTTTCACTATGGGGAGGTTCCGCCGGACGTGATAGACGCCGCCGTAGCGTCACAGCGGCGGTGGAACGTGCCGGCGTCTATAACGATCGCACAATGGGTTGTCGAAAGCGCCTGGGGTGCAGCGATGCCGCCTGCCAGCAACAACCCTTTTGGAATAAAGGCGGCTTCGGATCAGCCGTCTGTGGAGTCGCCGACCAGCGAAGTGATCAATGGCGAACCGGTCACTGTCACCGCCAGATTTCGGACATTTGCATCGCTCAAGGATGCCTTTGACGAACATGGGCGTCTGCTTGCGACGGGCCGGTCCTTTGTCAACGCCATGAACAATGCTTCCGACCCGGGTGCATTCGCCGACGCGCTGAACGGCGTGTATGCAACAGATCCAAACTATGGCTACACCCTGAAATGGGTTATGCAGACCTACGGCTTCATGCGATACGATCGCTGATCCTCCGGACTCGCTGGTCTGCGTCCGCACGCAACGCCGGCGCGGGTTCTCAAGGTTTTGAACTTCCGCTTCGCAAGGCGGCGCCGCTGGTGGCCAGCGTCGTTAGCCAATGTGCAAGTGGCTCAGGCTGCCGCAATGCTTCTGCGCGCAGTGCCGGCGAAGGGTCACCTTGACCCGAGAGCGCCGCAAAACCACCAGAAGCCGCCCACGCTTTTGCAAACTGCTGCTGCATATCGCCCAGCGACCGCAGCACCTGATCAAGCGGCGCTCCTGAACCATTGCCCGCAAGCGCACGCAATGCTTTGTATCGCTCGTCGATCTCCCGCCCGGGTATCCAAGGCAACGGCGTGATCCGAGACGGACGAGTTCGCGGGTCGATGCCGTCGGTTTCTGAACAGATGTCCGCCTCGGGTTCCCCTCCAGCTCTTCGATCGGGCTTCGTCGCCGGCATTGGAACCGTCAATGTCAGCTGACGACCGATGGAGGTCAGCAAAGCCCGCATCGGTGATTGCTGTGACGACAGGATGTATAAATCTTGAGCCGCTTGCGAAACACTCTTCAACGGGACAACATTCAGGTCTGCCAATAGCCCGTCCCATGCACGCGCATACTCGCTCTCATACAGCCCAATTATATCCCGTTCCCAGGTCGGAATCATGGAGGCGCCGGCTTCAAAATTCTTGCCCTGACCGAGAACCCAGCTGTCGTTCGCAACAGTCCGGGCGGTCGCGTTCAGGCACGGAAGCAGCACGGTGTGGAATCCGTCCACCGTGTAAAAGCCAGGGATTCCATCCGAAAGGGACTTCCCGGAAGATCGGGTGAACAATGGAATGCCGACACTACCGAGGACGTCGCTCGGCCGCCAAGGCGCAACCCGCTGCGCCGCAACCGAAAGCCGGATCCGGGAGTATGCGCGCTGCGCCGGCGACACCTTGGTTAATACCTCGCGTGCGCGTGCGACCAAGTCACCATTGTCCTGTACGGCCGGCAGAGGTTCCGCCAGAAGTGCATCCAAATGCCGCGACAGTGAATTGCGAAGCTGACTGGCCTGGTCGTGATACAATACCTGCCAGTCAAGTCTCATCCACTGGCGCACGAGGGCTTTGTCGAGCGGCCCCTCGCCGACGAGCATGAGGTAGACGTGCATCGCGTCGTATAGAAAATCTGGTCGATCCATACTGTGGCGCATCTGCGACTCGAGCCGCCACATCAGGCGCGGTAGTAAGATCCGTTCCAGTGCATGACGATACAAGACATGGACGGCGACGGCAAGCTTCGCGCTTTGGGACAAGTCAAGGTTTGGTCCGACCACTTTCTCATGTGAGTACTGTAATGCGCCTGCCCGATCAAGCAATGGCGCCACGAGCCTTAAGTCCGCATCGGCAACTCGATCTGACGGCAGCGTCCTTTCTGCTAGCTCATAGACTTCTATACCAGCCGTCACGCTTTTGATTTCCCTCAATCCAGACGCCCTGATGTGCCACAGCAGTCCACCGACGGTGATAACGACCAGCACTGCGATTACAAGGCTGGCCAGACGAAAGATCTCGCGCCACCTGGCGGCGCCCGGCGACGTCGAGATCAACCTGGCCTCGCCGAAAATGACTTCGTGCAGTAGTTGTGCGAGGAAATAGCTTTGACCCGATTCGGGACGCTGGATCGCCGATCCAGACAATTCGAGACCGAATTTGCGGGCAATCGTTCCCGTCAGGCGGTCGATCGGTGCACCCTCCTGCGTGGCCGAGGTGAAATAGATGCCACGCAAAAACAGGGGCTGCTTGCCACTGCGCACTTCGTCTAACATCGCGGCAAGAAACATTCTAAGGGGTTGCTCGAGACCGTTGATCTGACTAGGGAACATTGCTATCGAATTTCGCTTTTCGAGGCTGCGTTCCGTTTGCAGACGTTTGAACATCAAAGTCTCTAGCCTCACTACCAGCTTCCGGAACTGCTCAGCAAATGTCCTTTCGTATTCGCCGGTATCCAGGGCGACGTCGAAAGTCATGCCCCACACTTGCGATCGCTCCGTGCTATCCATGTCGCCGAAAAACTCCGTAAAACCAGAAATTAGGTCGGCTTTAGTGTACAACAGATAGGTTGGTATCCTGAGACAAAGATGCGCCTGCAACTCGTTCACGCGCCGCCGGATCGCCCGGGCATGCTCCAAAGCCGCGCCGCTCGACGAGGTCGCAATATCACCGAGCGAGATTGCCACGATCAGCCCATTCAGGGGTTCCTTGGGTCGCGTGGTTTTCAGTAACTCGAGAAATTTGTACCATCCTGCGCGATCCGCCGCGGCATGAGAATCCTGAGTAGTATAACGTCCTGCCGTATCGATCAGCACCGCCTGCTTGGTGAACCACCACTCGCAAGATCGGGTGCCGCCAATACCGGGCAGGGGACCGACATCTGCCTCCGCCGTCCGCGCGAACTGCAGGCCGGCGTTCAGCAGCGCCGTCGTCTTTCCCGCTCCCGGAGGGCCGATCATCGCGTACCAGGATTGCTCGGACAGAAGGCGCCAGTCGTGATCGCTGTTTTTGATCAATTGCAGTACAGCGGTCAGCTTGCTTCGCAATGCCGACACTTCTTCGTTTGCCTGATTGGCGTCGACAAAATGTCCGTCTGCGAGGATACCCTCAGTCAGCGCTGCATCACGCTGGCGCCGAATACGGCTTGTCGCAAAAGTTATCGATACCCAACTCGAGAGTGTCAGTATCGCAAGCGCTAGCCGCACAACCCAGTCGTGAAGCATTGGCAGTAATGGGCCAACGAACCAGACAGCGGCGGCAATCGCAGCACATCCGAAGAGGCCGACCGTCCAGGATGAATTCGGCCTGCCGACCAGTAGCATGACGGTCGCCTAATCCTGCCGCGGATGCACGATGATCTCGATACGGCAGTTTTGCGTCCGCCCTTCCGCCGTCGTGTTGGACTCTAAAGGATCCGCATCACCTCTTCCTTCAGCACTGATGCGCCCTGCATCGGTGAACGTGTGAAGCATGACCGCCCTGACGGCCCGCGCCCACGCCAGGGAAAGCTGGAAGTTCGAAGGAAATTGGATGGTGCGTGTTGGCGCGTTATCAGTGTGCCCAATCACTTGAACTGAACCCGGTTCGCGCTGCAGGACGCTGCCAATCCGTTCCAGAGTGGGTACGAATGACCGACGCACGGAGGCTCCACCGCGCTGGAAAATGGCCTGGCTGCTAATGCGTAACACCGGCACGGTTGCAGTACCCACTATGCTGGCCCCAGCGGGCTCGCCCTTCAGGATCTCTCTGAGCCGGTCGGCGATGTCAGATCCGGTCCCGTGCGCGGCTTGCGGCACAGGTCGGGCCACCGTGGCCCGGGCAATCTCAGGCATTTTCAATGGCGGGATCGCCGATACGCGGGCATAGATCCTATCGGATTCGGCGTTCAAATCACGCGAAACCCAGATCGATGATGTGCTGACGGTTACTGCGGCCGCCAAAAGTGGAATCCAGGCTGGGAATTTGCCGACCCGGATCCGGTAGGCATCTTTAACACCCTTCCATCGGGGAGAGAGGTGCCGGTCGGAACACTCCCGGCGCTGGGTAATCAGGTTGCACATTTCGTCCCGAAGTCGATCGAGATCACCCGGAGCGTACTGAGGATCGCGATAGCGCCCGAGCAAGCCTAGCGAAAGACACAGATAGATGAGCTCGATGACGGGCAAGAACTTGTCAGCCTCCTGCCGCAATCGGTTGAATATGTCGAATATTTGATCATCGTTGTGGATCTCCCGATACAGGCTGGCTGTCAGGGCGCGAGCGTTCCAGGCGCTCGCAGCGCCCCACGGTGAGTGAAGCACGACGTCATCGATCGCGGCGCAAAGAGCGTAGTGCGCGGGCCGCACAAGCTCCATTGAAACGCCGTCTTTACGGCACCGTTTTTCAAACGCGCCTATTTCACGCCCCACCCGGTCCCTCAATGTCTGGACGTCCGGCGGCCTAGCGGTGGTTGACAAGCACCCAAGTAATTGCAGGAGCGGTGTTGCTGCCTTCAGCAATGGGCTGTTTACGATCGCAGAGGTCTCCACCTCAGGATCTGCCGGCTTCGCTGCTGATAAATCGGGCCGTCCGGCCTCGGCGCCAGATGGATCATTTGGCGAGGTATCAACAAGCCGTTGGCCCCCCGGCGCCAGACGAAACACCGTGCGCTCAGCATCTTCGGGTTCCCATGGTGGACTTTCGCTCACCGGCCCTCCCTGGTCTACGTCATCCGCCGATCATCCAACGTCCAATTTATGAGATTTCACCGCCATACGCAATCCCGGGCGAAATCCGACTGGACAATAAAGAAAAAGTCACTGCGGCGCGGAACATCCCGTACCAGGGGGCGAACAAGGCGAATAACTCCTCTCAAACCCCGTTGCGCGGAATTCGCTTGACCAGGCACCTTACCACTCCGCGCCCCCACCCGCGTAAGCGCTCGCGTCCGATCGGCGCGGTCCCGGTCAGTGCGGGCACACCGGGACGCCTGGCGACATCCCTTTCCTTGGATGAAAGGTCCTCCACCATCCATTCGTTATTCGCAAGCGCCAAACCTAAGCCGGAACGAAACTGACGTCGATCTTGGTCACATCCGCCTCGCCCGGATGATCCGGTATTCCCATGCTCCAGACCGCATCTGCTCGTAGACATCCGACCCGGGCACGGCGAGGAAATTGTCGATCATCGTGTCGCCGCCGCCAAATGCCTGCGCCCGCGTCGCTGCTACCACGTCGCACGAAGCAAGCACGTTCGCTGTAATCGCGCGATCGTCAAATACAGCGAAGCGCAGCGACTGGAGCAATACGCGGACCTCGGCCCATCGCAGAACAGGGAGCAGGTCAGTGTAGAGAAACGTGCCGTCAACCCTGAGCACACGCCTCACTTCAGCAAAGAAGCTGCGCAGATTCGGATAGGTATGGGATGATTCGATGTTGGTGACCACATCGAAGACCTGATCGTCCAGCGGCAGGTGTTCGGCATCTCCTACTTCAAAACGAACTTTTGGATGCCGATGCGTCCGCCGGCAGAAACTGACCGCATCAGGAGACAGGTCCACTCCCGTCACTTCGGCATCGAAACGCTCCGCCAGCAGCGCAACCGTGCCGCCGCGTCCCGAACCCACGTCGAGCACACGGCACCCGTGCAGGTCGATTCCTCCGACAAGCTCATAGGCTAGTCGGATCGAGCTTGGGTTAAGGACGCCGTTCTCCACGTCGAAATGCGCCTCGTCGCCGTCCCCGAGGCTCACGTATCCATAATTAAGAAAGAAAGACGCATCACCGACACCAGAATGCTCAAGCCGCCGGGTGATGCTGTTGTAGAACTCACGGAAGCTCGCTTTCGTGGCGCCCCCGGGGGTGTTGTCCGCGGGTGGTGTCGCGGGCGCCGGGGATTCGATCGTGGGTGCCGCGGTCCGCGCGTCCGCGGCGCCGCTGCCGGGCTCCGTCCGTTCGATTATGGTTGCAAGCTGACCGACGGTGGGGGCCTGAAAGAGCTGCAGGACCGGCATCTCGATCTGAAATGCGTCGCGGATTTCTGACGCAATCTGGACGGCCAGCAGCGAGTGGCCACCCAAATCGAGAAAACGGTCATGGATGCCGATCGGATCGATGCCAAGCTGGGCGCCCCAGATCTCGGCCAGTTGCCGTTCCGTGTCGGATCGCGGCGCCTCGAACGGCGTCGACAGGTTTGGTCTTGGATGCCGGGCCGCACCGGCACCTTTGCGTTGCGGAGCGCCGTCCCGACGGCGGACCCAGACATCGAACCGGGCTTGCAGGTCGTTGACAACCACCAGCGCATGTGGGCCCACACCAGAGCCGACGAGGCGCAGGAACGCATCGGCGCCTTCCGGCGGATGGATTGGCACTGGCATGCCCTCGCTGTGCGCCTCCAGGGCGTTGTCCCAGGCGTCCCAGCCGATGCTCAGCCAGTTGGGACCACCCGCCAGCGCCATGGCATCGAGCACGGCGTTCACACCGGCGTATGCAGCCAGCCCAAGGCCCCCCAGAATGCTGGAAATTGAAGAGTGCAGGATCCAGCGCTTCGGCTCGCGGCCGCGCATCGCGTCGATCAGATGCGAGAGGCCACGAAGTTTCGGGGAAAACTGTGCCTCGAGAACTGAAAGTCCGGTCTCGGCTGCCGGCGCGAAGGCCCCGGCATCCACCCGGCCGGCGCCGTGCACGACAACATCGATCCGTCCGAAGCGGGCTACGGCGCGGTCAACCGCCGCTGCCACCTGGTCCCCGCGGTTCAGGTCCGCATTCACGACGATGATCTCGTCGCGGTCGCCGCGCATCTGCGCCAGGCGCTTGAGCGTGGGGCGCAACGCGCCAGAGGTCTGTGGGTCCTCGGCTTTTTCCGCCCACAGTTCCGGCGGAGGCAGCGAACCCCGTCCCAGGAGGACAAGGCGCGCCCGAAGGCGCATGAAGATTTGTTCGGCCAGGGTCAGGCCGATATGTCCCAAACCGCCGGTGATGAGTACGACGGGTTGGTCCGGCCAGCCCAGGGGCGCGCCGATCGAGTTGATGACCCCCGGTTCATAGAATTCGACAAATCGGCTCCCGTCGCGCAGCGCCACGACCGGGTCCGGCAGGCCGGCCGCAAGCTCCTGCAGGATCTGCTCCGCCGTCCGTTCGTCGGCGTCGACGTCGACATGTGTCAGCTGCAGTCCCGGATGTTCCTGCGGAATCACTTTCGCAACGCCGACGCCAAGGGCGCGCGGGGGATCAAGTTCGTCGGCCGGATTGACCTTCGCGGTTCCCCTCGAAACCAGCAGCACAGGCAGCGGACGTACCGTCGGTTGTCCGCTGAGGGCAGCAGCCAGGCGCATCGGCGCGAGGCATATTTCGGAACCGGCGGTATCCAGATCGGTATGACCGGGTGGTGCCGCACCCCAGCAGTCGATCACCCCGGCCAGTCTTGGCTCCTGCTGGCACACCTCGTTCGCCAGCCTTGCAAAGTGGTCCGGCTGTGTCGGATCCATAATGTATGTGCTGTTGTCGGGATGGGCGAACGACTGGCCGCGTTGCACTACGATGGGCCAGCCATCCAGGGCCTGCAGTCGTAGCGTTAGCGAGCGCGCCAGCCCGGTCTGATCGTCGAACAGCATGATCCGGCGCCCCGACAGTTCCGCCGGCGCGGCCTTTTCCAGTACCTTCTGCTGCCAAACGGGCTTGTGGATCCAGGTGGAGGTGTCACGCGCCTGATGGCGGACGCCATCAGGCAACGGTCCAATCCAGTAGCTGCGCCGATCAAACGGATAAGTCGGCAACGCAACGCGCCTGCGTTGCTCTGTCGCGTGAAAGCCGGTCCAATCCACCGAAGCGCCCGCCGACCACAATTGCCCAAGGGCACCGAACAACGCGTCGATACCCGGCCGCTCGTCGGCGGGGCCCGGCAACGACGCCAGACACAGAGGTTGGGGGTTGTCACCTTTGGTGGTGAGGCCAGCGAACGTTGCCAGTCCCCGGCCGGGACCAACCTCCAGAAAGACTGGATTCGTGCCCACCGGGCTGTCCGGGGCGCTGACCGCCCGCAGGGCATCGGCGAACCTGACGGCAGAGCGCAACTGATGGCTCCAGTAGCGCGGCTGGGCTATCTGAGCATCTGCCCATTGCCCTGTGAACGTCGAAACCATCGGGCGCACCGGCTCGGACAGGCGAACATTCGCCACCTGGTCTTCGAACTGCTTTAAAATGGGGTCCATCATCGAGGAATGGAACGCATGCGAGGTGTGCAGACGTCGAACTGCGATACGCTCCGCAACGAGCGTTGCTTCCAACCGATCGATCGCGTCATCGGGGCCCGACAACACCGAATATCCCGGAGCGTTGACTGCCGCGAGAGATATTGAGTCAGTAATGAAACGGCCGACGGCATCGGCGTCCGCCATGACCGTAAGCATAGAGCCGCGTGGCATCGACGCGATCAGCTGGCCGCGCCGGGCGATCAGCACGAGGGCATCGTCCAAAGCCATTACGCCGGCGAACGTCGCGGCGATATACTCGCCCACACTGTGACCGATCATAGCCGCCGGTTCGATGCCCCAGGACCGCCATAGCGCCCCCACTGCGTATTCGACCGCGAACAGCGCGGGTTGCGCCCACTGGGTGTTCATCAACTGATTGCCGGCGGCTTCGCGCTGCGCTGGGTGGGGAAACAGAAGGTGCCGCAAATCCCTGCCCAGATGAGGTTCCAGCACCCGCGCGCAGTGATCGATCGCATCGCGCACCACTGGTTCGGTTGCATATAGATCGGCGGCCATTCCCGGATACTGCGCGCCCTGGCCGGGGAACATGAACACGACATGGCGGTGGGTGCCGGTGGCTGCCCCGGTCAACTGCCGCGGGTCACGCAACGCCGCGATCACGCCCGCGCGGTCGTCGGACCGCGCCACCAGCGCGCGACGATGCGGGAACGGCCGGCGCCCGACATGCAGCGTGAATGCGATGTCGGCGAGTGCCAGATCCGGATGCTTTTCGAGATGCGTTGCGAGTTGTTCCGTCACGACATCGAGGCTCTCGACGCTTCTGGCCGACAGAGCAATGAGTTGGCGCGGCCGTTGCTGGGTCAACGGCTCGGGCGTCGGCGCCTCCTCGACCACGAGATGGGCATTGGTGCCCCCGACGCCGAATGAACTGACACCGGCCCGGCGCGGACCGCCGTTGCAGTGCCAGGGATGCAAATGGGTGGTGACGTAGAACGGACTTCTGTCGAATTCGATCGCGGGGTTCGGCGTTCGGTAATGAACCGTTGGCGGAATGGCCTGATGCTGAAGCATCAGCGCCGTCTTGATCAGACCGGCCACGCCCGATGCGCAGGACAGGTGACCGAAGTTGGATTTCACTGAACCGATCCCGCAGAAGCCGGACTGGTCGGTGTGTTCCTTGAACACGTCGATCAGCGCGGACAGCTCGATCGGATCGCCTAAAATCGTACCGGTGCCGTGCGCTTCGATGTATCCGATCGACCCCGGCAGGACGCCCGCCGCGGACTGCGCGGCCCGAATCGCGCCGGCCTGGCCACGGAAGCTCGGCGCCGTGTATCCCGCTTTGTCGCTGCCATCATTGTTGATACCGACGCCCAGGATGACCGCACGCACGTTGTCGCCATCCTGCAGCGCGTCGTCCAAACGCTTGAGCACGACGATGCCCACGCCGCTGCCCACGATTGTTCCCTGCGCTTCCGCATCGAACGGACGGCAATGACCGTCGGGCGACAATATCGATCCAGGCGTGTAAAGATAACCGCCCCGTTGCGGGACGCGGACCGTAACGCCGCCCGCGAGCGCCATATCGCAACGGCGAGCCTGCAGGCTCTCGCAGGCCAGGGAAACCGCGACCAGCGAAGTTGAACAGGTGGTCTGCACCACCACGCTGGGTCCACGGAGATTCAGTCGGTAGGAAACCTGGGTGCAAAGATGATCCTTGTCGTTGGTGACCATCAACTGCATGCCGTCGAGATAACCGAGCGTCTCGCGATGGACATATAGTTGGTAGAGGTAGGTGCTCTGCTCGCAACCGCCGAATACGCCAATCGCCCCCTGGTACCCTGAGGGGTCATAGCCGGCGTCTTCCAGCGCCCGCCAGCTTGTCTCGAGGAACAAACGATGTTGCGGGTCGGTCAATGAGGCGTCGCGGGCTGAAAATCCGAAGAATTCGGCGTCGAATTCATCGACCCGCTGCAGCAACGGAGCGGCTTTCACGTAGCCCGGCAAGTTGGCCACATCATCCGGTATTCCGGCGGCGCGTACATCGTCGTCAGTCAGCGCCGTTATCGACTCGACGCCGCCCGACAGATTCGCCCAGTATTGATCGAGATCATCGGAGCCCGGGAAGCGCGCCTGCATGCCGATAATCGCTATCGGCTCCATTCTTGTGTGTCCGTTCCCCCGGGGCATTGCGTCGTGCCTACTACATGCGTAATGGATTATCCGGTGGCGAGAGCCCTGAGCTGGCCATGATCCGCAGCCGAACTTCCAGTTGCGGCTCACCGTGGCCGGTCAGTTGCAGCGCGCCGACGTACAGCGTATCCGGTGCGTAGTCGGCCTCATTCAACTCCAGAGCCAGAGTAAGGCTTCCCTCTTCCGCGGGCCGAAGATCGAGTTGCCCTGGGGTAATAGAGACCCGCGGCGGAAAGGCACGACCAATGCCGTCGGCGCGGCGGATATCGGTGACCCGGCACTGAATTCGAGCAACCTCAGGGCGGCTATTTGTAATTGACACCTTCGCCGCGGCCACGCTGTTCGTTGGTCCCGTCAACTCCAGCGACATCGGTGTCGAAGAGTCTTTCCGGCGCGCGGTTGCCAGGACCCCGGACAGAAAATCCTGCTCTCCGGCCGCCCGCAATTCATTCAAGTCCGTAAGAAGATCAAAGTATAGTCTGCCCAACTGGCGCAAATACTCCGGGAAACGTTGCTCAAGGTATCGCGACGCGACGTCCTTGAGGTTGTCCGAATCAACCTGCCCGGCGGCGACCCGATCCAAAAACGCTTTGTAGGACGTAGCGATATGGCTACTCAGACTGTTCCCGTAGGCAGTCAGTTGATGAAACCACGCATTCGGATCCGATGAATCGAGTTGCGGCAGCGGCGGCGGCGCGGGCACACCCGGCATCACCCCTTCGGCCATTTCCCGGGAGTAGGTTGCGGCCGTTTCGACAAGACGAGAAAAAAACCGGCTGCTCAGGGCAGAAAGCCGTTCGGCGTAGGTGGTTCCGCGCGCGGTGTAGAACGCGCCAAGCATGTCCTGCAGTGCGGTGGCCGGCAACTCCCCCCTGGCGGTCGCATCGGTGATCTGGCGATACAACTGGCCGGTCTTCTCTGCCTGCGCCGCGGTGTGGGCGACGTATTGACCATACCAGGCGGACCACTCCATCGCCCACGCGGCGGCACGAGCGTCAGCCGCGTGGCTCGACGTTGCGCGATCAGCAGCAGCCACAGCCGCAGCCTATCCTGAAGGGCTCACAGCAACGGGGCAAGATGGCGATGGCGATGCGGATACACCGGTGGTCGCATCCGACCAGAGTCAGATCCGCATAGGCAACGACACATTCGTCGACGTCCGGCTTCCCGCGGTCCCCCCTCTGTCCCTCAGGAGACGGTGTACCGGCAAACTCCGGCTCTCGTATCTCCACACCGATAGTGATTTCTCGTTCGCTGCACGGGGGCAAGATGAACGTCTTCGGTTCTGCGCCAGTCGTTTCGACAAGAGACGCTCCGCCGCCTCGGGTTCGCCAGTTGCTGAGCTCTAAAGTGACCGATCTTTCGCGACGCCGCTCGTTCTCGACCATGATCGGGATGACGCGGCGTTCGCCGACGCGGGCATAGACCACGAGGTCGACGTCACCAATGCAGCAAAAACATTCACACGGTTCGCATCCACAATGTCGGCACTCGCGTCCGCCGCAGTCCCATCCTTTGCGACGCCTGCATTCCCGGCATTCGCAGCCCCTTGGATGATGCATGGTATGGCCCTTGGGGGGACCGTAGAAAGGGTATGCAGAAGAGCCTCCGAACGGATATATCGAAGGGCCTCCGGCGAGGGGCGCATATTGCGACTGGAACCACCTTGGCCAATCTGCGGGCCTGGTGCGCATCAGGTCGCCATAGCTGGTCTGACGCCAACCGGGTACGTAACGATCAAGCCAATCCGAAGGGGTGGCGTTCATCCAGTCGCTGGCCGGATCGGTTCCGTAAGATTGCACCTGCCACCTCCTTCGCAGCTTGCGTTGTCAATTTTACTTGGACCTCTCGGCGGGATTTCCGCCGCGACGTTTGGCATTTGCTGTTTCCGTCGCCGGCTCCGCTGCGGTACCCGGCGGCTGAATGACCAGGAAGTCCAGATTGGCGGTCAACACCGCGGCACGTCCGCGCAGCCGGCCGCAATTGGGAAGTTCGGGCGGTACCTCGATCACTATCTCGATCATTCGCGTGTCACCGGGGGCAAGATGGATCGGGCTGTCCGGCACACGCACGTTCAACCGACCTAAGGCCGGCCCACGCAGCGGCACCAGTGCGAGGAGCACAGCCGCGAGATCTTTGGGCCGGTCGCCGATCTGCGCAAAAAGCGGTGTGAGTGCTTCCCGCATGCGGACTTCGGCAACATCATCGTACAGATCCACCGGGCCGATATCGCGAATCCGCAGTTCCACGTTGCCCTCATTCGAAACCAGAAGCCGAGCCGGATGTAACGACGGTCGCGCGTCCAACACGACGATGCGCTTCGGTTCCAGACGCAACCCGACAAACTCGACGACGTTCAGCACCGCCGGCCGTACGTGGCCCGCGACGTCCAGTTCGACGTGATACGCTCCGGCAAGCGTCGCATGATCGAGTTCGATTGCGATTTCGACAGTGCGGTCTTCCGCGGGGCGTAGCGCGATCGTCGATAACCTGTGGCGGGCCGGCAAATGGCCGAGGCGTCCGGACTTGTCCGTCAGCCCCGCGTGTCGGAGCGTAACACTTGTGGCTGCGTTCAAATTCCGTAGATGGACGCGGCCGGCGACACGCTGCGGTGGTCCGGAGAGCAGAACGGCTTCCTCGGCCGAACGGCCACAAAACTCGACGGATGCGGGCTCGCGCATAATTGCGCTCCTTAGGGGCCTAGACGGATGCGAAGTCCGCTGCCCGCGTAGGGCTCTGCGGAATGCTCCGCGGGTGGCCACGCGCCCCCGCCACTCGGTGCGACTTGAGGCCTCGGACCGCGTTCCTCGATGACCGTTTCCTGCTCGCCCGAAAAACTAAATTCCCAAATCTTGACACCCAACCAAGAAAATCCGACGCTGTTGTGGTAGGGTTGTCGAATGCAAAAGCTTGGGACCTTGCCGATGTTGAGCGTCAGACAGAGGTCCAGTACTACCGGCTTCAAATCGACAGCCACGTGACTGTCCGTTTTGACCGGCTCTAAAGTGAGGTCCGCCTTCAACGGTTTGAGGTCGACCGTGAACGAATTGTCTGTGTTTATGGGCTTGATATCAAAGGTATTGGTGCCATCCGTCTTAAACGGCTGCGGCAAGTCAAGCGTAAATCCCACGTTAATGTTGTCAAGACCGACCACGTCGATGGTGTCCGTGGAGGTGATGGTAACGTCACTCATCGCTTGCTCCCTCAGGGCTTCGAGGCCATTGGACCCACTTCCAACCGCTGCAAGGGTCTGACCGACGAAATCTGCGCGCCGACAGCTTTGGATGGTCTCTTAATAAAGAGCCTGCGAAAGGATAATGACAGTCCACTCGCTCGCTGTTCTCCTTCTGAGTCTGCCCGCCCTCCTCCCGATTTGACAAGTCCTAATTATCGCGGGGGTATTTTTTTTAACTCACCTTTGTGTGTCTATCGGAGGTGAAGGTTGGTGGACGCTCGCACAAGCTCTCGCTGTTCAATTCGATCCGGTGTCAGCGGCGGACGATTCAATCGAGAATCGCATCTCCCAGACTGCATCGCCGATAATCTCGTGCAAGCGGCCGGTGCGGACCTGGCTGGCATCTGAGATGGCCCGCTTCGTTTCAGGAAGGCGTTTCGCTCCGCGAAGCGGATCCTCTGCCGGTTGGGTTCCTTCCATGCCGTTGCCGGTGTGCCACGCAGGGAGGGCTTTGGCCCGGGAGCGACGCCCCCGCAACGGCGGCGAAATTCATGCTGCCGCAGCCTGCAGCAGGTGGGCGCAGTAAAAACGCCCCGGCGTGCGCCCGTCAAGACCTGAACGCGAGCGTTTTGAATTGTAGAAGGTGAAGTAACAAGACAGCGACGCCTTTGCTTCACCGATACTGTCGTAGGCCCGCAGATAGACCTCTTCATATTTCACTGACCGCCAAGGGCGCTCGACACAAACCGTTGTCACGCCCGGGCGCCACGGCCATCCATGCTTCGCGACAGAAATCGACGTCCATTGTGATCGACAGCGGCCACGGAAGGACCCGCGCGCCATCGGGATCTAAGTGATATCCATCCCCTCGCGTTGCCATTCCATCCGGCTTCGCCCGACGGAACCTTGGGACGGAACCTTGGGCAAGTCTTGCCCAGATTTGGTTCGGCCGCTCGATCTCCAGGTTGCGCAGCAGATAGGGGTAGATTTGTCCCACAGGTAGAAGGATTGGATTTCGGGCCTGTGAATTCGGCTAGGCACATGAAATATTCCTTTTCGGGGATTTATCTCAGCAGCGTGACGCGCTGTCGCGCTACGGCCGCCCCGGTACGTCAATCTCGTGGACAGCCAGGTTGTTACGGGCCAATCAGATGTGACGCCAGAGTGGCCGTGTCAGCATCATGCATAGCAGCCCGGCCAACCCCGACGCCGTGGTGGCCCATTGCGCTCCAATCGCGTCTGCCAATAGCCCAAGTGCTATAAACCCAATCGGTCCAACACCGATGCACATTGACAGCACGCCAAGAATGCGCGAACGCATCTCCGGCGGCGCGGTGAGATAGACCAGCGTTGCTTGCATGGTGCTGAACCCCGCGCCTCCAAATCCGGTCAGCAACAAGGCACTCCCCGCAATCCTGGGCCACGGCACGAGGGCGAACACGACCAGCATCACCATGTAGGTCACCACGCCGCCGAGATACGCGCGAGCATACCAGGCAGGGCGCAGGAATAGCGTCAGCAGCAGGGCGCCGCAGAATGCACCGATGCCGTCCATGCTGGTCAGAATGCCGATCCCTTCCGCGCCGAGCCCAAGCTGGTTCTGGCCGATGACCGGGATCATGCTCGTGAATGGCCAAGCGAATACGTTATAGATCATAGTGACCACTAGCGTACCGGTCAGGCGGCGATCGCTGACCGCCAGCCGAAGTCCCTCGGCGACGCGCGCCAGAACGGGTGCTAATCCGACTAAGGCGGTGCCGCGATAGCGGACACGGAAAGCGGCGTACAACGCGAAGGCATAGAGTGCCACGCTGAGCATGAAAACGCCGCCAATGCCGACGCTGGCAAGCAGCAGGCCGCCGACGGTTGGTCCCACCATGCGACTGGCGTTGTTGGCTCCCACATCGAGCGACATTGCGGTGCTCATCTGGCTGCCGCCGACAACGTCGCCGATCATCACCCGCCGCACTGGATTATCGGTAGCCCAGCCGAGGCCATTGAGGAAGCTGGCTGCCGCGAGATGCCAGAGCGCGAGATGATCATTATATGCCAGCAACGCCAGCGAGGTAGAGGTCGTAAGCATTAGAGTCACGACCAGGATCAGAGTGGTGCGCCGCTCGATCTTCTCAGCCCACGCGCCAATGAAGGCGCCAAGCAGCCCCATCGGCAGCAGTCGCAGCATGGTCATCATTGCAACGAGAAAGGCCGACCCGCTGTCCTGGTAAACAAAAACCCCCACCGCAACCGTCTCCAACCAACGTACGGTGAAGACCACGAGGCCGACCGACCATAGCCGCCAGAAATCGGGACATCCGGCCAGCAGCAGTCGCTGCGTGGCCCGTTCCCGCGCTGGCGACGCGGTAGTGGCGTCCTCCGACGCAATCGCGCCAGAAGGCATCCTTAGGCGGTCTATCATTGACGTCTCCTCCAAGGGAGACTGGACCACATATGCCCCGCGCCGCGCCAGATGCTCGACAGACTACCCGATTCGCCACCTTGCCAGCGAGGAGCTGGCTGCCCTTTGCCCCATTGGCGACCCTTGACCCATCCTGGCGGTGGGTTTGCGGAACGATAGACGGTGACGGCGGGGCGGTCTTACCGGTGGTCCACTGCTACGTCACCGAACCGCCGGCCCGCGCTCAATGACCATCGGATCGGTCGGTCACGATGCGCCCCGCCATCAACTCCAGCAGATTTCCATCCTGGTGGCGAAAATATGACCATTGACCAGAGCGTCGGCAGTTCATCTGGCTGGTCGGTCGAGGCGGCCGGACGGCAACGAGTGACGTGATACCTCGCCACCTTGCATCGCGCCGCGGCAGTCGCGCGTGCGCGACAGCAGGACGCTCATCTTGGCAGGCGTCAGCGAGACCGTCAGGTTTGCGCCGCTGGCTTTGACTTCGATACGACTGGCGGGGCGCAAGAGATCATCAATCGCCTGATTCATGAAAAAACCGATATCCGTTCCATGGGCCACCGCGTCGATGACCTCGGAGCCGCTGTGGTTGGTCAGCCATACATCACCCACCTCCACGGCCACTGGCATTTGGTTGCTGTCGGGGAAATTCCACCTTCGGTCGGTAGCGATCACCAGCAACTTCCCGGAAGCATCCCAATCGAAAATAATATTGCCATCGTCATTGTAAAACATCAGCGAGCAACTGGCAGGATTCTGCTCCCGATGTTCAACAACCTTTGCGCCGGGCGTATTCCACCAAACGGTGTCATTCACCTGGGTCCCGAACAACGAACCAGCAAGCAACATCGGAATTATCAATTTGTGACCTCACAAGACCGTTGTGGCAGTGCATCGGCGGAGTGGGACGGCAACGCCCTGATCGCCGAAACCAGATGAGAGGCGTTTCCTGCAGGCCGAAAAAGACTATCTGCCCCGGCGCCTCCAACCTTCGACCCACCACTCAATAGGTTTCTGCTCGTCTGCCGATCGAGTGCGGCCCGTTCCTCGTGGTTTGCCCGCCTTCGTGTTACCCGTCTTGCCGGATGCGCGAAAATTCTTGATGGGCGTGGTCGATTGCTGGACCGACCGTGCCGTCACCGTCGTCCGCCCGACCGGTCTGCGCAGCGTTGAGATGACTTCATCTCGGCTGGCCGGAGCAGCAGCGGGCTCCCGCGCGGTTTTCGGCGCCCACAAGGCTATATCTGCCGTCTGCCGAGACTGGCGCTCGGCCGCTATTTCCGCCTTTGCCGATTCGAACCGCTGATCAGCGGCTTCCAATCGCGCTTGCAGGTCTCGAATGGTTGCCTGGGCATCTCGCAAAGCGCGATCGGCACGGTCACGCGCTGTCTTCTCTGTCGTCAATGCCGCCTCGGTCGCCGCCACTATCCGGTCGGCGGTCACCTTTCTCGCTGTTGCCGACCTTGCTGCCTCCACCGCACGATCTTTCTCCTGGCGGGCATGGAACAGCTTGGTGCGGAGGTCGTGGACGCTGGTCTGAGCTTGAGCGAGTTGACGTTCCACATATTCCCGGGCGGCCGCCTGTGACCGGATCGCTTGGCGGGCACTTCGCAGGGGATCGCTTGGCAACGATGAACCCGAGCCTGGGCCGGATGCCGTGTCGAGTCCCAGGTTCCGGCGCATTTTGGCTTCGTCATCGTCAGACTGCGGTGAGGTCGAATCGAGAGGTTTGTCGAATTGCACAGTGACTGGCTCGCTGAGATTTCGGGTGCTAATACGAGGGCTACGGAAGGGTATCAAGGCTGCTGGGCGGCGCATACGCAGCCGAACGATTGCCGCCACATTATTAACCGATTGTTAGTAATCCTTCCGTATCGTCTGCTCCACGCGAGACAAAACGTTATGCGTGCCAATTCTCAAAGACCCGTATCATGTCTCAGACCAGCGCCGACCTAATAAGGAAATGGCAAGCCGAAACTGCAATCATAGAGCAGAACATTGCCGACTTCAGAACCGGAGCAATAGGTGATTCTCTCACCGGCAGCCAAAGGGAGGCTGCCATAAAAGATCGGCTGGAGGCCGTCGCCGCAATTCAATCACTCATCGCCGATTTTAGTCGATGCGAAGTCTTTCAAACCTCGTTCTAGCCCCGTCAGGACGTGGGCGAGCCCCGTCCATCAGGTTTTTCGACGCCCGGCACGAGGTGATGTCAGCTTCAATGCGCAGCCATGAACTCCCATAGATTTCGGTCCAGGTCGCGAAAACAAACGGAACCACTGACCAAAGCATCGGCAGTTCATCCAACCGGTCGGTCGAGGCGGGTTGGCGGTAGCGAGTGGCGTGATAGGTCGTCGCCCTTCATCGCGGCGCGACAGTCGCGCGTGCGTGACATGAGGACGCTCATCTTGGCGGGCGTCATTGAAATCGTCAGATCTGCGCCGTCAGCTTTGACTTCGTTACGACTGGCGGGGCGCAAGAGATCATCAACCGTCTGATCCATGAAGAAACCGATATCTGTTCCAGGGTCCACCGCATCGACGACCTCGGAGCCGCCGCGGTTGGTCGGCCATACGTCACCCACTTCGACCGCCACTGGCATTTCGCTGCCGTCGGGTGGCGATCACCAGCAACCTCACGGAAGCATCCCAATCGAAAGTCATCGTCGTCGTAAGACATCCGCGAACAACTGGCGGGATTCTGGTCCGGGTGGTCGATAACGTTCTCGCTGGGCGTCTTCCGCTATCTTTCACCTGGGTAGGAGGCCGTTCGGAGGCCAGATTTCGGTGGATCATCCGCCACCGACTCCATTGCGCCGCCCGGTGCACGTGGCTGGCGCCCGCGCGAGCGACCTCAGCGGTTGGCCGCTCTGCGGTCGGACAACCATTGCTGGTAGTGGTCGCCGTCCAGGACCTTGGGGTGTCGGTGTCGACAGTGCGTCTTTGGTCACTTCATTGATTTAGCGTCAACGGGTTGGTTTAGACTCCAAATAATCGCAAGATGAGACCGTCCAGATCCTGGGGGATTTACCAGACATTAGTCCGGACGGTCGACGGGGTGGAGCACGGGGCACGATCGTGGCGCAGACCCTCACCGACCTGGATCCAGCGTGACTAGACAATTTTCAGCCTGACTGTGCAGGCCGAAAATGGTCTATCTCTTTGTTTGATCGCATGATTCACGCGCCGGGGACGTTCAGCTCAGCGCGATCATGCTCTAGGGACGATAAGGTAGCCAACATGAAATTCACATGGCCAGGGAACGGGCGGACGTGATCAAGCGTATCCTGATGACAAGGCGCGCCGGCTTGGTTTCCCCAGATCGGTGCCCTGAGCGGGCCGCATCGATTTGGCGCGCCAGCTGAGACGACAATGGATCTCGGACAGCCAGGAGGGCCTCAACAATGCATCTCGCTCGGTTTTCCTACGACGTGGCGCCGGCCAATCGGCAGAGGGCCATCGAATTCATTCGACGCGAGGTGGCTGCTGCGCGCGAGAAGGGATTGACCGCGAAGTTGTTGGTCCCGATCACGCGGGTACAAAACGGAGCCGCCTTGCAGTTCGAGTTGGAACTGACCAGCCTCGACCAGCTTGATCAGTTTCGTCAGAGCGGCGTCAGTTCGGGTGAAGAGACAGGCAACTGGATGCACGCCTTCAGCGAGATCTTGCTTGCGCCGCCCATGGTAGAGATCCTCCGGCTCGACCGAGACGGCTGAACCAATCAACGCCCAGCACGGGTCGATTGGCGCGCCGGTCGAGTCCTTCGGGAATTATCAGGTCAGGCTCTGGCCGCTTCGGCTGCGGCATGGCCGAACATCGCGGTTGGAATACACCACCACGTCCGGCATATTGGTGACCAGCGTCTCAGCGAACATCGCGTCCATCAAGATCGCACCGTCAGGATCTGGCCATGAGTACGTCATGCCGTTGGGGTATGGATTGTTTCCAGCTCCCGCCGAGTGCCCAGCCGATGCCGCTCACGGTCAAAACCGACCGGCGGCCCGATCATCGGGCATGACGACGTCCCGTCCCGGCGGGTCGGCACCTGAAACTCCCACATACCTGACTGCATCCGGTCGCCCGGCTCTGCCACGCTACCGCTGCAACCGCTTCGGCCGGTATCTCCCTGCGCTGGGGCGGGCGGACGACGATGACACGCACAAGCAGCCCGACTGATCGTCGCCCTGAACCGGCGACCGCGTATGGCTTTGGGCGCCCCGATCCGGGCGAGTCCACAGCGCAGAGAAGATGGCAATATCTGCTTCGCGGCTCGACCGTGACGTAATGCTTCGGAATGGGCATCATGCCGCGCAAATCGATCTCGAAACCGCGATGACCGACGCGGAACGGCAAGCCCGCTATCGCGCCGCGCGCGCTGCCGGCACGCCGGTCATCCGCACGCGCCGTCCGGCTGATGATCGGGCGGGCCCGTCGCTGGACCGACCACGTCGCCGGTCTCGTGGAACCCCAGGCTGAGCGTACCGCCTGGCTGGAAAGCTTGCCGGCAAGCCTCCAGGAGAGTGCGATCGCCGAGGCTCTGCGGGACAATCTGCGATCTCGACCTCACCGAGCTTCAGGCGGTCGAACCACCGCGCGGCTTCGGGGGCGCCGGACCATGATCGCGGTGAGTGGAACCTCTCCGGCGCGTGAATCAAGCGATCAAACAAAGACCTGGACCATTTTCGACGTACACAGCCAGGATGAAAGTGGTCTAGGCGCGGATGGCGGCCAGGATGGCGGCGCGGACGGGTTCAGGCTGGCCCTCGACGGCGCGGGCGAGGGCACGCATCTGGCCGCGCAGGGTGTAGACCTGGTCCAGCAACGACAGGACCAGCGGCATGGTATCCTCGGAGACCGCCATGGTGTGGCGGAAATCGTGGATGAGGCGGACCCGGGCGACGTCGATATCCTGAAAGACCCAGTCGGGTTCGGTGCCCTCGGGGCGGACCCAGCCGCGTTCGACCCAGGCCTGGAGTTCGGACTCGCGCAGGTCGGGGAACAGGCCGACGACGGCGGTGATGCGCATCATGGTCCCTTCCTCATGATCTCTCGCTCATGACCCGTCCCTGGGGCCGGCCTTGTTGCGCGGGTTCCAGCTCTTCAGGAACTCCGCCAGTTCCGGTTCGCTGCCGGGCGGCACGACGACCTGCAATTCGACAAACTGGTGGCCACGGCGGATGCCCTTGCCGCGCAGGCGCAGCCGGGTTCCGGTGCCCGAGCCCGGCGGGATCGAAAGACGGACCGGGCCGTGGATGGTCGGGACTTCCAGCGTGGTGCCGAGCACCGCTTCCTTCAGCGAGACCGGGACCGCGGTGATGATGTCGTCGCCGTCGCGGTGGAAGCGGGGATCGGGGGCGACGGTGATTTCGATCAGGGCGTCGCCGGCGGGGGCGCCATTGTAGCCGGGGCCACCCTGGCCGCGCAGGCGCAGGACGTGGCCGTCCTCGGTGCCGGGGGGAATGCGGACGTCCAGTGTCTTGCCGTCGGGGAGGGACAGGCGGCGGGTGGTGCCGGTCGCGGCGTCAATGAAACTGACGGTCAGCGAATACTGCATGTCGCGGCCGTGCATGGGGCGCCCCGTGGCACCCCAGTCGGAGCGCTGGCCGGCCCGGCCGAACGCCTGGGCAAGAAATGCCTCCAGGTCCTCCTGGCTGAAGCCGCCGGCGCTTTCGTACCGCTCCTGGCCGGGGGTGTCGCGGTAGTACTGGCGCTGCTGGTGGACTTCGTGGCCCTCGGCGTCGATCTCACCGCGGTCGTAGCGGGCACGCTTGTCCTTGTCGGACAGCAGGTCGTACGCCGAACTGATCTCGCCGAAGCGGGAGGCGGCGTCCGGTTTGTCGGGGTTGACATCGGGGTGGTGCATCTTCGCGAGCTTGCGGTACGCCGCGCGGATGGCGGCCTCATCAGCGGTGCGCTGCACACCCAGGATTTCGTACGGATCTTTCATCGGCAATGATCAGGTAGAGACTTGGCGACGCACGATCAAGTGCCCGCGCCTCATGTGCCGGGTATCACGTGCCGGTCCAGTGCGGCTTGCGCTTTGTCAGGAACGCGTCGATGCCTTCCTCGGCGTCGCGCGCCAGCATGTTCCGGGTCATGACTTCCGAGGTGTATTCGTAGGCGTGGGCAAGATCCATTTCCGCCTGCCGGTAGAACGCCTCCTTGCCGATCGCGACGGTCAGCGGGCTTTTGGCCGCGATCTGGGCGGCCAGCGCACCAGTGGCGGCTTGCAGATCTGGTTCCGGGACGACGCGGTTGATGAGGCCGAGTTCCCGGGCGCGGGCGGCGGCAACCATGTCGCCGGTGAGCAGCATCTCCATGGCGGGCTTGCGGCCTATGGCGCGGGTGAGGGCGACCATGGGGGTGGAACAGAACAGGCCGATGTCAACTCCGGGGGTGGCGAAGCGGGCGGTCTCGGCAGCGACGGCGAGGTCGGCGGAGGCGACGAGCTGGCAGCCAGCGGCGGTGGCGACGCCGTGGACCTGGGCGATGACCGGCTTGGGCAGGCGGACGATGCGCTGCATCAGCCGCGAGCAGAGGGCGAAAACGGCTTCGTAGGCCGCGCGGGTCGGGGTGGCGCGGATTTCGCGCAGATCGTGACCGGCGCAGAAGGCGGGGCCGTTGGCGGCGATGATGACGACCTTGATGGTGGGGTCGCCGGCGATGGTGGCGAGTTCGGCGTCCAGCGTCTCCATCAGGCCCATCGAGAGGGCGTTCCGGGCGGCGGGGCGGTTCAGCGTCAGGGTGGCGACGTTGTCGCTGTCGTGGCGGAGGAGGATATCGGTCATGATGCCGCAATCATAGCAGAAGGATCGGATTATGCAGAACAGCAGCGTTCAGCCGCGCGGGGAGTTGTCCCTGCGGACCGTCGCGATGCCGGCGGACACAAATCCGAACGGGGATATTTTCGGCGGCTGGATCATGTCGCTGATGGATCTCGCGGCGGGAATCGCGGCGGGGACAAGGGCGCAGGGGCGGGTGGCGACGGCGGCGGTGTCGAACCTGAGCTTCCTGCAGCCGGTGAAAGTGGGCGACGTGGTGTGCGTCTATACCGAGATCCTGAAGACCGGGCGGACGTCGATTACTGTCGGGGTAGAGGCTTACGTGCTGCGGCGAAACCTGGGGGAGCGGGTGCGGGTGACAGCCTCGGAGTTCGTGCTGGTGGCGGTGGATGAGCACGGGGTTCCGCGGGCGCTGCCGGCGGAGGGGTGAGGGCGCCGCGCCCGCAGGAAGGCCAGCGCCTGGCGCCAGGTCATCGATCGCGAAGTCCCATACCCGCCGTGCTGGCGAAGGAGGTTGGCGGATGCCGGCCATCGCCTCCTGATGCAGGAGCCGTCACCGGAAAGGGTCGTCGCGTGGCCATGAAGGCGCACTTCAAGCAAGAGCGTGACCAGCTGGGTACGATCGTCGGAAGGCGCAAATCGCGTTCTAAAACAGATAGTTGCAGTTCATGACCGGGCCAACCTGACCCTGTCATGGCCTAGCCGCGATGCGCCTGCCCGATTTCGTTGAGTTCCGATCAGCAACGCGATACCCGGTGCGACGAACCAAAGGCGGTTTGGTCAAACTCCGTGTTGTCCCTCTCCTATGTCGCGGTTGGTGTAGTCGGGCAACAGGGCGGTCGCGATAACGCTGACGACTCCATAGAAGAAGATATACCCCGCGATCGGCCAGCCCGACTGGAATTTCGCGAGCAACGCTGTCGCGATCAACGGCGCGGGTCCGCCAGCGGTGATCGAGGCGAGCTGGTAACCGATCGAGGTACCGCTGTAGCGCAACCGCGGGGTGAAGCTTTCCGCGATCAGTGCTCCTTGCGGACCATAGACGAAGGCATGAAACACGAAGGCAAACACGGTCGCCACCACGATCAAGACCGGCTGAGCGGTGTTCATCAGCGCGTAGTAGGGAAAGGCGTAAAGACCTGCCGCGGCGGCGGCGATCATGAAGGTGCGTTTCCGACCGTACCGGTCAGATACGTAGCCGGTAAGCGGGATGAGCAAGAAATCGATGCAGGAAGCAAGCAACAGGGCGCTAAGGAGCAGATCACGCGAGACATGCAACACTAGGCTGCCGTAGACGAACACGAAGGAGAAGTAGATGTACGCCGGCCCCTGTTCGACGGACCGCGCCAGCGCGGTGAGGATGATTTCCCTCGGCTGGCGTTTGATCACCTCGATGGTGGGTACCCTCTCCAGCCTGTCGGCCGCGACCAGCTCAGAAAACACCGGCGTTTCGACGATACCGAGGCGGATGTAGAGCCCGATTGCTACCATGATCAAGCTCAGGAAAAACGGTACGCGCCAGCCCCAGGTAATAAACGCAGGCCCGGAGATCGCGCTGAAGGCCAGAACCGCGAGGTTCGCCAGGAACAGCCCCGCCGGGCCACCGAATTGCGGCCAGGAGGCGATGAATCCGCGATGCTTGTTGGTTCGTGCCCACTCCATCGCGAGCAGCACGGAGCCACCCCATTCGCCGCCGACACCGACACCCTGGATCAGGCGCAACACGACCAGAATAACGGCGGCCCAGATGCCGATCTGGTTGTAGGTCGGAACCAGACCCACCGCGAACGTTGAAAGGCCAGTCAGCAGCAAGGTCGCGATAAGTGTCGCCTTGCGGCCGATGCGGTCACCGTAATGGCCGAAGATCGCCGCGCCGATCGGCCTGGCAACGAAGCCAACGAAATAGATAGCGAACGCCTCGAGCGTACCCACCAACGGCGCTGATTTCGGGAAGAAAAGCTTGGCGAACACAATGCTGGCTACCTGCCCGTAAAGCAGGAAATCATACCACTCGATGGTGGTACCGACCGTGCTTGCGATTGCCGCCCGCCGCAGTTGCGTGCGGTGATAGGCCTCAGGAAGAGGGCCGGTTGCGGCCCCGCTGGTTGACATTGGACGATCCTCCCTTCCGGTTTATGCTTTGACGCGGCTTTTTTTCCGGCTTTCAGGGCGACTAGAGAACTTCCCTGCCAGCCAACAATAGCATCCACGTCATGATCGTCCTAGTCATGCGCCTGGTCGGACCAAGCCAGAAAAAGGTGCTGAACGGGCAGGTGCTGACGCCACGGCCGGCTGACCTGGGGTCGATGTTGATTTCAGACGAGAATCCCATTTTCCAAGTACCCGTACTGCATGTACCTCGCGGCGACCGACTTCGGTGCGCCCAATGGAGGGTCGGGTATGTGGCGGGTTACCGTGCAACCCTGGCAACAGCCGATCTGACATGGTTCCGCCTATCGAAAGTTCGTGAGGACGCACTGTAACGAGATCGCTTATCGCTTTTCGTTCTTCGCCGGCTTGCTGAGGTCTGGAGGGAAGACCAGAGGAATGTTCCCCCACCGCGGATCGATGCTCTTCGCTGTACTCGGCGGCCGTGGGTGGATCGCATGACGCTGCGTGGACCCACAGCCATCGCTTGTGTCCATCGTGGAAGGAGCACTTCTGCTGGCCGGAGGCATCTCGAGTTGCGCATTGGCCAGCGAACCGTCGCCAGCGATGGCGGCCGAACAGGAGTTTCCTGAGCGTTCCGGACGAGCCGTACGCATTTTCCAGCAGCGCCAAAGGGCTTCAAGGCCGCCGCCTTCGATGTTGGCGCGGTGGGCGCGGTCAAGACGACCCGGCTACGCTGAGACGTGACCGGCAGCCGCAAGCGAGATGCTTGACGATGAGCTTGCGTCGAACCAGGAAGAACCGTCTCCAAGTCGAGGCGAATTGTGCGGCTTAGCGGCGCGGGCCGCCAGGCTGGCCGCCGGAACGGTGGGAGGCGCCGCCTGGCATTGGTGCGCAATGGGAGGACAACATGAAGGTCTACTGGTTCAGGGCGCAGGCGCCGCAGCGGGTGCTGGCGTTGATCAAGCATCTCGGCCTCGAGGCGGAGTTTGTTGAAGTCGACTTGATGGCCGGCGGGCTCAAGACGCCCGAGTATGCCGCGCTCAATCCCAACATGAAGGCGCCGACGCTGGTGGACGGCGACCTGGTGCTCTGGGAGGCCTCGGCGATCATGGCCCATCTGTGCATCAAGGCGGGGTCGGACATGTGGCCGGCGCACGATCCGGCGGAGCAGGTCGAGGTGCTGCGGCGGCTGTCGTGGAATGACTGCCACTGGGCGGGCGCTGTCGCGCCGTTTTACTTTGAGCACATCGTCAAGGCGACGTTCGGGATGGGGCCGGCGGACACCGAGTCATTGAAGTCGAAGGTCGCGAATTTGATTCGTTTCGCCGAAGTGCTGGACGGTCATCTGGCCGGGCGGAACTATGTGGCGTGCGGCAGGCTGACCATCGCCGATTTTCAGTCGGCCTCGATGGCGGCCTACTGGCGGGAAGCGGAGATGCCGCTGGAGGGATTTCCCAATATCGTGCGCTGGCTCGACGGGTTGATGCGCATTCCGGCGTGGGCCGATCCGTGGCCGGCCGCAGCCTGAGGACCGGCGGACGCCGGCATGTCAGGCGCAGGGGCGGGCAACGTGGCACGCGACGAAGGTCTTGAGGCGCTGTTGCGGGAGGATCTCGAGGCAGAGCCTGGATTGACGGAGAAGGTGATGTTCGGCGGCCGGGCCTGGCTGCTGAACGGCAACCTTCTGTGCGGCGCGCGCGACGACGGGATGCTGGCGAGACTGGGTAAGGGCGGGGACGCCTGGGCGCTGGCGCTGCCGGATGTCGTGCCGATGATATCGCGTGGCCGGGCGATGCAGGGCTGGGTCCGGGCCGGCCCGATGGCCTTCGGCGATGACGCGCTGCGCCGGAAGCTGATCGCCGCCGCGCTCGCCTTTGTCCAATCATTGCCGGCGAAGTAGGCGTGGCGACGCCTGCTGTCCGCGGGTTGCGGGATGAGGGCCCGCGAGCGTCCAGCCAACCCCGTCCCAGTCCACCAGGCGCACACACGTCCATGATGAGGAGCCTGTCCCGGTCGCTGAGCCGAGGCAGTAGCAGCGCTGCCGCCGTCCATGAAGGCGATCGCCTCTTCAGGGGTGCAGTGCGTCATCTGAAGGCGCGAGAGGCTCCCGGTGAAGGCGCGAGAGGTTGCTGGGCAGGCCGGTTCTCCTGTCAGCGTAGCCGTGGTCCCGGGTCCATTCCGAGCAGCGCCCGGCCGCCGATGGGGTACCATTCGGGTGCCACGGTAGCCGTCTGGCCGACGACGTGCAGGTCGCGCCAGCATTCGGCCAGGCGGGTCTCGCACTTGAACGACGTGCTGCCGCCGTGCCGGTAGACGAGGTCCATCGCCTCACGCGCACAGTCGGCGGCGTGGGTGGAGGCCAGGCGGCAGCGTGCCCGTTGCTCAAGCGTGGTCTCGCCGCCGGCGGCGATCGTGTTCCACAGCTCTGTGATCATCGCGCCGCGGTAGATGCGGCCGGCGTTCAGGATCGCATCGGCCCGGGCGACGGCGTCCTGGACCTGCGGGTTTTCGCACAGCATTCCGGTGCGGCCGCGCGGCGTCTTCTCGCGGGCCAGTTCGACCAACGCATCGATGCCGGCGCGGGCGATGCCTGTGATCACGGCACTGTGGTGCGGTCCGACCCAGGCCTGGCTGGGAAGGGCATACGTGATGCCCGGCCAGCGCGACCACTGGTTGTCCAGCGGGACGCCGGCGTGAACCATCGTCCGCCGCTCCGGCAGGAAGACGTCCTTGACCATCCAGTCGAAGCTGCCGGTGCCGCGTAGCCCGGCCACATCCCAAGTGTCCGGGATGACCTCTGCCTCCACGCGGGGAAACAGGCCGCGCCAGTAGAGTGAGCCGCCGTCCGTGCGGCGACGGGGTTGGCCTGCATCGTCGAGGATCTGGAAGCTGCCCAGCATCCAGGCGCTCTCCTGGCACCCGGTGCCGAAGGTCCAGTGCCCGTTGACGCGATAGCCGCCCTCGACCGGGACCGCCTGTCCGCCGCCCTGCACGGCGGTGCCCGCGACGATTGAGGGCCCGCTGCCATGGATCTCGTGCACGCCGTCATCAGACAAACCGAGCGTGACGAGCTGGGCGATGCTGTTGTTGCAGACATTCCAGCCGACAGAACCGGAGGCCTCGGACAGGAGTTCGACGACGCGCAGGTAGGTGAGCGGGTCAAGCTGGAGGCCGCCGAGGGTGCGTGGGATCACCATTCGGTAGACGCCGGCGGCGCGCAACTGCTCGACCAGGGGTTTCGGAATGCGCTGCTCGCGCTCGGTTTCTTCATGATAGTCACGGAGCACCGGCTGTAGCGCCGCCGCGGCCTGGACCACGGGTTGCGCGTCGATGTCCAGCGGTAAGCGCGTGTCTTCGGCTATCCTGTCCATTGTGGGATCCTCCCCGCCGCCGTTGCGGGTCGTGAGCCTGGACGCAGTTTGGCGGCTTGTCACGTCCCCGGCAGTGGCTGGATGGCAACGTTTCGATGGCGATGCTCCTGCTTCGGGACCGCGGGAACCGGACTGTCGGATTCCGTTCCATTTGGGATGGTCCCGTATCGAGGTCGCCGCTTCTTTTGCGGGCGTTGAAACCGAACCGCCAGGTTAGGCGGCCAGCCGCATCACCTGCATGCGCCCAAGCCGGTCCGCCAGGTCGCCGATGTGCGTATGGTGGGTGAGGACGATCACCTGGACCCGCTCGCTGAGTTCCAGCAGCGCCCGCATCGTTGCTTCGGTGCGCGGGTCGTCGAAGGTCTGCAGGATGTCGTCGGCGATGAACGGCAGCGGGGATGTGCTGGCGGCGTAGTCTTCCAGGGCGGCGATGCGCAGCGCGAGGTAAAGCTGATCGCAGGTTCCCTCGCTGAGCTGATCGAGTGATTTGCGGGTGGTGCCGTCGGCCTCCAGGGCGACCATGGTCTGGCCCTCTTTGGCGTCCTCGATCCGCACGCCGGCCTGGGCGCCGCCGGTGATGGTGCGGAATACGTCGCCGATGCGCGCCAGTAACGGTTGGCTCGCGCCGGCGGCCTGGCGGTCGAGGGCGGCCTGCAGCAGGGCGTGGGTGGCGTGCAGGATCAGTGCTTCCTCGGCGGTGCGCGACAGCACGGCCTGAGCGGCTTCGCGGCGTTGCGCGGCCTCGGCGGCATCCAGTCCGGTGCCGGCCTGGTCCAGCGCGGCGGCGGCGGCGTCCCTGGCCGTCCTCGCGGCCTCGATGAGGGGGGTTCGGGCCTGTTGGCTGATGTCGATTTCGCTGATGTGGGCGGCGTCCGCCTCGGGTGTCGTTTCGGCGGCGCGGGCCGAAAGGGCCTCGATGCTCAGGCCGCCGCCTTGCACCGCCAGTTGACGCAGCGCCTCGGTGCTGTCGGCGCGGGCCGCCGCGACGGATCGGGCGCGTTGCAGCTGGCGTTCGGCCTGTTCGTCGGTTTCAGCGCGGAGCGCAGCGCGAAGGCCGGCGAGGGTGCGTTCGGCGGTTTCGGCGACGGTGGCGGCCTGGGCCAGTTTCCGGGTGGCCTGCTCGACGCGCTGGTCGGCGTCGGCGCAGCGCGCGGCTTCTCGGTGTTCGGCCTGGAGCCGTCGCTGGAACGCCTCCGCTGCCTCGATCGGCGCCTGGGCCGCCAGATCCGGCGACAGGGCCGACAGGCGGCCGACCTTGGCGGTGAGCAGCGCGATGGCCGCCTGCATGTCGTCGACACGGCGCTGGGCTTCGGCGGCGCGCTGTTCGGTGGCGCGCAGTTCCTCGATGCGCGCCACGGCGTCTGCCGTCGTGGCCATGGTTTCGTCGGCGGGACGCGCCACGATTGCCGCGACGGGCCGCCATTGGGCGATCCAGTCCGCCAGGGCGCGCTCGGCCTTGGCAGCGGCGGCAGCGGCGGTTGTCCGTGTCGCCCGCTGTTGGGCGGCCTGATCCGCCAGCGTCTTGCGGTGGGCGGAGAGGTTGCGTTCGGCTTCGATGCGGCGATCCGCCTCGGTCAGCAGGGTACCGAGCGCCGCCAGGGCGGGCATTTCAACGGCCAGCGCCAGGGCGAGGCGGTTGCCCAACGTGGCAAGGTGCTTTTCGGTATCCGCGAGGTCGGCCGCGGCTGTATCCCGCGCATCGCGGCAGACGATGGCGGCTTCGCGGGCACGCAGGAAGGCGCGCAACGACGATATATCGTTGGCGTTGCCGCCTGCGGTCTGCGCCATTGCCAGCAGGTCGTGGCGGGCCTCGGCCAGGGCCGCTTCGGTCTCCGTCACGGATTCCGCGCCGGTTGCCTGGTCGGCTTCCAGGGTGGTCAGACGGTCGCGCATCGCGGCTGCCTCGGCGACGTCCTGCCCATGGGCGATGAGGGCATCGGCGAGATCGTCGGCGTCGCGGATGGCGCGGTCCAGTGTAACCGCGGCTGACGGGTCCGGGAATTGAAGCTCCGGCGTGCACAGCCGGGCCCAAAGTGCGTCGCGGTGGGCACGGGCATTCGCCAGGGCATCGGGCGGTGGCAGCATCGCCCTGCGTTCCAGTGCGGCCAGCCTGGTCCGTTCGGTGTCGATCACGGTCGATCGGGCGGCGTGATCGCGGACGGCGCGGGCGTGGGCGGCCTCGGCGTCGCTGAGGGCCTTGCCGGCGGCGTCCAGCCTTGGTTCGGATGGCGCGGCGGTCAGGGCGAGCGCGGCTTCGGGCAGAGGGCAGTCGGGGATGGCCCTGAGGGCAGCCTGGAGCGCGGTTTCCGCCTCGCGCAGTTTGCGCCGGCCGGTGTCGAGGCGAACCGCCGGCTCGCCTCCGGCCCGCATCAGCGCTGCGAGATCGGTCACGGGCGCGACGTCGCCTTGGGCCGGCATCGTCTCCAGTTCGGCCAGGGTAGCGGCGAGCAGGCGGTCGGCCTCGGCCAGGCGTTCGTTTGCCGTGGTGGCTTCGAGGGCCAGTTTCGGGTGTTGCTGCAGGCGCCGCTGGGCGTCCTTGATGACGGGTGCCGGCGGCAGGGCGAAGGTCTCGTCCCAGCGGAGGTCGCGGCGCAAAGACGCAGCCTTGGCCCGATCGGCGGAGAGGTCCCGCGCCACTCTCGGCAGGTCGGTCTCGGCACCCAGCGCCAGGCCGCGGAGATCGGCCAGGACCTTGATCTCGGCCTCGGCGGCGATCCAGGCGGGGTCGAATGTCAGGGCGGCGCGGGCGTCGTGGGCGGCCTGCAGTTCCAGTCTGGCGGCGGCGGTGCCGCTGACGGACGTGGCGCGATGCATCAGGGCATCCCGCCAGCGTTTTTCGAATGTGTCGTCCAGCTCGGGTGCGTCTGCGGCGTCCGTCAGCACCTGTTGGGCGGTGCGCAGACGGTCGAGCCAGGGGCGGCAGGCGCCGATGGTGCGCAGCCGGTCACGCTCGCGGGTTTTCGCGTCCTGTTCGGCGAGGAGGGTTTCCAGGGTCTCGGCGGTTTCGGTGGCGTCGCGTTCGAGGGTGGTGAAGCCGTCGGGGCGCAGGGCGGCGCGGCCCAGGTCCCGGCCGCTTTGCTCCCAGTTGCTGAAAGCGCTCCAGAGTGGGCGGGCGCGGTGGCGGGTGGAGGCTCGACCTAGATCGTCTCGCCTGCGCTCCAGGTCCGTCAGCAGGTCGCGGACGCGGCCCATGCCGCCGCCGGCGGCGAACAGGACCTGACCGAGCCGGCCCTGGCTGCGGATCAGGTCTTTGCCGGCGGAGCGGAGCAGGGTGGTGTCGAGGCCGAACAATTCGTGGAAGACCGTCTCGTCGGCACCGCCGAGGAGGCGGCGGGCCTCGTCCGGAGGGATTTCGGGGCCGCCGGCGAGCGCCAGCGTGTTGCCGTGGCCTTTGCGGCGCACCAATGAGCGAGTCGCGCCGTCGTGGACCACGTCGGCCAGGAGACGCATCTTCTCGGTGCCGAAGCGGAAGGTCATCGGGGTGCGGGACTCGATGCCGAACAGGAATTCTCCGAATGACCGGCGGATGACGGACTTGCCGTAGCCATTGGGGGCGACGATCAGGTTGATGCGGCCGGGCGTAGGGTCGAACGGCAGGTCGAGCTGCTCGAATGGTCCGTAGCGTTCGAGGCGGAATTTTTCAAAGCGCATCAGGGTTCGCCGGTCAGGTCAGCTTCGAGCCGCCGCTTCGCGTGCTCCAGGATGTCCGAGACGTTGCCGGCGGCGGTCAGCCTGAGCGGGTGGTCGGCGGGCACGGCGCTGCCGAGCTTGCCGAGGAGAACGGCGGGCCAGTCGCCGAGGAGGTCCTGGGGTGGGTTGGTGGCGAGGGCGTCGATCTCGGCGAGCAGGCGGCTGAGGTTGTCGGGGCGGGTGGTGTCGTCGCGCGGAGGACGGGTTTTCAGTTTGACGGTTTCCAGCCAGAGGCGGTGCTCGCCGGGGAGGTTTTGGGCTTCGTTGAGGATTTTCTCCCGCATGCCCTCGCCGGACAGGGCGGCGTGGGCGGCGGTGGTGCCCACCAGGGTGATACGGGCGGCAAGCGGGCGGGGTTCGGCGTCTCGCAGGGCTGATTCGAGTTGGGACTGGACGCGGATCATCGCCTCGGACTCGTCGGCCGCGCCGTCGAGGGGGACTTCGATGTGAGCCCAGCGGAGGACGTCGAGCACGCGGTGTTCGACGGTTGCGCCACGATCCGTGACGGTCACCAAACTGGCGCCTTTCGGACCCGATTCGCCGATGTGGCGCCCTTGCAGGTTGCCGGGGAAGACGATCCAGGGATCGCGGGACAGTTCCTGGCGATCATGGATGTGGCCGAGGGCCCAGTACTCGTAGCCGTGCGATTTCAGGCGCGGCAGGTCGCAGGGCGCGTAGCGGGCGTGCGCGGCGTACCCCTCGGCGGAGGTGTGCAGCAGGCCGATGTTGAACAGGCTCGCGATCGGTGGCGGATAGGCCCTGGACAGGTCATTCTGTTCGGCCTGGTCGGCGAAGCTTTGGCCGTGGACGGCGACCCCGATCGTATCGAGGCAGCAGGTGTGGGCCTTGGCATGGCCGAAGACGGTGACGTTTTCGGGCAGGCGCAGCGAGCGGGTAATGCGGTTGGCGGCGTCATGGTTGCCGCGGACGGCGAACACCGGGATGGCGGCTTGGGCCAGCCGGCGCATCTGGGCGGCGAAGAACAGGCCGGTGCCGAAGTCCGGCCAGTCGCCGTCGTAAATGTCGCCCGCGATCAGCAGGAAATCGACTTTTTCCGCGATGGCGAGATCGACGAGGCGGCCGAGGGCGCGGCGCGTGGCGCCACGGATCAGCTCGGCGGGGGCCGATGGATCGGCCTCCAGCCCTCGCAACGGGCTGTCGAGGTGAAGGTCGGCAGCGTGCAGGAACCTGAAGTTGGGCATCGCGCGTGCTTATCACAGCGGAGGCGATTCGGGTCAGCTTGGCGACGGCGGCCGGGTGGGGCAGTGTGCCGGCGCGTTGCGACATCGTTTGGGAAGAGTGGGTATGGCCAGCCTGCCGAACCGCCTGCCGGGCTTGAATTTTTCTCTCGGGGAGAGCGCGGATATGTTGCGCTCCACGGTCGAGGCGTTCGCCGCCGACGAGATCGCGCCGCGGGCGGCGGCGATTGACCGCGACAATGCGTTTCCGATGGACCTGTGGCCGAAGATGGGGGCGCTGGGAGTGCTGGGGGTGACGGTCTCCGAGGAGTACGGCGGCGCCTGCATGGGATATCTGGAGCATGTCGTGGCGATGGAGGAGATTTCCCGAAGCTCGGCTTCGGTGGGACTGTCTTACGGGGCCCACTCCAACCTGTGCGTCAACCAGATCTTTCGCAATGGGACCGAGGCGCAGAAGCGGCGGTATCTGCCAGGGTTGATCGATGGGACGCAGGTCGGCGCGCTGGCGATGAGCGAGCCGGGAGCGGGGTCGGATGTGGTCGGGATGCGAACGCGGGCGGAGCGGCGGGGCGACCGGTTCGTGCTGAACGGGTCCAAAATGTGGATCACCAACGGGCCGGATGCGGACGTGCTCGTGATCTACGCCAAGACGGATGTCGCGGCGGGGCCGCGGGGGATCACGGCGTTCCTGGTGGAGAAAGGGTTTCCCGGATTTTCCACGTCGCCGAAGCTGGACAAGCTGGGGATGCGCGGGTCGAACACCTGCGAACTGGTGTTCGCTGACTGCGAGGTGCCGGAGGAGAACGTTCTGGGTTCGGTAGGCCGGGGCGTCAACGTGCTGATGAGCGGGCTGGACTATGAGCGGGCGGTGCTGGCGGCGGGGCCGATCGGGATCATGCAGGCGTGCATGGACGTGGTGGTGCCTTACGTGCACGAGCGCAGGCAGTTCGGGCAGGCCATCGGGGAGTTCCAGTTGATGCAGGGCAAGCTGGCGGACATGTACACGACAATGAATGCCTCGCGGGCCTATGTGTATGCGGTGGCGCAGGCCTGCGACCGGGGCGAGACCACGCGCAAGGATGCGGCCGGGGCGATCTTGTATGCTGCGGAGAAGGCGACCTGGATGGCGCTGGAGGCGATCCAGGCGCTTGGGGGGAATGGTTACATCAATGACTATCCGACAGGGCGCCTGTTGCGGGACGCGAAGCTTTACGAGATCGGCGCGGGAACGAGCGAGATCCGGCGGATGCTGATTGGGCGCGAACTGTTCGCGGAGACGGCGTGATGCCGGGAAATGTCGCTGTGCCTCCCTGGGTGGGACTAGCGGGTTCCAACTACGGCCAGGATTGGAGCGATCCGCACCGGCGGCGACGATCAGCCTGTGGTACTTCATCGCCGGGGCCGGTCTGGACTGCCGGGGCTGACCGGTCCGTCGGGTGGCCTGAAACCCGATGACAACCCTTCGTTCCGACATCTCCCCCCGTTCCGCTGAATTTGCCGCGAATGCCGAAGCGATGCGCGCCCTTGTCGCTGACCTGCGGGCGCGGGTGGCGGAGGTTGCCCAGGGTGGCGGGGCGACGGCGCGGGAACGCCACGTCGCGCGCGGCAAGCTGCTGCCTCGGGATCGGGTGGCGGCGCTGATCGACCCGGGCTCGCCGTTCCTGGAACTCTCCCAGCTTGCCGCGTTCGGCCTGTATGGCGGCGATGTGCCCGCCGCCGGGATTGTCACCGGGGTCGGCCGGGTGTCGGGGCGGGAGTGCGTGATCGTCGCCAACGACGCCACCGTCAAGGGCGGCACCTACTTCCCCATGACTGTGAAGAAACATCTTCGCGCGCAGGAGATCGCGAGCAGGAACGGACTGCCTTGCCTGTACCTGGTGGACTCCGGCGGCGCCTTCCTGCCGATGCAGGACGAGATCTTTCCTGATCGCGAGCATTTCGGACGCATTTTCTTCAATCAGGCCAACATGTCGGCGGAAGGGATTCCGCAGATCGCCGTCGTCATGGGGTCATGCACCGCCGGCGGCGCCTACGTTCCGGCGATGAGTGACGAGAGCATCATCGTCCGCAAGCAAGGCACCATCTTCCTCGGTGGTCCGCCGCTGGTGCAGGCCGCGACGGGAGAAGTCGTTTCGGCCGAAGACCTGGGCGGCGCGGACGTCCACGCGCGCACCTCCGGTGTGGTCGATCATTACGCCCGTAATGACCATCATGCGCTGTCGATCTGCCGGCGTATCGTCGCCGGTTTGAACAGGGAAAAACCGGCGGTGGCGGAGCAGCGGGCGCCCGAACCGCCGCGCTGCGATCCCGCTGAGCTGCATGGCGTGGTCCCGGTCGACCTGCGCGCGCCCTACGACGCGCGGGAGGTGATTGCCCGCATCGTCGACGGCAGCGTGTTCGACGAGTTCAAGCGGCTGTACGGGACGACGCTGGTGTGCGGGTTCGCCCATCTCTACGGCTACCCGGTCGGCATCGTGGCCAACAACGGCATCCTGTTTTCGGAATCGTCCCTGAAGGGGGCGCATTTCATCGAGTTGTGCAGTCAGCGGGGAATACCGCTGATCTTCCTGCAGAACATCACCGGCTTCATGGTCGGCCGCAAGTACGAGTTGGGCGGGATCGCCAAGGACGGCGCCAAGCTGGTCACCGCTGTTTCCACCACCGCCGTGCCGAAGCTCACGCTGATCGTCGGCGGCAGTTACGGCGCCGGAAACTACGGTATGTGCGGGCGGGCCTACGATCCGCGCTTCCTGTTCATGTGGCCCAATGCCCGCATTTCGGTGATGGGCGGCGAGCAGGCGGCCGGGGTGCTCGCGACGGTGCGCAGCGGGTCGGCCGACTGGACCAGGGAACAGGAAGAAGCGTTCAAGGCTCCGATACGCGCACAGTATGATACCCAGGGCCATCCATATTATGCGAGCGCGCGGCTGTGGGATGACGGGATCATCGACCCGGCCGACAGCCGGCGCGTGCTGGGGCTCGCCCTGTCGGCCGCATTGAACAAACCCAGGCAGGAAACGCGCTTCGGCGTGTTCCGGATGTGACCGCGATGTTCCGTTCGCTGCTCATCGCCAATCGCGGCGAGATCTCCTGCCGCATCGCTCGCACGGCGCGACGGCTTGGCATTGAAACGATCGCGGTATACTCACAGGCCGATGCGCACGCACTGCACGTGCAGGCGGCGGATCGCGCCTATCCGATCGGGCCTGCGCCGGCACGCGACAGCTACCTGAATATTCCGCGGATCATCGAGACGGCGCGGGCGGCCGGTGCGGATGCAATCCATCCAGGCTACGGGTTCCTGTCGGAGAATCCGGCGTTCGCCGAGGCGTGCGGCGCGGCGGGGATCGTCTTCGTCGGGCCGCCGCCGTCGGCGATGCGGGCGATGGGGTCGAAGTCGGCGGCCAAGGCGCTGATGGAGCAATCCGCGGTGCCGCTCTTGCCGGGGTATCACGGCGATCGCCAGGACGCCGCGTTCCTGGAGGATCAGGCGGCCCGCATCGGCTTTCCCGTTGTCATCAAGGCGGTCTCCGGCGGCGGCGGGCGCGGCATGCGGGTCGTCGAGTACGCCGGCGAGTTTGAGTCCGCGCTGGAGTCTGCGCGCCAGGAAGCCGCCTCGGCGTTCGGCGACGAACGGGTGCTGATCGAACGCTATCTGCAACGGCCGCGCCATATCGAGGTGCAGGTGTTCGCCGATACGCATGGCAACGCCGTGCATCTGTTCGAACGCGACTGTTCGGCGCAGCGGCGGCATCAGAAGGTGCTGGAGGAGGCGCCGGCGCCGGGACTGTCCGCGGTTGGGCGGGAACAGATGGGGGCGGCGGCCGTCGCGGCGGCGAAGGCGGTGGGCTATGTCGGGGCCGGAACGGTCGAATTCGTCGCCGATGAAGCCGGCTTCTTCTTCCTGGAGATGAACACCAGGCTGCAGGTGGAGCATCCCGTCACCGAAATGGTCACCGGGTTCGACCTGGTGGAGTGGCAGTTGCGGGTGGCCGCGGGCGAGGCCCTGCCGGTCACCCAGTCCGCGATCACACTGACCGGCCATGCGGTCGAGGCGCGGATTTACGCCGAGGATCCGGCGCGGGATTTCGCTCCGTCGGTTGGGAGGCTGACGTTGTTCCGCACGCCGGTCGAGACCGATTTTGTGCGCGTCGATACCGGCTTCGCCACAGGCGATACGGTATCGATCCATTACGATGCCATGCTGGCGAAGCTGATCTGTTACGGCCCCACGCGCGTGGCCGCGCTGCGCCGCCTGTGGCAGGCGCTCGCCGACTGTGCCGTCGCCGGCGTCGCCAGCAACCTCGATATGCTCGGACGCATCGTTGCACATCCGGGTTTCGCCGCTGGCGGCATCGATACCGGCTTCATCGCGCGCGAAGGCACGACGCTGCTGGCCCCGCAGGGCGCGCCGCCGGAGGATGTGCTTTGCATCGCGGCGCTGGCGGTGCTGGATGCGGAAGGTGCGCCGGGCGGCAGGGAGCTCGGCACCGACCCGTGGGATGCGCGCGATCTTTGGTGGCTGAATGCCGCGCCGACCCGGGTGTTGCACCTCAGCGACGGTGAAACCGACTACCCGGTTTCCGTGGCGCGTGATGGCACCGCTTGGCGCATCGGCACCGTTCTGGGATCAGCGCATCGTCTGGACCGAGGCCGGTTGCGCGTGTCGCTGGACGGCGCCTGGCGTTCAGTCACAGCGGTGCTCGACCAGCACATGCTGACGGTGCGCGACAACGGGCTGACGTGGCGGCTGACCGTTCCGGACCCGCTCGCCGCGGCGGATGAGGCGGAAGATGCCGGCGACCGGCTTGTCGCGCCGATCCCGGGGCAGGTGACGACGGTGCTGGTCGCGGCCGGCGACAAGGTGACGCGCGGGCAGGTCCTGGTGGTGCTGGAGGCGATGAAGACCGTGTTCCGCCTGACCGCGCCGGCCGATACGGTCGTTGCATCGGTGTCCTGCGCCGCGGGGGAGATGGTGCAGGAGGGGCAGGTGCTGGTGGAATTCGCCGAAGCCGGGTCAGAGGGTTAGTGCGGCGTCGAGTTGGCGTTTCAGGCGTGTCGCAGCTGCATTGCGATCCGGGGCGGAGAGGTGTCCGATCGGGGTGACGAACCGGAGGTCGATGGTGGCGATTTTCGCTGTGCGGATCAGGCTGGGGTGTGACAAGCCGGCGGCGGCAAGGTCCGTGATCGGCACGTCCTGCGGCCAGGGCGCATGGCGCGCGCTGGTGATCATCAGGACCCAGACCAGCCTGATCGAGGAAGTCGCCGCCGGCGTAGCGATGACCAGGGCAGGGCGTGGTCTTGCGACTGGCTCATCAGCACAGGATAAGTCGACACGGACGACATCCCAGCATTGGACCGGCATGGTTCACAGGTCCGCGTAGTCCTCCGCGTCCTCCGGGGAGGACCATTCCCAGAAAGTGGCGAATGGATCCTCCAGCGGATCGTTTTGGCGGACTGTCCGGGCGGGTGCCTTGGTCAGGATCACACGCCCGTCCTCGACGGTGTAAGCGAGTTCGTCGCCTTCGCGGACGCCGAGCGCTGTGCGGACGGGCTGCGGGATCGTCGTTTGGGCCTTGGTGGTGAGTTTGCTGACAATCATCGGGAGGGCCTTTGCCGGGCCGGACGGAGAGTAAGGATTATCCTTACTGGATTCAAGGCCTCTGAGTCGGCGTCGATGACCGGGTGTCGAGAGGCGGAATTCTCGTCCCATTGGCCAGCGTAGAGCCATCGACTGAGAGGGCCCACCCAAGCGCCGTCCACTCTGTGGGTCGCGTCCCGGGGTCGCAACCAGATTTTGGGATGTGGACGTCGCCCAAATCCTGCCGCTGTTCTACACCCTGCAACCTTCGTCCAAGGGAGTTATACACAGCCTGACGCTGCACCGTCAAAGGCTATTTGGCAATAACGCCATCCTTCCTCGTATTCCGGATCGACAAGAAATGTCCAACCCGACGAGCCAGTGGCTCCCACGCAGAGCGAAGCAATTCCTCGGTTTGCTCACGACGATTAGCATAAATGTGCCGGTCCTGATATTCATCAAGGATTTCCGCAACCTTGTGACATTTGGATATTACCTCAACGAGAGCGTCGTCGGAAGATTCGTCGTTCGGTTTCCATTTGTAATGAACGAACTCATTTCGTCGGTTCATGATCTCGTTAATGGCGTTCCTCTCGACTTTGCCAAAAGGAGGCACACCCAGCAACTCAAGCACGGATGTCAACTTCTGCTGGATGGGCATCTGTCTAATTATGTCGATCGCAACCTGCGCACTTAATCCTTTACGCCTCACAAGAGCGTCGATAAAACCATTGATCTTATGCTCAATGAACGTTGCATAAAGCAGAATTGCTACTCTAATACGTTTGTCCTTCTCCGCCGCCAACGCATCTTCCAACAAGTCTTCGCTATAATCTGTCAATAACTGATTGTCATCCAAATTAGAAATAGCAAGCGCAATTTGTTCTGCAATCTGGTCGATGTTGGAAGTATTGATTTCAACCTCACCCATCTGCCCGCCAACGAGCCAATTCCGGATGAGCGTGCGCAAGAGCATTTCTGCAAACTGCGCGTCAGCGTCGGTCCCGTCCTCACTGCTTACCATTACCCTCTCTCCCCTTATGCCCGAACCCCCCAAATAACTCATCAAGCCAGCATCGCCTAAACCGGTATTCCTTCGGCTCCTCGTTTCGTCGCCGGTCGGTCGCGATTCGGACATCGAGGATGCAGTGGGTGTTGGGATAGACGACGTGCAAATCGCTAGCCGTCACGTGCCTATGGCGTGCCTATCTCTCGAAACCCTCGCTTGAAATCTGTGTTTCATTAGTTTATTCAGCCAGTTAATGCTTCCCGATTACGGGAATCATAATCCCCTCCCCGTGCATGTCGATCGCGTGTAGCCCCCGCCCCCTTTCTGCTAGACTGACGCCATAAACAGTGCCGTCAGCCAGTCCATGACCCTCGACCAGTTCCTCGCCTGGGAAGAACGCCAGGCGTTGCGCTACGAATTCGACGGCTGGCAGCCGGTCGCCATGACGGGTGGCACGGTCGCGCATGAACTGATTGGCGGCACCCTCCGCGCCCTTTTGCGGGAACGGCTTCGTGGCAAGCCATGCCGCGCGTTAGGTCCCACCTTGAAAATCGAGGTCAGCGGCCGCATCCGCTACCCTGATGCCTTCGTCTATTGCAAACCTGTCGCCCCGGGCGACACCGTCATCAGCGAACCGGTAGTGGTGTTCGAGATCCTCAGCCCGGGCACCTCGCGGACCGACCGGATCGACAAACTGCGCGAATACCAGCCAACCCCCTCGATCCAACGCTACGTCATCCTGGAGCAGGACAGCGTCGCGGCCACGGTCTTCACCCGTCACAGCGCCGGTTGGGACGCCCGGGCGCTGACCGCTGGCGAAACCCTGGCGATGCCGGAAATCGATGCCAATCTGCCGCTTGATGACATCTATGCCGACGTGACCCTGCCCGACAACCCGCCCGGCTGAACTCCATCAGTTGCGTCGTTCGCTGCCTGCTGTATTGATCTCGGCCAACAGGGGCAGGAGGAGGCGTGGCAGTCGAAACCGAGCTGCGATCCGCGGCGGAGAGCGTTGCGCTGGACTGGGACGCCGTCCGGCGGCATCTGGCTGCCCATGGCCACCGCCTGGATCAGGATCCGCCGCCGCGCCAGTTCGCCGGCGGCCTCGCCAACCTGAACTATCTCATCCACCTCGACGGCAAGCCCGCCGTGCTGCGCCGCCCGCCGATGGGGGAACTGCCAGCCGGCGCCTACGACATGGCGCGCGAGTTCCGGATTCTGTCGCGGCTGCCGGACGCGCTGCCGTTCATCGCGCGCGGCCTGCACCTGTGCGACGACCCGTCGGTCATCGGCCAGCGGTTCCAGATCATCGAGTACCGGCCGGGGCTGGTGATCCGCGAGCACATGCCGCCCGAGCTGGCGCACCGGCCGGAGATCGGCGCCCGACTGTCGCAGGTGCTGCTGGAGACGATCGCCGCGATCCACGCGGTCGACACCAGGGCGGTGGGGCTGGACGACCTCGGCCGGCCCGACGGGTTCCTGGCGCGCGGCGTCGCGGGCTGGCGCAAGCGCGGGCTGGCGGCGATGGAGGCGGGAACCGAGCGGCTGCACGAAGATGTAGGCGGATGGCTGGAGCGGAACATCGTGCCGGACGGACCGCCCGGTTTGCTGCACAATGATTTCAAGCTCAACAACATGATCCTCGACCCGGACACTTTCGCGCCGCGCGCGGTGGTCGACTGGGACCAGGGCACGCGCGGTGACCCGCTGTTCGATTTCGCGACCCTGCTGAGCTACTGGATCCGCGAAGACGATCCGCCCGCGATGCATGACATGGAACAGATGCCCGCGGTGGAGGCCTGTCTGTGCCCCCGTCAGGAGGCGGTGGCGGAGTACGCAAGGATCTCCGGCCGCGACATGTCGAACTTCCTGTTCCACCGCGTGCTGGCAATGTACAAGCTGTCCGTTATCTTCCTGCAACTTGGCTTGCGCTACCGCACCGGCGCGACCCAGGAACCGCGTTACGCGCCGCTGACCGGCATCGGCACCGGCATTCTGGAATTCACCCACGAGATCGCCCAAGGACGCGCGTTCTGATGGACTTTTCCCTCACCCCCGAACTGCAAGAGTTACAGCAGCGCACACGCGCTTTCATCCGTGACAAGATCATTCCGCTGGAGGATGACCGGCGCCAGACGCGGCACGGTCCGACCGAGGACTTCCGGCGGGAACTGGTTGCGCTGGCCGCCGCCGAAGGGCTGGTCGCGCCGCATGTCGGTATCGAATACGGTGGCCTGGGCCTGTCGCATGTCGGCAAGGCGGTGGTGTTCGAGGAAGCCGGATACTCCCTGCTGGGGCCGGTCGCGATGCACATCTTCGCCCCCGATGAAGGCAACATGCACCTGCTGGAAGCCGTTGCTTCGACGGAACAGAAGGAGCGCTGGCTGCGGCCGCTGGCGGCAGGCCGGACACGGTCCTGCTTCTGCATGACGGAGCCGGCGCCCGGCGCCGGATCGGACCCGGCGGCGCTGCGGACGACGGCGGTGAAGGACGGCAACCACTACGTCATCAACGGCGACAAGTGGTTCATCACCGGCGCGGACGGAGCGGCGTTCGCCATCATCATGGCGAAATCCGAGGACGGCAACGCAACCATGTTCCTGGCGGACATGGACACGCCCGGCATCGAGATCGTCCGGGCGATGGAAAGCCTGGACAGCTCGTTCGCGGGCGGCCACGCGGTGATGCGGTTCAACGATGTGCGGGTGCCGGCCGCCGACATCCTGGGCGAGCCGGGCAAAGGCTTTCGCTACGCGCAGGTGCGCCTGGCGCCGGCTCGCCTGACCCATTGCATGCGCTGGCTGGGGGCGGCGCGGCGGGCGCACCAGATCGCCACGGACTATGCGTTGCGGCGGGAGGTGTTCGGATCGAAGCTGATCGGCCACGAAGGCGTGGGATTCATGCTGGCGGACAACGAGATGGACATCCGCATGAGCCGGTTGTCGATCCTGCACACGGCATGGCTGCTGGATCAGGGCGAACGTGGCGGGACCGAATCATCCATGTCGAAGGTGTTCGTGTCGGAGGCGGTCTGGCGCGTGGTCGATCGTTGCGTGCAAGTGCTGGGTGGGCAGGGCGTGACCGGGGAAACGCTGGTCGCCCGGATCTTCAACGAGGTCCGCGGTTTCCGCATCTACGACGGTCCGTCCGAGGTCCATCGCTGGAGCCTCGCGCAGCGCATCGCCCGGAATGGAGCGAACTGGTGAGCGCCACCGATTTTGATCTGACCGGCAAGGTCTGCATCGTGACCGGCGCCGGCCGCGGGATCGGCCGCGGCATGGCGGAGGGGCTGGCGCGCCACGGCGCCACCGCTGAGCGGACGCACCCGCGCGACCCTGGAACCACGCTCGCGCCGGGGTGGGTCGATACGGACCTGACGCACGGGCTGCTGGAGCATGACGTGCACGGCAAGCGGCTGCTGGACCGCACCCCGATGGGGCGGTTCGCGACGCCGCTTGATATGGCGGGCGGCGTGGTGTTCCTGGCGAGCGGTGCCTCGGCGTTCATGACGGGGCAGAGCCTCGTGATCGATGGCGGATGGGGGGCGGAGTAGGTCGCCGCTTACGGAACCGTTGGATCCCACTTGCCGTCGACCAGCTCCGCCTCGCCGTCGCCGGGCCACGGCGGCATGGTGACCGCGACGGCGGCCAGAGGTTCGGTGCCGAGGCTGCGGAACTGAAATCTGTTGCCGACCGGGATGGTCAGGCAGGTGCCCGAGGACAAGGGCAAGACGGCCTCACGGCCCCCGTGCGATCGCCACATCTCGCCCTGGCCGGACAGGACGTACCAGATCTCGTCAATTGACCGGTGGCGGACCGCGCGGCTGACCTGCCCCGCCTGGAGCAGGAAATGCGCCATGCTTCCGCCGGCGAGGGACAGCAATGTCCGCACCTCCGACCCGTCGGGTGCGATGACGTCGTGAACAAGTGGCAGTGTCATGTTTGAGCCTGTCGTCATCGTCCGTTCGTCCTGCGGTTGGGCGGCGAGGCTAACACCCGGAGGCGGCTCAGGCGAGGCGGGCAGGCATGTCGTTGCCACTTGTCATTGGAGAATTGCCTCTTGTCGTTGGAGGAAGGTGCGCCGCGATGGTTGGCTGTCCGTGCGGCGAGATCGCCCCACATTGGGCCTGACGTGGGGTTTATCCCGTGATCGGAACGACGCCATTTGCTGGCAACGAACAACGATTGGTTCCTGCCGTCGAACAACGATGGTTCCCGCCGTCCGCGACTTGACATGGCGGCTGGCTCGCCGAATGTGGCAGCCACACCGGGGTGCCCTCGCGGTGAGGGCTGAGATCACACCCGTGAACCTGCTCTGGGTTATGCCAGCGAAGGGAGATGTCATGCGGATCGTCATCGTGGGAGCCGGCGTGCTTGGGGCCAGCGCGGCTTTTCATCTCGCCCGGGCAGGGGCAAGGGTCACTGTCATCGATGCGCATCTGGACGGGCGGGCGACCGCGGCAGGCGCCGGCATCATCTGCCCCTGGGTGTCCGGCACGGAAGACCAGGCGTTCTACCGCCTCTATGCCGGCGGCGGCGAATACTATCCGGATCTGGTCGCGGCGCTGGCGGAGGCCGGCGAGACCGACCTCGGCTACCGGCGCTCCGGGGCGATGCTGGTGTCGGATGACACGCAGGAGCTTGAGCTGGATCGAGCGGATGCTGGGTCAGCGCGCGGCGCCCGCGATGGGGGTAGTCAGGCGGCTGTCGGCCGCGGCGGCGCGGACGCTGTTTCCTCCGTTGCGGGAAGGGCTTGGCGCGGTTCATGTGGCGGGCGGGGCTCGGGTGGACGGGCGGCGGCTGGCCGCGGGGCTGCTGCGGGCGGCGGGGTCTTATGGGGCGGTTTTCCTCGGCCGTGAGGCGGCCTTGGCGGTCGAAGGGTACCGGGTCGTGGGAGTCGACATCGGAAGTGAGCGGATTGGGGCCGATCGGGTGATCGTGACCGCGGGCGCGTGGGCCGATCGCGTGCTGCGGCCCGCTGGGCTCGGTCTGCCGGTCGAACCGCAGCGCGGGCAGATCGTGCATCTGCGGCTCGAGGGCGCGCAGACGGAGGATTGGCCGGTGATCCTGCCGCCGGGCAGCCACTACATCGTGCCGTTCGACGGCGGGCGGATCGTAGCGGGGGCCACGCGGGAAACCGGCGCCGGCTTTGATTACCGGGTGACCGCGTCCGGCCAGGCGGAGGTGCTGACCGAGGCGCTGCGGGTCGCTCCGGGTCTCGGCGAGGCGACGATGGTGGAGACCAGGGTGGGTTTCCGTCCGGTCGGCGTCCGACCGCTGCTGGGCTGGGTGCGCGGGGTCGAGGGGCTGGCGGTCGGCAACGGGCTTGGTGCGGCCGGGCTGACGATCGGGCCGTTCGCCGGGCGGTTGCTGGCGGATCTGGTGACCGGCCAGGCGGGGCTGATGGATCTGTCGCCGTTCGATCCGGCGGCGGGCGGGGCGTCGGCGGCCGGGGGCTCAGAGGCGCTGCGTTAGTTTCGCGGTTCAACCGGTACCACGCGCGGAGGTATTACTTTTGCCTTAAAGTACGGAGGCCGTCATGGAATCCACGATCACGAGCAAAGGTCAGGCCACAATCCCGAAGGCCATCCGGGACCATCTGGGGCTGCAGGCCGGCGACCGGGTGAAATTCTTTATCCATCCGGACGGCGGCGTGGTTCTGCTGCCGAAGGTTCCGATCTCCGCCCTGCGTGGCATCGTCAAGGCTGGGCACGTGGGTTCACGAAAATGACGACTCAGGACGCCTTTTGCTCAGCTTGGTCCAACCGGTCCAGTATCGTACGGGCTCGCGCGGCACTGGCCTCGGAGGCGAAGGCCCGGAACCGGCTTTCCGAACCATGCGCCTCGAGGGCCGCGGATCCCAGGTTTTCGATGAGCAGGTCGAGGCTCATACCGCGCGCCTCCGCCAATTCGCGCAATTGGCGATAGGTGTCGTCCCGAAGTTCGATGGTCAGAATCGTCATAGCGGCGTCTCCAGGCATTCAGCCGGGGTCAAAATCAGGATATCATCCCATATCAGTTCGCCGCGGCGCAAATCACGCACATTGTGGGTTATCACGGCGCGCGCGCCGCCCGCGACCGCCAACTCGAACAAGTGGTTGTCTCCCTCATCGCGCAGGTTCGGGCGCCAGGCAAACCAGATAGTTATCCATTCTCCCGATGCAGCGAGCGCCGCCATCACTTCGCGCCGCTCACCCTGCGTGGTTTCTGTCGTCCAGATGGGCCGACCCAGCAGATCTTCATACTCCAACCACAGAGCGTTGGAGAACAGTGGCCGGTAGACCCCGTCCAGGGCTCGGCGAATGACCTCACGCGAGGCACCGCCGCCCGACCGCAGTGCGGAGACAAAAACATTGGTGTCGATGACGACTGGGATTGCCACAGTCCTACCGGTTCATTCCCCGCACCGCTTCCACCACCGCCTTCGTCACCTCCTGCGTCGTTGCCGTCCCGCCCAGATCGGGCGACAGGATTCCCGCGGCGCATACCTGCTCCACCGCGCGCATCAGCAGATCGGCGGCGGGCTTTTCGCCCAGGTGCTCGAGCATCATCGCGCCGGTCCAGAACGTTGCCACAGGGTTGGCGATCCCTTTGCCGGTGATGTCGAAGGCGCTGCCGTGGATTGGCTCGAACATCGACGGGCTGCGGCGTTCGGGGTCGATGTTCCCGGTGGGTGCGATACCGAGCGAACCGGCGAGGGCGGCGGCGAGGTCGGACAGGATGTCGGCGTGCAGGTTGGTGGCGACGACGGTATCGATCGATCGGGGCTTGCGGACCATGCGCATGGTCATCGCGTCCACCAGTTCCTTGTCCCAGGTGACGTCCTTGTAGTCGTGGCGACACCAGCCCGGCGATCTCATCCCAGAACACCATGCCGTGGCGCTGGGCGTTCGACTTCGTCACGACTGTCAGGTGCTTGCGGGGGCGGGAGCGGGCGATGTCGAAGGCGTAGCGCATGATCCGCTCGACGCCGCGGCGGGTGAAGATCGCGGTTTCGGTCGCGACCTCCTCGGGCAGGCCGCGATGCGTGCGTCCGCCCTGGCCGGCATACTCGCCCTCGGAGTTTTCCCGCACGATCACCCAGTCCAGGTCGCCGGGACCGACATCGCGCAAAGGCGACGTCACACCCGGCAGGATTCGGGTCGGGCGGACGTTGGCGTACTGGTCGAAGCCCTGGCAGATTTGCAGCCGTAGCCCCCAGAGCGAGATGTGGTCAGGGATGTTCGGATCGCCGACGGCGCCGAAGTAAATCGCATCCGCCGTGCGCAGCCAGGCGAGACCGTCGGCGGGCATGAACTGCGCCGTGCTTGCGGTACCAGTTGGAGCCCCAGTCGTAGTGGTCCACGATGAGCTTGAACCCGCCGTCACGGGCAGCGACCGCGTCCAGCACTTCCAGTCCGGCGGCGATGACCTCCGGGCCGATGCCGTCGGCGGGGACGGAGGCGATGCGGTAGCTGCTTGTCATGGGACGGCTCCTTGGCTGGCTGGCGGCGTTGTTAGCGCGGCCGCGGCGGCGAACCAAGCCGTGACCTGGGGCTTCCAGGGGTGATACAGTCCTGTCCATGGCCGCGATGCGAAAACGCCTGCCGACGCGAATGACGCTGGACGAGTTCCTGGTATGGGATGCCGAGGACGTTACCGGCCGGCGGTGGCAGCTTGTCGACGGCGAGCCGGTGCTGATGGCGCCGGCGGCGGAGGTGCATGGCGCGATCCAGGCGGAGCTTGGCCGCCTCCTGGGGAATCATCTCCTGGTCACCGGGCGCCCATGCCGGGTCATCAGCGCGCCCGGCATCGTGCCGCGCATTCGCGCCAACGAGAATTTTCGTGTGCCGGACCTCGGGGTGACCTGCGCGCCGCCGTCGAAAGAGGTGATGGTGCCCGAACCGGTTCTGCTGGTCGAAATCCTGTCTCCAGGCAATGAGGCGAAGACTCGCTCAAACATCTGGGCCTGCACGACGATGCCGAGCGTGCAGGAGATACTGGCTGTTCGGAGCACGCGGATGGAGGTCGAACTGCTCCGCCGCGATGCCGAGGGCAACTGGCCTTCGTCACCGGTCATCGTACGGCCGCCGGATGCGCTCGGGCTGTCCAGTATCGGCTTCGAAGCCCCCGTGGCGGACCTGTACCGCACCGCCGGGTTGACGGGGTAGAGCGGGCGCCTTCGGGACCGGCTCTTCATGGGGTGTCCGAACATGCCTGTACTTGGCGCGGTGTCGTGGAGGCACTCCACCGGTATGGCCTGGGTAATCGGATCATAGTTTTCCCGATAATATCGGCCGGGAATGGCGGTGCACTATTCCAGCCTGATGCGGGGGGCGTGCTCGCGGGCCGGTTCCACCTCGCCGATGATGGCGGCGTTCAGGCCATTGTCCAGCAACGCCTGCAGGCAGGCTGTTGCCCGGCTGGGCGGCAGACCCAGCAGAAGACCGCCGGAGGTCTGCGGGTCCACCAGCAACGCGGTTTCCGGCGCATCGCCGAACAGCAGCCGGTTTTCCGGCGCCAAGGTGCTCTCGATCCCATGCGCGGCGAGGGCGCGTGCGCCTGGCAGCGCGGGGATTGCCGCCAGCCGCAGCACCGCACCGAGGTCGGAGGCCTCCAGCATCTCGCGCAGATGGCCGGCCAGTCCGAAGCCGGTGATGTCGGTTCCAGCGCGCGGACGATGCATCATCGCGATCCGGGCGGCGAGGGCGTTGGTTGTGCGCATCGAGTTGATCGCGGCGATCAGCCATTGCGCGCGGACATTGCCGCGCATGTGGCCGGCGAGCACGATGCCGGTGCCCAGCGGCTTGGTCAGGATCAACTGGTCGTCCGGTTGCAGGCCGGATTTTCGCAGGATCTTGCCGGAATCGGCCAGGCCCGTGACCGAAAAGCCCAGTCCCATTTCCGACGCTTCGGCACTGTGGCCGCCGACCAGGGCGCAGCCGTCGGCGCGCAGGATTTCGGTGGCACCCTGCAGCATCGCCGACAGGTCGGCGTGCATCTTGCGGGCCGTGGCATAGGGCACGGAGGCGATCGCAAGGGCGGTCCAGGGTTCGGCGCCCATCGCATACAGGTCCGACAGAGCGTGTGCGGCGGCGATCTGGCCGAAGACGAACGGATCGTCGAGAAAGGCCCGGAAGTAATCCACGGACTGGACCAGCAGCTTGCCCAGCGGCGGCTTCAGCACGGCCGCGTCGTCCAGGTTTTTCAGCATGTCCGTGTTGTCATCGCGGGCCAGGGTGGCGAGCGCGGCGGTCAGCACATGGGCACCAACCTTTGCGCCGCAACCGCCGCAGCGCATGGGTGCATCCGGATCGGGGACCATTCGCATGTCGGTGTACATGCGCATCCAGCGCCGGTCGATGCGGTCCTTCAGCCACCAGACCTTGTGACCCTGCACGGCGATGCCGTTGCGCCAGGCGACGGCCCGGCCGTGTCCCAGGCCGAGGATCGCCAGCGCGTCGCGTTGCGGCCGCCATGGCCGCAGGGGCTTGCCGGCCGCCGCGCGGCGGAGGTTGCGCGCGAGGTGAGCACCGGCGCGGACCGCCCAAACGCCTGCCTTGGGCCGCGGCGCGCCCTCCAGAGCCGCGCAGTCGCCGGCGGCGAAGATGTGCTTGTGGCTGACGCTGCGCAAATCGGCGGTCACCCGGACGCAGCCGCTGCGGTCGCAGGCGATGGAGGATGCGGCGAGAAAGGGCGGCCCTTCGACGCCGGTCGCCCACAGCGCCGTTGCAACCTCGACGAAGCTGCCGTCGGAGAGAAGCAACTGGCCGGCCTCCCATGCGGTGGCGGTGACGCCGCAGACCAGTTCCACGTCCGCGTCAACCAGGGCCTGGCGGACGGCGCGCCGCGCAACCGCCGGCGCGGCGGCGAGCGGTTCCGGCGTCGCGGTCACCAGCACGAGCCGCAACTGCCCGGCGAAGCGGGCGGCGAGGGCCAGGACGAGTTCCACCCCGCCCGGGCCGCCGCCGACGACGGCAATCCGGGCACCGGGCGGAAGATCAGCCTCCAGCCGGTGCAGCCGGTCGAGGAACCCGCCGATCGGTTTCACCGCGACGCCGCCGCCGTCGGGCATGGCGGGAATGCCGCCGACGTCGATGGACAGGAGGTCGAAGGGAATGTCGGGGCGGCCCGGCATGGTGACGGTGCGGGTGTCCGGGTCGATCACGGTCGCTTCGGCCAGGATCAGGCGGGCATTCGCCAACGCCGCCAGTGGGGCGAGGTCGATATGGGCTTGCTGGTGCGTGTATTCGCTGCGGATCAGGCCGGGCAGCATGCCGGAATAGGGCGTCTCCGGTTCGCGGCCGATCAGTGTCAGGCGTACGCCGGGTTCGGGGCGGATGGCGAAGCGGCGCAGCACCTCGACATGGGCGTGACCGGCGCCAAGCAGCACGATGTCGGTTTCGACCGGGCGGGATGGATGCATGGCGGCAGACTACCGGTTTGTGGCGAGTTGTCGCGCCGGGCAAGTTGCCGTGCCGATCACGATGGCACGTCCGCACGACAGGAGGCGGTAAGGCCCGGCGCTGCCGCCGCGACAATCCAGTCGCGGAACGCGGCGATCTTCGTCCGGCCCCGGCTGGCTTCTGGGTAGACCAGATAGTAGGCAAAATCATCGATCAGAACGAGATCGGCGAGCCTGACGAGGCGCCCCTCGGCGAGCTCGGAGGCGACCATCGCGGCAGGCAGCAAGCCGGCGCCCTGACCGGCCAGCACCGCCGTCATGAGCAGGCTGGAATTGTCGAAGGACGGCCCTCGGGGCGGACGGAGGTCGAACACCCCTTGCGCCTGGAACCACAGATGCCAGCCCTTGCGTTCGGCGTCGTGGACCAGCGGCCAGGCCGTCAGTGCCGCCGGGGATTCGGGCAGGCCATGCCGGGTCACGAGGCCGGGCGCCGCGACCGGAACGATATCCACCGCGAGGACACGCTCGCTGTGCAGGCCGGGGTAGCGGCCCAGACCGTGGCGGACCGCGACATCCACGGGGTCGCGCGTGAAATCCACCAGGGCGTTGCTGGTCAGGATGTGGACGTCGATATCAGGATGCGCATCCTGGAAAGCCTTCAGCCGCGGCACCAGCCAGGCGCCGGCGAAGAAAGGCGTTACGCTGACGGTGAGGATGCCGGTGTCGGCGGAAACAGTGATGCGCCTTGTTGCCTCGGCGATCTGGCGGAAGGCGTTGCGGATCGGCGGCAGGTAGGCTTGTCCGGCCTCGGTCAGCAAGATGCCCCGGTTGACGCGGCGGAACAGTGCCCGGCCAAGATGGGACTTCGAGGTTCTTGATCATCTGGCTGACCGCGCCGGGGGTCACACAAAGCTCGTCCGCCGCGTTCTTCACGGACAGGTGGCGCGCCGCGGCCTCGAAGGCACGCAGCGCGTTCAACGGCGGCTGCTCGGCCATTTAGTTTTCCTGACTCCAATGCCGCAGAAGATCTGGTTTGTCTGGTGTCCATTCAAGGCGGATATGCAGCCATGGCGGCCCTGGATCGATCGAGCCGTCATTCCTGGCGTTCGCAGGGCTTAATCTGAGAGGTGAAGCTATGATGCACCGGATCTGGCATCCCGCATCGGGGCGATTGGGCACGGCGAGGCGATCGGCGCGGTCCGGCACCGGTCTGTTCCACGGCTGGCTGGTGGTTACCGGCGCGTTTGCCGTCACCTTCGTCGGCTTCGGCAGCGCCTACACGTTCAGTTGCTTCATCAGGCCCCTGCAGCATGACTTCGCCGCCTCGCTCGGTTCGGTGTCGCTGGTGTTCTCGCTGGCCGGCTTCCTCTACTTCGGTCTTGGCATCGTGAGTGGTCCGCTCGCCGACCGATGGGGCTCCCGCCGGCTCGCGGTGCTCGGCATGCTGCTGATCGGAGCGGGTCTGGCCGTCGCGAGCGTGGCGCGCGATTTGTGGGAGGTTTATGCCGCTTACGGGCTGGGTGTGGGCTTGGGAGTCGGCTTTTCCTATGTGCCGGCGCTCGGCGCCGTACAGCGCTGGTTCACCAGACGCCGCGGCTTCGCGTCCGGGCTGGCGGTGAGCGGCATCGGTGTCGGCACGCTCGTCATGCCGCCGCTGGCGTCGATGCTCATCGAGATGGTGGGGTGGCGGGAGACCTATCTTGTGCTGGGCTGCCTCGCCGCTGTCGTGGGCGGGGGCATGGCGTTGCTGATCGAGAACGATCCCGCTGCCCGCGGGCTGGGCCCGGATGGCGATCCGCCAAGGGAGGATCTCCTGCAGGGCGACCGCCTTGACGATGCCGCGGGAACGGCCGCGCCGCTGGTCGAGCCGCCCGGCTTTTCGGTGCGCGAGGCGGTTGGGTCCCGGGCCTTCGCCGGACTGTACGCCGCGTGCCTCATCAGCTCGTTCGGCTTGTTCGTTCCGCTGGCTCAGCTCGTGCCGTATGCGACGGACCACGGCATCCGGCCGTTTTCGGCTGCTCTGCTGCTCGGCATGATTGGCGTCGGCAGCACCGCCGGGCGGTTCTTCCTGGGCGGCGTGGCGGATCGGCTGGGGCGTCGGCAAGCCGTGCTGATCATGTTTGCTGGCATGACGGCGGCCTTGGCGGCCTGGGCGGCGTTGACTGGATTTTGGGGGCTGATGGGGTTCTCTTTCGTCTTTGGTGTCTTCTACGGTGGGTATGTCGCCGTGCTTCCGGCGCTGGTGATGGACTACTTCGGCGGACGCAATGTCAGTGGCATCATCGGCGTTCTCTACACCAGCGTGGCTTTCGGGACGCTGATCGGTCCCGGCGCGGCGGGGTTCGCGTACGAACTCAGCCACAGCTACACGCTGCCGATCCTGGCCAGTGCCTTGGGCAACCTGATCGCCGCCGGCATCGTGTTCGGTTTGTCGAAGACAACCGATCCCGTCCTGGCCGAGAACCGGGCAGGCTGACGACTTGCGCGGGCGGTGCGTTCGACGGCACCCTGCGGCGGATCGGGAACCGCGGCGGTCGCGGCATTTAGCCGGCCCGCGATACGTCCCGGGCCGGCACGGCCGGTGAACGGGGGGACTGTGCATGACGTGGTCGATTCTGGCTCGCGATCCTGTCGGCGGAGCGTTGGGAGCCGCCGTCGCGACACGGTTCTTCGCGGTGGGTGCTCTGGTGACGCATGTGGAAGGCGGGGTGGCGGCGCTGGCGACCCAGGCGCTGGTCAATCCGATGTATGCGGTGCACGGCATGCCGCGGCTGCGCGCGGGTGAGGCGCCGGAGGAGGTGGTCGCGGCGTTGCTGGCGGCGGATGCGGGGCGGGCGCACCGGCAGATCCATGTGCTGGACGCGGGCGGCCGGATCGCGGTTCATACCGGGTCGGACTGCGTTGGCTGGTGCGGGTCGGTGCGTGGGACCGACGTGTCCGTCGCCGGCAACATGCTGGCCGGACCGGATGTCGTTGCAAGGACACTGGCCGCATTCGAGGCGGCCACGGGGTGCATGGCGGAACGACTGCTGACGGCGCTGGAGGCCGGCGAGGCGGCGGGTGGCGACAAGCGGGGGAAACAGTCGGCGGCATTGAAGGTGTGCACGCGCGATCCGTATCCGGATCTGGACATTCGCGCTGACGATCATCCCGACCCGTTGGCGGAACTGCGCCGCCTGTTCGCCGTCAGCCGGGAGCGGTTCACGCCGTTCCGCCGCTTCCTGGCGGGGGCGGACAGCCCATGCGGCGTGTTTGACTGGGATGTGATCGAAGCGGCGATTTCAGTTCGACAGGCGCCGTAGCAGCGCGAGGACGTCCGTTTCGGCGCCGGGCGGGCGGCCGGCCAGCGCCCAACTCGCCAGCAGCACAGCTGCGTAGATCGCCGCACCACCGGCGACCGCTTCCAGCAGGGCGAGGACGGAGCCGTTGTCTGCCCAGCCCGTGCCGCAGACGGCCAGCACCGCCGCCATGGCTGCCGCGGCGAGCGCCGGCCGGTAGACGCGGCGGGCCAGCGCGGCGGCACTGACGTGGAACCGGCGCAGGGCGGTTGCCACTGTCAACGCTTGCTCCAGCACCACGGCGACGGCCGCGCCGATCGCCGCGCCGGTCAGGCCGAAGCCCGGGATCAGGAGTGCCAGCAGGGCGATCCGGGCTATGGCTCCGGCCAGGGTGATGCCGACCAACCGGCCCAGCAGCGCATGGGCGCTGAGCAGATGCAGGCTTAGATGGCCGAAGACCATGATGGTGAAGCTGAGGGACAGGATGCGCAGAACGGGTATCGCCTGCTGCCACCCGGGGCCGAAGGCCAAGGCGACCAGAGGGGTGGCGACCAGCGACAGACCGACGCCGGCCGGCAGGGTCAGCAGCGCGGCGGAACCGATGAGGCGCAGGAAGGTTTCCCGAGCGTCGCTCTGCTGCTGCCGCGCGGCGGCGAAGCCGGAGAAGGCGGCGCGCCCGAGCGGCTCGATCAGTTCGGTGGTCGGCAGGGCGGCGACCTCGGCGCCGACGCTGTAGAAGCCGACGGCGGCTGTGCCCATCAGGCGGCCGAGCAGGAGGGAGTCGCTGCGGTCTCGAACCAGGACGGCCAGGCTGAGCAGCCAGGTCCAGATCGAATAGCCGGCCAGGCCGCGCCAGGCTCGCAGCGACAGCGTGGGGCGGTAGGGGTGCATGACGTAGCTCATGCCCGTGCGCAGGCCACGGTTGACGCCCATGCCGACGAGCATCGCGACGTAGGAGTGCAGGAGCACGGCCGCGGTGATTGCCGCGATGATGCCGCACAGTTTCGGCAACACCATGATCGCGAATTCCTTGTGGAACGCGAAATCACGGCGGAAGTCGACGGTGCCGATGTTGGAGACGCCGTCGAGCAGCGGCAGGCAGGCGACGAACAGCAACACGGGGCCGAGGCGCGGGTCGGCGAAGAATGCGGCGGCGGGCCAGGCCAGGGCAGCGACGAGGATCGTGACCGACAGGCCGCGCAGCAGGTTGAGGGTGAAGGCGGTGTCGTAGAAGGTTCGGCCGGGGGCGGACTCCCGGATGACAGCTTCCTCGGTGCCGAGGGTGAGCATGCCGTCGATGGTTTGCATGAAGCTGGTGGCGAGCGCGATGATGCCGAAATCCGCCGGCCGGATGAGGCGGACCAGGACAAGGGTGCTGATCAGGCCAAGCACGCGCATACCGAGGCGCCAGGCCATGACCCATCCGGCGCCGCGGGCGGTGCGGATCAGCAGGCTTTCGGGGGACCGGGTCCGGGGCACCGGCGGTTTGTTATCACACCGGGCCGTTCCGGCCTAGCGCGCTTTCACCTTGAGTGGAGCCGCTCTAGCTCGTATTTGTCGAGCAATTTCATCAGCCTGACGTCGCTTCGCGATTCGGGTCAGGCTGATGTTGCTCTGGGATGTCATGGAGCGGAAGCACTCTCGTGCACCAGGTCGCTGATTTCTGACAGGCTCGGGGCGAGGTTCCCGTTGCATTGGCGCCTTGGGACGCAGCCCGGAGCGGAGCGCGGGAAACCGGCCGGCCGCGGACCCTTGGCCGGCCGGCGAAGATCATCCCGCGCGATCCTCCTGGTCCCGCAACGTGCGGATCATAGCCGCGGATCCATGGTCCATCATCATGCCGGAGGCGTCGGCCAGCGTGTCGGGCAGCATGTCGGTGATCCAAACTACCCGGCAGCCGCGACCGTCAGGAAAGACCTGCATCGAGGCGTGATGACAGGCGAACCTGTCTTCGAGGATAGAGCGTGATCCGCACAGATGGAATCACCGGAGCGGTGAATCACGCTCTCAAACAGAGAGCTAGAGCGGGGTCCGTGAGGCAACGCGAATGGAAAACCGCTCTAGTGTAGGCAAAACGCCGGGTTGCTTCGTCTCGGCCGATCAGCCTCTCGCGCGCGACCAAGCCGTTGAAGAACGTGAGTATCCGGTCGTCGCCATCACGCGTCGCCGCGGTGAGGAAGCCAGGCGCCACCCGCTCATGCACGGCATGGAAATCGCTTAGCGCGTCCCATACTTTTTCCGGGCTGGACGCAATGATGAAGTCTTTGACGACTGTGGCCATGTTGGGTCTCACTCTCGTTGCGCAGGTGAGGCACGAGGTTCGCACATGGTTGAGATACGGTCTGGCTGAATTCGGACGTCACCATTCGTTCCCGGCGAACGGCGGAGCTGACAGGCAGACCCGGGGCGGCACCACCGCGCCCCGCGCGGGCTGTGTGATGGCGTTTGCCGACGCCCGCGTGTCGCCGCCTGGTGGTTCCCTGCCGCATTGGGATGAAAACACTTCACCTCACAATTGGCGAGCCGTTTCATCGGCCCGGGGTCAGTTCGTGATTCTGGTTGGGCTGCAACTGGACGGGGTCGGCGGTCTGTGGTCATGATGCTGTATGAGCATCGTTTTGTATGACCTCGCGGGGGCGGACCCGGATGTTCGGTTCAGCCCCTATTGCTGGCGCACCCGCTTCGCGCTCGCGCACAAGGGCCTGCCGGTCGAGACCGTGCCCTGGCGGTTCACCGAACGTGACGCGATCGCTTTCTCGGGGCAGGGGAAGGTGCCGGTGATCCAGGACGACGGGAAGGTGGTTTCCGACAGTTGGGCGATCGCCGAATACCTGGACGAGCGGTATCCGAGTCCGACGCTGTTCGGTGGCGCGATGGGCCGTGCCCATGCGCTGTTCCTCAATGGCTGGGCGGATTCGGTGCTGGTCGGGGGAATCGCGCGGTTTATTGTGCGCGATCTGATCGACACCATCGATCCGAAGGACCGGGATTACTTCCGGTCCAGCCGGGAGGCTCGGTTCGGCAAAAGCCTGGAGGCGGTGCAGGAGGGAAGGGAAGAGCGTCTGTCGGCGTTTCGGGAGACACTGCTGCCGATCCGGTTGGTGCTGCGGCGGCAGGCGTGGCTGGGCGGTGCGGCACCGAGCTATGCTGATCACATTGTGGCGGGAACGCTGATGTGGCCGCGTTGCGCGAGCCAGTTTGTATTACTTGAGGCAAACGACCTGGTCGCAGGAGTGGCACAGCCGGGTGCTTGATCTCTACGGCGGTATCGGGCGCTCGGCGGAACGGGTGTGAAGATCGAACGGTGACGCTGGGCCAGCCTGCTGGACTTCGCCGAACCTCGAGGGCGGGGTCAGGGCGCGGACTCCGGGATGGACAGACCGCTAATGTCCCGATTCGGAAGTTCGCCATGCCTGGATCAGCCGCCTTACGATCTTTTTGTTCTGAAAATGGTCTATCTGTTTATTTGATCGCATGATTCACGCGCCGGGGGACGTTCCGCTCAGCGCGATCATGTTCTAATTTCAAAACGAAGACGCTAAGTCACGAAGATCCCGGCAAGGTGTGAAGCCTTGGGCTGCGCTCGTCTGAGTGCTTATTCTTTTGCCTGTCGCGCGGAGCTGTGTCTGTCGTGTCGGGCTGTGGGTGGGCGCTGACCGTCACGAACCGAGAAAGTGGAGGACCACGAGGCGGTTCTGCGGTTCGGCTCGGTGCTCAAACAAATAAATTGCCTGCCAGGTCCCCAGCAACGGGGCGCCGCGCTGAACGGGAATGGACAGGCTGGTCTGCGTCAGCGCCGCCTTGATGTGGGCGGGCATGTCGTCGGGGCCTTCCGCGGCGTGGCGATACAGGCGCCCCTCGGGCACGGCGCGGCGAAAGAAGTCCAGCAGGTCGGCCTGGACGTCCGGATCGGCGTTTTCCTGAACGCTCAGCGACGCGGAGGTGTGCCGGCACCAGACCGTAAGCAGGCCGGTGTCCATTCCCTGTTCGCCGACCCAGGCACGGATCGGGCTGGTGATGTCATACAGCGCCTGGCCCGTTGTTGGGACGTGAACGGTGTAGATCGCCTGCTTCATGCAGCGATTTTACGATTTTCCGCGGGTTGTGCGCAACGGTCGGATGCGGCGCGGATCGGGGGGCCGGGATCCGGCCGGCTGGCGCAAACCAGGCGACAAGGCGGGTTTGCAGCGGGATCGTCCCGCTCTATGATCCAATGGGCCGCGTCGGCCGGGGGAGACACAAGATAATGAGCGCAGACATCGATCGCGTACTCACCAATCCGGTCGAGAGCGGCAAGCTGCCCGGCGTCGTCGGCCTCGTCGCCAACGATTCCGGCATCATCTACCAGGGCGCCTTCGGCCATCGCACCGCCGGCAAGCCCGAGCCGATGACGTTGGACACCGTGTTCCGTATCGCCTCGATGACCAAGGCGATCACGGCCGCGGCGGCGATGCAACTGGTTGAGACGGGGCGGATCGGGCTGGAGCAGCCGATCGGCGAGTTGCTGCCGTTCACGCGCGATGTGCAGGTGCTGGAGGGGTTCGACGACGCCGGCAAGCCGCGGCTGCGGGCACCGGCGCGACCGGTGACGGTAAGGCATCTGCTGACCCACACCTCGGGGTATGGCTACGACATCTTTAACGCCGATCTGGGGCGCTACGTGAAGGAGACGGGGCTGCCGAGCATCCTGACCTGCAAATATGATTCGCTGACGGTGCCGTTGCTGTTCGATCCCGGCACGCAATGGGAATACGGCATCGGCATCGACCTGGCGGGGCGGATCGTCGAGACGGTCAGCGGGCAGGACCTGGAGGCGTACTTCCAGCAGCACATCTTTGAGCCCCTTGGGATGACGCGACAGCAGCTTCCGGCCGGGGGAGGCGATGCGGGCGCGGATGGTCGGAACGCATGCGCGGACGCCGGACGGCAAGGTGGTGCCGATCGATTTTGAATTTCCGCAGGACGCCGACTTCCTGATGGGCGGCGGCGGGCTTTGCTCGACCGGGGCGGACTACCTGGCGTTTTGCCGGATGCTGCTGGGGGGCGGCTCGCTGAACGGACGGCAGGTGCTGAAGCCGGAAACGGTGACGCTGATGGGGCAGAACCATATCGGCGACATCGATGTGCCGATGCTGCGCAGCAACAACCCGCAGATGGCACTCGAGGTCGAGTTCTTCCCCGGCATCGTCAAGAAGTGGGGACTGAGCTTCCTGATCAACATGGCGGACGTGCCGGGCGGGCGTTCGGCCGGCAGCCTGACCTGGGCGGGCGTGCACAACACGTTCTTCTGGGTGGATCCGAAGTCGCGAATCGCGGCGGTGCTGATGATGCAGTTGCTGCCGGCGAACGATCCGGCGGTGCTGGAGACGCTGCTCGGATTCGAGGCGGCGGTGTACCAGGCGTTGCGGTAGCGCAGGCACACCGTCGGTTCCCGCGAGGTTGATGGGGTGCCGGCGGTGGACAACCGGAGGCCGCGGGGGAACGTTCCGTGTCTGCTGGGGCGCCGGACCCGCGGCGTGGGATCAGGGCATCGTGCTGACAGACCAGGTGGCACTGTAGACCGGCGGTGATTTCTCCAGTTGTGAGGCGACTGCGTCCAGCACGGCGGGATCGGCGGAAGTCGGGACGAGAACAGCGGCCAGTTCCACCTGGGCTTCGGTTTCAGACAAGGTTTCGATCTCGAGGATCGGATAGCCGACTTTGGCGAGCGTCTCATCGAGCAGGTCGCGGGCAGCGGAAACGTTTCGATGATTGGTCACGACGTGTACCCGGTAGCGGGCCTCGGTCGTCTGGGTGTCGATCGGCAGGCGGTTAATATAGTTCACCAGTGGCCGCAGCAGCGTGTTGCCCGCGATGACGAAACAGGAAAGGGCGACGGCCTCGGCCCAGAATGCCGCACCGGCGCACGCGCCCACGGCGGCTGAACACCAGAGCGTCGCGGCGGTGTTCAGGCCGCGGATCTGCGTGCCCTCCTTGAGGATCACGCCCGCGCCGAGAAAGCCGATACCGGACACGATGTAGGCGATTATTCGTGTAGCGCCGTCGGCGCCCAGCAAGCGGGTGCCGATGTCGGTGAAAGCGGCGGCGCCGATCGCGACCAGCACATTGGTCCGCAGGCCGGCGGTTCTCTGTCGCCACTGCCGCTCTGCCCCGATCAGAGTGCCCAGAAGAAAGGCGGTTGCGAGGCTGGCGAGCGTGCGCGCGAATGCGCTGTCAACAATCCAGGCCGGAAGATGCGCCATTGCCTTGTTCCAGAAGACCCCGCGACCTAGAGCATGATCGCGCTGAGCGGAACGTCCCGGCGCGTGAATCATGCAATCAAACAGAGAGATAGACCATTTTCGGCCTGCACAGTCAGGCTGAAAATTGTCTAGAGCATGTTCGCGCCCTGCCTGTCATGTTCGGCCTGACTGTACGGGCGACCATGCTCTGGCTTATTGCTTGACTGCGTGGTTGACGCGCTTCGAACATTCCGCACGGCGGGATCATGTTCATTTTGATCGCATGATTGACGCGCTTTGAACATTCCGCCGAGCGCGATCATGCTCAATTTGATCGCATGATTGACGCGCTTTGAACGTTCCGCCGAGCGCGATCATGCTCAAATCGATCGCATGATTCACGCGCTTTGAACGTTCCGCCGAGCGCGATCATGCGCTGGCTGAGACAGGTCGGTTCCGCAATGGCTTGCGCTATTGCGGACGGCCGGTATCCGGCGGACCGCGGTCTCCCGCCGTCATGATTATCGGCGTGTGCCGGCCCTGGCACGACGGAAATGTTGCCCGCAAGATGACGCGCGACAACAGGCGGTTCGCGGCACTTCGGGTGTTCGGGCATCGCTGAAACAAATTCGTCATCATTCGTTGGGGCGTTGTATCGCGAGAACGGTTGCGCCGACGCGGCGGGGCATGCTTTGTCGGTGACGGGATGGACCAGCCAGACCGGGAAACCGAAAACCTACGATGGCGACGACGGCGAGCATGATCCTATATCAATGCGGGGCGCTACCGTTCTCCATCGCCGCGAATGGCGAAATTCGCATCCTGCTGGTGACGACGCGTGGCAGCGGGCGCTGGATCATTCCCAAAGGCTGGCCCATTCGCAACCTGACGGCCGCGGCGACGGCCGCGCGGGAAGCATACGAAGAGGCAGGCCTGGTCGGGTCGATCGTCAGTGAGGAGCCGGTCGGTTCGTACCGCTACGAGAAGCGGCGCAATGGGCGCAAGATGACAATCTTTGAGGTTTCCGTCTTCCTGTTCGCGGTCGAACGTCAACTGCGCAAGTGGCCGGAGAAGGCGGAGCGGGAAACCCGATGGTTCGCGCCAGCGGAGGCCTCGACCCTGGTCGCTTCAGCCGAGCTTGGCGCTATTCTGCTGGGCGCGGTGTCGGAGGTGCATCGGGCCGGTGCGTTGCCGACGGTATGAGGCCTCCTTTTCCGGTCAGCCGGCAGGCGGCGGCCGGATTTCGATTCACAGCCGGTCCCGGTTTTCGGGCAGGCGGCGGTTTGTCTGTCAATTTTCACTTGGCGCGGCTTCCCCCTGGGCGCACCGTCAGGCCGGGATTGCTGCAACGCAACGATGATCCCGTGGCACCGGTGGGCCGTGTCGGACGGATCGGCATTCGGGCGGCAGCAACTGCCACGACACGATGTGAAGGATCGCGACATGTTCCCTGGTCCAACCCGCATGTTCCTGACCAAAGGTGTGGGTGTGCATCGCCACGCCCTGACCGCGTTCGAGTTCGCCCTGCGCGACGCGGACATCGAGCAGCAGAACCTCGTCTATGTGTCGTCGATTCTCCCGCCGCGCTGCGAAGTGATCGGCCGCGAAGCCGGGGTTGAACTTCTGCGGCCGGGGGACATCACGTTCTGTGTGATGGCCCGGTCGGAGACCAATGAGTTCGGGCGGCATATCCACGCCAGCCTGGGCCTGGCGAGACCGGCCGATTCACAGATGTACGGATACATCTCGGAGCTCCATGGCTACGGCATGACCGCGGAGGCGAGCGGTGAGGAGGCCGAGGATCTGGCTGCGACCATGCTGGCCTCGACCCTCGGGCTGGATTTTGATCCCGAGGCTGCGTGGAACGAGCGCAAGCAGATTTACGAACATAGCAATTTGATCATCGACAGCACCTCGATCACGGCCACCGCGGTATGTGGGCCGGACAATCGCTGGACGTGCGCGGTCGCGGCCGCGGTTTTTTTGTTTTCCTAGACTATTCCCAGCCTGACTTTGCACGCCGAAAATGGTCTAGAGCATGATCGCGCTGAGCGGAACGTCCCCGGCGCGTGAATCATGCGATCAAACAAAGACCTGGACCATTTTCGGCGTGCACAGTCAGGATGAAAATGGTCTGGTGTCCCGATTCGGAAGTTTCGCCATGCCTGGATCAGCCGCCTTACGAACTTCCGAAGCGATGAGGACACTAGCAAAGCATTGTTTTCTAGTGTGGTTTGTGGTTCCGAAGTCCGCTCCGGGGATGATCCACGGTATGGCGGACTTCGGAACCACCACACTAGGTCATTAGTTGGTCGCATGATTCACGCGCCGGGGCGTTCCGCTCGGCGCGATCCTTTAACGGGCGGGCTGCCCGCCAAGTTGTTCGAGCAGGGGCCGCAACGCGTCCAGTTCGGTGCCGAAACCGCTCCAGTCGCCGGCCTTGAGGCGTTCTATTGCGCGATTGTAATGTGTGAGTGCCTCACGCGCTCGCTCGTTCACGCTGCCCGGCGGGGACAGACCAGAGGATGCCGCCAGCGCTGCAGTGGGCGCGGCGGTCGGGACGGCCTGCCCGAACAGCGCGGCCAGCGCGGCGGGAAGCGTGTCCTCCATGACCACGCGGTCGCCGTAGGCCGCGATGACGCGCTTGAGTTCCGGTAACTGACCCGATTCCGCACGCAGATACAGTGGCGAAACGTACAGGATCGAGTTCTCTATCGGCACGACAAGCAAAGTGCCTCGAATGACTCGCGAGCCCATCTGGTTCCACAACGAGATCTGTTGCGATATGCCGGTGTTCTGCTGGACACGCGCCTCAATCTGGAACGGTCCGTAGACAAGCTTGTCCTTGGGGAACTCGTAGACGATGAGCTTGCCGTAGTTGGGGAGATCGCAGCGAGCCGCCAGCCAGGCGATCATGTTTTCCCGCTGGCTTGGCGCCATGGGCAGCATGAGGAAGAACTCGGCGCGTGGTTCACCGGGCAGGCGCATCATGATGTAGTACGGCGCCATCCTCGGGGCGTAGCGGGCGTCGATGCCGTCCGGGGCGGTCGGCTCGCGGGGGATCTGCCAAAGATCCTCGCGGTTGTAGAAAACTTCCGGTGCGCCCATGTGGTAGGCGCGGTACTGCCGAGCCTGGATCGTGAACAGATCCTCGGGGTAACGGATGTGCTTTTGCAGATCCGCCGGCATGGCGTCGAACGGCTTGAACAACGCGGGAAAGATGCGCCGGTAGGTCGCGAGGATCGGGTCGGCGGGATCGGCCACGTAGAACGTGACGGTTCCGTTGTAGGCGTCGATGACCACCTTGACCGAGTTGCGGATGTAGTTGACGTCCCCGCCGGGCTGTGGCTGGGAATAGGGGAACCAGCCACTTGTGGTGTAGGCGTCCTGCATCCAGTAGAGACGGCCGTCGCTGACCACCACATAGGGATCGTGATCGAGTTGCAGGAACGGCGCTATCGTCTGCACCCGATCCTGGATGTTGCGGTGGAGCATGATCCGGCTTGCACCGGTGATGTAGCGGCTGAGCAGGATGTTGACGTCGTCGAAATACCAGGCGAACAGCGACCTCCAGGCGGCTGCGCCTATCGGGATGCCGGCCGCGCCGTCGTACGTTGCGTAGACGTTGTTCTTTCCTTTGGGGTAGTCGAATTCCGGCGTGCTGGCCTTGACGATCACGTATCCGTTGGCGCTCTGACCAAAATAGATGCGTGGTTCGGTCACGGCGGGACCACCGGAGGCAACTGGCGGAATATCCTTCAGGTAGAATTCCGGCAGGCCTTCCGAGGTCTTCCGGGTGACCGGGGACATCACGACCCCGTTGCCGTGGGTGAACAACAGATGCAGGTTGACCCAGGTCTGGGCATTGGAGGACAGGAGCGATGGTGCGAGTTCGCGCGCCGCGATCATCACCTGCTGGTACGAACCGTCGATGTCGTATCGGTCGACGTCGACATCGAGAAACTTGTAGTAGGTGCGGATCTCCTGCAGCTGGGCGTAGGTGTCCATCAGCGGCTGCCAGTCCCACAGGCGAATGTTATCGACGGTGGCACGGTTGTCCTGCAGTGACCGGAAGGTCAGTCCCTGGTCCGCCGGGAATGGTTTCGTCGTGATTTCCTGGAGGTTGTACGCCGCGCGGGTAAGGGCGATGTTGCGCTGGATGTACGGGCTCTCCAATTGGAGTTCGCTGGGCTTCACGTAGAAGCGCTCGAACAGTCCGGGCAGCACTTCGGCGAACGCGAACGAACTGGCGAAGACGAGGGCCGTCGCGGCGATGGAAAGCCTGTATATGCGCAGCCGCACGCCGGCGGCCAGGATGAAGACCGCTGCGACGGAAAGGCCGAACAGCAGCCAGAGAACGGGCAGGGCGAGGTGGATATCGGTGTAGCCGGCCCCGACCACGACGCCGTTGTCATCATAGAGCAGGAGGTAACGGTCGAGCAGGTAGGACCACGCCTTAACCGCGAAAAAAAGCGCCAGCAGGACGAAGCCATGGGCGATCGCGGCGGACGAAATGTGCCACGGCCGGCGGTCCAGATTGATTTCGCCGAAGACGAAATATACTGCCGCGGCGATGATGGCGCCGAGGAACAGGATCCACAGCATCCAGTTCTTGACGGCAACGTAAGCCGGGAGCGTAAAGAGGTAAAAGCTGATGTCCTTATGAAACTGTGGATCGTCCAGGCCGTAAGGCACCTGGTAGAGGAACCGAAGGATGAGGTCCCATTGATCGATCTCGCCGACGGCGATCAGCGTTCCGAGCACGAGGGCGGCCGCGAGGATGAGCAACCGCCATGGCAGCAGCGGCGAAGCGGCCCCGAGGAACCCGGACGGCGTGCCGGGCAAGGCCAGCGCCGTCGCGAGACCCGGGTCGAGGGCCGCCGAAAGCCGAAGCCGCCGTTGCCAGGCAAGTCGCAAGGCGATCGTCCCGTTCAACCAGAGCAGCAACGCCGACAGAGCGAAGACGGCTGCGAAGAGGGCGGCCTTCGTCGCGAACGTCGTCCAGAAGACGCCGGCATACCCGATGGTCGAAAACCACGCCCAGTCGACCACGAAATCACTGGCATACGCCAGCGCGATGAGGCAGGCCACGACGACGGCGACCGGTATGCCGATGCGTTTCCAGGGCATGTTCCCTCCCCGTCGCCCGTTTTACGCCAGAAGCCGACAACGACGACACTTCAGCACGGCTTTCCGGCGTCCGACACCGTCCATTGATCAAAGCGTCCGAAGGATGAGTTGCACTCTCGGGGGGCGCTCGCAAGAGCCGGCGGTGGATCGGGTATCAAACGCCGTGCCGGGATTGGTGACATGGTCCGTCAGGTGACACGGATACCCGACGAACGGTCAGCTTCGCCCGTCATCCGGGCGCGGCACTCGGGTCCGCCTCAACCGTCAGCGTGGCTTGCCCGACCGCCCGCAGCAGCGCGGCCTCGAACCGGCGGGTAAAGCCGGCGATGTCGCCCAGCGAGGCGGCCCAGACGGTTTCGTTGAAAAGCGTGCGATAGGCGGCGTAGGCATCCGGATCGGTGGCCAGCGTGACCGCTGTGGAGACATACGCATCCAGGGTTTCGGTCGCGCCGCCATCGGCGCCGATGGCATGCAGCATGCGCGCGGCCATGCGCGAGGCGAACGACCGTCCGGCGAGCGTCAGCAGCGGCAGGCCCATGCGGATCGCGTCGCTGGCGATGGTGCCGGCGTTGTAGGGGAAGGTGTCGAGGAACAGATCCGCCACCGCCAGCCTTGCCATGTAACTGGCGGGGTCGGTGCGGCCCGCGAACAGCAGCCTGGACGGATCGATGCCGCCGACCAGCGCCCGCGTGCGCAGGTGCTCGCGCGACCATTGGTCATCATCGACCAGCCACAGCACGGCGTTGCCGGTTCGCCGCAGGATCTCCATCCAGGCGGCGAACATCGCCTCGGTGATTTTGTAATGGTTGGAGAAACAGCAGAACACGAAACGGTCTTCCGGCACACCGGCCTGCTGCCGGGTCACCGGCGCACCGACCACGCGCTTGCTGTCGTTGGCCTGGTACAGCCCCTCGACCGGCAGCGGGGCGGGCTGATAGGCGGCGGCGAGTTCGGGCGGAATGACGAAGTCGTCGCACAGAAGAAAATCCAGCTCCGGCAGTGGCACCGGGCCGATGAAGCCGAGGTAGGTGGCTTGTACCGGCGCCGGTTTCCACCGCAGGATCTGCGGACGGGCGCCGGCTGTGAGACCATTCAGGTCGATGAGGATGTCGATCTCGTCGTCTCGGATGCGTCTGGCCGCCGCCTCGTCGGACAGGGCGCGGACCGACGTGAAGTGCTCGAATGCGGCGATGACACGGGCTCGGATGGGGCTGCCGTCGTCGGGGCTGACGCAGTAGCCGTGAAGTTCGAAGCGGGACCGGTCTTGCCGCTCGAACAGTTCGACGATGAGGTAGGACATGGCATGACTGCAAAAGTCCGACGACAGGTAGCCGACGCGGATGCGGTCATGGCGGTAGCCGCCGGAAGGCGCCAGAGGCGGCTTCGGCTCGGTTTTGCGGGCGAGCCAGCCGGCCGCGACGGCGCACTGGGTCGGCACGTCGTCGGTCAGCGCCAGCGCCGCGAGCGGCCCGGCCTGGGCGACGAGGTCGTGTGGCGACAGTCCGGGAATGGTCTCCGCCAGCACCGGCCAGGCACACATCTTCTGGCGTAGATGCAGCCAGTGCTGCACCACATCAGGCTGGTCGTGCCGGGTCAGCAGGCTCGCGCGCAGACTTTCGGCGGCCTGCGCCAGATTGCCGGTACTTTCCAGCAAACGGCCGCGGTGGTTAAGCAGGGCGATGCGGGCGTCATCGGGCTGCAGGGCGTCGGTCCAGAGCTGCAGCGCGGCCTGGGGGTCGCGCTGACGTTCCAGGTATAGCCCGAGGTTGACGGCGGCGGGGACGAAGCCGGGCTGGCTGGTCAGAGCCGTCTGATAGGCCTGGGCCGCGGCGGGTGCATCGCCGGCGATGGCGAGTTCAGCGCCCAGGTTGAACCAGGCAGCGGCCAGGTGGGCCGCACCGGCCGGTTGGAAGGCGATCCAGCTTGTGTAGAGCGCGATGACCTCGGGCAGGCCGCGACCGGTGCCGATCGCTTCGGCGGCGACGATCACACGGTGCAGCGGAGCCGTGGCGAGCTCGGGATCGAAGGATGCCATGTCGTGCCTGCCAGATGTTTGGCGGCATACAAACAGGTGATGGCTAACAACGGGTTAACGGCGCGAGGGCGGTGTGTGACCGCGTGGCCGCATCGCGACGGCGGATCGGTGCGCAAGCGCACCATCAACACCGGCGCGATGTCCGGTCGACCAGCGCGGCGGGTGGCCTCCGAGGAGACGGCGGCCACTCGCCTGCGGGCGTCAGAGCGTCTTCAGGTACTCCAGCAGCGCCTTCTTCTGGTCTGGCGTCAGGGTCGAGGTGCCGTATTCATGGCCGCAGTTGCTGTCGCCGGAGGTGCGCTGGTCGCACCCGGTGGTGGTGAGCGTGTAGTTGAACGCTGTCTGATCGGCGGCGAGGCCGACCTTCACCGGATCATACGCCGGTCCGACCTTGAACGATTTCGGCCGGTCCGCGGCCGGCTTCAGCAGATCGTCCAAGGTTGGAACCGACCCGTTGTGCAGGTACGGGGCGGCGGCCCAAATGCCGTGCAGCACGCGGGCCTCGTACTTGAACGGAAGTGGATCGGGTTGCGTCGGCTTGATGAAGGCGCTCTTCAGGTCCTGAGCCCGCTCGGAATGGGCGTGGACGCCGCGCGTCACCAGGTCTGACCTCGGGCCGGTGTCTGCTGCGTTTGGCGCCGACACGGCATCGGCAAGGCTCACGATGCGCTGCAGTATCGTGCCTCTGACCGACAGGCCCAAGGCGGAGAAGGCACTGTCGATCGGCTTGAGTGCGGGGACAAGGTGCGGGATCTGCGCGCCGCTGAGAACGCCGGTATCGACTTTCCAGCCCGGCCAGGCGGGGTCCCCGGGCACGCCGAGCATCACCCACTCACGGTTGTCGGTTCCGACATCGATCAGCGGTGTGGCCCAGGTGTCCTGGAACAGGCTGCGGGGCTGGCCCTTCTTTTCGCCATGGCATTCAACGCAGCCGCCTTGGGCGGTGGGCCAGTTGAAGATTTCCTGACCTTGCTTCACCAGCGCAGGATCGGTCGGCCATTGCCACTTCGGCGGCCCGAGCAGCGTGATAAGCTTCTCCAGGCTCAGCAGGCCCAAAGTGTTCGCCGAATTATCCGTTGTGTAATCGATCTTCAGAAGCGGATATTTGACGGAATCCTTGACTGGATGGAACGACGCGAAGACGCCGAACACTTCGCCGGTGTTGCGGGCGAGGCCCAGCAGGGTGTCGCCGTTCGCGGCGAAACCCGGCCATTGGGTGAAGTCCTGGCGGGATGCGTTCCACAGGAACGGGTAGCGCACCGGCGCGTCGGCGGTCATGACGTTGTTCGGAATGGTGTGGTCCGGGGCGGGGCCGATGTCGAGACCCGCCAGACGGTTGAAGATCATTCCGACGGCGTCCAACCGCGACGGACCCCACGGGTTCGTTCGGGGGAGGCCTTTTTGGACGATCAGGTCGTACGGTCCGAACCACGCCTGGACGTCCGCATGGAGCTTGCGCACGCTTTCCTCGGACGGGTGGCCGCCCAGAACGTCCACGGCAAAGATCTGGAAGGTGGCGGGGTCCGCCAGCAGGTGGGCCACGGACGCATCCAGATCGGACAGGAAGGTCTGGAAGTCCGCGATCGCGGGGCCGCCGTCGATGCGATAGGTTACTTTGCCCACCTCAATCTCGCGGGTATGGCAGGCGGCGCAGTTCATGCCGATCCACTTGTCATCGACTGTCCCATTGGTGGTAAAGCCCACCGGCAGATCCGAGACCGGCGCGTCATAGTTGCGCAGGTAACCATAACGGACCAGGTGGTTGGAGAGAAACGCGGAGCCGTCTGGTTGCTTCAGCGCGCGGAACCAGGCCAGGGGCATGAGGCGGGAGCCTTGGTCGACGGTGTAGAACAGAGACCGGCTGATGCCGGACCAGGACGTTCCCTGATCGATGGTGACCGGCTGCCCGGGCTGAGGCGGCGGCGGCGTGCAGCCGAATTGCAGCGCGACGGCTGCTGCGACCAGAAGAAGCCGTTTCATCGATTGCCTCCATCACGTAATTGTATCGATCATCGATGATGCAACGTATCGGGGCAAGTCCAAATACGTTACGAACCAAGACAATTAGGTGAAGGCTGCTTGTGCGGTGACGGGTGAGGCTGGATCGACGGCGCGGGGGCCTCGGCGCGGTCTGCGTCGCGGATAGCGAGCCTGATTCACCACCAAAACACGAAGCCATTAGGATTCTTATAAACTGACCGTCTTTGGGCAGCTTTATCCGGATCCCTCTCGAGGCTCGTGGCTCGAATCCGGCCCACGGTGCGATGGGAGCGAAAGCCGCGCCAAAACAGACGCCCACCTGCGCCGGGGCGGCAAACTGGCAGCCGTTCTGTTGGCGCGGGGCAGACGCGCTATTCCGGCTGTGTGGCCTTGTGTGCGAGCAGGGCCATCAGCCGCCGGTCACGCCACTCCTGCCGCACCGGCTGCATGTTGGCCGGCAGTGTGGCACGCATGGCGCCGTGCAGCCGGTCCACCAGAGCCGCATCCCAGTCGAGCGGCTTCATCTGCTGCTGCATCTTGGCGTACAGCGGGCCGTAACGATTGCAGTAATCCGCCAACCCGCCCGGTGCGTTCAGGTCGATGGTCTCGAACGGGCCCATGAAGCTCCAGCGAAGCCCGAGGCCGTGTTTGACCAGCGCGTCGAGATCGGCGGGGGAGATGACATCGTCGGCGAGCAGCCGGAACGCCTCGGCCAGCAGTGCGCCCTGCAGGCGGTTCAGTGCGAATCCGTCTACTTCCTTCTTGACGATCGCGGGGACCTGACCGGCTTCGACCATGATCTGGCGCGTGCGCTCGGTGACGGCCGGGTCGGTCCACGGAGCGGGACAGATTTCCACGAGTGGCACGAGGTAGGGCGGGTTCACCGGGTGTGCGATCAGGCAGCGGTGGCGTGATTTCAAATGTTCGGTGAACGCGCTGGCGGGGATGCCGGAGGAGGATGAGGCGAAAATGGCATCGGGGCGGGCGGCGCGCTCCAGTTCGGTGAAGACGCCGGTCTTGACGTCGATGCGCTCGGGGCCGCATTCCTGGATATAGTCGACGGCGCGCACGGTTTCCCACAGTGACTGCATGGGCCGGATGCGGGACAGGACTGTTTCGGGTGCGTCGGCGAGGAGGCCGGCGGCGCGCAATTCGGGCAGGCGGTCGGCGACGAAGGCCAGTGCCTGGGTGGTCTGGAGCGGGAACTGGTCCCACAGGGTGACGTTGAACCCGGCGCGGGCGAATACGATGGACCAAGCTCGGCCGATCAGCCCGGCCCCGATGACGGCGACGTTGGTCATGCTGAGTTCCTCCTGTTGGGTGGGCGATGCCGTGCCGGCCGAACGCTTGCGCGTTCGGCGCGGTGGCGCGAGTTTCGCGGATGCTGACGCAGGAGGGAATACGTGACAAACAACAAGACGCGGGTAGCGGTGCTGGACGACTGGCAGGGCGTGGCGCGCGGTGCGGCGGACTGGGCGCCGCTGCAGGCGAGGGCCGAAGTGGTGTTTTTCTCCGACGCCTTCGTCGATGCCGATGACGCGGCGGCGAAGCTCGCGGATTTCGACATCGTGCTGTCGATGCGGGAGCGGACGCCACTGCCGGGCTCCTTGATCAACCGGCTGCCGAGGCTGCGGATGCTTGGGATCACCGGAGCGCGGAACCTTTCGCTCGATACCGCGGCCTGTTCGGCTCGGGGGATCCCGGTGAGTTCCACGCAGGGCGGCCAGTTACAGCGATTCGGCGACGGCGGAACTGGCGCTGGGGCTGCTGATCGCGGCGGCGCGCGGGCTGGCGGTGGGGGATGCGGTGATCCGGGCCGGTGGGTTCCAGATGGGGGTGCCATTGGGGCGGGGGCTGGCGGGGAAGACGCTGGGCGTGATCGGGCTGGGGAAGCTCGGGGGGTACATGGCAACGTATGCCAGGGCGCTGCGGATGAACGTGATCGCGTGGAGCCAGAATTTGACCGCGGAGCGGGCCGAGGCGGCAGGGGCCCGATTGGTGGCGAAGGACGAGTTGATGGCGACGTCGGATGCGATCAGCATCCACGTGGTGCTGTCGGACCGGAGCCGCGGACTGGTGGGGCGAGCGGATATCGCGCGGATGAAGCCGGGGGCGATACTGGTGAACACGTCGCGCGGGCCGATTGTCGATGAAGCGGCGATGCTGGAGGCGCTGCACGCCGGCCGGATCGTCGCGGCGCTGGATGTCTACGACCGTGAGCCTCTGCCGGCGGATCATCCGCTGCGGAAGGCGCCGAACACGGTGTTGAGCCCGCATCTGGGGTACTGCGTGAAGGAGACGTGGGACGGGTTCTATCCGCAGATGATCGAGAACGCGCTGGCGTTCATGGATGGCAATCCGGTGCGGGTGACGAATCCGGAGGTCCTGAAGCGGTAGCAGGTCTGCTGAAGCGGTAGCAGGTGTGGTGTCTGGTCGCGCGATTTGTGACGCGCGTCGGCCCAACCAGCGGCGGATATCCAGGGCAGCGCGATTTTCGCCTGAGATACGTCGCTACGTGGCGGCGCGGCGCGACATTTTGTTTTGATATAGGAATATCGAGCAGGCAAGGACTCGCTTCGATGATGGTGGTCTTGCCGGTCAATTCCTGTCGCCGAGCAGTTCTTGCTTGAGACGGGGGGTGGGCGGGACGGGGCCGATGAATGTGGCGAGCATCGTCTTGGCGAAATGGGGATCGGTGATGTCACCCATCGGATGCCCGTTGAGCGTCACGACGACACCCTTGGAGGAGAACAGCAGCGTCGTCTCATCACCCTTGTGCACGGGTGGAACCGCCGCCAGGAAGCGCTGGACGTTCCCCGGATCAAGAGAGCAGGCGGGCGGCCGGCAGTTGCTGTCGAAACCCGTCCGCCATGCGTTTCGGGCTTCCCGCGCACTGACATCGCGGACGAAGCGGATATCGAGTAGTTTCAGTTCGGGCGACTGCAGGATGCTGTCGGAGTTGTCGCTCCGGCGTTCCAGATACAGACCGGCGACGTAGATGTGAATTCCAAGGATCGAGTAAGTCCGAAGACCCATGCCGTTGAGCCACATGCGCGTGCCATCGACCATGCGCATGTCCGGCATCACGATGCCGTCCAACTCTGCCGCGCTCGGGGCGGACAAGGGGACCAAGGCAATCGCCGCCAAAATCAAACCACGAAACATGAATCTGTCCTACCGATGCGTTCGCCTCGCTGGCGATTTATTCTACGATTTGGACGACGTGTCACTTTATGGGTTCGTAGCTATGTGACCATGACCCTAAACCAAGCACACGAGTCGCCGGTTCAGTGATTTGGGCTGGTCGCGCGAATTTGGTCCCGGCAACGGAGAGGCGGCGATCCTTGCGGAGTTCCCACCGAGCGACTTTGAGGTGAAGACAGCGGGATGATCGCGCTCTTTGATGCGGGCGAAGGGGCCGCAACCCGGGCGTTTCCGAACCCAGGCCGAGGCGAGGATTGTCGGATTTTCGTTGCTGGCTGTGCAACAAACCGAACGGTCCGCGTTGACGGTCAAGGAATGACCCAATTCGTCTGATTTTGCTCTGACCGTATCGCGACTGTTCACTGCTTGGCGGTGAATGCCTGCCCGCGAGTGCCGGAGCAAGCGGTTCCCGGGGCAAGCGGTTCCAATGGAGAGATCGCTGGCCCCGGGACGAGGGATCGACCGTTCCATCGGCCGATTGCCCTTTCCGTGAGGTAGACGGACGCCCGCGAATCGGATGAACTCGCGGAACATGGAGGCAGACGGACCCGGCGGCGGCGAACACGTCCGAATCGACCCGGCCAAAGCGGTCAAAGACGTGACCACAGATCTCTCGCTCATCATTCCGACGCTCAATGCCGCCAACTTCCTGCCGCGGACCCTGGCCGCGCTTGGTGACGTGCCGGAGATCATCGTCGTCGACGGCGGCAGCACAGACGGGACCATAGCGATCGCCGCGGCGTCCGGCGCCCGCGTACTGAGCGCGCGCCGTGGCCGGGGCATTCAACTGGCGGCCGGTATCGCCGCCGCCAGCCATGCGTGGCTGCTGTTGCTGCATGCCGATACCCGCCTGTCGCCGGAGTGGCGTGCCGCAATCCACGATATTCCCGCGCAAGCCGGGTATTTTCGCTTCGTTCTCGACAGCCCGGATCGGCGTGCCCGACGGCTCGAACGGGTGGTGGCGTGGCGGAGCCGCGTCCTGGGCCTGCCGTACGGAGACCAGGGCCTGCTCATTCACCGCGACCTGCTGCGCGCGGTTGGCGGCATGAGGCCGTTGCCGCTGATGGAGGACGTCGATCTGGTTCGCCGCCTCGGCAGGATCTGTCTGGTCCCGCTGGCGGCCGATGCGGTGACGTCGGCGCACAAATGGGAAACGCAGGGCTATCTGCGCCGGTCCGCCCGCAACCTGCTGTGTCTGGCGCTGTGGTTCGCCGGCGTGCCGCCCAAGGTGATCCAGCGGATCTACGGATGAGGGACACCGTCATCGTCTTCGCCCGGGCGCCGCGCCTGGGGGCGGTGAAGCGTCGTCTGGCACGCGACATCGGCGACCGGGCGGCGCTCCGCTTCCATGTTGCCACGATGACCGCGTTGCTGCGCGACCTGTTGGCGTCCCGCCGCTTCGACGTCGTGCTGGCTGTGACGCCTGACCGAGCGCGCGTCCGGTTGCCGGTCCGGGTCCGGCGCGTCGACCAGGGGCACGGGGACCTCGGCGTTCGCATGAGCCGGGCGCTTGGGGGGTATCGGCGCGCGGCACTGATGGGATGCGACATCCCGCGGGCGGGCGCGGCGGATGTCCGCGCCGCCTTCCGCCGCCTGGGCACGGCCGATGCGGTGTTCGGGCCAGCGTGCGATGGCGGGTATTGGCTGATCGCGTTGGGGCCTCGCCGGCCGGGGAACCTGTTCGGGGGGACGCGCTGGTCGACGGAACACGCACTGGCGGACACGCTGAAGCAATTTCGCCACCATCGTGCCGGCTTCCTCCGATGCCTGCCGGATGTGGACACGGGCGCCGATTACCGTATCGGGCAGAAGGAGGGCCGAATCAGACGGGATCACTCAAGTCCCGGAACCGCGCCGGTTCCCGCAACGTGATGTAGCCGTGATCGAGCGACAGCCACCCGGCATCGCGCCAAACCTGGAGTTGCTTGTTGACGGTTTCGCGTGACGAGGCGACGCGTGTGCCGATGTCGCGCTGCGACAGCTTGAAGTCGATACGGGTGCCTTGCGGCGTCACGCTGCCGTGATCGTCGGCAAGCCGCACCAGGAGACGCGCCAGCCGGCCGGGAAGATCGAGTGTCACCATCTCGCCCAGGGCGTCGCTGGTCTGGCGCAATCGCTGGCACAGCACGGCCAGCATCCGCAGCACGAGGTCCTGATTGGCCAGCAGGAAGGGCAGGAAATGCCGCCGCTCGATCACCAGCAACGTGGAGTCCTCGATCGCCGTGGCGTCGGCGCTGCGTGGCCGGCCATCCAGCAGCGCGATCTCGCCGAATACCTCGCCCACGCGGATGATATTGAATATGACTTCCTTGCCGTCCGCCGATCCGCTGCTGATCCGCACCGACCCGCGCAACACCGCCATCATCGACGAGTCAGTATCGCCTTTCTGGAAGATGATCTGGCCGCGCTGGACGGAACGTTCCCAGGCGAGCGCGAGAATGCGCCCCTGTTCGCCCGCCGGTATCGCGGAGAACAGTGTGCCGTTCAGCAGCGCCAGCCGATGCCCGGTTCGATCCGGCATGCCACCCCCAACCTGCGCCGCACTATGCACGTCCAGTCGCCGAGGCCATAGTCCGTTGATCGGATCGGAAGGAAATAGCTGGATGGAGTTGCCGTCGATCGTACCGCCGCCGCACGGCGAAGCGTGGCCTGAGGCCCCGGCCGATGTCGCCGGCATGCACTGGATGTGGCTGGAGGAAGCCGCCCGGTTCGCGGCGGAGAACGAGACCCCGTGGCCGTACGACCTGCGCCTGCACCTGGAGAGCGGCTATCTTCGAACCGCCGCCGTTCAATGAACTGCTGGGCCCCATCAGGCCGCGTGGGCCGGCCAATGGTCTGGTGCTGCGGCGCGGCTTCAAGGTCGCATCCTGGGGCGACACCGATCAGGTCGATTTCACCTTCTCCGCCGCCAAGAGCTATCTGAGCCTGCTGGCCGGCATCGCGGTGATGGACGGATTGATCGCCGGACCTGGACGAACCGGTCGGTCGCACGGTCGATGACGGCGGTTTCGACAGCGCGCAGAACCGTGCCGTGACGTGGCGGCATCTGTTGCAGAACACGTCGGAATGGGAGGGCGAGCTGTTCGGCAAATCCGACCATGATCGACCGGAACCGCAACCTGGGGCTGGAGGGGAAAGGGCGCAAGGGCGATGCCGCGCCGTTGCGGGCTCCCGGTGCGCACTGGGAATACAACGACGTCCGCGTCAATCGCCTGAGCCTGGCGTTGCTGCGCCGGTTTCGGCGGCCCTTGCCGGAGGTGTTCGCCGAACGGATCATGACGCCGATCGGGGCGTCGAGAGACTGGTCGTGGCACGGATATCGCAACTCATCGGTCGAGATCGACGGGCGCGATGATCGAGAGCGTGTCGGGTGGCACCCATTGGGGCGGCGGCATGCTGATCCACGCCGAGGACCAGGCCCGGATCGGCCTGCTGATGCTGCGCCGGGGCGACTGGAACGGACGTCGGCTCTTGCCGGAATGCTGGATCGCCGAGTCGTTGCGGCCCTGCGCGCTGAACCCGGTGTATGGCCTGCTGTGGTGGCTGAACACGGCGGCACGGTCGTTACGAAAGCGCGCCGGAAGACAGTTTCTTCGCCTTCGGTGCCGGCGGCAATCTGACCTGGGTGGCGCCGAAGCAGGAACTGGTCGCGGTGCTGCGCTGGACCGACCCGACCGCGATGGACACGTTTATCCGTTTGATCATGCAGGCAGTGGTGAGAATGAAGAACATTCGAAACGATCCTGGTTGAGTACCCTCAGGAACACACCGTGCTGGTGACCCTGAACCGGCCCGAGGTCGCGAACGCGATGAACACTCAGATGGGGCTGGACCTGCTGGCGGTGTTCGACGGCTTCTGTGCCGCGCCGAACCGGCAGCGGTGCATCGTGATCACCGGCGCGGGGGTCAAGGCGTTCTGTGCCGGCGGCGATCTGAAGCAGCGCAACGGCATGACCGATGAGCAATGGCAAGATCAGCACCTGATCTTTGAGCGGATGATCCGCGCGATGGTGGGTTGCCCGGTCCCGATCATCGCGGCGGTGAATGGGGCGGCCTATGCGGGCGGGATGGAAATCTCGCTCTGCGCCGACTTCATCTACGCCGCCGAACACGCACGGTTTGCGCTGACCGAGGTCACCCTGGGAATCATGCCCGGCGCGGGCGGGACGCAGAACCTGCCGCGCGCCGTCGGTAGCCGGCGGGCGAAGGAAATCCTGCTGACCGGGCGGCCGTTCGATGTGCGGCAGGCGCATGACTGGGGCATGGTCAACCGGATCTGCAAGTCGGAAACGCTGGTGGCCGAGGCGCTGGAAACCGCGGCGGTGATCGCGGGAAATGCACCGATTTCGACCCGCCAGATCAAGCAGTCGGTCAACATGGGTCTGAACACCGACCTGCAGACCGGCATGATGTTCGAGATCGAAGCGTATAACCGGATGGTTCCGACGGAGGACCGCCGCGAGGGCATCCGGGCGTTCAACGAAAAGCGCAAGCCGGTCTTCAAGGGGCGTTAACGGGAGGTAGTTGCGATGAACGCGATCAGCGACATCCAGGCGGGCAAAGGGCTGACCCGGGCCTTGTCGGAACAGGCGCGGAAGCTGCGGCTGCAGGACATTCCGGACACGGTTCGCGACTGGGCGCGGCAGTGCGTGCTGGACTACCTCGGCTGCGGGATCGCCGGAGCGTCCGACGAACTGGTCACGATCCTGCTGGCGGAAATGCAGGAGCAGGGCGGCAAGGAGGTTGCTTCCGTGCTGGGGCGCGCCGGGCGGCTACCGGTCGCGTCGGCGGCGATCGTGAACGGGGCGGCGTCGCACGCGCTGGATTTCGACGATGTGAACCTGGCGATGCCGGGACATCCCTCGGTCGCGATCCTGCCGGCGTTGCTGGCGCTGGCGGAGGAGCGTGGATCGAGCGGGGCGGACGTCCTGACGGCGTTCGTTGCGGGATACGAACTGCAGTGCCGGGTCGGGCGGACGATCGCTCCCGGTCATTACGACGGCCTGGGCTTTCATGCGACCGCGACAGTCGGCAGTTTCGGCGCCGCCGCTGCGTGCGCGCATCTGCTGGGGCTGGATGCGCGATCGGTTCGCAGCCGCACTGGGTATCGCTGGCACCCAGGCGGCCGGGCTGAAGTCGATGTTCGGCACGATGTGCAAGCCGCTGCATGCCGGCAAGGCGGCGTATCATGGGGTGATGGCGGCGAAACTGGCCGCGCGGGGCTTCACCGTCGCGCATCGACGTCATCGAGTGCGCGCAGGGTTTTGCCCGCACCCATAGTCCGGATTTCAATCCCGAGCGGGCGTTCGATACGCCGCCGGGCGGATGGTGGATCGTGAACAATTTGTTCAAGTATCATGCGTCCTGCTACATGACTCATGCTGCCATCGAATCGGCTCGGCGACTGCGGGAACAGCACGAATTCTCACCGGATCAGGTGGAGCGGATCGACGTGCGGCTGGAAGAGGCGTGTGACCGGATCTGCAACATACCGGCACCTCGAACGGGGCTGGAAGCGAAGTTCTCGCTTGCGGCTGACAACGGCGATGGGGCTGGCGGGGGTGGATACGAGCCGTCTTGCGTCGTATTGCGCGGAAGTTGCCGCGGACCCGGTGCTGGTTGGGTTGCGGGACAAGGTGTCGCTGGATTTCCGGACCGGTATTCCGAACACGTTCACCGAGATCGAAGTGTCGCTGCGGGACGGGTCGAGGTTCACGGCGCAACACGATGCGGGAACGCCGGCCGGAGATGTGGCGCACCAGGGGACACGGTTGGAGGCGAAGTTCGCGGCGCTGACCGATCCTGTGCTGGGGACGGAGAAGACCGCGCGGCTGATCGCGGAGATCGGGCGGCTGGATTCGTTGCCGGACGTGGGTGGGATCCTGGTGGTGTGTGCGGGTTAGTCGCGACGGGAACGGCCGCGACGGTTCTGCTCGATACGGCAAGAGGTGGCCGGCAGGCCGGCCTTGACACCGGGGGAGAGGCCGGCCGTGACCGAGCAGGAGAAGTGCTGGCCTTGATGCGGAAGACCGGCGTTGGACTTCAGCGGGAAGACAGCCGCCGGCCGTCACGTGAGAGGGACTGATCCTGTGGCCGGAAGTGGTACTGACCACGATTTGAATGAAAATGGAGCACGACGATGCGCTTGAAAGACAAAGTCGCCATTGTCTCCGGCGGCGCGCATGGCATGGGTGAGGCGGAGGCCCGGCTGTTCGCCAAGGAAGGTGCTGCCGTCGTCATCGCCGACGTGCTGACCAGGGAAGGCGAGGCGGTGGCCGCCGACATCGGCGCCATCCAAGGCCGAGCGCGGTTTGTTCGCACGGATGTGACGTCGGAGGCGGACTGGGAAAATCTGATTGCCGCAACCATCGCCGCTTTTGGACGGCTCGACATCCTGGTCAACAACGCCGGCATCAGCGGCAGCGCGGTCGGCGATCCGGACGGGCTGGAAGGCTGGCAGAAGCTGCTGTCGGTCAACGCGGCGAGCGTGTTCCTGGGCACCAAGCTGGCTGCCGCGGCGATGATCCCGAACGGACGGGGCTCGATCGTCAACATCTCTTCCATCATGGGGTTCATCGGCAGCGCGGACAGTCACCCGGGGTATGCGGCGTCGAAAGGTGCCGTGCGGCTGTATACCAAAGCCGCGGCCGCGAAATATGGGCCGTCCGGCGTTCGGGTGAACTCGGTGCATCCCGGGCTACCTGCCGCCGATGCTGAACGCGACGAATGCCGCCGGACGCGCGTCGAAGATCGAGGCCACGCCGCTGCGCCGGCTCGGGGAACCGATCGAGGTCGCGTACGGCGTGCTGTTCCTGGCCTCGGACGAAGCGTCGTTCATTACTGGAACAGAACTGGTCATCGATGGCGGATATATCGCCCAGTAGCAGGAGTTCAGGTGAATGGTTCCGAGTTCGCAGATCCCCGGCGTCTATCATCGACGGATCGGTGACATCGTCGTTACCGCGCTGTCCGACGGGTATCTGGATGGCACGGTGGAGGTGATGCAGAACATTTCACCCGCCGACGCAACGAAGATGCTGACCGACGCGTTCCGTCCCGGCGCGGCGGACATCGGTCAACTGCTACCTGGTCTATTCCGCCGGTCGGCTGGCGCTGATCGAGACCGGATCAGGCGATTACCTGCTGCCGACAGCGGGCAAGCTGCAACGGAACCTGCAGGCCGCCGGGGTCGATCCGGCCGATATCGAGACCGTGATCCTGACCCATATGCATCCGGATCATTCCGCCGGGCTGACCGACCCGAAGACCGGGGCAGAAGTTCTTCCCCAATGCCGAACTGGTGGTGCATGAAAACGAGCCTCGGCACTGGCAGGATGACGGGGCGATGAACCGAGCGGACGAGCGTGGCCGGGCAGCTGTACTTTCAGTGCGCGCGCGAACAGATGGCGCCCGTATCACAACCGAGATGCGGACATTCGCCGGTGCGGTCGAGGTATTTCCCGGCGTGACCTCGGTGCCGCTGCATGGGCACACGCCGGGTCATTCCGGGTACATGATCGCGTCGGGCGGCCAAGTCGCTGCTGATCTGGGGCGATATCATCCACGTGCCGGAAGTGCAGGTGCCGCGGCCGGAGGTGACCATGGCCTTTGATACCGATCCGCACGCGGCCGCGGCGACGCGCAAGCGGATATTCGACATGGTGGCGACGGACCGGCAGTTGATCGCGGGGATGCACGTGCATTTCCCTGGGTTTGCCCATCTGGTGAAGGCACGGGAGGGGTATCTGATGCTGCCGGAACCCTGGGACCAGGCGTTCGGCGCATGAGTTTCGGGCTGCTGGCGGCCTCGGCGTTGTCCGGTGCCGCCTATACCCTGGCACCGGGCCCGGCGTTCCTGGCGCTGCTGGGGATCGGCGCCAGTCGCGGACGGCGGGCCGGGGCGCTGTTCCTGGGCGGCCATTTCGTCGGGGACGTGGTGTGGGCGTCGCTGTCGCTGACCGCGATCATCGGGGCGCGAACGATCGGCACGGTGTGGTTCGATGGGCTGGGGCTGGTGTGCGGGGTTTACCTGTGCTGGCTGGGTGCGCGCTCAGCCCTGGCCCGGCGGGGGGTCGACGGGGCGGTGACGACAGAGCGCGCACGGCCATTGCTGCGGGGCCTGGCGTTCGGGCTGTCCAACCCGAAGGCTTACCCGGTCGCGGTGGCGATGTTCACCGCGTTGCTGGCGCGTTACGCGAGCGCACTGGACTGGAGTGCGTTCGCCCCTCTGCTGGCGGCGGCGTGCGTGGGATTCGTGGCGGCGGATATCGTGCTGGTGTCGGTCATCGGGGCGGGGGTGGTGCGGCGGTTCTACCGGCGACACGCGCTTTGGGTGACGCGGGTTTCGGGCGTGCTGTTCCTGGGGTTCGGGATGCATGCGATCGCTACGGCGGCGCCGGGGGTGTGGCGGCGAGTGTAGCCCCACCGGTTCTCGCGATCCCGACTCAGGGGGCCCCAGATGGAGACAACCATCATGCGGCTAGGATCGGACGTGCGCGCGAGGCTGGATTTTGGGCCGATACGACGGGGCTTCCAGCGTTTACAGACTTTACTCGCTGTAAAATCTTTTCGTAATTCATTGACAGATTTCCCCCTTCGGATGCCACTTTTACATCGACTTCGCAGGTGCAGCACCATAGATGCCGGCGACGCTCTTCGGGCGGCTCACTGGAAGGTATGGATGACATGAACACCGCGAACTATTCTCCCGATGGTCTGACCGGCGGCGTGCCGGGTCCCTTCGGCGGCCGGTCCTCTTATCAAGATCATATTGCCCAGGTCGCCCAGCTGGTTGAAAGCAAGAACGGCACGTGGGACGGCATCAATCCTGAGTCGGTCGCGCGCATGCGCCTGCAGAACCGTTTTCAGACCGGCCTCGACATCGCTCGCTACACCGCCGCGGTGATGCGCCGGGACATGGCGGCGTACGACGCGGATCCCGCCAACTACACCCAGTCGCTCGGTGCCTGGCACGGGTTCATCGCGCAGCAGCAGATGATTGCGGTCAAGAAGCATTTCGGCACCACGAAACGCCGCTACATCTATCTGTCAGGCTGGATGGTGGCGGCCCTGCGCTCTGAGTTCGGGCCGCTGCCGGACCAGTCGATGCATGAAAAGACCACGGTGCCGGACCTGATCCGCGAGATCTACACGTTCCTCCGTCAGGCGGACTCGCGCGAACTGGGCGGCCTGTTCCGTGAGATCGATGCCGCCCGCAAGGCGGGCAACGGCACCAAGGAAGCGGAATTGCTGGCGCGGGTGGAAAACTATGAGACCCATGTCGTGCCGATCATCGCGGATATCGACGCGGGGTTCGGCAATGCGGAGGCGACCTACCTGCTGGCGAAGAAGATGATCGAGGCAGGCGCCTGCGCGCTGCAGATCGAAAACCAGGTGTCCGACGAAAAGCAGTGCGGGCATCAGGACGGCAAGGTCACCGTGCCGCACGAGGATTTCGTCGCGAAGATCCGGGCCATCCGGTATGCGTTCCTGGAACTGGGCGTGGAGGACGGGATCGTCGTGACGCGCACGGACTCGCTGGGGGCCGGCCTGACGAAGCAGATCGCGGTCAGCCACACGCCGGGCGACCTGGGCGACCAGTACAACAGCTTCCTCGACTGCGAGGAGATCACGCCGGACAACGCCCGCAACGGCGATGTCATCATCAACCGTAACGGCAAGCTGCTGCGGCCGAAGCGCCTGCCCAGCAACCTGTTCCAGTTCCGTGCCGGGACGGGGGCGGACCGCTGCGTGCTCGACTCCATCACGTCCCTGCGGAACGGTGCCGACCTGCTTTGGATCGAGACCGAGAAGCCGCATGTGGAGCAGATCGCCAGCATGATGGATCGCGTGCGCGAGGTGTTCCCGAATGCCAAGCTGGCATACAACAACTCGCCGTCGTTCAACTGGACGCTGAGCTTCCGTCAGCAGGTGTTCGATGCGTGGTCGGCCGAGGGCAAGAACGTCTCCGGCTACGAGCGCGCGAAGCTGATGAGCGTGGAGTACGACGCCACGCCACTGGCGATCGAGGCCGATGAGCGTATCCGCACCTTCCAGGCCGACGCCGCGAAGCGCTCGGGCATCTTCCACCATCTGATCACGCTGCCGACCTATCACACGGCGGCGCTGTCCACGGACAACCTGTCGCGGGAGTATTTCGGCACCGAGGGCATGCTGGGCTACGTGCTGAATGTCCAGCGCCAGGAGTTGCGCCAGGGGATTGCCTGCGTGCGGCACCAGAACATGGCGGGCTCGGACATCGGCGACGATCACAAGGAGTACTTCGCAGGCGAAGCGGCGCTGAAAGCGGGCGGCGTGCACAACACGATGAACCAGTTCGCGTAACAGCCGGCTTCAGCGGTCATACAGGCGACGGCCCGGGGCATCGTGTCCCGGGCCGAACCCGTTTTCCGCCGGTTGTCGGCTCCCGAGGCTTCAGCACGCGGAGCTGAGTTCGGCCAGCAGGGCGGCGACCGCCGCGCGCAGGCCGGGCAGTGACTCCCTGACGGTCCGCCACACGCGTTCGTGGTCCACGGCGGCATAACCATGGATCAGCACGTTCCGGAACGCGATGACCTCGCGAATGTCCGGTATGCGGCCTGACAGCGCTGGATCCAATTTCGTGAGCTGATTGAGCGCCTCGCCGATGATCTCGAACTTTCGTTCCACCGCGGAATGCACAACATCCGTTTCGGCATAAATCGTCACGTCAAGGTCCGCGGTGAACGCCAGGATGGCATCGGCGGCATTTTGCACGTCCCATAGAAAGGCGCGCACGTCACGCTGCATAGACGACCTCACGGGCCTGTTCGATGCCGGCCCGGACAAACGGATTCTTGATTGCGCCGCGCTCCACCAGGTCGACCGGACGTCCCAGCAGGCGCTCCAGGCCGTCAGCGAGGCCGAAGAATTGTTGCAACGGTCCGAGGCGGCTGTCAGGCATGAACTCGACCAGGAAGTCGGCGTCGCTGCTGTCCGGGTCGAAGTCCAAACCGCGTGCCGCGGACCCGAACACCTCCAACTGGCGCACACCGTATCGGTCGCAGAGAAGGGCGATCTCTGCCTGGTGCCGCGCGATCAGTGGGTGCATGACGATGGGCTTTTCATTGGTATCGCCGTCTTAACATGGTTCGCCCGTGGTCGCAGCAAGCTGCGGGGCACTCAGCCGCCGCACCTTCCGCCGCTCCCGATCCTGGCAACGACCGCGCTGCTTTCAACGGGGATCGGCAGGCGCGGCGTAGACTACCCGCCAACCGCCCCTTGCGCCTCGACGTACAGCGCATAGACCGACTGGCTGGCGGCCATGAACAGCCGGTTCCGCTTCTTTCCGCCGAAGCAGACGTTGGCGCAGCGTTCCGGCAGCAGGATGCGTCCGATCAGCGTGCCGTCAGGGGCGAACACCGCGACGCCATCCTCGCCCTCGCCACCCGAGAAGCCGCACCACACGTTTCCCTCGGTATCGCAACGGATCCCGTCGGCCCATCCGGCGCCGCTGAAGAACACCCGGCCGTTTGCCGCTTCCGTGCCGTTGTCGACGATATCGTAGACAAACGTGCTCCTGGGTCCGTCCACGGGCGTATCGACCACATAGAGCCGCGTCTCGTCCGGCGAAAAGCACAGGCCGTTCGGCCGAACCATGTCGCCGATGGCAACGCTGAGGGAGGCGGTGCGGGGATCGTAGCGGTAGACGCGGAACGGATGCTCCTGCGGTGCCGTATGCCCGAGGTAATTCCCCCGTGTCCCGGCGCCGTTGTCGCTGAACCAGATCGTCCCGTCGGATTTCACCACCACGTCGTTCGGCCCGGTCAGCTTCCTGCCCTCCCAGCGGTCCGCCAGCACGACGACGGTGCCGTCATATTCGGTGCGGGTCAGGCGCTGCGTGTCGTGCTCGCAGGTGATCAGGCGTCCCTGCCGGTCGCGGGTGTTGCCGTTGGCATAATGCGAGGGGCTGCGAAAGACGCTGACGCCGCCGGTGGTCTCGTCCCATCGCAGGATCCGGTCGTTCGGTATGTCGGAGAACAGCAGATACCGCCCGTCACCGAACCAGACCGGACCCTCGGTGAAGTCGAAGCCTGTGGCGATGCGCCTGATGCCGGCGTTGCCGATGAAGATCTTCTGAAACCGCGGGTCCAGCACCACCACGTCGGGGTCTGGATAGCGGACCGGGGCGGATGATTCCCAACGCGCGGCGGATACTGGCATTTGGCGACGGCCCTAAATCGACGGGTAAACCCTCGGATAGATGATCTTGGACGGCGGTCCCGGTGGGTCCGGGGGGCCCTTCTTGCCGCAGGCCGCCAGCAACCCGAGGGCGATGGCCAGTGCCAGGACCGCCCTCATGCCAGCGCCTCCAGCCAGCGCGCCGCCTGGGCCGTGACGTTTGCCGGGGCCGTGCCACCGTAGCTGGTCCGCGACGCCACCGAAGCGTCCACCGTCAGCACGGAGAACACATCGTTCGGTGATGCCTGGCTCGATCGCCTGCATCTCCGCCAATGAGAGATCCGACAAGCCGACATCGCGCGCCTCGGCGAGCGCCACCAGCCGGCCGGTGACGTGGTGGGCGCTGCGGAACGGCAGGCGCAGCACCCGCACCAGCCAGTCGGCCAGGTCGGTCGCGGTGGCGAAACCGGAGCCGGCGAACGATCGCATCCGCTGCGGGTCGGGAACCATGTCGCGCACCATCCCCGCCGTCGCGGCCAGCGACAGCGCCCAGGCCTCGGCGGCGTCGAACACCGGCTCCTTGTCCTCCTGCATGTCCTTCGCGTAGGCCAGCGGCAGGCCCTTCATCACGGTCAGCAGGGCCACCAGCGCGCCGGTCACCCGCCCGGTCTTGGCGCGCACCAGTTCCGCCGCATCGGGGTTGCGCTTCTGCGGCATGATCGAGGATCCGGTGGTGAAGGCGTCGGACAGGCGGATGAAGCGGTAGGGGGCGCTGCACCAGATGACGATCTCCTCCGCGAGGCGAGACAGATGGACGGCGGAGATCGCGGCGGCCGACAGGAACTCCAGCGCGAAGTCGCGGTCCGAGACGGCGTCGAGCGAGTTGGCGGTCGGCCGGTCGAAGTCCAGGGCCGCGGCCGTCATGTGCCGGTCGATCGGGAACGATGTCCCGGCCAGGGCCGCGGAACCAAGCGGGCAGGTGTTCAGACGGCGGCGGCAGTCCGCCAGGCGGCCGCGATCACGGTCCAGCATCTCCACATAGGCCAGCAGGTGATGCCCGAACGTCACCGGCTGCGCGGTCTGCAGATGGGTAAATCCCGGCATCGGATCGGCCGCATGCGTCGCCGCCTGCCGGGCCAGCGCGAGCATCGTGTCGGCAAGCTGCGCCGACAGGCCGTCGATCGCATCGCGCACCCACAGGCGGAAGTCTGTCGCCACCTGGTCGTTGCGGCTGCGCGCGGTGTGCAGACGCTTGCCGGCCTCGCCGATACGGTCGGTCAGGCGGGCCTCGATGTTCATGTGGATGTCTTCCAGGGCGACATCGAACGCGAAGCGGCCGGTTTCGATTTCGTGCGGCGATCACCTCTAGACCCGCGCCGATGGCCGCCTCATCTTCAGCGCGACAGCAGCCCGATCTTCGCCAGCATCGCCGCATGGGCGCGCGATCCGCGTATATCCTGCCGCCACAGCTTGCGGTCGAACCCGATGGAGGCATTGATGTCCTGCATGATCGCGGACGGCCCGCCGGCGAACCGGCCGCCCCACTGGATGTTGGCCGGTTTGTCGCCGCGATCCGGGGGCGGCTGATCGATGCTGGCAGGCGGCGGTCGGGCAGTATCGGTCACCGAAAGGGTTCCAGATTGATGATGATCCACCGCCGGACAGCGTTGATGCTCCCCTGGGCAGCGGCGGCCGGCACCCTAGCCGTCACCGCCCTGCCGCGCAAACCGCGCGCCAGGAGACGTTGGAGCCACTGGCCGAAGCGTTGCGGCCGGTGTCGCCGCCCGAAAACCCGCCGGATGGCGTGTTCGTCGCACAGGACGGTTCCGTGCATCGCCTCGGCGAATTCAAAGGTCACGGGATGGTGGTGAACATGTGGGCCACGTGGTGCGCGCCCTGTGTCGCCGAGATGCCCTCGCTGGCGGCGCTGTCGAAGGCGCTGGCGCCCAGGGACATCGCGGTGCTGCCGCTGTCGTCGGACCGGGGCGGCGCGGAGACGGTGCAGGCGTGGTACAAGGCGCACGGGATCACGGGGCTGCCGGTGCTGCTGGACCCGAAGGGGGTGATGGCACGGGCATTCGATGCACGTGGGATCCCCACCAGCGTCATCATCGACACCGGCGGCAAGGTGGTCGCACGGCTGGAGGGCGCGGCCGACTGGTCATCCCCGGCGGCTAGGGCGCTGATCCTGAAGCTGGTCGGGTTCTGAGTTACCACCTTGCGCGGGGTCGAATCCACGCTGTCTCCCGTCCGTCTGAGCGTGGTCGAGGACCTGTACGCCGCCGAAGACATCGCCCGCTTCCCTCTGCGGGGCGACTGCGCGCCCATCCGCGTCGAACATTGGCGTGTCGCCGAACAACACGGGCGGACCGCGGCACTGAACGTGGCGGGGCGGGCGTCCCGATATGACGTGGTGCCGGTCTTCTGGACCGTCTGGTACCCAAGCAGCTGGCCTGCATCGGCCACGCCTCCACATCGGACGACATCATAGTCCACGGTGAGTTGGAGGCACCGACCTTCCTGGCTTGCTTGACCATTTTCAGCCTGACTGTGCAGGCCGAACATGGTCTGTCTCTCTGTTTGATCGCATGATTCACGTGCCGGGGACGTTTCGCTCGGCGCGATCATGCTCTACGTCAAGGGCGGCCAAGTCGTCGTCGCCGCGCTGGATCGGGACCAGGACACCTCAGCGCTGATCGAGCGGTCCGACGCGCGCTGCGACTGGAAACCGGACGCTCTCGGCGCCAGTCCATCCGACCGCTTCGCGCATGCGGGGCGAAGGGCGGGTTGACCTCAACGGCCGCCTCGGACAGGCGCTTCCAATCGTACGACGGTCATCACGCCGGCGCGGGCACGCGGCTCGCGCCGTCCTCGGCCGGGACGTGCAGCAATACGTCGCCCAGCTTGTCCACCAGATAATCGGCATCCGCGGGGTCGACCGTATCCACGAGCGTCAGCACCCTGCTGATGACCCGCGCTCGGAATCGCTCCAGATCGCGAGCCTCACCGTCGAAGCGCAACTCGTCCACCACATCGACACCAGCCCTGACGGCGACGAAGAGGGTCTCCGGCATCTCAGCCTTTCGATACAGGGCGGCCAGCCCGCGCCGGCTTGGCTCATGGATCAGGATCTGCGCGTTATCGAGCGGCACGTTGCTCCGGGCGGCCATTGCCGCCTCGAAAAACGCGATATCCCCGGTGCAGAGGGCGCGCAGGATCAGCGACGGGGTCAACCGGCCGTTACGGTGCATCTGGACGATCATATAGCGCAGCTCGTCATCCGAGGCACCCAGGCTGAGGCGGATAATGGCATGCTCGCGGGACCTCAGAACGATGTTGGAGGCGGTCGCGGGCGCCAGGTCGTGAGCGTTCACAAGATGATTCTGTAGCGCCTTCGAGACCATCGTGACCATCCGCTCCGCGACGGTCATCGGCAGGGTCTGCCGCAACACCATTGCCTTCTTGACGTTGTCGCTGTCGGGGAACCGGGTCGCCGCGTGGTGGAAGGTGTCCTCGGCGATGGTCGCGGTGCCGTTTGCCATGAGGACAACTACGGCGGGTTCCTCGCCATGCGTGACAATCGCGGCCGATACGGTCTCCGTCAGGTTGGGACGGCTCGCGATCGCCTCCTGCTTCAGCGACGAGCCAAGCCGCACGATGTCGATCAGGTCTTCGTCGGTCAAAACCAGGGAGTCGGCGAGCATCGGCAGCGCGACGAATTCGACATCTTCGGCCAGCTTGCGCGCGACGTCGCGCGGCAGGTTCGGCGAATGCCGCAAGGCACGCGACACCGATGCCCGGACGGTTTCCTCAACGTCGCGGGCCAGGATGCGGACGATATCCTGAGCCAGTTTGACCTCGGCTTGTGTGAGACCGTTGGCTGAGAGGTCCGCGGCGACCTTGCCGGCTAGCTCGGCACGCAGATCGGGCGAAGGCTCAGCGAGAAGCCGAGCAACATCGGAGGACGAGAGGGAGGCAGCCATGGTTGACCTCGCGCGTGGAGACCCAGTCGCGCGAGCTTGGCATGAAGAGATAAACAACTGGTTAACTTGCCGGGTGTCCGCGATATCTGGTTTTGTTTGCGTTGCCGGTGCGGGCGGCGAGACGGGCGTCAACCGCTGGCCGGTGTATCAACCAATGAATGGACCAGCGTCAGGACGGCCAGCGGGCCGGCATCGACTGTTGTATCCGGCGGCACACGGCAGTACCGTCGCGAGCCGCCGATTTCGGCGGGTGCCGCTGATTTTGGTGCGATACGGTATTGGACTGCAGGGGATGGGGCATGGAATACCGTCGTCTGGGGCGCAGTGGCCTCAAGGTTTCTGAAATCTGCCTGGGTACTATGACATTCGGTCACGGCACCGACGTAATCGATGCCGATCGTATCGTGCACACCGCGCTGGATGCGGGCGTGACATTTTTTGACACCGCGGATGGTTACAGCAACGGCGAATCCGAGATCATGCTGGGCCGAGCCCTGGGGACGCGGCGGCGGGAAGTGGTGATCGCAACGAAAGTGTTCAACGCGATGGGAGGCGGGCCGAACGACTCGGGCATGTCACGGGTCCACATCATGAATGCCGTCGAGGACAGCCTGCGCCGGCTCGGGACCGACCATATCGATGTCTATTACATCCATCATGTCGACGTGCAGACGCCGCTGGAGGAGATGCTGCGCGCGTTCGACGACCTGGTGCATCAAGGCAAGATCCGCTACCCGGCTTGCAGCAATTACGAAGCCTGGCGGCTGATGGAGGCGCTGTGGATCAGCGACAGCAAAGGACTGGCCCGGTTCGAAGCGTATCAGCCGCAATACAGCCTGGTGGTCAGGGATGTCGAGGAAGAACTGGTTCCTGCCTGCGCGCTGAAAGGGGTGGGCATGGTGGTCTGGGCGCCTCTCGCGGGCGGCTATTTGTCGGGCAAGTACCAACCGGGCCAGCAAAGTGTCGCGGGCTCGCGCTCCGCCGAGAACTGGGCGTTTCCGACCCGGTTCTTTCATCCGCGCCACGAAGCGATCCTGGCCGAACTGCTCGCCGTGGCACGAGACGTCGGGCGCACTCCGGCACAGGTGGCGGTGCGCTGGGTGATCGAACAACCGCTCGTCGCCAGCGCCATCGTCGGGGCCCGTAGAGTGGACCAGCTAAGCGATACGCTGGCTGTCGCTGGGTGGCGGCTGCCGGTGGAGGCGCGCGAGCGCCTGGACGCTGTATCGGCGCTGCCGCACCGCTATCCGCGCGCCATGGAGGAAACGATGGCGGAACGCCGCGACCAGGCGGTGCGGATGCCGGGGCCTTCGCAACAGGCCAGCTTGGGACCACGCCCGGCAGGCTGATGCGCCGGACGGGGGGAGCCTAGGACGCCTGCAGCACGCCCAGGACCTCACTTTCCGTCAGGATCTGCGGCAGCACTTCTGGCGTACCGCCGCCACCAGGAAAGAACACATAGAGGGGCACCCCGTCCCGCCCATGCTGGTGCAGGAAGGCGGTGATCGCCGGATCCTGCCGGGTCCAGTCCCCCTTCAGATATGTCACATCATCCGCCGCGAACGCCTTCCGCACCTGTTCGGTGCCGATTGCCACCCGCTCATTCACCAGGCAGGTCACGCACCAGGCTGCCGTCATGTTCACGAACACGGGCCGCCCCTGGGCGCGCAATGCCGCCAGCCGCTCGGGCGTAAACGTTTCGGCCTTCGCGGTCCCTTCCGTAGCGGCGCCGACCGGCACCGCGGAGATCCCGGTCAGCACCGCCAGCGCGGCCAGCACCGCCACTGTCGCCGCGGCTTGGCCGAGGCGCCGCGGCTGCACCGTCAACGCCTGGGTGGTTCCGAAGATCCAGGCGGCGAAACCGATCAGTACAAGCCCGGCCGCCGTGCCCAGCACCCCGTCTGGTCCGGCCTCCTGGCTGACCACCCAGGCGAGCCACGCCGCCGCACCGTACATTGGAAAGGCGAGCGCCTGCTTCAGCACTTCCATCCACCGGCCCGGCCGTGGCATCAGCCGCGCCAGCCCGGGCATGGAGGCCAGCGCCACGTAAGGGGCGGCCAGCCCCAAACCCATGACCGCGAATACCAGAAGGGTCACGGCGGGTGGTGCTGCCAGTCCAGCCGCCACCGCGACCCCCATGAAGGGGGCCGTGCACGGGGTCGCCACCAGCACCGCCAGCAGCCCGGTGAAGAAGCTGCCGGCCACGCCGTGCCGTTCGGCGAGCCCGCTGCCGGCGCCGGCCAGTCCGCCGCCGACCTGGAAGACACCGGACAGGTTCAGCCCGACCGCGAACAGCAGCCATGCCATTCCAGCCACGAAAACGGGCGAGGAGAACTGAAATCCCCACCCCGCGGCCGTGCCGGCTGCCCGCGCGGCCAGCAGCGCGCCTGCGAGTGCGACGAACGTCACCAGAACGCCCGCCGTATAGGACACCGCATGTCCCCGCCCGCGCCCGGCGTGCATTGCCAGCCCGACCGCCTTCATCGCCAGGATCGGAAACACGCACGGCATCAGGTTGAGGATCAGCCCTCCGAGGAAAGCGAACACCAGGATCTGCCCCAGCGGCGGCATCGCGGGCGCCGGCGGCGGTCCCGGCGTGGCGTCGACCTTAACATCCGTCTGCATGCCGGCGCGGTCGCGCACCGACAGCACGCCCGACAGATCCGGCGAGCCGATAAATCCCTTCGCCAACTTCAGTGCCAGGGTGAAGCCACCTACCCGCACCGACAGCGGCTGCGCCGCATCGTCCTGAATGCGGTTTGGCTGATCCGGGATGAACCACGCATCGGTGACGGTCGCTGTCGACAATTCCGGCCCCTGGACGAACAACGTGCCGTCCGGCGAAATCCGAGCGGCCCAGGGCGAGGTCCGCGGAACGGCGCGGTCGTGCGCGGCGAACAACGCCACCTGCGCTGACGGCCTGGGCGGGCCGAACGGCAGGTTCAGGGTGAAATCGCCTTCCTCGGGGACGCAGATGTCCTTGCACACCAGCCACTGGGCATGCGCCCTGACGGCACCCGTTGCGGCCGTGACCGTCACCGGCAGCAGCACCTCGCCAGTATAGGCGTAGGTCATCACCGAACCTTCGGCGAGGCGACGCGGCGTCGGCCAGTCGATCGGCGACTGGGTGACGCCCTCGATCGTGAGGCTGGGCGCCACCCCGGCGTCGCCCGGGTTTTTCCAGTAGGTATGCCAGCCGTTTGCCATGCGCAGCCGCAACGCCACGCGGAACGGCTTGCTCGGCTGGATCGCGTCGGTGTCGGTGACCAGTGTCGCGATGGCACGGCGGCTGCTGACCGGCGCGCTTTCAAGCGCCCGCGCCGGGACCGCCGCCATCATGATCAGCATAATGATCAGAAGCTGCTTCATGCCGTCTCCGCCTCAAGTCAACTTCGGTCATATGCGCCCGTCCTGCCATCGATGCCAGCGGAGGGGCGTGCCGGGATCGCGCTTCCGCATAGCGGGTTGCCTGATCGAGCAGCATTTTGACCTGGATCGGTGCCGCCGCACGCGAAGCGACCGCCGGTCTGCGTCCAGGCTGCCTGGCCAGTCGGCTGATGGCCGCCCCTTCAGCCGACGCCTGTTGACTGACAACACGCCTTGACGCCTCTGCCGCAGAGGATCGCGCCATAGTGACAGCAGGAACGATTGATCATCCGAACCAAGTCAATAATGTCCGGCTTCAGGGCACCGGGCCTGGTTCTGTCCAAACGACGCCCCTGGTGTCCCGATTGGGAAGTTCGCCATGCCTGGATCAGCCGCCTTACGAACTTCCAAATCGATGAGGACACTAGCCAAGCATTGTTTTCAAGTGTGGCTTGTGGTTCCGAAGTCCGCTCCGGGGATGCTCCACAGCATGGCGGACTTCGGAACCACCACACTGGAGCGTTTCCACCTTGAGTGGAAACGCTGTAGCTCGTATTCGTCGAACAATTTCATTGGCCTGAGGTCGCTCCGCGAGTCGGCTGACATTGCTCTAGGTGGGGGAAATACCAGCTGATGCGTGTACCGGGCCTTTCTGCCGTCGATCGCCGCTGGCCGGCTGCGTTATCCGGTTCGGGCCGTGGCAGGAGGACGCAAGGCGCTGCACCGCATGGTCCCTCCGCGGCGCAACGCACGGGCCCGAGCGGCATCAGCGCGCGGGCACGCACATTTTGCTTTCTCACCGCGGTCGTCCTGGCAACTTGCGCGGCTGTAGCCGCGACCGATGGCGCCTCGCACAGCTATTACACCGAGGCACAAGCCACCGCCGGGCAGGCGGTGTTCGCGCAGCAATGTGCCATCTGCCATGGCGACCATATGGAAGGGAAAGTCGGGCCCGCTCTGGCGGGAAACCAGTTCCTGAGCGTCTCGCAGTACCAGGAACTCACCGCCGATTATCTCTACCGGTTCATGGCGAAGCAGATGCCGGCCAACGCGCCTGGCAGCCTGAGCCAGACCCAGTACCTGGACGTGCTGGCATATATTCTCGAGGTGAACGGCTATCCTGCCGGCCCACGTCAGCTCACCGCTAACGACAGTGAGTTGACGCAGATCAAGATCGGACCGATGGGAGAGCCGCAACACAAAAGTGAAACGGAGGATCGACGATGAACAGCAGAAAAGCGTGGCTTCTGAGCACCGGGCTGATGGCCACGGTACTTTATGCAGGGGTGGGGATCACGATCGCGGCCGCTCAGGACAAGGCGACGTCCGGCGACCCCACGGCGTCGCCGATGAAGAGCATCAACGCGGATATCACCCCTCAGCAGCGCATGCAGGCCGAGCAGGACCAGGATAACTGGTTGCTGTACGGGCGGACCTACGAGAATCAGCGATTCTCGCCAGTGAAGGAGATCACGGCGGACAACGTCGCCAACCTCAAGCCGGTCGCGATCATTCAGACCGGCGTGGTGGGCAGTTTTGAGAACAGCCCGCTGGTCTACGACGGCGTCATGTTCGTTTCGACCCCGTTCGACCATGTGTTTGCCTACGACGCGGTCAGCGGCAAGCAACTTTGGTCGTATGCCCCGGACCTTGGTTACACGCAGCTGTGCTGCGGTCCCGAAAGCCGTGGCGTCGCGGTGGCTGACGGCAAGGTCTACGTCGGCCAACTGAACGGCGAGCTCGTCGCCCTGGATGCCAAGAACGGCAAGGTGGACTGGACGACGAAGGTTGGCGACGCACGCGATGCGTTCTCCCTGACGGTGGCGCCGCAGGTCTACGACGGCATGGTCATCGTCGGCACCTCGGGCGCTGAATTCCCGACGCGCAACTTCGTTGTGGCCTACGACGGCAAGACCGGCAAGGAGATGTGGCGCTTCTACACCACGGCCGCACCAGACGAGCCGGGCGGCAAGACCTGGAGCGGCAATTCCTGGAAGACCGGCGGCGGGTCGATGTGGAACACGCCGGCGATCGACGCGAAGCGGGGATTGGTCATATTCGCAACCGGCAATCCTAATCCGGACAACTACGGTGAGACCCGCAAGGGCGACAACGCGTATACGGATTCGATCGTCGCCGTGCACGCGAAGACTGGCAAGCTCGCCTGGTGGTACCAGGAAGTCCCGCACGACGTTTGGGACTACGACGCCGACGCGCCCGTCGTGTTGCTCAATGTCAAGGATCAGAACGGACAGGATGTCGCCGCCGCCGCCGAGGCGGGAAAGGAGGGTCAGGTCTTCTTCGTCAACCGGGAAAACGGCCATCTGATCCGCAAGTCCGAACCGTTCGTCCAGCAGAGCGAGTACGATGTGGACCAAGCCGCCCACCAACGGCTACGTCAACATCTATCCCGGCGCTCAGGGTGGCAACGAGTGGTCGCCGGAGGCCTATTCGCCGGATACGCACCTGTTCTATGTCCAGGGCACCAACGAATCCTGGGAGTACAGTGCTATCACTGACGAAATGACAGTGAAGGGGCACTTGCGGCTGGGCGGCGTGCTGCAGCCGATCACGCCGAAAGGTGCTATGGAGCTTGGCGAACCAGGTGCTGACAAGTTCAAGGCGAATGTTCAGGGCGCCATCGAACCGAGCGGCACTCTTTCTGCCGTCGACCCCGATACCGGCAAGATCAAATGGCAATACAAGTCCGACGCGCCCATGCTGGGTGGGGTTCTGACCACGGCCGGCAATCTCGTGTTTTGTGGAGAGATGAACGGCGACTTCAATGCGTTCAATGCCGAGACCGGGAAGAAGCTTTGGCACTTCAATCTGGGATCGGGTGTCAACGCGCCGCCGATCACCTATCGCGTGAACGGTACGCAGTACATCGCAGTCGCCGCCGGCGGCAATGCTGCCAACGGCAATACGGTGCTGATGAAGGAAAAAGGCTGGAACTTCGGCGACACCGTAGGAATTTTCGCACTGAAATGACTTCCGGGGGGCGGCGTGGTGCCGCCCCTTCTTTGTCTGCGTCATGCCGGGTCTGCGTCATGCCGGGTCTGCGTCATGCCGGGTCTGCGTCATGCCGGCGAGGCTCCCGCCTTCCAGACGGGCGGCGAGCGGAACGATCGGGTTCTGGATGGCGCAAGCGTCTTCACCTCGGAGTGGAAACGCCGGTTTATGTTTATCGGGCGAGTGCGTCAGCCTGAGGTCGGTTCGCGAGCAGCGTCAGGCTGATATCGCTCTGTCGCGGCCGGGTGACGGACCAGTTTCGATCGGCACTCCTGCAACCACACATGAGATGCGATGTGTCCGTCCCGGGGGCCGTCCCGGCAGCGGGGCTTATCATGGCCGATTTTTCGCTCTAGCGTTTCCCGGACGCGTTCAAGGAAGGGGAACCGCTCATGACGACCGATGGATCCGAAGGTGCCGCGGGGGCCGACTGCCTCGCCGGTGTTCGAGTCCTGGACATGACCCAGTTCGAGGCCGGACCGTCCTGTACCGAGACGCTCGCCTGGATGGGTGCCGAGGTGGTCAAGGTCGAAAATCCAAAAGGCGGTGATCCCGGTCGCGCGCTGGGCGCAAAATCAGGTGTGGACGACCCCTATTTCCTGAATTTCAACGCCAACAAGAAATCCATCGCGGTCAACCTCAAGGATCCGCGGGGACTGCAACTGGTCAAGGACCTTGCCGCCAAGGCCGACGTGCTGGTGGAAAACTTCGCGCCCGGCGCGATCGAGCGACTCGGGCTGGGTCCCGATGTCATCCGCGCCCTGAATCCGTCGATCATTTACTGCCAGGTGAAAGGCTTCGGCGAAGGCAGCCCGTACGAGAAGAATCTGGCGTTCGATATGATCGCGCAGGCATGCAGCGGAATCATGAGCACGACGGGGGAGCGCGACGGTCGCCCGCTGAAGCCTGGTCCGTCGCTGGGCGACACCGGGACGGGGATGCTGCTGTCGATCTCGATCCTCGGCGCGCTGTACCGGCGCCGCGCGACCGGGCAGGGGGAGCATTTGCAAGTGGCGATGCAGGACGCGATGCTGCACTACATGCGGATCGCGTTTTCGTATCAGGCCCGCACCGGTAAGGCCGCGCCGCGCGCCGCCGACAGCAGCGTTTCCGGCGGCAATCCACCGATGGGCACGTTTCCCAGCAAGGGCGGCGGTCCCAACGATTACGTGTATGTCTACACATCCCGCGCGAACCCGGAACATTGGCGGCGGCTGCTGGGAGTGATCGGGCGGGAGGACCTGATCGGCGATCCACGCTACGACAGCCCCGATGCCCGCGCCGAACGCGCGGCCGAGGTGAACGAGATGATCGCTGCGTGGACCCGCCGGCACACCAAGCATGAGGCGATGGAGATCATCGGCGCGGCGGGCATCCCCGCCGGCGCGGTCCTGGACACGCTGGAACTGACCAATGATCCCACTTTCGAGCAGCGCGGCATCATGCAGACGATCGACCATCCGGTGGCCGGCCCGTTCAAGATGGTCGGCTGGCCCGTCCGGTTTTCCGGCAGTCCGCCGCCGGTGAAGCCGGCACCATTACTCGGGGCGAACAACAACGACGTGCTGACCAACTGGCTCGGGCTGAGCGCCGGCCAGGTGAGCAGCCTGCACAACGAAAGCATCATCGGCTGACCGCTTGGTCCGATCCTGGCGGCCAGTCTTGGGCGCCCGGTGAATCGGCCCAGCACAATGAGGGAGAACAAGCAAATGGCTGACATCACCGGCTCGGAAATCATCGCCCGGTGCCTGCAGAAAGAGGGGATTTCCGATCTCTTCTACATCATGGGCGGCCCGATGCTGCTGGCGGAGGCCACCTGCATCAAGGAAGGCATCCGCATGATCGACGTCCGCCACGAGCAGGCGGCAGCCTTCATGTGCCAGGCGTACAGCCGCCTGAAACAGGTGCCTTCGGTGTGCATGGCCGCCTCCGGCCCCGGGGTCACCAACCTGATCACCGGCATGGCCAACGCCCTGATCGACTGTTGCCCGGTCGTGGCACTCGGCGGGTCGAGCCCGTTGTCGCAGTTCGGCAGGCAGGTGTTCCAGGAAATCGACCAGGTCGAACTGATGCGAGGCTGCTGCAAATACGTCGACCGGATGGTCAACCTCAAGCGCATCCCGCAACAGATCAACTTCGCGCTGCAGAAGGCGATCCTGGGTAAACCCGGGCCGGTCTACCTCGATTGCCCCGGCGACATGCTGTACCAGAAGATCGACGAAAATCTGGTGGACTGGTCGTTCGCCGGGCGTCCGATCCTGGACAGCCGTCCGATGGGCGACCCGCGGCAGATCGACGCGCTGATCGGCGCGCTGGCCGAAGCGAAAAATCCGCTGATCGTATCGGGGTCCGGCGTGATCTGGTCGCGCGCCTGGGCGGAAATGCAGGCTTTCGTGGAGGCCGCCGGCGTCCCGTTCTACACGACGCCGCAGGGCCGTGGCGTCGTGCCGGACGATCATCCGTACTCCTATCTGTCGATGCGGTCCGGCGCGTTCCGCGACGCCGACCTGATCATCGTGCTGGGCACGCGGATGAACTACATCATCGGGCACGCGTCGCCGCCCCGGTTTGGACCATCCGCGAAAATCGCCCGTATCGATGTCGATCCGACGGAGATTGGCGCCGCCGCTCGCTACGTCGACATCCCGATCGTCGGCGACTGCAAGGCAGTGCTGGGCCAGTTGCTGCAAGGCATCAAGGGGCGCATCAACCCGGACAAATATGCCGGCTGGCGCAAGCAGCTTGCGGATGGCGAGGTCGCCAAGCGGTCCTCGGCGGGTGCGAACAAACTGCAGGAGGACGGCGACATCCATCCTGTCCGGATGTTGGAAGCGGTTCGCGACTTCGCCAGGCGCGACGCGATCCTGTGCGTCGATGGGCAGGAGACGCTGAACTACGGCCGCCAGACCATGCCGACCTTTTCGCCGGGCCATCGTTTGAATTCCGGACCGTTCGGCACCATGGGCGTCGGACTGCCGTTCGGGGTAGGCGCGAAAGTCGCCTGTCCGGACAAGCAGGTGATCGTGGTGCACGGCGACGGCTCGATGGGGCTGAACGCGATGGAACTGGATACGGCGATCCGTCACAAGATCCCAATCCTGGTGGTGATCAGCCTCAACGGCGGCTGGACCGGGGATCCGAACCGCGAAAAGCCGGGCCGGGATCTTGGTTACACGCGTTACGACAAGATCTGCGAGGCACTCGGCGGCTACGGCGAGTACATCACGAAAGTGGAAGATATCCGCCCGGCATTGGAACGTGCGCAGAAGAAAGTCGATGAGGGCATGGTCGCGCTGGTGAACGTGCGCACGGACTATCGGGCGCGGTTTGCCGGTGTGGCGTTCTCGGATTATTCGACATAGGTCGCGCCCTCACCTGGCTTGCGCCGCACCATCAGGGCCGGCCACGTGTCATCTTGTCGTGCCACGTGCCGGCCTGGATGGCATGGCCTCCGCCGAGCCTTGACCGTGAAGGTGAGGCGGCCGACAACATGTTCCGTAACCAAAACTGGAGCCCGCCTTCGTGTCTGGACTGATGGAAGGAAAAGTCGCTGTCGTGACCGGTGCTGGCGGTGGGATCGGCCGGGCGATCGCGATCATGATGGCAGGCGCCGGCGCAAAAGTTATCGTCGCCGATATCGGCGCATCCCTCGGCGGCGAAGGAGAGTCCACGTCCCCTGCGCAGCAGACCAAGGCCCTGATCGAGCAGGGCGGCGGCCAGGCCGAGATCTGCACCGAATCCGTCGCTGCCTGGGGATCCGCGCGGAAGATCATACAGGCCGCCCTGGATCACTACGGGCGTATCGACGCGGTGGTGAACAACGCAGGCATCCTGCGCGACGGCATCTTCCATAAAATGTCGGAGGACGACTGGCTCTCGGTCATCTCCGTCCACCTGAACGGCAGCTTCTTCGTCTCGCGCGCCGCGGCGGAGCACTACCGCAAGCAGGAGAGCGGGTCGTTCGTTCACATCACCTCGACCTCGGGGCTGATCGGCAATGTGGGGCAGGCGAACTATGCCGCGGCAAAGCTGGGCATCACCGCGCTGTCGAAGTCGATCGCGCTGGATATGCAACGATACAATGTCCGGTCGAACTGCCTGTCGCCGTGGGCCTGGAGCCGGATGACGTCCTCGATCCCCACCAGCACGCCGGAGCAGAAGGCGGCGGTGGAAAAGCTGCAGCAGATGACCCCTGACAAGAACGCGCCGCTTGCGGTGTTCCTGTCATCGGATGCCGCGAAGGACGTCACCGGCCAGGTGTTCGGTACGCGGATCAATGAGATCTACCTGTTCAGTTCGCCCAGGCCGATCCGTATCATCCACAACGCCGAAGGTTGGACACCGGAAACCATCGCCGCCCAGGCGATGCCGGCGCTGGCGCAGGCGCTCATGCCGCTGGATACATCCGAACAGGCGTTCGGCTGGGATCCGGTTTAGGAACCGCATTCTCGCGGGTTCGGTCTCCCGGGAGGCAGGCGTCGGCGATGAACATCAGATCCAGCCTTCATCTTCGATCTCGTAGTCGGACATCCGGGCAAGCGCTGCCGGGTCATGGACGCAGGCTTCCCAACCGGGATCGGAACGCCAAAGAACTGGCTCGAGGCTGATCGCCGGGCGAATGGCGGAGAGACGGGCGACCGGCATCCCATCGCGGACAATCACCACGTCTTCGCCCCGCTCGACATCGACCAGAAGTTGAGAAAGCGTCGTCTTCGCCTCGTGGACGTGGACGGTCTTCATTTCGCACCTCGTACGTAGCTGGTGGGGGGCTTTAGAGCATGATCGCGCCGAGCGGAACGTCCCCGGCGCGTGAATCATGCGATCAAACAAGGAGATAGACCATTTTCGGCGTGCACAGTCAGGCTGAAAATGGGTTTAGAGTGATTTCACCCTGACCGGAACAGGGTTCGGTCGCTCTAGCCGAGATTGGATCAAGAGGCAAATGATTGGCCAGGCGAAGCTCGACGTGGCTGCGTTCTGTCGCGGCTCAATCCATGACCGCGGCATGATCCGAGCCGCCTGCGTGCGCCTCATTCGACCCGCGCATCAACAACAGCAGCAACAGCATTGGCAACGCACACAGCAACATCAGCTTCCAGTCGTTGTTGTAAGCGATGATTTCAGCCTGGTGGGTCAGCATCCCGTTCAGCACCTGCGCGCTATGCGGCGTCGTCGGTATCAGGTTGGCCGTCGCGCCCTTGAACGCCCGGTTCAGCGGCGTAATGTATGCGCTCAGGACAGAGTGCTCGATCTGGGTATTCTGGGTTACCAGCGCGCCAGTCACCGAGATGCCGATCGCACTGCCGACATTGCGGAGCAGGCTGAGAAGGGCGGTGCCTTCCGTCCGCAAGGCCGGCTCCAGCGTTGCGAATGCGATCACCTGCAACGGAACGAAAACGAACCCGAGACCGACCCCTTGCAGCGCGGTGTTGGTGATCACCGTCATATCGGCGACCGCCGGCGTCCAACCGGTCATGCGGTAGAGGCTCCAGGACAGGATGAGGATACCCAACGCCATCAGCAGGCGCGCATCGACCTTATTGGCCAGCCGTCCGGCGATCATCATCGCCACCATCGTGCCGAGGCCGCGGGGAGCCATCGCCAGCCCCGCCGTCTCGACCGGATAGTTGGCGAGGTCCTGCAGCCACGGCGCCAGCAGGGCGGACACCGCGAACAGCACCATGCCGACGGCGAACATGACCACCAGCCCGGCCGACAGGTTGCGGTCCTTGAATACCCTGGGGGTGAGGAACGGCTTCTCCGCCGTGAACATGTGAACGATGAACAGGTAAAAACCGAGCACGGCGAGGGTGGCTTCGATGATGACCTCGGTTGAGCCGAACCAGTCCATGGTTTCGCCGCGATCGAGCATCAGTTGCAGGCCGCCGATGCCCATCGCGAGCACGCCGAAGCCGATCCAGTCGAACTTCATCCCGGACCCGGGGCTGGTCTTCGGCAGGAACGCCGCCATTCCCGCGCTCGCGAGCACGCCGAACGGCAGGTTCACGAAGAACACCCAGCGCCAGTTGTAGAGTTCGGTCAGATAGCCGCCGAGGGTGGGACCCAGGATCGGGCCGACCATCACGCCCATGCCCCAGATCGCCATCGCCGAACCGCGCTTTTCGGGCGGGTAGATGTTCAGCATCGTCGATTGCGACAGCGGCACCAGGGCCGCGCCGAACACGCCCTGCAGCAGGCGGAACACCACCATCTCGGGCAGCGACCCGGCGATGCCGCACAGCATGGAGGCGACCGTGAAGCCAACCATCGAGATCAGATAGAGGTTTTTCAGGCCAAAGCGGGCCGAGAGCCAGCCGACCGGCGCGGTCATGATCGCCGCGGCGGTGATGTAGGACGTCAGCACCCAGGTGATCTGGTCGGAACTGGCGGACAGGCTGCCCTGCATGTATGGCAGGGCGACGTTGGCGATGGTGGAATCCAGCGACTGCATCAGCGTCGCCATCATCGCGCAGATCGTTATGATCGCGCGATGCGGCACCACCTGTTCCTGCTGGCTGTGGCATCGGCGTTGCCTAGAAGAGGTCCGACAGGGTGCGAACGTGGCCGGTATCGATGTCGACCTCGGCGCTCATGCCCGCGCGCAGCGGCGGATCACCCGGCTTCATATCGAGTCGCACCCGAACCGGGATGCGCTGCACCACCTTCACCCAGTTGCCGGAGGAATTCTCGGCCGGCAGCAGGGAGAAATTCTGATCGGTGGCCGGCGCGACACTTTCCACCGTGCCTTCCCAGGTGCGGGCCGGGTAGATGTCGAAACTGACATCGACGGGATCGCCGTTCCGGGCGTAGGTCAGCTTGGTCTCTTTCGGTTCCGCCTCCACCCAGACGTGATCGGTGGATACCAGGCCGAACGCCGCGGTGCTGGCACCGAGGTACATGCCGATCTGCAGCTTGTTCACCTGAGTAACGATACCGTCATACGGCGCGCGTACCACAGAGTGGTTCATTTCGCGTTCGGCCTCGGCAAGCTGAGCCTGTGCCTGCTTGAACGACGGCATGTCCTCAACGGCGATCTCGGGGTTGCCATCCAGTTTCGCCAGCAGGGCGCGGGCCTGGCTTTGCGATGCCGCGCATCGCCTGCTGGTCAGCGGCCAGCTTGTAGCGGGCGTCGTCGGTCGCCTGCTGGGTCACGGCGCGCTGCTTTACCAGGGACGCATAACGGTCATAGGTCGCCTGGTCGGCGTTCACCTGCTGCTGCTTCGCGCCGGTGTCACGCAAGGCCGCCTGATAGTCGGCCTTCGCAGCCTCGATGTTGAGCCGCGTCTGCGCCAGGTTGGCGCGCGCGTTGTCGAGCGCGATCTGGAACTTCTGCGGATCGAGAGTGAACAGGATCTGGCCCTTCCTGACCGCCTCGCCTTCATGCACCGGGATTGTGGTGACGATGCCGGAGACGTCGGTGGACATCGTCATGCTGTCGGCCTGAACGTAGGCATCGTCGGTGTCGATCCAGCGCCCGCTGGACAGCCAGTAGAACCCCCCGCCCAGGATGACCGCCAGCACGCCGCCGGCCATCAGCGCCCAGCGGATCAGCTTTCTGCGGGAGCGTGAGCGAACCGCGGGTCGGGTGGCGACGTCTTCTCGGAACGTTGTGGCGGCTTGAGACATGCGGGCAGGGTCCGATCGTACAGCAAGTGATCGTAAGCTAGCTTACTATCGGGATAGCCGCAAAGCCATGTTGCCATGCACAATCGCCAGGGCTCGGATGTCAGTGATGCGGGGCTGTCGCCTAGGAACGCATTTATCGTATCCCCACTATTGCATCGGCCATTAATCGGGGATACATAAATCTCGGGGGACATCAGCTTCGATCCCGCAAAACGACACCCTGCGGAACCGTGGTCTCGACTTCGCTGACGCGGGGGAGGTGTTCCTGGGCCGGAGTGCGGCGGTCCAGGACCTCCGGTTCGACTACGGCGAGGACCGTTTCATCACGGCGGGCTACCTGAAGGGACGGTGTGTTGTCGTGGTGTGGACGGGACGCGCCGGAACTCGCCGCGTTATTTCCATGAGGTATGCGCATGCGAACGAAGAAAGCATCTACTTCGGCTGAGTGGGTCGATCGGGACGATGCTCCTGTGTTGACGAAGGAGACCGTGGATCAAGCCGAGTTCTTTGAGGGCAGTCGTTTCGTTGGGCGTGGACGAGGCCGCCCGAGGCTGGCGTCTCCGAAGGAGCAGATCAATATCCGCCTCGACGCCGATGTGCTGGAACGCCTTCGCGCCAACGGGCCCGGCTGGCAAACGAAGATCAACGAAATCCTCCGTGCTTCGCTCGGTCTTGCCGATATGCCGTGACCATGCCGGCTGCCGCTGAGGAAACCCGACGCTGAACCAGGGCACCGCGGCCAGGACAATGAAACCGGCCAGTACCGCCGGCGCGGCGATACCGGTGGGTCCCAGTGGAGTCCCCTGGGTGTTCCCATGCGGGCGCAAGCTACGGACCGGTACGGGGGTGGCAACGGGCAGCCGGCGCGGGCAGAATGGTGCCATGAGCAACAGCCCCTATCTGTTCCGCGCCGCGGACCACCCGCTGCTGGACGCAAACGAACGCCTGAAGGTCCGTGAGGCGGTCTCCGGTTTCGGCATCGCGCTGCGCTACCAGGAACGTGCCCCGGATGCGACCGGTGCGCCCGAGGGCGACTGGTGTGAGACCGGGCACTCGATCTTCATCCTGTCCGGGCGCATTCGCTATCGGTTCGACGACCATGTCGTCGAGGCCGGCCCCGGCGACATGTTGCACATCCCGGCCGGCCGGAAACACCGTCACAAACCGAGCGTCGCCGGTGCCGAAACGGTGCGCTACGTGCTGACCGAGTTTGAATGACCAGGCGGCTGTGTAAACTTTTTGGTAGGGATTGCACTCTATTGTCGGTCCACGGAGACCGATAAATGCTGGCGTCCGCGGTTCGCAGCCTGTTCAGACGATCATCGTCGCGCCCTTTCGAGGCGGAGCTGACGGCGCTGGCGCCCGATTTCATCGAACCCGCTGAATCGCAGCCTGAAGCGGCGACGTCCAGGGAGCCGGTGGCGACCTGGCCCGCTGCGCGGCTGGCTCTTGTCCACCAACTCTGGGGTGCTGGCTTCGTCTTTCCCGGCGGCGAGATCGAAACGCTGCGGCTGACCCGTCCGCTCGGCATTTCGTCCGCGGCCAGCCTGTTGATCGTCGGTGTTGGCAGCGGCGGCCCAGCCCTCTCCGTCACCCGCAACCTGGGTGCCTATGTCACCGGCATGGAAACCGATCCCGCTCTGCTCGGCGCCGCCGTTCGGCTCGTCGCGCGGGCGCAACTGACGAAGAAGGTCACCATCAAGGCGTGGGATCCCGGGCTGCCGAAGTTGGTTCCCAGAAGCCACCACCACTGCCTCGCGCTCGAGCCGTTTCGCAACGCACGCCCCGAGCCAATTGTTCACGGGCTGGTACAAGCGCTGAGGCCGGGCGGGCAGATCGTGATCACCGAACTGGCAGCCCCGGTGCCGCTTAATCCGCGACAGATGCCGTCGTGCGCCGCTGGGGCGAACTGGAATGGCGCGACCCGGTCACAGTGCCGGCACCGGTCTCGGTGACGCGGATGCTGGGGCGTGTCGGCCTGGACGTCCGCATCGTCGAAGACACATCGCAGCGGCATTTGGAGCACGCGATGCTCGGATGGCGTGTGATGTTGCGTGACCTCGGCCGCAAGCCCAGCCGGCAGGAGGCCGTAACGATGGTCGCGGAGGCGGAACTGTGGCTGCTGCGGCGACGGCTGATCAAGGAAGGGCGATTGCGAATGATGCGATGGCACGCGATCAGCCGAGCCGCCCCAGGATGAAGGGGCGGTGGATCAGGATCAGGCTCGCCTGCCGTCGACGAAGGGCTTGAGCACGGCGTGGAGGACCTCATGGACCGGGGTCGGCACGCCGAGTTCACGGCCAAGCGAAACGACCTTGCCGGACAGCCAGGGCAGTTCGATCCGGTTGCCGCGGATCAGATCGTGCGCCATCGAGGCCATCATCGTCGGCGGGGCGTTGCGGTTGAAGCCGATCATTTTTTCCACCGCGTCGTGCGGGGATCTCGATGCCCTTGGCGCGGCCGACAGCGGCAACCTCGGCATAGGCGCGGGCGAACAGCGGGGCGATGTCGGGGTCATCGCGCAGAACGCCGATCGGGCTTCGGGTCGCGGCCGTCATCGCGGCGTTGGTGGCGAGCAGGATGAACTTCATCCATAGCTCGGTCAGGATGCGGTCGCTGTGGGTGGCGTCGAAGCCGGCCTTCTGGCAGAGGGCCAGGAAGGCCTCGCCACGGGCGCTCTTGCCGCCTTCGAGTTCGCCGAAGATCAGACGCATGAAAGTGCCGATCTGGCGAATCACGCCCGGTTCGGCGATCGTGGCGCTGATCTGGGCGACGCCGCCCATCACGGCCTGGGCGCCGAGGATGGGGATCAGTCGTTCGGCCGAGTCGATGCCGTTCTGCAGCGGGATCACCGCCGTGGTGGCGCCGATCAGCGGCTTGATCGCCGCGCCGGCGGATTCGACGTCCCACAGCTTGACGCAGAACAGCACGAAATCGACCGGGCCGATCGTGGCTGGGTCATCGGTGGCCTGGGCGGGGTTGACGATGGTTTCGCCTCGGCCGCCCTCGATGCGCAGGCCATTCTGCCGCATCGCCTGCCAGGTGGGCGCCGCGGGCGACGAAGGTGACGTCCGCGCCGGCTTTTGCCAGGGCGGCGCCGAACGTGCCGCCAACTCCGCCGGCACCAATCACGGCTATGCGCATGGATCGAACTCCTATCTTGCAGTTTCTGGCCGCCATCGGCGATCGCTGTCGCCTGCACGCGGCCACGCCAGGCGAGGATGCCGAACATATGCGGATATAGACGAAACATCAGGATTGGGAATGCGGGGCGCCTGGCCGACCGACGGCCATCAAGTTGATATTCGTTCTGCTGCCGCGACCCCAGTGACTTGCCCATCGCAACCAGCTAATTAGCCCGCGATCAGAAGCAGGAGGCCACAGTGGCTCAATCCCCCCTCCGTCGCGACGTCATGCTTGCTGCGCTCGTATCATCGCTGTCAGCCGCGTTCGTTGACAGCGCGGCGGCAAGCCCGCTGAATCCCGAAGAGACCATCATCGTTCCGCCGGGCAAGCTGCCATGGAAGCCCACCCATGCTTACCCTGAGCCGAGCGTGGACAATTGCCTGCTGACAGGAGACACCACGCAGCCAGGCCTGTACTACACTCTGATCCGGTGGTGGCCCGGCTTCATGAGTGCGCCGCACCACTACTCGACGGACCGGTTCTGCGTCGTGGTCTCGGGCACCTGGTGGTGCAACAGCGGCGCCGACTTCGATCCCGCCTCCTGCGTCCCGGTAATGAGAGGCAGCTTCGTGCGTCGGGTTGCCGGAACGCCGCACTACGACGGGGTCATTCGCGGCCATCACGAGCCCGCCATCATTGCCATCTGCGGCATCGGGCCGGTCAACTACACGCTGATCGATCCGTCGAAGCCGCCGGTACGGCGGGTTTGAGACGACGCCTGCCACCTGCGCGGGCGGCAATCCTGGGCGTCATCGCGCCGAACGCCCTAGTCTTACTCGAGTCGCAAAATGGAGCTTCCCCCGAATCAGCGCGGCCTCGTAAACAATGGAGATTCATGCCCCTGACTGTGAGGCAATCATGGATCTCCTGGAGAACGCCAGCCGCCTGAGGTTCGAGGCCTACGTCGAGCAACTGGCCAGCGTCATCGGCCATGCCGACCGCGTGGTGCCTTTGCACGACTACTGCACCGGGCTGCTGCTGCCCGGCGAGCGCAAGAGCGTCGAACCGATGGCGGCCCTCACCGCGCCAGCCGCCACAGCGGCGAAACACCAGTCGTTGCTGCATTTCGTCGCCATCGCCCCCTGGTCCGATGAGGCTGTGCTGACCAAAGTGCGCCAGATGGCGCTGCCAAAGATCGAAGCACTCGGCGCGATCGAAGCCTCGATCATCGATGACACCGGGTTCCCCAAAAAGGGCAAGCACTCGGTCGGTGTCGCACGGCAGGACCGCGGCCAACTGGGCAAGCAGGACAATTGCCAGGCGGTGGTCTCGCTGTCCATCGCCAACCACCACGCCAGCCTGCCCGTCGCGCACCGGCTCTATCTGCCCGAGGCCTGGGCGAACGACCCAGATCGGAGAAAGCAAGCCAAGGTTCCCGGGGACGTCGTCTTCAAGACCAAACCGCAGATCGCCTTGGACCACCTGCGCGCCGCGCATGCCGCTGGCATTCCACTCGGCACGGTGCTGGGCGATGCTGGCTACGGCTATGATGGCCAGTTCCGCGAGGGAATAACGCAACTGGGGTTGCTCTACGCCGTCGGTATCCAATCGAACGTGCTGATGTGGAGGGCTGACACCCTCCTGCCGGGGCCGGACGGGCCGAAACTGTCACGTCCGCAACTGCGTGCGCAGCAGATCTCCGCCCAGGAGCTGGCGCTCAGCCAGCCGGCGGCAGCTTGGCAAAACGTCACCTGGCGCGAAAATGGCGAGGCGTTCACCTCACGTTTTACGCGTCTGCGCGTCCGCCCGGTTACGCGGGCCGAGTCACCCGCGGAGGAGTGGCTGCTGATCGAATGGCCGGAGGACGAGGCGGCGCCGACCAAATACTGGCTATCCACCTTGCCGGCCGATATGAGCTTCGAGGCACTGGTCGATCGCGCCAAACTGCGCTGGCGGATCGAACGGGACTATCAGGACCTCAAGCAAGAACTTGGCCTGGGTCATTACGAAGGACGCGGATGGCGTGGGCTCCATCACCACATCACGCTGTGTATCGCAGCCTACGGATTCCTGATCGCCGAGCGGGCGATTTTTCCCCCAGGAGCCAGAAAACACGGCAGATCCGCGACGGTTGACGTTTCCGCCGGTCACCGATCCGAAGGCGCCGCCGCGGCGTCCCGAGCGCCATATTTCGAACTCTATCGCCACGCTGAGGCGACGGCTTACTGTCGCTCTGGTCAAGCATCTGCCGCGGTGCCCGTGCTGCGGCGCAGGACGAGTGACCGAAGCGCGACGCAACTTGTGACACAGTAAGACGATCTGCTTCACCGTGTTCATCGCGGCCTTCACATCCGGCATGGTTCGTCGGTCGCGGCGACCCAAAACCGACCGCCTCGATCTCGAGTTGCTGATCCGAAAGCGTGGCAACGTCTCCTTGGGCGGCTAGGCTCGGCAGCGACCACAACCCGCTTGGCGACGGGTCGGCATGGGATCAACCGGGCGCGTCCGTTATCCCCCAGATCTGTGGATAACATGGTGGACAGGTCCTATTGAACGCGTCGAAAAGCGCCCGGGACCGCCCCTCGCAAGGGGTGATGAAAGTTTGAGCAAAACCGTAAGTCATTGAATTTATAGCTACACATATTTGTTGTGAAAGAACTCTGTTAACCTATTGTTAATTATTGGCTGGGCCTGTGGATGGCTGACCGGAGGTAACGACGATCGAGCCGCGGCGCGGACAGCGCGCGGCGGCCGCCGCCGGGACCTCGGGCATGGCAGCGGCGCGAAGCTGGGACTGGTTCCGGCGTCCAATCAGGGGAACGGGCGATGGTCATGACGGTGCCGAAGCAAAACTGGACGCCGGATGATGCGCCCCGTCTGGACGGCAAAGTTGCGATCGTCACCGGAGCGACTGGCGGGCTGGGCTTGGAGACCGCCCGCGGTCTGGTTCGACAGGGTGCGACCACGATCCTGGCCGGACGCAACCCCGCCAAGGGGGCCCAGGCCCTGGCGCTGATCCAGCGCGACATCCTGGCCGGCAAGCTCCGCTTCGAGATGCTCGATCTCGCCAGCCTCGCCTCGGTGGCGGGGTTTGCGGCGAAGGTCAGCGAGGCACATGGCGGCGTGATCGATATCCTGATCAACAATGCCGGCGTGATGGGCCTGCCCAGGCGGCAACTCACGCAGGACGGCTTCGAGCAGCAGATCGGGGTGAATTACCTCGCCCATTTCGCGCTCACCGCTCGGTTGAAGGACGCGCTGTGCGCGGCTGCCGGCGGCGGCCGGGTGGTGAACGTGGCCAGCCTCGCGCACCGTCGCGCCACGCTCAATCTGAATGACCTTCAATCGGAAAAATCATACAGCCCAATGCGTGCCTACGGCCAAAGCAAACTCGCGATGCTGGTGTTCGCGATCGAACTGCAGTCGCGCGCGGAGCGGAACGGATGGAACCTCCGCAGCATGGCAGCGCATCCGGGTTGGGCCAGGACCGACATCATCGGCAATGGGATTGGCGCTGGTGCGCCCGGCCTGAGGGAGGGGCTGATCGGCTTGGTGTTCGGGCTGGTGGCGCAATCGGCACACGACGGCGCGCTGTCATCGCTCTATGCGGCGATGGCGCCCGAGGCCCAGGGCGGCGCCTATTACGGCCCGACCCGGATGGGCGAGACCCGCGGTCCTCCGGGTGTCGCCCGGATCTTCCCGCAGGCCGGTGACCCGGCGTCCGGCGTCCGTCTGTGGTCGTTGTCGGAGAAGTTGACCGGCACGAGCTTCGGCTAGAGCATGATCGCGCTGAGCGGAACGTCCCCGGCGCGTGAATCATGCGATCAAACAAAGAGATAGACCATTTTCGGCCTGCACAGTCAGGCTGAAAATTGTCTAGAGATCGCGCCGAGCGGATCGTCCCCGGCGCGTAAATCATGCGATCAAACAAAGACCTGGACGATTTTCGGCCTGCACGGTCAGGCTGAACGTGGGCTAGAGAAAGAGGCAGGCCGCGACGCACCATGGTCTTGCGGTAACCGACCCACGTATCACAGCAAGCATGATCAACTCGCTCAGTGCCCGCCCTCCAACGCGTATGCCTGCATCAGCGAAATCAACCGGAACGAAAAGGAACCGGGTGGGATTTTGCGTCCGGAACTCGTGAAAACGGACATGACAGTGTTTTCACGGTGCCTCGCGTTACGAAACGCCCCCACGGGCCGGTACTGCTCCAGGCGCACGGGCCGCGAATAGTGGTAAGAAACGATCTCCATGATTTCCCTCTTGCATCCGCGAAAACGTGTTTGCCCGCATCCGTCGCGTCGGCCGGCGATATTTCCCGGCCGCTTGGCATCGCGCCGGCAGTTCTCCCTGTAATCCGTGCCCTCATCTGCGAGAATCAGTGTGGATACTTGCTTCCAACCCATCAACTGCTCGGAGTTGCGAAGCACGTCCCGGTTCCCGTGATCCTGGTCACGTCCTTACTTCAACGCAGTCTTTGCAATCCAGCCCTGGTCAACGGCGAGCTGGCCGATGCGCAAGGCGACCTCATCCGCGAGCCGATCGGCTTCCGCCGTGTCGCTTGTGCGGCGTGTTTCCGCCCCGGCATGGGTTGCGCCCGTGAGGGCCGCCGAGGTGCCGACCCTTTGCGCCGCCGCGCCGGCGCCCATGGTTTCCGCAGCGCCTGGCATGTGGCCACTGTCCGCCTGCGCCTCGAAAGCGGTCATGAAGCGCGGCGGCGCCGCTCCGGCCAGGTAATATATCTGCGCGGCGGCGCTGACGGTGCTCTTGCCGGCACCCAGGCCGATCAGCACCCGGCGCGTGCGGTTTCCTTGGTCGATACTGACGATCTGTCCTTGGATCACTAATTCCGTTCCTCTTCCGTCATTGGTGGTCGCGATCCGTGCGGGAAGCCCATACGTCGTAAGGCGATCAACGAGGCGCTCCGCCAGTGCGGTCTGCGTATCCCTCGCCGCCTGCAGTTGCTGTGCATTCAGGGGCTGGTCGCTCGCGGCTCGCATGATCCGCGCGCTGACAGCTTGATCGAGACGCACCTGTTCGGGGTCGATAGAGAAATATGAGATCAGGACGCGATCGGGGCGAGAAATCGGCCGTCCCAGGTAAGCTTCCGTCGTCTGCACGCGGGCATGCGAGCAGGCCGCGAGCGCCGAGACGACCGCTATCCACAACAGCGAACCCGGCTTTTGCATCGTTTCCTCCCGGCCGTTCAGCGCGCGCCTCGTGCCTCGGCAAGGGCTCCTCTGCACCGCGGCGAAAGCCGCGCCTCGTTCTGGGCCAGGCAGGCCACGGCACGGCCGCCGCCGAGTTCCACGCCCTGGCAATAGGCGCGAAAATCGCCGCCACAGGAACGGCGCATCAATATCGCCTCCTGCCGCGGCGTCATTGCCGGAGGAGGTGCGGCGGGTGGTGCGCCCGCCGGTGGCGCGGCTTGCGAGCCGTGCGCGACGGCCCCCGGACTGCCTCCGCCCACCGCATTGACCGCGGCCTGACAGGCGCCCGACAGGCTGGACACGTGCTGCTGCAGGCATTGCAGCGCGGCGCTGCCGCCGGTGGGCACGCTCGAACAGTAGGACTGATAGTCAGACCGGCAGGATTGCTTGATCGCGCTGGCCTGCGCCTGTGTCGGCTGCTGCGCGGCCGCCGGCATGGCGAAACCGAGCAGCAGGAGGCCGAGCAGGACTTTGCCCCCATGTTGTCGCGGGACCTGATTCATGCGTTTTCCCCCTTCGTTTGCGCGCCGGTCAGTTCATTGCCTGAAGCGTCCGCCGCCGAACCGGCCGCCGCCGCCGAACCGGCCACCGGCGGACCCACCTCCACCGCCGAACCGCTGTGCGCCGGCGGACCGCGCTCGGCGGTCCTGCTCCAGTTGCTGGTAGGACGCCGGATCGATGCTCTGGCGTGTCGGCTGCTGCGTCTGCCTGCTCGCGGTGTGCGGGCTCTGCGTTGGCTTCTGCGTCGGCTGACTACGGTTCGATGCCTGGGCCTCTGACCCGGTGTTCAGCGTGCTCTGCGTCGGCGTACCGCGGTTCGATGCCGGAGCCTGGGACCCGCTGTTGGATGTGCTTTGCGTCGGCTGCTGCCGGTTGGTGGAAGATGGCGGGTTCACCGGCTGCCAGCCGCCATTGCTCCACTTCGACCATCCGTCGTTGGTGTGCTGGTACGCATTGCCGTCGTGACCCGCGTAGACGTCGCCGTTCTGGGTCTTGACCGCACCGCCGTGATTGCCGTTGACGCCGCGGTAGCCGGCGCCTTCCGCCCCGGTGGAGGACTGAAACCCACCCGCCGAACCACGCGCGTTACTGGCGCTTGCGGTATTCACCGTCTGGTTGGGACCGGCGAACGTGCTGGAACCCCAGCGCTCGTACGGGTTCGCGTTCTGGTTCGTGGTGCCCGTGACGCCGGTGCGGGGGTTGTAGTAGCTGGCATTGGCGGAGCCGCTGCCATTCGCCCAGGACGCGCTGCCGTGGGCATAGCCGCCGGTCGTGGGATTGTAGTAGGAAAATCCGCCGACGCCGCCGTTCGGGCCGTAGATCGCGCCGGCTGCACCATGAGCACCGGTACTGGGATTGTAGTAAGTCCCGCCCCTGGCCACACCGCCGTTTGGCCCGTATGCCGCGCCGCCGCGCACCCATGCGCCGTTACTCGCGACGTAGGATATGTTCCCTACATAGGAATAAGGGTAAGGATAGTAGATCGGCACCGGCCCAGGGATGACCACTGGCGGATAGTAATAGCCAGTGCCGTAGACGACAACGCCAGCCGCGACGAAACCCATCAAGTAGCCGGACGTATATCCATAGGTGACGGCGGTCGGCGTCGCGCCGTACACTTTGACGTAGGTGACATTGTACATCGGGCTGCCGGGCGGGATGGTGTAGATCACCGCGGGAACGCTGTCCGCCAACACCCACGGACCGGTCGGTGAGGGGCCAACGAACCAGGCACCTTGATAGCAAACATAAAATCTGCCGCCGGTCTCGATCACCTGAAACGGCGTATTCACCGCGTAGGTCATCGTCGTCCCCGGAATCGGCTTGAACTGGGGCTTCCCGGCATAGACCACGTTCACCTTGGCGGCGTCCTTGTTCAGCGTTGCCTGGAGCGGCACCTGCGCCTGCAACACGGCAAGCTGCGCCTCGCTGGTGCCGGGAACCGAGGCAAGCACCGCGCCATGCGGCCCCTCGGGTGGGATGAGCGCGAAATCAGGCGGCAGATCGTTGCTGGCGAAGCTCCAGGGGCCATCGAAGCCATGTGCGGCGAACCACCGGCCTGAGACGAGCAGGAAGAAGCGACCGCTCGAGGGTTCGAAAAACAGCACGTTATGGGTGTTGCTGACCGCTTGCAGCCCGGTCCCCGTCACCGGAGTGAATTGCGGTGGCCCATCGGTGACGATGATTTCCGCTGGTTTGGTGCTGACGAAAATGGTCGGAACGACGGCCGGCCTGGCAGGTCTCGGCGGAATGGCATTGCGCACGGCGGCGAAATTCGCATCGGCCGGGATCGCGGAAAACGCCGGTGGCAGCTTGGACACCGGCTGGTACGGCCCGCTATAGGCAGGCGCCATCATCCACGACCCGTTGTTGAGCAGGTACCAGTCCTTGCCGTCGTTGAACAGGTTCCAGTTGGTGTTCACCGCGAACGACAGACCGGTCCTGCCCATCGGCGCCATCACCGGGTCACCGTCGAACACGATCAGAGAGGCCGGCTTGGCGCTGTGGAAGATGACCGGCGGATCATTATTCAGATCGGCGCTTTCAGGCTTTGACCACTGCTTCAGGCTCAGGAGCACCGATTCCAGCGCGACCGGCCTGGGATGGATGTCAGGCAGGGCCTCCCTGATGCGCTGCTCGATCCGGGCCGCCTGGGCGGTTTCGAGCGCGGGGAAGTGTGTGGCGAGAAGCTGTGGCTTGGATAGAATGACGTTGCCGGTGGCTGCGTCCGTCAGGGTTGAAAACGACATTTCGACGGTGCCCAGGACCGGCTTCTTTTCCCCTGGCAGGGTGATGGCAAGCGCCTCGCGCGCCGTCAGTGTCTCATGGTTGGGCCAGTCGATCGCTTGCGGCTGGTAGACCACCACGTTGACACCATTCACCTCCAGGGTGTGCGGCCATGCGGGGCCGGGTTGCCTCCCCTGCGCCCACGCTGCCAGGCTCATTGCGAACAACCAGAGGCAGATCGCGCAGGCAGCGATCGAAAGACGCACCGGTTGGCTCCGCATATTTTCCTCCCAGACGAGCTGACAACCGGGGTCGGCTAATGAAGTGCTCCGACCTTAGTTTGTTTTCGCAAGGGTCATCAAGGCGGCTCCGCCGTGATTACTCCACCCGATCAACGTCGGCCTGCCTCCACGTGCATCGTGACAAGCCGGGCGAGCAATATAGCCAGATATAACTGGCCGAGGACGGACTCGAGATTGGCCATGCTGCGCGCCAGGGGATTGATCGCCAGAATTTCGCCAAAACCCGTGGCTGTCAGCGTAGTAAAGCTGAAATACAACATGTTGCTCAAGGCCGCCAGCTCGACCTGGTTCGCCGGGACGTTGGTGAACGCGCCGGGATCCAGTTCGGAGATCATGCGGAAGAGGGACGTGAATCCCAGCGCGATGTTGAGATACAGAATGATCGCGCCCTCGATCCGGTGATGCGTGATCCGCCCCGGTGCGAACACGGCTTTCCCGATCACCAGCGAGATCGCGGCGAGTCCGATGATTACAGCCGCGTGACCGAACCAGACGGTCACGACCGAAGGGTGACTGAGACGGGATGCGACACCTCCTGCACCGAGGATGATGGCTATGGTCGCTAGGAGCCTCGCTCCCGTGCTGGACGAAATAATGACGATCGCGAAAATGAGCGGCACAATGATGAAGCCGCTCAGGAACAGCGGAACCCGGACACCCATTCCGGCCAGCGGCGCCGCGACGAAGACGATCAGCGCTTCCAGGACGAGTAGCGCCGTCAGGGCGTAATCGCTGGGGCGGCCGTCACGGATATCCTGTGGAACTTGAAACAACCGCATCTCCTGGTGGCCATGCTGCGCGAGAGCGGAGGCTATCGCGGTCTCTCTGTCCAGGTCTGCTCAAGGGGGATTACGGTTTTCTGAGAGCAAGGCTTGCGATCGTGAGAGTACGCCTTGCGATCCGCGGGTTACGGCAAACCCACGCTATTAACCGGCCGCTCGCCCCGGAGTTGCCGGCAAGTCCTGCCCGGGAATGCTCCTCCGGCGGCGTCATTTCTCGCTGCGCCCGGCGCGATGGGGCCCGTCCGCTGCGACCGCTGAATCGCGCGTTGGCTTGTCCGTGACCTCGACGGCGGAATGGTCACGGGCACCGCTCGCCGCTTGCGCGGGTCCGGTGTGTTCGCGCAGACCGGCGCGCCGGAGCCCATCGGCGTAGCGCGCGATGTCCTCGGAGCGCGTCAGCGGCGACCGTTCGATCGCTGCCTCGATCGAAAAGTCCGGCTCCAGCGCCAGTAACCGGTCCAGTACCTCCTTGGCTTCACGCGTGGGTTGCATCCAGCCCAGCGCGGCGAGGTATCCTTTGTAGGCCGACGAGAACAACGGATTGAGTTCGACCGCGCGCCGCCCCGCCTCGACCGCGCTGGCGCAATCGCCGTTCATCAGGTACGGCAGGATCAAAGCCATGTCGAAAAAGAAGAAATGCGGATCCGACGGCGACAGGCGGATCGCCTGATGGATCCGGCGCAACGCTTCCTCATGCCGGCCCAGGTAAAAGTGCGAAAGTCCGGAGAAACACCAGGCGAGCGCAAGGTTCGGATTGAGCAGGATCGCCCGCTCATGCAACGCGCTGGCCTCCTCGGGATGTTTTCCCAGGAAGCCGCGCACATGCCCGGCCAAGGTCATGGCCCGGGCATCGCCCGGGTCGAGCATCACCGCCCGCTCAGCCAGACGGGCAGCCTCGGCGGCGGCGCCCGCGGGATCGGGCGCCCAACCCTGCCCGACATACAGCAGGTTCCAGTAGGCCAGCCATCCGTGCGCGGTCGAACTGCCGGGATCGGCCCGCAACGAAGCCTCCAGCAGACGGCGGGCATCGACAAAGCTGCCGCGTTCCAGCCGATAGATCGCGGGCAGTGCCTGCAGCAGCAGATCCTGGGCGGTCATGTCGTGCTGATTTCGCCTCCGCCGTTCGACGGCCCTCATGCTTCATCAACTCGGGATCGATCTGGGCGACGATCGCGTCCCCCAACTCGTCCTGCATGCTCAGCGGATCGATCATCGGACGATCGAACCGGCCCGCCCAGGCGATCTCGCCATCCGCCCGCATATCGATCAGACGGACGATGATCCGAACCCGATCGAGCCCGTACTGGATCGTACCGTCCAGGACGAGGTCTGCCTCCAGACGCGGTCCAGGCGCTCGGCGGACGCCTCTCCGCCGGCGATCGTGTCCGGCCAAAGGTTGCCCGGCACGCAGGAAATCCAGCGGAACCGGGACAGGCCGGCGGAGATTTCCTCGGCCAGCCCGAGAGCCAGTCCGTCATCGTGCTCCCGCGCCGATCGTGCGCAGCGGGGCCACCCGCAGCCGCAACGCCGATCGGTCGCGGCGTGCGCCGATCCGCGGCGGCGTGTAGACGGCCTGATCCTCCGACGACGGCATGACCGGGATGGGGGCGGCTCGGACAGCCTGCCCGTGCTCGCCTGCGCGCGGATCCGCCCGATCAGGTCCTCGGTTTCGGGCGAAGGCCGGCCGTCGGAATTCTCGGCGAGGACGCCGCGGCAGCGGTCGTAGGAAGCCATCGCCGCGACAAGATCGCCACGTTCCGCGTGGCTCCGCATGATCGTTCGCCACGCGCCCTCATGCGATCCGGTCGATGGTCAGCAATTGTTCGGCTGCGTCGATCGCCGCCGACGGGTTCGTCGCATTTGGCCAGGAGGCTTTCGCCGATCGTCCGGCCGATCCGCTGGAACCTGGCCCGCTCGTCTTCCAGCCAGCGATCGAACGCGGGATCGAGACCGTTCAGGTCCTCCAGCAGCACGTCCTCGAACCGATTGAGCATCTCGATCGAGATGACGGCCGGCTGTGCCAGCAACAGTGCGTCGATCTCCAAGGCCGGACCGCGAAGCGACAAATGGTGCCGGTCGGTGATGAAAAGATGGCTCCATGCCGGACCCAGCGTGTCCTGCACCTCATGCACGCTCTGCCGCAACGAACCGCGGGCCTGCTCCTGCTCGCGCCGGCTCCAGAGCAGCGAGGCCAGTTGCGGGCGAAGCACCGGTTTGGGGCTTGCCATGGCCAGGATCGCGAGCAGGGCGCGGGTCTTTCGGGTCCGCGGCAGGTAGCTCTTGCCGGTCGAATCGTCCACCGCCATGTGGCCGAAGAGGCGCAGGCGCAGCTAGCCGCATGGTCGGACGCCGCTTGCGTGTCCTGGGCGCGTGAGGCTTGCCGACGGATGGCGACACACCCTTCTCAGGCGACGTGCACTGTCATCGCAATTCCACAACCTTTACGCGAGTAACGTTCCACCCTGTATCGAATGCGTGATCGACAGCAACACGTCTGACTGCTGAAACATCACGGCACCGTGGCCCATCGCAGGCTGCTCTCACGTATTGCCGATTGCCCTCGGACTTTGGGATCTGTGAATTTCTTTGCTGTTTGCGATCACGTCGAAAAAAGAGTTTTCGCCTGCCGCGGGATTGGTGACAGATGTTCGTTCATACCCCAATATCCCGACCGGTTGGCTGAGGGAGGATGGCGTGACGGTCCAAGGCTTGACGTTGTCGGCGCAATCCCGCGATTGCGACGCAGGCGTGGTTTCGCCGCGGCCTGGGGTTGTGTCTTTGCATCGGCATCGCCGCGTTGGCGGAAATCGGCGGATCCTTCGCGCCTCTGATCGGCGCTCCGTTGTTCGCCATCGCCATCGGCGTGCTGATCGCGAATGCCGCTGCCCGGCCTCGCCACGCCAGAAAGCGCTGCGGATATCCGACACCAGCAAACTGTGCCTGAAGGGCGGCATCATCCTGCTGGGCGCCAGCCTCAACCTCGGCGAAATCGTCCACACCGGCCTCGGATCGTTGCCGCTGCTGGCGGTCACCATGGCTCCGGCCTGGTCTGCGCCCTGTGGCTCGGCAAGTCGCTTGGTATCGACTGGCGGATGCGCTGCCTGATCGGCATCGGCACGACGATCTGCGGCGCGTCGGCCATCGCGGCCCTCGCGCCGGTGATCCGCGCGAAAGCCGAGGAGATCGCCTATTCGATCACCGTCGTGTTCTTCTTCAACATGGTCGCCGTGTTCACCTTCCCGACGCTGGGCCACCTGCTCGGGTCTCAGCGACAACGGTTTTGGCACATGGGCCGGGACCGCGGTCAACGACACGTCGGCGGTGGTGGCCGCCGGGTTCGCCTTCAGCCAGGCCGCCGGCACCACCGCGACCATCGTCAAGCTGACCCGCACGACCCTGATCATTCCGCTGGTGCTGGGCTTCGGGCTGGCCGCTGCCCGTTCGTGGTCAGGGACGAGATCGCGGCAACCCAGTCGCTGGCACGGCGGGTCTATGCCGCCGTGCCGACCTTCATCATCCTGTTCGTCCTCGCGGCTGCCGCCAACACCGGCGGTCTGATTGGACCATATGGCATGCAGGTTCAGAGGCTTGGCCGGCTCGTCATGATCGTTGCGCTGGCGGCCGTCGGGTTGCAGGGCCACTGGCGTGCCTTTGTCGGGGCGGGCAGTCGTCCGTTGATCCTGGGACTGGCGACCTGGTTCGTCGTGGCCGTCTCCGGATTGGCGGTGCAGACCTGGACCCAGACACTATAGCCGGTATCGCGCCGAGCGGAACGTTCCCGGCGCGTGAATCATGCGATCAGACAAACACCTCATTTCGGCCTGCACAGTCAGGATAAAAATAAACTGGCATCGCGCATCTGCGAAGCGCGACACGTCGCTCTTGGTCTGAAGTATCCGGTTCACGCGGCGAATCGCGGCCGCCGCGCGACCCGCTCTGCGATCGGATGCTGGATGCCGTCGCCTGGAAATCGTCCGCTGGCGGGGCGGATGTCCGGATCCTGGAGCAGGTGCGAATCCGTGACTACGGATAATTTTCGTGTAACCCTTGAGGATTAGGAATTTATGTCTTGACAGACGCTGACTGTCCGGATAATTTCCTTTCGTCAACGGGACTACTATGTCTTGAGACCTTCGGTCTGCATCGTTTCGGCGTGATCTCGGAAGCGATGTAATGCGAAGGTCGGTGGGCGTTTCACACACGACTGTGGAGACGATTCGGCCAGGGCGGTCAGACGCTTGCTGACGGCCCTGGTCCCGTTGGCGTGTGCTTCCAGACCAGGAGATGACAATGTTGTTTCGTGCCAAGAGCGCCGTCGAGGTCGTTCGCCCGATCTCCACCGCCGACACCGGCAAGGTTCGCCTGGGTGGCGGGTATCGTCTGCCGGCTTCCACCGCCGACCCCGGCAAGGTCCGCCTGGGTGGCGGGTATCGCCTGCCGATCAAGGCCGAATGAGCGGACATAACGCCGCGGTCACGTCCACGGACGCTTCGGTTCCGTCCCGTCAGGAACGCGGCCGCGTCCCCGAGCCAACCCGGACTGGCCGCCACGGTGCCTTCAGGCCTTCCGCCGATGGACGGCAGTCGCCTGCGAGGTGCCATTCGGATGGTGTGTCGCGATAGCGGTTCGCCGAGGCCGTACGACGGCGGAGCAGTCCGTTGCGTCCAGTGATCCCAGCCCATCACACACCAGCAGGCGCCAGCCGGCGACGCCAGGAGGCTCGTCGCGTCACGAGAATGCGTCCTCGTTGCCGGCCGCCGCTCTGCCGGACGTTCCCTCCGCGCCGTAAAGGTAACCGTGCCATGACCAGCAGCAGCGATCCCATCGTCCGCTTTCACCAACTCACCGGTCGCGGCCGAGCGCCGATGCGGGCGGATCGGTCCGCCTGCGGCACCTTGCCGATGCGGGCGGTGCGATATTGTGAGGCTCTGACCAGTGCCACCGCGTTCGGATGGTGGCTGTTTCCGCCCATCGATCTCGAACTGCTATGGGACGGTTCGGACGTGTTCTGGCGCTGCGAGCGCCGCGCCGGACTGGATGCCGCTGCTGCCCTCGGCGCAGCTTCCGGATTACGCGGCGGAATTCGATGCCGCGGCGCCCGCAGCCTTGAAGGGCTGCTCGCCACCGTTCCTGACGGCATTGCCGGAGCCGGGGACCTTGCAACTGTGGACCGGACTGATCGCCCAGACCGCGCCGGACTGGCACCTGCTGGTGCGGTCCCCGGCGAACCTGCCTCAGGCCGGCGGGATCTGCCTGTTCGAAGGGCATCGTCGAGACCGACCGCTGGTTCGGCCCGCTGTTCACCAACATGCGGTTCACCCGCAGCCACATGCCGGTTCGCCTGCGCGCCGATTATCCGCTGGTCCAGGTCCAGCCGGTGCCGCGACACGGCTACAGTAACGACACGCTTGATCGGATGGACGTGACGTCGGGGCGTTGACCGCGAAACAGTGGGACGCCTATCACGCCACCGATCGTCGAGCCGAACACCCGGCCGACCGGCCGTTTGGCGCCTATGCTGTCGCCGCCCGCAAGAGGCGGCATCAGTGTCCTCACGCAGCGGATCGGGGCATGCACGCGGTGTCCGGACACGCAATGTAACACACGCCAGTGAACGGCGCGCCGCCGCCCGGGACCTTCGCGACAGCATTGGATCCTGCGTCGGCCTGGATGAGCGCACGGGTCACGACCGGACCCACCGGCATGCCATGAAATCGATCTGGGCAAATAACGGAACTGGGTTGTTGCAACCCAGTCCGCATCTGTTCGGATGGTGGATCCAGATCCCTGTGCGTAACCTCGATCAGAAGGCCATGAGCATGCCGGTTCGGATCCCCCCACTGCCGTCAGACCGGCACGAGCCGCATGCAGCCGGCTCGGCGTCCGGCGCTGAACAGGAACCCGACAAGCTGGCCGGCCACGGGAAATCCGCTCGTGCGCGTCACCGAGGTCAGGCCCCACAGATCCTGCACCGCGTCCGCCGCGCCCATCATCATCGGATCGCCGTCGGTCAGCAGCATGATCGGCAGATCGCGGCTGTAGCGGGCGATCACCTTCATGGCGTGAAAGCCATCCTGATCCGTCGCCGTCGACCGTCGCTGATCACCGCCATCGGGCGATGCTCCCGCAGAACCTGGATCAGATCCGTCCCGCTCGACACGACCTCCATTCTCAGTTCCAGGAATTCGCAGACCGGAGCGAGATTTTCGATCGTCGTCGGGTCGTCGCTGACAACGACGACAACGCCCTGCTGCGCGGTCGGTCATCGAGCCCAGGAAGTCGACATCCTGAGATAGGCTTCTGGGAGTAAGCATGTTCATGGCTTCTGCCTTCTGCGAACGAACCCGGCTTTGGCCGGGCTGACGTTCACATTCTGGTGAGTGCGGCGGGAAAGGGGTAGACAGGAGAAGGATAGTTCTGCGTTTTGTTGCGGCATTTTTCCGTGAAAAACCGTTAATTTCCACCCTGTCGTCGCGTTCACGCCGAGGTGCGTCGTGCGTCGTGCGGCCGATTCAGGGGTTGATCGCCTCATCCGGAAACACGCCCCAGAACTGCTCCCGCCGCAGATAGCCGCGATACGATCCGGTCTGCACCTCGCACCAGTCGGACGCCAGCCTCGCAGGACCGGATACGGCCGATCACCCCCGGCTTGAGGATGGCGACAGCCGAGGCGGTATCACTTGGCCTCCGACCGCAGCGTCGCATCGGCCTTCTGCACGATGAAACTGCGCCGCCCCATCAGTGTCGCCTGATGGACCCACCCCTGAACGCCGTCGGCATCGCGCACCCAGCGCCAGACATCGAATTCCCGCTCGATTTCCACCGGCAGGTCGCGCCGCTTGTAGACCCAGTCGATGCGGTAGCGCGTCCCCGGTCCCGCCCGCATGTTGACGTCGTCGGAGCGGAGGGAGACAAATCGCGGCAATTTCGCCGGGCCGCCCTCGGGCTTTTCGGGGTCGGGCAGCTTTTCCGGTTGCGCGGCCTTGGTTTCGGCGTGGCTGAGCTGGACCACGCGGCGGCGGGCGGCATTGGCGGTACCGGCAGCGCCTGCTGGGAACCGGCAGCCGCGGCGGCAACCGGCTTGTGCGGATGGGTCGGACCGTGCGGCGGCACGACCGGTGTCTTGCCCTTGGTGGGGGCACCGGCCTTGTGGATCGGTTGCCTCGGCGCCGCCGCGGGCGGTTTCACGGGCTGATCGTGCGGCGGATGGGACGGCACCTGAAGCGTGCCGGAGGACGGCGCAGCTCTGGCCCGGGCCGCATTGCCGCCAACGGCCAGAAGCCACGCCAACGCGAGAACAATCCGAGCGGGAAAACGCATGGATTATCCCTGCCAAACCGCGCCGAATCGGGTCAAGCGCTGGATTGCGCCCTGGCTCAGATCGTGATGATCTGTCCAGCCCCGACGGCGGAGAGAAAGGTCGCGATGCCGGCGACCTCGACCTGCGGCAGCAGCTGGGAGGCGTCCAGCGCTTCGGCCCGCAGACCGGCCTCGCAGGCGATCATCCGGACGTCCATCTCCAGACAGGCGTCTCGCAGCGTGTCCAGCCCGGCGACACCGCGGGCCTGGATGCGCGGTGTCCCGATCGGCGTCGGACAAGCCCGACCAGTCCCGGCAGAGCGCGGCGCAGCCGTGGTTCGTCGCGAACAGCACGACCGTCCGGCCCAGCGCCGCCGCGCCTGACGCGACGACGAACGCGTAGTGCGCCCGGTCGTGCGATCCCGACAGCAGCAGCACACCCAAGGTGCCGTCAGATGGCACAGGCAGGCCCTTCCGGAATGCCGTGCGCGCTCAGATCCTTGATCGTCGCCTCGGGTCCGCACAGCGGCACAGGACGGATCGGGCCGCAGCTTGATGGTGCGGAACCGCGTCGCCAGCGCATCCCAGACCAGCAGGCGGCCGGACAGCGTCTCGCCGATACCCAGGATTTCCTTCAGCACCTCGGTTGCCTGCAATGTGCCCATCACGCCGGTCACCGCGCCCAGCACGCCGGCCTCGCTGCAGGTCGGCACCGTGCCGGGCGGCGGAGGCTCCGGATACAGGCACCGGTAGCACGGGCCGCCTTCATGCGGCTTGAAGACCGAAAGCTGGCCCTCGAACCGCAGCACCGCGGCCGACACCAGGGTCCGCTTCGCCAGCGCGCAGGCATCGGCGACCAGGAAGCGCGTCGCGAAATTGTCGGTGCCGTCGCAGACGATGTCGTAGCGGCCGATCAGGTCCAGCGCGTTGCCGGCATGCAGGCGCGTTGCATGCGGCTCCACCTTCAGATCGGGATTGATCGCGGTGGCCGCCTGAGCGGCCGAGACGACCTTGGCCACGCCGATCCGGTCGGTGGTATGCGCGACCTGGCGTTGCAGGTTGGACAGATCGACGACGTCGTCGTCGATCACGCCGATCGTGCCGATCCCGGCCGCGGCCAGATACAGCATCAGCGGCGAGCCCAGCCCGCCGGCGCCGACCACCAGCACGCGCGCCGCCTTCAGCTTCGCCTGGCCGATGCCGCCAACCTCCTGCAACAGGATGTGGCGGGAGTAGCGCTGGATTTCGTCTTCCGTGAAATCGAGGTCCATGCCTCCTATGATAGGACGACAACGCCGCGCAGATGACAGGGGACCCCGAAGGGCCAATGACGCAACACAGCCAGACCGAGGACACCGCCCTGGTGCTGTTCTCCGGCGGGCAGGACTCTTCCACCTGCCTCGCCTGGGCGCTTGGCGCGCTATCCGCATGTCGAAACCGTCGGCTTCCGCTACGGCCAGCGCCACGCGGTCGAGATGGACTGCCGCGAACCCATCCGGCAGGCGCTGGCCTCGCCTCGGCTCGGGATCGACCACGTCGTCGATCTGACCGCCACGATCGCCGGCCTCGGCCAGACCGCGATGACCGCCGACATCGCGATCGAGATGGACCAGGACGGCCTGCCGAACACCTTCGTGCCCGGCCGCAACCTGCTGTTCCTGACCTGCGCCGCCGCCATCGCCTGTCGCCGCGGCCTGCGCCGCATCGTCGCCGGCGTGTGCGAGACGGATTTTTCCGGCTACCCGGACTGCCGCGACGACACGTAAAGGCCATGCAACTGGCGCTGAACCTGGGGATGGAGCGGCGCTTCGTGCTGGAGACACCGCTGATGTGGCGCGACAAGGCGGCAACCTGGGCGCTGGCGTTCGATCTCGGTGGGCAAGGTCTCGTGGAGGTCATTCGCGAACGCACCCATACCTGCTATCTGGGCGACCGCACCACATCGTCACGCCTGGGGTTTCGGATGCGGGACCTGCCCGGCCTGCCTGCTGCGCGCCCAGGGCTGGACGCGTTGGACGCAGGCCGGTGGTCCGCCGCCTGGCTCGAGGGCAGGACATTTCCTGACGGGAGATTTTTTCGATGAAGACGGTTTTCGTGCTCACGCTGCTCGCGTCCGGGTGGTCGCCGCCGGCGTGGCGACAGCCGCCGCCTGGGCCGCCGAGCCGATTACCATTCGCACCAATACCGCCGGCGAACTGGCGGATAACTGCGGGGTCAATCCGCGTGAGCCGGGGGCGGACGCGAGTATCAACTTCTGCCGCGGCTTCGCCCAGGGCGCGATCGATGTCGAGCTCCGTCACGCCGGCGACAAGAAGCCGTTCTGCTTTCCCCCGGCCCTCGCCGACGCGTGCCGAAACCATGAGCCAGTTCGTCAACTGGGTTCGGGCGATGCCGGATCGCCGTTCGATGCCGTCGACCGAGGGGCTCTTCCGGTTCCTCGCCGAGCGGTTCCCGTGCAAGTGAGGGGTGCGCGGCTGCTGCGTTGATGCAGGCGCCCGGACGGGCGCTTCTCGCCGTCGCGCGCCCGGACGGGCGCTTCTCGCGTCGCGCAGCCGGACGGGCGCTTCTCGCCGTCGCGCATTCCTGGTCGAATTGCCGACGCCGCGAAAGGACATGCATGACAGACACGGTTGCCGTCACCTTCAACCTTCGCGCCGCCGAGCGATCTGCCGTCGCGGATGCGCTGGGCGACGCGGCGCGGCCCGTCTGCCTCGCCGATCTTGACGACGCCGGCCGCATCCCGGCGCTGCGGGACGCCACTGCGATCCTGGCCCGCGATACGGGCAAGGATTTGCGTCCGGGCGAGGCCGGACAGATCCGATCCGCCCGCCTGATCCAGTTCATGACCGCCGGGATCGATTTCGTGCCGCTCAATTCGCTTCCCCCGGGCGTGCCCGTGGCCGGGAACGGCGGTGCCTATGCCGAACCGATGGCGGAGCACGGACTGGCCATGATTCTCGCCGCCGCCAAGCGACTGCTGATCGAACACACCGCCCTCGCTCGCGGCGAATTCAATCAGTTCACCCGCAATCGGACTTTGGCTGGCAAGGTTAGCGGCATACTGGGCTTCGGCGGCATCGGCGTCGCTTCCGCCCGGCTGATGCGGGCGATGGGCATGCGGATCCACGCCATCAACCGCCGGGGCCGCTCGGACGAGCCGACCGACTGGATCGGGCGCCTATCGGATCTGGACGCACTGCTGACGGCCTCTGACGTGCTGATCGTCTGCACCCCTCTGACGCCTGCCACCAAGGATCTGATCGGCGCCAGGGAACTTGGGCTGATGAAGCCGGATGCCATCCTGGTGAACCTGGCGCGCGGAGAGATCATCCAGGAAGCGCCGCTGTTCGCCCACTTGCGGACGCATCCGGCGTTCTTCGCATGCATCGACGCATGGTGGATCGAGCCGGTGCGTCACGGCTCGTTCCGCATGGACCATCCGTTCCTGACGCTGCCGAACGTTGTCGCCTCGCCGCACAACTCGGCGTCTGTCCCGGGCATGACCGAAGCGGCGCTGCGCCGGGCGGTGGCGAATATCAGGCGCGCGCTGGCCGGAGAGACGCCGCATTATGTCCTGCGGCCCGAGGAATCGGCACTGGGTTACGCCTAGCCGCGTTCAACCAGCCGAACGAAAGCCAGCAACTGAGCGGCCTCCACGTCAGACACGGCGACGTAGGTCAGCCCGCCCATCCGCCAGCGGACAACATTGAACCCATCCCGGCTGGCCACCGTCGGCGCGGCGTCCGACCGGTCATCCGACACGAAGGCGAACAGGTTGATCACATGCTTGTCGCGGCGGTACACGATCGCCGCCGCGCGGTGTCCATCGACATAGTCCAGCCGGCCGCCGACCAGCGGATACCCCTCGGCTGCGAAATCCTTGACCACCGGCGAGAACTCCAGCCGCGCTGAGAGCCATGGCTTGACCGTGTGCCGATCGCTGGTCGCAACATCCGTCAGGTGGTCCGCCATCATCGACCGCACGTGATCGGCCACGACATCACCGACCAGCGGGTCCGGCGCCGGGGAGAATCGGGTCACCGCCAGCGTCAGCGCGACGCCCGCGAGACCGCCCGCCATCGCCGCGCCGGCAAAGCCAAGGCGGACAGGTCGCCGCCGGATCGGTGACGGGGCTTCACGCTGCCAACGCGGACGCGATCCGCGTCGCCAGCGCCGGCGGGGCGCGATGCACCGGCAGGTTGGTGCGCAGGGCCGAACGCATCACCTGGATCGCCTCCAGTTCCGCCAGACAGGACGGGCAGCCCATGATATGGCGACCCAGCACGAAGCGCCGGATCGGCCCTGTCTGGCGATCCGCGTAGGCTTGCAGCAGGCGCTTGGCGAGGTCGTGGTTCATGGCCTCTTCTCGTTGCTGATCCACGCCTTGCGCAGCGCCAGCCGGGCGCGCGACAGGCGCGACATCACCGTGCCGGCCGGAATACCGGTGACGATGGCAATGTCCTTGTAGGACAGGTCTTCGATCTCGCGCAGGATCAGCATCTCACGATATTCGGCCGGCAGTTGATCCATCAGAGTGCCGAGGGTCTCGCTGTCTACGCGATCAAGCAGCATCGCCTCCGGCATTCGGTGCAGGATCGGTCCAGTCAGCATCGGCCGGTGCAGGCTGGAAAAGCTGCTGGCCCGAACGCGTGTCCTTCAGCCAGTCCAGAAAACTGTTGCGCACGATGGTCAGCAGCCACACCCGGAAATTATCGCCGCGGAACGTATCCATGTAGCGGAAGGCGCGCAGATAAGCGTCCTGCACCACGTCCTCGGCGTCCGCGGTGTTGCCGGTCAGCCAGCGCGCGAGGCGAAACGCCGCATCCAGATGCGGCATCGCCAGCAGTTCAAAACGTCGGCTCCGGTCATCTGTCGCCAATAGTTGCATCCGTGCGAAGCGATTGCCCTGCCGGCGCACGAGCGCACAGGCTTCTGTCTTACTCGCGGGACGCAGGCTTTATTCCCGCCCGAAATTCTTTTTCTGCTCCAGGAATATTGCTCTCGGTCACGCGGTAATGCCTCCGCGTCCGGTCATTTGGGATCGGGCCGTCATGGAGCGCAAGAATGAGCACCACCAAATACGACCCTGACCGGCGTGGCTTCCTGAAATGCATGACCTGGGCCGGCAGCGCCATGGTCTGGACGGTCGCCGGCGGCATGCCCCGGTCCCATTTCGCGCCCGCCTGATCGGCGAGGCCGACGCCGCCGAGACCGGTTTCACCTTCGCGCAGGTCAGCGACAGTCACCTCGGTTTCGATCGGCCGGTGAACACCAACGTCACCGGCACCTTCCAGGAGGCGCTGGACCATGTGACCGCGATGCCCGAAAAGCCCGCCTTCCTGATCCACACCGGCGACATCACCCATCTTTCCACGGCCGAACAGTTCGACACCGGCGCGCAGTTGCTGGCGGCCACCAGGCTGCACACCTGCACCGTTCCCGGCGAACACGACATCCTGGAAGACAACGGCAAGAGCTACCTCAACCATTACGGCAAAGGCACAAAAGGCGACGGCTGGTACAGCTTCGACGCGGGCGGCGTCCATTTCATCGGTCTGGTCAACGTCGTCAACCTGCAAGGCAACGGGCTCGGCGACCTGGGCCACGCTCAGCTCGAGTGGCTGGAAAAGGACGTGAAGGGCCTGTCCGCCAGCACCCCGATCGTGGTGTTCGCGCACGTGCCGCTCTGGATCGTCTATCAGGACTGGGGCTGGGGCACGAAAGACGGCGGACAGGCGCTGAGCTACCTGAAGCGCTTCGGTTCCGTCACGGTACTGAACGGCCATATCCACCAGGTGATGCAGAAGGTCGAAGGCCACGTCGCCTTCCACACCGCCCGCTCCACCGCGTTCCCGCAGGGTGTTCCCGGCGTCGCCAAGGGCCCCGGCCCGGCGCCCGTACCACCCGGAGAGTTGAAGAACTTCCTGGGCACGACCCGGATCAGCCTGGTGTCGACGTCATCGCCGCTCGCGATCGTCGATACACCTCTGGCCGGCTGAGGAGCGTCCGCCATGCACACGTTCTTCCGGCCGGTCCTCCTGCTCGCCATCCTGATCGCGCCGGCGGCGGCGCGGTCCGGCGACGCAGTCCAGGTCAGGATTGACAATTTCAAGTTTGGGCCGGCGTCCCTGACCATCAAGAAAGGCACCGAGGTGACCTGGACCAACCAGGACGACATTCCCCACAGCATCGTTCTGACCGCGCTCGGAGTACAGTCCAAGGCGCTCGATACCGACAAGGCGTTTACTTATCAGTTCGACAGGACCGGGACGTTCGTTTACATCTGCGGCCTGCATCCGTTCATGCATGGCGAAGGTGGTAGTGAAGTAACACAGGCAACCGGATCGCCTCGACAGGCGGTCCGGCACGCCGTCCCGGAACGAATGGCCGTCAGCCCCAGGCCACCGGCAGTTCCGTCAGGCCGCGCAGGACGAAGCTGGGACGCCACCTCGGATGGTCCGGATCGACCAGTCTGAGGTCCGGAAGCCGGCGCAGCAGTGTTTCGAACACCACCGCTGCCTCGATGCGTGCGAGTTGCGCGCCGAGGCAGAAATGGATCCCGCCCCCGAACGACAGCGGTCGCAGATCCTTGCGCGTGATGTCAAACCGTTCGGGATCCTCGAACACTGCCGGATCCCGGTTGGCGCCGCCGAGCAGCGCCACCACCATCTCGCTCTTCGGCAACAACGACACCGCCCAGCTCGATCGGTTCGGCAACGATGCGGGCGACCGCCTGGACGGGGGACTCGAAGCGCAGGATTTCCTCGACCGCATTCGGGATCAGCGCCGGATCGTCGCGCAGGATCCGCCACTGGTCCGGATGGCGCAGCAGCGCGTACACAGCCGTTGCCGATCAGGTTCACCGTCGTTTCGTGTCCGGCGGCGAACAGCAGGCTGACATTGGCGCGCAGTTCCGCGGTCGTGAGCCGGTCGCCCGCTTCTTCGGCCTGCACCAGTTGCGTGATCAGGTCGTCCTGCGGTTCGCGTCGGCGCTGGTCGAACAGAGCCTCGAAATACGCCGCCGGATTCCTTGATGCCGGCGTTGGCGTCGTCCAGTTCCGCGCGCGTGGGCGGCGTCGGGTTCAGCAACGCGCCGCCGGAGCTGGAGCCGGTGACGAAACGGGCGCGGTCCGCTTCCGGGATCCCGAGCAGCTCGCAGATCACCAGCACCGGCAGGGGGAACGCCAGGTCGCGGATCGCGTCCATGCGGCCGCGCTGAATGACCTTGTCGAGCAGGCTGGTCGGTAAGGTCCTGGATGCTGTCGCGCATCGCCTCGATCCGGCGGGCGGTGAAGGCCTTGGTGACGAGGCCGCGCAGACGCGTGTGGTCCGGTGGATCGCGCATCAGCATCATGTGTGTCGAGTTCGAGCACGGCCGGCTCCTGCAGCGCGGTCGGGCCGAAGCGGCGAACCAGCGCGTCGGGGTCGCTGTAACCCTTGCCGAAGCGGCGATCACGCAGCATCAGGGCGACGTCCTCGTAACCGGTCAGGAACCAGCGGCCGAGCGGCGCCTTCAAGACCGGTGCACTGGCGCGCAGCTGGCGGAAGACCGGATAGGGATCGGCCAGGAAGGCCGGATCGCGAAAATCGAACGGCGGCGGGGCAACGGCTGCGGACATCACTGGGTTCCTGATTCAGGGGGATAAGCGCTGCTTCTATCACGGCTCGATTCAGGCGGATTGACGCTGCTTCTATCACGGCTCTCCGACTTCGCATCGGGCAGGCGCCATGGCGGGTGCACACATCGGCGTCACGACACCGCGTTCGCCCGAACCCTTGCCCAAATCTCCGCGGCGCGCCATCACACCGGCATGAACGATCAGACTCCCAAACTCCGTATCCGCGGCCTGCACAAACGCTTTGGCCCGAAGGTCGTGCTGGATGGCGTGGACCTGGACGTTCCTCGCGGCACCTCGATGGTCGTCATCGGCGGCTCGGGCTCCGGCAAGTCGGTGCTGCTCAAGTGCGTGCTCGGGCTGATCGAGCCCGATGAGGGGGTCGTCGAGATCGACGGGCGCGACGTGCTGAAGCAGCCGCGCCGCGAGCGTGAGGCCACCCGCTCCCGCATCGGCATGCTGTTCCAGAACGGCGCGCTGTTCGACAGCCTGCCGGTGTGGGAAAACGTCGCCTTCGGCCTGATCGCCCGCCACAAGGCGACCCGAGCCGATGCGCGCGTCCGCGCCAACGATTTCCTGCAGGAGGTCGGGCTTGCCGCCAGCGTCGGCGACCTGTCGCCGTCGGAGCTGTCGGGCGGCATGCAGAAGCGGGTCGCGCTGGCACGCGCCATCGCGTCGCAGCCCGAGATCATTTTCTTTGACGAGCCCACCACCGGGCTCGATCCGATCATGGGCGCGGTAATCGACGGATTGATCGTCGACTGTGTGCGACATCTGGGCAGCACCGCGGTCGCGATCACCCATGATATGGCCAGCGCCCGCCGGATCGGCGACCAGGCGGCGATGCTGCACAGTGGCCGTATCATCTGGGCAGGGCCCGCCAGCCGGCTGATGGACAGCGGCAACCCGGCGGTCGATCAGTTCACGCATGGCCGCCGCGAAGGCCCGATCCATATGGAGCTGCGGCGCTGATCCGGACATCCGTTCTGCTGGCGGCGGGCTTCATGGCGCCTGTCGCGGCCCATGCGGGCGCTCCGGAGGAACTCGTCGGACTGTTCATCCAGGGTTGCCTTCCCTTCGCCGGGAACGCGCCGGCGCTGAGGGAATGGGCCAGGCGCACCGGCCTGCCGGAGGTGCCGGACCCGGCCCGCGCCGTATTCTTGCATGGCGCGCCCGGCCAGGCGTTCGACGGATCGGTGGCGGCGGCAAAGCTGGTGCTGGTGTCCTCGGATGATGGGCTCTGTTCCGCCGCCACCGAGCGGGTGACGCAGCAGGCGGCGACCGAAGCGTTGGAGGCCGGCTTCCGGCAGGCCGGGCTCAGATTCCGCCTGGTCGCCGAGCGTGACGACAAGCAGGTGAATGAGATCCACGACCGCGAATATCTCGTCGCCAAAGACAAGTTCGGCTGGCGCGTTCTCGAGGCCACGGTGAAGGGCGACGAGGGAGGCGAAGCAATGCTGACGGCTGGGCCGGAGTAGGCCGAAGGGGCTGGTCTCAGGCGATCCAGGTCTGGCTGTGGATCGGGCTTTGTTGGGCCGTGGTATTCCGGCCAGGTCCCCCAGCCGAGGGCGCGGACGCCGCGTGCCACGAAGCCGACCGCGAAGATCTGAAAGAGCGGTGGCGGCCGGCCGTGACACGCGCAACAGCGGGCCCACGCGGTCTTGGCACGAGGCGCGGCTGCCGAACATGAGCGGCGGGGACGCGATGGCCGCTCTTGCTTCGGCCGGTGCGACGCGGCATCTATTCCGCCATGATCGAGCGATGCCCCTGGCTGCGTGTCCCTGTCCCGCGCCGGCATCGTGGCTAAAGCCAGCGCCCGGTTCGTCTGCCGATCATGTGGCGCCGTCACGCCCAAGTGGGCCGGCCGATGCGAGACCTGCGGGGAATGGAACAGCATCGAGGAAGAGGCGGTCATCGCGCGCCCCGGTCCGGCGGGCAAAGCGCCGGTGGGCCGCTCGCTGAGTTTCGTCGGGCTGGTCGGCAGCACCGAGCCGCCGCCGCGGGCGGCGATCGGTATCGCAGAGTTGGACCGGGTGCTGGGAGGCGGGCTGGTGCCGGCCTCGGCGGTGCTGGTCGGGGGGGATCCGGGTATCGGCAAGTCGACCCTGCTGCTGCAGGCGGCGGCGCGGCTGGCCCGGACCGGCAGGCGGGTGCTGTATGTCTCGGGCGAAGAGTCGGTTGACCAGATACGGCTGCGGGCGCGGCGCCTTGGCGTCGCCGACTCGTCGATCGAACTTGCAACCGCGATCAACGTCCGCGACATCATCGCCAGCCTGGAGCAGGCCAAGGATACCACGCTGGTGGTGATTGACTCGATCCAGACGATGTGGATGGACACGATCGAAAGCGCGCCGGGCACCGTCACGCAGGTGCGCGCGGCGTCGTTCGAGTTGATCCGCCTGGCCAAGGCCGGCAACTTCGCGCTGGTGTTGGTCGGCCACGTTACCAAGGAGGGCGGTATCGCCGGGCCGCGAGTGCTGGAGCACATGGTCGACGCCGTGCTGTACTTCGAAGGCGACCGCGGCCACCAGTTCCGGATCCTGCGCGCGGTGAAGAACCGTTTCGGGGCGACCGATGAGATCGGGGTGTTCGAGATGACCGACACCGGCCTGGCGGAAGTGCCGAACCCCTCCGCGCTGTTCCTGGCGGAGCGACGGGGGAACATAGCTGGAAGCGCGGTGTTTGCCGGGCTGGAAGGGTCGCGGCCGGTGCTGATGGAAGTGCAGGCGCTGCTGGCGCCGAATCCAGGCGGGTCGGCGCGGCGGTCGGTGATCGGCTGGGACAGCGGGCGGCTTTCCATGCTGCTGGCGGTGCTGGAAACGCGGGCCGGGGTGCGTCTTAATCAGACCGACGTGTACCTGAACATCGCGGGTGGCTTGCGGATTAGTGAACCCGCGGCGGATCTGGCGGTCGCCGCGGCGATCGCCTCCGCCGCGTTCGAGACGCCAACCAGCCCGGGCACGGTCTATTTCGGCGAGGTCGGCCTGTCCGGCGAGGTCCGACAGGTTGCCCAGGCCGAGGCGCGGCTCAAGGAAGCCGCCAAGCTCGGTTTTGATTCCGCTGCCCTGCCCCGCCGCGTGGCGCACGGCAATCGGCGGCTCGCGGCACCGGATGGACTGCGACTGGAGGAAATCGGTCACATCGCCGATCTCGTTGCGCGGTTTGCCCCCGAATCGGCCAGGAAAGACGCATGATGCGCTTGGCGGCCAGCGCAAGCGGGATGATAAACCGGCTTCCATTCGGACGGCGGCGGCATGACATGGGTTGACCTTGCGGTCCTCGGGTTTGTGGCAATCTCTGGGCTGCTCGCGTTTGTGCGCGGCTTCGTGCGCGAACTGCTGGGGCTCGGTGCGTGGGTGGGCGCGGTGGCGGCGGCGATCATCGCCCTGCCAACGATGCGCGGGTTCGTCCGCAACTGGTTCTCCTCGCCCGACTGGGTCGAGCCGGTCAGCTTCATGATCGTCTTCCTGGTCAGCCTGATCATCCTGACGGTCATCGCGAGCACGATCGGGCGGGTTGTGCGGCAGTCGGCCCTGGGCGGGGTTGATCGCACGTTGGGGCTGGTATTCGGGCTCGCACGGGGTGCAGCGGTGGTCATCGTCGCCTATATCCTCGCACAGATGGCGTTTCCGATCGAGCGATGGCCGAATGTGGTGCTGCAGGCCCGCACGCTGACGCCGACCTACGACGCGGCCCGGTGGGTGCGGGAGCAGCTGCCGGAGATCTATCGTCCGCACACGCTCGACCCGCCGCCGGCCGGTCGGGCAGCGAGCGCGGAAGCCTTGCTGCATGCCAGCCCGCAAGGGCGGGCGACTGGCAAGCCGCCGGATCGCGATTAGGAGTTGTCACAGATGGCGTTCAACAGCCGCGACTCTGATGCCTCGCGCGGGGACGACGACGCCCTGCACGAGGAGTGCGGTGTTTTCGGCGTCTGGAACGTTCCCGACGCCTCCGCCGTTACCGCGCTGGGCCTGCACGCCTTGCAGCACCGTGGGCAGGAAGCGACCGGCATTACCAGCTTCGATGGGGCGCTGTTTCACTCACATCGCGGGATGGGACTGGTCGGCGACAATTTCGGCGATGCAAGGGTGATCGAGAAACTGCCCGGGCGCAGCGCCATCGGCCATAACCGCTACGCCACCACCGGCGACACGATTCTTCGCAACGTCCAGCCGCTGTATGCGGATTTCGAGTTCGGCGGGTTCGCCGTCGCGCACAACGGCAACCTGACAAACGCCCACGTGCTGCATCGCGCGCTGGTGCGCCGCGGCTGCCTGTTCCAGTCGACGACGGATTCTGAGGTCTTCGTCCATTTGATCGCGATCAGCCTGTACTCCACGGTGGTGGACCGGCTGATCGACGCGTTGAAACAGGTGGTAGGGGCCTACTCCCTGGTCGCGCTGTCCAACGAGGCGCTGATGGGCGTGCGCGACCCGCTCGGTGTCCGCCCGCTGATCCTGGGACGCATCGGTTCGGAGGGAACCGGCGGGTGGGTGCTGGCAAGTGAAACCTGTGCCCTGGACATCGTCGGCGCGGACTTCGTCCGCGATGTCGAGCCGGGTGAGATCGTCGTCGTCAACGACCAGGGCATTCACAGCATCAAGCCGTTCAACCGCTTGCGCGAGCGGTTCTGTGTCTTCGAATACATCTACTTCGCGCGGCCCGATTCGGTGGTGGAAAACATGCCGGTGTACGACGCGCGCAAGCGGATCGGCGCCGAACTGGCCCGTGAGGCCGGGGTTCCTGCCGACGTGATCGTACCGGTGCCCGATTCGGGCGTTCCCGCGGCGATGGGGTATGCGATGCAGAGCGGCATCCCGTTCGAGCTTGGGATCATCCGCAACCACTATGTGGGACGCACTTTCATCGAGCCGACCGACCACATCCGCCATCTGGGGGTGAAGCTGAAGCACTCGGCCAACCGGCCCGTGCTGGAGGGCAAGCGCGTGGTGCTGGTGGACGATTCGATCGTGCGGGGCACTACCAGCAAGAAGATCGTCGAGATGGTGCGGGCGGCCGGGGCGAAGGAGGTGCATATGCGGGTTTCCTCGCCGCCCACGACACACTCCTGCTTCTACGGGATCGATACGCCGGAGCGCAGCAAGCTGCTGGCGTCGAGCCACAACGTCGTTGAGATGGCGGATCTGATCGGTGCGGACAGCCTGGCGTTCATCTCCATCGACGGACTGTACCGGGCGCTGGGCAAGCCCGGGCGCGACCCCGAAAAGCCCCATTACTGCGATGCCTGCTTCACCGGCGATTATCCCATCGCGCTGCCGGACCAGCAGGACAATATGGACCGGCAGCTTAGTCTGCTGGTAGCCAACCACTGATGTCCGGATTGCCCGCGGGATCGATCGCGCTGGTGACCGGTGCCAGCAGAGGCATCGGGGCGGCCGTCGCGATCGAACTGGCCCAACTCGGGGCGCGCGTGGTTGTCACCGCGCGCACTCAGGGCGGGCTTGAGGAGACCGACGATGCGATCCGCGCGCTCGGCGGCGAGGCCACGATCCTGCCGCTGGACCTGCGAGAGGGTGGGCAGATCGACGCGATCGGCCCGACGCTGTTCCAGCGGTTCGGCCGCCTGGATGTCCTCGTGCATAACGCCGGCGCACTCGGGCGGCTGACTCCGGTGGCGCATATCCTGCCGGATGACTGGGCCGACGTGGTCGCGGTGAACCTGTCGGCGAGCTGGCGGCTGATCCGCACCTGCGATCCGCTGCTGCGTCAGGCTCCGGCGGGGCGAGCGGTGTTCGTGACAGAAAGCCGGGCGCGGGAGCCTCGGGCGTACTGGGGGGCGATGGGGGCAACGAAGGCGGCGATGGAACATCTGGTGCTGACGTGGGCGCAGGAGGTCGCGATGACACGGTTGCGGGTCAACCTGTTCGATCCGGGGCCGGTGGCGACGCGGATGCGGTCGGCCGCGTTTCCGGGGGAGGATCGGACGGCGCTGCCTGTGCCTGAGCTGGTGGCGCCGGCGCTGGCGGCACTTTGCCTGCCGGGGGAGGAGCGGAATGGGGCGTTGGTGAGGGCTGGATAAGCGGCCAATCCCAGGCCGCCGTTCTTCGGTCCGACTGGCTGGTCGCCAATTGCATTTCTATGCTCCCGCTCGGCGACCCTTGTTGGCGGCACCGCTGACATGCCAATTCCGTCCCGATGCAGATGCATGACCTGCAGCCGTCTCGACTCTGCGAGGAAATGGCCCGCGCTGGCCGGCCGGGGTGCCGGCACCTCTGCCGTCCAAATGCCCGTCTTAGAGCGTCATCGCGCTGAGCGGAACGTGCCCGGCGCGTGAATCATGCGATCAAACAAACACCTGGACCATTTTCGGCCTGCGCGGTCAGGATGAAAATGGTCCAGTCTAATCCTCAGCGCGTCCTATGCTCATGATCGCACTTCCGATCGCGATTGAGCCGAAGGTTAGGGCGCAGCCCAAGGTCAGCAGTGCGAACCCCAGCCAGCCACCGTCGACGTGCAGCACGAGATCACCCAGCGAACCGATGTTTGTCACGACCATGCCAATCGCGACGATCACGCCGCCGACGCAGCCGCTGATGAAGTGTGGCAGGACATACCGGACGACTTCCATGACGGTGAGACGACAGACGCTGCCGCCGCGTTCCCTCGTTTCGCTGTTGCTCGCGATGATGTCATTCCTCGGTGCCGGTGGCCTCCCTGCTGCGGCGCAGAAACCTCGCCCTGCCTGACGCGCCACAACGCCACGTCGAATGTCATCTGCCAGGGTCTCCAACTCGCGGCAGCGATAACGCGAGCAGCATCGACAGCAGGACCAGCCCATCGATGCATCGGGTCAGTGCAAAAGCCACGGAGAATGCCTGGATTGAGCCGGTCAGGAAAGGTACGATTGCGAAAGTCTCCTGGCGCCTCGTTCCTTCGCTGATCGTCGGTCATTTTGTTGCCTGTGTCGGGTTAACGTCGGCTTCGCCGCGCTGACGAGTGTGATCACAATGGAATGAACAGACGTTCTTGCACGGTCAGCCGAGCGGCGGTCTAATCAGGGGCATGGCAATACTGGTGACCGGTGCGGCGGGCTTCGTCGGGTTGAACGTCGTGGAGCACCTTCTGACGGCAGGCCGCGATGTGGTCGGCTTGGACCGCATTCCGTTACCGGAACGTGCGGTACGCGAATTCGCCGCGTTGCCGGGACAGCTGAGCATGATCGGCGGCTCCGTGCTGTCGGACGTGGACCTGTCGCGCGCACTGACGGTGCTGCCCGTCCAGGCGGTGATCCATTGCGCGGTCATCACCGCCGGCACAAGGCGGGAGACCGAGGACCCGGGGTCCATCGTCGCGGTCAACATCCAGGGCGCGGTGGCGACGCTGGTGGCCGCGGCCCGCGCGGGGGTCAGACGTTTCGTCTATCCCAGTTCCGGCGCCGTGTACGGCACCGCGGCGGCAACGATGGAGGTGATGGATGAGGATGCGCCGCGTCTCGCGCCGGCCAGCCTGTATGGACTGACGAAGCTTGCCGCCGAGTTCGATCCTGATCCGCGTCGCCGAGACCCAGGGCGTGTCGCTCACCGCCGCTCGTCTGGGCGTGGTCTACGGGCCGTGGGAGTATGCCACCGGAGTACGGGACACGCTGTCGCCGATGCTCCAGGTGCTGGATCTGGCCGCGACGGGGACCGAGGCGGTGCTGGGTGCGCCGTGGCGCGGGGATTACACGATGTCGCGCGACATCGCCGCCGGGCTCGTGACGCTCGCCGATCTGCCGGCAACGCCGCGGCCCGTCTATAATCTGGCGAGCGGGCGTAGCACCACGGCCGAAGACTGGTGTCGCGCGCTGGAGAGCCGCCTGCCTGGTTTCCGCTGGCGCCGCGCGGCGGATGGCGAAGGCTGGAATGTCGAAAGTCACACGGGCTACAATCGTGGCGCCATGGATATCGCGAAAATCCGCGCCGACACGCCATACCGGCCAGCCTTCGATCTGCAGCGCGCGGCAGACCATATGCTGGCCTGGAGACAGCAGAGCACAGCCGGATGCTGGCCTCTGGCGACCGAGGATGAACCCTAGAGGAATATCAGCCTGACGCGAATTGCGCGGCGACCTCATCGCGCGGCGATCCGCCGGCGGCAGGCACGCCGAAGGCGTGCCCGCTGATGAAATTGCTCGATAAATATGAGCTAGAGCATGATCGCGCTGAGCGGAACGTCCCCGGCGCGTGAATCATGCGATCAAACAAAGAGATAGACCATTTTTCGGCGTGCACAGTCAGGCTGAAAATGGTCTAGAGCCTTGCCACTCAAGGTGAAAACGTTCTGGTGTCCCGATTCGGAGGTTCGCCACGCCTGGATCAGCCGCCTTACGAACTTCCGAATTGATGAGGACACTAGCAAAGCATTGTTTCCTAGTGTGGTTTGTGGTTCCGAAGTCCGCTCCGGGGATGATCCACGGTATGGCGGACTTCGGAACCACCACACTAGCGGTTCGGGTGCATACGTTCGATCCGTAACTCCTCGACAACGAGGCGGGCGATTTGCAGCTCATCAACCCGACCGCTGCGCAGCCTCGCCCGGCCGACGGCGAGTTGTCCGATCGCCAGTCTACCGATCGCCAGCCTTCCGATCGCCAATGCGCCGATCGCGACAGCGCCCAGTGCCAGAGCCCCCAAAGCGGTCGCGCCGATGGCAACCGCTCCTTCGCGCCGTACCGCCGGCTCTCGGGGCGGCGTCGTTATCGAGACGACCCCTGGTTCCGCCGGCTTGCCCTCTGCGTCATCGCTCATCCTGCCTCCTGCGGGTTGAATCCAGTATAAGGGCGCTGTTTTAATAGGCCTCAGCTGCTGCGATTGTCCATTGTCCACGCGACGCGGGGCTAGACTAGTGCCGGGAACCCTGAAGCGCGCCTCGTCGCTTCTCCAGCGCTCCAAGGCAGATCGCTTCGAACTGCCGCGCCACGCGCGACCAGGAGAAGCGATCTTCAATCAGTCGTCGTGCCGCTCCCGCGATCCGTGCGCGCATCGAGGCGTCGGCCATCAGGGCAAGAATTGACCGGGCAAACGCCGCTGCGTCGTCGGCTCGCAGAAAGTGTTCGCCGTCCGTGACATCCAGGCCCTCAACCCCTAACGAAGTCGAAACGACTGGTCGGCCCATCGCCATGGCCTCGAATGCCTTGATACGGGTGCCGCTCCCGACGAACAGCGGGATGACATAGACATGCGCCTGCGTAACATACGGCCGGATGTCGGGGACAAAGCCTGTCAGGGTCACATCAAGCCCGCTCGCGCTGATTTTGTTGGACAGCGACGCCGGCGGGTTCCGGCCGACGATCCAAGCCCTGATCCCAGGGCGCGCGCGGAGGAGCAAGGGGAAGACCTCGTCCAGCAGGAAGTGGATGCCATCGACGTTGGCAGCCCAACTCATCGCACCGGTAAATACGAGGGTACCGCCATCCGGCCCGGGGTCAGGTGCGCTCTCGGGTGCGTTCATCGCGAAGAACTCGGGGTCGACACCGGTGTCGATCACCTGCACCGTTGCCGCGCCATAGCGACCCGCCAATACGTCCCGGTCGCGTTCGGACACCGCCACCACCGCGTCGTATTTGGCTAATGTTTCCTGCTCCAGCCGCGTCATCTTCCGGCTCTGGCTGGCCCAGACCAGCCGCCACAGGCCTCGCGTGCGGGCAGCGTGCCGCTCAAAGATCTCGGCTTCGACGTTGTGGGTGAACACCACCGAGGTCTCATGGATCCGTGCCGGCATCAACAGATCCGCATGCGGGAAATCAACCACCACGACATCCGGCCGCTCCGCCAGCGCCTCGCGTACCACGGCATCCCCGGCCGCCGACCGATCCGTGGCGGCGGCAATCGGCAATCGACTCGCGAACGCCGCTATCCGTCGAACCCGGGACGGCCGTCGCTCCGTCCACCACACAAAGCGATCGCAGGCGGAAGCGATGTCGGCTGCGTAACGGACGTGGTGCTTCGGTGCGGGTGAGGCCAGCGTCACCTCGAACACCCCGCCCTTCATCGCCCGCAGGATATTGCCGGAGCGGATTTTGCCACCCTGGTCCATGGGGAACATGAAGCGGGGGCTGACGAACAGCAGCCGTGAACGACTTACCAGCAGAGGCCCTCGTACGCAATCCCGGGATGGCTGCGCAGTTCGGCCAACCCGACGAGGTCGATCACCATTTGGCCGCCAAGCGACGCCAGCAGCGCGTCCCGGTCTTCCGGCGCTATGTGGCCGATGACGGCAATCTTGATACCGGAAAGGGCAGCTTCCGGGCTATCCACCATCAGCCGCTCCAGATGCGGAATTTCCCGCTCGATGTATGCCCGGTTGGAACCTGTCAACGTCGCTATTTGAACGGAACGGTCATAGATGCGCAAATCGTAGCCTTTGCCCAGAAGCTTTTCGGCCAGCTGCACGAACGGCGATTCGCGCAAATCGTCGGTGCCTTGCTTGAACGCCAGCCCGAACAACGCAACGGACTGCCGTCCGTGGCGGGCGACCGCCTCATACGCGAGGTCGATGATCGCTCGGTTCGCGGGCAGAAGGTTCCTCAGCATCGGCGCGGCGAGGCTTCGCTGGTCCGCCAGTGCCACGAAGCTGCGCACATCCTTGGGCAGGCATGACCCGCCGAACGCGAAGCCGGGCCGCAGATAGGCGGTCGAGATATTCAGGACACGGTCCTCGCACAACAGCCGCAATGCTGCCCGCGCATCGACGCCATGGGCGGCCAGGATCGCGCCGGCTTCATTCGCGAACGTCAGTTTCACAGCGTGGAACACGTTGGATATGTGCTTGACGCTCTCAGCCACCCGGATGGGTGCGGTGCGGATCGGCGCGTCGATTGCCGCGTAGATCGCGCGAAGGACGGGTGCATCATCGCCCTGGGGGGTACCGATCAGAGTAAACGCCGGGTGGAGGAAGTCCCGGACCGAGGACCCTTCGCGCAGGAATTCCGGATTGCTGTAGTAATAAAGGTCATCGCCGAGGCGGCGCCCGCTGAATTGCTCCAGCAGCGGGATCATCCGATCCTCGGCGGTGCCGGGCGGGACGGTGGAGCGCATGACAACGACATGCGGTCCCGGTTTGGTACGAATGGCACTCCCGATCGCTCTGACGACGTTTTCGGCCGCGCCGAGAGCGACGCTGCCGTCCGCCGCACTGGGCGTGCCGACGCAGATAAATGATATTTCAGTACTCGTCACAGCCGCCGCAACGTCGTCCGTCGCCGTCAGCCGGCCCTGTTTCACTGCGTCGGCGATCAACGAGTCGACCATTTCTTCGACAATCGGTGAGCGGCCCGCGGCAAGCATGGCGATCTTTTCGGCTGAGATATCAACCCCGACGATCTCGTGCCCCCATTCGGCAAGGCAGCCGCAGCAAACGACGCCCACATAGCCAATACCAAAAATCGAGATGCGCATACCGGGCCACCTTTGTGGGATAAATCCCACGTATCAGCTTAAGCCTTCGTATCTGAAACCAAATAAGTTTGCTATGACTTTCGGGAGTCGGTTCAAAACGTTTCATCGCGGATTGCAGGATTTGCGCAGTATCAGCCTGACCGGGTAAGCCTGATGCGTTCTGGCTTGTGTCGCGCCCCATCGCCGCCCACGATATGTCAATCCTTGGTATAGGGCACGACGATGGCCACCAATGGTCATCTGACCCGGGCCTCGAGCGCTTCGCCGGCGAGCGCGTAGAGGGTGGCCTGTTACAACAATGTCAGTGAGGTAGTCCGATCCGCATTGCGTCTGCTGCAGGAGACAGAAGCTCGACGCCTTGAGTTCAACCTTATGCTGCAGCAACCGGTGGCGGAAGCCGATCGCGAAGGCAGTTTCTCGGTCGAGAGCGTGCTGGCCGAAATGGACGAGATCGTCGCCGCTGCCAAACGATGACCCATGCGCGACTGGCGCCTTCCGCCCGTCGCGACCAAGGACGATCCCGCGGCTGCTGTCGCTCTGCGCGAAGGGCTCGCCAACGTTACACGAATCCTTGGTGAACATCCGTATGTCGGTGCTCTTCGTCCCGCCGCTGCCAATCTCCCATACCGCTTCCTCGGGCTGACCGGCCTTCCGTATATCGTGGTGTGCAATCCCGATCGCAGGCCGCTCCTGATCGTGCGCGTTCTCCACGCCGCACGCCACCTGCACGAAGTGCTGCGCGACCTTTGAGGTGATCAAGGCGCTTGCCGCTTCAGTTCGAATATTTCGAAATTCAAGGAGATTGTAGACTGTCGGAACGCTTGCTTAGTCCATGATTTTAAAGGGTTGAGCTTTCCATAAGATACGACCGAAACAGAACCGAAAATCCGCCGCCTCGGCCATGCCGCATTCGCGGCTACGGCCAGATGCTCGGTCCCCAGCTTACCGAGTTGGCCGAGCAAAGTCGCAGAAAGCTAAATGGGTTATCCCGCCGCGAGATCGTACTGTAGGTAGTGCTCGGGTGGATGCTAACACGGCCCTAATCGCCTCGGCGACGAGGTCCGTCTCGTCCTTGTGTTCCGAAATCCAGAGGCTAATACAGGCATTGGCGATTAGTTCCTCAGAGAGCCAACCGATCTCAAGCCCAAGTTGCGCGAATACGACGTGTCATCCCGATTCGTGGCGTGAACTCGCTCTACTGCGCCGCACGCGCGCTTGGTCCGAAATGTCGAGATGGCACGCGACCGTAAGTTTGGGAGCAAGCGTGCTGACATTTTCTGCTATATAGTTGAACACGTGCTTTCGGCGTTGCCCCAGGAAGTGACGGATAATTCCATTCCGTGGAGGCCGACGCGATCGAGTTCCATCGATAATGCATTGAGACTGAAGTTGCTGCCGGGCTTCAGATGGGCCTCGATGCACCTTTGCAGGCATTGCCGTCGCCCGCCACTTCGTAAATGCCGACGTTGATCGAGGGAACTCGGTGCGCCCACGATCCATCTGCACCAACTTTCCGACAAGGGATCTTCGACCAGAATATACGATGCGCTCCGAATATAACCACGAATCTCTCAAGCGGGCCTTGGTCCGCTTACGCTAATCTCGCGCTGAGGCCACGTCGCTGCGCCAACGGCATCAGGTCGGCGCAGGTTTAAGCGCTGCTCGGGTGCGTTATGAACTCGCCTATATCAATTCCGGCACTCGGCCCGTCAATCGTTGATCACGACCAGCGGTGGACCGGCTCGGGCCGGCATCTCCTCAACAAGAATAAACCGCGACAGTCGGATCATCCGACCCTGCTGTCGATGGATTTCCTCGCGCGCAAGGAACTCGGCATATCTGCGCCGCGAGCACGGCTACGGTGGTCCGAACGGGACGGCGCTTCCCGGACGGCTCGAGGTCAACCTGTCGGTGGTGCAGAAGCTGTAAGATCCGCTGTCGGCGCAGGCACCGATAGCTTGCAGCTCCGACGTGTCTCGCTGAACGTCCGGGCGACCGAAACGGATATGCTCCGATCAAAAAATCCCTCGCGAACCCATTTCAGATTTCTGAAACGGGCGGCCCTCGTGACGAGACGTGGGCGCGCCGCAATACGGGCTGCGCCGGGCAACCCTGGCTGGCGTTACGCAACGCTTCTGATCCAATCGGCTGGTCACGAAGTAGCAAGGAACTGCTGTCAACGTTCCCATTACGCATCGTCTTTGCAAGGTGTCTTTATGCAAACAACCGTTTGCAAAAAATTTAGCCAAATGGAACAGGAGGCCTCGCGCCTCAAAAAATCAATTTCCTTGTTCGCGACGGCCCTACGCAACTAACACAAAAGTCTGACCGCTTCGTCGCTTGCGACCTGGTTATCGGTCACCCGGCAGGGCACAGAACCAAACGACCCCCCTTAGCCCAGACTCTCTCCACCGTACAAAGAAATAATTCTTGCATTTCAAGGAAATCTCCCATATATCCATTCAGAACAAACATCGAACATCATTCCCCGAGGCCCCCATGTCCTCCGTCCCGTCAACCCTCCCGGCCGCAGTCCTGGAAACCATCCTGACCCGCCTCGCCACACTCTTCCTCGCCGGCGCCGGCGGCGATCCGGACAGCCGCCCGCCACGCCGCGACCGAGATGCTCGAATCCTATCACCCCGAAACCACCGACGAACTCCGCCTCGCCGCCAACATCATCGGCTTCAGCTTCCAGGCGCTCGAAGCCCTGGCCCAGGCCGCGACGCCGGACATGTCGCTGGCCCGCGTCCTTCGACTCCGCGGCGGCGCCGTCAGCCTCAGCCGGGAAGCCGCCAAAGCCGAACGCCGCCTCGCTCAGCTTCAAAACGCTCGCCAGCACGCCATCCCCGCCGCGCCCGAAAGCCACCCCGACCCCCAGCCCGAACCCGAACCGAAAACCGAAAAAGCCATCGCCCTGATCCAGGACACCGCCGCCGTCGCCCTGGCCGCCAAGGCCGGCAACCTGACCTGGATCCAGGCCCACGAGCAGCGCCAGCGCGATGCCCGCATCGCCGCCAGCCTGCAAAAAGCCGAGGCCACATTCAGCGCCCAGGCCGCCGTCGCGATCCAGGCGCTCCCGGCCCATCATGGCCGCGCAACCGACCAGCCCGCCGCCTGACCAGAACGACCCACCGCTCCACAATTGCCCCATCGGCCCGCACGGGCTACCCAGTAGCCTTTGCCACAACACCGGGGCCCCAATGGACAACTCCCTGCACGACAGGCTGACCCGATGGCGCCGTCACCTGCACGCAAACCCTGAACTGACCCTGCAGGAAACCCAGACCGCCGCCTTCGTCCAGGCCCGCCTGGCCGAACTCCAGATCCCGTTCACCGCCAACATCGGCGGCCACGGCATAGTCGCCACCCTGTCCAGGGGAAAATCCAACCGCTCGGTCGGCCTGCGCGCCGACATGGATGCGCTGCCGATCCAGGAAACCACCGGCCTCTCCTACGCTTCCACCAACCACGGCGTCATGCACGCCTGCGGCCACGACGGCCACACCACCTCCCTGCTCGGTGCCGCCGCCCTGTTGCAGGCCGACCCAACCTGGTCCGGCACCGTCCAGTTCGTCTTCCAGCCCGCCGAGGAAGGCGGCGGCGGCGCCAAAAGCATGATCGCCGATGGGCTGTTCACGCGTTTCCCGATGGAGCGCATCTTCGGCTACCACAACTGGCCCGGGCTCGACGCCGGCACCGTCGCCGTTCACGACGGTCCGGTGATGGCAGCCGGCAACCGTCTCTTCTTCACCATCACCGGCCACGGCGGCCATGCCGGCCTGCCGCATCTGACGCGAGATCCGATGATCGCCGCCGCCCACCTGCTGCTCGCGCTGCAGTCGATCGTCTCCCGCACCGTCGATCCGCTGGACAGCGCCGTCGTCACCATCGCCACCATGCAGGCCGGATCGGCTGCGAACCAGGTGCCCCACCAGGCGGTCATGCGCGGCACCATGCGTGCGCTTCGCGACGAGGTAGGCGATCACGTCGAAACGGCGATCCATCGCATCGCCGAGGGCGTCGCGCGCAGCTTCGACGTGTCGATCGACGTGCAGATCCCGCGCGGCAATCCGGTGACCGTGAATACCGCCGCGGAACGCGACCTCGCGGCCGATTCGGTGCTGGCGGCGGGATTGCCCCTGCGCCGCGGCATGGCCCCGGCGATGACCGGCGAGGACTTTGCCTGGTATCTGCACCAGCGGCCCGGCGCATTCGTGTGGATAGGCAACGGACCATCGGACCGCGGCCGCGCGCTGCACAACGCCAGCTACGATTTCAACGACGCGATCCTGCCCGCCGCTTCCGGCTACCTCGCGTCGGTCGCCAGGAAAGCCTTGCTATGATCCGCCGCGACCGCGCTTGCCGAACCATCGATCCGACCCACGTACCAAATCCCAACAACCGGACAAGGACGTGCCATGGCCGACATTCCCGCGGGCTTCCTCGACCTTCTGACGGAGAAGAAGGCGTTCGCCCATCTCGCGACACTGCAACCCGATGGCTCGCCGCAGGTGACACCCGTCTGGTTCGATTACACCAAGGGCGTCGTGCGCGTTAACACCGCCAAAGGCCGCATCAAGGCTCGGAATTTGTCGCCGGGGGCGAAAGTCGCACTCTCGATCCTCGATCCGGACAACCCGTACCGCTACATCCAGATCCGCGGAACGGTGTCAAAGGAAACCACGGACGGCGCGGACGCCCACATCGACAGCCTCGCCAAGAAGTACCTCGGCAAGGATGTCTATCCCTGGCACACCGACAAGGAGACACGGGTGATTTACGAGATTACCCCGTCCGCCACTCAGACCATGGCATAGCCGCCGACCGGGCCTTCCACCGGTCCGACAGTTTGCCCGACCGCGCTGTTCGGATCGGTGCGTCCCGAAGCTTCTCTGGCTTCTTCGTCCGAACGGCCGCCCGTGACGCGGGTCGAACAGCCTTGGAGCATGATCGCGCTGAGCGGAACGTCCCCGGCGCGTGAATCCTGCGATCAAACAAAGAGATAGACCATTTTCGACCTGCACAGTCAGGCTGAAAATTGTCTAGCCGCGATCAGGGAGTACCGATGACGTTCGCGATCAGCCGGACCGACACCATCGACAATTCGTCGGTGCCTTCAATGTAACCGACACGAAACAACCCGTTGATCGGGTGCTTGCCCGGCTTGGTGGCGCGCAAGCTGACGGGGAAGACAAGGCTGTCGCCGTGCACTTCGGCCGGCACCATATCACGCTCGAAGGCCACGCCGTTGTCCCACGAGGACAGCGCGATCACACGGTTGTGGTAATGTCTCAGAATGCGGTAGCCGTCGCGGATCGTGAGAGTGGCGCGCATGACTGTCGACTCGCCGACCTTGGCGGTGACATCGCTGACTTGGACGGTATAGGCGGGACACTCGTCGGCCATGGCCGGAGCCCCGGCGCTCGCCCCGAAGGCCGTCACCGCCGCCCCGGTCAGGATCAAAGCGCGCCGCCGGCCGAGAATTGTTGGCGCTTGAGCAGATAGCATGGAAACACCCCAGGAATGAAAAGCACCCTCGCCTGGGTCCATGGGCCAGCCGCCGCTTTCGGCGACTGGCCCGGGATCGGACCTATGACGGTGCGGGTGCGGCAGTGCTCACTTGGAAACGGCGAACACCCAGATCACCCCGCCTTGAGGTACATCCGCATTCCAGCCGACCAGGTCGCTCAACAGTCCTTCCTGGCCCGCTGCATCGACGCCATAGCCCGACGCCACCGCGATGTATTGAACGCCATTGACTTCGAAGGTCGACGGCGGGGCGATGATGCCGGAGTTGGTCTTGAAGTGCCACAGCTCCTCGCCGGTCTTGCCGTCATAGGCGCGGAACTCCCGGTCGTTCGTCCCCCCGGCGAACACCAGGTCCCCGGCGGTGGTCAGCACCGAACCCCACATCATCGAGTTCGAATACAGGTCCCGCCATACACGCTTGCCGGTGGCTACATCATAGGCCTGCAGTTCACCGTAGAACCCCGCCTTGGTGTTGACCGAGAAATGCAGGTCGGGGATCGCGACCCCGGTCCACCATTGGCCAGGAACCCGCTGCTCGACCTTGCCTTCCAAGGTATTGCAGTGATTCTCGTTCGACGGAATGTAGACGATGCCGGTCTTCGGGTTATAGGACTTGTACGGCCAGTCCTTGCCGCCCCAGAGGCCCGGGCAGAACTTCGCCGACTTCCCGGTCCCCGGCTTGTGGTCCGGGTCGACAACAGGCCTGCCAGTCTGGGAATCGATGCTCGTGAAAACGTCCTGCGGAACGTAGGCCTCCGACTTCAGGTACGAAATGTCCCCGCTCGAGTCACGCCCCAGCCAGTACAGATAGCCGTTGCGCTGTGGCGTCAGCAGGCCCTCCGTCGTCTTGCCGTTGCTGTCGAAGTCCACCAGCATCGGGGCATTCATCGCATCCCAGTCCCAGGACTTGTTCTGGTGATACTGGAAGTGTCCCTTGATCTTGCCGGTGTCGCCATCCAGCGCGAGCGTCGAGGACGTGTAAAGGTTGTCGCCCGGACGCTGATCGCCAAACCATGGCGAGCCGTTGCCGACGCCCCAGTAGACGATGTTGGCCTTCGGATCATAGTTTCCGGTCATCCACGCGGCGCCGCCGCCCGTCTTCCAGGTGTCCGGCTTCTGCCATGTGTCGCTTCCGGGCTCGCCGGGCGCCGGTATGGTGTAGGTCTTCCACGCCGGCTTGCCGGTGTCGGCGTCGAACGCCTGGATGAAGCCGCGCACGCCGAACTCGCCGCCCGACACGCCCACCAGCACCTTGCCCTTAACGATCAGCGGCGCCATCGTCATGTAGTAACCGGTCTTCCAGTCCTCGACCTTGGCTTCCCAGTCGACTTTGCCTGTCTTGGCATCCAGCGCCACCAGCACCGCGTCCAGACCGGGCAGGAAAACCTTGTCGCCATACAGCGCGACCCCGCGGCTCGTGTTGTGCAACGCAGCGAAGCCTTCCGGCAGCTTGCGCTTGTAGCGCCACAACAGGTTGCCGCTGGCGGCGTCGAGTGCCATCACCTGACTGTAGGGCGTCGAGACGAACATGATGCCGTTGTTAACGATCGGCGGCGCCTCATGCCCGGAATCGACCCCGGTCGAGATGCTCCACACCGGCACCAGGTTCTTGACATTGCCGGTATTGATCTGGTCGAGCGCACTGTAGCTCCACCCCTGGTAGTTACCCCGCGTCATCAGCCAGTTCTGCGGCTCCGGGTTCTGCAGACGCGCGTCGGTCACCGGCGTATAATCGGCACCGTAAGACGTACCCAACATGCCCGCGGTCAACAGGACCGCCAGGCTCGAGCCAAAAAGCAGCTTCTTCATCTTTTCCCCCTGGTTTATCTCATCCAGTTCAGTGGTTCCGCGCGATGGGTAGCCATGATGCAGCGGGCGGCGCGGGCCCGTCAGCGTTCGCTGAGCACATCAACTCGATTGTACGCCGACGCGCCCGATGAACCCTCCGGCGACTTTCAGCACGCCATTTTCGGACTTCAACGGCAGTGCTGCCAGGTGCCGTGGTGCGGGCCCGAACAATACCGTGGCGTCATTCCGCGGGTCGTAGATCGAGCCGTGACAGGAACAGACGAAGGCGTGGCGTTCATCCGACCACATATTTACCGGACAGCCCTGATGGGTGCAGACCCCCGAATACGCGACGACGCCGTCAGCCATATGCGCGCGCGTGTCCTCGCTGACACCATCGTAACCGATGCGCGCAACGATCACCAGGTTGAGCCGTGATCCATCGCGCACGGTGCCGTTCGGAGCCGCGGGATAGGCCTGCACCTGAATCGCGCCGATTTGCAGATCGTCGCTTCGGATGGGTTTGCCCTGCTTGGGTCCAACGAGATAGACGAGATTGTCACCCGGCTGCGGCCGCAACGATGTCGGATCGTCCGCCCGTGCTGACGCGGCCAGCCAGGGCGCTGCAGCCAGGCCAACCCCTAACACGGCCCGCCGTCCGCACCGCACGCCCTCGCGATGGTCGCAATCTTCCATCCGTTTCATCCCCCTTTCCGTTAACAATAGTTTATGCGTATCCATCGATGGCTGTCCAGACGTCTTTGCGCACGATATCATCGCCAGGCTGTGGTTTGCCGCGGGAGTGCGCGTCTGCGGCTCACTTCCGGCGCCGTCCATGCGAGGACGGCGCGTGTTCGGCCTGACGACCCGGTGTGATCGAGCGTTCGGGAACGAGGCCGGTTGCTTCGCCGACAACCCGTTCCGCCTTGCCCTCGCCGTAGCGCGGAGCGAGGTCTGTCAGGTTGGTCCCTGCGGCCATCGGGGCGTGCCGGGTGGCAACGCATTCCCCGAACGTCGTCCGGCCCAGGAGCATGCCGAGACCACCCCCCGAGGGTCAATGTAGACACCGGGAAAAGGGGCCAGCTTTCGCACGCTCAAAAGGCCGCCCCCGGCGCCATTTTCCTGGTCACTCGCGGGCCGCGGGCAGATGGTCCACGCCGGGGGAGCGCCTACCATCGCGGGTTGAGAACGCCCGGCGCGCTTTTCCCCGGATTTTCACGCGACAACGAGGCAACCCGACCCCATTGTCCTGGCATGCGCCGTTTCCTGCCTCTGCTGATCCTCGTCGTCCTCGCCGTGGCGGCGTTCGTGTTTCTGCGCGGGATCGGCTGGGGCAGTCTGGCACGTCACGAAGGCGTGCTGACCAACTGGGTCGGTGAGCACCCGTTCGGATCGGCGATTTTGTTCCTCGCCGCCTATATCGCGACCGCGGCATTTTCATTGCCGCAGGCCACCCTGCTGACAGTCGCCGGTGGGTTGCTGTTCGGCACGATACTCGGCTGCGTCCTGACTGTGACGGGCGCGACAATCGGCGCGTCGGTCCTGCTGGTCGTCGTCCGTTCGGCCTTTGCCGGGATCCTTGGCCGTCATCGCGACCGCATTCCAGCGCATGTAAGGGATCGGCTGGAGCGAGACGGGTTCAGCTATCTTCTGGCGCTCCGCCTGGTGCCGTTGTTTCCGTTCTGGATGATCAACCTCGCTGCGGCCGTCGCCGGCATCCGGTTGGCGGTTTTCGTGCCTGCGACCCTGCTGGGCATCGCACCGGCCAGCTTGGTGTTGAGTTCGATCGGAGCAGGAGTTGGCTCGGTCCTCGCCAAGGGCCGAACGCCGGACCTGTCGGTGCTGTTTGCGCCACGAATTCTGCTGCCCTTGCTGGGGCTGGCGGTTCTGTCGCTGCTGCCGGCACTGCTGCGCCGCCGGCCGGGTGCCCATGCCTGATTTCGACCTCGCGGTCATTGGCGCCGGCGCGGCCGGGCTTTCGGTCGCGGCCGGGGCGGCACAGCTTGGGGCGTCCGTGGTGCTGATCGAGCGGGAGCGCATGGGCGGCGACTGCCTGAATACGGGCTGCGTCCCAAGCAAGGCGCTGCTGGCGGCGTCGCATGCCGCTCGGACGGTGCGGCGTGCCGCACGGTTCGGCGTCATCGCCGACGCTCCGGTCATCGACTGGGATCGCGTCCGGTCGCATGTGCAGGGCGTGATCGCGGCGATCGCACCGGTCAACTCGGAGTCGCGCTTCCGCGCTCTCGGCGCGACCGTGTTGCGGGGGGAGGCCCGATTCATCAATCCAGCCACGATTTCGGTCGACGGGCGAGCCATCACGGCCCGCCGGATCGTCATCGCCGCCGGCAGCCGAGCGGTGGTGCCCGCGATCGAGGGGCTCGATCGGGTGCCGTATTGGACTAATGATTCCTTATTCGACCTATCTGAACGACCAGACCATTTGCTGATCCTGGGTGGTGGTCCGATCGGATTGGAGATGGCTGACGCCTTCTCCGGCCTGGGCTGCCGGGTCACCGTCATCGAGGCTGGCCGGATCGCGTCGAGGGAGGATCCGGAACTTGTCGCCGGCCTTCGTCAGGCATTGGCCGCCCGAGGCGTGTTGGTCCGCGAAGACGCCAAAGTAACAGCGGTGGAGCCGGGACCAATCCTGATATTGGCGGATGGCACACGCACCGCGGGCTCGCATCTGCTGGTGGCGGTCGCGCGGGCGCCGAACCTGGCGGCGCTCAACGTGACGGGGGGAAACGTACAGGCGGGGCCTCGGGGGATCGCGACGGACCGGGGCCTGCGCAGCGTGACCAACAAGAACGTCTTTGCCGTTGGGGACATCGCCGATCCGGCCGGGATCGGACCTCGTGCGTTTACCCATGTCGGGTCGTATCACGCGGGTATCATCATCCGCAGGGCGCTGTTCCGGCTACCGGCGCGGATCGACTATGCGGCGCTCCCGCGCGTCACCTATACCGACCCTGAACTGGCACAGACCGGGCTGACCGAGTCCGAGGCAGTCGCGGCCGGTCTGAATGTGCAGGTGCTGCGCTGGCCGCTGGCAGACAATGACCGGGCGATGGCCGAACGCGATACTTCGGGCCTGGTCAAGCTGATCGTCAGCCGAAACCGGATCGTGGGCGCTGGCATTCTGGCGCCGCACGCTGGGGAGATGATCAGCCAGTGGAGTCTAGCCGCCGCTCAACGGACAAAACTGTCCGCGCTGGCTGGGCTGATCGTGCCGTATCCGACACGCTCGGAAGCCGGCAAGCGAGCGGCAGGCAGCTTCTTCGCTCCCCGCCTCTTTTCGGTCCGGACGAAGGCGCTGGTTCGCATGCTGTCCCGGCTGCCTTGAAGTGCGGGTTGCGCGGACATCCCTGCTGCGCGGCGGTGGCGGCTTTCGCTCGATCAGGGTGCGAACGGTGCTTACGCGCGATGATTGAACACCCTGGCCGCCCCGGCGCTGCGAGGCGGCGGCCTGCCTGGCGCGTTGACCTGGGGCCGCCTCAGGCCTGAACGCGGTCGGTCAAGGTCTCCGACTGCAGGAGCCTGCTCAGGTCGGGATCGGCGCTGGAGGCCGGGTCGAAGATCATGGCGGCTTCCATGCCACGCATGCGCAAGATGGAGCCGTCAAGCCGGAGGGCGTGGCCAGGGAGTTCCAGGATCACGCTGCTGCCGGGTGTCTGCATGCGGTCGACGCGAAATATCGCGCCGCCCACCGACAGATTGATGATCTGAACCGGCCTTGTGTCGACCTCTGGACCGACACCATGCAGCAAACCTTCATAGGTTCCCATTGGGCGCCCGCGCGCGAAGCCGCGCCGGTTCGCCATGTCGTCCGCTTCCATCGCCTCGGCTTCAGCATCCAGGTCCAGCGCAACTTCCAGCAACATTCGTGAAAGATGCAAATCGTCTCCAGATTGAGCCATTTCCCGAGCCCGAGCGGCTCTCTGCCTGAAGTGGGTGGCGTCCAAATCTGCCTCCTGTTCTGACGCCAGAATAGGGATGATTTGGTATCCACTGCGATCACAAGACGGAGATTCCATCGGATTTCTGCTGAACAGGCCAAGCGGTTTCGGGCTGCACGGGAAGCAGGTAATCATTTCGCAGAATTAAATACGTGATTTGAGGCATCGCGGAGATCTCCCCGGACAGAATTTTGTGAGCGAGGTCTTTGACTCCCGCCCAGGCTGCTATCTTAGCCTTATCACAACCATAAGTTGGATAGATGGCGAAATGAAATTCTTTTGCTAGGACAAATGTCATATATTGATAAAGTCGCAAAAATATGACGCATTAATGGGACACATGCTGCAACATTCCCGCTTCGGGCGTCATCGCGGTCTCGATTCCCTTGTTGCTTTTCACCGTCGGCAACCGGCCTGGCGTCTGCAAAACATGCAGCCCCGGCAGCAGGAGGCCGCACTGGTGAACGGGGCGAGCGACGCGTCGCAATTCCTGGACTGAACATTTAAGCCGCCGGAGGACGGATTGCGGGCGCTGGCAGCATCAAGCGCCCTGGGGCGGGGCGATACGGGCGCCTTCGGGCCGGGGGTATGCCAACCGTCTGGGCGCGTCGGCGATATCGCATTCATCCTGGTGCCGCCAGATGGCAGCCTTATTCCGCGGGTCGGCGGATCTAGCTCGCGGACGGACAAAGAGTCGGTGCGGCGATCCGTGTTCGCGGCGCTTCGGGCAGCGGCGCCGGTCATCACCAATATTCTGCCTGCCAGCGATGCAGCGCAGCGAGAGACCGCGGCGGCAGTCCCAGCGTTTCGCGCGGGTGTCCCGGCCCCCCGCTTATAGACCGGTTGGCACGATCGGCAGTGAGCAGATCACCGGCCTCATGGCCAACCCCGACGGCGTGGCTATCTCGGTGCGTGACCTGGATCGAGTCCCTCTGGCGCCATCGCTGCATCCCGAGCCATCTGCCGGCGAGAGTGACCGCTCCGGCTTCCGTGGAGCCGATGGCGGGCCGGCATTCAGCTCTGGTGCCGGTTCAAGGGTCCTCAGGCGGCGCTGCGATGATCCCGCGCATTCAGGGTGGCACCGGTCAATTGATACAATGTCATTGCGGCGCTGCCGAGCAATGTGTGTGGTGCAGGAATCCGCAACGACCTGATCCGGACCTTGCTGATCGGCGCGGCGCCGCTGATCATCGACCTGCTTGCATCCGCCTATCTTGCGCGGCGACCGGTCGGTGCATGACGGGCGTCGCGGCGTTCGCGGAGCGGTCGTCGAACCACCGCCATCTGACTGGACGGGCAGCGTCCGGGCACGATCGGGAGGATGCGGCGTCGCCGGTCGCGGTGCGATCAGGCGGCAGCGGAAGCGGCGCGTTTCACCCGAGCCTTCTCGATCCGGCGCTTCAGTGTCCTGCCTTCGTCGGTCAGCTTGGTGTTCGGCGTGCTCAGCAGGAACGCATCGATACCGCCGTTATGTTCGACCGTGCGGATGGCACGGGTGGACAAGCGCAGGCGGATCTCGTGCCCCAGAATGTCGGACAGCAGCGACGTCACCTGCAGGTTGGGCAGGAAGCGGCGGCGGGTCTTGTTGTTGGCGTGGCTGACGTTATTGCCACTGAGAACGCCCTTACCCGTGATTTCACAGCGACGCGACATCGCACTTAATTCCTCGGCACAGATCGGAAGGCGCGGGTTATGGCGATACGCGCCGCCGGCGTCAAGGAAGTCCGGGCATTATTCGTCGTTCAGGACGAGCAGGCGACACACGGCTTCGACGCCGACCTCGATCAGGTGCGGCACGGAAGGCGGGGCATACGGAGCAAGTTGGTCGCTCCGGTGCGCCGGCAGGTCTATGACCGGTCCTGATGCTCGCGCAATTCTCCGGACCGGACGCTGTCGATCGCGTTGGTCAGGACGCCGATGATCGCCTCGTCCGACATCGAACGGGACAGCAGGGCCATCGATCCTCCGAGCAGGGCCGAGGCGATCGCCAGCGAACTGAGGTTTTGGCCCATCATATATTCGATGGCCTTGTCGACCACCGCGCCGGCGTGGCTGAGATGGGCGGGTGGATTCGTTCGGATCGTCGGGCATGGGCGTGTTCCTAGATCGAGGGGATAACTGACGTCTCGCTGACGCGGCCGGAGACGGCGGCGCCCTGATCGGCGGCCTCCAGGTCGTCTTCGGTGGCTTGCAGCGTCCACATCCTGGCATACAGGCCACCCTTGGCCAGGAGAGCGGGGTGGCTGCCGCGTTCAGCCACCTGGCCGTCCTGCAGGACGATGATCTCGTCGGCATCGACGACGGTGGACAGCCGGTGGGCGATCACCAGCGTGGTACGGCGGTTCGACACCGCGCGCAGCGCCGACTGGATGTCCTGCTCGGTCCGGCTGTCCAGCGCGCTGGTGGCCTCATCCAATATAAGGATGCGCGGGTCCTTCAGGATGGTCCGGGCGATCGCGACCCGCTGCTTTTCGCCGCCGGACAGCTTCAGGCCGCGCTCGCCGACCTTCGTGTCGTAGCCCTCGGGCAGGTTCAGCGACGAAGTCGTGCACCTGGGCCGCTCGTGGCCGCCTGCTCGATCTCGTCCTGCGAGGCGCCGGGGCGGCCATAGCCGATGTTGTAGCGGATGGTGTCGTTGAACAGCACGGTGTCCTGCGGCACGACGCCGATGGCGGCACGCAGGCTGTCCTGGGTCACGTCGCGGATGTCCTGGCCGTCGATCAGGATGCGGCCGCCGGTCACGTCGTAGAAACGGAACAGCAGGCGGCTGATGGTCGATTTGCCGGCGCCGGTCGGACCGACGATCGCCAGTTTGCCGCCGGCGGGGACCGTGAAGTCGATGCCCTTCAGTATCGTCCGGTTGGACTGATAGCCGAAACGGACGTCGTCGAAAACGACCTCGCCGGCGCGAGCCCTCGGACAGATGCGCGGCATCGAGCGGCGCTTGGCATCGGGTTTGTCGGCGATTTCCTGCGGCACGCGCAGCAGGGCGAACATCTGCTCCATGTCGACCAGCCCCTGCTTGATGGTCATGTAGACCATGCCCAGGAAGTTCAGCGGCTGGTAGAGCTGGATCAGATACGTGTTCACGACGACGAACTTGCCGACCGTCATGCTGCCGTCGCGCATGCCGAACGCCGCCAGCAGCATGATCAGGGTCAGCCCGATCGCGATGATCGCCGCCTGACCGAGGTTCAGCATGTTCAGCGACACCTGGACCCGAACGGCGGCCCGCTCGTAGCGCGCGAGGGCGTGGTCGTAGCGCTGCGCCTCGTGTTCCTCGTTGCCGAAATACTTCACCGTTTCGTAGTTGATCAGGCTGTCCAGCGATTTCGTCGAGGCATCGTTGTCGGTGTCGTTCATCGTCCGGCGGTAGCGGCCGCGGCGGCCGGCCAGAACAGCGGTGAAGCCGACATAGACGAGCACCGCCACGAAGGTGACGACGGCGTAGCGCCAGTCGAACATGTGCCAGATGATGGCGGTGACCATCACCAGTTCCAGCAACGTCGGGACGACGTTGAACACGGCGAGGCGCAGCACCGACTGCACCCCGAGCACGCCGCGATCGATGACGCGCGACAGGCCGCCGGTCTGGCGGTCGAGGTGGAAGCGCAGGCTGACGGCGTGCAGATGGCGGAAGGTGCGCAGCGCCAGCAGCCGGACGGCGCGCTGCTGCACCGAGGCGAACAGCGCGTCGCGGATCTCGCCGAAGCCGGCCGCGCCGATGCGGATGGCGCCATAGGCCAGGATCAGGGCGACCGGGCACGACGAAGGCGACCGCCGCCGCGTCCTTCGGTGCCAGGGCGTCGACGATGCGGCCGTAGATCACCGGGACGTAGACGGTGGCGACCTTGGACAGCACCATGAACAGCAACGCCACCACGACCCGGATGCGTGCGCCGGGGTTTCCGGCGGGCCACAGGTAGGGCAGCAAGGAGATCACGGTCTGCATGGTGGATCGCTGCACCCGCAAGGAGGCCGGCAGATCCGCCGGTGCGGGCAGGTGGCTGCTTCGTCTCATGTCTCAGGCATGTGGCATGATGCGGCGTCGTTTGAAAGGCGAGACTGCTTGCATCAGGATTGGGAAAGACACCGGATTTCAGCGCCATGTGCGCGCCTGCAATAATGCGACGCTGCCAGGAGGAGCGGCTTCGGTTCCTGATCGGCGACGAGCCTGTCGGATGGGTTTCGGTCGCGGATCGCTTCGGCGATGGAGGGAATGCCCGGGATCGAATGCGAGCGGCGATCGCGTGACGCTGACCGATCCGGCGGCGCTGCCGGGGATCGCCCGGGATTTATCCGTTCGCGGCCTGTATCGCTGGCGTGACGAGGCGTTCGATGTGCGGGCGAGGCCGGAAGGACCGGCGCTGACGCAGATCGACCGCGGCGCGATCCCGTCGTTCGGCATCCAGGCGGTGGGGGTTCACGTCAACGGTCTGGTGTGCCGAGCGGACGGCCTGCATCTGTGGATCGCTCGGCGGGCCATGGACAAGCAGCTCGACCCGGGCAAGCTGGACCATATCGTCGCCGGCGGCGTACCGGCCGGGCTCGACGCCGGCGGAAACGCTGGTGAAGGAGGCCGCCGAGGAAGCGGCGATTCCGCCCGGGCTGGCGTCCGCGGCCGTTCACGTCGGGACGATCGCTATATGCGATGGAGCGGCCGGAGGGGCTGCGCCGCGACTGGGTCCATTGCTACGACCTGATTTTGCCGCAGGATTTCATGCCGCGGGCGGCCGATGGCGAGGTGGAGGCGTTCGAACTCTGGCCACTCACGCGTGTGTTCGAGGCGGTGCGCGACACCGACGACTTCAAGTTCAACGTGAACCTGGTGCTGATCGACCTGTTCATCCGGCAGGGTTTGATCAGCCGGGCCGGAGGCCGACAACCTCCGGGCAAGCCTTGAACGGCGGTGATATCACGGCGTACCGGTCTCGAGCAGCCGGTTCCGGCTCTTTCGGCGCTGGCCGGACAGAGCTTGGCCGCCCGGCGGGTCGGCAACACGGGCTTGGCCGGCCAAGCCGGACGGCGTGCTTTCAAGCCTCGGGCGGGGCGGCGGCGATGGGGATCTCCCGGGCTTCCGGCTGATCGCCAAGGCCAGGGGTGCGTTGGTCGCCGTCGTCAGTTTCCTGAGCCTGGCCATCGTCGCCGCCTTGGTAACCCTCGCCTTGCTGATAGTTCCGGCGCTGGTTGCCTGCCTGGTGCTGTGGCGCCTGGCCGTTCGCCTGTCCCTGCTGCTGCGCCTGGTTCATGGCGTTCAGGATGCGGAAATAATGTTCCGCGTGCTGGAAGAAGGCTTCCGCCGTCACCCTGTCGCCACTGCTGGTTGCATCGCGACCAAGCTGCAGATACTTTTCGAATAGCTGCTGGGCGGTTCCGCGGATACGGATTTCGGGCCCATTGCTGTCGAAAACGTGGTTTCGATTGAGCGGGACTCCACCGCCTGAATGATGGCGGATGGTTCCGCCCGACCCACCGCCGCCACCGCCGCCGGGGCGATGGTTGCGGCCACGCATGCGCTTCATGTTCATACTGTTGCCGTCGTGCTTTCCCATTGTTGGTGGGCCGGTGGGAGTGTCGGGCGCTCAATAAAAGCGTCCCCGGGGTCTTCCCTTGGCCAACCACGATCCATCGACGTTGATGATGGCACGCAAAGGTATCGTTCAGCCTAACCTTCGCAGTCCAAGGCGCCGTCGCACAGCACCTCTGCCATTGACCTACCGTACACCCATCCCCCCGGCCCTGCCAAACAATTTTTTCAGCGATTCGGCCAAGAGAGAACGATTGCGCGGGGAATTTTCGCCAGATCAAGGCGAAGTGACCCGGCCAATCCGGACGCGCGCGCAAGGTCGATGAGGTAGTTGGCTTGCCCAGCGCCGAGTTCAAGGATTGCCGGCCGTTCGGCTGGAGGTGGTGGCGCAGGTTCGGCAGGATCGCTCGGTAGGCGCGGCAACCATCCGGGCCGCCGTCGAGGGCTCGTCTGGGTTCATGGCAAGCGACCTCCGGCATCAGGGTTTCGATGTCCCGACTGCTGATGTAGGGCGGGTTGGAGACGATGAGGTCGAAGCGGCCGGACAGGGGATTGGTCCAGTCGCCTGCGATAAAGGCGGAGCGGTCGGCCAGGCCAAGTCGGCTGGCATTGGCTTTGGCCAGGACGGCGGCGTCGGCGCTCAGGTCGAGACCGATGCCGAAGGCGGCTGGGAACTCTTTCAGTAGTGCGAGTAGCAGGCAGCCGGTGCCGGTGCCGAGGTCGACAATCCTGCCGGGCGGAGGACGTCCGGCGAAGGCAGCGAGAGCTGCCTCGATCAGGGTTTCAGAGTCCGGGCGAGGGATCAGGGTGGCGGAGGAGACCTGGAAATCCAGGCTCCAGAATTCGCGGTGTCCGAGGATGAGCGCGAGCGGCTCGCGGGCTGCGCGGCGGCGGAGCATGGCATCATAGGCACAGGTGCCCACCGATGCGTCCAATGGGCGGTTCGGATCCCGGATCAGGTCGTTCTGGGTGAGGCCAAGGGCGTGGGCAAGGAGGAGGCGCGCCTCCAGACGCGGATTGTCGGCGATGGGTTCGAGGCGGGTGGCGCCGGTGCGGATGGCCTGGGCGATGGTGACAGGCATATTTTCCGGGCGAGGGGCGGGCAGGGGCGGTGTCGGCTGTAAAGCTTCGCGGGCCACCTCGGGGCCGGAGGTCATTCCTCCGCGGCCAGACGAGCGGCCTGATCTTCGGCGGTCAGGGCGTCGATGAATTCGTCGAGGTCGCCCTGCATGACACGGTCGATCTTGTAGAGCGTCAGGTTGATGCGGTGGTCCGACACGCGGCCCTGGGGGAAATTGTAGGTGCGGATGCGCTCGCTGCGATCGCCGGTGCCGACCTGGGACTTGCGGTCGGCGGAGCGCGTGGCGGCCAGGGTGGACCGCTGCTGCTCATACATGCGGGCGCGCAGGATCTTCATCGCCTTGGCGCGGTTCTTGTGCTGGCTGCGTTCCTCCTGCATCGCGACGATGATGCCGGTGGGGAGGTGGGTGATACGGACCGCGCTTTCGGTCTTGTTGACGTGCTGGCCGCCGGCGCCCGAGGCCCGGTAGACGTCGATCTTCAGGTCGTCGTCGTTGATCTGGACGTCGACCTCCTCGGCTTCCGGCAGCACGGCGACGGTGACGGTGGAGGTGTGGATGCGGCCCTGGCTTTCGGTCGCGGGCACGCGCTGCACGCGATGGACGCCGGATTCGTATTTCAGCCGAGCGAAGACGTTGCGGCCGGTGATTTCGGCGGTGGCTTCCTTGATGCCGCCGAGACCAGTGTCGCCGTAGTCCAGGATCTCGAACCTCCAGCCTTTGCTGTCGGCGTATTTCTGGTACATCGCGAACAGTTCGGCGGCGAACAGGCCGGCCTCGTCGCCGCCCGCGGCGGGGCGGATTTCGAGGATGGCGGAGCGGGCGTCGGCTTCGTCCTTCGGCAGCAGGGCCAGGCGGATCTCGTGCTCCAGTGCGGGGATCTGATCCTTGAGCTGGTAGAGTTCTGCTTCGGCCAGATCCTTCATCTCCGGATCGGCCAGCAGCGATTCGGCTTCGGACTGGGCGCGTTCCGCGGCGCGCAGGTCGCCGATCCGGGCGACCACGGGCTCGATATCGGACAGTTCCTTGGAGGCCTTTGACGTAGGCCTCGCCGGAGATGCCCTCGGACAGCATCGCGCGCAGTTCCTCCGCGCGGGCGGCGATGCGGTCGAGTTTGAGAGCGAGACTCATCTGAGGCGCGACGGGATGTGGGAGAACGGGACCGCTTCCTGGCTGCCGGTCGCCAGGTCCTTGACCTGGGCCACGCCGGCGGCGATGTCGTCATCGCCGAGGATGACGGCGGCGCGGGCGCCGGTGCGGTTGGCGCGCTCCATGCGGCGCTTGAGATTGCCGCGATAGGCCATTTCGGCGCGGATGCCGTTGGCGCGGAGCGATTGCAGGATTTCGATGGCGATCGGTTCGGCGGCGTCGCCGACCGGGATGACGGCGACGGGAGCGGGAGCGGCGGGGGCGGATTCCATCAGCATGGAGAGGCGCTCGATCCCGGCCGCCCAGCCGACGGCGGGGGTCGTCGGGCCGCCCATCTCGGCGACGAGGCCGTCGTAGCGGCCGCCGGCCATGACGGTGCCCTGGGCGCCGAGCTTGGAGGTAACGAACTCGAAGGCGGTGTGGCCGTAGTAGTCGAGGCCGCGGACGATGCGGGGATTTTCCACGAAGGGCACGCGGAAGCGGATCAGGTGGTCCTTCAGCTTGTCGTAGAAGGTCCTCGCGGCATCGGTGAGGTAGGGGGCGATCGTCGGCGCGTCCGCGACGATCCGCCGGTCGGCGTCGTCCTTGCTGTCGAGGATGCGCATCGGGTTGCGGTCGAGGCGGCCGACGCTGTCTTCCGAAAGGGCGGCCTTGTGTTCGGTGAAATAGGCGATCAGGGCGTCGCGGTAGGCGTCGCGGCTTGCCTTGTCGCCGAGGGTGTTCAGTTCGAGGACGGTGTCCTCGGCGACGTGCAGCGCCTTGAGGATGTCCCAGCCGCAGGCGATGACTTCCGCATCGGCGAGCGGTTCGGCGGGGCCGATGAGTTCGGTGCCGATCTGGTGGAACTGGCGGTAGCGGCCTTTCTGCGGGCGTTCGTAGCGGAACATCGGGCCGGCGTAGAAGACCTTCTGCGGCAGGGACTGGGTGAGGCCGTTGCTGACGAGGGCACGGCAGACGCCAGCGGTGCCCTCCGGACGGAGGGTGACGGACTCGCCGCCGCGGTCCTCGAACGTGTACATCTCCTTGGTGACGACGTCGGAGGTTTCGCCGAGGGTGCGGGAGAAGACGCGGGTGTCCTCGAAGATCGGTGTGATCCATTCGTCGAAGCCATAGGTGGCGGCGACGCGCCGGGCGGTGTCCGTGACACGATGGAAGCGGCGTTGTTCCTCGCCGATGAGGTCGTGGGTGCCGCGGGCGGGCTGCAGAGCGGTCAAACTGGGGTCCTTGGTGGAATGTGCCCGGCGTTATATAGGCGAGCCGGGGTCGGCGGCTACTCGGGTGGTGACGGGAGGCGGACGTTTACGGTTCAGACCACACGTGCGTCCCGCATCAATCGACGCCAGGATCCGCGGGCAGCGGGATCATCTCGCGTTCGATGATCCGCCGGAATGCCGGGTCCACGGTGCGCAGGTCGATGACATCAACCTTGATCGTCAGGTCGAACTCCGACAATGCCTCGCTCAGCCGGCCCAGCAGATCAGGGTCCAAAGGCGCCTCTCCTTCGAGCGCGAGGTCGAGATCGGAATAACGCCGGGCGGTGCCTGCCGCCCGGGAACCGAACACCCACACGCCGGTTTCGAGGGGAAGGTGGGCGCGAAGAAGGGGCAGCAGGATCGCCAGGTCTTCCGGTCGCAAGTCGATGGTCCGGGTCATGCGAGGCGCTTTCGCAATTCGTCGCGCAAGTATTCGGCCTCGGCGAGGAAGGGGGGAATGGCAGCAGCCACCTGCTGTGCGATCTCCGCCCGGTATGTATGGCTGGTGCGTGCTCGAAGGTCCCGGTACCGGTGCCATGTTGGCCAATCCCCGAGCAGCAAACCCTGCTGATTGGCGGTGCGGATCAGGTCCTGGAAGGCCAAGCGGTCTACCTCCTCCGGTGAGGCGGCGCCTTGGCGAACAAACCGCCTCAACATGCGATGGCAGAGCTCATACGTGTACTCGAAGCGCTGGATCAGGCCGTCGCGCAGCTGATCGTCGTCGGGTTCGCTCTGGTGGCGTGCGAGACCTTCGCGGAGGCGGTCGATCGCGTTCGCCAAGGGCGTTATGTCGAGCGTCGGACCGCCTTCCTCCATGCAGTGACCTTAGGCCGCGACCGTCCGGTTGACCGTCATGTCCCCACGGCCGGCCAGCAAGCCCTCGACGGAGATATCCTCGTCCAGTCCTTCCCAGTGCAATCCGGCGCCGGTGACGCCGATCCGGCATTGTGCCCGCGCCTCGGGCGTCGCATGCAACAATCGGGGGAACCACGCCAGCGGAATACCGATTGTGCGGCCGTCTGTCAGGTCCACCCACATCGTCACATCGTCAAACTTGACCGCCGCTGCCGAAGTGCTCATGCCATACCCTTATGATCTCGTCGCGCCTTGCTTCCACGATCCTGACCAGATCGGCCTGTTCGCGCCGCGAAAACCCGACACTCTCCGCTATCCGGATTTCCGGGCTCAGCCAAAATTTTGCATCTGCCTCGGCGCGGGTTGCGTGAACGTGGACTGGTCCTCGGGGTTGCCCTCGTTCGAGAAGAAGTAGAAGCGGATGCCAAGATGCCTGAAAACGACGGGCATGTGTGTAGGGGGCGGAACTACTCCGCCGCGAGCTTCTCCGCCTCCGCCGCCGCCTTCAACTGCGCCGCCTTGGCTTCGACCAGTTCCACGATGTGGTCCACCATCGACGCGCCGTCGATCGTGTGGTCGGTCTTGCCGGCGCTGTAGATCATGTGCCGGCCGTTGCCGCCGCCGGTGACTCCGAGGTCCGTCATCAGCGCCTCACCGGGCCCGTTCACCACGCAGCCGATGATCGACAGGGTCAGCGGCGTTTCGATATGGCCGAGCCGGTCTTCCAGCGTGCGGACGGTCTCGATGACGTTGTAGCCCTGGCGGGCGCAGGACGGGCAGGAGATCACTTTTACCCCACGATGGCGGATGCCCAGGGTTTTGAGCATGTCCCAGCCGACGCGGACCTCTTCCTCGGGTTCGTCCGACAGGGAGACGCGCAGCGTGTCGCCGATGCCGGCCCACAGCAGGGAGCCGAGGCCGATCGAAGACTTCACCGTGCCCATACGGCGGCCGCCGGCCTCGGTGATGCCGATATGCAGCGGGTGGTCGCAAACTTCGGCCAGTTGCTGATAGGCGGCGACGGCGAGGAAGACGTCGGATGCCTTCACGCTGATCTTGAAGTCATGGAAATCGTGCTGCTGCAGGATGTCGGCGTGGTAGAGAGCGCTTTCCACCAGCGCTTCCGGGTTGGGCTCACCGTATTTTTCCAGCAGGTGCTTCTCCAGCGAGCCGGCGTTCACGCCGATGCGCATCGAGCAGCCATGGTCCCGGGCGGCCTTGATGACCTCCTTCACGCGTTCGTCGCTGCCGATGTTGCCGGGGTTGATGCGCAGGCAGGCGGCACCGCTTTCGGCTGCCTCCAGCGCGCGGCGGTAGTGGAAATGGATGTCGGCGACGATCGGGAACCTCGACCTGGCGAACGATGTCCTTCAACGCCAGCGCGCTTTCCCGGTCAGGGCAGGAGACGCGGACGATATCGACGCCGGCGGCCTCGGCGCGCCTGATCTGCGCGACGGTGCCGGCGACGTCGGTGGTCAGCGTGTTGGTCATGGTCTGCACCGTGATCGGCGCGCCGTCGCCCACCGGGACCTTGCCGACATAAACCCGGCGAGACTTGCGCCGGATAATTTCCTGGTAGGGGCGATAGCTCATGCAGAACTCCTTCCTCGCGGGACGCGCGCGACCGCACGAAGGTCTCTGCTTCGCGCGACCATGACTTATTATGGGATGTTCGGCCGCGATGCGCTACTGGCGGGGGCGGGTCGCGGCGAGTTGTGGCACCAGAGCCGCACCGAGCCTGCCTTCCTTGATCTGGTCCGGGTCCAGCGGCAGATCCCGCCGGACGGTGCCTGGCGCGCCGAGGCTGGGGGTTTGCACGCCGTCCACCAGGATATCGGTGCCGCCGGCATTGCCGGTGGTCAGCAGCAGGTCCGAGCGGAGCGGTACCGACCACGTCTCGCCGGCCTTCAGCGTCCGGTTCAGCAAGACGGTGCCGGACCTGTCCCTGACCAGCACCCAGGCATCGGCGCTGGCACGCAGGACGATACGGCTGGCGTCCGGCGGCAGGGGACGCCGCGACCGCCGGCGCCAGAGGCGGGTCCGGATCGGCGGATTCATCAGCCGGGCGGGTGGGAAGCTGGGCGGCGGCGGCGGAGGTGGGAGAGATCGCCGCGACCGGTGGGGCCGGATTGGCGGGCGTCGCCGCATCGTCCGCTATGACCTTCGCGATCGGCGTTGGCGGACGCCGCGGCGAGGGGGCCGGCCGCGGGCACGGCAGGCGCGGCGGGGGCGGCGGGACCGGAGGCAGGGGCGGGTGGTGGTGGCACGGCCTGTTCGGCCAGTGACGCCAGGCGTTCAGGGATAGCCGTCACCGTTTCAGCGGGGAGGCGGCCCTCACCGGACAGGCGGTACCAGCCGGCGTAAGCGCCGATCGCCAGCACGAGGCCCAGCAGCACCACGGCACCGGCGGGCAGCCCACGCTCGGGCATTGGCACCGGAAAGATGAGTTCGGCGCGGCGGCTGACTTCGGCCGCTTCGGTTTTGAAGCGACGGACCATTTCCTCGGCGTCCAGGCCCAGGGCCTTGGCATAGGTCCGGACGAAAGCCAGGGCGTAGGCATTGCCCGGCAGCAAGAGATGCGTCCTTGCTCCAGCGCCTCCAGGTAAGGCATGCGGATGCGCAGCGTGAAGGCAACATCCTCGAGCGACAGGCCCAGGCGTTCCCGGGCCTCGCTCAGATCGGCGCCGGCGCGCGCGGCCGCGGGCGGCCCGTCACCGATGACGTGACGGTTGACATCATACCCTGACCTTCAACCAGCTTCGACCTGCGTTCCTGCAGCACTGGCAGCCCTGCTATAATTCGACACATGCGGAGAAATCCCGCCGTCCCTCCCGCTCCAGGGCGGCAACCGGCTTCTAGACCACACGATAAGTTTTTCCAACGTCCGAAATCGGATCATTTTTCGTCTCGGCGCCCGTTCGGTGGCCTGGCGCAGCGAATATCCGGCGACCGTGGCGCCGCGATGACGCCAGCGGCCGAAACGTCAGACGATGATCGCCTGTTCGCGCGCCCAGGTTGCAATGGCGTCTCGCAGCCCGAAGCCGCCGCCGCGCCGGATCGCCGTCAGCACCGAGCGGAACGCGTGCAGATCGACCTGCGCGAACATTGCCTTGATCGGCAGGATTCCGCTTGCTGGCATCGACAATGTCGTCACGCCCAAGGCCGCGAGCACGAGTGCCTCGAGAGGTCGGGCGGCGACCTCACCGCACACCGAGATAGGCACACATGTGCGGCCTGGCTGCAACTACCAGTTGTTCCACCAAATCCAGCACAGGCTGCGACAGAAAGTCATAGCGATCGTACAGGGAGGGCGTTCCGCGGTCGGCGGCGAAAAGAAACTGTAACAAATCGTTTGAACCGACCGAAATGAAATCGGCTTCTTTCACGAGTTCCGGAAGCTGCCACATCAGTGCCGGCACCTCCAGCATGGTGCCGATCCGCAAAGTCCCGGGCGAGGGCCGGACCCGCTTGGCCTCGGCCAGCAGCAGTGCCTTGGCGGCGCGGAATTCGACCACCGTGGCAACCATCGGAAACATCACCGACAGATCGCGACCGCCGGCCGCCAGCAACAGGGCGCGCAACTGCCGCCGCAGCAGGGCTGGCCGGTCGAGGCCGACCCGTAGCGAACGCCAGCCCATGGCGGGGTTCTCTTCCTCGGTCTCGGTGCCGGGGAGCAGCTTGTCGGCACCGAGGTCGAGCGTGCGGAACACCACTGGCTTGTCGCCGGCCTCATCCAGCACCCGGCCGTAGATCGCGGCCTGTTCCGCCACATCGGCGACCGAGCCTCGGGCGAGCATGGCGATTTCGGTGCGGAACAGGCCGATGCCGTCGGCGCCGGTGCGGGCGAGTTGCGGCAATTCCAGGCTGAGTCCGACGTTGAGCATCAGCTTCAGCGCCACACCGTCGGCGGTGGCGGCGGGACGTTCGCGCCAGGTCGCCAGTTCGGCGTATTTGGCGTTGCGCGACTCCTGGGCTCGGACATAGGCCTGCCGGACCTCGGTTTCAGGCCGCAGGATGAACTGGCCGTCATCGGCGTCGATTACGGCGTCATCGCCCTGTTCGGCGCTGTCCAGCATGCCGCGCAGGCTGCCGATGGCGGGGATGCCCAATGCCCGCGCGAGGATGGCCGCGTGGCCGGCGGGGCTTGCTTCCTCGATCGCCACGCCGGCGATGCCGCGGGCATGCCAGTCGAGCAATTCGGCCGGACCAAGGCGCCGGGCGAGCAGGATCGCGCCCTCGGGCACGGGCGCCCGCCGGGCTTCGCCCGTCAAGGCGATCAGCAGACGGTTGGCGAGGTCTTCCATGTCGGCGAGGCGTTCGCGCAGATAGGCGTCACTGATCCGGCGCATCCGGTCGTGGAGTTCGCCGGCGACGCGCTGCACGGCGGCCTCGGCCGTGGTGCCGCCGCGGATGACGTCGCTGACGCGGCGCAACCAGCCGGCGTCGGAGGCCACCAGCCGGTATGCCTCCAATACTTCGCGCGATGCCGTCACATCGGCCGCGCCGCCTTTGTTTGGTACGTCGGAGAACAGGTCGTCGAGGCCGCGCTGCATCCGGTCCACCGCCTGGTCGAGCCGAGCCTGTTCGGCTTTGGGATCATCGGCGAGCAACTGGATGACTGGCCGGGCGGACCGCTGCAGGACGATCGTTCCGACCGCGATTCCGCCCATCAGCGGCGTGCCGGCGAACAGGCGCGGCACAGTGGCGCCAAGGCCTTCGGGCGAGCCGTCGGTGGCACCGCTGCCGGACAGCATCTCGGCCAGCAGCATGGCGACAGTTTCGAGGTCGTCGACCTCGGGTTCGCTGAACGTGCGCGGGGCGCGGTTCTGCACGACCAGCACGCCCAAGGTGCGGCCGGAACGGCGTACCGGCACCGACAGCATGGAGGCGAATGGCTCCTCTCCGGTCTCCGGGCGGTAGGCGAAGGCGGGATGGTTCTGCGCGTCGGGGAGGTTCATCACCGATCCGGTGGCGGCGCAGAGCCCGACGATGCCCTCTCCGACACGCAGTCGCGTGCGGCCAACGGCATCCGGATTGAGCCCCTCGGTGGCTGCAAGTTCCAGGATGTCGCCGGGACGCTGGACGTAGACGGAGCAGACTTCGCTGACCAGTTCGGAGGCGACAAGCTGGACAAGTGCCGACAGAGGGGCGGAGCCATGGGCACGCAGAGTCCGCAGCCGGGAAAGCAGGCGCCTAGGCTCGTCCATTCGCGACGAGCAATGTCGACATGCTGGTCATTGCGCTATTGCCCTCCTTCCGTCCGCAACCGGCTCATACGGGAACGGCATGGCCGAAACATTGGCTGCCCCGGGTCTAAGGGGCTCCGAGCGATCAAGGAAGGCCCCGGGGGCGCCCGGACCCTGGAAAAGGGGCGGCGGTCCCTTGATCCGGCTGATCCAGAGCGGCGCGCCAAGGGTCGCCGCCCTGGGCACGGTTCGGGGCCGGGCCCCGAACCTGCCTGCTTTGCCCTACCGTCGCCACCACCCGCGTCTGGGCTCCGCCGGTGGCTCACCACCGGCACCGATCAGGATCGGCTTGACCACCGGAGCGGCCGGAGGAGGTTCAGGAGCCGGCGTCGCCGCGACCGTATCGTTGGCTGGCGTCGGCGGGGGTGCCACATGTTCGTCCTGACCTCTCAACGGTTCGCCCGCTGGTTCGGGCGCGGCGGTGTTGAGGATTTCGGCGTCGTGTTGCACCGGCTCGGCAGGCTCCGCTGCAGGCGCCGCCTGGTTTCGGGCGGCTGGCGGGGACGGTTCGGGTCCCGCGTTGGCGACGTCTGGTTCCAGTGCGCTGGGGTTGACGATCCCGAGGGCCGGCGGGGCCGGTTCGGGTCCCGCGTCCGAGACGTTCGGTTCAGGTGCGCTGGCGCCGACGTTCCCAACGGCCGGCGGGGCCGGTTCGGGTCCCGCGTCCGAGACGTTCGGTTCAGGTGCGCTGGCGCCGACATTCCCGACGGCCGGCGGGGCCGGTTCGGGTCCCGCGTCCGAGACGTTCGGTTCAGGTGCGCTGGCGCCGACATTCCCGACGGCCGGCGGGGCCGGTTCGGGTCCCGCGTCCGAAACGTTCGGTTGCGGTGCGCTGGCGCCGACATTCCCGACGGCCGGCGGGGCCGGTTCGGGTCCCGCGTTCGAGACGTTCGGTTCCGGTGCGCCGGCGTTGACGTTCTCGACGGCCGGCGGGGCGGCGCGGGACACCGGGCTGGCTTCGGCGGCCCGTTCGGCCTGGTCCATGACATCAAAGATATCGAACGCGCGACCGCCGAACGGATCGGCTGGCGTGGGGCCGGCGTAAACCGGCAGCAGCTCCGGCTGGTCGGCGCCAGGCACCGCGAACGGTGACAGTTCGGCGTCATTTTCCCGCCGCCGCCGCCGGCCGCCACGCCGGCCGCGGCGCCGGTTGCGAAGGTCTTCGTCGGAGGCTGGACTGGGTTCGCCGGGCTCGAGCGATTCCTCGGTTGCTGCGTCGGCGCTTTCGGGCTCCTCAGCCGAGCCGGCTGGAGCCGGGCTGGCTGACGCGGCTTCGGCTTCGGCCTCGACCGCGTCTGCGGCTTCAGCCGGTTCGCCGGCGGGCAGTTCGGGGGCGCCCGGCTGGGTTTCGTCCCGGCGCGCGCCCCGCCGCCGCCGCCGCCGCCGTTTGCGCCGTCGTTCGGCTTCGTCGACACCGCCGGCCGCATCGGCGGCACGCTGTTCGGGCGTATCCTCGTCGGTGTCGTCATCTTCGTCGTCAGAGCCGACGGCTTCGGCCTCGTCTTCTTCCTCGTCCTCGGCATCCACGGTCGGGGGTGGCAGCATCGAACGCTCTGGCGTGACGACGGGAGGCACCTCATCCGGCGAGCGGGTCCGTATCCTCTCGATGCGGAACTGCGGCGCGATCTGAGCGTCGTCGGCGGCGACGATCACCCGCATCGCATAGCGGGTCTCGATCTCCTGCAGGCGTTCGCGCTTATGGTTCAAGAGGTACAGGGCGACCGGGGTGGAGACATGCACGACGATCTCGGCCGCCCGCCGCTTGCTGCCCTCGTCCTCGATGCCGCGCAGCACGTGGATCGCGGCATTCTCGGTGCTGCGGATGTGGCCGGTGCCGCCGCAGTGCGGGCAGAGGATGAAACTGGTTTCCGCGAGCGACGGACGCAGCCGCTGGCGGCTCATTTCCAGCAGACCGAAGTGGCTGATGTGGCCGACCTGAATGCGGGCGCGGTCGTTCCTCAGCGCCTCCTTGATGCGGCGCTCCACCATCGCGTTGTGACGCTTTGACTCCATGTCGATGAAGTCGATGACGACGAGCCCGGCCAGATCGCGCAGGCGCAACTGGCGGGCGATCTCGTCGGCCGCCTCCAGGTTGGTGCGCAGCGCGGTTTCCTCGATGTTGCGCTCGCGGGTGGAACGGCCGGAGTTGACGTCGATGGCGACCAGCGCCTCGGCCTGGTTGATCACCAGATAGCCGCCGGAGCGAAGCTGCACGGTCGGCATCAGCATGCCGTCGAGCTGCGCCTCGACCTGGTTGCGGGCGAACAGCGGCTGGCCGCCATCGCGCCACAGCTGCACCTTCTTGGCATGCGACGGCATCAGCATGCGCATGAAGTCGTGCGCGGCGCGCCAGCCTTCCTCGCCGTCGACGAGGATCTCATCGATGTCGCGTGAATAGACATCGCGGATCGCCCGCTTGATCAGGCTGGCCTCCTCGTAGATCAGGGCCGGCGCCACGGACTTCATGGTGTGCTCGCGGATGTCGTCCCACAGGCGCAGGAGGTATTCGCAGTCGCGCTTGATTTCCGGCTTCGGACGGTTGGCGCCGGCGGTGCGCACGATCATGCCCATGCCGCGGGGGATATCGAGTTCCGCCATCACCTCCTTGAGGCGGCGGCGGTCGGCGGCGGAGGTGATTTTTCGTGAAATGCCGCCGCCGCGGGGGGAGTTGGGCATCAGCACGCCGAAGCGGCCGGCGAGCGAGAGATAGGTGGTCAGCGCCGCGCCCTTGGTTCCGCGTTCCTCCTTGACCACCTGCACCAACAGGATCTGTCGCCGGCGGATGACCTCCTGGATCTTGTAGTTCCGCAGAAATCGCGGTGGCAGGCGGCGCTCGCGCTGGTCGTCGACGCTTTCCTGGTCCGAGCCGCCGACGGTTTCGGGGGGTGGCAGGGGTTCGATCTGGTCGCCGTTCGGGTCGTAGGAATCGTCGATATCGGCGTCTTCTTCGACGATGTGCCCGTTGTCGCCGATGTGCCCGTTGTCGCCGCCGACAATGTCTCGTGCGTCGTCGAGGCCAGGAGCCAGGCCGTCGCCGGCGATGCGCCCACCATCGTCGATGCCATGACCCAAATCGTCGCCGACGATACCCGAGGCGTCGTCAGCGACGATATCGCCGGCGTGGTCCGCGACGATGCGCTCGGTCTTGATCGCCAGTCGCTGCGCGGACGGTTTGCCGACGAGCGCAGGAGTTTCGGGTCTCGCCCAGGGCTCAGCGCCGGCGATCAGAGTGGGTTGCGAGGCCGGTTCGGGTGCCACCAGCGGCGGTGTCGAAGCGATTGCCCACGGCTCGGCGGCGAATCCGGTCTCTGGCACGACCGCGGCCGAGGGCGGTTCGGGCCCCTCGGTGGCCTGGCTCAGGGCCAGTTCCAGGTCGTCTTCCTCTTCCTCGCGTCGTGCGTCTTCGGCCTGCATCTCGATGAGGCGCTGACGGTCGGCGACAGGGATCTGGTAATAGTCGGGATGAATTTCGCTGAACGCCAGGAAACCGTGGCGATTGCCGCCATATTCGACGAACGCGGCCTGCAGGCTTGGTTCTACCCTGACGACCTTGGCGAGGTAGATGTTTCCCTTCAGCTGACGTTTCGTCGATGTCTCGACGTCGAAATCCTCGAGCCGGTTACCGTCCAGCACCACGACGCGGGTTTCTTCCGCGTGCGTGGCGTCGATCAGCATGCGCTTGGTCATGTAGTCTTGAACTCCGGTACGCCGTCGTAATGGCAGAGCCGGACCTTCTCTGGGTCCCGGCCAGCGGACGGTTTGCAAGGCTTGCGGGAAGGGGCCCGCCCGAAGTTTCAGGAAAACGATGGTGATCGGTACACGTAACGGCGATGCCATCCCGGAAGCGGGGTGAAAGTCCAAATTCGGACAGGTATGGCGCGACGTGGTTCATCAATTCCTGGCGTTCGGATGGCGCGTTCCATGGAGGAATGCGGCCCCGTGTGAAAGTCGGCGCTCGCGCTGGCTGCATGGCGGAGAGATCCGCCGCAACCCGGGCCCCGGCGCACCACAAGTCCAAGATGGCGGGCGCGACGCGGACGGCAACGTGGCCACGGCGAGGCGGATCCTTCCCCACACTTGCAAATCCGGCTCCGACCAGACTGAACAAGGGATCACGCGCCGCCGAGCGAGGCCAAGGGACCGCGGTAACCCGCTGCCCCCCGTGACGTCGCCAGAGCAGCATAAGCATGAAGCAAACCGTCCCCGACCGCAAGCAGATCATATCTGGGGTGCCGTGAACTCATCGTAATCAACATATAAGCTGCAAAACCGCATCCAATATGTTAGGAGCGGTCATGGACTGCAAGCCACCGGTCGGTCGCCGCCTGTTGTTGCGTCGTTTCGCGACATGCACGCCGGTCTTTGGCACCTTCCTGGTGCCGGCCGCGTGGAATGGAGCGATGGCCGGCAAACCGCGACCCCGGCACGAGAACGTCCCAGGTACGAAACCGCCACTGCCGGTGGTCATGCTGGACCCGGGCCATGGCGGCAAGGATCCGGGAGCCATCGGTGTGTCGGGGACCTATGAAAAGCAGGTTTCGCTGGCCACCGCCCTGGAACTGAAGCGACAGCTCGAGGCCGATGGCCGATACCGGGTCGAACTGACCCGTGCGAGGGACGTGTTCATCCCGCTGGACGACCGGGTCGAGTGGGCGCAGCGGCATGGCGCGTCGCTGTTCGTTTCCATGCATGCGGACGCGTTGTCGGACCATGCGGTGCGAGGCGCGTCGGTCTACACCCTGGCGCAGACGGCTTCCGATGCGCAGACTGCCGCCCTGGCCGCGCGGGAGAACAGCGCCGACCGGTTCATCGGGCGGCAGTGGCAGGGAACCTCGCCCGAAGTGGCACGCATCCTGGCAAGCCTGGTGCGGCGGGAGACCCGGGTGGGGTCCGCGCGCGTCGCCCGCAGCCTGGTCGACTGCCTCGACCGGGACCTGCCGATGCTGGAAAATCCCGAGCGCCATGCCGGGTTTGTCGTGCTGAAGGCGGCGGATATTCCCAGCGTGCTGGTGGAGATGGGGTTCATGTCGAATCCCGCGTGATGAGGCTGCGTTGCGTCGCGCTGATCACCGCAGGCTGGTGGCGGAGGCGATGCGCCGGGCGGTCGATGCGTATTTCGCCGGTGCGGCCCGCATGGCGGACGGGGCTGGCCCGGCGTTCGGCTGAGCCGCCGTCTCCTACCAAAAAGTGCGATCTCGTTGCTGGCGATTTTCGTGAAAAGCGCTCATATCGCGGGCATGACAGGACCACTCATCGCTGGCGAGCCGCTGGTGCCCAGCGGCCTCGATCGCCGCGGCAAGTCCGATGCACCGGATCCGCGGCGCGGAGCCAGATTGCCCGGCAAATCGCCCAAGCGGCGGCGTGGCGTAATCGTGCGCACGATACGCGGCCTGATGGGGGCGGTGCTGGGCATCGCGCTGCTGGGCGGCATCGCGGCCGGGGTTGTCGGCTTTGTCGCGTATGAACACTTCAGCGCCGGCCTGCCGGATGTGGACGGGCTGCGCAACTACCAGCCGCCGGTGATGAGCCGGATCTATGCGGGCGACTTCCGCCTGCTCGCGGAACTGGCCACCGAGCGGCGTATCTTTGTCCCGATCAACGCCATCCCGCCGATCGTCAGGCAGGCGTTCATCTCGGCGGAAGACAAGACCTTTTACACCCATATCGGTATCGACCCGCTGGCGATCGCGCGCGCCGGGGTGTACGACCTGGCCCATGCCGGGGAAGGGCGCCGGCCGATCGGCGCCTCCACGATCACCCAGCAGGTTGCCAAGAACATGCTGCTCGACAACCAGGTGTCGTTCGCCCGCAAGGCGAAGGAGGCCATCCTGGCGATGCGGATCGAACGGACGCTCAGCAAGGATCGCATCCTGGAGCTGTATTTGAACGAAATCTATCTCGGGCAGGGCGCATATGGCGTGGCGGCGGCGGCGCAGACGTATTTCAACAAGCCGCTGGACAAACTTAGCGTCGCCGAGGCGGCGTTCCTGGCCGCGTTGCCGAAGGCGCCGAACAACCTCAACCCATTCAAGTATCCCGAGGCGGCCCGGTCACGCCGCGACTACGTGCTGGATCGTCTGCTCGAGGACCACGCGATCACGCCGGCACAGGCGGCTGAGGCCAAGGCCCAGCCAGTAATCCCGTCGGAGTTCCATCGCCCGCCGCCGATACCGGGCGCCGAGTGGTTCACCGAGGAGGTGCGCCGCCAGCTTATTGCCAAGTTCGGCCAGGAGACCACGACCCAGGGCGGCCTGGTGGTGCTCACGAGCCTCGATCCCAAGCTGCAGATCGCGGCCGAGAAATCGTTGCGCAACGGCCTGATGGCGTACGACCGCAAATTGGGCGGCTGGCGTGGGCCGGTGACGCGTCTGAACCTGCCGCCCGCGGATTTCGAGACCAAATGGCCTTCGGCCCTGAATGAGCTGCCGCGTCCGCCCGGCATGCTGCCGTCGTGGAAGCTCGCGGTCGTCGCGCATGTCGGCGACAGCGAGGCCAAGGTTGAATGGCTGACGCCGGGCGGGGAGCGTCGAGCGGCGGTTCTTGCGCTGGCGGATGTTGGCTGGGCACGCCCGGTCCACGACGGCAAGCCGGGTCCAGCACCGAGGCGTATGAGCGAAGTCGTGCAAAGTGGCGACGTCGTGATGATCCAGCCGCCTGCCGTGCTGGCCGATCCACTGTCCGGGCCGGTGATGGCGGTGAAAGGCAAGGCACCACCCCCGCCGCCCCTCGTGCCGCTGGCGAACCGAGCGATCCTGCGTCAGATTCCGCTGGTCCAGGGCGCACTGGTCTCGCTCGACCCGCAGACCGGACGCGTGCTGGCGATGGTGGGGGGATGGAGCTACGAACAGAGCCAGTTCAACCGTGCCACGCAGGCCGAGCGCCAGCCGGGTTCAAGCTTCAAGCCGATTGTCTATCTGACGGCGCTGGAGAGAGGCATATCGCCGAGCCAGAAGTTCCTGGACGCGCCGATCGTGATCGATACGCCGGACGGTCGCTGGCGGCCCGGTAATTACGAGGGCACGTTCAGCGGACCCACGGCGCTGCGTGTGGCGCTTGAGCAATCGCTAAACCTCGTGACGCTGCGGGTGGCACAGCAGGTCGGGATGCAGGCGATAGCGGACAACGCCATCGCTTTGCACATGGTGGATTCGATGCCGCGGGTGTTGCCGGCCGCGCTGGGCGCGGTGGACACGACGGTGATGCGGGAGGCGGCGGCCTACGCCACGATCGCGAACGGTGGGCGAGAGGTCACGCCCACGCTGATCGACAGCGTCCAGGATCCGGACGGGCACGTCGTGATGCGGGCGCAGGGGCTGGACTGCTCGTGCTCCGACCCGTCCAAGCCACCGGTCCTGACGGATATGCGCCCGCAGGTCGCCGATCCGGACAGCGACTACCAGTTGATCAAGATGATGGAGGGTGTCGTGCAGCGTGGCACCGGGGTGCCAGCGGGCAAAGGGCTGAATCGGCCGATCGCGGGCAAGACGGGCACCTCGCAGGACTTCAACGATGCCTGGTTCGCCGGCTTCACGCCGGACCTGGTAACCGTCGTGTGGGTCGGCTACGACAACCCGACCGACCTGGGCAACAACGAGACCGGGGGTGCCGTCGCGGCGCCGATCTGGCATGACTACATGGCGACAGCGCTGGCGGGCCGGCCGGTACTGTCGTTCCCGGTGCCGCCTGGGGTGACGCTGGCGCAGTGGGACAGCGGCAGCGGGATGGTGACCGATGCATTCAAGGCTGACCAGGTTCCGGGCGCCTCGGCGCCGCTCGGCATGGGGCTGGCCAGCGTTCCGGGGGCTGACGGAACATCCCAATCGCCCGCCACCGTGCATGGCGGGGTTGATAACAGTCTGGGCGGGCTGTATTGACCCGCCCCTTCCGAAGAGCACTTGTCAGACCATGTCCGCTGAATCCGACGCCCTGAACGAGCAGATCAAGCAGTCCGTCGCGCTGCTGAGGAGGCATCTTTGACTGGGATGCCGCTGAAGCCCGCCTGGCGGAGCTGAACAACCGCGCCGAGGACCCGGCGCTGTGGAACGACGCCGCCGCGGCGCAGAAGCTGATGCGGGAGCGGAACCAGATCGCCGCGGCGATGGAGGGCGTGCGCAATCTGGAAACCGAGGTCGCCGACGCGCTGGAACTGATCGAACTCGCCGAGGCCGATGACGATGCGGCGATGGCCTCCGAGGCGATGGCGTCGCTGCGAGCGGCGGCGGCTGAGGCGAAGCGGCGGGAGATCGAAAGCCTGCTGTCGGGCGAGGCCGATGCCAACGACTGCTACGTCGAGCTGAACTCCGGCGCGGGGGGCACCGAGGCGCAGGACTGGGCGGAGATGCTGATGCGCATGTATATGCGCTGGGCCGAACAGCACGGCTACAAGGTCGCGTTCCTGGAAGAGAGCGAGGGCGAGCAAGCGGGGATCAAGTCGGCGACGCTGCAGGTCAGCGGTCCGAACGCGTATGGCTGGCTCAAGACTGAAGTCGGGGGTGCATCGGCTGGTGCGGATCAGCCCGTTCGATGCCAATGCCCGGCGGCAGACCAGTTTCGCATCGGTGTGGGTGTATCCGGTGGTGGATGATTCGATCGACATCGAGATCAACGAGGCCGATCTGAAGGTTGACACCTATCGGGCGTCGGGTGCCGGCGGGCAGCACGTGAACAAGACGGAAAGCGCGATCCGGATCACGCACCTGCCGAGCGGGATCATCGTTGCCTGCCAGACCGACCGTAGCCAGCACCGCAACCGGGCGACCGCGATGGCGATGCTGAAGGCCAGGTTGTACGAGGCCGAGCTGCAGCGGCGCGAGGCAGTAACGGCAGCACAGGAGAACGCCAAGACCGATATCGGCTGGGGGCATCAGATCCGCAATTACGTGCTGGCGCCGTATCAGTTGGTGAAGGACCTGCGGACCGGGGTGGAAAAGAGTAACCCGGGCGCGGTGCTGGACGGTGACCTGGACGAGTTCATGGCGGCTGCTCTGGCCGCGCGGTCCGGTGCGACGCGGTCGGAAGCGAGCGCGAACGCGCGGTAGGCTGGGCGCCATGGCTGCATCATCCGCGGTTGCGGGACGCGTTCAGGGTCACGGCCGCCCGAACCAGGGCCTTCAATGCTTCCTCGTCAATCTTCGCGCCCTCGTGAAAGTCGATGGCACGCCGCGTGTTGCCATCGAGGCTCGAGTTGAAGAGGCCTGACGGGTCGTCGAGCGAGGCCCCCTTGGCGAAGGTCATCTTCACGGCGTTCCTGTAGGTCTCGCCGGTGCAGATCATTCCGTCGTGATACCAGACCGGAACCCCTCGCCACTTCCACTCCTCGACCACCTCGGGGTCGGCTTGCCTGATCAATGCGCGGAGCCTGGACAGCATCGCGCCCCGCCAGTCGCCCAGTTCGGCAATCCTTTCGTCTATCATTTGAGATGGAGATTTCGCTGCGTGAGGCTCGCTCCTGCCCATGATGCCCTCTGTTCCTCTCATTGCCTGGAGCGGACATGGGACACCGGGCTGATTTGTTCATCGCCGTTGCCGCGTCCTTTATACTCCAGCCCGGCTTTGGCGGATGTCAGTCAGCCCGTGCCAATAGCTGCTCCAGGGCCGCAAAGAACCGCGGCCATCCACCCCTGGCACCCTGGTAGGCCTGCTGCTGGTCCGGCCGGAAGCCCGACTGCTCCATGCGCAGGAGGGTGCCCGTGCCCGAAGGGGTGAGGGTCCAAGTGACGACGCTCTCGAGACCATAGGCCTGCCACGAGTAAGACAGCGTTCTATCTGGCTCGACCACCAGCACGCGACAGTCAACGGCGCCCCAGTCCGCGCGAAGATCGAAACGGTGGCCGACGACGGGCTGGAAGTCGTTCTTCATCAGCCACTCCGCGATCAGGTGCGGCTGGGTGAGCGCGCGCCAAATCCTTTCCGCCGGATGAGACATTTCCCGTTCGACAACGACGGAAAGCGTCTGGGCCGATTTATCGTTCATTGGTCGATCCTTTTCAGCAGGTCTTCGAGGTCGTTGAACCGGCTCTGCCAGAACCCAGCCATTCGGCTCGTCCAGTCGATCAGCGGGGTCAAGGCGCCGCGTTGCGCGCTGTAGTGTGTCTGGCGGCCCTGATGGCGGTCGAGCACCAGCCCGGCCTGCTTCAGGACGCCAAGATGCTTTGAGACGGCTGGTTGCGAGACATCGGCCCAAGCCGTCAGAGCCCCGACGGTCTGCTCCCCTTCACGGCACAGCCGCTCGAAGATGGCTCGCCGGGTCGGATCGGCGAGCGTTTTGAAAAGCACGTCGTGAGTGTTCGGCATTGGAATGCATAACTCGGTGGCTATCGATATGATCAATAACCGGTAGGTTATGCGTGAGTCAAATCGAGACCCCTCCGGCGCCGCGATCGCTTTTGCCTGGATGCCGAAAGGGCGAATGAGCGACCGCCTTCGGGACACACGAAGGCCGTCGGGTGGACCGCTTGGGTCGTAAACAGAATTCAGACCGAGACACTGGCCGAACCGCATCTTGCCCGGCAGCACAAACGAGAGCAGGATTTGATTGTCAAAGCCGGGCACACAGAAAGAACGCCGGCTGGAGCGTTTTCAGTTTGAGTGGACACGCTCCAGCTCATAATTACCGAGCGATTGCATCAGCCTGAGGTCGCTTCGCGATTTCCGGCAGGCTGATGTTGCTCTAAAGGGAGGGAAATAGTATGCCTCGGTCGATGTTGGCGGTGGCCGCGTTGCCGGTCGCCGCGGCGGCTGCGATAATCGTTTCCACCGCAGCCGCTTTCGCGCTCGAATCGAACGTGACCGTCAAGTCCTCGCTGCCGCCCGAGGTGGTGTGGCAGAAGGTTGGAGACTTCTGCGGGATCAAAACATGGATTCCGGCGGTCGCCGACTGCGTCGTCAGCCCGGACGGCAAGCAGCGGACGGTCTCTCTGAAGGGCGGCGGCGAGGTCATCGAGCGGCTGGACAACTGGGACGAACTCGAAGCACAGCTACAGCTACTCGATCGTGTCTGGTCCGCTGCCGGTCTCCGACTACCACTCCACGCTCAGTGTCCTCCCGGACGGCAAAGGTTCGGAGGTGAACTGGCGCAGCACGTATCAAGCCAAGGGAACGTCTGACGAGAAGGCGCAGCAACTGATCGACGGGATTTATCGGGACAGCGCCAAGAGCTTGCTTGGCGGCTGAATTCGCGCCATCCGAGGTCGACGGACACCTCGCCTTGTCATTCCAATTGGCCTAGGCTCCGGACTCAATTAGATCCACCATTTGAAGACAATGGCGAGGGTGACAGTGGCGCGAAAATTCCTCGCCAGTTTGTCGTATCGCGTTGCGACGCGGCGCCAGTCCTTCAGGTGCGAGAAGGCTCGTTCGATAACGTTGCGCCCCTTGTAGGCGGTCTTGTCGAACGGCGGAACGTTCTTGCGGGTCGGATTGGGTTTGATGACCGGGGTCGAGCCCCGTTCGACCAGGAATTCACGGAATTTATCGCTGTCGTAGGCGGTGTCGGCCATCACCCGCGCGGCCGGCGGTAGCTTGTCGATCAGGCCTTTCGCCGAACGGACATCACCCATCTGACCGGGTGTGAGATCGAAGCCGATCAGGCGGCCAGAAGTGTCGGCGACGGCATGGATTTTAGTCGTCCGCCCGCCGCGGCTGCGGCCGATCGCCTGCGTCTGAGCCCCCCCTGTTCCGCCGGCCGCACAGCGATGGGCCTTGGAGGTGGTGCTGTCGATGCTCTGGGATCCGGATGCTTCGGCATCTACCAACGTTTCCAGCATCTTCTGCCAGATACCGGCCGCCGACCATCGATTGAACCGATTGTAGATGGTGGTGTGTGGACCATACACCTCCGGACAATCGCGCCAACGGCATCCAACCCGCAAAACATGCACGATGCCGCTGATAACCTCTCGGTTGCGTTTCGGTTTTACACCGCGCCGGTTCATCGGAATGAGCGGTTCCAACGCCGCCCATTGCCGGTCGCTCATCCAGAATTCGTTGGCCAATTATCCCGCTCCTATCAACCAAGGAGCTTAAATCCGATCCCTTCGAGCCGGGGCAAACGGAAATTGGGTTCGGAGCCTAGAGCGGTTTCCATTCGCGTTGGCTCACGGAACCCGCTCTAGCTCTCTGTTTGAGAGCGTGATTCACCGCTCCGGTGATTCCACCTGTGCGGATCACGCTCTAGCTCCTCGTTTGCCTGTCGAGGGCTGCCCGCGTGCGGCTCGGCCTGTCTGGTCAAAAACTCCCCGTTCCGGCCTGGACCGTGGCCAGCCCGCGGGGCAGAGTTTCCGGGATGGCGGCCCAACCCCGACGGAATCTCGGCAGCGGGTCCTGCAGCAACAAAGCGCGCCAAGGCGTGCCAGGAGAGAAATCGCGATGGATTCGACGCTTGTCGTTACACCAGCGGCAGAGATCACGGCGAGAACTCGATCGCCTGCCGATGACGCGGCATATCTGGATGCTCGTGTTGTTGATATCGCTCGGCGGATGGTTTGACACGTATGCGATCTTCCTGACCGGCTCGATCGCCCCCGGCATGTTCGCCGACAAGATATTCACCCCCACGACGGTTTCCTTCTTCGGATTCAGCGGCCTGGCCTCGTTCATCGCCGCGCTGTTCACCGGCCTGTTCATCGGCGCACTGTTCTTCACCCAGGCCGCGGACCGCTTTGGGCGCCGCACCGTCTTTACCTATTCCCTCGTCTGGTATTGTGTCGCCACGCTTGTCATGGCGTTCCAGTACACCCCAGGCGGCATCAACCTGTGGCGGCTGATCGCCGGGATCGGCATCGGCGTGGAGCTTGTCACGGTCGACACCTTCATCTCCGAGCTGGTGCCGAAGCGGGCCCGCGGCAAGACGTTCGCCATCCAGCAGTCGATCGGGTTCATCCCCGTGCCTCTGGTCGGCTTGCTCGCGTGGCTGCTCAACCCCGTGACACTGTTCGGCCTGTCCGGTTGGCGGTGGGTGGTGATCATCGGGTCGGTTGGGGCGATCATCGTCTGGTTCGCCCGCCTGAAGCTGCCGGAATCGCCACGCTGGCTGGCCCAGCAGGGGCGCCTCGACGAAGCCAACCGGGTGATGACCGCGATCGAGGCCAAAGTCGCTGCCGAGTCCGGCCGACCGCTGCCGGCGCCGGAACCGCCGGTGGTTGAAGACCCGCGACGGGGACGGCTGTCGGAGATTTTCAACCCGGCCTATCGCAGCCGCACGATCATGCTGTCAGTCGCCAACTTCTTCCAGACGATCGGCTTCTACGGATTCGCGAACTGGGTGCCGACGCTGCTGATCGCCAAGGGGATCCATGTTTCGCAGACGCTGGAATACTCGTTCATCATCGCCTTCGCGTATCCATTGTTCCCGCTGATCAGCACGCTGTTCGCCGATCGCATCGAACGGAAGTGGCAGGTCTGCCTGTCGTGCGTCGGCATCGCGGTGTTCGGCATCGCGTTCTCGTTCCAGACGCAGGCCATCCCGCTGATCATCATTGGCACGTTGCAGACGATGATGAACGCCTGGCTGTCATTTTCCGCCCACAACTACCAGTCGGAACTGTTTCCCACGCGGGTGCGTGCCACGGCGGTCGGGTTTGTTTACTCCTGGAGCCGGTTCAGCACGATTTTCACCGGTTTCGTTATCGCGGCGATCCTGCAACGGTTCGGGGTCCCGGCCGTGTTCCTGTTTGTCGCCAGTGCCATGGCGGTCGTCGTGGTGTCGATTGCGTTGTTCGGACCGCGCACCAATCACCGTTCGCTGGAGGAGATTTCCCGGTCGGTGCCTCAGGAGGGGTGACGCATGGGCTCGCGTTTTCCGACGGAGGCGTCCATGGATGACCGGAGTGTCATGCTCGAGACCGACTGTCGAATGCCAGGCTGCTCTGCTCTCGCGCGGCTTGGAAACGTGGTGTCTGCCCTGTCCCGATGTCATGGCGGACCGATCGAGGGCTGGCCCGGTCAGTCAACGAGGACCGTGGCGCACGAACCACCGCGAGTCGCGGGTCACCGGGCCGACCCTAGGCCTAGGTCGCGTGCTCGCCCGCGCGGTGATGACACGGTGGCCGGTGATGACGCGGTGGGGGGCGACCCGGCGCCGGCTGGCGGTCTCAGGTCGGGCGACGGGTCCGTTGCGGATCAATATAGCTCTGCGATGACGGGGGGGCGGATGATTGGCTGCTCCCCTGGCTGGCTCCCTGGGCGCTCCCCGGGCCGCCGTCCAGCCGCGGCTCCGATCGCTGCGGGCGCATGATCTGTGGCTCCTGGCGCCGCGCCGGCCGCATGGTCGGCGGCGGTGGCGGCCGTTCGAGCGCGTCATCGTCATAGAGATCCTGTGCCGCCGGCGGGATCGGTGGCCGGTCGCCGAGCGAGGGCTCCCGCCGATGGATCTGGGTAATCGGTGCATATACGTCCTCGAAGTCCACCGATTGAGGACCGGTCGGCAAGCGGAGCGCGACGTGGCGGATTTCCTGCTGTATCTCGTCCAGCCGAGCCTCGATCACCTCGAGTTGGGTTTTGACGCCGAGGACGCTGAACGGCATGAACAGGAATGCAAGCGCATACAGAAGCGCTGGCACCAGGAGCACGAGGGGCACCCACCAGGGCACCCAGTCGGGCAGGGCAAACGGCATGTTCATTCCCGATTGCTAGCACCGAATGGTGGTTGCGTGGGTGGATTTCTCAATCGCCGCATGCGAGCCTCATGCGATGTTGCTTCTGATCCCCGGTCCGGTCACCACGCGCCCAGAAGTGCGCCAGGCGCTCACCCGGGACATCGCCCCGTGGGACAACGAGTTTCACAATTTCCTCACGCGCCTGCGAAGCCGTGTCCTGAGGCTTGCCGGCGGTGTCGAAGGTGAGCATGTCGTCCTGCCGCTGCAAGGCTGTGGCCACTTCATAGCCGAGGCGGCGCTGCGGACCTTCGTTCCGCCAGGCGGTCGTATCCTGGTTCCCGCCACCGGGGCTTATGCCAATCGCATGATCCGCCTGGGGCGGGAGGCCGGGCGGGTGCCGGTGGCGTTGCCGATGGGCCTGACCGACGCGACCGACCCGCACGCCGTTTCGCAGGCGCTGCAGGCAGATCCGTCGCTGACGCATGTCGGCATGGTCTATTCGGAGACCGGCAGCGGCGTGATCCACGACGTGCAGGCTATCGGCGGCGCGGTGCGCTCGGCCGGGCGGCGGATGATCATCGACGCTGTCTCGGCGTTTGGCGCGCTGCCGCTGGACCTTTCCAGCCAGCCGGAAGTCGATGCCGCCATCTTCACAACGAACAAGTGCCTGGAAGCGCTGCCCGGGGTGGCGTTCGCCGTCGCCCGTGTCGACCGGCTAATCGAATGTGCGGGCCGCGCCGGAAGCTGGTCGTTCGACCTGGCGAGCGTGTACGACCATGGGCTGCGCAACGGTTCGGGCAGCTTTCGCTTCACGCCGCCGGCGCAGATCCTTGCCGCGCTGGACGTCGCGCTGGACTACCATGACGCCGAGGGCCAGGCCGCGCGGCTGGCTCGGTATACCGCCAACATGCGGGTTTTGTACGCCGGTGTGCGGGATCTGGGCCTGACGCCCTGGCTGCTGGCTTCGCGACAGGGGCCCATCATCGTCAACGTGCACGCGCCCGCCGATCCTGCCTGGGACCTGCAAGCCTTCGTTGACGCACTGAAACTTCGGAACATCCTGATAAGCAATTTCGACACCACGCCGTCACCCACGTTTCGTGTCGGTTGCATTGGTGCGATCACGCCTCAAGACATGGCTGGTGCCGTTCAAGCCATGGACCAGGCGCTGCGCGAAATCGGCATAACGAAACGGGAGGCTGTGCAAGCATGAATCCGGATCTAGAAATCGCCCGCGCCGCGAAACTCCAGCCGATCCAGCGGATCGCCGCCGGGCTTGGCGTTCCGGAGGATGCGGTCGAGCCCTATGGCCGCCACAAGGCGAAGATCGGGCTCGACTTCATCGACAGCCTGGAGTCGCGTCCGGACGGCGCCCTGGTGCTGGTAACCGGCATCAACCCGACGCCTGCGGGCGAGGGCAAGACGACGACGACGGTTGGCCTCGGCGATGCGCTGAACCGCATCGGCAAGCGCGCGGCGATCTGCCTGCGCGAGCCCAGCCTGGGCCCCAGTTTCGGGCAGAAGGGGGGCGCGGCGGGCGGCGGTTATGCGCAGGTGGTGCCGATGGACCAGATCAACCTGCACTTCACCGGCGATTTCCACGCCATTACCTCGGCGAACAACCTGCTGGCCGCGATGATCGACAACTCGATCTACTGGGGTAATCCACTGGGCATCGATGCCCGCCGCATCACCTGGCGGCGCTGCCTGGACATGAACGACCGCGCCCTGCGCAGCATCGTCGGCAGCCTGGGCGGGGTCGCCAACGGCTTCCCTCGCGAGGACGGATTCGACATCAGCGTCGCCTCCGAGGTCATGGCGGTGTTCTGCCTCTCGCGGGGCCTGGCGGACCTGCAGGCGCGCCTCGGACGGATGATCGTGGCGCAGACGCGCGACGGGAAGAACATCACCGCGGCCGACCTCAAGGCTGATGGCGCGATGTCGGTGCTGCTGAAGGACGCGCTTGCCCCAAACCTGGTGCAGACGCTGGAGGGCTCGCCGGCGCTAGTGCATGGCGGTCCGTTCGCCAATATCGCGCATGGCTGCAATTCCGTCATGGCGACGCGCCTGGGCCTGAAACTGTCGGACGTGGTGGTGACCGAGGCTGGCTTCGGAGCCGACCTGGGCGGCGAGAAGTTCCTCGACATCAAGTGCCGGACGGCCGGGCTGAAGCCGTCCTGCGCGGTGGTGGTGGCGACGGTGCGGGCGTTGAAGATGCATGGCGGGGTTGCCCGTTCGGCGCTGGGGACCGAGGATGTCGAGGCGGTGAAGCGCGGGACCGCCAACCTGCGGCGTCACGTGGAGAATCTGGGAAAATTCGGGCTGCCGGTGGTGGTCGCGGTCAACCACTTCACGTCTGACAGCGAAGCCGAGTTCGCCGCGATCAGGGATGCGATGGCGGCGATCGGCGTGGAGGCGGTTTCCTGCACCCATTGGGCGCATGGCGGGGCGGGTGCCGAGGCGCTCGCGCGCGCGGTGACCGGGCAGATCGAGGCGGGGAGGGGCGCCTACAAGCCGCTGTATGCGCTGGACCTGAAGCTGGCGGACAAGATCCGCACCATCGCCACGGAGATTTACCGCGCCGCCGACATCGCGCTGCCCGAGGCGGTGGCGAAGAAGCTGGCTGCGTTCGAGGAGGCGGGTTTCGGCGACGTGCCCGTGTGCATCGCCAAGACCCAGTACAGCTTCACCTCGGATGCCACGGTCATGGGGGCACCGAGCGGCCACGTGCTGCCGGTGCGCGAGGTAAGGCTGTCCGCCGGGGCGGGTTTCGTCGTGGCGATCTGCGGCGACATCATGACGATGCCCGGTCTGCCGCGGGTTCCCGCTGCTGAGGCGATCCATCTGCGGGAGGACGGGGAGATCGAAGGTTTGTTCTGAGGAACAATCTATTGCGCGGGCTCCTGATCGGCGCCGAGCCCGTTCGGCGAGGTCGAAAAAAGTCTCGGTCATCGAACGGTCCGGTGTCACAACGTCGTCGGGGGGCGCCGAGCGTCGACCTCGCGGTCGTGCGCCACTTGCGCGCGTGTGACGGCCGCAGCAAAGCAAGGGGAAACGCAGATGCACGCGGATCAGACGGATGCACGCGGATCGCGGCTGAACCGACACCGGCTCACGTGAGAGGGCCGCGCGAGCGCACGGTCTGCGTCATCCGTTCTGATCGGCGTGCATCTGCGTTTCCCGCCTTCTTTTGCCTCAGCACGGGCCGAGGCACCGCCGAAGCACCATCGGATGCTCGGACAAAGCGGTCTGGACGACGCACGGCGGTCTGACAGGGGAAAAACACCGGCGGCAGTGGCGGCGCGAGGATCAACGCCGTCGCGGGTCGGAACCACACGCGCGTTTGGCTACGGCCAATGGCTGCGCTGCGAACGTCGTGGAGATTCTGCCCTCTCGGTCGCCCGCGAGAGTCAGAACCGGGCTGGGTCAGGTATCTGTCTGTATGTCTCCCGCAGCCCTGGTGACGCCGCAGGGGCCATAGTGACCTTGCGGGCCATCCAGTGCATCGACGGCGGTTGGGGCCGGCGCCGGCAGCGGCGCGTTCTCGTCCTGGGTCCAGCGCGTCGAGTCAGTTGTTGTCGGCGGGACCCTTTTCAGCGCGGATCCCGGGACAACGCCGTGCGCCGATGAGTGGTCATAGACAATTTTCAGCCTGACTGTGCACGCCGAAAATGGTCTATCTCTTTGTTTGATCGCATGATTCACGCGCCGGGGACGTTCCGCTCAGCGCGATCATGCTCTAGGAGGTTGCCGATGATTTTGGGCGAAACCAGGAGAGCATGATAGTGTTCGCATGACCTTCCGCCAGCCCGTCATGGCTGGCCGGGACAGGGTGATGCAAGCCGCCGCCGCGGGAGGAGTCAATGGCGAAACAATTTGAGCGCATCGAACCGGCGCATGCCGCGTTCGTCGAGCAGCAGCACATCTTTTTCACGGCGTCGGCCGCGGCCACCGGTCGGGTCAACATCTCGCCGCGTGAGAGCGGGGCGTTCCGCATCCTGGGCCCGAACAGCGTCGCCTACCTCGACCAGACCGGCAGCGGCAACGAGACCGCGGCCCATCTGCGGGCTTCCGGCCGGCTGACCATCATGTTCTGCGGTTTCGAAAATGTGCCGATGATCCTGCGCCTGTACGGGCAGGGCAGGGTTCTGCCACGCGGCACGCTGGAGTATGCGGCGCTGCTGGCGAGCGGCTATGACAACCAGGAGCCGCCCGGTGCCCGCCAGATCGTCTGCCTGGAAGTTGACCTGGTGCAGACAAGCTGCGGGTACGGCGTCCCGCTGTTCGACTACAGGGAAGAGCGGCCGACCCTGCGCCGCTGGGCGGAGAACAAGGGCGAGGACGGGGTTGCCGCCTATCGCCGCCAAAAGAATGTCCGCAGCATCGACGGGTTCGAAACTGGCGTTGCGCCAGAGGAACCGGTCATGGCGGAGGAACCGGTTGCGGCGGAGGAACCGGTCATGGCGGAGGAACCGGTTGCGGCGGAGGAACCGGTTGTGGTGTTGGACACGGTTGCGGCGGCCGAACCGGTCGCGGTGGACTGACGCTTGTGACACAAGACGATCTTCCCGCGATCCTCGCCTGCGTGTCCGGCTACCTCCTGGGTTCCATCCCGTTTGGTCTGCTGCTGACCAGGCTTGCCGGTCTGGGGGATATCCGCGGCATCGGATCGGGCAACATCGGCGCGACCAACGTGCTGAGGACCGGGCGCAAGGAACTGGCCGCCGCGACCCTGCTGCTCGACGGGATCAAGGGTGCCGCCGCCGTGCTGATCGCCGGTTCGATGGTCAATCAGAACATCGCGCTTTTCGCGGGTCTTGCCGCGGTGCTGGGACACCTGTTCCCGGTCTGGCTGGGGTTCAAGGGCGGCAAGGGGGTCGCTACGGGCCTCGGCGTCCTGATCGCCGCCGCCTGGCCGGTGGGATTAGTCGCCTGCGCGGTATGGCTGGTCATTTTCGCCATCACGCGCCTGTCCTCGCTGTCGGCGCTGATCGCCTTCGCCTCCGCCCCGGCGACAGCGCTGATCGTGGAAGATTTTGGCGTCGTTAAGCTGGCGTTTACCATTGCCGTGCTGGTGTTCGTTCGCCATCAGGCCAACATCCGCCGCTTGTTCGCCGGCACCGAACCACGGTTCGGCCGGGGCAAGGCGAAACGGGCCTGAGCCGGCCCGCCCGCATTTCCGCCGGCGGCACGAAAGGACGCCGCCGGCATGTCAGACTGGACCGACCGGGTCGATCAGTTGCGCCTGATCCGCACCGAGGGTGTCGGACCCGTCACGTACCGTCGTCTGATCGAGCGCTACAAGACGGCGCCGGCCGCGCTCGACGCGTTGCCACAGCTCGCTCGTGCCGGCGGCAGGGCGACTGCGCCTGCGACGATGGGCGCCGGCGAAGCGGAGCGGGAACTTGAACGAACGAATGCCGTTGGCGGGCGGGTGATCTTCCTGGGCGAAGCCGAGTACCCGCCACTGCTGGCGATGATGGACGACGCGCCGTCCTGCCTGATCGTCAGCGGCGCCGCCGCGCTGGCAAGCCAGCGCTGCGTTGCCGCGGTCGGCGGGCGCAATGCCTCGGCCAACGGCCAGCGCATGGCGGAAAACCTGGCGGGTGAACTGGCCGCGACGGTCGTTGTGGTGTCCGGCCTCGCGCGCGGCATCGACACGGCCGCGCATGTGGGGGCGATGCGGACCGGCCGCACCATCGCGGTGGTCGCGGGAGGGATCGACCAGCCGTACCCGCCGGAAAATACGGCGCTGCAGCGCCGTATCGCCGAAGGGCACCTTCTCGTCACCGAAGCCGCCGTCGGGACCGTCCCGCAGGCGCGGCATTTTCCCCGCCGCAACCGCATCATCGCCGGCTTGTCCCTGGGCGTCGTGGTGGTGGAGGCCGCGCTACGCTCCGGCAGCCTGATCACCGCCCGGATCGCCCAGGAGGCCGGGCGGGAGGTCTTCGCCGTCCCCGGCTCGCCGCTCGACCCGCGCGCCAGGGGCGGCAATGACCTGATCCGGCAGGGCGCCGTGCTGGTGGAGTCCGCGGCCGACGTGCTGGACAATCTGCCGATGGAACCAGTGCCTGGGAGGTCGCCCAGACTGGGATTGGGCGAGCCCGAACGCCCCTTCCCGGACGACGCTGTCTGCGTGGAAGACACTCGCGACGCGCACGTCGAGGTGGTTTCCCTGCTGTCGCCGGAACCGACGGTGGTTGACGATCTGGTGCGGCGCTGCCACTTGTCGCCCTCCGTCACCATGGCGGTTCTGCTGGAACTGGAACTGGCGGGGCGTGTAGAGACACTCTCCGGCTGCCGCGTGGCACTCTTGCCGGACGCTATCGAGTAGGATACCGCCCCCCGCAATGTCAGATGTCGTTGTCGTCGAATCCCCCGCCAAGGCCAAGACCATCAACCGCTATCTGGGTGGCGGCTATACGGTTCTCGCCAGTTTTGGGCACGTGCGAGACCTGCCGCCGAAGGATGGCAGTGTTCGCCCGGAGCAGGATTTCGCGATGGACTGGGAGTCCGACGCGCGGGGAGACAAGCAGGTTGGCGCGATCGCCAAAGCCCTGAAAGGGGCGAAGACGCTCTATCTCGCCACCGACCCGGATCGCGAGGGCGAAGCGATCTCGTGGCACGTGCGCGCGATGCTGGAGGACAAAAAGGCGCTGAAGGGCGTTGATGTTCACCGTATCAGCTTCAACGAGATCACCCGCAACGCCGTCCGCTATGCGATCGCCCATCCGCGCGAACTCGACCAGCCGCTGATCGAGGCCTACATGGCCCGCCGCGCGCTGGACTATCTCGTGGGCTTCACCTTGTCGCCCGTGCTGTGGCGCAAGCTGCCCGGCAGCCGCAGTGCCGGGCGCGTGCAGTCCGTGGCGCTGCGGCTGATCTGTGACCGCGAAGCCGAGATCGAGGTTTTCCGCGCCCGCGAATACTGGTCGATCGAGGCGCTGTTCCTCACCCCGGGCGGCGCTCCGTTCACCGCGCGGCTGACGCATCTGAACGGCAAGCGCCTGGACCAGTTCGATCTGAACACCGAAACGCTCGCCCTGGCGGCAAAAGCGGCGGTCGAGGCGGGGACATTCACGGTCGGCTCGGTTGAACGCAAGCGGGTCAAGCGCAATCCGCCGCCGCCGTTCACGACCTCCACGCTGCAGCAGGAGGCATCGCGAAAGCTGGGGTTCGGCGCGCAGCAGACCATGCGTCTGGCGCAGGCGCTGTATGAAGGCGTCGATATCGACGGCGAGACCACCGGCCTGATCACGTATATGCGGACCGATGGCGTGCAGATGGCACAGGAGGCGATCCACAGCATACGCGATCACGTGAAGCAGAGCTTCGGCGCGAACTATTTGCCGGCTGGGCCGCGCGAATACACCAGCAAGGCCAAGAACGCACAGGAGGCGCATGAGGCGATCCGCCCCACCGATGTCGCGCGGACGCCCGAGCAGGTGAGCCGAGGTCTGAACCACGACCAGCGCCGGCTGTACGAACTGATCTGGAAGCGTGCCGTCGCGTCCCAGATGCAGTCGGCCGAACTGGATCAGGTCAGCGTCGACGTCATCGACGGAAAGGGGATCAAGCTGCGCGCGAACGGCTCGATCGTGGCCTTCGACGGCTTCCTGAAGCTGTACCGCGAGGACACTGACGACAAGGCCGAGGGCGCGGCCGACGAAGATGACAACCGCGTGCTGCCGCCGATGAGCGAGCGTGATCCGCTGAAGCGCCAGAAGGTGGACGCCACGCAGCACTTTACCCAACCGCCGCCACGGTATTCGGAAGCCAGCCTGGTCAAGAAGATGGAGGAACTGGGGATCGGCCGCCCGTCCACCTACGCCTCGATCCTGTCGGTGCTGCAGGACCGCAAGTATGTAAGGCTGGAGAAGCGGCGGTTCATCCCCGAGGACCGCGGCCGTTTGGTGACCGCTTTCCTGGTCAGCTTCTTCGAGCATTACGTCGATACCGGGTTCACCGCCGGGCTGGAGGAAAAGCTCGACGAGATCTCCGCCGGCCAGTTGGACTGGCGCAACGTCATGCACGCCTTCTGGGAGGAATTCTCCAAGGCGGTCGAGCAGACCCGCGAGCTCAAGATCAGCGACGTGATTTCGGCGCTGGACCAGGACCTGGGACCGCATTTCTTTCCGGCCCGCGAGGATGGCTCCGACCCGCGCGTGTGTGCCGCCTGCGGCACCGGACGGCTGGGGCTGAAGCTAGGGCGCTACGGCAGCTTCATCGGCTGCTCCAACTATCCGGCGTGCCAGTACACCCGCCGCCTGGCGATCGACGTCGGCGACGACAGCGCCGGCGAGACGCTCAAGGAAGGCATCCGCACGCTCGGCCGGCACCCCGACACGGGCGAGGAGATCACCGTCCGCCGCGGCCCCTATGGCCTGTATGTGCAGTTGGGTGAAGCCTCGGAGGACAAGAAGGCACGGCCCAAACGGACGTCGCTGACGCGCGGGATGGACGGTGAAAGCCTGACGCTGGAGCAGGCGCTGGGCTTGCTTGCGTTGCCGCGCGAGATCGGGCTGCATCCGGAAACCAGGGAGAAGATCGAGGCCGGCATCGGCCGTTTCGGACCCTACGTGAAAATGGGCGCGGTGTTCGGCTCGCTCGACAAGGACGACGACGTCCTGGCGCTCGGCCTCAACCGCGCCGTCGACCTGCTGGCCAAGAAGATGGCCAGTGTGCGCACGATTGGGGCGCATCCGAGCGACAAGGAAATCGTCAGCGTGCGGAAGGGCCGCTTCGGCCCGTATGTGCAGCACGGCAAGACGGTCGCCAACCTGCCGCGGGGGGTGGCGATGGAGGATATCACGCTCGACGAGGCGGTGGCGCTGCTGGCCGAGAAGGGCAAGGCACTGAAACCGCGCGGTGCGGCCGGGCGGAAAGGCAAGGCACCGGCGAAGGCTGCCGCGAAGGCCCGGGCGAAGGCTCCGGCAGAGGCGTCGATGAAACCCGCAGTCCCCAAGGCGGGCCCGAAGAAGGCGGCAGCCAAGAAATCAGCCCCGAAGAAGGCCGCTCGGCGGAAAGCGGCCGCGAAGGCGCCCCGGCGCGCGGCGGAGTAGATGCGTCTTTGCTGACCGCGGGCCGTGCCACCGCGTTTGGCGAACGGATCCGGGCGGTCTTGCGGTGGTGCCTCGACAGCGGCCGACGAACATGGCGTTTGTTCGTTCTCGACATCGTGGTCATGTGTTTCTGATCAAAAATGGTGAACGGGCGCTGGATGGCTGCGCTTCGTCCATTTGGTGCATGTTCTGCACTATCAACGCTGTTCGGGTGGCATTGGCGCAAGCTGGCGTGATCCACACGGAAACTGGCTTGCGGGCGAACAGCGGGTCGCTCATGTGAGCTGGCATGACAAAGCGCCGCAGCCGAAATCTTCCAGCAATGGTTACCCAACTGACCTTCTCATCGTGGGAAACCATTTACCGCCGCAGCCTGATGATGGCGCAGGGCACCTGCAGTGTCGCTGAATATCAGCGCATGGTCATGGAGAAAGCAGCGGCCATGCAGGCCTCCACCCTGGCGCTTGTCACCGGGCGCGGCGGGGCCGCCGCCGTGGCGCCTTACCTCGTCCGCTCACGCGCGAATGCCAGGCGGCTACGCGGAAAGTAGGCGCGGGGACTCAGGCGCTGTCCCGGTGCTCGGTATCCAGGTCGTCGCGCGGCGACTCGGCCTCGTGCCTCAGCCGGCGAAAGCTGCGTATGCTGAACGGCAGCATCACCAGATAGAGCAGCCCCGCAGCTGCCAGCGCGCCCCATGGATCGGCCACCGCGACCGCGGCGTAGGCCCCGGTGCCGAGCAACAGGGGCAGCACGTATTCGGATGGCACCTTGAAATTCTTGAAGCTCCAGATCGGCAGGGTGGAGACCAGCAGCAGGGACGTGCCGATCAGCACTGCCGCGCAGAACAGCGGAAACTGTGCCATGCCCGAAAGCCAGTCCCAGCCGAGCGATTGCGCCTCGAGGCCGAGGAACAGGGGGAACAACGCGAGTCCGGCCCCTGCCGGCGCCGGTACACCGGTGAAGAAGTTATAGGCGTAAGCTGGTTTCGGCGCTCCATCCAGTGAGGCATTGAACCGCGCCAGCCGAAGTGCCATGCAGACCGCGAACATCAGACATGGCGCATAGCCGTAAGCGCCGCCGCGCTGCAGCGACCACAGGTAGAGGACGAACGGTGGCGCGACGCCGAAGCACAGGAAATCGGAAAGGCTGTCGAACTCCGCGCCGAACCGCGATGTCGCTTTCAACAGGCGAGCGAGGCGTCCATCCAATCCGTCGATTGCCGCGGCGAAAACGATAGCGACCGCGGCGGAGCCAAATCGGCCTTCGAGGCCGAAGCGCATCGATGTCAGGCCGGCGCAGAGCCCCAGCATGGTCATAAGGTTGGGGATGATGCGGTTGAAGGACGGGCCCTTATAGCGCGGGCGCCGGCGCGGGCGCGGGCGGTACCGCCTTAGCCGGTGGATCGGCGAGACCGGGGAGCGGTCACCCATCGGCGGGTTGCCTCGTGTTTCCAGAGCATTTCCACCTTGAGTTGAAAGGCTCGAGCTCGGATCTGGCGAGCAATTTCATCGGCCTGGATTCGCTTCACGGTTCCAGTCAAGCTGATATTGCTCTAACTCGGCGATCACCGTTTCACCGCCGATCATCGTCTGACCCTCCACCACCAATGGGCGCACGCCTTCGGGCAGATAAAGGTCCGTCCGGCTGCCGAAGCGGATGATACCGAAGCGGTCGCCGGCGGTCACCGGATCGCCCTCGCGGACCGAACACAGGATGCGACGCGCGATCAGGCCGGCGATCTGCACGACCGCGATCTCCTGCCCGTTGTGCAGACGGATTGCCACGGCGTTGCGCTCATTGGCCGTGCTGGCCTTGTCCAGACTGGCGCTGACGAAGGCGCCATGACGGTATGCGATACGGGTGACCACGCCGTCGGCCGGCATGCGGTTGACGTGCACGTCCAGGACCGACAGGAAAATCGAGATTTTCCAGCGCGTTTCGGTGCCCAGTCCGAGTTCCGGGGGTGGTGCCGCCGGCCGGACCGAGACCACGCGCCCGTCCGCGGGGGCGAGGAGCAGGCCGGTGCGCGGTGGCGGGACTCGTTCGGGATCGCGAAAGAAGTAGAGGCAGAACAGGGTGAAGATCAGGCCCAGCGAGATGAGCCATGCGCCGATCACGAAGCCCAGGAGGAGGGCGATGAGGCCGCCCATGATGAAGGGGCGTCCGGCGGGATGCGGGGGCGCCAGAACGCTGCGAATGTCGTCCATGATGGCCATCAGGCGCCGGGTTATGCAGGGATACCCCGAGCCGGGCAAGAAGAGTGAGCTTGGGCCATGGGTAATCGGCGGAAAAGCGACTTGGCGCATTAGGAAAAGATTCGTATCATTCATGGCTGATGCTGGACGGGCTTGCTTGAAAGAACATCGTCCACGAGTGGGATCTCGGTGACTTCTGTCTGAAAGGCTGGCGCTTGCTCGATCTATCTGATGACCCTACGATTTGGCCGGGAATGCGGGGGAAGCGCGTCACGAATGACACGGTTTTACAAGGGGGTCGGTATAGGCACGTACCTGCACAGCCTTGAAGTGCGAGGGATGGGGCCCCAGCGCAACGGGATTGCTCCGGTTCGCGGTGGAGGAGGGCGCAGTTTGGACGATTATATTGATCACATCGTCAATGGCACCATGTCGAGTGCATGTGTTTCCCTTACGAAATCATTTGCCACTGCGAGGCAGTACGCATTAGCTTTTGGCAAAGCCTGGCCTAGCGCAAGCTACCCGGCGTATGTCTACGTGATTGATATTCCTAACCCGATCCCGGCCAACGCCGGTTATTCAATAATTGATCCAATGGCGGAAATCGCCAAAGCACATGCGAATCCGCTGACAAGTTCCTACGCCCACGACGGGGACCAAAACTTTCTGCTGGGTGTTGTCAATCCGAAGGCCTACGCCCACTATCGGAATGCGCTGACCAGACGGGTGGGGACGTGGGCAACGCCGCGCCCCGCGAACCTCAGTTTGGAGCTTGAGGCGATGGTGCGGGCCCTAAGGGACTCGGAAGCGCTCATTGTCGGCCATATTCCCGCGGCTTGCGTGACCGATATACGGCCAGCCTATTGACATGGTATCTTTCCACATAGCCAGGCGGTGACGAAGTATGGAAATATCATCCGTCAATCTTCGGGGAAAGATCGAGCGAATTGGCCCGATTCAGTTCGTTAGTGCTGAATGGACGGAGCACGCACCCCAATTTGTCCTCCTCAGATATGAGCTGTCAGGTCGTGCACAAAAGTTCGGCGTGCGCCTCGATCTGGACAAGAGAATGGTGATGGAGGATCTCGAAGACCCAGAATTGAATAAGGACATACGGAAGCTCTCGGGCTCGATCTGGGAAGTCGTCGTGAATGAAATCGCGGTACTCCAGGCCGAGTAGCCGGCCGACGATGGAGCTGTCCCATGTTGGATTCTCAACGACATAACCATTGCAGCTGCCAGGTTTGCCTCGACGGTGAGATGGACCACGTCGTGAGGGTTGCGTGCGCCGCGGCAGGATCGCTGCCCGCACCCGCATCGCGGCGCGACATCCTGGGCGTCTCGTCGGAGCCGCCGCCAACTAGATAGCGGCTTCGCGGAAGATGAGACCGGTCTGGCCGCGCCAGGCGCCGTGGTATCGTTCCAGCCAGTATTCGGCCTGGGTGGGTGCCCCGGCGGCGATTGCCCGCAGCGGCTCCAGATGGACCTGTTCGTCATTGCCCGCCGCATCGCGGCAGCCACGGGCGCTCAAGCCGTCCCCTGCAATGGCGACGACGTCGCTGACGATGTCGCGCAGCGTGCCGCCGCGCCAGGGCGCGGCCAGGCCCAGGCGCGGGACCGCGGCGCGCGCCGCGACCGCGTCCGCCCAACCGGCACCACGCAGCAGTTCCTCCGCCGCGGACAGGGCGGCGTCGTCATACAGCAGCCCGACCCAAAGCGCCGACTGCGCCAGCATCATCTCCGCTCGTCCGGCGTCCGCGCCGCGCATCTCCAGGAAGCGTTTCAGCCGGACGTCGGTGAAAGCGGTGGTCAGGTGATCGGCGAAGTCGCCCAGGGTGGCGACGATGCCGGCGAGTTCGGGCACGCGTCCAGCCATATACGCCGCGAAGGACTGCCCGGCGACGTCGATGTAGCGACCGTCACGATAGACGAAGTACATCGGCACCTGCTCGATCAGCCAGGTCGCATAACGCTCGAAGCCGAACCCGTCCTCGAACATCACCGCGGGAATGCCGGCGCGCTGGTTGTCGGTGTCGGTCCAGGCATGGGCCCGGCAGGAGAGGAATCCGTTCGGCTTGCCCTCGGTGAACGGGGAGTTGGCGAACAGTGCGGTGGCCAAGGGCTGCAGCAGCAGGGAGGTGCGCAGCTTGCGCCGCATGTCCTGTTCGGAGGCGAAGTCGAGATTGACCTGCACCGTGCAGGTCCGCGTCATCATGTCCAGCCCCAGGCTCCCTACGAGCGGCATGTAGCGCCGCATGATGGCGTAGCGCCCCTTCGGCATCCAGGGCATGTCGGCGCGCGTTGCGAGGGGATGAAATCCCAGCGGGGCGAAACCGATATCCAGGTCCGCGCAGGCGGCGCGGACCTGATCGAAATGTGTCAGAAGCTCCTGCTTCGTCTCGTGCAGCGTGCTCAGCGGACCACCAGACAGTTCGAGCTGTCCGGCGGGCTCCAGCGAAACCGAGGCGTCGTCTTGCCTCACGCCGATAGTGTTGCCGTCGTCCAGGATGGGCGTGCCGCCGAACCTGACGAGGCCCGCCAGCACGTCGCGGATGCTGCCGGGGTGGTCGTCCGCCGGCAGATAGGGTGGGGGACTGAGGTCGGCGTGGCGGAAGCCGAATTTCTCATGCTCCGTGCCGATGCGGAACTGATCGTGCGGTTTGCAGCCGGCGGCAAGATACTCGGCCATTTGTCGGACCGACGTCAGCGGCGTGTCGTCGGCGTCTCCGGGATTGGACATTGAATTCCCAAGGTATTCGGTTGAAACCGCGGATCGGGCGGCAGCGCGCGTCGGCGGGCTGGAACCCGGACCGCAATGGCGCCGCGGTGCTGGAAGCAGGGTACTAGCCCCAGCGGGGCGCTTGCAACAAGGCCAGACCGACGATCGCCGCCGTTTCGGCGCGCAGGATGCGCGGGCCCAGGGAGACCGGACGAACGAACCGGCACCGGCCGAGTTCCGCAAGATCGCGCGGTCCCCAGCCGCCCTCGGGACCGATCAACAGTGCGGCCGGACCGGATGGCGGGGTCAACGGCTGCGCCGAAGCCCGTTCCACGGCTGCAAACAGGGATCGCTCGGCAGGCCATTCCGCCAAACTGTCGTGCAGTTGCCTGGCCGGGCGGATCACCGGGACGGTGAGTCGCTCACTCTGTTCAGCGGCCTCCACGGCGATGGCGCGCAGCCTGTCCAGGTTGACCCGGCCGGCACCGGTGCGCTCGGTGAACACCGGCAGCAGCCTGGACACCCCGAGTTCGGTCGCCTTCTGGGCCACGAGGTCGGTCGCGTCCCGTTTCAGAATGGCGAACATCAGCCACAGATCGGCATCGGCGGCCTGGGGCCGGACCAGCGTTTCCGCCGTCAACCCGGCCTTGCCGCGCGACAGGGCGGTGATCCGGCCTGCCCACTCGCCGTCACGCCCGTTGAACAGATGGAGCGTGTCACCGACGCCCCGGCGCATCACGCCGCCGAGGTAATGCGCCTGCCCTTCGGTTGCCTCGATCGCCGCGCCCGCCTGCAGGTCCGCCTCGACGTACAGGCGGATCATGGCTTTGGTGTATGATCGGGGGATGAAATCATGGAACGGCGAACCAACCCTTCAATGATGCACACGGACATCGTCGCCACCGGCTGGGTCGCCCGGCTGCCGCGCGGATGGCTGCCCTACCTGCTTCTGGCGCGCGTGGACAGGCCGATCGGCACCTGGCTGCTGTTTCTGCCTGGGTTGTGGGGGATCCTGCTGGCCCGGGTCCCGCTTGCCGAGACCATCCGCCTGGTCACGCTGTTCGCCGTCGGCAGTCTGATCATGCGGGCGGCCGGATGCGTCGTCAACGATCTGTGGGATCGCGACATCGACCGCAAGGTGGCGCGCACCGCGGGGCGGCCGCTGGCGTCGGGCGCGCTGCGGCCGAGGCAGGCGCTGGCGTTCCTTGCCGTGCTGCTGCTGGCCGGGCTGATGATCCTGCTGCAACTCAACCGGCTGTCGCAGGGCCTGGGGGTCGCGTCCCTGCTGCTGGTCGGGTTGTATCCGCTGGCGAAGCGCGTGACGTGGTGGCCGCAACTGATGATGGGCTTCACCTTCGGCTTTGGCGCGCCGCTGGGCTATGCCGCCGCCGCCGGGCGGGTGGACGCCGCCTGGGCCGCGCTGTACGCCGCGGCGATCCTGTGGGACCTGGGTTTCGACACGATCTATGCCCATCAGGACCGGGAGGATGACGCACTGGTCGGCGTCCGCTCCACCGCTCGGCTGTTCGGCGAGCACACGCGGGCTGTTTCTGGCCGTTTGCTACGCGGCGGCGGTCGCTGTGCTGGCGCTGTCCGGCTGGCTCGCCGGGCTGGGACGCTGGTTCTATCCGGCGCTGGTGCTGCCGGCCTCGCTGCTGGCGTGGCAGGTCTTCGCGCTGGACATCGATGACCCGGCCGGCTGTCTGCGGCTGTTCCGGGCCAATCGTGAGGTCGGGCTGGCGGTGGGTCTGTCGATCCTGGCGGGCTGGCTTTGAGCGAGCCTGTGACGGACCGCGCGGCGTTCATCCGCGCGAACACCGTACTGACCACGGCGCCCCATGTGCCGGAAATCCGCCTTCACCTCGCCACCGAAATCACCCCGATCTGGCAGGCGACTGAAACCTGGCTGGCTGAGCACAACGTGGCACCTCCGTTCTGGGCATTCGCGTGGCCGGGCGGCCAGGCGCTGGCGCGCCACATCCTGGACAGGCCCGCCCTGGTCGCGGGCCGGCGCGTGCTGGACTTCGCGGCTGGCGGCGGTATTGCCGCCATTGCCTGCGCGATGGCCGGGGCGTGTTCGGTCGAGGTTTGCGAGATTGATACCCTGGCGATCACCGCGGTCGGACTGAACGCGGCGGCCAACGGGGTCACGGTCGGGACGGCGCACGACGTGTTGGGCGGCTTGTGCCGGTGGGATCTCATTCTGTGCGGAGATGTGTGCTACGAGGCCGCGATGACGGGGCGCATCATGCCATGGCTGACGGAGATGGCCCGCGGCGCGGAGGTCTGGATTGCCGATCCCGGGCGCGCCTACCTGCCAAAGGCGGGGCTGGAGCCGTTCGCGTCGTACCGGATCGACACGACGCGGGAGCTCGAGGACCGGACCAGCCGCGACGTCGTGTTCTACCGTTTGTGTTCGCCGGACTGACCGAACGGCACTCCGTTGACCGTGACGGGGCCTCCGCCGAGGGCGATGTCCCAGACTATCGCGTCACCCCGCGGGCGACCCATGCCCTTGGCCAGAAACACCATCGGCAGGACCCCGCGCATCGCGGGATCCTGCTGTGCCTGTGCGATCAGCGCGTCCACGCCGACCGCGGAAACATGAATGTCGGCACCCGTTTGCCCGCCGGCGCGCGCAACGACCCGCATGGAGCCGGTCACGCTCAGGGGACCCGCATCGAAAGCGACGGACTCGATGCCGACCCGCGCGGCCGGATCAGCGAGCAAAGTCGTCAATCGAGCCTGGACGGCGGCGGGATCGTCGTCCTGCGCGACGGCCGTGCGCAACAGCGCCATCAGGGGGGCGGAGCGCAGGTTGCTCAGGGCCGACCTGATGTCGACATGGTGGGGGACGTAGGCCGCCGCTGCGGGCGACAGGGTGGACATGGCAAACCCGTCCACGCCGATGTCGATCCGCGCGTTCACGCGCTCATCCGCGGCGTCACCCGCCATGTGGACGCGCAAGTGGCCAATGGTTCCGCTGCTGGCTGATCCGAGGGTGAAGTGGACATCATTCAAGGTCTCGGCGGCCTGAAATCTGGTCAGCAGCCCGGCGGTGGCATCGACCAGGTCGCGCAGGTGCTGTTTTCGCACCGTGGGCGGCGGCCGGGGCTGGCCGGGGGTCGGCCGGTGTGCGTCTGCCGTCAGGGCGCGTACCGCGGCCATCAGCCGGGTGCCCTGGGCGCGGTTCAGGCCATCGACCGAGACATGGCCGGAGAGGGTCCGCACCAGACTGTCGGTGTCGAAGCCCTTCGCCGCGTGCGCGGAAAGATGCCAGTTCGTCGCGTTGGTCGCCGATGAGACGCTTAATTGACCGAGGGCTTCCGCCAACAGGGTGCCGTTCACGGTGTAGCGGTCGATCTGCTGCTCGCTGTGAGTTTCACCCTGTTCGGATCGCAGTTTGATGGCGCCGAGCGTGGCGGCGAAGGTGGATGGCTGGGCGAGACTGGGGTCGACTCGGGCGTGGATGGTCTGATCGCCGATCGAATAGGCGATCTGGTCGGGGGCGGCGTCCGGCATCGTCGATTCCACCGTCCCGGAGGACGGGAAGGTTATCGACGCGATGTCGAGGATGCCGCCGGGCAGTGGATGGGCGACGGCGGTGACGGCGGCGTCGGCGGGGGTTGAGAGGCCGTGCAGGGGCAGCCGCACGAAGTAGTCCGCGCCGCTTTGGGTGACCTGGGGCTGCGTCGTGACCGCTCCGAGCGTGGCCAGGGAAAGGATCTCGGAGAGGCCCGATGCGATCGTTACGGGGCTGGGGGGGCCTGGATGGGGGTTTGTCATCTGGGCCTGCGCCGGGGGCACCGCCAGGGCGAGGAGAATGAGTGGGAGGGGAGAGGCTTTCATGGATCCTCGGGTGGGGTGGCGGGCCGGATGCACGATAGCGTCTTTCATAGGGCGCTGACAGGAGAGGGTCTTGCTGGCAGGGCAGCGGGGTGAATGACCGCGACCGGCGCAGCTCCCATTGACAGGCCCTGCTAAACGCACGGCTGCTACGCGCACGGCGCTTCACCCAAGACCGCCATTCTTCCCGCAGGCCGGGAATAACGCCTGATTCGCATCAGACAATTTTCAACCTGACTGCGCAGGTTTCAGCCTGACTGCGCAGGCGGAGAATGGTCTAACTCCTTGTTTGATCGCATGATTCACGCACCCGGGACGTTCCGCTCAGCGCGATCATGCTCCTGGCAACCCAAACACCGGCGACACCAGCCTGGTCTGCAGGTGGCGCGGCACACCCGGCAACCGACTGCCGGGAGAGGTCCACACTTTGGCGCTGTCCCTCGTGCGCGAGCGCTACGCCGGCTTCGGCCCTTTATCCGCCTCGCCCGCACCCGGGGTTTGGCTTCATGCCGCTTCGCCACAGGAGTGTCCGCCGCCCGGGAGTGTCATTTCCACTTTGCGCGCAGAATGACATTTCTATCTTGCGCGGACATTATGGTAGAGCGATCGCACCCTGACGCAGGATCAGAAGTGGCCATTCTCCCTTCTCGGAGCATTCCTGGAATTGGCCGTCGTTCGATCCTCGCGGGCGCCGCCTCAACCGTTGCAGCGGAAGCGGCACAGTTTCACAGCGCGGAGGCCGAAATGCCCTCTGACCCTCTTAACTCATGGAATGAAGGGGCAGCCAAGGCGGCGATTCTGGATTTCGTCCGCGCCACCACTGACCCATCCCGCAAGGAGTTCGTGCCGCCGGGAGACCGCATCGCCACGTTCGATCAAGATGGCACTCTGTGGGTGGAACATCCGCTCTACACCCAAGCCATGTTTGCACTTGATCGCGTGCATGCACTCGCACCACAGCACCCGGAGTGGCAGAGTCAGGAGCCATTCCAGGCGGTTCTCTCCAACGATCAGGCGGCGATAGGTAAATTCAGCGAAGCGGATTGGGCAGAGATCATCTTCCTCACCCATTCCGGCATGAGCCAATCGGCTTTTCACGACATTGCCGAGAAATGGATAGCGACGGCGCAGCATCCGAGATTCAGACGGCCCTACACGGAGCTCGTCTATCAGCCGATGATCGAGGTGCTGCACCACCTGCGTGCCAATGGCTTCAAGATCTTTATCGTCAGCGGCTTCGGCCAGTATTTTATGCGCATCTACACCCAGCGGGTTTACGGTATTCCGTCGGAGCAGGTTTTAGGATCAAGCGTTCTGACAAAATACCAGATCGAGAACGGCGCTCCGGAATTGATACGGGAGCCAAAGCTATTCCTGAACTGCAATTTCGGCGGCAAGCCGGTTGCGATTGACCTCTTCATCGGCAAGCGCCCCCACGCCGCATTCGGAAACTCCACCGGGGACCGTCAGATGCTGGAGTGGACGGGCGCCGGAGATGGTGCCCGTTTGAGGATGCTCGTTCATCACGACGACCCGTTACGGGAATATGCGTATGGGCCGGCGCAAGGATTGCCCGACACCGCGGTTGGCACGTTCGACCAGTCGTTGATGGATCAAGCCAAGTCCCAGGGCTGGACTGTCATAAGCATGAAAAGTGACTGGAAGCAGATATTTGCATAAATCGCCGGCCGTCCGCCATGGCGAAACCTTCAAACCGTCCGCGCCTGAGTGGAAACGCTCCAGCTTCCATTTATCGAGCAATTTCATCAGCCTGAGGTCGCTTCGCGATTCGAGTCAGGCTGACACTGCTCCAGGCACGAGACATCGCAAGACGTCGCAGTCACCGCTGCCCGACCCTCCCAGCCCAGCCCGTCAATCGGCGTCCGCCAGCCGCGTCGTGGCGGGCGCCACCGGCAGCCAGATGCTGACCGTCGTGCCCTTGCCTTCCTCGCTCTCGATCAGCAACTGGCCGCGGTGGCGGTTGACGATGTGCTTGACGATCGCCAGTCCCAGACCGGTGCCGCCCACCGCGCGGGAGCGTCCCTTGTCCACCCGATAGAACCGCTCGGTCAGCCGCGGCAGGTGCTCCTTCGGGATACCGGCGCCCTGGTCGGCCACGGCGATAACGATGCCGCGGCGGCTGGGCCAGCGGTTGCCGGGCTTGGCCAAGCGTGACGTCCAGCCGCAGCACCCCGCCGTCGCGGCCGTATTTCAGGCCGTTGTCGAGCAGGTTCTGCAGCACCTGCGCCATCTGGTCCGCATCCCCGGCGACGATGGGCAAATCCTTGTCGATCCGCAGCGCCAGCCTGACCTTGCGTTCCGCCAGCCGGGGTTCGAATCCCGCCACCATCCGTTGGATCAGTCCCGCCAGGTCGAGCGGCGCGGAGGGGACCTGATGTTCGGTGAGTTCGATCCGCGACAAACTCAGCAGATCGTCGATCAACCGGTTCATCCGGGCACCCTGTTCCGCCATGATCTCCAGAAAGCGCTTCTGGGCCGGGGGATCGTCCGCGGCCGGTCCCGCAGCGTTTCCACGAAGCCGATCAGCGAGGCCAGCGGGGTGCGGAGTTCATGGCTGACATTGGCGACGAAGTCGGCGCGCATCCGCTCGACCACGCGTTCCCGCGTCCGGTCCGACAGCACCAGCAGCACCTGGCCGCCGTCCGCCAGCGGCGGGTCCATCGGCACCACCGTCGCGTACAGGTCGCGCGATACCGGCGCGCGCAGCAAGACCTCGGCGGTCTGGGACTGGTTGGTCGTCAGGGCGCGCTCGATCGCGCCGCGCACTCCGGGATGGCGCAGCACGGCCGGCAGATCGTCGTCGAATGCCGAGCGGGCAGCGGCGTTGGTTCGGCGTACCGTGCGATCGCGCGCCAGCACGATGACCGGGTCCGGCAACCGCTCGAGGATCAGCGTGTCGGCCCGGCGGTGCTGCTCCTGCAAGGCGGCCCGGAGGGCGAGGCGGCGGGACAGGCGCTCGATCTCGCGTCCGAGCGCGTCCATCAGCACCGCGCCTTCGGCTTCGGTCGACCGGCGCGCTCGTCGTCGGATGCCACCCGCCGTACCGCGTCGATCAGCAGGTCCAGGTCACGTTCCCAGACCAGGGCGAAAGCCCCGGCGGTCAGGATGGTGACGGCGATACCAATCATGGCCGGCCAGAAATCAGCCCACTGGCACACGGCCAGCAACGACCAGCGTCGCCACCGGCGCACCGGCCAGAAGGGATGTGATGCCTGGTATTCTCACGGCGGCCAACGCCAAAGGCGGACCGCCATCCGGTGTGGCGCCGCGGCGGCCACGGCGTGACCTCCGGAGGCGCCGGGCCATGACGGAAAGCAAGCGTCAGCTTCTATCGTCAGGGCCGGAACGTGCGCATCATTCTCCCGGATCGACACGCTGGTAGCGGGCACGAACCCCGCGCTCGATTGCGGAGGAGATCAGGGAGTCCAGCCCCAGTTCGCCGCGCACGAAATCCAGCATGTCCAGCGACTGACGCCTCGCGCCGTCGCCGCCGGCGACGACCTCGCAGGCCAGGGCATAGGCGGTTTCGCGCAATTTGCCGCTAAGCGCGGCGCGCATCAGCCGCCCGGCGTGCGCCAGTCCGTCATCCTCGTGCAGCAAACTCGCCGCGCGTTCGGTCACGTCGGCGAGTTCGCCGCTGGTAAAATCCTTGAACGCCGGCAGGGTTTGCACCAGAGCCGGACATGATGCCGATTTCGCGGTCGGTCATGCCGCCATCCGCGGCGGAGACCAGCACCATCGTCAGAACCAGCGCCTCGGGCGCGTTGATCGCATCTCGGGATCGCATCAAGTCCTCCAAGCCCATTGGGTCAATGCGCGAAGCCTTAAGCCGGTGACCGTGGCGTCAGGAATGCACGAGTCCGTAGGAAAGCGCCAGTTTCGCTGACCGCCTGAGCCAACCGACCCGCCGCACCACCACGCCGGCCGGAAACGCCGACATCAGCCGGCTGGGCGCCTGCCGGTCCAGCAGCACGAAAACCCCCCGGTCGGACGCGCGCCGGATCAGCCGCCCGAACGCCTGGCGCAGCCGCAGCCGCACGATGCGGTCATCATAGCCCTTCGGATCGCCGTCCGAGAGATGGATTCGCCGCTCCCGGTGCAGAATGTCGGGACGCGGCCACGGCGTGCGCTCGAACACCACCAGCCGCAGCGCATTGCCGGGCACATCCACGCCGTCGCGCATGGCGTCGGTGCCCAGCAGGCAGCTTTCCTCCTCGGCGCGGAAGATATCCACCAGCGTGGCGTTGCCCATCGCATCGACGTGCTGGGCATAGAGCGGGATTCCGGCCTGCTCCAGCTCCGGGGCGATCCGCGCATGCACCGCCCGCAACCGGCTGATCGCGGTGAACAGGCCCAGGCCACCGCCTTCTGACGCCAGGAACAGTGCGCGATAAGCGGCCGCGAGCTGGTCGAGATTGCCGGGCGCCACGTCGCTGACGACGAAGGCCCGCGTCTGTTCCGCGTAATCGAACGGCGAGGCGACGGCCGCGCGGATCGCCGGCGAGGGCAGATGCGGCGCGCCGACCCGTGCCTCGGCCGACGCCCAGGCGGTTTCCGGATCGCGATCACCGGAATCGCGCAGCGTCGCCGACGTGACCAGCAGGCCCTGCGCGGGCGAGGCCAAGGTGGTGGCGAACGGGATCGTCGGGTCCAGCCAATGCCGGTTCAGCCCGACATCGAGGTCGCGCACGCCCGTCGCGGTGGTCCAGCCGCAGGAACAGCACATGGCTGGGGCGCTCGCCCGGTTCCGGCTGCGGTTCGGTCAGGCTCCGCAGCATCGCCTGCCAGGCGTGCAGCGGGTTCAGCGCCCGTCGCGTCAGGAGCGGCCGATCGCCTCGATCCGGTTGCGGGTCGCCTCGTCCAGATCCTCCGCTTCGTCGTCCAGCCGGGCGAGCAGGCGTTCGCGCAGCGTGGCCAGCGGTTCGGAGATGCGAGCCAGCGCGCGTGCGAGGCGTTCGGCGGCCTGCGGCGCGTCCTCGTTCAAGCGGGAAGACGTCGCATTCCATGGAGCCGAATGACGGACGTGCGTCCGCGCCGGTGGTGCGGGCCAGCACCTGGCGGCGGATCAGTGCGCAGGAACGCCTCCGACGGGTTGGGCCGGGCGGGTTCGACGCCGTCGAATCCGGGACCGTCCTCCTGCATGCGGCTCGCCCAGTCGGAGGGCGGCAGTGCGGTGGCCGCCTGCAACGCGGCCTCCAGCGGCGCGATCAGGGCCGGGCGGTCGGCGACCAGATCCTCCAGCCGCTTGCCCAGCCCGCGGGCCCGTGACCGGCCGCCCTCGGCACCGCGCAGCCAGCGGCGGAGTTCGGCCGTCTCGCGCGCCCGACAGCGACGCGGAGAACGCGCTGTCGGCGGCGTCGAAGACGTGGTGGCCCTCGTCGAACACGTACCGGGTCGGCACGACGTTGTCGTCCAGCCCGCCCCAGGCCGCCTGCGTCATCACCAGCGCATGGTTGGCCACCACCAGTTCGGCGGTGCGGGAGCGGCGGATCGTGTGCTCGATGAAGCAGCGGCGCCAGTGCGGGCAGGCGGCGTGGATGCACTCGCCGCGGCGGTCGGCCAGCGAGGCGATCAGGGCGCCGCCGAACAATTCCGGCAGCCAGCCGGGCAGATCGCCGCCCTGGACGTCGCCGTCATCGGTCGCCATGGCCCAGCGGGCGATCAGACCGAGCGGAATGACATTCTGGTTCATGAAGCCCGCAGACGGCGGTGTTGACCGCGTCCTCCAGGTTCAGCAGGCAGAGGTAGTTCTCGCGGCCCTTGCGGACGACGATGCGGCGGCGCCGTTCGGTCGGGTCGGGGATCAGGCGTTCCAGTTCGTTGTCGATCTGGCGCTGCAGGTGGCGGGTGAAGGTGCTGATCCAGACCGCGCCCTTGTTCTTCTCCGCCCAGACGCTGGCGGGGGCGAGGTAGCCGAGCGTCTTGCCGGTGCCGGTGCCGGCCTCGACCAGCACCAGATGCGGGTCGCCGCGGGTTTCGCGCGGCGCAAAGGCGGCTGTGGCGGCGCCGGCGTAGTCGCCCTGGCCGGGCCGTTGCTCGGCGTGCGGGACCCAGCATGGCGGCGAGACGGTGGCGGGCTTCGGCTTCGGAGACGGGGTGCGAGGAGGGCGGGGGCAGGGGGGCGGCGTCTTCCCACTCCGGCAGTTTTTTCCAGACTTTCAGCGGCTCGTTCGAGGCAGGCGCGTCGGCGCGGCCGAGGGCGTGGGTGACGTAGCCGCCCCAGCCCCAGCCGGCCTTCTGCATGCGCGCGGCGAGGACAGCGGCATCGCGGTTCAGCAGCGTGTCGCGGCCCTGGGAAAGCTGGTTCAGCAGCGCGGCGGCGAGGTCGGGCAGGCGGGTGACCTCGGCTTCCAGGCCGATCGGCGGCGGGTCGTCGTCCAGCGCCATGCGCGAGGCCGCGCGGCGTCGGCGCGGCGGTGTGGGCGGGGCGGACGAAGGCGAACAGGTCCAGCAGGTCGAAGGCCGGACCGGGCCGCATGCCCAGGCGGCGGAACGTGGCGGGCGCGTGGACCAGGATCGGCGGCGGCAGGGTGCGGAGAACGTCGGCCGCCTCGGCGGTGGGCAGCAGCAGGAGTTCGCCGTCCGGTGTCAGGATGGCGGCGCGGCCATGGCCCGCGACCACTGAGGGGGCGTCGGGCAGCGCGATGGAAGGTCTCACACCTGACTATGTAGCCGGGATTCGGTCTTGCGTCAGCACGGTTGAGGCCGGCGGTTCCGCCACGACGCCTGGAGAAGCCTGCCCCGGGTGGTCCGTCGACGCCGCGGCAGGGGGTATGTCGTTTTTGGTATTTAATGATATCGCTGATCGGGATTGTTACTACAGAGGACGATCGGCCGGACCCGGTTTTCGCTGTCCGCCGAGGCGGCGATTTTCGTGCTGCGATTTTCGTGTCCTTGCCAGTGAGCCGGCCCCGACGGTAACGTCCGCGCCGGCCGGTCGAAATCGTAGGCCGGCTGGGAGAAAACAACCCAGGAGACTTCGAATGAACGAGAGCAAATTCGAGCGCGACGCGCGCCGCAATGCTGGCCTTGGCGACATCTACGTCAATACGTCCGGCGAACCCTGGATCAATTTTTCGCCTGGCATCGACTTCAAGCTGCTGCGCACCAGCCAGGAAACCGGCGCCTGGACGGTGCTGTTCAAATGCGCCGCCGGATCGAGCTTCGCCCGCCATGAGCATCTGGCCGCCGGCGAATACCTGATGGTGTCGGGGAAGATGGATATCCGCGGCGGGGCCGAACGGGGCGGCGTCACGGCGCGCACGGGCGACTATGGCTTCGAGGCCAACGGCGCCTGGCACGACGAAACCAATTTCCCTGAGGAAACAGTTCTCTACTTCACCAATTTCGGTCCGATCCGGTTTGTCGACGACGAAGACAAGACGCTTGCGGTGCTTGACTATAAGATGCTGCGCGAAGTCGCGGAGGCCGGGCGCGCCAAGCTCGCCGCCTGACAGTGTCGCGAACGAGGTGATGCCCGTCATGCCGGCGCCGGCCTGCGGCCAGGTCGGGTTCGTGGACTGGGACAACTTGGGTGATGGACATCCGCCGATGACAATGGTTGTGTGAGCCGCATCTGGCGGGCTTGTACCGGCCGCCCGGCACACAGGGTGTCTGATCGTGGGTCGGGCGGTTGGGATATGAGCGAGCTTGCGCGCACTGACCTGGTTCGCGCGCTCACTTGCCGCACCCCGCCGGCATGATGCGCAGCCCGACGTGCCGGTCGTGTCAGGCGCTGGTGACCCTGATGGCAGGCCGACGGTCGCGGGCAGCCGGTGCGGCAATGTCGCCGAACACCTCTTCCCAGGCGGCGCGCAGGGCGACGTCGGCGTCATGCATCGAGGCCGGGATACCGAGCGCGGCGAGGCTGGTGACGCCGAACTGCGGCAGGCCGCAGGGGACGATGCCGCCGAAATGCGCGAGGTTCGGTTCGACGTTCAGCGCGACGCCGTGCCAACTGACCCACCGGGTGACGCGAACGCCGATGGCACCGATCTTCGATTCGGCGCCGGTGGCGGGGTCGGCGACCCAGATGCCGACGCGGCCGTCGCGGCGCTCGCCCTTGACGTTGAAGCGGTCGAGGGCGCGGATCAGCCATTCCTCGAGGCCGTTGACGTAGCAGCGGATGTCCTGGGCGGGGACGAGGCCGTGCGGGCGGGTGAGGTCGAGCATGACGTAGGCGGTGCGCTGGCCGGGGCCGTGATAGGTCCACTGGCCGCCGCGGCCGGCGTTGAACGTGGGAAAGCGCGTGGGGTCGGTCAGTTCCGCGGGTTTGGCCGAGGTGCCGGCGGTGTAGAGCGGCGGGTGCTCGACCAGCCAGACCTGTTCGCGGGTCGGTGCCGGCACGGATGGCGGCGACGCGGGCCTGCATTTCGGCGAGCGCGGCGGGATATTCGGTCAGGCCGTCGGCGATGCGCCACTCGGGGGTTATCGAGGTCATTGAACCGGTGTCATTCATCCGCTATATCCCCGCGCCTGCTTCCCACGGTGCGGTCGTGGCGGAATGGTAGACGCGCAAGCTTGAGGTGCTTGTGGGGGTAACCTCGTGGAAGTTCGAGTCTTCTCGACCGCACCAACCGAACATATTGATTTTTCATAGACCTCCGCATCGCGTTTAGATGATGCACATTGCAGCTTGGCACACGGCCCTTGTGCCCTCAATCCGATCTAAGCGTGCAATGTAGGCGCGTCAGACGTCACGACGATGAGCGACATGGCGCGGCTGACGATAGGGCACCCCATTGGCTCAGCAATTGCGCTGCAGAGAAAACAACCTCTTGGCAACGTTCACGCTGTGTGCTACCAGATATGGTTAGAGGTGAACATGTACGTCTCTGCTGGCGCCCTGCGTTATTCTACACAGGATGATGAATTAGGCTCTCGGGTTTTCCGTTGCAGCGATCCCGAAAACTTGGACAACATTCTTCTCAACCCGCCAGCGGGAGGGGAGGGTCCACAGATCGAATTTCAATATGATGTCACTCCACCCAAAGGCGTCGACCGGCCGTATATCCGCTGTGCACACTGCGGTTATCCTACTCACTGGCTCGGGTTCGTCCTGCTGTACCCGAACAGGGCTAGAATTCTTGTGGGGAAGGACTGCGGAGAAAAGCTTTATGGCGCCTCGTTTGCCCAGATCGCCCGTCATTTTACTCAGGCAGAAACACGGCAGCTTCAGCTAGCTCGCCTGGAGAGTGTCAACCGCGCCTATATCCCATTCCTTCGGTTTCTATTGGCCCTGCAGCAGCATCCATCCGTGCGTCAGGTGAACATCTTGCTTTCAGACATGGAGGTTAGCGCCAAGTCGCTACTCCGTTTGTTGCAGTCTTCGTCTCGGCATAATGCGTGATAGAATCGGCTTGCCGATCCGCCGGAGGCCGTCGCATGCAAGTGTTCCACGACGATCCGTCCGATCCCATAGCGGCGCCCTTGGTTCGGGAAATACCGCGGCGGTGTGACCTGGGCCACTGCGGGTCATCCGGCATGTCTGTCATTTGACGGTCATCATAAGCCGGAGACAGATCGATGACCGACCTCATGAATGCGACACGGATGGGTCAAGTCGCTCGCGTTACCGACCTGCCCCTCGCGGAACTTCCCGAGGAAGTGCTCACGCTTTGCTGGACAGTTGATCAGGAGAGCGGACGGCCCGCCGGGCACTGGGTACTCGCCGCCAAACCCGCATCATCCGCGTTGGACGCCTGACCGGCTCAAGTGGCCAGCGCCGCTCCGGCCCAGGCCGTGACCGTCCACAACCCCAGCAGCACGGTCTGTGCCCGCGTGGTCAGCGCGGGTGCCGCCGCGTCCGCCGGGATCGCCCGGCCGCCGTTCAGGGCCAGGGCCGTCACCGGCAGATAGACGACAAAACTGGCCAGCGTCGCCAGCAGCAGTCCGGTCACGCAGGCCTGTCCGCCGAACACGAAATACGTCGCCAATGCCGCGGCCACGTGCGGCAGCCCCGGCAGCCAGGGCTGGTCGGCGGAAGAGCCGAAGCCGCTCGTCAGGGCACGAACAGCACGCATGGTTCAGCTCCCTGCCTCAGCGGACAGATTGTCATGGAAGTTCAATCCGGCGGTCGTTTCTTTGACGACACCGGTGCGGATCACGTAGTCGCCGAAGCGCTCGCCGCGCGTCCGCTCCTTCGCGTACGATTCGAACAGCGGCGACAGCGCGGCGACGATCGCGTCGCCGTCGACATCGCGGCGATGCAGCTTGTTCAGCCGCACGCCCTCATGCGACCCGCCGAGATAAAGGTTGTAGATACCCGGGGTGCGGCCGACCAAGCCGATCTCGGACACATAGGGCCGGGCACATCCGTTCGGGCAGCCGGTCATGCGGATGGTGATCTCGTCTTCGCGCAAGCCGAACCGTTCCAGTTCGTCCTCCAGCCGCGTGATCAGATCCGGCAAATAACGTTCGCTTTCGGCCAAGCGCCAGCCCGCAGGTCGGCAGCGCGACGCAGGCCATCGCGCTGCGCCGCAATCCGCCCACCGGACGATCCAGGCCGTGCGTGGCCAGCAGGGCCTCCACCTCGCTCCGTGTCGCAAGCGGGAATATCCGCCAGCACGAGATTCTGGTTCGCTGTCATCACGAACCGGCCAACCCCGAGTTCGGCGATCGCGTGCAGGCCGGCCAGCATGCGGCCGCGGATACGGCCGTTCTCCACGAACAAGGTGAAGTGCGCGGTGCCGTCCGCCTCCTGTGCCCAGCCCAGCCGGTCGCCGGTCGAGGTGAACGAAAACGGCCTCGCCGGCTCCAGCTTCACCGCCAGCCGTTCCGTCAGCAGAGCAACGAACCGATCGAGCCCCATCGTGTCGATGGTGTATTTCAGGCGCGCATGCTTGCGATTGGAACGATCGCCATGATCGCGCTGGACGGTGACGACCTGCTCCGCCACGTCGATCGCGTCGTCCGGCTTGCAGAAGCCGATCACGTCGCCGGTGCGCGGATAGGTCTCCGGTTCGCCATGGGTCATTCCCATGCCGCCGCCGACGACCACGTTGTAGCCGATGATACCGCCGCGCTGCACGATCGCGATGAACCCGAGATCATGGGCGAACACATCGACGTCGTTGTGCGGCGGCAGCGCGATGGCGATCTTGAATTTGCGCGGCAGATAGGTGCGCCCGAGGATCGGTTCGTCCTCCATCACGCCGCCGGCGACCTTTTCCTCGCCGAGCCAGATCTCGTGCCAGGCGCGGGTGCGCGGCAGCAGATGGGCGGAGATGTCCCGCGCCAGCGCGCTGATCGGCCGCATGGAGGTCGCGCCGCCACGGATCGACCGTCGCGATGACGTTGCGGTTGACGTCGCCGCAGGCGGCGATGGTGTCCAGCGACACGTCGTTCAGCCCCTGCATCAGCGGCTGCAGGTTGCCCTTCAGGATGCCGTGGAACTGCACCGTCTCGCGCGTGGTCAGGCGGATCGTGCCATTGCGCCCGCTCCGAGCGCCAGCTTCTCGATCGCCAGCCATTGCGCCGGCGTCACGATGCCGGCGGGGATTCGCATCCGCACCATGAAGCTGAACGCTTTCTCCATCCGCTGCTTGCCGCGTTCGGCGCGCAGATCGCGGTCGTCCTGCTGATAGAACCCGTGGAATTTCGTCAGCTGCGTGTCGTCGTCCGCCAGCGCGCCGGTTTCGACATGCGTCAGTCCCTCGGCGATCGTGCCGCGCAGCAAACGGCTTTCCGCCTTGATGCGTTCGTTGGCCGACAGCGGCCGTTCGATATCCATTTCGCAAAATCCTCAGTAGACGTCGCGCAGATAGCGGCCGTCGCGACGGATCGCGTCGAGTTCCGCCTTCGCCGCCGCCTCATCCTGCCTGCCCTGATCGGCCAGGACGCGCAGCAGCATCGCGTGCACGTCCTTCGCCATGGCGTTGGCGTCACCACAGACGTAGAGCGCCGCGCCCTCCTTCAGCCACGCATACAGATCGCTCCGAGCGTCCCACAGCGCGTGCTGGACGTAGCGCTTTTCCGGCTGATCGCGGGAGAACGCGACATCCAGCCGCGTCAGCAGGCCGCTCTTGAGCCAATCCTGCAGTTCCAGCTGATACAGGAAGTCGTGGGTGTAGTTGCGGTGACCGAACACCAGCCAGTTGCGGCCGGCCGGCGCCGCTCGCCTCACGCTCCTGCAGGAACGCCGCGGAACGGTGCCAGGCCGGTGCCGGGCCCGATCATGATGATCGGCCGGTCGCTGTCGTTCGGCAGGCGGAAATGCGGATTGGGCCGCAGGAACACGTTCAGCCGGTCGCCCTGGCCGATGCCGCGCGGTGATGTCCACCGACGCCACGCCCGCGCGCTGCGCGCCCGTGCGACGCGTAGCGCAGCGCGGCGACCAGCAGATGCGCTTCCTCGCCCACCGCCTTGCGGCTGGAGGCGATCGAGTAATACCGCGGGGGCAGGGGGCGCAGCAGTGCCGTCAGTTGTTCGGCCGTCACGCCTGCCGGGCGCGGTCTCCAGCAGGTCGATCGACCTGCCGTCCCGCCGCCCAGTCCGCCGGGAGCGCCGGCGTCCCGGTTTCGCGGGCAAAATCCTCGATCTGTTTGGCGGTCAGCGTGGTGATGTCGAGCCGGTCGATCAGCGTGTCGCGCAGCGTGGCGTCCCCGGTCAGGCCTGCCGCCCGCAGCACCGCGTCGGCGAGTGCGGGATCGTTGGACGGGACCACGCCCAGCGAATCGCCCGGCTCATAGGCGATCCCGGAACCCTCCAGCGACACCGCGACATGATGCGTGTCGGACGTGGAGCGGCTGCCGGTCAGTCGCACGTGTCTCGGAGATTTCCGCCTCGAACGGGCGGGCGCGGGTCGGTGCATCGGCTCCGGGGCGGGCGAAATCGACGTGGATGACGGAGGCGCCAGCCTCCTTGCCGCCGACCTCGGCGTTCAGACGCTCCAGCGTCGTGTCGATCCAGCCGGTGGCCGGGGTCTCGTAGTCCAGGTCGCACTCGATCCGGTCGGCGATCGCGCGCGCCGCCCGAGGTCTGCCAGACGCTCGTCGATCCTGCGGCCGATCTCGCAGAACTGCGCGTAGGCGCGATCGCCCAGCGCCAGCACGGCGAAACGGGTCTTCTCGAAACGGGGCGCATCGTCGGCCATCAGTGCTTCGTAGAAGTCGACGGCGCGTTGCGGCGGGTCGCCCTCGCCCCAGGTGGACGCGACGATCAGCAGGTTCTCGGTCGCGGCCGCCTGGGCCGGGGTGAAATCCGCCATATCGACGACCTTCGGCGCGAAACCCCAGCTTGGCGGCGACCTTGCGGGCCTGAGCGGCCAGCGCCTCGGCGTTGCCCGATTCGGTGCCGAACAGGATGGTCAGCGGCGCTCGCTTCGCCGGCGGCGCGGCCGGGACCGCCGCCTGGGGTCCGGACGCCGCCTGCAGTCCGGCCAGATAACCGGACAGCCACGCCCGCTGCTCCGCCGTGGTCACCGAGATCACGCGGTTCAGCGCGGCGATCTGCTCCTGCGCGAACGGCGCGGTATCAGGCAGCAACGGAGCGGTCTGCATAGTGTTTCCTTCAGCCATTCGCCCGGGCGGGTGCGGCCGCGGTCGCGACGGTCATGGGTTCGGTCAGCTGCCAGCCGACGGAGCCCGGGTCGAAACGAGGGCCGATCAAGAGCGGGAAAATCCATTGAAACGGGGTGCCCTGGGACGCGCGAAAGTATGTTGTTGGAGCGCTCTTAGGAGGATATTTTTCCAAAATCTGCAAGAGCGTCCGCTGGATTTAGATAATGTTTTCAATGATCTCCGTTGGAGACATGACGAACCTTCTCCTTGCGGTCCCGCAGAGGAAAAATCCAACCTCATGTTGCCAGCGCGCGCGTCCGCCCACCATGGTGCGCGCGCTTCAACCCGACCACCCCGAGGCAACGATGGACGACGATTTCCGCAAGGCCGCACTCGACTACCACCGGCTTCCCCGGCCCGGGAAACTCGCCATCGAGCCGACCAAGCGCATGGCGACGCAGCGCGACCTGGCACTGGCCTACTCGCCCGGGGTCGCCGCGGCCTGCGAGGCGATCAAGGCCGAACCGAACGCGGCGTACGACTATACGGTGCGCGGCAACCTGGTGGCGGTGATCACCAACGGCACCGCGGTGCTCGGTCTGGGCAACATCGGCCCGCTGGCGAGCAAGCCGGTGATGGAAGGCAAGGCCGTCCTGTTCAAGAAATTCGCCGGCATCGACGTGTTCGACATCGAGGTCGACGCGGCCGATCCGGCCAGATTCTGCGACGTCGTCGCCGCCCTGGAACCAACCTTCGGTGCGATCAACCTGGAAGACATCAAGGCGCCCGAGTGCTTCGCGATCGAGGCCGAACTGCGCGTCCGGATGCGGATCCCGGTGTTCCATGACGACCAGCACGGCACCGCCATCACCGTCGCCGCCGCCGTCCGCAATGGCCTGCTGCTGCAGGGCAAGGACCTGTCGGACGTGAAGCTGGTCACCTCGGGCGCCGGCGCGGCGGCGCTGGCCTGCGTCGATCTGCTGGTCTCGATGGGGCTGCGGCCGGAAAATGTCACGCTGACCGACATCAAGGGCGTTGTCCGCAAGGACCGTCCGGACATGCTGCCGAACATGGCACGCTACGCCCGCGACACCAACGCCACGACGCTTGCAGGACGCGCTGCCTGGCTGCGACATCTTCATGGGCCTGTCCGCCCCGCGCGTGCTGAAGCCCGAGTGGCTGCCGCTGCTGGGCGACAAGCCGCTGATCCTGGCGCTGGCCAACCCCGAGCCGGAGATCGATCCCGACCTGGTGGCCGCCGGCGCGTCCCGACGCCATCATCGCCACCGGGCGCAGCGACTATGCCAACCAGGTCAACAACGTGCTGTGCTTTCCGTTCATCTTCCGCGGTGCGCTGGACGTCTCGGCCACCACGATCAACGAGGCGATGAAGATCGCCGCGGTCGAAGCGATCGCCAAGCTGGCCCGCGTCGAAGCCAGTGAGGTCGTCGCCGCGGCCTATGGCGGCGTCGCCGCCGGTGTTCGGTCCGGACTACATCATCCCCAAACCGTTCGACCCTCGGCTGATCCTGGAAATCGCCCCCGCGGTGGCCCGTGCCGCGATCGAAAGCGGCGTCGCCCGGCGGCCGATCGCCGATTTCCAGGCCTATCAGCGCGACCTCGAGCGCTTCGTCTTCCGCTCCGGCTACCTGATGCGCCCGGTGTTCGAAGCCGCCACGCGCGACCCCAAGCGCGTCGTCTTCGCCGAAGGCGAGGACGAACGCATCCTGCGTGCGGCGCAGACCCTGGTGGACGACGGCATCGCGCGTCCCATCCTGCTGGGCCGGCGCGACGTGATCGCCGCCAAGGTGAAGGAGATGGGCCTGCGGCTGAATCTCGACCACGCGGTGCAGATCCTCGATCCCGCCATCGGATCGCGACGTCTTCGACAAGCTGATCCCCGAATACCAGCGGCTTGCCGGCCGGCGCGGCACCCCGCCGGAACCCGCGGCGCGGCGGATCGCGACGCGGGCCTCGGTCGCCGCGGCGATGCTGCTGCACGACGGCCAGGCCGATGCGGCGATCTGCGGCGGCACCGGCGGCGTGGTGGCGGCAGATCCAGTATATCCTGCCGATCATCCCGCGCCGCCCCGACGTCAACCGGATCTATGCGCTGTCCTGCCTGATCATTCCCAGCGGCGTGCTGTTCATCTGCGACACCTTCATGGTCACCGATCCGACCGCCGAGCAGATCACCGAGATGACGCTGCTGGCGGCCGCAAGCCGTGCGTGGCTTCGGCCTGATCCCCAAGGCCGCGCTGGTCTCGCATTCCAGCTTCGGCGCCAGCGACAGCGCCTCCGCCCGCAAGATGCGACAGGCGCTGGGAATGATCCGCGCCCGCGCGCCCGGGCTGGAAATCGACGGCGAGATGCACGCCGACGCCGCGCTGGTGCAGGCGATTCGCGATCGGGCAGTGCCGGACAGCCAGCTGAGCGGCAGCGCCAACCTGCTGATCATGCCCACGCTGGACGCCGCCAACATCTCCTTCAACCTGCTGAAGGCCGCCGCCGACGGATTGCCGATCGGACCGATTCTGCTGGGCATGTCCAAGCCGATCCACGTCGTCGTGCCAAGCGTGACCGCACGCGGGATCGTCAATCTGAGTGCGCTGGCGGTGGTGGAGGCGCAGGAACTGGCCAGCCCACCCTCACCCGCGTAAGGGGGGCCGGACGATGCTCTGGCTCCTGCTTGGCGCTGCCGTGCTGTTCCTTCTGCTGGGCGGCATGCGTGCGTTCGAGCGAGCCTCGGTCACCTCGATCAGGTCGCTGTTCGCCTGGATCGCGGCGCTGGGCGGGCTCAGCCTGGCGCTGATGCTGATCCTGACGGGGCGCGGCGGCATCGCGCTGGGGGCGCTGACCCTGTTCGGGCCACTGATCTACCAGCGATGGCAGGCTGCGCGCGGTGGGCGAGCCGGCGGCGCTGGTCCCGGTACCCGTTCAGGGGCGTCACGCTCCGGCCCGATGTCGCGGGAGGAAGCGTACGAGGTGCTTGGGCTGCAGCCGGGCGCATCCGAGGCAGAGATCAAGGAGGCGCATCGCCGCCTGATGCGTGGGGCCCATCCTGACGCGGGCGGGTCGGACTGGCTCGCCGCACGGATCAATCAGGCGCGCGACATTCTGCTTGGGTAATGCGTTAATGTGACCTAATCTTGGGCATGATCCGTGCGGCGCGGAACGTCTCGGGCGTGGATCAAGGGATCAAAGCGAACGTCGCCGCTTCGTGTTGACGCTCAGGCCTGGCTGGGGCGTTGGAGCTACGTGCCGCCATATTTCCGCCCGCCGGGCATGATGCGTTGAGACAATCTCAAGTCGGAGTCGATGTGTGATCAAGAAACTGCGCAAAGCCGTCCTTCCTGTCGCCGGGCTGGGCACCCGCTTCCTGCCGGCCACCAAGGCCACCGCGAAGGAGATGCTGCCCGTCGTCGACAAGCCGCTGATCCAATACGCGGTGGAGGAGGCGCGCGCCGCCGGGTATCGAGCAGTTCTGCATGGTCACCGGCCGTGGCAAGACCGCGCTGGTCGAGCATTTCGACGTCGCGTTCGAACTCGAAGCCAACCTGCGCGAGCGCGGCAAGACCGAGGCGATGGCGTCGCTGCAGGATACCCAGAGCGAGCCGGGTTCCATCACCACCGTGCGTCAGCAGGTGCCGCTCGGCCTCGGGCACGCCATCTGGTGCGCCCGCGCTTTCATCGGCGACGACCCGTTCGCCATTCTGCTGCCGGACGATCTGGTGCTGGCCGACAAGCCCTGCCTGCTGCAACTCGCCGAGGCCTATTACGAAACCGGCGGCAACATCGTCGCGGTGACCGAGGTGCCGCGCGAGCAGACCAACCGCTACGGGATCCTGAAGATCGGCCGCGACGACGGTCGTCTGGTCGAAGTCACCGGCCTGGTGGAAAAGCCCGCGCCGAAGGACGCGCCGTCCAACCTGTCGATCATCGGCCGCTACATCCTGATGCCGGAAGTGATCGGTTTCCTCTCACGCATGGAGCGTGGTGCCGGCAATGAGGTGCAGCTGACCGACGGCATGGCCCGCCTGATCGGCGAGCAGCCGTTTCACGGCCTGCGTTACGAAGGCCGTCGCTTTGATTGCGGCGACAAGATAGGCTTCCTGGAAGCCCAGATCGCGTTCGCCCTCAAGCGGCCGGATCTGGCGGACGCGGTGCATGCCTTCCTGAAGAACTACGTCTGAGCAAGAGATCTGACCGATGGCCTTCTCTCATCATTTCGATCCGACCGTCCTGCGTGAATACGACATCCGCGGCATCGTCGGGCGCACGCTGCACGCCGCCGACGCGTTCGCCATCGGACGTGTGTTCGGCTCGATGGTCGGCCGAGACGGCGGGTCGAAGGTCGCGGTCGGCTATGACGGCCGGCTGACCAGTCCGGAACTGGAGCAGGCGCTGGTCGACGGCCTGCGCGCCAGCGGGATCGAAGTGCTGCGGATCGGCCGCGGTCCGACGCCGATGCTGTATTACACCGCGACGACGCTGGAGACCGACGGCGCGATCATGGTCACCGGGTCGCACAATCCGCCCGACTACAACGGCTTCAAGATGATGCTGGGGCGCAAGCCGTTCTTCGGCCAGCAGATCCCCCAGATCGGCGAACTGGCCGCGAGCCGGCGACGTCGTGCCCGAGGCCGCCGGCAGGCGAACAGACCGTTGCCATCGCCGACGACTACGTCGCGCGGCTGCTGGCCGACTGGGACGGCGGCGACCGCATGCTGAAAGTGGTCTGGGACAACGGCAACGGCGCCGCGGGCGATGTGCTGGAGAAGCTGGTCGCCTCGTTGCCGGGTGAGCACCTCGTGCTGAACGGCACCATCGACGGCCGCTTCCCCGCGCACCACCCCGACCCGACGGTGCCCGCCAACCTGGTGGAACTGATCGCCGAGGTGCGCGCCCGCAAGGCCGATATCGGCATCGCCTTCGACGGCGACGCCGACCGCATCGGCCTGGTGGACGATACCGGTCGAGATCCTGTTCGGCGACCAGCTGATGGTGCTGCTGGCCCGCGACGTGCTGAAGGAGCGTCCGGGAGCCACGATCATCGCCGACGTGAAGGCCAGCCAGGTGCTGTTCGATGAGATCGCCAAGGCCGGCGGCACGCCGCTGATGTGGAAGACCGGCCACTCGCTGATCAAGTCGAAGATGGCCGAGACCGGCAGCCCGCTGGCCGGTGAGATGTCCGGCCACATCTTCTTCGCCGACCGCTGGTACGGGTTCGACGACGCGCTGTATGCCGCCGTCCGCACCCTGGGCATCATCGCCCGGATGTCGGGCAAACTGTCGGCGGTGCGCAGAGGCGCTGCCGCACGTGATCAACACGCCGGAAGTGCGCTTCGACTGCGACGATCGGCGCAAGTTCGCGGTGATCGAGGAAGTCGCGGCGCGCCTGCAGGCCGAGGGCGCGAAAGTGTCCGCGACCGATGGCGTGCGCGTGCAGACCGCGGACGGCTGGTGGCTGCTCCGTGCCTCCAACACCCAGGCGGTGCTGGTCGCTCGCTGCGAGGCCACGACGACCGCGGGACTGGAGCGGCTGAAGACGGCGCTGGTGAAGCAACTTTCGGCGTCGGGACTGGCCGAACCGGACTTTTCCGGCAGCCACGCGGGTCATTAGACAATATTCAGCCTGACTGTGCAGGCCGAAAATGGTCCAGGTCTTTGTTTGATCGCATGATTCACGCGCCGGGGACGTTCCGCTCAGCGCGATCATGCTCTAGCTAGACCATTTTCATCCTGACTGTGCATGACGAAAATGGTCCAGGTCTTTGTTTGATCGCATGATTCACGCGCTGGGGACGTTCCGCTCAGCGCGATCATGCTTGTCTTATGAATTTTCCTCGGTTTCGGGGAATATGGTTCACCATCGGCGGGCGGCCACCCGCCGATGGTGAAGGGGGACGGATCGCTGTCATGCTGGTCGAGAGGACCGAGTTAGAGTTTGATCACCCCCTTCTTTTCCTTGCGGCCCGAACGGATACCCGGGTGTTCAGACGCCCCGTATGACAAGCATGGGACAGGAAAAGATGAGCCAATCACTATCACCATCGCCAGCTCAGGTCACCATCGGCATCGACATCTCGAAAGATCATCTCGATGTCCATGTTCACCCCGAAGCCAGCAGCCAGCAGTTCACCAACGATCGCACCGGCCATGCCAGGCTGATCAGCTGGATCAAACCCAAACAACCGGTTCGCATCATTTTCGAGGCCACCGGCGCCTATCATCGCGCCTTGCAGAAGGCGCTCGCCGAAGCCGCCTTGCCAGGGGTCAAGATCAACCCATGGCAGGCCCGCCGCTTCGCCGAGGCCACCGGCAAGCGGGTCAAGACCGATCCGCTCGATGCCGCCATGCTGGCCCGCTTCGGCGCCACCCTCCAACCGGACATTCCCCCCGCCAGGGACCCCACCATTGATAGTCTGGCGGAATTGCTGACCGCTCGCCGCGCCCTGGTGAAAGACCGCACCGCGGCCCTCAACCGCGGCAAGAACCTGACGCTGCCGCTACTGAAACGCCAGAACCTCGAGCAGCTCAGGCAGATCGACGCGCAGATCGAGGCCATCGACCGCGAACAGGCCACTCTCGTCGCCAAACAGCAGAGCCTCAAGGCCCGCTTCGACATCCTGCTCAGCATTCCCGGCCTCGGCGCCGTCTCCGTGCTGGCCATGCTCATCGACATGCCCGAACTGGGCAGCCTGCAGCCCAGGCAGGCCGCCAGCCTGAGCGGACTGGCACCGCTCACCCGGCAGTCCGGCAACTGGCAGGGCAGAAGCTGCATTCAGGGTGGACGCGCGGCGCTGCGCCAGGCGCTTTATATGCCGGCGCTGGTCGCCATCCGCTTCAATCCGCCGCTGAAGGCCAAATACCTCGCCCTGCGCAAGGCGGGTAAACCCGCCAAGGTGGCAATCGTCGCCGTCATGCGCAGGCTGATCATTATCGCCAACGCGCTGCTGCGCGATCACCGCATGTGGACCCCGGAGTTGGTCCGCGCATGACCGCGCGATCAACACCGATGCCAAGCGGTTTTCTGGTTCGGCTGAGCCGCCGTTTTCTCGTTCTTTAATCGCTGAGATGTTTGCAAGCCAAAAATGCTTTTTGTTCGGCTTGAAGCCCCGCTTTTCGTCCCGGCCCATGCGCGTTGTGTTCGCGTCGCGCGGAGATTGGGTCAAGACGGGCCGCAGGCCCCCGCGCAGCGGCGCGTAGCGGTCTTGACGCAATTGAGCACGGCGCGAGGCTGAGGTCAGGTCGGGCGGCATCGCTGCCGGATCATGGTTCTTTCCGCGGTCTGCCCGCACAGCGCGCAGGCAGCCGCAACATGGTGATCCGGCTGGCCGGTGCTCCTAATGTCCCGGGCGCGGTCACCGCTGTGATGCGGGCCGCCGCGAGAAAAGCGGAGCCACCGAGCCTCGTCCCGGCAGGGACACCCTCCCGCCCCTCAGCAGGGCGGAACTATTGGCGGCTCAGGCGCGGGCGGGAAGCCCGGCGCACTCGAAGTCGCGATCATTCTTCCAGACGGCATGCATGATGACGGCGAGCTTGCGAGCCACGGCCACGGTGGCCCGACGCAGGCCGACCCGCGCTACCAGAGCGCGTCCCCAGTCTCGCAGCGCGCTGTCGGTCACCTTGCGCGTCAGAATGGCATTCGCCGCCTGGAACAGATAGGCGCGCAGAAGTCCGTCTCCGCATTTGGAGATGCGCCCAGCGCAATCGACATCACCGGATTGGTAGCGCCGTGGGGTCAAGCCGAGGTAGGCGCCGACTGTGCTGGATCGTCTGAACCGTTCCGGGTCATCGATGACGGCTACATAGGCCAGCGCAACGATCACACCGACCGCCGGGATGCTCATCAGCCTCTGTGCGGCAGGTTCAGCCTTGGCACGCGTGAGAAGCTGCCGGTCAAGGATAAGGATCTGCTCGCGCAGACTTTGCCAGACCGCAAGCATCGGTGCGGCGATGGCGCACAGGGCCGGGTTGTCGCCGCAGACCTCTCGAACGCGGGAGGCGAACAGCCCACCGGCGCCTTTGCGGACCACGTGCCCGAACGCCTTCAGCAGGCCACGCAATGTGTTGGCAATCGCCTGGCGCTGCGAAACCAGTTGCGCACGAGCAACCAGTACCAGCCGTAACGACTGCGCGTCCATGCTCTTGATCGCGATCTCGCGGGACCAGCCGGTTCGCACCACCTGCGCCAAGCCGTGCGCGTCGTTGGCATCAGTCTTGTTGATCTGCACGCGCAGAGCAGCCTTGGCGTGTCGCGCATCGAGGCAAACGATTGGCACATGGCGAGTGCGCAGGGCCCGGGTCAGAAAGTTCGACAGCAACCCGGTCTCCAGCCCAGCTCGAACGACATGGGGCGCATGCTGGCGGATTGCCACGGCTATGGCATCGGGATCGGTGGCGCATTTCCCGCGCCAAACCAAATCTCCTTGCTGATCAATCACACAGACCGAAGTCAGCTCCTGCGAAACATCCAGACCAACATAATGTGACGGTTCCATGGGGTTCTCCTGCTGGCGTCATGCCGCCACGAGCTTAATCCCGGCAGCGATTACCCCATGTCCCGGCCACAGGCTTCACCGGCACCGCGCGCAGCGGCGGTCAAGGCTGGCCGAAGGCCACCGCGGCGCGGCGCGAAGCGGCCTTGACGGCGGCGAGCACGGTTCCACACTGCCCTTCCCGGGCGCCTCAGATTTCAGAGAGAAGGCGCTTGACCAAGACGGCTCTAGCTAGTCCAGGGTTCCGCGTGCCGCGATTCGGTTCCGCGACGTTTGAGCGCGGCGTCCAAGGCCGTGGCCGTCTCCTGTCAGAACCGCTGCGTCAGCCCAGCCAGGATCGTCCGGCGCATCCCGTATTGCGGCGCACCAACGCCGACCCCCGTGCCGTTACGGATCTCATAGACGTCGTCGCCTATGTTCAGGATATCCAGGCGCAACTGCGTGCCAGTGGCGATCTTCTGCACCACTGACATGTTGACCACGCCATACGTCGGCAGCGCGACCCCGTTCGGGATGGTCACGGTGCTCGCCCGCAAGCCGCTCTGCACGATCGCGTCGACCGAAATGCGCGTCGGATGCTGGCTGTCGCGGTTCGCGGTGTAGGCGATGCCGCCGGAACTCGCTCCATTTCTGGTCGTGATCCAGATGGATCCAGTTGTCAGCGATAAAGGCCAGTTCCGACGCCGAGAAGTTGTACTGAGCCGAGACGATGTCCTTCCCCATCGCACGCGATACCGCCGCATTCCCATAGATCGACCAGGGGCCGCGGTCGTAACTTCCGGTCATTTCGACACCTTCCTGCAGGCCCTGCTGATAGTTGAATGCGGTCAGGATGATCGGGGCGCCGAACTGACCTTCATCGAGGAGGTCGACAGAGGTCTTGTAGTATGCGTCGACGCCCAGCGTCAGGCCGGGGATCACCACCTGGCTGATGCCGACGTCGTAGTAATTCGACCGCTCCGGCAGCACCGTGCTGTTCTCATTCACGCTTGGCGCAGCCGTGGTCCCAGCGAATTTGGCCAGTGTCGTGGTTCCGACCAGCTCAAAGGGCGGTGGTACGAAATAGCGTGAATAGCCGATGTGAAGCGTGGTGGTCCTGGTCGGCTTCCAGACGAGGTTCAGCCGAGGGCTAAGCTGGGTTGCATTGGTGTATTCATCGACGCCATCGAAGCGCAAGCCGCCGTTGATGGTCACTTTCGGCAGGATGCGCCACTCATCCTGGACGTAGAGGCCCCAAAGCCCACCCTGCTTCGTTTCGGTATCGGGGATCCCCTCCGGCACGTCGGTGGTGGGCATGCCGCTCGCGTTCACCGGCAGCACCTCGGAGAAGGTCTTGGAACCGACCCCCTCCTCCTGCGCGAGCATGCCGAACCGGATCGTGTGCTGCTCGTTGACGCGCCAGCTTGCATCGTTCTGAATGCCGTAGGCCACGTCGGTGCGTGTCGCCTGCTGCGCAATGCCGTTGAACAGCAGGTCGCCGATCCAGTCGGGGGAGAAGGCCAGACGGCTCCATCTCGTATAAGCAGACAGTTGTATGTCCAAAGTGCCGATGTGCTTCTGCAGCGACAGAATCCCGAAGTCGGTGTCCTCGCGCTGGGTCTCGTTCAGGTCGGCACTGTTGAAGCTGGAAACGCCAAGGACCGAGAATCCGAGGGTGGGCTGGCCGGGGTTGTCGGGAATTTGAAACTGGCCGTCAAAGCCGCCCAGGATCAGGCTGACGCGCGTATCCGGGTCGATGATGTAGGAGAGGTCGGCGAGGCCGTGGAGTTGGTTCGTGGTGTCGTGGATAGCATTGAAGCTCGACGTCGGATTCTCGATGCCCCGGTCGTTGTGCAGGAAGTCGCCGGTTACGAACCAATCCCAGTTGCCGCTGGTCCCGCCTTCGGAGAAGCTTGGCTGCAGCCAGTTCCACGAACCGCCGTACATGGAGACCTCGGCACCTGGGTTCGTGGTGCCGGTCTTGGTCTGGATGTCGACAATGCCAGCAGTCTGAAAGCCATATTGGGCGGGTAGGGAGCCGGTGATCAGCGACATGCTGTTAGCGAAGCGGGATTCGAGCGCCTGCCCGAAGACGGAGAGACCCTCGGGCAGTTCGACACCGTTCAGCCGGTATTGGACGTTGGCATGCTCGCCGCGCAGGTGGATCTGGCCGAAACTGTCCTGCGCAACGCCGGGGGCCTGGAGCAGAACCTGGTTCAGCGGGGCGTTTTCGCCTTGGGGAATCGTCTGTAGTGCCTGGGGCGAGAAGTTGTAGGAGGTCGCTCCGAGGCTGGGCTGGATCTGCTGCCTGGCGACGTCGAGCCTCTTGGCGATGACGTCGATGTCGATCGTGGCTGGTGTTGATGCGGGCTGGTTTTGCGCCGCCGGGGGCTGGACCGGGATCCCCGCGGGCTGATTTTGAGCCTGAGCCGCCGCGGGCTGGGCCGGCACGACCGCGAACTGGTGTTGCGTCTCAACGGGCTGAGCCTGCGCCGCCGCGATCTCCTGCTGCGCCGCCGACGACTGGGCCGGCGCCGCGGCGGGTTGAGCCTGCGCTGCCGCGGGCTGGTTTTGCTCCGCTACGGGCTGGCCCCACCCCGGCCCGGGCTGAATCCGCGCGACCACGAGTTGCTGCTGCCCCACCCCAGCGTGGCTCTGCGCCGCCGCGGGCTGGTTCTCGCCTGCCCCTGGCTGCAGCAGACCAGAGCCGGTGGCGATCACCAGTCCGCATAGCACACGTCCTCGCCAGGGCTTGCCTAAAGGCATACGCGGTCTCTCCTGCTCGAGGTCGACACGATCCGTCGGGCAGGCAACGTTATGTTATAACATTACGAATGGCAAGCATGGGATGGCGATGCCGGCGACCTAGAGGATCGCGCCGAGCGAAACGTCCCCGGCACGTGAAACATGCGCTCAAACAAAGAGGTAGACCATCTTCGGCCTGCACAGTCAGGCCGAAATGGTCTAGGGTCGAGCCAGACGTCCCCGTCTCCCAGTCCAGTCATTTCCGCGAAAGCGTCACCCTACCTGTCGGAAGAGTGGTCGACGCTGCGGCCATGCAGATCCCCGGTCGGGCTGTAGGCGATGGAATCGAACAAAAGAGAGCCTGCCCCGGCGCCGTGCGATCTCACCGAAGACGACTTCCATCTCGCCATCGGTTTGCACGTTGCATGGCATGAAAATCTCGGCGCCGAGGCCCTGCGCCAGAGGTTCGACGAAGCGTCTCGCCTTGTGATTGAGATAGCGACCGCGAGGTCCGCCCCTGACAACCGGAACGCCCGCGCACAGCCGCAGGCGATCGACTGCTGCTTGGCGATCCCGATCACGAGGCCCTTGCGGCCGGCCAGACCGGTGGTCGGAATGTCAAGGATCAAAAAGCTCCTTCGTCGGAACACGGGCATCCGCGGACGCCCCCCGCAGAGCCTCCATGGTGTGCACCGCGATCATCTGTTCTTCGTCGGTCGGTATGACCCAGACCGCTACCCCGCTGACCCGCGTGCTGATGCGATCTGTGCCGCGTCTGTTGGCCGCCTGGTCAAGCGCGAGCCCGAGCCACGCGCAGCCGAGGCAGACGCGCTCGCGGATCACGACGGCATGCTCGCCGATCCCGCCGGTGAACACGAGGCCGTCGATCCCGCCCATACAGCTTGCCATCGCACCGATCTCACGCACCACGCGATAGACGAAGAGGTCAACGGCCTCCGCCGCCTCCGGCCGGTCGGATGCCAGCAGGTCCTGCATGTCGTCGCTGATCCCGCCTGAAACCCCCAGCAAGCCGGACTGTTCGTAGAGCAGGTGCTGCAAAGGCTCGTAACCCATCCCCTGCGCCATGAGGAACAGCAGGACGCCGGCATCAAGGGCGCCGGTGCGCGTACCCATGGGCAGCCCATCGAGCGGGGTGAAACCCATCGTGCTGTCGATGCTCATGCCATTACGCACCGCACAAAGGCTCACACCGCTGCCTAGATGCGCGATCACCACCCGCCCAGCCGCCAGCTTCGGCGCCTTCCGGGTCAGCATGCGCGTGATATGGTCGTATGACAGACCGTGGAATCCGTATCGCCGCACACCGGCGTCATGGAATTTTCGCGGCAGGGCGAAGCGCGTCGCTACGTCCGGCTGTCCGCGATGGAACGCGGTGGCGAAGCAGGCAACTTGCGGGAGGTGCGGATGCGCCGCCGCCAAAGAGCGGATCGCCGCCAGGTTGTGTGACTGGTGCAGGGGTGCAAGGGGAATCAGGCCCTCCAGTTCGTGCAGGACCAGTTCGTCGATCACGACCGGCCTGCAGAATCTCGTGCCGCCGTGCACGACACGGTGGCCAGCCGCGGCCAGCCTGCTTCCCGGGGTGTGCGCGCCAATCCACTCGGCAAGCCCGCGAAACAGCGCCTTTTGGTTGCCATCAGTGGGTTTCCAGTCACTTAGGGCATCCCCCACCGCGTTGCGTGCGGCGAACCGGGGTTTATGGCCGATCCGGGTGATCTCGCCCTTCAGCAACGCGGCGCCGTCCGTGTTGCCGGCCGGCCAGACGGCGAACTTGATACTGGAGGAGCCAGCGTTGACGACCAGGATGGTTTCGTCCATGTCAGTGCACCCCGAGCGGATCAAGCTTCAGGGCGGCCCGGGCCGCGACGGCACAAGAGGCCAGCCGCGTACGTATGCTGTCCGCCCGGCTCGCGAACACGCTCGGTGCGCCGGCACCCAGAACAAGCCCGGCGGCATCGGAGGCGGGGGAGCCAGTTGACCCAGGCCTCCAAGGCAAGCAGCGGTGAATGGCCTCCAGTCAGCTTCGCCACCTCATCGTGGACAAACCGGTCACAGGCTGCACAGGCGCTGAGCCCGGCAGGTTCCCCGGCGTGCAGCGCGGTCTGGTCGATTGGCATGATCGGTCGATTCCCTTGGTCCGTTAGGACAAACCCGCCACATTCGTTCGGCGGCACAGGTTTCCGTGCGAACGAAGCGGCCTCCGACCCTGGGGCCTGTTTTGGTCCTGTAGACGCTTCTTCTAAGCGCCAATGGCAAACGTTTGGTTAACGCCGAGGGCGTGTTGCAAGAATTTCGCGCGCCACGGTCAACCTGGAGGCACCGTCGACACCGGCGTCATCGCAAGCACGGTCTTCAAGACCTGCGTCACCGGCGTCACGCCGCAGGCCAGGCCGACGCCGATCGCCAGCAACGCCACGATCAGCGGGACATCCGCGGGTTCGAAGGGATTCATTGGGCCCACCGGGACCGCCCGGACCCTGACCAACCATGGGCACAGTCACTGAGACTGGCGCCGGCAGCTACGGCACGGGCGGTCAGACCCTTGTCTCCGCCGCCGTGACCACGGCGCTCGACGCGCCGGTGTTCATCCCGACCGCGCGTCAGGTCGCGCCCGGCGCACCCCGACCGCCGGGTTCATCGCCGTCGCGGATACGCTGGGTCGACAGCGCATCGCAACCGGACAAAACAAAGCGCCGAGCGGCAATGCGGCGAGATCAATCCGAGATGCCGCGGGCACTTCCGCGTCGCCACGGCGAGGCACCCGGGCTGGGTCAGCCCTCATCCGCCCAGCCACGACATCCCGGGTAAAGTCTGCCGCCTGACTATCCGTGCAGCCTGGCGGCCACCTCCGCGACCCGCCGCCCCTGGTAGCGGGCGCCGTCCAGCTCCTTCTGCGACGGCTGGCGAGACCCGTCACCGCCGGCAATCGTCGTCGCCCCGTACGGCGCGCCACCGACGATCTCCTCCAGAGTCATCTGTCCGGCGTAGCCGTAGTCCATGCCAACGATGATCATCCCGAAATGCAGCAGGTTGGTGATGATGGAGAACAGCGTCGTCTCCTGGCCGCCGTGCTGGACACCGGACGACGCGAATGCGGCACCTACCTTTCCGTTCAGCGCCCCTGCGAGCCAGAGACCACCAGCCTGATCGAGAAAACTGGCCATCTGCGACGAAATCCGTCCGAACCGCGTGCCGGTACCGACAATGATCGCATCGTAGTTGGCCAGGTCCGCGACCACCGCCACCGGGGCCGGCTGATCCAGCTTGAAATGGGAAGCCCTTGCCACCTCCAGCGGCACCAACTCCGGCACACGTTTGATGTCCACCGCGGCGCCGGCTTCGCGCGCTCCCTCGGCCACGGCGTTCGCCATCGTCTCGATGTGACCATATGCCGAGTAATACAGCACCAGAACCTTGGCCATCGCTATCTCCTGTATGTGTTGGCGCATGAAACACACGCCCGAACGAGACCCACAGGTATGGACGGCATCAGCCAGAACGAATAGAAAATATCGAAACATACCCTTTCGAATTCTTATGTCGAAGCTGCCTGATATGGAGGCGATGGCGATCTTCGCCAAAGTGGTCGAAACCCGCGGGATCATGGCCGCGGCGACCGACCTCGGGCTCTCCGCCCCCACGATCTCCAAAGCTCTCGTTCGGCTGGAAAAGCGGCTCGGGTCGCGGCTGTTCAATCGGACGTCCCGCCGCCTCGTGCTGACCGAGGCCGGGCACGATCTGGCCAGCCGCGCCGCCAGACTGTTGTCCGACGCGGAGGCGGCGGAGACGGCGCTGCTCGCCCAGTCCGCGGTCCCTCGCGGAACCGTGCGGCTGGCGGCGCCGATGTCGTTCGGCATCCGCGAGGTCGCACCGCTGCTGCCGAACTTCATGGCACGTTATCCCGACGTGTCGATCGACCTGCATCTGAGCGATGCGCTGGTGGACGTGATCGGCGACGGCTTCGACCTCGTACTGAGGATCGGGGCGTTACCCGACTCCTCGTTGCTGGCACGCCGCCTCGCCCCGGTGGAGTCGATGATCGTCGCCGCACCGGCCTACCTGGACCAAAGAGGGCGGCCGACCCATCCCGCGCAACTTGCCGGCCATGATTGCCTTGCCTACGCGTACCTGCGGACGAGAGATGTCTGGCATTTCGCCAACGAAGCGGGGGAGAAAGTCACCGTGCGGCCGTCCGGATCGCTGCGCGTGAACAACGGAGATGCGTTGCTGCCGGCGGTGCTGAGTGGTCTTGGCATCGCCGGTCTGCCGTCGTTTCTCGCCCGCGACGGGCTGGCCGACGGACGCCTGGAACGGATTCTGCCGGACTGGGGCGCGCTGCGATCAGGCCTGTATTTGCTGACCCCGCCGGCCGGGCCGCGGCCGCTTCGGGTTCAGGTTCTGGCCGACTTCCTGGTCCAGCGGTTATCGCGATGAAGGACCTTCGCTGGCCTGCGAGGGAACAAGAAATCCCGGCGTCCCCAAACTGATCCCGAACCACGTGGAGAACGCGGACGCCCGCTCTAAGAGCATGATCGCGCTGAGCGGAACGTCCCCGGCGCGATCATACTCCAGTGTGGTGGTTCCGAAGTCCGTCATACCGTGGATCATCCGCGGAGCGGACTTCGGAACCACAAACCACACTAGCTAGACCATTTTCAGCCTGACTGTGCAGGCCGAAAATGGGCTATCTATTTGTTTGATCGCATGATTCACGCGCCGGGGACGTTCCGCTCAGCGCGATCCTGCTCTAGCGCATTTTATCGAGCAATTTCATCAGCCTGACGTCGTCGCTTCGCGATTCGAGTCAGGCTGATATTGCTCTATATCAAGCCACTCCGAAGTTGATCAGGTTGCGGACCGGGGCGCCGGACTTCAGCATCGCGAAGCCTTCGTTGATCTGGTCGAGCTTCACCTGTCCGGAGATCAGGTGATCGAGCTTCAGGCGGCCCTGACGCCAAAGCTCCAGCAGTCGGGGCATGTCGACCCGGAACCGGTTGCTCCCCATGCTGCTGCCCTGGATCTTCCGCTCGCGCAGAAAATCGGCGCCATGCAACTCGATCTTTGTCCCGAACGGGATCATGCCGATGATTGTCGCTACCCCGCCCGGACGCAGCATCGCGAACGACTGTTCCGCCGTGGTCTTCAGGCCGATCGCCTCGAACGAGTAGGGGACACCCTTGCCGCCGGTCAGATCCTTCACCGCGGCCACGGGATCGACGTTGGACGCGTTGATGGTGTGGGTCGCGCCCATCTCCTTGGCTTTTTCCAGCTTCGAGGAATTGGTGTCGATGGCGATGATCCGTTCGGCCCCGACGATCGCGGCGCCATTGACGGCAGAGAGGCCAATGCCGCCGCAGCCGAGGACCGCGACGGTGCTACCGGGCTCCACCTTCGCGGTGTTGAAGACGGCTCCGACGCCGGTGATGACGCCGCAGCCGACCAGGGCAGCGCGATCGAGAGGGATGTCCTGTTGGATCTTCACCACCGCGTGCTCATGCGTCAGGATTTGTTCGGCGAAGACCGACAGCTGGAAGGCCTGGTGGAGAACCTCGCCTTTCCACTTCAGGCGTCGGGCGGCGCCGGGCAGCAGCTTGACCTCGGGGTTGTCGCACAGATTGGTATGGCCTGTGGTGCAGTACTCGCACTCGCCGCAGAAGACCGACAGGCAGGTGATGACGTGATCGCCGGGCTTGACGTAGGTGACGTCCTCGCCGACCGCCTCGACCACGGCGGCGCCCTCGTGACCGAGCACCGCGGGGGTGGGGTAGGGGTACAGGCCCTCCATGAAGTGGAGGTCGGAGTGGCAGAGGCCGGCATAGGCGGTGCGCAGCAGCACTTCCCGCCGCTTCGGCTTCTCGATTTCGACGTCCTCGATGGTCAAAGGTTGATTCGCTGCGTGAAAGACCGCGGCTTTCATGGTTGGGTTCCCTCCGATCGATTGTCCGGAGGGAACCCTAAAGCGTTTTCATGCGGACTGGAAACACACCGAGCGGGGACAACGGGACGGGACACAGTGCGCATGCCGAGCCGCTGTGAGGCGAGACACCTATTGAGTGGAGTTCGGCCCCTTCGCTCCATTGCCGTTCGCCGTACCGCCGGTGCTATTGACCGTGTCGTTGGAGCCGGGCGACCCGGATCCGGACATGGTCCCCGGCGACTTGGCGTGCGGCATCGTCATCGCGCCCGACCCGGCGTTCGGCGCCATCATCGCGCCCGATCCGGTCGCGGGTCCATTGGCGCTGAACACCTCACCTTTCTGGGCCGCCGCATAGCTCTCATCGTTCAGCCGATCGACCTCGGCGTCCTGAGCGTTAGCGCTCTGGCCGCGCATGGCATGATGACCCATGGCGGAACGATGGGCAGCATGACCTTCCTCCATCTTGGACTCGCCGGCGGCGCCCATTGACCCTGCCTTGCCCATTGACCCTGTCTTGTTCGCGGGGGCCATATTTCCGGTGCCGGTCTCCGGGGCGGGCGTGGCCGAGGTGTTCTGAGCGAACGCCGGCGCGGCAGCCAGCATCGCGACCGCACAAACGGCCTGAAGCAAACGCGTTTTTGTCATCCTGATCTCCTGTTTGACAATGCCGGGGCATTATGCAGCCGCGCGGCCGGTAAGCTGACGAAACGTGGTGCCAGCCCACGCCGCTTGCGCATCAATTTCGGGTGGGCGTGCACCGATCTCCCGCCTTGCGCCGTCATGGCTGGAGACTTATAACATTGCCATGGCACGATCGGTTCCCACTTCACGATTTTGGTACCGCTGGTATTTTTCGGCGGCCTAGGATCGTGCAACGGTAGCAAGACCCAAAAGCCGCCCCAGTCAGGCGGCTTTCGCGTCCCTGTGCCAAACGTTGCGAAATCCGTCAAAGCTGGAACGGCCTTTGTCGCAAGACCAAGGAGCTTTCCATGCAACGCACGCGTTTCGATTTCGATGTGATTACCGGCCCTGCCGCGCCACGTCCGGCTCCCAAACCCCTGCCCAAGCCCAAGCCCGACTCTGGAAAGAGCGAGCCGGCTTCGCAGGATGAGGCGGACAAATGATGATGCGGCGCTTTTGGCTGATGATGCGGCGTTATTAGCGGCTGTCTGACCCGGCGATTGCCGCTTCACCCGGACCAACTGCTGACCGGTAGCCGCAACGGACCCGTGGCGCGCCATGAAGCTGATGTGGTTTCATCTGATGCCGGACACCAAACTGCCCGGGGATTTGAAGCAGATGCATCCATCCGTTTGGGTCGATTGTCACTCTCCGCTGTCTGGCCCCAAGCGCGCGTGTCATTTGCCGTACCATGAGTTCATGGATGAGCTGGAGTGTCGCCGATTTGCAAGTCGCCGAACCGCAAAGGGCAGGCCCATCGAACGGCGGGCTGATGAGAACGACGATGGCATCACCCATGGACGCGCTGACGCGTTCTCCGGGGCGGACTGGCCAGGCGAGCGATGCTCCAGGAACGGTCGTGAACCGTGAGCCTTGCACGAGGGTCGCAAGCTGCCCATACGCCGGATCGGGTCGGCGACGGGAGCCGTGCCGGATGTCGTTTGAGGTGGCAATTACTGCGTTACCCCCGCAGGTTGTGGTGACGGTACCGGCTGGGCGAGTGTGGCAGCGGCCAGAGCCTGCTGCGCCGCTTGGGAAAGCATGACGGTGTCATCAGGCGCGCTGGTGGGTTAGCCATGCCGGGCGCTCGCCTCTGCCACACTTGTCAGCAGCGTTGGGCGATGGAGGAAACCGAAGGCGAAGCCCCCGGCAGACTTAATTTGCCGATGTCTCCTGGGCTCGCTCCGCGTCGCCATGCGTAAGCCGAATACCGCGGGTCCTGATTTGTGTACAGTCAAGTCTTGATTTGTGTACAGTCAAGATTTCGATAGCTCGCGAGCGACACTATCAATCAGCCATCCTCAGGCGTCACTAAATTGGCGTCGCGCGCAAGCCGCCAATGTCCGTCCGCTTCCTTGCGCAGAACACCCAGCGTATATCCGGACATTCGCTTTGGCGGCTGACCCGGTTGAATGAGCGTAATTTGTATGTGGTTGCGAAGGTAAGCACGATTGCCGAAGACCTCTATCTCTTGAATGTCGGCGCGGCCATCCATCTTGACATCGGGCATGCGTCCGCCGTTTGCGGCGAACTCCGTCTTCCCGAAGGGAGGCCGTCCTGGCGTCATGAAAACAACATCGTCGGTCATCAATGCCAGCAGCGCCAGAACGTCGCCAGCCTTACTGGCATCCATCCACGCCGCGACCAACTCACGGATTTCGCGTTCATCCTCTATCATGTAATGTTACCATATTGTTGAAGCTCAATGGATAATTTCCGCCATCCATAAGTAGTCGGATTTTCGCCCATTGCAAAAGTCTTGAATATCGATACCCAGTTCATGTTCGGGTGCCGGTTAATGTTGAGGTGATGGAGTGGGTCGATCTTTGGGCCGCCGCGGCGCCACTTGATCGAATTCGGCCAGGATGGTCCTGTTGAACCGCTTGCGGAAGCCGTTCGTCCGCGACGGTGAGCCGTGGTCTTTGTGTGGCCGATGTTCTCCACGGCCAGCCAGAGCGTTTTCACCTTGAGCGGGAACGCTCCAGCTCATATTTATCGAGCAATTTCATAGGCCTGAGGTCGCTTTGCGATCGAGCCAGGCTGATATTGCTTCAACCTCTCTCCAGATCGTCATCCGCCAAATCCGCAGGCCCGAGCGACTGCCGCGACGAGGTGAAGGGAATCGCGCGCACCGTCATCCTCGCCCTTTTCGAAATCTCCTTGGACACTCGCCATCTGGTTGGTCACGTGCGCGAAGCACAGCACGCGACGGCTCCGGGCCTGGGCGAAGGCGTAAAGTGCGGCAGCCTCCATCTCGACGGCCAGTGCGCCGTGGCTCCGCGCGGCGGCGATGGCGTCCGCGGTTTCACGATAGGGTGCATCGGTTGTCCACACCGAACCGCGATGGACGGGCACTGGCAGCGCCGACAATGCCGCGAAGGCGCGATCCGCGAGCAGCGGGTCAACATCGGCGTAAATCGACGGCGGCAGATAGTGATGGCTGGTGCCTTCGTCACGCAGCGCACGGTCGATCAGGACGAAATACGGCGTGGGACCGAGTGGTTCGATCTGGCCGGCGGACGTCACGCTGATCAGCAACTGGCAACCCGAGGCGAATAGTTGCTCCGCGACGAGCACGGCGAACGGCGCTCCCACCGCCAGGCCGATGATGCCGATCGGCAGCCCTGTCAGATCAATCACGTCCATCTCGGTGTGGTAGCAGGCCCAACCCTTCGCCTGTTGCGAGCGGCCGGCCGCTCGCAGTGCCCGCACCATGTCGCCGTCGGGATCGAGCCCACAGACGGCGGGCACGGGCTCGTCCGACAGTCCGCGCTGCCGTCGAGCCTCGCGCAGCAGGTTCTCTGGCCTGAACACGGAGGCCGATGTATGCTGTTTTGGTCCCAGAATTGTTGGCGGCGGTCTTGATCCTGTCATTTCGGCTCCTTGCCTGATCTGCCGGTCTTGACGTGCCGGTACGCCGACAACATCCCTCGGGAGTGCGATCCGGTGACTACCACGTTGGAACGCTATGAGCGTATCGCGCCTCTTTATGACCTGCTCGATCTGCCGTTTGAATACAGGCGTTATCGGCGGATCAGGCCCCGGCTGTTCGACGGCCTGTTCGGCCGCGTGCTTGACGCCGGTGTCGGCACCGGCCGCAACATGCCATTCTATCCGCCGGGCACGAAAGTGGTAGGCATCGATCTCAGCCCAGCCATGCTCGCGCGTGCCGAACAGCGGCGCGGGCTGTCAGCCGCCGCGGTGGAGTTGCGGCAGATGGACGTCACAGCTCTCGATTTCCCTCCGGCATCGTTTGATAACGCTGTCGCCACGTTCCTTTTTTGTGTGCTTGCGGACGATCTGCAAGCGCCGGCGTTGCGCGAACTGGGACGGGTTGTCCGGCCAGGGGGGACGATCCGATTGCTGGAGTATGTCCGGCCTCGCAACAGATTGCGCCGGCTCAGTGCCGCCGCCTGGGCGCCCTGGGTCGGCTGGGCGTACGGCGCCGGCTTCGACCGCAACACGGCGGCGCACGTCGCGGACACTGGCCTGGAGTTGATGGACGCCCGGTTTGTCGTCGCGGACCTGATGCAGTTGCTCACCATTCGGGTCCCCATTCGAAGCGGCGAACCGGTCCGAGAGACAGATCAGAGGGAGAGGCAAGCCGATGCGCCCAAACCCACTGCATGACGCCGGGCAATTCCTGATCCGGTCGGGCTGGTTTACGCCCGTGTTCTGGCTGTTGCTGCTGGCGAGCATTGGCATCGCCGTGGTCGCCTGGCGGGCCGACCCGGCACAGCGGACGCTGCGGGCCGGCGCGCTCTGGGTGCTGCGGGTGCTGGTCGGTACCATGTGGTGGCAGCAGTCGCTTTGGAAGATCCCGCCCAACTTCGATGGCCTGCGCTACTGGATGGAGCAGGAAGTTGCCCATGCGAGTGTGCCGCTGCTGAGTGTCTTCGTTGGCGATCTCGTATTGCCGAACCTGAACCTGTTCGGGCCACTGGTCTATCTGATCGAGGTCGCGATCGGCGTTTCGCTGCTGCTCGGGGTGGTCTCCCGGATCGGAGCGCTGCTCGGCGCCCTGATGGCGATGAACCTGTGGCTCGGCCTGTATTCGGCACCAGGCGAGTGGCCTTGGACCTACATGTTCCTGATCATCATCCAGATGCTGTTCGTCATCGATCCGCCCGGTCGTGTGCTGGGTGGCGACGTTGTGCTCCGTCGGTGGATGGGTGATGCCACCTGGCGCAATGCGCGACTGTCCTGGGCCGGCTGAATTCCTCGTCCGCGCAAGATCGGCATTCCTTGACCACGCGGGTTCGCGGCCCGATGCCCGCATTCCACGTAACCCGTCGCTGCTACCGGCCCTCGCGCCGCCAGGCCAGCACCAGCAGGCCGACCATGATCGGCAATGACAGCCAGCCCGGCAGCAACTGCAGCGCCGCGACGCCGGTCACCACGTGATCATGGCGGCGCTGCAGGCCGATCCAGCCGCTGCCCGATGCCGACCGGTCTTCCTCGGTTCGCCGCAGTTCCGGCACCTCGGCGCCCGCCGAGCCAGTGCACGCCGCCGCCGGATGCGCGTGCGAGCGGTCCGGCGACGGTCGCCGTCGCGCGCAGATCGGCCAGTTCCGGTGGATTGGCGGCTCCGGCGGCGGCATAGGCCGACGTGCGGTCCCCTGGGTCACCTGCCAGACGCCCGGCACCGGCGCCGCACGCGTTGCCGTCGCCCGGCCCGGCGACTCCTCATGCAGCTTCACCGTCTCCTTCTTGCCGTCCGGATCGGTGATGACCACATCGGCCGGCGGCCCAGGATCGGTGGAGCGGCTTTCGATCCGCAGTCGCCCGTCGGTGACCCGAGCGGTCAGTGCGTTCTCCTCCAGTTCGGGTTCCTGCATCAGCCAGTGAGCGATCCGGCGCAGCAGCTCGGCCTGCGGACCGCCGCCGTCATGGCCGCGCGACCACAGCCAGATCTGGTCGGACAGCAGCAGCGCGGTGCGTCCCTGGCCGACGTGGTCCAGCGCCAGCAGCGGCTGGCCGTCCGGCGTGCGCAGCAGCACCTCGCCGTCGACCGGGCCGGGCTCGATCCGGCGATACCACGGGCCCCAGGTCGGGACCCTTCGTGCTGTTGCCAGGGCGGGTTGGCGCCGGTCAGGCCCTCGGTGACCGGATGGCGCTGGCCGAGGTCGGTGACCCAAGGCCGGAACGGGCCATCGACCACGGCGTTGGTCTCGCGCCGGGACCGCCCGGCAGAACGCGTCCCGAGCGGCGTGGCGGCGAGGCTGGTGGCGCCGGTGAACTCCGGCCCGACGCTCATCAGCAGTGCGCCGCCCTGGCGCACCCGGTTGGCGATGTTCGCCAGGTAGGGCAGCGGCAGCAGGCCTCGGTTCTGGAACCGGTCGAGGATGATCAGGTCGAATTCGCCGATCTTGTCGACGAACAGTTCGCGCACCGGGAAGGCGATCAGTGCCAGCTCGTTCAGCGGCGTGCGGTCGTCCTTTTCGGGCGGGCGCAGAATGGTGAAGTGCACCAGATCGACCGACGGATCGGCCTTCAGCAGGCGGCGCCAGGTGCGCTCGCCCTGGTGCGGCTCGCCGGAGATCAGCAGCACGCGCAGCCGGTCGCGGACGCCGTTGATCTCCACCACCGCGCGGTTGTTGAGTTGCGAGACCTCGCCGGCCAGCGGGCTGGCGGCCATTTCGATCACCGTCGGGCCGGCTCGGGTGATCGGGATTTCGATCCGCTGTTCGACGCCGACCGGGACGCTCTCGGTGCGGAACGGTTGGCCGTCGCGGCGGACGGTCAGGGTGGCGGGGCCGGTGTGGCCGTTCGTCCCCAGATCGTCGATGGCGACGCGCAGGATGACGGATTTGCCGACGATGCCGTAGCCGGGCGCCTCGATCACCCGCAGCCGGCGGTCGGTTTCCTCGCCCTTGCCGGTCAGCAGCAGGTTCAGCGGGGCGCCGCCGGGCGCGGCCTTCGGCACGTCGTGGAATCTGGCCGTCGGTGATGGCGATGGTGCCGGCGAAGCGGGAGCGTGGGATGTCGGCCAGCGCGCGGTCGACCTCGGTGAACAGGCGGGTGCCGGCGTTGCCGGATTCCGGCACGGTGATGGTGCGGAGTTCAAGGTCGGGCAGATGGGCGGCCTGCGCCTCGATCGACTGGCGGGCGACGTCGGCCAGACGGGTCCGGTCGCCGACCTGCATGGAGGCCGACTGGTCCACCACCAGCAGGCCGATGTCGCGCAGCGACTGGCGCGTTTCCTGCACCAGCCGTGGGCCGGTCAGCCACAGCAGCAGCACGGCGAAGGCGGCCAGGCGCAACAGCGTGCCGCGGCCGCGGCGCCAGAGGCCGAGCGCGACGACGGCCAGCGACAGGACGCCGAGGCGCGACCAGCAGCCAGACCGGCAGCAGCGGATCGAAGCGGATCGCGGCGATGACCTGTTCGGGGCGCATCAGATTGGGAACGCCATTCTTTTGCCGTCATGGTTCGGCGTGTCGGGGCTGAGCGTCATACTTTCATCGTCGTGGCCCGGCGTGTCCGGGCCAACAACACCAGCACAAGTGCCGCGTCAGGTGGCCCGGACAGCCGGGCCATGACGGCGGAGGTGACGTCCACTGGCCAAAATGAGAACTGCCGCATCATTGCCCCAGCCGCTGCAGGATGGCCGGGACGTGGACCTGGTCGCCCTTGTAGTTGCCGGTCAGCGCGTACATCACCAGGTTGACGCCGAAACGATAGGCCAGGATGCGTTGCCGCTGGCCGCCGGGGATCACCGCGTAGGGGTTGCTGCCGTCGGGGTTCATCGCCCAGGCGGCGGCCCAGTCGTTGCCGCCGATGATCACCGGGCTGACGCTGTCGTTGGTGCGGTCCTGGTCGCGCTGCACCCAGACCGTGTCGCCGGTGAAACGGCCGGGGAAATCCGACAGCAGATAGAACGCGTGCGACAGCACGTGCTCGCTGGTCAGCGGTGCCAGTGGCGGCACGATCAGGCTGCGGGCGATGCGCTTCAGGGCGTCCTCGGTGCCGGGGGCGAAGCCGGCGCCCGATCCGGAATCGCGGGTGTCGATCAGGATGATTCCGCCCCGGCTCATGTAGTCGTTCAGCGCGGCGGCCTGCGCGGCTGGTCAGATCGGGCGTGTCGGCGGTGATCGGCCAATACAGCAGCGGATACAGGCTGAGGTCGGTCTGGCCGGGCTGCACCGCGTCGGGTTCGAACAGCGTCGCGGCGGTGCGGGCGTTGACGTATTCCGAAAGTCCCTCCAGCCCGGCCTTGGCGATGCTGTCGACCTGTGCGTCGCCGGAGACGATGTAGCCGAGCCGGGTGTCGATGGCGGGATTGGGGCTGCTGTCGAGGGCGTGGGCGGCCGGGATCGCCAGCAGCAGCAGCACGGCGGCGGTGGCGGAGACGCGCGGCCGCAGCAGGCCGCGCAGGGCCAGCGAGATCAGCATATCGACGCACAGCAGCAGGATGGCGAAGGCCAGCAGCGGCGGACCCAGCGCGCGTTCGCGGGCCGATCCGCGGACGGTTTCCAGCGTCGCGCCGGCGATCGGCGGGGCCGGTTCGCGGAGCGGCGATGCTGGTGCCCAGGTTCAGCACCTGGCGGCCGCTTTCCGGCCCGTACAGGCCGGGCGGATGGCGCGGGGAGACCGGGGTGGAGGCGAACTTGTCCGCCCGCAGGCCGATCGCGGCGGGCGGCGGCTGCGACAACAGGCCGAACCCGTCCAGCGTCTCGGCCGGCGCCAGCGTGGCGTTGCCCTGCGCGCTGGCGACCCCGACCGACAGTTCCACCAGCCGGCGCAGCATGTCCACGAACAGGCCGGACAGCGGCAGGTTGGACCAGTCGGCGTTGGCGGTGACGTGGAACAGCACGACGCGGCCGGCGCCTTCGGTCATCTCGGTCACCAGCGGCGTGCCGTCCTCCAGCGCCGCCCAGGTACGGCCGGCCAGATCGGCGCTGGGTTCGGCCAGCACCTGGCGGGTTGACCTTCATCTCTTCGGTGCACCGGCAGGCCGGCGAAGGGGGATGATGGCGGGAAGGCTGCCAGGCCGGCCGGCCTGGCTCCAGGACATCGCGCCGCCAAGTTGGCGGTCGCCGGCGAGCAGGCGCACCGGCAGCAGCGTGTCGGTGTCGTTCGTTGCGGCCTCCGCGGTGCGCGGGCCGGCGAAGCGGATCAGCAGCCCGCCCTTGCGCACCCAGGCCTCCAGCGCGTCCCGCTCGGCCCCCGCCGGCAGCGGCCGATCGGCCAGGATCAGCACGGAAATGTCCCGCTTCAGCAGCGTCGCGGCGTTGCCTTCGCGCAGTTCCGTGAACGGCTCCAGCGCCCGCTTCAGGAAGTAGATCGAGCCGGTGAACGGGGTGTCGGCGGTGGACAGGTCACCGGACAGCAGCCCGACCGGGCGGCGGCGCCACCGTTCATCCAGCAGCACGACCGACCCGGCACTGGGCGGTCCTTCCAGCACCAGGCGGGTCAGTCGGTTGCGCAGTTCCGGTGGCAGCGGAATGGGGGCGGAGGCGATCGAAGCGCCGGCCGGCACGGTGATGTCGGTGCGTGCCAGGGTGCGGCCGTCGCCGCTTTGGGCGAGGACGCTGGCCTGCGTGGCGGTCGCGCGGGGCGCCTGCGCCAGATGCACGACGAGACGATCCGCCTCGCTGGTGGGCGGCAGCAGCAACGATGCAGACGCGGTGTCGCAGCAGATCTCGGTGACCGGGCCGGTGTCGCGCAGGGCGTCGGCGAAGCGGCCGAAATCGGGCGCCGTCGGTCAGGCCGTCCGGCACGTAGATCACCGAGGCATCCCGGTGGCTGGGATCGTTGTCGTCCCACGCGTGCACGGCGTCGGCGGCGGCGGCGCGGTCCGACGGCCAGGGTTGCGGCTGCATCGCGGCGAGGTGGGCGCGCAGGTCGGCGACCGGCATGGTCGCGGAGACCGCGATCGGGGCGTCATTGCCGTCCCGTGCGGTGGTCAGCAGCGCCGCCTTGCGGCCGGCCCGTTCGGCGCGGTCCAGCAGCGCGCCGGCGGCTTCCTTGCGGCGCATCCAGTCGTTGGCCGAAGCCCAGCCGTTGTCCACGACCAGCAGCACGGGACCCTTGCCGGCGAGCACGGTGCCGGCGTCCAGCACCGGGCGTGCGAGGGCCACGATCACCAGGCCGGCGGCCAGCAGGCGAAGGGCCAACAGCCACCAGGGGGTGTGGGCCGGGGTTTCCTCGGTGGCGTTCAGGCCGAGCAGGAAGCGGACGGCGGGGAAGATTTCCGAGCGCGGGGCGGGCGGGCGTGACGCGGAGCAGCCACCACAGCAGGGGCAGCGCCAGGAGGCCGACGAGCACCCAGGGAGCGACGAAGATCATTGGGTCGTTCCGGAGGGGATGGCGCTGTCGGTGGCCCCTGCAAGCAACGGCCCGGCCTGGCCGGATCGTTGCAACGCCAAGACGTCAATGCGCCAAGGCTCCGAGGCTGCCGATCGGAAAGAACGCAGGATCGCGCGATGCCGGAAGCGCGGATCCGATGATCGTCTATCGCCGTCCTGACGTCCTGGCGCCCTGGTTTCCCCGCGGTGAGGCGGACATTGCGACGACCGGGCTGGACGGAGCGTGGCCTTCGCCGGAACGGGACGTGGAAGGCGTGGTTGGCGGGCCAGCCTCGCGTGCGCGTGCACGCGCGGCCAGCACGACAATGAGGGACAGGTTGTTTTCCGCGGTGACGGCCATCGCCAGAGTTGCCGCATCGGTGAACGGCTGGCACAGGGCTGCGACGATGACGGTCCGATACGGTGCCGCGAGATCATCGCGCCGCCAAGGCCTGGTAGAGCGTCAGCAAGGCCATCTCCGGCGGGTGGTCGGTGTGGTGGATGCCGAAGCCGAAGCCGGCGGTGGTGCAGATCGACGGCCAGAGCGTCCTGCTGCGCCTTGAGCCGTTCAGCGTAGGCGTCGCGCACCGATTCGACGCGCGGGATCAACGCGTCGCCGTCATGCTCCATGCCGCGGAAGCGAATGCGGCCCTGGTAGGGCAGGGCGGTTTCAGCCGGATCGAGAATTTGCAGCAGATAACCCGTCACCGGAACGGCGGCGAAACGGCCGATCAGCGCTGCGGATCTCCTCCAGCGGCGACAGGAAATCGCTGAACAGCACGACCGTCCCGTGGCGTGGCAGGCGGACGACAGGAGGCAGACCGTTATCGTCATCGGTGGCTTCCAGTTCCGCCACCAGACGGTCGAGGCCGGATCGGCTGGTCACCGAACGGGCACCTTGTTGCATCATCATCACTCTCTCCCCGCCACGAAGCAGCAGCGAAGCCAGGGAAAGCAACAGCAGATTCGCGCGGTCGCGTTTTTCGACGGGAACCTGGCGGGACCGCCAGCGCATCGACGCCGACCCGTCGCGCCACAGGCAGACCGTCTGCGCGGCTTCCCATTCGGTTTCTCGAATGAACCAGCCCTCGGGCGCGCCGCGACCCGATTTCGCTGACTGTCTCCAGTCGATCCGTGCCAACGGGTCGCCGGAGACGAATCTTCGAAATTGCCAGAAACTGTCACCCTGTCCGACACGCCGGCGGCCATGCACACCCTGGGCCACCGTGGAGGCGACCCGATCCGCTGCGACGAGCAGAGGCGGGAGGCGGGCGCCGAGTGCCTCGGCGGTCAGGGCATCATTGGCCATGTGCGGATCCGTTGAGCAACAGGTGCCTTGAAGAAAGCCGGAGAGGGATGGCAGGGCGCGCCCCCCGGTATGACGCGAGGGGGCGTGTTCGCGCGCGCGTGGCGGCGACCGCTGCGCTTCCAGGCCGCGAACGGGGTAACCAGACGGCGGTGCCACGCCTGCACGGTGCGAACTTCATCCGGAAGAGCGGCGTGCGTGCCGTGCTGTCGCAGCACGATCGCGGTCAGCACCGCCATGTCGGGGCTGATGCCGCCCAGTTCCGTCAGGACCTGAGGCCACGCACGGGCGAGCGCCTGGCCGGTGTCTCGTCGGACACGGTCGGTACTCCGTTCCCGGTCCCGCCATCTCACCCGATCTTCCCGACGAGGCGGTCGATCACGTCGGTCAACATGATGCCATCCGCGCGTGCCGAAAAACTGAGCGCCATGCGATGACGCAGGACCGGGCGAGCGAGGGCGGCGACGTCGTCGATGCTGGGTGCGAGGCGTCCGCCGAGAAGCGCACGGGCTCGGCTGGCCAGCATCAGCGCCTGGGCCGCGCGTGGACCGGGACCCCAGGCGACGTGGCGGCGGACGATCTCATCGCCCGCGGTTTCCGGCCGGCAGCCGCGGACCAGCGCGAGGATGGCGTCGACGACCTTCTCTCCGATCGGCAGGCGGCGGACCAACGCCTGGGCCATCGAGCAGATCGTCCGCGGTCATGGCCTGGGCCGGCCTCGCTTCCTGCGAACCGGTGGTGGCCAGCAGCATGGTGCGTTCGGCGTCCAGGTCGGGGTAGGTGACGTTGACCTCCAGCAGGAAGCGGTCGAGTTGCGCTTCGGGCAACGGATAGGTGCCTTCCTGCTCGATCGGGTTCTGCGTTGCCAGGACGTGGAACGGGCGAGGCAAAGCGTGCTCGATGCCGCCGATGGCGACACGCTGCTCCTGCATCGCCTGCAACAAGGCGGACTGGGTGCGCGGGCTGGCGCGGTTGATCTCGTCGGCCATCAGCAACTGGCAGAAGACCGGGCCGGGGACGAAGCGGAAGGCGCGCCGGCCGTCGGTTTCGTCCAGCACCTCGCTGCCGACGATGTCGGCGGGCATCAGGTCGGGGGTGAACTGGATGCGCTTGGTGGCCATGCCGAGGACGACACCGAGTGTCTCCACCAGACGGCTTTTGCCCAGTCCAGGTACGCCGACGAGCAGAACGTGACCGCCCGACAACAAAGTGATCAAGGTTTGATCAATGACCTCGTCCTGGCCGAAGATCACCCGCCCGATTGCTGAGCGGACCTGGCCAATCTGGGCGCCGAGCGCCTCGGTTGCGGCCAAGATCGCGTTCGGATCGCTGTTCATAGGTCCTGTCCAGTTCGAGGTAACCTGTGGCGTGCCGGCCATACCGCCTGACATATGGGTTCTACCCTCCGGGTTTGCGTCGATGGAAGCATTTAGGGCCTTTCGCGGACGGGGGGAGGCTACCTATATCGCGTCGATGTAAGGAAGTTTTGCTTCCAGTGGAGACGGGTAGGTGAACGAAACTGGCGTGCCCATCGATATTGCCGCCGCGAAACTGGCCACTCCTCCGGCTGACCGCATATCTGGAGCGTCCTCCGGCCGTGGACGAAGGCCGGGGCTGGCACGCGCACCGGTCGAATGTGGCAACCTGCCGTTTCTGATCAAGCGCGACGGCACGTGGCTGTATCGCGGCACCCCGATCAACCGGAAGGAACTGGTCTGTCTGTTCGCCAGCGTGCTGCGGCGCGAGCAGGACGGAAGCTGGTGGCTGCAAACCCCGGCGGAGCGGGGGCGGATCGAGGTCGAGGACGCGCCGTTCGTGGCTGTGGAGCTGGACTGGACCGGCGAGGGCCGGCATCAGGTGTTGTCTTTTCGCACCAATATCGATGAGGTGGTGACGGCCGGGCCGGAGCATCCCATTCGCATCTCGCATGACCTCTTCACCTGTGAGCCAACCCCATACATCCTGCTGCGTCCCGGTGCCGCCCAGCACCTGGCCGTCGAAGCGCGCATCAACCGTGCCACATATTACGAGCTTGTGGCGCTGGCGGTTCCCGAGTGGGTCGGCAACAGGCGGATGCTGGGTGTCTGGAGCTGCGGCAGGTTTTTTTCGCTCGGCGAACTGCCGCCCGGCGAGGCGTGACGCCAGCCGCTCTGCGGATGCGGCTCGCCGGGATCGGAGCCGAACCGCGCAGTGGCGATCCGATCCTTGGTGACGAGGTGCTGGCCGGTCTGAAGCGCCCGACGGTACCGGCCGCCGTGCTGGTGCCCGTGGTGCTGGGCGAGCAGCCCTCGGTTCTGCTGACCAAGCGGACGTCTCACCTGACCCAGCATGCCGGGCAGATCAGCTTCCCCGGTGGGCGGATCGATCCCGGCGACAGCGGGCCGGAAGCCGCCGCGCTGCGGGAGGCGCATGAGGAGATCGGCCTGGAAGCCGGTTCGGTCGAGGTGCTGGGCCGGTTGGCCGATCACGTGACGGGCACCGGGTACCGGATCACGCCGGTGCTGGCGGCATTGCCTCCGGCGCTGACATACACGTTGTCTCCGGACGAGGTGGACGCGATCTTCGAACTGCCGATGCGGGTCGTGATGGATCCGGACGCGCCCCGGCGGCAGCGGCAGCATGTGGGCGGCGTCTGGCGAGATTACTGGGTCTGGCCGCATCCCGAGCACTTCATCTGGGGTGCGACGGCGGCGATCCTGGTGCAATTGGCGAGGCGGCTGCGGGAGGGGGCGGTGTGATGCGCGACAAGGCTGGCTGGAGGGACAGGTGGTTCGCCGGTCGGGGGCTGAAGTCTTCGGTGGCCACGGTTCGCCGCGGCGCAAGGCCCGGGCTGGTCTTCGCCGCCGTGTTGGCGGGGCCGCTCGTGGTGCCGGCGTTCGCGCAGACGCGCATCGATTCCATCAACACCAACTTCCGCTGGCTGGGACCGGACGACAAGATCGTCGTTGAACGGTACGATGATCCGCGCGTGGCAAACGTCTCCTGCTATATGTCGCGGGCGGAAACCGGCGGGCTCAAGGGCGGGCTGGGGTTCGCGGAAGACCCTAGTCGATTCTCGATCGCGTGTCGCGCGGTCGGGCCGGTGACGCTGCCGGCGTCGATGCCGAGGACCGAGGTGATCGCGTTCTCGCGGGCTTCACTGTTCTTCAAGACGTTTCAGATCCATCGCTCGCTGGATCCCGAGAAGCATGTGCTGATCTATACCGTTGTCAGCACGAAACTGATCAACGGGTCGCCGTTCAACAGCATCAGCGTGGTGCCGACGGAGGTGCGGTAGGCCGCGTTACCGCCGCACCTCGCCGCACGGCCCGGGAGCGGTGCGTCCGGGGTTGGCACAGGCTGGCGTGGGGAGAGTGTTTGTCGTGCATCCGCGGTCGGCGGCCTGATCCGAACAGGATACCGTATGGCCCAGCGTCCGTTCAGCGGGCAGAATACGGTGCATGACACTGGATCAACTCCGCGTCTTCGTTGCCGTCGCCGAACGCCAGCACGTCACCCGGGCGGCTGAAGCGCTCAACATGGCGCAATCGGCTGCCAGCGCCTCGATCGCAGCGCTTGAAGCACGGCATGGCACGCGGCTGTTCCATCGGGTCGGCCGCGGCATCGAACTGACGGAGGCGGGCGCTGTCTTCCTGATCGAGGCGCGGGCGGTGCTGGCACGTGCCGAAGCGGCGGAACTGGTGCTGTCGGAACTTGGCGGCCTCAAGCGTGGAACACTGACGGTGCAGGCGAGCCAGACCATCGCCAGCTACTGGTTGCCGCGGCACCTTGTCGCCTTCCGGCGCGCGTATCCGGGGATCGAGATCCATCTGACCGTCGGCAACACGACGCAGGTCGCCAACGCCGTTCTCGAGGGCAGCGCGGAACTTGGCTTCGTCGAAGGGGTCGTGGACGATCCGATGCTGACGAGCCGGCAGGTGGCCCGCGATCAGCTCGTCATCGTCGTTGCCCCGGCGCATCCGTGGGCGACAGACGAGTCGGTGGAGCCGGCCCAGCTGGCGGACACCGAGTGGGTGTTGCGCGAGCCAGGTTCCGGTACGCGGGCGATGTTCGAGGCCGCCTTGCCCGGTTTCGGCGTCGCGGTGGGGCAACTGCGGGTGGCGCTTGAACTGTCGTCGAATGAGGCGGTGCGCGCGGCTGTCGAGGCGGGGATGGGGGCGACGGCGATTTCTGCCTCGGTCGCCGCGCCCAGCCTGGAGGCGGGGCTGCTGCACAAGGTCGGGCTGCGTCTGCCGGAGCGGAGCTTCTGCGTCCTGCGGCACGTCGAGCGATATCGGAGCCGGGCGGCGGACGCGCTGCTGGCTCTGGTGGGCGGCGCGGCGTCAGGCAACTGATCGGGCAGGCGGCGGGCGTCAGGCTATGGAGCGGCGACGCGCGGTGGCTGATCGCGATCGCCTAGACCATTTTCAGCCTGACTGTGCAGGCCGAAAATGGTCCAGGTCTTTGTTTGATCGCATGATTCACGCGCCGGGGACGTTCCGCTCAGCGCGATCATGCTCTAGACAATTTTCAGCCTGACTGTGCAGGCCGAAAATGGTCTATCGCTTTGTTTGATCGCATGATTCACGCGCCGGGGACGTTCCGCTCAGCGCGATCATGCTCTAGACAATTTTCAGCCTGACTGTGCACGCCGAAAATGGTCTATCTCTTTGTTTGATCGCATGATTCACGCGCCGGGGACGTTCCGCTCAGAGCGATCATGCTCTAGTCTTACTGAGTCGCAAAATGGAGCTTCCCCCGAATCAGCGCGGCCTCGTAAACAATGGAGATTCATGCCCCTGACTGTGAGGCAATCATGGATCTCCTGGAGAACGCCAGCCGCCTGAGGTTCGAGGCCTACGTCGAGCAACTGGCCAGCGTCATCGGCCATGCCGACCGCGTGGTGCCTTTGCACGACTACTGCACCGGGCTGCTGCTGCCCGGCGAGCGCAAGAGCGTCGAACCGATGGCGGCCCTCACCGCGCCAGCCGCCACAGCGGCGAAACACCAGTCGTTGCTGCATTTCGTCGCCATCGCCCCCTGGTCCGATGAGGCTGTGCTGACCAAAGTGCGCCAGATGGCGCTGCCAAAGATCGAAGCACTCGGCGCGATCGAAGCCTCGATCATCGATGACACCGGGTTCCCCAAAAAGGGCAAGCACTCGGTCGGTGTCGCACGGCAGTACTGCGGCCAACTGGGCAAGCAGGACAATTGCCAGGCGGTGGTCTCGCTGTCCATCGCCAACCACCACGCCAGCCTGCCCGTCGCGCACCGGCTCTATCTGCCCGAGGCCTGGGCGAACGACCCAGATCGGAGAAAGCAAGCCAAGGTTCCCGGGGACGTCGTCTTCAAGACCAAACCGCAGATCGCCTTGGACCACCTGCGCGCCGCGCATGCCGCTGGCATTCCACTCGGCACGGTGCTGGGCGATGCTGGCTACGGCTATGATGGCCAGTTCCGCGAGGGAATAACGCAACTGGGGTTGCTCTACGCCGTCGGTATCCAATCGAACGTGCTGATGTGGAGGGCTGACACCCTCCCGCCGGGGCCGGACGGGCCGAAACTGTCACGTCCGCAACTGCGTGCGCAGCAGATCTCCGCCCAGGAGCTGGCGCTCAGCCAGCCGGCGGCAGCTTGGCAAAACGTCACCTGGCGCGAAAATGGCGAGGCGTTCACCTCACGTTTTACGCGTCTGCGCGTCCGCCCGGTTACGCGGGCCGAGTCACCCGCGGAGGAGTGGCTGCTGATCGAATGGCCGGAGGACGAGGCGGCGCCGACCAAATACTGGCTATCCACCTTGCCGGCGGATATGAGCTTCGAGGCACTGGTCGATCGCGCCAAACTGCGCTGGCGGATCGAACGGGACTATCAGGACCTCAAGCAAGAACTTGGCCTGGGTCATTACGAAGGACGCGGATGGCGTGGGCTCCATCACCACATCACGCTGTGTATCGCAGCCTACGGCTTCCTGATCGCCGAGCGGGCGATTTTTCCCCCAGGAGCCAGAAAACACGGCAGATCCGCGACGGTTGACGTTTCCGCCGGTCACCGATCCGAAGGCGCCGCCGCGGCGTCCCGAGCGCCATATTTCGAACTCTATCGCCACGCTGAGGCGACGGCTTACTGTCGCTCTGGTCAAGCATCTGCCGCGGTGCCCGTGCTGCGGCGCAGGACGAGTGACCGAAGCGCGACGCAACTTGTGACACAGTAAGACTATCTCTTTGTTTGATCGCATGATTCACGCGCCGGGGACGTTCCGCGCGATCATGCTCTAGCTAGGTCTTTGTTTGATCGCATGATTCACGCGCCGGGGACGTTCCGCTCAGCGCGATCATGCTCTAGACAATTTTCAGCCTGACTGTGCAGGCCGAAAATGGTCTATCTCTTTGTTTGATTGCATGATTCACGCGCCGGGGACGTTCCGCTCGGCGCGATCATGCTCTAGACGGTTTTCGCCTTGGGCGGAAACGCTCATAATTGTCGAGCAATTTCATCAATGCGCGCGACGGGCCGGCGGCGCTATCGGCAAGGCGCGGGTTTTCTGGGCGCGGCGATGCTCATGCGCCAGGCCCGCGCCGGCGGGTTCGTCGCACTCAATCAGCCGGGTGGTCACCCTCTGCCAAAGCGCTAATCATTACGGCTGCGATGGCCGTGACTGGTGGCGGCATCGCGATCGGCATGCAGGGCTCGAGCATCGCATCCAGCCAGACCGATACAGAGCAATCCCGACCCGCCGCGACGCCCTCGACGGTCACGGCGGCCGGTATCACACTGCACTCGGTCAATCCGACATCACGCCGCACTCGGTCAGTATCGACCTGCAGAGCAGAGACCGGATGTTTCCCGGCCGTGCGGGCGCGAAGATCAACGACGACTGCCTGACGTGTCACTCGTCCAGTATGGTTCTGACCCAGCCGAACTCCAGCGGGACATTCTGGCGGCACGAGGCCGACAAGATGCGCGAACCCCATAAAGCCCCAATCGAAGCGGCGATCGTTGCCTATCTGTCGGAGCACGAAGGCGGGGCCGCAGGGAGCGGACCGGAACCGGCGGATCACCTGGACCGGGCCGGCGGAGCCTCCAGCCCGACACCCCGAAGATGACCGAACAACTCTTGCAATCTCGCCCGGTCCATGGCCGGCAGAGGCGGCTTCAGGATCGACTCGATATTGGTCCGCAGGTGCTGGGCATTGCCCGTGCCGAACAGCACGACATCCACGCCGGGCTCGTGCCGGACGTAACGATAGGCGGCATCGGTAAGGCTGGAAGCTCCGGTCTCGTGGACCAGGAAGCCCAGCGGGTCATCGGTTTCGCCGAGCCAGGCAGGAACCTGACCGGATACCGCCAGGTCTTTCATCGTCGCGGCGAGTTGCGCCGGGCGGGCGAAAATGCCGCGGACGGCGAACATCATCAGCGTGCCGATGCGGTTGGCCAGCGTGTGCGGGAACACCTGCGTGCGGGCGACCTGGTGCATCAGGTGGAACGCGACCATCGCGGTGTCCCACGGAAAGTCCTGTGTCGCCCGGTTGAGCATGAGTTCCGCAGGATCGTTCGGAGCGGTTTCGGTGATGCCGAGGAAGCGGAATTTTCCCCGTTCCCGTTGCTTCAGCAATGCGGGGGCGATGGTGTCGCGGACGTGGTCGTAGGCGGCGGGCGGAACGGCGTGAAGCTGGAAGACATCGATGTAGTCCAGGTTGAGCCGCCTCAGCGAGGCCTCGAGGCTCGCAAGCACCCTGTCGATGCTGAATGCCTTGTCACCGGGGGTTCTCGACGCCTTGGTGCAGACCACGACGCTGTCGCGCGGGACATTGCGCAAGGCGGTGCCGACAACTTCCTCGGTGCCGTAGGCGGCGGCGGTGTCGATCAGGTTGACGCCGAGGTCGAGCGCGTTGCGGATGATGCCGACCGCGTGGTCCGCCGACTGACCGGTGCCAAGGCCGAGACGGGAGAAGCCGCCGCAGCCAAGGCCGGCGACGCTGACCTGCAGGCCGGTGCGGCCGAGCGTGGTGTATTGCATCCGTGTCTCCTTCGGGGTGATCAAGCGCGGGCACGCCAGCTGGCGGATCGCCGACATCGTGCCGGCGCCGCGTCGGGTATGGAATACCGCGGCGTGCGATGCCGGCGGTCGACGGTCAGGATCATGGTGAAGATGTCGGGCAACGGCTTGGGAAGGCTGGCGGTGGCGGATGATGCGACGGATCGACATTCAAGGCCATCGCGGCGCTCGGGCGCTGTTTCCGGAGAACACCCTGGAGGGCTTTGTTGCTGCCTCCGCGCTGGGGGTGGAGGCGTTCGAACTGGACGTCGGGATGACCGCCGACGGGGTGGTGGTGGTGTCACACGATCCAGCGCTGAACCCGGACATCACCCGGGATGCCTCGGGCGCCTGGTTGGCCAGGCGGGGTCCGGCGATCCATTCGCTGACCTATGCCGCGCTGGGCCAGTATGACGTCGGCCGCATCCGGCCAGGATCGCCGACAGGGTCGCGGTTCCCCGATCAGGTGCCATGCGACGGCTCCCGTGTTCCGACTCTGGCGGCGGTTCTGGCCGCACTTCCGGTTGCCCGGTTCACGATCGAGGTGAAGACCGATCCGACGCATCCGGCCTGGACGGTGGCACCGAACGTTTTGGCGGACGCAGCGTTGGCAGTGGTCGATGCCGCTGGGGCAGCCGGCCGCGTTATCGTGGAATCGTTTGACTGGCGGGTGCAGCGTCACGTCCGGAATATCCGCCGCGATATCAGGCTGGCCTGGCTGACCGCGGAAAATACAATCCGCAGCGCGGCGTTGTGGTGGGACGGGATCACTGTCCGCGGATCGGTGCCCGAATGCGTTGCGGCGGAAGGCGGCTCCGTCTGGGCGCCGGATTACCGCGATCTGACCGAAGCGCAGATCGCGGAAGCCCATGCGCTGGGCCTCCTTGTACTGACCTGGACGGTGAACCGGCCGGCCGATATGCGCCGGCTGATCGACTGGGGGGTGGATGGTTTGATCTCGGATCGGCCGGACCTCGCGCTGGCATTGGCACGGTGATGTCACGTGCATGGTTCGCGGCCTCGCGGCGGGTGCTCGCAGACGCTCCTTCCCCGGCAGAACGTCCGCTGACACGCAGGCGGAACGAGGGTGATGCTGTCAAAAACGAAGGTGATGCTGTCAAACCCGCGATTGGGTGGGCGGCGATCCTCCGGGCTGATTCACCGGCAGGGATGCCACCAGGAACAGGGATGCGGGTGTCCTGGCTCTTCTACCACGCACGCTGTGGTCGTGCAGGCGATCCCGAGCAGCAGGATCAGGGCAACGAGGTGACGCATGACAAATCTCCTTCCGTGGCCCGATGATCGCGGATCCAAACATCGGGCGCTCGGTCGGTAGCCAGCGCGCGGGTCGAAAATGTGGCTCAGCGAGTCGAGAATGTGGCGGGGCTTCCGTGATCACGCTGTTTCGTGCACTCTTTTCGGAATGTGTGGACGCTATGCCAGTTTCCTGCCGCCCGACCTCATTGCGCGCCTGTTCGGCACCAGGAATCCACCGCCCAACCTGAAGCCGACGTGGAACATGGCGCCGACGATGGAGGCACCGGTGGTGCGTCGCCATCCCGAATCCGGCGAGAGGCACCTCGACGTCCTGACCTGGGGGTTCGTTCCTTCATTCGCCAAATCCTTGAAGGAGGCCCGGTGTCCGGTGAATGCACGAGCCGAGACAGTCGCCGGTTCTGGCATGTTCCGCAATGCCTTCGCCAAACGCCGTTGCCTCGTTCCCGCGGCGGCGTTCTACGAGTGGCAGGCAGGCCCGGGCGGCAAGACGCCGTTTGCCATCGCCCGCGCCGACGGAGACCCGCTGGCCTTCGCCGGGATCTGGGAAGGGTGGCGTTCCGCGGATGGGGATATCCTGCGGACGTTCGCCATTCTGACGACGACCGCCAACGCGCAGATGGCGGTGCTGCACGACCGCATGCCGGTGATCCTGGAGCAAGCCGACTGGCCGGGCTGGCTAGGCGAGACCGTGGTCGATCCGGCGACTTTGTTGCGTCCGTCGGCGGAGGGCGTTCTGCGGATATGGCCGGTGGACAAGCGGGTTGGCAATGTTCGCAATGATGGTCCCGACCTGCTGGTCGACGTTACGGCACGCCAGTCCGGGTCGTTGCTGGTTTAGAGCATCTTCGAACCGAGCGGGACCGCGCCGTCGACTCGGCTCGTCATGACCGGTGGGGTCTGACCGGTTTCTCCGTTGACGGACCGCGGTCGCACAGGGCAGCTCCTGGATGCTTGAACCGAACGAGGCGAGAAGGATTCCCAGCACTGAGACGAAACGGGCACCGCCGGGGGCCACAGAGAAAGCGGAGGCGGCCACCGTCGCTGAGCAAGGGTTGCGCGGCGGAGCGCTGAGCGTGAGCGGGAACGCTCCGGTTCACGAGCGGCGCTTGCATCGGCCTGAGGTGGGTGCGTGATCAGACTCGTGCTGATATACTTTAGACCAGGCATGGCGAACTTCCGAATCGGGACACTAAAAATTCAACCGCGTGGTGAACAGCCATGCGTGATTGTAGGCTGGGGTTTGCGGCTTGGCGATGTAGGCTGGCGCGACGGCGGCCTGGTAGCCGACGCCAAAGGTGAATTTCAGACCGTCCGGCAGCATGAAGCGCCCCACCACCAGCCCTGGCGTCAGATAGACCTGGTTCAACCCGCCGCGCTGGCCGTTTGCATAGTAGATCCAGTTGACCTCCAGTTCGGGCCAGAACAGATCCATCACGTGATACTGGAATGCGATATTGGTCTGGACCTGATAGCCGATCGTATTCGCATCCGACGCCGGAATGATTCCGCCGACCGTGCCCTGGATATCGAACCGCCCCCATCCCTTGCCGAACCCCAGTGACGGGATGTATTCCCAGGACCCGCTGGTCAACCGCTCGATCCCCGCCGGGGCCTGGATCTGCAGCAAAGCCGACACGATGTAGTTGCCCTCGCTCTCGGGGCTGCTTGCCAGCCGCTCGGTGATCCGCAGGAATGCCCAGTCGTTGAACCCGGCCAAGGGCTCGATGGCACCTTTATCCTTTGGACCGGTGCCGGACACGCCGGAACGGACGAAATAGGGAGGCGCGGCGACCTGGATCTCGGTGGTCTCGTTCACGATGAGATCCAACCCCTTGCCGCCGTCAATCTCGGTCGTGCTGGTGCCGTTGCCGGAATGCTGCTGATCAAGGTCGAAGCGCAGCCGCTGTTCGAGCATTGCCGTGGTGGTGACCAGCGGACTGCTCCAAGCCGGCTGCGTCGCACGAGCCTGCGCGACCCAGGCGTGCCAGGCGGCGAGAAAGCCGTCACCGCCGCTCGGGATGACCGGCGGATCGGTTGGGGGGGCCGGAACCGGCTGGCTGGGAATGGTCGAAGGCGGCAGGGTGAGATCGAGCCCGTCTGCTGCCCGCGCCGCGTGCAGCCGGAAGCCAAACAGCAGCGTCATGCCCGCGACCAGGATGTGCATCCGGTGGCGTCGCGCCGAGGTTCCGGGCACGGCTGTCGTCCGCCCGGTCCGATAAAGAGAGGCATGTTCCGCCTCCCGAGCTTCGCCGACGACTATTGCGACGTACCCCATTCGATGATCTCCACCGTCGCTGCGCTGCAATTACGGCACACCCCGCGTCAAGCCTGCGAGGCGGCTTTCAGCCGCGTGGAGAAGGGCCAGATCGAGCCTGCCGCTTTGCAGCGGGCGGAAGGTGTGGGTCATCTGTCATTCTCCTGCTCAAACCAGCGCCACGCCGGCCAACAGGGCCATGACAGGATATTTTTCCATTAGAGTGCAACCGATAATAGGATGATAAGATACTATTTCTACAAATGAGGGAACCGAGGCAAAGATCGACCAATTGTGCACTGTGGCGAAAAGCAAAAACCTATCACAGCGACCGGAGGTGCGGTGAGCCAAAAGGGTGCCGTGGCGCACGAATCGTCGGGTTCTATTGCCCCCTAATCAGCGATTATGCGCGAAATGGACGTGTGCCGATGTCCTAATCCGTGATCGGCACGCGGAACCGGTTGGCTGCACGGACCGTTCAGCGGTGACCTCACACGGAGCCGACCGATGAGCCCCTCGCCCCGCCTGGAACAATTGAAGCGCGAGCTGCATGCCACGGCGCCCAACGCGGTGAACGGAAACTCGTCCGACAGATCGAAATCGCTCGCGTCGCCACCTCAGGAAGGGTCGCCACTGCGAGACGGCTCGCCACAGCAAGGCCGAGAGAGGGGGCGAACAGCCAGCGATCCGCGGCAGATACCGATGCCGGGATGGAAGGATATATTCGTGCGGTCCTGGCAGGAGGTGTCGGCGAACAACATCTTCCTGGTGGCGGGTGGCGTGACCTATGCGGTCCTGCTGGCGCTGTTCCCGGCGCTGGCCGCCCTTGTCTCGATCTACGGCCTGCTGCTGGATCCGACGCAGGTCGAACACCAGGTTGCCGCCCTGTCGAACCTTCTGCCGCCCGAAACCACGCAGATGATCGGGCAGGAACTGCACAGTCTGGTCACCGCCTCCCAGGGGTCACTTACCATTGGCGCCGGGGTTGCTCTGCTGTTCGCCTTGTGGAGCGCTTCCCGCGGGATGAGCGGCCTGATCACGGCGTTCAACATCGCCTACCAGCAGCAGGAGACGAGGCGGTTTTTCAAATTCAATTTGATTGCGATCGGACTGACTCTGGGGATGTTGATCGGCGGAACAGTGATCATTGCCCTGGTCGGCGTGCTGCCGGCCGCGATTGAGTTCCTGGGCCTGGGGGCGATAACGAAATGGCTGCTGCTGGTGCTGGAGTGGCCGCTGCTGATCGCCGTTGTGATGGCGGGCCTGGCGGTGCTGTATCGCTATGCGCCGAACCGCATGCAGCCCCGCTGGCGCTGGGTTACCCCGGGTGCCATCGCGGCGACCCTCCTGTGGGTGCTGGGATCGATCGGCTTTACCGTCTACGTCACGCATTTCAACAGCTACGACAAGACCTATGGCGCGCTGGGTGGGGTGGTGATCATGCTCACCTGGCTCTACCTGTCGTCCTTCGTTGCGCTGTTCGGTGCTGTGATCAACGCGCAGTCCGAACGGCAGACCCGGGCGGATTCGACCGTGGGGCACCCGAAGCCGATGGGGGATCGCCGTGCCTATGCGGCCGATACGGTGGGCGAATCGACGTCGTGAACCGCTTGGAGGCCAGGATATTCTCCGGGGGGAGTTGACGAAGCCTCTCTTCATCAGAACATGTAGGGTGAAACGTCCCATCTCGGACTGACCCAACCGGCGGGATATCACCAAATGCGTGCAAGTCCGTGCCACCTGATGCTTGTTCACCCCGACCACGCCGCGGCCGTCACCGACGCGCTGTGGGCCCGGCTGCGGCTGGAGGCGGAAGAAGCCTATGAACGCGAGCCCAAACTGGCTTCGCTGTTCTTTGACTCCATCCTCAATCAGCCGAGCTTCGAGGCAGCGCTGTTTCATCGGGTCGCCGCTCGGCTGAAGAACGACACGATCTCGCTGCCGTTGATCGTTCAGGCGTTCGGCAAGGCGGCTGAGGACGACGGCTGCCTCGTGGAGGCGGCGAAGGCGGATATCGCGGCGGTGCTGGATCGCGACGCCGCCTGCAATCGCCTGATCGAGCCGTTCCTCTATTTCAAGGGATTTCACGCGATCCAGGCGCATCGGTTGAACCATTGGCTGTGGCATCACGGCGAACAGGATTTCGCGCTGTATCTGCAAAGCCGATCGTCCGAGGTGTTCCAGACCGACATTCATCCGGCGGCGAAATTCGGCCACGGCATCTTCCTGGATCACGCGACGGGCCTGGTCGTGGGCGAAACGGCGGAGGTCGGCGACGATGTGTCAATGCTGCACCAGGTGACGCTGGGCGGCAGCGGCAAGGAGTCCGGTGATCGCCATCCGAAGATCGGCAAGGGTGTGGTGATCGGTGCCGGGGCCGCGATCCTGGGCAATATCCGAGTGGGTGAACATGCCCGTGTCGCGGCCGGGTCGGTCGTGCTGAAGATCGGTTCCCGCCCACGCGACGGTTGCCGGGGTTCCCGCCAAGGTGATGCGCATCGTGGAAACCGATGAGCCGTCGCGGTCGATGGATCAGACCCTGAGCGATCTCGCCTATCAGTCGTTCAACTACACCATCTGACGCCGGGGTCTGCTCACGCGGCCCTGACGCCGGTGACGAAGGTGTTTGCCTCGCTGGAGAGTTGATCGGCCTGCATTGACAGATCGGACGCCGAAGCGAGGACAAGGCCGGCGGCGGCGCCGGTTTCGCTCGCCGTTTGGCTGACCCCGCTGATGCTCGTCGTCACCTCCTGCGCCGCCTGGGCGGTCTGCTGCACGTTGCGGGCGATCTCGGAGGTGGCCGCGCCCTGCTGCTCGACCGCGGCGGCGATGGCGGCGGCGATGGTGCTGACCTGCTCAATGGTAACGGAGATGCCCTGGATGGCGTCCACCGCTTCCCTGGTGGCGGCCTGGATCTGGGTGATCTGCGCGCCGATCTCCTCGGTTGCCTTGCCGGTCTGATTGGCCAGGCTTTTCACCTCGGAGGCGACCACGGCGAAGCCCTTGCCGGCGTCACCGGCGCGGGCGGCCTCGATCGTGGCGTTCAGCGCCAGCAGGTTGGTCTGGCTGGCGATGTTGGTGATCAGGCCGACCACGGCGCCGATCTTCTCGGCCCCCTCGGCGAGGGCGCGGACGATGGCGTCGGTGCGTTTGGCGTCGGCCACCGCCTTGTCGGTGATGGTCGCGGACTGCTCGACCTGGCGGCTGATCTCGGCGATCGAGGCGGTGAGTTCCTCGCTGGCGGAGGCGACGGAGTGCAAGCCGGTGCTGGCCTCCTCGGCCGCAGCGGCGACGGCGGCGGCCTGGCGGTTGCCGTCGCCGGCGGTGGCGGTGAGCGACTGTGCGGTCGACTTCAGCGTGGTGGATCCGGAGGAGAGCTTGCCGACGAGACCGCCGATCCTGCTCTCAAACGCGTCCGCCATCCGGGCCAGGGCGGCCTTTTGCTCAGCCGCCGCCTGCTGCTTGGCGAGTTCCTGTGCCGTCCGCAGCCGCTCGGTTTCGGTCATGCTGTCCTTGAACACGAGGACCGCGGCGGCCATCTCGCCCACCTCGTCGCGCCGGTCCGCGCCGGGCACCGCCGTCGTGAGGTCGCCCTTCGCCAACCGGCCCATCGCCGCCTTCAGGCTCCCGAGCGAGACAGTGATGTCGCGGCTGACCAGCCACGTCGCGAGCGAAGTCAGCATCAGGACCAAGCCGCCGATCACGCCCAGCCGCAGCAGCGATGCTTCGAACACGGCGTTGAGGTCATCGGTGTATGCGCCGGCGTAGATTACCATGTTCCAAGGCTCGAATTTGGCGACGGCGGCGATCTTCGGGAGTGGCTTCGTCTGGCCGGGTTTGGGGAACATGTAGCTGGTCGTGGCTTCGTCAGACGACCGCACGGCATCAATGAGCAGGCTGGAGATCGGCCGGCCCGTGGCGGTGTCCGCAGGCGTCGGCTTACCTTCGAGCGCAGGGTTGACGCCGTGCATCAGCACATCGCCGGTGCGTAGGTCATTGACCGAGATGTAGCCGACGCCGTGGTTGTAGCGGATGGCTCGGACATCGCGGTGAAAGAGGTCGATGGCCTGCTCACGGGTTATGTCATGGGCGCTGGCTCGGGCGTCGAGGCCAGCGGCGATGGTGACGGCAGAACTGACGATGGCGTGAAGCTGATCGGCCCGGTCCTCCAGCATACGCTGGTGCAGCGTCACAGCGCCGATCGCGGCGATGACGACCATAGCAACGGCGGACACGCCGAGCAGCAGGCTCAACTTCGTGGCGAGCCCGCGGTTGCTGAGAACATTCATTGCGCCGATCCGATTCCAGTCCGTCTGGACCTGATAGCGCTTCCGGGTTAACGAAATATGAACCTGGGCCGTTTCCCGGCGAACGATCGAGCCAGAAGACAGCGCCGGCAGTGGCATCACCGCATGGATCATCGAATGGATTTTGAACCGGCGGGATCGCCCATTCCGCATAGCTCTCACTGGGGTGCGTTCTCGGCCATTCGGCGGGGTGTGTTCCCGGCCGTTCGGCGCGATAATGGTATCGATATCATACCGCATCCGCGCGATCCGGATCCGGCATTGCTGCTGGGAAACATCCCTGCGTCACTCAGCCATCGCGCGCGCATCGCCACGCCGATGGTCCGTAAGGGCTGGCTGGAACGTGGACCCGGGCCGGACCGGCGGCGTGGGCGCGACGACTTCGTCGCGTTGCCATGGCCCGAGGCGCTGGGCCTGGCCGCCGGTGAGCTGGAGCGGGTCTACGCGCGCCATGGCGGCAGGGCGGTGTTTGGCGGATCGTACGGCTGGTCCAGCGCCGGGCGGTTTCATCACGCGCAGAGCCAGGTTCACCGGTTCCTGAATGTGCTCGGCGGCTACGTCAGGTCGGTCAACACCTATAGTTCCGCAGCCGCCGCGGTCATTCTGCCGCACGTGATCGGGTCGCAGGAGGCCGCCGGGCGGGAGAACGTCAGTTGGGACGAACTGGCGACGCGAGACGGACATCGTGCTGGCGTTCGGCGGCATGGCGCTGAAGAACAGCAGCGTCAGCAGCGGCGGCACCAGCCAGCATGTCGCCAGGCACCACTTGCTCGCGGCGCATCGGCGTGGCGCGCGATTTCATCTGATCGGTCCGCTAAGGGATGATCTTCCACCGGAGATAGCGCCGCTGTGGCACCCGATCCGGCCGGGCACCGATGTTGCCTTGATGCTCGGCATCGCCCACACGCTGATGGTCGAAGGGCTGCTTGATCGCGTGTTCCTCGACCGCTTTTGCGTTGGCTATCCGGAGTTCGAGGATTACCTGGCAGGCCGGTCCGATGGCCAGGCCGAAGGACGCTGCCTGGGCGGCGGCGATCTGTGAATTGCCGGCAGAGACAATTCGCGGCATTGCCCGGCAGGCCGCCGGCAAGCGCACCCTGATCACCTGCGCGCAATCGCTGCAGCGCGCGGAACACGGCGAGCAGCCAGTGTGGATGGGCGTCGTGCTGGCTGCCATGCTGGGGCAGATCGGGCTGCCGGGCGGCGGGTTCTCGTATGGGATGGGCTCGCTGGCGAATATCGGCAAGCCGTCGCTGGCGGTGCCGCTGCCGACCCTCCCGCAGGGCTGAACCCGGTGCCGGACCTGATCCCGGTGGCGCGAATCGCCGACCTGCTGCTGAATCCCGGGCAGACCTACGACTTCAACGGCGCGCGCCTGACCTATCCCGATATCCGGCTGGTCTACTGGGCGGGCGGCAATCCGTTCCATCACCACCAGGACCTCAACCGGCTGCGGCAGGCGTTTTCGCGGCCCGATACGGTGATCGTGCATGACTCCGCTTGGTCCGCTTCGGCGCGCCACGCGGACATCGTGTTTCCCGCGACGGTGACGCTGGAGCGGTCCGATCTCGGCGCCGCCGGCAATGACCCGCTGCTGGTGGCGATGCATCCGGTGGCCGAACCCTTCGGTCAGGCGCGTGACGATTATGCCATTTTTGTGGACCTCGCCGAGCGGCTGGGCGTGGCGGAACGCTTTACCGAGGGGCGCTCGGTCGAGGCATGGCTGCGGCATTTGTATGAGCCGACCCGGGCGGCGTTGCAGAAGCTGGGGCATGATGCGCCCGATTTCGATGCATTCTGGAAGGCGGGCGAGTTGGTCCTGCCGACGGAGCCGTGGGATGGCGGGGTCGTGCGTGCGTTCCGGCGCGATCCGGCTCAGCGGAAGCTGCACACGCCGACCGGCAGGATGGAGATCACCTCCGCCACCATCGCCGGCTTTGGCTATGACGACTGCCCCGGTCATCCCGTCTGGCTGCCGCCCGTGGAGGGTGCCGGCAGTCCGCTGATGCGGGCATTTCCCGCTGCATCTGGTGGCGAATCAGCCGGCGGCGCGGCTGCACAGTCAGCTGGATTTCGGCGCGACCAGCATGGCATCGAAAGTCAACGGTCGCGAGCCCGTGCGCATACATCCGCTGGACGCGGCATCGCGGCGGATCGGCGACGGAGAGGTGGTGCGGGTATTCAACCATCGGGGTGCTTGCCTGGCCGGGGCCGTGATCAGCGAGGCTGTGCGTCCGGGCGTGGTGCAGCTTGCCACCGGCGCCTGGTATGACCCGGTTGACCGGGATGCCGACAATCGCCGGTCTGCGCGCACGGCAATCCGAACGTGCTCACCCGTGATGCCGGCACGTCCAAGCTGGCGCAGGCTTGCACCGGGCAACTGACAATCGTTCAGGTCGAGCGGTTCGACGGTCCGTTGCCGCCGATCCGGGCGTTCGATCCGCCGGGGATCGAGCCGCCTGCCCGGACCGTTACGCACGGCGAGGCGACTGGCTGATCCGGCGGCGCGGTCGTAACCTGACCGCGATCTTCACCGGGCCTGGAGTACTCTGACCATGCGCCGCCGAACTTTTCTCGCGACCGCCGGCGCACTCGCCGCCCCCCGCATCGCACGCGCGGCCGCACCGGCGGTGCTGCGGTTCATTCCGCAAGCCGACCTCTCGGTGCTTGATCCGATCTGGACGGCGGCGTACGTGACGCGCAACCATGCCATGATGGTGTTCGATACGCTGTACGGCATGGACGATGCGTACAGCGTGTCGCCGCAGATGGTTGCGGGTGACTCCATCAGCGACGATGGCCGGACGTGGACGCTGACCCTGCGCGATGGCCTGCTATGGCACGACGGCAGCAAAGTCCTGGCCCGGGACTGCGTCGCCAGCATCCGCCGCTGGGGCGCGCGTGACACATTTGGTCAGACCGTGCTCGCGGTCACCGAGGAGCTGGCCGCGCCCGACGACCGGACAATACGGTTTCGTTTGAAACGACCATTTCCCTTGCTGCGCGCGGCGCTTGGCAAACCAGGCTCCAATGTGTGCGTGATGATGCCGGAACGGCTGGCGCTGACCGACCCGTTCAAGCAGGTGACCGAGATGGTCGGCAGCGGACCGTTCCGGTTCAGGGCCGACGAGCACGTCGCCGGCGCCCGGGCGGTCTATGAGCGCAACACGGCGTATGTGCCGCGCACCGACGGCACGCCCAGTTTCACCGCGGGGCCCAAGGTGGTGCATGTCGATCGGGTCGAGTGGACGGTAATCCCCGACGCCGGCACCGCCGCGGCCTCGATGCAGGCGGGGGAGATGGACTGGTGGGAGGCGCCGACCTTCGATCTGCTGCCGTTGCTGAAACGAAACGCCGGCCTGGTCGTGCCGGCGCCCGATCCGCTCGGGTTCCTTGGCAACATGCGGCTGAACCATCTGCAGCCGCCGTTCGACAATCCGGCGCTGCGCAGGGCTCTGCTGGGTGCGGTCAGCCAGGAGGACTACATGGCGGCGGCGGCCGGTGACCCGGGCAACTGGCGGGCCGGTGTTGGTGTCTTCTGCCCGGCTTCGCCGATGGCCAGCCAGGCGGGCATGCAGGTCCTTACCGGACCTCGCGACCTGGCCGCCGTCGGCAAGGCGGTGGCCGCGTCAGGCTACAAGGGTGAGCGCACGGTCGTGCTGATCCCGTCGGATTTTCCCGCGCTGAAGGCCTTGGGTGACGTTGGGGCCGACCTGCTGAAGCGCATCGGAATGAATGTGGACGCGCAATATGCCGATTGGGGCAGCATGCTGCAGCGCCTGGTCAAGACGGATCCGGTCGAGCACGGCGGCTGGAGCGTGTTCCACACCTATTGGTCGGGTCTCGATGAATTCGATCCGGCGGTGCACACCTATCTGAGGGGCAACGGCAAGGCGGCCTCGCGCGGCTGGCCGAGCAGCGAAAAACTGGAGTCGCTACGCAACGAATGGCTGTTCGCCGCCAGCCTGGCGGACCGGCGGCGAATCGCGGCGCAGATCCAGCAGCAGGCCTTTATCGACGTGCCGTTCATTCCGCTGGGGCAGATCCTGCCGACCTGGGTCTATAACCGTTCGGTTACCGGTGTGCTGAAGGGATATGCGCTGTTCTGGAACGTGCGGAAGGCCTGACCTGATCAATGCCGGCCGTGCCGGGTCACCATCATTGAACCATGTCGGTGACCGTCAGACCGCTATGCCACACGCGACGCGGCCAGCAGGCGAATGCTTCTTACGCCGACGCCCAGGATCCGGTCGTCCTTCGAATCCTTGACATCCATGGGCCGGGCGGGACTTGGGACCAGGAGGTGCACGAGCAGATCGGTGTGCCCGCTGGTGCAGCTTCGCGGCAGTGTCCACTCATTGATTCCGTTGACCACGGCGAGCGGATCCAGGACCACATCGTTGGCAGACAGGGTGACCGATGCATCCAGCAGCGGCGGCAACACGTCGATCTCGAGTTTACAGACACCTTCCAGTGGCGCATCGAACCTCAACAGCATCGATGCAGCAGGACCCGACGACCAACATCCCCAGGTCTCTGGCGCATACCAACCGGCCAGCAATATTCCGCGGTCGCCCGCATCGCTGGATACCGGAACCAGGGTGCCGATCGGGCAGACGGCAGGCGCCTCGCGATGCAGCCCGACGCCACGCACACCAATGCCCAGGACGCGGCGGTCCGTTGAATCCGCGACATCCCTCTGCCGAAACGTGTCAGCCACTTGCAACTCGAGCAGCAACGTCTGCTGGCCGTTGATCAGGGTCTCTGGCAGGCTCCAGCGGTTGACGCCGTCTGCCGGCATGATCCCGGGCAGGGCCATCCCGTTCACCGACAGTGTCAGCGTCGTCAGCACCGGTGGAGGCGCCAGATCCATCTCCAGCCGAAAGGGCCCGAACAAGGGCTGGCGGAATCTCAGGCACAGGGAGGCATCGTGCTGGCCGGTCCAGGGGCCCCCATCCTCCGGCTGGTGCCAGCCATTGAGCAGGAACTGTCCGAGCGCCGCCGGTCCGGCGAGCCGTAACGTTGTGCCCGGCTCGTAAAAGGCGGTAACGACCGGGACAAGCCTGATCCCGCGCAGGCCGACGCCCAGTTCGCGGTCATCGGCGGACAGTCCGATGCGGGCGGCGCAGAACATTTCTGACACGGTGAGAAGAACGTTCAGTTCAGTGCGTCCGATGGTTGCCTGCTGCGGCAGGTCCCAGATGTTAGGTCCTTCGGCTGGGATCGTGGGCGCGAGCGTCACGCCATTGACTGACAGCGTCAGCGGCGCCGGGATTGCTGTCGGCGCGAGATTCAACTCCAGACGAACTGTTTCCTTCAGTGGCTCGATCGTCTCCAGGCGCAGTGACGCCGTCGTCCGGTTGGTCCAGCAACCCCAGTCCTCCGGCCGGTGCCAGCCGGTCAGCAGGACCTGGCTGGGCATCGCGTCGGCCCGGATCGGCATGAAGACGTCGAGCTCGCACAATGTGGGCTGGCGCGACAGCAGCCGCACCGCGCTGACGCCGATGCCCAGGACACGATCGTCGGGCGAATTGCCCGTGGCCGCTGGACAAATCGTTTCGCCAACGTGGAGCGATACCACGAATTCGGCTTTCCCGGTGGTCAACTCGGCCGGCAGGTCCCACCCGTTCATGCCTGCCACCGGATCGGCCAACGGAAACATCATGCCGTCCACGCCGACCCGCAGGTTCGCGCAAACTGCCGAGGGGACGATATCGAGCTGCAAGGTCAGCGGTTCGCTGACTGGCGCCGCGAGCGTGATCCGCAAGGTGGCATCCGCGCCGTCGGTCCATCGTCCCCACGGTTCCGGTTCATGCCAGCCGTCCAGCAGCACTTGCTGGTCCCATGGGGAGCCGGACATCGAAAAGGCGATATCGAGGACGAAGAGATAGGGCGCTGGCTCCGGCGGCGGCGTTCCGACGATCGCGGACCATTGCGCCCGGCGCTCGCGGGTTGCCGCCCCGGTGGGTCGAGCCGCGGCCATGATCAGGCCCGCGTGGTCGGTGATGCCGCCGAGCGCTTCGGCAGCCGCGCGGACCAGACGCTGCCGTTGAGTCAGGCGATCCGGTGAGTCCAGCAGGCCCAGGATATCGGCGGCGAGCGTATCCGCGGTGTTATGCGCCGGCAGCGTCGCGGTGATGGATGGATCCAGACCACGCAGACCGATGCTGGTGGTGGCCATCGGATGGCCGGAGGCGAGGGTCGCCAGCATCTTGATCGACAGTCCGGCACCGCCGGCATCCGGCACCACCGTCAGGCGGCACCATGACCGAATGGTCTCAAGATCCTCGACGAAGCCCAGGAAGTGCAACAACGGCGAGAGGAACCGCGGATGAAAAGCGCGTGCTCCCACGCGGCCGACGATCGCCACGCTCACCGAACGCGCCTCGAGGTGAGGCCGCCAGACCCGATCCAGGAACCACCGCAGCGAGACGACATTCAGATCATGATCGGAGCCGACCAGCAGCAGATCGAACGCCGCCGCGGGCACGTCGCGCGGCGGCGCAGATCCGACGTGCGGCAGGACCGCGACAGCGCGCCGGCAGTGCGGCCCGAGACGGGTCATCTCGGACGCGCTGACGAAGCTGCAAATATCCGGTATGGTCAGAATCCGAGCCTGGACCCGAGCCACGGCAGTCGCGGACTTCATCGCCGCCGCCTCGCCCTGGCCCGCCAGGATTGCCCATTGATGCAGGGCGACGGCGCGATCCTCGTGCAGCGCGAACATCAGCCGCGCGCGGGGGGCGAGGGTGATGGCTGGGCCGAGACATTCAGGCTGGTTGGCGATTACGCATTCAGCCTGTCCGGCGCCGCGCGTGATGGCATCATCATGGATACGACATGATGCGGTAGCGGCAATTCTCCAGGTCACGTCCGGGTCCCGCGCCTGGACGCGGGGCGGCGGTCCGTCCGGGACGGCAACGGCATTGATGTGCGCGCCGGCGACGAGGCCATTCTCCCCGATCACGGCATCCAGCCGGGAACGTAATGTCGCGCCGCGCCGCCACTGTGGATCGGTGAAGACGCGGATAGTCAGAAAACCGGCCCGCACGAGGCTCTGGACCTGATTTTCCAGCAGGATCGTGCCGCCGCACCGTCGGTGGGCGGACTGCACATGAACCGCGATCTTCTGGCCGGCCCGGGCATCAGTCTCGAGGGCCGATGGCGCGCCGGCGGCGTCGTCGAACCGCCCGACCGGCACACCAAGCCTGGCGGACAGGGCGGCGTGATCGTTGCCCTCGGTCAGGAACACGCAGCGGGCGAAGGGCCAGGCGGAGCGAAACCGGTCCTCGAAACCGCCTGCCAGGGGCGGTCCCGCCATGAACGCCGACAAGAGGATCACCGACAGGGCAGCCAGCGGCGGGCGTTCCTCAATGACTTGCAATAACCGCAGGCAGAAAAAGCCGTCCAGGTCGCCCGGTCCGATGTCGGGAAACAGGACGACGTCCGCGTTTTCCCATTGGACGAGATGTTGCGAGAGGCCACTGGTCTGGTCGCCATCAGGGCCGGCCGAAGGCGCCACTCCGATCAGGGGTGCGCCATACCATCCTGTGATCCGTTCGATCAGTCGAGGCGAGAGAAGCGCGTGGTGGTTGATCAGCGGCGCGGGTCCCGGAGCGGTTTTGGCAGATTTGGACAGATGCCTGCGGCAGAGAATTGATCCAGCCTCGCCAGACGCCATGCGAGTTGCCTGCGGCCGGGATAATCGTCATCCGCGGAACGCAGGTCAATTTAAACCGAGGCAGGAACGCAATGTCTTCGGATGAACCGGTAGCGTCACCTTGGTAGCTTCGAGGTGGGCTGGGGTAGCTTCGTGGTGGGCTGGGGTAGCTTCGTGGCGGGCTCGGCCCGGCAGCGGGACGGCCGTCGGTCCGAGCCGACGGCCCTGGCGCAACCCGGCGAGCCTCGGCGTTGCGTGGCTGTTACCTGACCGTCCCGATGTCGAGGAGATGAGCCGGCAGCGGTCAATCGGTCGCCCGGCCGGATCGGTTGGCTGACGCTGTCAGGTCCGGGGCCGGGACGCGTTCAACTTCGATGCGATAGTCGCCGGACCGATTGCCGAGCCGGCGTATCCGCAAGGCCTGCTGGGGCTTTCCGACCGGCCCGGGCAGGGAGATCAACTGCGACTGTCCCGGCAGAATCAGCGCCGAAAAGCGCACGATGGCATGTTGCTCGGTCTCCCCTGCGGCTGGACCGGGAACTATGCTGTCGACGGTGGTGACCACGTGAATTCCGTCAGCCTCATCGACCCAATAAGTGTGCGCTGAGGCGCGGCTACCGAGGTCAGTGATGATTCCGGCCATTTGAGGCACGTCATGGCTGGTCTCGTTGGCGCGGGCAAGTCCGGTAGTACCGATCATCAGGGCGGGTGCCAGGCCGAAGGCCAGTATACTTTGCACGGACATGATTTTGACTCCTGTGGATTCGACGGCCGGACACAAGCCGAGGAACCGCTGTTGGCGAATACTTATGCGGAACTTGCGCTGGTCTTGCAGCTGCATTGCCGCTGGCCGCGGTGCCCCAGGGCGGCGCGGCCAGACCATCTTCAGCCTGGCTGTGCAGACCGAAAATGATCCAGGTCGTTGTTTGATTGCATAATTCACGCGCCGGGGACGTTCCGCTCGGCGCGTGAATCGCGCTCCAGCAGTCCGGATCAGGCAACCAGCTTTTCGTGATAGCGATCAGCCACCTGGCTGCGCGAGAGGTTTGGCGCCAGCGCGAGCCTTGCGCTTTCATAAGCGATCCATTGTCCCTCATCGGCCAGTGGCGGGATGGTGACCGTTTCTCTCTTGTCAAGCCCGACGAGGGCCGCATCGACCAGGTCGCCCACCTCCATCACCATGCCCGGCGGGAACGCATCCACGTCCTTGCCGGACCGCTGCCAGATCTCGGTGCGGGTCGCACCCGGCAGCACGGCTTGCACATGCACGCCGGCGTCCCGAACGTTGCCGGCCAGACCAAGCGAAAGGTTGAGCACATACGCCTTCGAGCCACTGTAGACGCCGTCGAAAAGCTCGGGCGCGACGGCGAGAACCGACGCTATGTTGATGATCGTGCCCCGCCCCGCCTGCACGAAGGCCCTGGCCGCGGCATTGGCGAGAAGCGTCGGCGCGGTGATGTTGACGGCAATCAGCCGTTCCAATTCGGCCGGCCCGTTCTCCAGCAATCCGCCATTCAGCGAAATGCCGGCGTTGTTGACCAGCATGGCGATCGTGGGGTCGGTGACAAGCCGATGCGTGACGGCGCTCAGGTTCGCGGGAACCGCCAGATCCGCCGGAAGCACCTCGACGGTACGGCCGGTCTCTGCACGCAGCCTTGTCGCGATGGCCTCCATCCGCGACGCATCCCTGGCGACCAGAATCAGGTTGTGGCCGCGATGTGCGAGGCGATCGGCATAAACGGCGCCGATGCCGCTCGATGCGCCCGTAATGAGGGCGGCACCCGGAGCATTGTTGCTCATTGATCAGTTCTCCTTCGGACCCGGCACCATCCGGACCGGTACGGCGAAAGTGGTGTCTGGACTATCATCATGCAAGTCGGATTTTCGCGGTTTCACGCGGCACTGTTTCCGGCGGCCCGTTCCGCGAACTGCGTCCGGATCTTGCGTCCCGATGCGGGGCGCGAGCAGTGCATTGCGGCTGATCAGCGGCAGGTCGCGGCGCGTCTTGCGCGGGCAGGCACAAGATGCCATGGCCGCGGGGTCGAGACGGTCTCGCCTGGCTCTATGCCGGCGCCCCGTCGGCGGGATAATCATCGTGGACGATCGCCCGTCACACGAAACCGAAGGAGGAACGCCATGTCCCCGGATCAGCCGATCGAACGTTCCCGAACCGGTTCCGACTGGGTCGCCCCCGATTGCGCCGGCATGGATTTCTATGCCGCCGACCGCGGTCTTCGCGATTTGCTGGCGATCTACCTGCCGCATGGCGTGCTGGATCAGCTGACCCCGCATTACCAGCGTCTGGGTCGGTTGGCCGGCGGACGCCTGGATGAACTGGCACGTATCGCCGACCGCCATCCCCCCGTGCTGCATCCGCGCGACCGCTTCGGCCGCGATGAGGACTGGATCGAGTATCATCCCAGCTACCGGGAGATGGAGCAGATCGCCTTCGGCGACTTTCAGTTCCACGCCATGTCGCACCGCGGGGGCGTGCTGGGCATGGACCGCCCGCTGCCGCCGGTGGCGAAGTACGCGTTCCAGTACCTGTTCGTGCAAGGCGAGTTTGGCCTGATGTGCCCGATCAGCGTGACCGACACGTCGATCCACCTGATCCGCAAGTTCGGCAGCAACGCGCTGCAGGACTACCTGCTGCCGAAGATGCTGGCATCCGATCTTGCCCGCATGTGGAAAGGCACGCAGTTCATGACCGAGAAGGCCGGCGGCTCCGACGTCGGCGCGATCGAAACCGTTGCCCGGTATGAAAACGGCGTCTGGCGGCTTCATGGCGAGAAGTGGTTTTGTTCCCACACCGACGCTGATGTGGCCCTGATGCTGGCTCGGCCGGAGGGTGCGCCGTCCGGCACGCGGGGACTGGCGCTGTTCGCGCTGCCTCGGCGTTTGCGCGACGGAACGCGCAACGCCTACCGGATCGTCCGCCTGAAGGACAAGCTGGGCACCAAGTCGATGGCGAGCGGGGAAATCCGGCTGGAGGGCGCGGAAGCATACCTGGTCGGCCAGCAGGACCAGGGCCTGAAACAGATGATGGAGCAGGTGAACCTGTCGCGCCTGTCGCATGGCGTGCGCGCCGCCGCCATGATGCGCCGCTGCGTCAACGAGGCGCTGACCGCGGCGCGCGGGCGTGTTGCTTTTGGCCGGACAGTGGCGGACTTCCCGCTGATGCGCCGGCAACTGATGAAGATGCTGGTGCCGGCGGAGCAGGCGCTGTCGATGGCGCTGTGCACCGCCGACGCCGCTGGGGCGCGGGGCCCGTGAGGAACTGCGCATTCTGACCGGGCTGCTGAAGCTGCGGGCCTGCCGGGACAACGTGATCGTTGCCACGGCCGCGATGGAGGCGCGCGGCGGGAATGGGTATATTGAGGACTGGGTCAATCCCCGGCTGATCCGCGATGCTCAGGTTGGGTTGCTGTGGGAGGGCACCAGCAACATCAATGCGCTGGACGTGATCGGCCGGGCGGTAGGCAGGGCCGGTGCGCATCTGGCGCTGCAGGGGATGTTGCGGGCGCGGCTGGACGAAGCCTCGGCGTTGCCGGCAGCGTTCCGGCGCGCGCTGGGTGAGGCGGTGGATCGGGCGGTCGATCTGGCGGGGCGGGTCGCGGCACGGGGGCAGGAGACGCTGGCGCGGCAGGCGGCGACGGCGTTGTATGACGCGTCGAGCGCGGTGCTACTGGCGTGGGAAGGGTCTCGGCGCGGCGCTGATGCAAGGCGCGCGCTGGTGGCGCGGTTCGTGCTGGCTCACCGGCTGTCTCCGGTCGATCCCCTCGCGCCGGAGGAGGCGGTCTGGGAACAGCCCGCCATGGACGTGTTGTTAGGAGAGAAGTCACTTAGCCTGGACGGAGTGGCCGCGCTGCTGGCGTGAATGCCGGGATTTCTTGATTGGGAAGCAGGCGGTCAGGGACGAGGGTTCGGCTGGCTGAGCAGCGTCGGGGTCTTCAACCGCCGCAAACTTGACTGAGTCAACTATATGGGCGATCCTGACCAGCGGGAGGTTCATATGACCGATGTCCCCAACCTCACGCAGGCCGAAGCCATTGGCAGTGTTCGCCGCTTCAGCCGTTTCTACACGCGCCAACTCGGCCTGCTCGGCGAGGGGCTGCTGAAAAGTGACTTCTCGCTGACCGAGGCGCGCGTCCTTTATGAACTCGCCCATCGCGATAGGCCGACTGCGGCCGATCTCTGCCGCGATCTTGGGATCGACGCCGGCTATTTGAGCCGGATGCTGAAAACCTTCGATCAACGAGCCTTGATCGCGCGTACCGCTTCGCCGCGTGACGGCCGCGAGACATTGCTCGCCCTGACGCCGGCCGGCCGGGCGGCGTACGAGCCGCTGGATCGTGCATCACAGGAGGACGTGCGGGCTACGATCGGCGGCCTTGCGGCGGAAGACACCGCCACGCTGGTGCGAGCCATGCGGACGATCGAGCGGCTGCTGGGCGGCCGGGAGATCTCGCCCGCTCCCGTCGCTCTGCGATCGCACAGGCTCGGCGATCTCGGCTGGATCGTGCATCGGCAAGCCATTCTCTATGCGATGGAATATGGCTGGGACGAGACCTATGAAGCGCTCGCCGCGGAAATACTGGCCGGCTTCGTGCGGAATTTCGACCCGGCATGGGAGCAAAGCTGGATCGCCGAGCGGGAGGGGGCGGTGGTCGGTTCGGTGTTCCTGGTGCGCGGATCGGAGACGGTGGCCAAGCTGCGGCTATTGTATGTCGAGCCGACCGCCCGCGGCGTCGGCATCGGCGCGCAGCTTGTCGATGCGTGCATCCGTTTCGCCCGTGAGAGGGGGTACCGCACGTTGACGCTGTGGACCAACGACGTCCTGCTGGCGGCTCGCCGCATTTACCAAAAGGCCGGATTTCAACTGGTGGCGTCCGAGCCCCATCATTCCTTCGGCAGGGATCTGGTCGGCCAGACATGGGAACTGGCGTTGTAACAGAGTCGGTCACACCTCCCTGGGAGGAGATCCTCGAATCCGTGTCATGTGCGTATCGTGTGGAGACTCGTTGCGCAGGGTCACCAAAAGCCGTTCCTTAGCGGGCAGTCGCCCAGACGACGGCGAAGATGGGTGGGCAGGCAGCGCCAGGCTCGCTCGACCGCGGCACAACAAAAAATCAACGCGGCGCAGCGCTTGTGCCATCAACTTCAGAGTATGACCGCGCTGAGCGGAGATAACCCCATACGGGGCACGCAGGAGGTCGCTTCGCGCCATCCAACGCGGCATTGCATCGCGTTGCCACGGTCGGGCGTGATGCGCCGCACCTCATATGTCGATGGGCTCCGACGTTTCAGCAGTCGGAGATCAACGCCCGGTCAGCACCGCCGCGTAGACTTCCAGGGTGGCCTGCTGCATCGACCGCACCGTGGGTGCCGACGCGCGCGCCCGCTGCCCCAGCGCCAGCCGCTCCGCCGGATCGAGATCCAGCGCCGCGCAGATCGCCGCGGCCAGGGCTGTGGGATCGTTCGGCCGAACCCGCCAGCCGGTTTCGCCGTGCCGTACCGTCTCCACCGGACCGCCGAGGTCCGAGGCGATGACGGGGCGGCCCATCGCCTGCGCCTCGATCACGACCCGGCCGAAGGCCTCGGGCCGCGTCGATGCATGCACCACGACATCCGACAGAGCCAGCGCGGCCGGCATGTCGTCGCACTGTCCGACGAGCCGCAATCGGTCGGCGATCCCCAGCCGCGTCGCCTGACGCTCCAGGTCCCTGGCATACTGGTGGCGTCCCTGATCGGAACCGACAAACACGCACAACGACGTCCGTGCCGGTTGAGCCGGGCGATGGCGTCCAGCAGGACGGCGTGACCTTTCCACGAGGTCAGGCGTCCGGGCAGAACGACCGGGCGCATGCCCTCGGGTAGCCGCCAGGATGCCGCCAGTTTCGCGATTCGGCTCGCGGCGACGCCGGCGGGATCGAATACCGCCGGATCGACCCCGCGGGGGATCACCCGGACGCGGGCGGGATCGACCCGATGGCGGGCCGTCACCAGATCGGCGATGAACCGGCTGGCGGCGATGACGATGCGGCCGCGCCCCATCACGCTGTTATAGAGGCGCTTGAACGGCAGTCCTTCGCCATAGGTCCCATGGTAGGTCGTCACGAACGGCACGCCGGTGCGCTGGCAAGCCAGCCAGGCCGACCACGCGGGGGCACGCGACCGCGCATGCACCAGCGATACCTTGTGGTCGCGGATCAGCGCCTCCAGGGCCGCGGCATTGCGCCAGATCCCGAGCGGCGACTTGGTGTTCAGGGGCAGGGTGACGTGGATGCCGCCGGCGCGCTCGATCTGGCGCACAAGTGGGCCGCCGGCGCTGGCGACGAGCGCGGTGGCCTCGGCTTCGGCGATGGCCTGGGCGATTTCGACGGTGCCGCGCTCCACCCCGCCGGTGACGAGCGACGGGAGAACCTGCAGCACGACCGGTGAACCGGCGAAAGGCGACATCAAACGACGGTATCACGCTTGGTTGTTTGGGGGAAGTATGGGTATCTGGACCCTATGGCCCGCGCACTCGACCGACCCGGGCATTGGACTGGCTGGTCGTTGGGATGTGATACGCATGACTGAGACCACTGGACGGCTTGATCGCGGCAACGGCACCGAACTGGCCTGGGTTCGGCGTGGCGGGCACGTCCCCGACCGTCGTGTTCCTGCCCGGTTTCCGCTCCGACATGACCGGCGACAAGGCCACCGCACTCGCTTCCTTCTGCGCCGAACGCGGGGTCGGGCATGTTGCGCTTCGACTATTCCGGGCACGGAGCCAGCAGCGGCGATCTTCCTGGATGGCACGATCGGGGCCTGGGCGGCGGATGCGCTGGCGGCGATCGACGCGCTGACCGAGGGGCCATTGATCCTGGTAGGCTCCTCCATGGGCGGCTGGATCGCCCTGCTGACGGCGATCGCCCGGCCTGCCCGCATCGCCGCGCTGGTCGGCATCGCTGCCGCGCCGGATTTCACGCAGCGGCTGATGTGGGATGCGATGACGCCGTCGGAACGGGCGACGCTGGAGCGGGACGGCGTGCTGTACGTGCCGAGTCACTATGGCGATCCAACCCCGATCACGCGGGCGCTGATCGAGGACGGCGCGGACCATCTGGTTCTGACCGGACCCATTCCGATTCAATGCCCGGTGCGGCTGCTGCACGGCCAGTCGGATCACGGATGTGCCATGGCAGTTGGCATTGCGGATCGCCGAACAGGTGGAATCAGTCGGATGTGCAGGTGACCCTGGTGAAGGACGGCGACCACCGGTTGTCCCGGCCGGCGGATCTGGCGCTGTTACGGCGGACGGTCGGCGCGCTCCTCGGCCAGGATGGCGCGTAGGCCTTCGCGGTAGGTCGGGTAGAGCCACTCGATACCCAGGGCGGCCTTGGTCTTGGCGCTGGCGACCTTACGGTTGTCGGCCCAGAAGCTGCGGGCCATCGGGCTCATGGTCGGCAGGGCGGCTTCGAAGGCGATTTCCGCGGGCGGAGTGACACCGAGGAGCCGGGCGGCCTCGGTCGACGACGGCGGCACTTTCGGCGGGTTCGTCGTCGGCGACGTTCAGGACGCGGCGGCCGGCGGGACGGTCCTGTCGCATCGCGGCGACAACGGCACGGGCAATGTCGTCGCGATGGGTGCGGCCGAACTGGTGGCCGGGCTTGACGATGCGGCGGGCGAGGCCGGCGCGAAGGTCGTCGAACGCCGACCGGCCGGGGCCATAGATTCCGGCCAGCCGGAAGATATCCACGGCACGATGGCCGGCTGCTCCGGCCCAGGCACATTCGGCGTCCAGTCTGCGTTGGCCGCGAGCCTGCGACGGAGTGGCCGGTGTGTCTTCGTCCACCCAGTTTCCGCCTCGGTCGCCATAGACGGCGGTGCTGGACAGATAACCGATCCAGCGCAGGTTGGGCGCCGCGGCGATGACGGACCCGTAGCGGCACAGCACCGGGTCGCCGGTCTCATCCGGAGCGGCGGTGGTGAGCAGATGGGTGGCGGCCTGGATCGCCGTTTCCGCGGCGTCGAAGGGGAGGCTTCGGGCGGCTCCGGTGCGGCTGGTGCCGCTGACGGACATGCCGGCGTCCATGGCGGCGCGGGCGATCGCGGTGCCGGTATAGCCGAGGCCGAAGATCAGCAGCCGGGTCATGCCACGCCCCGGCGGCGCAGGATGAACTCGCCCAGCGCACCCAGGCCGAAGTTGATCAGGATCCCGGCGAGAGCGAGCAGCACAAGGGCGGCGAACATGCGGGCAATTTCCAGGCGGAAGCCGGCCTCGAGGATGCGGTATGCCAGTCCGGAAGCGAACCCGCCGGACCCTGCGACCAGTTCGGCCACCACCGCGCCCACCAGAGCCAGGCCGCCGGAGATGCGCAGGCCGGTCAGGAAATAGGGCAGGGCGGCCGGCAGGCGCAGCAGCGCCATGGTCCTCCACCGGTTCGCTCCATACAGCCGGAACAGATCGTTCAGCTCCGGCGGGGCCGAGGCAAGGCCCGCCGCGGTGTTCGCGAACAGCGGGAAGAACGCCACGATCGTGGCACAGACGACCAGCGCGACGAACGGGTCGCCGACCCAGATGATGATCAGCGGCGCGATCGCCGGCAGCGGCGTGACCTGCAGCACGACGGCCCAGGGCTGGATCGCCGCTTGCGCCAGCCGGCTGGCCGACATCGCCACCGCCATGGCGAGGCTCAGCACGGCCGCGACCAGGAGAGCGGCGAAGGTGACGAACAGGGTCGAGGCAAGGGATTGCAGCAGGCCGAGCGGGTCGGCGGCGAAGGCGCCGACGATGGCAACCGGGCCGGGTACCTCGTAGACCGGCACATCGCCGAACCGGACCGCGGCCTGCCACAGTGCCAGCGCAAGCAGCCCGAACAGCGCAGGGGCGAATTTCATCCCGATGCCGTTCATCTTTCGGGCGGTGTTCATGCCGTCATCCTAGTGTGGTGGTTCCGAAGTCCGCCATATTGTGGATCATCCCCGGAGCGGACTTCGGAACCACAAACCACGCTAGAAAACAATGCTTTGCTAGTGTCCTCATCGATGCGGAAGTTCGTAAGGCGGCTGATCCAGGCATGGCGAACTTCCGAATTCGGGACACTAGACCATCCTCAGCCTGACTGTGCAGGCCGAGAATGGTCTAGCTCCTTGTTTGATCGCATGATTTACGCGCCGGGGACGTTTCGCCCGGCGCGATCATGCGCTAGCGCGGCCTCCATGCCGCGGGCGATCTCGGCCACCAGGGCCGCGTACGCGGGATCCAGGCGGGTCTCGGGTCCCGATGTCAGCCCCGACGCGATTTCGCGCACGATGCGACCGGGGCGAGGGGTCATCAGCGCGATTCGGCGAGCCAGGAAAGCGGCTTCGTAGATCGAGTGGGTGACGAACACCACGGTACAGCCGGCCTGTCGCCAGACCGCCAGCAGATCCGCTTGCAGCCTGTGCCGGGTGAACTCATCGAGCGCGGCGAACGGTTCATCCATCAGCAGCAGGCGCGGCCGGGTCACCAGGGCGCGCGCGATCGACACACGCATCCGCATACCGCCCGAGAGCTGCCGCGGGCGCGCTTTCTCGAACCCGTCCAGGCCCACCTGGCCCAGTGCGGCATGAACGACCGGCATCGCGGTCTCCCGCGACGAGCCGCGCAGACGCAGCGGGAGGAAGACGTTGTCCTCGGCGGTTGCCCAGGGCAGCAAGGTGGCGTCCTGGAAGACGTAGCCAATGTCGCCCGGCGCAGGTGGTCCATCATCCCACGCCAGCCGGCCGCCGTCGGGTTGGTCCAATCCCGCGATCAGGCGAAGCAGCGTCGATTTGCCACAACCGGACGGTCCAAGCAGAGCCACGAAATCGCGTTCGGACAGATCCAGGGAGGTGTCGCGCAGCGCCTCGACCCCGCCCGGAAATCGGCGCGTGACGTGGCTGACCGTCAGCACGCGAGGAGGCTGGCGGCGGTCAATGCGGCATATCCATCCCGACTTTGTGGTTCACGAACTGCAGGGTGTAGGCTTTGGTGATGTCCAGGCCATTCGGGTAGATCCCGGCCTCCACGGAGGTCTTATAGAAATCGGCCCATCGGGGGGCTGACATCGCACCAATCCCCAGCGTCGCGGCGTCGCCCGAGGTCAGGATGTCGTGGGTCTTCATCACCCTGATCCCGTATGCGATCAACGCGTCGGTCATCTCCGGATTGGCCTGCTTGATCAGCGCGTTGGCGGGCGTGGGATCGCCGAAAAGATAGGAATACCACCCCTCGATCGAAGCATCGACGAACCGTTGCGCCTCGTCCGGATGCTGCTCGATCATCTTGTCCGAGGTGGCGATCAAACTGCCGTAACCCTTGAACCCGGCATCCGCGATCAGCAGCACCACGGGGTCAAAATGACCTTCTTCCTTGATCGAGAACGGTTCCGATCCGAGGTAGCCCTGCTGGATCGCCTTCTTGTTGGCCAGGAACGGCGCCAGGTTGAACGTGTAAGGCCGGATCTGGCTGTCGGCGTAGCCGAACTTCGCCTTCAGGAAGGTCCACCAGCCGACCCGGGTGTCGCCGCTGATCATGATCGGCTTGCCCTTCAGCGCCGGGAAACTGTCGTTGCCCTCGCCCGGATGGGCGATCAGCACCGACGGGTCCTTCTGGAAAACGGCGGCGATCGCGCGGAACGGGATGTTCTCCTTGACGAAGTTCAGGGCCAGGAACGAATTGCCGGTGATGTTGAAATCCAGCCGTCCGGCCAGCAACAACTGCGTGTGATTGACCTGCGGTCCACCCTCCTGGATGGTCACGTCCAGTCCATGCTTCGCATAAATGCCGGTGGCGAGGGCCTGATAGAAGCCGCCGTATTCCGCCTCGGCTTTCCAGTCCAGCCCAAAGGTGATCTTGTCGTTGGCTCGGGCCACGCCGGAGACAAGCAACAATGACAGGATCGCGGCCAACTGACGCATCAGAGGGGTTCCTTCCCGTTATTTGACCGCGAGAATGACACCGTTGCATGGGGAGGCAAGATGGGTGCGAAGCTGAATTTCGGGCTGGCCGGCCGTCGGGCGATCGTCACCGGACATCGGGGCGGCATCGGGGGCGCCATTTTCGACGTCCTGGCTCAGGATGGCGTGGAGGTCATCGGTCTCGATCTGCCTGATTTCGACCTCTCCGACACGGCGACGCTGGAAGGGCGGCTGGAGGCGCTGATCGCCGATCGCGGACCGATCGACATCCTGGTGAACAACGCCGGCGTGACTGTTCTCGGGACCGTGGCGGAGACGCCGCTCGCCGACGTCGAGCGCGTTTTTCGGGTCAACTTCCTCGCCGCCTACGCGCTGATGCGGGTGGTGCTTCCCCGGATGGCCGAACGGCGGCGCGGCGCGGTGGTGAATATAGCATCGGATCAGGCCCTGATCGGCAAGCAGGTCAGCGCGGCCTACGGCGCGTCCAAGGCGGCGATCGCGCAGTTGTCCCGATCGGCGGCATTGGACTGGGCTCGGTTCGGCGTCCGGGTCAACTGCATCGCGCCAGGCAGCACCGACACCGCCATGCTGGCCACCGTGATCGGCGATCTTTCGGCGAAGTACCCGGACCAATTTCCGGTTTCCTCCGCCGATGCCTACATGGCCGGCGTGCCGCTGGGCCGCTTCGCCGCCCCGTCCGAGATCGCCACCGCGGTTGCGTTCCTGGCATCGGATGCCGCGTCCTTCATCACCGGTATCGTGCTGCCTGTCGACGGCGGCGGCACCGCGCAATGAAGCGCGCCGTCGTCACCGGCGGCACACGCGGTATCGGCCGAGCGGTGGCGGATCGGCTGGCAGCCGAGGGATGGGATGTGCTGGCAGTGGCTCGGCATACCGCGCCATCCCCGCATCGCTTCGCCGCCTGCGACGTGGCCGATGCCAGGGCCGTGAACGCGATCTTCCACGCACTGGACCGGGTGGACGCGCTGATCAACTGCGCCGGGACCGCCGGCGCCAACCGGCTCGATGGCGACGATGTCCTATGGCATGCCATCATTGGCTCCAACCTGCACGGCACCTATCACTGCTGCAAGGCGGCGCTGCCGCTCCTGCCCGACGCGACCGGACGGATCGTCAACATCGCCTCGGTGCTGGGCCTGCGCGGCGTGCCCGATCAAACCGCCTACTGCGCGGCCAAGCACGGCGTTGTCGGCTTTACGCGCGCCCTCGCCCTGGCGGTCGCGCCACGCGGCATCACGGTCAACGCGCTGTGTCCCGGTTGGGTGGACACCGCCATGGCGGAGCAGCGCTACGCCGAACTGGGGATCACCCCGCGGCAGGCGGCCATCGGCGTGCCGACCGGGCGCGTCGCCTCGGCGGCGGAGGTCGCGGATGCGGTGATATGGCTGCTGCGGCCGGAATCCCGCGGCATCACCGGCCATGCGCTGCCGATCGACGGCGGCGGCCTGGCGCTGCCCTGACAGCGGGCCACTTCTTTCCTTGACGCAGGACCCGCACGCCAGCACATCCCCTGCATGACAGATCCATTCGTCCGTCCCGAGGAAACGACCGCCGCCGCCGCGATCGAGGCGATCGGCGACGAACTCAGCCTGTTCGATGACTGGATGGAGCGCTACGAGTTCATCATCGGCATGGGCCGCAAGCTGCCGCCGTTCCCTGATGACCTGGGCGGATGACGCGCACCGGGTTCCAGGCTGCCAGAGCCGCGTCTGGATGGAGGCCGTCCCGCGCGACGGGGCGCTGTATTTCGCCGGCAAGTCGGACGCCGCCATCGTGTCCGGCCTCGTCGCGTTGCTGCTGCGGGTGTATTCCGGCCGCTCGCCGGACGAAATCCTCGCCACCGACCCGGTTTTCCTGAAGGATCTGGGCCTGCTGGAGGCGCTGTCCACCAACCGCGGCAACGGCATTGCCGCGATGGCGCGGAAGCTGCGCAACGTCGCCGCCCTGCAGCAGGCCGCCTGAGACGCGCCGGTGTCGGCGGCCACGCGGGTCGCCGCGTTCCTGGGGGCGTATTTCGCGGCCGGTGCGATCATGGCGTTCATGCCGCTTTGGCTGGCCGATCGGCGCTTGTCCGCGGATGCCATCGGGCAGGTGCTGGGTGTGACGGCGCTGCTGCGGGTCGTGGCGGGGCCCGGCTGGGGCATCGTCGCGGACCGGATGGGACGGCGGCGGCCGGTGCTGTTCCTCGCCGCGTTCGCCGCCGCCGCCCTGGGTGCGGCCTGTGGCGCTGCCCGCGGATTTCTGCCGTTGCTGCTGATCGTCGGCGCCCAGGGTGTCGCGTCCAGCGCGATCAACCCCCTCGCTGACTCGCTGGCGCTGGCCCTCGCGGGCGAGAGGCGGATCGTCTACGGCCCGGTTCGCGCCGTCGGATCGGCGGCCTTCATGGTGGCGACGGCGGTCGCCGGCTGGCTGTTGAGCCGGGTGGGATCATGGCTGGTGCCGTGGCTGCTTTCGCTGGGGTACGGGGCAGCGGCGCTGGTGAGCGTGTTCCTGCCGGAGGCCGCCAGGCCACCCGCCGCCCCGCGGGCGTTTGCCGGGCTCATGCTGTTCCGGAACCCGGCGTTCCGGCTGGCGGTGGGCTGCACCGCGCTGATACAGGGCGCGCACGCGGCCTGTTATGGTTTCGCGGCGCTGTTCTGGCGTGCCCAGGGCTTCAGCGACACGGTCATCGGCCTGCTGATCGCCGAGGGGATCGTCGCGGAAATCCTGCTGTTCGCCCGCGGCGCCCGCCTGGTCGCGTGGCTTGGTCCCGCCGGTCTGACAGCCTGCTCGGCCGCGGCCTCGGTGGTGCGCTGGACGGCGATGGCCATGGCGCCGCCGCTGCCGGTACTGGTGGTCGTCCAGCTTCTCCACGCTGCCACCTTCGCCATGCAGCATCTGTCGGCGATGCTCGTATTGAGCCGGTTCGTGCCTGTCGAGCGGGCGGCGACGGCGCAGGCGCTGCACGCGGCGGCGGGCTACGGCGCGCCGACCGGGCTGATGATGCTGCTGTCCGGCTGGCTTTACGCCCGGTACGGCGGCTTGGCATTCCTGGTCATGGCGGTTGTCGGCGGCAGCGCGCTGGCGCTGGTTGCTCCGCTGGCGCGGGTGACGGACCGGCCGAGGCGCGTGATGGCGCGGTGATCATCGCATCGTCACCTTGCGTTCTCGATGTCATCGTACCAGCCGGTGTCGCCACCGGCCGGCACCACGCCATCGGCCTCTACTCGGTCGAGTACGGGAAGATCGCGATCCGGTCGGAGCGGTACGAGCTTACCCAAAGGGAATCGCCGGCCTGGATGGCTCCCGTACCGGCACCGAACACGCCGTACACGCCGCTCTTGACCACGTCGGTCAGTTTCAGCGTCTCCGGGTCCATACGGTAGATCTTGAACGGTACGTTACAGTTCAATTCCTTGGATTCGAAGCATTCGATCGCCTGTTTCACGGTCACGTCCTGTCCGCCGACGAAGATCGACTTGTCATCCGGCGACCAGCGGTCGTTATCGGTCAGGATTCCGGTCGGAACGGTATCCACCTTCGGCGGCGAGCTGCGCAGGTCGATCCGCGCGAGCTGCTTTCCCGACCACAGGCACAGATAGATCTCCTTGCCATCAGCCGAGACGACCACGCCGTTCGGACCGGACATGCCCTCGGTGCCGGGAACCACCGACCAACCTTTACCCGGATGCCATTCGTCCAGGGCGCCGACCGGCTTGCCCTCGCTGAGCTTGGTCATCCGGTCCGCATCGGTTGGGTCCCAGAGACTTGTCACCACGATTCCGCCGTCGGGCAGCGAGGCTACCCCATCCGGCCAGAAGTGGCTCGGCACGACCACGCATCCCGTCCAGGTGAACCGAGGCTTACCATGAGACAGATCGACGTCGAAGACTTCGATGCCTTCCCGGCCGCCGTGGTTGACGGCATAGAGTACGCGGTGTTCGCCGCCGGTCCGTGTCAGGTCCAGTCCATGTGGGCCGAAGGTCTTCACGTTGTACGGACCCGGACAGTCGGGATAGGTCTTCTTGTCCCACCGAATGGCGATCTCCGAAGGCTTTACGTCCGAGACGGTTCGCTTGGTCGTGTCGAACAGATGCAGATAGCCCTGCGGGTGGCTGGCCGCGGCCAGATCGCTGCCGATTACCCATTTCGTGCCTGGCACCGGCGCAAAATCTTCCACATTCGTCGCGCCGCAAATGAAACTGGCACCATCGGCGGGCTTGCAGTCGGCCTTCGATGCGGCTCGCGCGGGGTTGTTCGCCCAGAAAGTCATCGCCAGGATCATGGCCACCGTGGATCCTGCGATATGCATCCACCGCGGAACGTCTTGTTCCGCGCGCTTTGATGTGAACATTGTCTTCCCTCCCGTACGCCGAAGCAAGACCGTAACGGCCGTTGGCGCGCGGATAGCGTCGTGCGAGACCGCGACGCTGTCAATCGGCTGCAGGATGGTCCGGAGGCTATTGCCGTTCCCGAACGCCTGGTGATCCGGCCGGACTGGATACGATCCTGCCCCACCCTCGGCGTTGCGCTCCCACCGGCACGGCTGCCCGGTAAATCCGCCACTGGCAGCAGGCGCGATGGCGCAACGACAGTAACCGTGGCTATGCTGACGGTATCTTGGCAGGGAGACAGCACATGCGTCCGGAAGACGTCATCGCCGACAGGCGCCGCCCCTATACCGGGGCGGAATACATCCAAAGCCTGCGAGACGGACGCGAGGTCTATATCGACGGCGAGCGGGTCGCCGATGTCACCACCCATCCGGCGTTTCGAAACTCCGTCCGGTCCATCGCCCGGCTGTATGATGCGCTGCACGACCCGAAGCGACGCGATACGCTGACCTGCCCGACCGACACCGGCTCCGGCGGCTACACCCACAAATACTTCCGCGTGCAGCGGTCCCGCGAGGAACTGATCGGGGCGCAGGGCGCGATCGCCGAATGGTCGCGGCTGTCCTATGGCTGGATGGGCCGCACGCCGGACTACAAGGCCGCCTACACCAACACGCTGGGCGCCAACGCCGAATACTACGGACCCTACGCCGGCAATGCCCGCGCCTGGTACAAACGGGCGCAGGAGACCGTGCCGTTCATGAACCACGCGATCGTCAATCCGCCGGTCGACCGGCACAAGCCGGCCGAAGAAAGCAAGGACGTCTTTGTCTGCGTCCAGAAGGAGGTCGACGGCGGCATCATCGTCTCCGGCGCCAAGGTGGTCGCGACCTCGGCGGCGATGACCCATTACAACTTCATGGGCCAGTCGTCGAAGACCGCGACCGAGGACCTCGACATGTCGCTGATGTTCCTGGTCCCGATCGATGCGCCCGGCCTGAAGCTGTTCTGCCGCACCTCATACGAGCAGGCCGCCCGCCACAACAGCCCGTTCGACTACCCGTTGTCTTCGCGGTTCGACGAGAACGACGCGATCTTCGTTCTGGATAAAGTCTTCATCCCCTGGGAAGACGTTTTCATCTATCGCGATCCCGCCCGTGTGCTCAGCTTCTACCCGCGCTCCGGCTTCACCAACGGCTTCCAGTTCCAGGGCTGCACGCGCTTCGCGGTCAAGCTGGATTTCATCGTCGGACTGCTGGCGAAAGCCCTGCGCTGCACCGGCGGCGACGAGGCACGCGGCAACCAGGTGCTGCTGGGCGAGGCGGTCGCCTGGCGCAACCTGTTCTGGTCGCTGTCCAACGCCATGGCGCACAATCCGAACCCGTGGAACGGCGACGCGGTGCTGCCGGACCTGAAGGCGGGGCAGGCGTATCGCGTCTTCGCTCCCGACGCCTATCCGCGCATCAAGGACATCATCGAGCGCACCGTCACCTCGGGCCTGATCTACCTGCCGTCCTCGGTCAAGGACTTCGCCAATCCCGACATCGATCCGTACCTGCGGCAATACGTCCGCGGCTCGCACGGGATCGAGTACAAGGAGCGGATCAAGATCATGAAACTGCTGTGGGAATGCGTCGGGACCGAATTCGGCGGCCGGCACGAGCTATACGAGCGCAACTACGCCGGCGGCTGGGAGGATATTCGCGCCCAGACGCTGACCAGCGCGGAGAAGGGCGGCGATATGGCGAAGATGGAGGCGCTGGTCGATCAGTGCATGTCCGAATACGACGAGAACGGCTGGACCGGCGATACGTGGGACGACAGCGAAGAGGAGAACAGCGGCGATTGGAACAGCGCTAAAGGCCGCGGTTCACCTTAGACGATTTTCATCCTGACCGTGCACGCCGAAGATGGTCCAGGTGTCTGTTTGAGCGCATGATTCACGCGCCGGCGCGCGATCATGCGCTAAACGAACGATTCCAAGGTTGCCCCTCCCCTCGGCGGGTCCGGGGCGGACCCTGTCTGGCGCGGTCGCTCGTCCTGGTCCTGATCGCGGCACGGGCCGGGGGAGGCGTCGCGCCGCGCCGACCGCTCGAGGGCAGCGGCGCGTGCTCGCCACGGCTACTCCGCGGCCATCGGCAAGGCGCCAGCATACTTCTCGATCCATTCCCGACCGAGTTGGACGGCTTCTTCAGGCGTGAGCCAGGACCAATCGGCGCCGCGCGAGCGGACCGCGACCCATACGGTTTCGCCGTGGACATGCTCTTCGACCGCGAGAGGCGTGGACTGCGTCATTGACTGGCCTGTGGGTATAAGGATTGCGGTTTGTTCGGTAGGCTGCCTTGGCACGCTAGGTCGCGGTGATGGACTACAATTCCAGTGCGTTCGCGACATCGTGAGGGGCCAACGCCATATTTTTGCCGCATCTGTAGAGGGCGCCGCAACGGAAAATCGCGGTCGTTGCGAGCGACGCCGCAAATTCGGCCGGTCAGCGGGCGAGCGTGTGATCCGCGCCACACGCGCTGGCGGTCCGTTTCGCTGTCAGAAGCCGAACATGTGATCCAGCGAGAACCCGCCGGCCTGATCCATCAGCCCGTGGTAGCCGAACAGCCGGCAGGTCGGATCACGCACCAGCACGTAGCCATCCGGTCCGGCCGCCGCCAGCGTCCGCGGCATCGAACGCGGTATGCGGCCAACATGGTCACTGATCCGGAACAGGCGATGGCGATGGCGTTTCGGCGACCAATGCACCGGTGCCGTCATACAGTTGGAGCCGGCTCGAGGATGACGCGCGATGCCACGGCGCGGACGCCGGATAGATCAGCACGGCGAAGCTCTGGCGCGCCCGGTCGCCCAGCTTCAGGAACAGCCGCGTGGACAGGCCGGGCGGCGGCCCGGAGTAGGATTGCGGTTCATCGCGGTAGGTCATCGCGGTGTTGAAGATATGCGCGCCGAAGCTGGATTCGGCGACGTGGCCGGAGCCGCGGTCCTCATAGCGGAACAGTGCGTGCAGCCAGCCGTCGGCCTCTCCGCCGTCGCGAAAGTCGTAGACCAGTTCGGCGTGTCCCTCGTCGAGGTCGAAAGCGTCCAGGTCCATCGCCAGATCATGGTGCCGCGGCAGACAGCCGAGGAACTTTTCCCCTCGCTTCATGCCGTCCTGGGTAAACACATCCAGCCGGATCGGCAGGTTGGTCTGCGCCGTCGACATCGGCGTCGGCTGGAACACCGTACCGGAAGCGCGCGCGAGGCAGGATCGGGAAGGGCAGGATGTAGCCGCGTCCCATCTCCGGCGGCAGCGACGGAATGCCGGGATCGGCTCGAAGATTGTCCCGCTCCACGTTCACATGGGCGATGCGCACGCGGTCGTTCTGCGTCACCTCGTAGCGCGGGCGCACCACATGCCGCCCGGTTCGGATTTCGACCTGCGCCGGCCAGTGCAGACCCGGCAGGAAATCGGCGACGTCCAGCGCGACCGTGGCGAACGGGCCGACTGGCTGGTTCAACGCGAACAGGCCTTTCGGCGCCCATGCGGTCCAATGCGACGGTGCCGGCGGGGATCGGCACAGCGTGGCTGTTCTGCAGCCACAGCACGACCTTTTCGTCGCGGCCGCGGCGCAGGCAGGCCGGCGAAGCGGTCGGACGGCCAGGCATTGGCGTCATGGGTGCAGGACAGCGATGCGCCGTTGCCCGACGCGCCCATGGCCGCCGACCCAGGACCGGACGCATAGGTGTCCAGCGCGTATTTCACCACGTCGTGGCCGGCGACGCCGATCGCGTGGATGAACAACTGGCCGGTGAACGGAGCCAGGCCGAAGCGCTCGCGAATCTGGCGGCTGTCGATGGAAAAACCGCCCGGACCGGCGGGAAGCGGCTGTTCCCATGTTGCCAGGATCGTTCCGTCCGCGTCGAACAGCCGCAGCCACAGCCGGACGTTGCGGCGCGCCGTAGCTTGCCCAGTAATTCGCCGAGACCAGACGGGTCGAACAGCCCGTCGGCATCGCGGAAGAAGGCGAAATTCGTCGCGAAGTTCAGCTTGTCCAGATAGCGCGCGCGCACCGTCAGCAGGGCGTCCGGAAGGCGAATATCATCCAGGGTCAGCACCGTCGCGCCCGCCGGCAGCAAGAAGCGATGCGCGCGACGGTCCTGGCCGCATCGAAAGCCGCGACCAGCACGGTGCGGACGCCGCTGGCACCGATTCCGGTCAGCGGGCGGGCGGTCAGGCCGCCGCGGGTTTCGCCGACGGCGCTGACATCGTGGACGAACAGGCTGTCGACCGAGGTCGGATACATCGCCAGCAACGCATCGGCGATGCCGTCGGGGTCGTACAGCGCGACCGGACCGTCAAACCGGGCATAAAGCCGCGCGATTGCTTCCGCCGCCAGCGGATGGGCCAGCGCCTTGTAGATGACGTTGCCCCCGGCGCGTGCGTCAAAGGTCTGAATTCGCAGCATGTTCGTCCGTAGAGGTCGGTGCGGGGACAGGCTCGCACGGTGCGCCGTCGGCTCGAAGCACCCCGGGGGCATCCGCGGGACCAGCCCGAGCCACCCCTGTCACCGTGGCACATGCGAAGCAATAATTCATCAGCAGACCCTAAAGCCCGAGTCGCCCGCGCATCTCGGCCGCGGCGGCCGGTGTATCGTTCAATGGTGTGACCGGCCACGTCGCAAATCGGCCCTCGAACGGGCGGATGCGATCTTCGTCCATCATCGTCTTCAGGAAAAGCCCCTGCCGCCGCGACGAACCGGGCAACGGCGCGACCATCACCGGTGCCGCGGTCGCCGCGGCTTCGGAGATCATCGACACGCTGTCCTGTGTCACGACGATCAGGTCGGCCAGCGCCAGCATCCCAAATAGGGGTTCTCCCCGGTCGAAATCCCACACCTAGCCGCCGACCGGCGCCAGCGCGTGGCGGATCAGCGCGGTCACGGCGGGATCGGTGCGTCGCGACGGGGTCACCGACGACGCCCACCTTGTCGCGTTGCGCCATGGTCACCAGATCGGCTGGCCAGCCGCGCGCCGGTATCGCGGTCGAGGCGGTAGCGGCCGTTGCTGCCGCCCAGCAGCACCGCGACCAGGGGGCGCCCGTAGGCCGCGAACCGGTCCTGCCAGGCCTGCCGCTTCCGACGCCAGCCGTTCCGGCGTCACGCGGTGCAGCGCGGTGCGGATGACAAAGACGTTCGGCCCGGTCAGCTCGTCATGACGATTGGCGATGATCAGGTCGAAGCGGCGATGTCGATGCGAGGGTTCTGTACCTGCACGACCCGCATCGACTGCCGGCGCAACGCCGCCAGCACCGCCCCGGCCATCCCGCCGCAGCCGATCGCCAGACGCGGGCAGCGGCGCCGCCAGGGCCTCGGCCACCGCGGCCGAGCGGGTTCGGCCAGAGCTTCGCGGCGATCCATTTCCACGGAGCGGCGCGGCTTCAGCACCCGCAGGTCGTGCGGCAGGCCGGCGGCCTCGGCCAGGCCGATGGCCTGCGCGTGCAGCCCGGCCAGACCCTCGCTGATGACCCAGGGAGCGGCGATGTCAGACATGAGCGGGCTTTTCGGCGCCCTGTCACCGAACGTCAATGCGCTTCGTATCGCGTGCGTCCAGGCTGCGACAACCGCCCGGCCAAGTCGTTCAATTCGGCGATGCCGGGGCTGGCATGATGTCTTGATATCGCGCACGACAAGACAGCTGTCACGTGCCGAAGGTTGCCGGTCCGACACCGCGCTGATACGGAGATTTATGGCCCCCAACGACCACCCGACCACAGACGTGCTGTGCCGCGCGGAGACGCGCCGGGAGCACATCCTGGTCGTCAAACTGGGGGCTTTCGGCAATATCATTCTCTCGCTTGGCGCTTTCGCCGCGATCCGCCAGCACCATCGCGGCGCCCGGATCAGCGTGCTGACGACCGAGCCCTACGCCGACTGGCTGCGCAGCTTTCCCTATTTCGACGACGTGCTGGTGGATCCGAGGCCGCCCTGGTGGGACCTGCCGAGCCTGCGCCGGCTGGGAAGGATGCTGGCCGACGGGCATTTCAATCGGGTGTACGACCTGCAGACATCAGCGAGGTCGTCTCGCTATTTCTATCTTTTTCCGGCAAAGCATCGGCCGCAATGGTCCGGCATCGCATTCGGCTGTTCGCTGCCGGACCGCGATCCCGGACGCAACCTCCTGCACGACGCCGTCCGCCAGCAGGGCCAGTTGCGCCAGGCCGGTATCACCGTGTTTCCGCCGCCCGATCTGTCCTGGTGCCGCGGCGACATCGCGCGGTTCCGCCTGCCCGCCGATTTCGCTTTGCTGGTCCCCGGCAGTTCGCCGGACCGGCTGGCCAAGCGCTGGCCCGCGGCGCGATACCGGGCTCTGGCGGAACGGCTCGTGCGAGCAGGGCATCACGCCGGTGCTGATCGGCAGCACACCCGAGAAGGGTCTGGCGGCGGATATACCCGCGGCGATCGACCTGATCGGTCAGACCGGCTTTTCCGACATCGCCGAACTGGCCCGCGCGGCCCGCTTCGCGGTCGGCAACGATACCGGGCCGATGCATCTGATCGCTGCTGCAGGATGTCCGTCCATTACGTTGTTTTCAAATGATTCCAATCCCGCGTTGTGCGCGCCTGTCGGGCGTTGGACACGCGTCCTGCAGCGGCCCGACCTTGCCGAACTGCCGGTCGAGCGCGGTGATCGAGAGTCTCCCAGACTGATGCCCGACCTCTCCATCCCCGCCAAACCCACCACGATCCCTCCGCCCGACGGCGTGCCGATGCCGCAGCGCATGTGGGCGATCCTGACCATCGCTCTCGGCTTGACCCTGGCGGTGCTGGACGGCGGCATCGCCAACGTCGCGCTGCCGACGATCGCCCGCGAAGTGAACACTTCCCCGGCGAATTCGATCTGGGTGGTCAACGCCTACCAACTGGCGGTGACGATATCGCTGCTGCCGCTGTCGTCGTTGGGCGAAATCTATGGCTACCGGCGGATCTATCAGGCGGGGCTGGTGCTGTTCACGCTCGCCTCGTTGGCCTGTGCGCTGTCGTCGTCGCTGCCGACGCTGATCGTCGCTCGCATGCTGCAGGGCTTTGGTGCGGCGGGTATCATGAGCGTCAACAGCGCCCTGATCCGGTTCATCTATCCGCGCCGCTGGCTCGGTCGCGGCGTCGGGCTGAACGCCACCGTAGGATCGATAGCCTCGGCACTGGGACCGTCGGTCGCCGCGGCCATCCTGTCGGTCGCGCCGTGGCCCTGGCTGTTCGCGGTGAACGTGCCGTTGGGGTTGCTGGGCGCGGTCATCGCCTTGCGGACCCTGCCGGTGACGCCGCTGTCCGGGAGTCAAATTCGACTGCGGCCAGCGCCGCGCTGCAGGCGGTGGCCTTCGGGACGCTGTTGTTCGGCGTATCCGAGATGGGGCACGGCGCTTCGTGGCCGCATGTCGCGGTCGAGTTCCTCATCGCCGCGGTATCCGGCTTCGTGCTGGTTGTCCGGCAGTTGAGCCGCACCGCGCCGCTGCTGCCGGTCGATCTGATGCGCATTCCGCTGTTCGCGCTGTCGGTGTCGACCTCGGTCTGCGCCTTTATCGCGCAATCGATCGCGCAGCGTGTCGATGCCGTTCCTGTTCGAGCACCGGTTCCGGCTGGATCAGGTGATGACCGGGACTGCTGATGACGCCCTGGCCGCTGGTGGTGGCGGTGATCGCGCCTTTCACAGGGCGGCTGGCGGACAAGTACCCGGCGGGGGTGCTGGGCGGCGGCGGGCCTGGGGGTCATGGCGCTCGGGCTGCTGGCGATGGGCCTGCTTCCGGATCATCCGACGACGGTCGACATCGTCTGGCGGATGACGGTGTGCGGCATCGGGTTCGGCTTTTTCAACACGCCGAACAACCGTGCGATCATTACGTCGGCACCACCGATACGGACCGGAGGCGCGAGCGGGATGCAGGCGACCGCGCGATTGCTTGGGCAGACGATGGGGGCGGCGCTGGTTGCGCTCGTATTCACGGCCTTCCCGCTCAACGGCACCACCGTGACGCTGTTCATCGCGGCAGGTGTGGCCGGCGTGGCGGCGTGCGTCAGTTTCAGCCGGCTGGCGGCCGGGTAGTCCGATTTTGTTGCCTATTTAGCACGAAACCGTCTATATATGTTTTCGGATGACCATACTTCGCACCGAAAGGCGCCAGGGTGCGAGAAACAGGCCGGTGCCGCCCTGCTGGCGCGTTCTGGATGGCCCATGGCGGGCATGATCGAAACCGGCGCCACGACAGTATCCTGCCGCGGAACGTACACTGACAGATTGATTTGTCTCATCACCTGATCGGCCAACGGTCAGTCCCCGAATTCAACGGGAGGATGCCATGGCAACACTGACGGTCGGAGTGGGCAGCGGTTTCGATTATACTACCCTCGCGAGCGCGGTCGCCGCCTCTCAGGACGGCGACGTGATCCAGGTACAGGCCGGCACCTACACCGACGATTTCGCCGCCATCACCACGAATATCACCATTGAAGGCGTCGGCGGCATGGTCAACCTCGTCGCCGCGACTACGCCTCTGCAGGAGAAGGCGATCCTGATCATCGGTGCCGGCGGCACCACCGGCCCCGATGTCACGCTCGACAACATCTCGTTCTCCGGAGCCGCGATATCGAATGCGGACGGCGGCAACGGCGCTGGAATCCGCTACCAGAGCGGCAATCTGACCCTGAACAACTGCTATTTCTTCAACAACCAGGATGGCATGCTGGCCGACGCCGATCCAACCGGCACCATCACGATCAACAACTCGGAGTTCGCCGGCAACGGCAACGCCAACCCGCCGTCGAGCGGTATCGAGCATAATCTTTACGTTGGCGCGATCCAGCAACTCACGATCGACAACAGCTATTTCACCGATCCGATTGTTGGCCATGACATCAAGAGCCGGGCCGCGAACACGACCATCGAGAATTCCCGTATCGACGATCCGAACGGCAGCGGCAGTTACGAGATCGACCTGCCGAACGGCGGCAACGCCGTCATCGAGAACAACGTGATCGAGAAGGGCGCCGGGGCCGGGAATGAGACTTTCATCGCGTTCGGGGAGGAGGGGGGTCTCTACGCAAGTTCGTCGCTGACCGTGACCGGCAACACGACGATCAACGATTATGGGGCAGGTGCGAGCCTCGTCACGAATTACACCACGGCGGCAGCCACCGTCAGCGGCAACACGGCCTACGGACTTACGTCGACTCAACTCGTCAGCGGACCGGCTGCTTCGCCCGAGGACAACACATTTGACCCGCAGTCCAGTGAACCGGCGCTCGACACGTCCGCGCCCTATCTGCCGGTGATTCCATTCTCGTTCGCCTGTTTCGCAGCCGGCAGCCGCATCCTGACCGCGGACGGCGAGGTGCCGGTCGAGACCTTGTGCGTCGGCCAGCGGGTGGTCGTTCTGCAAGGCAGCCGTAGCGGTGCGGTCAGTTGCGTCCGCTGGATCGGCAATCGGCGGATCGATCTTGCGCGCCATGCCGATCCGGGATGCGTCCAGCCGATATGCATCCGCGCGAATGCGTTTGCCGACGGCGTGCCGCGGCGCGATCTGCTGGTATCGCCGGATCATGCGATCTACGTCGATGGCATGCTGGTCCCGGCGCGGCTGCTGCGCAACGGTGCCACGATCGTACGTGAGGATCGCCTGCGGGCGGTGCGGTATTTTCATGTCGAACTGGAAGGCCACGCCGTCCTGCTGGCCGAGGGTCTGCCGGCCGAAAGTTATCTCGATACCGGCAACCGCGGCATTTTTCAGAACGCGGAGGCGCCGCTGGTGCTGCATCCCGACCTCATGGCCGATGCCGCGCAGGCGCGGCGGGAGTCGCTTTCCTGCGCTCCGTTCGCCGCCGATGCGGTTCGGGTGGAACCGCTGTGGCGCAGGCTGGCGGTTCGCGCCGCGCGGTTGGGATTTCGGGTTGCCGAACCGGCCACGACGACCGATCCCGCTTTGCATCTGCTGGTGGATGGTCACGCGTGCTGGCCCGTCGCCGCTTCGGCGGATCACTACGTTTTCGTCTCGCCAGGATCCGCGAACGTGGCTCGCCTCAAATCCCGCGCGACCGCCCCCTGCGACGTCGCGCCCTGGATCGAGGACCGGCGTCGACTCGGGGTTGCGGTGGGGCGCATCGTCGTGACCGGACCGGCAGGTCCTTTCGAGATCGTGGCGGACGACCCCTCCCTGGTGGACGGATGGTGGGCGGCCGAGCGTGACGGAGTGGCGCTGCGGCGCTGGACCAACGGCAACGCTGCCCTGCCGCTGCCGTCGGGGCGTTGCGGTCGTGGAACTCCGGCTCGCAGGCGGCAATATCTATCGGCTCGAGACAACTTCATCCGCGGGCAATCGGTTGAGTTCACTGGCTGGGGTCTCCCGCGCCTCCAGGGCCTGAATAAGCGGATTCAAAATCTGTGCCCTGTACGGGCGGGGCCAAGTAAGGGTTCGGGGCCAAAATCCTCATTCGGGTCCTCTCTCGCCCTCGCCTTGCCTCCGATCGATCGATCGCTGAACATCGGCCGGCGCTCGGTGTCCGCCGGACGTGCCAACGCTCGCTGAACCGAGGAAACGATATGGAAAGATCTGAACACCCCGCCCTGCCATTCGCTGCCGCCGGCGAGGTGCCGCCGATCGGCGAGACCGGCGTTCCGCTGCCGGTCCCTGTCGGCGCCAGGTTGCCGCTGGGCCCGCTGCCCGGCTCCCGCTATCCCGATCCGCACATTGAAGCCCTCGACAAGCGCTTCAAGGGACGCGCCGGCCCGGGCGCCGTCGAGCGCGTCGCAACGGGCTTCCGCTGGGCCGAGGGACCCGCCTATTTCCGCGCGGGCCGCTACCTGATCTTCAGCGACATCCCCAACAATCGGCAGATGCGGCTGCTGGAGGACGACAACCACCTGAGCGTGTTTCGCGCCCCGTCGGAAAATTCGAATGGCAACACGGTGGACCGCCAGGGCCGGCTGATCACCTGCCAGCACAGCGGCCGGCGGGTGGTGCGAACCGAGCTGGACGGACGGATCACCATCCTGGCCGATCGTTACAACGGCAAGAGGTTGAATTCCCCTAACGATGTCATCGTGGCCTCCGACGACTCGGTCTGGTTCTCCGATCCGTCCTACGGCATCGGCGGCAATTATGAGGGTTTGGTGGCGGAACAGGAGCAGGCGAGCAGGAACGTCTATCGCATCGACGCCCGCACCGGCGCCGTGACGATCGTGATCGACGACTTCACCCAGCCGAACGGCCTGGCATTCTCGCCTGACGAGACGAAGCTTTACGTCGTCGATAGTGGCCTCACCCACGGCGGCCCGGCGCATATTCGCGTGTTTGACGTCGATGTCGGGGCCGGCAAGGTAAGCAACGGCAAAGTCTTCGCCGAGGGTTTCGCACCCGGCTTCACCGACGGCCTGCGGCTCGATGTCGAGGGCAATGTGTGGGCCAGCATGGGCTGGGCGGATCCGAATGAGGACGGCGTTCGCTGTTTTGCGCCGAACGGCGACCTGATCGGCAAGATCCATCTGCCCGAGAGCTGCGCCAATCTCACGTTCGGCGGGTTGTTGCGCAATCGCCTGTATATGTGTGCCAGCACGTCGATCTACGCGCTTTACGTCAATACGCAGGGCGCGGCGTCTCCGTAACGGCCTGATGTCGCCCGAGGTCCGTCGGCGAGACTGGGGCGGTGATGCGGCAATCGTCCCCGGCCGGCCTCGTGCCTGCCGGCCGGGGACGAGGACGCCTTGGCCGGCGTCCTCGTGGCATCGCCAAAGGCCGTGAACCGACCTAGACAATTTTCAGCCTGACTGTGCAGGCCGAAAATGGTCTATCTCTTTGTTTGATCGCATGATTCACGCGCCGGGGACGTTCCGCTCAGCGCGATCATGCTCTATCGTCGGCAACCCACACGCTGCCGATCGAGGATTGCCGATGACGACCCCTTTGGCGGGCATCACCGTCCTGGATTTCGGCCAGGTCTATCAAGGCCCCTACGCGACCATGCTGATGGCCAAGGCCGGCGCCGACGTGATCAAGATCGAGCCGCCTGGCGGTGAGCCGTTGCGCCGTCGGGCGATCGCGAGCGGCCGCGACACCTCCCTGCCGCTCGCGATGCTGAACGCCAACAAGCGGGCCGTGACGCTGAACCTGAAGTCCGCGGCCGGAAAGGACCTGCTGCTGCGAATGGCGGCGAAAGCCGACGTGCTGCTGGAGAATTTCGCCCCCGGCACGATGGACGCGCTTGGCGTCGGCTACGAGGTGCTGAAACAGGTCAATCCGAGGCTGGTCTACGCGACCGGCACCGGCTTCGGCATCAGCGGCCCGGACCGGGACAACCTCGCGATGGATCTCACCATCCAGGCGGCGTCCGGCATCATGAGCATCACCGGCGATCCGGATGGGCCACCGATGAAGGCGGGTCCGGCCTGGTCGACTTCATGGGCGGCATCCATCTTTACGCGGCGGTGATGACGGCGCTGCTGCAACGGGCCGCGACCGGGCAGGGGCAGTTGGTCGAAGTGGCGATGCAGGAGACGGTGTATCCGACCCTCGCCTCGAGCTACGAATACCATCTGCGAACCGGCAAGGTGCCGCCGCGCGCCGGCAACCGCCAGGCCGGACTGTCGAGCGCGCCCTACAACGCGTTTCAGACCAAGGACGGCTGGGTCGCGATCCAGCTCATCACCGAGACCCACTGGCAGAACCTGCTGCGCGCCATGGGCCGGACCGATCTGCTGGACGATCCGCGCTTCGTCACCAACGCGGCACGCACCGAGAACATGGCGGAGACCGAGGCGCTGGTAACCGCCTGGACCCTGGGCCTGGGCAAGGCTGAGGTCGCCGCCGAGGCAAAGCGCTACCGGATCCCCGTCGCCGCCGTCCGCAACGCGGTCGAGGTGATGAACGATACCCACATGCATGAGCGCGGGATGCTGCAGCGGATCGATCATCCCTCGCTGGGGCCGATCACCGTGCCGAATTCGCCGTTGCGGCTGCACGGGGCGGACCCGGTCGACCCCTTGCCCAGCCCGTCCCTCGGGCAGCACAATCCGGATGTCTTCGGCGGCTGGCTTGGTCTGGATGTGGAGGAACTGAAGCGGGCAGGGGCGATTTAGCGCCCTGTCGGCCTGACCGGATGTGGTGCGTGCATCCGCTGGCTCTGTTCACCCGGCGAACATTCCACTCCGACCGGCTGGCGCCATGCAAGGTTTTCATACTCTTGCGATCCGGCGGGCCGAAGCGGATGATCCTGGGAACCATCCTGAGGGAGAGGCTTCATCATGAGCACCCTGCGCGGCAACAATGGTCCCCGCTATCGTCATGTCCCCGACGAGACGAAGCCGTATGAGACCATCGCGATCGACAAGCTGACCCCGATCATCGGCGCGGAAATCAGCGGAGTGGATCTCTCGGCGCCGCTTCCCAATCATCAGATGGACGAAATCCATCGCGCCCTGGCCGAGAACCTCGTCATCTTCTTTCGCGATCAGACCCTGACGCAGGAGCAGCACCTGTCGTTCGGCCGCAGCTTCGGCGACCTGCACATCCACCCGGCCGCGCCCCATGCCCCCGGTCATCCGGAGATGATGATCATCCGCGCGGACAAGGACAGCCCTCGCGCCAACGGGGAAGGATGGCACAGCGACGTCTCATGTGACCCGGAGCCGCCGATGGGCAGCATCCTGTATATCCGGGAGTGCCCGCCACGAGGCGGGGACACGCTGTTCGCCAGCATGTATGCAGCCTATGAGGCGCTGTCGGACCGGATGAAGGCGTATCTGGACGGGCTGATCGCCGTGCATGACGGGGAGGAGTCTTATCGCGGCACATACAAGAACCTGGGTGTCGAGGATAAGCCCGTCTATCCGCGGGCCGAGCATCCGGTGATCCGCACGCACCCGGTCACCGGCCGCAAGGCACTGTATGTGAATCGTGGATTTACCAAGCGCATCCTGGGTGTGCCGCGCGACGAGAGCACCGCGATCCTGTCCTATCTCTACGACCATGCGGAAGACCCGCTGTTTCAATGCCGGTTCCGCTGGCGGGAGAACTCGGTGGCCTTCTGGGACAACCGCTGCGTTCAGCACCGCGCGATGTGGGATTACTGGCCGCACACCCGCTCGGGATTCCGCGTGACCGTGGCGGGCGACAAGCCGGTTTGACCGGATCGCCGGCTCCGTGGTTGCCGGCCTCCATGACTGACTGCGTCTCCGGGGCGGCTCCGGCCGCGAGGGCCGTCCGGCGCGGATCGTCAACCACCAGAACCTGGACACCTGTCTGATGCCCCGCCGTCCCGCCGTGCGAACCCTGGTTGCACCGCCTGCTTCCGGTGCGATCCCAGCAATGACAGGGGATGCCGCACGCACCGCTTTCCTCGTCTGGCTGGGGAAGGAGCGCCACGCCGCGGCCAACACGGTCGAAGCCTATGGCCATGCCCTCGCTGGCTTCCTCGGTTTCCTGACCAGGCATCTCGGCGGAGAACCCGACCTCGCCGCACTCGCGAACCTGCGGCCGGCCGACATCCGCGCCTGGCTCGCGGCGCTGGCCAACGATGAACTCGTCGCCTCGTCCCGCGCCCAGCACCTTTCAGCGATACGCACCTTCTTCCGGTATCTCAGCCGCCGCCACGGGCTTGAGAGCACGGCGATTCGCCTCGTCTCCACCGCGCGCGCCCGTCCCGCCGTGCCGCGCGCCTTGACGATCAACCAGGCCCGCGACGTGACCGAGCACGTGAGCGACGTGTCCGACGACGCGGCGCTTCAGGCCCGCGATATCGCATTCTTCTCGCTGCTGTATGGCAGCGGCCTCAGGATCGCCGAGGCCCTGAGCCTGAACGTCGGCGACGCCACCGCGCTGCGGACGAATCTGTCGCTGACGGTCACCGGCAAAGGCTCGAAAACCCGGATCGTCCCGGTGCTGCCGGCTGTCCGATCAGCGATTGAGGCCTCACTCGCGCTGCGCTGCGACCTCCAACCCGACAGCCCGCTTTTCCTGGGGGCAAAAGGCAAGCGGCTCGACTCCGCGGTGGCGCAGAAGGTGCTTCGGACGTATCGCCGCCTCGCCGGACTGCCGGAACACGCGACCCCGCACGCCTTACGCCACTCGTTCGCGACGCATCTCCTCGCCAGCGGCGGCGACCTGCGCTCAATCCAGGATCTGCTCGGCCACGCCAGCCTCTCCACGACGCAACGCTACACGGCCGTGGATGACACCGCCCTGCTGGCGGTCTGGCGCAAGACCCATCCGCGCGGATGAAGGAAAGAGGGCGATCCCTCGGCCGCGCGTCCTACAACGTTGTCACGTGTAACACACGACGAAGAGAGGCAGGGTATGGCATGAACGCGATCATGTCGCCTGCTCGCTCGCTTACCGCAGCCACACTGTTGATCGCCACCGGCGTGTTGGTGACGAATTCGCCGGGTGCTGTCGTCGCGCAAGACCACCCCGCCCAGACGAGCCCGATGGTGGTCACGACCGACACGCCGGAATATTGCCTTCATCTGCTCGACCGGATCAGTGAACTCGTGCGCATCGCGACGCTCCCGGTCCCCAGGGAAGTGACGGATCTGACCACCGAGGGCCATCGCATGTGCGCCCACGGGCAGACGCGCGGGGGCATCATGCGGCTGCGGAGCGCGCTGATGATGATGGAGAAGGGCGATACCGCCTACCGATAGATTTTTTCTATCGGTGGATGGATTGGCCTTCTTGCATTTATCCGTCCGGGCGCCCCTAAATTTCGCTGTCTGACGAATTACATCCCTGCCTGGAGGATCGATGGCCAATTATGAGCCATGGAATGAGGATCGGGCGCGGGCGATCATCGCCGGTTTCGCCGGGGTGGAAGGCGCCTCGCTGCCGATGCTGCATGCCTTGCAGAGTGCGTTCGGGTGCGTTCCGTTGGATGCGGAGCCCCTCGTCGCCGCGGCACTGAATATCACCCGGGCCGAGGTGCATGGCATTGTCACGTTCTATCATGACTTCCGGCGGGATGTTCCCGGGCGGCATCGGCTGCACGTCTGCCGCGCCGAGGCATGCCAGTCGGTCGGTGGCGAGGCGCTCGCGGCCCATGTGCGCGAGGCGCTGGGGGTAGACTGGCACGGGACGACGGCGGATGGTGCTGTCACGCTGGAGCCGGCCTTCTGTCTTGGCCTTTGCGCCTCCGGCCCCTCCGCGCTGCTGGATGGCCGCCCGGTCGGCCGGCTGGACGCAGCCCGCATCGACCGGATGCTGGAGACGTTGTCGTGACCCGCGTGTTCGTCCCCCGGGATGCCGCCGCCCTTGCGGTTGGCGCGGACGCGGTGGCGGCGGCGCTCGCCGACCACGCGGACATCGTGCGCACCGGCTCGCGCGGCCTGTTCTGGCTTGAGCCAATGATCGAGGTCGAGACGCCGGAGGGCCGTATCGCGTACGGACCGGTCGAGGCGGCCGACATTCCGGGCCTTCTGTCGGAAGGTCTACTGACCGGCACCGCTCAGCATCTGCGCCTCGGCATCACTGAGCGGATCCCTTTCCTGGCGCGACAGACCCGGCTGACGTTCTCCCGCTGCGGGATCGTCGATCCACTTTCGCTGGACGACTACCGTGCGCATGGCGGTTTGGCCGGCCTGGAGAAAGCTCGCGCGATCGGTCCGACCGCGACGGTGCAAGCGGTTCTGGCCTCCGGCCTGCGCGGGCGCGGCGGCGCGGGCTTCCCCACCGGCGTCAAATGGAAGACCGTCGCAGAGGCGCCTGCCGACCAAGCGCACAGCGCCGGAAAGTACATTATCTGCAACGCCGATGAGGGCGACTCTGGCACCTACGCCGATCGGATGCTTCTGGAAGGCGACCCGTTCAGCCTGATCGAGGGCATGGCGATTGCCGGCCTGGCGGTCGGCGCGGCCAAAGGCTATGTCTACACCCGGTCGGAATATCCGCAGGCTATCGCCGTCTTCGACAAGGCCCTGTCCATCGCTCGCGCCGCCGGCATCCTGGATGCCGCGTTTGACATCGAACAACGATCCGGTGCCGGCGCCTATGTCTGTGGCGAGGAAACCGCCCTGATGGAAAGCCTGGAAGGCCGCCGCGGCCAGGTTCGGGCCAAGCCGCCGCTACCGGCGCACAAAGGCTTGTTCGGCTGCCCGACCGTGATCAACAACCTGATCACGCTCACGACAGTCCCTTGCATCCTTCGCGATGGCGCCGCTGCCTATGAGGCGTTCGGCATGGGACGCTCGCGCGGCACGATGCCGATACAACTGGCCGGCAATGTCCGGCACGGCGGCCTGTTCGAGTGCGGTTTCGGCGTCACCCTTGGCGAACTGGTGTACGACATCGGCGGGGGCACGTTGACCGGCCGCCCGGTGCGCGCGGTGCAGGTCGGCGGGCCGCTCGGAGCCTATTTCCCGCCGGCCTTGTTCGACACGCCGTTCGATTATGAGGCCTTTGCAGCGAAAGACGGCCTGATCGGTCACGGTGGCGTCGTAGTGTTCGACGATACTGTCGACATGGCGCACATGGCGCGCTTCGCGCTGGAATTCTGCGTCGCGGAATCCTGCGGCAAATGCACTCCCTGCCGCATCGGTTCGGTGCGTGGGACGGAAACGGTGGACAAGATCCTGGCCGGCCAGAACGTCGATGCCAACCTCGAACTGCTGCGCGACCTGTGCCACACGCTCAAGGCCGGGTCGCTCTGCGCCCTGGGCGGGTTCATCCCCTACCCCGTGCTCAGCGCAATGAATTTTTTTCCGGAGGACTTCCGGCGCGGCCCCCGTGTTGCGAACACACAACTGGCCGCCGAATAGAAGGAGACTCGCCGATGGCCATGGTTCAGGAGATCGACTACGGCACGCCAGCCGTCACCGCCGAGACGATGGTAACGCTGACGATCGACGGCCGGACCGTGACGGTGCCGGAGGGCACATCCATCATGCGCGCCTCGACGGAAGCCGGCATCAAGGTTCCGAAGCTGTGCGCCACCGACACGCTGAACAGCTTCGGAAGCTGCCGCTTGTGCCTGGTCGAGATCGAAGGCCGCAATGGCACCCCGGCCTCCTGCACGACGCCAGTCGCGCCGGGTATGAAGGTTCACACCGTCAGCGATGATCTGCGCAGGATCAGGCGCGGGGTAATGGAGCTTTACATCTCCGACCACCCGCTGGATTGCCTGACCTGCTCCGCCAACGGCAACTGCGAATTGCAAACCGCCGCCGGCGAGGTGGGACTGCGCGAGGTGCGCTACGGCTATGCGGGCGAGAACCATCTCTCCGCTCCGGTCGACGGCTCGAACCCCTATTTCAACTTTGATCCATCGAAGTGCATCGTCTGCTCGCGCTGCGTCCGCGCCTGTGAGGAAGTACAGGGCACCTTCGCCCTGACCGTCGAGGGCCGCGGCTTCGCGTCGAAAATCGCGGCCGGCATGGATGAGCCGTTCCTGACCAGCGAATGCGTCTCGTGCGGGGCCTGCGTGCAAGCCTGCCCGACCGCGACGCTGATGGAAAAGTCGGTCGTCGAGATGGGCCAGCCGGAGCATTCGGTCGTCACCACCTGCGCCTATTGTGGCGTTGGCTGCAGCTTCAAGGCCGAGATGCGCGGCGACCAGGTCGTCCGCATGGTTCCCTGGAAGGACGGCCGAGCAAACCACGGACATTCCTGCGTCAAGGGCCGCTTCGCCTGGGGCTATGCCAACCACCCCGATCGCGTCCTGAAACCCATGATCCGCGAGAAGATCAGCGACCCTTGGCGTGTGGTCACCTGGGACGTGGCGATCGAGCGCGTTGCGTCGGAATTCAAGCGTATCCAGGCGAAGGCCGGGAAGGATGCGGTCGGCGTGATCACCTCATCCCGCTGCACCGCCGAGGAAGCCTACCTGGTGCAAAAGCTGACCCGCACCGCGTTCGGCAACAACAATACCGACACCTGCGCGCGGGTGTGCCATTCGCCGACCGGCTACGGCCTGGGAAAGACCTTCGGCACCTCGGCCGGAACGCAGGATTTCGACAGTGTCGACGACTCCGACGTGATCATCGTGATCGGTGCCAATCCGACCGATGGTCATCCGGTGTTCGCCTCGCGCATGAAGAAGCGGCTGCGGCAAGGCGCGAAGCTGATCGTTATCGATCCGCGGCGCATCGATCTGGTGCGCATGCCGCATGTGCAGGCGGCTTATCACCTGGCGCTGCGGCCTGGAACCAACGTCGCGATGTTGACCTCGCTGGCCCATGTCATCGTGACCGAGGGTCTGGTCGCGCGGAATTTCGTTGCCGAGCGCTGCGACACGGACGCGTTTGCCGATTGGGAAGCCTTCGTCTCGGAACCCAGGCACAGCCCGGAAGCGTTGGAAACCGCCACCGGCGTGCCGGCCGCCCTGGTCCGCGGCGCCGCGCGCCTGTTCGCCACCGGCGGCAACGGCGCGATCTACTACGGTTTGGGCGTGACCGAACACAGTCAGGGCAGCACCGCCGTGATGGCGATCGCCAATCTCGCGATGGCGACCGGCAACATCGGCCGCCGCGGCGTCGGCGTGAACCCCCTGCGCGGCCAGAACAACGTGCAGGGCAGTTGCGACATGGGCAGCTTCCCCCATGAACTGCCCGGCTACCGCCACGTCAGCCTGCCCGCCGTGCGCGCTATTTACGAAAAGGAATGGGGCGTACCGATCGACCCGGAGCCGGGCCTGCGCATTCCGAACATGCTCGACGCCGCCGTGGAAGGCACCTTCCTTGGCCTCTACGTGCAAGGCGAGGACATTGCTCAGTCCGACCCCGACACCAAACACGTCACCGCCGGACTGACCGCCATGGAGTGCGTGGTCGTCCATGACCTGTTCTTGAACGAAACGGCCAACTATGCGCACGTGTTCCTGCCCGGCGCCACGTTCCTGGAAAAGGACGGAACTTTCATCAACGCCGAACGCCGCATCAACCGCGTGCGGAAGGTGATGGAACCGAAGGCTGGCCTGGGCGACTGGGAAGTGACGCAGGCGATCGCCAACGCCATGGGTTACAAGATGCACTACAATGACCCCTCGGAGATCATGGCCGAGATCGCGCGCACAACCCCGACCTTCGCCGGCGTGTCCTACGAGAAGCTGGATCAGGGCGCTGTGCAATGGCCCTGCAATGACGCCGCGCCCGAGGGCACTCCGATCATGCATCTGGAGAGATTTGTCCGTGGCAAGGGCAATTTCGTCATCACCGAATATGTGCCGACCGACGAGAAGGTCGGTCCGCGCTTCCCGCTGCTGCTGACCACCGGGCGCATCCTTTCGCAGTACAACGTTGGTGCGCAGACCCGCCGGACCGCCAATGTCGTGTGGCACGCAGAGGACGTGCTGGAGATCCACCCTCATGATGCCGAGGAACGCAGTGTGAAGGATGGCGACTGGGTGCGGCTGCGCAGCCGCGCAGGAGAAACGACATTGCGGGCCGCCGTAACCGAGCGGGTGGCGCCGGGCGTTGTCTACACAACCTTCCACCACCCGCTGACACAGGCAAACGTGGTCACCACCGAGTTTTCCGACTGGGCGACGAACTGTCCGGAGTACAAGGTGACGGCGGTGCAGGTGTCCCCGTCGAACGGGCCCTCCGAGTGGCAGATTGAATACCGCGCTTTGTCCGCCGAGAACCGGCGCATCGAGGTGGTACCGGCTGGTGAATAGGACGCGGAATCCGCTGCGGCGTCACGGCCAGGCTGATCCGATATGCGGCGGCCTGGCTTGGCCACCGCTGATGCCGACGGCCCGCTTGGATGCCTGATTCAGTCATCCCGGCCCCGCGTGTCGTGTGGCGCGGCGACGTGGCGCAGGACGGCGTGCGCGCGGTGCCCCGCGAGACTCCCATCGCCCTGACGTACAACCGCGTGACCCACGCGGTGATGCTGGCCACCCCCGCTGACCTCGAGGACTTCGCGATCGGCTTCAGCCTGTCCGAGGGCATCATCGGAACAGCCGGCGACATCGTCGGACTGGACATCGTCGAGGTGCCGGACGGCATTGAATGCCGGATGGACCTGGCGGGCGAGCGGCTGGACGCCCTGACACGGCGGCAGCGACGTCTCGCGGGGCCGAGCGGCTGCGGCCTGTGCGGGTTGGACAGCCTGGCGGCGGCGATCCGTCCCGTACCTTCCGTTCCGGCGGGACGCGCGTTCACACCGGCGATGATCCAGGACGCCATGCGGTCGATGCAGCCCGCGCAAATCCTCAACGCTGCCACCCATGCGGTTCATGCCGCCGCATTCTGGATACCCGAGCGTGGATTGGTCGCTCTGCGGGAGGATGTCGGCCGGCACAACGCGTTGGACAAGCTCTCAGGCGCGCTGGCGCGTACCGGGGTACCGACGGCCGACGGGTTGGTTCTCCTGTCCAGCCGTGTCTCCGTCGAAATGGTCCAGAAGGCGGCGATCCTGGGCGCTCCTGTCATCGTCGCCATATCAGCGCCAACGTCGCTGGCAATCGACGTCGCCGGCGGCGCCGGCATCACCCTGATCGGTGTGGCCCGTCCCGACGGGTTTGAGGTCTTCACCAATTTGAACCGGATCACGACGCGGATGGCGCGACATGTCGCATGACAAGCTGGCCTACATGGCCAATCAGATCGGCCGCTTCTTCCAGTCGCAGAAACCGGAGACGGCTGTCGCGGCGATCGAGGACCATATTCTGAAATTCTGGGATCCCCGGATGCGCCGGTCGATCATCACACAACTCGCCGATGGCAGCGCTCAACTCGACCCGTTGGTTAGGGAAGCGGTCGAACACCTGGGCGCGCGCCAGGCCGGCTGAGTTCATCCCATCCGGGTGGCGCGGGGCCTCCGCAATTCGACGGTCCGGCGGAAGCCGCTCCGCGATGTGCCGGCGTGCGCCTCAGCCATCGGTTGTTCTCTCCCGAATTCCCGACCGTCTGTTAACCGAGATGTGTGGCCCAGATGTCCAAGTGTTGTGGCCTCAAGGCTTGTTTTTGCGGTCAATACGGCAACTATTGACGCAATAAAAACCCGGCTCACGAAGTCGGGAACAAGGCTGAAGGGGAGGTCGATATGGCGTCAGGTCGTCCATTTCTAAATCGTGATAATACTATAGCTGGGCCGAACTTCAACCGTTGGTTCGTGCCCCCGGCGGCCTTGGCGATCCATCTCAGTATCGGGATGGCATATGGCTTCTCGGTGTTCTGGCTGCCGATGACACGGCTTCTCCCGGACACGAACAAGGCGGCCTGCGCGGCTGAGACCTTCGGCGCTGAGTTGTTTACCACCGCGTGCAACTGGTCGGTTCCGACGGTCACCCCGATTTTTGAGATCTTCGTCGCCGTGCTGGGCCTTTCCGCGGCGCTGTGGGGCGGTTGGCTGGAACATGCCGGCCCTCGCAAGGCGGGTCTCATTTCCGCATTCTGCTGGGGTGGTGGCCTTGTGCTTCTCGGCATCGCGGTTTCGGTGCACCAACTCTGGTTCGTATATCTGGCGGCCGTAATCTGCGGCATCGGCCAGGGTCTGGGCTATATCACCCCGGTCTCGACATTGATTAAATGGTTCCCGGATCGCAGGGGCATGGCCACCGGGCTGGCCATCATGGGCTACGGCGGCGGCGCGATGATCGGTGCGCCGCTCGCGGTATGGTTGATGGCGCAATTCGCCGCCAACGGCATTCCCGGTGTGACCTCGGCGCTGATCGCCATGGGCGTGATCTATTTCGTCTTCATGGCCGGCGGCGCGTTGGGATTCCGGGTATCGCCCGACGGCTGGCAACCGATCGGGTGGACGCCCTCGGCAACTGCCCAGGCCAATGCGATGATCACGAGTGCCAACGTGCATCTCGATACCGCCTGGAAGACGCCGCAGTTCTGGCTGATCTGGGGCGTGCTGTGCCTGAACGTCACCGCGGGTATCGGCGTGATTTCGATGGCCAGCCCGATGTTGCAGGACGTGTTCGGCGCCAGGCTGGTCGGCGTCGATACGATGACTGCCCTGACCGCGGCCCAGCGCGCCGCGATCGTCGCGTCCGCCGCGGGCCTCGTCGGCCTGATCAGCCTGTTCAACGCGCTCGGCCGCATCTTCTGGGCTTCGCTGTCTGACCACATCGGCCGCAAGACCATGTACTACGCGATCTTCCTGATCGGCATCGTCCTTTATGGCCTGCTGCCGACCTGGGGCCATCTTGGTCTGCCCATCATGTTCGTGCTGTCCATCTGCATCATCCTGAGCATGTACGGCGGTGGCTTCTCGACCGTGCCGGCTTATCTGGCGGACATCTTCGGGACGGAGATGGTGGGCGCCATCCACGGCCGCCTGATCACGGCGTGGTCCGTGGCCGGTGTCGCCGGACCCGCCCTGATCGCCGGGATTCGCCAGTTTCAGATCGATCATGGCGTGCCGCACAACCATGTCTACGACATCACCCTCTACTTGATGGCGCTCCTGCTGTTCTGCGGGTTGGTGTGCAATTTCTTCATCAAGCCGGTGCATGAGAAGCATCACGCCACGGACGATGAACTGGCGCGTGGGCGGGATCCGCGCCGAGGGCAACCCATAGCGCCTGCAGTTCAGACCGCCGCACGCGGCGATTTCGGAGGTCGCGGCGTTCTTGCCTGGCTCGCGGTGGGTATCCCGTTCTCCGCCGGCCTCTATATCGTCAGCACCAAGGTCGCGGCCCTGTTCTGACGTTGAAGTTCGCCATGCCTGGATCAGCCGCCTTACGAACTTCCGAACCGATGAGGACACTAGCAAAGCATTGTTTTCCAGTGTGGTTTGTGGTTCCGAAGTCCGCTCCGGGGATGATCCACAGTATGGCGGACTTCGGAACCACCACACTAGCTCCTGTCGGTGTTGCGGTTCCGCGTGGCGTGGGGGTCGAGCCACCCCATCGTGGCGTTTGGCTCGCTGTCCGTGGTCGGCAGGTAGGGCTTGATGTCGAGCAACGGCGTCCCATCCAGACAGTCCAGGTAGCGCACTTTCAAAGTATCCGGACCGTCAAACCCATCGAAGGCCACGACCGACATCCCGATGGGATTCGGCCGGAACGGCGCACGTGTCGCAAATACGCCGCGCGGTTCTGGATCGAAGGGCGGCGTGAACGTCAGCTTGGGCACAGTCCCCTGACCGAGCCAGTACAGCAGGATGAGATGGGAAAAACCTTCCAGGTTCCGCAGCCCCGCGAGGAATTCGGCAAACACGAGCGCTGTGCAAACAGGCGCGGGATCCGGTTGGCGGCCGTTCCTTGGGCACGCGGCGATCACTTCCCAGGGCGTGCGCAGCGTGCCAATGGGACGAATTGGGAAGCTGGTCAAAACCCATCCTCGCGGCAAAGGGGTCCGGCCGGGATCATGGGCCGCAAGGCCCACTCCGGCAACCTCGATTCACGCCGCGAGGCCGGGCCGGTTCCCTTGACACCGCGCCGCGCCTGAACGTTCATCGGCAAGACACGAAACGCGGGGCCGCGATGACCGAGAAGATCAAGTTGAGAAGCAGTTTCGCTGCAGCCGTGGCCGACATTCCCGATGGCAGCACCATCGCGTTCGGCGGGTTCGCCATGCCGGGGACACCGTTCAATCTGATCAGAGCATTGAAGGAGCAGGGCGCGAAACGCCTGACTTTGGTTGCCAACACTACCGGCGGCGCGCAGCAGCCTCGCATGCCTGATATCGGCATGCTGGTGGAGAACGGACAGGTGGCAAAGGTGATCTGCGCCTTCACCGCGGCGACCCGACCTACCGACGTGCTGCCCTTTACCAGGTATTACGAGTCCGGCGAAGTGGATGCCGAACTGGTCCCGCAAGGGACACTCGCCGAACGATTGCGTGCCGCCGGCGCCGGCATTCCGGCTTTCTACACACCCACCGGGGTCGGCACCGAACTCGCCGTGGGCCGCGAGACGCGGGTCATCAACGGCCGGGAGTACCTGCTGGAATATGCCTTGCCGCTGGACTACGCCTTCATTCGCGCCCGCGTCGCCGATACCGCCGGCAACCTGAGGTTCCACCGCTCGCAACGGAACTTCTGCCCGGTAATGGCCGCCGCCGCACGGATCACGATCGCCGAGACCGACGAACCGGTCGTCCCAGCCGGCAGCATCGATCCGGACGATGTGCATACCCCCGGGATCTACGTGCACCGCCTGGTGCAGGTGCCGCCGGAACCTGAGGGCATCTGGCCCGCCAGACGACAGGAGAAGAAGCGATGAGCGGAGCCAAAGGACTGAACCGCCAGCAGATGGCCGACCTTGTGGCACGCGAATTCCAGGACGGCTGGATCGTCAACCTGGGCGTGGGTATCCCGACGTTGTGCTCCAATACCGATATCGGCGACCGCGACATCACCTATCATTCTGAGAACGGTGTGATCGGCTATGGCGGCGTCGCGGCTGAGGGCGAGGAAGACCTCAACCTGGTGAACGCCGGCGGCCAGAACGTGACCCTGAAGGCGGGCGCCGCGATCGTCCACCACGCCGACAGTTTCGGTGTCATCCGCGGTGGCCGCATCGATGCGACGGTGATGGGGGCATACCAGGTCTCGATGACCGGCGATTTCGCCAACTGGAAATTGAAAGGGCAGAAGGGCGGCGGCATAGGCGGCGCCATGGACCTTGCCGCGTGCGCGAAACGGGTGTTCGTCATCCTGGAGCACATGACCCGCGACGGCAGTCCTCGCCTGGTCACCGCCTGTGACCTGCCGGTGACGGCGCGCGGCGTGGTGACGCTGGTGGCAACCAATTTCGGGCTGTTCGAGCCGGCCGGCAGCGGCTTCCGCCTGCGTGCGATCGCGCCCGGCCTGACCGTGGACGAAATCCGCTCGGCCACCGGCGGGACGCTCGTTGTCGCGGCGGATCTGCGCGCGCTTCCTATCGGGGCGTAGGGGCGGCAGCAGGCCGGAGGAGCCCCGCCCCCGACAGATCCGGAACGGTAAAAACGCCCACCAGCCCTCGTTCTCGCAACGGCGAGCCCAAAGAGCTTGCGTGTGCAAGTGCTGCCTGACATAGTCTACAAAAACCGTGGCGTTGGAGCAGCGAGAAATGCAGTGCTTCGTGATCGGGCCGATTGGCGACGAAGGATCCGCTACGCGCGGTAATGCGGATCACCTCTATGAGTTTGTAATCAAGCCGGTTCTTACGAGCTTGGGATTTGACGTCATCAGAGCCGACAGGCTCAAAACTGTGGCATCTATTACGGACGAGATAATAAATCTTATTCAAACCTCTGAATTGTACGTGATCGATCTTAGTGAATCCAATCCAAATGTCTTCTATGAAGCCGGAAGAAGGCACGAAACCGGCAGACCATTTGTCCATCTTCTAAGGGCGGGCCAAAAGCCCCCGTTTGACGTACAGGGCGTGCGTTACATTACTTATCGCGATCTTGCTGCAACGCCAAACGTATTCGAAGCGCAAAAACAACTGCAGGAATTCGTTCAACTGATCGTGAAGACCGGATTTGGTGCAGCGCGGTCTTCCAATCCATTAAACAATATAGAAGAGTCCCTAAGGCGCGTAGAGACAAGAGTTTCTGAACTCGCGCTGCGGATCGATAGCGCTTCGTTCCCATTAGGATTGCGAGCCGAGACCAAAACCGCAGCGGGAGGGGGGGGGCATCAACCGATTGGTTGACCCAAGGGAAAGGCTCCGCGATAGCTTGGAGCGCCAAGATATCCGGGGTGCAGAAGCAGCGCTCATTGATCTGAACGAGATATCCGTCGATAAGGAGGACATGGTCAAGTACGCTGCTATTTTGGCGCGGCTCGGGCGTCGTCCCGCAGCCGACATGATATTGCAGTATATTCGAAGTGACGTTGTCTTTCCGACCTTGACGGGTGATTGCGTATCGTCGGCTATTAACAGCCTTAGCGCCTTCTACATTGTAACTGGGCAGGCCCGAACATTAAAGAGCCAGATGACTGATATAGCTGATTATGTTCTGCAATCTGAACCATTCCAAAGCTACACAGACGAAGACAAAGCGGTAATAGCTAATGCAACTCAGAAACTTTTTTTCGATATTGATGATTATGATACGTCAAAAAAATATTCGGAGCTTGCCGTTAATTTTGAGCCTAGCGAACCGATATGGATCTACAATCTTGCAATGATCTGTCACTTTCTTGCCGATCATCTTCGCGCCGCGAATCTCTACACTCGATATCTATCATTGATGAGGGAGCAGGCAAAAAGCATTAGAAGCGAAAACCTCGCTTTTGGCGTGCGAGTCTTTGCCCAGGTGGGTCAGGATAAGCAGATGCTCGAGCTGCTCCAAAGTCTCGCGGTAGTCGACCCAAGAAAGGCCGCTGAGCTGGAGCACCAGTTTGTCACGAACCGAACTTGATTTACATCCAACGAGCTCATGATGGCAAAGGGCCAGGGGACAACTATCTTCGCCCTCGCATCCGGTTCTGCCCGCGCTGCCATCGCGGTCATGCGCCTCAGCGGCCCAGCCGCCGGGCCGGCCGTCGCTGCCCTGTGCGGTGGCGCCCTCCCCAGCCCCCGCCACGCCTCCTTCCGGCGCCTGCGTGAACGGTCCGGCGCGGTGCTCGATCATGCCCTGGTCCTGTGGTTCCCCGGCCCGAACACCTACACCGGCGAGGACTCGTCCGAACTGCACCTGCACGGTGGCCGAGCGGTCATCGACAGCGTGGCGAACGCTTTGGTCGAAGCGGGCTTGCGCCCAGCCGAGCCGGGCGAGTTCACCCGCCGCGCCTTCCTCAACGGCCGCATGGACCTGGTCGAGGCCGAGGCGGTCCACGACCTCGTCGCGGCCGAGACCGAGGCGCAGCGGCGACAGGCACTGCGGCAGTTGGAAGGGGCGCTGGGGGCGCTGTACCAGGACTGGGCGGACCGGTTGCGAGGTATCCTTGCGCACCAGGAAGCTCTGATCGACTTCCCTGACGAGGATCTGCCGCCCGAAGTCGAAGACCGACTGCTCACCACCCTGCGCTGCGTCCGCGACGAAATCCGGACCCACCTGAACGACGCCAGACGGGGCGAGAAACTGCGCGAGGGCTTGTTCTTTGCCATCACCGGCGCACCCAATGTGGGAAAATCGACGCTGATCAATGCTCTGGCCGAACGGGAGGTGGCGATCGTGTCGGAAATTCCCGGCACAACCCGCGATGCGCTGGAGACGCGTGTGGTGCTGGGCGGCGTGCCGGTCACTCTGGTGGATACCGCCGGCCTGCGTGCCACCACCGACAGCATCGAGGCCGAGGGTGTCCGCCGCGCCATTGCTCGAGCCGGGGAGGCCGATCTGGTGATGATGGTGGTCGAGGCCGGGTCGCCGCCGCCTGATGCGCCTGCGACCGGAGCGTTGCTGATCGCCAACAAGGCGGACCTTGGTCTCCCAGGTCCGGTGGGGGCGCTGCGGATCAGCGCCAGGACCGGCCTGGGACTGGACGAACTGCGCGCCCGGCTCGCCGAGGCCGCACGCGGGATGACGGAGTCGAGCGGGACCCCGCCGCTGACGCGTGCCCGCCACCGAGCCGCGCTGCTGGAATCGGCCGATCACCTCGATGCGGCTGAACGGGCCGATCTAGCGGAATTGCGCGGCGAGGACCTGCGACTGGCGATGCGTGCGCTCGGCCGGGTCACCGGTCATGTGGGGGTGGAGGATGTCCTCGAGGCGGTTTTTTCCCAATTCTGTATCGGGAAGTAGGGCAGGGGTCAGAGGCAACGCATCCGTTTATCGTAACGGGTGAAGCGACGACGCCCCCCCGTCCGCGACTACGCTGGTCATGGCGAACCGCCTGCGGCACTCACGAACCGATGGGGCGAATGACATGATGTCGCTACGGCCCTCAAACACCTACCCATCGATGCGGACCAGGATCATTGATCCGGTACCCTCTCATACTCCTCGATCAACCAATCCTCCGGTTCCGCCGCCGCCCCCTCATACCACTCCTCGACCAGCGGATGTGCCCGCACCGCCGCGCAATAGGCTGCCGTCTCAGCCGAAACCACCGGCTTCCAGCCCACGAACCGAGCCACCACCGGAGCGAACATCGCATCCGCCGCGCCGAACGTCGGCGCCGAACAGAAACGGACCCCCGTCGCCGAACCGTGCCCGTGTTTCCGCCCACAAGAGCCTCGATCCGAGCGATGTCCTTCAATGCCCCCGGCGTACGCCCAAGGCCGGAGAAATCCCGCCCCAGGTTCATCCACATCGCCATCCGCAATTCCCGAAATCCGGCGTGCATCTCCGCCGCGATCGACCGCGCATGTGCCCGAGCCACGCGATCCGCGGGCCACAGCGACGGCTCAGAACTCCGCACAGTAATCGCAGATCGCCAGCAATTCCCAGACCCGCGCACCATTATGTTCAAGAAACGGCACCAGCCCGTTCGGCGACAGCTCGGCGATCGCGCGAGTCGGCCCCGGCCGGTCGAACCTGATCACCCGCACATCCACATCCAGCCCGGCCAGCTTCACCGCCAGCCACCCGCGCATCGACCACGACGAGTACCGCCTGTGGCCGATATACAGAACCCCGTCAGACATCGCCTGCTCCCCAAACCGGCGCCGGTTCACCTCGAGAATAGTCGATCGAGCAATAGGCCCCGCCCATGTAACGTTCCTCCACCGGATCGCCGCTCACCTTCCCCGCCAACTGCCCGGCGAACGGATCGGCACTGTCCACCGGTGCCCATCCCAGCGCATGGCGTGCGTCGTCGCGCCACCACGTCATCCGCGCGTTGTTCGACGTGCCCCAGACTCACCGCACACCCCACTGTGGGCGTCAGCACGCACCGCTCCATCAGCCGGGACAAATCCTTATACGACAGCCACGATGCCAGCATCCGCGCGTTCGACGGTTCCGCGAAACGCCGACCCGATCCGCACGAACACGCTCTCCACCCCGTGCTTGAACCAGTACAACCGGCCCATCAGTTCGCCATAGGCCTTCGACAGCCCGTAATACCCATCCGGCAGAAACGCCGTATCGGGCGGCAGGCTCTCGCGTCCGTTCGTGGAACCCGACCGAGTGGTTCGACGACGCGAAGATCACCCGCGCCTTCTCCCGCCGCGCGGCCTCGTAGATGTGATACAAACCGCGGATATTTGGCCCGATGACCTCCTCGAACGGCCGCTCCACCGACACGCCGCCGAGATGAATGATCGTCCCGCAACCCTCCGCCAGGCGCAGAATCGTCACGCCGTCCGACAGGTCCGCCGACGTGAAGGTCGCGCCGGCCGGAATCGCATCCGGAAACGGCGCGATATCCGTCAGCACCAGCCGCCACCCCAGCGCGCCGAGCGACCTTACCAGCACGCGTCCGAGCGCGCCGGAGGCTCCCGTCAGCAGAACCGGTTTGGCAGGCGTGTCAGTCATGGCATGCTCCTCTCATTCGCAGCGGAGGCATCATGCGCACGATCGACGAACTCGCCCAGGCCCTGGCCGAGGGAACCACCAGCAGCCGGACCCTGATCGAGGAAAGCCTCGCCCGGATCGGCGACCCGAACGGCGAGGGAGGCAGGACGTTCATCAAGGTCCACGCCGAGCAGGCCCGCGCCATGGCCGACGCCGCCGACCTGCTGCGTGCCGCCGGCCGCGCCGCCGGCCGCTACGCCGGCATCCCCATCGCGCTGAAGGATCTGTTCGACATCGCCGGAGAACCCACACCCGCCGGTTCCGCCGTCCTCGCCGACGCTCCGCCGGCAAAAACCAACGCCCCGGTCGTCGCCCGCATGCTCGCCGCCGGTTTCATTCCGGTCGGCCGCGTCAACATGACCGAGTTCGCCTTCTCCGGCCTCGGTATCAACCCACATTACGGCACCCCCGCCAGCCCATGGGACCGAGCCTCGCGACGCATCCCCGGCGGCAGTTCCTCGGGCACCGCCGTGGCGGTCGCGGACGGCATGGCGGCCGCCGGGCTGGGCACCGACACCGGCGGTTCCTGTCGCATCCCAGCCGCGTTCTGCGGCATCGTCGGCTATAAGCCCACCGCTCGGCGGATCCCGATCACCGGCGTGCTGCCCCTGGCGCCGTCGCTGGACTCGGTTGGCCCGCTGGCGCCCAGCGTCGCCTGCTGCGCCGCGATCGACGCGATCCTGGCAGGCGAAACCCCGAGCTGCTCCGTGACCCCGCACCGTCTGAACGGCCTACGCCTGGCCGTGCCGGACAACCTGGTCCTGGACGGCATGGACGACATCGTCGCCACGCCTTCGACAGGGCGCTTGTCCACCCTGTCCGCCGCCGGCGCCCGGATCGAACGAACCAACTTCGCGGAGTTCGCCGAACTGCCCGCGGTCAACGCCAAAGGCGGGCTCGCCGCCGCAGAAGGCTATGCCTGGCATCGTCGGCTGCTGGCAACGAAGGGCGCCGGCTACGACCCGCGCATCCGTGTCCGCATTGCCCGCGGCGAGCATATGAGCGCCGCCGACTACATCGACGTGCTGAACGCCCGCGCGCGTCTGATCGCCAGCTTCGACCGCGCCACCGCGCCCTATGACGCCCTGCTGATGCCGAGCGTGCCGATCATCGCCCCCCGCATCGCCGACCTGGACGACGAAGCGGCCTACAACAGCGTCAACATGCTGGTCCTGCGCAACACCGCGCTCGGCAACTTCTTCGACCGATGCGCGATCTCGCTGCCCTGCCATCGGGTGGCCGACGCGCCGGTTGGTCTGATGCTGATGGGAGAAACGATGGGCGACGCGCGCCTGTTCGGCATCGCCGCGGCCGTGGAGGCGGCGCTGCGGCCGGAAACGCAAGGGCGCTGCCCTTGACCCGCAAAGGACCGGCGGCCCTTTGATCTCGATAATTCGGGGTCGAGCGGCGAGGCCCTCGGGGTTCCTGGCCTAAGATGCCAGAGCTGGCACCGGCTGCTCCGGCACTGAACCCAGGTACTGATCCAGCACCTCGTCCGCCGGTCCGTCGGCGACGATCGTGCCCCTGGTCCAGCCAAAGCACCCGGCTGCACCAGTTCCTGACGATGTCCGCCTGATGGCTGGACAGCACGAGGATATCGGCGCCGCGCACCATCTCCTCCAGACGATCGCGCGCCTTCTCCAGGAACACCGCGTCGCCGGCCAGGAACCATTCGTCCATCAGCAGGATCTGTGGCTTGATCGCCGTCGCCAGCGCGAAGCCCAGCCGGACCACCATCCCCGCGGAATAGATCCGCACCGGCAGATCGATGAAATCGGACAGTTCGGCGAAATCGGCGACGTCTTCCTCCAGCCGCGGCAATGCGGCCCGAGGCAGGCCGTTATAGAGCCCGCGCAACAGGATATTCTCCCGCCCCGTCAGTTCCATGTTCATCCCGAGATTGGGATCAAGCAGCGCGTTCAGGCTTCCCTTCACCCGCAGCCGGCCGAGGACCGGCTCATAAATGCCAGCCAGCACCCGCAGCAGCGTCGTCTTTCCCGCCCCGTTCGATCCGACCAGGCCGAGCCGGTCGCCGCTTTCCAGGTGCAGGTTGATGTTGCTCAGGGCGCGCACCACGACACGCTGCTGCTGGTCCTGCGCCAGCCGGCCGGACGCGGCGGCGACGACCATCTTCTTCAGGCTGCGGGAGCTGCCGTGATACAGCGGAAACAGAACCGAGACGTTCGTCCACGTCGATCAGTGCATTAACGGCCATGATTCAGATCCAGAAACGTGACGCGGCCGCGGGCGCGGACGAAAAATGCCCAGGAGATCGCACAAAGAACCACACTATAATCCAACCGCGCCCAGCCAGGTCGTTGCGGCGATATCGACTGCCCAGGATCGGACCGCGGACGATCTCCAGCAGGTCGAAGAACGGATTGAACGCCAGTTTCTCGATGCCGGATGGCCCCGAGCTGATCGGGTTTCCAGATCACCGGCGTCATGAAGAAGGCAATCTGCATCACGCTGTTCACGATCGGCTGGATGTCGCGGAAGCGCGCGCAGAACGCGCCCAGCAGCAAGGTCAGCGCCAGCGCGTCCACCGTCCAGAGCAGCAGACCGGGAATCGCCATCAGCGCCCCCCAATCCGGGCCACATCGAGAAAATCGCGAACACCACGACGATCACCACGATGTTGTGGCCCAGCGCGATCACATTGCGGATCAATGCGCGCATCGAGAATACGAAGAACGGCATGCGCACCGATCGGATCACGCCCTCGGCGTCGGTGAACGTCGTGCACGCTTCTGACACCAGCGTCGCCAGGAAGCCCCACAGCACCTGAGACAGTGCCAGGAACGGCAGGTAGTCCCGCACGTCGATCTTGAAGAGCGTCGAATACAGCACGCCCAGTGCCCCGACCATCACACCGGTGGAAATGGTCAGCCAGAACGGGCCCAGCATCGATCCGCGGTAGCGCAGGCGAATATCCAGCCAGCCCAGCGCCCAGGCGAGACGCCAGAGCCTGGCTCCGCCGCCGATATCGGCCATTGCCCACCGGTTGCGCGTGGCGAGCGTCATATCCGCCCGCAGGTCTCAGTTCCGTCGCGGGGGCGATCGTTGTCGCAGCGCTGCTCATATCGCGGGGCGCATACTCCATTCAGTGGGTGCGGCACAACACGCGTGTGGCACCCGATCGCCGGCCCGATCAGGATATCGTGTTGTTAGATCACACTATTTTTCCGGACATTGAAATCGGGCGTTCGGCGGCACGCTTGACAAATCGTGGGCCAATTTGTCCCGACTTGCCACCATGCCGAGATGACTTGCTTGAAAGATGGAAGTCGGTTAAGGGCTTACACCACGTTCCTGAGTGATTGGATAAGCGGCGACCGCGGTCTGCCGTCACGTGTCCCTATTTGTCGCGCCGCCACGGAGACGTTCTATCTTATGACCGAACCGGATCGACTTTGTCACCGCCCCGCTTCTCCTGCCCCGTCTCCGCGCCCCGGAACCATCGCCCTCCTGACCGCGCTCGCCGCTTGCGGCACAGCCCGCATCAGGATGCCATCCAGGAAACCGCCCGCTACGTTGCCCACGCCAAGCACAACTACACGCCGCCCGGTCCGGCCGACGATCCCTGGGGTCCCTACATCCGCGAGGCGTCCGCTCGATTCGACATCCCGGAGATCTGGATTCGCTCGCTCATGCGGGTCGAATCCGGTGGCAAGGAATTCCTGAACGGCGATCTGATCACCTCCGGCGCCGGGGCGATGGGCCTGATGCAGGTGATGCCCGAGACCTACGACGAGTTGCGGGACCGCTACAATCTGGGAGACGACCCGTTCGATCCGCACGACAACATCATCGCCGGCGTCGCCTACATGCGCGAAATGTATGAGCTGTACGGCTCGCCCGGCTTCCTCGCCGCCTACAACGCCGGCCCCGCGCGCCTGGACGACTATCTGGCCAATCTCCGGCCGCTGCCGGACGAAACCCGCCGCTATGTCGCGATGATCGGCCCCAACCTGCGCGGCATCTATCCGAACAACCGTTCCGCCGCGGATGAACTCGCGATGAACACGCTGCCGGTCAACATTCCGCCGGGCAAGCGCTACAGCCGTCCGGTCATGCTGGCCGGGGCCAAGCCCGGCGGCGGTGGCCGCGTGCCGAAACGCGTGCCGGTGGAGGTCGCACAACTGCCGGAGCAGCCGCGCCGCGGTATGCCGGTCGCCCCAGCAGTACGCGTTGGTCACGCCGCCACGATGCCACCCATCCCTCGCCGCGGCGGCTTTCGCCTGATCGCCGTCGGCAACGCCGCCGACGCCGCACCGGCCCGTCACGGCCCGATCGCGCCCGGTCAGTGGGCGATCCAGATCGGTGCCTTCGGCAATCCAGGGCCAGGCGCACAGCGCGCTGCGGATAGCGCAGGAGCATGCCCACGTGGAACTCGCGGTGGCGCATCCCTTCGTCGCCAGCGTGCACCAGGGCCATACCGTCCTGTGGCGTGCGCGGATGACCGGCATGTCGCGCGAAACCGCGGTCGAGGCCTGCGAGAAGATCACCCACGGCCGATCGAGCTGCATCGTGCTGTCGCCAGAGGCCCAGTCCTGACCACGCCGGCTTTCGATCGAACCCGAACCTCACCCGGATTTTGACCCGATCAACTGATCGAGAATGAAACCCGGTAATGCTGTGGCGGGGCCGACGCGCACGCTTGGGCTGCTGTGCCTGCTGGCGTGTTGCACCAGCCCTCCGAAATGCGACCGAAAGGGCGCTGACGCAGGGGTGCCGGCAGGCTAGCCCCCGGCATTGCCCCCGGTTTTGCCGGCCGCGAAGCGCACCGCCTCTTCCGCTGCCCGCACGAGCGCCCGGGCCTTCTGCCGGCATTCCTCGTACTCCGCCTCGGCGACCGAGTTCGGCGACGACCCCCGCTCCGGCCTGCACGTACATCACGCCGTCCTTGACCAGTGCGGTGCGCAGGCCGATGCAGGTGTCCATCGTGCCATTGGCGGCGAAATAACCGATACAACCGGCGTATATGTTGCGTCGGTCGGGCTCCAGTTCCTCGATGATCTCCATTGCCCGCACTTTGGGCGCGCCCGACAGCGTACCCGCCGGGAAGCCGCCGATCAGGGCGTCCAGAGCGTCCAGACCATCCCGCAAGCGTCCTTCGACGTTAGACGAGATATGCATCACGTGGCTGAAGCGCTCTACGATGAAGCTCTCGGTCACCCTGACCGAACCGACCGCGGACACCCGGCCGACGTCGTTGCGGCCGAGATCGAGCAGCATCAAATGCTCCGCGCGCTCCTTCGGATCGGCCAGGAGTTCGGCCTCCAAGGACTGGTCCTCCTCGTGCGTGGTACCGCGGCGCCGTGTGCCCGCCAGGGGGCGTACCGTCACGATGCCGTCGCGCAGACGCACCAGGACCTCGGGCGATGAGCCCACGACCGAGAAGCCGCCGAAGTCCAGGTAGAACAGGAACGGGGCCGGGTTGATCCGCCGAAGCGCGCGATACAAGGAGAACGGCGGCAACGCGAATGGCACCGAGAAACGTTGCGAAAGCACAATTTGAAATGCATCACCCGCGGCGATGTAGTCCTTGCATCGCGCCACTCCTGCGATGAATTCCTCCCTGGAGAAGTTGGAGCCGGGCGCGGGCGGGTCGGGCAGCATGACCGGCGGCGGTTGATGCGGCAGTGGCCGCTCCAGCGCGGCCTCCGCGGTGTCCAGACGGTTCTGGGCGCGCTGCCAGGCGGTTTCCGCCGAGACGTCGCCGGAGGGATAGGCCGGCGTCACGATGCTGAGTTCATCGTTGACGTTATCAAAGATCGCGAACAGGGTCGGGCGGACCATGATGCCCTCGGGCACACCGATGGTATCGCGGTTCCTGGCCGGCAGCGTCTCCATCTGCCGCACCATGTCGTAGCCCAGATAGCCGACGAGACCGCCGGCCATCGGCGGCAGGTGCGCCGGCACGTCCAACTGGGTTTCCGCGATCAACGCCCGCAAACTGTCCAGCGGCACCGTGCGCTCGTCCATGAACGCGTGCGGGGCCGACTCGGCGTGGCGATTGATCGACGCCTTGCCATCGCGACAGCGCCAGATCAGGTCCGGCTGCAAGCCGATCACCGAATAGCGGCCTCGCGCCGCGCCGCCCTCGACACTTTCCAGAAGGAACGAGTTGGGCTGGCCGTGTGCCAGTTTCAGGAAGGCGGCGACAGGGGTTTCCAGGTCGGCCACGGTCTTGCGCCACACCAGGCTGCCGCGCCCTGCTTCGTAGGCGAGGCGGAACGCGGCGAAACCTGACGTAACCGACACGTTCATCTTACACTCTTGTCCGGGTTGGGTTGATCGGGGTCGCGTTCATCAGGGTTGCACGACGCTATTGAAGCCCTGCTGATTGATCCGCGGACTGGCCCGCTGGCGCAACGCGTCGACGAACACCGTCGCGATGTCGTTGTTGATTGACCTGTCGACCGCGGCGCGGACCTGACCGTAGCCAGTCTTGTCGGTGGCCGCATCCGGCTTCACGATTTCGACCAATTGCGCCACGACGAAGCCGTCAGGAACCTCTACCTTCTTCGCTTCGCCCTTCCTGAGGCCGAACATTACGCGTTGCACTTCGGGCGGGACGTCCGGGTTGCCCTCGGTGCGCGTCACCAGCGGACTGAGCTTCGGGGTCACGCCGGCGATCGTCGCAGCGTCCGAGAACGACTTTCCATCCTTCACCGCGGTCATCATCGCGGTCGCCGCCTTGTCCTGGAATCGCCGCCGCTGATCCTGCTTCCAGTCGTCCGCAACCTGAACCTTCACGGCGTCCATCGGCTTTTCGCCCGGCGGGATCACGCTTTCCACCGTCAGCGCGTAATATGCCGATCCGCCTGTGGACGGAATCCGCACTTCGGTCAGTTGCGGGGGATCGCCCTGATGAGCCTGGAACGCGGCGGAGATGATGGCGGCCTTTAATGCCGGCGGTCCTGGAATCGGTGCTGGTGCTCCGGCCTGGGTATCCCCCTTTGCGTCCAATGTGCCAGTCACACCGACCAGCCCCAGGTCGCCGGGCAGGTTGTCCAGGCTGGTTCCGTTCCCCAGCAACTGATCGAGCTTGTTGGCCCGCTCGTAGATCAGGTCGGCGGCCTTGCTCGCCAGGACCCGGGCCCGTAGCGCATCCTTTGCCTGATCGAAGGTCGTGGTCACGCCGCCGGCGATCCTGGTAACCTTTACCACGAACCAGCTTAGCTGGCCTTTCACCGGTCCTGAAACGGTATTCGCCGATGCGGAGAATACTGCCTTGGCCAGGTCGGGATCGGGGAATTGCACCTCGGTCGCGTCGTTTTGGGTGATGCCCACGGCACCGTCCGCCTTGGCCGCGGCCTGCATCGCGGTCCAGTCCGCACCGGCACCCCATTTCCGGGCCAGATCCCGAGCCTTTGCCTCGTCCTGGACGGAGATCACCTCGGCGGAGCGCTTTTCGGGTGTCTGGTACTCCGCTTTACGCTCGTCATAGGCGGCGTGCAGTTCAGCGTCGGTGATGGTGATCCCCGACGAGAGCGATTGAGGGGACAGTTCGATTGCCTTGATCCGGCGGAATTCCGGCGTGGCATAACTGCCTTTGTGGCTATCGTACCACCGCCGCAGCGCCGCATCGTCCGGTGCCGCCGGTTCCGGAGCGGCGGAGGACGGGAAGAATGCCATGTCCGCGGCGCGCTTTTCGAGTTCGGACTCAAACAGTGGCTTTACCTCGGCGTCGGGTGCGGCCACCGAACCGCTGACGGCTGACAGCAACTGACGCTGGGCGATCTCGGCGCGAAGTTGATCCAGAAAGCGGGCCTCGCTGTAGCCATTGTTCTGCAGCACCGATGTGAACACCGCCCGGTTGAACTTGCCATCGGAACCGCGGAATGCGGGCATTGACCGCACCACGGCGGCCAGCGCGTCATCCGGAGTGACGACACGCAGCCTGTTCAGTTCCTGCTCCAGGGCCGCCTGAGAAATCATGCGGTCGAGCGTCTGCTGGCCGACACGGCGACGCAGATCGGCGGGCGCCTCCTCTCCGGAGGGGAGGTTGCGGGTCTCCTGCGTCATCGCGCGCTGATATTCCGCCTGAAAGGCAGGGATTTCGATCGTCTGGTCACCGACCTTGGCGATCCAGGAGGGCGGCCCCATCAGGCGGAAGAGGTCACCGCTGATCCCCCAGCCAACGAAAGAGATCGCCATGACCACGAAGAAGACGCGGGCGATCCAGGAATCAGTGAAATGACGAAACTGGGTGAGCATGGAAGGCGACGGGCCCGGAAATGGGAAACGGCGGCAGCGTATACGTCGCCCGGGCGCCTGTGGCCAGCCATTGTCTCGATCACCGGGTGAAGCGCCGGCTTGCCGCTTGAAATGACGCGGCGACCCTGAAAGCCAGACGCTGAATACCCTGGCCTCAAATGTGCCGGTGTCCCGCGGTGAGTGCGATCGTTGTCATTGGGCCTTCGGCGGGTGGACGGGGACGCCGTCGCATCATCGGCGCGCTGCCGCGGTCATGCATGGCGTCGGGTAAGGTCGTCACCCCCTATCCGCTTTCGCGCCAACCGTAGCGCACTGTCGTCTCTTCACGATCGCCGTCGGTTGCGTGCAGGACTCGCCGGGGAGAGTTCCCCGATTGTACCCGGCCACGCCCTGACGCCCCATATGCGCCACGCCCAGGTGACGCCCCATATGCGGGCAATCTACCCGGAAACCCGACCATGGGCGACGCACGAAGGGGACCGCTTTGGCGGTGCCGTTCGTCTAAGCGGCGCCCCCGGGGCCTCAGGGCGGGACGACGCGCGATCGACCGTATCCGCGGCTAAAGACGCGGCTGAATGATCGTGGTATCACTTGTTGTTTCACACCCATGAGAAACCGCCGCCCGCCACAAGGGTTGGCTTCTCGGGAGACCCAACGATGACCCCGTTCCCGATCACCTCTACGGCCCTCGGTGCAGCACTTCTGGCCGGGCTTGCTCTGTCGATCCCGTCCGTGCTCGTCCGCGCTGACAGCGCCGCGCGGGCTCTGCCGCCGCCTTCCCTGGACATGGCACCGAGTGGCCCCGGTTCGCAGACAGCGATCTTCGCGGGCGGCTGCTTTTGGGGTGTGCAAGGCGTCTTCGAGCACGTGAAGGGAGTGACCCGGGCTGTTTCCGGTTACACGGGGGGCCATGTTGCCGACCCAGGCTACGAACAGGTGAGTTCCGGGACGACCGGGCACGCGGAGTCGGTCAAGGTAACGTTCGATCCATCCAGGGTGAGCTACGGGACACTGCTGCGGATTTTCTTCTCGGTTGCGCTCGACCCGACGGAGAAGGACCGGCAGGGCCCCGATTGGGGCACGCAGTATCGTTCGGAATTATTCGTCAACGGCGCTGAACAGGAACGTGTGGCGAAGGCCTACGTGGCGCAGTTGGATGCGGCCCATGCTTTTGACGGTCCGATCGTCACACGAATCGATCCCGCGGGATCGTTCTATCCGGCGGAGGCGTATCATCAGGACTATCTCGACCAGCATCCCGATAATCCCTACATCGCGATCAACGATATACCGAAGGTGCAGGCCTTGCAGACACTGTTCCCGAAATACTGGCAGCCGACGCCGGTCAAGGTAGAAAAGCTGGCGGCTGGAGACTCACCGGCGCCACGCTGATCAAGGCGCGCGTCGCGGACCCTGGGGCTGGGGGGCCACGCCAGGCCTCTACCGGTCGGCGCTAACACCGGCTGACGCGGTTCAGCCGTAAATGAACGTCCCGTCGTCCAGATCGATGGCGGGAAACTCGTCCTTCTCCGCCCAGTAATCCTGCGTATGTTGCCACTCCGGCTTGTCGCCGCGTTTCGGCAGCAGATGCATGCCGCGCATGATATAGCCTGGATTGAAGTTCTCCGGGTCGATCCAGGGGAGCAGCGGCATATCCGCGTCCTCGGGGCGCAGGGCGGGCACAACGCGGCGGGCGCCCTTCTTGTCCATGTGGTTGAGCAGGCGGCAGACGAAGTCGCCGACGAGGTCCGCCCGCAGTGTCCAGCTTGCGCGGAAATAGCCGAACACCCAGGCCATGTTGGGGACACCGGTGAACATCATGCCGCGATAGGTTACCGTGTCGGAGAACACCAGCGGCTCGCCATCGATGGTAAAGGCGATGTCGCCGAGGACGTTCAGGTGAAAGCCCGTGGCGGTGATGATGATGTCCGCTTTCAGCGTGTTGCCGGACTTCAGCAGAAGGCCAGTCTCGGTGAATCGTTCGATTTCGTCGGTGACGACCGAGGCCTTGCCGGAGGCGATTCCCTTGAACAGGTCGGCGTCCGGGACAAACGCGATGCGCTGGCGCCACGGGCGGTACCGTGGCGTGAAATGGGAGCCGATGTCGTAGTCCGCGCCAAGGTGGGCGCGCACCGCACTTAGCAGTTCCTGCTTGACTTTCTCGGGTTCGGTAAACGAGCGGCGGGTGAAGACGTCCTGCTCATAGAGGATCTTGCGGCGGACGATCTCGTGGATCCATTCCTCCTGAATGCCCAGGGCACGAAGCTCCTCGGCGAGAGCGATGGCGTTGCGGCCGGTGCGGAAATAGGTGGGCGAGCGCTGCAACATCGTGATGTGCCCGCAGTCCGCGGCCATAGCCGGTATCAGCGTCGCCGCGGTGGCGCCCGAGCCGATGACGACGACGTTCTTGCCCTTGTAGTCGAGGTCCTCGGGCCAGGTCTGGGGATGGATGATCTGTCCCTTGAAGGACGCCATTCCATCCCACTCGGGCGTGTAGCCGACCGAATGCCGATAGTAGCCCTGGCACATCCACAGGAAGTTCGTCGTGATACGAACTGTCCCGCCGGTGTCCGTGCTGGTGGCCTCGATCGTCCACAGGTTGTCGTCGGAGGACCAACTGGCGGTGGCGATCTTGTGCCGGTAGCGGATGTGGCGGCCGAGATCGTTCTCGTCGATGACCTCACCCATGTAGGACAGGATCTCCTGCGCAGTTGCGATAGGCGCGCTGGTCCATGGCTTGAAGCGATAGCCGAAGGTGTGAAGGTCGCTGTCGGAGCGGATGCCTGGGTAGCGATGCGTCCACCACGTGCCGCCATAATGATCCAACGCTTCGAGGACGACGAAGGTCCTGGTGGGGCATTGCTTCGTCAGGTGATACGCCGCCCCCACGCCCGAAATGCCGGCGCCGACGATCAGGACGTCGAAATGTTCGGCAGCGCTGGCGGCCGCCCGGGAGAGTGTTGCTGCTTCGCTCATGGGTCTGGATCTTCTTCTTGGTTCAGTGGTCGCGATGGCCGGACGATAGCGGTCAGCCGATGGCTGGGGTATCCCTGATTGGGCGCATGGAGGAAACAGGAAAATGTCATGGATCAATTCGCCCGGGAGACGGATCTAAATCGCGAGGGGTGTGGTGGACGCTTCGGTCCCATCGATGTGACCGGAGGTCGTCGCGGAGCAGCCAGCCCTCGCCGGGGCCGGGCACGTCGTTGCGAACGCGAGGAAAGCGGACACCCACGTCTTCTTACTTGACGGGCCTCGCCAGTGCGTTAGCTGCATCCCTGCAGCAGGGAAGGAAGACGGGTTGATGCCGCAACTGATCGCCGGAAACTGGAAGATGCATTGCCTAGCGGCCGAGGCGATCGCCTTGGCCGAAGGCGTCGCCGCCGGTGCGTCGGGCCTGTCGGCCGAACTCGTTGTGTGCCCGACCGCGCTGCACCTGGCGGCGGTCGCTCGGGTCCTGGCAGGCACCAATGTCGCCGCGGGAGGCCAGGATTGCCACGAGGCGAGGCAGGGCGCCCATACCGGCGACATCGCTGCCCCGATGCTGCGCGACGCCGGTGCCAGCTGGGTGATCCTCGGCCATTCCGAGCGTCGGCAGAACCACGGGGAGACCGATGAACTGGTGCGCGAAAAGACGTTGGCCGCGGCCGCGGCCGGTCTGACCCCGATCGTTTGCGTCGGCGAAAGCGCCGATCAGCGCGCTGGCGGACAGGAAACCGAGGTCGTCGGCTGGCAACTAGCCGGCAGCCTGCCGAAGCCCTTCACCGGAGTTGTCGCGTATGAACCGGTTTGGGCGATCGGCACCGGCAAGACCGCGACCGACGATGACGTCGACATCATGCATGCCTTCATTCGCGAAGAATTGGTCCGCCAGTTCGGCGATGCGGGGCACGCGATCCGCATCCTGTACGGTGGTTCCGTCAAGCCGGCCAACGCCGCGTCGCTGCTGTCCGTGCCGAATGTCGGCGGCGCGCTGGTCGGGGGCGCCAGCCTCAACCCGCAAGAGTTCCTGGCGATTGCCCGCGCGGCTCAGGCCGGGTAAGAGGCGCGCGTGGCGGTGCCCGGTCCCGTCGCGCGATTTCTGTGAAAGTCCCACGCGTTGAGCACCGTCCTGCTGATCATCCACCTGTTTGTCACGCTGGCCCTGATCGGCGTCGTCCTGATCCAGCGCTCTGAGGGTGGCGGGCTCGGGATTGGCAGTTCCCAGGGGATGGGTTCGTTCATGTCCGGCCGTGGGACCGCTAACCTGCTGACCCGCACGACGGCGATCCTGGCCGTGATCTTCATGGGACTGTCACTGACCCTGGCGCTGCTGAATCGCGGCACCTCGGGTTCCACCACACGATCGATCCTCGACACGCCGGCCCCGGCCTCGACCACGGCCCCGTCACCAGCCACTCCGCCTCCGCCGCCCAAGCCGTCCGGACCGTCCGCGCCAACCAACTGATAACCAAGGAAATGCGTGAATTGTCACCGGCGGGCTTCCCCCAGCCCGATTCGGTTCGATATGGTGGGCGCCCATGACGCGATATGTATTTGTTACAGGCGGCGTGGTCTCATCCCTGGGTAAAGGAATTGCCGCGGCGGCGCTGGGTGCGCTGCTGCAGGCCCGCGGCTTCAAGATCAAGTTGCGAAAGCTCGATCCCTATCTGAACGTTGATCCCGGTACCATGAGTCCGTATCAGCATGGCGAAGTCTTCGTCACCGATGACGGCGCCGAGACCGACCTCGACCTGGGGCACTACGAGCGCTTCACGGGCGTACACGCCACGCAGTTCGACAACGCCACGACGGGCCGCATCTATCAGGACGTGATCGCCAAGGAGCGTCGCGGCGACTATCTGGGTGCGACCGTGCAGGTGATCCCTCACATCACGGATGCCATCAAGGAAGTCGTCCTGCGCGACACGGACACGGTCGACTTCGTGCTGGTGGAGATCGGCGGCACCGTCGGCGACATCGAGAGCCTGCCGTTCCTGGAAGCGATCCGTCAGTTGGGGAACGAGCTTGGGCCGCGCGCCGCGATGTTCGTGCACCTGACGCTGGTGCCCTATATCCGGTCGGCAGGTGAACTGAAGACCAAGCCGACGCAGCACTCGGTGAAGGAGTTGCTGAATGTGGGCATCCAGCCCCAGATGCTGCTGTGCCGCTGCGACCGGCCGATCCCCGACAACGAGCGCCGCAAGATCGCACTGTTTTGCAACGTGCGCCCCGAGGCAGTCATCCCTGCGCTGGACGTCGGCACCATCTATCAGGTGCCAATCGCGTATCACGAGGAGGGGATGGACCGCGAAGTGCTGCGTCACTTCGGGCTGAACCTCGACGTGGCGCCGGATCTGTCGCGCTGGCGGCGGATCGTGGACAATGTGCAGACCCCGGAAGGGGAGGCCCGCATCGCCGTCGTCGGCAAATACACCAACCTGCTGGACAGCTATAAATCGTTGTCCGAGGCGCTGGTACATGGCGGCATCGCCAACCGGGTGAAGGTCAGCCTCGACTGGGTTGACAGCGAGATCTTCGAGCAGCCCGACGCGATCCACCGGCTGGAAGGCGTGCATGGCATTCTGGTGCCTGGTGGCTTCGGCGAGCGTGGCACGCCCGGCAAGATCGAGGCCGTTCGATTCGCCCGTGAGCACAAGGTTCCGTTCCTCGGGATCTGCTTCGGCATGCAGATGGCGGTGATCGAGGCGGCTCGGAACCTTGCCGGCCTGCCCGATGCGTCCTCCACCGAATTCGGACCTTGCGACACGCCTGTGGTCGGCCTGCTGACCGAATGGGCGCGCGGCAACCAGGTCGAGCGGCGATCCGAAGACGATGCGAAGGGTGGCACGATGCGACTTGGCGCCTATCCGGCCGTCTTGCGGGAAGGCAGCCTGGTCCGGGAAATTTACCGCGGCGCGCCGGTGATTGAAGAACGTCACCGGCATCGGTACGAGGTCAACGTCAACTTCCGAGCCAGGCTGGAGGCGACGGGTCTGCGCTTCTCCGGCATGTCTCCCGACGGTGTCCTGCCCGAGATCATCGAACTTCCTGGCCACCCGTGGTTCGTCGGCGTGCAGTTCCACCCGGAGCTGAAATCCAAGCCGTTCGCGCCGCATCCCTTGTTCGCCGGGTTCATCGCCGCCGCGGTGCGGCAGGCGCGGCTGGTTTAGGCGGTGATCAGAATGAGCGGATCATTCCAGGGGCCCGGGCTGTACGGATTAAGAGCTGAATTTGTTCACTTGTTTGCGAACCACTTCGATCGATCAAAGCCGCACACAAGGTGCAGCTTTATTTTTTCATCGTCCAGAATTGAACGGTGTTCCAGCCAGTCACTGTCCGTTGCATTGGCCACAGCCGCATCCTGCTGTTTGGCGAGGGCAGCGAATTTGCGGTCGCCCGGGTCGAAGCCGGCATCTATGAGGGCTTGCGGTAATGCAGCGTACTCACCGTCACCTCGCTTGGGTAGATCGACACGCTCAATCGTCCGAGGCGCGCTGTTGAGGATTTCTAAATAGAAGCGGTCTCCAACGCCAGGTTGCCCGCGCGGGTTCAAATGGGAATGATATTCTGCCTGTATGGCGCCGGCCAAATCGACAAATATTGTCCCTAACCCAAGAATTTGCTGGAGGAAATTGATAGCGGCCAGTCGGCACGCCGGACGCCCATTCGCAACGATTGGGACGTTCGTATCCACAACCCAGCGACTCATTGCGCTGCAGACATACGTAGCAGACGAGCCTTCTCTGCCTCAGCAGCCTCGGTGAACGCATCGCCCATGAATTGGTCAGGCCAGTTGCGGATGTTGCCGAACATATCGACGTCAAGCGGCGTCAGCGTCGACACCCTCCTCGGGGCATCGCAGAAATAAAGTCTTACGTCAGCAGAGGACAGTGAATCTTCCGCGATTCGCCGTTGCAGGCGTAACAACAAATGCTCGGAATGACTTTCGAGAATCACCTGCACACGCCGGTGCAGCGCGGCCTGGATGATCACGTCCGCCAGCGCAGCTTGCGCCAGCGGGTGAAGGTGTATCTCCGGCTGTTCAAGGATGACGGTCCCGCCTTCGGGAACATACTGCAACAACGTTACCACCGGCAGCACCTGCGACACGCCGAAACCAACATCGGTTAACAGCGCTTCGCTGGTCCCTGGCCTTGTCCGTACCCGTGCTTGCCAGCGATTAGAGCCCTTGGCTATCTCTTCTACTTTAAAGCTGTCGATCAGGCCCATTTCCTGAAGCCAATGGGCGATCATCTCCTGAAATGAAATCAGGCGTGCCCGCGGCTTGAGATTGCGCTTCTCACCGCTCTCCGTCGCGGCCAATATCGCGTCGATCGCCTTTTCTCCCTTCCTGCCTACGTCGGTCGGGCGGGAGCGTGCCCAAAGGTAATCGCGTTGCGGGAATTCGCGCAACGGTCCGAGGTAGAACACGTTGTCCAGCTCGGCTTCATAAGCAGCCTCCAGATCAGCCAGGAAGCCGGCGTTCTGATAATAGGTCCTTGCCTGGTCCGGAAACGCGTATCCCTTCACAGGCCCGGGTAACTGCCACACCCGACCTTGGGTTCGGATGAAGGCGAATCCGTCCCCGGCCGCCGTCGAGCGGTCTGGTGAAAGGGCAAATCCGGTCCGATCAGCACCACGGGCCGTCAGCGAGAAAGCATGATTAGCGACCGAGTAGGTTAGACGGGTCGCCTGCGGCGCCTCCCTTCGGATGGCGATGGAGGCGGCAACCGAGAGGCTTCGGCCGCGGCCGATCTGCTGTGCGCCCGGGCTGCTCACATCGTCGAGGACCAGATCTGTCTGACGGTCGAAAGTGACTTCCCATTCGATGATTCGGCTGTCCTCGTGGCGATGTATCGCATCCCTAATAGTGCCGAGCTGAACGAGATCGCCATTTAACTCGAGGGAGATGGCTCTGTCCGTCGCGTCCTTCGTTTGCTTCAGCAGTAGCAGGAACTGGATCAGACTGGTTTTGCCCGAGGAATTCGTGCCAAACAGCCCCGTAATCCGGCCGCACGCCAAATCCGCGTGTTCCCAAGACTTGAAATTGGTGAATTTGAGCCGGCTGAGCATGATTATTGGCCTGGAAAGGAACTGGCATGGGCGAGAGACTTAGCCAATCCCTTCAGCCTTAGCGATTCCCGAGTGTTCATCAACACGCCACGTGGGTATACGCTGAGAAGTCCGCGGGCAAGGCCCAGTTTGGGCCAAGGCTCCGTGGCGACCGGTTTTCGTATCACAGCCGGTCCATACTTTGAGGTTGGGCGGCTGAGCCTGTAGATGGGGAGCATTGGATGCAACCTTAGGATGTACGCGTTGCCACCACGCGCCGGAACACTGCCAACTGTCCGGCCGTCGTCTCATCCCAACTGAACGGTTCCGCATAGGCCCGCGTGGCGGCCCGGTCGGGCAGGGAGGCAAACAGTTGGCGGACCCCGGCTGCGATGCCGTCGGGCGTGTTCGGTTCGTATATCACACCGGCAGCCGGTGCGCGCACGACCTCCGGATTGCCCCAGATGTTGGCAGCGACGACCGGGGTGCCGCAGGCCATCGACTCCAGCAGCACGTTCGCCCAGCCCTCGCGCGACGAGGCCAGGACGGAGGCGTCCGCCGCGCCGTATAACGCTGGCAGGTCCGCATGAGGACGGCCGCCCAGCAGGCGGACCCGCCCGTCGAGACCGTGCGCCCTGATCAAACCGGACAGCCGCCCCCTTTCGGGTCCTTCGCCGACAATGATCAAACGGAAGCCAGGCAACCGGCGCATCGCCTCTATCGTCCGGTGGTGGCCCTTGCGCTCGACCAGGCTTCCCACGGAGATCAACGCTGGACCCGTCAGCCCCAGGGCGGCGCGCGCCGCGGCGCGGTCTTCCGATGGGCGGAACAGGCCGGTTTCCACGCCGTTGCGCAGCACCGTCACCTTGTCTTCCGGCGCCCCAAGCCGGACCAAGGCCTGCTTCAAAGCGGCGCTGACGGCGATCAGTGCGCTTGCGTCACGGATCGCGCCCTGGATCAGGTGGCGCGGTATGCGATAGCGCGGGATCAGGTTCACATCGGTGCCGCGGGCGGTCAGCACCACCGGCAGCCCCAAGCGGCGCCCAAGCCAGGTCGCGGCGACGCCATCGGGATACAGGTAATGGGCGTCGATCGCGTCGAAGCGGTGCCCCTCGGCAAGCAGGCGCGCGACAGGCGGCACCATGGCGCGATACAGCAGCCAGGGAGCGATCGACATTCCCATCTTCGGCAAGACCGGATAGCGCGGGTGTTCGATCGATAGGCCGTGACGGATCTCTGCTGTCGGCGCCCGAGCGTTCAATGCCCAGTCGCCGAACCGGCCGGACGAGCTGGGGAACCATGGCACGGGCGCGAGGACAGTGACTCTCTGCCTCACCGCTGGACACCAGGTGCCGCAGCCTGTTTTCGACGAATATCCCGTGGTTTGGCCGCGCCGCGTTGGGGAAGAGAGTCGAAAACGTCAAAAGGCGGATGGGCTCCATCCTGAAAGACGCCGGTTCCGAAAGAACGGCTCAGCCGCCCTTCGCCATGTCATCCAGCAGCTTCTGCGCCTCGGCCTTCTCCTTGAACTGGGCCTTGTTCGCCACGACGGTTTCCAACTGCTTCCTGGCTTCGTCCTTGTTGCCGGTGTCCTTCAGCGCGACGGCGTAGTGATAGAGGATCCGGGGATCGGCCGCACCCTCGCCGCTGGCCTGGCGGAGCAGTGCGACACCGCTGGCGGCGTTTCCGTCGGTGGTCAGGATCCAACCGAGCGTATCCGCGGTCTGCGGGCTGGGCGACAGCACATAGGCCTGGCGGGCGAGGGTCCGCGCCTGCGCATCATTCCCCTGCTGCTGATAGACCCAGGCGAGGTTGTTCAGCGCGACAGGGTCATGTGGCTTGCGCTTGAGCAGCAGCTCCAGATATTTGGCGGCGTCATCGAACTTGCCGGTTGCGATGTTGATCTCGGCCACCCGCTCGGCCGCGGCCATGTCGTCCGGGTGCTTGCCAAACCAATCCAGCAACAGCTTGCCGGCGTCGCCTGGGCGGCTTGATCGCAGCAACGCACCCGCCAGCCGGGTCACCAGAAGGCTTGACGGATTGGCATTATAGGCCTCGGTGCAGGCGGTCACCGCGTCCGCCGTACGGTTGGCCGCGAGATAGATGTCGCCCTTCAGCGCCGCGAGGGCGGGAAAATCTCTGTTCTGGGACTCCAGACGGTCAGCCGTCGCCAGCGCGGCATCGACGCCGGTGGACTTCAGGTCGATCAAGACATAGTCCTGATACAGCTGGTAATCGTGGGGATCGGCTGCGATCCCGGCGGTAATGATGCTGCGGGCGCTTTCGAAGTCGCCAGCCTCGATGAGGAGCGCGACCAGTTGCCGCCTCGCACCGACCATGTTGGGTTTGTTGCCGAGGATCTCGGCATAGGTGGCGCGAGCGTCCTTCTTCTGTCCCAGCGCCAGGTAAGCAGCCGCCTTGAGGCCCATGATGTCGGTCGAACCGGCGTTCGCACCCCTTTCCGCCGTTGCCAGGTCCAGGGCCTGTTGCGGAGTGCCGGCGCGAATATAAAGATCGCCCAGGGCCACGGTCAGGTGCGTCAGAGCAGGTTCGGCGTCGTGGGCGCGCTGCAACAGACCGATAGCGTCCTGAAGCCGGTTCGACTGAATATAGTCCGAGGCCATCATCGACAGTGCCGGTTCGGCGACCGGCTTCCGGGCGAGCACGTCGACCAGGATTTTCTCTGCCTGGGGGCGATCTCCCATCATGACGTCGACGCGGGCGAGATTGATCCTGGCTGGCGTGAAGTCCGGATATTTCTGGACGAGATCAGTAAACGTGGCCTTCGCGCCGGGAAAATCGATCTGGGCGAGTTTGAACAGACCCTCGAGGTTACCGACGATCGCGGTCTGGCCTTCGGCAGCACGGATGCGGTCCAGCGCATCGCGGGCCTTCGCCGTGTCGCCGGTCGCCAGCGCGGCGAAAAACAGCGCCTCACCCACCGCCGGCAGCTTGGGCGCAAGTTCCAGCGTGTGCTCCAGGTCCCCCATGGCGGTGTCGACATCGCCCATTTCCATGCGAACCGAGGCCAGCCGGGTCTGCACGCCGACATCGTTCGGCGCCATCGTCTCGGCATTCTGGAACGATTGGATCGCCTCGGTTCCTCGGCCGGTGGCCGCATAGGCGCGACCCAACAGATCGTACGTCTCGGCATCGCTCTTGCCAGACTCGGCGACCTTGGCGAGTGTCTCGACAACCTGGTCCGGCCGGCGCTTGGCGAACTGAATTCGCGCCAGTATTTTATATGCGGCCAGATCGTTGGGTGCGCGGGCGAGGTATTTGCGAGCTGCTTCTTCCGCCTGCTCAAGCTGGCCGAGTTGCTCCTTTACCACGGCCTGAAGGTAATAGGCGCGCTGAATGCCGCCGATAAACCCGGAGATCCGTTGAAGGTGTGCGTCCGCGGCCTTGTAGTCGCGCGACTGTGCTTCCATCACCGCTGTCAGGTAGATTGCCTGGACGTTGCCTGGCGTGCCTTTCAGTACGGTATCGAGATCGGTTTTCGCGGCTTCGCTCTGGCCGGCTGCGAGTTCCAGGCTGGCACGGTCGAGGCGGGCCTGCATGACGCTGGGCTGGTCGATAACCAACTCGTTGAGCACGATGATCGCACCAGGTACATCATTCTTCAGGCGAAGCAACTGGGCCTTGGCCAGCAGGGCCTCGGCGGATTTCGGCTGGGCGGCGATCGCCCGGTCGATCTTCGCCTGAGCGCCGGAAAGGTCGGCGCGGGCGGCTGCGAGCCGTGCTTCGGCCAACAGCGGCGCCACCGCATTCGGTGCGACCTGTTCGGCCTCGGCGAAGGATTTCTCGGCGTCCCCGGGGCGTTTCAGGCCGATCTGGGCGTACCCGCGGGCGACCAGGATCGAAGCATCGAGAACCGGATCGTTACCCTCCGGCTTCAGCGTGTTCAGCAGTTCATCGAACTTGTTCTGTGCCAACAGAGCCCGTGACAGCAGGGGAACGGCCTGGTGAGGGTCGAAGCCGCGATCGCGTGCGGCGATTGCCTCACGTTCCGATGCGACGGCGTCGCCGAGTTCAAAGCTGACACGGCTGAGCCAGTAATGGGCTTCCGCGTTCTGGGGATCGTCGCGGACGGCGTTGCGCAGGTCGATCTGCGCGGCTCTGAGGTCGCCCTTCTTCAACGATGTCCTCGCCGCGGCGAGGTAATCCGCATGGGCGGCGATCGGGAAGACGCCAAGCCAGGCACCCATCATCATCCAGCCGAGAGACCTGTATCGCATCGGTTTCACCCTCGATCGTTCTACATCGTTGCCTCGGTGGGAGCCGCGGCGGCATCACCTGCCCGTGTCGCCTGATTTACCAGTCCGTGCGCTTCCATCAGGCTGTACAGTGTCGGGCGGCTGATGCCGAGCAACCGGGCGGCCACGGACAGGGTGCCGTTGCTGCGGATCAGGGCTTCCTGAATGACGTCCCGCTCTGCGCGCAGACGGGCCGACCGGATGTCGAGGTCCGGTAATTCTTCGGTCGGCGGCGCCAGTTCGAGATCGGAGGCGTCGATCAACCGGCGGTCGGCCATCACGACGGCTCGCTTGAGGCGATTTTCGAGTTCGCGGACGTTGCCAGGCCAGTCATGGTTGTTCATTGCGTGCACAGCGTGTCCGGTGAACCCACGGATGCCACGGCCGTATTCCTGATTGAAGCGGTTCAGAAAGAAGTTCGCGAGCAGGATGATATCGGTGCTGCGCTCGCGCAGCGGGGGGATACGGATGGTGACGGCGTTCATGCGGTAGAACAGGTCGCCGCGGAAGACGCCCTGACTGATCTTCTCATCCAGATTGGCATTGGTGGCCGAGACGATACGGACGTCGACCTGGATTTTCTGCCTGCCGCCGATGCGCTCGACGATCTGGTCCTGCAGGAAGCGGAGCAGCTTGACCTGCAGCGGATGCGGCAGGTCGCCCACTTCGTCGAGAAACAGCGTGCCCTTGTGGGCATTCTCGATCTTGCCGACCGTTTGCTTCACCGCGCCCGTGAAGGCACCGCGCTCATGGCCGAACAACTCGCTTTCAAGCAGGTTTTCCGGGATGGCACCGCAGTTGATGGCGACGAACGGTTGCTTCGCGCGGGGGCCAAGATCATGCACCGCCTTTGCCAGCGCCTCCTTGCCGGTGCCGCTCTCCCCCAGCAGCAGGACCGGCACATTGGTTGTGGCGATCTTTTCGACATCGCGGCAGACCTTCAGCATCGCGGGATCGCCGGTGATGATCCGCTCGATGGGAGAGCGCGCGGGCGGGGCGACGAGGCGCCGATGCTCCTCCTCCAGCCGATGGAGGTTCAGACCTCGCTCGATGATCGTGCGCAGCACCTCGATCTCGATCGGTTTTTCGCAAAAATCATAAGCCCCCGTGGCGACCGCACGCAGGGCGTGCTTGCGCTCGCCATTGCCGGTGACGACGATGATCTTGGTCTGCGGGGCGACGCGCAGAACGTCGGACAGGACGGCAAAGCCTTCACTGACGCCGTCGGGATCCGGTGGCAGACCGAGGTCCATGACAGCGACCGCAGGGTTTTCCCGTTTTACCAGTGCCAGGGCCTGGGGGCGGGCATGCGCGATCAGCACATCGCAGGCGGGAAACGCCCAACGGTACTGGGAGCAGAGACCCTCATCATCCTCGACGATCAGCAGCTTTGGTTTCGCCATCGCAGGTTTAATCATGCTTCGACGGAGGCTGGTTCGGCGAGGCTGGGCCGCACCGATGGAATAATGATCCGCATGGTGGTGCCAAAGCCCGGGCGGCTCAGCACCAACAGGTCGCCGCCGGCGTCGCGCAGAAGCTCGCGTGCCTGGTAGGCGCCGATGCCGTGGCCGTCGCCTTTGGTACTGCGCAGCGGGCGGAACAGTTCGTCGCGCACGAATTCCGGCGCCATGCCGGGTCCTTCGTCGATGATATCGATGATGACGCCATGGGCCTCCAGCCGCAGATCCACCCGTACCGGCCTGCCGGGGTGGGAGGATTCAAGCGCGTTGTTCAGCAGGTGGGTCGCAACCGCGTCGAATGCGTCCGGATCGATCGCCGCGCCGGCGCCGCCGCTTCTGTCTGAGAAAGCGATTTCTTGGCGTTTCGTTGCTTGGCACGCATCGATGACATCGCGGAGTCGTTTCGTCGGGGTCACCAGCGCGTGGTCGCGTTCCTGGCGTTCGACCTGGAGGCGGGACAGCAGTCTGGTGATCCTGCCCACGGAGGCTCGCACGGTTGCCACCATGTCGCGCTGGAATTCCGGATTGTCCGCGTAGACCTCGGCGTTGCTCAGAAGCATCGACAGCTGCCCGGATACGTTCTTTATGTCATGGATGACGAAAGCGAAACGCTGGCTATATTCGCGAAGCTGCTGGGTCTGCGTCAGGACCTGCATGGCACGCTGTTCCGCGACACGGCTCGCGATTTCGCGCCCGATCACACGTAGCAGGTCGAAAGCCTCCTGGTCCAGCTTGAATTGCGCCCGCGGCCGGGCCAGGACGACGAAGCCGATCAGTGCCCCGAAATGATTGAGTGGCAGGACTACCCAGGATCGCGGCAGCTCGGGCATCCAGGTGTCCGAATTCGGCGTGCTCTTCGAGCCGGACGATCCAGTCGCCGTCCTTGAAGCGGCCGACCAGCGGATGACCCGGCGGAACCGGCGCCGTGACGGCTGGCATATTCCAGGATCCGGCCCACTGGAAGGCAACATCCTGCGGAGGGCGCACGAACAACGCGCCGGCCGGGCTGTCCACGACCTCGGCCGCGGCGCGAATCGCTCGTTTGTGCAGCGCGACAAAGGCATCCGGAGCCGTCAGCACGTCGATACAGCGCATCCATTCCCGGCGGTAATCGTACCGGTTGCTGAAGAAATTCTCGACCACGATGGCCCTCAGGCGGGAGCGGGCCGATCCCGAGGTCAGGATCACCGCGACAGCAAGGACGGCGCCGAAGATCAGTGACGTTTCGGCCACGCGGCCCCATTCGGAACCGCCGCGGCGAAGCACTTCGCCGATGAGGGCGATCGCCAGCAGCAATATGCCGCTGGCGATGAGGGTGAAGCTGTGGAAGACGACATCGCGGGAAAGGTGGATGTCGACCGCCCAGCGGCGATTGCGCACAGCGGTCAGCGCGATCAGCGGGGCGGCCAGTATGATGGCGGGGGCTCGCGCTTCGACCAAGGCAAGGGAAAGCCGGCGGAACAGGACGCCGTCCGCGTACAGCAGCAGATCGTAGAGGAACACGCCGCTGAGGGCGACGCAAAGCAGATTGATATGCCAGCGCGAGTCGACCGGTGCGTTGAAATAGAGATTCTCCAGCAGCAGCACGTTGCATATGGCGAAACCGAGCCGTGTGGCGGTGCCAAGGGATAACAGGGTGGCGCTGGCGGGGCCGGCGAGCCATTCCAGCAGCGGCGTGCCGCCAAGAACGAGCAGCGCCAGAAGGCCCATCGTCTTGAAGGCGCTCGAGATCTGCTTGTTCGACGCGACCGATCGCCGGCAAAGATGCAGGATGAAACCATACCAGGCCGCCGAACGTCCGACTTCCATCCAGGAGGCGAGACGGCCGATCGGGGCATACCAGGCGAGGGCGAAGGTCGCGGCCCAGATCGCGGTCGCCGCGCAGGCGAAGGCGAGCCATGCGCCGGTGCGGCTGAGTGGCGGGCGTGCGAGGATCAGGGCGGCGAGCAAGGCGTAGACGACAGCGCAGGCGCCATACAGGATGACGATCGCAGGCAGCTCAAAGATCATGGTCGTGGTGTCGTCGGGTGGACCGGCACGCTGACGGCATAACATGCCTCCGGCCTAATCCCTTGCCAAGAAATATCATTATCACGTTTTAACGTTCCGTCCGTCGTGCAAATGCACCGGGAGCGGGGGCAATCGCACTGTCCGGGCGGTCAGGTCCAGGAAAATCGACCGGAGCCTTTCGGGCAGCCGATCGCAAGGCGGGTGCGATCAGCGTGTACCCTGCCGGAACAACACGACACGGATCCTCGAGGCCAGGATAATCAGGTCCAGCACGATGGAGCGGTGCTTCACATAGTACAGGTCACAGGCAAGCTCTTCGCGAGCATCCTCGATCGAGGCACCATGGGGGGTACTTCCGAGAAATGCGGCGCCGCCGAGGACCTGGACGGCAATGATATTGCGATTAAGTAATAATGAGACGGCCTGCGCGCTGGGGTGGGATGCGATGATGACGCGCCAGATAGCAGGTTCGGAAAGCAATGGCCATGACAGGGTTTGGCTTTGAAGCATGACTCGGTCGAAGCGGCGACCGGGACCGCCGTGCAGGCAGGCACCAAATGCGTCGACCCGCCTCGGGTCGCCCAACAGGACGATGCGGCGGCGCGGCGGGCGCCGTCGATCACCATTCCACAGGCCAGGCGGATCAGGGTCTGCGTGGCAAGGCATACGGCGATCACCGGCATCAGCATGGTTGATCAATATGATTTAACAATATAATTGTATTTTTTAAAAATATGCGCTGCGGGAGGGAAAGAACGTGACTTCTGGACGAATGGCAGGTTAATGGCTACAAAACGTATCTGCCAAGGTAAAATCCGCCACCGGTTCGTAATGCTGGGTGATATTTCTGCCGCCAGCATCACTCCGCAATGGTTGGGGGCAGGTCCGCATTGATCTGTCACACCTTGGGGTGATATAGCCACCTTTGAGGATCGAAACAGTCGTTCGTTGTGAGTTCTGTCGTCGAGAATGGCTCGGCGTGGAAGGCTCTTCGTTGGTGCGCAAGGCGCGTCGCTCACTGGCAGAGCGTTGCTTGAACGTGGCAGAAGAGGGGAGGTTTGATTCTATCCGCGCCTACCACGATATGCGAGCCGCCGCCCGGAGCTTGTTTCGCACCCGCCCGACTTGCCGGCCATCAGTGCGGCATTGTCCGGCCCTCCAGAGGTTCATGTGATCCACCATCGGCTCGACCGGATGAGACAAAATGTTTCTTGGCTGACCCAGCGGTGTTGGCTGCCTCGGCGGGTTGGTGCTGCGTGGCGCATGGCGAACCTCGCTCCGGTCCTTTTGCTCGGCCTGCTGCTCGGGCTGGGGGGCTGCGGCACGGGTTTGTTCGCCTCCCACGACGCGCCGCCGGTGGTCGAAAAGAGCACGGCCAAGGTTTCAGACGACTACATCATCGGGTCAGGCGACTCGCTTAGCATATTCGTCTATCGCAATCCCGACCTGAGCGAGGGCGGGGTCGCTGTTCGCCCCGATGGACGGATCTCGACCCCGCTGATCGAGGATATCGTGGCAGCGGGCAAGACGCCAACGCAACTGGCGCGCGAGATCGAACAGCGGCTGAGCAAGTATATCCAGGACGCGAACGTCACGGTGATCGTTCGCAGCTTCATCGGACCGCCCGACCGGCAGGTGCGGGTGATCGGTGAGGCGACTGATCCGATTGCGATCCCATACCGTGACCATATGACTCTGCTGGATGTCATGATCGCGACCAAGGGGCTGACAAAGTACGCCGCTGGCAACCGGGCTGTCATCGTTCGCGTCGACGGCAACGGCAGGCAGCAGACCATCAAGGTGCGATTGAGCGATCTGATCAAGGACGGCGATATGAGCCAAAACATCGAGATGAGTCCTGGCGATACGCTGATCGTCCCGCAATCCTGGTTCTGAGGAACGACCGGCCATGGATTATGTGCGTATTCTGCTCGCCCGATACCTCCGCGCCGCGTGGCGCCGCCGCTGGATGGGCGTAATGGTCGCATGGTTCGTCTGCGGCATCGGCTGGGCCGGGGTATACATGATTCCCAACCAGTATGAGTCGAGTGCACGCCTGTTCGTTGATGCGGACGCAGTCCTTACGCCGCTGTTGCGCGGCCTAGCGGCGGAATCCGCCCCGACAACCCAGCTGGAAATCCTGCAGCGTACCTTGCTGAGCCGTCCGAACCTGGAAAAGCTGATTTCAAAGACCGACCTCGACCTGACTCTCAACAGCCCATCGGATCGCGAACGGCTGTTGTCCCGCCTAGCCACCGAAATACACGTCACGCCGCAGACGAAAAACCTGTTCACAATCAACTACCGCGACAAAAGCCCCAGGCTGGCGCACGATGTGGTGCAGACCCTGCTGATGATTTTCATCGAGAGCGCTACCGGCGGCTCGCGGACGGACATGGACAACGCGCGCCACTTCCTGGAGCGCGAGATCCAGTCCTATGAGCAGCAGCTTCGGGCCGCGGAAAGGCGGCGAGTTGATTTCCGTGCCCGTTACATCGAGATCCTGCCGGCCGACAACAACCCGAACGTTCCGGCATTGGAAGGCGCGCGTAACCAGGCCCAGGATCTGGAGGGCAGGTTGCAGGACGCGCTGATCGCACGTGACGCATTAAAGCAGGAAGTGGACAACACGCCGCCGATGCTCGTCGTCGAATCCGGCGGTCCGAACGGCGGTCCGGCGGTCCGGAGCAGACTGCAGGAGGCGGAGGATCAGTTACGGCTATTGTTGCTGAAAGACACCGATCAGCATCCGGACGTGATTGCCCAGCGCAAGCTGATCGAGTCGCTCAAGCAGGCTCCGAAGGACGTACCGCCGGCGGCTGAGGTTATCGCCGGCCACAATACGGTCCCCAACACCGTGGAGCGCTCGGTGCCGAACGCGGTCTATGATCAGCTAAAGGTCAAGCTGATCGAGGCCGATACCAACGTGATCTCCCTGCAGCGGCAGCGTGATGACGCGGTGCGGTATCGCGATCGTCTCGAAAAGATCCAGCGGGAGCAGCCGGGTCTGATTGCCGAATATCAGAACATGGACCGCGACTATACCGTGCTGCGGCGAAGTTATGAGGAACTGCTGGGCCGCCTGCAGTCGGCGAACATCGCTCAGGCCGCTGATACGCAGGCGGACAAGGTCAAGCTGCAGATCATTGACCCGCCGGAGATTCCGCGGCTGCCGGTGGCGCCGAACCGAATGCTTCTGGTTACCGGGGTATTGCTGGGGGGGCTGCTGACCGGGGCCGGCCTCACGGTGTTGTTCGGTCAGCTCGACTGTTCGTTCTCCACGGTCGACGAGTTGCGCATTCTCGGTCTGCCGGTGCTGGGTGGCATCTCGGTCCTCCGACTGATACCGTTTCGGCAGCGTTTGATGGTCATGCTTCGTTTCGGCGCCGCGCTGGCGGGGCTGGTGTGCATCTATGGCGGGCTCATGATTCACATCCTGCGGTCAGCGGCGCTGATCTAGTGCTCCGTCTCCCGCACCACGCCTCACGGTCCGATGCGCCACCGCGAGAGGCGAAATCCGTCATGCGTGCGACGCCCGTTCCGCCCGGCGGTCCGCCACGCGCTTTCGTGTGCGACGGAGCCCTCCGATCATGCTGATTCCCAAAGCATCTCATTTGGTCGAACGGGTGGCAGAACGTTTGCTGCGTTCCGGAGCCCTGGATCGATCCGCGACGCACTTGCTGCGTCGGTCCGCCGACGAACCGGATGCGGATAACCCCAGCGCCGATCCCGGCAGGCAGGAGGAGGCGGCTCATGACCCTGTCGCGCGGGCGCCTTCGGCTGGCGCCACGCCGGCTCCGTGGTCTTCGCTTTTCGCCTCTCCGCCAGCGCCTCCGAGATCAATTCCACCCGCTTCGGTCCGGCTGACGTCGTCGCCGGCCGAGGTACAATTACCTCCATCGCCGGACGTCCCGGTAGCCGGAGCCGATGCATCCTCAAGCGGCGCGGGATCGTCTCACGGGGGAAATGCATCGCCGCGGGACGGCGCGGCTCCAGGGCCCCCCGCGCTGGCTTCGCCTGCGCTTCCTGACCAGCCGTCCGGATTGGTGCAGACGATCGGGCCATTCTCCGGTGTCGACAGTCCCGGCGATTTCCTCTCACCTCTGCCGCCACCTGGTCAGCGGCCTGGATTGGCCGACCCCGCCGCCGGAATGTTGCAAGGTCGGGCGTCGGTCGATGCCGTGGCCCTGGAACGCGCAGGCATGGTCGATTGGTCGGGCACCCGAACCCGCATTTCCGAGGAGTTCCGGCTGGTGCAGCGCCAGATCATTCGTGCGGCCTTCGGTCCAGGCTCGGAGCCGGGCTTCTCCAATCTGTTGTTGGTCACCAGCGCCCGGCCGGGTGAGGGGAAAAGCTTCATGTCCACCAACCTGGCGGGCAGTATCGCCCGCCAGGGTGACAACCACGTGCTGCTGATCGACGCCGATTCAAAGCGCGATTCGATCTGTTACAGCCTCGGACTGGCCCAAACGCGCGGACTGCTCGATCTGGCGGCCAACCCGAAACTGGATCCGGCGCTCCTGATCGTGAAGACGCCGATCGAGCGCTTGTCGATCCTGCCGGTTGGCCGGGAGCGCGAACGCAGCGCTGAGCTGTTCTCGACCAAAGAAATGACCCGGCTGATCCAAAGTCTGGGGCGCCGGTACGCCGACCGGTTGCTGATCCTGGACGCGCCGCCCTGCCTGTCCACCTCCGACCCGGCGGTTCTGGCGCAGGTAGTCGGGCAAATACTATTTGTTGTCGAAGCTGATCGCACCCAACGCGACGAGATCGAGGCCTCGCTTGACCTGATCCAGGCGTGTCCGACGATCACGATGGTCCTGAACAAGCAGCAGATCTCGTCCCGCTTCACGTTCGGCGCCTACTCTTCGTACTACTCGTCCTGAACCGGTACCCGCCGCACCGGAATGGTTGATCCTGCAATGACCGGGGGCGGTGCCCATCCGTCGCATCTGGGATCCATCTTGCCGCGGGCGCCCGGGCTAGGCGCGCTGGGGCTGGCCGCGGCGCTCCTGCTGGCCCGAATCGACAGTGCGGCGTCATTCCCGCTGATCGACGCCGCCAGCGAGGACCAAGTCCCGCAAGGCACCGAGCTGTCGGAACCTGCGGCGCAGGATCTGCAACATCAGTTGCAGTTGGTCAATGGGCTAGCCGCTCCGGCCGGTGGCGGCTGGACCTTCCTGCCGCGGATCGATTGGCAAGAAGAACTGAACGATAATGTGCTGCAGGAGCACAGCCCGCGGCGAGCGGATCTCGTGACCTTTATCTCCCCCGGCATCGGGATCGCCGGCGATCTGCCGCGGGTGCAACTCACGTTCGATTTCGCGCCCACTCTGGCGATCTATGCCCGCACGGGCGACCTGAATGCTTTGACCGAGCAGATGAACGGGCTCGGCAGCATTACCTTGGTTCCTGAATTGGCATATGTCGATGTGCGAGCACTGGCTGGCGTGCAGAGCGCGTTTGGCGGATTCGGCGGGCTCGGGTCCTGTCGGTGCTCCGGCCGGCGCGGGCATTACCCCACAGACAGCGATCCCAACGTTGGCCGGCAACAGCCTGGGCCTCAACAAGGACAACGAAGTGCAGACGACGAGCTTCGGTATTTCGCCGTACCTGCTGCGGCGCTTCGGTGACTGGGGAACGGGGAAGCTCGGCTATTCGCTGAACGTCGCCGAATCGAACAGCCTGTCCGGATTCGCCGCGCCACCTTTTCCCACGGGTGGCGGCGTCAACGCTCAGACTTTGGTTACGAACGAAGAGATCGCACATTTCGGCACCGGCGATTTCCTGCAGTTCTTTCAGAACAGCTTCGACGTGAACCTGGTGCAGAGCCAGACCACCGCGGGCACGGGCGTGACGAACGGCCAGACAGGTCCTCCCGGCGCCACCACGCAGAATGGGTCATCAACCGAGGCATTCGTCAGCGACCAGATTACCTATCATGTCAATCGCAGCGTGTCGCTGTTTGCGTCGGGTGGCCATGAGGACATCGTCTATACGGGGCTCGATGCCCAATCAATCCACGACCTGACGTGGAGTCTGGGCACCACGCTGACCCCGAATCCCGACAGTTCGCTGACGGTTAGCTACGGCCACCTGGATGGCTTCAATTCACTCAGCGTCGCCGGGCATTATGCACTGACCGCGCGAACCCTGCTGACGGTCAGTTACGGCAGCACGTTGGGCACCCAGCTTCAGCAGGTGCAGGACCAGCTGAATCTGGAGGCAGCCAATGGGGCGGGCGGGCTGGTGAACGGGCGGACCGGCGGCCAGCTGTTCGGCGCCACCAATGCCCTGCCCGTGCAGGATGGCGTATTCCGCACGACGACGCTGGCGGCCGGCGGCCAAACGACACTGGACCGTGACATCATTGCTATCAACCTGCTGATGGCGAATCAGGCCAATTCGGGCGGCACCAACTCCAGCAGTTCGCAAAGTGAAATCGCGAACGTGAGCTGGCTGCACCAGATGCGCCCAGACATGACGGTGAGCGCCGCAGTTTCCTTCGGGGTCCAAAATCAGAGCGTCGGTTTTTTCTCTGGCGCCAATCCGGGCAATAATTCGTCCATTGTGGCCAGCCTGGCGTGGCAGTGGCAAATTTCTGATACACTCAGCGCCAATGTGCGGTATTCATTCCTTGAGCAGTCATCCGCGGTCACAGCCTATGACATCTCCCAGAACCTGATCATCGTTGGTTTCACGAAGCACTTCTGACCGGACATCGTGTTCGACAAGTTCTACAATCTCGCCGGACTGCCGTTCCTGTTGACGCCGGACGCACGATTCTTCTTCGGATCGAGCGGGCACAGCAGGGCGATCGCGCATCTGGTGTACGGCTTGTCGCAGCAGGAGGGCTTCATCGTTATCACCGGCGAGGTGGGGGCGGGCAAGACGATGCTGACCGAGCAGCTGTGGTCGCACCTCGATCGCAACACCTATGTGGTTGCCAGGATCGTTACCACACAGGTGTCGGGCGATGATTTGTTGCGCCTCGCGATGGCGAATTTCGGACTGGGGGATACGCCCGGAACCGACAAGTCCACCTTGCTGCGCCGGTTCGAGCATATGGTGCGCGAGCAGCGCAAGCAGGGGCGGCGCTGTGTGCTGGTCGTGGATGAAGTGCAAAATCTCACGCTGGCGGCCATGGAGGAACTGCGGATGCTGTCCAACATCACCGTGGGCGGGAAGGCCTCCGTGCAGACGGTCCTGCTGGGCCAGCCGCAGTTCCGGCCGATTCTTGCCAGCAAGGACTGGGAGCAGCTTCGCCAGCGTGTACTCGCGTCGCACCACCTGGGGCCGCTGACGGTGGACGAGACGCGCGGCTACATCGAGCATCGGCTGCGCACGGTAGACTGGCACGACGATCCGGCGTGGGAGGATGCGGCTTTCGCTGCCGTGCATCGACATACGGGCGGAATTCCGCGACGGATCAACACGCTGTGCTCACGGGTGTTGCTGTTCGGCGCGCTGGAGGAAGTCCATGTCGTCACCAGCGGCATGGTCGATAACACTGCCGAAGAACTGAACCGCGACATCGGCGCCGCGCTTGAGCCGGAGCGACTGCCCGTACGCTGGTCGCCGGAGAGCGATCGGGCGGATCTGGAACGGCGCATCGAGTTGCTGGAGCGGCAGGCCTTACGGCAGGAGCAGGCGTTCAGGCGGGTGATCGACCTGTTGGAAGCCAACGCGACGGGTCAGGTATGAACCCTATTTGCAATGCCATGACGGTGGATGTCGAGGATTATTTCCAGGTGCAGGCATTCGCCGACCGTATTGACCGAAAGGACTGGGATGCGTTTCCGCGCCGGGTCGATCTTAATACAAATCGTGTTCTCGAGCTGTTTGATACGGCGGGGGTGAAGGCTACGTTCTTCACCCTGGGATGGGTCGCGGAGCGCTTCCCGGCCTTGGTCCGCCGTATCGTTGCCAATGGGCATGAACTGGCGAGCCACGGGTGGGATCACACGCGGGTTGATCGTCAGGAGCCGGAGGCGTTTCGCGCCGACATTCGTCGCACGCGGGCGCTGCTGGAGGACACTGGCGGGGCCCGGGTGGCGGGCTATCGAGCGGCGACGTTCTCGATCGGCCCGCGCAACCTGTGGGCGTTCCCGATTCTCCGACAGGAGGGTTACGTTTACAGTTCCAGCATCAATCCGATCCGTCACGACCTGTACGGGACGTCTGAAAAATAAATCATATATAAGTCAATCGGTTACGTTGTGGATAACTAGCAGGTTTACACCTCGATCTACCCCTATTTCTACACCTTAAATTTTAGTCATATGCCATTGGAGGGTCCGCGCCGGCCTAATTTGGGTTCCACGAAATGTGGAGCACGATTCGGTGGCACCGAGACACCAAACCCCCCGCCCGAGGAAGATCACACCCCTTCGTGCGGCTGTTGCCGCGGCCCGGGAGGCAGCGGCGCCCGAACGGCTGTGGTTGGTTCCCGAGATTGTCGAGGCCGGCCTGCTGCCGCTGTCAGACGTCCGACGCGGCTTGATCAATGGCGCGCTCGCTCACACGCGAATCGCTGTGAACCGGTACCTGATCCGTGACTCTGAGTTGCAGCGCTTCATCGCGGCCTGCATGGTCCGCCGCAGGCTGCGCGCCGAAATGGCCGAGATCGAGCATCAGCAGCTGGCCGAGCTTCGGCGTCGGGCGGTAGGATGACAACGCCCCTGCCGCCCGACGCCGCGGACGCGGTTTGGACTATAGGTCAAGCCGCTGCAGTTGCCGGATATTCGCAGTCGCAAGTCTATAACTTCATTATACGCAGGCTTCTTCCCGCGACACGGCAGAAGACGAACACCGCGACTTGGCACATCCGGGGCGCGGACCTGCACTTCTTCTTGGCGAGGAAGCTGCGCGCCGCTCGCCATGAGCATGAGCGATTTTTCCGCGCTGTCGCAGGGGTCCGCAATGGGCCGCCGGCTGAACCGGTCGAAACCGAGATGCCGCTGTCGGACGTTCCATCATTGCCGGAGGGCAATATACGGAGTGGCGATTTCAACGGGTTAGGGGACGTAGTATCGGGATTGCCGATGCTACCCCCGACTGCAGCCGAACCCGAGGCCGAGATGCCGCCGTTGGACGTTTCGTTGCACGTGGTCAATATCGAGGGCGCCGAAATCAACGGGTTAGGGGAGGACTGAACCGATGGGCCGACCTCGCAAGGTTGTTCCCGAGCTACTCGTGTCGGACCTGCTGACGATCGAAAGCCTGGCTCGCCACGGCATGCCGGTTTCTATGATCGCGACCGCCCTCGGCATGAGCTGGCAAGATTTCCAGGCCGCCATGCTGACCGACCCGCGACTAGTGGAGTCGATCGAGTATGGCCGCATGGACGGCGCCCGACGCGTATCGAAGTCGCTGTTCGGTGCGGCAGAGAGCGGCACCGACACGGCAGCCAGCCGTTTCTATCTCGAAAGAATAGTTGGCGATCGCTGGGCGCCACCGCGGGCCGCCGGGCCACAGGTGACGGTCGTTCACGCGCCGCTCGCGCCAATCGACGTTGACGCCATGACGCGCCGATTTGAACGCCAGAGTCGCCTATTGGATGGCGTCACTGCTGAAGACCTCGATGCGGCACCTGCCGCAGCCGAAACACCTGACAGCAAAACGAAGGAATAGAACAGTGCAGTGCACCGCGGTAGTGATCCAGTTTCCGTCGCCGAAACCGAAACCGTTTTCGCTTGAAGGTTTGGAGGCCGCCGAGACAATCTTCGGCGCCATGACTGCGAATCTGCACGATCGGCACGGACTCAGTTACGAGCGGATCGCGCACCTGGTGCAGAAGAACATCCGGCGGATTCCGCGGCACCTTGTTGAGCATGTCGAGGGCTTGGCCGACGACTTCATGCCGATTCTGTGCGTGGGTTTGCATATCGTCCGGCGCTTCGAGGCCGCGGCGCTTGGGCGCGACGGCGACTGGCACAGGTGGATGATCGATTCGTGGATCGATCTCAAAGACTAAGCCGTTGAAAACGTTTAAACATAGCAAATAGCTATGTTTATAAGCCGTTGAAAACGTTCAAACATAACAAATCGTTATGTTTATAAGCCATTGGTAGCACCGACTTGGTGCGTCACGACTGCTAAACCAAGCAGGGAAACGTACGGTTACTCGACAGTAGCCGGGCGTTTTCTTAATTCAGAAGACGCGAACGCTCACGGGCAAGTGACGGTAAGTCAATTGGCATGTGATTTCGATCGACGCGCGGGTTGATTTGTGCAAAGAAAAACTCCGGTGACGGCCAGGTCACCGGAGTCGATCGTAGGCACGTTTTGAAGGGGAAGAATGACACCCCCGATATAGCCGCAGTCGGCGCCGGATGCAAGAGTCTGTTCGTCACCTTCGATTTTTTGAAGGTGGTAAAAATGACGTTCCAGCCGACTAACTTCCCCCCGGCAACGCCTAACGTTTCTGGCACAGTGACGCACCAAACTGGTGCGCCGTTCGCCTATGACCGCGAGCGCATCCACGCCCTGCGCATCGGCCTATGGGAAAACGGCTATACGCCCATCGCTATCCAATCGGTTCACGCGATCGATCCGACCGGCGGGACCGGCAAGAAACCCTTCAGCAGTGACTGGCAGAAGGAACACGCGCAGGAAAGGCCGTGGGCGTGCTTCCCGCCATCGTCGGATCACGCACTGAATACGGGTATCCTGTGCCGCGCCCTGCGGGTGGTCGATATCGACGTGGAGGACTACGGCCGAGTCGAACGCATCCGCAAATGGGCGCTCGAAAACCTGGGCGCGGCGCCGCTGCGGCACCGGATGAACAGCGCGCGTATCACGCTGGTTTTCCGCGCGGCCGAGGGCACACCAGGCAAACGCACCAGGGAGAATTCCGAGACCAACGAAAAAATTGAAATCCTCGGCGCCGGCCAACAATTCGTGGTCGATGGCTGGCACCACTCGGGCGCCAGAATATCTTGGATGTTCCCGCTTGGCCTGCGCAGTGACCTGGTGGCGATCACCGAAGAACAGGTCACTGCACTGCTGGACTTTGCCGGCGAGGTCATCGGCGCCGATAGCGCATCGAACAGCGGCACCCGCGATGACGACGGCACTCCGGTCGATCCGGCGGATATCGCCGCACCCTCGGCGGATGCGCTGATATCGGTCCTGGATGCTATGCCAAACCCCAGCCACGTAACCAGGCTGCAGTATTTGGACGTGATGTTCGCCGCTGCGGGCGCCCGCGAGGGTATGGAATCGCTGGCCGGCGCCCTCGATCCAAAGGACGCGTTGATCCTGGTAGCCGGAGCCGGATGGGCCGCACGGTGGGACGCACCGGCCGGTAAGAGCGCGCCGGCATTCGCGGACGAACACGATAAATGGCTGAAGGATTTCGCGAGGCCCAACCCCAAGCGCAAATTCGGCTGGGGCCGTTTGCTCGGCTTCGCCCGCGAATTCGGCACAGATCCGGCCTTGATCGAGCCGCTGATTGCGGACCTGAACGCCCGCAGCGTCGAACGGGCACGCGCGAAGGCGGCGGCTGAGCGCGAAGTGTCGATGGACGCCGCGGTCAATCAATTTCAGGCCGACCCTCTGCCGCCCGGGGTAAACCCGGATGCCACGCCAACGCCGGAGGATAGGGCGGCTCGGGCGCCCACCACTGCGGAAAAACGATCGGCGAGCCGGCAGGCCGTCGATGAGGGCGCCCGAGATCCGGAACTTATTACTACCGCTGTGGTGACGCGCCACTTCGAGCGTCGGCGAGGTTCCTGGCATAAGGTCACGCCTGGCACATTGGATACTGGCGATAACGAGGTCAGGATTTGCGCCGAGTTTCGCGCTGTGGGCCGCATTTGCGATGCCAAAGGTGCAGACGTTGCTCTCTTAATAGACTTCATCGATGCGCAAGGCCGGCGCCGCACCTTGGCAATACCGGCGGCCGCCATCCAAGGCGCCCCCGGCACCCTGACGGGCCTGCTCGCCACTGCGGGCATATCATGCGTCGCAGACAGCGCCCCACAGAAAGCCGTCAAGCTGTTGCTGTCCAACATGCTCGAATTGCCGAACCTGCCGAACATCGTCAGCGTCACGACCGGCGGATGGCACGTTGTCGGCAACAGGGTTGTGTTCGTGCTGCCGGACGGATCTGTCGTCGGCGACAATGGCGCGTTGAACATTGTGCTGCGGCAGGGGGACGCCATCATACGCGGCGACGATAGCGGTGCGTGGGACACGCGCGGGTCGCTGGCGGACTGGCAAAAGCAGGTAGCCGCCTACGCATCCGGGAATGATCGCTTCGCCCTGTTCCTGTCCGCGGCGTTCGCCCCTCCGTTACTGCAAATCACCGATGACGCATCGGGCGGCTTGCACATCCATGGCGACAGCAGCACGGGCAAGACCGCCGCTCTCGGTATGGCTGCGTCGGTTTGGGGGTCGCCGCGATCGCAGGTGCGGCCATGGCGGGCGACGACCAACTCCCTGGAAGCCCAAGCCACCAAGCGGTGCGACTTGCTGTTGCCTTTGGACGAGATGGGCCAGGCCCAGCCAGATCAAGTCGCGGACTCGGTTTATCTCCTGTTCAACGAAAGCTCCAAGGGGCGGATGACGCAGACCGTCCAGGAACGGCCCGCGTCCAGGTGGCGTACGTTCACACTTTCCACGGGCGAAGTGACCGTGGCGGAGAAGATCGGCGAAATGCGGGGCGCACCCCCCGCGAAGGCCGGACTGGACGCGCGGTTGGTGAACATCCGGGCCGACGCCGGCGCCGGCATGGGGGTCGTGCAGCAGCTGCACGGGTTCAAATCTAGCCACGCCCTAGTCGATCACCTGGAGCATGCGGGGCGCCAGTTTCACGGCATCGCCGGACGGGCCTTCCTCGATCGCCTGGTGGCGGAGAGGAATGACGACGCCGAGGCCCTCCGGGCGCGGATCAAGGCCACGCGGGATCGGTTCAAGGCGCTGGTGCCGGCTAAATACGCGATGGGGCAGGTACTGCGCGTGCTTGATCGCTTTAGCCTCGTCGCTGCCGCCGGTGAGCTCGCGATCGAATGGGGCATCCTGCCGTGGACGGCGGGGGAAGCAGAACGCGCCGCGTGGTCGCTTTTCCAAGGGTGGACTGAGGGACGCGGCGGCATGGGCAACCGCGAGGATATGGACATACTGCAGCGGGTGCGCCTGTTCATTGAGGCGCACGGCGCCAGCCGGTTTGCTGAGATGCGGGACGGGACGACCGAGGCGGAGGCCAAGGCCGGCATACAGACCTACGCGGAGCCGGACCGACTGGTGATCAACCGGGCGGGCTGGCGCCGGACCGTCATGGTCGGAAAGGATAGCCTGACCGAATACCTGTTCCTGCCGGAAACATGGAAAGCCGAGATATGCAGGGGCGGAAACCCTGCCAAGGCTGCGGAAGTGATCGATAAAGCCGGATACCTGGTTCCGGGTGAAGGAAGGAATTGGGCGAAAAGGGTTCGGATGTTGGGATTTGGCACTCTGCCCCGCTTCTACATTGTTCGGGGTAATATCCTGGGGGCAGACGACTGATACCAGCGCGGGGCGGGTTTGGGGGGTTCGGCAGGGGCGCCCCCAAACCCGACCGGGTGCCCTGTTCCGACCCTGCGGCCCTCTTGTTCCGACCAATGTTCCGACATGCAGGTGCAAAATATGCATATATATCAACGATGTTCCGACGTTCCGACTGTTCCGACCAAAAATGCAGATAGAGAGATATAGACAGAGTGATTAATGATTTATCGTAATGGAGATAATTGAATTAGAAGGGAATTAGGCAAATAACCGGGGGCGGTGAATTTGAACATGCATATATGGTCGGAACAGTCGGAACAGTCGGAACATCATTGATATATATATATATTTTACCACCTATAAGTCGGAATAGTGGTCGGAACAAGAGGGGTATTGGTCGGAACCCAGAGAGATCTCGATTAACCCCCCACGCGGATTAACCGACGCCAGATAAATACATGTCAATTATAAATGACTTACAATTATCGAGGTATTCACGCGTCTCATTTTTGACACATGGACCGCGTAACCGGTTGCAAAGTGCAATCGGTTTGGATTAATTGGCTCATGCCCAATTTCTCCGACCGTCCAGCCCTGATTAATTCGGCCGCCCTGCGGCTTGGCGAATTGCGAAAAGCCGGTGCGATCGTGCCGGGCGAATTCCGCCACAGCTCACTGCAGTATTCGGATCGGGACGGGAATCCGTATTTAACTGTCGAGATGATCGCGGATCTTCGGGCCGAGGCCGGATATCTCGAATTGCGGCACATAATCCCTGATCAAGCGGTGGGAGAGGCATACCGGATCAGGATTATCGCCCTGCCGCCCCTACGTGGCGCTACGCGGTTGGCGATGATCTGTCCGGTGCGGGGCGTGAAATCCGTGGCGCTTTACTGCCCGCCAGGCGCGAGCCAATTCGCGTCATCACGGGCGCATGGGCTGCTGGTCGAGAGTGACCGGTTGAGCACCGACGACCGGGCGGTGTACGCGCTGCACCTGGCCCGCGATCGATTGCAGGCGGCCCGTGCCAAACGTGGATACCGCGGCGGCCGGGGCGCCAGCGAGGCCACGCTGCTGCGATTGCGCGCTGCCGTCGCCGACGCCGAACTCCGCGCCTATGCCGCCTACGCCAAGGCACAAAACAAGAACAAATAGGACGAAAAATAAGGGTTCGCCAAGTTGGCGAACCCTCCCTGCGCGGCTGTCGCCAAGTTGGCAACAGCCACATGCTGGTCAGGCGCGCGCCAGGACATTGTGAACGGTCATCGCCGTCCACGACGCCCTGCCACGCGGTGTCCGTATCCCCTGCTGGGTCAGCTCGGCCGCGACCTGGCGCAGGCTCATTCCGCTGTCGCGCAGCTTGGTAATCATCGGTGCCACCCCCGCCGCGAAATCGTCAGCGGCTTCCTGGCGAGCCTTAACGGACAGGGCCGCATCTGGTATCGGGCCGCCGCGGTACCCGCCGAGACGCTTTGTGGACCGTGCCAACGCGGCTTTGGTCCGCTCGCTAATCAGCCTGGCCTCTTCCTCGGCCAGTGACGCGCGAATATGCAATTCGAACGGCTTGGCGTGCGGCATGTCGCACGCCACAAATGGCACGCCCGACTCCATCAAATTCGCGATGAAGGCCACGCTGCGGCTCAACCGGTCCAGCTTCGCTATCAGCAACGTGCCGCCGATCCGACGCGCATGGGCCATGGCTGCCGCAAGCTGCTCCCGGCTGCTGTTCCTCCCGCTTTCTACTTCGACGTATTCCCCCGCCAAGATCCAGTCGCCGCCGTTCAGATACGTCGTCACCATCTGGCGTTGCGCTTCTAGACCGAGGCCACTGCGGCCTTGTTTGTCGGTCGAAACACGCAGGTAGGAAACAAATCGGCCATTCATTGTATTTATCCCTCAACCACTACGTTCGTTGTCGTTGTTTATACAGCGACTTCGACGTGATGAACAGCAGAAATCGCATGTTCGCATCAGCATTTTTCACGATTGGCATGCTCGGCAAGATCCGTGCCAGCGACGATCCGCAATACCCGTGCCGGGGTGGGGAAAAACCCGAAATTGTGACCGGAAACGGGGGCTTGGAGGCTAGTGAACTTGATTCAATTTTCGGGGAAACCCGTTTATAATTTTTCTGTAATTTCTCAAGTCTATGGCAATTATAAATGACAAACAATCCCCGCTGATCATCCCCGGACTTGCATAACACACCCCACTGCTCTTGCCACCAGCGATAATTCACTTGACCTGGTGCAGAAACTTCTAGCGCCCCGCAAAATCCCCTGCGTAGTATCCGGCGCGGGCCAGGTTTGGCCCCGATTCGACCCCCAGGTGCAAGGACACAAGACGGTGGCAAATACAGTTGCGGCGGCCCTCTCGGCTATTGTGCGGGAGACCATGAAGAATGACCCGCGAGCCTTCGAGGATGCGCTGGATACGGTGGACATGTGGAACACGGAGTCCGGCCATAATGCTGTGCCTGGCCCCCGGACAATCAAAGTCGGCCCGGCGCTCCAGATGTCAGGCGCGGGTGCCGATCAAGCGGTGGCCGACTATTCGAATCCGCGCCCGCAGAATGGGATTTCCGATCTGTACGACCGTTTCGCGCAGTTGCTCAAAGAGATGTCGCACGCCGGTGTGCGCGCGCAAAATGCCCAAGATGACACTTCGTATTCATCGAAGGCCATGGACTTCATCGGGAAGGCCAGGATCGCGCTGCGCAAGGCCGGGATCGCCGCCGTCGTCGAGAAGGCCGCCGAGGCCGGCTACATCGAATCCGCCCGGTCGCATATTGAATTGGCCCGCCTTTTGTTGGCAAAGGCCAACGATGAAGAGGATGAGGACGATCTGACTGACGATCACGACAAGGGCATGGAGAAAGCCGTCGCCGCCCTCAAGACTGTCCAGGCGAAGCTGGCCAAAGCAGAGGGCACGACTGCCACTGCCAAGTCCGCCGGCGCCCTGCCGCAAGTGACGCCTGAGCAACTGGCCCGGCTGCTCGCCAACGATTTAAAGGTGCACGAGCCGCCCGACATGACCAGCCAATACCTCGCGAAAGCCGCCGGGCCGAGCCTGTCCGAGCGGATCGACATGGCAATTGAGCGGGGCGAACTCAGCGATCACGAAGAGATTCAGGCCCAAACGGCACTGCAACACTTCAATCTCGCGAAGGATGGACGCGTGAAGATTTCCGAGGCTATGGGAACCCTGCAGCGTAGCACCGGTCGCGTCCAGGCGCTGTTCGGTCTCGAAGCGGTTCCCGGCCACATGACGCTCAAGGACTGATCCAGCAATCCCGCGTTGGCCCATGCTGACGCGGGATCGTCACCCTGCTTTTCGAGGGTTTCCAGATGTTACAGACTCATAATGACGACGCCACATCGCTCGTGGCGATCGCCTTTACGCGCGATCATGGCGCGGTTGTCGTGCCAGGTGATCTGATGCACCAGCGGCGCGTGCGGTTCGGGCCTCGGCGCGGGTTTCGGTTCGGTTTGATGGGCGTTGGCCCCGATGAAACTACATCCTGGCCCGATATTTTCGCCCCCGGAACGCTAATCGAAATGAACCTGGATCGTTCCGGTGAGTTCATGCTGTCCGGTGTGGTCCGAACCGTGCAATCCGCGGTTGGCGAAGCGGGCGAAGATCCGCCGTCTGTGCGGATCGAGGGTCATCTTCTGCATCGGGGTTAATCGATGCCAATTATCAACGTTAATGGCGCCGGCGGGCGTGGCCCGGGATCAGGCAAAGGCGGCCCTGGTCAACCGCCTGGTAGCGGCATGCGGCCCGGGCCGTCCAGCCAAATCCCGTTCATGCGACCCGACAATGACGCCGCGTGGAACTCAAACAAGGCCGCCGGGCCGGCCGCTGCGGATGATTACGCCCGTGCAATTGCGCAGCGCGAGGCCCAGGACCGCCGTGCGGCAGCGGCAGAGCGGCAGCGGCAGGCCCAGGAAGCCGCCGCGGCCCGCAAAAGCCGACAGGACACCGCTGCCGAACACCGCGCCCGCATGCGCGACATGGCCGCCGAGGTTCGCGAGTATGAGTCTGCCCAGCGCGCGAGGGCCCGGGCCGACGCCCAGCTGCAGCGCTCGCGTGAGCGCGCGGACCGTGCCGAGGCCGCGATCAACCGCCAGGCTGACAGTTTACGACACCGCGCCGGCCGGCCACTGACCCCCAATGCGCATGAGGCAATCCAGCGGCAGGCATCCCTGCTCCGCGATCGATCCGCCGGATTCGCCCGCTCGTACGGCCGCGTGCCCTCGGGCGTGCGGGGCCTCGACAGCACGCTGGCCGGGATGGGCTCGCACGCGAACACCTATGCCAGCCAGGGCATCCTGGGGCTCGGGGCGCGCGGGCAGCGGGCCGCCGAAGACCGTTCATGGATGGGCCTGGGCCGGATCGAGGCAGAGCTTCGGCGGATCGAGCGCGTCAACGTCGCGATCCTGGCAAACGATCGGAAATCGACCGCGGAACAAAAAACCGACGCGCGCCGGAACCTGGAAGCGATTCGCGGCGCACGGGCGCGAATTGGCGCCGGCAGGTCGGGCAACTCCGGCGCGATGAACCTGGCGGGTGATGCTGTCGGCGCGATCGGCGCATTCCTGGCTGACCCCCTAGTGGGTCTCGCAGCGGCCGGCGTGGCGGGTGCAGCGGCATCGCCGTTCATCGCTGCGGGTCTGGCGAACGCTGCCGTATCGCGGTCGAGACCATATTACAATCTGAGGGAACGAACCGCTGCGATCGGGCGGGCGGGCGGTTTCAACAGCAGGGGCCTAATGGACAGGCTGCTGCCGACCCACGGCGGCACGCGCGGCGCTGCTCCACGCTTGGGCCGCCGCTGTATACGTCGTCCGTAATGTTGCCGATCTCATGGCCGACGATCGCGGCGACAACAGCCTGATCGAAGCCCCGTCTGGCTTCGGTGATGAACCATCTGCGGAACGAATGGAAATCGAACTCTGGAGTGTCGCGCACCCTCCGCGCGGTCATGAACGGCCACTTCTTGGCGGTACCTGCTGAAGCGATGGGATGTGGTCGCGCTACGCTCCCGGGAATTCGGGTTTCCGGCTTCGTGCATGAGCCAGTCGGTGGACACCTTGCCATTCATCCGCCGCTCAACGATCAAGGCGAGGGCGCTATGGATCGGCACCTTGCGCACGCCGGCGTCCGTCTTCGACTGCCTAACGTCGAATATGCCCCCCGTGCAGTCCGCCACCTTCAATCGGTAGATTTCCTCCAGCCGCATGCCGGACAAGGCCGCGAGGCGGATCGCATCGGCCGTCTCCTGATCCGCGTTGCCGGTCAGCAGGGCGACCATTTCCTCGCGGGTGAATGGCCGCTTGTTCTTTTCTCCGTTGGTCCTCTTCGGTGGCCTCCTGAAGCTCTGGCCGGCCCAAGGGTTGACCTCCACGCCCGTACGCCTTTCGAGCCATCGCCAATACGATGACAGCACGGATACCTTATAGTTTGCAGTGATCGGATGGACCTTTGGCGTGATGAACGTATCGGTGATGTAGGCCCCTGCAACCTGCTTCGTGATCGCCTCGACCGTGGCGGGGTGCCCATTGGCCGCAAGCCATTTTTCCAGGTGATTGAGCACCGCGCGGCGCTGCAGCTTCGTCCGTTCGTTCAATTCGCCCTTGTGGCCGGGCTCGGCCAGCCAGGCATCAAGATGGGTCTGGAGTGCGGTTGCTGTGCCGGTTGCGATCCCGCGGAACGCGTCGGCCACGCCTGGCCCATAGCGCAGGGCCAACTCGCCGGTCGCCTGGTCTACGCCATCCTGCCACACAAATAGGCCCGTGGTGTCGTGGTCGGGAATCGATTTGTAGGTTTTACGCAGGATCATGGCCGCTTCCACGATATCAGCAGCTCGCGCCGGCTGCCGTGCGGCCCGGATCATCCGTTCCAACTCATCGAGCGCCCCGTTGCGTCGAGCCAGGGCAACCGCCCTGTCCTGAGTCGCAAGGTTCTTGAGGAGATGGTGCTTGCCTCCAAAGGCCGGCCGGAGGTCTTTCGGGACGGCTTTTACGGCGTACCAGGTGCCGGCGCTGCCGCGTTTGGCGAGATGATGGAGGGCGGTTCTCATGGGTGTCTTTCCCGTTGACTACACCTTATTTCTACACCCACAATTCGGCAAAAAGTCAAGGATTTCCGCCGATCTGCGGGGTTTTGATATCGTAATTCTCACGACCTGTACGGGATGCCGGACGCGCCACGCGTGCCGTTCCGTCCGGACGCTGACGGTGTGATGGAGATACCGATGACGACGGTGCGCATGATGGGTCGCAACTGGCCCTGCTCGGGCGGCGGCTATTTTCGTTTGCTGCCGACGGCACTGTACCGCGCGGGGCTGCGTCGGGTGAACCGGCACGACCGGCAGCCGGGCGTGTTTTATTTCCACCCTTGGGAGATCGATGCCGACCAGCCGCGCGTCCCCGGCACCCGCTGGAAGTCTCGGTTACGGCACTACACCAACCTGTCACGCATGGCCGCCGGCGTGGAGGATTTGCTGCAGGCGTTCGCCTGGGATCGGATGGACCGGGTGTTTGCTTCGGTCCTGGCCGATGCCAACGCGGCGGAGTTGTAAGCGGTATGTCTGTCGTCGTGCGTCCGCTGGAAAGCGCTGCCGAAGCGGCCTGGGATCGCTTCGTGGAAGCGATGCCAGCGGGGACGTTCTTTCACCGCGCCGGTTGGGCGAAAGTGATCGAGACGGCCTTCGGCCATACGACGCATTACAACTTCACCGAACGGGACGGCGCGATCACGGGCGTGCTGCCACTGGGACGGGTGAAGACTTTGCTGTTTGGAGACAGCCTGATCTCCAGCCCGTTCTGCGTATACGGCGGTCCATTGGCGTCGGACGAGGAAAGCGAGGCGGCGCTGATTGCGCACGCCGGGTGTTTGTTGCAGCGAACCGGGGCCAGTGCGCTGGAGTTCCGGCATTTGGGAGCGGCAACGAATACGGCGGCGACCGGCTGGGTGGGGCGCTCAGACCTGTATGTGACATTTCGCAAATCGTTTGAAGGTGATCATGATCGGAACATGAAAGCGATCCCGCGTAAACAGCGGGCCATGGTGCGGAAGGGAATTCAGAACGGGCTGGTGTCCGTCGCGAACAGCGATGTGGGCGTGCTGCACCGGATCTATGCCGAGAGCGTGCGCAATCTGGGGACGCCGGTGTTTTCCAGGCGTTATTTTCAGGTCCTGATGGATGTGTTCGGGGATGCGGCGGATATCGTCACGGTCAAGGATCAGGAGACACCGATCGCCGCGGTGATGAATTTCTACTTCCGTAATGAGGTGCTGCCGTATTATGGGGGTGGGTCGGCGACAGCCCGCAGCCGGGCAGGTAATGACTTCCTGTATTGGGAGACGATGCGACGTGCGGCCGACCGCGGGTTTCGGCTTTTCGACTTCGGCCGGAGCAAAATCGGGTCCGGGTCCTTCTCGTTCAAGCACAACTGGGGCTTCGAGCCTGAAATGCTGCACTACCGGTTCAAATTGAAGCCGGGAGCGACGATCCCGGATCATAATCCGCTTAATCCAAGATACCGGGTGTTCATCGCGGCCTGGAAACACCTGCCGTTGCCGGTGGCGAATGCACTGGGGCCATTTGTCGTTCGTGGGGTGGGCTAGCCATGCGGTGGTATGCCGGGCTTGGGAAATCGAATGGCCGAGTATTGCGAGCGGTCTTGGATGAGGAACCGGTTGTTTCGTCGCATGGCGAAACCTGCGGGGCGGGGGCACGCGATCTTCGTATTCCAGTGTCCTTGTGTTAAAGTCCGGAGACGGGTCATCCAGGCCGCGCGGCAGCGCACCACCCGCCCATGCCGCGATTACCGCCGGAATCAACACGAAGACACAGAGGCACCAAGATCGCGCTGATTCCTGGCAGTCGATGTGTGGCATGATCGGGGTCGGCACGTTCCTCCGCAGGAGACCGGCGGAAATGTGCCTCGCCTCGTTCGTTGTCTGTTGGCCGCTACGACCGGCCTTTGTCTATGTCTGATCTTTTGTTCCTTGCGCAGCGCCTGCCCTTTCCGCCGACAAAGGGCGAGAAGATCCGGGCATTTCATGAACTCAATTACCTGGCAAAGCGGTACGAGATCCACTTGGGCTGTCTAATCGACGATCCGGACGACCTCCAATATGTCGACACGCTCCGGACGATATGCCGCGACGTCCACGTTGGCCGGATCAACCCGCGTATCGGACGCCTCACGTCCCTGCGCGGGATCATGACGGGGGAAGCGCTCAGTGTGGCGTATTTTCGCGATCAGGGACTGGCACGCTGGGCGCGCCGCGTGATCGAAACGGTCCGTCCCGCCGTCACCTTCGTGTATTCATCGAACATGGCGCCGGTTGTGCTCGACCTGCCGAAGACCGGCGCGCGGGTGGTCGATCTGGTGGATGTCGATTCCGAGAAATGGCGGGCGTTCGCGGAAACGGCGAAGGGCCCGATGCGCCTCGTTTATCGGCGTGAGTGGCGCAAGATCCGGGCACTGGAGCAGCGGATCGCGCGCGAGTGTGACTTTTCCATTCTGGTCTCGGATACCGAAGCCCGCTCGTTTGCCGAGCAGTATCCCGACTGCGGGAGTCGCATCCGCGGTGTGAGCAATGGAGTAGACCATCATTTTTTCGACCCGGCACTCGATCAATCGCCGCTCTATAACACCACGCGGCCAAACTATGTCTTCACCGGCACGATGGACTATCCGCCCAACGTCGACGCGGCCGGCTGGTTCGCCGCCGAGATCCTGCCGCTGGTCCGGCGCACGCTGCCGACCGCTCAATTCCACATCGTCGGCAGCAACCCAAGCCCGGCAGTACCTGAAGCTGAGACGCCTTGAAGGGGTCTTCGTTACCGGCCGTGTACCTGATGTTCGTCCCTATATTGCTCATGCCACCGCCTGTGTCGCGCCGATGCGCATTGCCCGCGGCATCCAGAACAAGGTGCTGGAAGCGATGGCCATGGCACGGCCCGTCGTGTTGACCTCGGGTGCCCTGGAGGGGATCGAAGCAGATCCGACAAGGGAAACGGCTCTCGCCGACACAGCGGAAGCCTTCGCGGCGGCTTGCTGTCGGATGGCGATCGCGCAAGAGGGCAGTGTCATCGGGGCGGCTGCGCGGCGCCGAATCATCCGCGACTATGACTGGGGAGTAACCCTGGGCCGGCTCGACGATGTGCTGCGCCCCGTACTGACGTCGCGCCTGCCCGAAACAGTGTGAGGTCCGGGCCGATGGTTTGCCATACCGTCTGCTGCAACCGAACTGAAAGCCGTATTGCATGAACGCGCCGACGCTTGGCCATGCGCCCGCGATTGGCGCCCAAGAGGCCGTCATTGTACCGGAGTGGCGCCGCCTTCGGTTGCCGCTTGGTGTTGGTCTCGTTCTGCTGGGCGCGCTGTTCTACCAGGAGGTCGTGGCAGCGGTGCGCGCGTGGAACGCCTCCACTGCCTATAACCATTGTGTACTGATCATCCCGATCGTGCTTTATTTGCTGTGGGATCGCCGATTGGATCTCATCGGCATCCAACCGCGTCCAATGCCTGCCGCAATCCTGCTCGGGCTGCCGCTGGCGCTTGTCTGGCTGTTCGCCGAGCGGTTGGGCATCATGGAGGGCCGGCAGCTTGTCGCTCTCAGCTTCGTCGAACTGCTGTTTCTGGCTGTTTTGGGCATGCGCCTGTGGAGGGCGATGGCCGGCCCGCTGCTTTATCTCTTTTTCCTCGTCCCCTTCGGAGAATTCCTGATACCGAGGCTGCAGGATATCATCACCTGGTTCATCCGCCACGGCCTGCAGATCCTGGGCATCCCTGCCTACATCGACGGCTATGTCATTGAGATTCCGCAGGGCACCTTCCTCGTGGCGGAGGCCTGCGCGGGGCTGCGCTTCCTGATAGCCTCGATCGCTTTCGGCTGTCTTTATGCGCTGTTGATGTACCGGAGTCCGGTTCGGCGCGGGCTGTTCATCCTGGTGTCGATCATTGTGCCTGTGATCGCCAACGGCTTGCGCGGCCTGGGCGTCGTCTATCTGGGCTATCTGCTGAACAGTGCGCAGGCGGCGGCGGCCGATCATATCATTTACGGCTGGGTATTCTTCTCGGTCATCATTCTGGTGCTGATCATGCTGGGATTGCCGTTTCGGCAGGATGGGGCCCGCCCAGGTCCCGTTGCACCTCCCGATTTGGCGGCGAGTCCGCCGCGATCGATACGCCGGACCCTGGCCGCCGCGCTGGGGGTGGTCGTCGTGGCGGCGATCAGTCCGGCGGTGGCGACGGCGCTGACCGTCGCGACGGTTGCCCGGCAGGTTTCCGAACCGGCGGTTATCGGCGTGGGACCGGATTGCGTGGTGCGCGCCGCGGACCCGGCCGTTATGGCCTTGGCTTCCGCGAGAACGCAGCGCGTGGTCTGCCACGGGTTGGCGATGGACATGAGCTGGAAGGCGTTCTCGCCGCGGATTACCGCCGCCCCCCTGATGGCCGAACGGCGGCGGCTCGTAGCCCGGGCGGAGACAGACGGGCTGCGCGAGAACTGGCTGGACACCGCGGGCGGGGCCCTGCGTGCGTGGCGGATCATGACCTCCGACGATCCGGCGTACGCGATCGGGGTTGCTATTTGGGTCGATGGCACGCCGGTCCGGCCAGGGTTGGCAATGCGGGCCCAGATGGCGATCGACAGCTTGTTCGGATCGGCTTACGCGCCGATAGTGGTCACTGTGACGCCGGCGGTGGACTGGAGCGGGCTGAACGCGATTGAGCAGAAGAACGCGATGGCCAGTATCCCCGCTTTCCTGTTGTCGCACGGAAATCTTGACCAGACGGTCGGCGCGCTGTCCAAACGCTAGGTTTCGACGCCGGGGGGCAAAGCCGAACCTGCACGAACGGATCTCAAAGGCTGCGCCTTTGATCGGGTCGAGGGGCGAGGCTCCTCGCCTGGGTTGCTTCAGGTGCCTGCGGTTCCGCTGGCACACGGTGTGCCCACAGCGGGGTGGCGGCCAGCCGGCCAAGTCCGAACCGGCCTACTGGAATGATTTGTGGAAACTGATCGAGCGGGAGGTAGCGAATGTCCGGTCTCTCGGACCGTGTCCTGAGCAATCAAGAACTCCGAGCGCTGCAAGGCCGGTCTGACCTGCGCGGTGGTATCCGGCTGGCGACCCATGTCATGCTGCTGATTGGTGCAGGCTGGTTGGTGGCGGTTTCGTCCGGATGGGCGAATTTGCCCGCGGTGTTTCTGCTGGGGCTGGTGCAGGTGGCGCTGTTCGCACCGGCGCATGAAACGATGCATCAGACGGCGTTCGCCTCGCGTCGGGCGAATGCGATTGTAGGTTGGTTGGCGTCCTGTCCGTCGCTGCTGAACTGGGATTTTTATGCGGCCTATCATCTGGCCCATCATCGGCACACTCAGATGCCCGGGCTCGACCCGGAGCTGGCTATGGCGCCGGTGGCTTCCGTCGGCGCTTACGCGATGCGCGTGCTGGGGGTTCCGTACTGGACCTTGCGGCTGCGTGTCGTGGCGGATTGCTGGCGCGGTGATCTGAGCAGCTACCCCTACGTCACGGCTGCGGCGGCACCCAGGATCATTCGCAGCGTCCGGCTGATGACGATCGTTCTGCTCGGCTGTTCGGTGGTTTCGATGATGGTGTTCGGTTTGGCGACGCCGTTTCTGTATTGGATCGGGCCGCAATTGCTGGGGCAGCCGCCGTTGCGGGCCTATCTGCTGGCCGAACACAACGGCTGCACGCAGGACCGGAACGGGCTGACCAACACGCGAACCACGCTCACCTGCGCGCCGGTGCGGCTATTGATGTGGGATATGCCCTATCACGCGGAGCATCATCTGTTTCCGTCGATACCGTTCCACCGGCTGGCGGATGCGCACGGCCTGATCCGTGACAAGTTAAGACACGTTCAGCGGGGCTACGTGCGGTGGAATGTTGCTTTTGCCCGGTCACTTGTACGGCGTGGCTAGACCATTTTCAGCCTGACTGTGCAGGCCGAAAATGGTCTATCTCTTTGTTTTATCGCATGATTCACGCGCCGGGGACGTTCCGCTCAGCGCGATCTCTAATTTTGTTTGGCCGCATTTTTCAACCGGGCAGATGCGCTCTCGATCCCCCGCAAGGACTGCAGTGCGAGGCTTTCGCGCAGCAACCCCGGCAGCAATGCGGACAGCACCGTGACGAGGACCCACCACGCAGCTTGGTCAGCAAGCCACCAAAGTGCGTCGAGCTTGCCGGGAACCGTGCGCAGGGCGTCGCCCCACATTACCCAAAGCACCAGGGCGACGGCCGCCCGCGGAAGGCGGCCGCTCGTCTCGGCGGCGAGGGTCAGCAATGCGGGGAGCGTGAATAGTAAATGGATGGAACGATAACCTGCGCTCGGCCCAGCCAAAAAGCGTCCGACGATCATTGTGGCACCGACCATGAGGAACACACGCTCCATCTCGGGCAAACGCGATAGACCGGGCCGAAGTTGCTGAGATAAACGTACTGCTCTGACCGCCATCCACATCGTCAAGGTTGCCTGAATGAGGATGCGTGACGCCAGTAACATTTGTGACCCTCTGGGCCAACCCAGGCCGGTCGCCAAAGCAACAGGAACATCCATGGCGCCAAACGTATCGCCGATGCCGGTCGGCACCAGGCGCAAGGCGCGGACCAGGCTCGCTTCTTCCGGCAGGAGGCAGGCGCCCAGCATGGCGAGCGATAGTGCGATGAACGTCAGGCAGCGCGGCCAACGCTCTCGCACCGCGAGACTTATTAGCGTCACGGGTAGTACTTCAGAGCAGCAGCCAGCGCCACCACCGCGTGTCCCAGCAGCCTGCCTATGACATTCGATTGCCGCCAATACCCCCTGCGTATCGAGGAACGGGAAGCGGAACGAGCGAACGCGCAGCAGGTTGAAGAACGCTGCATATGTGTGATGTGCGCCCGTGAGCCACAACGCCGCCACCGCGAGAAATACAATGAGACCGACACGGGCAGGCAATACCCGTCGCAGCGAAAGCCAAGTTGTCATCCAAAGGTCCAGACCGCCCACACGCTTTTTCCCATTCGATACCCGGTCAAGCGGTCGACAATTCGGGATATCGGGACCATCGTCCGATCCCGGGCGTGTAGCTGTCGGGGGGATGGATTCGCTGCACCGATCACCGGCTTGTCGCGCAAGGAGGTAAAAAGACCGATAGAATCGAGCAGAAACAGTTGCTCGAGCCGGCTTCCCATCGGCTGTGCAGCGGTACTATTTCCTGCGCGATGCGCAAGAACGGCCGCCAGTCGTCCAGCACGGGTGTCACTATAGCAATATCACGGACCATGACGGACCCTCGATGTGTTGCAATCGGGCAGGACCGCGGCCCAGGCATGGTCTTATGCTGAAACTCATCTGCCACTTCGATGCCTGCATCAGGGGTATTTGCAAATTGGTTACGAATACCCGCCCGAAAGACTTACCGCCGTGCGCGAGCTGGCTCGTGTCCAGGTCCTGATCAACCTCCTGCCGCAGGAGCGATAGAGTCAGCGGCGGTTCTGCACTATTGCTGACTCGAGATAACTTGCTCCGTCGTCTAAGCGTCTAACCGAAGAATCTCTCGAACCAAGCCGTCAGCTCCGCCGGCGCCTCTTCGGCGATGTAATGACCGGACTGGATCGGACCGCCGATCACCTCGTTCGAGCAGTATTCCCGCCAGATCGCCAGAGCATCATACCACTTGGCGATCTTCCCCTTCGCACCCCACAGCGCCAGCATAGGGCAGCGGACCTTGATCCCCGCGGCGCGCGTGGCACGGTCATGCTTCAGGTCGATACTGGCGGCGGCGCGATAATCCTCGCACATACCGCGTACCATCTCCGGCTGGCGAACGGCGGCGAAATAGTCGGCCAGCGCATCCGGGTGGAACAGATCGGGCAACGATGGGTCGCGGCTGGTATGCTGGCGCCACCAATCCTCGGGCGCCCGGCTGATCAGCCATTCCGGGAACGGATGCGGCTGGGCGAACCAGAACCAGTGATAGTAGCCAAGGGCGAAGTCCATGTCGGCCCGCTCGAAGTGCTCGATGGTCGGGATCACGTCCAGAACAGCGAGTTTCTCCACGCGGTCGGGGTTGTCCAGCGCGATGCGGTGTGACAGGCGCGCACCTCGGTCGTGGCCGGCGAGCAGGAACCGCCCGAACCCGAAATGATCCATCACCGAGGTCATGTCCTTCGCCATCTCGATCTTGGCGTAGGGCGCATGGTCGGACGTGGCGGGCGGTTTCAGGGAGAAGCCATAACCGCGCAGATCGGGACAGACGACGGTAAAGCGTTTCGCCAGCTCCGGGACAACGAGGTGCCACATCGCGTGGGTCTGTGGGTTGCCGTGCAATAGCAGCAGCGGCGGGCCGGAACCGCCATGGCGGAGCCGGATCGTGCCGCCGGCCACGGGCACATGGGCCAGGGTGAAACCCTCGAAGAACATTGCCTATTCTCCCTCTCCGGTTCGCTCGTAGACCTCCAGACTGGACCCGACCGCGACGCGACGCCAGTTCGGGGAAGCGAATGCGGCGCGCAGCAAGGGGATCGTGGCGGTGCTGTCCCGGTCCTGGGCCAGCATGGCGAGGACCACGCGACGGTACGGAGCAACACGGCCGGCGATCGGCTCGCCGGGACTGATCAGAAGGATCGGCAGGGCGGCCGGCGCCTCGATACCAAAGGCGCCTACGATTCCAACTCCGTCATTGCCGAGCGGCAGCAGCACGATTCCGTTGCCGAGGAGGTGGGCGGCCTCGGTTGCGGCGGAGCGGGCAGGCTGCATGGTGTGGGGCGAGAACAACAGGCCAGTGATGCTGGCGAGTTGGATGGTGAAGGCCAGTGCAAGCAGCCTAAGGCGGACCCACGTACGCGGTTTCCGAGACAGAGGGGCAGCCCACGCCACCAGCAGGGCAATGAACGGCAGCCCGAACGACAGGTAACGCAGTTCGAGCGGCGTGTTATCGAAGACCGCGCCCAGCAGCAGCAGGCCGATCGGCGGAGCCACCGCCGCGGCGAGAATCAGACGGATTGCCGGACCCGCGTTCAGCGGCCGGGCTCGGCCCACGCCAAAGACCAGTCCAACGGACACAAGGCCAACGATCACCGCCACCGCGATCCGGCCGATACCATCGACATATAATGGTAACCCACCGAATACCGCGGCCAGCTGGTATCCAGCCAGCCTCAGCAGGCCCGGCCAGACTTCGAACGGCGGGAATTGATCGACCCGAGCCGCGTGCTGTGCCGCGAAGAACCAGCCGTCCAGGGCCAGGAACGGGATGGCGGGCATTACCGCGATCCAGGCGCCGGTGGCGATGACAGCGGCCGTCGCGACGAACACCGCCAGATAGTTGCAACAGCACGCGGCGCCCAGGCACGCACCTGCCAACAGGGGACGTCGCCCGAGCAGGAGTGCGACTCCGCCGAGGGTCAGCATCTGGGCCGGAGCGAAACCTCGAGCGATGGCGTTCGTGTAGATGAAGCCATAGCACCCCAACGTCAGGAGCATCGGCGTGACCGGCGGAATGGCACAACGCCGGGCGATGGTCGCGATCAGGCTCAGCGAGACGAGGCCGCACAGCACGGACAGCATGCGGGCGGCGAACAGGCTGGGGCCGAAGACTTCCCGCCAAAGGGACACAGCCCAGAAGTAGAGTGGCGGATGTACGTCGGTGCGGCGCAGATCGCGGACGATCCCGGCCAAGCTGGCATGGCCTGACTGCATCTTCGCGACATCACCGGCCGGGAACACCGTGTCGGGCCAATCCGGCCGAGGCGTGCCGGCCGTGAGGAACAGCGTGTATTGCTCGTCATACTCCGCCCCGCGCAACCAGACGGCCGCGGTGAGCACGACAGCGGCCAGCAGCAGCACGGTGCCCAACGGCAGCAGCGGATGCTTGCGACGGACTGCCGCTGCGTTAACCAAACCGCCACACTTTCGTGCCATCCTGCCGTCCCGTGTAGAGCAATGTCGCCCTGACCAGAACCACGAGACGACCTCAGGCTGATGAGATTGCTCGCCGAATGCGCTGAAGCATTTCCGCTCAGGGTGGGCATGCTTTAGCAGCCAATGGTTAACGGAGTGCTTATGGAGGACGTCCTTCCGGGGCTGGTGCGCGGGTGTTGCATGCGGCGAAGCGACGGCCGCCTTACCTCCCACGGCCGCAGGTGGAGAACGCCACCGAGGTCGGTGTGAGGCGCCTGTGGGTCGTACTGGTGGTTTTCCTGTGGCTTGGGGGCAATGTGTGCTCCCGCGCCAGGGCCGGAGAAGACCCACCGTCCGAGCCGTGCGCGGCGTGCGCCGGCCAAGCGGGCCAGGGGCCTCCGCTGGCTCTGAAGGTGTCGCTGCGGCGCGGGATCAACATCACCGCGTGGTTCCGCTTTCCTGCCCGTCGCGATCCCGCAGCGCTCGCGGCGTACCTCAGCGACCAGGCTTTGGCCGACCTGCACTCGACCGGGTTCGATTTCGTTCGGCTGGCGGTCGATCCGGCGGTGGTTGCAACGCAGCGTGGCGCGCTGATCACGGCGATCCGGCGCATCCAGCGACACGGACTGACCGTGGTCGTGTCGCCGCACCCGCAAGACTGGCACCTGGAGACCAGTTCGGCTGACTGCGAGCGACTACGCGCATTTTGGAAGACGCTGGCTCCGGCGTTGCGGCCGTTGGATCCCGCGCGAACGGTGCCGGAGGTGCTGAACGAACCGGTATTTCCGAAAGATCCCGCCGGCTGGGCGGCTTTGCAGCACCTAGTGCTGACCGACATAAGGCAGGCGCTGCCGGAACTGACGGTGGTGCTGACCGGGCCGGACTGGGGCAGCATTGGCGGTCTGCTGACGCTTGCGCCCGAGGACGATTCGAACGTCGTATACAGCTTTCATTTCTATGACCCGGCGGAACTGACGTCGCTCGCAGCCTATCGGCCTGGTCTTGACCGTCCGGCACTGGCGCGTCTGCCGTTTCCCGTGCAAGACCGGGAGCGCTGTGAGGCAACTGCCGCGGGGTCCGCCGATCCGCCGACGCGCGACCTGATGCGGTACTACTGCGGCGTTGGCTGGGACGCGCCGCGCATCGCCACGATCATCGGGCGAGCCGCCGCATGGGGTCTGCAGCATCACGTGCACCTGCTTGCCGGGGAGTTCGGGGCAACCGCGGACCTCAACCAGCCCGCTCGCATCGCCTGGCTGAGGACAGTTCGCGACACACTCGAAAGCCGTGGCATCGGCTGGGCACTTTGGGGTTATGACGATGTCATGGGTCTGTCGGTAGGCCGGCCGCCAGGTCCACGCCCGAGGCTGGATCCGGCGGTTCTCAGTGCCCTCGGCATGGCGACACGGATGTGACTACGCGCCAGGAGGGCGTGATCCGATATGCACGACATGGAAAGTCTCGATCCCGCCGACTGGTCCGCCTTGCGTGCCCTCGGGCACCGCATGGTGGACGACATGCTTGACCATCTGGCCAGCCTGCGCGACGGACCGGTCTGGCGCCCCATGCCCGATGCGGCGCGTCGGGACCTGCGAGGCGCATTGCCGCGCGGGCCGAGGCCAGCCGAAGCAGTCTACGAAGACTTCCAGCGTCTGGTGCAGCCTTACACGACCGGCAACCTGCATCCGCGCTTCATGGGCTGGGTGCATGGTGGCGGCAACCCGGTCGGAATGCTGGCGGAACTGCTGGCCGGGGGATTGAACGCGAACCTCGGCGGGCGTGACCACGCACCGATCGAGATTGAGCGTCAGGTCATTTCCTGGGCTGCCGAAATGCTCGGGTTTCCCGCGGATGCCTCCGGCGTGCTGGTCACCGGCACTTCGATCGCAAACCTTATCGGGGTGCTGGTTGCAAGGTCGGCCAGCCTGGGGCCCGAGGTTCGACGCGATGGCGCGGGCGGTGTTCGGCTGGTGGCCTACACCTCGGCTGCCGCACATGGTTGCTTGCCGCGTGCGATGGAAATCGCCGGCCTGGGTCGCGACGCATTGCGAATGATCCCCTGCGACGATCAGGGGCGGATAAACCTGGATGTACTGGCCGACCGCCTCGCGGATGATCGTGCGCGAGGGATGCGGCCGTTCCTGGTGGTCGGCACCGCCGGGACAGTGGACATCGGAGCGGTTGATGACCTCGCTGCACTGGCTGATTTCGCCGCAGCCGAGGGTCTGTGGTTCCACGTGGATGGCGCGTTCGGCGCAATCGCGGCGCTGGCGCCGAAGCTGCGGCCCCTGCTGGCCGGCATCGAGCGTGCCGATTCCGTTGCGTTCGACTTCCATAAATGGGCGCAGGTGCCGTACGACGCCGGGTGCATCGTGGTGCGGGTTGCGTCGCGGCAATTGGAGACATTCGGCGCCGAAGCGGTCTACCTCCGTCGCGAGCAACGCGGTCTGGCTGGTGGCGGGGTCTGGCCCTGCGATCTGGGTCCCGATCTTTCGCGTGGGTTCCGAGCGCTGAAAGTGTGGATGACGCTTTCGGTGTACGGCGCCGATCGGATCGGTGCGATCGCTCAGCAGACCTGCGACCTCGCCGCCATGCTGGCCGCTCGGGTTGACCGGGAGCCGGCATTGGAGCGTCTGGCGCCGGTCGTCCTGAACGTGGTCTGCTTCCGCTACATTGCCGCCGTTGGGGATCTGGATCGCTTGAACGCCGACATCGTCGCCGATTTACAGGAAGCGGGCATCGCCGCCCCCTCCACCACGATGGTCAATGGCGCCCTGGCGATTCGGGCGGCGATCGTGAACCACCGGACGAGCCATGCCGATATCGCGATTCTGGTGGACGCGGTGCTGGAGGCCGGCCAAACGCGCGCTGGCCGAACAGATTAAAAAGAGCTGGCCGAGCAGATTAAAAAGAAGTGCCCCCGGTTATGCACCGGGGGCAAGTATACAGGGAGGCTTCACGTCTGGGAGACGCAGGGGCCAAGGGCCCCTTTCCAGCGACTGGCGCTGGAACTCTGGCGGCACCGCCGCCGTAACTGATGGAGGTATTTAATACCGCACCTGCGAAGAGAACCAGTGCGCACAACCGGAAGCCGATATGCTGTTTCTGCATATCTACCTGGTAGTATGTGAAAAAAGAGTATGGCTAGACAATTTTCAGCCTGACTGTGCAGGCCGAAAATGGTCTATCTCTTTGTTTGGTCGCATGATTCACGCGCCGGGGACGTTCCGCTCAGCGCGATCATGCTCTGGGTTCCTCGTGACGTGGAGATGATGTCTCCCGATCCGACCACCGCTGGATGCGCCTGCCTTACGATTGCTCAGCCCGCTACGGCCGCCGCGACATCCGGGTGAACCAGCGCCATCGTATGTGAACGGCGCCCTGACATTTCCACCGCTGGCGGAGGCGCAGGCGCCGTCGCTCATATTTTGGCAAGGATCTTCATCAGCCTGGAGTCGCCTCGCGATTCCCGTCAGGCTGCTATTGTTCTAACGGGAGAAGCCTGCGGCGCAGGGACGCCAAAGCTGTGCGTCAATGGATCTCCGCGAGACGGGCCAGCAGGAAATCACGGAACACCGCGACCCGTTTGGAATTCCGCAATTCCTCAGGATAGACGAAGAAGACGTCGACCTTCGGCCCCTTCAGGTCGGTCAGCACGTGCACAAGGTCCGGGTTCTCATTCACCACGTAGTCGGGCAACGCGCCGATGCCCATGCCCGAGCGGATGGCCAGCAGGACGGCGTGCACCGAGTTGACCTCCAGCAGCGCGCGGCGGGGATTGCCCGGCCGCCGTCCGGCATCCGCCAGCCAGTTGACCTCCTGCACCGGGGGATGGTGCTGGCCGAACAGGATCAGTCGATGGGCATCCAGGTCTTCGGCGCGCTGCGGCACACCCTGCTTCTTCAAATATTCAGGTGAGGCGACGACGTGCCACTGCATCGTCATCAGATGCCGCTGCACGAGGTCAGGCTGCTTCGGCGGATGCATGCGGATGGCGACGTCGGCTTCTCGCATCGCCAGGTCCAGTTCGGCGTCGTCCAGCAGCAGCGAGACCGACACGTCCGGATACGCTTCCAGAAAGCCGTGCAACCGTGGCGCCAGCCAGGACGACCCGAAACCGACCGTCGTGGTCACCTTCAGCCGGCCGGCCGGCTTTTCCTTGCTTTCCGTCAGCAGCGCCTCGGTGATCGCCAGTTTGGCAAAGACCTCCCGCACCGTGCGGTTCAGCGACTCGCCCTGTTCTGTCAGGATCAAGCCACGGGCGTGGCGGTGGAACAGCGGCACCTGCAGCGCTTCCTCCAGCGCGGAAATCTGGCGGGAGACAGCAGACTGGCTCAGGCTGAGCGTATCTCCGGCATGTGTGAAGCTGCCCGCCTCCGCCACGGCGTGAAAGACACGCAGCTTGTCCCAGTCCATTGCAAAGCCTCTCCCCGCGGCTGGTTGGGTCGGAGCCGCACCGACTGAGCCGCCCACGATGCCTGTGGACGATGGGTCGAGTCTAAACCCACTTTCTCGAGTTCATGTGACGGAATTTGCTTCCTTCGGGCATAATTCGACTACTCCGCGGCCTCCGGGAGACTGATTTCTTGTTCGGCGAGGTATTTTTCCGCTTCCAACGCCGCCATGCAGCCTGTTCCGGCGGCCGTGACCGCCTGGCGGAAGATTTTGTCCTGCACATCGCCCGCCGCGAATACCCCAGGGACCGAGGTTCGGGTACTGCCGGGCGTCGTGCGGATGTATCCTTCCGTGTCCATCTCGACATGCCCAGCGAAGATCCCGGTGGTTGGGCTATGGCCGATGGCGATGAACACGCCATCCACTGGCAGGACCCGCTCCATGCCGCCGCGCGTATCGCGCAGCCGGACCCCCGTGACCACTTCGGGCGCGCCGCCGCCGACGATCTCGGTCACCGTGCTGTTCCAGACCACGTCGATCCTGGGATTGGCAAACAGTCTGCTCTGCAGGATTTTTTCCGCCCTCAGACTGTCGCGGCGATGGATCAACGTTACCTTGTCAGCGTGGTGGGTCAAATAAAGGGCCTCTTCCACCGCGGTGTTGCCGCCCCCGACCACCGCGACGGTCTTGCCGCGATAGAAGAAGCCGTCACAGGTGGCACAGGCGGACACACCACGGCCTTGCAGGGTCTGCTCCGAACTCGAGGCCGAGCCAGCGGGCCTGCGCGCCGGTGGCGATGATAATCGAGTCCGCCGTGTAGCGGTCACCTGAATCTCCCTGGCACCGGAACGGCTTCCGGCCGAAATCCACGTCAGCGATCAGGTCGTGGATGATGCGGGTGCCGACATGGGCGGCCTGGGCTTCCATCTGCTCCATCAGCCAGGGACCCTGGATCACGTCGGCAAAACCTGGATAATTCTCCACATCCGTGGTTATCATAAGCTGGCCGCCAGGCTGCATGCCGGCCACCAGGATTGGCGACAGGTTCGCACGGGCTGCGTAGATCGCCGCGGTGTACCCGGCGGGGCCGGCACCGATGATCAGGACCTTGCTGTGATGCGTTTCGCTCATGCCTGAACATATCGGTGCGCAGCCGTCCGGGGCAAGCGAGGCTGGCCCTAGAACGACGGTTTTCGACGTGGGACCGCCCGCTAGACAATTTTCAGCCTGACCGTGCAGGCCGAAAATGGTCTATCTCTTTGTTTGATCGCATGATTCACGCGCCGGGACGTTCCGCTCAGCGCGATCATGCTCTAGGATGATGGGATGATGCAGGCTCTCGCCGGATCAGGCCGGTTCGGCGTATCGCCCTCCCGGGCGGCGGCAGGAGTTGTCTTGCTCCGCTCGGAAACTGCCCAATCATCGGGCGAGACAGACCGAGGTCGGCTCGCGGTCGTCACTGCCCCGGATTCGTCTATCTGCCGATATCGGTGGCACCTCCGCTGTTGAGTTCGGGCAGGCTGTCGGCCGACGCCGCGTTGGGGGAGTATGGTGTTGGTCACGCGCTGAACGGACGGCGGGTCGGACGGCCAAGCTGAACAGCAAAAGCACCTGGAGGATTCATGATCGACGATGCCGCCGTCATAACCCAGACACTGGAACGCGTCGGGGAACGTGTGGGCGATCCAACCCCTTTCGTATTCCGGCGTCTGTTCGAGGAATCGCCTGAAACCGCCGGGCTTTTTATTCGCGACACCGACGGCCTCGTGCGGGGACAGATGTTTCAGGTAACGATCGAGAGCCTGCTGGATTTTCTCGGCGATCGATCCTATGGCGCCAATCTGATCCAGATCGAGCGTGTCAACCACCAGGGACTCGGCGTCGATCCGACCGTGTTCGACAAGTTCTACCTGACCGTGACGGCTGCCTTCAGGGAGATCCTGGGGGCGGACTGGACTCCCGAGATGGAGGCCGTGTGGACCCGGGTCGTTGGCGAACTCACCAGTTCACCATAGCTTGCGAAGCCCTGGGCTTGACATGAGCCGTGCCTGCCGGCCGATGATGGGGCTACTAACGATAACATAACAATCCGGGCCGAAACAGGGAGCGACGACGATGTTCATCCGCAACGCCTGGTACGTTGCCGCCTGGGCTGACGAGGTCGCCGCTCGGCCACTGCCGCGACGAATATGCAACGAGCCGGTGGTGCTGTTCCGCGACGCCGGGGGCCACGCGGCCGCGCTGCTCGACAGGTGCTGCCATCGCGGCGCGCCATTGCACCTCGGCCAGGTTACAGAACGAGGGCTCGCCTGTGGCTATCACGGCCTGACCTTCGACCGGGCCGGCCGCTGTGTTCACATTCCCGGCCAGGACCGCATTCCTGAACGGGCCTCGGTGCGGTCTTTTCCAGTGGTGGAGCAGGACGCGTTCCTGTGGATCTGGATGGGTGATCCGGCGAAGGCCGACCCGGCGACGATCGTGCCGTATCCCTGGCACAACGACACCGAACGGTGGCCGCACAAGCACACGATGTATCCGATCAAGAGTTCGGCCATGCTGATGGTCGATAACCTGATGGACCTGACCCATCTGGGCTACGTCCATACCTCGACCATCGGCGGCAACCCGATGATGCATGTTGAGGCCAGGATGGACACGCTCCGCACGCCGCTGGGGTTGAAGTTCACACGCTGGATGCTGAACTCGCCTCCACCGCCGACCTACGTCCGGGCGGTTGGTTTCGAAGGGCGCATCGACCGTGTCCAGATGTTCGAGTTCATCGCACCCGGGTCGATCCTGCAGTTCAGCGGCGCGGACGAGGCCGGTGCCTACCGGGACGGCAAGGTGGAAGACAGCAAGCTGCGGTTTCGGCTGTTCCACGGCCTGACGCCGGAGACCGACACGACCTGCTTCTATTTCTGGTCGACCGCGAACGGGTTCCGCCCTGACGATAACGGGGCGACCGAGGGGCTGTTCAACGAGATCGCTGCTGCGTTCAATGAGGATCGCACGGTGGTGGAAGCGCAGCAGGCGATGTTGTCCGAGTTGGGAGAGAGCGGGCTGGTCGATATCGCGACGGACGCGGCCAGACTGCACATGCGCCGCACCGTGGATCGCCTGCTAGCCGCGGAGGCTCACGGCCTGGCGGCCGAATAACACGGGTAGGCAAACGGCACGGGTTGCGATCGGCAGCTGCGTCTCGCCGCCAGATCGTGATCGAGCCAGGTTGACCCAATCACGATCCGCAACTCATTGTTCGATCGCGTGAGTCACGCCTTCCGACCTTCAGCCTCAGGTGATTACGCTGGATAGATCGGCCGCGCGGTGCCCTGACCGCGATCGAAGGTCACGCAGCTGCGATCAATGAGGCAGTCCGGCGCTGTTCATGACGGGGACCCGGCGGGGAATGTGCCTGCGGATTCCGGAGACAAGGATCAGCGCCGCCGCGCATAGCATGACGGCGCCGGCGACCAGCATGGGCACCGCATATCCGCCGGTGGCATCACGCAGCAGTCCCGTGATCTGAGGCGCCACGTAACCCGCGACGTTGCCGACCGAGTTGATGACGGCGATGCCGCCGGCCGCGGCGCCGGCGCCGAGATAGGCGGTCGGCAGATTCCAGAATACCGGCAGGCAGGACGCAACGCCCAGCGTCGCGACGCAGAACGCAAACACTGTCAGATAGATGTTACCCAGCAGAAGTCCGGCGGCGGTTGCTCCCAGTCCGGCCAGCGCGGTCGGCAGGACAACATGCCATACGCGCTCGCCGGTCCGGTCGGAGCTGCGAGAGCACAGGATCATGCCGATGCTGCCGCACAGGTTGGGCAGCACCAGCACATACCCGATCGCGGTGTTGGACAGGCCGAGCGACTTGACGATCAATGGCAGGAAGAAGGCCATGGCGTAGACGCCGTAAGCGATGAAGAGATAGGCGAGGGTCAGGATGACCATCTGCGGGCTCGCGAGGGAGCGTAGCAGGCCTATGCTATGACCCGACTTGGCCACCGCTTCGGCGTCGAGCCGTTGCTGCAGCCAGCTGCGCTGTTCAGCGGTCAGCCAAGTTGCCTGGATCGGCCGGTTACACAGCGTTGCAAAGCCATAGAAGGCAAGCAGCACCGCCGGGACGCCCTCCATGAGAAAGATCCACTGCCAGCCGGCGATGCCGAACGTGCCGTTCAGCTTAAGCAGGCTGGCGCCGAGCGGGCCGCCCAGTACGCCGGAAAAGGCTCCCGCGGCGAAGAAGATCCCCATCATCTGGCCGCGATGGCGGGCCGGGAACCAGCACGTCATGAAATAGGCGACGCCGGGAAAGAACCCCGCCTCGGCGATGCCAAGAAGGAACCGGACGGCGACAAAGCTGGTCTCTCCGGTGACCAACGCGGTGCAGGCCGAACAGAGCCCCCACATCGCCATGATGATGCTGATCCATACCCGCGCACCGATCTTCGCGAGCATCAGATTGGCCGGAAACTGGAACAGAATGTAGGTCCAGAAGAACGCGCCGGCGCCAAAGCCGTAGGCGCTGGCGCTGAGCCCGAGATCCTTGTTCATGGTCAGCGCCGCCATCGACACGTTGAAACGGTCGAGCGCGTTGATCATGTAGCCAATGCTAAGAAACGGAATAAGACGCCAGGCGACCTTGCGCATGAGGGCGTTCTCTAGGTCGATTGTCATTGGTGTCATTGTTTCCTCCGGCAAACTCTCGCGGTCTACACGCGACGGTAGAGCATTTTCGGACCGATAGAAGACGGCGGGTTGCTGTGTGGATCACGAAATCCGGAGCGCAGGAGGCTGCCGCTTACCGGATAACCCCAGCGGCTGCCGCGGTAGCGACGCGCGACGTCGTTCGGCTATCCTCACCGTTCCACCTGCGCTATACGCGCCGCATGGCTGCGGCGCGTTCCCTGATTCGCATCGCCGTCAATGTCGCCCTCGATGGCGGCTTGGCGGCACTGTCGGTGCCGGTGGCGCGGTGGCTCACCGACCCGGCCGCGCCGGCATTGCACCCTCTCTGGACGCTCCCGCTTGGCGCCGTCTGCCTCCTTTTGGCCGGCGTTCCGTTCCGCCTCTCCCTGCAATACTGGCGCTTCGCCGCGATCGGTGACCTGCTGACGGTCGCCGCCAGCGCTGCTGCCGGCGCCGCGCTGTTCGCCGCCACCTCGGTTCTGACGGCCGCTGCGCCGATCAGTCCCACCTTTCCGTTCATCCACGCCCTGACGCTGCTGCTGTTTCTCGGCGCGCCGCGCGTCGGATATCGCTGGCGCCGTGGCCGCCCTGCAGCCAGATCAGCCCAACTTGACGCAGCCTCCATCCTGCTCGTCGGCAGTATAGAGGACGCCGACCTGTTCATCCGAGCGCTCGCCCAGGACCGCCGGCAGGCCTTTCGTGTCGAAGGCCTACTCGCGTCGTCGGACCGTCAAACCGGCCGGCGCATCCAGGGACACCGCATCCTGGGCTCGCTGAACGACGCCGCCGCCGTGCTGGCCCAGCTGCAGGCCGAGGATCGCCTGCCCGGCACGCTGGTGTTTGTCACCCCGGAGCTTTCCGGCGCCCGCCTCGCACAGGTCGTAGCCCAGGCGGACCGCTTCGGCCTGCAGGTCCGCCAAGCGCCGCGCCCGACCGCCTTGGCCGATCCGGACAAGCCGCGCCCCGTGGAACTGCGTCCTGTCGTGATCGAGGACCTGCTCAATCGACCGCAGGTGCCGCTCGACCGAGACGGCATGGCGCGGCTGATCCAGGGCCGCCGCGTCATCGTCACCGGCGCGGGCGGCACGATCGGCAGTGAACTCGCCCGCCAGGTCGCCGCGTTCGGCCCGGGCACACTTATATTATTGGACAATGGCGAATACGCGCTGTGGCAAATCGATCTGGAGCTGGCCGAGACCCACCCGCGGGTGAACCGCCGCACCCTGATCGCCGACATCCGCGACGAAGCCCGTGTCCGAGCGATCCTCGAGGAAAATCGGCCTGAACTGGTCTTCCATGCCGCCGCCCTGAAGCACGTGCCGATGGTGGAAGCCAACCCGCTGGAGGGCATGGCGACCAACGCAGCCGGCACCCGCCATGTCGCGGACGCGGCCCGCGCGAGCGGGGCGCTGGCGATGGTGCTGATTTCAACCGACAAGGCGGTGAACCCGACCAGCGTCATGGGCGCCTCCAAACGCCTGGCGGAGATGTACTGCCAGGCGCTGGACATCTCGGCACGGGCGACCGGCCAGGGTATGCGCTGCATCACGGTCCGCTTCGGCAACGTGCTCGGCAGCACCGGCTCCGTGGTGCCGCTGTTTCAGCGCCAGCTGGGGAGGGGCGGACCGCTGACCGTCACGCACCCCGACATGCAGCGCTACTTCATGACCGTGCGCGAGGCGGTCGGCCTCGTTCTCCAGGCGAGCGTGCTGGGCGTCAACGACGCCGCCCTGCCGGCGGCGGACACCGGCGGCATCTTCGTCCTCGACATGGGCGAGCCGGTGAAAATCGTCGATCTCGCACGGCAGATGATCCGCTTGGCCGGCCTGCAGCCGGAACAGGACATAGAGATCCGCTTCACCGGCCTGCGCCCCGGCGAGAAGCTGTATGAGGAACTGTTTCACGGCAAGGAACCGCCGGTCCCGACCGGCTACCCCGGCTTGCTGATGGCGACCCCCCGCACCGCCGATCCTGCCATCGTGGCACGCGCCATCGACGAGATCAGCAGCGCCTGCCGCGGCGGCCAGGTCAAGCTGGCGCTGACCCTGCTGGGGCGGCTGATCCCCGAATTCGAGCACAATATCGACGGCTCCGCCGGCGAAGCCCGAGCCTGACCGCATGGTCGCGCCAGACGGAACGCCGGCAAAGCGTGAAGCACGCGTACAACCCACGAGTCACATTCCATGTCCGATACCAGACGTCCCATCCCGTTCCTTGATCTGAAGGCGCAGCAGGCCCGGATCGCCGCCGACCTGCGCCGCCGGCTGGACACGGTGCTGGAGCACTGCCAGTTCGTCCTTGGCCCGGAGGTCCGGGAACTCGAGGGCGAACTTGCAAAATTCTGCGGCGCGAAGCACTGCGTCAGCGTCAGTTCAGGTACCGACGCGCTGCAGATCGCGATGATGGCCGAGGGCATCGGCCGGGGCGACGCGGTGTTCCTGCCGGCCTTCACTTACACCGCGACAGCCGAGGTGCCGCTGCTGCTAGGTGCCACCCCGGTATTCGTCGATGTCGATCCCCGCACCTTCCAGATCGATCCGGCGCATCTGGAGCAGCGCATCCACCAGGTGCGCGTGGCCGGCAAGCTGCGTCCCCGGGCGATCATCGGCGTGGATCTGTTCGGCCAACCCGCCGACTGGGACACCCTGGCGGGCATCGCCGGCGCAAATGAGTTGTTCCTGCTCGACGACCTCGCGCAGAGCTTCGGCTCCTCCCTGCACGGCAGGGTGCTCGGCAGTCAGGCCGACGTGACGGCGACCAGCTTTTTCCCCTCGAAGCCGCTGGGCGCCTACGGCGACGGCGGTGCGCTGTTCACCGAAAGCGAAGACCGAGCCGACCTTTACCGCAGCCTGCGAACACATGGCGAAGGCAAGACCCGGTACGAGGTTCTGCGGACTGGCGTGAATGGCAGGCTGGACTCGATCCAGGCCGCGGTCCTGCTCGCCAAGCTGGCTGTGTTTCCTGAGGAACTGGAGGCACGCGAGCGTATCGCCCGGGCCTACGACCAGCGTCTTGCCAATGCCGTGACCACGCCGAAGCGCGTTCCCGACAGCACCAGCGCCTGGGCGATCTATTCCATCCTGCTGCCGGACGAGGCAACGCGAGACCGGGTGCAGATGGCACTGCGCGGGGACGGCGTCCCCACCGCGATCTACTATCCGCGCCCGCTGCACCGACAACCGGCCTACAGCGCCCACCACGACGAATTGGAACTCCCCGTGTCGGACGATCTGGCGACGCGCATTCTCGCCCTGCCGATCCATCCCGACCTGACAGACGAAGACGTCGAGCGGATCTGTATCGCTGTTCTCGCAACCGTTTCGTAGCGACGCATCTTCGCTGGACGGGCGTTCGCTACGCTGACACCGCTTTGCGTGTGCGGGCGAGGCCCGTCCGGGTTGTGCCCGGCAGGTTTGGCGCCAGAGTACCTGTTGCATGCGGGAAATACTGGAACTGCATCGAATGCATCATGCCCGCTTCGACGGTCCATGATTTATTTGCGACCGGCGTCACTGTGAACGGGTCGGGATTGCTCGCTACGATCTGCGTGTATGTCGGGATCACTTTGCTCACAGCGTCGATCGTCAAGTACAACCAGTAATCCGTATTGTACAGGCTGGGTCCCGGCGACGGAAATGTGGCGAGCACGCCGTTCAGGTTAGCCCACCCCATCGGAACGATATCGTTTGTATTGACCGCCGCGTAGTATGGGAAGGTCTGAGCGAAATTCGTCGCGAACGCGGCGTTCCACATCGTCGGGGCAGCGAACGTGTGGGGCCGCAAGGTAAAACTCAGCGGCTCGATCTTGGAAAGCTGATCGTTGAGCCATGAAGTCGCAACGATAGCAATCGCGCCGCCCAGGCTGTGCCCTGTTACCATAAGGTCGAGCGTGCCGGTCTTGGCAAGTCCGCGCAAATAGTCCAGCAGCGCGACACCCGTGGCGGGATCGGTCATCCCGATGGCCAGAGCGAGCGCCCCGTTGATCCCGGCACTGATCTGCAATGGCGCGCCGGGCTGTTGCGGATACAGCCATGCGACCAGGAAGAATCCGTTGGCATCGGCCAGCAGGTTCTGAAACGAGCCGGAGACGGAACCGTCTACATCGGTGCCGCGGAACGCCAGCGCATAAGTGCCGTCCGCGCCTTGCGCGACATACCCGAGGATGCCGTCGTTCACCGCCGGTCCCCAGCACAATGTCCACGGCCCGTTCGCCGGACCAGCGGGAACGCTCGCCAGGAACCTCGCGAAGTCGCTGGCTGGTACGGTTTCGAGTGCATCGTCGATGTAAGCGAAATACGCCAAATACGCCGCCGCCACTTTATTGAGTTCCATGTTACGTTCCCCCGCACGGAGCAATGACCACATGCAATTGTATATCAGACCAAAGACTCTCTACAATCGCGAGTATCGACCGGTTGAGACAACCCATGGATATCCGCGTGGCGCCATCGCGGGCCGACGGAGCACGACCAAGTCGGTGTATTTCACGAGCACCTCAGACCCTTTCGGAGGCAACCGATTGTGGTCCACGGGCCGGTAGCTACCTTGCCGCGAAAGTCCGGATGACTGTACACTTGACTCCGCTCACGAAATCTCTATATCGGGCGAGCGGAGCATCGGCTATACACCCGCTCCATCGCTTCAATCCGGCCCGCGCCCCAATGCGACGCGGGCAAGTCGTGTTTCCGACAACGAAATGCGCATACCACGGCAATCACCGGGCACGGCCCGGGCATCCGTAACGGAACCAACCGACCTCATGGCAGCATCCGCCACCGCGCGCGCCCACGAGCCCGCGCAAGACCATTTCCGGGGCGAAGATTTCGCCTCTCTCCTCGACGAAACGCTTGGCGTCGATACCGGCTTCGATGGCTCAGTTGTCACCGGCCGCGTCATCCGCCTCACCGACGAATTCGCTGTCGTCGATGTTGGCCTGAAGTCCGAGGGCCGCGTTGCCCTCAAGGAATTCGGCCCGCCCGGCGCCAAGCCGGACGTCAAGCCCGGCGACATGATCGAGCTTTATGTCGAGCGCTACGAAGACCGCGACGGCGCGATCATTCTCTCGCGCGAAAAGGCGCGGCGGGAAGAGGCATGGACCAACCTTGAAAAGGCGTTCGAGGCGCAGAAGCGTGTCGACGGCACGATCTACGGCCGCGTCAAGGGCGGCTTCACCGTCGACCTTGGCGGTGCGGTGGCGTTCCTCCCCGGCAGCCAGGTCGATATCCGCCCGGTGCGGGACGTCGGCCCATTGATGGGCACCCCGCAGCCATTCCAGATCCTCAAGATGGATCGCGCCCGCGGCAACATCGTCGTGTCCCGCCGCGCGGTGCTGGAAGAAACCCGGGCCGAACAGCGCAGCGAACTGATCCAGGGCCTCAAGGAGGGCATGATCCTCGACGGCGTGGTCAAGAACATCACCGACTACGGTGCGTTCGTCGACCTCGGCGGCGTCGATGGCCTGCTGCACGTCACCGATATTGCCTGGCGTCGCATCAATCATCCGTCCGAGGCCCTGACCATCGGTCAGCAGGTCAAGGTGCAGGTGATCCGCTTCAACTCCGACACCCAGCGCATCAGCCTGGGCATGAAGCAGTTGGAAGCCGACCCGTGGGAAGGCGTTGCGGCCAAGTACCCGCCTGGCGCCAAATACTCCGGCCGGGTCACGAACATCACCGACTACGGCGCCTTCGTGGAGCTGGAGCCGGGGGTCGAGGGCCTGGTGCACGTGTCCGAAATGTCGTGGACCAAGAAAAACGTTCATCCCGGCAAGATCGTCTCCACCAGCCAGGAAGTCGACGTCATGGTGCTGGACGTGGACAGCTCCAAGCGGCGGATTTCGCTTGGCCTCAAGCAAGTGCAGCGCAACCCGTGGGAGCAGTTCCTCGAGGAACATCCAATCGGCACCGAGGTCGAGGGCGAAATCCGCAACATCACGGAATTCGGCCTGTTCGTCGGGCTGTCGCCGGACATCGACGGCATGATCCACATGTCCGACCTGTCGTGGGACGAAGCCGGCGAAGCGGCGATGGCGGGCTACGAAAAGGGCCAGATCGTCAAGGCGAAGGTGCTCGACGTCGATGTCGAGAAGGAACGCATCAGCCTGGGCATCAAGCAACTGCGTGACGACCCGGCGGCGACGGTGCTCGACACCGTCCACAAGGGCGACGTCGTGACCTGCATCGTGAGCGCGGTCCAGGCCAATGGCATCGAGGTCAAGGTCAACGACGTGCTGACCGGCTTTATCCGCCGCGCCGAACTGGCGCGCGACAAGGCGGATCAACGCCCGGACCGCTTCGCCGTGGGCGAGAAGGTCGACGCCAAGGTGACCGCCGTTGATCGGCAGTCCCGGAAACTGACGCTCACCATCAAGGGCAAGGAAGTCGAGGAAGAAAAGCAGGCGATGGCTGAGTTCGGCTCCTCCGACTCCGGGGCCTCGCTGGGCGATATCCTGGGGGCAGCGATCCGCCGCCGTAACCAGATGGCGCAGGACAACTGACCGGTGGCTCGTTGCCGGGCGCCGGTGGTCGATAAGCTGGGATCAGTGCGCGGCGGTCGGGAGTCCATTCTCCTGACGACCGACCACTGACCGCTGACCCACTGTCCCTGGAGACCGATCTGCTGCTGGACAGGCGGCGCCTCAAGCGTCGCCTTGTCTTTTGGCGGGTGTTCGCCGTTCTCGCTGTCGTCGTCGCGGCCCTCACCGGCCTGAAGGGCGCCGGCCTGACGCCCGAGGGCGCACATATCGAGCGTGTCACGGTCGACGGCTTTATCAGTGACGATCGCAAAATGGCGCATGCGGTCGACGCGCTGGCCGATGACGAGCACGTCAAGGCGGTGATCCTGTCGATCAACAGCCCTGGGGGTAGTTTTGCCGGCGGCGAAAGCCTGCACGACACGATCGCGCGGGTCGCGTCGAAGAAGCCGGTGGTGGTGACGATGGGCGGCCTTGCCGCATCGGTGGGCTATATGATCGCGGTCCCGGCCAGCCGGATTTTCGCGCGCGACGCAACGCTGACCGGATCGATCGGTGTGCTGCTGGAAACGGGGGAGGTATCGGGCCTTCTCGGAAAGCTGGGGATCAGCGCGGAGGTTGTCCGGTCAGGTCCGTTGAAGGACGAACCCAGTCTGGTGCGGCCGTTGTCGCCTGCGGGCAGGGACGTCCTGCAGGGCATCGTAAATGATTTGTACGACCAGTTCGTCGGCATGGTCGCCGAAGGACGCCACATGGACATGGCCAAGGTGCGCTCCTTGGCGGATGGCCGAGCCTATACGGGGCGTCAGGCCTTGGGCCTGGGTCTCGTTGACGCGATCGGCGGCGAACGGGAAGCCAGGCAGTGGCTGGTTGCCGAGAAGGGTGTCCCGGCCGGACTGCCGGTGCAGGATCTGTTCGACGGCGGCTTCGCCAGCCTCACGCTGTCCGGCCAGCTTGGGCCGATGCTGCAGAGTTTTTGGAAAACACTGATTTCACAAAGCCTTAGTCTTGACGGGGCCTTGGCCGTCTGGCAACGTTCCGGGAACTGAGCGCCCCGGGGGATGTCTTGACGAAATCCGAATTGATCGCGGAGCTGGCGACGGCCAATCCGCATTTACGTGGCCAGGATGTGGAAACCATCGTGGCGACAATCTTTGAGGAAATAACCTTCGCCCTGGCCCGGGGGGAGCGCGTGGAACTTCGCGGCTTCGGAGCGTTTACCGTGAAGCACCGCGATGCCCGCACGGGACGCAACCCAAGGACCGGCGCCTCGGTTTCGGTAGATGAAAAATCGGTTCCCTTCTTCAAGGCCGGGAAGGAACTGCGGTTGCGGGTCAACGCCGGCAAGATACCCCGGGCTGCCGCGGCAGAACGCAAGAAGGCCTGAGAGGTCCGCGTTAGCCATGCTGTTCCTGATCGTCACCTTCGTCCTGTGTCTGCCGCTGGTGCTGTTCGCACTGTCCAATACCGAGGTCGTCAGGCTCGGCCTGTGGCCGACCGACTACGGGATCGATGCGCATCTCTCGATTGCGATCCTGGTGGCGATGGCGATCGCTTTCCTGGTTGGCGCGCTGGTGGTCTGGGTGTCCGAACTTTCCCAGCGTCGGCGAGCCCGCCGGGCAGAGCGGACGGTGCGATTGTTGGAAGCGCAAATCGAGGCATTGAAAGCCCGTAGTGGTTCGTCGATGTCGCTGCCCCCGGCGGCCTGATGTTCTCTGACAGGAGACTGATTGTCGCTCTCGACACGGTCGACAAAAGCCGCGCGCGCCGTTTGGCCAACACCGTCGGCCCGCACGCCGGTCTGCTGAAAATCGGGCTGGAGTTTTTCCTGGCGAACGGCGCGGACGGCCTGGCGGACATCGCAGGGGCGCCGATCTTCCTGGATCTCAAACTGCACGACATCCCGAATACGGTTGCCGGCGGCGTCCGCGCCGTGCTGCCGTGTGAAGCCCCGGATGCTGACGATCCATGCCTCCGGCGGTGCGGCGATGGTGCAGGCTGCGCACCAGGCCGCTGTCAGTGCCGGGCCCGACCGCCCGATGATCCTCGCGGTGACGGTTCTCACCAGTCTCGGATGCGGCGATCTGCATGCCATAGGAGTTGACGCGACGCCCGCGGACCAGGTATCTGCGGCTTGGCCGCCTCGCCATAGAGGCGGGCGCGGACGGACTGGTCTGCAGCCCGCGGGAGGTTGCCCTGCTACGTCAGGCGCTGGGCGCCGCGGTCAAGCTGGTCGTGCCCGGCATCCGCCCTGCCGGATCAGACGCCGGCGATCAGGCCCGAACGATGACCCCGTCGCAGGCGGTCGCGGCCGGTGCGGACTGGATCGTGGTGGGGCGGCCGATCACAGGTGCGGACGACCCGGGCGCCGCCGCGGCGGCCATCGCCGCCGCCATCCGATGATCAAGGTCAAGATTTGCGGCATCAACGATCCGGTCGCATTCGACAGCGCGGTCGAATCGGGCGCCGACTGGGTCGGATTCGTGTTCTTTCCCGCATCTCCGCGTTCGGTGACGCCGGAAGCCGCTCGCGCCCTGTCGGCCCGGATCGCCGGCGGCCCACCCCGCGTTGGCTTGTTCGTGGAACCGGACGTGGCGACGATCGGCCGGGTGCTCGAACGGGTGAAACTGGACGTGCTGCAGATCTATGGCGCGCGGCATGATCTTGCTGCGATCAAGGCTCGGTTCGGCCTGCCGGTCTGGCGCGCCGTCGGCATCAGCGGTGTCGCCGATCTCCCGGCCGATGCCCAGGGCGCCGACCGGCTTTTGCTGGAGGCCAAGCCGCCGCTTGGGGCCGGTCGGCCCGGGGGCAACGCGACGACTTTTGATTGGTCGGTTCTACGCGGATGGTCGGCGCCCGCGCCATGGATGCTGGCCGGCGGTCTGACCCCTGCTAACGTCGCGTACGCCATCAGGACGACCGACGCGCACGCGGTCGATGTCTCGTCCGGGGTCGAATGCAGCAAGGGCGTCAAGGACGCGGCACTGATTCGTGCCTTCATCGCCGCGGCCAAAGGCCACTGGCCGTAGATGGCGCGTTTCCCCCGCCATGACGGTCAGCGGGTGACACTCGCGCGACATGAGTCCGTTATTTGTCCCTGACCTGTGAACGCCGGCTACCGCCTTTTCGCCGCTTCCAGTTCCAGCCGCAGCCGCTCGATCTCCGCCCGAAGCGCCTCGATCTCGGAGCCATCCGCGTTCGACGGACCGGGCGTTTCGGTGCCCCGGTAGAAGGGGGTGAACATGCTGAGCGCCCGCTCCATCATGGCCATGTTCTGGCGGCCGACTTCCTCGATATTGCCGAACGGAAACAGCGTGCCCATTGTCTTCTGCACCGCCACGCGCATCTGTTCCTGCTGCTGGGCGAACGATGCCATGGCCTGTTCAAGATATTTGGGCACCAAGCCCTGCATGGACCCGCCATACAGACCTATCAACTGGCGCAGGAAGGTGATCGGCAGCAGGTTCTGGCCCTTGCCTTCCTCCTCGACAATAATCTGCGTGAGCACACTGCGGGTGATGTCGTCACCGCTTTTCGCATCATAGACGACGAAGTCCCGTCCCTGCCGCACCATGTCGGCCAAGTTGTCCAGCGTGATGTAACTGGAACTTTCGGTGTTGTAGAGCCGCCGGTTCGCATATTTCTTCACTACGACCGGAGGTTTTTCGCCGGTGTGCGTCTCCAACAGAGTCTCAGCGGGCGCCGCCATGCTTACCTCGTAGCTGTGCCCCTCCCTACCGTGTATTTCGCACGTGCGATAGGGTGAATCCGCTCCTCAGGGCTCCGGGTTTGACATTTCATGATGGACCGGCCGCGCCTATGGTCCGGCCCGCGAGGAGCATGAATGCGGCATGGTGATGGACGCCGGTTTGGACAATACCGGACACGACGGGCAGGGATGGAACGCGACCGGCGTCGAGGCTGCTGGGGAAGGCGGGGCTGCGCAAGGCGGTGCCGGGCAAGGTCGAACCAGACAGGGCAAGGCGGGGCCGGGCGGGACTGGGCCGGGCGGGACTGGGCCGGGCGGGACTGGGCCGGGCGGGACTGGGCCGGGCGGGACGGGGCCGGGCGGGACTGGGCCGGGCCGGGCTGGGCAGGGAGGGACGGGGCCGGGCGGGACTGGGCCGGGCCGGGCTGGGCAGGGAGGGACTGGGCAAGGAGGGACTGGGCAGCCGGGAACCGGCTTCAGCGACGCCAGTTCGCGCGACACTGCCAGGCCGGAGATGCCCGACCCGCGCAAGTTGGCGCAGGACTGGATCACCTTGTGGCAAAGCGAGCTTTCCGCCATGGCAGCGGATCCGGAAATACGCGAATCCTGGCAGACCGTGATCGCGCTATGGGCGGGCACGGTGTCCGCCATGCTGCGCGGAATTCCACGCGACCCAAGATATGACGGTCCGCGACGACGCTCCGGGACCGCTGATGCGCCGCGGTCCGCGCCCGCTGCTGCTGCACCTGACGCTCGCGATGCTGAGATCGACCGTCTCGCGCGCCACGTCGCCGCTCTGGAGCGCCGACTGGCCGAACTCGAGCGTGGCGGCGATCCTTCAGTCGATCCAGAAGTCCGTCCGAAGCGGGGGCCGCGACGGAAACCACGACACTGAATTCGTGGCCGCGGTGGTGACCGAGACACTCCACCAGGATGCCGCACTGATTGAAGGAATCGCCGCATACCGGCGGCATGACTGGCGGCGTAACCTGCAAGACCCGCCCGAGATCTGGTCTGAAGGCGGCACGCGGTTGCTGGACTTCGGTATCCAAGGCGCAGGCGTTCACAGCGGGCTGCCGGTGCTCTTCGTACCGAGCCTGATCAATCGGGCGTACGTGCTCGATCTGGCGCAGGGCCATTCGATGCTGCGCTGGCTCGCGGGCCAGGGGGTGCGGCCATTGTTGCTGGATTGGGGGTGGCCCGGGCAAATCGAACGGCGCTTCACGCTGACCGATTATGTTGCAGGCCGGATGGAGCGGGCGATGGTCGCTGCCGCAGGAGTTGCCGGCCAGCCGCCGGTACTGGCGGGCTATTGCATGGGCGGTACGCTGGCCGTGGCCGCCGCACAGCGCCGGCCTGACCTGATCGCGGGCCTGGCGCTGCTGGCGGCGCCGTGGGATTTCCATGCACCCGAACCGGAACGGGCGGTCCAGGCGGCCGAGACCCTGCCGTTGCTGGAACCCGCCCTGGCCTTCAGCCACGCGCTGCCGGTCGATCTGCTGCAATCGCTGTTCGCCCTGCTCGACCCCTGGGGGGTCGCCGAGAAGTACCGCAGCTTTGCCCGACTGCCGCAGGACAGCGCCCGCGCGCAGCTTTTCGTGGCGCTGGAGGACTGGCTGAATGACGGCGTGCCTCTGGCGGCCGAGGTGGCGCGGGCCTGTCTGGGCGAGTGGTATGGCGAAAACGCGCCTGCACGTGGCACTTGGCGAATTGCCGGGCTGACGGTCGATCCGACCACTATCACCGCACCGGCCTTCGTCGCGATTCCCGGGCGCGACCGCATCGTGCCCCCCGAATCCGCCCGTCCCCTCGCTCGGCTGATCCGTGGAGCCGTCCTGCATCAGCCAACGGCCGGCCATATCGGAATGGCCGCCGGTGCACGGGCGGAGACGTCGCTATGGCGCCCCCTATTGGCATGGTTGCGGACGCGCGAAGCGGACGCTTGACCCGGAATCACCACGGGATTTTGCTGCCCCGAACAGGAGGGAGGTTCTTCATGGCAAGCAAGCAACCGGTGGCAATCGTCTTCGACACCTTCGGCACGGTCGTTGACTGGCGATCCAGCCTGATCGCCGATCTGACCGCCTACGGTTCGGCTCGGGGCGTGACGGCGGACTGGCCCGCTCTGGTCGACGCCTGGCGAGCGGCCTACCAACCGTCGATGAATCGCGTCCGCACCGGCGAACTGCCGTGGACGAAGCTGGACAATCTGCATCGAGCCTCCCTGGACAGCCTGGTCGCCGAGTTCGGTATCACGGGTCTGTCCGAAGAAGACCGCGTGCACATCAACCTGGGTTGGCACCGGCTGCATCCCTGGCCTGATGCCGTGCCCGGCCTGACCCGGCTGAAAACGCGCTTCATCATCGGGCCGCTGTCGAACGGCAATGTCGCGCTGCTGCTGAACATGGCCAAGTTCGCCGGCATTCCGTGGGACATGATATTTGGCTCCGACCTGTTCGGGCATTTCAAGCCGGACCCCGAGACCTATCTGGGCGTCGCCCGGATGCTGGATCTCAGGCCGGATCAGGTGATGATGGCCGCTGCACACAATGGCGACTTGGCTGCTGCCCGGTCTCATGGACTGCTGACCGCCTTCTTCCCGCGCCCCGGCGAGTATGGGCCGCACCAGAAGCGCGACTACGAGGCAGAGCAGGATTGGGACATCATCGCGACCGACATCCAGGACATGGCCGCAAGGCTGGATGTGTAAATCCCTAGGTTGTTTTTTCCGCTCGCCACGCGCAATTGATCCCGGACGCTAGCACACCGCAGGTCGCGGAATGAACCTCGAGAGGAGGAGCAGTACATGGATGACATCGTCATCGTCTCGGCTGCCAGAACACCCGTTGGCAGTTTCAACGGCGCGTTGAGTACGTTTCACGCGCAAAATCTTGGCGCGCTCGTGCTGCAGGCCGCATTTTCTCACGCGGGAATGGAGGCGGCCGACGTGGATGAAGTGATCTTCGGCCAGGTGCTCGCCGCCGGCGAGGGACAAAACCCGACCCGTCAGGCGGCGCGTTTCGCCGGCGTCCCCGATTCCGCGACCGCGTTCGGCATCAATCAGGTCTGCGGGTCCGGTCTGCGTGCGGTCGCGCTGGCGGCGCAGCAGATCCGTACCGGTGAGAGCGCCATCGTCGCTGCCGGCGGCATGGAAAGCATGAGCCTGTCCCCCCATGCCGCACACCTTCGCAACGGCACCAAGATGGGCAGCCTCGAATTCGTCGACACCATGTTGAAGGACGGCCTCTGGGATGCCTTCCACGGCTACCACATGGGGAACACGGCGGAGAACGTCGCCAGCAAGTATCAGATCACCCGGGAGCAGCAGGATGCGTTCGCGCTAGCTTCGCAGCAGAAAGCCTCGGCGGCGCAGAAATCCGGTCGGTTCAAGGACGAGATCGCGCCGGTCACGGTGAAAACCCGCAAGGGCGACATCCAGGTCGTGGACGACGAATTCATCCGCCACGATTCCACCATCGAAGGCATGGCCAAGTTGCGTCCAGCCTTCACCAAGGATGGCACGGTCACCGCCGGCAACGCTTCCGGCATCAACGATGGCGCCGCGGCGTTGATCGTGATGACTGCCGGCGAAGCAAGCAGGCGCGGCCTGACCCCACTGGCCCGGATCGCAGGATTCGCTACGGCTGGGGTCGATCCCGCGGTGATGGGTACCGGTCCGATCCCGTCGACCCGCAAGGTATTGGACCGCGTGGGGTGGAAGCCGGACGACCTCGACCTTGTGGAGGCCAATGAGGCCTTCGCAGCCCAGGCGCTTGCAGTCAACAAGGACCTCGGCTGGGACACCGCCAAGGTGAACGTCAACGGCGGCGCGATCGCCATCGGCCATCCAATCGGTGCGTCGGGCGCACGTATCCTGGTAACCCTGCTGCATGAAATGCAGAAGCGCGACGCAAGGAAGGGTCTCGCGACGCTCTGCATCGGCGGCGGCATGGGTGTCGCAATGGCGCTGGAACGCTAAAGCACTATCAGCCTGAGCACGATTGCGAAGCAATTGCGGGCTGATGCCATTGCTCGCTCGAGGTAAGCCGGAGCGTCTCGGTTGAAGGTGGAGATGCTCCGGCCGGCCCGTTGCCTGCTGGTGTCGATTTCGTCATGGCCCAACCCCAGTTCGCACGAGGCAGCGCGAATTTTCGGGCCCCGATGGACGACCGCCCAATGCCCACGGTGGCGGACCGATCCATCAGGCTCCGGTCACATCTTTGAGCGCCCCGAACAGCAGCGGCAGGCCGCCATCCGCGGGCGCGTCTGCCAGCAGGTCTCTCGCACCGATCGCGATCCGGAGGCCGCCGAATGGTCCGAGGTTGACGGGTTGACCCAGCAGGACGCCAGCGCTCGCCAGCCTCTCGTAGAGGGGCCGCAACGCTGTCGTGGATAACAGTCGGCGCCGGTCCGCCGGATCACGCACGGCGAAGGTGAAGATGCTTGGCGAATCGCTCCATCCCGACCCGGCCGATGCCAGGCCAGCCACAGGTTCCACGGCTGGGTTGGCGCCAAGGCCCTGCTCGATGGCCGCCGCCCGACTTCGCAGAAGATTTGGCGCGTCGGCGGCCCGCGGAGCGAAGGCTTCGATCATGTCCATGGCGGCGATCCAACGCAGCACCGTTCCAACCTTGGCCGAACCGGCGGTCGGCGTGTGAGATCCGATGTGGCGATGAGGCGGAGATGTCAGCGTCTGACATTGCAGACGTGCCACTGGAAACAGAATCGCACCTGAAAATGCCGGGCCGCCAAAAAATTTCGAACCGGTGACGACAACCGGCCAGCCTTGCCGAAGATACCTCGCCACCGTTATCGGCTCGGTTCGCCCCTGGCATGCATCGACGACGACATCAACCCCTGGCGGTGTCATCACCGGCGCAATCAAACCTGTCTTCGTGCTGTGCGTCATATATACGACAGGGCGACCGCGTGTGCCGGCCACGGCGGCGGCATAGGCGTCCGCCACTTCCTCGCTGGAGCGGGGAGCACCATCGGCCGCGCGCAATGCAATTTCGACCGTACGCACCGCGCAATCAGGCCGCAACACATCGTCGGCGGTCGCCCCGTCAGCTCCTCTGCCGGCCACCGCGAGCGGAACGCCCGTTCCAGTCTCGGACGCCTGGGGCAGGATCGCCGTTATCGGTTCGTTGGGCCGCTCGCTGGCAATGAACGTCGCGGCGGTCAGAAGCGCGTCGGTGCCAGAGGGGCAAAGGATCGCTTCCGCGATATCGGCCACTCCAAAAAATCCGAGCAGCCGCTCCGCGAGTTCGCGGCGACTCTGGTCCAGCAGTTCCATCCGTCGCGGTCGTGATGTGGCTGCCGTGAGTTTGGTGTAAAAGTCCCAAGCCAGCCGAAAGCCCCGCGCAGCGATGGGTGATGCGGTACAGGAGGACGCGCAGACCACAGAGGAAACCGGCGTCGGTGGACAAAGGTATTTGTTGGCGCCGGTTCGGCGGTCAATGGCCAGCCGGTCATCGCCTCCCGAGGTCAAAGCGGCGACGAATTTGTCGTCAATGGCAAGGGGGCCAGCACCACCGAGCGCGGTTCCAGCGTCTGCCGTATATCCACGATTGTCCATATCATCCATCTGCATGCCGATCCTTGAAGCCACGAACGGTGATATGTGCTAATTACCCTGATTCGTCATTTTGCCGGCTGCAAACGATTCGGTTATTCGCGCCGGTGTCTCGGCTGACGGGAACTGTTCGGCGGGTATCGTGACGGCCGGCGGCGAGGCCGATCGTCTGACGATACCGAAGCGTTTAGGCTTTTCCGCTCCGGCCGGCGCGTTGTCAGGATCGTGAACCGCGCCGATGATGCGGGACCTGCTGATCGCACACCGCGAGTTCGCGCCCCGCGACTTGCTGCGCGCAACGGTGCTTGTAACAGCGTCAGCCAACGTTGCCGGACTTTCGCGCCGCTGGCTCTCGATGCATTGCGAGGCGTATCGGGATCAAGCTGCAAATCCGGTGCAAATCTGGGCAAACCGCTGATCTCAGGTCACTGAGACCTTTGCATGTTCCGTGGAAGTGTTAAGACTGGAGGGTCCGGAGCAACAAGAAAAGGGAGGTACCGATGGGACGGATCGCACTGGTCACCGGCGGCACGCGGGGTATTGGAGCGGCGATCAGCCTGGCGCTCAAGGCGCAGGGCCGGACCGTCGTCGCCAACTATGCGTCTAACGACGCCGCCGCCGAAGCCTTTCGAGCGGAAACCGGCATCGCGATCGTCAAATTCAACGTCAGCAGCTTTGAGGAGTGCGAGGCCGGTGTGGCCCGGGTGATTGCTGAAAACGGGCCGATCGAGGTCCTGGTGAACAACGCCGGCATTACCCGCGACGGCACCTTGCTGCGCATGCGCCGCGACATGTGGGACGCCGTGCTCGATACCAACCTCGGGTCCTGCTTCAATCTGTGCAAGCTGACGTTCGAGGGCATGCGGGAACGCAAGTTCGGCCGCATCGTGAATGTCGGCAGTGTCAACGGCCAGGCCGGGCAATACGGTCAGGTGAACTATGCCGCCGCGAAGTCCGGAATCCACGGTTTTACCAAGGCGCTGGCGCAGGAGGGTGCGCGATATGGCATCACCGTGAACGCGATCGCACCCGGCTATGTCGATACGGAAATGGTGCGCGCGGTGCCGGGCGAGGTGCTGCGCAAGATCGTCGCGAAAATACCGGTCGGGCGCCTCGGTCATGCCGAGGATATCGCGCGCGGCGTCGCCTTCCTGACGGCAGAGGATGCGGATTTCGTTACTGGATCGACGCTGTCGATCAACGGCGGAATGCATATGTATTGAATAATTCGGTCAGGGTTCTGTCCGTCAGCCCACCTTGCCTTTCGCCCGAAACCAGGGTCATCCTTGCTTCGGAAGAGGAGGGCTCGGGCTGTGAACGCACCACGGAACACACGCTATCGGCATCTCGACGTCCAGAAGATGGCTGGTGCGTTGGGCGCCGACATTCGTGGCGTCGATCTGTCACAGGATGTCTCTGACGATGTCCTGGCGGAAATCCGCTCCGCCCTGCTCGATAACCTGGTGATCGCGATCCGCGACCAGGATCTGACACCAGCCCAGCAACTGGCGTTTGCCCGACGCTGGGGGGATATCCACCTGCATCCGTTCATGGAGGGCATGGCGGACTATCCGGAAATCCTGGCGATCATCAAGCGCCCGACAGACACGAAGAACTTCGGCGGGTCCTGGCACACCGACCAGATGTTCGCGCCAAGCCCGGCCATGGGGACGATGCTTTACGCGAAGGAGGTGCCGTCAGCCGGTGGTGACACGTTGTTCACCAACCAGTATCTGGCCTATGACCGCCTGTCCGAAGCCATGAAAGCCGTTGCCGGCCAGCTTCGGACCGTTTGCGTCGGCGACAATTTCAAACAGGCGGACGGCCTGTCGCGCAAGGAACGCTACAGCCGGCAATTGAGCGAGATGAAGGTCAAGGATCCCGGGAACGTGCAGACCACCAGCGTCCATCCGCTGGTGCGCACCCACCCCGAAACCGGCCGCAAGTCGATCTATGTCGGCGGACATGTTCAACGTTTCGATGGCATGACGGACGAGGAAAGCCAGCCGTTGATCGACTTCTTCATGAAGCAGTCGACACGCCCGGAGCACACCTGCCGGGTTCGCTGGCAAACCGGCACCCTCACGTTCTGGGACAATCGGTGTACCCAGCATTTCGCGGTCAACGACTACCCGGCGGAGACACGGATAATGCACCGCGTCACCATCTGTGGTGACCCGCCGTTCTAAAAGAAGGGAAGCAAGATCGGCACTCGACCCGATCAGGTCTTGCAGCCAGGAACATGACCGCGCCGCGCGGAACGTTGAGAGCGAGCGGAGCATGCGACCAGGCAGAGAGCCAGGGCATCATCGCCCGATACGGTCAGGATAGGGATGCTCCAGTGTCCCAATCCGGAGGTTCGCCATGCCTGGATCAGCCGCCTTACGAACTTCCGAATCGATGAGGACACTAGACCATTTTCATCCTGACTGTGCATGACGAAAATGGTCCAGGTCTTTGTTTGATCCCATCATTCACGCGCCGTGGACGTTCCGCTCAGCGCGATCATGCTCTAGCTAGGCGGCGGTGCCGAGGTAGGCGCGGATCACGTCAGGGTTCTGGCGAACTTCGTTCGGGCGGCCGTCGGCGATCTTGCGGCCGAAATTCACCACGACGACCTTGTCGGACACCGACATCACCAGGCTCATGTGGTGTTCCACCAGCAGCACCGTGACGCCCTGAACGTCACGCACGCGGCGGATCTGGCCTTCAAGGGTATGCACCTCGTCGTGATTCAATCCTGCAGCCGGTTCGTCCAGCAGCAGCAGCTTGGGTTCGGCGGCCAGCGCCCGAGCGAGTTCGACGCGCTTGCGGATCGGGAACGGCAGGCCGGCCGCTACCCGGTGGGTGAACGGTCCGAGGTTCATGAACTCGATCAGATCCGCGGCCTTTTCCCGTATCGCCGCTTCCTCATGTGCCACGGACGGCAGGCGCAGGGCGCATTCAACGAAGCCAGCACTGGTCCGGCTATGGCGGCCGACCATCACGTTCTGAAGCACCGTCAGCCGATCGAACAGTGCGACGTTCTGGAATGTCCGTCCGATGCCGATCATCGGGATCCTGTGACGCGGCACCGAAAGGACCGACCGGTCCTCAAACAGGATTTCCCCCGCGCTCGGCTGGTACAGCCGGCTGAGGCAATTGAACAAAGTGGTCTTGCCGGCTCCATTCGGCCCGATCAGCCCGGCGATCTGGCCGGGCATGACATCGAAAGTGACGTCGTCAAGCGCTATGACACCGCCGAAGCGAAGGGTCACGCCACGTACGGACAGCAGCGGCGTCGAATTCTCGGACATTCGTCGATACATCCCCCAGCGTGACGAGAGTGGCCGGCTACGCCGATCCTTCATTCTCTTCGCCCGCCTACAATGCGCATGGACCGGGCGGCACGCAAGCGCCCCGATAACGCCCTGCGATCCGCGCCAGCGTCCGGTCCGGCGATGCCGCGACCCGGCAAGCATTTCCCAATGCGGCCCGGTCCAACCGGCACGGGATCGCTAGTGTCCCGATTCGGAAGTTCGCCATGCCTGGATCAGCCGCCTTACGAACTTCCAAATCGATGAGGACACTTGCAAAGCATTGTTTTCCAGTGTGGTTTGTGGTTTCGAAGTCCGCTCCGGGGATGACCCACAGTATGGCGGACTTCGGAACCACCACACTAGAACTAGAGCGTATTCGCCATGAGTGGAAAGGATCCAGCTCATGTTTATCGAGCAATACATCAGCCTGAGGTCGCTTCGCAATTCGAGTCGGGCTGATATTGCTCTAGACAGCCGAGAGCGGAGGCGCGACGTCCTCCAGCGAACGCCGTTCGGCGTTGGCCGCCAGGAAACCGGCGACGATTGCCGCGATCACCATCAGCACGCCGCCCAGGAGGTATCCGTAAAAGATCGAAAACCTCGATCCGGTATCGATCAACGTCCCGAACAGTGCCGGTCCGACGACCCCGCCCACCCCGGTGCCGAGCGCGTAGAACAGTGCGATGGCGATCGCCCGCACCTCCAGCGGGAAGCTTTCGCCGACGGTCAGATAGGCGGAACTCGCGGCTGCCGAGGCGACGAAGAAGATCACGGTCCAGGCCAGCGTCTGCTGCACCGCGTCCAGCCAGCCCATCGCGAACATCCAGCCGGTCAATGCCATCAGCACGCCCGACGAACCATAGGTCGCGGTGATCATGATCCGCCGGCCGACCGTGTCGAACAGCCGCCCCAGAACGAGCGGACCCAGAAAGTTGCCGATCGCGAACGGCAGCAGGAACAGCCCGACACTGCCGGACGCCACTGCGTAGAACCGGGTCAGGATCAGCGCATAGGTGAAGAACACGGCATTGTAGCAGAACGCCTGGGCCGCCATCAGCGTCACCCCCAGCCACGTCTGTCGCCGATACCGTGTGATCAGCGCTTTCACACCCACGCTGAACCAGGACTGCACGTCTGTCCGCAGTGTCAGGGACCCGGGTGGCACAGGCGGCAGAGATTTGCCCGTCTCGCGCTCAACGCGCGCCTCGATTTCGCCGACGATCCTTTCGGCTTCTTCCGGTTGGCCATGGGTCATCAGCCAGCGCGGGCTTTCCGGCAGGAAGCGGCGCAGAAACAGCACGATAAAGCCAAGCACCCCGCCGATGATGAACGCGGCCCGCCATCCGATCTCGGGCGGTATGACCGCGGGGTCCAGCACGACCGTGGCGCCCAACGCGCCGATGGCGGCGCCCAGCCAAAAGCTGCCGTTGACGACGAGGTCGGTGAAGCCTCGGCGGCGAGCGGGGATCAGTTCCTGGATCGTGGCATTGACAGCCGCGTATTCGCCACCGATGCCGGCGCCGGTCAGCAGCCGGAACAAGGCGAATGACCAGAAGTTCCAGGACAGGCCGCAGGCGATGGTTGCGATCAGGTAGACCAGCACGGTCACGGTAAACAGTTTCTTGCGGCCCAACCGGTCGGTCAGCCAGCCGAAGAACAGGGCTCCGCCGACCGCGCCTACGAGATAGGCACTGGCAGCGGCGCCGATCTGGCTGCCGGACAAGTGCAGGGTGGGGCTTTCCGACAGCGCGCCGGAGAGCGACCCGACGACAGTAACCTCCAGCCCATCCAGGATCCAGGCGATCCCGAGGGCAAAGATCACCAGCCAGTGAAAGCGCGCCCAGGGCAGCCGGTCGAGCCGGTTGGGGACGTTGGTTTCATAGATTTGCATCCGATCCGGCATTGCCCGGCACGCCTTTCTGTTGCCTACTCGCGGGCGGCAGAACCCGGAGAAGCCGACACATGGGTGCTTTCGAGACCTCGGTTGAAGCAACGATCGCGCGATGGCATGGGATCAAGGCGCCGAACGACCCGGCGAAGCGGCTGGCCGAGGAACTCGCCGACACCATCGCTGCGTTCGAGGCACTTCGCGGAACGCTGGCGTTCGAGGATGAGCCGTCGAGCTTCGAAGCGGCGCTGCAGGCGACCAAGGAAGGTGTGTGATGGCCGGCCTCGCCGATATCACCCTGATCCAGGCTGCCGATATGGTCGCGTCGGGCAAGGCAACGTCGCTGGACTTGCTGCATGCGTGCTGGGCCAACCTGGATGCGGTCAATCCCCGGTTGAACGCGATGATCTGGGAGGAGCGCGAACAGGCTGAGGCTGCCGCTCGCGCCGCCGACGAAGCCGTGCGCGACAAGCAGCGCCTGGGTCCGCTGCACGGCGTTCCGATGGCCCACAAGGACATGTATTATCAGGCCGGGAAGCTGAGCACCTGCGGATCGGCCTTACGCAAGGATTTCCGCCCCGCGGTCACAGCCACGGTCATCGAGCGTCTGTCGGCGGCCGGCGCCTACACTTTCGGTGGCCTCAACATGGCCGAGTTCGCGCAGAACCCAACCGGTCACAACAAGACGTTCGGCGACTGTCATAATCCGTGGAACCTGCCGTACATCACCGGCGGTTCGTCGTCGGGGTCCGGTGCTTCGGTCGCGGCGCGCTTCAATTTCATGGCGTTGGGGTCGGACACCGGCGGCTCCGTTCGGCTGCCCGCTTCAGCTTGTGGCGTGACCGGGTTGAAGCCGACGCAGACCCGGGTTTCCCGATATGGCGTCATGCCGCTGTCGTTCTCGCTCGACAATGTCGGGCCGCTGGCGCGCACCGCCCGCGATTGTGCCCGGGTGCTGACGGTGATCGCGGGCCACGACCCCCGCGACCCGACCAGTGCTCGGGAGCAGGTGCCACGCTATGAAGATGCCATGGACGGCAATCTGCGCGGCATGCGGATCGGCGTGCCGACCAACGTTTTCCTGGACGGGGCCGACGAACCGGTCGTGCAGGCGATGGAGGCCGCCCTGCGTGTGCTGACGGAACGCGGTGCCACCGTCGAGCGCTTGAAGCTGCCGCTGATGGACGCGATCGCCACGTACGGCGGCATTGTGTCACGGGCCGAAGTGGCGCCGATCCATGCGGAATGGATGCGGTCCGATCCGCAGGCCTACGGCGCCCATATCAGCGCGCGGATGTATCCGGGATATGCCATCCCGGCCGCCTACTACGTCGAAGCCCTCAGCCGTCGCGGTCCCATCCTGACGACTTTCGCGGCCGATGTCTTTTCCAAGGTCGACGTCCTGGTGACGCCGACGATCCGCACCTGTCTGCCGACGCTGGCTGAAACCGACATCGATCATGGGCCGCCGGGCACCGAACACAAATTCATGGCGGTGTCCGCCAACACGCGGCCGTTCAACTATCTCGGCTTGCCGGCGATCAGCGTGCCGTGCGGCTTCGATCCCCACGGTTGTCCGATCGGGTTGCAGATCGCTGGCCGCCCCTTCGCGGAGGGCCGCATTCTGAAGGTCGCCGATGCCTATCAGGCAGACACGCACTGGCACCGGGACCGCCCGCCAATCCTTGGCGCCGCGGCATGAGCAAGCCAAAAGTCGCATTCATCGGCACGGGTGGCACGATTGCCTCGCTGGGCCGGGGACCGCTCGATCTGCAGGACTATGGTTCCCTCGGCAAGGTGATGCACGCCGACGAAATCCTGGCCCGCTGGCCGGAGACCGCGCTGGTCGCCGACGTGATGGCGGTACGATACCGTAACATCATCAGCCCGGCGATCGGTTTCTCCGACTGGAAGGCACTGGCGGCGCTATGCACCCAGCTTGTCCGTGATCATCCCGATCTGGCGGGGATCGTTATCGGCCACGGCACAGCGACGCTGGAGGAGACAGCGTATTTCCTCAATTTGACAATCAAGGTCTCGGTGCCCGTGGTGTTGGTGGGCGCGCAACGTCCATCCAGTGCGCTGTCGAGTGATGCCGGCATGAACCTTGTCAATGCCATCCGCGTCGCCGCCAGCCCGGATGCTCGCAACATGGGTGTGCTGGTCGTGCTGAACGACGAAATCCATGCGGCGCGGGAGGTGACGAAGACCGCCACGATGCGCCTGCAGACCTTTCGGACGCCGGATTTCGGCGTGCTGGGCCATGCCGATGGTGACGCCGTCGCGTTCTATCGCCGGCCGCTCCGCCGGCATGCGCCGGATGCCGAATTTGATGTCTCCGGGCTCGACGCACTGCCACGTGTGGATATTTCCTACTCCTATGCCGGTGGGGATGGGGTCGCGGTACGCGCCTTTGCAGCGGCGGGGGCGCGAGGCATCGTCGCTGCCGCTTTCGCTCCGGGATATTGCCCGCCGGGCGAAATCGAGGCGCTGAACGAGGCGGCGCGGCAGGGGATCATCGTCGTGCAATCCACCCGGGCCGGCTCCGGGCGGACTTTTCGGGGCACGAAGCTGCGCGAGGCCGGGATCCTGATCGCGGACAACCTCAACCCGCAGAAGGCGCGCATCCTGCTGTCCCTGGCGTTGACCGTCACCAGCGATCCGGATGCGATCATGCGCATATTCCGGACCTATTGACGTTGGCCGATCCAGAGGCGATCCGCGCATTCGAGCACGCCGGGTGGGAGGCTGCGGCGAACTTTTACGAGGCCGCCTTCGCGCCCGCGACGCGATCTTTCGTCCCCGCCCTGCTGGACGCGGCGGCAGTCGGAGCCGGCCGGTCTGTCCTGGATGTTGCTTGCGGCCCCGGTTTCGTCGCAGCCGTGGCGGCCGAACGTGGCGCGACCGTGCGGGGGCTGGATTTTTCGGCCGCGATGCTCGGTGTCGCTCGGGCGCGCCATCCTGGTATCATGTTTGATCGGGGCGACGCCGAGGCGCTGCCGTATCCGGATGCGCTGTTCGACGCAGTCGTGTCGAATTTTGGCATCCATCACGTGCCGCGGCCGGTTCTGGCCCTGCAGCACGCGCATCGGGTGCTGCGTCCGGGCGGTTCGCTGGCCTTCACCAGTTGGGCTGCTCCGGCGGAGAACGTCGCCTGGAGGCTGGTGTTCGATGCCATCCGAGGCTACGGCGACATGTCGGCGTCGCTAGCACCTGCCCCGGGTGGCGGGTTCGGCACACCCACCGATTGCACTGACGCGCTGGAACGGGCCGGCTTCTCGGCAATTGGTTCCCGGAAGCTGAACGGCCTGTGGCGCCAGGCAGATGGGCGGGCCCTACTGGACGCGCTGCGGATGGGCACGGCCCGGATGGCGGCACTGATCGGGGCGCAGCCCACGGCCGTGATCCCGGCGATCGTCGCGGACATCGACCGAGCGGCTGCCCAATACCGGGACGCGAACGGCCTCGCGATCCCAATCGTCGCCATTGTCGCCTACGGACGCACATCCTGAGCAGCGGCGCCGGCGTTCGCGCGGATCGGGCGAGGCCCCGTTCAGAGGCCTTGCCAGCATTCCGGTATCAGGGCGATCCTTGGTACCGTAAGAAACCAGGGGGAATGCCGTGCCATCCATGATATTCGACACCATTATCGTGGGAGGCGGATCGGCCGGTTCGGTCCTGGCGAACCGGTTGTCGGCGCGCAGCCAGAACAAGGTTCTGCTGCTCGAAGCCGGTCAGGACACACCGCATGGCAAGGTGCCGGAGGCAGTCCTGGATTCCTATCCGGGCACCGCGTACCTCAATCCGAATTACACCTGGAACAAGCTGAAGGTCACCACTGAGGTGATCTCTCATAACAATCCGGATGAGAAGGCGCCCCCGTTACGGGCGTATGAGCAGGCCCGTATCCTCGGTGGCGGATCGTCTATCAACGGGCAACTCGCCAATCGAGGTGCGCCGACCGACTACGATGAGTGGGCCGCGAGCGGCGCCACCGGCTGGAACTGGGACAGTGTGCTGCCCTATTTCAAGAAAGTCGAGCGCGACATGGACTTCGACGGTCCGTGGCACGGCCGGGAAGGGCGCATCCCGGTGCGGCGGATTTTTCCGGATCTCTGGCCCGAACACGCCAAGGCAGTGGGGAAAGCGTTCGCGCAGGCGGGCTACAAGTTCATCCAGGACCAGAATGCCGCGTGGGAGGATGGGTATTTTCCGATCACCATCTCGAACGCCTATGAGCGCCGAGTGTCGGCGGCGATTGGTTACCTCGATCCCGGCACGCGTCTGCGCGAGAACTTGTCTATTTCCACCGACACCCAGGCCTCCGGCCTGATCTTCGAGGGCCAGCGCTGCGTCGGTGTGAAGGCGATGGTCGGCGGCAAGCCGGAGGAGTTTCGTGGTCGCGAGATCATCCTGTCATGCGGTGCCATCCATTCCCCGGCGCATCTGATGCGAGCCGGAATCGGACCGGGAGGCCACCTGCGGGAGCACGGGATCGAGGTCCGTGCGGCGCTGCCCGGGGTGGGCCAGAGGTTGCAGGATCATCCGGCGGTCGCGGTGGCGGCCTTCATCAAGCCGCACGCTCGGATCGTCCATGATTACACGCGGCGGCATATCTACACGGCGCTGCGTTACTCCTCGAACCTGCCCGGGGTGCCGTCCGGCGACATGTTCACGGTCGTGACCAACAAGACGTCGTGGCACAGGGTCGGTGAGCAGATCGGGTCGTTTATCGTGACGGTCTACAAGACCTATTCCGAGACTGGATCGGTTCGGCTGCGGTCAGCGAATTGGTCTGATGAACCGCAGGTTGATTTCAATCTCCTATCAGACCAGCGTGATCTGGAGCGTATGATGGATGGCGTCCGCCGCTTCGGCGCGATGCACCTGACGCCAGTCATGCAGAGTGTAACGGAGGATCCGTTTCCCGCGAGCTATAGTGACAAGGTGCGCCAGGTCGGGCTGCTCAGCCGCAAGAACAAGCTGATAACCGACGTGCTGGCCAAGGCTCTGGACGGGCCGGCGGTGCTGCGGCGGTATCTGATGCAGACGCTGGTCATGGAGGGGATCACGTTGCAGGACGTGCTGACCGACGACGACAAGCTGGAGGCGTTCGTGCGGAAAGCGGCCGTGGGCGTATGGCACGCGTCGTGTACGTGCCGGATGGGGTCCGATGACGACCCGATGGCGGTGACCGACCCGGCCGGCCGCGTGCGGGGCGTGGAGGGACTACGGGTGGTGGATGCCTCGGTCTTTCCTGTCGTTCCGTGTGCCAACACGAATTTCCCGGTTTTGATGACGGCTGAAAAGATGGCCGACGCGATTCTGGCGGACGCCTGAACGCGGGTGGTCTTGAAGGGGGTTGCATTGCGGGGGAAGGTTGTTAGATACCGCCGCTCGGTGGTGTGGGCGCGTAGCTCAGTTGGTAGAGCAGCTGACTCTTAATCAGCGGGTCCACGGTTCGAGCCCGTGCGCGCCCACCAATCCAAGATGTTGATATTGCAGAGATAAAGCCCGTGTGTGTGCTTATCGGGCGATCTGGGATCTATGCTCTGACAGGACATTGACAGGACGAACGGGCCAGTAGGGGTGGCCGTACAGCCATCGCTAGCCAGTTTGCATTCGGTCGCCTGACCATCACCCCTCAACGCCCGTCCGCTGTCCCCACGCGGTCCGGCTTATCATACGTCCAAGGCCAGCCATCGCGGGGTGGTCCGCCGCGGTCGACCGATGGGACGACGGGATTCGGCGCCGAGGGACGCCGCCCCATTATTTATCCACCGGTTTTTTCGCATTGGGAGATAGCCGTGTGGTCGGCTGGTCTGGCGCCGCCAGGGCAGCTTCGGATTCCGGTTCAGGCACGGCAGCAAGTTGCTGCCAGCGCGACGATTGGGTCTTGCTTATGCCGAGAGCGGCGATGGACTCTGGACCAGCGGTCGCACCGTGCGACCGGTGGTCTGTCCGCTGATCACCGCCACCCTTTGCCTTTTCACGTTCCGCCAACTTCGCAGACTTGGCGCCCGGCCTCAACGTTTCGCGTCGGCTTGTGAATCTCTGTCCCCTGGTCACGGACCAACCGCGTGCCCAGCCGGCCAATGGGTCGGCCCGGCTCGGCGATGAGCGACGCCGCCCCCACTATTTCCTTCCGGCGATTCTGGAATGTGGAACGAAGATCAGCACCAGCGTAGCCCACTGCCTACCCGTGGCACCCCTGGGCAATTAGGTTTGCTTCGGTTCAGGGAGATGGGTTGCAGAGAAGCTCCGGACCCGCGTGCGCGGCAGCTTTGCCAGGCTGTGTTCGGCGCCACCGCGTGGAATTAGAATGGCGCACGCCCCGTTAGGTTCATAACCTGAAGGCCGCAACTTCAAATCCTGCCCCCGCAACCAAAAAATCAATGACTTAGCTCACGATAATGGTCTCAAAAGGACCAAAAACCCACTGGCACAAAGCTGGCACAAAAATGTTCCCATCAGGTTTTTAACCTGATCTGCATAGGATATGAAAATCCTTGTGCAACATTTTGGTGATGAACCAGCCGATGTGCGACCAATTCACACACGATCCTCGGCGCCAGAGTCACGCTCTATAAGAGGAGCGACGGCGACCATGGGCATTGCTCGACCTTCCTTAAGGGCCAGAAGCACCGCGAGAGCACCAAGGAGGACAGCCGATCCACGCCGTCCGGCTCACGCAACAATGCGATGGCGACAGACCGACACACCGCCGAAGGCGGTGGTTTAGGTTTGCCCGAAGGATTGAGCTGTCCGCACTGTATTGCCCAGCCATCGGAGGCGTAGGCCAAAGGAGTATACACCGGGGGCGGCAGCTCTCCCTTTGCCATCGCCCGCACCCCTCTCACGGAAAGGGTTGAGATCGAAGAGGGCGGCGAAGGCGGGATCGACGTAGTACAGCACCCGGGTGGCGAGCACCGGCCGGGAGCCCTGAAGAAAGAGGATTTCTTGGGCGGCCCGCCAGACGGCGCAGTTCGTCCGGCAGCAGCAGCGGCCGGGCCGCGCGGCTGAAGTTTTCGCTGCCGTCGAGGCCCGGGCCGTGATGGCTGGACCTTCGGCTCATCGCACTTCCGCGCACGGTGACGGTGCGAAGGCCCAGCATCCTGGAGAGGTATTCAGCAGTGCCGGGTCCGTTGACGCCGAACACCTGCACCCACTCCGGCGTTGGCGATGAAGCTCGCCCAGCGCGCCGGGTAAAGGTCTCGCAGTTTGCACCAGATCCTAGACAATCGGCCAGAGCTGCACGCCGAAGCCGGCCATCAGCCCCATCGCCGTCTCGATGGCGCTGAGATGGCCGAGGGCGGCAAATTCATCGAGCACGAACAGCAACGGCTCACGCGGATGCCTGGTGCTGCTTGCCATCATGTCGAGCGTGAGTGCTACCATCAGGCGGAGCCAGCGGCCAGGCGTGCGCAGCCGCTTGGCCGGAAGCACAAGATAGAGCGACACTACCCGCCGTTTCAGGTCTGCCAGGTCGAAGTTGGGGGACAACAGCGTTTCGCCGAGCCGCGGGCGGTCGAGGAAGCGGGTATTTGCCTGCGCCGTTGAAATCACCCCCGACCGCTCGCGGTTGGATTTATGCGCCAGGGCATGCGCGGCCCGGGCAACCAGGCCGCCCGCCGCCTCGCTCTCCCCCATCGCCGTGATTAACGCGGCAAATCCGACCTGCGGCAGGGTCAGCAGCGCCTGAACCTGCGCGAGATTGCGCTGCCAGGGCGGCGCCGACGTCGCGACATGCAGGGCCAGCCCGGCGAGCACGCCCCGGGGCTTCCTCCATCCAATGGGTTTCGCCGTCGCCTGCCGGCGCATGGCGATCAGTGCCTGGACTTCGGCGTCGTCGGCAAATCGGGGATTCGCCTTCATCCGGCCGGGTAAGCCGAATATGTCGAGAAAGTTTTCGAGCACCGACTTCGCTGGCGCTGGGCTATTTTCCATCAGTAGCTAGATGCCGTAGATGTCGGCATCGGTCAGGGTGTGCAGCTTATAGAAATCCCGCTAGACGGCGACATTGATGACGTTCGGCCGGAATATATACCCCAACTCATTGAGAATCCGTGTGGACCCTCTTGCCAAACGGCGCGGACCGGATTCTACGTTTGCCATGATCCAACCTGGCTTCCTCGACCCCGAATCGCGACGCGACCTGATCGAGCTGGCACGCGACGGCTCGGTTCCGCATCGCCTAGCCCGCCGGGCCAACGCGCTGGTATTGCTGGACCAGGGCATGAGCTGCAGCGATGTCGCCAAGGTGCTGTTTCTGGACGACGACACGATCCGCACCTGGTATCGGCTGTATCAGGAAGACGGCTTCGATGGCTTGGTGAGCTTCGGCTACGATGGCAGTGCTTGCCGACTGAGCGATGAGCAGCAGGATCAACTGAAGGCATGGATCACCGAGACACCGCCGCGCACCACCGGCGCGGTTGGCGCCTGGGTCGAGAAGCAATTCGGCATCAGCTATGAGAGCCGCTCTGGCTTGGTCGCGCTGCTGCATCGTCTGGGCATGGAGCACCGCAAGCCGAAAGCGGTGTCGAGCAAACTGGACCCCGACAAGCAGGCCATCTTTATCCAGCAGTACGAAAACCTGCTGAACCAGATTGGCGATGATGAAGCCGTGCTGTTTGGTGATGCGGTGCACCCGACGCATGCGGTGCGGCCGGTGGGGTGCTGGGCACCCAAGGATCTGCCGGTTGCGGTGTCGCAGAGCAGCGGCCGTCAACGGCTGAACATTCACGGCGCGATTGATCTCGAGACCGGCAAGACCCGCATGATCGAGGCGGCCACGGTGAACGCGATCAGCATGATCATGTTGCTGAAGGCGATCGAGGCGATGTACCCGGGCAAGCGCTTGATCCATTTGTTTGTGGACAATGCCCGCTACCACCACGCCCGGCTGGTGCAGGCCTGGCTGGCGCGGCCGGGGTGCCGGATCAAGCTGCACTTCATTCCCGCCTACTGCCCGCACCTCGATCCGATTGAGCGGCTATGGGGTTTGATGCATCAGCATGTCACCCACAATCGATGCCATGAGACGTTCGCCGATTTCAAAGCGGCGATCCTGACGTTCCTGCGCGAAGAGGTGCCGAGAAAATGGCACACCTATTGTGACCAAGTAACGGACAATTTCCGGATCATCTCGCCCAAGGATTTTCGGGTTCTGACGTGAACGGGGGGCATATCTCCCGCTTGCAGGCAAAAGATCGCTCCGTTGGTTGCCCATGCTTCGAAGTAGCTTCTCCAGACATGGGTTGCCGCCGCGTGCCGTTCCCTTGGCGCCCACCCGATGATGTCGAATTTCGCCTAAGTTTTTGGATCGGCGTCGTCATAACGCTCGCCCCCGTCCAAATCCTACCGAACTCGCCCCCAGCTCCTGCTCCGGCCTCTACTCTTGATTTTGCCGAGACTACCCACGAACCCTCCTGCCTCGTCGGCTCTCTCCCGCATGATTGTGCTAACCGGGGCGCTCCGCACTTTTACGCTGAGACGACGACAGCAGTGTCTTCGGCCGCAGGCTCGGCGGCGTCTTCGATTTGCAGGAGTGATGCCGACAGCGATTTTCCGGTTCTGGCGCCGAGAACCTTCAGCTGCTCGACCTGTCCGAGGAGATTGCCGCGGCCGGTCGACAGTCTGTTTTTGCTGGTGTCGAAGGCGGCTTTGGCCTGGTCAAGCCGGGCGCCGACCTCGTTCAGCGATTCCAGAAAGCTGACGAATTTATCGTAAAGCCTGCCGGCGCGATTGGCGATTTCGGCGGCGCTCTGGTTGCGCTGTTCGACCTTCCAGATGCTGGCGGCGGTGCGCAGCGCGATCATCAGCGTGGTCGGCGTCGCAATGGCGACGTTGTTATCAACCGCGTAGCTCGTGAGATCCGGCTGCTCCTGAAGCGCCACCGCAAGGGCACCTTCGATCGGCACGAACATGATGACGTAGTCGAGCCGGCTGTCCGCAGCGTTATGATATTCCTTCGCCGAAAGGCCTTTGATGTGAGCCTTGAGGGAGGCCACATGGGCCTTGAGATGCTCGCCCCGCGTGATCTCGTCTTCGGCATTGACATGCGCCTCGAAGGCCGACAGTGAGACTTTTGAATCCACGACGATCCGGTCGCCGTTCGGCAGCTTGACGACGACATCGGAGCGCAGCCGTTGTCCGTCTTCCGTGGTGTGGCTTTCCTGCTGAGTATAATGATCGCCGTTGCGCAAACCCGATCTCTCGAGGATCGTCCCCAGAATCATCTCGCCCCAGGCGCCCTGGGTCTGCGCTTTCCCCTTCAGCGCGCGGGTCAGGTTCAGTGTTTCGGTCGACATGCGCGCACTGCTGTCCGACAGCTGCCGGATCTGCTCGCCCAATGTGGCGCGTTCCTTGACGCCTTCCGTACGCGCGTCCTGTAAACCCTTATGATATTCCGCCAATTTCTCGCGCAGAGGCGCCAGCGTCGCATCGATCTGTTCCTTGTTCTGCTTGCTGAAGGCTTCGCCGTGCTGCTGCATCAAGCCATCGGCGAGCAGCTTGAATTCCTGAGTCATCTGTGCCTTGGCATTCATCAGCAAGGCCAGCCGTTCCCCTGCGTGCTGGCGCTCTTTGACAAGAGTTCTCGCCAAGCGTGGCGAGCTCGGTTTTCAGCGCCCCGGCCTCCTGCTGGGCCGCCTCCAGACGTTGCGACGCATCGGTCAGGCGCCGGCGAAGGTCGGCGGCCTCCTTGTCGAGTGCCGCCACCGCTTCAATGCGGCCGGCGAGACTTTCCTCAACTTTGCCCTTCTCATCGCGCAGCGTCGCCACGCGTGTTTGCGTCTCGCCGTGAAGCCGCTCCGTCTCGGCGAGACGGGCCTTGGTTTCGTCCTGGCTTTTGTCGGCGCGCGCAACAGCTTCGGTCACCGCCGCAAGCCGGATATCGACCTCGGCCTTGGCGTCTCGCAATCCGTTCAAAGCCGCCGTCACCTCAGCAATCTGACTCTCAATTTCAGAGCTGCGCGCCAGTTTCTCCTCAGCAACGGCAATGCGCTGATCGCTGGTTGCCTTGAGATCCCGGGTGGCGACGAGATCGGCCTCCGCCTGCTTCTGTCGCTCGAGCGATGCCGTCAATAACTTTGTCGTTGCGTCGTAACGGACTAATAGTGCAATGAGGCAAATGCCGAGAATGGCTGCCAAAATCATTAGAATTATCGAATGAGCCGGGTCCACCGAATCTCTCCCGTTAGCCAGTAGGGTTGCTGTCGTTCGCTGGACGATACATCACGACGCAATCGAGGCATAGACAATCTAGCCGACGGGCTCACTGGGCGAGCGTCGGCGTGTCGGACTAATCTTCGAACTTATCATGTATCATTCCAGGACGGCACCCGCCGGGCGCCACGGCGTCGGTCGGCCATTGCTTGCGCGCCATATTCGGTTTGCCCTGCCTCGGCCTGGGCAAGACTCCTCTCGACCTTCAAACGTAATCCGCTATTTTGCAGCCTTGAAACAAGGCAGGAGCCGGTAATGACTGCGGCCGACCAAATCCCGTTTGCCTATCCGGACCTTGTGTCCAACCCGGAACCGCGTTGTCCCTGCCTTTTGCTCCTCGACACCTCCTCGTCGATGCATGGCCGCCCGATCGAGGAGCTGAACGCGGGCATCAGAACATTCAAGCAAGAGCTGATGTCGGACAGCATGGCCATGCAGCGGGTGGAGGTCGCCATCATGACCTTTGGCCCGGTGCAGGTGGTGGCCGAGTTCCAAACCGCCGATCTGTTCCAGCCGCCGGTGCTCGTGGCCAACGGAAACACCCCGATGGGCGCCGCCATCGAACAGGGTCTCGATATGCTGGAAGCCCGTAAACAGACCTACAAGCATGCGGGCGTCAGCTACTACAGGCCATGGGTATTCCTGATCTCCGACGGAGCGCCGACCGATCCCTGGCGGACTGCGGCAGAGCGGGTGCGGGCCGGCGACAGCAATGAACGCAAAGCCTTCAGCTTTTTTGCCGTTGCCGTCAGCGGGGCCGATTTATCGACATTGGCGAATATCTGCAGCCCGTCAAGGCCGCCGCTGCCGCTCAAGGGTCTGAGCTTTCGCGAACTCTTCATGTGGCTGTCCGCGTCCCTCGGCGGTGTGTCCCGGTCGCAACCGGGACAAATGGTCGCGCTGCCCGCCCCCTCAGGGTGGTCCTCGGTCGGATGACGACCCGTGCTTGGCGGTGCGCCTACGCCTCGGTCGTGGGCACATCCCACGTCAAGACCGGATCGCCGTGTCAGGACGCCGGCCTCTGTCGTGTGGTGCTGTCCGAGGACGGACAGGAGGTTCTCGTCGCCTGCGTATCCGACGGCGCCGGTAGCGCCGCCCGCTCCGAGGCCGGATCGCAATTGGCGGTCGCGTCATTCATCAGGGAATTCGGCGCCACCGCCGAGGTTGATGCTGATCTTGCGTCGCTCGATCGTGATTTCGCCCTGCGATGGTTGGAGACCGTTAACGCCGCCATTGCCGCGCTGGCCGGCGCGGAGGGTCTTCACCCGCGTGATTTTGCCTGCACGTTCCTCGGCGGGGTGATCGGGCCGCGGACAGCCGTTTACCTCCAGGTGGGCGACGGCGCTATGGTCGTCGCCGGCGGCGAGGAGGGCGAGCTGAGCTGGATATTCTGGCCGCAGCACGGAGAATTCGCCAACACGACCAATTTCATCACGCAGGAGTCGGTCGGCGCGGTCCTTGACTTTGAACGGGTCTCCGGCCCGATCCCGATCAACGAGATTGCCCTGTTCTCGGACGGAATCGAACGTCTCGTGCTCGATCTATCGGGCAAGTCGGTTCATTCCCCTTCATTACGGCCGATTTTTCAATGGCTTGTAACGACCGAGCCGGGATCGCCGCAGGCGCCGGCACCGGGGTTGATCGCCTACCTCGGCTCCGACCATGTGAACCGCCGGACCGATGATGACAAAACTCTCGTGATGGCGACGCGCGCCACTCCCGTGACCCTTGCATCCTGACGTCATGGCGGCGGGCAAGCTCGTTGACGCGCAGGGAAACCCTGTTGAGCTTGGGGCGGAGATCGGCAAGGGCGGGGAGGGTGCCGTCTACGACATTCGGGGGCGGGCCGACAACGTTGCCAAACTCTATTCGATCACGCCCGATCGGGCAAAGGCGGAAAAGATCGCCGCTATGGTGCCTCTGGCCAACGAGCGTTTGCTGAAACTTGCCGCTTGGCCGACCGCGACGCTGCACACGAAGTCCGGTGCGTTCGCCGGCTTTACAATGCCCAAGGCGGCCGGGCATCGGCCAGTGTTCCAATTGTATGGGCCGAAGCTGCGCCTTCAACAGTTTCCGCGTGCCGATTGGCGTTTCCTCATCCACGCGGCAGCGAACACCGCCCGCGCCTTCTCGGTCATCCATGCGGCGGGGCATGTCATCGGCGACGTAAACCACGGCAATCTGTTGGTCGGCCAGGATGCGACCGTTTGCCTCATCGATACCGACAGTTTCCAGGTATCGGCCAACGGGCACCGATGGCTCTGCGAGGTCGGTGTCGGCACCCACCAGCCGCCGGAAATGCAAAACACGATTAGTTACAAGAACGTCGTCCGGACACCCAACCACGATAATTTCGGCCTCGCCGTCATCATCTTTCAGCTGCTTTGCATGGCCCGTCATCCCTTTTCCGGGCGCTATGTCGGCACCGGCGAGCCCCCCGCCATCGAACCGGCAATCGAACATTTTCGTTACGCCTACAGCCGGGACCAAAGCCGCACGCAAATGCTGCCGGCGCCCGGCAGCCTGTCCATGGACGCGCTGCCAGTTCCTATGAGGGATGCGTTCGAGCAGTCATTCGGACCGGATGCGCTCCGCGGCAACCGCCCGACGCCTAATCAATGGGTGGCGCTGCTACAGGAGCTTTCCGGCAATCTGCACCAATGCAAAGACCATTCCGGTCATCATTACCTTGCCGGCCTGACCCGCTGCCCCTGGTGCGAGATCGAAGGGCAAAGCGGCACAGTGTTGTTCCCGGTTACTTTCATCGCGGGGGCGCCCACCGGCGACACGATCGTCGTGCTCTGGCAGCAAGTCACCGCCCTGGCAGAACCCGGGCCGATGCCGCCGCTGCCGACCCCGGCGGCCAAACAGGCGACCGCGTCCGCCGCAGCGTTGGATACGCGTCGCAGGCGACGGCAACGCCAAGCCCTTGCTGTGCTCGCCTTTGCCGCGGGGGCGGCTATGATCGCTTCTCTTGCTCCGCTGCCGCAGCGTGCGTTGCTGCTTGTATTACTGGGCGGTATCTGCGGTAGCGTGCTTTTTTGGCGAGGGGGGAAAGCGACCCGCGCCTTCCGCGCGACGCTCCGCTCCGTCGAGCAGGACTGGAAGGCGCTTAAGGCAGAATGGGCGGCAAAAGCGCCTGGCCCGCCCTTTGCGCGCGTGCGACAAACGTTGGAGACGCAGAAGCGCGACTATGATGACCTGCCGAACCAGCGGGCGCGTCGGCTGCAAAAACTGTGGGAGGATCGCCGGCAGAGCCAGATGGCTGAACATTTGGATCGATGCCAGATCGCGCTCGCTCGCATCCCGAACATCGGTCGCGCGAAAGTCGCGACGCTGCAAAGCTACGGCATTGACACCGCGGCGGACATCGACGCCGCAAAGATCATCCGAATCCCGGGATTTGGTCCGGCGACGGTTAAGCGGCTGACGGACTGGCGGCACGCTCAGGAAGGACAGTTCAGGTTTGATTCGGCGCGCGGCCCGGCGCAAGCAACGGTGAACGCCGTCGAAAACGACATCATGACGCGCCGCCGGAAGTTGGAACAGGACATCACCGCCGGCCTCGCTCAGCTTACGGCGATCGTTCGGAACACGAGCCTCCAGCAGCGGGCTCTGGAAGGGAAGGCCGCGGAACTCGCGCCGCGCCTCGCTCAGGCGCTCGCCGACGCGAAAGCCACCGGTATCCGACCATGAATGAGCACGAGGACAGACGCTCTCAATGGAGGCCTGTTCCCAGACCGCGATGTGATGACCCGGCAACCGTCGAATCACTGTCAGAAGGGGGATGAAGTCGTGGAAGTAGCTGTCGTCGTTATTGTGCTGATCATCGCCGGCGTGACGTTATCCCGTCACCTTGCGACAAAGCGCCGCCGCGCCCGTCTGTTGGCCCGGTACGGCGACTTGCAAATCGTCGAGGATATCATGGCCAAGAAGGTCTGGCAGGGCATGACCAGGGAGCAGTTGCTCGAATCGTGGGGACAGCCGGCCGATCAAGGTCAAAGGGTTACGAAGACCAAGACGACGACCACCTACAAATATAATCAGACAGGTCGCAACCGCTTCCAATCAAGGGTCACCCTGGAGAACGACATCGTCGTCGGCTGGCAGCAGAAGTAGGACGGACCGGTGCTAACGACCGTCGCTCTTCTCTGTCTTCTGTACCAATGCTTTGACGGCTACAGCGTCGGGACGCCCCCGGACCGAAGGCCTCTCCTCGTAATGCTTAAAGTCGCAGCAGGCGCCGAGAGCCGCCTTGACCTCCCTGGGGCGGGGCAAATCCAGGTAGTTTTGCCCTTGTGCGCCAAACGTCTCGAAATACAGATGCCCACCCCGCCGCAGCGTGTGCAAGACGCACGGAAAAAGTTCGAGTTTGACGAAATGGACGACAATGATGAGGTCGAAGCTGGTTGCGGCGAACGGCCATCGGGCTTGGCTGAGATCGGCGCAGACCGTCGTGATCTGGCCTGCGGCGTGTGGGGGAGGGGCCTGTTCGAGGAGGGCGGATTTTGTTGCGTTGAGATGGCGCAGGCGCGCCAGGTCCCGATCAACGCAAATCACCTCACAACTATGGGCCGCCATGAGGATTGCGTGCCGGCCGAAGCCGCAGGCCAAATCCAGCGTAACGGGCTTTTCTGGATGCGTCAGCGCGGGAACGAACCTCAGCAGCGTGCTCGACGGCGACAGATAGTTCCACGGAGTGGGTGGCCGCATGGCCGGCGCTCTCTCCTCCTCGGTCCTCATTGTTCAGTGCGAACGTCACCAGGCGCGATCGGCATGATCCCCCGGCTTTCGCGCATCTTCCCGGTCGAAAAGAAGCCGGCGCACTGGTCCCGCATGGCGCATGCCCTGCAGACCGGCAGATAGGCGTTCTTCCAATCGGAGATCGACTGCGCGGCGAACGGCCAAATCTCGCGGTCCAGCAGGCAGAGCGGCAGGTTGTAGACCGAGACATTGATGCCGGCCGCGGACAGGATGCCGACGGACGCCGCTAGGTCGGCGCGGTAGTCGAGCGGATCGATCCACAGCAGATCCTGGTTGGCGAGCGCAAAGCCGGTGTTCTCCAGGCCCATCAGCGCCACGTGGTCAACGAAGGGCAGGTTTCGGGCGATCCATGCGCAGGTCTCGACCAGCCGAGGCGCCGTGATCCGGTGCAGCACCACCCGAATCTCGACACGCTGCCCTTTGTCCTTGAGGCGAAGGATGCCGAGGACGGTTTCATCGAACGCGCCTTGCGGCCTGCACGACGTAGTCGTGGACATGATCGATTGCCGAATAGATGGGAATGCCGGCGCACAGCCTCTGGCTGCCGACTGCGGCCCAGGCCGAGACGACTTCAGGGGAGGCGAAACCCCGGCCGTTCGTCAGCACGTGGACGTCCGTCTCCGGCAGCATGGTGCGGATGGTGCTCAGCAGGGCAGTAAAGCGGCGCCATTCGAGGAGCGGTTCGCCGCCGGTGAAGCCGATCGACCGCGTCGCCGGGTCGATGAGCGGCAAGTATTCGGCGATCTCATCGAGAATCCACCCGTCGTCGATGTCGCGGGGCGGCTGCGAGCACATGAGGCAGTAGTGATTGCAGCGCTCCGTTACCAGGAATCGAATTGTGGCGTGAGGCGCGGCGATAAAGAACCCGCAGGCGTCGGGATTGCGGGTGCAGTCCGATGATGTCCCCGTCGGCCAGGTAGCCGAAGTCGGTCGGTCAGCACGATACGCTGTGCAAAGCCTGCGCCCAGACGGGCAACGTCGATGCCGCCTCCCACGATGCATGCTGTCTCAAACCCGCCTGCGTGGGCCGCAGCGGCATCGGCGGCTGACCGGATCAGGGCGGCGTCATGGCGGCTTTCTCATCATGGTCTGCCGTGGCGGTCCGCAGGCGGAGCACGGCGCGGTTCCGGCCGCCGCCGATCCCCTCGACAGCGATGGCCTGGCCCCAGAGCGCGAGCGGTGTCATGCTGCGCCCACCGGCGGAGCACCGCGGCATCTTCGGGCGACCCCTCGAGCAACTCGAAGAGGAGCCGCATAACGCCCTTTTGCCGGGTGCAGAATTCGGACAGCGGACTTGATCCCGACCGGGTCGCCCTGCGTGGCGTGGTGATAGACCGGATCGGCACCGCAGTGCGGCTCATAGGCGCACGTCGCGCATTGCGGCGCGCACTGGGTCAGTGAGGCGCTCACCAAGCCGATCAGCTTGTCGGAGAGCACCAGCGAGCGGTAATCATCGCTCCGCCAGATCACCGAGTTCGAATGTGCGGTCGCCCATCTCGGCGAGCATCCGGCCTTCGTCCGACGCGAACACCTTGCCGTCGTAATTATAGACGAGCGCGCCGAGGCCGATCCCGGCCGGGCTGCGCAGATCGACATAGCCGATCGGGCGGTCGGTCAGCATCCGTTTCAGGAGCAGCGTGGCGTAGAATTCCGGAAAATGGATGCCGCGCTTATTGAGATCGATGATGTAGCGCAGGCCGCGTTCGTAGAAGGCCAGCCAGCGGGTCGCATCGTATTTCTCGAACTGCTTGGTCTTGATGGCAAAGCCATACGGGGAAAGCGGCCTGAGGAAAATGCCGTCGAGACCCAGCCGGACATATTCGTCGACGATGTCTTCGACCCGGTCGAGGCTGGCCTCGGTGGTCGTCATCAGTGCGCCGACGCGGTCTTTGCCCGAGGACTTCCCGGGCGCGCTCGAATCCCGGCGACAGCGAGTGCGTGGCTGTTGCCGCCCGGCCGCGGTCGATTGCGGTTGTGCAGATCGGCGGGGCCGTCGAGCGAGGTCGAGATCAGAATCCCATGGTCGCGGCAGAAGGAGAGGATATCGTCGGTCAGCAGCGCGAGGTTCGTCGTGATGACGAACTCAATCTTCTTGCCGATTACCTGGCTGCGGCGTTCTCGCTTCCTCGACAATCGTTCGGATCAGCGTCGAAATTCAGGAGAGGCTCGCCACCCTGGAATTCGATCTTGATGGCAGGGGTCGGCGCCGAAAGCGCGATATCAAGCGCCCGCATCGCCGTATCCTCGTTCATGTCGTAGCGGTCGCGGTCGGCGCTCCGGCGCGAAACCTGGCAATAGGGGCAGGAATGCTCGCAGCGCAGCGTGACGACGAAGAGGTGCAGCGGCGTTGCGGTGCGCGAAGAAACGCCATGCGGCTCCGCAGCCGGAGCGCCAGAAGCTGGAGCTGCGAGCGCTGACCCTTGCGGGCGATCAGAAGTTTGGCAGAAAGCGCGTTCATAAAGCCCGTCGCCCGCGACCACGTTGAGCGAGGTAACCCGATTGAGCTCATCCGCCGACAGCAACAGGCCGTCACCGACGAGGTTGGCCACCAGATAGCGGTCGGCGCCGAGCCGCTCGAACCGGAGTGGAAGCAGCTGGAGGCCTTCGGCTGAGCCTGGTGCGAAGGCGGCTTCGGCCAGGAACTTGGCCATAGATGATACCCTTCAACGCGCGGGGGTGTCTGTGGCCACTTGCGCCAGGGCACCGAACGCCAAAGCGAGGATCACGTCGCGGACGCCGGCGGTTTCCGCTGCGACCTTCTCCCGGAGGTTTTCGTCGGTCACCAGATCGATGAAGCGCAAACGCAGATCCTGTTCGCCCAGAGTGCGGGCGGCACCCTCGGCCTTTGGCTCCAAGCGGCAGACATAGCGGGCATCCGCCGTCTCGATTGTGCAGGATGCCAGTTCGATCAGCCGATAGGCAGCCTCACGCAAAGCGCCGATGCTCTGCGTGGCGCGGTCAAAATCGATGAGGGTTTCCGCCAAGTGAACCGGCTAACGGCTGCTGGAATAGTGCGAAGAATGCGAGGCGTGAGACGAATGGGAAGCGTGGGAGGAATGCTGCGCCAGCACCGTGCCGTCCGATGTCTTGGTGACGATGAAGCCGAGGAGGTCCTTGCCGGTCGAGACGATCCGGTTGGGAACCAGACCGGTCGCCCGCGCCGCATCGGCCGGGTCGACAGGTTGCGCATCAGGCACTTTTGCAGCTGCCGGATCGGACAGGGCGGAAGCCCCTCCCGTCAGGCCGGCAAGCGCCGCGGCGAGGGACATGAGTTTTGGGGCGTTGCGTGACATTCCGTTTCCCTTCTGATCCCAGTGATTGATGAGCGCCATTTTAGGTTGCTTGATAGAAAAGTATGATCACATCGCCCGGGGAATGTCGAGTGAAAGATGGGGGACCGAGACTATGTCTAAAGCGTCCTGTTTTGGTTGCCTGTGTCTCATCGCTTTTCGAATTGGTCGATTAGCGGCGAACTGTGTCCACGCAGGTAGGCCATCCTCAAGCATCAATATGTCAACTTCTAGCTTTTGCTATTGACAGCCATCCAGCACCCGCTGCCCTCCGGATTCATCCAATCTGTACGAAGCTCAGAGCCTCAGTCCGAGCACACGCAGCCATGCGTCAACCTGCCCGAAAGCGTCTTGTTGCCACTGGTCCGATGTCCGCTCGCCCAGAATTCTGCGTGTCTTCGACGAACCTCCGTACACAGGTTGGTCCATACCCATCCGCGGTGTCGAATTTCTCGGCTATATGCCGGTATCCCGTTTCCCCGCTCGCATGTCCAAGCAACGGCCGACACGCTTCGGCCAGCGCATCGATGCCGGCGGGGTGGTTCCGGATGCAGTAATATATATCGTAAGCGTCCTTTTGCTTGTAACGACCATGGACGGCATGGCCTTTCATGGCGAGCAACGGCCGGGATGGAGCAGACAGCGATCTCGACCCGGTTCTGACCGCCGCGGGGCATTGGCCCGTCCATCGCGACCATCTGGTAGAAACGCGTCGCCAGGTCGGCGCCGGATGCCCTCTGCACGGCGAACTGGCCGACCAGCGGCGGGACGTTCTTCACGATCTCAGCATCCCGCGGCATCAAGAAATCGACGACGATGTCAATAGAGCCGCCACCATCGATTGGGGAAACCTGACGGACAAGCTGAAAGCGCCGAAGCTCTTGCCGCTGCTGATACCCGTGTGCCATTAAGGCCTCGACGAGTGTGGCATACTCGCCGTCCCCGAGTGTTTCCGCGTCCAGGCCCAGATCGATATCGAGGGTGCCGACATGCGGCATGTCCGCATTGTCCAGCAAGAGCCAGGGCACTGCACCTCCGATCACCGCGAATTTCCCCTTGAAAACTGCCAAGAATTTGGCCGATCTCCAGTAGTACCGTTTTTACGGCCCTGGTCGTCCGGTCATCATAGTCGGCGGCCGACTGCGGATCAGGAGGGGTCACTTGGGCCACACCAGTTTTTCCTGACGGAGATGATCAGCAGCTTCCCGACCGCGCTCTCCCGCGACGGAGAGGTCGAGATATGTCTGCACCGGACCGGTACAGAAGATCCCGGGCGCCGGTTCGATAATATCACGGAACAGTCCATCGTCCTTTGGGAGGGTTATGACGACATTCTCCCCTTTTGAGGCTGATGAGAGCTGCAACAAGCTTTGCAAATGCTCCAGGCCAACTTCGTCGGCGTAGAGGAATTGGGTGGCGGTTCGGCCGCACGGTGCCAGCCATTGCGCAGCCGAATACGACGCGAGTACAGCGTGGCCGCGTGAATCAGCCCGCAGCCCCGTCCGGACGGCTGCGTCGAGGGCGTTCCCATGAAGTGTGGTATAGAAGCGCAAACGCTGCCCATCGGACGGCTCATAAACGCTACGCCAGGCGTCGAGCAGTGCGTCAGGCTCGACCAGGGAGAGGCCGTCCACCGATATCCGCGCCCATTCTCGGTTGAGCAGGGCGGTGCGCACGTTGCTGACATGGCCGAGACTTGCGCCGGCAGCTTTGGCCAGATCGACGACGCGCCAAGCGCGCTGCGGCTCTTTCAACATTGCACGCAGGATCTGCGCCGATTTAGGCCTGAACAGCGACTTGATCTCCCGCCGTTCAATTGGGGGCTTGTGGCCCACGATGCGTTCGACAAAAACACTGCCGAACACGAGACGGGCATTGCCTTCGAGGTCAAGAAAACCGACCCCTTGTTCCCGGCACAGTGCTTGAACCTCGGGCGACAGATAGGGCGCGATGAAGATCGGTGCTGCCTCTTTATGGAGATGAGTAACATAATTGCGGAGTTGAAGCAATGCCATACGCGCATGGCGCGGCTGTCCGCTCGATTTGACCTCGCAGGCGAGCGTGTGGCGACGGCCGGAAGCGGTAATGTGGGCCAGGATGTCGATGCCGCGATCTTGTCCAGGCGGCCCAAGTTCGACATCCTTGACCTCGATCGTCGGCACTTGATCCAGAAGCACCCGAAGCGCCTCAGCGGCGTCGCTTTCAAAACTTTTCTCTTTCACCAGTGGAGGCATTTTCAGCATTCGTTGAAAATAGCCTATCTACTGAAATTAGGCAAAAGCTTTCACTCAAAAAGGATATTTCAGCAAAGGCTGAAACATGGCTGTCCGATGAAATACGGCAGGGAGCTCGATCCCTGGCGGAGCAGCTCAGTTACGGGATGTTGAGGCCCCATCCGGCGCCAATCGGAATTCGATCGCAGGCGACGCGTCCCATGAGACGGATTGAGAGAAAGAGGCGACGAGGTTCCCCATGCGCGGATCATCGCCCTCTTCGATGCGAAGCGTCACGAAGGCATGGTCTTCCGGCACCGCTGCAAACGTAACGGAGCGCAGGGCTGTTGCCGAAAGCAGAAGCGACGTTTGTGAGGGCATTCCGCTCGCAGCGTAGACATCTATGCCTTCAACGGTTGCAACGTAAGCAACGCCCCCACCGTCACCGCGGCCCTCAAGGTGCTTTACCTTGCGGTTTTCGGATGCTTCTTCGGCCCGACCGTACCGCCAGCCGACGAGATCATGAGCTACCGGTTCATGGGGAACAAGGAGCACGGCATCCCGGCCCATGAGACGGCCCTCTTCGGTTACCGTCTGCCAATAACCGGAGGGGTAGTCCCCGGCGTCAATGTCGACGATCCGGCAAGGGCGCTTTGAGAACTCCCCGCGTACGAGAAGAGCCAGATATTTCCGGAACGAACTAACAATCACATCCTCGAGCTCAGGGCTTGGCGTTGACATCTGGGGGACAGTAAAATCGCTCTTATCGATGCCGCCAATACGAAACTCCTCGACGGCCGCGCCAAGTGCCCGCGAATGTACCACCCTGACATCTTTGAAGATGTGCAACTCTTCCGCGACCGAATTTTGCGCTGCTTCCAGCATGCGCTGAAGTGCGAGTAATTTCGTATGGTCAAGGGGTAGGCGCCGCAGCCTTTCGGTCCGCTCTCCTTCAATGGCCGTTATTGCGGCGATGAAGATCATTGAGAGGCGAGGAATCGCCGCATCGAAATCGGCGTCCGCGGAGAGCACCCGGAGGCCCCGTTCCAAGGACCCGCGATTGGATTCTTTGCCCAATGCCGTGTTCAGATTCTCCAGCTCAAACAGTATCTGTCGCAGCGACCGGTCATTATTGGCGACCAGATCGTCATCGGCTGCCATTGTCTTTAGCTCGGCGACGATGCCATCGTCGTCGACCGTCGGCAGGGTGGCCAACAGAAGGGCAAGAACAGCGACGGAGATAGCATCCAGACCACGCCGTCCAAACGACGAGTAGACGCGCCCGGGAACAACCCGTCGCTCGCTCATCTGGTCCAAAAAGCCGACAAGCCCATCAAGCGATGTTCCATATCGTCCTTCCGTCCGGTGGGGGCTCAGCGCGGCTCGCACAACAACCGAAAAGACAGTCCGGAACGCGCTCTCCGGCTCGCCCGGCTCGGCGAACTGACGCGTCCCGTCATCCTCGTTAAGCTGCCTGCGCAGGAGGAGTGCGGCCACTCTGCCGCTGATATCCGTTGCTTGCTGATCGGCGATGTACCAGGACAGAACCACCCCAGCGGTCACCACGACGACGTCGTCAAACGCCCGGCGAAGAGCCAGAAAGAACAACGACCCCGGTGCCGGCACGCCGTAGGGCGTATCTTTTACAAAGGGAGCAAGATGCTGTTCGACCAGCGGCCAATCCAATGAAAATAGCGCCGGTGTAAGCAGCATCCTGTAACGCATGAATATATAAATTTCCGACATGCCGGGCTTGATGGTCGTGATCCATCGTAACAGCATATCCCTGTAACGATTGGCGCCACTCGCGTCTTCGTTCCACACAGCAAGAGCCAGCATGTAGGCAGTATTGCGCAGATGCCGCTCCAGGAACGGCCAGCTTTTCGTGAACCCGGTCCAACGAGCCGCTACCGGTTCATCTCTGGCTTGCTTCCACCGGTAGAGACTGCCGGCGAGGCGGAGTGTATTTTCCCAGGCTCCCACGAGACTGAGAAGCACCTGCTCGTAAACCCGCCGATCGGACCCCGTCAGGCTCAGGCGGGGCTGTGCCGCGGCGTCGGGCGCAACATCAACCGTCGTCCGCCGCGTCACCCAACCTTCCAAAAATACCGCCTGCAATAGTCCGAGGTCCAGAAGTGATGTCACGACGGACGGCGACGCTGCCGTCGCGTTACTTGGGAGGAGGAGAAGCGGCAGATGGCCCAGCCTCTCGACGAATTCCGGCTCGACACCAAGCTGGTCGGCGGCCCGTTCGAAAATCCGGCGATATTGGCGGACCCAGTTTTCATGCGGACTCAGCCAGACGCCCCCGACCTCCGCCAAGCTGAGAGGCTGGCCTTCTTCGTTCCTTAAATCATGAACGTCCAGCAGAAATCGATGATACCGGGCCATCTCATCGAGAGCCGTATTGAAGCCGGTGATTGCCAGCCGTTCGATCTGGCCAATCACTTTGGCAGCAAGTTCTTCGAGGAACGCCTCGGGCGTGGGCAGATCCCTCCCGGTTCGGCGGCTGACTTTCCGGAACGAGAAGCTGAGCTGGACAAGCTTTTGCTCCCAGGAGCGGAGCGGGACTCCCCCGCGCCTCCGGCACCAGCTTACCAAACCCTCAAATTCCCGGTCGAATGAGGGTGAAATTGAGAGCCACACATCGTTGCGCCGGGACACTCGCGGCCTGTTCGCTTCCTCCCGATGCTTCCACCGTTCCGTCCGCCTATACCAACTGCGTAATGCAAGCCCGAGCAGAGACGTCCGGACGTCCCTTAAAATGTACTTGCCGGGAAAGTCGGTCCTGATCTCGACAACGCCATCGTCGATGAGATCGTGGCCTAGTGATATGAGCGGGCCAGCCTCGTTTTCTGTTTGCGGAACCAGGGTCTTGGCGGAAAGACTCAGAAACACGCGCAGAAGGCGTTGTGTTAAATCGGCCGGCACGACGAGATTGACGGTGTAGCGCTCGCGCATTCTCTCTCTCGCTGTGGGCTCGACGAAGCGAAGAGTTGTCGTAATAAATTGGGCAAATCCGCCGAGATTGACGGACAGCCACGCCACATGAATAGCCGTTAAAAGTGCTTTGAAGAATAAGCTAGCCCCCCCAAATCCTTGCAGATGAATGGCGAACTGCAAAGGCCAGAACACCTGGATACACAGAATAACCAGGAGAGAAGAGCTGCTTGAAACCAGTTCGTAGGCCAGGGCTTCCACATAATATAGATGGATGTCCGTGTTGCCGCTCGATTGATCGTCGCGCTGGGCAATCAGTGTAACTAGGCCGACCGCGACCGAGACCATGCCCAGGACGCCAACCTGAGCCGTGATAAGATAGCCTGCCGCGTCCTTTAGAAGACCCTTGATCCCGTCATCCGTCCATGTCTGGGCGAGGTCGGGCTTCCAAAGGGCGATCAGGATCTCGGCGGCGACGATGATGAGATCAATACCGAGATAGACTGCGACAAACCAACCAAACGTGTGCTGGGCGAGCGCCACCCGGAGCGCACGTTGAGCTGCGGAATAGCGGCCAGCCCGCATAGCGGCATTGCTTTTGGAATGCTGGCGAACCTCAGCGTTTACACGCCTGCGTGTGCTTCCCAACAAACCTCTTCCAACAATCTCAGACATATCGCACCACCGGCCTCAAATCGTTTCGGATTACAGGCTTGATCAACTGTTTAGGGAAGGGAGCTGAACTGGTCAGGCCATCTCGCCCGATTCCGGGAACATCTTTGCAGGACGCTAACATATCTCGCGCTAACTGGCATTCAGCATTTTGGAATTGGTGCGCTTCTGCGGGTCCGGCTCAAGGCATGGCCCAAGCCCGGCTGGCGAGGCTCGGCCGAAGGTGACGATCCTTCGCACCAGCCAGCAAAATGGAACGCCGCTGCAGTGGTTTTCTCTGCATGGTACCGAAGCGCGGCCACCGCGACGGCGATGGAACTAGACAAGATGTTCGCCTGAGGCCGGGGTGACCCGTCTCACAGTATGCAGGTTCGAGGGTTGTGCTGGATGGTCCGGCGCAGAGCCTCATGCATAGGAGACGGGTCATGGAACAGTGTATCACCTACGTCGGCCTTGACGTGCACAAGGATACGATTGTGGTAGCGTTGGCCGAAGCGGGCTTGCGGGAAGAAGTGCGCCAGCACGGAACCATCCCCAATACCCCTGCGGCCTTGAAGGCGCTGACAGCGAAGCTGACTGGCAAGAAGAGAGAGCTGCGGTTTTGCTACGAGGCCGGGCCGTGCGGTTATAGCATCCAACGCCATCTGAGCGCGAGCGGGCACGACTGTGCCGTGGTCGCTCCGTCGTTGATCCCGCGCAAACCGGGCGATCGGATCAAAACGGACCGGCGCGATGCGATCAACCTCGCCAAGCTGCACCGCGCGGGCGAACTGACCGCGGTTTGGGTGCCCGATCAGGCGCATGAAGCGATCCGTGATCTGGTCCGTGCGCGTCAGGCGGCGGTGCGCAGCCTGCGCCGAGCCCGCCAGCAACTGTCAGGCTTTTTGCTGCGTCACGGCCATCATTATCATCGCCCGGCCTGGACGTTGCTGCACCGGCGCTGGCTGAGCAGCCTGAAGTTCGATCAGCCGAATCATCACATCGTGCTGGAGGATTGTATCGCGGCCATCGAGGCGGCGACGGCTCGGCGCGATCGGCTGGAGGGCCACATCGAAGCCGCCTTGCCGGAGTGGTCTCTCGCACCGGTTGTCGAAGCGCTGCAAGCGCTGCGCGGCGTGGGCCTGGTGGCCGCGGCCACATTGATGGCGGAGCTTGGCGACATTACCCGCTTCAGCAATCCACGCCAACTCATGGCCTATCTTGGCCTGGTGCCATCCGAACACTCCAGCGGCCGCACACGCCGCCAGGGTGGGATCACCAAGGCCGGTAACGGCGCGGCGCGACGGATGCTGATCGAGGCGGCATGGAGCTATCGCTTTCCGGCACGGATCAGCCGCGAACAACTGTTGCGCCAGGAGCGTCTGGCCAAACCGATCCGTGACATCGCATGGAAGGCGCAGGAGCGGTTGTGCCGGCGCTACCGCACGCTCGCCCGCGCCGGAAAGCTGCCGACGGTGATCACGGCCGCGATCGCGCGCGAGCTGGTGGGCTTCATCTGGGCAATTGCGAAACAAATACAGTCCGCGGCTTCGTGAACGCGATGCTCGATATCGATCCATTCCAAGGGAGGCGCCACACGTCACAGTACATCCAATTCTGAGCATGGCTGGGGGCATGGTCACGGCAGGAGAACCCTCGAAGGTACTATCAGCCGGATTTCATCCGACGCTGGCCACTAGACCGAGGACGCTCCGCGACGCATCACAGGTCCGGCGGTATCCAACCCGCGCATCAGAGCATGATCAACCGTCGTTTCATGATCGTGCCTCCTGCCTTGCTCAGAGGCGGCCATGCGGAACAGCTTGAAGGACGGGCAAGGAATTTCCGTACCTGCTACTTGAAACGGCGAACATGAGAGTACATCAATTCCGAATTGCCGATCATAATCGGCCTGTGAGCACTTGCCCGGAAATTGCGGCTGGCGGAGGTGGTGGAATAGTACCAACCGAGAGAGATTTTCAGGGAGTGGGGCTTTGGCGCGGGGCAGATGGGTCTATGTCGGCGGACGGGCTGGGAACAAACCGCCGCCGGCCGAGAAAGTAGCCATCACCGCCGCGTGCGAGAAGTTTATTACGGAAGTGCTGAGGCCGCGGTTTCTCCCGGAGATCCGCCCCACTGCGTTCAACTATCCGGTCGCCATCGACGGCAAATGGCATGGCAACAAGTATCGGTTCCTCACTCGCTACCGCTCCGACGACCCTCGTTCATCCGAACCGGAGTTCGAAGCCCCGTTCGCCCGCCTGGAATACATCAGTCGCGATTGCTTCGACCTCTCCTGGCACCGCCACACCGGCGAGTGGTTTTGTCTGTTCCAGCGCCAGTCGCTGGCCGAAGCCTTGCACCTGATCGAAAGCGAGCCGCATTTCGAGCCGTGTTGACCCGACCACGCACGCCGCGCCATCCAACAGCCGTTTGGTTACCATCCCGGAAGACGCTTTATGCCGCGCAAAGCCACCACGATGGCGCTGTCCCTGACTGAAGAAGCCCGTTCCACCCTGGTCGCGCTCGCCCGCTCGCGCACTGCACCGGCGCACCATGTCGAGCGAGCGGCCATCATCCTGCACCTTGCCGACCGCCGTGATACCGGCGAGATCGCCGCGACCCTCGGCATCGACCGCCAGCGGGTCACGCGCTGCGCTCGCCGGGTGACGGCCGTGGGACCGCTCAAGGCGATCGACGACCTGCCGCGTTCGGGACGCAAGCCGGATATCACCGAAGCGGCGCGGACCTGGCTGATCGGCGAGGCCTGTACCAAACCAAAAGATCGCGGTTATCCGCACGAGCTTTGGACGTTACGCCTGTTGGCGGCCCATGCCCGCAGCCACGGGTGCGGCGTGGGTCATGATTGTCTGGCCGAGCTCGCGGCCAGCACGGTGCATGACATCCTGAACCGCCAGCCAGTCAAGCCGCACAAGGTGCGCTACTACCTGGAACGCCGTGACCCGGCCTTCGACGAACGCAAAGCCGAAGTTCTGGAAGTCTATGCGGCAGCGGAAATGCTACGGGCATTGCCACAAGCAGAGCGACCCGTCGCCGTGGTCTCCTATGATGAGAAGCCGGGCATTCAGGCGATCGCCACCACGGCGCCTGATTTGCCGCCCCGGCCGGGCAAGAACACGACCGTCCAGCGCGACCACGAATACAAACGGCTTGGCACAGTCACGCTTTCTGCAGCCGTCGACCTCGTTACCGGGTTTGTCCACCATGCCGTCACCCAGCGACACCGCTCGCGCGAGTTCGTCGACTTCCTTCGCCAACTCGATGCCGCTTATCCGGCGGGCTCGTTGATCTGCATCCTGCTCGACAATCACTCAGCCCACCGCTCGCGTGAGACCCAGCGCTTCCTCGACAGCAAGCCCGGCCGTTATGAGTTGGTCTTCACCCCAACGCATGCGTCCTGGCTGAACTGGGTGGAGATGTTCTTCTCGAAGATGGCGCGTTCGGTGTTGCGCCGGATCCGCGTCGCCAGCAAAGACGAATTGACCCAACGGATCAAACGCTACATCGAGATGTGCAACGATGTGCCGCTCGTGCCGAAATGGTCCTATGGCATCAGCCGCGAACCGCAGCCGATCGCCGCATGATCAATTCGGCTCGAGAACGATGTACTAGCTGCCAGGCGCTTGTCCTGCGCCAGGTGAAGCTGCCAGGCGCGGATCTCGGGCGGCCCAAGTCGTTCATGCGATTTGCCAAAATGCCGGGGGAACCTGTCGACCTGTTCGACGTAGCTGACCACGCTGCACGGGTGCTCAATACGATAATGGCGGATGATAAACTTATCAAGAAAACATCGCGCGAATGCACATGGATCAGTATGACCCCCTTGTTGGTATGACCCCCCTTGTTAGTAAGGGGGGCGTCGGAACTCGGCAGAAAGGCCCGAGGGGCCGGCCCCCGGCTTGGCGCTGCGCAGTATGCTCGCGCGGCCGGGGTCCCACCCTTGGATGAGCTACTATGTCCGCCTCCCATGCCGCCGTCGCAGCAGACGCAGGTGAGGCTGCAAAACCTCCGCGGGCTTCGCGGGCACCCTCGGAGCGCGCAGACAGTGAGAAGGCGGGCTTACGAGGTGGAGTGGCCTGTTCCGCCCGTGCGGATGGCGTCAAGCCCGAGACCGGCGCGAAGGGGCATACATCTCACACGGCGATGTCTCCATCCGTCGCTGCACGTTGAACCTGGAGCTGGCTCCGCTGATCAAGCCTGCGGCCGGCGAAATGTCCCGAACGCCCGAAAGTTGGCGGGCATGTGGGTCGGCATGAACTCGTCAAGGCGCCAAACAGGAACCTGCGGGGCGCAGGTTACAGACGGTGCTGTATTATCAGGCGTGCTTACGGGGGTGTATCATGCTTATGACCGCATTCACGCTCGGCGATGATCAGATATTTCGCCGCGCCGGATCAGAAACCAAGGCAACAAAAGACGGACGAACCGTCAAGGTCACGGTTTGGCGAACCAACTGCCCGGATTGTGGCACCGCGTTCGATCAATATCATCGTGACGTGTCCTTCGTCCCGGCTAAGACCACGACACGGCGCTGTCCAGCTTGCCGAGACGGAACAAGCCGACGAGTTAAGCCGGCACGTAACGCCGCTTTGCCAATTCCGCGATCGACGTACGCCTATGTTCCAATGCCGGGAAACGATCGCCCTGCCCGTGCTGGGACCGGACAGGTGGCACCACCCACTGCCAACCCACCGGAACCCTTCGCCGGCAATCCATGGGCCGGGCGTCCGGCGCCGGTTGCGCCTCACGCCGTGCTGCCACAAGCGGCGCTACCACCACAACGGCGCAGGATCCACCCTGTCGGGGTTTTTACAGACCGGTGACGCCAGGACATCTGCCTCCCCGAAATGGTTGGTTGGTTCAAAGCATGGCCGATGAACTGGCGACGCGGGCTTTTCAAGCTGTGCTCGATCTGGACCAGCGCCGCCAGGAAACAGGAGTGGCGGAAAAGTCTAACCGCCGCCGTCAGTCGCAACCGCGTTCGTTCAGTGCTGATGACATCGGGACGTGCGCGTGGTGCGGGTGATGCGCGCCGAGGCGCACTCTCAACCGGAAACCGAACGGCGGGTGGCGCGCGGTCCGGTGTCCCGGGCCGTCCCGAGTGACGGCGGCAATCCGGGACACGAAAGATGTTGATGTTATCTACAACGTCCCGAGTGTCCCGAGTGTCCCGGGTAATTTTAAGAGAGATGGTAAGATCCCAAACAGCGTCACCCTGATGATGCTGATCGTGAACGCTTGTATCGCGCCCTGGAACCTTTTCGTCGATTTTCACCCCGGACACTCGGGACACTCGGGTCAGGGCAGGACTTCTGCACGTTTCAGCCGTTCCGGGTGATCCGTCCGCTCGGGACATCCAGCCGTAGCCCGGGACGCTCACGATGGCGGATCGTCCGCATCACCTGGCCATTCGATCTTCAAGCCAGTTTTCCTTTCGAAGGCTTCCCGCGCGGCGGATAGGCTGGACAGCTTGTAGCCGTGCGCCCGATTTAACTTGATCAAGTTTGCCTTGCGCTTGATGCTTCCCCATTCGTCGGCTACGTCAGTAATCGCCTCCCCGACGACCGCGCCGCGCATTCTGGTACCCTGTGCGCCCATAGTCGCCATGAACTTGCCAAAGGCTTCCCGGCCCATTGGATGCCGTTCACCGCGCACCCTCGCAAAAGCGCAATAGGCGTCGAACAGGATGTCGGTCGCCATTTGCTCGTGCCACTGGCCAAAGTGATCATCCAGGCCCAGCCGCGACTTGAACACGTAGCCGCGGTAAAGTGTTTCTGACCACCAATCCTCAGCGGCGGGTAGTGACAGTTTTTTTTGGTTCTGCAAGCCGGCAGTTTTGGGCGCGGCCCGGTGATTGAAGAACGTCAGATCGTAGGCACTCAGATCATGCAACATGGCCTCGTACCCGCCGGTGTCCATTTCGCCTAGAATTGCCGCAAAGTAGGCATGGTCGTTGGCCCTGGCCGGCGACACGTCCAGGACGAAAAACCGACGGGCCTCTAATGATGCCGGGACAACCCAATCCTCGTTGCTCGCCATCATCAGGTGCACGAAGTTCGGCATCTGCACGGCATTCTGATATTTTGCTTCGATTGTCAGAAATGGCTCAGTGATGAGCGCCTTCAGAACACCGACATGGGCCTTATCGCCCGCGAAGAATGCCTCATCTGCAAACAACAGCACCGTATCGCGAAGGTGACCATTGAAGTTTCCGGTCAGGTGTTTGGCATTACTGACTGCCAAACCGTGCTGGCCGAAGATGTGAAGCAGCGCTTTTGCCAGCGTGCCCTTGCCGCTTCCTTCAATGCCGCGCATCACGACGGCGACTTCGCCCTGTTCGGCCGGCCGTTGGACAAGCCGTGCCATCCAACCCATGAGCCAGTCGAAATGTTCTCTGTTGCCATTACAGATCACTCTCAGGATGTGATCCTGCATGAGCGTCCACTCTCCAGGACGTGACTGAACTGCGAAACCCCGCCACAGGTTCAGGATATCCGCGGGAATTTTGTGGTTGGTCGGATCGAATACCACACCGCCAATGCACTGGCGCCGGTCGGGATGGCTCAGCCAGACATCCGCGACCGGTTTCATGATTGCCTCGCCGTCGCGATCCCGGCCGACCGGAATGCGCCGATTAAGATACAGGCGCCGAAGGTCTTCGAAGGTGATCCTGGTGAAATGCGACCGATTCAACACCGGATCGCGGGCCAGTTCATAGATAATCGCTTTCCCGGTTTCGTTTACGACCATGTATCGGTCGTTGAACTCAGCCATGACGGCGGCGACGGGATCGGATGAGCATTGGGCAGCGAAGGCTTCCTGGTTCCCAGGACGATCAATGTCCGGCTCGGGTTCTGCAGCATCGGGTTTGAATTTGGGACTCGCGTCGAATTCCGCGACGCCGGCCGCGATTTCGTCTAACCCCTCCCGCGTACCACCGTTCGCAACCCAGTCGGCGACATCGCCTTTGGGTGGCAGCCCGGGCAGCATGACGACACGGACCCGCGCGGCGATCCCGGATAGGCTTCGCGCCACTTGGGCCGCATGGTCTTGCCCGGGCAGTATTGGCTGGCCGTCCGGATGGAACCGGGGCTTGCCATCCCTGTCGATCGCTGGCGGATCGTTGTCCGACAAGACCACCACATCGGCGCCGACCAACACTTGGTTGTATTCGGCGCGCCATTTCCCAGCGCCGCCGGGCGGATTGGTGCCGACTAGACCAATCGATTCGAGGGATTGGACGGCCTTCTCGCCTTCCACGATATAGATCGTGCGCCCGGCCGCCACGGCAGCGATAACCAGAGGCAACCGAAACAGAACGCGCCGGACGCCATCCATTTTCCAGTCCCAACCACCCCGGCCGTCCGGCTTGCGCTGGTTGAAGCCCTTCGGATCGAAGCGCACGACCTGATACAGTAAATCCCCACCCTCATCGTGATAGTCGTACTGCGCGACTTGCCGCTTGGGCTTGGGCTTGGGCTTGGGCACCGACTTCGGGATGTGGCCGTTGTCCAGCAACCATGCGAGGGCGCCTGAACTGTCGAGACGTTGCCGTTCACGTACGAAGTCGATCACGCCACCGCCCTTGCTGGCTTCGTGGTCGAACCAAGTGCCCTTGTCGAGGCTGATGGACAAACTGCCACGCGTGCCCCAGCGTAGTTCCCGCTTTGACTTGTTCACTTCTGTCGGCTTGCCCAGGATTTGGCGCGCGACTGCTTCCATGGCTTGGCCGAAATCAAACGATCCGGCACCTGCTGACACGCTCATGCCGCCATTGCTCGGCGCATGATGCGATTGACCGCGCGTTGCGCGGCTCGGTTACTTCCGCTATACATGATCTTGCCGTTGATTATGAAATGCGACCGGTCGCTGGTGTCCGCCAGCGCCGGAACCATTAGACGGTCGCCCGCCTTGCAGAAGCCTTCCCACCTTTGAGTGACGGCGTGTTCGCCAATATTGCCTCTGCGAGTGCAAACAGTTCGGCAACCTCACAGTGCGCTCTGCCGTTGAGCAGCCGCCACCCAATCGGCCAGCGTTCCAAACTCCGACCGCTAGTCCTGAAGTAATATTTCGTCAGCAACTCGGCGGCTTGGGCCCGCGGCACACGAACCGGCAGATCGGCCAAATCAGGCATCACCACGCGTCCGCTCAAGACGGTCGCGCCGCCGCTCTTCAGCATTTTCCTTTCGATATCAGTCATACCCATGGCGGGCGCCTTCACAGCGATAGCCTGCGTAGGCTAGCGGTATCGGTCGGGCCGATCAGTCTTGGTTTTTTCCGCCTGCGGTCGCATCCGGAAGGCTTTTTCTGCCTGCGGTCGCAGCCAGAAAAGATCGGTTCATGTAGGTCTTTCGGAACTCGTCGGCCGACACTGATCCGATTTCAATACCGTCACCGTCCCTGACAACGATTCGGTGATTGACCCTATCGTACTGCACAGTGGATTTGTCCGGGAGTCGATACGGCTCGCGCTCAAGGTGCCGAGCTGCCTTCCCTGGTTTAATTTCGTTCTGCCAAAGATGCTGACCGGCGGCGATAAGAGCCTGTCCGTAATGGTATCGTGCACGTGCCGTCGCGCTCATCTTGCTGCTGGTCGCGCGCTCGTGCATGTCCGTCCAGACTTGGCGCGATTCGTCGGATATCTGCTTCGCCGCCAAGACGGCACGACATTCGGTCGCGATCTCGGATTCCGTCATGGCATCCAACTGGCGCCGCCGCACCTGTGCCCAGATCAGGAAGGCTTCGCTGTGCGCGCCCCCGGCCGATGGCGTGATCTCGGGTTCGGTTCCCCGAAATCCGAATCCCGAGTTAAGTCGAACCAAAGCGTCGAGGACGGCGGCGCGGTGATCGGATTTCGTGAGATTGCCAGGTGACGACGCACCGCGATCAACGATCATGCAGAGCGTGGCGGCCTGGATCGTGAGAAAGTCACGAACACTCAGCCCGCCGACATAAGCCTTGATCCAGTCCTCAGCCAGCTCAGGTGCCAGCCATCGGATATCCTTCACAAGCTGGTCTTGGTCTTCCACCGGAACCGACCAATCGGCTGGCTCTTCTGCGGCTCGGTCCCGCGCCATGTTGCGCCTCTGCTGACATTTCCGCATTGACATGCAACGGGCGACCCGGTGCGGTGCCAGGTTTCGGGATGCAGCCTGTCCCGCCACCGTCCGCTATATCACGCTATGCGGGAATTGCGGCAGGTGGTTTGCCAGCAACGCAGCCTGCGAGGCTCATTGATGTTGTGTACAACCCTGGCACTTGGTCGCCACCAATTCAACGCGTGGCGACTATGCCGGCGTCCGCGGTGTCGATGTGGTCTGCGTCGGCTGCGACCTTCGGGCACAACTTGTTGGGCGAGGCCGCGCACGCTGGCCGATAGTCAATCACCCCACCGGGCAAGCCAGGCGAACAGGACTGTGCTTCAACGTCGATCCAGCCCGCGCCGTCCATGCCTTCCACGGCACGCCGGACCGCGGCCACAGCATCCGGACCGGACAGCCCGGCCATAGCCGGATGATTTTCGGCGCGACCGCGGCGTCGAACCCGGTGTGCCTCATGCCGTGATGTTGACGCCGGATGATTGCCAAACAGTTAATGATCGCGGCCGGATGCCGCGCTCAGCCGGCGCGGGGCACTATCGGCACGACATTGGTTGGTGCCTCGCGCCCGTTGATCGCATCGGCGAGCAGCTTGCCCCACAGGTCCATCGCCTTGACCTGTTCAGGCCAACGACTTGATCTTTGGTAGACGCCCATAACCCCCCCACGGGTTGCGGATTGGCGATGGTTCAGCACCGCATCCGCCACGGCTTCGGGGATGCCGGCCTCGCCCAGCGCGGTCGCGAAGGACCGGCGGAAGTCATGCCACGTCCAGCCGCCTAGACCGGAGGCCTTGTCGAGGTCCGTCTTGATGCCGCTGAACGTGTCCACCGCCGCGCCCGACACCGGGGCGGGAAAGATCAAACCCGAACGCGGCGCACCAGCATCCAGTAGTCGTCGCGCCTTGTCGGGATCACCCTTGGCGTGCGCCTCGGCATGAGTCAGTCGCCGGGCCTGCAAAACGTCCAGTGCCAGCGAATGCAGATGCAGTCGGTGCGGGTCGCCGTTCTTTGTCATGTGACTTGGTTGCCGCCACTCCGCCGCATTGAGGTCGAGGTGTGCCCAATCCAGCCGCGCCGCTTCGCCCCGCCGGCACGGCACCGCGATCAGGAAGCGCGCCAGATCGCACCATACTGGCTCTCGAAGCGCATCGGCGGCTTTCCAAAGCCGCGTCAGATCAACGGCGGAAAGATAGTTGGAGCGGGCTTGTGGCGCCCTTGGGCGGCGGGCGCGGGCAATCATGGCGCACGGATTGGCCTTGATGTGCCCTGCGTCTTGGCACCAGTCCAGGAACCGGGAAAGCGCACCAAAGCGGGCGCGTGTGCTGGCTGCCCCGTCAACAGCGCCGGCAAGCAGCCGGCGCACGTCGCCTTCGGTCAGATCCGCTGCCGGTAACTTCTCGACCTCCATGCCGATAAGGGCCTGCTTGGTCTGCGCCAACTCGTCCGCCACATAATCGACCGAAGGTAGGCCGGTACCGCGCATCTTCGGCCGACGGGGCAGGGCCTTCGTGTAGTCGTCCAGCAGCCGCGCCAGGGTGGCGCCCCGTTTGCGCTGTTCTTCGGCGGCACGGGCCTTCCGCTCCGCCGCAGGATCAGCACCGGCCACAGCCTGCCCCTTGATCCGGTTCGCCTCGGCCCTGGCATCGTCCGGGGAGTGCGTCATGGGATTACCAAGCGTCATTGTTCTGTTGGGCCACCGCCGTCCTGTCAGTGGGTCTGTCCCGCGTGGCCGGTAGGCATAGGTCCAGGTCATTCCGGTCGGGTTCACGATCAGCGCCAACCCCCGACAGTCCTTGTCCCGCACGATCACCCGGTTGTCGGGTTTTCGCCGACGCCATGCAGCATCGATCGTGGTCTTCGTGATCTTGATCGGGCCTTCGCTGGTGACGCGCATCTGATCCGCCTTCCGCTTTCTGACAGGACACTGACAGGACACAATGAGCGGAAGCAAGCGGAATGTTGCGTCGGTGAGCGGAAATGGGGACCGACAAAAAGCGGCTAAATACTTGAGTTAGGCGGAGGATTGCGAACGATAGCGTAGAGCGGCGGAGGCTTCTGCCCGATCACTCTTAATCAGCGGGTCCACGGTTCGAGCCCGTGCGCGCCCACCAATAAACCCTTGAAAGAACTGAATATTATGGCGACTTCGGCACAAGTCGGAGCCGTCTGCCTTTCTCGGGACGTCACTGGGACGTCGCTGTTGGCGGGACGTCGCGGGATGAAGCGATCCGCTTCGCTGGAAACGTCGCGGGATGAAGCGAGGGTGAAGCGAGTTGCTTCACGCCCTCGGCCTGCTTCATCGCTTTGATAGGTCCGCTTCAAGCCTCGGGCGTTTCGGCACAGCCCTACGGAACACCATCGGCTTGGCATTCCGTCCGCGCCGATCGATCGGGCGTCACGCTGCGATCCGACAATTACCACGGGTGCCGGCAGTCGCGGCGGAGACTCCCTCCGCCGCTCTGCAAGGACTTCTGCGGGCTTTGGGCACAGTAAGCCATCTGTCCCACAAACCGTCCCATCATTCCGTCACGCAGCCTCTGGTTCGATTGCGCCGAGTGGCGTCAGGTCGCATCGGGCGAGCGGTCCTAGCCGGGCGGTAAGCCAAGCCGCCGGATCAGGGACGCGGTTGAGGTCGCACCAGGCGATGGCGTCTTTCTGGCCTGCCCCTGCTAGGCGATAGACCGCGCCGGCTGGAGGAGTGTGACACATCCGTATAAGTAGCTCTTCATAGGGATGTGTCACACTCCTCGCCCGGTTCATCGCTTGGCGGGCAGCATCAGCACTCGGCCACAGGTCAGGGAAGCCTCTTGCCGCGTGGCCGGCGTTGTCCAGCGCGATCCCGGCTGCCGCCATCATCAGTTCGGCAGGCGTCGGTTCGAGGTCAGCCGGGTCTACCGCTTCCACCTCCATCGGCAGGACCACATCCCCAAGCACCAGCACGTCAACCGGATCATCCCCCGTCCGGTTTACGCCACGGGCCCGGCCGATCGCCTGGATCACCTCGCCTTCCCGTATCTGCCATCTGACAGCCTCGGCGATCGGGTGCGGGTGCCGCTCTGCCTCAGACAGCACAAGGCCGACAGTCGTCTCGCGCGTCACTGCAACACGCTCATACCAGCCTGCCAGCGGCGGCACGTGCGCGCCTGTGATGGCCTCGGCAAGCCGCTCAACGGCGGCGGGCGGCAGATTGGTGCTGCCGATGGTGATGAGGCTTCCTACGCTTCGCCAACCGTCCTGGCCGGCTATGGCGTTGAAGTGCGCCACGTCCACGCCAGGCGGCATATGCCATACCCTCGGCAGCGCGTCTTCAACCGCCTTGTTCGCTACCACTAGCATGCCTCGGCCATCCGTGTTCCGCACCGCGCGGTCCAAGGTTGCCCCGAGTTCGAGCATGTGGCGCTGCCCGCTCTTCGCGTCCGTTGCGCCAGTCTGGCCGAGATGGGCTTTCGAGTAGGAACGGTCCATGACTTGGCGGACGCGCTGATGTGGCGCCATCGCTGCCGCGTCCACCGCATGGACGTATGCCGGCCACCATGGGCGCACTAGGTCGGGATTGAGGTTGGCATCGATGAGCAACGTTGGCACCCGCCATCCCTCTCTGATCGGCTTTCGTCCCTTCAGGACGATCACTCGCACGGTGCCGTGATCCGATGCGGCATCGTCCAACCGCGCCCATCCCGACGCCTCCGGCCCATCGTCCGTCAGCAATGCGCCTATCGCCGTCCACAGCAATGCCAGCTTGCGAACCATCAGGTTGCTTGCGCCGGTTTCCGACGCTTGGCGCCGTGCCTTCGCCGGCATACCGGGCATCATTCCAACGTCCACCATCCGCCGCCACTCCAAGCCTCTCGCTTCATCGGCAGAGGCGGACGTCAAGCCGGTCCTGCGAATGGCATCCCGCTTGATCGGTCCCTTGAGGTGGTCCCAAAGCACGTCAAGCACCGTGAGACGAAGGAAGCGCAGCCTAGCCGACGCTTCGGCATCGCCCGGGATGTCGCAACCGGCATCCAGGGTATCTAAGGCCAGCGTGATCGGTGGCGTTCCCGTTCCCTCAAGCCCGTCAGCCCATGCACTCTCATCCACGACGATCTCTGCCAGGTCGCCGATGGCGTCCGGCTTTTCGTGGAAGATCAACTCGTGCGGCACCATCCAAAGGTCAGCTTTCCGCCTCGCTTGGCGCTGATACCCGCATTGATCGAAGAATGGGCATTCGAACGTGATGCCGTTAATGACGCGCCGGCACACTGCGGCCTGAACGCTCAGCCCTGCCGCCATTGCATCGTGGACTACTGGCAGGTTGCGGCACATCTTCTCGCTTGGTGCTTGTGGATCGATCGCTTCACGGCCGCGCCACACGGCAGCGTCAAGTCCGGCTTGGCGGGATCGAGGCAGTTCGTTGAAGGCGATAGCCTGCTCATCGCCAAGGCGATGCGTCGGCACTGCCATCGCGACGGTTCGGTTATCATTGCGCTGTCGCATGAGGGCGAGCAACTCTGCCGCGACGCCGCGCGCGACGGTTGACTTCCCTACGCCAACGTCGATCCTTGCGCCAAGCGCGATCGGATGGCCGTTCGTCGGATGCCGCCAGAATTCCTCAGACTGCTTGAGGGCGATCCAGGCAACGTAAGCCGTCGCCAGGCCCAGTTCATGCCGGATGTCCGCCGGCAGTTTCTTCGGCCTCGATCCGGTCCCGATACTCGGGTCTAGGGCCAGCATGACGGCATCCCGCGCCGCGCCGGCACCCTCGGCCCGAATGACATCGTTGAAATCGCTCTTGTCGAAGCGTCGGACCCGCCAAGGCGTCACGCCGACTATATCGACGCCGCTCTTGCGCCATGCGCGCAGTGCCTTCCTGATCGCCAGGTCCGCTGGCGAGTAGCGCGGATCGTCGTCCCGGCAGGCTGCGATCCGCCGCCCTGTGGGTAGTTCAATGCGGGTCATCGAACCAAGCCCAATCCACGTCTCCGCGCCGGTCGCGGCCCATACGCTCAAGCCTGTCTCCGGTCCCTCGGCTAGCAACAGCGGAGCATCGGGCGATCGGGCGGGAAGCCGTATCACGGCGCCGGCTTGCACGCCGTTCGTGACCTTGGCCGTTGGCGGGCATAACTTTGCGGCCGCTTCCGCACCGATCTTCGATCCATCATCCGTCAGAAGCACCCGTTGCACTGCTTGAACGTCTCCATCCGCCGTTGTCGCGGCAACGATCAGCGCCCGACTATCAGGATGGAACCGAACGGCATCAGGCCAGCCATCAGGAGGGCAGGGGACGCCTCTGCGCTGGGTCAGGTAGTGCTCGCCCAACGTTCCGGCGACCGGCACTGACGCCCCCCACAGGCGCCGCGCGGTGGCAATGCGCTTTGCATCGTCGGCATCGGGTCCGGTGGCATCCGCCAACTTGGCGAGCAAGCCCGCCGCTGGATGGACGCCAGTATAAATGGTTCGTTTTTCAGCCGACAGACTGAGCCATTGCCGCGCCCAATCCTTCGCGTCGGGATAGCTGCAAAAGCGAACATGCACGATCAGTTGCAAGGGACCGCCGCCATATCCGGCCTCATGGTTGAACCAAGAGCCGCGCTTCGGCCCTTGCAGGGAGAGCGATAGGCTGCCCTTCGATCCCCACTTCATCGCCTTGCGATCGGTCAATCGCTTGTTCGGTTCGCCAAGCAAGGCAATGGCAAGTCCTTTCGCATCGGACTGTAACAAGACTTCCAGTTCTTCGTCGGCTTGATCGCGCATCGTCATCATCCTCTCATCGTCAAATCGCGGGCGAGTGACCGCGCAAGCCTGGCATCCTCGCCATCGAGGCAGGCAAGCACCCTTGCCTTCGCCCGCATGGCCTCGGTGGATGCCGCCCGTGCTGCGGTGATGTCTCGGCGCAGGGACCATTCAAGGGCGGGTGAGCGCCCCGTCAGGCCGGCCGGAACGCCCTGTTCCGCGTGCCATTGGGCGACCCATCGCTCGCAAGTATCGATGAGCGCGCGATCGGCATCGGATATGCGCGGCGGGATAGGGCGTGGCCGGAATTGCCCGATCATCGGTTGTATGCCGATCGCCATGCCTCATTTATCGCGTGTCGTTCCTCTGGCGTCAGAGGTTGTTTCTTATTTTCCGAAGTCCAAATCGCCAACATTGTTGCGAGGACTATATCGTCATGAACCGCATTCGCGCCGCTCTCAAACACCTCGTTCCCTGATGCGCTGATTTTAACTTTGAACATCTGCATTTCGCGTAGGAAAACCGCTGCTTCAGGTAATTCTGCCGCGATCTTCAATCTTCCTGTCTGCAACGCCACTTGCATACAGCCTGCAAGGAAGCTTTTCGGCACACTCGCTTTCGTCTCGCTTATGTCTACCTTTCCGCCGCCGGTGATGACGATTGCAAGTGGATTGAGACGTTCTTTCCTGAGATAATCCACGATCGGCCCGCCAAGCCCGGTTCCGTCAACCGCCAAGATCGGTTTGCGCTCTCTGGCAGGGAGGTCATCCAGCCACATCTTGATTTGTTCGATAACGGCAGGGTAAGCCGTGCCGATTGCAGGACGATGCAACGCGCGGATTGAATGATGAATGACACGATCTCGCCTAACCACGCTTGGTTGTGCCTGAGCGTAGGATTGGCTGTATGTTGTTTGCGTCCCAACGGACCATTCATCGACTACCATTGCCGTTCTGTCGCTCATCGAACCGAAGTCAACGCCAAGGACGAAACCCTGTTGAATTGGATCGGTCTGCGTTGTCGTGATTACGGGTTGCCTATCGGGATAAAGCTTTGTCATGAACATGTTCATTTAGGGTTCCTAGGTTACTATGCGCAGGTTCAAAGGTTTCAGACTTGACGAAAACGCGGCTTCAATGTGTTCGTTTGAAAACAATTGATCTTCGCTCTCGCAAAACTCGCCATAGTATTCTTGTTTGAGCCAGAATAATCCTAGACGTTGCTTTTCTTGTTCCATCCATATCTGATCGATGCGCGGGCAGTCATCTGCTGTTATCTTTTCCCTGATCCAGTTAGGTCCGCCGTTCGCCCAAGTCTCGTAAAATTCGCCGCGTCTGCCGTGAGGCGTTGACATCATAAGCAATCTCGCACGTCGAGTTGCCTTTCCTTTCAACGCTAGCATAGGACGAATTGCCTTATGTGTTTTGTCTTCGACAAAGGCCGCTTCGTCCACTATTATCAGGCTTGGTCCGTATCCGCGCACGGCGTCGCCATTCGCCAGGGATATTATGCGAGAACCGTTCGCCAGGGAGCAGCGCGTCAAACTATCGGCGTCAAATCGCGGAAAGTCTGGATGGCTCTTAAGAAATCCACTTGCGGTTGAGAATAGCTCTTTCGCTTGGTCCTGCCCACGTGACACGACTAACGTTGTGCTGCCTGGATTATAGATTGCCGTATGCGCTGCCAAAACTGCCGCCATTGTCGATTTTCCAGATCGGCGGCAGCAGTTCGCTATCATCTGGCGTTCGCGGGAGCGCAATATGCGAGCCTGCCATTCATCCGGAACGATGCTTTCGCCATCTGTATTACGGAGACGCATTCTTGCAAAGACAACCGGATCAGCCGCGCAGGCAAGTTCGATAGCCAGATCACTCATTGCCCGGCTCAACTTCGATAAGCCGTGTTGGGTGCATCAGTGCCAACCGTTCCGCCAATTCTGGCCGCTTGTATGGATCAACGAATTGCATCATCAAATCAACGATCAGCGGGAAATCTGGTGATGCTATTATGTTGATAGTCGGAGCGGTGGCGATGTCGCCTCGAAGCTTGGCCGTCATCTCAACGCAACGGAGCAATTCACGGCCAGCGGCGATGGCGGCGCGGAAATCGTTGTCTTTCTCGGCCTTGTCCAGAAGCCGCTGCTGCTGTGCCGCGATGCCGTCAACCTCTGCCAACAGATCGCCCGCCCGCTCGCTGTTTGCAGCCTTCGCTGTGGCGATGGTCTTCGGCATATGGTTGGCCGCATGTCGCCAAACCGTCGCAGGGGACAAGCCGTATTCCGTTGCAACCTTGCGCGTTGAAACCCCGGTTACAAGCTTCCGGTCGATTGCATCCCTTTCGGGATGCAAACAAACCGGGCAAGCCTTGTGTGGAACGATGTCGCCCATCAGCCCACCTTCGCGAACACGCCAGGCGCGATCATCGTCCGGCTGCCGGCATTCGACGCAACGGTCCATTTCGGCAACTTCGCACGGAGTGCCGCATAATCTTCCGAGTGCAACCGGCGAAGATCGTCCAGGCCGAGTTTGGTGTAAGCGGTGAAATGATCCCGACCAGCGATGCAAACGCGGGCCTGCCGGAGGATAGCTCGGTCCTGCCAGCCATGGGGGAACTCGGCCTCTGGCGCGACAGCCCACTCCATCCATGCGCCAAAGTCCTGCCGCTCCTGAATGATCCTCTGCTTCGGTGTCCCTGTCGGAGTTGCCGCGTTGCCAGCCCAGTGAGAATAAGCGGCTGCGTGTGCGTCGGAAGCCTCACGGATAAGGCTTTTCAGAAGTCCGGGATTGCGCGCCAGTTCAGCCTTCAGCACCGCGTCGTCAGGTTGGTTCGGCACGAGTGCCCTGAACTCCGCGTTCAGCCGCTCTTGGACGGCAACCAGCCGGCCCTTCTGCCGGGCGTCGCGCGTTCCGGCGGCGTGCTGGATGGCGGCTTCAACGTTGGCCTGCGCTATCGCCTGCACGTCAGCTTGGAAGGCGTAAAGCACCTCGGCTCCACGGCGGGCCTCCAGTGCGGTCAGAAGGGCTTGCTCGTCAGGAGAGGCGCCAGTCGCGGCCGCCTCGGCGAGGGCGCGCACGGCTGCCGTAGCCCGGGCAAGTGCGGTATTTGCGGACGATGCCGACTTGATGGCTGCCGCGCCGCGTTCGCGAGCCTGTTGCAGTGCGGCGTCGGCGGCGTCGATGGCTCTTTCCATCGGATCAGCCCGGCGAGCGTCTTCGGCCGCGACGGCATCGGCGATGGCTTTCCTCGCCTCGGCCTCGGCAACGGCGCGTCGTGCATGTGCCAATTCAGCCTCTAGGTCGGGTGGTGTTTGGGTATCGGTGCTCATGATCTTTCTCAATCTTTCTTCTGGTTGTGTTTGCCGTTGAGCCTGGCGAGGTCTGCGGCGTCGGCGGCGTCGATCATCCGGCGCCAAGGGTTGCCGATAACCTCGGCCTTGAACGCGGCGTATTCCACGTCGGTCATCTCGCGGGCGTTCTTAAGTTCGTCAGCCATTTACGCGGCTCCAAGCTGGCCGGCCGCAAACTGTATTGCGACACCGGATTGAACTGTTTCGGTTGTGATAAGCCCCGCCCATGGGGCTTGCGGCCCGGCCGTCACAGCTACCGACCCAATGCCAATCGTGGCCGGCGGAAAGACTATCGAGGCTGCTTGCGGCGGGTTCGCAATTGCTCACCTGGGGTAATGCATCCTTTCCGGCCTGGTATCAGCCAGCCGCCCTTTGATGCGGCAACCACCCCCAGAAACTTCTTGACGCGGTCACGGGCGAGTCGATTCTACACATCGGGTGCCGCTGCTCCCCGCGCCCGCCCAACTGAGCCACCTCGAGAAGGACGCGCTGATCGCGGCGCTGACCGCTCGGCTGGCGCTGGCGGACAAACGGATCGCAGCCCAAGACGCCCATATCGCAGCGCAGGACGCCCGGATCGCAGCGCTCGAAGCGAGGCTCAACGAACTGAGCCGCCCACCGAAGACCCCCGGCAATTCGTCGAAGCCGCCGTCACAAGGCCAAAAGCAAGACCTCCCGGCCCCCGCGACGGATCGCCCGCCGCGTAAAAGCCGCCCCGGCGTCGGCCGGACGCTGCATCCGAATCCGGATCGCACCTTCGACGAGTTGCTGACCACGTGCCCAAAATGCGAAGCAGTATTCCCCCGCGAGGCGCAAATCCCGCAGCAGGTCTATGAGCGTATCGAGTTGCCACCCGTTCGGCCCGACGTGACCCAGATCCGCCTGTTCGGCGGCCGTTGCGCCGGTTGCGGCGAACGAGTAACCGCCCAGGCTCCATCCGGTCTGGAACAGGGATCGCCGTTCGGCCACTCCATCGCCGCGATGGTGGTCTATCTGCATTACGCCCATGCCATTGGCATGGAACGGTTGGCGCTGTTGATGAACGAACTGTTCTCCCTGTCGATCAGTGAGGGCGCGATCAGCAACATCCTGGCCCGCGCCCGCGAGCCACGGCTGGATGCCTCGGCGGCGATCGAGAAAGTCGTGCTCGCCAGCGCCGTGGTCTGCTCCGACGAGACCTCGGTGCGGGTCCAAGGCAAGAACTGGTGGGAGTGGGTGTTCATCGGCACGCTGGCGGTGCTGCATGTGATCAAACCCAGCCGGGGCAAGGCAGTGGTGACCGCGCTGTTCGGCGTGATTCAACCGGAAGTGTGGGTCTCCGACATGCTCGGCAGCCAGCGCGGTCATGGCGTCATGTGGCAAGTCTGCCTGGCGCACTATGCCGACCCCGATATTATGCCGACTGATACCTGGGAACCGGCCCCGGTGGCCGTCATCGCGGCGCTGAGGCCGGCATAATCCCGACGACTGATGGACGGCGCAACCTGCCCTTTCTTGCCAGAAAGGGGAGGCTTTCATGTTGATCGATCCGTCTCAAACTCGGGTATCGGGTCCGCTTTCGGCGTTCGCCGTTGGCTTTGCCGACGAACTCACGCGACAGGGTTATAGGCCAGGTGTCATCGGCAATCAGATGCGGCTGCTGGCTCACCTGAGCCGCTGGCTCATGGGCGAGGGGCGCGATGCAGATGCGCTGCACGCGACCGAGGTGGAACGGTTCCTGCTGGCTCGTCGCGCCGCTGGTTACACACAACTGCTCTCGATTAAAGCGATGCAGCCGATACTCGCTTACCTACGTGGTCTCGGCGTGGCGCCAATACCGGCGCTACCCATGCCCAGCGGTCCGGTAGAGGCAGTGCTGCAGCGATACCGGCTCTACTTGACGGTTGAGCGTGGCTTGGATGCCAGAACTGCCCGCGGCTACGTGGATGCGGTGCGTCTGTTTCTTCACGGCAGGACCTTGCCCGATGGCCTCGCCCTGGATCTTAAAAACCTAACCGCGGCCGACGTCATCTCCTTTGTGGTGGGTCGCTGCCCCCATCAGGGTCATAGCGTAGCGAGGTTAACCGTGGCGGCACTACGATCCTTGCTCGGCTTTCTTCATGTCCAAGGCGAAATGGAGCGGCCACTCGCCTCTGCTGTGCCGTCGGTCGCCTGTCGGCGATTGGTTGGATTGCCCAAGGGATTGGAGCCTGACCAAGTCCGGCGCCTGCTGGCGTCCTGCGACAGCAGCACCCAGAATGGCTGTCGCGACTTTGCGATCCTGACCATGCTGGTCCGTCTCGGCTTGCGGGCGGCCGAGGTCGCCAAGCTTGCATTCGAAGACATCGATTGGCGAGCCGGCGAGATCGTCGTGAGTGGCAAAGCAAATTGTACCGAACGTCTCCCGTTGCCCGGTGACGTCGGTGAAGCGGTCGCTGCGTACCTGCACAGCGGCCGTCCGGCAACGGCCCACGGGCGGACGATATTCGTACGGATCAAGGCGCCTCATTGCGCTCTCAGCGCCGGCGGGGTGACCCAGGTGGTGGCTGCCGCCGCCCGGCGCGCCGGGCTTGGGCAGATCTATGCTCATCGTCTGCGCCACACCGCGGCGACACAAATGTTACGCGCCGGCGCGTCACTGCCGGAGATCGGTCAGCTTCTGCGCCATCGTCGCGCTCTGACGACAGCCATTTACGCCAAGGTCAACCACGACGCTTTGCGAGCAATCGCCCGTCCCTGGCCGGGAGACGTCGCATGAGCGCGCTCCGCCAAGCCCTTGCCGACTATTTTGGCCGTGCGTCGTGTCCTCGGCTACAAGCTTGTTCGAGCCGAGAAGCTCCTCGCTCAGTTCCTCGCCTACGTCGAAGATCGTGGCGAGGACCACCTGACCACCGAGACGGCCCTTGCCTGGGCGATCTTGCCCGCAGAGGCCCACCGAAGCTGGACATCCACTCGGCTTTCCATTGTTCGGTGCTTTGCCGCTCACCTGCGCGGGATCGACCCCGCGACCGAGGTGCCGCCGGTGGATTTGCTGCCGGGACGAAACCGCCGGGCGACGCCTTACCTCTACTCGGAGGAGGAAATAACCGCCTTGATCGAACGCCATTGACGGCACGCTCACCATCCGCAACGGCAAGTTTGGCAAGTCCCGCAAATTGCCGCTGCATCCGAGTACCTGTGACTGCTCTCGGTGAGTATCTGTGCCGAGGCGACCGGCCCTGTCGGCCGTCCAACACGCCTGCGCTCTTCATCTCCGCTGCGGGTACCAGGCTGCTCTACACCAACGTTCAGCCGACCTTCCACCAACTGGTCCGCCAAGCCGGCCTCAAACCTCGCTCGGCCTCGTGCCGGCCGAGACTGCATGACATGCGTCATGGATTCGCCGTCAGCACGATCCTTGACAGCTACCGCAATGGCGGCGACCCAGGAGCCCGGCTTGCGCTGCTGTCGACCTATCTCGGCCACGTCGACCCTGGCAAGACATACTGGTACCTCTCCGCTTCCCCGGAGTTGCTGCAGCTGGCAGGTGGGCGGCTAGAGCATCACCTCGGAGGTGGCGCATGACCACACTTGCTACGACCTTGCAGGCGTTCTTCACAGATCGCCTGATCCGTCAGCGCCAAGCCAGCCCGCATACGCTCGCTGCATACCGCGACACCCTGCGGCTGCTGCTGGTGTTCGCCTCGGCGAGACAAAAGATGGCGCCATCAAAACTGGACATCGACGACCTCGATGCCCCGCTCGTCGGCGCGTTCCTCGATCATCTGGAGCATAAGCGGGAAAATGGTGTGCGCACCCGTAACGCTCGGCTCGCCGCGATCCGCTCGCTATTCCGATATGCGGCACTTCGTCACCCTGAGCATGCCGCTGTGATCGAGCGGGTGCTCGCCATTCCTACCAAACGTTTCGACCGCCGGCTTGTGACTTTCCTGACCGAGGCGGAAGTCGACGCACTGCTCGCTGCTCCAGCCCGGACAACCTGGACTGGTCGGCGCGACCACGCCCTACTCGGGCTTGCCGCCCAGACAGGCCTGCGGGCGTCCGAGTTGATCGGCCTTCGGCGCGCCGATGTCCACCTTGGCGCCGGAGCGCATGTGAGTTGCCTAGGCAAGGGACGAAAGCTGCGGGTCACCCCGCTCACGTCCGGCATCGTCGCCGCCATGCGCGTCTGGCTCGCCGAACGCGCCGGCCACGCCGCAGAGCCGGTGTTCCCAACCCAGACAGGCAAGGTTCTTAGCCGTGACGCTCTCGAGCACCGTCTCGCCAAATACGTGGAGATTGCCACCCACACCTGTCCGTCAGTGGGCCAAAAAACCGTTACCATGCACGTACTGCGTCATACCGCGGCGATGCGACTGCTACGCGCCGGCATCGACACCTCGGTGATAGCGCTATGGCTCGGCCACGAACAGATCGAAACGACTCAGATCTACCTGCACGCAGATCTGGAGCTCAAAGAACGCGCCCTGGCAAAGACAACCCTGAGCAACATCTCGCCAGGCCGCTATCGGCCGCCTGACAAGCTTCTCGCCTTTCTTGAGGCGCTCTGATCTGATTATGCCGGCCTCAGCGCCGCGATGACGGCCACCGGGGCCGGTTCCCAGGTATCAGTCGGCATAATATCGGGGTCGGCATAGTGCGCCCTATGCCGATGTCGGCATAGGGCGCATCTGCTCCGGGATGCGAAATACGCCATCGAATGCGGCGACACAGCGTTCAGCGCGCCGTTCCGGTGGCTGCTGCTGCGCGCCATCGCGATCGGCCGGCGGCGCGGGACGCTGAAGGATACCACCCTGAAGCAATATCTCTATGACCTCGACCGCAGGCTCGACCGGATCCTGGCGGTGGTCCCGATTGGCGAGCCGGGCCGCAAGCTGCGCAAGCGCATGCTCGCCAACCGGGCACATCTGTTCGTGTTCATGTCAAATCGAGCGGTGCCGCCTACGAACAACATCTCCGAGCGGCATCTGCGGCCGAGCGTGATCTTCCGCAAAGTGACCAACGGCTTCCGCTGCGAGTGGGGGGCGCAAACTTATGCCGCCTTCCGCTCCGTCGTCAGCACCGCGAAGGCCAATCGCGCTTCGGTGTTTGATACCGTCCGCTTCGTGATATCAGCCAAACGACCCGGCGACACGCTCGCCGGGGCGGGGTGAGCAATTGCTCTTGCTGAGACCAATCGAGAAGTGCTCGTGAGGCAGGGCATTGGGCGGGTGTCATGGTGGCAAGCTACACCATTCCATCGAGTAAAGCCGGAATTATCGAAAAATCGATAGTTCTAGGGACGATCACCTAAGAGCCTGAACGTCGGCTTTGGAGGAGCAGCACCGTCCGATCGAATGACAGTCACGGGTCGGCTGCGGCGGTTCGGGCCTGTCGTTCGCTGCTGCAACTTCGGATCGGTTGGCGACACTCGGACCCGGCCCACTATCTCTGTTCCTGAGCCTTCCTTTTGAGGAGGGACCCGCCACGCAACTGGATCCGGTGCGCGTTATGGACGATGCGGTCCAGGATGGAGTCCGAAAGCGTGGGATATCGCCGATCAGGTCATGCCATTGTTCGACCCGGACCTCAATGATGTCCCGGCAGTTCGCCCATCTCTCCCAGCACAGTGGCGCCGGTGCGCCGCAGATCGTGGCGAGTTCCAGCCCTCCGTGCCGCTCGCTTCCTGCAGAACACCAGTTCATCGGCCGAACCCGGGTCTAATGCGGGCAACAGCTTGCCGGCATAGCGGCACCGTGTGGGGTTCGGCGTTCTTGGTGCGCTCACCGGGGATCGTCCACGTCCCGCTGGTCAGATCAATTTCACGCCGCGCGTGCAGGTCGCTTCCTCTCGCCACGCCAGGGTCAGCCGCATGAAGCGCAGCACGCCTGAGTGCGCCTTGGCGTGGGGAAGCACCGGGTCGTCCGGAGCGCCACTCGGCTGCCCATTGCGTCGTGGGCGTGTCGGTTGCGTGGCTATGCCTTCGTTATCCCAAATCAGGGCGCTACCTGAAGCATTGCCCCCCGCGCTATGGCGTCGGCATGATCTGCGATGAACCGCGAGTAGTTCCGTTCAAGCATCGCCACGCTCGTATCATGCTGCGTAGCAACAACGCGCGCCGGAACGTTTGCCAGCAATGCGCGCACGATGCTGGAATGCCTTAGCGCGTAGCTTGTCACAGTCCCGCCGTCGCTGGATTCGACCCTTACGGCCTTCACGATTCGGGCGAATGGGCGGACGTGATCCGTCTTCTTCCACCTGACACTGCCTTTCGGGAACAACGGCGCGTCATCGCGCCGCCCGTCTGCCGCTTGGCGGAGGCGTGCGGCGAAATCCGCCGAAATCGGCACGGGACGGCGGATAACGGCTTTCGTACCCCTCCCCTTGGCGGATGACGGCACCATGATTTGGGGATCAGACCGAGCATCCTGCAAATCCCCAATATTGGCGCGGGCAAGCTGCGACACGCGGGCGCCCGTCACGGCAAGCCCTTCAAGAAGCAATGCGAAATCGGTCCCTTGCGTCGGGGCCAAGGCTACCAGCTTCCGTATCTCTGTGTCCGGTAAAACCACGTTGCGCGCTTCCTCGGCACCAGGAAGGCTGGCAAGCCCCTGTTCCCATGCGCGACGGCTGGTGATTCCGACGTCAAGGTCTGCGGCAAGGTCCAACGCGGCTTTCAGCCCCGTACAAAGCCGGTTTACGCCGGATGGTGCAAGGGGATCGCCTTTCGGTTCATCGCCCGTGTCGTCCGACTTGCGACGCTTCTTCGCGGTCAAGCCATCGCGCCAAACCCGCAAGGCATTCAGGCTCAATTCGGCTACGGGGCGGTCAAGCATGGCGTCGTTAAGATGCCGACGCACGCGGATGGCGTTGCCCACATCGCCGCCACGAGTCCGCAAGTCCGCCTCATAGCGGTTCAAGGCGGTGCGGAGCGTCGTAGCGGTCTCGACCGCCACGGGTGCGGCTATCGTCTGATCCTTGCCACCACGCGCAACCTGCTTCGCCCGATCCTGTGCTTGCCAATAATCAAGTACGGTGTCGCCATTGGCTTCGTCGTGGTCATCGGCGCTCCCGATGCCCTTTGTCCAGTTGCCGCCACGACCGTCCGCAACCCGAGCGACCCACGTCCCCGCGTGGCATTGCGCCGGTAGCCAAGGCTCACGCCTGGCGCGATGCGAATGAACGCAGGCTTTTTGGCGACGGGTCGTTTCAGCCGCGCCGTACGTGTCTCGAAACCTGATGCCCTTACTTTGCGTGCCACAGCTGGTGTCCCGGAGTGTCCCGTCTATGGGTTGGGATAATAGGGGATACCACTGGACACGTCCACCGAGAAACGGCTGATTTAGGCCAGTCTTGGGGACATGTCAGGACACAGCGGGACACCATGTTTTGCCCTTTCACGGCGGTAACACGAGTTCGAATCTCGTACGGGACGCCAGGAAACGACCGGGACCACCGCAGTAGACTCACTTGTGCCTCACCGTCCACCAAAGCCGCTCGACGAGGATATCGTCGTGGCAGCGCCCGCGGCCATCCATGCTGATCTCGACCCCATGGTCCGGCAGCACACGCGTGAACGCCTTGCTGGTGAACTGCGAACTCTGGTCGGGATTGAGGATGCCGGGCTTGCCGAACCGGGCAAGAGCGTCGCCGAGTGCCTCGACGCACAACCCCGCCGTCAGGGTGTTCGACAGACGCCGCGACAGAACCCGCCTGGTCGACCAATCGATGATCGCAACCAAATACAGAAACCCCCGGCGCATCGGGAAATGTAGGTGATGTCGCTCGCCCGCACCTGGTTCGGCCGGTCGACCGTCTTGTCGCGTAGCAGGTAGGATAGATCTTGTGCCCGGGATGCGGCTTGGCGGTGGTCACGTTTGATGCCCGAGGGTGTGCCAAAGACCTTCCCTGGGTCGCCCAGCGGTCCTTGGGGACGGACGTATAACGTGTTGCCGCGGCGAAGTAGTTTTGGCATGGGCAACGGCATAGCAACGAGCAACGGCTGGATGTAACGCTGGGGATGTGATGCTCCGCTACGTGCCTGCCCTACCATAGTCCCCTGAGTCATTGATATAGCTACATTTCGTCGGGATGGCGTCCCCGGCGCGATTCGAACGCACGGCCCCAAGATTAGGAATGGCAGGGGTACGCTTCCGCTATCTCATGCTGGTCCCCGCTGTCGATTAACAAAGGCCCGTTATATTGACGATTCCAGCTTCACGCCACCAACGTCATGTCCCGCTAAATTCCGCTTGCTCCCGTGCCTGGTGTCCTGTCAATGTCCTGTCGGGGAGATGCGGAATCAGACCAAATGCGCGTCATTAGCGAAAAGCCGACCCAGATCACCAAGGCGACGATTGACGCCGCTTGGCGGCGACGGAAGGCAGATCAACGGCTCATCGTGCGGGATAAGGAACGCCGTGGGCTGGCGCTGATCGTAAACCCGACCGGGATGACCTGGACGTACGCCTACCGGCCGCGCGGGACCGATCCCCTGACGGGACGCCGATGGCCGAACAAGACGGTCACTCTTGGAAACCCGACGACCCATTCCCCGGACGACGCTAGGACCGAGGCCAACCGGATCAAGGGACAGGCTGCGGCCGGTGCTGATCCCGCGGCTGAGAAAAAGGTGCGTGCAGAGGCGGATCGTCGTAAGCGAGGCGCCACCCTGATCCGCTTGGTCGATGAGTACGCGCATGCACTACCGAAACGGCCGAAGATGCGCGGTGCTGGCCTACCGTCCCCGGCTTACGTCGCGAACGAACTGACGCAAGTTAAGCTGGCCCTTCATGTGATCGACGCCGAGAACACGCCTGCCGCCGATTTGACAGCGGATGACGTGCGGCGACTGACGGCGGCTGGGGGCGAAGGTGCCAACGCCAGCGCGCGGTTCGGTGCGCTGAACAGGTTCATGGACTGGTGCCAGGACGCCGGTCATATCAAGGTCAACCCTTGTGCGCTGATTGGGCGGACGCGTCGCCCCAGGGCGCCCCAGGCCCGATCGAACTTTCTGACGCCTCAACGACTGGCGGTGTTGTGGGAAGCCGCTGGCACGCTTCGCGAACCCGTATGGCGTGATTTCGTCCGCTTCCTGATCGCAGTACCGTGTCGGCGCGGCGAGGCCGCGAACCTGGAATGGTCGGCGGTTGACTTGGATACGGCGGAATGGCGTCAGGCGGCCCATTTGACAAAGAACGGTGACAGTCATCGGCTTTACCTGCATCCGCTGGCATTAGACATCTTGCGTGATCGCCACAAGGTGACCGGCGGCAAGGCCCTTGTGTTTTCCGCGCCGGAGTCCGGCCGAGCCATCTGCAACTTCAGCAGCATCAAGGCGGAACTGGACGAAGCCGCCAAGATGGACGGTTGGGTGTGGCATGATTTTCGCCGGTCTTTCGCAACCGCGCTGGCCGAAGCTGGCGTGTCGGAAACAATAGCCGATGCGGCGTTGAACCATCGCCAATCCGCAACCCGTGGCGGGGTAATGGGCGTCTACCAAAGATCAAGCCGCTGGCCGGAACAAGTCAGAGCGATGGACAGATGGGGGAAGTTGCTGGCCGAGGCAATCCGCGGCGAGAAGGCGCCAACGAACATCGTGCCGATAGTCACCCACGCCGGGTGAAAGCCCGATCCCCAGAGACATAGGTCATGCGATGTTGCTGGGACCAGCACCGTCGCCTTCCGATGCGAACGTGGCATAGCGGGCGGCGACGGGATAACTTGTGCGTCCAAGCCCGGCTTTCAAAGGCGATACCCATGTATGAGAGGACAGCGATGACAGACGAACGACGGTCTGACTACGACCGTACGTCCAAAGCACCGACCGCGACGGAGGTCGAACCTCCGACCGTCGACGGCGCGGTGCAAGTTTCGGTTGGCGACGGCGACAAGGAAATCCAGTCCCCGACCATCAGGTTGTGGGGTGAACGAAATAGCATCAACCCAGACGATATAGAAGCCGGCTGGTATCTGACCTGGACGCAGGCAGTTCGTCGTGTTCAAGAGGCCTTCTTTTGGGACGAAGCCTGGTCGCGGGAATGGATTGCGATCCAGTTGGATTGCGGTGGGCTATTGGTTTGGTGGGAGCATTGGCACGACCCCAATCCGGCGCTTCCGATGCGTGATGTTCGCTCTGATTCGCCGCCACGGGACCGTGAATATTGGCGGACGGCTGAATTTGATCCGTCCAATCCTGACTTCATTCGGGAACCGGCTTACGATTATCTGATTGCCGGCGAACGAGTGGTAGCCCGACCTGAGCACGAGTGTGGCTATCGCAAGCCAATGTTCCATCGCACCAATCTTGCGGAAGCCATCACCGAGACGAAGAAACTCTTCAAGCCCGCCCCAACCTCCGCAATCCGTGCGGCAATTGAAGACGTTTACGACATGGCCGCTGCGCGCGGCGGCAAACCACCGAACATAAATCAGATCGGTGCTCCCGTCCGTGAGGCGCTTTTTCCGCTCGGCTGGACTGCCGCGGATCGTCGGATCGAGGTTATTGCACGAGAACCACAATTCGAGACCCGAAGATTGCCACGTGGGCGACCAAGGTAAATTTCCAACTATCTTGGCCAGTAAATTTTAGAGTGCTGGCCTCAGATTTTCCGTTCAGTCAGCCTACGAGGCGTTAAGCAACCTTACGGGGCTAACGTCGCATGACCCTTCCCCAAACTCTCCTGGCCAGCACTGCAACCCTGCCGCCAGACCTGCAAGATGTGGTTGCCCAGCAGCCGCCGAACGTCGACCGCCGGACGGGGGCCGATCTGGTTACGAAGCACATGTTTCCTGTCTCGCATCGGACCATTGAAGCTTGGTCGGTGCCTAGCCGTGTCGTGAACGGGCGGGCGCTGATCCCGACGGCCGCGCTGTTCCAGGTGGCCTATGAGAAGTTGGTCGCCGCGCCCTTGGTCATGGGCGGACGCGGTCGCGCATCCAAGCGGAAAGTCGTTTGAGAAACCCCCGACGCGGCAGCGTGCGGGGATTCCTCGGTAAGTGGATCGTTGCCTCAACTTCGATTTACTCGAAACGGATCGCGCCTTCAAGCCGCGTCTATCAAGGACGCGCCTATGTTTCGGACAGACTATTTCTCGACCTTTCGCCTGGGCACCCCGCTTCTGCACAAGCTTGGCGTGCGCGCGATGGCCGAATTCCTGGCTGAGATCGTCGCCAAAGCTGACCGTCATCCCGAAATGCTCTCGTTGTTGGTGGATTATGAGAGGCTGACGCGGGTCATGCTTCGCCGTACTGGGGGTGACCGGCTCCCGCCGCGTCGATTGCTGGGAGCGCCCTCATGACTGACGACGGTCTGCGGGCGGATGCCCCCTATATCTCTAGCCGCATAAGACCCCTCCGCAACCGCCGGACGCGCGTGCAGATGGACGCCATCCGCCAAGCGATCGTCGCCATCGCTAACGCTGGTGATGGCATGACGGTACGGCATCTGTTTTACAGATTGGTTTCGGCTGGCATCGTTGAGAAGACCGAGGCGGAATACGATGGAACGGTGGCTCGCTTGGCCGTGGACCTGCGCCGGTCGGGTGATACTCCTTTCGGAAAGATCGTAGATGGTTCGCGCGTTTACACCGTCCCGGCCAGCTACGACGGCGTCAAGGATGCGATCGAGGACATCGCGTCATTTTACCGCCGCAGCTATTGGCGCACCGCCGATCGCGAACTCGAAGTGTGGTGCGAGAAGGACGCAATCCGTGCACTAATTCAAGATACGACATGGCATTTTGCTGTGCCGTTGATGGTTACCCGCGGCTTCGCCTCGGAAAGCATTGTGCAGTCCCTCGCAGAGGACACCAAGCGAAGCGGAAAGCCCCGCATCATACTGTCTCTGAACGATTACGATCCGTCCGGCAGTCTCATGCTGCACGACATCTTGCGGCGCGCGAAACACTATGCGCCCGAGGCTTGCTTTCAGTCTGAGCAAGTCGCTCTGACCCGCGAACAGGTCACAGAATACAGGCTGCCAACGCGACCCACAAAGACTGAAGGCAATACGCACGCTCGCCGGTTCGGGGATACGGAAAGCGTGGAACTAGACGCGCTGGAGCCTGGCGTCCTTAGGGTGCTGCTCCAAACCGCGATCGAGCGTCACATAGACAGCCGCGAATTGGCGGTGATGCAGGGAGCCGAGGCAAGCGAACGCCGCATCTTGTTCCAACTGGCGCTGGAGTCCGCGTGAGCGACCTGATCGATCTGGCGCAGGCGGTTGCCCGCAACACCGGCTGGCACGTCTTCCCCTGCTCGGACAACAAGGCGCCGGCCATCCCAAAGAACGAGGGTGGCAATGGCTTCCACGATGCAACGGTTGATCCAGATCAGATCGCACGCATGTTCTCGCATCCCGGCGCCGCCCTGATCGGAATCTCGACCGGCGCCAAATCGGGGTTTGATGCCCTCGACGTTGATGTGAAGCACTCTGCGGCTCGCGCATGGCTGCTCGCGGCCCAGGAACGGATACCGGCGACACGGATTTACCAGACCCGATCAGGCGGGTTTCACGTCTGGTTCCAGCATGCCGACGGAGTGAAGAATACTGAATCCGTCGTGGCGCGGGGCATCGATAGCAGAGGCGAAGGCGGATACGTCGTTTTTTGGTTCGGCGCCGGCCACGATTGCACGGATCATTCGCCGATCGCGCCTTGGCCCGACTGGTTACTGCACACCCTGCTGACCAAACCGGCACCGACACCACTGCCGCGTCGCCCAACGAAACCGTTCCAGCTCGGCGGTCGCGGTGCGGATGCCATGATCGCTTCAGCCCTGCGGAAGCTGGAAAACGCGTCGGACGGAAGCCGCCACGCCATCCTGAGAGCAGCATCAACCACCATCGGCGGCGTTATGGACCAAGCCGGTTTGTCCGAAGGCGAAGCCAGCAAGCTGTTGCTTGATGCCGTGCTGGTGGCTGGTGGCACGCTGGTCGATCAGCGCAATGCGGCGGGAACCATCGCATGGGGTTTGAAACGGGGTGCTGCTTCCCCCCTCATCTTAGGGGGCAAGTAGTGGTGGACACCCCGTTTGATAGCCGGTTTCCCATCGATCCTCCGTCCGAGGAATGGCAAGCCGAAAATCCCGGTTGGCATGGCGTTCCGCCCGATCATCCGCGGTGGCGGCCATGTGCTGGTGACAAGAGCGGCAACCTTGGTCCGCCCCCACTGCATGATTTCGATCCCGCACCACCGAAGTATGACGACGTGGTTTCGATGCGCGCTCTGCTGTCCGTCGAGACGTGGGCAAATCGCGACATACCCGAGCCTGACCGCTTACTGGGCGACCTGCTGACCACCACAACACGGGTCTTTTTGGTCGGTCGCACCGGACTGGGAAAAACCTTGCTGGCCTTGGCAATTGCGGCGGGCATTGCCAGCGGTGCGGGGGTCTTGCACTGGGCGTCATCCCGGCCGGCGAGGGTTTTGTATCTCGATGGGGAGATGCCAGGTGAGTTGATCAAGCCGCGGGCGGCTGATGCCATTCGCCAACTCGGTGTCACCATCCCGCCGGGCAATCTGTTGATTTTCGGCCGGGACATCGAGGATGAGGCCCGGCTGATCTGTCCGACACTGCCCCCGTTCGCACCGCTTAACACCGAAGATGGACGGCTGTTCCTGCTCGCGCTGATTGCGGCAATCGGCGGGGTTGATCTGATCATCTTCGACAACGTGATGTCGCTCATAACCGGCGACATGAAGGATGAAATACCGTGGTCCGAAACTCTGCCCCTGGTTACCACACTGACTAACCGGCGGATCGGGCAGTTGTGGCTCGACCATACTGGCCACAATTCTGATCGCCAATACGGGAGCAGCACGAAAGCGTGGCGCTTCGATGCCGTTGGCTGCATGACCCCGTTAACAGAGGGGCAGAACGGTCCCCACGTGACCGCATTCGCCCTGTCTTTCGAGCATCCAGGCAAAGCCCGCCGCCGCACACCCGGCAACTGGCGCGACTTCGAAGCGCAGACGATCCGGCTGAAGGATGATGTATGGACCGCCGAGCCGGTCAATCCGAAATGCGGCCCGCAGGCGAAGCCGCTGACACCGGCTGCAATGGCCCAATACGGAGCGCTGAGTGATGCTCTCGTGGTGTCACGCACGATCGGCCGCGCAACTCGGAGCGAATGGTACGCCGAGTGCGTTCGCCTTGGCTTGGCGACCGAGATACCAGCCGGGGCCGGCTCTAACGAGCGTGACCGGAAGACGAAGCTGTTCCGGACATACCTTTCTCAACTCAAAATCGCCGGTTGGATCGGTGTCGATGGTGAGGTCATCACAGACCTGCACCGGGGACGGTAGCTCGTCCGCGCAACAAACTCGCAACGCCGAGGCTCGCAATAAGCGCAACAGACCCGCAACAGCCTCGCAATGCCTCGCAGCAGACCCCGCAGCCGAAGCTCGCAACACTCGCAACGGGCATCTATAAGATGCCCGTGCGTTGCGGGTCATTCGCGCCGGAATGGCGCTGCGAACCCACCCCTTATCATCACAGCACCACACGCATGCCGCGGTGTCATCGACGGGAGGGGAACGCGGGCGCGTTAACAGCGGGTATCGATCTCTTCCAATGCTCGGGGGTAATACCGGCGCCGACGACGCGTCCGACGCGATCCAGCGACCCGGAATGACGACGACAGCACCCCAACTGTCAGATTGTCTCTTTATCGAAGCCACTGGCCTACCGACACCAAACCGCATAGTTTCGTCTCCGTCCTGACCGGATGTCCTGGGTAAGGAAGGATTGGGGCGACCAGATGGATACCAAGCTACCCCTTCTTGCTTGTCTCACCGCCCTCGCATCGTGTGTTGCACCACCCACCATTGTCTTTGAGCAACCTGCGGGGCCAGGCTGGCTTGCTGATGCGAACACCCGATGCAAAGTATGGGATGCTTATCGGATGCCAAACGAGAGTGTCACGTGGTCGGGAGCCTGCCAGAACGGCACGGCGCAGGGCCAAGGTGTGTTGAAGTGGTTCCGCGACGGCGGGTTCGTCGAGCGCTCCGAGGGCTTCTTCGTTGACGGGAAGATGTCTGGCAAGGGAGTCGAAGCCGAGACGAACGGCATTTATTACGAGGGAAATTTCAAAGACGGGGAGCGGACTGGTAGCGGCGTCTTCGTCCTTGAAGATGGAAGCCGATACGAAGGGGACTTTGTCGCTGGCAAATTGTCCGGCTGGGGTGTTTTCACCCGGGCGAACGGCAACCGCTACGAGGGAAATTGGTTCAACGGCAAGCCAGTCGGTCACGGCACCGCCACATGGGCCAATGGCGACCGCTACGAAGGGTCTTTCGTTAACGGCGCGCGAAACGGCTGTGGGTCTATATCAGCGCAAACGGGAACCGCAAGGAAGGCTTGTGGCGCGACAACGAGTTCATCGGTGGTTCCTGCGGTGCCACCAAGCAGGCAGCGGCACCGTCGCAATCGCCAGCGCGAGCATCCGGCGGAACCGCGCGCGTCAGCCATCAAGTCGCAGCCGGAGAGCCGATTTCCGTGGGCCGACACGAAATACAGCTTCACAAGGAAGGCGGGGTCCTTGTGGTTCCAGTCACGATTAATAGCGCCATCAGGTTGGACTTTACGGTTGACAGCGGTGCGGCCGATGTCTGCATACCGGCGGATGTCGTGATGACACTTTTCCGAACCAAGACGCTGAAGGAATCGGACTTCCTGGGGGAGCAGACCTTTCGGCTGGCTGATGGATCGACGGTCCCATCTCAGACCTTCCGCATCCGCGTCCTACGTGTCGGCGATTTTGAAGTCGAGAATGTGACAGGCAGTATTTCCAGCGTTGAAGGTGGCCTTCTGCTTGGGCAGAGTTTTCTGAGCCGGTTCAAATCCTGGTCTATCGAAAACCAGCGGCAGATGCTGATGCTGGATCGGATTTCGCCACCACCCTGACCAAAGTATCCACCATAATCGCTTACTGCCGTCCGACGCTGGCCGGACGCGCTGGGTCCTGAATCCCAAAAGCCGGTCGCCGTTGCGTGAGTCGGCCTGTTACACGGTGTCGAACCATTGACCGCCGCCGCTTCCCCAGGGATCTGCCATGCAGCAAATTAACGCCACCCCGAACGCCGCAATTCGGGGTTGGATCGTCGCACGCCGCAGCATATTTGCGGCGGTTGCAGCAGGGTCGTGTGTCCACGTCGCGCTTGGCGCGATGGCTCCCGCGCGGAAACGCGCCAGTATCGGCCGCATTAAGATAGTAACGAAAACCGCGACACAGACGCTCGCGCACTATCGATCTGTGAAAACCCCCACAGGGTGGTGGCCAGTCCGCCGTTGCGGTCGCAGCGTCGATCGTGGCGGGACAGCGCCTGGCGGAGGCGACCGCGGTTGCACGTTCCATGGATTGCCAGCGAACGGGTTCGGTAGGTCGGATGTGCACGGTGCCAACTGCCCGGTCCCAGCGTGGGCGGGGTGACCCTGCCCAGGCCGTGGAACATGGGCGTGCGGTTGGGGTGGCAATTGCGATTTGCCGTTACCCGATTGTGCGACCCGACGGCCCGGTCCGTTTCTGCACCTGGGGCAGCGTCGGGTGACACTGCGGGCCGGCGCGAAGCCAACGTCCCGATGGGATTGATTGAACGGCTGACCACAGTCGGGGCAGCCGGAGGACCAGATGCCAAGCCTGACCGCCCGACCGTTGCCGGTCACCTTGGTTTCCGTACCGGTCCGACGGAAGACCTGATCGTCGATCTGAAATTCAGTCAGCATATAACCCCGACAAAACCGATATCGCTTTACAACATCGCTGCCGATCGTGTTAGGGAAGTCACCAGTCCCGGGATAATCGCCTCACCCAATGCGCAACTTGATCCAGCTTCCAGCCAGACGTGACCGCCCCTGACCGTCTGTCGCTCTGGGCTAAGCTGCAACGCGACGGCAGCGGCTGCGTGATCGGTTGGCACAGCCTTATCGACCATTCGGCCGACGTGGCGGCGGCAATTGAAGCGCTCCTTGAACAACCGACGATCAACAAGCGCCTCGCTCGGTCGGCCGGAAAAGCTGACCTGGACGAAGTTACTCGCTTACGGCTAGCGGCACTTGCGTTTCTCCATGATATTGGCAAGGCCAACCGCGGGTTCCGCCGCCGCATCGATCCAAGTGCACCCGTGGTCGGGCACATCGACCAACTGAGGTGGTTATTCAGGTCTGACCGCGCCGACGCGCTTTACGCCGTGCTCGGATTAGAGCGGACCGAGGCCTGGTTTACGCCCGACGATAACGGGGAACTCTGGGATACCCTGTTTGCTCATCACGGTCGTCCGTGGTCGGGTGACCCGGCAAACGCCGACGTGCAATGGCGAAAGGACGATGCTGGCAACGATCCGATCGCTGATCTGGGACCGATGCGGTTTGCGCTCGACCGCTGGTTTGCGCCGGCGTTCGAACCTGGACCACTGTTGCCGAGCGCGCCAGCGTTCCACCATGCATTCGCCGGACTGCTGATGTTGGCCGACTGGCTCGGCTCCGATGTCCGCTTCTTTCCTTTCGCCGACGGAGCGGCCTGCGACCGAATGGCTGATGCCCGCATCATGGCACAATCCGCGCTGGGCGCGGTTGGTTTGACGGTCGAAGATCGACGGGTAATCGTAAGCAAGCAGGCGCCAACCTTCGCAGACTTGTTCGATGGCGCAACTCCACGCTCAATGCAGCGTGACGCGATCCTGCCGACCGCGCAGTGTGTCGTGTTAGAGGCAGAGACCGGTTCAGGCAAGACCGAGGCGGCCTTGTGGCGCTTCCAGGAATTGTTCGTTCAAGGCGCGGTGGACGGCCTTTATTTCGCCTTGCCGACACGTGTGGCAGCGACTCAGATGTTCGCACGGATCAAACGGTTCCGCGACGTACTGTTTCCCTCGATGAGCGTCCCGCGGTGGTTCTAGCGATCCCCGGTCAAGTCGGCGCAGACGACGCCCGTGGCCACCCACTGCCCGATTTTGGATTCGAATGGAACGACAACCCCAACGAAACCACGCAACAACAACGATGGGCGGCTGAACATCCCAAACGTTTTCTAGCAGCCCAGATTGCGGTTGGCACGATCGATCAGGTGCTACTTGCGGCTATCGCCACCCGGCATGCGCATCTGCGCGGCACCGCGTTGCTGCGGCATTTGCTTGTGGTGGACGAGGTGCACGCTTCCGATCGGTACATGGAAACATTGCTGGGCAATCTGTTGAACGGTCACACCCAGGCCGGCGGGCATGCGCTGTTGCTGTCCGCCACTCTGGGAGCGGGAATGCACGCGAGGTTGTTGGGCACGCCGTGTCCTGCTCTGACGACTGCCGAGGCTGTACCTTATCCTGCGCTGAGTTGGGCAGAAGGGGGCCAGGCCAAATTTCACCATGTTCCCTCTGCGGGCGCGGCCAAGCAGGTGCGGCTGGACGCAACTGCCCTGATAGACAACCCAGCCGCGGTGGCCGCTTTAGCGTTGGACGCATCAGAGGCCGGCGCGAAGGTATTGGTCATCCGCAACACGGTTGGCGCAGCCATCGCAACGGCGCAGGCTTTGGAATCAGCCGTGGGGGTTTCGCACCCCGTGCTGTTTCGCGTTGGCGGGGTAGCAACTCTGCATCACGGGCGGTTTGCTCCCGCCGACCGCCGATCGTTGGACTCAGCGGTGGAGGCCGCGCTTGGGAAAGCCAGTACCACAGATGCGCGCGTTGTGATCGGCACCCAGACCCTGGAGCAATCCCTTGATCTCGATGCCGATTTGCTGATCACCGATCTCTGTCCGGTTGATGTGATGCTCCAGCGTATTGGCAGGCTGCACCGCCACCCCCGGCGTCGTCCTGGCAAATTTTCGGAACCTCGCACTGTTGTACTCACTCCGGCCATCCGCGACCTGCTGCCACTTTTGAGTGGTGGACGGGGGCGGCACGGCCTGGGACGTGTCTATGACGACGCCCGCGTAACAGAAGCGACGTGGCGGCTGATTGTAGCGGAACCATGTTGGCGCATTCCAGCAATGAACCGGCACTTGGTTGAACAGGCCACCCATCCGGAGAAGCTCGCAGCCATCGAAGCCGAGTTGCGAGCGCGTGACAGAGCCTGGGAGGGCGTATTAAATCAGCACTACGGGCGCGACATCGCCAGCGCCCAACAAGCCGGCATGGGACTGCTCGACCGAAGCGCCCCGTTCTCCGCGTTTCGTATTCCGGAAGGCGAGCAATGGGCCTCCCGCCTTGGCGCCAAAGATTTGCTCATGGAATTGCCTGCGGCCACCCGAGGTCCGTTCGGCGATCCCATCGGGACCATCCGCGTCCCGCAGTTCCTGGCCGGCGACGCCACCGCCGACGATGTCGCCGAGGTCGTATCGACCACCGATCGCAGTCTTTTGGTCCGGCTGGGACCGACTTTGCTGCGCTACGACCGGTTTGGGCTGCGGCGAGCGGAAGCTTGACCGAATCGGCTCGCTTGGGCTGAAAGTTCGGCCGGTCATAACTCTGAGGTTATGCTTTGGGAGGAATTGCGAACACCCTGCTCGTTCCGCTAATCCGTGCGAGGGGGAACGACGGCCGGCACGTCACGCTCACTCTGCCGGCTGTTCTTGCCTGGATGACCCGCGACGCGGTGTCGGCTTTCCCCGCATTACGCCCGCATCAGCGTCACGCCTGGCACTCATTTCTTGTGCTGCTCGCGGCAAACGCTCTGCATCATGCGAAAACTTCCGAACCACCCGAAGCCGAGGACGCGTGGTGCGATCTGCTGCGCAATCTCAATCCGGATAAATCCGATGACGCATGGTGCTTGGTGTCGCCCCCCCAGCGACCCGCGCTTTTGCAGCCTCCGATCTCGTCCGGCTCACTGGCCGAACTGAAAAATGAGATCATCACGCCTGATGGGCTTGACATGCTCGTAACGTCCAAGAACCATGATCAAAAACAGGCTGTGATGAGAACAGCCAAACCAGACGATTGGCTGTTTGCCATTCTGACCTTGCAAACTATGCAAGGTTATTCAGGCAAAACCTTTACGGCATCAGCCGCATGAACGGTGCCCCTTCGAACCGCGCTGGGTTGAGCGTTGCGCCCGAGGGTGGCGCAGGTGCCCACTTCCGACGAGACCTGCGTCGAGTGCTCGCCTTGCGGGGCATGTGTGGCGCTGGCTATGCTTCGGAAGGGGGACTTGCGCTGTTATGGCTCGAACCATGGGACGGAGCCGCATCTTTACGACGGGACGTTCTGGACGAATGGTATATCGAAATCTGTCGGCGGGTTAGACTAACTCTTCAAGGTGGCGCCTTGCGCGCACGCACAACCGGATCGAAAGTTGCACGGATTATCTCCATCGAAGGGGGCGTTACCGGCGATCCTTGGTCGCCGATTAAACTGAAAAAGACGGCAAACAGAAGGCGTTGACGGTCGGCAGCACAGGATTTGACTACGCTCGGATGGTCGATCTGATGTTCGGCAGGAACGGCTTCTACCGTCGCCGCTACAGGAGCTCGACGCACTTGACGCCGAGCAGGGATTACGGCTCGTCGCGCGCGCGTTGGTCCGCGGCGACGGGAAGACTGAAGGCTATTCGAACGTCGGATCAGTTTATCGCGACGTATGAAGCGCGGCCCCATCGAACGGGCCACCGACCCCATTGCCGAAGCGGCCCGCGAACGGGTTCGTCTTGCTGGTGAGTTGCAGGAACGCGCGCTGAAACCGGCGTTGCTGTCGCTGTTCCAGAACGGTCCCAAAAAGATCGATCTCCGAGACAAGGATTCCGACCGCAAGGCCGAAGTCTTTCTCATGCGGTTCGATGCCGCCGTCGATCTGACCTTCTTTGATGACCTTTGGCGCGAGATCGACGCGGACGATGCCGAACACTCGGACCCGCATACGTTCAACCTGGGTGCAGGACCTCATGAAGCAGGCCAGATCGCTGCTGCACGATGCCGAATTCTCCGCCGCCCATTCCTCTCGCCGACGCTTTCGCGCCAGCGTGCGTGCTGCCGATCGCCTTGGCTCGGCAGCCCGCTTCAACGAGCATCTGAAGCCTTATCTGCCGGAGCCGATGCGAAATGACGCAGGCTGATCCCGCCTTTGAGACCCCACGAACGACGAACGACGCGATCACGGACATTATCGCGCGGATTGGCCATGAGTTCGTTCGGCACGGGGCCGCTCGCCGAACTTCGCAGGATGGACCCCAAGCGGGGGGCGCACGGGACTGCCGCACTTCACCGCCTTCTCGCCAGATACGTTCCAGACTGGTGGCTTGGCGACGACAATTTCGTGCGCTGGGCACTGCTTGTGCACCTGTTGGCGCTTGCGGCACCTGACCAGCATCGGGGAGGCATGCCACTCGGTTCGGCGCTGTTCTCGGCGGGGTATTCCGAAGGCCGACTGACCCGACTGCTTGAGGCAAGCGAAGACGAACTCGACGTCGTGCTACCGCGGATGGTGCGCTTCCTGGTCGCCAAGGGCGAACGCCTCCAGCCATATGAGATCGCTCGCCTTGTACTTCGCCGCGGTAACGACGCAGACCGTCTGAACATTGCCCGGGAGTACTACCGGGCCGAAGCGAAACAGCCCGACGCGGCCTGACACTCCCCTTATCCAGAACAGGACTCGAAATCCGATGGCCGTTCCCCGCTTCGTGCAAGTTCACACCTTGGCGTCCTACCCTGCCGTGTTGCTGAACCGGGATGATGCCGGTTTGGCGAAACGTTTGCCCTACGGCGGAGACTCGCGCATCCGCGTGTCCTCTCAATGCCTCAAACGCCATTGGCGTGTCGCTGAAGATGAATGGGCCTTGCATGAGATTGGAGCGCCCATGGCAGTACGATCTCGCGAAGTGGTCGAGCGCGAGATCATTCCTGTAATCGCTGGGGCCACACCGGAGGTGGTTGAGGCCATTCGCGTGGCGCTGGCGCGATTGCTGTTTGGCAAGGACAACGTAGACATAAAAAAGAGACAGGCTTTGCTGCTGGGCCGACCGGAGATCGACTATCTGAAAAGTCTGGCACGCGACGCCGCGGCAACTGGCGAGGTGATGCAGGCTGAGGCGGCGATCGACGCCGCCCTTGGCAAGGGCGACGGAAAACGAAATCTGGCGGCAATGCGAGAGGTGGCTGGCAAGCTCGCGGCGGGCCTGGAATCAGCGCTGTTCGGTCGCATGGTTACCTCCGATCCTGAAGCAAACACAGATGCCGCCGTCCATGTGGCGCATGCGTTCACTGTGCATGCCGAGGAGAGCGAAAGCGACTATTTCACGGTTGTCGATGACTTGCGCCGACTCGATCCCGGTGAAGCCGGCACCGCCGGCATCTTTGAGACTGAACTGACCTCGGGTCTGTTCTATGGCTACGTTGTCATCGATGTGGCTGCGCTGGTCGAGAACCTGGGAGGCGACCGCCCGTTGGCTGGGCGGGTTGTGGAACATTTGCTGCATCTGATCGCCACCGTGTCGCCCGGGGCCAAGAAGGGCAGCACCGCACCGTACGCCTACGCCGACCTGATGCTGCTGGAAACCGGACGCCGACAGCCGCGCTCCCTTGCCGGCGCTTTTCGCAAGGCAGTGCCTCTCAAGTCAGACGATCTGCTCGCCTCCGCATTGGTCGCGCTCGGCGAGAAGATGCGCGAACTCGACAGCTCGTATGGATTGCATGAAAAGCGAGCCGCATTATGCACCGTCACGGCAAAGCTGCCGGGAGTCGGGCGTCTGGGCACGCTGGATGAGATCGCAGCATGGACGGCTGAAGCAGTGTGTGGCGAAGCTGGCGGACATGACTGAGTATCTACGTCTCGTCCTGGAAGGCCCACTGCTGGCCTTCGGTGGCGAAGCCGTCGATGCACGCGGGGTGATCGCGGATTTTCCGGGTGCTTCGATGCTAACCGGCCTGCTTGGCAATGCACTCGGTTGGCGGCGGAGCGATCGAAACGCACTGGCCGACCTGCAAGCACGGCTTCACTACGCGGCACGGATTGACCGCGCTGGTGACCGTATTTGTGACTACCAGACTGCACGCTTGTTCGAAGACGACAAGGGCTGGACCACAAAAGGCGCGGTAGAGGGACGGAATAAAAGTCCTTCGTATTCGCTGAGGCAAGGATGGTCGCCGGTCCCAACCTACGAGCGCTTTCGAGACTACCACGCTGACAAACGCGTAGTGGTCGCGCTACGTCTCGACCCCGCAAGCCAGGCCCCAACTGTTGCTGACCTGGCGGCGGCGTTGGACGAACCGGCGCGTCCGCTTTTCCTCGGCCGCAAATCCTGTCTGCCGAGCGGCCGTATCTGCGCTGGGATTGTCGATGCCGACGGGTTTCTTGCCGCGCTAGCGACCATGCCTCTGTCTGCCGGGGTCATGTCCCGTGCTCTGCTGCCCGGTGCCGAGCCACCAAAGCGTGGCGACGAGACCACGACCATGGAGTGACCACCGCGACTGGCACTCCGGTGTGCACGGTGGGACGCGAACGGTTCGGATACGTTCGCTGCCGGCACAGGATGCGACGCCGTGACGCTCTACATGCTGCAACTCGCTCCTGACTTGGGTGAATTTGTCCGGTGGGCTGAGCGCGAGCGGTTGCTGCATGGTCGGGACGATGACGACCTCGGTTATGCGACTGCACGCCGCCTTGCACGCCGCCTTCGCAGACCTGCGCCCCTGCGCCGTTCGCGCTGATTCGCCAGCCAAACCGGCCGCTGAAACTGCTGGCCTATTCGAGGCACCCGGCTGCCGCACTGCGCGATCAGGCCGCCGCGATTGCCGAACCTAACGTCGTTGGTCTGCTTCGGTCTGCAAGATTTGGCCGATAAACTCATGCCGGAAGCGCTTCCGAGCGGTCGGCGGCTGGGGTTCTCGCTACGCGCGCGCCCGACGGTGCGCACCGATCGTGGCGGTGACCGAACACGCGGTACGGGAGCGGGACGCGTATTTGGCCGCCATTGAGCGGACCAATCCAGGTGCGGGACCCAGTCGTGGCGAGGTGTATCAAGGCATGGCTCAACCAACGCCTTGCCGATGGCGGCGCGCGGTCGGAACGGCTTTTGCTCGACGGGTTCCGCCTGACCACCAGTCCGCGGCGCGACCAGAACGCGCCGGCTCAGGGGGTTGATCGGGCCAGACGCCTCCTTCAGCGGTGTGCTCACCGTCGCTGATCCCGGCCGACTTCGCTGTCATGCTCGCCCGTGGTGTCGGTCGGCACGAGCGTTTGGTTTCGGCATGCTGCTGCTGAGGCCAGCGTAACGCCGTGCTGAAGGGGCGCCTCGGTCTGGAACACGCCCGCCTGCCGCACGCTGACCGGCACGGTCTTCTGTATCTGGAGCGCGGCACGCTGTCGGTGGAGGACGGTTGCCTACGCTTTGTCGCGGCAGGGAGCGATTTGGTGGTTGCCGGCGACTACCGGATTCCGCATCAGGCGTTATCACTTCTGTTACTCGGTCCAGGTTCTACAATCAGCCACGACGCTTTGCGGTTGCTGGCCCGGCATGGCACCGGCCTGTGCGCAATCGGCGAGGATGGTGTGAGGCTCTACACCGCCCAGCCTCTGATGCCGGACAGTTCGGCGTTGGCGCGTGCACAGGTGAAGGCATGGGCAGATGAGAAGGGCGCGCGCATGGCTGTCGCGCGACGGATGTACGCCTGGCGGCTCGGCGAGGTGCTGCCGCACCGCGACATCGCGGTCCTCCGCGGCATCGAAGGCGCGCGGGTGAAGGAGACCTATCGGCTCACCGCCGGGCGAATTGGTATTCGCTGGGACGGGCGACACTATGACCGTCAGGACCCGTTCGCGGCCGATCTGCCGAATCAAGCGCTGAACCATGCTGCCAGTGCCGTAGAGGCAGCGGCGGCCATCGCGGTAGCGGCAACCGCTGCGGTACCGCAATTGGGGTTCATTCACGAGGACTTAGGCCAAAGCTTCATTCTCGACATCGCCGACCTGTTCCGCGACATGCTCACAGTGCCGTGCGCGTTCAAGGCGGCGCTGGCGGTGCAGAAACGCCCCGGCGAATTGATCGAACGAATGACCCGCCGCACAGTCGGAGAAAGGTTGCGCCGCGATCAGGTGATCCCGCAGATGATTGACCGGATCAAGGCCCTGTTCGCCGAACCGGTTGCCGACTGATGCCGATGACGGTGGTGGCGACCCGCGATGTAGCCGACCGCTACCGGG